>NZ_JAEQBB010000010.1 GCF_018616375.1 Exiguobacterium sp. J17977 | reverse complement strand
GGAACACAACCGCTCCCGGCAACAATATTTGAAAGAACTGCTCGCCTCCTGGTGCGCGAACGGCATCCAATCGACGCAGGTCGAACGACTCGAACGACAGCTCGAGGCGAACACGCTCCACTTAAAACGAAGCGCGGACGAGCTCGCCGAGGTGACCCGGTTATTGAACGAGGTGATGCAGGATGCGTGAGACTCCGGGTGTCGTCATCAAGTCGAAGTTCAAGGTGCCAGGCACAAAAAAGAAGTCGCGTCGCTACACGACATATCTCGACTACATCAACCGCCCGGACGCGCAAGACAGCCGCGAACAGTTCGAAACGTATCATGACTATATGGAGGACGAGACGAAGTCGAGCGGTCTGTTCACACGTGAGGACGACCGGTTGAACGACCAAAAGCGTCGCGCCGTTCGCGACATCTTCAAGCATGCGCAAGAGAACGGGAGCATCCTTTGGCAGGACGTCATCTCGTTCGATAATGCCTGGCTACGCGAAACCGGTGTGCTCCACGACGACCTCGTCGACGAGAAACGATTGATTCAGGCGACACGAAACGCGGTCGAGGCGATGCTACAAAAAGAGAAGATAGTCCATGCCTACTGGACCGGTGCCGTGCATTACAACACCGACAATATCCACGTGCATATCGCCATCGTCGAAACGAGCCACATGCGCGAGCGAGGCAAACGAAAACCGAAATCGATCGAGTTGATGAAATCGCAGGTCATCCATTCACTCGCCGCCCGGACGAAAGAACAGGAGAAATTGAACGCCTTCATCCGCGACGAACTAGTCGCCCATAAACGGAATAAGAAGATTCAATCGCTCCCGAACCGTGTCCTGCATCCCGACCTCGTCCGTCAGTTCAAGGACATCTATGAACGGTTGCCGGAAGACAAACGACAGTGGCGCTACAACATGAACGGCATGCAGCCGCTCCGAGAATCGCTCGATCGTCTGACCGATCGCTATATCGACATTCACTTCAGATCAGAGTTTCAAGCCTTCAACAAGCGGCTTGAACAGGAGGTGTCGTTCCATCGTAGTAGCTACGGCGACACGGAGAAGGCCGAGCGTTACCGGACGACGAAGCGACAGGACCTCTACACCCGGATGGGGAATGCCATCCTCTCCGAGATGCGCGACTTGTCAAAAGAACAAACGATAGTTGAGAAAAATGGAGCTCCAAAACATCCGGTCAGACGTGCATTCAAACATCAAAAGATATTCAACGAATCACTCTACCGGATCGAGCGGCATATGAACGACGAGTTCGAACATTTAAAGAATCAACGTGCTTTCGAACAACTGGAACGGGACATCGAATATGGAAAGTGAGGGAGGACGATGGAAGAGTTGAGACAGATCCGCCTTCGATTGAAGCCGGAGACGGTCGCGTATTTAGAAGAATTCGCCGACGACAAACGCTTCGGTCACCTCGGTCAGGTCATCGACCATATCGCAGACGAGCATAGACAATTGGCCGACGAGAAGTGGGACATGCAGTTCCTTACCCGCTCGATCAGCACGCAGGTCTCTCATCGTATAGAGGAGTTAATGAACAAGCAGGTGTCGACGGAACTCGAGCGGATTCGGCTCGCCGCGAACCGCTCTGACCGTCACGGACAAATCTTGACCGAGCTTCTGCAGGCACTCATGCAGACCGAGGGCATCGAGGACATCATGACGACGGACCAGTTCAAGCCGACGTTCCTTGCGACGGCGGAACGTGTCGTCCAGGAACGCATCGAGCACCAAAAACAGAAGAAGGACACACTAACTTTTGAGAGAGGATGAACCTTATGCGACCACTTGACCGTCCCTTTACGATGGGACAACTGTTGACGCTTCAACAGAAAATTGTCTCGGTGCTTATTTATGGAAAACGGTACGACATCCCGGTGTCCGTTTCCGAGCACCAACTTTTGACCGCCATCGCGCAAGACGAGATTGTCTTGCTTCCCGTCAATTTCGAGCGGACACGGCTGTTACTCGACATCCCGGAAACGTCGCTACACCTCGAGCGTGAACTGAACGATTTTGCGGATAGTGATGAATCTGTCACCGACTTGTTGAAGGAAGGAGTCTGACACGATGGCCAAGATGAAGACGAACGAAGAACGGAAGGCCGAGCTCGAGGCCTTGACGGAACAAATGGGAAAACAGATCGACAGCTACTTCGAGAGTCCAGAGAAGATCCGGGAACACCTACAGTTCCTCGGCAAGTTCCATCAATACTCGATGCGGAACGCGGTCTTAATCGAGTCCCAGTTCCCCGGCGCGGTCGCGGTCGGCTCTTATCCGTTCTGGGAGAAACAGGGCGCACAGGTTCAAAAAGGTGAGCGTGGCATCAAAGTATTCGTCCCAAGCCCAGTGACGTATGCCTTGCACAAAGACGAATGGGTACCGCTCAGCAAGGCACCGAAGCCGATCAAAGACGGTGTGAGACAAGGACGAATCCCGTCACGCAAGATGACGTACTTCAAGATCGGTCACGTGTTCGAGTACACGCAGACCGACGCGCGCGAGAAAGGAATCGAGGTCTCGGACATCTTCAAACGGTATCACCGCGACGCCGGGCTCGAGAACGAACAAGACATCCGTGACGCTTTGACGACGCTCGCGGATGCCCGTAATGTGACGCTATTGGAGGAACCGCTCGACGAAATCGGGACGGCGAAAGGCTGTTACTACCCGGAGCTACATGCGATCGCTTTGAACCCTCGAAACACACCGATTGAGGATATCAGTGTCCTGATTCACGAGCTCGCCCATGCGGAGCTGCACAATCAGGAGCGGAATTTGGAACGAGAACAACCGCTCACGGCACCCGAGAAGGAGTTCCAGGCCGAGATGGTCGCCTACGTCGTCTCCCATCAGCTCGGGTTCCCGACGGTCGACTTCTCGCTCTCCTATTTGGCCGGTTGGACGAAAGACAAGGAACTCCTAGACAAGGAACAGCTGTTGCAGGAGGTCCATCAGACTTCCGCGACTTTCCTCGACCATATCGAATCACATTTAGAAAAGGTGCACACTTTAGAGCACGAGAAGGAACAGACTCCACTAGAATACTTCGAGCAACTGAATCAGCGTATGGGATGGAAAGACGCTGACCTCAGTCTCTATGAACGAGTGCATGCCGTACAAAGTGTGTTCCCAGAGGAGGTGGAGCCCTATTTGAACGCAAAAGCGACCCGCGAGACGAACCTGAAGATGGATCGTGTCGATGAGCCACTCATGTATATTCACGATAAAGGTTTCGGATTCCAGTCATTCGGTGTCGCAAACAATCACGACTTCAATGACGACGCGCTTGTCGTTTACACGATTGCATTACCAAATCAGCCATTGATTAGCGGTCACTTCGATCCTGAAAGAACCGTGCATCCATTACATGATTTAGAGAAAAACAATAAGGTCGAAAAACCAACCCTCAAACATCTTGAAGATAGTTGGCATAATGTGTTGCTCGATAATGAAAAGAAATCTCTTTCTAGAACTGCATTGTTGAATATTGAACGCTTAATTTAGTTTTTAAGTATGGGGCTTTTAAAAGTCCCATGCTCATTATTTATAAGCTTTACACTATGGTAATATTGGAATAAAAACTTTAGATTTGAATATATATAGCGCCTTTTTACATATAATGAAACGAGGAAATACAATGAATATAATAAATCGATTAAATGAAAATGAATTAAAAGCTCTTCGACATGATATTGAACCATTATTTTTAAACAATAAATTACCAAGGCCGGATTATTTCGGGATGATGGACGATGACTCTAAAAGTGTCTCTCTATTTTCTAAAAAAAACCCACTCCAATTTCTGAATTTTTTATTTGGTTCTGGAGAGTCTAATCAATTACACCCTAAAAAACGAGAAAAAAATTTAGAACAATTAGAACAACATGCTCTAGATATGTATACAAAATTGGCTGTATCTACAGTTAAGAATTCCTCGGTTTATGAAAGGTTGTCTTCAATCGTGAACGAATACATGGAAGAGGAGTTAGGCGAATTAGTTTGGGGCAAACTTGAAGAAAAGAGTAGGAAATTTATTATGACTGCGGAAGTTTTGAGTGATTTTATATATATGTTTGATGATCAGCTGGATTACGCTTCTCCAACAATAAATTACTGTAAAGCCGTCGAAAACGAATTGAACGAAAAATTTGTTGGGCCTTTCAAGAAATATTACATATCTCAAAACAAACGTTTAAAAAAAGATGACTACGCTTCAAAATTGGCTAATATAATATCCCGTCCGAACGCTAAACTTACTTTAGGGGAACATGTTTATATTATAAGGAAAATATTGGATGATTCATCAAAACTAGAGATTGAATTAGATTATAAATCATTTCTAAATATCGCAGATGTTGCGGATTTTAAAGAGTTAAATAATAAAATAGCATTTATCACCAGACTTTATAGAAATCCTGCGGGTCATACAGGATTAATAAAACAAAGCCAGTGCATAGAGTGCAGAAAATTGGTGGTCACAAAAAATGGTGTCCTTAAGCAACTCATTACTGAAAGTACTAATTATTTTTTTGAAATCTAAGGTTTTTTACAGTAATGATGACCTTGTTGCTTGTTTATTCATACAGTCTGTACATAAACACAATAACGTCTATCACCCATAGCAAAAGATACACCTCAAAAGAGGTGATTACTTAATTTCAGTCTCCTATAAATGTATAATCAAAGAGAATTTATCGTGAATACTTTTGAAAAAATTAAGCCTGATCAGATAACTGAGCCATTCGTTCTGACAGACAATAAACTGGAAGTCCTTGCTGTTTCATTCCTGCGAGCAATATTAGGAGGGTAATAAATTTGAGTACAAGTCAAATTGAAGAAAAAGTATATTGTCGTACTTGTAAAAGGAAAACTAATCATGGAATTATTAAATCGTTCACAGAACAGAGCGTGTTTCCACTAGACGATTTTTCATGGACTTATTCTCACTACATTACTCAGTGTTTAGGTTGTGACACTGTTGCTTTTGTATCTGAATATGAAGATGAGACAATGATGGAACGTAACCACTTCGGCGAAATTCAACCAATCATTCAGAGAGAAGTATATCCTGAAGAACCCATTCATGAAAATACATACTTAGCTAAACCACACGAAGCTAAGCCGTTTACTAATGCACCCCCACTATTAAAGAAGTTCTATTTACAAATAGTCTCTACATTCAACCAAGAATTTTATATTTTAGCAACAGTAGGTTTAAGAATGCTCATTGAAGGCGTATGTCGCGATTTAAACATTAAAAATGGATATATCTTAGATGAACAGGGGATCAAAACTACTAAAAAAGAGTCAGAAGAATTAGTAAGATCTAAAAGTCTTGAGGGGAAAATTAACGGTTTAGTAGAAAAAACAATTATATTGGCAAGCCAAGCAGAAATTCTGCATTCGGTGAGAGAAATGGGAAACGCATCGGCTCATGAATTACAGGAACCTAGTAGGAAAACTGTCAGATTAGCTCTTGAAATTCTAGAGAAAATCATGGAACAAATATATGAATTCGGTAAATACCACCAAGAATTAAAAATAAAGAAAGATGATGAATAAAGTCGATTTAAGATTTATCTTTATTACAGCCTTATACCTCCTGTCAAAAAGATTCAGAAATATAGAAATACAGCGATGAGCGACTTTGTCAACCGACGCTAGACGCTGATGCATGAATCAATGAACATGCATCACTTCATATTCAAATACAACCCTGGAAAGCTCCGAGACGACAAAGCTGACGCCCATTCCGTCATACTCCATATCCATATGGATAAACTTTCTTAATTAGAATCTCTTCTACGTCCAGATAAATCAATACCCGGAAATAAGGCGAGTTTTGTCCTTCATTAAAACGGATGACCTTTTCGCCACCACGTTCGTTGTCGACGACACATCCCGTAAAACTAAGAGCATACCTATAATGTCAAAGGAAATGTCGTTACCGATTCGTCCGACAACGTGAACCCGGATGAAGTGAACGAAGCGCTCGGCCTCACAGAAAGTGAATTGGAACCCGTATCTGGACCCGAGGCCACAGGCGATGTCTCGAGCGTAGATACGAACGGCAACGGTCAAGTGACAATTCAGGAAGTGAAAGACGCCGGCTTCACGATGCCCATCATGAGTGACCATTGGCTCTATCCCTATATGCGTGATAACGATAATGACGGAATGGTTGGGGAATAGCATTTCCATCTTTAAAACAACATACATTGTGTAAAAAAGACATTCTCTTGGAATCTGAGAATGTCTTTTGCGTTCAGTCGCATCATCGTTCTTCATTCACGAATGATATATCACAAATCAATTATTGACGATAGAATATGGAATAAACGAGAAACGTAGAACCGACACATATCAATAAAATCTGAGTAGAAGTCCATTTCTGACCTGGCCACTTATTTTACCTACCCATCGTGCCCATCTGACATATAATTTTGTTGCGTCGAAGAACAAAAGACTCTGATAACATACAAATCGACAATTTTAAGACATGGGAGCCTGTCGCATGAAATTTATAGATAGCCTTTTAAAGAAATTCGATATAAATAAAACATTTGTTTTGAAAGGGTATTTATGGTGGAAAGAGCTGATTTGTTACATTCTTTCTCCACCAGACCATTTAAAGAGCCAGACGGATGCTGAACCCATATTCAAGGGGCCTTTCAGGTTCATCGAAATGTTTGATCACGAAAATGAGTTCAAATCAGAGTATCAGATGCAAGAGTGCGAGGTTTTGACCTACGGGACAACCTTCCCTTTGGATGCATTGGAAGCCCCGTTCCCTCCGACACTGAGTGTCTCCCTTCATACATTTTGTAGGATAGGAAATTTAGGTTTCGACTTCGTATCGACATCATCCACTATCACGTTCTACGGGAACGAAATGGCCAAGCATACCATTCATGGGTCAAGGGGAACACGTGCAAAGGGAGGTTGGTATGACCGTGAGACATCTCGCACACTCTTCTCAGAGTTTGAGAGTTTTCATTTCGAAGAATGGGAGGATGATTTCGATGGGGGGCGCATAGTATTCGATGGGAATGAATGGTCGCTTACGGCCACTTACGAAGATGGCCACCAAAAGATGTCTCACGGATTCCTTGGAGAGAACGAACCGGCGAATTGGCAACAAATCAATAGTTACTTTGGTTTGTCCTCAAACTTCCACAGAGCGCCTTTAGGTGGAAGCAAAGATGTTCCTGTCCAACCGTCTCTACCAAGTGTAGATGTCAAAGAGCTCTTCAAGTTTATGACCCTCTATATGGTCCTTCCACTTTTCGGTCTCATCGTGTTCTTGTTCTGGGTCTGGACATATTTTGAAATCCCATAAATTTTAATAAAGGACCAGACAACTTATAAGTGATTTATGAGAGTCCCAATTTAAAACAATCAAACCTGCCTAAAAAAGACACGATCTATTCAAGAGAGCGTATCTTTTCGTATTTATCTACTGCTCCCACTTACTATATCGAGCCGAATCTTCTCAATTAATGCTTGGATGATCTGTTCATCTCTCCCCGCAAAATCTTTGTTGAAAGGAATCCGCTCCCCTTCGAACATGAAGTAATCAAGCAGATACGGGACTCGCGGTGTCGCGTAACCCCATGTATGCTTCGAGCAACGTTCCCATACCTCGGCTTCGAACTCTTTTGAATACCGCATATGCTCGACAGCCGCCTTGACTTCCGATTTCTTTAGAACGAAGTAGTCCTCGAAGACGAATTTACCGAGAAGCTCGTACCACATCTCCTCGCGCGCTCGCTCTTTAATCGCTTCTACATCGACTTCGACGTGATACGGGGCTTCTTCTTCATTTTTGATGACATCCCACGAATTACCTGTCACCGATTCCGGATACAGCTCCCACCCGTCAGGCATCCGTTCTTTGATGAACTGCTCGAGCGCCTCCTCACTGATCCGATATCCTTTTTTACGCGACTCGAGCGGTTCCGCCTTGATCACGCCTTTTCGTACCCAGTTGCGAACCGTCTCCTTGTGGCTTGTGAGCTTGTTCTTCGATAAGACTTCAAATGCTTCGTCAATCGTATACATGATGAACCCCCTTTTAATACAATGATGATTTTATTAAATAATACCACATCCATTGTATTAAAGTTAGCTGTTTCTTTAATCAATTTCAAATTGATCACAATTCACTGAATGGATACCAAAAAAAAACACCATTCGGTCGAATGGTGTACCTCTTAAATTGTCTAATAATGTTGAACTCAATTCACTCTTTTGAATTAGCCTTATTTAAGTAGTGATGGAATTTGGGAGAATTCCCGTACAGACCCTCAAAAACTTCTGTCCATCTCTCTTCTATATGTAATAGATGAACGAAACTTTCAGCAAAATGATACCCTGCTCCAGGAACGATTTGATCTACTTTTCTTTCATAATCAGTTGAGTTTAACTCTTCCCCACTTCTTATTTTTTTTGATAGCTTATCTAATAAATCGAATAACTTGTTTTGTTGCTCTCTGGTAATTTCTGTTTCAAATAAAAATCTACTGAAATCTGAATTGACGAATAATAGTTCTTGGCGAAATTCAATTAGATTAAGTCGTTCTTCAATTGACATAATCATTCTACACTCCTTTCTTGAAACAAAAGCTAATAAAAAAAATCAAATCGAAATAAACAATAAGTGATAAGGAGAAATGTTTATAGCACGGTACCTTTAAAATACAAAATTAAAATCTTAACTAGTGTTTAGTAATTCCCTAATATTTTATTATTAATCGCATTTCTACATTGTCCACATTGAATAACTCATCTTTTGAAAAATATCATGTGATGTGGCGTTAGACACGCCCACGCTCTTGCTTTTGACGTTGCCCTTACGCTCCGTGCCTCCCGTCAGAAAGATCCAGGAACATAGAGATGCGGCGATGAGCCAGCAGCTCTTGTTATCGGGTCGTCAGGGGGGCAGCGGTGCGATGAGCGACTTCGCCCTAAGGCGTTAGACGCTCACGCATGAGCCCGGATCACCATTCCTTCTGCCACGCCCCGTCCTCAGAGACTCCCCAATCCTCGAACCGATACTTGATGAGCCAATGGACATGCATCACTTCATATTCGAATACACCCTTGGACAGCTCTGAGACGACGAAACTGACGTCTCCATTCGCCACCACCCATGTCCCGTAGAGATACACTTTCTTGATCGGACGCTCTTCCGCATCCAGGTAAATCAATACCCGGAAATAGGGCGAGTTCTGTCCTTCATCGAATCGGACGACCTTCTCGACGCCATGTTCCCTGTCGACGACACGCATCCACTCGGGATGTTCCATCAGTTCCGAGAACACGGTCCGGACGAACGGATCCAATCCCCCGAACGCATAGTCATCAAGCAACCCCTCGTCCATCACGTCTCCCTCCTTCCGGTTTTCTATAGAACGATTCCCCGTAAAAAGACAGTTCAGTCCTCATCCATACACTAGAAGAAATGATTCCCATTCAAAAACGTATACGTGTATACATGTATACACATATACAAATCTACATGTATACATCTAGAAAGTTCTTACGGTCGACCATATGATCGAAGCGTGTTGGTGGTGAAGAAAACTGTGCTTCTTGTCAACAACTCCCCTTCTTTCACATCACATAGGATATCCATACTCACAAGTTTAAATTCCCCGTTCTTAACGTTTAACCGATCCGGTAGGCGGCGTAGCAATACCTCCGTCATCTCGTCCATCGTCTGTTGGTCTAGTTGGAATTTATCCATCTGAATCATCCTCTCCATTTGATAGCCTAATGATATCTCGCATCCACGTAAGAAACATCTCACCTAATTTCACGTAAGCCCTGGTGTTGTTTCAAACAAGCCCTAGGGCTTGTTTAGAAAACATGGTCATTTTCAATAAACAAACTGTGTTTTCACTCATGACATTTCATCAAACAATCTTCTAACGGGACACGTCTAATCTTCACACACGAACCATCTCGTTTTCGTCACGCGAAAACGGACCTTTTCCGGATCCCGCTCTATGGATCCAGGCGAGAGCAACGCGAATCGCCCGTCCCGTCAAAGAAAAACGCACGTTTTTCGTCCTTGCCCTTACCGGACGGACCGGGACCGGTCCCCCGGCCCCACTCCATTCCATTCAACCCATGTACCCTCGCTGTTTCATGCTGACGTACGACTCGTCCGACCCGAGGATGAGATGGTCGAGCACCGGGATGCCGATGAGGTCGCCTGCTTCGTGTAACCGTTCGGAGACGAGGATGTCCTCCCGGCTCGGGGTCGGGTCTCCGCTCGGGTGTTGATGACAGACGATGAGGCACGAGGCGTTGTTCAAGATGGCGCATTTGAAGACCTCCCGTGGGTGGACGACGCTCGAGTTGACGCTCCCGACATGCGCCCGGTGGACGCCGATGACCCGGTTTTTGGTATTCAGCATGATGACGAGGAACACTTCACGGTCGTCGTCCCCGATGAACGATGACCCGATTTGTCGGGCGCTGTCCGGTGAGTGGATGATGGCGTGCTCGAGGGCGACCATTTCCTCGCGAACCTCTTGCTTGATACGAATGACCTCGATGATGGCGGATAGTTCCATGATGATTTGTCCCCTTTCGGATAAGCTGTCCTCAGAACGAACACCGTTGTGCGTCCTGTTGACGGGAACGAAGCGAGCGTCGGGAGACGGTGCAAGGGCGACCGCAGGGAGAGCCTCAAAAAAATGCGTAGAGCAAACGGAGGCCAGGCTTCCGTAGCCAACGAGCGAAAAGCCTCGCTTTGAGCCTAAAGCGAAGGAAGACGGGCCGGAGGGTGCGTCATTTTTTTGACGTCCCTTGCACCGACGACCAGCGAGCTAGAGTACGGAAACAGGACGCACGGATCACCGATCACAAAAAAGGCTGTTCAAAAAAGAGAAAACGGGTATAAAATAAGAACAAATGTTCGTTTTATGGAGAGGAGAAATTGTAATGACGATGTATCGCGACCGGGGTGAGCTGAAATGGATCCCATTCCTCATGCCCGAGCACAAGGTGCTGCTGACGAAGTACTATAAGGAAATTCAAAAGATCGAGATGCCAGATGTCGATGAACAGGTCCTATCGGTCTATGAGAACGTGCTGAATGACGCAATCTTCAGTGGGGATATGGTGGAGGTGAAATATGTGGAGAAGCGGGAGATGAAACGGTTCAAGGGGTTCGTGCACCGGACGAATTACATGGAGCGGACCGTCGAACTGGCCAATCAGCGGGACGGGATCATCCATGTTCCGTTCGAAGCAATTATTCACGTGGAACAATCGATGGACTAACGCCCTGGCGGTTGTTCGAAGTCTGCGTCACGAAACGAAGTGTCGCTCCTCGACTTTTCAAAAATAAAAGGAAAGAGCGACTATGCTCTTTCCTTCATGACTCGATTTACTTATATAACCGGATTCGTGTCTTGATTTATACGAATTGCTTCAAATCATTGAATCCTTTGTTTTTAGCATTCTCAATAAATAGACGGATCCGTTCTTCTCGAGGGATTTGATTCTCCAAACAATAGTCTAGGAAACCAATCAAAACTTCACGCGTGATCATTAACCCCTCAATCGTTTCACCTGTTAATTTTTCCGCGAGCGACGTGATCGACTCTAATTTTTTCTCACCCGTGAAACCTCCAGAGGTGACATACCCATAGAACCCAAGCTTACTTTCGTCATAAGTCATATAGTTTTGAATGTACTCCGATGCCATGTAGTTCGCGAGTTGCTGGGTTAGTCCAAACCCATTCGGATAGTGTTTGGTGTCGATGATGCCATGGATGGAACCTGACCGAATCAAGATTTCGATTTCTGTCTGCTTACCCTGGATCTTAGGTTGGTAGATTGTCTCGAACCCAATCGCCTTCAAGATTTCAGTGGTCGTTCGTTCAAATTCATTATGCGTCATGTCCCCTAGATATCTCTCTACAAAATCTTCAGAAAGATGATTCATTGATTCTTTTCCAGCCTGTACGGCATTCACGGCTTTCAATGCATCGCGTTTCCCAAAGACCGGCTCGAAATGAGACAGAAGCTCTTCATGTGTCAATTCCAAAGGGTTAGGGATTTTATTCAAGACAGTTTCAATTTTTTTTGTCATTTTAACCGAATTGTTGGCCGGTTTGATGTCTCCGAACTCATTTGATTTATAGCTGTCGACGTCCAGACCGCTGTTCTGGGCCATCCGTTCAACCGAGATCAGGTAACGCGTATTGAACGGGTAACGCGAATCGTAATAAGCGATACTCTCCATCGCCGTGTCGACTAAAGTCGGTTCTGTTGTCAGAATCGACATTCCTCTCTGATATTCAACCAATCCCGTATATTCACATAGCAACATGAATGTATGCGCAACGTCAGAATGGGCCTGATAGTAATCGCGAGCGGCCTTGTCATTCCGGGCCCGATGATCGTAGTGAACCGCTACCTCTTGCTTCATTGATTCTTTTTGTTCTGGGGACGCATTTCGGAATGATAGGATTTTTGAGACAACCTCTTGTTCCTGTGAATCTTGTTGTGCAGTCAAAACAAAATACGTAATTTCTTCTTTAGATAGACGGTACTCAAGCTCTGAACGTTGTACGAGTTTAATCAAAAAGCGCGCTGGACGAATACGGAATCCTTCTTCGAATTTTGGTCGGAATCCTTTTTCCATGAAGTAGGCATTTGGAATTTGAAGCGTGAGAATTTGCTTCTTCACATTCTCATATTCTTTAATCCCATCTACGAGTGCCTTCCCGACCTTCGTCGGTTTCACAAAGCCCTCTTTATCGATGTAACAGTACGAGAATGTCTTTAACATCGCGCACCACGTACGTCCACCTGATCCGTCATTGCTCACGTTGTTACGCTTTAACCCATGTGCTGCAAGGACTGATTCATAATGTTTGTGCAGTTCTCGGTTCCCTTCCCATTTCTTCGTGAAATTTTCTGTCGCCTCTTTCAATGCAGTGACGGCCTCCGCGTGGAAACGCGGATCTCTCTCCGGTCGTGTGATAAACCATACTTTACGTTCAGCCATATTGTTTCATCCTTTCGATTCTCATTTTATTTCTTCGTTCTCGTATGTCTGGTCGATCATTCAATTCAATCAATAACTGCTTTTTGACTATTCGGTTCCCCGGCAATGGATTTTTGTCATAATATTCGACGACTCGATAGATGACATCAAAATGGTTTTCGACTGCCTCATCAAATTCAATCTCACCATCGAGCTCAGATATCGATTCGATGGTCTCCCCATACTTCCTAATGATTTCTTCGATTTCTAGAATCGAGATGCTTGATGGATCACTGTTTTTTGTAAAAGAAGACATCGTTCCATTGATCAACTCTTTTTTCATTTCTAGCGCGGCCTTCCAGTATCGAATCAACATGATCGCATTGAAGACATTCCCGGCACGCTCGTCTCGATAGATTGAATTGAGTTCTCGTCCTGTCTTCTCCGATAAGATCCTTCTGATATCTTTTTGTGCCAGATGTTCTTTGAATGCACTTATGATTTCTTCTGTGATGAAACTCGAACAGAGGTACATTTCACATAACTCTCTTAAGTTTCTAAGGCGCTTATCTTTCAACTGCTCCTCCTCCTCTTAGGTATCCGTTGCTAAATTTAGATTACAACAAGCCGTCAAAGTAAAATCATTCGACATTGAATGATTTTACTTTGACGATTGTCTGTATTTTAGTTTTTTTCAATTTGAGCTTTAGGGCTGCTATTTGTTAAAAAGAGATGTAGAATAGGCTTATGAGTAAGCAAGAACATACTTTCGTTTTTTGAAAGCATTGAAAGTGAGGAGTTTTATTATGATATTTAAAAAAGGTGAACTATTTAATGGTCCAGGTGGCCTTTCTCTTGGTGCGAAAAATGCACGCGTGATTCATCCAGAGACAAACGAGGATTATCGGATCGTACATGAGTGGTCGAACGACTACGATGAGCAAGCTTGTAAAACATTCCGTTTCAACATCTGTGATGATATTGATGATAATTCCGTCCATCACGGACCCGTCGAACAACTTCCAATCGGAGACAAGTCGGTCCTGGGTGACATCGATTGCTTCGCTTTCGGGTTCCCATGTAACGATTATAGCCAGGTTGGCGAGAAACAAGGCTTGAACGGGACATTCGGTCCTCTCTACTCTTATGGGGTCAAAGTACTGAACGAGTATCAACCGAAGTTTTTCGTCGCTGAGAACGTAGGTGGTCTTCAAAGTGCCAATGAAGGTAAAGCGTTCATTCAAATTTTGACTGAGCTTGAAGAATGCGGTTATGTATTGACCCCTCACCTCTATAAATTTGAACTTTATGGCGTTCCACAAGCTCGTCATCGGATCATTATCGTTGGGATTCGCAAAGATTTGGCAGAGCAAGGAATCGAATTTAAAGTTCCGGCGCCACTTAACACACTCGACAATGTGAAGACGGCAAGTGAGGCGATCTTGAATCCTCCGATTCCAGAAGATGCAATGAACAATGAATTAACTCGACATAACCCTAAAGTCGTAGAAATGCTCGAACATATTCTACCTGGCGAAAATGCTTGGTCGTTAAGCATCCCAGAACACCTTCGTTTAAATGTAAAGGGAGCTCGATTGAGTTCTATATACAAAAGATTAGATCCTAATCGTCCAGCTTATACGGTTACGGGTAGCGGTGGAGGCGGTACGCATATGTATCACTGGAAAGAACCCCGTGCACTAACGAATCGAGAACGAGCCCGTCTTCAGACTTTCCCGGATGATTTTTATTTTGTAGGTAGTAAAGAACAGGTTCGAAAACAAATTGGCATGGCAGTTCCTCCTGCAGGAGCTCAAATTGTTTTCGAGGCAATTTTGAAGACCTTTGCTGGCATAGAATACGATTCAGTTGAGGCAACACCTAAATTGCAATTAAGAAATCTTAAAGGAAAAAAAGTCTTAAGTATTGTAAATCCTTAATTTTACGAGTTAGAGGTGACGATGATGTTATTTTCTCAAAAACAAAAAACTGAAGTCCAAAATATCTATCCATATGAAAGTCTTCCTAAAAAATTCAGGCTCCAAGTTTTTCACTTGATTAAAAAAATGTATTCAGTGAGCAATGGCTCTACACCTCAATCTCGTGATTATTTCAGAAAATTTGTTTCGACCATCTGCGAAGAACATGGCATTTATTCATTAACTTCTGCACCTGGATGTACCTCTCGTCCCGCGGATCCTGTCGCTCTATGTCTCCATTTCATAGTAGAGTGTACAGAGGACGATTGGGTAGTGGATATGATTGAATTGATTTTCATCGATATGATGAATTCATATTATTACAACTATCCTAGAATTAACGATGCATCTAAAAATTGCTATGTAGAAACATTGAATAGAAGATTTAGAGAAAATGGAATAGGTCTAGAGTTTATTAACAATCAAATTATTAAAGTTGATTCTATGATTTTGCATCATGAAGCAGTTAAACCTGCGCTGTTATTGCTTCATGATCCACGTTTCGAGGGAGCATTAGACGAGTATTTAGAAGCACACGAACATTATAAAAACGGAAATAATGATGAAGCTATTACTTCCGTTGCTAAATCTTTTGAAAGTACAATGAAAACAATTTGTATACTTAAAGGATGGAAAATGGAAAAGCAGACTGCTGCACCTCTAATTAAGACATTGTTTGATAATGGCCTCTTGCCCTCGTACTATATGACCCAATTAAATTCTTTAAAGACAACACTTGAAGGTCTAGCTACAATACGAAATAAAAACACTGCTCATGGTCAAGGAATGGATTTGATTCATATACCTGACTATTTAACACAATATGCTCTAAATCTTGCCGGATCGAATATTACGTTTTTAATTAAAGTCTTTGAAGAAAACACTGATTAATCATGTATTTTAAACGAACGTTAAAAAGACACTTTCGTTTATTGATTCACATGGAAATGAAAAGGGCTTTACATAGCCCTTTTCATTTTATCTAATTTGTCCATTAACCCATCTTTTTATCAATGTTCGTTTTCCGTTATACTTAATGAGTAAACAAACAAATGGAGGTACTTCATGACGAGAATTGGATATGCACGAGTATCAACCCTTGATCAGAACTTGGACTACCAACTAGATGAACTAAAAAAATCCGGTTGTACTAAAATCTTTCAAGAGAAGACATCCAGTGTTAACAAGAGACCAGAATTTGAGAAGTGCTTAGATTATTTACGAGAAGGTGATACGCTAGTCGTCTAGAAGCTAGATCGGTTAGGGAGAACAACGAAGAAGCTTCTAGAATTGATTGATGACTTGAAAGATTGCGGAATCAATCTTCAAATCATCACACTCGGTGTAGACACTTCTACTGCTGCTGGCCGACTATTCTTCACCATGATGGCTGGGTTGGCAGAGATGGAACGTGAATTGATTCGCGAACGCTGGACTTCAAGCTGCCCGGACCCGGGGGAGAATGGGTGGAAGAAAACCAATCGATGAACAAGTCATGACCAGAGCCATGATGATGTATGAGGCCAAGATGACGGTAGATGACATTACAAAAACTCTAGATATTTCAAGATCTACTTTTTATAAATACTTAAAAACCACTAGATGATTATAAAATATCATCTAGTGGTTAAACTATTATATTGCATTTTGAATTCGCGTTAAAAACCTTGAACGAGATTGTTTTTTCACATCACCCCATGGCATCATTCGCGATTCTGGATATGTTAGATAGCAAACTCTTTTTGCTCTAGTAATAGCAACGAACATATTGTTTAATTCTTCACTCATATCTTGAGGGGTTTTTGCTCTATAGTCTGGAAAAACACCCTCACATAAACCCATTATAAAAACCATATCGTATTCTAATCCTTTAGTCATGTGAACTGTTGAGAGTGTCACACCTTCTGAATTGAAATTTGATGTCCTTCCCAAAGAAATTTGATGCTTAAAATGTGCTAAATTTCTTTGGTCAACGGAAGTCATTCGACAATATTTATCCCAATGATTTGTCCAAACATCCATGTCATTCATTAGTTGTTCTTTCCAAATGTTAAAGTCGATATCATTGATTTCTGGTTCCATAGTCCGAACAACGGAAGTGATTTTTTTTATAGCATTTGGGAAGGAGGAAATGTCCATCATAATTCGTTCCCATGCTAATTGAATTTCTTGAAGAACTTCTAGTTTATAGGTGGGTAAATCACGAAAAGGCAGTTTAGTAATTTCACTCCTTTGTTCATTATCATCAAAACCTTCTATGAACAAAGGAGTTAGTTTGCTTTGAGTCATTTGATCTTTAGGGTTCACTAGAAGTTTGATACCGTTCTCAAATGCTTTACCTTCAAGCGTTAAACTTTCTATAGGTTTATTGGGCATTCTAAAATTGTACGGGATCTTTCTTATCTTCAATGCTTCCTCTAATGGTTTTAGAATATAACGATTTCTTGCAATAACTGCTATATTATCAAACCTTACTTTTTCTTCAATCCATTTATTACCGTCAGATACTTCATTAATGATTTGATCAGCAATCCATTCCGCTTCAAAAAAACCATTATCAAACTTCTGTATCTGCAAATCGCCTTCTATAGGGTAAACCACATCTCCATCCACGGTGTTTATAAGACTTTTAGCTGCATTAATGATTTTTTTTGTAGAGCGAAAGTTTTCACTTAATTTTTTGATTTCTGGAGAAAAATCTATTACAAAAAAATGAGACATATATTTACTATCTGAACCGTTAAAACCATAAATTGATTGATTTTCGTCGCCAATCATCATTAAATTTTTATGGTTTGAACACAAAGCTTTTATTATTAGGTACTGACTTAAATTTAAGTCTTGAGCCTCATCAACAAAAACATGCTTATACAATTGAGAGTATAGTTTAACGATTTGAGGTTTTTCCGTTAACAATTTATACGCATAGAACAAAATATCATCGTAATCTATTAAGTGATGTTCAATTAAAAGATTGTTATAAGCCTCAAAGATGGTCATAAAATCTTCTTCTAAACTGATATCCTCTTCCCCTAATCCTTGTTTAAATAAGTGTTGTTTAAAACGAGATATTTCAGACAGAAGTTCTTGAACATTATATTTTTTCATTTTAGAAATTTCTGCATCAGATAACACTTTTTTCATTATTTCAATCTTGTCTTTATCATTCTCAATAACAGTTAGATTTGTAGGTAAGCCTATCATTTTTCCTCTTGTAAGCACTACATCTAAACAAAATGAATGAATGGTACCAATGCTTACATTCTCCATTTCTTCTTCATCCAATCTAAGTTCTAACCTTTCTAGAATTTCTTCGGCTGCTTTGTTACTAAAAGTCAATGCCAATACACTCGATTGTGTTTCACTTACTAATCGAGCGGTCCTTTCAATTAGCACTCTAGTTTTACCGCTTCCAGGACCAGCAGTAACCAGTAAGGAGCCTTTTTCAAAGTTCACTATATCTACTTGATTTTTAGTAAGTTTCATATTTTCTCCTTAAGAATTTCATGATGATTGTTTATTATCACAAACAGCTCTAGTAGTTTATTAGGAATAGCACGTCCTGTATCTTTGTTTTTTAAAATAATATTATCCGCGATAGTAAATGAATACGCTGTTTTGTTATCTTTTAAACAATCCAATAAAGCTTTTTTATAACCAGCATCGTTCTCTGGATAATCTCTTACTCTATCCGAAAAAATTTTTTGTCCGCAACATGAACAAGTATCTTTGGTTGGCTTCCTTTTAATAAAAGTACCGTTTTTAGTTTTAATATAATTTTCAATTACTCCTTCACCTAATTCCGCTTCAAGAGCTTGAACTAATTCTTTGTCATAGTTCTCCGAAACTAAATACCTTTCAAAATTGTCTCCCATAGGAAGAAAAACTGTTTTATCTTTTTGATCATCAGACGACTCTCCAAACACTTCTTCAATAACGTTCTCTATAGATTCCTTTACTATTTTTTCTCCGTCACTAAAAATATAAACAGGTATATCAAATACTTTTGCAAATTTCAAAAAAGGCTTATATTTTCCATATCCATTTACTGATATAACATTAAAACCACATTCATAAATCTCTTTTTTAAATTTTTCTTTAAAGAATGTAGGGATAGATTGTTCTTCTGTTTCTCCTTCACATAAAATAAGTGCTTCAGAAAATAACAGTTCTCCTCTGGACTTAAGAATTTCTTGTTTGATTTTTCTTAATTCGTCTCCCATTAAATTATCATTTACACTCTTCACTGTAGTCTTACCATATTTTTTAGTTAAAAAAAGAATCTCAATTAAATCAGTCTGAGAAACTATACTAGGCGAGTGTGTACTAACAAAAATTTGTCCGCTTAATGACTTCATTTGTTTATAAATATTTCTTTGTGAATTGGGATGCAAATGGGCTTCTGGTTCTTCTAATAACACAATCGGATAATAACATTTATCTGCTTGTTGTCTAAGACCGATTTGCCAATCAACATATGAAAAAAGTGTTAAAAAGGTAATCCAACTTCTTGTACCCATACCATGGTTACTCATTGAAAAAGCATCTGAGTGCTCATCCTGAAAGTTAATAGTAAGATTTTTTCCTAACTCACTCAATTTTTGAGTAACCGGATGAATCAAAATTTTTGAATCTTCACTATCCAAAGTTTTAGAAATCATTCCCAACTTATCTGTTAAATGTTTAAGAATATCACTTTCATCAACTATTTTAGAATTAATACTTTCCAGTTCTTTTTCAAAATCTAACACTAAAGACTGATCAATTTTTATATCTTTAACTAACCTTGCGAAATAAGAAAACTTATCTCTCATGTCAGCAACTATATCTCTTCTTGCATCCAGATAAAAAACCGGTAATGGTTCGAAAAAAGATTCTCTAGGTAAAATTTTATTATAATCTACATAATCATTAAGATTTTTTGAATCCGGCCAATCTAAAAGAATTCTTCTCTCTACTTCATACTCACCCTTAGAACGATTGAAAACAATTTTCGCTCGAATCGAAACAGATTGATTTGAATTTTCATCTAAAGAAATAAACCTTCCAAAATGTAATTGCCACTCTGGTGTAAACTCTAATGCTCCATCCTCCGACAAGTTAGTAGGGGTAATTAAAACATCAACGATGGCCTCTCTAGATTCCATCTCTGCATCAAGGTCACCTGGAGCACGATAAACATCTTCAGAAGAAACAGGAAATCTAGGATCGAAAACTAACCTTAGAGCAGACAAAAAAGCTGTTTTACCAACGTTGTTGGCCCCAATTAATACAGTACCGGAAGAAGAGTTACAAGAAAAATCAGCAAACGCTAAAGATCTAAAATTACGAACACGAACAGCAGAAAGCATCAGAGACATCTAATCACTCCCAATTCTAATCAATATATTTTTATGTATCATGTATCGTCTTCGATAAGTAATGTGCCCATGCCTTCATGCCAAAACTTTACCTCTTCGATAATGAGACTAGCGAAAGGACCTTCATCTGTTTTTCAGACTCGGAAAGTCAGCAAAATCTTTTCACCTACATGATACATATAATCTCTACTTTTTTATTTATTAATTGTCTTGTTATCATTTCATGACGAGTTAGTCGTAATTTCGTTATTTATGCTCGATTGCACGTATTAAAGAATTATCATCTAACGAAAAAATTGTTACTTGGTATAGGGAGTATAAATAAAAGAATAATTTTACATAGTCTTCTTTTTTAACAAGTGAATAGTTCAAACTGCCATGCATGGTGTGATGTCTCTTAAATCCCCGATGCCCCCTCTCACTGTACATATCTGGGAAGGCACTAAGGGCATGAGAAACGAAAAGCAAATGAAAGGCAAACCCCTCAAGCGGATCTAGACTGTCTCTAAATGTTTTCTGCCTCTCAATCATCTTCTTTTTGTCCACATACTGAAGGGATTTAATTTTATCTCCCTGTATTTGGACTCTCCCATCCTTACTTTCGTGCCAATGACTAACAAATGTATCGATTACTGGATACAAAGCCATGAATCCAAGAATAAAATCCCCTCTTTTATAGGCATTGAACGATTGATGAAGAAGAATGGTGGTGCTCCCGAAACAACTTTTGTCTTTAACCAATATATCGATCTTCGATTCTAAATGTTCTTCCATCCATTTTAAAACCCATGAAGATGAAAAATTTTCATCCATTTCCGCAAAGGAGATAGAATCTAAAATATCTATGTTAGGAAAAATATTATTTTCGATCATCTGCTCTGTTCTGTCTTTCACCTTTTCATGAGCTTCATTTATAACTTCATCTAAACGTGAAAAATCAATATCACTAGTACCCTTAACAATCGACATATTGATTTGTTTAGTGATTTTTTTACCAGGTTCAATGTATGGTTGCATTTCCTTAAACTTTGTTTTCAGGGCTTTAGCTATTCGTTGAATTTCTTCGATAGTCATGAAGGTCCTCATTTCATAAATTGATAACTAAAAATGAAAGAACTTTTTCAGTTCATAATTCTCACTTTTATATACTGAAATCTTTATTGAGCAATTTGTAACATTCATTAGCATGAACTTTTCTATACTAATACTTTGCATAAAACAAATCAGTATTATGATTAACCTTTATAATAGCATCATTAATCTAATCAAACTTTTAGTTTCCCAAGCTACAATCTATTTTATTTATGCTGAATGATGTCTGTTTAACTTCATGTTTTCTTGTTCACGTACTTTTAACTCCACTATGTATGTAATCCAAAGATAGCTTAAAACAATGAAACCTATTGGTAATTTAAGGAACCCTTCACCATAGATCAGTTCTCCACCTAAAAGGAGCGTGGCAAAAACAGCAGAGTATTGTGCTATTTTAACTTTTATATCTTGTAGAGGTACTTTATCGGAGATAATGTGAAAGGAGAACCATAAGACGGATTCAATACAAACAATGATAAGAAATGTAACAGTTATTCCATCAATAGATTGAGGAGCAATTATCTCTCCAGTGACCACAAAAATGGCAAACGCGAGGCCCATTGTGGCTATATATATAACAAAACTCATAAAAATCAAACACAATATGTAAGACTTAAATGAAAAATGCTTAAAGAGATCTCTCAAACTGTATTGATTTAAAATTTTAGTTTGTATCGTTCCTAAAAAGACAATTATTGCCATAATAATAATGAAGATGCTTACAAATATATCAGGGATTGCTTCAGTCAATGAATAAATGGAGATAGCTACGATAACAGCTACTGTCATCAATAAATTTAATCCTGTCATCTCTTTATATATTTTTTCTGAAAGAAATAATTCAATATGTCTTACACTCATAAAAAAAAACTTTAGGAAATTTAACATATCCGTTCCCCTTTTTAAATTTTACTAAAGGATTGTTCTTTCATTCAATCTTTGTTCTCCTGAAGTTTTTCGCCTCTTCAAACGCATTGAAACCCTTATATTCCGCTTTTTATACTTGTCTACGTATTGACGAACAGTTGGCCATGGGTCTGTAAATATTCCTGTTTCCCTCCCTTTTACGCACTTCATATTTTGTTACGCCTACTCATCTAAGCTGTTTTTCTTACGTGAAAAAATCGGACTACTATAAAACGGAATTGAACAAGCATATCACGTCTAAAATTATAATCGAATTTCTTTTAAATATCTTCAATAGTATGGTAGATTGATTTGTACCTTATTGGAAAAGTAAACTGAAATACTTTTGGTGTACTCTTTTAAAAATTAGCGTCCTAACAATCAAAAGTGTTAATTACCTATAAATGATTTGAAGTTAAACAAAACACCTACAGAATAGTCTTGACCTTTACGACCCGAGTCTCCTCCAATAGATCGATCTAGAATAGTTACAAATGGATTATGAGTTCATCCCAGGATGTTATAAGCTTTCTGAAGAGTCAGATCATGACTGACGAGTAACAATTATGTCGTCATTGTCGGAAACGTGTTAACCCCTCAACATCGCGACCTATGAACAAAGAAAGAGTCTTGAGAAGATTAAAAGAATATAGATAAAAACACCGCCAGACGGACGTATAACCTTTTATTAGATATCAGAAGACCAGCTTAGTTTTCACCCATTTTTGGATCAGCAGAACCAAACGTGAAAAAACGCGAGTCTACTTCACCCTCGAATCTATGAACTTGGGGATTTCCATTCCATAGGCGTTGATTGAATTACGAAGGGGGTCCTTTTACCGAATCTCGGTGAAAGGACCCCCTTTTGAAAACTGAAAAATTTATAATTATATCTTAGCCTCTTTATTGAGTAAATCATTTAAATAATAACCTTGGTAACTCTTTAACTGTTTTGAATGATATCTATAGTTTTGAATAATAGTGAAAGCAAACAAACTTTGAAGTAAGGTAACTATTAGAATGTAAATAAAGGATATGTGGGATGAAAGACATATAACTATTGTGAATATAGTAGCTAGAATTATACTAGTAAATAATGTCCCCAAACTATGAATCAACGTTAAACGATCCCTATAACGTACCTTTAAAAAGTCACGATATCCTTCATTCTCTAACTCGTTTAAACACTTGTTCCAAAGAAATTCTATATAATAGTATTTTTCTTTATTATCTAAAGCTTCCCAGTTAAGCGGTTTAGGAAAATTCTCAATTTTCTCAGTAATGTCAGTCAACTTCAATTTTCGAATTGATCAAGAAAAGGAAAAGTATAATTCATGGATTATGTAATCTATCGGAACACCAATACCTGCAAAAAACTGCTGTTAAGCTCAATGACTTCAATGCTTCATTTGTTAAAAAACTAATAACCACTTCAAAATTCAATATGAATATCCAGGTCATTAAGATTCAACCAGGTATACCCCACCGCACTATTTTATCTGTAGGTATTCTTCATCTCCTTAATTTGTTCTGAATATGAATACTAATCTAGTTCATAGTATAATATTTTTTATAGTATATTAATATCAAATCAAATTTTTAATTTAAGAAATGATACTTTATAGAATTTAGGTGATTCATATACCCATTCAATACTTTAACTCAACTTCCGATTCAGTAGAGCAGATCCTAAATCAACTACTTGACACTAGTTGGTACATTGATGCTAAATGTCATCTCGGAATATTCATTTTAGATTTTGAAGTGAACATTATGGATTATAAGTACACAGAAAATGGCTATATTGAATTTAATACTTTAGCTTCTTGTAACATGTTCGATGATAAGTCAGAACTAATATTTTACAAAACAGCCATTAGTGAGAAAGCAAATTATTTATTTTCAAAAGTTATATACTCAAGTATCGCTTCACAATTTTTAGAAGTTTTTATTAAGTATGTACTTGTCCACGAATTAGTCCATGTAAAGCAAATTAAGAATGATGGATTAACTTATGAAATATACAATCAGACCTCATACAAACAAAATCAATTTGAATACGAAGCTAATCAATACGCTTTCAATTATTTAGTTAATAAAAACCGACTTAACGAATTAATAGTTCCAATAATTCATAAAAATGAAGTGATTTCCTATGACTTTAATAAGTATTTCGCTGAGTTATAATTTATATACACATAAAAATCTTTTAGATCTATCCGCTGTAAGATATCCTTAGAAAAGAAAAGTTTATTATCCTATCTGACAACTTATTTAGCGGCATAAATCTGTATTGAGTCTATAAAGTTAATTTCGTTTCACCAAAACTTTAATCTAATACTTTTTCCTGAATTAAAAATATCTTAAAAGCAGAAAACAAGACAAATTTGAACTAGAAAATGCTCAACTTGATAAACTGAACTGAATCTTTATAACTTTAATCGAGTTCCATTCAACCATTAAGCTCGATAAAGAGATCTGCTTATTTAAGACACTCAATTTATAATTATATGCTGTGAAAAATGATGATATCTTTGACAAAGATAAATTTTTAAACACGTGTATACATTTCGACGCCGAAATGTATACACTCCTAAATCACTTTGTTCTTCATATCTTGTGTTTAATTTAAAAGTACAGGAAGATAAAAGAAGATCAATCCGACATCTCTAATTCTTGTATACATAAAAACGTAAAGTGGTGATATTGATGCAATCAAACGAAATCAAAGTGACATCGTTCCGTGTCTCTCAAGAGGTCAAAGAACACATCCAACGCCTAGCGGAACAACGACAGCTGTCGACAAATCAACTGTTCGAACAATTGATTACATTGGCCGACCAACAAGCACCTGATTCCTTAATCGTGGAAGAGAACGCTGCGCTTGAAGCAGCATTGAACCAAGTCCTTGCACTATTTTATGAACGAGCCACAAGACTTGAATCTCAACAAAAAGAACATGATCGGGTCAACGCTCGCTATAAAAATACAGTTCAAGCGCTTGAACAAAGCGTGATTATAGAAGCTGAACGACTCAAAGAAGAGTATGAACAAAAAGCAACGTCACATGAAAATGAACTCACTCAATTACAAGATCAAATCAGCCAACTGATCACTGAGAAAAAAATCGCTGAAGAAACGTTGGATACAGAGATAAACTCATATAAAGAAGAGTTAAAAAATCAGAAGAGAACAGTTTTTCATCTAGAGGGTGAACTGAAGACGCTCGAGCAAGAGCGGAGCCAAATTAATCGTCAGAATCAAAGCCTGATAGACCTAGTTGACGAATTGAAGGCACGATCGCGCCGCAGTGAACAGCTCGAGGAAGTAAATCAGAAGCTTCACTTGGAAGTTCAGATTCTTCGCCGTGAAAAAGAGACGTTCGAGAACCGCTTACAGGAACAGGTCGAGCTCGCCGTTCTTCGAGAGCGTAATAAATCATCAGATGGTAAATAAGACGTTAACTGCACCCTAGTGGTTAGATGTATCTAATCACTAGGGTGCAGTTTTTTATGACTAAATTTACCACTCATCAAAAGATAGAGACCTTTGAACGGGACTGATAGTACGAATAGCATAGTTAACTCCTAAGAGACAGACCCAATCTTGGTGCGCAACTAGACGTATTTCAATATATGAAAAAAAAGACTGTAGTGCACCCTAAACTGTGCCCAATAAAATCGGCAATTTAATCAAAAGCACATATGGTTTACCTATCAATTAAATTATCTTGATATTGTTCTACCGTATTTTTTACATTCAGCTTATGTGATTTTCAATCTTTTTCTATTGACTCGAAAGAGCCTTTGTTAATGTGATCCTAAACATACTCAATTTTAAACTTTGGCAATATACTAAATCGAACGTTCTGATAACTACTCGACACTCGACAACTTATTACATCTCAAAAATGAGATGATTTGTTACATCAGCCTCTATGACCAGCAATATATCAAAGAAAAGGCTAAAAAACTGCGTCTGGCAGAATACCAGACGCAGTTTTTCTTAATGATTTAGTATCTATTTTTTGGCTCAGTTCACTATTCATTAATAGCATCATTTTGAAATAATTAAATAATACTCTCACATTCAACGGGTTAAAAAGTCTTTACATACATTGAACGAGTGGTACCAATTTGGATAGTTCGTATCCTATTGAATTCATGTTGCTCGATACACAAGTCAATTTTTATTACTTAATTTGATTACTCTGAGCTTTGTTGATATTGTTTCTTTTCAATGTGACTATCTGGATTGGCGAATATACCAATTGAAATACCAATGCTTAGAATAGCGTTTACTAAGTCTGTAATTTGGTTAGACAAATCCATACTAATGATTTCGAAATTAACTAAAATCAATAGTACTCCCGATACCACTCCAATAACAACTTTAGGATTTTGGATTCTCGTTACTATTTTTTCTATCATAATAATTCCTCCTTATCTACATTCATTCCTTTGTCCAATTCTTTCAAGTAGGATTTATCTTTTGTTAGACCACTGGTTTCTCTTTCCTCCTTCTTATTTCCCACTGCATTCCTACTAGATAAATCTCCGCAGTAGTAATCATTTATATCGCTTTTTTATTTGATGTAAAGAATAGTCCCAAAATCAACCTCATAAATTTCAATTTAAAGGCTCAAGAACTGCTTAATAAAAGTGATGAAATTAGATTTTTGCGTCAATATGTAACGCTTCCTTTAATATAGTCTCTTTTTTTACACCAAAAAAATTAGCTTTAAAAATACTCCAGAAAAAAACTGTCTTAATTTCTTAAAAAGACTTACAAGAGAATTTACAGTTTAAATTTATAGGATATAAATACGACGTACGACATTAAGGCAAATAAAAAGTTGCCAACTACAAGGAGGAATTAGCATGGATCCAATGGTATTACAGGTCCAAGAGTATTTAAATAACACATACGGAGGCCGGGCTGGCTATACAGTAGCACCCGAAACCGGAAAAACGGGTTGGTCGACAATGTATTCCCTCACTCGAGCTTTACAGATTGAACTTGGTATTACATCACCTAGTGATAGTTTTGGTCCTATGACGGCTTCTCAATATAAGCAATGGGGAGAAATGGAACTTGGACGAGTTCCAACGGATGCTAAAGGGCAGCGAATTGTTCGAATTTTGCAAGGTGCATGCTGGTGCAAGGGCTATAATCCTGGTGCATTCAACGGACAATTTACGGAGCAAACACAACAAGCTATTCTGAATCTTCAAACAGAGGCAGGATTACCAGTACGGGACGGAAAAGTGTATGATTATATTTTTAAAGCCCTCCTAACAATGGACGCTTATCGTCTCACTTTTGGAGGAGATCCTCGCATCCAGCAAATGCAACGAGATTTAAACTACCATTATTACACTACATCAGGTATTCAACCGGCAGATGGCCATTATCAGCGTGGGACTAATCGAGCTTTAATTTATGGCATTCAAACGGAACAAGGAATTCCTGCGTATCAACAAACTGGTTCAGTCGGTCCGACAACAAGAGATCGTCTTCCAAATCTTTCGCTCGGAGACTCTGGCGTATTTGTAAAATTCCTTCAATACGCGATGTATGTAAACAATTTTGATACTGGTTCGTTTGGCAGTTCATTTACTTCATCAGTACAATCAAAAGTATTTGAATTTCAAGAATTTGTAGGATTGGTACCAAATGGCTCAGTTGGTCGCCAAACTTGGCTTTCTTTACTTGTGAGTTCTGGAGACCCTACTCGACGAGGAACGGCCTCTGATTGTATCACCGAAGTAACGCCAGCTCGTGCTCAGACATTAGTCAATGCTGGCTATAAAACAGTCGGTCGTTATCTATCTAATGTTCCTGGAGGACTAAATAAAAAAATCCAACCCGGAGAGCTGGACACAATTTTTGATGCTGGAATGACTGTCTTCCCAATTTTCCAAACTCGGGGATCACGGGTTGAAGACTTCAGTAAATCTCAAGGGATGACTGCAGCTACAGAAGCCCATAAAGCAGCTAGCAGTTATGGTTTTAAAAAAGATACTATCATCTATTTCGCAGTCGATTTTGATGCTTTAGGTTATCAAATCACTGACAATATCATTCCACACTTTGAAGGAATCAATCAAAAACTACAAGAACTCGGTGGGAGATATCGCGTAGGAGTTTACGGTCCTCGTAGTGTGTGTAGTGGTGTTTCTGATAGAGGATTCGCAGTAACAAGTTTCGTAAGTGGAATGTCAAACGGCTTCAGTGGAAACTTAGGGTATCCACTTCCAAAGAACTGGGCGTTTGATCAGATTTCTACTATCTCACTAGGCAGTGGGGATGGATTTATTGAAATCGATAATAATATTAATTCTGGTAGAGACAGCGGTCAATCATCTGTAGGGCCACGTGAAATTGATCCTAATGAAGATTCAATGGCATACACAGCACTATATAATAAGTTTAAAGAAATTGCTTCTCAAATCCCGCTTTTACATGAAGGTCCAATTAATTTATTTGATATTGAGTTTAAATTTAATCAGCAATATCAAGTTCTAGGAACTCCAAACCTCGATGTATTCGTAAAAGCCGACGCAGCAGTTGTGATGCCAGGGCTTCCGGAACTTTCTTTTGTCCAATTAACAAATACGAACGGTCAAACAAGTGTAGACGCTAAGACACTTCTAGAAGGAACTGCCTCTAAACTTTCAGTACAAGAAATTGAGGATTACGACAATTTTTTGAAAAACATCGCTCTTTCAGCAAATAATGGATTTTTAGCTGCTTCTTTAACTGCTGTAGGAAATGAATTAACCATTGATCTTAAAGTGTTTAGTGAAGAAGTGGAAGTTAGTATGACAAAAGATAAAATGTTACTCGAGATTACTGTCACACTAATTCTTAGAAATGATCAACCAGGAGGAACACCATCTCCTGCACCATCTCCTATTTGGAATGAACTTCTTGTAACAGCTGGGACAGGGCTTGTAGTTATAGGTACTGCTGCATTGTTAGTGTTTGCTTTACCTAAGTTAGTAGCTATCGGGGCTATTGGTAGTGCTGCAGCGGTAGTATACTTCTTGATAAATGGAGAACTGCCTGAAGGACCTGATATTGGGGGTTAAAAACTCTCTTAATCAGAATGACCTAGGGATTTGAGACACATATAAAAACACCTTAATTAGGCTGCCTAGTACCGTATTTTAACAGTATTAGGTAGCCTAATTTTTATTGAATCCGTTTTTCGTTGTAGTAATTTAAATATTGTGTCTCCCTTTCATAGACCTCGTTGTATCCCAATGAGTTGAATTTGACGTATTAGAATTCCTCAGACTTCAAATTCAAGGATAACGATTCGCATACTGTATTGTCTCAACAGTTACCTCCCTTCGCGGTACATGTTACTCATAAGATAGTTCCTATACACGTACTCTTGAATGGTATAGGATCATAGACACTTGCTTGGTCAGAATGTATGATAACCCCCTTGGGATGTTCTCAAACCTTCAACGCCTTCTTTAACGTATTGATGACGAGAAGCGTCTGTTGGTCCTCGTGTATCTTGTAAGCGAAAACCTCATTGTTTAATAGGTAGATAATCGTGGAGAAGTATTTCGTCGTGTTACCCTATTGAATATAGGTGATGTCCGTCACCCACATCTTAGTCGGTTCTCGCTGGGGAAGGTGAGGGGAACGATGAAACGCTCTTTCACATTCGCTTAGGTTTGCGTAAACAGCAATTTTATTTTTTGGTGTCGTTTCGATACATTATATGTTTACATAGTTTGATAAGCGCCTCTTTTAACACTGAAGAGTTTTTCATCACTGCTCTCGTACACCAATGCTTATAGGTTGCTCGCGGCACATCTAGTACATTTAGAATAATATTGACCGTATATATCCGTATGATGAATGATATATATTTACGGTTTTTATAGATTGAACTCAAAGTTATAAAGAGTTTAATCTATATCGAAATATTTTAATGTGTAAACTATGTGTAAAATATATACAATTTAATTATAACTCATTTAAATACTTGCTTAATGCACGCCGAATAATCTCGTCTTCTGACACACACTCTTTTTGAGCAACTTGTATTAATCCAACATATATAGGATCTGTCAAATCAACAAAACGAATCTGTACACGCTTTGGCTTAAGCAATTGAGCATCGACTTTAAGCACTCGTTCTTTCTCACGTTCAATCAACATGCGTTTGACTTCACGAAGTTCTTCACGAGTCATATCATAAACAGTTTTATCTCCTGAAGGTGTGAAGTATTTTTTATGTTCAAGTAACGCGAGCTTTGGATCTTCTGGCCACGATAACAACTCAGCAAGCTTTGTTGCACTAAAGTCCTGCTTAAGTGTCTTCTCTAAAATGTTCGGACCAAACGTGTTCCAAAATGAGACGAATCGACTGACTTGTGGCTGAGACATCCCGATTTTATTTAAGAAGTCCTTCCACGTTCCTTGTTCTTTTTGGAACTCTTTTTTTGTTTCCGGATCCCGGAATAGACTGTTCGCATGAGCAAGGATACGACACTTTTCGACAAAACTAGTCGCTTGAATCGCATCGATGTGGTTGTAATACTGAACGATTCCATCCATGTCCTCGGGCAGCTTCTTCGTAATGATACGTGACAATCCCGTCGCTGGGAGGGCCTGATAAGGGTTCGACACGGTCGTCGTCGCAGAGAACTCTTTCACGGCCTCCACTTGTTCCATACGGCTATCCGTCGCTTGTTGACCCTGATTCACTGGAAGGTTGGCACTGAATGTCGAGATTTTAGGTGTATGTTTCTTTTGGTTTCGTGTCATAACGAAAGGACCTCCTGAGCAAGTTTTAGATATGCATCGGTTGCTGGGCTCTTGTGATCAATGACCGGACGAGACTCCCGTTGTAGTGTCTGAACCTTCACCGCGTAAGGTATCGTCGTCAAAACCGGAATACCGACTTCTTTTCCGAGTTCTTCAAGTTCCTCGACTGTCGTGACATCCCCTTTTGAGCGGGCGCTCACCATCGTCGGGATGAATGCTGCGATATGGATGTCTTCCCGGAAGCGCTTCATCTCTTCGAGCTCTTCTGGAGCCGAGTAGACGGCGTCCATCGAGAACTTCTGCATCTGGACAGGCATAACGATTCGATCCTGGGCGACGAGTGCGCAGCGAGCATACGGGTTAAGCGCTGAAGTCGATCCTGGGCAATCGATTAAGCAGATATCAAACAGCTCGTCAATCTTGGTGAGTTCTTCACTGAGTCGATACTCGTACCCAATTTGGCTCGTCAAGTCACTTGGTGAAGCCGAACGTCTGGTTGGCACAAGATAGACGGTACCTGTCTCATACTCACATGTCACAATGACATGTTCGATTGGTGTATAAAACGGATCATTTTCTTCTAGTAGACAATCGAGTAAGACTTTCCCTTCGTAATCGTTTGTCAGACCGAGCCCGTTTGTCGAAGACGCCTGGTCGTCCGCGTCGATGACGAGGACACGTAATCCGTCACGCGCATAGGCATGAGCCAAATTGATGGTGGTCGTCGACTTCCCGACGCCGCCCTTTCGATTGTACAATGCGATTTTCTTCATGATTCGTCTCCTCGCTTCTCGTCTGTGACGTCGATGATATTGTCGTTCACGGTCCGCTCGATGATTTCCGTCAGGAGTTCACTCACACTCCGATTTTGGGCATGTGCATATTGTTGGAACTGATCGGACAACTCGGACGGGATTCGTGCTGAAAGAACGGCAGATGGTTTCTTTGTTTTTTGAAACGGGCTGACTTTGACCTGTTGCACAGGCTCACGGGTCTTACGGGCCTCACGGATTTGTTTGACCGTCAACTCGTCGACGCTTCGTGACTCTCCATCAATATAGAGTCCCTGTTCGACTACCTCTTCGACGTTGTCGAGATACATCAGTTCAAACAGTTTGGAAGCCGGTAAGCTCGCAAGTGATGATTCGAGTGGATGTAACGTCTCATAGGCTTTGACGTACCGAGAGGCAAGAGAACTCGACATGGTCACGGCTTCGAGGAACCCCATCCACTCTTTTTTGTCATGCATCTCAGAACGAGCGATGACGAGCCGCTTCCCGATCTCAAATACAGAAATCGTTTGAACTTTTGAAAGCTCATTGATTTCATGAACGAGGTCCTCGACTTCTTTAGAGACCGGAAGTTTTTGGACGAGCCCGCTGATATTCGTCAAACCACTTTGATACGGGTGCTGCTCACTCGGCTTGATTTTATGAATGTTACGATTCCGTGCCTTCATGATGTCTCACCTGCCTGTTCAACGACTTGCTTAGCCAATAGTCGAAACGGTTCAGCAAGTACCTTCGATTCCTTGGAGCGGTACTGGATGACACTCTTTCCACTATCGGCAGCTTTCTCGATGAATGTGGAGCGCTTGATCATCGGAAGAATGTCTAACTCCTCTTCCTTCGCGATGACTTCCATCGCCTCATAATACTCTTTATCTGCCTTTAAAGAAGCATCCATGGCGACGGGAAGTATACCTGTGATGACAAGGTCCGGGTTATAGAACTTTTTCACTTTTTGTACGGTCCGTACCGTACTCGCAAGTTGGTCGAACACGAGCTTTTTCGGCATGAACGGGATGACCGTCATGTTTGACGTCGAAAGCACGACTTTCGAGAGTTCGTTGATTGATGGAACCGAATCTAAGATGATCCAATCAAACTCATCCTCGAGCGGTGCGATCATGTCCTTTAATAGGAAGAGCTTATCTTGCTCAGAGATTAAATTGATCAACCTCGCATTTCGTTCATTCGAGGGGAGAAGACTCACGTGATACGTTTCATCATCAAACAGGACTTCTCGGATATCGAGATTGCGTGTATGTACATCAAACATCGTCATATATTTGATTGTGTCAGACTCTTTTAACATCAGCTTACTGAGCGAGCCTTGGGGATCTAAATCAATGATGAGGACTCGTTGTCCCAGCTCACCCAACGCGTAAGCCATATTCAAAGAACAGGTCGTCTTGCCTGATCCACCTTTCGATATGTAAAACGTGAGTATGTTCATCTTCTCTCCCCTTTCTCTTTCATATCATGTCATATTCACTCTTTGCATTCAACATAAAAACAGCAAAGACACTGATAAATCCAATATAAAAATGTATACAGTAGTAATTTTTTATATGTATACGATTTTTGAATCTAAATTTTTTCTGTATACGTTTCGACGTCGAATTGTATACAGAGGTGTTTTTTGTATAGGTATTTATACAAGTTCCGGTGCGAACGTCAAACATATTTGTAGATCTTTTTTATAGAAGAAATACGTGGCACATCTGGACATGATTTAAATAATAGAAGAAGAGATAAAACCATATTCTTCTGAATTAAAAAAATATAAATAGATTAGAGAGAGTTAAATAAAGATTAATAGAATTAGAAAAAGAAGAGGGTCTCTCAAGCCAGTCATACCAATCCTTCTGACGATTTAAGTGAAAAGAGATATTTCAAAAGGGCCATCGTTTCGTTCGAAAGGGTTCTTTTTTTATCAACCTTGATTTGAGAATTGAAAAACATGAGAGGATTTAATTCAACAAATTCTTGATTATTTAACTACCTGCTTTGTTTTTTTTCCTAAAAAGTAAAAATGGTACAGTCAACAAGCAATGATGACTTAGAATGAATGGAAAACAAAACAAACAGGCGGAAATCCCTGCAATAATGGGTTGTTTTCATATATATTTTCAAAAATGGACATGACAAATAGACCATCATGTGATAGCCAAATTTGCCTGGGTCTCTTTTAGTCGTTGATGGAGATAGAAGATCGGCTCCTCAAAGAACAGCTTATGGGTGCTCGAGTGGACCAATTCCTCACGATGGTGTAGGAATGCCTGTTTTAACTCTTCGACGACCCATTTGAATGTCTCGGCCCCGAATGTATCGCTCATCGAGAAGAGTGAATCACGGTTGACCTTGAGCACGTCAAAGTCGAAGAACTCCCCTACTCGCTTGCGCAACTCGAACCAAAGGAGTTGAACATCAGTGCGGTCTTTTTCTTTGATCTGCTTACTGTCTTGCGCAGCCGATAGCTGGACTTCAAGTAAGAGCGGTCGCGTCACGTCTTGAACTCGTTTTTTGAGCGAGATGTTCTGTTTGACCATATTTAAGAAACGCTTACTGTCTTCGACAAGCGAGACCTGCAAGAATTTGAGACCAGACATCATCTTTTGGATGGCGAGCTTATGGCCACAATATTTAGGAAGGAAGCCTTTGATCTCATCATACGTCAGGATGGCCTGTTCATTTGACTGGACATGAACATCTTTTTCGACCTGGACGATTGTCCGTAGCGCGAGTCGCAACGTGTTTACATTATCGAGTGCGATCAGTTCGGCCAAGAGACCGTGCCAAACAGACGTATATCCAGTCTTCGAACCGACCGTAGCACCGTCTACAAACAAATCGCGATAGTTTTCAAGGTAATCCGTCAATTGGATTGAAAACACTCCTGGGAAGTGACGGACGACCGTCATGAGGCCATTCTGCTCGAATGTCTTCAGGTTGTTATGTAGGGAGCGGATCGACGTGCATGCAAAATCCGCAAGCGTGTTGTCTTCTGCAAATTCAATCTTCCCTTGGTCATCGGCATAGGCGAGAATAGAGAGAATATGACGGATCCGAGACTTGGTCCATTTGAAGGCCGTGAAACAGGCCGGAATATTATAGTAATGCTGCTCGTAGCGATAGTGATCTGCGCGCTTCGTCCAACGCGTTAATCCGCTCATTGCGACTAATAACTTGTTTGCGACCAAAATATGTCGATTCGTCTCCGTCATCTCTCCTACACCTCCCCTATCCTAAAATATGCTAGTTTCAGTATCTTGTTCTTTTCAATTGGTGTCAAAGTGCGGTTTCAGTACGATGTTTTGCGACCAAATTTTATAAAGCGTTGATGTTGAGCCATTTTTACAGGGGAATAGGGTGTCGTTTCAGTACGACGGTTTACGACCAAATTAATAAGAACGGCTTTATCAAGCCATTTTAACTTTATGCAGAGTAGAATTTTCATCGAAAAAGAGTGCGAAATGTCATTTCAGTACGACGGTTTGCGACCAAATTGATGAAAATGTCGTTTCAGTACGACGATTTGCGACCAAACCGTCAAAAATGTCGTTTCAGTACGACGATTTGCGACCATTTTTAAGAAATGACAACTTTAAACTATTTTAAAAATTCATTAAAAAAGTGAAAGATGTCGTTTTGGTACGATGGTTTACGACCAAATTAACGAAAATGTCGTTTCGGTACGATGATTTGCGACCAAATTGATAGAGATGTCGTTTCAGTACGATGATTCGCGACCAAATTCAGTGATAATGTTGTTTCGGTACGATGTTTTACGACCAAGTTGAATGTACAGAAATGATTTATTGTCGATTTTATCTCTCAAACAATAAATCAATGTCGTTTCAGTACGATTGACTTTGCACCAAAATGTAACGAAAATGACTGTTAATGAGAGAAATATATGATCATAAAATCTGATGTGACTTGATTGAATCATTGCTAGTATCCACTAATTTTCCTGTCATTACAGAGAATATAATACGCCAATGTTCCATGTGAAACAGTAGCTGAATAACCAGTATATAAAAAAAAGAAGCCCATTTATAAAAAGGCTTCTTTTGAGCATTTGCTTCTATTAAAGGAGTAATGTGTCTGTATGGTTTAATAACTCCCATGATTCGAGCGGATAGAACGTGAAGAAATAGTAATCGCCGGAACGGTGCCAGTCTTTCAAGATGAACTCATGTTCTTTGATGCGGTTAAGATTTGCCTCAAGTTCTAGTAAGTTCTCCGATTTACGAGATTTATTAAAGCGAATCGAATAAGTAAATTGACGCCAATGTCGGCGGACCGGACTTTGTTCCCCTGTCTGGATGGCAGCCATTCGTTCCTTTTGAAGGACAAACGCTAAGTGATAAGCGAAGCTGCCTTTCAACTGTTCAATCTGTTCGCCGTATATACTAACGATCTGTTGCTTGAGCAGATCATCATAGACCTCCTCAGTCACCGTGACGATCACTTGGCTGTCTGCGAGTGTCGTCGCATTCTTGATGGTGACAGAAGAGAAGAGTCCACGGATAAAGAAGTCCCCTTCATCGTTGTGTCCTGCGACACGGTAGTAGCCAAGCTTCATCAGTCGCTTCGTCGTCAGGTCATAGCTTTTACCACTCTTGTTGGCATAGAGCTTTTCGACCAAGTGAACTAACGGAAAGATGATTTTGCGACTCGTCTGGAAGGAGATGTCACGGTAAGACAAAATCTCGGTGAAAGCTTCAAAGTCTTTCGAATCAAGATCAGGCACTTTACCGTTCAACTCTTGGATAAACTCTTTACTGACCAAGACGGAGAGATTTTGTGGAACCCCCTCTTTGTACTTCGGGACGACCGAGTCATAGTTCAGAAGCTCTAGGTTGAGCTGTGTCGCATCGTTAAGCTTCTCGTCAAGTTGATCGGTTTTGTTCTTGATGCGATCAGACATCCCGAAAAACGGGATGTCGACAGCAAGTGTCGGTGAATGATGTGCCACCCGTTGCATCGAATCAATCTCTTTCGCTACTTCTCCTAAAATCATAAGAATATCCGTTTTCAGCGTAGTGGTCTTTTGATTTACTGTTTTTTGAGACCAATACGGATACGTATGAATCAGTTGGTTTGGATCCTCGGCCCACTCCTCGATTTCGCTGATGCAGAGATTCATATAGTCCTCTATCGTTTTCACGTGAAACTCTTTATGGAGTCCTTCAAGACCTGCGACTTTCACATAGGCTGAGATCATGTCATGTTTAGCGCGAAGTTCCTTATTGTAACCACGCGTCTCCTGATAATTACGGACAGCCGTTTTCACCCATCTCCGTTTCAACTTCATGAAGGAGTAATAACGGATCTTTTTATAAGCACTCTCAATGTTCTCAAGCGCATAGTGTTTTTGATAGAGCGATGCGACGAATTCGTTGATATCAAAAATAGAGACACCTTGGAGGATTTTCTCCATGCCATGTTGCTTAATTGTATTCACCGCTTGCGTAATAATGAGTTGTTGAGAGCGGCTGTTGGAGGATGAATGGTTCTCCATGTTAATCACCTCTTCTTCACTAAATATAGCATATTATTAAACAATCAAATTTTCTAACCAATTCTATTTATTTCAATTACCGTATTTGTGTTACAAATATGATTTATTGTATATTTTAGAATTTAACCAAATATTTGAATTAGTCATGCATATATTTCACTATTATTGTAATATATAAGTTACATATAATTGATTACTATACCATTCGCTCAACATGTGATTTAAAGCTAAAGGAGAAACTAAAATGACTTATTGTTTTGCTTGGAAAGATAAAAATGATGTGTATATGATTGCAGATTCTGTTTCCTCATCCCTTGTAAGTAATGAAGTAGACGAAAAAGAATGCTCTAGTATGGGAGAAAATTATGGACTCTATAACTCTTATTTTATAGAAGAAACTGATGTGAAAATTCATGTGATAAATAATTATGCGATGGCTTTTGCAGGTAATCTCGAAGTATTTTATCAATTAAAAAAACAAATGGACTTGATGAGCGATACTTTGCAATTAAATGAGATAATTCAATACATAAAGAATTACTTGAGCAGTTCTGAAAATTCTAATCAAGAAGTACTTTTAGTTTCTCATAATTCAACCAACAAATTATTTTACATAAATAGCAAAACGCATCAAGAAATTGATACATTCATATCCATTGGAAGTGGGAAAAAAATAGAAGGATTAGATACTTCATTAAATAATTTTGTTGGAACTCTTTCACTTTATAATTATGATGCATTAGAAGATATTGTTCGAATGAAGCTAAGTATGACAGCATCATTATTTCAAATAATATCATTAAAAAATAATTTTTTAGATTATGGAGTAGGAGGGACAATAACGGGAGTCTGTATCCATGAAACAATAGAGTGGGCAGATGATTTTCTTTACTTTTTTTACGATGAAAATTTGAAAGATAAAAAATTAATAAACGTTCTTACTAGAAAAAATACACTTATCACAGGGTCTGATTATTCTCAACAAACGAAAATGTTTAGACTACCTGATTCTGATAAAAAATACAGTGAGCATGAAATAAGAAAATTGAAAAGATACAATATTAAAAATATGTCTTCGCATATACCGAAGTATATAATTTTCTATAGTTTTTTTTATAACGTAATTCATTTTTATGATACTCAAAGAGTTACTCAGACTCACTTTGTTAAATTACTTGCTCGCAGAAGTAATATTGAGGTGAAGTGGGAAATGTTTTTAGATCCAGATTTTATAGAATATTATTTGTTAGCTCATAAAAAGAATGAAAATGATTTTTTACCTGATGTCTATCGGGTGTTGGGTTTAGAAAGTGATTATAAATCGCGACAAGATTTAATAGACTCAACTGGAAATTTTGAAGATGTTGATTATAGTTATGATGATTTTGATTTTCCATTCGAGACAGTAAAAGTGGACTTTAAGGAAATTGAAAACTACTTTAATAATACAACTTTAGATGATTATGAAAATCTAGTCATAATTAATATGAATTATTTCGAAAAGAAAATTAATGAGTTGATATTTTTTTATAAAGGATTGAACTTAAATTTTGATTACAATAATGTTTTGAACCGTTTATATAATTTTTTGAATGAACAATTTGATATTGAATTTCGATTTATGTTTTTTTGGACGAGAGAATCCACTTTGGATAATTTGATCTTTGAGTACGAAGACCGTTATATTGAAGAAAAACATGAATGTGAGTTATTTATAAATAAGTTAGTTCACAATTATTACACTAAAGAAAATTATTTTCATCTTAATAAAATTGTTATCGTTGACGACAGTGCGTATTACAATGAATTGTTTTCTATTTTACCCAGATACAACCATGATGTAAAAGAGGCAGATATATTCATAGTAAGAAATTTAAACCATGATACTGAAGTTTCACATTCTCCATTTTATTTTAGCGCGGACATATTATTTTCAAAATTTTCAGGTGCAAGTGAAGAAGTTTTAAAACTTTGGAGTCCTGACGATTATGAAATAGAAGAAGAAAAAGAGTTCATGTTAAGTTACCTTAATAGAACATTAGAAAAAAATGACTAAAAAGTATGCGCCGGCGCATACTTATTTAAAGAAATAGTTTTAATGTATTAACGTGATATCTTTTAGAAATGGGTTTTAATTCACGGATGCAAAAAACGAAATGAGTTATACTATATTTATTTAGGTGAAAAGAAAAGACGAGAAGTTAATCTTATTATTTGAAAGGATCTCTTCAAAACATTTAAGAGTAAATTTACGTTAGAGATTGTCTATTATATGACAGTTGAAGTCAAAGAGCAGAAGATAAGCCATAGGGGTTCTTCAAATCAGAAACTACAAAATTTGAAAGATATGTATTTCCGAAATGGTTTGTTTCAAATAGGTTCCCCATGAAAGATTTTCAACTTAAAAAAATAAAAACGTTGTTAAAGTTCAAAAAAATTGAATCTTATTATTTCTAGATAAATATAAATGTAATCAATTTTCACTTCGATATGAGACAGGCCTAAATTTCGCCACAATATAAAAACACCTCGCGGTGGTACACTTAAACAAGCGCTAGCATCGTAGGTGTTTTTTTAGTGGGGAGAACGTATGGTTAAGGGAAATAAAATAAAGTGGACACAGTTAAAAAAATAAACTAAGCGGAGAGTTGGCTAATAAAGAAATCATAGAAAATTCGACATCAAAAACGAATGTAAAATTCACACATGAATGAGATGGTATCAGTTCAATGAAATCTATCGACTTGACCAGCTTATCGTGAAGCACGCTCTAGTGCTAAAGCAAACATTCATCGAGGATGCAAGCATATAAAATATCAAAATGGACATCGAAATGTAAAGGGCACCCTGTTAAAGAAAAACTACTAGTTTGCAGCCGAACCGGAATAGCAAATAGAAACTCATGAAAAATTGTCATTGATCAAGCCCGAATCAAATGGAAGTCTTAGGCTGAGCGCTTGATTTCCTCAAACGAGACTTCATGGTCAAAAGACCGAGGAAGGAATGAGTCATGGACACCACCTAAATCCAATATGGAAACACTACGAAATACCTTTTTACAATCATCCACCTATTTAACAATGAAATCATAGCCCATAAGTTATACGAGCATCAACAGATCCCACTAGTCATCGATACGTCAAATATGCATTTAGAGATTCGGTACAAACCTCGAGGACTATTATTCATTCAAATTAAGTTAGTGTTTATGTACCTCGTATATCTTTCAAGGTTTCGTCATGAGGAACTATCTGACTAGCATCGTGTCTCGAAAAGACAACTATTGAGACGATGAGGCGATCTAATCATTCCATTCGAATTTGGAGTTTTAGAGGTTTTAGTACGTCACATTCAACTCATAAAGCAATCCATAAAGTGTGAGTCATAACCTACTATTTAATGAGGACATTATCTAAAAAAAAATAGGACATCATCATACCAGTAAAATCCGGTATGATGATGTCCTAAGCAAAACATTATTAATATTGTCTAGTATGGCTAGGTCAGTATAAATAATGATTCTAAATTTATTAAATTTATAAGCTAATTGTGAAGTATTGAAGATTAGTAAATGACTTATCACTAACAGGTTAGGAAATAAAAATTACATATTAGCAGGTTGACATTATACTTAGGTTTCATATAATAAAATAGTATACAGTAATGCTAAGGTATGTTAAAAAAATAAATAACAGTTCCGTTATTTACAATTTTTATGCGCCTTTTCCTCATCATCTTCAAAAAAAGGATTTAAATAATCTTTCCGGCCACAATTAGTACATATTTTTCTATTCAAAGATATAGAGTTACAAAAATCGCATCTTGCCTTTCCGTATCTCACATCGCACATAATATCCTCTATAAAATCTTCATCTACCCTCAAAGGCTCGTCAAATAGTCCTTTTATAGGTTTTAGATAGTATTCATACTTGTGTAAATGATTTGTATCTACCTCTACCCATCTCCCTTTTAAGTACGAGAAGATATTCTCCCAACCCGTATCCCAGCCGAAGTCAGCAGACATTATAGAATAATAATCTGGGGCATCTTCCCGGATTTTCACTTTCATGAATTCACCTCCACGATGAATATAATTTTAGCACTCACATAATTTACTGTAAACAAATCAGATAAAACCCTTCATATTATCTTTAAGGAGTTAAAATGTGAATTAAATTCAAAACAATGTAATTTTTTGATGCTTTACTCCTTCGTTGTAAGTTATTGATAAAAGGCTTTAAACGTCCAATTGATTTTGATACTTCTGACGCAGACAACGTTTCCCGCTTTCTTATCTGATGTCTGTCGTCATCCATATGGATGATTTCGATGTGATAAAGTATGGAGTACAGTATCGCAGTGGCGATGACGTGATTCATTACTAATTCACCAACTAATTGGGCCCTTTTTCATGGGAAACATTATCGACCGTATATATAATTTGCGAAAAAGGATAGTGGCGTTTCGTTCATTATGGCTATCTATGTGTCAAAAAATTTCTTATATGAACGTACCAGTGCGTTCTATTGCATTAAGAAGAGAAAGATGTCTAATATCTTTTTTTTAGGAGGAAAGGTTTGTTGAAAGGCTCGTCTCCTTAAAAGAATTTCTTTATTCAACCTTGCAATGTTCGATGCGTCAATTTTATCGTTCTAGATTGACGAATTAACTTGTGGATGTAATCGATTTATTCTTATCGTTGTCGCTCAGTCATCTTTTAGATGTATGTAGTGCGTCTTTAAATAATTCTTGTATTGTGGACTAATTTCTAAATCGGGACGTCTTGTCTTTTATATTTTTGCAGTCTGGAATAAGTGTCAATTTGTTGCTCTCAGCGTCTGATAGTTTGCAGATCAAACGATTCGAGAAGATTCATTTTGTTAAATAGAAAACAATGTTTAATTATGCTCTCATTATTCTTTTTAAAGTTCTGAAACTCGAGCTCGCAGTCTCGTTTCATCGGAAAATGGATGGCCTAGCGGGACTGGAAGGATCCGTCCCATGCCACAACCTAAATGATAAGAGGTGAGAGAGTACAGGTAGAGACCTTGTTAACATCTCGAGAAGGAAGTAAGGAAGGAAGGAAGTCGGACGTCTGGTCTCGAAATCTCGGATAATTGTCCTGTTTTTTTCTCCAAGCAAGGCATTAATAACAACTTACGCGAAGGGTTTGCAAGATCCAAATGTGTTCTTAACGTATAAACCTTCGGAGTATTGTCCTATCACTAATTATGTCTAAGATATATTCCAGCCCGATTGAACTCATTCTACGTAAAAACCACCATAGTCTATATTCCAAACGAATAGATACGCTTGACGCAACCGTTCACGTCGACAAGTCCCAGTTCCAGAAAAACTTATTCAACATGATGAATTTCTTCAAACCTTTTAGTTTAGTAAGTTAATTCCCGAAGATAGTTTCAACAAAAACGATAAAAAATTTTAACAGCAGTGGTTATGTACGTAGCAATATATAAAGAATTATACATAATTTTGCTTAGTATTTTTCTGATTAATTTAAAACCGTAGTTTAAGGAGTAGACAATAAATAAAGTATTAGAAAGTAATAAAAAATAATTAATATACTATTTAATACATATACACTATGCTACTGTTCTAATAAGAAGAGGTTTCTATATTGGTATTTTTTTGATGATAAAATAATCAGATATCAGGTAGACAATGATTTAAAGGCCCTCTATAATATAAAAAGCAAGAGCCTGGCAGGGCTCTTGCTAAGCAAAAGTATTGATAGTCTTATTGGCAGATAAGAGTCGATACTTAGGTAAGGTATTCGTTTTTAATTATTTTTTGAAGTTTTTTTCGAAGCTTTACTACTCGTTGGTTGGCAGCCTGTCGAGTAATTCTATGTCTTGTTGCATAGTCTTGGACTGAATGTTCTTTCTTATTTAGTAGAATGAGTAATAACTCTTTCTCACTATCAGAAGGAACATTTTTTTGTATGATTTCAAATAATTCTTTGAAAAAAAAATTATTTGATGCTGATTCTTCAGAGACAAACATATCTTCTAATCTTAAATCATTTTCATTTTGTGTAGCATTCATTGAGAACAACCCATTATGCTGGTTTTTTTTTGCATATCGAGAATAAGTTACATTTCGAACTCCTTTTAACAGTTTGTATTGGAGATATGTGCTGAAACAATAATTTAGATCTGGGTCGTACTGTTCAAACGCTCTCCAAATTTCTAATTCCATTTCCTGCATAAAGTCTTCTTCTTCAATTGGATTATAAAGCGACTTTGAATTGGCTTTGCGCATTTCTTTAATCGCCATAGGTCGGTGCAATTTTCGTACTTCCTCAAATGTAAGTTCTTTAGAAGTACCGTCAGAAAATAGGATTAACTTCGTTTCTGTCATTATTCTATTCCCCCAATTTATTTTAAATATACGATACGTTTATATCTTGATCTGGGGAAACGTAAATCAAAATCTCATATCTTTTTAATTTTTTATCAAAAAAGGGAACGTATGTTCTTTTTTTAGGCAAACAAAAAGTGGTGCTAATTTTCGGCTGAATTTCGCTACCATATGAGAAACTCGACTATTTGTTTCATGGTATGTAGAGAAGTTTTAGATTTAGAAAGTTGAACAAACCAGTAGATCATGCTGGATTATACGAACAATTTTCTAACTAACTCGTACATAAGTAATGAACTGAAAAAATCCGACTTATTTTTTTACTTTTAATTAAAGTTGTAAGTTAATCTTCAAAGAACTACAAATTACAAAGTTGTAAAATTTTAGTGCTGAAGTCATGAGGAAATAAGCAAGCATACATTTAGACCTAATGAATACGTTTTAAATAATAACATTAAGCCCCTCTAGTGTGAAGGAGTATATGACACCTTTTTAATCGACATTTTATGACAAAATTATCTCTATGAAAGAATATAATGTGATTTTTTGAGATTAATTAATTCATATAAACTATTGTACATTTTTATAAATGTGAATTTTTATTTTTTTTTTAACATTAAAAGGGAATCATATTTTATAAAATTGTCGAACTGTCGAAGGAATGATAACAGTTTAAGTGTAAACCAAATCGAATAAGTTAGACAATGAATGATTCATCAGGCTACGTAAATCACCTAGGTCTGCTATTCTACAAGGCTCAGGTGATTGAAGTCGTTTCCAGTTATAGTAATGGATGTAGCTTAAAGTGAGCATGCCATCGAACTCCTGAGATAGAATAGCATGGATTATAGAGCAGTGAAAAAGCCTTCAAGGTTGTGTTGTCGAGACAGTTATATTTACGTGATATGATTTTGAGTAATACCGTAATCGTGAAGCTTTGCTTGCACGGTAATTGTATTGCTAGCCTGGGTCAGAGGGGAGGATTACTCATACTCACCTCACTATCTAAACTCTCAACCGATCTTAAGTTAGAGATTACTGGGGGGAGATTCGTTGCCTCAGTTCCTCATCTGGGATAGTCAATTGGTCGGCATATCGTTTACTATCTTTAGTTTAAATGTAGGTGAGTTGAATATATCCTAATACTTCTCTGCAAAACTTAGTACTTGTCTCTTCCTATCAAATAGAGGTTGGCGATTTTGTATTTGAATGCCGTTAAATATTTGATCATATATAAAACATAAAAGCTGGATTTTCATGTCAAAAATTTATGGGATAATTGCGTATATATTATATTAATGTGATGTTAGAAAGGTACCTTGTATACTTTAAAGTTTCTTTTATTTATAAAAAGAGGATAGTTTCGCTATCCTCAGTAAGATGTCATTTTTCACTTTTTAATAAGTTGATAAATTAGGATCTAAAATACGAATTGTAAATTTATCATGAGATATAGGTTCACGAACTGAACGGTCGGGCTCTATTACCGATATAAAACTTTCTTCTTGGCACTTTTAGACAAAAATAAAGCAATGAGACTTTCTGTATTGTTATATGTTTATAAGCCTCTAATTATGAGCAAGCTTATTAATAGTTGTGTTCTCGATTTTTTAAATATGTGAAAGTCAGTATCATTCGGGTTGTGTGGTAAAGATTTCACCCTTGCGAATCATTTCGATATGGTCGGTTGCTGTTTCAGAAAAGAAAACCAGGTCTCCTTTATATTCTGTAAGCATTGATTCAAACTTCGTTTTTTCATTAGGTGGATTTGTGCCATTTAAATTTTCACTGTTGCAATGTGAAGGTTGTTCAAAGTCTACAAGATTTAAATGGGCAATTGGGTATTGCTGACAAACCGCAAGCCACATCTGATAAGCAAGAATGTTAATTGATTTCGATTGATTTTGTTGATCAATATGTTGTTCAACAAATCCAAGCAAATCTTTGAAGTTACAGCTCACGTGATAAAAATTGTCATGATTTTTGTTTAAAATAAGACGAGCGTCCGTGGTTGAAATCTTTTTAGATTCAATCATGTCAGCATAGAGTTCATGACACAGTTGAGTCAAATCTTTATAACGTTTATAGAATTTTGGTGAATTTTCAATCGACTCAGGAACAACGGTTTTAAAGTCAGGTGATAAATGATCATCTGTACATTGTGCGGAGAAGGATAAAGTATGGTGACGAATTAAACGTAGCGCGTCTTGCACACTAATGCCTTTAACCCGAAAGGTAAGTCGGATCGTTTCCAGAATTGATGGAAGTGTCTTGGATTTAAACGCTTTTTCAAGATTATCTGCATTTTGGCTTGGTGGATAGGCAAGGTTTGAATCAGCAGATACTTTGGTATTTACGTAGTTAGGTAAATATTGAACAATGTGAGGCCATGGTGTGTGATCAATTAATGAAACTTTAATATTTTCAAGATCATTCATAATTTCGATTTCGGTTTTCTCATCAGATAAAATCTTCGAAGAGTCGGTGACAGGTATAAGATTAATATTTTTTGACATAATATAAAACTCCTTCAAGTAATATGATTTATGTTACTAGATATTTATATCTTTACTAATATAAACGTAAATAACTTACTTTAGATTCGTGGGGAAAAACATGAAATATCCAATTTGAAAACTCTTAAGTAATTAGTAATTTCAATTATGGTTTAGATGAATTTAAACGTTGTGTAGTATAGTTCAATTCTAAAACTTAGCCTTAGTAGTTAAAAACAGAGTCGCGAGTAATTTTGCGTTGCAAATCATTGAGACGAGAAGTCTCTTCCTCACCAAGATCTTCATTTTCATCTTCTGGGAAAATTGTATTGTTAAGTGCCTGATTAAATCGAACGTATAGCCGAATGAACGTAATTATTAATAGAAGTGAAATCCATAGATGTTGCCTCTTTAAATGAAATTTTTTAACCATTTCTATCTCCGTTTGTTTTTATTTTTTGTACTTGCGGTCCTATTTTTTTCGTAAAATGCGTATATAAAAAGCTTTTAAACCAAGGTAACTTTATTTTTTTGTTTTTACTACATTAACTCTATACATACGATTTCTCATTTTTTTAGAGTCTTAGGAATAGACTTTTGAAAAGATAGTTAGATTTAACTACCTTTAAAAATAGTGTTTACCATTTTAAATCTGTAACTACCTTCTCTTTGTACTAATGAGAATTTTATTAGTTTAGATTTGTTTGACTCTTAATTAGATTCTAGATGGCTCTCTTTATCAGACCCATTACGTTTGTCGTATTTATTGCCAACTTTGATGACTTTCTTTGCAATTCGTTGGATAACTCGAGTTATTTCCATCTTGTTAATTTCTAGAGAATCTGCAATAGAGGTATTGGAAGCACCATCTCGCACTTTACTAAGAACAAATTTTTCTCGATTTGTTAATCCAGCCTTTTTAATAGTTTCATTCAAGTCATGCAGAACAAGAGCAAAATCTCCATTACTCAACGGTTGTGGTTCAAAATATAAAAGCCCTTTCACTTTTAGCGCAGGTCTAGACTCTTCAGCAGCGATTGACTTCCCCAATAAGTGATCTTTATCTGTAAAATCAAAAACATCGTAATCGGGTTTAGTAGATTCAGAAACGTTCTTTGGATTGTATGCAAATACACCAGAAAGCGTATCTTTGCAGTAAATCATATCGCGTGCCGTTTGTCCTTTCATTCTGGATAAGAGATATCGATTGTAGTTATTACTCTTTGATTTCAACTCATTACTTAGATAATCATTTAATTGTTTATAATCTTTTAAAATTTGCCCAAGAAAATCTGTCCGTTCTAAATCCTCCGAAACAATCTTTTGAACCTTTTCCGCTTTATAGTTCTTCTCAGAGCATTTCAATAGATGAATCAAGTCCTCTTCGTTATTGAATGATGTTGATCCGCCTAGTTCAGAAAAATTAACTTCCCTTTCCATTTTCCGGCGAAAGTACTGATTGTCTGTGTAGAATACATAGTTGTTTTTTTTAGCGTCCTTTTCATCCTTAACTTCTTTAGAGCTAAGAATATAGTCGGCCATTCGCGACAAAGAGCGGCATACATTTACTTCCTCAGACAAAGGGTCTTGCGAAGTAATATTTGATTTAAAAAGGGTTGAAAAGTAGTCTTCGTAAAAGTCACTTTGATTCAACATTTTTTCAACAACGTCTATTCGATCCTTAAGATGTACTTTTTGATAATCAAGACTCTGTTTTAATTCGTTTACAGTTGCTGATGAGGAACTCTTTATTATTTTTTTTTGATGCGGTAGTGTCATGATAAATCCTCCATCTATTCAATATTCAAAATAATTCAGATAAAAATTTTGTGGGAATATTAATTGGAGTATTTATATCTAGTTAAATAAATTTGTAAAGTTATTAAGAGTCGATGAGACATAAGGATAGAGGAAAATGTAGAGTGAATTGCGAGGTATTTTCAATCGAAATAAAAATAAAGGTCGAATCAATCAGATAATGACTGTATATAAAAATTTCTCCATTGTGAATTCATTAGAAAATAAACTTCTGAAGTTTGTTGAGAAAACTAGAAAGGATTTAATGAAGGGTTTTTAAGGAGGTGACAAAGTCCGAAATTTAGCAACAGAAAAGTTGCGATGCGGCTCTGCTCCTCCCATAAAAACGAGCTGTGACCGTTAGGATAAATAAAAAAGGCTACAGACAGTTTTTTTGTCTATAGTGCGTTGAATCAATTCGCAAAGGCGTATTGATTCTTTTTTATATTTTAAGAAATTGGATGCTTTATTATGTAAAAGCCAAAGAAGACTTACTGTAAATGGCTATTTTAGAACGAGATATTAATTTGTTGATTTTTTAAAGCTTTTCTTAAAAAATATCAGCTAGTCATATTAATCTCATGCTAAGGGACAGGCGTTTCATAGGATCAAAGTCTAAACATAATATGTAATTGTTTGATTGAGAGCAATGCGGCAACGCTTGTTATTCACTGCTTCTGAATAGGAAGCATCAATACAATATGATTTTGAGTTTATTGGAGAACTGGATCCGGTATTTAAAAACTGATACAAAACTTTTAGCTATATACATATACAGTAGAGAGCCAAAACAGAAGAGTGTCTACCACCTCATCTTGCAAAAGCTCCAGAATTAGGTTTTGTTCCTTTAGCTCAGTTGGATAGAGCATTAGTCTTCTAAACTAACGGTCGGGAGTTCAAATCTCTCAAGGAACACTTAATCATAGATAGTATTGGAGTAACATAACAAATCTAGAATTATTAATTTATGTCTCCTTACTATTTAAAACACGAAAAGAGGTGAAGTGTTTATCTAGTTACACAATTTTTTAAATAAAGGAGTTGAGGGGGTTGTAAGTTATGAAGTTTTAGCTAGAGGAAACGATGTGGGAATATTTTCTTCAAACACGTAGGCAGAGACAGGATTTAGAACAGGCTATTACAAATGGCCATCAATTAAAAACTAATTAGGAGAGTGTTTATTATGGCAAATCCAGTATTAATGAAGTTGAAAGGGACTAGTAATTGCGATCTATATACAACGCCAGATTATGTGAAAGTAGGTTATTTATCTCCTGGTGAAACCTATACTGAGTATGGTATTGAGTACTTTAGCGATAAGCATTATCCCATCACAGATTATTTTAAAGTTGCATCTTATACAACAGTAGGATGGCGAGCTACCTATGCTTGTCCGGTAAGAAATCTTTTTAAAGCAGAAAAAGAACTTGCTTATGGTGCTTCAAACGCTAAGAGAGTCATTTCTTCATCTCAAATTATTTTTGAAACGCGGAGACAAGTGCGAGTTTATAACGGAACAACTTTAATTGAAACCCTTCCAACAGGTTCAGAAATTCGAACAGATGGTACTTCGACAGCTGGTTATTCTCAACCGGATCGTTTATATATCACGGGGTACAAAAGAGCGGGGGCAACGCAATGGAAATACTTCTCATCAAACACGTGGGCAGAAACGGGTATCAAAGCTGGTTATTATACATGGCCATCAATTAAAAACTAATTAGGAGAGTGTTTATTATGGCAAACCCCGTATTATGGAAAGTTACTAGTGTTGCAGATAATCCAAGGCTTCAAGATCTTAATGGAAATACGATTGGCTATATCGGTCAAGGTGAAACACTTGCCTATGCTGGTATTGCTAGAGATTACTGGAATTATGACAGTCGTATGCTTTACGCCTATACTACTAAAGGTTTCACAGTGTGCTTTAACCCAGGACATAACCCTGGAAAATGGACTCATGAACTAGCGTATGGACAGTCGAATGCTAAAAGTGTTCAGTCGCCTTCTCAACTCATTTTTGAAACACGAAGACAAGTTCGAGTATATAGTGGGACTACTTTAATCGAGACGCTTACAACAGGATCGGAAATCCGAACAGATGGCACTTCGACTGCTGGCTCTACTTACCCAGACCGCTTATATATCACAGGATATCGTCGAGCAGGCGCTACACAGTGGAAATATTTTTCTTCAAATACGTGGGCAGAGACAGGAATTCGAGCGGGCTATTACACATGGCCATCAATTAAAAACTAATTAAAAATAGGAGAGTGAATTTTAATGCCGACCCTTCATAAAATTACTTCATTGTCATCTCAAATTGATCTTTACAATTTAAATAACAAAAAAGTCGGATACTTTGGCGTAGGTGAAACGTTTGCCAGATCAAGTTATCTTCATACCGATCAGAATTACATCAAGTATTCAGTGATTTATGCATACACTACAGAAGGATTTATTCCTTGTTATGAAGAGGCATATAGCTCTAACAAAATTGGAACATCTTTGGCGTATGGCTCGAAGTTTGCGAAAAGAGTTATTTCTTCGTCTCAACTGATCTTTGAAACTCGAAGACAGGTACGGGTTTACAGTGGAACTACTTTGATTGAGACGCTTCCAACAGGATCAGAAATCCGAACAGATGGAACCTCGACTTCTGGAGCTACTTATCCAGATCGCTTGTACATTACGGGATATCGTCGGGCAGGCGCTACACAGTGGAAATACTTCTCATCAAACACGTGGGCAGAGACGGGGATTCGAGCGGGCTATTATACAACGCCATCTATTAAAAATTAAATATAGGATAGACGGGATTTAATCCCGTCTTTTTCTTTTTCTATTTAAATTTAAAATAAGATTTGAATTAAGAAAGGCACATTTGAGAGGAGAGGGAATTTGGAACTATTGCTTTTAGAGTTTGGAATGAAGGACAGTATCTTCGTAGGGCTATTTATCTGGCTCTTAATTTATGTTTTGAATACTTCTTCAAGGCGTGAAGAGAAACTGTATGGATTCTTAAATGATATGAAATTTGAATTTTCAAAATTAGTGACTAGTTATGGAAGTCTGACGGAAGATGTTACAGAGATACGTCAAGAACTTCATGAATTCAAAGATAAAAAATGAAAGGAGGATATAGTGATGTCCGATATACTTTTTATCATAGATGCGGGTCATGCCATAAGTACCCCGGGGAAAAGATCTCCGGATGGAGAGAGAGAATGGACATTTAACAATGAAATTGCTAGTGGGTTTGAAGCACGAATGATTCAATATAAAGACGCCAAAGTCGAGCGAGTAGACGATAGAACAGGCGTTGTCGATGTTGCGTTAGCAGAACGAGTTAAAAAGGCGGTTAATCTCGGAGGTAAAGCATACATCTCATTTCATCATAATGCTTATTTAGGCGTGTGGGGCTCACATGGAGGAACAGAGACATTTACAAAAGTAAATCCAAATGCAGCTTCATTGGCTCTTGCTAATGCGGTTCATCCAGCTCTTGTTAAAGGTTATGGCCTTAGAGATAGGGGGATTAAACACACAAACTGGCAAGTTATTAACCATCATCACATGCCAGCTGTTCTTATTGAAGGCGGATTTATGGATTCTACTACTGATATTCAGGTTCTTAGAAAGAAGGAAAAACTGAGAACTGCAGGAGCTCTTGTGGCAGATGCAGTGGCTAAACATTACAGCCTTGTTCTTAAGACTAAGACTGAGTTGCAAACAACTCAAACAAAGAATCGAACTTACAAAATTGTTTCAGGAGATACCCTTTGGTCTATAAGTCAAAAATACAATGTGCCCGTAAAACAACTGGAGATGAATAATCCAGAAGTTATACCTCACAATCTTCAAATTGGAGCACTATTGTATATTGATCGAGTAGCTTTGAATTCAATGGATTCCAACGACTCAAATTCTATAAAATCTCTAGGCACTATTGAAATTCACAATTTAGATAATTTTACTTACATTTATGAAAAAACAACAGATAAATCTAAAAAAATGGGTAAGACAATGAAGGGAGATAAATTTGAGATTTCCGGAAGTGTAGAAGGCTGGTGGGAAGTGATTTTTAACAACCGAAGGAGTTATGTTAAAGAAGAATACGGGAAATTAATTTAATTGAAATTTAGAAAAGAGTATAGATGAGACAGAGCATGAGGCGAAATAAAAAGAGCTTCGTAACATTGATGAACTGAGCCTAATTTTATGGACAGATTAATATAAAGTGCATCGATTTCTATGCGGCGATCAGATGGCCCTGGTATTGTTCCGGGGTTATTTTTTTAAGGTTCCGTTGCTTGCGTTCGCAGTTGTAATAGTCGACATTATTTTTTAGATTCCCGAAGAAGGACTCGATTGGTGCGTTGTCGATACAGTTCCCACGAACCGCGATTGATAAGCCGGATGAGTATAGCGGAACCTTTGGTCCAAATGGATCGTCGCCTCGGGATGTAAATTCTTGTGGAGATGACCTTCAAGCTTCTTCCCCGTGCTCAAGTCCGAGCTCAAGAAGTTTAAGGCTATGGCTCATTTCAAACAGGAGCTCGAGCGCTACATCGAGGTTTACAATCATCGTCGCATCAAGAAACGACTCAGTTTCTAAAGGTCGCCTAACTAAATTATTTAGTGTCTCATTTTTTGTGGACTGTATTCTAAACTCTTCCATTCAAATAGTGCTCGCCGAGACCAATTTTCGACGTCTTTAAATATTTGATTATCAAAAACACCCCATGAAAGCTGAATTTTCATAGAGTGTTAATCTTTTGAGTTTATTTAAATAATATTTGGTAATATCAAGTTACAAACATATATAATTAATTATAATTTTTATTTTTGTATGAAATTGAATAGTAAAGATAATTATCCCGAAGGTAGATTTAGTCACTATTATTTTGGAGCTCATAATTTAAATGTTGCTTAAGTAGTTTTCGGAGTATTTCGTGTTGTTCTTTTTCTAATACATTATGACTTGTAGGTATAATAATTGCTTCGGTTTCTTCATAATACAAAAAAAGATGATTTTTGTCTTGACCGATTATTTTAACCGAGTCCCAGACTACTTTAGTCGTTGTATCTGAATTCTCCCGAGAATATGTTAAATCGATACCGATTTCATGTATATTCAAGGTGATGTCATGAGGCCAACGTTTATCGTTTCTAAGCATGAATTTTAGTTTTGCAATTGTAGCAAAAGCATAAAACTTTTTAACATAACGCATCATTACCAAGGCAAGCAGGATTCCTATAAATATCGGGAGAAGTTGGTACAATTTAAATGACATTAAGTACGATGATTGAGGCAAAACAAGAATAGAGAGCACAATTCCAAATAAAAACACCATTGCTGTTAGCAATATAAAGAGAATACTAGATTTTATTCTATGAAATTTTGTTCTTTTTAAAGAATCTCTTTGTAACGCCATATAATCTTCATATGACATTTGATACTTTACAATCATCCATTTATTCCTCTTTTCTACTTAGATTTAATTACTTTTAAGTATGTGGAAATTATTGTATTTTCAAAAATGGGCGGTTTAAAGCAAGAATAAAAAAGCTACTTTCTATTACCAGTACACTTTTTTATTTTTTTGAAGATATCAAATACTTATCTCGGTGTTATTTGAATTTTGACAATCTAGCCTCTTCTTCTAAATAAAGTGATTCTGTCGAATAACAGATTGAAAGACTTTCTATAACAGATTAAAGATTTTAGATTTTTTGTTGATATAGCTTGTTCACAACTTTCATCTCATGAAAATTATCAATAGCATTAATATAGAAAGTATATCTGATAGCAGACTAATTAACATTAAAATCTAGATTCAATAATTATACTAAGAGAGAGAATTCTATCAATATTGAAATCAATGGACTGTCTCTCATCAACTAATTCAGACATAGCACTTAATCTACACTCTGCTAGACTTATGGATTTTTAGGTCAAAAACCGAAAATAAAAACTTTTCTATATCAACTCTCTTTATAAAAAATAAAAGAGTATAGAGATATGCAGTTTCTAGTCAAGGTTAACCTTAGGTTAACAGTAATAAAGATAATTTCCAAATAAACCACTTTAAACGACGAAAAATATTAAATTATTTAAATGGCAATTTATTATTTGAAATATCTAAAAGCTGATTTAATGATTGCAAGTAACTATTCGTCGTGTTAATTGAGTTATGGCCGACCAGTTGCATCACCCCTATCAACGAATTTCCGTTCGCCAGGAGCTTTGTAATGTAAGCCCGGCGGAACCAGTGGGGCGGGATCTTCTCTTCGTTCGCGACATGGCTAACCGCCTGATGAGTCATTAGCCGCAGGGTCTCATAGGTGATAGCTTTATTAACTTTTTTCGTGCTGAAGGCGATGAAAGGGGACGAGACTTCCTCAATCATCATCAATGTCTGCAGTCGGTTCACGAGATGGCTCGCTTTCTTGGTGAGCGGGATGCGACGCCACTTGTCGCGTTTCCCCTTCACCTCGAGATAGATTGTGTGTTGATTTCGCTTCACGTCGGTGAATTTGATTGATAACAGTTCCGCCGCCCGCATACCTGTGGTCAACAACAAATAACCGATTGTCTCGTTCCGGAGCTCCATGAGCTCTTTTTTTTGTGTCCGCTTGACGGTATGGCGGAACGACTCGGCGATCCGCTCGATCTCGTCGAAGTCGACCTCACGCCGGAGCGGTTCCGAACGTTGCTGGTTCTTCACGTGGAAGGCCAGATTATGTAGATGGTACTGGTTGACGTGAAGGTAGGTCAAGAGACGCTTTAGCATATGGTTCTTCCGCTGCGCCGTGCGTGGGGCATACTGTTCGTTCACCTCGAATAGGTAGCGATGGATGTCGAGCACGGTTAGGTATTTTAACCCGTCGGTCTTCGTCATCACAAAATTAAGGATAAACTCGAGGTCCAGTTTATATGCGCGTCGCGTGTGCGGGCTCTTGTCCGCATAGATTGGGAACAGTTCCGTCGCCCAGAACAATTCGATAATTTCGATGTCAGTCAACGTTTTTAGATCGATATGGTCCTTCCTTAATGCCTCAGCCAATTTTGGGTTCGCACCGGTCAGTTCTCGCAACGCTATGTCGAACGCTTGTTGTTTTTTCTCAAGCTCCATACTTCTCCCTCTTTTCACTATATATTTAAAATTCAAAATGCGTATTTGATAAAACACTTGATGAAAACAAGTATTACATATGTATTTTATATAAAATACATATGTAATTAAATTAATAAATTAAGTGTTTATGTATTACTTATATTGTCTAAGATAAATTAAAATCAATTAACTTGTGATAATCTTATATTATCACAAGTTAATTATTTTTTAATATGATTAAATCTAAGATAATTAATTCGATATTTTTATTATGAACTGAATTCAATTATAATACATATAAAACTATTTTTTTTCAAAAGGAGAATCTTAATGGATATATTTAACTTTGCCGTTTACTCAGTGATTCGTATTGAATGTGACAATGGATTAGTCGGTACTGGATTTTTCTTTTCCTTTCTCAATAAAAAAGTACACAAAATATCTGCAGATAGTGAAACACCATATATAACAATTGTCACTAACAAGCACGTAATAGAAAACGGAAATAATATAAAGATTATTTTTTCGAAGGAACATTACAATCAATCCTGGGGTACAAAGTCTGAAGTATTTAAACTTAATTATCCTTTAAAAAATCATGTGATTATGCATAGTGATCCGGATATTGATTTGTGTGCAATTAAAATTACAAACGCACTAAATTATATTTCATCACCGAACCCATATTTCGAGCCTTTTGACGCATATTTTGAGCCTTTAAGTATCAAACATATTCCTGATGAGAGCCAGTTAGAAGAATTAAATTACGTAGAAGATGTTTTAATGGTGGGATATCCCAATGGTTTGTATGATGAAAAAAATAACCTTCCAATTTTTAGACGTGGAATTACCGCGACACATTCAAGAGTAGATTTTGAAGGTTTACCTGAGTGCCTGATTGATATGTACATAACGGGAGGATCGAGCGGGTCTCCGGTTTTCTTAAATTTTACAAATACAAAAGAAAGAGACCGAAAGCCTTTATTTTTGGGGATTTTAAAAGGAGTGATGATTAAAGAAATAATGGAGTTGGATGATAGTCAAAGTAATAGAATTAGTAAATTTCAAATCGAGATTAATCTAGGAATAGTCATAAAAGCCAAAAGCTTATGGGATATTCAAAAACAAATTTACTCATTGTAAAAATGTTAAATCTCGAGCTCCTATCACAATTCTACAATTTATGACCCATTATGATTTCCAAGTCCAAAGTTATAATTCTTACAGCGGGAACGAAAAAGAGAGTGTCGAGAACAAGGTCGGATATACGATACAATCTTCTTATCCTGGCGCCTGTCATGCATTACTCGAGATTCCATGAGTCATGAGCTCGCGGCCTTCCTACAGGGCAACATGGAGAGTGTAATACGAAAAGAACATGCTGATCTATAAATTCTTCGAGAAGGAGCAAAAACATCTCATTCAATTACCGCAAGAAGACTTCCCAGCATTCAAAGAAAAATTTTTAAAAGTGTAAATACGGTGAAATAACACCCGATATGATAAGGCAAAAGCTTTGGTCTTTCAGAGGCCTGTTATGAGTAAGTAAATGTCGTCTTAAGATGGAACTTGATGAAGATCCTACAACTTTATGAAAAACATCATCAGCACGTGGAAGAGAAACCGAGAAACTTCGGGCACTACAGCTATTCAGAATTTCTGTCTGGAAGAATCAAGGAGTATCTTAGCGTCCCTAACGTACTCGTTCGACACGCTCTAACCGGCTACTTATTAATGTTTTCGACTACCCCGCTTATTTCGACCCCTTCTACCTTAGTCACCCTTGAATGTTTTTGTTGAAAAGTATTTCCGGATTTTTGTTAACTGTCATACGTATATTCGCCCTGTGAATTGCAACGAATTTTATCGTTACGGGCTAATTACTGTTATCAGCAATTTAGAAGCCAGCTGTGTTGCGCCTTGTAAGGTTTCTGCTGTCTTAAATAATTCATTACATGTCTTCATTGTCTATTCAGTAAAAAATTACTTATCTTAAAACAAGACCCAGTATTGTGTGCGATAAGGCCCGTGTAAGAACTAATTTTGCACTTAAAGGTAGCCGCTATTGTGTGCCATGAATTATGATAATGAAGTGGATTACCAATAAATAGTATATCCTCTTATGTTTGTACAATATTATGAATTTAAAGGGGATGTTAATAATGAGTATAGTTCTTAATGTGGTAGGGATAAAAAAGATGACGGGAATAAATACGTTCATTGATTTCTTCGATAAATTCGACCCGGTTACGACGTTTGCTTTAGCATTTTTCAATCTTATTCTAGTTTTTATTGTTTTCCGATTTACACAAAAGATGAGTCAATCAAAGCTTTCTTTATCTCCAGAAGTTGATTTAAATAATGACGAAATTAAATACAAGGATGCTAACTTGGACTTCGAAACTGCGTTTGAGTACAGGGAAGATGGTTTTCCTGTTAGAAAAAGTCCGCTTCGTTTTAACCAGGAGAACTTATACATTCGGGTAAAAAACCGTGGCGAGTTACCTTCGACAAAAGTAAAAATTCAAATGAAGTTAAAAATCTATAAGACGATAATTACTGCTTCTTTAATAAGTAAAGAAGGACGGAAATTTTTAACGGGGGAAAGAAAGTTACATGAAATACAAAATATTGATATTACGATTGATTATATGGGAGCTGATGAAGAACGATTATACAGTATCGTCAGTTTATATGGACAAGTTAGAGAAGTAGAACTAGTTCTAACAAAGATTCGTTCTAATGGGCATACATATTTTAAAGGGAAATCTTATAATCCTACGATTATTTATCACTACACTTATCCTTATTTAAAGAATGTGTGGGGTGAGGAAGACAGCAGGGAATCAGTTTATGGTCCGATAGGTTCAGGGGAAGAAACTGAAAAAATGAGGAAAAAAGATGAACGCTATATTAAAATGCAAAATGAATGGTATGACTTTAAACAAAGAGAATATGAGGAGGAATGGATAGAAGAACAGAAGAAAGAGAAACAACAAGAACCGCGGTTCCGTGGTGAAATTGATTAAGTAAAACTTTAATTCAACAAAGTAGAGATGTTCGATAATTTTTCAATCATTGTAAATATATTTGAAAAGGACGAATTATAAGAAGCCCCTGTACTGAAATCAATCAAGTTTAGCGTCGCCGGCGTGAAGATTAAGAATGAGGACTACAAGAATATTAAACGTTAATTCGTAAAAACGCTAGAAAGTACCTTTCAGATCATGATTTGAAGACATACAATGAATACATTACATAGGAGGAACTTTTTGGATAACTTTGAAATGATTTCATTATCTAAAATCGCGACTATCTTAAATAATCAACTTGTGTTACGTGCAAACAACAACTCAATGTGGGAACGAATTTTATCCAATGCTGGTTATAGTGGACTTTATCACGCTTATGAGAACAAGCTAAATCCATATTCCTATTTCGCTTCTCGTAGAAACGAAAATCCAATGTATGATGAATTTTATTCTGTAATCAAAAGAATCTTAGATATATCATATTCAAACGGGAAAAATATAGAAGGATTCACTGCACTTATGGCAGAAATAGTGTCTGAAATTAATATAGTCAATGTATTTAAAAAAGGTTTTTGGGATGATCCAACATTGATAGAAAATTTCGAATTAGCAATTAGCCTTGGTCCTGATGTAGTTAGTGATTTTATTATTGAAGGGAGTAACGAGGACTTCAAAATATTATCAAAAAACCTGAACGTTTTTAATCTAGACGTTAAGTATGTTGATGGTAAATTCAAAGTGGTTCCTTTCACTGAAAGTACTTCAATTGTCCCTAGAAATCCTTCTTCAATTGATGGTTGGTTAACATATAAATATCCTGAAATTGCAGAGTTATATCAAGAAGCGATTGAGAACTATATTGCCGGTGAAAATGTTTCTTGTGTCTCTAACTGCAGAAGCATTATTACTGGATTGTTTAGCCATTTTAAGGATGATGGAGATAATAAGTGGGTCAAAGGATTACTTAACTTAAGTACGGACACACATATTGAAAAAGTTAAAGTTCCTAACAATATTATGCAAGGAACCGCTGATAAGGGTATATCATTTCAGACAGATCACAGGTTTGAATATTCACGGTTTAAACTTTTTTATCAACTGTATTCAATTACTTCTAATTTGGGACCTCACATTACAGAGGGACCGAAAATTGACGGCGTCCTATATCGTGAAACAGTTTCAAATTACGATGCACTTCTATGTTTAAGGATGACGGAAGACACTTTGGTTTGGGTTAAGGAACGCTTAAAGACATACAAACGGTCTTGAATTTTTCATTAAAGAAAACGGGCACTGCGTTTATCCAGTAAGATGGATATTGCTAAACGTAATGTCCTTTTCTACTGTTAAACAACAATAATTATTGAGGACTCTGAAAAACCTTTGCTCTATACGAGCATGAGAAAGTGAAAAAGCGATTGGCCCGACTTGATATGCTCCCCAATAGATAAACAGATGAAAGAAAAATTCATAATCTATAAAAATTTTTTGTCATTAAAAAAATCATTTAAGGTAATATTTAATCCGTTACAAAACTTTTGAATTGTACTCACCTTTGGATGCTTTGTACGTCCACTCATCAGTTCTGAAATCGTCGCTTGATTTAACCCACCTTTTTGAATCACTTGATGAATCGTCATGTTTCGTTCCGCTGCGAGCTCCTTCATCCGCTCGATGATTGCCTCGTTCAACTCCATTTGCTCACCCCACGATCAAAGTACTTTCTTCATCACTTATTCTTTACGAAACTTTCTATTCCTCTACCCTACCACGATCTCTTGAAATCAAAATACTTGTCATTATTTTCTATACTAAAAGCATTATTTTTTTACAGTTGTGCGACAAAACTAAAAATATTGAGTTGCTGTTGCTAGATATCCCTTGTGTAGAGCGGATTCGACAAGAATCGTCAATTGTAAAATTTCTGACATATCAGAAAACTGATGATTTTTCTTCCTAACCCTGTTATATTGGAACCAACAAAAGGAAACATCTGTTTGGTCGCCGCTCTGGTTTACAGAAAGGGGAAGGCTTATGTATCGATTCGGGGAGTGGTTGAAGGAGAACCGCCGGCTCTCGGGCTGGTCACAGGTCGAACTGTCAGAGAGGACATTTGGAGAGATTTCACAACCCGCCATCAGCCAGTATGAACAAAACCGTTCGGTACCGTCTATTGCGGACATCGATCACCTGGCCCGCGCATTCGGGCACACGCTCGCGACGGTCCCGTGGGATGCCATCGACTTCGGATACGGGGCGAAGCGGTCCGTCACAAAGCTCGAGCGACGCCGGTTCGACCTGAAGGAACTGCCGCAAGCCGACTCGGTCCGCACGTTCGACGGGAAGACGTATGAACTGCACGGCTTTATCGGCATCGAGAAGGCGAGCGGAGAGGCGGTCCAGCTGACGCAACTCTACTATCGGATCCGCACGGTCGTCTGTGACGCCCACGTCCTCGCCAAACGGAAGAACCCAAATGACGAGCTCATCCACGTCAAGAAACGGAAACGAGTCCGACAGTAACCGACACCGACGTAGCAGCACATCCTTAAGGATGGTCTAATCCAATCACATACCTGCGTGTCCCTCACCAGTGACCGGGTGGGCGGGATCTACGCATAGATGGTTCGGCGAGAGTCGCCTAAAACTCGCCACAAGGTCACCGTATCGTTCCGGGTCATCGAAAAACCCTGTACAGCTCCTCTCTCAGCGAGGAGTAGAGTTCGTGGGGGAACGGCTAGAAACCCACCGCACCGAATCCGACTGTCCTTAATGATGTGCTGCTGCACATCTAGAGATCAAGGGAAGGAAGTGTGTACTGTGGCATCAAAAGAACAGAAACAGAACCGTAGTTTTGCCGAAAAACTCTTACGCATCCGTGGGAAGGACTACGAGGAGTGGCTCGACGAGCAACATCAACAGGTCATCCAGGACAACCAGGAACTCATCATGGAGGCGCTCGAGGCGAAGCTCAGCTTCAAATCGCCGGCGCACCAGGACTAAGGAGGAAACGACATGGGACTCAATGAGACAGGGCTCAGCTTGCTTCAGTTCTTCCAGGGACTCGCTGTCATCGCCGCGGCCATCGCCTTCGCGATTGGGGGCTTCTACTTCATCTTCGGCGGGGATCGCGGCCGATCGAAGGCGGTCGGTTGGCTCGTCGGGGGCGCCGTCGGCCTGATCATCGTCATGGGCGCGTTCACGCTCGCCGAAATGGTCGACCAGAACATCAAATTCTAATGCACACGCACGCAGCGTTCCAATCGGAAGGCTTTTTTTGTTGCTTGAAACGAGAGGAGGAACGAGATGTTGTTTGTACGATTTACGGACGTGCCCGACACACGGATCCAAAACTATGAACGGCTCACTTTCGTCGAGGCAGTCATCGCGACCCATGACCTGCACCAGGCACGTAGCGAGGAAGGGACGAGCTGTTCCGGTGACTTTCGGCTCTTCGACCAAAAAGATGAACTGCTCTATCGAGGGACGTTCACGTTCGGGACCGGAGGGACCTATCCGAACCTGTATCATCAAGTGAATGACCGGGTACAACGGATAAGGACGAAGAAAGAGGATAACGCGAAGAAGATGTGGCTCCTCGACGAAATCGAGTCCGAGACACCGGACGACTATAAGCGTCCGTCCGTCAAATCGAACCCGATTGTGTCGTCGACCTATCAGTCACGCCTCAACCGCCTGCAACGCCGCCTCATCTACGGGGCGGCCACGGCCGGGATTCTCTTCACCTCACTCTTCACTGCCGCGCAATGGTTCATCGATAAAGAGGCACACGCCGAACAAGTGACCGGTGGAGAAGAGACATGGTTAGACGCCTACGACCAGGCGCTCAAAGGTGAGGAATCCTCACTAATCGATTTACTGGAACGGAAAGACCGGTCCGAGGAAGAGAATGCCTTATTGGTCGACCTTTATCTGGCAGAAGAAGAAGACCAGAAGGCGCTCGAGCTCACGGATGACCCCATCCTGATCGAAACGAAGCTGGCCGGCCTCAATCTATCGGATCAGGAGAGATTGGAACGTCTTCAAGACTTTCAAGCGTCACATCCCACCGATGAGGGCGCCTTCGATATCGCCGCACTGGAACGGGACCACGAGACCGTGGTCAAGTCGGATGACGTGGAATGGACCGCTCCTCGCGTTTCGGCAAAAGTGACCGCGTATCTCTTTCTCAAGGACATCGAGTTTGCAAACGAATGGGCGTCCAAGACGAACGACCCTGCCGTACAAGAAAAAATCGACAAGTACCAAAACATCAAGGCCACAATCGACGGACTGAACGAGAAACTAAAGAAAATTTCTAGTAAGGACACTTCGGCCCGTGAGAAGATTCAAGTCGCTATCGCTGCAGAAGAAATTGACCTGCAAACAATTCTTTATTCAGATTAAGGTAGGTGAAATAATTGAGAACTCCGTCCCAATCTCCACGATTCCCGATACGTCTGATCTTCCCCGCCCTGTTCTGCCTGTTGGTGTTGCCGGCCGGAATTTTTTATCTGCTGAACGGGGTCTACAACATCATTCGACAAATCATGACCCCGATTCTAAAAGAAGGGCTTTTGGCCGGAGCGACGATTCCGAAGCTCTCACCCTCCTTGTTCTTGGAGGTGAGTCTTCCCTCTTCGATCGTCTTGCTCGGACTGATCGCGTTCAGTCTGTTCATCGGTCTTGTCGTGTTCGGCAAGGTATGGCTGAACTTCCGGGATCTGCGAAAGAATCAGAAAGGGAGCGCCCGCTTCACCTCATTCGATGAATTGAAGCAACAGTACCGTCGTGTTCCGGATCGGAAGAAGCGCTATGACGGATTGGGCGGTGTCCCCGTCGGACGGGTCAAGAACGAGCTGTTCATCGATGACTCCCCCGTCAACAACCTGATCATCGGCACAACCCGATCCGGGAAGGGCGAGACGTTCGTCTTCTCGACAATCGACCTGTACAGCCGGGCGCGTTATCAGGCGAGCCTGATTGTCAACGACCCGAAAGGCGAGCTCTTCGCCGCCTCGAAGGAGACGCTCGAACAACGCGGCTATCAGGTCGAGGTGTTGAACCTGATGAACCCGCTCCAATCGATGTCGTACAACCTGTTGCAACTGACAATCGATGCGTTCCTTGAGGAAAACTACTCGCTCGCCCAACAGTATGCGCGCTCGGTCGCGTTCATGTTGTACCATGACCCGAAGGCACGGGACCCGTTCTGGGCCAACTCGTCGATCGACCTGTGCACGGCGCTCATCCTCGGTCTCTGTGAAGAGGCGAAGGACACGCCGGAGAAGATCAACATGTACAACGTTGCCCTCATGCTCTCGGACCTCGGGTCGCGGACGGTCGTGACGCGGCAAGGGCAGGAGATTTCGGCACTCGACGAGTTCTTTCAACGGTTCCCGGAGAACCACCCAGCCCGGCTCCAGTTCGCGACACTCCATTTCTCGGGTGGGCAGACACGGGCCAGTATCCTGGCCAATACGAATGCGAAACTCGGGATCTTCACGTTGAACGGGACCGGGAAGCTGACGTCGATGAACTCGCTCGACATGCGACGCATCGGATTCAACCGCTGGATCAGTGGACGGACTGAACCTTTGACACGACTCACGTTCACGTTTCCCGATGGGACGACCCATGCGCTCACGACAGACGACGATGGCAGCTTCATCGTGTACCACGCGTCGTCACTTAGAACAGGAGACGCCGTTCAAATCTCGACTGACTCAAGCACTGCGACGATCCAGCTGGAAACGCATGATGAGGAGAGTGGACGTTTCCGTTACGCAATCGATGGGATGATACAGGTCCGTGAAGTGATGTATCATATGCGTCCCGTGGCGGTGTTTCTCATCGTCCCGGACTATGACCCGACATTCAACGTCATCGCGTCGCTCTACATCAAACAGGTATACACGGCGCTCGCCCGGGTCGCCTCGCAGACGAAACAAGGCAAATGCGAGCGCCAAGTCGTCTTCTTACTCGACGAGTTCGGCAACATGCCGCCGATCGAAGGCATGGCCAACATCATCACCGTCTGTCTCGGGCGCAACATGCGCTTCAATCTCGTTATCCAGGCCTATTCCCAACTCGAGAACCTATACGGAGAGGATTGGAAGACGATTGACGGCAACTGTGGGAACACGCACTATCTGTTGACCGCGGATGAGTCGACCGCCGAACTGATATCGAAGAAGCTCGGTGAGGCGACCATCGTCACGAAATCGCGGTCCGGGCAGACATTCTCGCTCAAGAAATCGAAGACGGAGAACGTGGACGGCCGTCGGCTCATGACAGCGACCGAGGTCATGGGACTCAAAGAGGGCGAGATGCTCATCATCCGTGTCATCAAGCGTCAGGACACGAAGAAACGACGTATCCAGTCGTATCCGATCTTCCTGAGCGGCAAGACGGCGATGAAATATCGTTACGAATACCTGGCGGACGACTTCGACACGGACCGCTCCCTGCATGACATCGACATCCCATGCCGTCACGCCGGTCTCGACTTCGAACAGATCCGTATCCGTTTTGCGAAGAAAAAGGACGAAACGGAAATCAACGCTCCATCGAATCAGGAAGATAAGTCCTTGACGGTACGAGACGTGCTGCAGGACAGCATCCTCCGCTCGATGTTCGAAGGGCATGACATCGGCGGGATGTCCCTCCCTGAGTTCGAGACGAACCTGAACCTAGGAGTTTACGCCGTCACCGACAGCCAGAAGAGCTTTTTGAGCACGATGATCGCGAAACGACTCGAGAAACTGAAGCAAGGCACACCGTAGAGAGGAGGCCGAACCCATGGCCGAGAGTGCGAGAGAGAAGCGAATCCAGAACGAATTGCGTGTCGTCGCGAGGATCATCGAGACGCAACGTGTCCGCCTCGAACGGGGCGATGTTCTCAACATTCAGACGACCGATGGCTTTCTGACCGTCTATCAGGACGACACCTCAGACATCCCGAAAACTGTTACACTAATAGATAAGTTCGACTTCCGCGTCAACTTAAAAGTCGCGGATCTATTGAAGGGGAAAATCGTCTGACGGAGGGGTAAACGTTATGAGGAAACTACTTGCGGGTACTTTAGGAATCAGCTTGTTTTTACTTGGAGCTTGCTCAAATTCCAATGAGTCTTTGGTTCAACGTGATATTGAACACGTTGAGAAGGTCATGACAGCCAAAGAGGATGATTATTTGCTGATTGTAAAAGAAGAAGATGGTGAATTCGAAGAGTTCGTTGAATTCGTAAAAGAGGTAGCGAACGAAGAGAACCAACAAGTCACGCTTTATAATACGTTTCAGCCAGATGGCGAGACACTTGTCGATCGTGGTAACTTTGAATACACTGACGAACTAAAAGGTGCCGTTCTATACTCGATTCAAGATGGAAACGTCACAGATGAAGTCAATGTTGGAATGTTGACGGCGGACAATTACGAACAACAGTTAGCGGACTTCTTTACTAGGACTCAGTAGATTGGGGGTCTTTCAATGGCTGATTCCGATTTAATCACCAAATTACAGGAATACGAAGATGTACTCCAAATCAGTAGTATGGTCAATGACGCACTGCGCTCAATGGGATGGATTCTTGTCAGAGGACTATCAGTCTTGATTGACGGCCTTGAATCAATCACGAATCAAATCCTATTAACCAATACATTCTTCAATAATGAACAAGTGGTTGAGTTCGTTCTTACGATTCAACCTTTTTTGTATGTTCTTTTAGCAGGAAGTTTCTTGTTCACTGGGTACTTGTTGATTTTCCAAAAGAAATTTGAACGTGAGAGTTTTTTGATCAACCTGTTCATCACACTATTGATCTTAGGTTTACTTTCACCAACTATGAGCCGAATTCAGGAATTTTCTGATGAGGCAATCGCAGAAATCGGAACAGACTCGCTTTACGACGGAGAAGCCTCATTATCTGAGAGTATCTTAAAGCGGAATGTACATGATTTGATTGAGCACGATTCGAAGAATTTTGATGCTAATACAGGCGAATCATTAAATGCCATTCCGACTGAGTTGATTGATAACATCCGAATCAACGAGATTTTCGACAAGAACAACTATGACTTATCGGCAACCGGAAACAAGTTGGCCGGGTCCTATATTCTATGGAACGGAAAAGAGACAAGTCTCGGTAAACTCGATCAAAGTGGCGTCGAATGGAACAACCAGTATTACTACCGCTATCAGCCGAACTGGTTGACCATCTTCGTGACGCTCGGGATCATGGGCTTCACGCTGTTCTCGATCGCCTACAAACTGGCGCGTCTCTCGTTCGAGCTTGCCTTCAACTATGTCTTGGCGATCCTCGTCGCACCGGCCGATCTGCACAGTGGCCAAAAGACAAAGAAGGTCATTCAGAGCATTTTGAACACGTTCCTCGTGATCATCCTGATCTTCGTCTCCATCAAGTTGTACACGATCGGGACCGCCTATCTCGCAGAGACTTTGGACGAATTCGCCTACCTGATCGCCCTCATCGCCTTCTCGGTCGCCTTGATTGATGGACCGAACGTGGTCGAGCGGCTGTTCGGAATCGATGCGGGGCTAAAACGGGGCTGGGGTGTCGCGCTCGGCGCCTATGCCGCCGGGAAAGGCGTGACCTCGGCAGGTGCCCATGCGGTCTCGAAGGTCGCGCGTGCCACACAAGGCGCACCAAAGATGCCCTCGCTCCATGAGGCCGCGACGGCTCGGATGGATTCGAATGCCATGCCGCAAAGTGATTCACCGCTTAGTGTGGCGACCCAAGATTCACAGCGAGCGGACACGGAGAGACAACACGATCCAGACAGTATCGCTCAAGCGAATCAAACCGAAAGTCGTACTCAACCTAATCAAGACAAACCGACAATTCCGAAGGACGTTGCGCAACCAATCAGTGGTCAAGAATCAGAACCGGAAGCGCAAGGCTCTCCACACGGGAAGGAAGCGTCAGGCCGCACGTCTCCCGAATCAATCCATGCGACGAACCCGGAATCGAATCCCGGACGTGGACCCGACCATCAAACTACGTCATCGGAGACACAAAGACCGGAATCGATTCATAATCATTCGATCTCTGGCCATTCTCCAAGCTCAGCTTCATCGCCTCTCGAATCGGTCACCGGGTCCATCGATGCAGCATCCGGACCAGACCATCGTCACAGTGAATTGGTAGCCAGAAACGACGCGACTTCACCGACACCTCATGAGGCACCACACTCAAACGGCTCATCCTCATCTTCGTCCTCTACGACGGACTCGAGTGATACGGCAACAGCGAAACATCAAGGACGCGCCCGACGGACCATTCATCAGGACACCGTCCTCGACGTCGAGACCGAAGTCATCGAACAGGTGCGTGAAAATCAGACGCACCGTCATAGCCAGCACCAGGAAGAGTCGCGACGAATCTATCCGACCTCGCCGCCTAAACCTGACAATATGAAGAAAAAGGAGTGATGACCCATGCGCAACTATCGGATCCCGAACGAGGTCACGACCGAACTGAAGATCAACAAGATGCTCTATCTGCATGATTTCCTGTTCCTCGTCGGGCTCATCGTGCTCCGGCTCGTGACGCTCCCGTTCATCCCGTCCGTGCTCCACATCCCGTTCACGGTCTTCCTCATCGTCTTCGGGCTGTTCATGGTACTCCGGCCGGCGACGAATCCGCAGAAGCGGATGGTCCATGCACTCTACTACGCGCTCATCAAACGCAAAGACACCTATCTCGCGCTCGATGCGCAGACGAAAGGAGGTGATTGAGATGGCTTTCATCGAAGACACGCTACAAGAACCGAGACGCACAGGCACCTGGCTCGACGAACAGGACGTGGTCGAGAAACGGAAGGTCAAAGACAAGGTCGTCGTCAAATCGACGGTCGCCGAACTGATGCCGGTCGTCGACATCACCGGGTTCGAGTCGTTCGAGATGCGCGATGGGACCTATCTCGACATGGTCCAGCTCACCTCGAAAGACATCTATTCGTTGAACGAGGAGGAAAAGGACCATGATGTGTTCTCGCTCGCCTATCTTCTGCAAGCGTACACGCACCCGCTCAAGGTCGTGCCACTGAACACACCGCTCAGTCTCGAGCGGCAGAAGATCAGCATCGAACGACAGATTCGACAAAATCAGACACCGGCCTACCTGCCCTTTTTACTCAAAAAGAAGCAGGAGCTCGAATACCTCGAGGAGCATCGCACCAATCGCGATTATCTCCTCTTTTTTTATGCCGACGACGAGCGGACGCTACGCGAGCGGAAGACGCATCTCTATAAACTGCTCCGCCGCTCGAACCCGATGCGCGAGCTGACGCTCGACCAGAAGGTGCATGTGCTCTATCAACTGAACAACCCGAACACGAAACCACAACTCGACGCCTGAAGAAAGGAGTGACGTATATGTGGCAACGCCTGCGTGACAAGTTATCCAAACAACAGGACCCAGAGACCGTCAAGATCGAGAAGGGCTACAATCCCGATGTCATCGCCAAGATCCAGCCGCAAGGCGGCATTAAGTTCGACGCCAACTTCGTCCGGCTCGGTGACGGCTACCTGTCGTGTCTCCATGTCTATAAATATCAGTCGCTTGTCTATGACTACTGGCTCGAACCGATTTTGAACATGCCGGGCGTTTTGACGACGCTCGACATCGGGACGGCCGACAAGCGTGAGATCATCCAGACCATCAACAAGTCGATGGCCGAACAAAATACACGCTTCGAGAACGCGAAGGACAACATCGACCGCATCGACGCCCGGGAGACGTATAAGGAGCTGAACGAGCTCTACGAACAGATCACCCAGGGCGAGACGATGAAATATCTGCACCTACGCCTCTATGTAAAGGCGAAGACGCTCGACACGCTCGAGGTGAAGGTGCAGGAAGTGATGGAAGAGCTCGAGGCCCGAAACTTCCGTTCGACAATTTTCCTGAACGAACAGGAATGGGAATGGCAGAGCCTGTTCACGAGCTATGATCAACAACAAAAGCTCCCGAACCGGCGCCGCGGGAAAGAGATTCCTTCCCTCTCTATCGCCGGCGGCTACCCGTTCCACTTCACGTCGCTCCAGGACGCGACCGGCACGTATTACGGGACGACCGACACGAACGGCAGCGTCATCTTTGACCTGTTCCATAAGGACAAACAGCGCAAGTTCTATAACGCGCTCATGATCGGCAAGATGGGGTCCGGCAAGTCGACGCTCCTCAAAAAGACGGTGCTCGACCAGGCGATCAAGGGCAACAAGATCCGCATCCTCGACGTCACGGGCGAGTTCTCGGACCTCGTGCGCCAGCTCGGCGGGAAAGAGATCGCGCTCGACGGATCGGCCGGACTCATCAATCCGCTCCATGTCTATAAGACGGTGACCAATAACGACGGCAGCGCCAACGAGGCACTCTCGTTCATGCAGCACCTCTCGAAGATGGCCGTGTTCTATCACTACATCAACCCGGCAGCGACGCAGGAAGAGACGAACGAGTTCGAGATTTTGCTTCGGGACCTGTACGTCCGGCACGGGCTCTGGGACGAACAAGGCGAACTGCCGATCACGACGCATCCGGCGAACCGGTACCCGACGTTCTCCGACTTCTTGAAGCTCGTGCGTCGTGAGCTCTACACGGATGACACACGCACGTCGATCAAAGATTCGATCAGTCCGAACCGGGTACGGCGTCTCGAGAACATCGAGCTCGCGGTCACGAACCTCGTCCATAACTACGGCAACATCTTCGACGGCCACTCCTCGATCGACCGGTTCGACGAGGCACTCATCGTCTCATTCCCACTCCGGAACTTGACAAGCTTACGGGACGAGGTGTTCCAGGCGCAGGTGTTCTCGCTCATGAACATGCTGTGGGACGGGATGATCGCCAACGGCTCGAGTCAACTGAAGGCCTATAACCAGGGCGTGCTCCGGACGGAAGAGGCATGCAAGTACCTCATCGTCATCGACGAAGCACACCACTTAATCAACACGCGCGACATCGCGCAACCGGCCATCCTGTATCTGCAACGATGTATGCGCGAGGCGCGCAAGTACTTCGGTGGCATCTTCTTCGTGTCGCATCTGATCACCGACTTCGTGCCGGCCGGATCGAAGTCCGAGAATGCCGAGAACGTCAAGTCGCTCTTCCAGCTCACGCAATACAAGATCATCGGGGAACAAGACGCAGAGAGCATCCCGATCATCCAGACGGTGTTTGATGGCCAACTCTCGAATTCGGAGATGCGGATTATCCCCTCGCTCGAGACGGGACGTGTCGTCCTCAGCATCTCCGGCGTGCAGAACCTCATCTTTGACGTCGATGTCGCGCCCGAAGAACTCGCCTTGTTCGGTGGAGGTGCCTGATGTGGGCGGCCGCGAAACGGACCGCTCACTTTGCCATCACGGCGAAATGGCAGCTCGCGACGCTCAAGTGGCGGCTCATCCTGCTCGGCATCGCGGCACTCGTCTTGTTCCTGGTCATCCTCATCGTCGGAATCCTCGACACGCTCACAGGTGTCCAGAACGAACAACCGACCGACGTCACGTTCGACACAACAGGCGGTCTCCAGGTGAGTGACCAGGTGCTCCAATATCGAGCCTTGGTCGAATCGGAACTGACGAAGCACGGGCTGGCCGAACAGACGAACCTCGTGCTCGCGCTCATGATGCAGGAGAGCGGCGGACGCGGGAACGACCCGATGCAGGCGAGCGAATCGAAGTGTGGACGGATTGGGTGCATCACCTCGCCCGAAGAAAGTATCGTCTATGGCGTCAAACATTTCGCGTCCGTCTTCGAACGGGCGAACCGTGACGTGCAGCTTACGTTACAGAGCTACAACTTCGGCGGCGGCTTTATTGACTATGTGCAACAGAACGGAGGACGGTACTCGAAAGAGCTCGCTATCTCGTTCTCCCAAATGATGTACCAACGCGTGAAACACACCGGCATCTACCGCTGTCATCGTCCGAGCGCGGTCCAGCACGGTGCCTGTTATGGGGACATCGAATACGTCGACGCGGTGTTGAAATACCTCGCGCCGGTCGCCGTCGCCGACGGGGTCATCACGAAAGAACTGATGTCGGGGTTACGTTCCCCGCTCGCCATCCCGCTCAACGTGACATCGCGTTTCGGGTGGCGCGTCGTCTTCGGACAACGGGACAACCACACCGGGATCGATTTCAGTTGCACCCCGTCCGACACGATCCACGCGGTCAAGAGCGGCACCGTCATCTATAGCGGGAACCGCGGACCGTACGGCAATCTCGTCCAAATCCGACACGGCAACTACATCACGGCGTACGCGCACCTGAGTCGTCTCGGCGTCCAGACCGGGCAACAGATCGACGCTGGGCAGGCGCTCGGGTACTGCGGCACGACAGGCCGATCGAGCGGGAACCATCTGCATTTCGAGATCAAGACGAGCGAATGGTCCGGTCATATCGACCCCGCCCCGGTCTTCGGATTTTGAGTCATGGATGTATGGAAAGGAGGAAGAAGAATGAACTTCACCGCACGTCACCTCGCGTATCTGTTCGGGGTACTGCTTCTCATTTCACTCGCGGCGAACGCCTTTTTCTATCAACAAGTGACGGCTGTCACGAGTACTTCAGACCCTAGCGAGACGAAAAATGAGAGCGTCACTTCCCTTGAATCGGCAACCTCCGAGGATACGTCAGCGGACACCGAACAAGTCGTCGCTTCGACGGAGACGGAACGAATGGAGGAGCTGACGACACGCGCGACGCGCTTCGTCGAGTATGCCTTCACCATCTCGAAGGACAGTTACACGACTCAGAAACGACAGGCGACAGATGTCATGTCGGAAGAACTCGCGGTCACGCTCTTTGCCGCTGACGGCAGTGACATCGGCACGTTCGAGACGACCGTCCGCGACATCGAGGTGTTCCCTTCTCTCTCCGGAGAAGATTGCCTCGTACGGTTCGAACAGCACCTGTTGATCACCGAGACGGGTTATGAAGAGACGACGCAAGAACTGGTGGCCCTGACGTTCGAGTCCATCGAAGGACGTTTAGTTGTCACCGAAATGGAAGACCTGACACCTGAAGGAGGAATCTAGATGCGACGACAAACACGACGGCGTCTCACCCAGAACGTCTCCCGGTTCTACCTCGTACTCGGCGTATTCTTTGTCGTCGGCTTCCTCTTTTTCGGTACCTCGTCGTTCTTCTTCGCCGAGGAGACACCGGTCAATGAGACGCCGATCAACGAGGCAATCCGTCTCTCGAACGGGGATACCTTGACGCTCCACGCGTCCAGTTACGATACGGAGGCCAAGACAATACGCATCCGACTCTCGCTCGATGAAGCACCAGGTAACATGAACGATCATCTCTTCCGCTATGTCTATAAGGCACGTCCGGATTCCGAGAAGGAAGTCATGGTGCTGTATGACCGGAACGATCAATACGTGCTCGAATTGAAAGATGTACCGAGCGACTTCGACCAGCTCGCGGTCCGGATTTACGGATTGGATGAGTCACAATCAATCGACACACTCACATCCGAGGAACGGGAGAACAGTCTTTTGACGTCACTCTATACCGACCGCCGGACCATCGAACAGGCGAGTCACTCCTCATCTGACGAGACAACTTTCACGAGACTATTCGTCGAGGACGAGCTCGCGGAGACCGAACGGCATTTGGAAACAGCACAGCAGTCAGTCGAAGCACAACGGCAACAGATCGAGCGACTCGACCGTGACAAAGAGGAACTCGAAGACGAAATTCCCTACCTCTCGCTCGACGAACAGGTCGAACAGGAGAACGAGATTTTCGACCTCGGCCGGAAGCGTGACGAGCTCACACTAGAACTTGAAAAGCTCGAACAGTCGGTCGTAGCGCTCGAAGAAAAGCACGACAAATTGCGCGTCCGGCTCCGGGAACTATCGATTTAAGTGGCACATTTCGTGTCAAATCGCTGGTTTTACTGGCACATTTCGTGCCACTTTCGGACTTTTGGTGATATCACGGAAACCCCAGGCTCTGCCTGGGCTATCACGACAAGTGATAGCAGTTTCCCCTTATGCTCTTTGAACGAACTTTTAGGACCTCAGCAATATACAGCCTCTAGAAAGGTGGTCAGGCAGATGAACCTGTTGCTCCGCGACATCGACCCAGTCATCGTGAAGCAGATCGATGACTGGGCGAAGGAACACAACCGCTCCCGGCAACAATATTTGAAAGAACTGCTCGCCTCCTGGTGCGCGAACGGCATCCAATCGACGC
>NZ_JAEQBB010000009.1 GCF_018616375.1 Exiguobacterium sp. J17977 | reverse complement strand
GGCTCCGCAAGTAGGATTTGAACCTACGACCTACCGGTTAACAGCCGGTTGCTCTACCACTGAGCTATTGCGGAACGTTGCTTGAATTTATCGAAGTAACGATTTAAATTGTAACCGCAAACCAGAAACCTGTCAATCACTTTTTTAGAAAAGCTTTAATATTCCATGTCGTCTCTCGGCGACTTCTATAAGATAGCACGGTCAGAAAAGACCGTCAACACTTTTTCATAAAAAACCCGAGCAAAATGAAAAATATTTTGCTCGGTGCTAGTTCCTTCTTATTTAACGCTTCGGCTCCAACATCGTGAGACTGATCCGTCCTCGATTGGCATCCACTTGTTCAATCCATACGGTGACGATATCACCGACTGCAACGACATCAAGCGGATGCTTGACATAACGATTCGACAGTTTTGAAATATGGACGAGTCCGTCTTGCTTCACCCCGATATCAACGAACGCCCCAAAGTCGATGACATTTCGCACCGTCCCTTGGAACTCCATCCCCACTTGCAGGTCTTCCAAGTTCATGACGTCCGTTCGAAGTAACGGTTTCTGAATGTCTTCGCGCGGGTCACGTCCTGGCTTCGCGAGGGACTTCAAGATGTCTTCGACTGTCGGCAATCCGGCATCGAGTTTCTCACTCAGCGCTTTGGCATCGACCGACTTCAATCGATCCCGTAGTTCGGCCGTGCCGACCGCTTGCTTCGAAACACCGAGTTCCTTCAATAGAGAGAGTGTCAGTTTATAGCTCTCTGGATGAATCTCCGTCTGGTCGAGCACATCGCTCCCGTTCGTGATCCGTAAGAAGCCAGCCGCTTGTTCATACGCCTTCGCTCCAAGACGTGGCACTTTCTTGATTTCTTTCCGTGTATCAAAGCGACCGAACTCATCCCGATACGCGACAATGTTTTTAGCCGTCGTCTTATTCAATCCGGATACATACGTGAGCAGCGACTCCGAAGCCCGGTTCACATCGACGCCGACCATGTTGACGACACTCTCCACGACAAACTCGAGCGATCCTTTCAACTTGTTTTGACTGACGTCGTGCTGATACTGACCGACCCCGACAGACTGCGGGTCGACTTTGACGAGTTCCGCCATCGCGTCTTGAATGCGTCGAGCAATCGAGACGGCCGAACGTTCTTCTACTTTCAATTCTGGAAACTCAGACCGGGCAATTTCCGAGGCCGAATAGACACTCGCCCCCGCCTCGTTGACGATAGCATAGGCTATCTCGCGTTCCGCCTTCTTCAGCCAAGTCGATACGAACTGCTCCGTCTCACGGGATGCGGTCCCGTTCCCGATGACGATGACCGAGATTGGATAACGCTTCACGAGCGACGTTAACACTTTCTCTGAGCCCGCGACATCGTGTTTCGGTGCCGTCGGATAGAAGACACCGACCTCTTCGACTTTTCCGATTTCATTGACGACGGCCCATTTACAACCCGTTCGATAGGCCGGGTCAATCCCTAGGACGACGACCTCACGAAGCGGTGGTTGCATGTAGAGCTGTTTCAAGTTTTTCGAGAACACATCGATCGCCTGTTCTTCAGCCGTCTCGGTCAACTCACTCCGGACTTCGCGTTCGATGGCCGGGAACACCGATTTCTTGAAGGCATCCTTCACGGCGAGCGTAACGAGTTCACGTTTTTCCGTCGGCAAGCGGTCGAATTTGCCGAGCGCCTGTCGCATGAAACCCGTTTCGTCGAAGACGATCTTCACTTGTAACACATCCGTACGCTCTCCACGGTTCAAGGCGAGGATTCGGTGCGGGACGATTCCGGCGATTTTCTCTTCATATTCATAATACTGGGCGAACACTTCCTTCTCATCTTCCGCCTGCTTTTTCTTCTGTGAACGAAGGAGCGCCTCTTTCCGGACTCGTGTACGGAGTGATTGTCGAAGCGTCGCCACTTCGCCCCACTCCTCCCCGATAATCGATTGGACGAACGGAAGCGCTTCTTCGAGCGAGAGGTCCCCCGCTAACGACTGCGCTTCGGTTACCGAGTATGGCGTCGGGTGACGATACCAGTCGGCGAGCGATTGGAGCCCTTTCTCCCGACCTTGTTCGGCTTTCGTGCGTCGCTTCGGACGATACGGCAGGTAGATGTCATCGACTTGTTGCAGGCTCGTTGCCGCTTCAAGCGCACGGGTCAACTCCGGTGTCGCCTTTTCAAGCTCCTCAAGTTTGGCGAGGACGTCCGACTTACGTTTGTGCAAACTCTCTTCATATTGTAACGCGTCGAGAATGGCTTTGATTTCCACTTCATCGAGATTACCGGTCATTTCTTTACGGTACCGGGCCATGAATGGAATCGTCGCTCCGTCAGCGGCGAGTTGTTGCACCGTCTCGACTTGACTCGTCTTCAACTTCAAATCTTTTGCGACTTTCGTAATCAATCGAATCACTTCCTTTTCTCTTCTCTCTTGAAGTGTAGCAAACTCAGGCGTAGACGACAAAAAAACGATGACCGTTTAGTCATCGTTTGAGAATACTTCATTGAGCGGGACTTTGATGGCCTCGCGTAATTTCTCGAGCGCACGACGCTGTAAGCGCGATACGTGCATCTGTGAAATCCCAAGGAGCTCACCCGTCTCTTTTTGGCTCATGTTTTTATAATAGGCGCATTCTAGAATCGCCTGTTCTCGTTCGTTCAAGACACTGAACGCCTTTTCAAGGATGAGACGCTGGTCGACCGATTCGTAGCCACGTTCTTGGCTTCCGACAAGGTCGAGGAGCGTGACAGTCGATCCTTCGTTATCCGCTTCGATGGAGCTGTCGACGGAAAGGGCTTGATAGCTCTTACCCATCTCGAGCGTTTCGAGAATCTCTTCATCGGAAACACCAAGGTGATCGGCGATCTCATCGATGCGCGGTGAACGTTGCAGTTCGGTCGTCAATTCTTCGACCGTCTTTTTGATTTTCGGTCCGAGCTCTTTAATCCGGCGTGGAACGTGGACGCTCCACGTCTTGTCGCGGATGAAACGCTTGATTTCACCGATAATCGTCGGAACGGCGAACGATTCGAAACTGCGTCCAAACTCAGGGTCGAAACGGCGGAGGGCAGCGAGAAGTCCGATCATCCCGACTTGAACGAGATCGTCATGAATGGCCCGGCCCCGCGAAAACTTCCGTGCGAGCGCCTCAACGAGATCCGAGTATCGGTTGATGAGGAGCATTTGGACTTCTTCGTTTTGATCGTCCTGTTGATACCGCTCAATCCACTCTAATACTTCATCATCACTGTGATGGCGTTGTTGAGATTTTGCTGGCACTCTGATCCACCTCGTCCCTGTTAAGGAGTTTCGTCATCGTCACCTTGACACCATTGTCCTTGTTGATCGAGACGTCATCCATTAAGGCTTCAATGAGGAAAAGACCGAGTCCTCCTTCGTGAAGCGATTCGATTTCAGCCGTCTCTTCGACTGGCGCCGCTTGGCGTTTCACGTCGTCGGCAAATGTTTTGCCCGAGTCCTCAATCGTCATTTCGAGACGATCTTCATGGACGCCGCACGTGAGCTTCACTTCACCTTCTTGATCTTCATAGGCATGTTGAACAGCATTGCCACAGGCTTCCGAGACCGCGATTTTGATATCTTCAATCTCGTCGTACGTATATCCCATACGGTTAGCGATTCCTGAGACGACTAAACGGACCACACCGACATACTCCGGTTTGGCCGGGAACGTCATCACCGTCTGTTCGATGTTACTCATTGCGTGCCACCTCTTACGTTCGTGTTGATTGAAAGCAACTTGTGCAGTCCTGTCAATTCAAAGAGACGGTTGACGCGGTCAGTGACGCCGACGAGCGACAACTCTTTCTCGTTACGTTTGGCAATTTTAAGGGCACCGACAAATACGCCGAGTCCAGTTGAATCCATATAGTCCACTTCATCCAAATGAACGGTAACATCTTGTTCCGTAATGGCCGGGTGCAAGACTTCCTTCAATTTTGGTGCGGTATATGTATCCACTTCTCCGGATACGTAAAGGTGTAATTGGTCTCCAATGACTTGCTCGCGAATCGCTAAATCCATCGTATATTCCCTCCTAATGTGCGTACAGAAAAATTGAGTACGATTAAACTAAATTCCCGTTTTTCAGAATTCTAAACTATTTTTTAACGATTTTTTTGAAAAAAAACCGATACCCATGTATCGGTTTCCTTATATGTAAGCTAGAGAGGGATTAATCCCAAACTAATCTCTAGCGCTCGGTCAACTTTGTGCATCGTCTCATCATCGAGATGAGTGACTTTATCTGTCAGACGACGCTTATCAATCGTTCGAATCTGTTCAAGCAAAATCACGGAATCTCGTTCGAGACCATGTTTGACTTGATATACCTCAACATGAGTCGGCAGTTTTGCTTTCTGGATCTGAGCCGTAATCGCAGCGACAATGACGGTCGGGCTAAAGCGATTGCCGATATCGTTTTGAATGACGAGAACCGGACGAACTCCACCTTGCTCTGAACCGACTACGGGCGACAGATTCGCATAAAACACGTCACCACGCTTTACGATCACTCCGCTCACACCCCGCTTACTTGACGTAAGAGAGCATGTTCGGCTTCCGTCTCAATCATCAGCATCTCTTCTGCCATATTCAAATTAAACGCGGCCATCTCTTGATAGCCTCTCGCCAATTCTTCGCGCAGTGTTTGTTGTCGATCAGCAATTTCTTTGGACAAGTACGTCACTACATCGTTCAATGACAATGATTCACGATCTTTCATCGAAATCGGACCCACATGTTGCGAGAACCGATCTGGAACGGACGCTAAAGCACCCGCAGTTCGCTGTTTCAACATCTTACACCTCCAGAATCGTTTCAATGACTGGCGGAAATCTTCCCGCGTTCTTTACCAATATAACACGCGAGTTTGGGAAAATATAGAGGATTCCCGAAAGAATTCAGATAATTTCACACGTTTTCCACTTTACACATAACGTCTCGGGAGACGGCTCGTCAATTGGCAGACGACCTCATAGTTAATCGTCTCGAGATGGGTGGCCAGTTCATCAATCGCGACCGGTCCGCCGATGAGCGTGACGACCGTCCCGACCGGCAGCTCTTCAGGAAGCCTCACCATGAAGCGGTCCATACAGACACGACCGACAATCGGACAACGGTGTCCGTTTACGTCGACTTCGAATCCGCTCGCTTTACGAATCCAGCCGTCGGCATAGCCGACCGGCACGGTGCCGATCCACTCATCTTCAGTCGTCGTATACGTCGCCCCGTAGCTGATTGTCTGGCCGGCCTCGAGTTGCTTTACTTGCATGAGCTTGCTCTTCAACGTGAAGGCTGGACGCAAGAATGAATAGAAGGAAGCCATCTCAGCTGACGGATACAATCCATACAGTGCGATGCCGACTCGGACTAGGTTATATGGCACATCTTGCCCGGCCATACGGATCGCTCCGGCCGAGTTCGATGTATGGATGTAACGGAATCGTGAATGAAGACCGTCCATCAATTGAGCGAACCGTTCCTGTTGGTCATAGTACAGCTCGCTGTCCGGCTCATCTGCCGTCGCGAAATGCGTATAGATCCCTTCCACGATGAAACGGTCATCGGCCGCTTCGAGCAGCGCATCAAGTTCAGCGCGGGTCCGCAGACCGAGGCGCCCCATTCCTGTGTCGACTTTCACATGGACGGTGAGCGGACGCTCCGCCAAAAACGTGCTCGCCTCGCGCAACCAGTCGGCGGAAAAGACGGATAACGTCACATCATGCTCGGCCGCGACGCCCGCATTTTCTGGGAATTGGGCTTCCATGACGAGAATCGGTGCTTCTATCCCCGCCTCTCGGAGCTCGATGGCTTCTTCAAGCAAAGCCACACCGAGCATCGTCGCTCCGTTGTCGAGTGCGATGTTCGCGACTTCGACGGCTCCATGTCCGTAAGCGTTCGCTTTGACGACGGCCATGAGCGCTTGCGGGATCCGTTTTTTGATTTCGATTACGTTATGCTTGATCGCCGTCCGATCAATTTCAATCCCACTTGGACGAAACATCGTGATCCCCCTCTTCAATGATGACTTGTGCCACGGCGTAATGCTCGCTGTGGCTGATACTCATATGAATCCGGCCTGGGTACGGCGCCGTCATATGCGGTCGCCCGGCCTCATCCGGTAAGATTTCGATTTGTTGCCACGACAGGCCCCGGGCAATCCCGGTCCCGACCGCTTTGGCATACGCCTCTTTCGCCGCGAATCGTCCAGCGACGAATTCGATGCGCCGTTGCTCTGGATAGGTATCCGCGAGCGCCCGTTCGGCCTCGGTCAACAGACGCGCGACGAAACGGTCATTTTTGATCGAGCGGGCAATCCGTTCGATCTCGACGATATCGATTCCGATTCCCACAATCACAGGACACTCGCTCCTTTCCTTTTTCACTCGTTTCCTTATACAATTAAGGAAAGAGGTGATGCTATGTTTAGTCGTACTGAGAATGTTCAAACGTTCGTCCGAGCGTATCCGCTCGTAACGCTGTTCATTGTAATCCAACTGCTCGTGTTTGTCATCGATTCTTTGGTACCTGACCTTCGAATCGTCGCACTCGGCGGGTCGTTCCATCTCGCGCTCGCCCAAGGGGAATGGTACCGTCTCTTGACGGCCAACTTCATCCACTTAGGGCTCGGTCATCTGCTGTTCAACTCGTTCGCTTTGATTATCTTCGGACCTGCCATGGAACGCATGGTCGGCCATATCAAATTCGCCGTGTTTTATATCGTCGCCGGTGTGCTTGCCAACCTGCTGACGTACTTCACGGTGAGTGAGCTGTTCTACCTGCAAGCCGGTGCGTCAGGTGCGATTTTAGCGATTCTCGGTTTCTACGTGTACATCGGTCGGTTCCGTCGGACGCTCATCTATAGCCAGGACGCGCGACTTGTCTATATCTTCGTCGCCATCAGCGCCGTGTTCACGCTCATCGGTGCGAACGTATCACTCTGGGGGCATGTGTATGGATTCCTGGCTGGGTTCTTGCTCGCGATTCCGCTCTCCCGGTTCGCGGTCCCGTACTCGCGTCCGCTCCGTTACGGGAAGTACAAGCCGCGCAAGTATTCACCGCCGATCATTCATACGGGTGAAGGCAAATGGATTTTCTACGTGATCGTCGGACTGGCCGTATTCGGTTTGTTCGCCCGCTTCTTATGACAGCATTATTAAAGAGAGGATTCGCCAAAGCGGCGAATCCTCTCTTTTCGTTCAGGCGAGTAGCGTGAGCATGAGCGCCTTTTGCGCGTGTAAGCGATTCTCAGCTTGATCGAACACGACCGACTGCGGACCATCGATGACGTCGGCCGTCACTTCTTCGCCGCGATGGGCCGGGAGGCAGTGCAAGAAAATCGCCTCTGACTTCGCTTGTTGCATGAGCGCAGCATCGACTTGGAACGCCGCGAACTGCGTCAACCGTTCCGCCGCTTCCGCTTCTTGGCCCATACTCGCGAACACATCCGTGTAAATGACGTCCGCCCCCGAGGCCGCAACGACCGGATCTTGCCACAGCGTGACGCTCCCCCCTGTCGTTGCCGCGAGTTCGTTCGCCCGTTCGAAAATGTCGGTCTCGACCGTATACGCTTCCGGCGAGGCGATGCGGATGTGCATCCCGCTGAGCGCGCCCCCGATCATGAGCGAGTGGGCCATATTGTTCCCATCGCCGATGTACGTCAACGTCTTCCCTGTTCTCGTGCCGAACACTTCCTCGACCGTCAATAAGTCGGCGAGCACTTGGCACGGATGATGGGAATCGGTCAATCCGTTGATGATTGGAATCGACCCTGCCGCAGCGAGCGTCTCGACCGTCTCGTGGGCGTACGTCCGAATCATGAGCGCGTCGACATAGCGGCTCATCACTTGAATCGTATCCGTCAGTGGTTCCCCGCGTCCAATCTGTAAATCACTGCTGCTCAAGAACAGCGGATAACCGCCGAGTTCGACGACACCGACCTCGAACGACATCCGGGTCCGGGTCGAGGCCTTCTCGAATAAGAGCGCCACTTTCTTGCCGGCGAGTGCCGATTGGAACGCTTCCGGCTGTCGTTTCACCTCGGCCGCGAGTCCGAGCAAGTCGTCGAGGGCGGACGGAGTCAGTTCCTCGAGTGTCAGTAGATGATTGATCGTTTTCGTCGTCATAATGGTAGTCCCTCTCCTGTCTGCATCGTTTGAAGTGAACGGACCGGCATCGGTTCCGCTTGCATCGCTTGTTGATAGTATTCGGCAAGATGTGTCTCCGAGATGACATGGACGCCGTTTCGGACCGCCGTCTCACGTGCCGCTTGCTCTTCTGGTGCGTTCGAGAAGAGGACCGACACGTTTTGGAACTCGGTCGTCTCACCAAGCGGTTGATCACTATATGCCGACCAGCCTTGTCCGGCTACAATCTCAGTCCGATTCATGACGCGCGTCGTCGTCGCATCGTAACAGAATCGTTCGGACACGTAAGGGATCATGCTGAATTGGAGTGTCTCTCCAGTCGAGCGCATGACGGGGCCGGTGAGCGGGTCGACGCCCGGCAATTTCAAACTCGAGAACACCGGTGTCTTAATGGCATAGGCGCTCCATACCGGACGTGCGTCTGGGACGACGGTTGCCAACTCATGGCCGAACGCCGCGAGCGTCGCCCATTCGATGAGTGGTTCCCCGGTCACTTTACTGACGATTGGGACCGTCCGAGATGCACGCGGATTGATTTCGAGCACGTAAATGACGTCGCCTTTCAAAATGAATTGGATATTGAGCGCGCCCCGATACGTGAGTGCTCGTCCAATCGTTTGAACGATGGCTTCAATCTCGGCTTGTTGCGCTTGTGACGTCTTGACCGGCGGCAGAATCATCGTCGAATCGCCCGAATGGACACCGGCCGCCTCAATCTGTTCGAGCAAAGCCGGGACGTAGACGCTTTTCCCATCAGTGACACAGTCGACTTCGAGTTCACGTCCATCGACATACGCATCGACGAGGAGCGGATAGGTCAAGTGTGGTTCGACTTGGTGCAAATCCGCCGCGGTCCGGATAATATACATCCCTTTCCCACCGATGACATAAGACGGACGGACGACACATGGATAGCCGAGACGATCGATTGCGGACGTCAACTCGTTTACTGATCCGACCTCTTCTCCAGGGATGTGGGCCACCCCGACCTCGTCGAGGAATTGATAGAACCGATCCCGGTCCTCCATTTGATCGATGACGTCTGCCGTCGCCCCGAGCAAGTGGTAGCCTTTGGTTTCCAGCGCATGGGCGAGTGAGATGCCGGTCTGGCCGCCGAACTGGATGAGGACGTCCTGACAGCCTTCTGCCTCCAATACGTGGACGACATCTTCAATCGTCAACGGTTCGACGTACAGTTTGTCGGCGACCGTGAAGTCGGTCGACACCGTCTCCGGGTTGTTGTTGATCATAATCGTCTCGACCCCGAGCTTTTGAAGCGCCCAGACCGCATGCACCGAACTGTAATCGAACTCGATGCCTTGCCCGATTCGAATCGGACCAGACCCGATGATGGCGACTTTCTGGCGCTCGCTTGGAACGACTTCGGACGTCCCGTGCCACGACCCGTAAAAGTACGGCGTGCGGCTCTCGAATTCGGCGGCACACGTGTCAATCATCTGGTAGACCGGATGGATGTCGTGTTCGAGCCGTATTGCTGCGATTGTGTCGGCCGTGACATTCATCTGTTGCGCAATCTGAGCGTCGGTGAAACCGAACCGTTTCGCCTGTAACAGGTTCGCTGGCGTGGACAGATTCAGACGGATTGTCGTCACGAGTCGCTCGAACGTCATCATGAAGTGCGGGACGATGCCCGTCAGCGCTTCAAGTTGTGACGTCGTGGCGATTCCTCGGTCGAGTAGCGCGAGGCACGCCAGGAGACGACGATCGGTCGGCGCCGAAATTTCAGCGTATAGCGCGTCGGCATCAGCTGTCGCCATCCAACTCGGATAGAGCGGATTCTGCTCGACACCGGCACCACGCCATGCTTTCTGCAGCGCTTCTTCGAGCGTTTTGCCCATCGCCATGCTCTCCCCAGTCGCTTTCATCTGCGGTCCGAGTGTCCGGTCCGTCCCGTTGAACAAATCGAACGGGAACGTCGGCACTTTCGCCGTCACATAATCGAGGGCCGGTTCGAAGCTCGCCATCGTCCCGTTCGTGACGGGATTGATGCAATCGTCGAGTCGCTCCCCAAGCGCGAGACGAGTCGCAATCTTCGCGATCGGATACCCGGTCGCCTTCGAGGCGAGTGCCGAGCTACGCGAGACGCGCGGGTTCACTTCAATCACGTAATAGGCGTCTTCCGTCGGATGGACGGCGAACTGGATGTTACATCCGCCGATGACACCGAGCGCCGAGACGATCCGGAACGCGGCGGTCCGCAACGTCTGATGCATCGTATCCGATAACGTCTGGGCCGGGGCGAATACGACCGAATCGCCCGTATGGACGCCGACCGGGTCGATGTTTTCCATGTTGCAGACGATGATGCACGTCCCGTTGGCGTCACGCATGACCTCATATTCGAACTCTTTATAACCGGCGATGCTCTGCTCGATTAAACACTGTGAAATCGGACTCGCCTCGAGACCACGCTTCGCGAGCGTGTAGGCGGCATCAACCGTCTCGGCAATCCCACCGCCGGTGCCGCCGAGCGTGAACGCCGGACGAACGATGAGCGGGACGCCTGTCTCGGCGATAAAGCCGTCAAGGGCATCGATGGACTCGATGGTCGTGCTGACAGGGAGCGGTTCCCCGAGTTCGTTCATCTTCTGCTTGAACCGTTCGCGGTCCTCCCCGTCGCGAATCGTCTCGAGCGACGTCCCGAGGAGGGCGATGCTGTATCGTTCGAGCACGCCGGCCTCGTCTAACGCGAGCGCCAAATTGAGGGCGGTCTGCCCCCCGACCGTGGCGAGCAAGTGGGTCGGACGTTCCGTCTCGATAATCAACTCGGCCTTCTCTAACGTCATCGCCTCGATGTACGTGTGATCGGCTACACCGGGATCGGTCATAATCGTGGCCGGGTTCGAGTTGAAAAGCACGACTTCACAGCCTGCTTCCCGAAGCGCTTGGCATGCCTGTGTGCCCGAATAGTCAAACTCGGCCGCCTGTCCGATGATAATCGGACCCGAGCCGATGACGAGTACTTTTTTATGCATAGACGTTCACCCCTTGCTGAATCATTTTGTCGAAGCGGTCAAAGATGGCTTGCGCTTCCTTCGGTCCCGGACTGGCCTCCGGATGGAACTGGGCCGAGAGAATCGGGGCAGTGCGGTGCAACGTCCCTTCGACCGACAAATCGTTCACGTTTTCAAATAGCAGTTCGAGCGGCGTCGCTTCCAAACTGTTCCGTGTGACGACGTACCCATGGTTTTGCGACGTCATCCACACTTCACCCGTTTGGACGTTTCGGACCGGATGATTGGATCCACGGTGTCCGTATGTCTGTTTTTCAATCTCACACCCGAACGCGAGCGCGAGCAGTTGATGGCCCATACAAATGCCGAGCGTCGGATACGCCAATGCCACTTCACGCACATTGTCGAGGTAATCGACCAAATCACGCGGGTCTCCCGGACCGTTTGACACGAGAATCCCGGTCGGCGCGAGCGCATGGACTTGGGCGGCCGTCGTATCGAACGGAACGACTGTCACCGTGTACCCTCGCCCCACCATCGCTTGCACCATCGACGCCTTCACGCCGAAATCAAGACAGACGATATGTCCGTTCACCCCGTCACCGTGACGCACATGACTTGGCGTCGAAACGGTCTCCGTAATCTGATGTAGGTCCCCATCGAACGACACATCTGATTCAGACGTCATCACACCCCACTGATCGCCGTGTTCACGAAGGGCATGGACGAGCGAGCGCGTGTCCACATCTGACAAGACCGGGATGCCGGACTGTTCGAGCCAATCCTTCAAGTCGGTCGCCGCCCCGTTCCCGGCTAACGTCTGGACGAGCACGCCCGCCACTTGAATGTCCGCACTTTCAGATGCTGTGTCGGTCAACCCATATTGTCCGATGAGCGGATAAGTGAACGCGACGATTTGACCGGCGTACGATGGATCGGTCAACACTTCTTGATAACCGGTCATCCCTGTGAAGAAGACGACCTCCCCTTTCGCCGAGCGTGCACTCGTTTCCCACGTCCCGTTGAACTGTTGACCGCTTTGTAACGTCACTGTCCCCGTCATGACACCATCTCCTTTGTAATCACATGTTCAATGATTGCGAGCGCCTCATCCACTTCAGCTTCTGTAAGCAGCAAAGACGGCAAGAAGCGAATCACGTCCGGACCTGCCGCGACGACCAAGAGGCCAGCGTCTCGCAACTGTTCAATCCATGTCGCGACCGGTTGCGTCGCGACGAGCCCGAGCATCAAGCCGAGTCCACGCACCTCGGTGAACGTCTCTCCGTCGACAAATTGTTCCAAGCCCGCTCGTAATCGCGCGCCCATCGCATGGACGTGAGCAAGTGCGTCCGCCTCGAACAAGATGTCGAGCGTCGCTTCCGCCGCGGCCATCGCGAGCGGATTGCCGCCGAACGTCGAACCGTGACTGCCAGCCGTGAAGACGTGTTCCGCACCTGCTGCTGTCAAAATCGCTCCGACGGGGAACCCACTGCCGAGCCCTTTCGCGAGCGTGACGACGTCCGGTTTGAGCGGGGTCTGTTCGAACGCGAAACGGGTACCTGTGCGGGCAATCCCGGTCTGCACCTCATCGACGACGATTTTGACTCCATACTCGGTCGCTTTCGCTTGAAGCGCTTCGAGCCAGGCCGTGTCAGCGACGACGACCCCGCCCTCGCCTTGGACGATTTCGAGCCAGACCGCAGCCGTCTCGTCATCGATCATGTCGAGTGCGTCCATATCATTGAACGGTGCGTGCACGAAATCAGCCACCATCGGGCCGAATCCGGCTTTGACCTTGTCTTGTCCAGTTGCCCCAAGCATGGCGAACGAGCGACCGTGGAACGATTTCGTGAACGTCACGATTTTCGTCTTGTTCGTCCATTTCCGAATCAATTTGAACGCCCCTTCGTTCGCCTCGGTCCCGCTGTTACAGAAGAACGCATGCGTCAAGTGCGTCTCCGACACGAGTTTTTCAGCGACACGCGCCTGCCCGCTGATGTTATATAAATTCGAGGTGTGCCACACTTTTTGCAGCTGCGCCTCGAGCGCTTGGCTCACGTGTGGATGACGATGGCCCGTCCCGCAGACGGCGATGCCCATGACGAAGTCGAGATATCGGTTGCCTGCCGTATCGGTCACGTAAGAGCCGCTCGCCTGTTCGATTTCAATAAGTCGTTGTCCGTATGTCGGTAGTAGTGAATGCATGGTGCACCTCCTGTAGTGTTGTCCCGGGATGAGCAGGTTGCTTGCCGTCACGGATGACGGCGACTTCAATGCCTCCTGTTAAAGCGCCCAGGAGCGCCTCGGTCTTCGGAATCATGCCCCCATAGATTTGCCCCGAAGCAATGGCCGTTTCGATGTCTTCGCGCGTGAGCGTTTGACGGACCGTTCCATCGATGCGAATACCCGGCACGTCGGTAATCATTTCAAAACGATCGGCCTGCAACGCGACGGCGACCGCAATCGCACAATCGTCTCCGTTACAGTTCAACGTTCCTTCCGGTCCTTGTAACAGTGATGTCACGACGGGCACGTAGCGACTCGCGAGCAACAGCTCGAACAAGTTCGTCTCGACTTGGTCGACTTCGCCGACCGCCCCGAGCTCCACCAATTGCTTTCCTGTCAACGTCTGTCCGTCCACACCCGAGAGACCGACCGCTTGAATCTGATGACGACCGAGGGCAGCAACGATTTCAGTTTGCATTTCCCCCGCGAGCACGCGCTCGGCACCGATCAACACGTCTGCGGTCGTGACGCGACGTCCGTCTTGAAACACCGGTTCGATTTGTTGGTGCTCGCAATAAGCGGACAACGCAGGTCCACCCCCATGGATGAGTACGAGTTCATGCCCTGCGTCGAGCCACGTCCGCCACTCGTTGAAATAGTCCGGATGAAGCGTGTCCCAAACGCTCCCGCCGAGTTTGACGACTTTTCGTTGTGTCATGTCCGGTAACTCGCGTTGATTTTGACGTAGTCGTAAGTCAAATCGCAGCCATACGCCTGACCTTGCCCCACCCCGTCCTGCAATCGGATGTGAATCGAGACGATGTCTTGTCCCATCTCTTCTGTCGCGAGTGCCTCATCGAACCAGACCGGCGCACTTTCCATCAACACATGCTGTGACCCGATGCGGATATCGACGTGGTTCACGTCAATCGGTTGCCCCGAGGCACCGATGGCGGCGATGATGCGTCCCCAGTTCGCATCTTGTCCATAGACGGCCGTCTTCACGAGCGACGAACCGACGACTTGTTTCGCGATCATCCGAGCCGCCTCATCCGTCTTCGCCCCGACGACCTCGACTTCAATCAGTTTCGTCGCCCCTTCCCCGTCACGGGCAATCGCCTTGGCGAGATCTGTGCACACGTTAGTCAACGCTTGAAGGAAGCGGTCATAGGCTGGCGTCCCTTCGATGATTTCGTCCATCTCGGTCAGTCCACTCGCCAAAGCGAGGACCATATCGTTCGTCGAGCTATCCCCGTCGACGGTAATGCTATTAAACGAGGCATCCACGCCCTGTTTCAGCGCCCGTTGCAACACGTCGGGCGCGATGACGGCATCGGTCGTGATGAAGCCGAGCATTGTCGCCATGTTCGGATGAATCATCCCCGAACCTTTGGCCACACCTGCGATCGTCACGGTAGCATCGCCTTCGGCATACGCGACGCCTGTGCATTTCGTTCCCGTATCGGTCGTCAAAATCGCTTCCGCGAACGACTCCGCCCCCGTCTCCTCATGGATCGGTTCAAGCAAATCGATGCCGCTCAAGAGCGTCTCCATCGGCAGCAGTTGACCGATGACACCTGTCGAGGCAATCGCCACTTCCTCTGGTTTGACCCCGATATGTTCGGCCGCCTTGTCGCGCATCACATACGCGTCCTCGAGCCCTTGCGGACCGGTGCAGGCGTTGGCGTTCCCACTGTTGATTAGGACGGCGCGAAGCTTCCCGCTCGTCGCAAGGAGCGATTCTTTCGTTACTTGAATCGGCGCCGCTTGGAACTGGTTCGTCGTATACACCGCGGCGGCACTGGCCAGCTGTTCGCAGACGAGCAACGCCAAATCTTTACGTTTTCGTTTTAATCCGGCGTGAACTCCGCACGCTTGAAACCCTTTCGGCGTGACGACGTGGACGACAGGGCTAATCGTTGTTTCAATCATCCGTTTGACCTCCTTATATGTACTGGGGTTGTTCAGTCAACCCGGCTGTTTCGTTTACTCCGAAGCGGACGTTGGCGTTTTGAATCGCTTGTCCGGCCGCACCTTTTTGCATATTGTCGATGACCGAGACGATGGTCAATCGATTCGTCCGTGCATCGGCGTATACCCAGATGTCACAGTAGTTCGAGCCGACGGCCGTCCGAATCTCCGGTTCGCCTTGTTGCACCCGGATGAACGGTTCGCCCACATACGCTTCGGTCAAGACGTGCACCCAGGCCGCCTCGCTCTGCTGGATCTTCGGGACGACGCTCATCGTCGCCATGATCCCTCGATTGATCGGCAACAGATGTGTCGAGAGTGACACGGTCGCTTGCGTCCCGCTCACTGCATAAAGCGTCTGTTCAATCTCTGGGATGTGTTGATGCGCATGGATTTTATACAGTTGCACGTTCTCGTTGGAGCGGGCGTGGTGCGTCTTGGCGCTGAGTCCTTTCCCGGCTCCCGTGATGCCGGAGCACGCCGAGACGATGATTTCGTGCGGGTCGATCCAACCGCCGTTCACGAACGGCAATAAGCCGAGAGCGACCGCCGTGGCGTAACATCCGGGATTGGCAATCCAGTCCGCCGTCCTCACGGCGTCCCGGTTCCATTCCGTCAATCCATAGACCGCCTGCGCTTGTAGCGATGCCGGTACGGCCGGTTTGTCGTACCACGTCTCGTAACTTGATGCCGGCAGACGTAAGTCTCCGCTCAAATCGATGACGACCCCTTCATACTCCGTCAACTGCGTCACATATTGCGCCGACACTCCGCTTGGCGTCGCTAAAAAGATGACGTCGATGTCGTTCAATGCGTCCACTTGGAACGGCTCGAGCGTCAAATTTTCGATTTCTAACCATGGATACAGTTGCGCGAGCGTCGACCCGGCGCTCGAATCGCTCATCGCCCGGACGAGCGTGAACTCGGGATGTTTCCCGATGAGCTTCAATAGCTCCATGCCGGCGTACCCCGTGACACCGACGATTCCACAAGTGATCATCTTCCGAACCTCCTTAAAAGAATAAATTGATTAAAACATACGTATATTTATACTGTCAATTGTATTTTTATACAAAAAAGATAGAGAGGTTCTTGCCAGAACATGAAAAAACGGCCCGGTGCAACAGCACCGGACCGTGGAGATGACTTAGATTTGATTTTTATGACGAGCGTCTTGAAGCGCATCGACCAAGTCTTTCACGTCCTCGACGAGATTTTGAATCGTATCTTGGTTCTCTTCGTAGAGCGCCTTCAAATCCATGACGCGATCTTTCAAACTCGCTTTCGAAGAGGCTTGAAGGCCGACCGAATGAGCTTGTGTCGACGTATCGTGCGACTTGAGACGTGATTTCATATGCTTGAGCTGGCTGACTTGTTGCTCGCGCGTCTCTCTGTGGAGAAGCGATGCCCCGGCTCCGATGACGGCACCTGCGGCCATACCTAACCAGAAGTAGTTCTTGTTCATAAAAAATCCTCCCCTAACGTGACGTTATGTTTATTATAGGTCATCCGCTCCATCGACGACATAGTGTTTTATGATTGGACCGGCTCCTTTTTGTTCGACGGCTTCTTTCAGCCATTCTTGGAACAAGACGTAATCAGTCGAATCACGGAAACGATTTCCGCCATCGGTGAATTGGATGAAGATGATCCCGTGGTGATCGTCCGGGTCAACACCGAGCCGATAGGCGGCAAAACCGCTATGGCCGGACCCTAGACGTGATTTATCTTTCAACAAGCGATGGAACAAGAGCGACCGGGCGTTCGAATCGACGGGAATGTTTGCATAGACAATATTCCCTTTCGGAGCGAATTGTCCTTCCGCTTCCTCGATTTGAAACATCTTGCCACTCTGGAACGGGGACTTGTCCCCTTCGGCAAGCAGAATCGTTTCCGTCCCGTTCGCGACGATGACGCCCGGTTGTTGACGCAATCGTTCAGCGACCGTACCTGAGGCGAATGTCATGAATAGCTTAGACAAGCTCCTCACACCCTTTCGCGAGCATGATGTCTTTCTCCGTGATTCCACCTTCGTCATGCGTCGACACGGTCAACGTGACGTTCCGATACTCGATTAAGATGTTCGGATGGTGATCGAGCGTCTCCGCCAAATCGGCGACGAGATGGACGAATTGAATCGCCTCTGGAAACGTCTCGAGACGGTACGTCTTTTGCAATTCCCCTTCGACAACGTCCCAGCCGTTTAAGCGGGACAGTTGCTCTGACAGTTCGGTTGATGACAGCAGCATGTGCTGATTCCCCTTTCGCAAACAGTTCTTCTTACACTTAGTACCCGACCGCAATCAAAAATAATCTTTTTCGCTTCACGCAAAATGATTTAGAATAAGAAGGATAGCCAACTATTCTTTACATGAGAGAGGAGATCTCACCATGCGAGCATTGATTGTGATCGACTACACGTTTGATTTTATCGCAGATACGGGTCGTTTGACTTGTGGAAAACCAGGGCAAGACATAGAAGAACGAATCGTCCAGTTGATTGAGGAGTTTGCGGACGAGGATTATGTCGTCGTCGCGAACGATGTTCACGACGCTGGTGACACGTATCATCCTGAGACGACGCTCTTCCCGCCTCATAACATCCGCGGGACGGAAGGCCGCGAACTTTACGGTGCCGTGAAAACCGCCGCGAGCCGGGCTGACCATTGGATCGATAAGACACGCTATAGTGCCTTCGCCGGGACCGACCTTGATTTGCGTTTGCGCGAACGGGCCATCACTGAGATCCATCTCGTCGGTGTGTGCACGGATATTTGTGTGCTCCATACGGCAGTCGACGCGTACAACCTCGGCTATACAATCGTCGTTCACGCCGATGCCGTCCAAAGCTTCAACCCAGTCGGTCACGATTGGGCGCTCCAACATTTTGTCACGACACTCGGGGCCACTGTAACCGAAAAGTGACATAAAACAGAAAGGAACGATTATGTTACATCGCAACCTAGCGCTTCACACCGACCTATACCTCCCACGTTGGATGTATATCTATTGGAAACAAGGCCGTCACAACGAACGAGTCGTGTTCGACCTGTATTACCGCTCGAACCCGTTCAGCGGAGGCTACGTCGTCTTCGCCGGCCTGCAAAACATCGTCCACTACTTGGAGAACGTCTCGTTCACGGAAGAGGACATTCATTACTTGAAACAACAACTCGACTTCGAGGACGAGTTCGCGGATGTGCTCCGCAACTTCAAGTTCACCGGCTCGCTCTATAGCGTCCGCGAAGGAGAAGTCATCTTCCCGAACGAACAAGTCGTCCGGATTGAATCGACGATTTTTGAGGCGAAACTGTTCCAGACGGCGCTCTTGAACATCGCCAACCATGAGTCACTCATCGCGACGAAATACGCGCGCATCCGTCAAGCCGCGCCGAATGAGACGTTGCTCGAAGGTGGGGCTCGCCGCGCCCAAGGCGTCGATGCTGCGTATTACGGGACTCGGGCCGCCTATATCGCCGGGTTCGACGTCACGAGTTTAGTTTCGGCCGGACGCGATTTTGATGTCCCGACCGGCGGTACGATGGAGCACGCCGACATCCAGTTCCATGATGAAGAGCTCGAGGCGTTCCGCTCGTTCGCCGAGATGTATCCGGACAACACGAGCCTGTTGATCGACACGTACGACACGCTCAAATCGGGTCTTCCGAACGCGATCACGGTCGCCAAGGAACTCGAGGAAAAAGGCTATCGTTTAAAATCGGTCCGACTCGACTCAGGCGACTTGGCTTACTTGTCAAAACGGGCTCGGAAAGCACTCAATGCGGTTGGACTCGACTACGTCAAAATCGTCGTCTCAGGCGACCTTGATGAGTACGTCATTCAAGACTTGCGGATGCAGGGCGCTGAAGCCGACACGTTCCTCGTCGGGACGCGCGGCATCACGGCGTATGAACAGCCCGCTCTCGGCATGGTGTACAAGCTCGTCGCCCGCGAAGGCGCCGACGGGAAGCTGAAGCCAGTCATCAAAGTCTCGTCTTCGAAAGTGAAGACGACGACGCCGCACAAGAAAGAATTGTATCGCATCATCGATAACGAGACCGGAAAATTCAAAGGGGATTATATCGCCCTGGCGGATGAGCCGGTCGAGACGTATAACGAAATCGACTTGATTGACGTGCGTGACCCAGCGTTCCGCATCAAGACACGCAACTTTAGCGTCAAACGTTTGCTCGTCCCGATTTTCCAAGACGGCGAACGCGTCTATGACTTACCGAACGCGACAGAGATTCGCGCGTATCATCATGAGCAAATGAACGGTTTATGGGAAGAATATAAACGCCTCCGCTTGCCGGAAGTGTATTCGGTTACCTTCAGTAAACCACTCTGGGATTTGAAACTCGAAATGATTCGTCAAACACGGATTCCAAAATAAAACGAGAGGCTACGGATTGGTTCCGTAGCCTCTTTTGATGATAGTTTTATGCCGTCGTCATCTCATTCGCATGGATTTTATCTTCTTTTCTCCGAAAGTAAAGCGCGATTGAAAGAGAGATCAAAATCAATATGAAGTAAACGGTCCGTTGCCAAAACGTCGCTTCCGTATCCCCTTGGAACAACGCGATGATATAATCACTCCCGCTCACGAAAAACAATCCCGCGAGCAAGAGAAAGATTCGATACCCGGCCCGACTCCGCTCCTGCTTTACTTTGAAGAAAAGGACACCATAATAACCGATTGCTAGAATCGTGATATACCCGATTATGCCAACAACCCAACTCATCTTGATGCCTCCTTATCCTCTATTTTTTACGTCGCTTCCACGCTATCGTAACACAATCTTCGAACCAGACTATGTTAAGATGGATTAAAGAAAATGTGGAAGGGATCGATACGATGAAAACGTTCCGCCTAGTCCAAGTTCGCCTCGTCCAAGACGAGTATGGCAACGAGTTGAACCTCCCCGTCGAACTGCTCGATGGGTTGATTATCTCGAAAGAGCATGACAACGAATGGCTCCTCGAGATGCTCGTTCCGACCGAATTTGCCGTCACGCTTCATCACTATTTGAATAAGCGAATCCTGCTCCTTGCCGAAGCCGTCATCACGTCACCGGCGAACCGCCCGGCCGCCCTCGCGTTGACGTTCACGAGCGAACGGTCGCTCAGCGACCATCACACGTTCGTCGCGGAAGGGCTCATGCTGATGCCGAAACAAGATCCGACCAAGCAAGTGCTCGATTCGTTGATTTCCGAAGGTGTGGCGAACGCCGAACTCAAACCGTCCTTCTTCGAAAAACAAGTCGAACAGCAGCAGTCGTTCAGCCGCTCCGCCTTCACACAGCTCGTCAAGACAGGATCGTTCGAATAAATCGAACGGTCTTGTTTTTCTTTCCCCGTTTTTATAAAATTCTCAACCAAAAAAGGCGAAGAAGTTTCTTCGCCTTAGATGTAGATGAAAAACAAGATGACCATCATCGTCATCCCGACGACTTTAAGCATCGTGCTGCCGAGGAAAGCGAGTACGGTCCCGACTCCGATGCTCCACGCTTCCCGCGTCGACTTCCCGAGCGTGAGTTCCGCTAAAAACGCGAAGATGAACGGGAAAATGAGCACTCCGACGAGCGGGAAGATGAACGGTCCTGCAATCAAACCGATGGTCGCTCCCCACTTCGCCCGTTCAGAGCCGCCCCGTTTATCGACCGTAGCCCGGGTGACGATATAGTCGACCACGAACAGGAAAATCAAGAACAAAATCTGCCAGAGCCAAAACGTCCATGTGAGCGGCTCGAACGAGAAACCGAAGCCATAAATCATGTAACCGATGAATAAGAACAAGACGCTCGGGATGACCGGATAAATCAATCCTGCGAACGCGACAATAAATGATGCGATGATGAAAATCCAGAGCAATGTCGTCATGAGCTTCTCCTCACTTTGCGACAATCACATTCGTAATATGGTCGGCGACATTGACCGCCTTGACCACGAACTGACCGTCTTGATGTTCGATATAGTTCGAGCAGGCATTGCGCATGGCATGACGAAACGTATATGTGTCGTCGATTGCCGATAGCGCGGCTTTAATCGCATGTGAATGACAGACGACGATGACACGTTTTCCGGCATGTGCCTCGACGAGATTGCGCATACCGCTCAAGACGCGGGCTCGCATCTCGTCTTCGGACTCGAGACCGGGGACGCGGTCTTGATCATCGGCTTGAACGGCCTCGTAAATGCCCGGTACCGGTTTTCCCGACGCGGCTCCGAATTCACGCTCGATGAAGCGTTCGTCTTGAATGATGTGTGCTGCGTCGATGCCGCACGCCTCCGCGATGTAACGTGCCGTGTCGACGGCTCGCGATAACGGGCTCGCCACGATGACGTCCCACGATTCTTGACTTAAAAAGGCCGCACTCTCTTCGGCCTGCCGATGTCCGAGTGCGTTGAGCGGGATATCTTCCCGTCCTTGAATGATTTCTTGAAAGTTCCAATCGGTCTGACCATGTCGGACCAAGCAAAGTTCTGTCACGCGAGTCACTCCTTTTTGATTCCTAAATCCTACCCCATCGTACCATCTTTGCGAAAAAGCGCAACGTCACATCATTGCGTCATCGATGAAACGGTCGATGCGAGCCATGAGCTGCGTTTCTTTGATTGGGTTGTCGGATTGGAGAAAGCTCGCTAACGAATGGGTACCGTTCGGGAAGGAAATCAGTTGCACGTTCGCACCGACCTCACTCGCATGTTCGACAAAGTGGAGCGCCTGTCCGAACGGAACGATCGGGTCTTTCTTTCCGTGAAGAATGAGGATGGGCGGGGCGTCGTCATAGAGATGCGTGACCGGTGAGCACTTCACCATCAGCTCGCGCCATGCCTCGCGGCTCCCTTCATAAAACTTCAAATGAGCGAGCCACGTCTGGATGAACTTGAACAATAAGAAGTTCGTCGGCGGATAGAGCGCGATCACCCCTTTAATCGGTGGCACGTCATCTCCAAGTTCACCGGTGAACTGTTTGCTTCGATCGAGCGCCGTCGCTAAGACGAGGGCCGCACCTGCCGAGTCACCCCAGACGATCAATCGGTTAATATCCAAGTTGAGCAGACCGTCGTGCTGTTTCAGATAACAGAGCGCATCGGAGACGTCGATGATGTTGTCCGGGAAATAGACCCCATCCTCGAACAGACGATAGTCGATACTGATGACCGCGAACCCTTTGGCGAGAAAATGGTCGAGTAACGGATGGAACAACGTCACCATGCCTCGATTCCCTCGTACGAACGCCCCCCCATGGGCATATACCGCGACCGGGAACGGTCCATCCCCTGGCGGATAATACACGTCAAACTGGAGCGGGCGGTCATTGACAATCTTGTACGTGTGCGTCCGACGTTTACGGGTCGAGGGTTGCGCCGGCAACTCGGGCTCTTGCCAACGCACGAGCGATCCATACTGGTTCCATACGCTGGCCCCGGCTGCCGTGGCGGCCGCGAGCGCCGCACCCCCGACGAACCAGGCGGTCTCCTTTCTCATATACATCCACTCCTCGTTCTTTTTTTAATCATATTCCCTTTTTCTCGAAAAACCATCCATCGGAAGTCGGACTTGACGTGCACGGATTCGCCCCCTATAATATAACTCGCAGTCTCAGAACGTAACGGTTACGATTTAAAGGTTCGTATAGAGAGGACAGGTGGAAGAGTTCATGAATAAGAAGTTATTGAGTGTCGCCGCTGCCGGCACACTTTTATTAGGTGGATGTGCAAGTAATGAAGAGAGTGGCGCGACGGAGGAGACGAGCGACCAGTTGACCGTCTACGCGTCAACGTTCGCTTTGAAGTCATTCGCGGAAGAAATCGGGGGCGACCGTGTCCGCGTCGAGATGGTCATCCCGCCTGGCGCTGACCCTCATACGTATGAACCGACATCGAAGCAGATGACCGATATCGCCGAAGCCGACTTGTTCTTGACGGTCGGGCACGATCTTGAGCCATACGTCGAGTCGATGGAAAAGAGCTTGGCCAATGAGAACGTCACGTTCGTGAAGACGGCCGAGGACGTGACACTCCTCTCGGCAGAAGACACGGTTCACGTCCATGGCGAGGATGAGCATAGTGAGGACGAACATAGCGAGGACGAGCACGGACATGAGGAGGACGCTCATGCCGAGGAAGAAGCCGGGCATAGCGAAGATGACGGGCATAACCACGGCCAATACGACCCACACGTCTGGCTCGACCCAATGAATGCCGTCTCGATGGCGGAAGCTGTCGAAGCAGCCTTCAGCGAACAGGCACCGGACTATAAAGATGAGTTCGCGGATCGTTTAAGCGCCTTCAAAGAAGAAGCTACGACGTTAGATGGCGAACTACAAGCAGCAGTCGATGGCGGCTCGAAGTCTGAGTTGCTCGTGACACATGCAGCTTACGGCTACTTGGCGGAGCGCTACGGCTTTGACCAACTCCCGATCACGGGTCTCACACCTTCAGAAGAACCGTCGCAACAAGCATTGAAGCGCGTCATCGAAGAGGCACAGCTTCACGACTTGAAATATATCGCTTTCGAGGATACGGTGACACCGAAAGTCGCACAGGTCGTTCAAAACGAGATCGGTGCGGAGACGGTGACGATTTACAACTTAGAATCGGTCACGAAAGAGCAGATGGACAAGAGTTACTTCGATCTCATGCGCGAGAACGTCAAAGCGCTCGAGACGGCATTGAAATAAGCATTTCAGAAAACAGCTCGGCGCCTTCGCGCCGAGCTGTTTATGTATGTTCTGGTTCCCGGTCGATTTGTCTAAGCCTAGTCCAGATGATACCGGTCACAAAAATCGCTGTAACCAACATCACGGTATGCATCAGTGTGTCCTGTAGCACGGTCGTTGAGTAAGCTTTCTCAATAAACACGAAACAGAGCGCTGTCAAAAAAGAAAGGACGACAAGCAACTTCTTCACGCTAGCTTTAGGATTGCGTTTGTGCATAAACCACACGCTGTTCCCTATGGCAAAGCAACAGTTCGCCATAATCGAAACGTAAAAGAGCATCGATACTGGATGGTTATAGAGCAGCCCCATTGTGAGGATAAACAGCCAGGAACCGATAAAGAGTAACACGGTGAAAAGATTGATGCGACCAATGGTTGTTAGACCGACTCGATACGCGAATATTGGACTAAACACACTGATGACGATGGCGACCATTGAAGAGAAATCCAGCATACATCCACCCCTAGGCAAACTATTTGTAATAGTTTACCAATTTTCAAGGTGTTTTCATAGACTGTTTATTCATAGTAAATCAACACGAGCTCATCCCGTTCAATCGCTTCTTCGCAGAATCGTTTCAACAACGTCCATTTGAGCCAAACGTCATCGAGGCCTTCATGGTCGACGAACGCCATATCGGCCACATCTTCTTTCGTGAATGCGTTCATCGCATCTTTGACGATATGGAGCAACTGCGGCGTCAAAATTCCGACGACGACCGCCTGCTTCTCATTGACAATCAATTCTTCCCCGATGACAGCCATCTCTAAGTTGTACGTGTCATCCCCATCGATATAAATCTCGATTTGTCCGAGAATTTTTTGGAAGCGTTCGATGTTCGGGAGCGTCAACGTCTCATACGTATCACGTTGTTGACTGTGTACGTGCAACAGCCAATCTAAAATCATTTCCGGGTCTTGTCCGAACGAGACCCATACTTCCGGGGAAATGCGTATATAATGTGTCGTCTCCATGATTGAACGCCCCCCTTTTCTTCAGTTTACCCATCTTTCGGGCGCAAAAAAACCGTCTACGCGCTTTCGTAGACGGTTTGTCGTTTATGAGCGAATCGTGCCTGTTTTGACTTCTTCTTCCGACTCCCAAGCCTCGATGTACTCGCGACCTGGCAGATCTTCGATTGAATCGGCATAGAACACCGGATCGTCACCTTGACGGCGTTGCTCCAAGTAATCGTCGAGGACGAGACGAGCAACTTTCGCGAGGCGGAAAATCGCATACAAGTTGACGAGTGCCATGAGACCCATGAACACGTCCGCGATTGACCAAACGAGACCGGCCGAACGGACCGCTCCGAAGAGGACCATACCGACGACACCGATGCGGTAAAGTGTGACGTAAATCTTTTTATCCGAGATGAACTGGATGTTCGTCTCGCCATAGTAGTAGTTTCCGAGAATCGAGCTGAACGCGAACAAGAAAATCGCGATTGTGAGGAACGATGTCGCCATCGGACCAATCTCTGCCGTGAGCGCCGCTTGTGTCAATTCGACACCTGCGAACGACTCTGAACCAGCGACACCTGACAACAGGATAATCATCGCTGTCGACGTACAGACGAGAAGCGTGTCGACGAAGACGCTGAACGACTGAATCAAACCTTGTTTGACCGGGTGCGATACTTCAGCCGTCGCCGCCGCGTTCGGGGCTGAACCCATCCCCGCTTCGTTCGAGAAGAGACCACGTCGGATTCCTTGAAGCACCATCGCTCCGATAGCACCGCCGAACAATTGTTGAAGTCCGAAGATTCCTTCTGAGAAAATCAAGCCGAATACTTCCGGCAACAACGAGGCGTTCGAAATCATGACCCATCCTGCGAGCAAGATATAACCACCGGCCATAACCGGAACGATGATACTCGAGAGCACGGCAATCGATTGAATCCCACCGAAGATGACGATGGCTGTCACGACAGCCAAGACGAGACCGACTGTCGTCGTGCTAATCCCGAACTGGTTGCTGACTGACAACGAAATCGTGTTCGACTGAACCGAGTTGAAGGCGAAACCGAACGAGAACGTGATCAAGATGGCAAACAAAATCCCGAGCCAGCGCTGACCGAGCGCACGTTCCATGTAGTAAGCTGGACCACCGCGCCATGTGCGACCGTCGCGGATTTTATATACTTGCGCGAGCGTACTTTCGACGAATGCCGAAGCCGATCCGATGAGGGCGATGAGCCACATCCAGAAGACGGCTCCCGGGCCTCCGAGCGCGATGGCCGTCGCGACACCGGCGATGTTCCCGGTCCCGACGCGCGCCGCCGTCCCGATGGCGAACGCTTGGAATGACGAGACTTGGCCTTTTTCACGCTTCATGCCGTCTTTGAACAAGAGGCGGAACATTTCAGGCAACATCCGGAACTGGACGAACCCCATGCGAACGGTAAAGTACAAACCTAAGGCGACAAGGACAACGATTAGCACTGACGACCAGAGCAGGTCGTTGGCTGATGAAACGAGATCTTCTACGAATTTCTCCATCTTTAAATCCTCCGTGTATGTGTGAGTTATAAGAAAAAGTTATGTCAACTTTCTTTACATGAGTAGAATTATAGGAAAAACGTTTAAAAAATGCAATCTTTTTCGACAATTTTCATTTCGGGTGTCGAACAACAAAAAGGCGACCGGTCAAGTGACCGGCCGCCTAGATTATCTCAGTTGGTTAGATAAAGAGGTTCAAGTTACCGCCTTCGGCTGCCCCGAGGTATGCTGCCACACCACCGAGGTCGATGCCGTCGATTAACTCTTCTTCTTTAATGCCCATGACGTCCATCGACATCGTACAAGCGACCATTTTGACGCCTGCCTCTTGAGCCGATTTAATCATTTGATCAAGTGATGGCACGTTTTTGTCGCTCATCACTTTCTTCATCATCTTCTGACCAACGCCACCGAAGTTCATGTTCGAGAGCGGAAGCTCACCCGCATGAGATGGCATCATCATGCCGAACATCTTCTCGAGGCCTTGCTTCTTCACTTCTGGCGCATCTGGTTTACGGATGACGTTGAGTCCCCAGAATGTGAAGAACATCGTGACGTCTTTACCCATTGCTGCTGCACCTTGCGCGATGATGAATGAAGCGAGTGCACGGTCGAGGTCCCCACTGAACACTACCATCGACGCGCCGTCGCCTGCTGGTGCGCCCGCTTGGACGGCTGCAGGGCCTTGACCTTTTTGGAGGACCGCTTCGACGCGACCGTTCACAAATTGTTTCGAGACGAGCTTGTTGCCCGTTTTCTTCGCCCATGCTTCGATGTCCGCAAAGAAGCCAGGATCACTTGCGAGGACGCGGAGCGTCTCGCCTTCACCAAGTTCGGCTACTTTTTTGTTGACTTCTAAGATTGGTCCCGGGCATTGCAGACCGCACGTATCTAGGAAAATCGGTTCCCCGATTGGTTCATTCATCATTACTGGTGGTGCCTCCTCCGTTGCTGTTGCAGCAGTCTCATTTGCTGCCGACGCGTCTGCCTCGATGGCATCGAAATCGCGTTTTACTTGTGACCACGTCTTGTAGCCACCGCTCAAGTTTTTAACCTTGAATCCGTTTTGACGCAAGATGCGGGATGCGAGATATCCACGAAGCCCGACTTGGCATGTCACATAAATCGTTTCGTCTTTACTGTAGTTGTCCAAGTGATCGCGTAGCGAGTTGAGCGGAACGTTGATCGAGCCAGGGATTTTACCGAGCTCGTGCTCTGATTCGTCACGGACGTCGAGCAATGTCGCGCCGTTTTGGACCAAGTCGTCAATCTCGTTCCAATGTACGACTTCGTTATCGCCGAGGACGACGTTCGACGCGACGTAACCGATCATGTTGACCGGATCTTTCGCCGAGCTGAACGGTGGTGCATAGCTGAGTTCGAGGTCTGGAAGGTCGAGGACCGTCAAGCCACCTTTCATCGCTGTCGCAATGACGTCGATGCGTTTATCGACACCGTTCATCCCGACACCTTGTGCGCCGTAGATTTCACCGGTCGTCGGGTGGAACAAGAGTTTAAGTGATACTGGTGTCGATCCCGGGTAATAACCCGCATGTGAACCTGGGTGGACGTGGACGGCTTCGAATTCTTTACCAGCTGCTGTCAAACGTTTCTCGTTCCAACCTGTCGAAGCAACGGTCATATCGAATACTTTGGCAATCCCAGTCCCCATCGTTCCGTTATATTGGACGTCACGACCGTTGATGATATCGGCGACGAGACGTCCTTGGCGGTTAGCCGGCCACGCGAGCGGAACGACCGTCGGCTCTTTGAAGATATAATCGAGCACTTCGACGGCGTCACCGATGGCGTAGATGTTCGGGTCTGACGTGAGCATCTTCTCGTTGACGCGGATGGCGCCGCGCATGCCTGTTTCAAGGCCTGCTTCCGTTGCGATTGATGATTCTGGCACGACACCGATTGATAGGACGACCATATCGGTCTCGATGACGCGACCGCTTTTCAAGTGGACACGCTTCCCTTTCTCAGAGAAGGAGTCGACACCGTCAGACAGCTGAAGGTCGACGCCGTGAAGGCGCATGTGCTCGTGAACCGGCGAGACCATCTCACGATCGAGCGGTGTCATGACTTGGTCGGCCATCTCGACGAGCGTGACGTCGACGCCACGTTCCCGTAAGTTTTCAGCCATTTCGATGCCGATGAAGCCGCCACCGATGACCGTCGCGTGTTTCGGCGCTTTATCATCGACGTAGCTGCGGATTTGATCCGTATCCGGGATGTTGCGAAGCGTGAAGATGTCTTCTGCTTCTTCAATTCCAGGGATGTTCGGACGAATCGGTTTCGCTCCTGGTGATAAGACGAGTACATCGTACGACTCATCGTATGTTTCGCCCGTTTTAACGTTTTTCACCGATACCGTCTTCTCGGCACGGTTGATTTTCGTCACTTCCGTCAAGTTGCGGATATCGAGTTGGAAACGTTTATTCATGCCCTCGACGGTTTGGACGAGCAATTTTTGACGATCTTGAATCACGTCACCGATGTAATATGGAAGACCACAGTTCGCGAACGAGATGTACTCGCCCCGGTCGAACATGACGATTTGGTTCTCTTCATTTAAGCGACGAAGACGGGCGGCTGCCGAAGCGCCACCGGCCACCCCACCGACGATTACGATTTTTTTACTCATTGCGCATTTCCTCCTTTGACGACTTCACCAGGCCAGCTCATCAAGCCATCTTCTATATTGACCACTTTATAACCTTTCGCTTCCATTTGCCAAGTTGCTTGCGTGCTGCGAGCACCTGAACGGCAGAGAACGATGTATTCTTCTTCAGGGTCGAGTGTCTCAATCCATTCCGAAATTTCAGATAGCGGATAATTTGTCGCGCCAGCAATGTGCGCTTCCTGGAACTCGTCACGTTCACGAACGTCGACGATATTTACTGGTACTTCAAAATCCATTTGACGCTTCAAGGCAGATGCTTTCATGTTTGTTTACCCATCCTTTTAATCTATGATATTTCACTTATTTATTCGTCAGCTTGGTAGCGGGCGTTCGACGAAAGTTTGTGATTCATTGAACATATCGCTTCCACGTCATTAATATACCCCCTGCGGTATTTGATTGCAAGGGATTTGTTTGTCGAATCGGTAAACGTTTGAAAAATTTTCACATCAAACGTTGTTGCTCGACACATACTCCCCCACGTATTAAGATGAGACTACACAATAAATAGTTGGGTTACTGAACGATTTGAATGTAGAGGTGAATCTAATGGAACAGTATCAATACGATGCAAAAGTGTTGAACCGGATGAAACGGGTCGAAGGACAAATTCGGGCCATCATTCGCATGATGGAAGAAGGGAAAGAGTGCCGTGACGTTGTGACACAGTTGAGTGCGGCTCGATCAGCGCTTGACCGTGCTTCGACCATCATCGTCGCGAAGAACTTGGAGCAATGCATCATTACCGCCCAACAAGATGGCGAAGATACGTCAGAAACCGTCGAAGAAGCCATCAAAATGTTGATGAAACGCTAGTTCCCCTTGCTTTCCCTCCGCAAATGGGCGAAAGTTAGAGTAACGACTTTTAAGGGGGACTTGTTTGTGAACTTCGAAGAAAAAGTAGAATCATTTAAAGCGCTCGTTGCTGAACGCAATATGACGTTCAAAGAGAGCGAGACTGAAACGCATGTCACATTTTTGACGCGTGAAACGACTAAATCCGGGGCTCAGCCCGTTATGATTATCGCCTTCAATAAAAAGACGACAGATGCGGAACTGTATGCCGCGACGGTCACACACGTACCGGATTACGTCGAAGACCTACCGATTCTGAACGCCTTGAACGAGTTCAACCAAGAGTTCAAATACTTCCGCTGCGTGCTCGACAGCGACCGTGATGTCACACTCGCCTCGACGCTCGACCTCGACCTCGGCTTCTCGCCAGAGATCATCTTGCAACATTCATTCATGATGTTCCAAGCGGCCGACGAAGTGAACGAATACATGCAGAAGTTGTATACGCAAGTCCAATAACAAACAGCCGCCCCGGACGAATCCAGGGCGGCTTTTTTTGAATCATTCTTTCGATTAAGCTCGTATAAGGAGAAAAAGGAGGAGTTGCTGATGATGACACGGTATACGCATTACCTCGAAGCACTCGAGGCAATCAGGGGAGCGACAAAGTGGTTCACCGATGATTTCCGACGTTTGATGGCCATCAATTATGCCATCCACGACACCCCGTTCGATGAAGCGCGGTTCGAGCAGGCTCAAGCGGCCGTCAAACGGAAAACGAAAGCCTTCTCCAAGTTTCGCGGCAGCAATAATTTCGTCTGGCTGTCGTTCCTCGATGCCAAGTATGAAGACATCGAACCAGCCATCGACGAGGCACTCCGACTCGACACGTTGCTCGACCGAAAACACTTCCGCTTCAGTATGTTGCTCCCCTTCATCGCGAGCCAACTGATTAACGTCGATGAGCCCGAGCGCCGGCTTGACGAGGCGAGCGCACTCTATCAAACGTTCAAACGAAACCATCCTTGGCTGACGAGCGAAGAAGACCTGTTGTCTGCCCTCGTCCTCGTTCAAGCGTTCGATGACCACGATGCGTTGAGCCAACGGATTGAGACGTATTACGAAGCGTTGAAAACCGAGTTGCCCCGCTCAAACGAGCTCCAACTCGTCTCGCATCTGCTTGCTTTTAGCGACTTGCCTTCAGACGAGGTCATCAACCGCCTGCTCGAGTGGCGCACGCGGCTCCAAGGACAAGCAATCGCCGTCAAAAACGAGCATCTGCCAGCGCTCGCCCTCTTGGCCATCGTCGCGGCCCCGAACGACAACGACGAGCGCGACCTGATTGACATCACGAACGCCGAGAAGGAAAAGCATCGCTGGTTCCACACCCACGCGTTGACGGTCGCCCTGCAACTCGTCGCGGCAAACAACATCAAGGAAGACGCGAGCGAGTTACTGTTGCACGGTACGTTCGCCCATCTGCTCGCCATGCAACAGGCAGCAACGGCAGCGGCGACCATGGCTATCATTTCGAGCACATCTTCGAGCGACTAAAAAAGAAGGGTTTCCCCTTCTCAACTAAATAAATACCAACTGAGACAACCGAGCACGAACACCGAGTTGGCGATTTCGACGATCCCGATCTTCATGATGGGGATCTTTTTGCCGTAGAACGCGACCGCCCGGACGAGACTCGGCACGTAAGCGAGTGCCAAGACCGGATAGCCAAACGCGATGAAGATGGCGACGAGCAAAAAGTGATACCCCCATGATACGTTCCGATAAAACAAGCTCTTCTTCTCCCGAATCATCGTTTTGACGAAAAAGATACTTCCGAGGAAATATAAGTACGGCAAAGCGAACATCCACACTATCGTCCCATCCAAGATGCGCGCCCCGAGATAATAGCTCGCCATCCCGCCGATACAAAATGAGGTGACGGCGCTGACATCGTTCCAGACGTTGCGCTCATCCTTAATTTTGGCAAAATAGGCGTTGATGAGACCGAATGGAATCATAGCAAGGACAAACCAGACAAGACGCCACTCGGACAAAAACACCGGGATGGCAGCTACAATCGCAATCGTCAAATACGTCACGACCGTACGCAACAGCTCTTGTGACTTCTTCCGTTGCTTAATGTATTGGAACAAGAAAAATGTACCCATATAAACGAACAACCAGGCGATGGCGAACGGGATGTGCGCGAGCGTCCACCCTCCGACAATGCCGCCGAGTAAGAACGGTAAAATCAGCATCGACCAAGCGCCGTGCTGTTTTGGAATCATCCATTTCATGTGACTCCCTCCTTCTATGTGTAGTGTAGAAGAAAGATGACTGTAAAACTGTGATAAATTTTACAAAACAAAAAACGATCTCACGCGAGATCGTTTTTTGTTTTTAGTTTGGTCACACTTGGTACGGTTACTTCGACCACATCGTCCGTCAACATCTTCGTGACGACACGACCTGCGATCGAGACCGCGAGAAGCGTATACAGCGCATTCGACAATGGCAAATAGATGAGCGAGATCGCCAAAACGATGACATCAAATATGATGAGAATCGTCCCGACCGATACGCCGGTCCATTTTGATAGGCCGAGTGCGAATAAATCGTCGCCCCCGGTCGCCCCGCCCGATTTCAAGACGAGACCGAGACCGTAACCTGTCACAATCCCGCTCGCGATGGCGGCGAACAACGTCGCCGGCCAGACTTGGATATCGAACGTTAGTAAATCCAACCGATCCCACATGGCGTAGCTGAGCGACAGTGACGCCGCGGCAAGCACGGCTTGCCCGACGAAGCGCCAGCCTTTCCACCACAGGGCGATTAAAAAGAAGGGAATATCGAGTACAATCATCGAGATCGCCGGATCGATATCAAATAAATAGCGGCCGAGCAATGCTAGCCCGACGAAGCCCCCTTCTGCCAAACCAAACTGTTCATTCAAATAATAATAACCGAACGCCATGATCAGCGTTCCGAGCACTATGGTAGCAACTCGTTTCATTCCGATTGTCCTCCCCGTTTTCAACGGAGAGGAGGATCCTCAGTCGTAGCCGCGGTTCCATCTGTTCCATCTCCGATCTTCCGTTTGTTGATTTTTACATTGATGTCGCTTGTAAAAACTCAACGCTAGAAGTCCGGTAATTGAAACAGAGGCCATGTCCTCTCGGTATCCATAAAGACCTTCCTTTCCCAAATTGCGCGTAGTGATATGAGTAGTCTAACACAATTCCGGAGTTGTTTCATTAACTGTACATTTAGTGTAAGTTACGTTTCGGTAAATCTTTCTTCCCGAACCACCACCAGTTCCAGTCCCCGAGCAATTTCATCAAGGACGGGACAAGTAAAATACGGATGATTGTCGCATCGATAAAGATTGCGAGCGCGATGCCGACACCGAGCTGTTTGATCGGACTGACACCGGTAAAAGCGAACGCCCCCGTGACGACAATCATGATGACCGCGGCCGACGTGATGATTTTACTCGTCTTGGCGAGTCCCATCTCCGTCGCGTAATCGTTATCTCCAGTCTCCCGGTAATATTCCTCAATCCGCGAGACGAGAAACACCTCGTAGTCCATCGATAGGCCGAACACGAGCGAGAAGATGAACACCGGGGTCAAGATGCTGATCGTCTCGGCATCGTACACGTATCCTGATTCGAAGATGATGACGAGCAGACCGAACGTCGCCCCGAGACCGAGCACGTTCATGATGATCGCCTTAATTGGAATCAAGACCGAGCGGAACGCCCACATGAGAATGACCATCGTCGCCAAGATGACAGTCACGACCGCATACGGGATACTGTCATAAATCTCTTCATAAATTTCTTCGTTGAACGCGGCTGGTCCCCCGACGTCAAAACCGCTCTCACGCCAATCCCGGACGAACGCCTGCGCGTCCTTATCACTTGGCGGGACGTTGAAACTGATGTTGACGAGGGCAAGGTCGGTATTCCCTTCGAGCGTGACGAGACGTTCGAACGCCTCGAGTTGCTCTGGTGCCGCTTCCGCGAGTTGTTGGAATTCGGCCGGTTCGAGACCGGATGCCGTCAAGAACGTCGTAACGTTGTCGACAATCGGATCCTCGGATAGCTCATCGGTGAGTGCCGTCAATTCATCGAGAATCATTGAATCGGTCAAATCGTTCGTCTCAAACAAGAGCACCGCATCCGTCGACGTCTCCCCGAACACGTCGTCCCACCGCTCAAGGGCGGCCCGTGACTCGTACGAGGTCGGGAGCGCATCGGCGTCCGGGATGTTCAATTCGAGGTCACGGACGAACCAGAGACTCGGTAGTAACAGCAAGAGCGCGACGAGTGTCATCGTGACGGGACGTCGCATGACGAAACGGGCCAACTTCTGCCACCGTACTTCAGAACGCGTCTCATTCGTTTTGATGAGACGCCCCTTATTGATGGCATCTCCGACGATATATAAGGCGGACGGCAACAGCGTGAGCGCCGATAAGACCGCCCCCGCCACCGCAACTAACGCACCGAGCGCAACGGCTTGGAACACGTCGACTTGGATGAATAGCAACCCGGCCAGTCCGACGAACACACAAAGCCCTGAGAACAGAATCGAACGCCCGGCCGTCGCGACCGTTCTGACGATGGCTGCCTCACGTATGCTCCCACGCGCAAGCTCTTCGCGATAACGGTTGACGAGCAATAATGAAAAATCGATGCCTAGCGCGATGGCGATCATCGCGACCGCATTCAAGACGAAAATGGACAGTTCCATCGTTTGGGCAAAGAAGAACAATGCACCCGCCGCCACGATGAACGTAATCAATCCAACGAATAACGGCATGACCGCGGCGAGCGGTGTCCCAAAGACGAGCAAGAGGACGAGCAACGCGACCGGAATCCCAATCAACTCAGCCCGAATCAAGTCATTCTTCGACGCTTCATTCAAGTCATCCGCGAAGACCGGCTCTCCCGTCAATCGCACGTCTGTATCCGTATCTCGAATCAAGGCGTTGCGAACGCCATCGATTGACGCCTCGGCCGTATCGTAATCCTCGAACTCGAGCAATAAGTAAGCTGCGTCCCCTGAGCGGGCATCGGGATTCTCGGCTGGCGTGATCACGCCGTCGACCCCATCGACATCAATCAGTCGATCCCGTTGCTGCTCGATGACCGTCTCAAGGTCGCCCCCTTCCAACAAGACGATCATCGAGGCTCCGGCCCGGTCGAACCGGTCGTTCAACGTATCTTCCACTTGGGCGAAACGCCCGTCTTGAATCGCAAACCCGTTGCCGCGCAGTTCACTTGGCAACTGTAATCCGAAATATACCGATACCGCGAGCAATACCGTCCAAATCAACACGACAGCGTAGCGCCATCGGACTAACGCTTGTCCTAATCGTTCCATCCCTGTCCACTCCTCTCCATCTAAGAAGACTGTTCCCGTTTTTAGACGAGATTCTGTAAGCCTTCGTAAAAAAATCCTGAACCGTGTCCTGGTCCAGGATTGTCAACGCTCGAACACTTGCAGCCAGCTATGGCAGAAGCGGCGCGGCGTCGATAGGACGACGAGTCTGTCGCCCGGCTCGTCCAATAAGACGACTTTCAATAATTCGGTCTCGGCACATACTTCGGATGAGAACACTTCACAATCGCGCTCAAACAGTTGGAACGATGTCATCGAGGTGATGGCGGTCGTCACACCGATTTGATCGACGATGACCAAGTCACGGTCACCCCCGTATGGAATTTTCCAACGCGCGCCCGCTTCGACGTCCTCGACCATGAACTGTTGATTCCGTTCATCGTACAAGGTCACGAGGCCAGGTGCCGTGAATCGTTCGAAATCATAGGTCGGTTGATATGCGAGTTCGATGATATTCCCGAACTCCGGGATCTCCTCGTAACGGCTATACCGAAACGTGTGATCGTTCAAGTTCAAGGCGACGATATCTGATTCGGCCGAGTACAAATACAAATCGTCCCCTGACCAGTAATGCAAGTTACTGAACCAATCGTCATGGAACGTCCTTGGAATCGGGTGACGTTCCATCGTCCCGTTTGTCAAATCCATGACTCCGTATGTCTGCAAATCTCGAAATAGCGCGACGGCTCTTCTACCGTGCGGTTCAATATATAGTGCACAAGGTGCCCATTTCCACTCGAGTTCCCATCGGATTTGGAACGTCTCGTCAAAAAACAGAAACCCGGTTTGCGCCAAATACAACATCCATCCTCCACCAACGCGCTCTAACCATTCAACCGTCTGATGAAATTGATAGTCTGCTACTTGTTTGTACATTTGATCACTTCCTAGTTTCAGCTTAGCAACGCCTGACGCATTTTTCGATTTTGAATGTGTTCACCGAACACATTCTCCAACCGTCCGTTTTTCCTGTATACTGGCAGTAGCATACCCGTAATCGGAAAGGAGGAACCCTCATGCGCCCACTTCAACTCTCTCCCGAGACGGCGGTCGAGCTTGCCAAAAAGCTAAACGTCCCGCTCGAGGAACTCATGCATATGCCAAAACACATCATCGTCAAGAAGATGATGGAGCTCGAGGCAGCCAAAACTGAAACGAACGAGGAAAAGGAGACGGAATGACGTCTCCTTTTTTCGTGCTTACTTTTGTTTCGGTTTCCGTTTTTTCGCGACATACCAGAGACCGAGGATGGCCAAAGCAGCTCCACCGGCGACCGCATATTTGCTGTAATCCGGACGGCGTTCCGTCACGACGAGTGTCGATAACGGCGCGACCGTGACGTGCCGCTCCTCAAGGAGACGTGGCGCCGTCAAATTGACGGTATGGTCTTCGACGTGGACCTCGAACTTGCCGGCCGGGAGTTTCACCTCGACCGCTTCCTCGAGTCCGTTATGGTATACGAGATGGCGTTCGACGTAGCCCTCGACGTGGCGACTCAGTTCAAAGGCGATGACGCCCTCTTCTTCATCGAAGAAACGCAAATGTTTACGAATCTGTTCCGCATTCTCAAGACGGAACAACGGATATTGTTTGCGCAGGCTGATCAAGCCCTTCACATATTCGACGCTCGGCGTCTCTTGCTCGGCTCGTGTCCAATCCAAACGGTTGACGACCTCCCCCGAATTGAAGCTGTTCTCGTCCCCGTCTTTCGTGCGGAAGAACTCTTGACCGCTATGCAGGAACGGGATGCCTTGGCTGAGCAACACGATTGACGTCGCGAGGCGATGCCGGCGGCGGCGTGTCGTCTCATCATCGTCCGGATTCGTGGCGGCAAGCTTGTCCCAAAGCGTCAAGTTGTCATGGCACTCGACATAGTTCACGACTTGGTTCGGTTCGTCAGCAAAGCTTTGGCTCGTGACCGCACCGGCAATCCCACGTTTGACGTCTGCCGTCATATCCGTGTTGCCGCTGATCCAACCTGGCAAGTCTTCGATGAACACATCCCCGCGGACACCGTCGCGAATCGCATCGTTGAACTGGGCGATGCGCGGCATCTTATGGGCGTTATGTTGGTTCGCCTTTTTGCGGACCGAGAGCGGCGTATCAAGATCCCAGCCTTCTCCGGTCACGAGAATCGATGGGTCGATGCGATCGAGCGCCTTGCGGACCTGGTTCATCGTCTTGACGTCATGGAGCCCCATCAAATCGAAGCGGAAGCCGTCAATCATGAACTCTTTCGCCCAATACGACACACATTCCACGATCAGTTTGCGCATCATCGCCCGCTCGGACGCCGTATCGTTCCCGCATGCCGAACCGTCGGCGAGCGTGCCGTCCTCGTTCAACCGGTAATAGTAGTCCGGTACGAACTGTCCAAGCGGCGTCGTCAACGCGTCATACGTATGGTTGAACACAACGTCCATGATGACACGGATGCCACGGTCGTGCAGCGCTTGAATCATCGCTTTCAATTCGATGATGCGAGCGGCCGGGTCATCCGCCGAGGAAGCGTATGAGCCTTCGACGGCAAAATAGTGGACCGGGTCATAGCCCCAGTTATAGTTCGCCTCACTCTCGCGCGATTCGTTCACCGAACCGTAATCGAAGAACGGCATGAGTTGGAGATGCGTGACACCTAGCCCGGTAATATAGTCGAGAGCCGTCGGGTAACCCGTCGGTGTCTTCGTCCCGACTTCGGTCATCCCGAGGAATTTCCCGCGATGCATGACCCCGCTGTCCGGATGGCTCGTCAAATCACGGACATGCGCTTCGTAAATGACCGCTTCTTGTGATGAGTGGAAGAGCGGACGTTCTTTGACCCAATGGTCCGGGTTGAGCGTGGATGGGTCGAGCAGACATCCGCGCTTCCCATTGACCCCGACGACTTTTGCATACGGATCGAGCGATTCGACACGTTTGCCGGCGACAATCGCCTCGAACACATAAAATTGACCTTCGAACAAGGCACGATCGAGTTCGATGACCCACGTCCCTTTCTCGGCCCGTTCTAGCGGCAACCGTTCGAACTTCCGCGCTCGCGGCGTCCGGTATAGTTTCACCGTCATCTCTTCGGCGACCGGTGACCAGACCCGCAATCGGATGAGGTCACTTTTAAACGTCACCCCGAGGTCTTTGCCGTGATATGCCATATGGTCTAAATCTACATTTGTCTGTTGATCAATCGTATGTTCCATCTCTTTCACTCCTTCACTACTTCAAATCTGCTATCATTATAACAAAACCCTAGTAAAGGATGGATGAAACATGGCAAAAGAGAATTCTTTTGATATTGTGTCAGAAATGAACCTCGAAGAAGTGAAGAACGCGATTCAAATCGCCGAGAAAGAAATTTTAAACCGCTACGACTTTAAAGGTTCGAAAAGCGAGATGTCGCTCGATAACGGCGATGTCGTCCTCGTCTCAGATGATGACTATAAGCTCGAGCAATTGAAAGACGTCTTGATCACGAAATTGATTAAACGCGGCGTCCCGACGAAGAACCTTGATTATCAAAAAGTGGAACGTGCGCTCGGCGGCACAGTGCGTCAACGCGTCAAATTGAAGAGCGGCATCGATAAAGACGATGCGAAAAAGATTAACAACGCCATCAAAGAATCAAAACTGAAAGTGAAGTCGCAAATTCAAGACGATCAAATCCGTGTGACAGCCAAGTCGCGCGATGACCTTCAAGCCGTCATGCAGCTCGTCCGTGAGCTCGAATTGTCCGTCGATGCCCAATTTACAAACTACCGATGAAACTCGCCATCATCAGTGACCCACATGGTTCGTTTGATGATTTGAAAGCCGTGCTCGAGTCGGTCCGCCGCGAGACGGAGCACATCCTTTGCCTCGGCGATTTGTACGAGTGTCATATCGGTAAGAAACGGCGCAACGAGCGCTTCCATGAAGTGTCCGACGTTGTCACTTACGACCCGGACTACGAGGCGCTCCTCACCTTCCCGAGTCTGCGCGGCAATCAAGAGGAGCGGATTGATGAGGTGCTCGTGGTGTCACATCCGGTCAAAACACGCATCTCCTTATTACCGGAGCAGACGACGCTCGACGAAGCGCTGTTCTTGCACGGTCACCAAGTAAAATGGAGTCCAGACTGGGAACCGCTCGTCGAGAAAGGCAAGTATCCGCTCGTCTTTATCGGACACAGCCATATTCCGGGGATTTACCGGAAAGGTCGCTCGATTCCCTGGGAAATCGGACAACCGTTCGTCTTGAAGAAGAAGCGTTACGTCATCAACGTCGGCGCCGTCATCTTTGACCGCGAGTGGTGTTTGTATGACACGAAAGCGCGGACCGTCACCCGCATGAAAGCATAAGAAAAGGGACCTCGCGAGGTCCCTTTTGTCGTCCTTACATTTCTTCTGGAGCTTGAACACCGATCAATCGGAGTCCTTCCGTCAACACGATTGTCACCGCTTTGACGAGGGCGAGACGTGATTGTTTGCCTGCATCTTCTTCAAGGACACGGACGTGGCCGTAATACTTGTTGAACGCTTGCGCCAAATCGAGCACATAACGGCTAATGATCGACGGCTCGCGGCGTTCGTGGGCACGTGTGATGACGTGCGGGAATGCGTTGAGCATCGTCACGACGCCCCACGTGTGGTCATCATCCGCACCCGTGAATGTCGAGCCGTCGTAGTTGCCTTTACGGAGGAGCGAGTTCGCACGCGCGTTCGTGTACTGCACGTACGGGCCTGTCTCGCCTTCAAACTTGAGCATGCTGTCGAGGTCGAACTCGATGTTGTTGATGCGTTCGTTCTTCAAGTCGTGGAAGATGACCGCGCCGACACCGACCATACGAGCCACATCGTCCGCGTTCGCAAGTTCCGGGTTCTTCTGAGCGATGTTCGCCTGTGCTTTCTCGATTGCTTCTTTGAGCACTTCCTCGAGCAAGACGATGCGACCTTTACGTGTCGACATCTTTTTCCCTTCTTGCAAAATCAAGCCGAACGGCACGTGGTGCATACCGTCGACGAAGTCGTAGCCGAGCTTGCGCAGGACCGAGAACAGCTGCTTGAAGTGAAGCGCCTGCTCACCGCCGACGACGTAGTTCGCTTGGACGAAGTTGTACGTCTCATGACGATAGACGGCAGCTGCCAAGTCGCGTGTCGCATAGAGCGTCGCGCCGTCTTTCTTTTTGATCAAACATGGTGGCAAGTTCTCATCTTCAAGCGAGACGACCATCGCCCCTTCACTTTCGACGAGAAGGTTTTTCTCTTCGAGCATGGCGACAACACGATCCATCTTGTCGTTATAGAACGCTTCCCCGCTAAAGCTGTCGAATTCGACACCGAGGAGGTCGTATACTTTTTGGAACTCTTTGAGTGACTCGTCACGGAACCACGTCCACAGCTCAGTCGCTTCCTCGTTGCCGTCTTCAAGTTTCTTGAACCACGCACGGCCCTCATCTTCAAGTTCCGGTTGAGTCTTCGCTTCTTCGTGGAAATGGACGTAGAGCTTCAAGAGTTCAGCAATCGGATGTGCCCGGACCGCTTCCTCGTCGCCCCATTTTTTATAGGCGACCATCAGTTTACCGAACTGTGTGCCCCAATCCCCGAGGTGGTTGATGCCGACGACGTCATAGCCGTTTTTACGGGCGATGTGGTTGATGGCATTCCCGATTACTGTCGAGCGAAGGTGACCCATCGAGAACGGTTTGGCGATGTTCGGTGACGAGAAGTCGGTGACGATCGTCTCGTTGCGCGTCGCGTGTGTCGCGTAATCCGCTTTCTCGTCGAGCACCGTGTTGATGATTTCTTGTGAGACGACGTCACGGCTCAAGAAGACGTTCACGTACGGGCCCGCTGCCTCGACTTTCGTGAACAACTCGTCGTTCAAGTCGTTCGCGATATCTGTCGCGATCATGACCGGAGCTTTGCGATAGGCTTTTGCGAGTTGGAAACAAGGGAAAGCGAGATCCCCGTGTGCCTCATGTTTCGGTTTTTCAATCAATGCTTCAATCTGGTCGAGCGTCAACTCGTCCCCGATGACACGGGACAAGGCTTCCGCATATTTGCGTTCATAACTCATTCTAATTCCTCCTTATAATTTGTTCATAAAAAAAACGCCCTTTGCACAGATGCAAAGAGACGGGATGGCCCGCGGTACCACTCTTCTTGCCTGCTTGACACAGACCGCTTTATCGGTGATAACGGGGGTCCCCCGGCTACGCCTACTCAGGTTCGGATAGCATCTCAAAAGTGCGTTTCGCGATGTTTGTCAGCCTAGGCTCTCACCAATCCCTAGGTCGCTTTGTTGACGGAACGATCGTTACTCTCTTTTTCATCGACTTTCGTCTATGTGGTTGAAAAGCAATTTCATTATAGAGGAAATTTCATATAGACTCAATGCTAGAATTCCGCCATTATGATGGATAGGCAGGACTCGGGCATGGTTGTGCCGAATCTCCTACCATACATAATTGAATTTTTCCCACATAGGAGGGAACCATGAACCATTTCCGCAAGATGTCCGTCCTTGGTTGGAGTATTTGGAGTATGCTGTTCGGTTTGACGCTCATCTTGTTCGCGACAGGTGTGTTGAACATGCCGGCCATCGAGCCGTTATCGTTCATTTTGATCGCGTTGCTCGTCATTATTTTTCAAATGGACTCCATCGAACGGAAAGGCGTCTACTTTACCTTTTCGGAAAGTATCGTCTTAATCATTTTCTTGTTCTTCGATTTCGAGACGGCGTTGTTCGTCAATCAGATTGGACTACTCGTCTTCCAGTTCGTCAACTTGAAACCGCGTGTCGCGCTTCGTCGCTTCCGCTTCACGTATCCGTGGAACGCCATCACGTCATTTTTAGAGATTGCCATCCCAGCCAGTGTGTACTTGGCCCTCGGCGGTGTGACCGGTCTCGGTTTTTATTCCCAAGATTCGTTTCTGCCGCTTGCCGGCTTGATTGTGGCCATCATCTTGAACACTGTCGTGCAAAAGTATCAAGTCGGTTGGTGGTTCCGTGTCGATATCCCGGTCCGCGACTTTCTAAGCATCGCGTTTTACACGTATATCGTCAGTCTCGTCTTCATTTTGGCGGCCTCGCTCTTCCGTGAGACGAACTTGCTTGTCGTCAGCAGTATCGCCGCCGCACTCACCTTCTTTATTAAGCGGCTCATCATCCAGAAAGGTCGGCAAGACGCCTTCAAATCGTTGATTGAACAATATGATGAGGCAAAAGAAGCCGTGTCGTTGTCACAAAGCGAGGCGCAAGCGATTGAGGTGTTCCTCAGTCAATGTGAACGACTCAACGAGTACGACGAAGGGTTCGTCGAGTTCAAACTGTTCGACCGCACGCTTTACTTTGATTTGAAGACGCGCCAGCCGATCGATCGCCACGTCGTCTTTGATTTACTCGATGCAACCTATCCGAACGAAGCCTCGGTCGAGTATGAGATGCGCTTTGAATGGGACGCCCCGCTATCGAACGAGTTCGATGAAGACTATCATAGCTTCATCTCGGTCCGTTCCGAGGAAATCGAAGGCATCCGCACGTGGCTCGTCATGACCGGCGAACACGTCTATGGCTATCCGCCCATCATTCAACGTGAGATTGTCAAACTGCTCAAATCGTTCAATCGAACGATTAGCCGTTGTCATGAACGTGACCGCCTCTATACCGAGAGCCGGACGGACAGCTTGACGTTGCTTGCCAATGCGCGGGCTTTTTATGAATACGGGATTCAACAAATCTCGGACGGCTCGATGTATCCGATTTCCGTCGCGATGCTCGATATCGACTTCTTCAAAAAAATCAACGACACGCACGGTCATCAAGTCGGAGACAGCGTGCTCCAAGAGTTTGGTCGCCGCATCCGCCAAGTGCTCCGCACCGATGATTTCGCAGCCCGTTATGGCGGCGAGGAGTTCATCTTGCTGTTGAACCGGTGCGATGTCGAAGCCGCCGTCGAGATTGCCGAGCGCATCCGTCAACAAATCGAGAACAAACCATTCCACGTCGACGGAATCGATATCCCCGTGACCGCCTCAATCGGCGTCGATACGATTCAAGCGTTCGGTGACAAACGACTAGACGATACGATTCGCAACGCCGACCGAGCGCTTTACGTCGGCGGGAAGTACGCAGGACGCAACCGCGTCGCCCATTACAATTTTTTGACGTCCTGACTCGCCCCCACGTGCATCGCGTGGGGGTTTGCTATTGACAAGCAGATTTGAAACAGGTACGTTAGGGAACGTGTCTTATAACTAAATATCACAACTTTTTTATCAAGAGAGACTGAGGGACTGGCCCGATGACGTCTCGGCAGCGGGTAACCTGTGCCAAATCCAGCGAGCGGTCTGCTCGACAGATGAAAAAAGTGTTTCTTGTCGAGAGAGCCTTTTTTCAGAAGGCTCTCTTTTTATTTTAATGAATGAGGTGAATCGATTGGAACAACCAACAGCTAACAAATGGGCGCTCCTGCCCTTACTCGTCTTCCTTGTCTTCTTTATCGGGGCAGGCATCTACTATGACGACTTTTATAAATTCCCCGTCCTGATCGCGGCCTTGATTGCCGTCATCGTCGCGGCGATGATGACGAAAGGAAGCGTCACCCAGACGGTCGAACGCGTCGCCCAAGGCGCCGGCAACCCGAGCATCTTGATCATGGTGTTCATCTTCTTGCTCGCCGGTGCGTTTTCAAGCGTCGCCGAAGCAATCGGCGCGATTGATGCGACCGTCAATGCGGCATTGACGTTATTACCGCCTTCGCTCCTCTTGAGCGGCCTGTTCGTCATCGCAGCCTTCATCTCAATGGCGATGGGCACATCGACCGGGACGATTGCCGCACTGGCGCCGATCGCCCTCGGCATCCATGAGGAGAGCGGCGTCAATATTGCCATCGCGGCAGCGGCCGTCGTTGGCGGTGCCATGTTCGGTGATAACTTGTCGTTCATTTCGGACACGACGATTGCTGCCGTCCGCACCCAGCGGACGAACATGCGCGACAAGTTCCGGACCAACTTTTGGATTGTCTTGCCGGCAGCCGTCATCACAACGATTTTGCTCGCCGTCTTATCGAGCGGTGAATCGACCATCGAGCCGGCAGCGTTTGAATGGTATAAGCTGATTCCGTACCTTGCGGTCATCGTGCTCGCCTTGACGGGAATGAACGTCATCCTCGTCTTGCTCGGCGGCATCGCCCTGACCGGCATCATCGGTCTGTTGGACGGCAGTCTAGCCGTCACCACGTACGTCACCGCCATGGCGGACGGCATGATGGGCATGGCCGAGATTTCACTCCTGACATTGCTCATGGGTGGGCTCGTCGGACTCATCTCGCATAACGGCGGACTCACGTACTTGCGTGACGCGCTCACGTCCCGAATTAAAAGACGGGCCGGCGCGGAGTGGAGCATCGCCGGGCTCGTCAGTGCGACAAACGTCGCGACGGCGAACAACACGATTTCGATTCTCGTGGCTGGTCCGCTCGCCGCAAACATCGCCGACGATTATGACATCGAACGTAAAAAGTCAGCGAGTGTACTCGATATCTTCTCGTGTGGGGTCCAAGGTCTGTTGCCTTACGGGGCACAGCTTCTCATTGCGGCCGAACTGACGAACACAGCGTCACCGGCGCTCGTTCCGTATATGTTCTATCCGTTCTTACTGTTCATTTGCGGAGGATTGGCCATCGCCTTTAACTTCCCGCGTTTCAAAAAACGCGCTTAACGAAAACGACCTTGTGAAGTAGTCGCTTCACAAGGTCGTTTGTCGTTTCGCTTCAAGTTCACGTTTCAGCTGCTCGTTCCGCTTTCTGAAGGCACGCCGTTTGAGCAGCTCTTCGAGTCCGCGGCTGATGGCCCATAGGACGAACAGTAATAAAACGAGCATTGATAATCGGAACGGGCTTTGGATAAACTCTTCCCACTGGTCGCCAATGACAGAGAAAATCAAGACGACGAGTAACTTGCCGAACCCGGCCGCCATGATGAACGTCCGGAGCGGCATTTGAATGAGCGCGAGTAAGTATGTGATCAAGCTGACCGGAATGAACGGGAGCGAGTACAGAAATCCGAGTGAGACCGGACTCATATGCTTGATGCGTTCGAGCCAATAGACGCCTTGCTTATGTCGCTCGAGCCACCGCGTCATCGGCTTTCGGAACACGTAGCGAACAGCTACAAACACAAGGATTGTTCCGAGCAAACTACCGACCCAAGACAGTAACGTCCCAAGCAAAAATCCATACGTCGCTGCGTTCGCCGAGATGATAAGGACGAGTGGGAGAAATGGAAAGATGGCTTCTAAGAAAGGTGCCCCTAGTCCTGCCCAAGGTCCGCCCGGAAGTCCTTGTAGCCATTCGATCAAGTTTAAAATATATTGTTGGAGTGATGTCAGCATATCCGTTTCCACCTTCAACTTTCGTTATTCCCTTTTTACCCGATTTCGCTCAGGAAGACGCATCCCCCTGCCCATCGCCGTAAAAAAATAAAAAGTATTTGCGAAATTCATCTGTGATATCTATCATATAGTATGGACTTGTGGTTGCAGGCAAGTCCGTTCGTCGAACGACACAACCCAACGTTCGTTTTCCTGCAAAAAACTGAACACAGGGGAGTAACACACATGGAAACAAAACCAATGCGGGTCTTGCTGTACTATAAGTACGTCAACATCGAAGACCCAGAAACGCTCACACAAGAGCACCTCAAGTATTGTAAGGACCTCGGTATCAAAGGACGCATCTTGATTTCTTCCGAAGGAATCAACGGGACGTGCTCTGGGACTTGGGAACAGACCGAGCAATACATGAACGACTTGAAAGCGAACCCACTATTCAGCGACATCGAATTCAAAATCGATGAAGTCGAAGAGCATGCGTTCTCGAAAATTTTTGTCCGTCATAAAAAAGAGCTTGTGACGTGGCGCTTTGATGGGGAGTTCGACGTGCCAAAACAGCACGGTGCGTACCTCGAACCGGCAGAATGGAAAGAGATGATGAATCGCGACGATGTCGTCATCCTCGACGTTCGTAACAACTACGAGTACGATCTTGGTCACTTTAAAAACGCGATCAAAATCGATGTAGAGGCTTCTCGTTACATGCCAGATTGGCTCGAAGAGAACAAGGACCTCTACGAAGGGAAAACGTTACTCACGTACTGTACCGGAGGCGTCCGTTGCGAGAAATTTACCGCATATATGCGTGACCAAGGTCACGATAACATTTTCCACCTTAAAGGCGGCGTCGCCATGTACGGCAAAGACGAAGCCACGAAAGGCGAAGACTGGGAAGGTGAGCTTTACGTCTTTGACGAGCGCATCAACGTCCCGGTCAACACGGTCAACCCGTCCGTTGTTTCGGAGTGCATGCACTGCGGAACGAAGACGGTCCGCTACGTTAATTGTGCCAACCCGGTGTGTAATGCCCAACACTTCTGTTGTGAAGAGTGTGAACCGAAACAAATGCGTTCATGCTCGAAAGAGTGCCAGGAGCATCCACGTAACCGCTATATCATTGAGAATATCGCGGACAAACTTCAGGAGACTGAAGGCGTCGTCGGGTAACAAAAATCGACCAGAAAGCACTTCGAGCCTACGCTCGGGGTGCTTTTTTGACAGAAACTTTACGTCTAGCCGATGACAGAATCGGGTATAGTGTAGATACCATTGTCAGACAGGAAGTGAATCGATTGCTCTTTAACGAACCTTTACTCGCCGCCTTGCTCGCTTGGTTCATCGCACAAGCAGCCAAGCTCGTAACCGAACTCATTAAAACACGCGATTTTGAATTAGAAATCATGTTTGCCTCGGGTGGGATGCCAAGTTCCCACTCCTCGACCGTCGTCGCTCTAGCGACCGTCATCGGTCGAATCGAAGGGCTCGATTCCAGTATGTTCGCGCTCGCCTTGATTTTCGCGACGATCGTCATGTACGATGCGACCGGTGTGCGTCAGGCGGTCGGGTTCCAGGCCCGCTTGTTGAACGACTACTTCAAAGGCATCAAGCACGAGACGCCCATCTTAAATGAGCTCGTCGGGCACACCCCGTTCCAAGTCATCGTCGGTGCCTTGCTCGGTCTCGTGGTCGGACTGTTTTTCCCAATTTAATATGAATGATGCAGGCATGTCGTTCCCCCTTTTAAAAACTCACCATCTTTTTGTGAACTTTCACAACAGAGACGGTATAGTGAGAGAGAGGAGGAATCGACATGCCTTTTTTGCAGAAATCTTATGAGTCACTCGATACGCTCGCCGAAGCAATCGGACAAGCGATTCGGGCTCCGATTACGATTGAAAATCGACACCATCAGTTACTGGCCTACAGCACCCACCCCGACTCGACCGATCCGGCCCGCATCGCGACGATTATCGGCCGCCGCGTCCCGGAAGCGGTCATCGAGGACTTATGGGAAAGCGGTATTCTTCAAGAAGTGATTGACCGCGACGAACCGGTCGTCATCCCGGCCCGCATGGCCGTCGGTCTCGGTGAACGAGCAGCTGTCGTCATCAAGCAACAAGGGGATGTGCTCGGTTATATTTGGAGCCTGGCCCGAACGACGCCGTTCTCGGAACAAGAACTTACCGTCCTACAAGAAGGGGCGAACATCGCCAAAAAATTGCTGATGACCATCGCGATGCACGAACGGCGCATCGACGCCGAATTGGAACGCTTCTTTTTAGAAGTGCTGGCCACTCCCGTTTTATCGCCATCCCAGCGCGACCGCTTGAATGAGCTCGCACCGATTGCCGTCGCCAGCCGCCTCACCGTGATTGAATGCGCCCAGCCGGTCACCCCGCAACTGGCGGAACGACTGTTTTATGTATTGGCGACCCAGCAAGCGATTGAAGTCGTCCTGCACGCGATCGATGGCCAGCAATTACTTGTCTGGCATTATATGAAATCGGACTTGCCCGAGGAAGAAGCGGCGCTCTTGCAGTGGGCGGACCGTTTTGAGAGTCAGCTCCGAGACAAGTTCATTGAAGCGGAGCCGCGTCTTGGCATCAGTCGGCGTTTCTTTGAGAGCGACATGCTCTATGCGGCGATGGAAGAAGCACGACGCGTCACGTCGCTTCGCCGAAAGTTCCCGTATGAGCTTGCGACATCGCGCTCGTTCGAACAGATCGGAATTTACCAGCTCGTTCCCGATTTGGCCCGACGCATCGGGCTTCGTCTCGAGACACATCCGACCATCGAGCGCCTGCAGACGTATGACGTCACGCATCATACCGAGCTTGTCACGACGCTCGAATGGTATTTCTATTTTGATGGGAACGTCAAGCGTGTCGCCGCTCATCTTCATATCCATCCGAACACCGTACTGTATCGGATTCGTCGGATCGAAGAACTGACGAACATCACCCAAGTCTCGCTCCCCGAACGCGCCGCCGTTTACCTCGCCATCAAAGCCGGCCAATACCGCCAAGACGATTGACGCCTACTTTGTGATTTTTCACAAAGTGGGCGTCATCACTTTTAGAATCCATGCTAAAGACAGCGTTTTCGGATGGGTCTATACTAGAGGTGTGAACAAATTGTGTCAGTAGAGAAAGGGGAACGTTACATGAAAATCGGGGTATTGAAAGAGATTAAAAACAACGAAAATCGCGTCGCTTTGACGCCGATGGGGGCAGCCGTATTAACAGAACTTGGACATGAAGTCCTCGTCGAGACGGAAGCGGGCGTCGGTAGCGGCTTCACGAACATGGAGTATGTCGATGCGGGGGCAACCATCGTCGACACAGCCGCGGACGTTTGGGAACACGTCGAATTGGCGTTGAAAGTTAAAGAACCGCAACCATCGGAGTATCGTTATTTCCGTCCTGATTTGACGCTCTTCACGTACTTGCACTTGGCGGCCGAACCAGAGCTCACGAAAGCACTCGTCGAATCTGGCGTGACGGCAATCGCCTATGAGACGGTCGAGATTGACCGGACGTTACCGCTCCTCACACCGATGAGTGAAGTCGCCGGACGGATGGCCGCTCAAATCGGAGCCCAAATCCTTGAAAAACCACACGGTGGTAAAGGGATTCTCTTATCTGGCCTGCCGGGCGTACCACGTGCGAACGTCACCGTCATCGGGGGCGGTGTCGTCGGGATGAACGCGGCCCGCATCGCGATCGGTCTTGGTGCCAACGTCACAATCATGGATATCAGTCCAGCCCGTCTGCGCCAAATCGATGATCAGTTCGGCAACACGATTAACACGCTCATCTCAAACAGCTATAACATCGCCAAACAAGTGGCTGAAAGTGATCTCGTCATCGGTGCCGTCCTCATTCCAGGCGCGAAAGCACCGAAACTCGTCACGAAAGAAATGGTCCAACAGATGTCACCAGGTTCGGTCATCGTCGATGTCGCCATCGACCAAGGCGGAATCTGCGAAACGATCGACCATATCACGACGCATGACGCGCCGACATACGAGCGTTACGGGGTACAACATTATGCCGTCGCCAACATGCCAGGTGCCGTCCCACGCACGTCGACACTCGGTTTGACGAACGCGACGATGCCATATATCGTCGAATGCGCACAAAAAGGGATTTTCCCGGCACTACGCGGGAACGCAGCCCTGCTCAAAGGCTTGAACGTCATCGACGGGACGGTCACGTATGAAGCTGTCGCCCGCGACCTCGGTTACACGTTCGTCGCTCCTGGCGAAGCCATCACGAAGCAACTCCAAGCGTAAACGTAATGTCGCCAGCATCGTTGCTGGCGGCTTTTTTGTCGTCGCTCCATAAAAAAACGCTCGAACCAATCGGTTCGAGCGTTTGTGTGCTTATGCGTTCTCGACGGCGATGTCCTCACCGATGATTTTCACTTCTGGTTCAAGCTCAATCTCGAACTTCTCCTTCACCGTCGCCTGGACGTGACGGATGAGCGAGATGTACTCCGTCGCTGTCGCTTCATCGATATTGACGATGAAGCCGGCATGTTTGAGTGAGACTTCCGCTCCACCGATCCGCTTCCCTTGCAGGCCACAGTCTTGAATCAATTTACCGGCGAAGTAGCCAGGTGGTCGCTTGAAGACGCTACCGCATGATGGATACTCGAGCGGTTGCTTCGACTCGCGCTTGTACGTTAAGTCGTCCATCACGTCTTTGATCGCTTCATAGCCGAGCGGTTCGAGTTCGAACGTCGCTTCGAGCACAATTAACCCATCTTTCGAAATCCGGCTCGTCCGGTAGTCGAGATCGAGCTCGTCTTTCGTAAGTGTCATGAGCTGGCCTTCAGGCGACAACACGACCGCACTCGTGATGACATCTTTCGTCTCGCCACCATAGGCGCCTGCATTCATATACACCGCGCCGCCGACCGTTCCTGGAATGCCACAAGCGAATTCTAAGCCAGATAACTCCTCGGTCAACGCTTGGCGTGAGACGTCGATGATGGCCGCGCCGGCTTGGGCGATCAGTTGATTCCCGTCACGGCGAATCGTTTTCAGTTCGTTCAAGTTTAGAACGATGCCACGGAGACCGCCGTCACGAACAATCAAGTTCGAGCCGAAACCGAGAATCATGAACGGGACGTTTTCACGGTGCGCAAGTTCAAGCACCGCTTGTACTTCTTCATACGTATGCGGGGCAACGAAATAATCGGCTTTCCCGCCTAGTTTTGTATACGTATGTGCCGAAAGGGGTTCGTCTTGTTGGACGCGATCGGCCGGGATGATAGTGAATAATTGGTCTAAAAAGCTCATGCGTTGCCTCAATCCTTTACGTTCTATTTTGAAAGTGCCGACCCTTCGAGCACGGACCAGGCATGTCACTGAATGGTTTCATTACGAAACACAGTATACAAATCTTTGACGGGGGTGACAAGCAACGTTTTCTTTACAATGAAGCAATTGGTTTATAACAATAACGATGTCGCGACCGCCACGACGATAGGAATTGTAAAGTTATCCCAATCCCGATACGAAATCGCTTCTGTCAACGTGGCAATGATTGAAATAATGAATCCATATGTTACCACTTGCCAAAGTGGAATATCATCCCACAAAAATAATAAAAAGAGGACGGCATACGAGCTGAGGAACATGGCCATGCTGCCTTGGAACGAGCGCTTCTGTCCGTATAAGTCATAGGTCACCGTCCCGTACTTCCGTCCGATGAGCGCGGCCATGCCATCCCCCCACGCCAAGACGAGCGATCCTGCCAAAAAGGCGAGCGGCTCTGATTCAAAGAAGAAGTATAGAATGACGAGCAAGGCGATTGGATAATAGACGGTGCCGAGCGATTTACGTTCCGTCTGATGGACCGGTGACGGACTCTTATAAAGAAGGAACGCGTTCGCGAACGTGAAAAAGACGAGCGGCACGGCGGCGACGTACCATGTCTCCATTAACCAGACTGCAAGCAGCGACCAATGGCCGACCGCGATATGTACACTTTTACGAATTGTCTCATCCGTCCAGCCGAGGCGTTTGCCAATCTGTTCAAGACCGACGAGAAACACCAGGACAATGACGATGGACAGGATGGAACTGACCCATTCATTCATCGTAGGACCACCTTTATCTACATTTTTTTGTACGTTTTCATTATACCTTAATCGAGCGATAGCCTAGCTTCCTTTTCAAACATTTGGTAGAATGAGGTCAAATGACTGTATAGCCAACGAACGAAGGCGGCTATAGAAAGGATGCCTGTATGCGCGACGCAATTTCGATTCAAACTTTGGCTGATTGCCTTCACTATATGCGGGTTGGCGACGTTGACCGGGCCATCTCACTCTTCCCCGAGGACGTGCGCGAGCATTTCCCGAAAGAGCTTCGTAAAATCCACTTGTTTCATATTGAAAAGAACGGACTATCGATCAATCAAATCGTCGCTTTGGCGAACACGTTGACCGGAGAGCATCTATCCGCGACCACGATTCAAAACTGGACGAAACGAGAAGTGCGTAAAATCATCGGCGTGCCTCGGGTCGGCAAGAAATACTCGCTCCAACAAGCGGCCATCATCTATTTACTCGATGATTTGAAGCACTTGTTCTCGCTTGAAGAGACGAGTTCCCTGCTCGCGCTCATCTTCAACAACCCTGACCGCGACGAGGACGATCTCATCTCGCCCATCGACTTTTACCGCCTCTACGCCGAGTACGCCAAATCGACGAGCCCCATCGAGCTCCTCGACACGCGTGCGAAGCGCTCGATTGAAAAGATGGGGGTCACCCATCCGAACATCTTGCACGTCCTCAAGCTCTGTCTATACGCCCATCGCGTGACAACACTCGAGCTCGAGGCAAAACACTATTTGAGCCGCTTCATTTGACCTCCGTCGAATGAAGCTTTTTTGTTAGCAAAAAACACCAGTCGCAGTGACTGGTGCCCGTCATATTTGTTACACCGATACCGCGATTGGCATCCGTGATTTGACTGTCAACGTTTTAAGGACAGACAACAACTCGAACATCGAGAGTTGATCAGCCTCTTTCGTCAAGCAGAAGCAGTCATCGTCTTGTTTGCGGAGTTCCGCCACAAGCTTACCTGCTTTGTCTCGAACGCTGAACTTGTAACGCTCGACATCGTATTGAATCGTATAGAGACCGCGTTCGTAGACGTTGTACTCACACTTTTTCCCGAATAACGAGAATTTGTCCTTCAACTGACCGATCGCTTGTCCGTCGTGGTTCATGACGACCCACTTCTGACAGTTCGGGATATACTTCCCGTGAGCGATTTGACGGCCTGACAAGTTGTGCACTTGAACACTGCCCTCCGCGTCGCGGTGAACAGATCCGATCGCATCATTTGTCTCGTCATAAATGGTCGCTTCGCCTTGCGTAAAGACGCAACCTTTTACATAAATTAATTTGCGCACCGCTTTTCCTCCTAATACGTTCCAACCGTTGATTTGTGTGTGTTTGGTTGGTATTTCTATGAAACCCCCAAATTGGTACTGTGCGTCGCGTTTTCTCGTTTCAGCGACTACATATTTCATATGACGAAGATGATTATTGCACCGATTCGTGAAAAAGACAACCCCTTTTTCTTCGACACAATCCGCCATTCTGTCAAAGTTGTGAACACGCCTGATATTATCGCTTGAAACCGGCCTGTTTCAGCATCTGTTCGAGCTCCGTTCTTGCAATCAGACGAACTTGATTTGGCTCCGCCAATTCGTACGCACTGTCGGTATAGGAAGAGTTCGTCACGACCCACCCTTCGTTCACCCCATAGTACGGAACGGAAGCGGCGACTTGTTGGACCGCCTCGAGCCCGACCGCTTTTTCATAGCGCTTCGCTTGGACAGCAATCGACCATCCGTCCTCCGCCTCAAGGAGCAGGTCCGCCCCGAAGTCACGCGACGCCGGCGTCACCGTCACCGTATAACCGAGCGCGGTGAACACTTCCTCTAAAAACAATTCAAATTCACGACCGTCCATCCGATCGATGCGATGAATCGTCGACAGACGCATCCGCCAGATGAGCCAGATCAGGCCGATTCCTATACATGCGACGATACTCCATATCGGCGCCTCTCCCCACCATAATCCGAGGGCGATTAATAAGCTGAGTCCCATTCCTTTCACATCCATCGTCCTCTCTCTCTGTTCTTGTCTTCACTTTACCGTTTGAAGGCAGGAAAACAAAGGGGGAGCTGTCGAATGTATTGAAGATGTACCCGTGTGACATACAGAAGGAGGGATCATCGTTCATGGAGAACCGAGGACATCTCCAAAACGAATTGCTGCACGCCTTGCCTTACGGTGTAGCGTTAATCACGACGGACGGGACGATTGTTCAAGCGAACCGGCCGTTTTTAGAACAATTCCCTGAAGACTTACAAACGAGAACGAACATCTTTCATATGGTCAACCAGTCACCGATCACCATGGAACTATCGCGACGGATGGAACAAGGCTTGCCTTGGACGTACGAGATGCCGACAATCCGCATCCATGCCATCCCGAACGGTGACGTCTATATCTTATCAATCGAACCGCTCCCGCTCGATACGCGGGTGACGGTCCAACATAACGCGTTCGAAGCGATGATGCATACCGAACTCGACATGGCGATGATTATGACCGATGCCAATCTGTTAATCAATCGCTTCAATAAAGGGGCGACCGAGCTGTTCGGCTACGAGCCGCACGAAGTTCTCTATGAAATGACCCCGTTCGGTCTATTCGAGTCGCGCGAGCTGAGCGAGAAGCGGACCCATTATCAAGACGAGACTGAGCGATTGTTGTCATTCGAACAGATGCTGCGTGTGGCGTTAGACCGCGGCGACCGTGAATGGAAGTTCCAACGAAAAGACCGGACCCATTTCGTTGGAAAGCTGTTCATGCATCCGGTGTACGAACAAGCTCGCGTCATCGGCTTCTTCTTTTTCGTGTTCGATGTCAGTCCCGAAATCGCCTTGAAAGGCGAATTGCTACACAAAGAACAGCGGTATCGCATGTTCGCCGAATCAGTTATCGAAGCCGTGCTGTTTCACGAAGGTGGGACCATCTTAGACGCGAATAAGGCGGCCGAATCGATTTTCCGAATCCCGGCCGAACAGATGGTCGGTCGCCAAACGATCGAATTCATCGCCGAGGGCTATCGGGCCGATGTGTTGCGCCGCATCCGAAATCATATCCAGACACCGTATGAGGTCATCGGCCGGCGTGAGGATGGGACGTTCCTCGAGATGGAAGTGTATCCGAAAGAAGTGACGTTCCAAGGTCAGACGCTCCGCGTCGCCGTCATGCGCGACATTAGCGACCGGAAGAAAGTCGAGCGGATGCTCGAACGTGAGAAGAACGCCATCGCCCGGCAACGCGATATCATCCAATCGATTTTACAGGCGTCCAATGAAGCGTTCGTCTTGACCGAATCGAACGGCAGCGTCCTGTTCATGAACGTGCACGCCCGTCGCCTGCTCGATTTACCCGGGATCGCCCCGAACAAGATGCAAGAGCGGATTCCGCTCCTGTCTACGTTCCGCGCGCGCGACCGCACCGAGATGTTGAAAAAAATCGATTTGTTACTCGACGGCTCGGCCCACGAGGTGTCGATGCGTTTCTCCATCCCACAACCGAACGACCGGGACGAACAGTATTACGAGATGTATGGGACCGGCATGGATACGAAACGCCAAATCGGAATGGACAGTGGCTTCTTATTCGTGTTCCGCAACCGGACAGAGGAAGAGCGGATGGATCAAATCAAAAATGAACTGGTCAGCACCGTCTCACACGAACTCCGCACCCCGCTCTCGTCACTGTCGGGATATATCGAGCTGATGCTCGTCCGCGACTTGAATCCCGAGAAGCGCGAGCGTTACTTAAAGACGATGGCGAAAGAGGCGAAGCGTTTGACCGACCTGTTAAACGATTTTCTCGACATTCAACGCATGGAAGATGGCAATCAAGAGTATAAGAAAGACCATTTCGTCTTGAACGAACTCGTCCGTGACGTCGTCGAACGCTTCCGCGAGACGAGCAACCACTCCATCCATTTTGATGATGCCGATGAAGCGCTCCACCTCGTCGCCGACCAGGACCGCATCGAGCAGGTCATCATCAACTTGTTATCGAACGCCATCAAGTATTCGCCGAACCATCACGAAATCGAGGTGCGGGTACGCAAAGAACGAAATCAAGCCCACGTCTCGATTCAAGACTTTGGCATCGGAATTCCGGAGCATGCGTTCGAAGAACTGTTCAAGAAATTTTATCGAGTCGACAACTCGGACACACGCCAAATTGGCGGGACGGGTCTTGGGCTATCCATCTGTAAGGAAATCATCGAATCGCATGGCGGCAGTATCGAGGTCGAATCGAGCGTTGGCGTCGGCTCGACATTCACGTTCACGTTGGACTTAGCGGAGGAGACACTATGAACCATTACGCTTTCACCGGTTTCCCCGGCTTTTTAGCCGGAAAGATGATCACGCACCTCGCGTCATTGCCGAATCAAATCGGGACGATTTACGCGCTCCACCTCCCGACCGAACGTTCCGCGGCACTCGCTTTAAAACAGGAGCTGTTGGAAGCGACATCGTTACGAGACGATCAGCTCGTGCTCGTCGAGGCCGATATTACGCTGCCTGAAGTCGTGCTCGATCCAATCATGCGCTCGATCATCGAGCGTGAGGTGAATTACATCTTCCATTTGGCGGCCGCTTACGATTTGAGCATCCCGTATGATGTCGGGTATCGCATCAACCTGCTCGGAACGAAGCACATCACCTCGCTGGCAAAACGGGCACCGCATTTGAAGCGGTACGTCTACTTCAGCACCGCCTATGTGTCCGGACGCCGCCAAGGGACCGTCTATGAGAACGAGTTATGGCACCGCGTCCGTTTTAAAAACCATTACGAGGCGACGAAGTATGAGGCCGAGGCCATCGTCTCACGCGAGCTCGGCTCGATGCCAGTGACCATCATCCGTCCAGGCATCGTCATCGGCCATAGCGAGACCGGCGAGACGAAAAAGTTTGATGGGGTCTACTTCGTCTTGAAGTTAATGGAGCAACTTCGTCAAGCCGCCCCGCTGCCTTATATTGGACGACAGAATATCGAAGTAAACCTCGTTCCTTATGATTACGTCGTCGAGGCGACCGCTTATCTCGCCCACGCACCGGTCGGTTTGAAGCGGACGTTCCATTTGACCGATCCGTTCCCGCACGGGGCCCGCGAAGTGTTCCGCATGATTCACGAAGAGATGTTCGGTCGCCCTCCACGCGGAACGATCCCGCATGCGGTCGCGGAGACCGGATTCTCGGCGTTGCATCTGTCGGAACGTTACGGTGTTCCGCGTGAGCTGCTCGCCTACTTTAAGCACCAAGTCCATTTCGATACGACCCAGACGCTGCGCGCACTGAGCGGCACTGAGATCGTCTGTCCGGATTTAAAAGACTATCTGCCAAAAGTCGTCGCCTATTACGAGACACACAAAAAGCCCTGACCAGGGCTTTTTGTGTGTCATCCGATTAACAACTTCTCTTTTGGATAGCGAATCTTCCGATCCATCTGGCGTGCGACCGTGAAGAGAATCGTCAACGAGCCGACACGACCGAGTAACATCATGAACATGATAAAACTCTTACCTGCATCGTTCAGTTCCGCTGTGATGCCGAGTGATAACCCGACCGTTCCAAAGGCCGAGACCGTCTCAAACAAGAGTGCGGTCGCCGGAATGTGACCGTTCGTCAAGATGGTCAGTGCCGTAATCAATAAGATGAAGAAGAAACTCGTAATGGCCACGATGTACGCTTTTTTAATTTGGAACGCATCAATCGTCCGCTCCAAGATGACCGTCTCTTTCTTCCCGACGATGAACGCCCACATATCGGCGAGGATGACGGCCACGGTCGTCACTTTAATCCCTGACCCAGTGGAAGCGGCGCCGGCGCCGATATACATGAGAATCAAGACGACCCCGATTGAAATCGGTGCCATCGTCGTGAGGTCGATCGTGTTGAAGCCTGCCGTCCGCGTCGTCACCGCCTGGAAGAAGGTGACGTGTAGCGCTTCACCGAACGGGCGGCCATACAGTCCGCCTTCATTCGATACCCATTCAAACAACATGAGCGAGAACCAGGCAATGCCGTTGACGATGACGAGCGAGGCAATCATGATTTTCGAATGGAGGGCGAGGCGCTTCCAACGTTTCACCTCGGTCGCATCCGCGATGGTCGTGAAGCCGAGACCCCCAATCATGAGCAGCACAGCAATCGTGATCACGATGGCCGTATTCTGCTCGAACTGCATCAAATTGTCCGGCCATAGGGCGAACCCGGCGTTGTTAAACGCCGAGACCGCATGGAAGAACCCGTAGTAAAGCGCCTCACCAAAGCGATAATCACCGGTGCTGTACAGTTCGACCGTCAAAAACAACATACCGAGAAACTGGACGATGAGCGTCGTGAAGACGATGTTGCGGACGAGACGGACCGTGCCGCCGGGTCCCGACAAGTTGAGTGACTCTTGGAGCAAGATGCGCTGCTTTAAACCGATTTTCTTCCCAAGCAAACTGAGCAACATGAGCGCGACCGTCATAAAGCCGAGACCACCGACTTGAATCAACGCGACGATGACGAGCTCGCCGAACGTGTTGAACGAAGATCCGATATCAATCGTCGACAATCCGGTCACCGTGCCGGCCGATGTCGCGATAAACAGACAATCAATCCAGGACACGGGCTGTGTCTGTGCGAACGGCATATAGAGTAACGTCGCCCCTAAAAAGATGGCGAGCAAAAAGCCTGTCGCGATAAAACGGGCTGGCTTTTCAAACACGAGCCGGTAAAGCGCCTCGATTCGTTTTATTCGCAATTCCCGTACGGTCAATCGATGTCGCATCTCGCTATCTCCTTCAAATCAAGTTTTCTAAGGCTCATATTACTCCTCACTTATAAAATTGCCAACTAGAAAAATGTATCGCTAACTGTTTGCCAGATTTTTTGGTAATATGAGAGATAGACTTTATGAATGTTGAGGAGGTTGAATGAAACCGTGGACCCTAGTACGGTAGATCATTCGCTAACGGATGTCTCGCGAAGGTTGGAGCGTCAGTCACAATGCATGCCCGCCCATCTTTATTTCCAGCTCGAAGAACTGCTACATTGGTCACTTGATCAAGAAGTTGTGAATCAATTGTACGCATTATTAAAAAAATACGACGTGTTAACCGATATAGAGCGTGAAGAACGAAATATCAGCATCCAGATGCTGATTGACGAAAACGGCGCTTAACCATCGGGAACGCATTTGCGGGAGACGAGTTAAGTCTCTCGCTTTTTTTGTCTCCTGATTTTTTTAGAAAGGTGGAAAACATAGACATGGATGTCGTCACGTTAGTAGGACTCATACTTGGGTTCCTCACCCTCGTCGGAGGAATGGTATTGAAAGGAGCCGGGATTGCCCCGCTCATCAACCCGGCAGCACTCGTCATCATTTTTGTCGGGACAGCGGCCGCGGTCAGTATCGCCGTCTCAAAGGAACAACTACAAAACGTACCAAAGTTGTTCGGAATTCTCTTCAAAAAGCAAGAGTTGCCAAGTAAGTCTGGACTGTTGACGCAGTTCGTCGACTTGTCGACACAAGCGCGTAAAGAAGGACTCTTGTCGCTTGAGACTGCGCTCGAACAAGTCGAAGAACCGTTCTTGAAACAAGGCATGATGATGGTCATCGACGGCCAACCGTCCGAGTATATCGCTGAGGTCATGTCACGCGATATCGAGAACATGGAGCAACGCCACAAAGCGAACTCTGACATCTTCACACAGGCTGGCACGTATGCGCCGACACTCGGGGTTCTCGGAGCCGTTATCGGATTGATCGCGGCCCTCAAAGATTTGTCTGATATCGAAAAGCTCGGTCACGCGATTTCAGCCGCGTTCGTCGCGACGCTGTTCGGGATTTTCACGGGATACGTCCTCTGGTTCCCGTTCGCCAATAAATTGAAGCAGTATTCGAAGAGCGAGGTCATCATCAAAGAAATGATGATCGAGGGGATTCTCTCAATTCAAAGTGGGGAGTCGCCGAAGACGTTAGAAGATAAATTGTCTGTGTATTTGTCTCCAAAGGAGCGAGCCGACTATGAAGCGCAAAAAGAAGCATGATCATGAAGAACATATCCCGGAAGGTTGGTTAATCCCGTACGCCGATTTATTGACGCTCTTACTCGCCCTCTTCATCGTCTTGTTCGCCTCGAGTAACATCGACCAGACGAAACTCGAGAAAATGTCTCAATCTTTTAATCAAGTGTTCTCTGGCGGGACGAGCGTGTTCCAAGCGTCGACCGCCTCGAACAGCGACATCAGCCGTACAAACAAGACGGATACGGCGGCGAACCCTCGGACATACGAGCTCGCCAAATTGGATGAGTTGAAAGAAGAGGTCAACCAATACATCAAAAAGAACGGGCTCGAACAAGAAATCGAGGCGACGATCAACTCGAGCGGTCTCGTCCTGACGATTCAAGACCGCGCCTTGTTCAGCATGGGGGAAGCGACGCTCGACGCCGAGGCTAGAACAGTGGCCGGGTCGATTAGCGGGATTCTCGAAAAAGCCGGTAATCGCGAGATTGTCGTATCCGGTCACACCGATAACATTCCAATCAATACGGCCCGATTCCCGTCGAACTGGGAACTTAGTTCAGCCCGGGCCACGGCCTTCATGCGCGGACTATTGGCGAACGACGCCTTGAATCCCGGACAGTTCACGCTCGCCAGTTACGGAGAGTACAAGCCGATTGCGACGAATGACACCGAAGCCGGGCGCTCGAAAAACCGCCGCGTCGAAGTGTTGATTAAACCACTCGTCGATTTATCAGAAGGCTCGCCGAAGATGCTCGAGACGATTGTTCTGCCATAAGAAAATCCCACTCTGTCGAGAGTGGGATTTTTCGTTATCGAGTCCATTCGAAATACTTGCGAGACAAATCTGTGAGCGGGCTGTTGAACAAGCGCTTCCGCCAGTAAAGGTCGGCCACTTTTTTCACGGCTTCGCTTCGCGACGGGTACGGATAAATCATACGCGATAGCTTGCCAATTTTATCGCCTCGCTGCATCGCATAGACGACGATTTGCATCCAATCCCCGGCCGTCATCCCGACGGCGTGTCCGCCGATGATTTTGCCGTTCTTACGCGTGATGATTTTGACGAAACCTGTCTCTTGACGGTCAGCGACGAAGCGGTCGACCTCGGACAGTTTCGCTTCAAACACCTCGACGTCGTCACCGTGGCGCTCCCGTGCCTCAGCTTCGGTCATGCCAACGTGGAATACTTCTGGATCCGTGAACGTAATCCATGGCATCTTCGAATAATCGACTTTGTTCCATAGTCCGAACAGAGCGTTGGCCACGACAGCCTTGCCTTCTTCTCCAGCCGCATGCGTGAACGGTAACGTCTTGATCGTATCGCCAATCGCAAATATGTGGGATTGTGACGTGCGGTACGTCGACGTGACGTCGACATATCCGTCTTTGACGTGGACGTGGGCCCGGTCGAGTCGAAGTTCATCGATTCTCGGTTTCCGGCCCGTCGCGACGAGCAGCTTGTCCGCCTCGTATGTGACGGTTTCGCCATCAAGTTCACCGGTGACGTGAACGCGTCCCGCGACTTCCGAGATGTGATTGATGTTGATGCCGATTTTAAGACGCATCGCCATCTCGAGCTGCGAACGGAGCAACTTGCTCACCGACTCGTCTTCTCGCGGTAAAAACGTATCCTGTGCCTCGAGCACGGTCACTTGGCTGCCGAGACGAGCGAACGACTGGGCGAGTTCGAGACCGATCGTTCCGGCCCCGATGACGATGATGCTCTCTGGCAACGTCTCTTCTTCAAACACCTGCTCGTTCGTTACGTATGGCACGCTATCCAAACCGTCAATCGGTGGCACGGTCGGTTGCGATCCGGTTGCGATGACAAATTTCTTCCCGATTAACAAGTCGTCGCCGACTTTGAGTTCATATGGGCTTTGGAACGAGGCTTCACCGATGTAGACATCGACTCCTAGTTTTTCAAAACGCTCTGTCCCGTCATGATCTTGGATGATGGCACGGGCGCGATCGACACGGGCCTTTGTCGACTGATAATGGGCTGGCCCGTCAAACTCGGCTCCGAGCACGCGGGCGGCTTGCATCATGCTGTTCGCTTCTTTCGAGGCGGCAATTAGCGCTTTCGACGGGATGCACCCGACGTGAAGACAGTCACCCCCGAGATGTTTTTTCTTCTCGACCAAGGCGACTTTTGCCCCTAGATTCGCGGCACCGGCCGCGACCGTCATTCCGGCCGCGCCCCCACCGATGACAATCAACTGATAATCCTTCATCTCATCAACCTCCGGTATCGTTCACTTACATCTTGCATCCGCTTCCGGTTCACGCCAAAGTCAGAATGACCGAGTCGTGACGCCGATCGGAAGTGAATTTGTTTCGTCTCATCGTCAAATCGGAATTCGACGTCATCCTTAAAACGCATTAGTTTCGTCGTGACGACGTAATGCAGTGTGTCTTCCTTCTCCTCGACGAGTTCGGTCCGAGGCAATTGCCCCATCACCATCTTGATTGTCTCCATGCTCTCGGCACGGTCCTGTCCATACGGAAGCGGGTCCATGCGTAACGCCCCAATCGGTGTTTCGGTCGAAACGGCATTCGGACTGCCTGATAACGGCTTCAATGATTTCGTTGCCACAAAAAAACCTCCCTCATTCTACATACAATTACATGTATCCTGAATTCGGGAGGTTTAACCCTTTTAATGTAGTTCACTCGGGTCGAGCGGCAAAAGGACGGTCACTGTCGTCCCTTGTCCGACCTCACTCTCGATGACGAGTTTGCCTTCATGCGCCTCAATCAACTCTTTGGCGATGGCGAGACCGAGCCCACTGCTCCCTTTCGTCACTTGTGCCTGATAAAACATTTCCGTGATGCGTTGCAAGTGATCACGCGAGATACCCGGACCCTCGTCGATGATGGAAATGAAGGCGACACGCTCCGATTGCACGAACCGTACCGTCAACGTCCCACCTTCGGGCGAGAAACGGATGGCGTTCTCGAGCAAGTTTAAAAACACTTGCTTCAGCCGGTTCTCATCGAACAGTCCGATCGACTTTTGCGGATATCGTTCGATGAGCGTGATCTGTTTGTCTTCGAGTGACTGTTTCAATTGAATCGTCACTTTCCGTAACAGCGACACGAGATCGAGTTCTTGGCGGTACAAGACGAGCCGGCTCTCTTCGATTTTTGTGTAATCGAGCAGTTGCTCGACGAGTCCAATCATCCGCTCCGTCTCCGAATGGATGATGCTCAATCCGAGTTCGGTCTCGTCCGACACTTTCTCGTCACCGCCCCGAATCGTCTCCGTCCATCCTTTGATGGAAGTAAGCGGTGTACGCAGTTCGTGCGACACGTTGGACAAAAATTCGTTTCGCGTCGATTGGTGCTGTTGCACTTTCGCGCCTAAATATGTCAGCGTCCGGGCCAGTGCCCCGAGCTCATGCTTTTCGTTCGAGTACACTTCGACGTCGAAATCACCTTGCGCCATCTCATCGGCCGTCTCGATGATATCACGGATTGGTCGCACGAACCGGTCCGCGATGCGAATGACGGCATAGAGTGCGACCAACCAAATCAAGACGCCAATCATGACGACGGCCATCCAAATCTCACGAATCAACGTGTCCAAGTCGGCGAGTGGCCGTGTGAAGCTGATGGCGAATTCACTCGCTCCGTCCGTGATGATTGGACTCGTGACTGATAGATAATGATTGCCATCGGCATCATAGTCTTGGACGACGGACTCACCGCGGGCGAGGTCTTGCAACTGTTCGGTCGAAAAGGCGGCCTGTTGGGCCCGCTGCCCTGTCGTCTTGATGATTTGACCGGTCCGGTCGACAATCGTCAAATCGGTACCGGGATAACCGAACGTCCGAACGAGCACCGAGAACGCGCTCGGTGTCTCAAAGCCGACTTGCGCCTGCGGGTATAGATAGGCGCTCGTCGTCGCATGACTGAGTAGCGCCTCTGATTCATATTCATAGTAATAGCGGTACGTTCCGTACGACAGGACGCTCACGAGCAAGACGAGCACGAGCGTCATGACGAGCATAATCCGAATGACGAGCTGTTGCTTCATCCGTCATGTCTCCGCCACTTATAGCCGTGCCCCCACAGTGTCTCGATGTACGCCGGGTGGCTCGGGTCGTCTTCAATCTTTTGACGGAGACGACGAATGTTGACGTCGACCGTCTTTCTGTCGCCAAAGTAATTGATCCCCCAGACGGCGTCTAACAGCGCGTCACGTGACAGCACGACTTCCTCGTTTTGGACGAGGTGACAAATCAAATCGTACTCGGTCGGGGTCAAATCGATGGACTGCCCATACTTCGTCACTTGCTTCGCGGCCAAGTCGATGGCGAACGGTCCTGACTTCAACCGTTTCTTCTCTTTCCGTTTCACTTTTTCGACACGGCGCAGGAGCGCTTGAATCCGGGCCACGAGCTCACCTGGGCTAAACGGTTTGGCGATATAATCGTCCGCCCCTCTGCCGAGCCCTTCAATCTTATCTTCTTCGAGCGTGCGCGCCGTCAGCATGATGATGCCGACGTTCTCATCTAAGTCGCGGATGGCGGCGCATGCCTCGAATCCATCCATCTCAGGCATCATGACGTCGAGCAAGACGACATCGAACGGTTCCCGGTCGAACGCTGTGACCGCCTCACGTCCGTTCGTCGCCTCGAAGACGTCAAATCCGGCCCGCTTTAAATTAACGATGATAAAGCTGCGAATCGCATGCTCATCTTCGGCTACTAATATCCGATTCATATATCCACCTCTTCTGATGTTCACTTCTCTACATTATAGTTACGTTTTTGCGACAAGGTTGTCAATTGACCTCAAATCGTATTAGGATGGAGTCATTAGATTCTGAAGGAGGACTCCTTACCATTATGAGTTACAAGATGATTGTTTTAGATATGGACGATACGCTCCTCACGAGCGACCATACGATTTCCGCCAAAACGAAAGCGGCCTTGCTGGATGTACAAGAACGCGGACATAAGGTCGTGCTCGCGAGCGGTCGCCCGACATATGCGATGTGGGATGCCGCACGTGAACTCGAGCTCGCCAAATACGGTAGCTATATTCTCTCATTCAATGGTGCCTCAATCATCAATTGTGAGACGAATGAAGAAATCTTCTCAAGTACGTTGCTTCCGGAAACGGTCGCCCATCTCCATGATATCAGTGTCCGGGAAGAAATCGCGATTCATACGTACATCGGTAACGAAATCGTAACCGATCAACCGAACCCGTATACCGATATCGAAGGTGAATTGACGGGCATGCCGGTCATCCATGTCCCTGACTTCAAAGAAGCGGTCACGACGCCGGTCGTCAAGTGTCTCATGCTCGGTGACGGCGACACGCTCGCTCCAATCGAAACGAAACTGCAAGTCGAACTCGAAGGGAAACTCGCGGTCGCACGATCGAAGCCGTTTTTCCTTGAGTTCACGGAAGCAGGCGTGACGAAAGGGACAAGCCTCGCCTTCCTCGCCGAACACGTCGGCATCGAACAGGCCCATGTCATCGCTTGTGGTGACGGGAACAATGACCTCACGATGATCGAATGGGCCGGCCTCGGTGTCGCCATGGGCAATGCCAACACGACGGTCAAAGGCAAGGCCGACTTCATCACGAAATCAAACAACGAAGACGGGATCGCCCATGTCATTGAAACGTTCATGGGAACTGTCCTCGTCGATCGGTAAGTGAACAAACTGGATTGAACCAAGGAGGAATTACGATGAATAAAGGATTGAAACGAGCAGGACTTGGACTGGTCGGTACGGCTGTCGCCGGTGCCGCCTATGTATTCTTGTCCCCGAAACCGACCTCACGTCTCGTCAAGACCTCATTTGCCGGCGGGAACGAAGTCGCCATCAAAGGATTTGAGGAAGTCGTTCAAAAAACGTCGGTCCGGAAAGATATCGATTACCATTCGGCTTATGAGAACGGGACGTTCGACTTGATTCGCTATGAAGGCGACAAACAAATCGTTCCTACCATCTTTTGGGTGCACGGCGGTTCGTTCGTCGGTGGTGACAAGGCCGACGTCTTCAAATATGCGACCTCGATTGCGAGCAACGGCTATAACGTCGTCAGCGTCAACTACGCCCTCGCCCCAGACGTCACGTATCCTGTACCGCTCCAGCAGCTCGAAGAAGCCTACACGTATATCAAGGAAAACAACGACCGCTTCCGCCTCGACCTCGACCGCGTCTTTTTTGCGGGCGATTCGAACGGTGCCCAACTCGTCGCTCAGTTCGTCGGGATTCAATTGAACGACGACTATGCGCCATCAGCCGAAGTGAATCAAGTAGTGCCGAAAACGTCCATCCTCGGCACGATTCTCATGTCGGGTCCTTACGACTTGAAACGAAGCATTGTCGAGTCATCGAAGGCGGTCAACCGCTTCTTGTTCAAACGGATCGGTTGGGCGTACTTCGGAACGTACAACTGGGAGGACTTACCGGTCGTCGCGGAAGCGTCACCGCTCGTGAACATCCCGGCCACGTTCGTGCCGACGTTCATCACCGACGGCAACACCGGTTCGTTCGAGACGCAAGCAAAAGAATTTGCGACAATTCTGTCAGGTCGTGCAGACGTCACGAGCGTCTTTTATGACCGAAACGAACACACACTCGGCCACGACTACCATTTTGAGATGGATAAGCCGGCAGCCGGTGCAACGTATCGCCGTTTAATCACGTTCTTGCGTGAAACGACGCGTTAACAAATAATCCCCGCCCAATGATGGGCGGGGATTATTTTTGTCAGTTGAGCAATGCGAGCGCACGGCCAATCAACTCATGCCGCGAGGCTGACGTCTCACGCAATGCGTGCAACCGTTCCGTCAACGCTTGGCGAAGCGCATCGGACTCGACGAGCTCCAAGCATTCGATGTGGAGCAGCCAGGCATCCGGATGATCCGCAAGAATCGTCGGCACGAGTCCATCAATCGACTCGCCTTGTTCCCGCATGTTACGGATCTGATTGAACATCGGGTCATCGTTCGTCCACACACGGGCATCACGTTCGATGTGGACCGGCTTCTCCAAGATGACGAGCTCTTCAATCTCGGTGCCCGGGAAAATCGATGGGAGCGTGTCTTGTCTCACTTCGAGTGTCTCCAATTTGATTTGTCGAGCTTCGATGGTGACGACGACGTCTTCGAGGTGCAACGCCTCTGTCGTCTCGCTGACGATTTGACCATCCAACCGGATGCCTGCTGTCGCCAACGCGTCTTGAAGCGGTCCATCGAGCACGAGCAGGCCGTGATTATGCAAATTCGTCAACTGACCGTGATTGACGTTCACACAGTCGTCCCATTGGATGAGGGCATGGGCCCCAGAGCGTGTCACGTGGCGAATCACACCGACGCGGTCCGTCCCGTCTTCAAGTCGGACGGTCGATTGACTGCCCGATGCGAGCGCCTTCGCGAGCGAGGCAATCCCGCCCTGGTTGACCGCCATCCGTGACTCGAGTTCATCGAGCGCGTCCTTCAACGCCTCAAAATCCGGGATAACGAACAACTCGCGTTGCATATTCGTCACGTCTTGTTTCGTCTCGAGGGCGTGCTCCAAATTGAACGGATGCTTCGTGACGGCATCTGTCAAACAGTGACGGCTCTCGCCGACCGACGACAACAGCCCGGCGCCGTAGATGAGCGGATTGTCCACGTCACCAATGAGACCGAACTCGACCGTCCACCAAAAGATGCGGGCGACTTGTTGCGCTTCCGAGAAACCGGTCACTTGAGCTTTGGCCTCATGTACCGCCGCTTCGGCTGCCGCAATCTCCTCGTCCGTCGAATTCGCGTTCTCCTTGACCACGGTCAGGCGTTTCAAGGCTGCAAACGAGGCATGTTCTTCTCGATTCATGAACGCTCTCGCCCCGAGCTGGCCGAACCGCTTCACGATTTGTGAAAATTCAGGGTCCATCAACATCGGCGCATGGCCGGCCGCCTCATGGATGATATCCGGTGCCGGACTGTACAAAATATTCTCGACTTTTCGGATATCGGTCGCGACCGGCAACATCCCGTTACCTTGAAAATCAAAGAAAGCGACGCCCGGAATGAGACCATCGACTGCGACCGTCGACCAACCGGCCGACCGCATCTCTTCGGTCATCTGTTCGACGTTCGGGAGACGCTCCGGCCCCATCCCCGTCTTTTTCAACCCTTCAATGTAAAACGGATGGGCCTTCCCTTCAAGCGTATGCAAGTTCAGTCGTAAGACGAAGCGCCAGACCGCATGATCGGTCGGCGTGTACTCGTCGTAGAACTGTGGCGAAATATGTGGGGCCAAATGGCGTGGAATGATTTGTGTGAGCATGATGTTTCCTCCTTTGATTGACTGAACGTAAAAAAGTCCCTATCGATTCACTCGATAGGGACGACGATGCCGCGGTACCACCCTGATTACTAGACGGACGTCTAGTCACTCTATTCCGATAACGGGGGACCGCTCAACGTGTGAGAGCTCGCGAACTGTAATTCGATTCATCTTATGGGCGTGTTCGCAGCACCACACGCTCTCTGAGCCAGGGAAGATGTCTCTACTTCGGTTCGGTCATCGCTTTTATACTGTTATACAGTTATGCTTCTGTGCGCATTCGCTTTTAAGCGCTAAAGCATCTTGTTGCTAGTAACAATAACAGACGATTCGGACGCCGTCAACAAAAAAACAGTCCGCATGTGCGGACTGTCATAAACACCAATCGATTTCAGGTTGTCCCCACTCGCTCAATTTCGCGTTCACTTGCGAGAACGGCTTTGATCCGAAAAAGCCGCGATGCGACGAGAGTGGACTCGGGTGAACCGAGGTCAAGACGGCGTGTTGCGGGCCAATAAATTTCTGTTTCTTCTTCGCGTCGTTCCCCCATAAGATGAACACGAGCGGCTCTTCCCGTTGCCCGAGTCGCTCGATGATGGAGTCGGTGAACTGCTCCCATCCCTGTCCCCGATGCGAACCGGCCTTGCCCGCTTCGACCGTGAGCGCGGTGTTGAGGAGCAACACGCCTTGACGGGCCCACTTCTCCAAGTTACCACTGGTCGGCACGGGACAGCCGATATCGTCATGCAACTCTTGAAAGATGTTTCGCAACGACGGCGGGAAACGGACACCGTCTTGGACCGAGAAGCTGAGTCCATGCGCTTGGTTTGGCCCATGGTATGGATCTTGTCCGAGAATGACGCATTTCACGTCCTTGAACTTCGTATAGACGAACGCATTCCAAATGTCTTCTCGGGCCGGATATACGGTCGATGACGTATACGCCTCATCGACGAACGCTTTTAAGTCAGTAAAATAAGGCTCGGCCATCTCGGATGCGATGATGTCGCTCCAATCCCCGAGCAGGCGATCTGATAACTGTTCTCCCATGTCACTCTCCCCTTTCCGTCTTATCATACCCGAATCGATGGCACACAAAAAGGCGAGCCCGATGTTGGACTCGCCTTGATCATTATACTGTGACCGCGCCTGCGACTTCTTTCGCAAGTGCTTCGGCTTTCGCTTTCGCGTCAGCAACGATTTCTTCGATTTTGTCTGGGTATTGGTTCATACCTTCAACCGGAAGTGTCGTCACTTCTGTCACGCCTACGAATGCGAGTGCTTGACGAAGGTATGCGTCTGCGAAGTTGAGGTCTGTACCTGTGTAGATTCCACCCGTACCTTGGATGTGAATCGCTTGTTTGTTCTCGAGAAGGCCGACTGGACCTTGTTCTGTGTAACGGAACGTTTTACCAGCAGTCAATACGCTGTCGAGGAACATTTTCATACGCGCTGGGAAGAAGAAGTTCCACATTGGCGTCGCGAACACGTACATGTCAGCTTCCATGAACTTCTCGAGCATGCCGCTCATCGTTGCAACTTTAGCCGCTTCGACATCAGTGAGGGCCTCGCCTGAAGCGAATTTGCCCCATGCGCTGAGGACGTCGCCGTCGATTTCTTGAACATCGACATCGTAAAGTTCGATTGCTTCGACTTCAAGTGCCGGGTTCTCGTTCGTAAGTGTCGTCATGAACGTTTCTGCGACTTGTTTGCTGTATGACAATTCAGTTGGTTTCGGGTTAGCCGATACGTATAATACCTTTTTCATAAATGGGTTCCTCCATAAGTGTAATCTCTATTTTTGTAACAACAGTTAGAACTATATCATCTGTATATCTCACAGTCAATTAGTTTAACTTCAAGATAAATGATAAAAAAAAGCAGGCAGGCGTCATTTGCCTGCCGCATTATAACCGACCCGTTTCAATAAATCGATTAACTGTTCCGTCTCTTGGTCGCTAAGGGGACCGTAGATGTCTTTAAAAATCTCGATATGCTCTGGATAGACGACGTCCATCAAGCGCTTGCCTTCCTCTGTTAACGAGGCGTATGTGACGCGCCGGTCAGACGGGCAAGCCACACGTTCGATTAAGCCACGTTTTTCAAGCTTATCAATCACGTATGTGACGCTTCCGCTTGTAATCAAAATTTGGTCTCCGATTTGCTGGAGCGGGGTATCCCCTCGTTTATACAAGACCGATAAAACACCGAACTCTGTTGAATTCAATTGGTGGCGTCGTAAATCGTCCTTTACACGGTCACTGATTGCGTCCATCGCTCGTGCCAAGACGATCCATGCCTTCAATTCGAGTGATTCAATCATGTCGGTTTCACCTCAATTCGTTCATCATTTACCTTTAGTATAGCAGGACATGAGCAGTATACGGTGGGAAAAACGCTTCGTCAAGAAACTTCTTCATTGTCGCTCCTGTCTGAAACGTATAGAATGGAATTATTGCGATTTTTAGAAAGGATGGACGGTATGCGCGAGTATTATGAAATTTCATTGACGATTAAGGAAGCTTATTTGGGTACGGTCATCGAGTTGTTGAACCGGGAAGGGATTGCCCCAGACTATGCGCTCGAAAAAGAAGGCGCGGTCTTTTTACTATTCAATCACTTGCCATGGCCGAACGTCACGCGCGAACCCCATGCGGTCGAACGCTTTTTATTGACGTTGTCGCGTGAGGACTACTTGTTCGTCAAAACGAAACGTAAGTCCCCCGTCCCTGACCATGAACCGGTCGCCTGCATGGGTGCATTCGATTCGCCGTTCCAAGAACATTTGAAGATTGAACTCGCCGTCGACGAATCCGATGCGAGCCACCTGGATATGTCGGCATTCCGCCATTACTGAACAACACATCTGTGTTGTTTTTTTTATGACTAGTCTCGCCACAGGACGGGAATAGATGACAATATCTGAATGTGAAAAGGGGAATGTGCTTTGATGGATACAGTCATGTTAATCGTCAACCCGTCGTCCGGGAAAGAGTTAGGGAAAGAACACGCCGCGGCAGCAGAGGAAGTGTTGCGAGAGCGCTACGGCAACGTCGATGTCCGGTTCACGGAAAAAGCAGACGATGCCACACATTTTGCGAAAGAAGCGGCAGCGAAACAATATAAAGCTGTCATCGCGATGGGTGGCGACGGGACGCTGAACGAGGCCGTAACGGGGCTCGCCGAAGCCGATCATCGTCCTGATTTCGGCATCATCCCGCTCGGCACCGTCAACGACCTCGCCCGTGCGCTCGGTGTCCCAAGCGACCCTGAAGATGCGATCGAGGCGCTCAAGACCGCGCAACCGACGCCGATGGATATCGGCAAATACGAGAACGGCTACTTCATGAACGTCATTGCCATCGGCCTGATCGCCGAAGCAGTCGACGAGGTCAGTGTCGAAGAGAAGACAAAATGGGGCCCGTTCGCCTACTTGATTGAAGGCATCAAAGCGTTCCGTGAACATAGTCCGTACGCCTTGTCGGTCCAAGCCGAAGAGCACACGTTCGACGGCGATGCCTATTTGGTCGTCATCGCCCTCACGAACTCGGTCGGCGGGTTTGAAAACTTTGAACCGGACGCCGAACTGAATGACGGGTTACTTCACGTCTATCTGTTTGAGAATCTTGGATTTAAAGATGCCATTCAACTCGCGCCGGCCCTCTTCACCGGCAAGTTAAAAGAGACGGACAGCGTCACGTCCTTCACGACAAAACGGGTCCATGTCGACTCACCAGAATCGCTTCCGGTCAATGCCGACGGCGATACGGGCGGTAAACTCCCGCTCACGTTCGAAGTGCTCCCGAGCCACCTCAACGTCTTGAAGCCGACTCAGTAAAAACGAGGACTTTTTCAGTTCGAGGGCGAAAGCGTATGTCTGAAAGGAGGGGACTCGATGCCCACCTCGCTCGTCCCATTGCGGGAAGCGTCCGACGCCATCGTCGCGACGTTCAATCGCTGGAATAACGACCCCGCCATCGTCCATTTGATTCGTCCGGCCCGATCTGAAGCCGAACTCGTCGCAGAACACCAGATGACGCTCGCAGATTTGACGGAACGACTGGACACGCACGATATCTTCTTGATTTACGACGATGACCGGCTCGTCGGCGAGGTGAATGTCACCTATGACGCCCCGCACTTGTATGACAAAGAACCGGGCAGCGCTTGGCTCGGTCTCGTCATCGGCGAACCGACAGGCCGCGGGAAAGGCGTTGGCACCGTCGCTCTCACCTTGCTCGCCGACCACCTCCGTGCCCAAGGTGTGCCGCGCATTGAGCTCGGTGTGTTCGGATTCAATGAAGTGGCGCATCGCCTCTATCAAAAGCTCGGCTATCACGAAATCGCCCGCATCGAGGCGTTCACGTATTGGGACGGTCAGTTTTGGCCCGACATCCGGATGGAACAACGATTGAATTGAACAAGGCCTTCCTCGCTGTGAGGAAGGCCTTTCGTCAGTTATTTAAATTCTCGACTTCGACGACGCGGAACCCTTTTTGTTCGAGTTTAGCGACAATCTTGTCTTTCGTCTTCTCGTCACAGTCCGGCGGCAACGTGATTAACACGCGACGCAACACCTTACTCTTGGCGTCGAGCGTCATCAGGCTGGCAATCGATGAATATTTGCTGATGATTTTCGTGATTTTCTCAAGCGCCCCCGCCTGCTCACTGAGTGCGATCGTGACGACATAGCTCCCCGTGTCACGGCTCCATGCCTCTTCGAGCATGCCGAGCATCTTCCCGTGCGGCAAAATCCCGTAAAATTCATTGCTCTCGTCTTTCAAGACCGCGATATACGGAAGTTCTTTAATCGAGAAGAAAACTTTGAAAAAGCCGTCCGACTCGTGGACGTACTTTTGCGTGTTCTTGATGAGTTCCATGACGTTATCGTCTAGGCTCGCCCCACTCATTCCGTGGCGATAAATATGCATCTTATAGATATTACCGCGGAAAAATGTTCCCGTCTCATCGAGCACAGGGACACAACGGTAGCCTGTCTTTTCGAGCGTGTCGAGCGCCTCGCGCAATGTCGCCTTTTCACTGATTGTGACGACATCTTTCTTCGGAATGCATAAGCTATGCACTAACATGCGGTTTTCCTCCTAGCCAAATTGAAAGTGGTCTACACCCTATTCATTACTATTCCCCAAATACGATTGAAATCCTGCCATCATTTTTTGAAACTTATTCCGGCTTGGATGCGACCTCGGGATTTGTCGTAGCGCCAAAAAGTCGTTATAGTGAAACTATCCAAACAGACAAAGGGGATTGAACGACTATGACGATGAAAAAAGCTTTAACAATCGCTGGCTCGGATACGAGTGGCGGTGCAGGCATCCAAGCTGACTTGAAAACGATGGAAGAACTCGGTGTTTACGGCATGACCGCCCTCACGGTCATCGTGGCTCAAGACCCGCATAACGCGTGGCACCACGAAGTGTTCCCAATCGACACGACGTTGATTGAGAAACAGATCGATACGGTCCTCGCTGGAATTGGCGTCGATGCCGTTAAGACAGGGATGCTCCCGACTCCAGAGATTATCGAGCTCGCAGCTCGTAAAATCAAAGAGTACGGCATCCAAAACGCGGTCGTCGACCCGGTCATGGCATGTAAAGGCGCCGACGAGATCCTCAATCCGGACGTCGCGGTCGCCATGCGCAAGCATCTCGTACCGGTCGCAAAAATCATCACACCGAACTTATTCGAGGCGCGTATGCTCGCTGGCCTCGATAAGACACCTTCAACAATGGAAGAAATCGAAGAGGCTGCTCGCTTGATTCATGAGCTCGGCGCCGAAATCGTCATCATCAAAGTCGGCGGCAAGCTCGGCTTCGACACAGCATTCGACGTACTTTACGACGGCAACGAGTATCGCCTCCTCGAGAGCGAAAAAATCGACCCGGCCTTCACACACGGCGGCGGTTGCACGTTCTCATCAGCCATCGCGGCGTCACTTGCGAACGGGCACTCGGTCGATGAGGCCATCGAAATCGGAAAAGAGTTCATTACGGAAGCGGTCCGTCATTCGTTCCGCCTCAATCAATACGTTGGGCCTACGAACCATACCGGTTACCGCAAAAAACTAGCAACACAATCATAACGGGTGGCCCGGGACGCATGTCTCGGGTCATCGTTTCCATTGGAGGGAACCGCGTGAAATCGATTCAACCTACAACCATCCAGACTTATTTGGACGCGCATGTGTCCATGCCGCTCTACGTCCATGTCGAGACGACGAACGGGGCGTATGCGACGCATAACGACCCTGATTTTCATAACGCCGGTATGTTCATTCGCAACGTCGTCATCGAATACAGCATCGGTCAAATCAAGGGCGATGGACCATATCGGGTCGGCTTGAAACTCGACCACGGTTGGCTTTACGTCGAAGGTTTGACCGACTATGAACAGCACGGAGACCAGCTCCTGCTTGCCGGTCACGACCGCCTCGGTCGCCTCGCCTGTGCCTTACATTTAGACATCAAACCGCTCCCGCAAGGAGCCTCGGAGGTGGAAAGCCAATGAATGGACCGTTACTCGTTATTTTTCCGCATCCCGATGATGAAGCGTTCAGCTCGGCCGGAACGATTATCCAACATCATAAAAACGGCTTCCCGGTCACGTACGTCTGCCTGACACTCGGTGAGATGGGCCGCAACATGGGCTCCCCGATTTTCACGACGCGTGAAGAGTTGCCGAAGATTCGCAAACATGAACTCGAGGCAGCGTGTGCCGTCATGGGCATCGACGACCTCCGCATGTGGGGACTCCGCGACAAGACCGTCGAATTCGAAGACGAAGCGGAACTCGCGGCACGGTTCAGTGCCTTGATTGAGGAAGTGCAGCCTGCCCGCGTCATCTCCTTCTATCCAGGATACGCCGTCCACCCCGATCACGAGGCAACGGCACGTGCCGTCGTCCGAGCGTTGCAAGATATCGATGCCTCGAAGCGTCCTGAATTTTTAGGGGTCGCGTTCGACCATCGCACCGACGCCGAACTCGGAAAACCGCATGTCATCATCGAAGTCGGTCAAGAGAGTGCGGCGAAACGTGAGGCGTTGCTCGCCCACCGGTCACAGACAGAAGGCCTGTTACGCGCCATCGACAACGCAGAAAACGCCCACGTCATGGAGTTACTCCAACGTGAGCGCTTCTATCACTATCCGTTCTCATGATTCATAGGCAAGGCGTGACACGTACAGCAATGTACCGACAGCCCCTAAGCCGATTAATGTTCCCAATACGACAACGATATGTTCCATGTTCTCACCTCTACTTGGTTATACGAACTTGATGGATCATTGGTTTCAAAGCGCATGTGCTGACATGCGCTTTTTTTCTTAGAAGTACAAGAAGTAAATGACAGCAGCCAACACGATGCGATAAATCGCGAACGGCGTCAACTTCACTTTGTTAATCAACTTCAAGAAGAACTTAATCGACAAGAGCGCGAACAAAAACGCGCTAATGAATCCGACAAGGAAGACCGGGAGGGTCGCCATCGTGAAGTACTCCCATTTGCTGTAGAGCGACAGCGCACTGGCACCGAACATAATCGGTACGGCCATGATGAACGTGAAGTCCGCCGCGGCCCGGTGACTCATCCCTAAAAGGACCCCGCCCGAAATGGTCGACCCTGAGCGTGAAAAGCCTGGCCAGAGCGAGAAACATTGAATCAAGCCGACACCGAGCGCTTGTTTATACGAAATCTCATCGAGCGTTGCCGTCGTTTGCCGCTTCACGCCTGACAAGTCCGCGGCAATCATGAAGAATGCCCCGATGACGAGCCCAATCAAAACGGTCTTGATGGAGAACAAGTTCTCATCGATATAGTCTTCAAACAATAGGCCAAGCACGGCTGCAGGGAGCAGACCGATGAAGATATGTAGCAAGTTCAGTTTCTTTGTCGGCCCGCTGCTGCGAATCGCGAGCAACTCCTTCGGATTCAACAACTCTTTGAACCGATTCCGAAATACGACGATGACCGCTAAAATCGAACCGAGTTGAATCACGATCTTAAACGTGTTGGCCACCTCTTGACCGAGGAAGCTGCTCGAGTTGAGCCACAGGTCGTCCACAAGAATCATATGTCCCGTTGACGATACCGGAGCAAACTCTGTCAGTCCTTCGACGACGCCTAACAAAAAGCCAATAAATAATTCATACCATTCCATTGTTTATCTCCTACTCCAGTATTGTTTCTTATCATACACAAATTTATTCTCAACCGCCCTAGGTCTTGAGGCGTAAAAAAGAGGACGCTTCAGGAAGCATCCTCTTTCCACGCTCTGACCGTGACAATCGCTTGATGCACACAAACGGTAATCCCGATGAACAAAAAGGCGGCGAACAGCGTCACCCCTGCCCCGACGGCAAACACGAGCCCGAACAGGATGATGCCGCCATGCAGCAACATCGAGACCGACGATTCTGTCGTCGCCCGGATTCCGGATGGGACACGGTGATGCAACGCCCCGAGATAGAGCGGCTCGACGATTCCAATAAGACAGGCCATTCCAGCCATCAACAGGAGACCGCTCGGCCCTGGATAGAGGCCAAGAACGACAAAGCCGATACCGGTGCCCCACCCGATCCAGCGCAACCAACGCTCGGCCGTGGCAAAGCGTAACAGCATCGGTGCGACCAACTGTCCTGGTATTTGGATGAGCAGCAGAATCGTTGACATCATCCCGAACCAATAAATCGGAAGCTCGACATCGCGCGCATACAACTGCCAGAACTCATCGATAAAATTGAACGCACCAATGGTCACAACAAACAACGACGTTACGATGAACACGCGACGATGTTGCCGGATGAAGCGGAAACCGGCCGCGATGTCCGCCCACATCAACCGTTCGTCCGATACGACTCGCTTCGGTTCAATCAGACCGAGGCTGCATGTCGTCGCGATGAACAAACTGACAATCGACAGCACGTAATTCAGCTCAAACGGGAAGCGTGTCGCCAACAGACTGCCACTGAGGGCCGCGAGCACGGCTGCGACGATTCCGATGACGTTCAATCGACCGACCGTGCGTTCAAACGTTCCCACCTTTCCGTCCTGTTCGAGCGTCTCATACAGCAACGCATTCTCGGCCCCGCTTCGAAACGCCGCTCCAATGCCCGACAAGCCGATGGCGACAGCAAACCCGACAAACGAGAACGACAACAGCAGAACGATAAACGATAGACATTCCAACCCGACCCCGATCTGCATCAGCCGCCGCCGCTCAAATCGGTCGGCGAGGACACCCGTCGGCACTTCAAGCGTCACGACGAGGACGGCGTAAATCATCTCGAGATAGACAACCTCTTGAATCGTGATCGTCCGTGACTCCCAAAACAGACGTTCAATCGTGTAGGCCGGGATGAGGGCATCGAACCAACGGATCCAGCCGAGCAACACAACGTTTCGACCGACTTAACTAGGTGAACGTGCTCGTTTCATCATACATCTCCTCCTTATTTGTCTATTCCCGCTGACACAAAAAAAGCCACGGAAATATTCCGTGGCCTGCACATTATTTGAGCAAATTGAGCATCTCGCGATTGAACGCCGGGATGTCATCCGGTTGTCGGCTCGTCACGAGCTGTTCTTGGCAGACGACGACTTCTTTGTCCGCATACTTCGCTCCGGCGTATTCCATGTCGACTTTAATCGACTTGTAGCCCGTCGCATCGCGGCCTTCGAGCGTCTTCGCCGTAATCAACAGCTGTGGTCCGTGACAGATGGCGAACACCGGTTTTTTCGCGTCCATGAACGCCTTGGCGAACTGGACGAAACGGTCATCTTCGCGCAACAAGTCAGGTGAGAATCCGCCCGGTAAGAGCAGTGCGTCAAAGTCTTCCGGTGACACGTCGTCGATGGCTTTGTCGATGGTGACCTTCGACTCCCCTTGTTTGCCTTCGACCGTGTTCCCAGCTTTCTTTTCAATTGTGACAACGTCGTGCCCCGCTTCCACCAATGCGTCGCGTGGACCCGTGAACTCTACGTCTTCAAACATGTCTGTGATTAGCGTTGCTACTTTTGCCATATTGAAACACTCCCTCATTATTTATATGCACATAGGGAGTGTTCCACACCTAACCGGACCATAAACATTCAGCGAAACTTGGAGACGTACGGATTGGTCCGTTCGAAGAAGCGATACGGGTAGTCACGCGCTTCGCCCGTGTTCGGAATCCCGATGCGCGGACCGGCCTCGATGTCCGGAATGACGTCCCCTTCAACGATATAGAGCGGTTCCTGTTGGAGCGAGTGGCCATACAAGTCCATCGTAATCCCGAGCGCTTTCGTCAGTTTCCCAGGACCGTTCGTCTGATCGAACCGTTTGATGCCAGGACGATGCATGTCGATAATCGCCTGTCCTTCAATCGGCTCGATGGCTCGGATGAGGACGGCTTCCGGCGTGCCGACCGGACCGCTCACGACGTTCAAGAGTGTATGTGTGTGCATCTGATACGTATAGACGTGTCCCGGCAATCCGAACATGACCTCGGTCCGGTTCGTCCGTCTGCCCCCGAAACTATGGGCCGCCCGATCGACGGCACCGAGATAGGCCTCCGTCTCGACGATTTTGCCGACAATCTGACCGTCGAGATGATTGTGGACGAGATACTGCCCGAGCAATGAGCGTGCCAATTCAATCGTCGGTTGTTCATAAAATGATGGGTCGAGTCGTTTCATCGTCATCCCTCCTCCATCTATTTTCGCAAACGTTGGCGCACGGACACAAAAAAGATGCCCTTCGTAGTCAAAGGGAATTCAGGATGGAAGCAGAATGGTATGACATACGAGAAAGCGAGGCGAAAAAAATGGGGTATCTATTAGAGTTAAGACAGACAGTCGGGAGCAGACCGCTCATCAGTGTCGGGGCGACCATCCTCGTGTTGAACGAATACGGGGAGCTGTTGTTCCAACATCGGTCCGATACGAATGATTGGGGATTGCCCGGAGGCTCGATGGAGTTGAATGAGACGTTAGAAGAAGTGGCCGCTCGTGAATTGAATGAAGAGACTGGTCTTGAAACCAATCAATTCGAACTCGTCGGTGTCTGTTCGGGACCGAAGTTTTACTTCAAGTATCCGAACGGAGACGAGACGCATAGTGTCATCAACCTCTTCCATGCGAAGCGCGTGCAAGGGACACTGGCCATGAACGACGAAGAAAGTCTGGACTTGCAGTATTTCTCAAGAGCTGACCTACCACCGGATATCGAATCGAGGGCTCAGGCGCTCATCGACCAGTTCGGAGATGCGCTATGGGAACTTGAGAGCTCTTTTACTTGAGACACTCAAAAACCATCCAGGACAGCTAATTGTCCTGGATGGTTTTTGAAGTGATTCGATTAAGATGCGATTCGCATCGTCTCACGCTGCTTTCCCAACTTCACGTATCCGAGAATAATCGAGAAAATCGGGCTGAGCCAGAGGAAGAAGGCGAACGGTGCGTATTCAAGTACCGGCACGCCGAGCGTGGCCGCAAAGAACGCACCCGACACGCCCCATGGGATGAGCGGGTTGATGACCGTCCCGCCATCTTCGAGGGCACGTGACAAGTAACGGGGATCGATGCCGCGATCGATGAACCCTTGCTTGAACGCTTGACCTGGGAGCAAGATTGACAAGTACTGTTCGCCAGCGAGCAAGTTGACGCCAATCGAGCTGAGGACGACAGACAAGACCGAGCTTCCAGGTGACTTCAACCGTTCGAGCAACGCATCGACGACTGCTTGGAATACGCCGAGTTCACGGAGCAGACCACCGAACGCGAGTGCAATCAAGACGAGACTGACCGACCAGAGCATCGACTCGAGTCCGCCACGATCGAGCACAGCTGCAATCGTCTCGTTCTCGACGCCCGAATTGAACCCGGCCTGCATGACACCGAACCAGTTTGTGACGTTCCAGTTGCCTTGAACGAAACCAGCCGTCAACACCCCGGCGAACATCCCGACGAGCATCGTCGGCAAGACCGGCATGCGGCGGAACGCAAGCACCGCGACGAGAACCGGCGCGAGCAGCGTCAACCAAGACAAGTTGAATCGTCCAGCGAGTGCCGCCTGCGCTTCCGCGATTTGCGTCGTATCGGCCGCTTGACCGCTCCGACCGAGAAGCGTGAACAAGACGAGGGTGATGAGGATGGCCGGTACGGTCGTCCCCATCATAAAGCGGATATGGTCGAACAGTTTGACACCAGCCACGGCCGGTGCGAAGTTCGTCGTATCCGAGAGCGGACTCATCTTGTCACCGAAGAGTGCACCCGAAACGATGGCCCCGGCCGCGAGCGCCGGAGAAATCCCGAGCGCCATCCCGATTCCGAACAAGGCGACCCCGACCGTACCGACTGTCGTAAAGGCACTGCCCGTGAACGACGAGACGATCATCGTGATGAGCAGGACGCTCGGCAAGAACCATTGTGCTGAAATTGTATCTAAACCGATGGAGAGGATCGTCGCCACGGTGCCAGACATTTGCCATACGCCAATTAACATCCCGATGAGCAGTAAAATCAAGACCGGCATGATGGCTTCACGAATCCCGCTAATCATCGCCGCTTCGATTCGTTTGAAATCACGCGTCCGATAATACGCGTAACCCCCTATTAATACCATTGTGCCAAAGATTGCCATATGTGGCGTCGCTTTGGCCAAAAACATCAGTGCGAGCAGGGAAATCCCGCTCATCAGCACGACGAATACAGCCTCTTTTCCTTTCATCTGCATCGACGTCCCCTCCTTTCAGTTCCATCATTTTCTACCTAACCGCTTAAACGCTTTTATGCGCGAAAGTGTTTCAGTGATGTTCTTTACTATACCTGCTTCTCTTTTCCCTGTCAAACGTCTTTTTATGGTAAAGTAAACGCTCGAGGGTGACCTCCGGAGTTCGTAACCTCCTCCGACATCAAAACTAGCGAAAAAGGAAGTGTGCACGTTGCAACACGAAAAAGCATTGGTCGTCTTTAGCGGCGGTCAAGATTCAACCACCTGCCTATTTTGGGCAAAACAACAATTCTCTCATGTGGAAGCGGTGACGTTCGCCTACGGGCAACGCCATGACGCGGAAATCGAGGTCGCAAAAGAAATCGCGGCCGAAATCGAGGTCCCGCACCACGTCCTCGACTTGTCCTTACTTGGACAACTCACCTCTAATGCGCTCACGAGACATGATCTCGATATCGACAATGCGGACGTCCCAAACACGTTCGTCGATGGACGCAATCACTTATTCTTATCCTTTGCGGCCGTTATGGCCAAACAGCTCGGGATGCATCACATCGTCACCGGTGTATGTGAAACCGACTTCTCCGGTTACCCGGATTGCCGGGACCAATTCGTCAAGTCCTTGAACGTGACGCTCAACTTGGCGATGGACTATCCGTTCGTCATCGACACGCCGCTCATGTGGCTCGATAAAAAGCAGACGTGGGAACTCGCGGATCAGCTCGGTGCGTTCGATTACGTCAAAGAACGGACGCTCACGTGCTATAACGGCATCCTCGGATCAGGTTGCGGCGAATGCCCGGCTTGCGTGCTCCGTCAAAACGGCCTCGCCGCTTATGAGGAGGTACGCGTATGAAGAACGCCCCATTCCTCGCCCCGACGAGTGTCGAAGCCAAACAAGAAGGCTCGCTCATCTATTGTCCGCACCGCGTCCAAATCGTCAAAGAAGTGACGTTCGACGCCGCTCATCACTTGTTCGATTATGACGGCAAATGCCGCGCGCTACACGGACATACGTATAAATTGCAAATGGGCATCAGCGGATTTTTAGACAACCGTGGCATGACGCTCGACTTTGGCGACCTGAAAGCCATCTTTAAAGAAGAACTCGAACCATACCTCGACCATCGTTATTTGAATGAGTCGTTACCTTATATGAATACGACTGCCGAAAACATGTGCTACTGGATTTTCGAGCAGCTCGCCATGCACTTGCCTGACGAGCGCGACGTCCGCGTCGAATTCGTCAAACTGTACGAGACACCGACGTCGTACGCCGAGTTCCGCCGCGAATGGTTGGTGGACTGATGAAAATCCCTGTCCTCGAAGTGTTCGGCCCGACGTTTCAAGGGGAAGGCCGCGCCATCGGACAAAAGACGATGTTCGTCCGGACCGCCGGTTGCGATTATCGCTGTTCATGGTGCGACTCTGCCTTCACATGGGACGGCTCGGAGAAACCCGACATGCTCACAGCCGACGAAATCATCGAACGGCTCGACGCACTCGGTGTGTATGACTACGTCACCATTTCGGGCGGTAACCCGCTCCTCATCGCCGCGATGAAAGAGCTCGTAGCGAAATTGAAGGCGCGTGACGTCAAGCTTGCCGTCGAGACGCAAGGCAGTCGCTATCAAGACTGGCTGTCTGACATCGACGACGTGACGCTCAGCCCGAAACCACCTTCTTCCGGCATGACGACCGACTGGGAGAAACTCGACGCCATCGTCGAACGACTGCGCCCCGAACAGATGACGTTCAAAGTCGCCGTCTTCGATGAACTCGACCTCGCCTATGCGAAATCGGTCCAGACGCGCTATACGCCGGACGTCATGTACTTATCGGCCGGCAATCCTGAGCCTGGTGCGGACGGTGACATCACCGACGCCCAGCTTCGTCGCTTGAAAGAACTATGGGAGGACGTCGCCCGTGACCCGTCATGGCAAAGCGTCCGTGTCCTGCCACAACTGCACACATTACTGTACGCCAACGAACGTGGCGTCTAAGGAGAATACTCATGAGACCAGAAGACTTACAAGACTTGTCGCTCCTCGGACAGAAGAGCGTCCCCTACATTTTTGAATACGCACCGGACGTCCTCGAGGCGTTCCCGAACCGTCACCCGGAGAACGACTACTTCGTGAAATTCAACGCACCGGAGTTCACGTCGCTCTGCCCGATCACGAACCAACCGGACTTCGCCACGATTTACATCTCATACATCCCGGACGAGAAGCTCGTCGAATCGAAATCGCTCAAGCTGTACTTGTTCAGCTTCCGCAACCACGGAGACTTCCATGAGAACTGCATTAACGTTATCGGAAAAGACCTCGTCAAGTTGATGGAGCCGCGCTATCTCGAAGTGTGGGGCAAATTCACGCCACGCGGCGGCATCTCGATTGACCCGTACTACAACTACGGCAAGCCGGGCACGAAATACGAGAAGATGGCCGAGCATCGCCTCTTCAACCACGATTTATATCCAGAGACGGTCGATAACCGCTAATAGACAAAGAAGTAGGCGCTCATCGGCGCCTACTTCTTCAGGCTGTTGACGAACCAAATCGCCCATCGCGATTTGGTTCGTCTTTTTTTGTGTTCCATGTGCTCGAGGCGCT
>NZ_JAEQBB010000008.1 GCF_018616375.1 Exiguobacterium sp. J17977 | reverse complement strand
GTTCCCATGCCGAACACGGAAGTTAAGCGCTTCAGCGCCGAAAGTAGTTGGGGGTCTCCCCCTGTGAGGATAGGACGTTGCCAGGCCAACGCGAAAGACGATCGAGCACCCGCTCGGTCGTCTTTCTTTATGTCATTATTTCAAATAAAATTGCCTAATAGTATTGCCATACTTTATTAAGTATGCTAATATAATAATTGTCTAGTGGCGATAGCGAAGTGGTCACACCCGTTCCCATGCCGAACACGGAAGTTAAGTACTTCAGCGCCGAAAGTAGTTGGGGGTCTCCCCCTGTGAGGATAGGACGTTGCTAGGCCAACGCGAAGGACGATTGAGCAAATGCTCGATCGTCCTTTTTGTCGTTCCCGAAACCTTTATATCTTTCTTTTCGTATAAAAACGTGAAGAGGGGGAAATCATCATGTACATACGTAGAGCTATAGCCTCGGACCAGAGAATGTTCACTGAGGTTTCACGGTCGAGTTTCAAACAAGAGGCAGATCGTCTCCGGTTGCCATACCGAGACTTAAATATTGAGCCACCCGGTTATGATGATGAGGCGATGAGCCTGTACTTGATTGAACAATTGACATGCTATGTCATTGAGCTTGAAGGACAAGTCGTCGGGGGAGCTGTCTTGACGTTGACAGGGCAAGATTACGGACGGATTGACCGAATCTTTATTCATCCATATAGACAAGGTAAAGGGATTGGAAAACGAGCCTTACAGTCAATCGAGAAGCTTCATCCGACTATTCGGATTTGGGAGTTGGAGACATCCACAGCTCAACCCAACAACGTGGCATTTTATCGGGCAGCTGGTTATCAATCCGTCTTCGAATCAGATGAAGAAGTTTGTTTCGTCAAGCGAGTGCAACAACGGACAGATCACCACATGGTATTGCGCTATGAAGAGAGTTCGATTGCAGGTGCTCAAGCGTATGGGGTGGATGCGAGTCGCGTCTCTATCACGAATAGTAATGTCTCAGAGCTTCAGGCAAGCAACTGTAATTTCACGAAAAGTCAATTTCGGAATATCAACTTCAGGGAGACAGAGTTCGATGATTTGAATCTATCCGGTTCTCAGTATCATTTCGTCTCCATGTACGAATCAGGGAGACCCACGACGTTCTTCCATACCAATCTAACGAACGCAATCTTTGAAAACTGTCGGCTCGATGGTGTCCGGATTGAGAACTCATCAATTGATGGCTTAACGATTGACGGAGTGAACGTCAAAAATCTGTTGGAACATCATCGAAAAGAAACTGGAGGAATGAAACGCTATGAGTAATCTCTACCAAACACAGCACGACTTACAACAACAGATGGCCGAACGAGACCGACTCGCCCGTAAACTAAAAACACTCGACAAACAAATTGCCGAACATGAAGCTGTACGCAAGCAACTTCTCAATTCGTTTACGAAAGAACAGCGTGACGTTTACGACTTAGATTCATTCTCGCTCGTCAATGCGTGGCGTAAGCTGAGGGGAACGTTCAACGAACAAAAAACGATTGAGTTGGAAGAGGCGGCCCGGGCCGAATTGAAATTACGGGAACACGAAGCGATGGTGGATGAGTTAGCACTTGAGCGTCGTGACTTACATGAGACATTTGAGACATATAATGGGATCGATGCGGAATGGGAGACGTTCATAAAAGAGAAGGAAACTCATTTGAAGCAAGATTCTACTGTTAGGGAAGAATTATATCGACTCACGGATCAACAGGTGAAAACGACTGAGTTAGTTGTTGAATATAAAGAAGCCATCGTTGCTGGAAATTCAGCACGGACGGCCATCTCCAGAACACTTAAACATCTCGATAGTGCGAAAGGTTGGTCGACGTATGATACGTTCTTTGGAGGTGGCTTGATCGCGACAGCAATGAAACATGACGCCATTGATGCTTCGGAACGGAAGATGCATGAACTTCAAGCTGCGCTTGAGCGCTTCTCACGAGAATTGGCTGATGTGAAAGGCGTCGTCAGTGGCTTACACATTGAACGCGGTTCGCTCATTCAATTCGCGGACTACTTCCTCGATGACATCTTTTCCGAGTGGACGATGCATGGACGAATCAATGATTCGCTCGACAAGGTAAAAGGCCTTGATCGTGAAATCACTAAGCTTATTGAGAAAATGACAAGAGAAGTGGAACGTCTAGAGCAGCAACTTGAAGAAATCGAAACGAAACGACAACAGCTCATCCTCACACGATGAGCTGTTTGGTCATTCTGGTCGTTTCAACCAATGGCGTAACCCTTTCCCCGCATGCGGTCCGTCGGCGTAGCGAGGGATGACGTGTAGGTGAGCATGTGGCACGGTCTGGTTTGATGCTGTTCCGACATTCCAGCCAAGCGTATAACCGTCAGGGCCATACGTCTCCTCGAGGAATGACTTCGCTTCATGAAGCAATGCATATGTATCGTGCCATTCCGAAGGCGTGAGGTCGAACGTCGTCGCGCGATGTTGTTTCGGGACGATGACGCCAGAGCCGACGAGAACGTCCTGCTCACGGTCGTGCATCAAAAAGTAGCATGTCTCATTCTCGGCGACAACCGTCTGGGATGGATCTAGTTGTGGATGACAAAATGGACAAGTTGACATGGACTTGGTACACTTCCTTTCTATATGAAGTGTATCAAAAGGGGGAGCATTATGAATAAATTGATTGATAGGATAGTTTCCCAGGCTGAACGAGAGGAACGCACGATGATCGCCATCTCAGGACACGGGGGTGCTGGGAAGACGATATTCGCAGACGCACTACGCGAGCGCCTCGGAGACGTGAACTACATCAATACCGATCCATATATCACGGACTCGATGTTACGAAAGAGTGCCATGCTCGATTACACGGTCGATGGACAGGAGCATCACTATAAGATGACGGCCTGTCATCCGTCCGCACACCATCTATTATCTCTAGAACGTGACGTCCGCATGGTACGTGAAGGCATCGGTTTCTTCACGATTGACGTCCCATACCTTGAACGAACGTGGATCGATCCGGCAAAACGAATCACCATCATCGAAGGCATGAGCGTCGCGTTTCTCGCTGATGACTGGTGGGACATAACGGTATACCTATATACGGACAGTGACACCGAGTTTGCGCGACGTTCCGTTCGCGATGTCCAACAACGGGGAATGGATCTCACTTATTTAAAGGCATCGCACGACGAGCGCCGACTCCAATATGAGCTGTTCATGCATCCGCAGCGCGAGAAATTCCAAACGGTCGTCTCGACGAGTAATGATGTTTGGACAATTGAAAGCCACCGCTCATGAAGAACGGTGGCTACGTAACGTCTCTTGAATGCCGAGTCCGAGTCGATCTTGCTCGCGCTCGAGTTGTTCCCAGGTGAGTGAACGATGGCGCATCGTGACGTCATTGGCGATTGACTCGAGCGTACGCTGCTTCTCGATATTGTCGAGCCAGTAATAGACGTCGACCCCGTCCTCGTCGACCCGCCAGAACGATTTGACGACTTCGAACTCGTCGGCCCAATCACCAATCGGTTTGAATCCATACTTTTCGACGAACGGATACGGTCGTTCTTCTCCGATCGGGTCGATGACGTTGCGGACGAACATAAGCTCGAGCCCGGCATGTTCGGTCGCCTGTAACAAGCGTTTCAAGGCAGGGAGCGGTTCGACTTCGACTTTTTCGATGACATCGAACCAGACCCGTTTGCCGTCGGTATCCCAAACGGTCGCTTCGACGCTGTATGGTGCTCCGGCTGTTGATGGGGCATACATCGTCAAATCAAACGTGAACGGGATGTGTTCTTCAGCACCCGGTTCGATCTCAGCGGATAGGGCGATTGGGACTTCTTGCAAGTCGGCCTCCCGATTGAACTCATTGCCTTCGAGCGTGATGTCTTTGAACGTCGTCAAAAAGTTAAGCGTCAACTCTTGCAGGCGCACGACATGCGAAGTGGTGTTCAACACCCGCAGCGTCCCATGAACGGTCTCGTTCGGAATGAACGGGACAGTGTGAAAATAGACGGATGCGTCCAGTTCAGAAAAGAACCATTTTTTAAAGCGATTACCCCATTTCGACATGACGGTCGCGCTCCTTTTCTTTTATAAATTGCACTCTTATAAATGTTCCCGATTCCAATTCTGAAAAAACATGAAGAAAAAGGTTGCATTATATAACTACTTCACTTATTATAGAGGATGTCGAAACAATTCAAACCATCGCGGGGTGGAGCAGTCTGGTAGCTCGTCGGGCTCATAACCCGAAGGTCGTCGGTTCAAATCCGGCCCCCGCAACCAATTTTTATTTAATTTCATATGTCGTCGCGGGGTGGAGCAGTCTGGTAGCTCGTCGGGCTCATAACCCGAAGGTCGTTGGTTCAAATCCAGCCCCCGCAACCAATTTTTTAAATGAGATAGCGAAACGATGACGTTTCGTGTTTTTTTTTGCTTAAAATTGAGTGTACAATGAGTACGTATCGCTAGAACCGACTAAAGGAGAAACATCATGTATACATTGATTACCCATTCTGCGGCTGAGACGCAGGCCGTGGCAGAGAAGTTGGCCACACTCGTCCAAGCCGGGACGGTCATAACGTTGAACGGGGACCTCGGTGCCGGTAAAACGACGTTCACTCAGGGCTTTGGTAAAGGCCTCGGTGTCACGCGCAACGTCAACAGCCCGACGTTCACGATCATGAAGCAATATCAAGGGCGCTTGCCGCTCTACCATATGGACGTCTATCGTCTCGAAGATACAGGGGACGATATCGGTCTCGAAGAATACATCAACGGCGATGGTGTCGCCATCGTCGAATGGTCGAACTTGATCGAGTCATCGCTGCCGACGGAACGGCTCGCCATCACAATCGAGCGGATCGGGGACGAGGAACGTCAACTGACGTTCGCGCCTGTCGGCGACGTCTATGATGCACTCGTCAAGGAGGTGCTCGCATGAAGCAACTGATGATTGATACGGCAACGACACGTCTATCTGTCGCCCTCAGCGAACACGGACAGATTCAAGCCGAGGCGACGGTCATGGTCTCGAAAAACCATGCCGTCACGCTCATGCCGATGATTGAACAACTGATGAATGCGGTCAAGTGGACACCGACCGAGCTCGAACGTATCGTCGTGACGACAGGTCCGGGATCTTATACGGGTATCCGCATCGGTGTCACGACCGCGAAGACGCTCGCCTACACGCTTCAACTCCCGCTCGTCGGGGTCTCGGCGCTCCGTCTCATGGCGGCGGCCCCGAATACGGAGCTCCCGGTCGTCGCGCTCATTGACGCCCGTCGTGGCAATGCGTATATCGGTCACTACCAGCAGAACGAGGCCGTGACACCTGACCGTCACGCCTCGGTCGCCACTTGGCTTGAAGCCAACATCACCGGACCGTTCGTCGTCGTCGGTGACGTCGAGCCGTTCCGTGACGAGCTCGCGTCTTACGACTATACCGAAGCACCTGCTGCTCACAGCTATGGACGGGCGAGCGATCTCGTCGTCTTAGGTGACGTCACGAACGATGTCCATGCGTTTGAGCCTGAGTATCTCCGCCTCGCTGAAGCGGAAGCGAAATGGCTCGAGGGACAAAACAATGGCTGACATTCAAATCCGGCGCATGAATTGGCTCGACGTCGAGGAAGTGACCAAAGTCGAAGAGGCGTCGTTCGCCATCCCATGGACGAAAGAAGCGTTCATGAACGAGATGCTCAAGAATGAGCAGGCCGTCTATTTTGTCGCCGTCCATGAACGTCGCGTCGTCGGATTCGTCGGCGTCTGGCAAATCGTGGACGAAGGGCACATCACGAACATTGCCGTCCTACCGGAATATCGTGGGCAAGGCATCGGCAATCTGTTGTTGACGCAACTCGTTGAATTCGCACGTTCGAAGTCACTGGCGGCGCTCACATTAGAAGTGCGCGTCTCGAATATCGGTGCCCAAAAGCTGTATGAACAGTTCGGTTTTGAAAACGCCGGCCGCCGGAAACGGTATTATCAAGATAATAATGAAGACGCCTATATCTACTGGGCGAAGTTAGGAAGTGAATCAGAATGAACACATCGCTCATTCTCGCGATTGAGTCGAGCTGTGATGAGACGTCGGTCGCGCTCGTGCGTGACGGCAAGACGCTCTTATCGAACGTCGTCTCGTCGCAGATTGAAAGTCATAAACGGTTCGGTGGGGTCGTGCCCGAGGTCGCCTCGCGCCACCACGTCGAACGAATCACGTACGTCATCGATGACGCTCTCAGTGAGGCCGGCGTGACGATGCAAGACGTCGACGCGGTCGCGGTCACGCAAGGACCAGGTCTCGTCGGGGCGCTCCTCGTCGGCATCAGTGCGGCCAAAGCGCTCGCGTTCGCCCATAGTAAACCGCTCATCGGCGTCCACCATATAGCCGGGCACATTTACGCGAACGAACTCGTCGAAGAGATGGAGTTTCCACTCGTCTGTCTCGTCGTCTCAGGCGGACATACGGAGCTCGTCTATATGCCGGAGCACGGTGTGTTTGAAGTAATCGGTGAGACGCGTGACGATGCGGCCGGAGAAGCGTACGACAAAGTCGCACGGACGCTCAGCCTGCCTTACCCGGGCGGCCCGGCCATCGACCGTCTCGCGGCTAACGGGGAAGACACATATAAATTCCCACGGGTCCGCCTCGAGGCAGGAAGTTTCGACTTCAGTTTCAGCGGGCTCAAGTCGTCAGTCATCAATGCCGTCCATAACGCCGAACAGCGCGGGGAGACGGTCATCCCTGAAAACTTGGCGGCCAGCTTCCAAGCGAGCGTCGTCGAAGTGCTCGTCGAGAAAGCGATTCGTGCCGTGAACGAAAAAGGCGCGAAACAACTGCTCGTCGCAGGTGGCGTTGCGGCCAACCGTGGACTCCGCGCTGCGCTTCAAGAAGCGACGGACCGCGAAGGCATCCGCCTCGTCATCCCACCACTTGATTTATGCGGAGACAACGCCGGTATGATTGGGGTGGCGGCCCATCACGCGTATGTGCGCGGAAAGCGCGATACACTGGCGATGAATGCGGTTCCTGGGTTATCCTTAGAAGAGAGCATGACAGTCTAGGGGGAAATAGAGACATGACGAAACGCATCATCATTGGAGGTCTGGTCGTACTGCTTGTCGTTGCGACGTTTTTGCAAGTACGAGAGATTATCCGCGCTTATAATATCGCTTATCAAGAAGAAATCGTACCGGAAGCGACACGTGTCCGGTCGCTCACGGGAGCGGAATCAATCGAAGGCATCGGCCGGGTCACCGGTGAGAACACGCTCGTCGAGACGTTGTACGGTTATAAGAGCCTAGACGATCAAGACATCGAGAGTGTCATCGTCGTCGACCGCAACCTCGGCGTCCAACCGAAAGCGAGCGACGCGTATTACGAGATCGCCCCGGGCCGGGAAGTGACCGAAGAGGAAGCGGCCAAGTTCGAGGATATCGTCAATGAGTTTGACGAAGAGCAACTGTTCGCGCAAGTCATCTCGACGCATGAGGCGAAGTATGTGACGAACCGTGAGGAGACGCTCACGTTCTATAAAGTCTTTGTCCGTGACGTCGATACGAACGAGTACGTGTTCTTTATCACTGAAGACGGGCTCAAACTCGACTTCCATACACGCGGGTTCCAACCGCTACGTTACTTCTAAAATAAACCGTCCGGCGCTGAGCGTTGGACGGTTTATTTTGGTATATATTATGCCTTCAAATCGGCAATAATTTTTCCGACGACATGGCGTTCAGAAAGTTCAACTAATTTTTCTGGAATGTCAGCAAACGTGATCGTCTCTTGAATCATCGAAGAAATCTCTTTTGCTTCTAAAAGACGCAACATGTGTGAACCGATGCGGACGATATTTGCTTCGCTAATGCGGTCTTGTTGATGATGGATGGCATTCAGTGCGACCTCATGATACGAGATGACCCGAGTAAAAGGCTTAATGATACCAGGCTCCGGTGCACCGGCAATATGGACGAGATGTCCATTATAAGCGATGACGTGTAATGAAGCGGTAGCCGTCTCACGGCCGACCGGGTCAATGACGGCATTGACGCCGTGCCCATCAGTCAATTCCATGACACGTTGTTGCCAATCTTCTGTGTTGTAGTCGATCGCCTCGTCCGCACCGAGTTGTTTGACCCACTTATGGTTTCTGACAGAAGCGGTCGTGATAACACGTTTGCCAAGCGATTTGGCGAGTTGGATGGCAAATCCGCCTACGCCACCCGCACCAGCGTGGATTAATACTGTATCAATCGCATTCATTGGTAATTTCTCAAAGATGGCCTGATATGCAGTGAATCCGGCGGTTGGAAGTGCGGCCGCTTCTTTTGTCGAGACTCCGTCTGGAATAGGTACGACCATGTGCGCTTTGGCGCGCGTGTACTCGGCGTATCCACCCCATTCATTCCAGTTGCCATGATAAAGGACACGATCACCGATGCGTAGGTCGGTCACATCGTCCGCTACAGCTTTGATGGTACCGGCGACGTCAAGACCAAGGATGTGCGGATAAGACCAGTTCGGATTTCCATTCGTCGCCGTCTTATAATCGACGGGATTCAGCCCGGCATATTCTCCTTCAATCAAGACTTCGCCAGCACGTAACGTCGGGATTTTGACGTCTTCGAGTCGCATCGATTGCCATGTGTTTGGTTCGTGTAAGAGTAGGGCTTTCATGATAAAATCGTCTCTTTCAATAAATATATTTATCAATTAATGTATTAAACATTATTTGTCTTATGATTATTCACCTTTTATACTAAGGATACTACTATTAAAGGGAGTCTAACAGATGATTGATTTTGAATGGTATCGTAGTTTTATCCATGTTTACCAACAGCGCTCTGTGTCCGCAGCCGCACGCGTCCGTTTTTTGACACAACCTGCAGTAAGTCAGCATATCGCGGCACTTGAAGCAGAACTTCAAACGTCGCTATTCACACGTGCCCCGAGACAGATGATCCCGACTGACGCAGGAAAAGAGTTATACACGCAAGTCGTAGGACTCATCGATCGGCTCGAGGAGCTATCGCTCGAAATGCGCTACGTCTCAGGCGAATCGACACGACCGGTCTTGAAGTTCGGGGGACCGACCGAATTTGTTACACATGAGGTCATCCCCATGTTACCGCTCGACGTAGCACAATATATCGCCGATTTTGGGATGGTCGACCAACTCATCAAGCGGCTCGCGGATGGCGAGCTCGATTTCGTCATCGCCACAAAACGGATGGATGAACCAGGAATCCAATACGTCCCGATTGCGGATGAGACATTTTTGCTTGTCGCACCGAGTGATTGGACGGTGCCAACAGACGATTTGAAAGAATGGATGGATCGACAGCCATGGATTAGCTACGGGCTGGAATTGCCAATTATTCGTCGTTATTACCAAACCCAATTCGGTGAGCGCCCTGACATTCGTCCTGAGATGGTCTTACCGAACGTCGACGCGATTTTGACAGCCGTTGAGACAAAAAGCGGCATCAGCGTCTTGCCGAACTATCTGATTCGGCACGCGCTCGAACGTGGGACGATACAAGTCGTCGCCCCGGACCGTTTTGCGACGAACGTCCTCTATTTGGCGCATCGGACCGAGTCAAAACATGACCCAATCATCAATCAAGTCATAAAAGCACTAAAGGATGAAACATAAAGTAGGACCCCTTATGGGCCCTACTTTTTATAATGCGTTTTTTAAGATAGCAACTACGTCTTGCTGATGAAGCGGAACGTACTGACCAATCTGTTCAGCCACCATTGCCCGTTTTGCCATTAATTCGAGATGCGTCTCATCAATCTCATAATCGCTTAGGCGTGACGGGGCACCGATTGATGTCCAGAAGTCTTGTAGCGCTTGAATGGTCTCTTCGACGAGCATGTCATCTGACTTGTCGTTCACTTCAATTCCAAAGACCCGTTCCCCGAGTTGAATAATGCGCTCGGGACGTGTCTTACTGACGTAACGAAGCCATTCCGGGAAGAGGATGGCAAGTCCGCCACCGTGTGGGATATCATAGACGGCAGAGACTGCATGTTCAATCATATGAGTTGCCCAGTCCGTCTTCACCCCCATCGATAACGTACCGTTCAAGGCGAATGTTCCGTTCAACAGCATCGTTTCACGGGCCCCAAAATCATGCAAGTTTTGAACGAGACGAGGTGCAATCTCGATCATTGTACGTAAAATCGACTCACCGAACCGCTCCTGGAGCAGCGCGTTCTCAGAAGCGTGAAAATACTGTTCAAGTACGTGCGACATGATATCGACGATTCCATAGACCGTTTGGTTTGCTGGAACACTTAACGTGTATGTCGGGTCGAGCACGCTGAATTTTGGGTAAGTGAGCGGCGAACCGAAAGAGCGTTTATCTTGGGCCTCCCAGTTCGTGATGACGGCACCACCGTTCATTTCCGATCCGGTCGCTGCAAGTGTCAGCACTGTCCCGATTGGTAACGCATCTTTGACTGGAACTTGTCGTGTCACGATGTCCCACGGATTCCCGTCATATTTTGCACCGGCTGCGATCCCTTTCGCGCAGTCGATGACACTACCTCCACCGACAGCTAGAATTAAATCGATTTCATGTTCATGGACTAAATGAATCCCTTTTTGAACCGTCGTCAGCCGTGGATTCGGTTCGACACCCGAAAGTTCGACGACGTGTGCTCCTAAATCTGACAAGAGAGCGGTCACTTCATCGTAGAGACCGTTTGCTTTAATACTTCCTCCACCATATAAGAGAAGCACGCGGTCCCCGTATTGGGGGATTTCGGTACGGAGCGATTCGAGTTGTCCTTTCCCGAATAACAGTTTGGTCGGATTGTGATATTGAAAACGTTCCATTGGTCATTCAACCTCCTTGATTTCTTCTAAGTATTGAACATCGCGACTAGCAAGAAGGGATGCTGCTTGTTCGCGATACGTTTGATAGTGGGCTGAGGCGATATGTGCATCGAGTGCGGCCTTGTCTGCCCACTGTTCATAAAAGACGAACGCGTCCGGATTGCCTTCGACACGATGTAACGTATACAAGACGCAACCTGCCTCGGCGCGTGATGGGGCGACGACTTGGCGTAAATGTGTCTCGAGCGCAGACCCGAGACCGGGTTTCGCTTGAATCTGAGCTAAAATGATGATCATTTTGGTTCCTCCTAGGACATAAAACCCGCCTGTTCGAACAGGCGGGTCATCTTCTTTCATCGATTGGCAACGAGAAAGAATGGATTAGTTTAATGTGCTGATAACGGCTTTTGCGACAGCGACTGTCGATTGTGGGTTTTGCCCTGTCACCAAGTTACCGTCGACTTGAACGTTCTCTGTGAAGTTGTCAGCAAGTACGATGTTCGCACCGAGCTCACGAAGACGTGTTTCGAGCATGAACGGCATGTATACATCTAGTCCCGTCGCACGCTCTTCTTCGTCCGTGAACGTCGCGATCGTTTTTCCGTTGACGAGCGGTGTACCGTCCGATAGTGTCGCATTGACGAGTCCAGCTGGTCCGTGGCAGACTGCTGCGACCGTTTTGTTTGCTTCAAACAACGTACGGAGCGCATGGTTCAAAGCATCGCTATGTGGGAGGTCGAACATCGTCCCATGTCCACCTGGCAAGAAGATGGCATCGAACGAGCTGAAGTCTGTGATTGTTTTCAAGTCAATCGTATCTTTGAGAAGCGGTGCCGTTGCTTGAATCGCTTCCGGTACCTCACCTTCTAAGCTACGTGCATCAATTGGTGCTTCGCCACCGTTCGGACTCGCGACTGTGATGGTATACCCAGCTTCTTTAAATTCGACATATGCTTCCCCGAATTCAGATAACCAAAGACCTGTCGCATGACCTTCCTTCATTTCATTGGCGTTCGTGACGACCATTAAGACGTGTTTACTCATTGTGAGTTCCTCCTTTAAATTTAACCTGTTGTGCTGCACGAGATTAGAATAACGTGCATCCGAACGAAAAACAAATTAATAAATAAGAGAATATCGATAAATAAATTTATAGAAAAAACATCACCTGATGAGTCAGGTGATGTCAGTGGTTCTTAATCCGATATGTTTCGCGATGCCATGTGTTAATACGGCTCACGATGAAGACGACCAAGGCGAGCACCCACATGAGGAGCGTCGACTGATAGAAGTGTCCCCACACCGAGCCTGGGGTGTAAAAGCTGTGCACGGTCACATCGACCGGCCAGACGACGAGGCGGATGAACAGCGTGCTCATGAGCAGGCCGCTCAACAAGCTGATGACAATCCCGCTCCACGTCTGGATGATGAAGCCGATGACGACCGGCAAGAAATAAAACAGGAACGACGGGACGACCGTCGGCTCCCCGCGAATCAGTTCGGATACGAATTCCGTCCCCGTCGGCACGATATAGGCGAGACCGGTCAGGAAAGCGTGCATCCATTCGATTCGCATCGCACGGAATCGCATCATGAATGGAGCTCCTCCCATTCTGCGTACAGTGCCGTGATTGATTCTTTCGTCGCGTCGGACTCGGTCGAAAGTTCTTGAGCCCGGGCGAAGTCGTTGAAGACGTCCGGTTCACACAACAGCTGCTCGATTTCCTCGAGACGCGCCTCGTGTTGTTCGATGGTGAGCTCGATTTCTTCGATTCGTTGTTTCATCCGGCGTTCCTCGCGTTGCTGTTCCTTGTCGGCGCGCTGCTTCTTGACGATGACTTGTTTCGTCTCTTCGCGGGCGAGTCGGGCCAGGTCTTCGAGTTCTTCTTTCTTCTCGACGTAATATGAATAATCGCCGAGATACTCGTCGATGCCGTTTGGCGTGATTTCTAAGACGCGCGTCGCGAGCCGGTCGATGAAGTAGCGGTCGTGCGACACGAATAGGATTGTGCCCGGATAGTCGACGAGGGCGTTCTCGAGAATCATCTTCGAGTCGAGATCCAAGTGGTTCGTCGGCTCATCCAAGATGAGCAAGTTCGGTTGCTCGAGCTTTAGTTTCGCGAGCGTCAAGCGGGCCCGTTCCCCACCCGACAATTCATGGACACGTTTCATGACGTCGTCACCGCTGAACAGGAACTGTCCAAGCAGGCTCCGCACTTCTTGTTCGCGCATGAGCGGCCAGTCGTTCCAAATCTCGTCGATGACACGGTTGGCGTCCGACAAGTTTTGTTGTTCCTGGTCGTAGTAGCCGATTTCGACGCCGGTGCCGTAGCGGATGTCACCGGTAAGGGGCGGCTGTTGTTTCGTCAACACTTTCAGGAGCGTTGATTTGCCGACTCCGTTCGGGCCGACGAGGGCGACCGATTCGCCGCGCTGCAATTGGAAGCGGAGCTGTTGGGCGATCGGTTCTTCATAGCCGATGGCAAGATCGCTCGCACTCAATACGTCGTTCCCGCTTTGACGTTTGATTGAGAACGAGAGGACGGCACTGCGCTCATCACCGTCCGGCGCTTCCATCCGGTCGACTTTCTCGAGACGTTTGCGGACGCTCTGGGCCCGCTTCGTCGTCGTCGCCCGGGCGATGTTACGCTGGATGAAGTCCTGCATCTTGGCGATCTCTTCTTGTTGCGACTCGAACTGCTTCTTCTCTTGCTCGTAAATGGCAGCCTTCTGTTCAAGGTACTTCGTGTAGTTGCCGACGAAGCGACGGCTGCGGTGGCGGGACAGCTCATAGACGACCGATACGACGCGGTCGAGGAAGTAGCGGTCGTGGGAGACGATGAGGACGGCGCCTTTATAGCCGCTCAAATACTTCTCGAGCCAGCCGAGTGTCTCGATGTCCAAGTGGTTCGTCGGCTCATCCAAGATGAGCAGGTCTGGACTTTGGAGCAGCATCTTGGCGAGAGCGAGACGTGTCCGCTGTCCGCCGGAGAGCGTATCGATGCGGCGTTCGAAGTCGTCCGGATAGAACCGCATTCCGTGAAGGACAGAGCGGATCGTCGCCTCATATTGATAGCCGCCACGGTCTTTGAACGTATGCTGTTCTTCATCGTAAGACGACAAGAGGCGCTCATAGGCGGCCGGGTCGTTTAAGATGCGCTCAGAACCCATGTCTTGCTCCATACGGCGCAGCGTCTTCTCTTGTTCGATTAAATCGGTGAAGACGGTGAGCATTTCGTTCCACATCGTCTCGTTCGACTCTAACCCTGAGTCTTGGGCGAGATAGCCGATGGTGACATCTTTCGGCTTCATGATGTCGCCCGAGTCGTAGTTGTATTCCCCGGCGATGACTTTGAGCAATGTCGACTTGCCGGCACCGTTGCGGCCGACAAGGGCGACGCGTTCGCCTTCTTGAATTTCGAGTTTGACGTTCTCTAAAATCGGCTCGACGCCGAATGATTTCGATAAGTTATTGACTTGCAGTAGGATCAAGTGAAAAAACCCCTTTCTCTCTATTTAGTATACTTTATTTCTTCCCCATTTCAGGTATATTCATTGAGTGGTCATGTGAATTCGTTTACAATCAAGGTGTATGAAATTAGATTCGTTTGAAACGCGTCGTAAAAAGGAGGCTCTTTCCGTTGAGTCAAAACGAACCAAAGATTCCGCAAGCGACAGCCAAACGGTTGCCACTATACTATCGGTTTATCCAAAGCCTACATTCATCAGGAAAACAGCGTGTCTCTTCTGCTGAACTGAGCGAGGCGGTCAAGGTCGATTCGGCCACGATCCGTCGCGATTTTTCGTACTTCGGTGCGCTCGGGAAAAAGGGATATGGCTATAACGTACAGTATCTGTTAGACTTTTTCCGTAAGACACTGAATCAGGACGAGATTACGAACGTCGCCTTAGTCGGGGTTGGTCATCTTGGGACAGCTTTCGTCAACTATAACTTCCTTAAAAACAATAACACACATATCGTCGTCGGGTTCGACGCAGACGAGACAAAAGTCGGCACGACGATGTCCGGTGTCCCGATTCATCACGTCGATGAGATGGAACAGATCATGAAACAGAACAAGATTGACGTCGCCATTCTCACGGTGCCGTCTGCCTATGCGCAACCGGTCGCGGACGACTTGGTCCGCTTCGGTATTAAAGGCATCTTGAACTTCACACCGGCCAGACTTACTGTGCCGGACACGGTCCGCGTCCATCACATCGACTTGTCGATCGAACTCCAGTCGCTCATTTACTTTATGCAACACTATCCATCTGCTGAGGGGGTCCATCAATAATGGAATTACTATCATCGTTGCTCGTCGTCGGTATTCCTGGGGGAGCAAGTATCTTCATTATCGCCATCGTCGCGCTCATCATCTTCGGGCCGAAGAAATTGCCTGAATTCGGACGCGCCGCTGGTCAAACGCTCCGAGAGTTCAAAAATGCCACGAACGGCATGATGAACGAACATGATGAGAAAGATAAGAAAGAACTTGAGAAGAAAGAGCAGTAATCATGAATCATCAACCTGATCAAGAACGGGCACTGTCCGATCACTTGACAGAGCTGCGGAGACGACTGATGCTGTCGGCATTTGTCGTCTTTGCTTTCTTTCTCATCGCTTTGCCGAGTGTCAAATATGTGCTCGCCTATCTGCAGGCGGACCTCGTCGAACGAGGGCTCGAGCTGAACGCCTTTGGGGTCGCGGACCCGCTCATGATTTACTTGAACTTGGCGCTCGTCATCGGGCTCGTCGCGTCCGGTCCGTTTCTACTGTATCAACTGTGGGCGTTCGTCGCACCTGGTCTGCACCCGAACGAGCGGAAAGCGACGCTCGCGTATATCCCAATCATCTTCATCTTGTTCCTGATTGGTCTCGCATTCGCCTACTATTGGTTGTTCCCGCTCGTCCTCGATATTTCGACGGACCTCGGGCAAGACCTCGGTCTGACGCAAATCATCGGGGCGTCGAACTACTTCACGTTCTTGCTGCAACTGACCATCCCGTTCGGATTGTTGTTCCAGTTGCCGGTCGTGACGATGTTCTTGACGCGCATCGGTGTCGTGACACCGTACTTCCTCTCAAAAATCCGGAAGTACGCCTACTTCGCCTTGTTCGTCGTCGCCGCGTTCATCACGCCGCCGGATTTGACGTCGCACCTCATGGTGTCACTGCCGCTCTTCTTCTTGTATGAGATCAGTTTATCGATTTCACGCATCACGTATCGGGGCGTGCTCCGTCGTGAGAAAGAGGCGATGGTGAAAGAGCAAGTCGATTTGATGAAACAAATGAATGAGAAGTAAGCGGGGCGACCTCGCATACACAAGAAGGCACGGATCTCCCGATACAGGGCGACCGTGCCTTTTTCGATTAAAATGGATTATAAAAACGGCTGCCATCATAAAATGTCACACTGAACGAGAAAATCGTCAGCAACAAGACAAGGCCGATTGCCAAGTAATCGGCACGCGTCATCGGGCGCTGATTGTACCAGGTCCGTTTCCGCTCGGCGCCGAAGCCACGCAAGTCCATGGCGTTACTGACCGTCTCGATTCGCTCGAGACTCGTGAACAGTAGCGGGAGCAGGATATTCAAGCTATGCTTCGCTCGTTTCAAAAGTGGACCGTGGGTGACGGTGACGCCGCGCGCTTCTTGTGCGTCCGCGATGGTGCGAAAATCTTGTTGGACGTCCGGAATATAACGCAACGCGAGCGAGACCGCGAACGCCACTTTATACGGTACGCCGATTCGATTCAACGATGACGCGAACTCGGTCGGATGGGTCGTCACGAGAAACAAGACGGCGACCGGCACGATGACACTGTATTTCAAGATGAGATTGAACAAATAAAACAGTTGCTCTGCCGTCAACGTGAAACGGCCGATGCCTTCCCACAGGACGTGACGTGTCCCATATATGACCACACCTTGCTCGGGTTCGAACAGATAGACGGCAAAGGCGTTAATCAGGACGAACAAGGCGGTGAACACGAGAACGAATCGGACTTCGCGAAACCGGATGCGAGACACGAGGAACAGTCCGATGCTCGCGAGCCCTAACAGAAGCAGGACGCGCGTATCGTACGTGAACATCGTTGCCGTCGTCCACAAAAGAAAACCGATGAGTTTGGTCGTCCCTGTCAGACGATGGACGGGTGAAGGTCTCTCGATATAACCAAGCATTTCTACTCCCATTGCGAGCGCTCCTTTCGTTCGGCTTGAATCACCGAATGAAGGAACGGCTGGACCTCGATGTCGAGATGCTGCGCCACGGTGAAGAGGGACGTTTGTTTGAGATGGGCATGACGCAACAACGACTCTTGGGCGAAGAGGGCAAACGGCTCGCCCGCATAACGAATCCGGCCGGCCTGAAGCAAGCAGACTTGGTCGCTATACTCGAGAACGAGATGCATATCGTGTGTGATGATGAGCAAGGTCATCCCGTCCTGTTTTAAGCGCTCTAAAAAGTCCATCATCTCGGAGTAATGCCGATAATCCTGTCCCGCCGTCGGTTCGTCGAGAATCAATACGTCAGGTTGGCGGACGAGAATCGAAGCGATGGTCACACGCTTCTTCTGACCGAAGCTCAGCGCTTGAATCGGCCAATTGCGAAACGGATATAACCCGCAACGTCGAAGCGTCTCCTCGAGCCGGCGCTCTTCTTCGTCCGCATCTAACGCGAGTGCCTGCATCCCGTACCGGACTTCTTCGCGTACGGTCTGTTTCGAAATCATATGATTTGGATTTTGCAGGACGAACCCGATTCGTGTGGCCCGCTCGGCGATCGACTGTTTCGTCACGTCTGTCCCGTTCAAACGAATCTGTCCGCTCGTGACTCGTTGATATCCGCTCAATACTTTGGCGAGCGTCGACTTGCCGGCGCCATTTTGGCCGACAAGTGTCGTCAACGTACCGATCTCACAGCGCATCGATACCTCTTCTAATACGGTCTCGTCTGTCTGATAGCGGAAGCTGACGTGATCGAGTTCGAGTGAAGGAGACGCCTCAGAAGGGACGGGTAGCGTCTGAGTGGTCAGTCTTGATACGATCGGTTGCCGCTCGAACCGGTCCAGAAAGGCTTCTGGCTGGCTCGGTTTGTCGTCTGGCCGGATTGATATGTCTGCCCAACGTGCCGCACTCAAATAGAGCGGTTCCCGTAAAAAGGCACGGGTGAGGCTACCGTCGCTCAACACGTCGTCGGGATGCCCATCGGCGACAATCTCACCGTCGACGACGACGATCATTCGATCGAATGGGACGGACAACACATCTTCGATTCGGTGTTCGACGACGACAAGTGTCCGTTTCGTCTCACGTTGTAAGCGATCCAACAGTGCCATCGCCTCGCTTCCGGCGAGCGGGTCGAGATTGGCAAGTGGCTCATCAAACAACAAGATATTGGCATCTTCGACGAGAACACCCCCTAAGGCGGCCCGTTGTCGTTGCCCGCCGGATAAATCGTTCAGTCGATGGGTGAGCAGGTGGGCGACGTCGGTCAGACGGGCGACACGTTCGACGGTGTCGTGCATCTCAGGACGAGCGATTTGTTTGTTTTCTAAGGCGAACGCGATATCTTCACCGACAGACAAGCCGATGAATTGGGTGTCTGGGTCTTGCAGGACGGTTCCAATCAACGCGGAACGGTCAAAGAGGGAGAGCGTCCGCGCGTCGATGCCGTTGATGAGCACGTCTCCTTCCCACGTCCCAGGGTAGGAGAACGGGATGAGGCCGTTGATGCATTGGGCGAGTGTACTCTTGCCCGATCCCGATGGTCCGACGATCAAGACGCGCTCTCCTTCTTCGATCGTCAAATTGATGTCGCGCAGTGTCGGTTCGGATTGACTGCGATACGTAAATGAAAAACGGTTGAACTGAATGGTCATGTCGAGCCCTCCAAGCAAAAGGAGCTGACCATGATTCATATCATGGCAGCTCGTTTAATCATGCTTCTCGTTTGAGACTTCCTGCTTTACTACGTGTGTTGGCATAAGCGACGAGGAGCAACGTGCCAATCACTCCGACCGTCAAAATGTTCGACGTGGCCGCAACCGCGCCTTGGACGAATACTTTGTTCGCCGGCTCCGCATAAATCAAAATATCAAGGACCGGTGCGATTAAAATCCAACCGATCGCTTGCACGATGGCCTGCGTCGCGTTAAAGAGCAAGATGCCTTTCGTCGTGAGGCCGCCTGCCTCGATATTGATGCGACGCGCCACGAGTCCAATCCCGAATCCGACGAAGCCGGAGACGATGACCCAGCTCCACCAAGGTGAGCCATAAAGAATTGCGTCTTTTAAGGCATGTCCAATCAATCCAATCAAGCCAGCCGTGACAGGTCCGAATAAGATGGCCATAAAGGCTAGAAAAGCGTAAGACGTTTCAATCGATGTGTTCGGTACACCGGTCGGGATGGCCGCGAATCGGCTTAAGATGATAAAGACGGCTGCGCCGACGCCGGTCGCCACGATTTGTTTCGTTGTAAATGTGTTCATGAAATATTCCTCCTTATTTGGTTTTCAGACAAATTCGCCAGTCGTTACCGATGCCGATTTCGTATGCATGCGCGAATGAGCCTTGGTTGAGGGCGATGGCGACTTGATCGAGCGAGTTGATATAGACGACACCCGAACCGATTGGGACATCGGCGAACGACCGGCCGAACAGCAGAGACTGCTCGTAGATGGTGCGGCCGCGATGGTCGACCGTGACAGTCACACGGCTACCGATGTCGATGCCGGCTTCCCGGACGAGGGAGACGGGAATGTTCGTCCATACATTTCCGAAACGAATGTCGAGAATCTCAACGATACCGATGGTGTGGTCGCCTTGGCGTTGTGCCGGTGTCCGGTCGAGCAGAACAATCTCCTCAAGTGGAAGCAGCGGACCGACATCCTCAAACGTGATGGCGTGGCTCGAGAGACGCGCCCCGGTAAACGCGAAGATGTCTCGGCCGTGGAACGTGTACGACTCGCCCATGTGCGGCAGGCGGTGTTTGTGATCATCCAATTGACGCACTTCGGCAATCAATCCGGCTTGGCATAGGTGTGTCAACGTCCCGTTATCCGGGGTGATGACATATTGGTTGGCATGCGTGCGTGCGACGACGCTCTTTCGGTTCGATCCGACGCCAGGGTCGACGACCGACACGAATACGGTCTGTCCCGTCCAATAGGGTACGGTTTGGACGAGCCGATACGAGGCTTCCCAAATGTGGAACGGTGGGATGTCGTGCGTCAAATCAAAAATACGAATGCTAGGATTAATGCTATGGGCTACGCCGTACATCGCACTGACCGCCCCATCACTCACACCAAAATCAGATTGCAACACCAATGCTTCTGTCATCTTCGTCTCCTCCTTCCGGACATGCGCCCACAAAAAAGACACCACGCCCTAATTGCTCAGGACGTGATGTCTGATCACGTGGTACCACCTTCGTTCATGGTCTGACTCGCATCAAACCACCTCAAGGAGTGCAAGACTCCATGGAATGCTAACGGTATCCTTCATACCGGTCGCTTCTACTGACGAGCGATTGCCCGCGTTCTGTCGACTGCTCCAGGACCATCTTCAAGTGGGAGATTCGCTTCATTTCCAGCATCAGAAGCTCTCTATACAATCTCGGTCACTATCTCTTCCTATCCGCGCATGCTATACAATTAGTCTGAAAATTTAAACTAATCTTACAACCAGTTGAAGTAGGATGCAAGCGTTTTTTATTTTTGCGACAAGTGACGTGCTAAACTAGAACTGACAAGGATATTCAGCATCATATCGGATAAAGGAGGAGAAGCGATGGCTTGGGAGTACTACGGGGACGCGCTCATTATCGTCGGTGCGATGACGACGATGTTACTGATTGCCGGACTGAACTTTTTAAAATCGCGGTTCAGGCGAAGACTCGTCTTTTCGTTGACGCTGGTCGTGATGGGGTACGTGGTGTTCCTCATCGGCCTCGTCTTCGTCCGCGGTTGGGACGGGATGGGGTGGAGTTTGATTGGCTTTAGTCTGTACGTGATTGGTCTCCTTACCTATATCAGTGTCGTCACTTACCATTGGTTTAAAGCAAGACGCACGACACATTCATGAACCAACCGCTTCCGTTATGGAGCGGTTTTTTTGTCGTCACACGAGCCGTTCAAACTTTAGACAAAATTACGTGAAAAAGTGAGCAAATGGATTGTCAAACCTTCTTGTGAAATAGTACACTAAGTTCAGAAAGTAAATGTGATATTTATCACAAACACTAACTTGCCTAACACTCAAAGGAGAGACAACCATATGAAAATCGCAGTCATCGGATGTACACACGCAGGGACAGCAGCTGTCAAAGGATTACTCGCCAAGCACGACAATCTCGATATCACGGTCTATGAGCGCAATGACAACGTCAGCTTCCTCTCGTGTGGGATTGCCCTTCACGTCGGCGGTGTCGTCAAACGCGCAGAAGAATTGTTCTACTCGTCACCGACCGAGCTCGAAGAACTCGGTGCAACGATGCGCATGAAGCATGACGTGTTGAACATCGATACGGAAGCGAAGACGGTCCATGCGAAAAACCTCGAGACAGGGGAAGACGTGTATGACACGTTCGACCGTTTGATTGTCACGACTGGTTCATGGCCGATTGTCCCGACGCTTCCGGGCATCGAGATGACTGGGATTGAGCTCTGCAAAAACTATGGCCACGCCCAGCGCATTATCGAGCGTGCGAAAGATGCGACGAACATCGCCGTCATCGGTGCCGGTTACATCGGCGTCGAGCTCGTCGAAGCGTTCGAAGTGTACGGCAAACACGTCACGTTCATCGATAGCGCCGACCGCATCTTGAACAAGTACCTCGACAAATCGTTCACGGATCAACTCGAAGCGGACATGACGTCACGAGGGATCGACCTCGAGCTCGGCCAGACGGTCGAAGCGTTCCGTGGTACAGATGGGAACGTCACGCACGTCGTGACCGATAAAGGTGAGTTCGAGGCCGACCTCGTCATTCTCTGTGTCGGTTTCCGCCCAAACACGGGACTTCTTCAAGGCCAAGTCGACATGCTCGGAAACTGCGCCATCATCGTCGACGAATATATGCGCACGAGCAACCCGGACGTCTTCGCGGCTGGTGACAGCTGTGCCGTCTATTACAACCCGGCGCGCACACATGCCTATATCCCGCTCGCGACGAACGCCGTCCGCATGGGAACGCTCGTCGCTGAGAACTTGATTGCACCGCGTGTCCGTTATCAAGGGACGCAAGGAACGTCAGGTCTTCGCCTCTACGATTGGAACATCGCCTCGTCAGGTCTCACGGAAGAAGCGGCCGGAATGTTCGGTCTTGACGTCGAGAGCGTCGTGATCGAGGATGCGTACCGTCCGGAGTTCATGCCGACTGCTGAACCGGTTCAGTTCAAACTCGTCTATGAAGTCGGCACGCATCGCGTCGTCGGTGGACAAGTCCTCTCAAAAGCGGACATGACGCAAGCGGTCAACACGTTGTCGCTCGCCATCCAAAACGAGATGACGGTCGAAGAACTCGCCTATGTCGACTTCTTCTTCCAACCGCACTACAACAAGCCATGGCACTTCATCAACAGTGGGGCGCTCGCGGCGATGAAAGATAAAGTCAACGCATAAAAAAACTCGGGAGCCGCGGCTTCCGAGTTTTTTTATAGATAGCGTGGAGCGTCCTTCATCGAGTTGGCGAGAATCATGTAGATGAGGACGTTCCCCGGTACGATTAAAAAGAGTAGACGTACACCGAGCGGGGACAGGTCGAAGTACTCGGCGATGCCTCCACAGACACCGGAGAGTGAGCGGTTCGTGGCAGATTTTCGAAGCGGACGTTGCATGAGCGTGGCTCCTATCTCAACTATGATATGAAAATTTTACCATATGACGACAATAAAAAGCGCGCCGATTTGGCGCGCTTTCGCTTATTTCAAGATGGTGACGAGTTCGTCGAGCACTTCGTTGGCTGACAAGACGCCGCCTGATGTGTTCCACGTGTCGTCGCTCACTTCGGTCACTTCGCCTGCCTTGACGGCGGCGAGGTCTTTCCAAAGCTGGTTCGACTGCCACTCTTCGGCTGTCTTCGATCCATCTGCTCCACCGTATGTGAAGTAGACGATATGGTCGCCGTCCATCTCTGGGATGCGTTCCATCGTGATTTCTTCAGCGAATTCGGTACGGTCTTGTGACGCCGGGCGTTTGATGCCGACATCGCCTAAGATGACGCCTGAGAAGCTGTCCGTGAAGTAGATACGAGACGCACCAGGAAGGAAACGTACGACCGAAAGCTCTTTGTTCACGGCGTCGCCGAGCTCGGCTTTCGTGTCTTCGACGTGCTGCTCGTAATCAGCCAAGACGTCGTTCCCTTTGTCTTCAAGGTTGAGGGCGTTCGCATAGAGTGTGAAGTTTTCTTGCCAGTCGCCTTTGAGCGTCTCCGACATGACCGTCGGTGCGATGGCGTTCAACTTGTCATAGATGTTCTCTTGGCGGAGCTTCGTCCCGATGATGAGATCCGGCTCAAGTTTCGCGATTGCCTCGAGGTTGACCTCGCTCTCCGTACCGACTTCAGTCACATCTGTCATCTCTGACTCGATGTGTGGGTACCACGGGTCACCGTTCCATGACTTGACGGCACCGACTTGTTTGACGCCTAGGGCGATGAGCGCTTCGGTCCCTTCGTTCGTCAAGACGACGACACGTTTTGGTTCGACCGGTACTTCAGCCGTGCCCATGGCGTGCTCGACCGTCCGCGTCTCTGTTTCTGCTGACTCGTTCGAGTTGCTCGTCTCGTCCGACCCGCCGCAAGCAGCGAGGACGACCGTGAGGCAGAGCGTGAGTAGTGCTAACACAAACTTTTTCATATGTATAAAGTCTCCTCTGATTTGTAAGATTTCCTCCCTGACTATAAATGATAATGATTCTCACTGTCAACCCCTTTTTCTGACAGCGAGATTTTGCTATGGTAGGAGAGGAAAGAAGTGAGTGAATGATGAAACCATGGATCAAACTATTCGCCTTGATCATCGCGTTACCTATCTTGAGTTATATCAGTCTACGGGTCGGGGTCATCCCGGTCAGCCATCAAGACGTGCTCGCGCTCGGAAGCGATATGTCGTCACAAGCGATGATTGCGCTGGAAGATAACCGTATCCCGCGCACCGTCGTCGCGCTTCTCGTCGGTAGCGTGCTCGGACTCGCCGGGTTGCTGTTCCAACTCGTGACCCGCAATCCGCTCGCGTCACCGGACATTTTGGCGGTCAATGCGGGTGCGAGCCTGGCCATCGTTCTCGTGACGCTGTTCGGCTTCAGTAGCATCGCCTCGTTCACATCGGCCGCGCTCGTTGGAGCCTTTATCGCCGGTGTCATCGTCTATCTCCTCAGCGCGAATGGGGGCAACGTCATGTACATGACACTGGCCGGGGCGTCACTTGCGGCGCTGTTCAGCTCGTTCACGCAGTCGATTATTGCGTACGAGGAAGGCGCGCTCGATGAAGTGTTGTTCTGGTTGACGGGATCGGTCGCAGGCCGCTCGCTCGAACTCGTCACGACGTTATTGCCATGGATGGTTGTCGCGAGCCTTTGTGTCCTCCTCATCAGTAAAGAGCTTGAGACGCTGTCGCTCGGTGATCAGGTCGCCCGGTCGCTCGGTCAAAACGTCGGGGTCATCAAGTTCGTCGCCGTCACGCTCGCCGTCGTCTTGTCGGCGTTCGGGGTCGCGCTCGCAGGACCAATCGCCTTCGTCGGTTTGTTGGCCCCGCATCTCGCACGCTATCTGTTCGGCACGGCGTTCTTCGCCCGACTCGCGGGGAGTGCGCTTCTCGGGAGTGTGTTGCTCCTATCAGCCGACATCTTCGGACGGCTCGTCTTGTTCCCGCGGGAAGTGACGGTCGGCGTCGTGCTCGCCGTCATCGGGGGCGCCTTCTTCATCTATCTCGTCAGCGCCAGACAAGGAGTCTTTAAATCATGAAATCATACAGTTTTCGAAAAGGTCCGTTCTCGTTCACGCTCCGGAAGCGGGAGATCGTGCTAGCGGTCGCGCTCCTTACCGGCCTGTTCGTCGCCTTCTATTTGGGACTCGCCATCGGCGACACGTTTTTGACCCCATGGTCGCTCGGGGCGCTCTTCCTCGGTTCGGGTGACGCGTTCGCCGAGCTCGTCGTGTTCGAGTTTCGGATGCCACGCGTCCTGATGGCCATCACGGCCGGGGCATGTCTCGCAGTCAGTGGACACTTGTTGCAGCTCACTATCAAGAACGAACTCGCCTCGCCGGAGATTTTTGGCATCGTCGGCGGGGCCGGGGTGGCGACGGCGACGTTCTTCACCGTCTTCACCGATGAGCGGACGAATCAACTGTCCGTCCCGCTCGCCTATATCCCGTTTGCCTCATTTGCTGGCGCGCTCACGGTCGGTGCATTCTTGTTTTATCTATTGAAACGGGGCGTCCCGCCGGTCCGACTCGCGTTGATTGGGATCGGGATCAGCATCTTCTCGCAAGGGATTGTCCAGTTCATGATGCTCGCATCGAATGTGTATCGGAAGAACGATATCCAACAATGGCTCACCGGCACCGTCTATGCGGCGACATGGAATCAATTGAAAATTATGGTGCCGCTCGCGATTCTGTTCTTGCTCGCTGCCTTTTTGATTGAACGTCACGTCCGCCCGCTCCACATTAGCGAGGCTGTCGCGACGAGCATCGGCGTGCCGGTCCGCGGGACACAGCGTGGGACTTTGCTTTTATCGTGTCTTCTTGCCGGAATCGGGGTCGCTTTCGTCGGAGCGATTGGCTTCGTCGGACTGATGGCCCCGCACATCGCCCGCCAAGGTTTGAAGTTACCGTACATTTGGGCAACGTTACTCGTCGGGGCGACGATTGTCGTCTTGGCGGACGTGCTCGCCCGAACAATCTTTTATCCGTATGAACTGCGAACCGGTGTCATGACGGCCGTGATCGGTGCGCCGTACTTCTTCTATTTACTTCGCCGGATGATGAAAGGAAGCATGAGATGAATACATTTGATTTACACAAGGTCGCCATCGGCTATGAACAGAATATTGTGCTCGACGACTTAACGTTCTCGATTCCTCACGGCAAAATCACCGTGCTATTGGGTGCGAACGGATGCGGCAAGTCGACGCTCTTGTCGACGCTCGCCCGACAACGGGACGCGTTATGCGGGACGGTCGCCTTCCGCGATAAGCCGCTTGAGACATATCGGGCGAAAGAGGCGGCCCGACTCATGGCGTTCATGCCGCAAGTGAACGTCGCGCCGGACGGATTGACCGTCGAACAGCTCGTTCGTTTCGGCCGTTATCCGTATCAGACGTTCTTCAAGCGCTACTCGGAAGATGACGAACGGGCCGTCGAGAGGGCGCTCGCCTTCACGGACACGGTCTCGCTTCGGGACACCCTCGTCAGCAACTTATCAGGTGGGCAGAAGCAACGCGTCTGGATCGCGCTCGCCTTGGCCCAAGAGTCGGAGACGATTCTCCTCGACGAGCCGACGACGTACCTCGACATGTCGCATCAAATCGAAATCCTCGACTTGATGTATCGGTTGAACCGATTAGAGGGGAAGACGATCATCATGGTGCTCCACGACTTGCATCTTGCCTGTCGCTACGCAGACCATGTCATTGCGCTCGCCGGTGGGAACGTCTATCGGCAGGGCAGTCCGAACGATGTCGTCGACGAGGCGTTCATGCAGGACGTCTTCGGTTTGAAAGTCGTCGTGACAGAAGACCCGCTCTACGGCACGCCGCTCTGCATCCCGTATTCGCATTACGAGTTGAATGAGAAACGGCCACCCACGACCTAGTCCTCGGACTAGGTTTTTTTTCGCCTGAAGCCGGGGAAGGGGTAAGAGAAAGCTGATGTGTCACCTTGTCCTGTCAAAGGAGGAGCCAATATGGCCAAGAAGGAAAAACAACCGTACCATATCGTCACATTCACGTTTCCAGAGGAGTCCATCTCGTATCAAGCGTTCAGCAAGTTGAAAAAGTATCACGCCGAAGGGCTCGTCGGGTTCGAACAACTCGTCGTCATCAAGCGTGAGGACAACGGGGCCTTCTCGTTCGAAGACGCCGTCCAACTGACACCGACGAACAAGTCGACGAAGGGTGCTTTGATCGGGATGGCCGTCGGGATTCTCGGCGGACCGTTCGGAATTCTATTCGGTACGCTCACGGGAGGACTCATCGGAGGAACGAAAGATTTGAAACACGTCCAGAGCATTCAAGAGACGTTCAAACGGACGGTCGGCAATATCGAGCCCGGGCAGACCGGGGTGATGGCAATCGGGGAAGAGTTCGATCACTCGGTGCTCGATGGACTCGCGGCTGAACTGGGTGGCACGGTGACACGGACAGACGAAGAACTGTGAAGGGGAGTCGGACTATATGAAGATTGGTATTTTAGGAGCAGGGAAAGTCGGACGGACGCTCGGGCGCAAGTTCGAGGACGTTGGCTATGAAGTGTTGTACGGGACGCGCTCGGAGCGCGAGGGGACGATGTCGCTCCAAGAAGTGGCGTCAAACGCACAGATTCTTTTATTGACGACGCCATTCGCGGCGGCAATCGATTTGATTCAATCGCTTCGGGACTTGGATGATAAAATTGTCATCGACGTGACGAATCCGATTGCCAAAGAGTTTGATTCGATTGAGCGTCCGGAAGGGAAATCGGGAGCCGAGCATCTGCAGGAACTGGCGCCGCACGTCCGCATCGTCAAGGCGTTCAATCAGACCGGCGTCGAGAACTTGGAGAATCCGAACATGTCGATGATGTTCATCGCCGGAGATGAGCAAGAGTCGGTCCGGGCCGTCCAAGACCTCGCCTCGAAGATCGGCTTCGACGCCCATACGCTCCGTCACTTGAAACTGGCGCGAGAGCTCGAGTCGCTCGCGTGGTTATGGATTCATTACGCGACGAAAGAACGGAAGCACCGGAACTTCGCGTTCTACTTGAAAGAGAATAGCTTCTAATAGAAAAGACGGTCACGCATTGGCGTGACCGTCTTGGTCGTTAAAAAGCAGCTTGACGCTCAGAGCGAGTCTTCAACGATTCAATCGTTTCGCGCTCGATTGCTTCGACTTCGCGTTGTTGCCAGCCTGGCATGAGGAACGCGTCGACGAGCGCCCAAATGCCTGTGATGATAGCACCGAAACCAATCGTCAAAACGACCATCAAGAGCATGGCGATGCCAGTCCCTGTTTTCTTGAAATAGAAGCGGTGTGCGCCTAACGCGCCGAGGAAGAACCAAAGCAAGTACGCGACGACGAGACTGCGTTTCTTTTTCTCGACTTCACTGTTGACGAGGAGCATTTCCTCTGTCGTTGAACTACCTCCACCTACGCTTCGTTTGGAGGTGGAGGATTCCTGGGTCATCCGGTCTGATGACCGGAACCTGATCAGGCTAACCCCGTCGTCCCGACGGTTGAAGAGGCCAGGATGTGCTCGGCCTCTCGTTTCAAGTTCAGTCCTGCGTTTACATCGCGGTCGTGGTGGGTCCCGCAACCCGGGCATGTCCACTCACGCAGACTGAGATGCTTCACGTCTTTGTGTCGGTGACCACAACTCGAACAGAGTTGGCTCGAGGCGAACGTTTTCCCGACCTTCACGACGGTCTTGCCGTACCAGTCCGCCTTGTACTCGAGCATACGGAAGAACGCCGACCAACCGACATCGGAGATGGACTTGCTCAACTTGCGGTCCTGCTGCATGTCTTTCACCTGCAAGGTCTCGATGCCGATGACGTCGTGGTTTTTGACGATCTCGGTCGACACCTTGTGCAGGAAGTCGGTACGCTTGTTGGAAATCTTCTCATGGATACGGGCGACCTTGCGTTTCTGCTTCTGGTAGTTCTTCGCCTCGGACAGCTTGATGTTCTTGTTCAGGGCGATGAGCTGACGACGAGAGAGCTTGCGCTGCTCGCGCGCCAGTCTCTTCTCGAGCGAATGGAAGTAGCGGTCGTTTTGGTACACCGTGCCGTCGGACAGGACGGCGAAATGCTTCAGTCCGACGTCGACGCCGACGGTTGAGCCGGTATTTGGCAGTTCGTCGATCTCCTGCTCGACGCAGAGAGAGACAAAGTATTTGCCCGTCGCGTTCCGTCGGATTGTCGCGCTGAGGATGCGACCCTCCACAACCCTTGAGTTGGCGAACCGGACCCACTTCAACTTTGGGAGCTTGAGCTTGTTGCCGACAATCGACACCTCAGGAAGTTGGGACTTGCCTTGGATGTTCGCCGTGTAGGATTGGACAGGGTTCCGCTTCGACTTGAACCGTGGCCGTTCGTTCTGTTTCTTGAAGAAGTGTTCATATGCCTCGGCCAGATGTTTGACGCTATTTTGCACAGAAGTGCTATCGACTTCCTTCAACCAATCAAGCTCTTGCTTGAGTACAGGTATATCTTTTGAACAGGAGCCGTAGGACAGTCCTTTTCCTGTCGCCTTGTAGGTTTCTTCCCACTTCGCCAAGAAGTGGTTGAAGACGAAGCGTGAACAACCGATCGTCTTGGCGATCAGGATTTCCTGCTCCGTTGTCGGATATATCCGGAATCTATACGCTTTATGCTTCAACATGGTGTTCACCCCCCTCTAGGTATTTATACCCAAAAAAGAGGCTGGCGATTCATCGCCAACCTTCACTCGGACTTCGCCCGCCACGTTTAGAAGTGGGAGTATTCTCGTCTAATTTCGATAAATCGGTACGTGAATAATTCATGATGTGATGTGCCTTCTTTCCAAAAATTGATATAATGAATGCAGTGTTTTTTGTATCGGGAAACGGATGAATTCCCATGATTTTCTATTATTTTTTTTGGAAGCGAGGAACAACCGAATGGGTTTTGCGATTGTGACGTTCATCGTCGCGTTTATTCACGTGATCGCCGGAGCGGTCGTCTTACATAAGTATCCGCAATATAAATCTATTGCCATCAGTGTGATCGTGCTCGGTTTCGTATATGGTCTATTGACGGTGGGGTTCATCGTCCTATGAACAAGTTCTTGAAATCTCGAGTGAGCTATACAAATGAAGATGCATTTAAACTCGGGATGTTCATTATGCTCGGGCTCACCATCATGGATGTCTTAGGTGGTAACGTGCCAGATATGACGTTGGCGCTGGCTGCGACTCTGTTTTATGCTTGGCGCCGTGACATCGCGGCGACACTTGGTGAGGAAGCATTTCGTGCCATCGGACGTGAATCAAGTGAACTGACATTACGAGGTGTCGTCGTTGCCTTGATGATTGGACTCTTCGTCTCGTTCTTCATGGATACGTTGACCTACTCGCTTGAAGCCCTCATGTATTATGGGTTTGCGTTCGTACTCGGATTAAAAGGGATTGGACTTTGGTTTTTCATGCCGGACACAACGGTCGAGACCGAACTGAATTAATATGAAGAACGATGTGGCACACGCCTCATCGTTTTTTATTATGGTTGATGTCAGACGATAACGTGAATAGACCAAAGAGTGCTGTTATTGTCTGCATTGGAACGGAAGGAGTTTTGTTATGTGTACAGCAATCACGTACGCTCCGCACGCCCACTACTTCGGCAGAAACTTAGACCTGAACGTGTCCTATCACGAGCAAGTGACGATCACCCCCCGACACTATCCGTTTCACTTCAGACGGATGGGCGAGAACGTTAACCATTACGCGATGATCGGGATGGCGACCGTCGTGGAAGACTACCCGCTCTATTACGAAGCGACGAATGAAAAAGGGCTCAGCATGGCTGGGTTGAACTTCCCAGGGAATGCCGTGTTCAAGCCGGAAGTCGACGGACGAGACAACGTCTCCCCGTTCGAGTTCATCCCGTGGATCCTCGGCCAGTGTGCGACCGTCGAGGAAGCGAAAGAGCGACTGGCGACGATTCATCTGATCAATCTCAACTTCAGCGATGCGCTTCCGCTTCACCCGCTGCACTGGATCATCGCCGACAGAGATACTTCGATTGTCGTCGAGCCGATGGCGGACGGTTTGCGTGTATACGACAATCCAGTCGGCGTCTTGACGAACAATCCGTCGTTCGAGTACCAGCTGTTCAATCTGAATGATTATCGGCACGTATCGACGAAACTGCCGGCCAATACGTTCGCACCGACATTGAATCTCGATGCCTATTGTCTCGGATTAGGCGGGCAAGGCTTACCTGGTGATTTATCGTCGACGTCACGTTTCGTCCGGGCAACGTTCGCTACATTTAACTCGGTCTGCGAATCGACCGAGGTGTCAGGGGTCGGTCAATTTTTCAAACTGTTGGATACGGTGATACAAACGCGGGGCTTGAACGAGGCGGCGGACGGGACGTACGAGTATACGATTTATTCCTCATGTTGCAACGTTGACGACGGTATCTATTATTACCGGACGTATGGCAACAACCAAGTCACGGCTGTGTCACTGTTCCATGAACCGTTAGACAGCGAGCGATTGATCACGTATCGTCTGCAACATCAACAACAAATTCATTATGAGAATTGAGAACAGCCCCCTTCGCGCGAAGGGGGCTGTGTTTTACAGTGTAGCGTTATAGAGCGGGGCCTCATCGTCCGTGCTGATGACTTTCAGGTGACGCTCGTCCTTTACATAGACGCTCTTATAGGCCACACGTTCACCTTCATAGAATAAGATGACGCGGTTGCCGTCGTTGTCCGTCTCGATTCTCGGTTCATACTTCGCGACATCAATCGTATCTTCGAGCACGCTATACTCTTCGTATGTAGACAGGTCGCCTTGATTTGAGCAGGCGACGAGAAACAGGGAAGCGACCAGCGCGAGAACTACTTTCTTCATCGTATCTCTCCTTATTTGATAGTTAACCTATCAAATATAACTTAGATTGATATCTTTTTCAAAAATGAGCCTACACAAACGGTCCCTCACATGTGAGAGACCGTTTTGACTTAAGAAGCTTTTTGATTCAAGGCCAACGTTTCTTTCACATAGATGCCTGTATACACTAAGAAGCAGCCGACACAGACGACCAAGCCGATATAGACGCTCATCATGAACGGAGAGAGGAGTGCGCCGATGAGAATTGTCGAGCGCGACATGAAGTCGGCACCGGCGAACGATGTCCCGGCGAACGCCGAGTAGGCGCCGCGTTGGTCTTCGGGCATCATGTTCGCTTTCTCCGTGTTCAAAACGGGTGAATACAATAACTCACCAAACGTGGCGAGAAGCATGAACCCGAGCAAGAGCGTCATCGAGTTCGCGCTCGTGATGACGGCATAGCCGATCATGTACAGCAACAACCCGCCGAGCAACGCCTGTTTGTTGGAGAATCGAGAAGCGAGACGTTGAATCATGAACGTCAATGCGACGACGATCAGCGTGTTCTCGATTTGGATGAGGCTGAACATCCGCACCCCGTTGATTGCCCAATCGTTGATGGACATCGGCTCGAACGAGTCGGCGAGCCGGACGGCGACGTAGCTCCCCATCGAAAACTCGGCGGCGAGGATGCACATCGAGCCGAAGACGACTTTGACGAACGGACGATCGCGCCAAGCGATTTGATAGCTTTGGAAGATATCGACGAAGACGAGTGTGAGTCGTTGCGACGTCCACGTCCGCTTCGTGTCTTCGAGGAAAATCGCATAGGCGATTGGAAGCGTCGACGACGTCACGGTCAAAATCCAAAACAGTAACAGCTGATTGCTGACGTAGAGCCAACCGCCGATGGCTGTTCCGATTGCAATCGATAAGTTGATTAACCAGTAGTCGAGGGCATAGACGGCTTTCCGGTTCTCCGGCGTCGTCGCATCGATGATGATGGCACTCATGGCAGGACGTCCGAGGTTGCTCGTCACCGTGAAGATCGTATACGCGACCATGAACACGATCATCTGATCCATCATGAGACAGAGCGTCATCGTGAGGAACATGCCGGCCGTTATGCTCGACGTGAGGACGAGCAACTGTTTGCGGGAGAAGCGGTCGGCGAGATAGCCGCCCAACAACCCTATGACATAGCCGAGGCATACGAGCGTGATTAAAAAGACGCCGGCGATTAACTCGTTGAACGCTTTGACGAACAAGAGCGCCATGAACGGCATGATGGCGAATGAGACGGAGCGATTGAAAAACGATGTAATGAGTCGAACTTTAATTGGGCGAGGTATTTCTTTCCATTTCATATTGTCACCTTCCATTCTGTACCTGTATCATAAACAAGACAACAGAACTTGAAAATGGACGAATCGAGGGGATGATGTCCACTTTTGGTGAGGGGGAATGGGCATGGATGCCTACTTATTTAGTTTGTGGAAGCAATGTCGGGACGGGCATTACACGATTGCGGACATGGCGGACGCCATCCATTTAAGTGCCAAACAAACGAGACGGCACTTGCTTCGCTGGCAAGAGGAAGGCTGGCTCACCTATACGAGCGGGCTCGGACGTGGCAACGTCAGTCAGCTCGTCTGGTTGCGTCATGTGGAGAGCGAGTTGGCCGAACAGTTATTGAAGCGGATGGAGACCGAGTCGATTGAGGCCGTGACGAACCAGCTCGAATGGGACTGGTCACCGGCGCAGACCGGACGCTTCATGCGTCAGCTCGAAAAGAAGTTCGGCTACGTCCAGACATCGAGTGACGCCCTCATCATTCCACGGCGGCGCAACTTTCTGACGACGCACCCGCTCGAGGCGGCCGACATCCATAGCGCCCACCTCGTTCAAAACGTATTCAACCGCCTGTTCACAATCGATGAATCCGGGCAAGTGACGGGCGAACTGGCCCATCACTACGAATGGCGCGGGGACACGCTCATCTTGTTCCTTCGTAAGAGTGTCCGGTTTCACGACGGCTCGCTCATGACGAGTAAAGACGTGACAAAAAGCTTGCGGGCGCTCTTCCAGTCTCCGGCTTATCGTCATACATATCGTCACGTCCGACGCGTGTCGTCAAACGGTCCATATCAGGTCGATGTGACGCTCGATCGGCGCCGCAATTCGTTCGTGCCGCGGCTCTCGATGATTCATACGAGCATCGCCAAAGACACGATTGGGACGGGGCCGTTCCTGCTGGAGCGGCATGATGCTGAGAAAACGGTGCTTGCGGCGTTCGAGAACTACTTTGGCGTCCGGGCGCTGCTCGACCGCGTTGAATTTTTACAGGTGCCAGACGGCTACGACCCGACATACCGTATCTCGTCGCGAGACTCCGGAGAGACGGGCTATATCTCGACGCCATCGGGTTTCAATCTCGTATTTTTGAACAGTCAGCCGGGCGGGGTGTTCGAGCGGGATGAGGCGCGACATTACATCCACCGTCTGATTGCAGAGATTCGTCCAGATGTGGGATCACTCGACGATCGGAAAATCCCGAACGACCGTGGCTTCCTCGGGGATGCGAGCGAGACGTATGAAATTCCAGAAGGACCAGCAGTGACGTTCGACCGTCCGATTCGCATCAAACAGACGGACTTCACGTCGACGGTGTCGATGTGGATCGCCGATATGTTGACGCGGCACGGGATTTCATATGAATGGGTGCCGGTCAGTTTCAAGGATACGATTCATGACACGACGTATTTCGATCGGGTCGATTTGATCGTCCATGGCGAGATTTATGAGCGCAATATCTCGCTCGGTTTCGAGCAATTTTTGACGAGCGACTATTCGCCACCGCGTGAGTTGTTGCGTCACATTGACGGGATGACGGAACGGGTCCGTCAATACGATGAGCTACCGTTCGAGGACTGGTTGCCGCTCCATCAGCAAATCGAGCGGGAGTTGAAAGAAGGGTCTTATTTTATTCCGCTCTATAACGAGGAGCGGACGATCCCGTTCCCGGTCGAGTTAAAGGATGTCTGTATCGACATCTTTGGGTATTTTGATTTTGCGAAATTATGGATTCCATCGTAAGGAGAGGTTGTATGAGTAAAAAATGGTACATCGTATTAGTGATGGTCTGGCCGACCTTATTCGGGCTAGGGCTGTGGAACGGGGAGTATGTGTGGGCGGCGTTGACAGGTCTAGGGTTTACGGTGTCTTCCTACTACGAGCAGAAGTTGACTACCATGAATCCTGATCAAGCAGCTTCGATTCGGGCCTCGGTCAATGCGAAGCTGGTGACATTCGTCTTTGTCGCACTAATGATCTTGTTTACCGTCGGTGTGTTTTTCTTCGATGAGCCGCGCGTGCCGTTGCTCGAGACGATTCATATCGTGCTCGGCAGTCTGTTGACGCTTCGCGGTCTATTGATTCGGGGTGCTGATCACATCGAACTGAACGATGCGTCCAACGTGATTCGACACTAAAAAAGACCAAGCGCTCAGCTTGGTCTTTTCGTTATGCCGATTTATCGGTCTTTTCTTTTTTCGCTTTTCGGGCGAGCGTTAAAATCTGATATACCTTGAAGAAGTCATACGCGGCTACGGCGATGATGAAGTACGTCCAGAAGCTGAAGCCGTACTCTTGCACCGAGTAGTAGGCGAGGACAGTGAACAGAATCCCGAATGAGAGACTGAACAAAAACATAACTTTTAAGTGTCGCGGCATCAATGCCACCTCATTTCTACATTAAGAATAATACGACCATGACGAGCGCGTTGTTAAACGCGTGAATCGCGATCGGCACGATCAAACGACGCGTCTTGGCATAAGCGACCGTGAAGGCGAAGCTCATCGCCACGTAAACGAGAATCTTGTTGTCCCCGTGGATGAGCGCGAATAAGAGCGAGCTGACCGCGAACGCGATCCAGAACCCGAAGCGGGCGCTCAAGTTACCGAATAAGATATGACGGAACAGAATCTCTTCCATGATCGGTCCGAGCAAGACGACCGAGAGCGTCATGACTGGGACGAGACGGACGATATCCGCGATTTGCTCGGTGTTCTGTGACCCCATGACGTCACCTGAGATCGCTGTCTCAATCAAGTTGGCGACGATGACGAGCCCGTATTGCATGAGAATCCCGAGCCCGATCCATTTGACCGTGTCGTTCAAATTTGATTGGATGCCTTGCTGCTTATATAGCTTCAAGTCGGGCCAGAGCAAGAAGACGGAGATGATGATCGTCAAGCTGAACCCGATGGCGAACCAAAGCCCGGTTGCGGTCGGTGTGATCCATTCTGGACGCACTCCGCTAATCAATACTGGAAAGAATTGAACAAACGCATACAGCAGAATCGGGATGATATGCCGGAGCCGAATGTTAGGCGCCATCGAAAAACGGGTATTTATCGATTGGTTTGAGTTTAGTGTAGCCAATTGAACACGTCCTTATTCCTAAGAGTCAACGTTCCTTTTAACCATTGTATCAAATAAGGTCTCTTGACCGCGAGTGGGAGCATTTTTTCGATGTTCCCGCTTGCATTTTCAGGCGTCTCATACTACACTAATCAATGTTAGCACTCCTTTTTGACGAGTGCTAAAACTTACGATTCAACGATACATCATTCATATTCGGAGGAGGTTTTTTCTATGTTAAAACCACTAGGCGATCGCGTCATCATCGAAGTCGTGGAGAAAGAAGAAAAGACGATCGGAGGCATCGTGCTTCCTGACACGGCGAAAGAGAAGCCGCAACAAGGACGCGTCCTCGCAGTCGGTACAGGCCGCGTCACGGACCAAGGTGAGCGGATCGCGCTCGACGTCAAAGAAAATGATTTGGTCATCTACTCGAAGTACGCGGGTACCGAAGTGAAGCATGAAGGCAAAGAATACTTAATCGTTCGAGAGAGCGACATTCTCGCAATCGTAGGCTAAGACTCACCATTCTTCAAAAACTTTTCTAGGGGGAAATGAACAATGGCAAAAGAAATCAAATTCTCAGAAGACGCACGTCACGCGATGCTTCGCGGTGTCGACGCACTCGCTGACGCGGTAAAAGTCACAATCGGACCGAAAGGACGCAACGTCGTCCTCGAGAAGAAATTCGGCTCACCGCTCATCACAAATGACGGTGTGACGATCGCGAAAGAAATCGAACTCGAAGACCACTTCGAAAACATGGGCGCGAAGCTCGTTGCTGAAGTCGCCTCGAAGACGAACGAAGTCGCAGGGGACGGTACGACAACGGCGACAGTCCTCGCTCAAGCGATGATTCGTGAAGGTCTCAAAAACGTGACAGCGGGCGCGAACCCGATGATCCTCCGTAAAGGAATCGACAAAGCGGTTCGTCGTTCACTCGAAGAGCTCAAGCTCATCTCGAAACCGATCGAGTCGAAAGAAGCGATCGCCCAAGTCGCGGCCATCTCGGCAGCGGACGAAGAAGTCGGCGAGTTGATCGCAGAAGCGATGGAGCGCGTCGGCAACGACGGCGTCATCACGATTGAAGAATCACGCGGTTTCACGACAGAACTAGACGTCGTCGAAGGCATGCAGTTCGACCGTGGTTACTTGTCACCATACATGATCTCAGACTCAGACAAGATGGAAGCGGTGCTCGACAACCCGTTCATCTTGATCACAGATAAGAAAATCTCGAACATCCAAGAGATCATCCCAGTGCTCGAGCAAGTCGTGCAACAAGGGAAACCAATCCTCATCGTCGCAGAAGACATCGAAGGCGATGCGCTCGCGACACTCGTCTTGAACAAGCTTCGTGGTACGTTCAATGCGGTCGCAGTCAAGGCACCAGGATTCGGCGATCGTCGTAAAGCGATGCTCGAAGACCTCGCGACGCTCACAGGCGGCCAAGTCATCACCGAAGACCTCGGCCTCGAGCTCAAGTCGGCAACGCTTCAACAGCTCGGACGCGCATCGAAAGTCGTCGTCACGAAAGACACGACAACAATCGTTGAAGGTGCTGGAGACGAAGCAACGATTAAAGCACGCGTTCAAACGATTCGCAACCAAATCGAAGAGACGTCATCTGACTTCGATCGTGAGAAACTCCAAGAGCGTCTCGCGAAACTCGCTGGCGGCGTAGCCGTCGTCAAAGTTGGCGCAGCGACAGAGACAGAGCTTAAAGAACGTAAGCTCCGTATCGAAGACGCGCTCAACGCGACACGCGCAGCCGTCGAAGAAGGGATTGTCGCAGGTGGGGGTACAGCCTTCATCAACGTCATCCCAGCCGTTCGTGCGTTACTTGCAGAAGTGACAGCGGATGAAGCGACAGGTGTCAAACTCGTCCTCCGTGCCCTCGAAGCACCGGTCCGTCAAATCGCGGAAAACGCAGGCGAAGAAGGCTCGGTCATCGTCGAGAAACTCAAGAACGAGTCGGTCGGCATCGGCTACAACGCCGCAACTGGCGAGTATGTCGACATGATTGCACACGGAATCGTCGACCCGGCGAAAGTGACGCGCTCAGCGCTTCAAAACGCAGCATCTGTCTCAGCCATGTTCCTCACAACGGAAGCGGTCATCGCAGACAAACCAGAACCAGCAGGCGCTGGCGGCGGCATGCCTGACATGGGCGGCATGGGTGGAATGGGCGGCATGATGTAAGTCATACGCTCTTAAAACGTCAAACCTTTAATAAGGGTTTGGCGTTTTTTATTTACACTATATATAAATGCTTAGTTTAAAGGATAATAAAGAAAAGTTTAATTGATTGTTTCGATAAAAAATAGAAAGGAGGTATGTGTATGGAAATTGAGCAAGTTCTACGATTTGAGCACCGAGACGAGTTTCGGAAATGGCTAGAGAGGAATTCAGATGAACAGTCGTTTTGTTGGGTGATTCTGAGTCGGAAAAATAGAGAGGACGGATTACTCTACTTAGATGCCGTCGAAGAAGCGTTATGCTTTGGATGGATTGATGGGATTGCGAAAAAGACGGCTGACGGAGAATTGGCACAGCGCTTCTCACCGAGACGAAAACGGAGCAACTGGACCGAACTGAATAAAGAACGCGTTCGTCGATTACAGCGACTTGATTTGATGGATGACCGTGGATTACGTGTTCTGCCCGACATGAGCAGTGAGTCGTTTGTGATTGATCAAGAAGTCATGATGCGCCTGCAGGAAGACGCGCAAGTATTCAAACAGTTCATGGACTTTCCTGAATTATATCGTCGCATTCGGATTGATACGATTCAAAGTGTCCGCGAAGACCGAGAGACGTATTTGAGACGACTCGATAAACTGATTGAGAAAACGAAAGCCAATGAGATGTACGGGCAATGGAATGATGATGGACGCTTGATCGAGTAATGGAAAAAAGGGTGCCGCCTTTAAAGTCAAAGCGACACCCGGTTTCAATCAATCCGTTTGTTTTCGGTTATACATCACAATACTTCCGACGAACACGACGAGCGCCCAGGCGGACAGAATCAAAAGTTCCACCCATGTAGAGCCGAGTCCAGCACCGGCCTCGATTTGATGCGCGAGGTCGATCAAGACGATGTTCGGCAAATACTCGAGTAAACCGATGATAGAGAAACGGTCCTCGTATACCAACAACATCGGTGAGAACGAGAAGAAGAAAAACGCCGGCATGACGATGAGCGAAGCTTCCATGACCGTCTTCGTCATCAATCCGAGAATCGTCCCAATCCCGATATAAAAGAACGTCGAGACGATTAATGCGAGTGAGATGACGAGTAGGTTCGCAGGACTGTATCCCATGATAAAGGCACACGCCGCGATGATGATGAGCGTCGTCACGAACGTGAGTGCACTCTTTCCGAGCAGGATGTCGAGCGTGCTCGCCGGCGATAACATCAGCCCACGGAGTGTGTTCTTCTCTTTCTCTTCGGCGATTAAGGCACACTGGACGAACGTCGCAACGAGGCTGAACGTGATATTGATGACAAAGTAAGTCACGTCGATGCCTCCTCCGCCGAGCTGTGAATAGAAGACGGCGAAGAACAGCGGCATGATTAGCGTCGAGGAGACGAATAAGTTCCGCGACAAGTCTTTATAGTCTTTCTGGAAAATGGCGAGTGCCCGTTTCATTGAAAATGTCATGATAATTTCCTCCCCGTTACTTCGATAAAGACATCCCCGAGCGTCGGTTCGTTCGAATGAATGGCCGCGATGTTTTGATCACGCATCTGCTCATGAAGCCAGTCCGCCCCATCTTTTCCTTGCTTCAATTCAACCGTTTCCCCGTCGTGCAGTTCGACGCGCATCGAGCCATTCGCATATTTCCGGCGCAATCGTTTCGGAGCGTCGAGCAATTGAATCTCTCCTTGATGTAAGAAGGCGACGCGGTCGCACAATTCCTCGGCCTCATTCATGTCGTGAGTCGTCAAGAAGATGGTCGTCCCTTTTGCCTTCAACCGTTCGATGCCTTTATAGATGTGGCGCGAATTGACCGGATCGAGTGCGGATGTCGGCTCATCTAAAAACAACAGTTCCGGTTCATGTAATAACGCCCGGGCCAGTGTCACCCGTTGCAGCATCCCGCGTGATAAAGCGGAGATGCGTTTTTTGCGTTCCGCGGCCAAGTTTACCGTCTGGAGCACATCATCGATGCGTGTGCGTGGTTCGTCGTATAGGTCGCAGTAAAGTTGTAAGTTCTCTTCGATGGAGAGGCGCGTGTATAGGCCGCTGTTATCGGTCAACACACCAATCCGTTTCCGATACTGTTCTTGTTTCAACTCTGAGACTGGGACACCGAACACGGTGGCGTCTCCTGACGTCTGCGCGAGTTGGGACGTCAAGATTTTGATGGTCGTCGTCTTCCCAGATCCACTTGGTCCGAGGAAGCCGAACACTTCTCCCTTGCCGACAGAAAACGTCACGTCGCGTAACGCCTCTTCATTGCCGAATAGCTTTTTTAATCCGTTCACTTGAATGATTGAGTCCATTCTCGTTCCTCCTTGTTGATGTCGTATTTCCTGGTTACATCATATCGAGAGGAAGAGGCGGGTGCATTAGAATGGCCATAAATGGCGCTTCTTGAGGACTGAGTGGAGCGAATCGGGCGGTGAATGGAGCTTATTTTAGCCCAATCATCGTCTTCAATTCGGCCATTTTTGTCTTCGAGAGTGGAATGGTTGTCTTCGCCGAATCATCGAGCACGAGGCTGAAACTGTTCTTCGTGTACGTGATGACTTCGCGCACCCGTTGAAGGTTGACGATGTACGATCGATGACAGCGGAAAAAGCCGTACGGCGTCAGACGCGTCTCGAGCTCGTTCATCGTGAAGACGCTCGGGAATTGTTCAGACTGACTGTGCAACACGGATTGTCCGTCCTGGCTTTCGATGTAGTCGATTTCCGGCGGATCGAGCAAGACGATTTTCTCGTTCACTTTCGTCGGAATCTTCTCGAAGCGGACGTGCATCACCTCTGGCGTGACGTCTTCGTTCGCCTCCGGTTCATCGGGCTCCACATCGAGTAGGCGCAAGTGTCGGTGGTCGATGCGATAGACGGTCGACGTGACGAACAGGGCGCTCTCCATATTGCTCGTCAGAAGCAGGATAGCTTTTTGTTGTTGCTTCAGTTGCATCAAGACGGTCGCGAACAAGTGCCGTGTCTCTTGATCGACGTTTTGATCCGGTTCTTCGAGGACGTAGATGTCGCGATTATGTAGCAACAGCGCTGCGTATTGGACGCGCCGGACGAGCGACAAGCTGAGTCGGTTCAATCGTTTGTTCCGATATGGGGTGAGTTGAACGGTTTGCAGGACTGTATCCAGCGATTCCGTCGATTCGTAGAGCGTATGCGTGAAACGCAAATATTCCTCTACCGTCAAGCGGTCATATAAGCCGTCACGGATGGAGAAGACCGAAAGCGTGTAATTTTGTGTATCGATGGTCCCGGAGTAGTTCGCGTGCGAGTCCGTCAATAATGCGAACAATATTTCCCGGGAAGTGACACCGCAGTGGATGGCTGCGACTTCACCCGGATTGATGGTGAACGAGATATGTTCAAGGATGAGCGTGTCTTGTTGGCGAACAGAGACGTTGTTGAACGTAAGCACCGAATCCCTCCCTTTTTAGTGGGATTATACCATTGATTCATAGAAGACTTGAGTAACGAATTGGAATAAGGCTATGCTAAACTGGAGATAATTTGAAATTAGATAAGGGTGTGTCGGTGAAGATGATTGAGGTCATTCCGTTAGATTTTGATAAAACGAGTATAGATGAGATTGATCGGGCAGCTGATTACTTGAACTATCCGGTGATTTATATTTTGAACGGAGAGAAGGAAGCATATATCGGGGAAACGGTACACTTTCAAAAGCGCATGAAACAACATCTGAAGCTGAAACAAGCAGACCGGAAGAATGTGGACCAAATCAATCTCGTAAAGCATGAGACGTTCAATCGGTCGGCGACGTTCCATCTTGAGACGAAATTGATTAACTACTTTTTAGGGGACGAGAAGTACACCTTACAAAACAAAAGCAAGACGGCAAGCGACTTCACACACAACTATTACAATAAATCGTTCTACGACAATGAGCTGTTTCCTGAGTTATGGGGTGTGCTACATAAGAATGGGCTCGTCGAAAACGACCTGCACGCCATCGAGAACAAAGACATCTTCAAATTGTCGCCGTTCAAAGAACTATCCGTTGAACAGATGGATTTAAAAGAGCGTGTGCTTGAGTTCTGTGAGACAAGGATTGCGAAGTCCAAGCCCGAAGATACATATGGAGACTTGTATGTCATTGAAGGAGAGGCCGGTGTCGGCAAGAGTGTCGTGCTCAGTTCTATCTTCAATACGATTCAAGCGCGGACGAACGAGGCGGGTTCGAATCTGCATCAGACGGAGAACTATCTGGTCGTCAATCATGAGGAAATGCTGAAGACGTATAAAGGGATTGCCAAACAAGTCAAACACTTGAAGGCTGTCAACTTCGTCAAACCGACGCCGCTCCTTAACAAGTTAAAAGATAGGAAAGTCGATATCATCTTGGTCGACGAGGCGCACCTTCTATTGACGAAGTCAGATGCATACAACAATTTCCGGGCAGAGAATCATCTCGAAGAATTGATGAAGATCGCCAAGGTTGTCATTGTCATCTTTGACCAAGACCAAGTGTTAAAGCTGAAGAGTCGGTGGGATCAAAGCAAGTTGGATGAGTTTAAAGAAAAAGCGAAGTGTTTGAAAACATATAAACTGACGAATCAGTTTCGGATGCAGGCGGATGAGGATGTCATCGATTGGATCAACGCCTTCAAAGCTAAGCAGATACAAGCATTCCCAGCTTCTAAAGACTATGATTTACGCGTGTTTGAAACGTTGGAAGAGATGCACCTAATGATTATCGAACAAGACAAGAAACATGGGCTCAGTCGAGTTGTGTCGACGTTCGATTACCTTCATAAAAAAAATGGGGAAACGTATTACGTCTATGGGTCGAACGGGTCGTACAAGATGCCGTGGAATACGACGGGCGGTAAGACGACGTGGGCCGAAAAATCTGAGACGATTGCCGAGGCCGGATCGATTTACACGATTCAAGGCTTTGACTTGAACTACGTCGGTGTCGTGTTAGGTCCTTCAGTAACGTACGATGAGACGAAGGATTGCTTGGTGATCGACACGAATCTTTATAAAGACACTGGTGCGTATGCGGGAATTGACGGCGTCAAAGATGTCGAGTTGGCGAAAGAACAGATTGTATTGAACTCCATCAATGTGTTGATGAAGCGAGGCGTCCGAGGGCTTTATTTGTATGCGAGCAATCAAGCATTACGAGACAAGCTATTACACATTCAAAGAGAGAAGGTACAGATATGAACGAAGTACAACGATTGATGGATAAAGTAATCGAATTCCGAGACGAGCGCGATTGGGCGTTCCACCATAACCCGAAAGACTTGGCGTTGTCGTTATCGCTTGAGGCGAGCGAACTGTTGGAGTTGTTCCAATGGGTATCAAGCGAAGAAGCGCTCGAGACGAAACATGTCGAGATGAAAGAAGAGCTCGCGGATGTTCTCATCTACGCGCTCACGTTCGCCCATGCGGCAGGGATTGATGTGTCGCAAGCGATTGAAGAGAAGCTCGAGAAAAATGCGGTGAAGTATCCGAGTCCGCAATCATAAGTATTTTATTAGCTGGATTACAAAAAACGAAAGGAGACTAACATGTATCATTACTTAAACGACATATAACCCCTCATTCGCCCACCGCCTCTTCTCAATGAATATTTCTTTACGAAAATTCATTGGAAAAGGAGCGGAAATAATGAATCGAAATATATACGTATTATTGGTGGTTCGAATTGTAGCGAATTTTGCAGATAGCTTTTACTTTTTAGCTTCAATTTGGTTTGTTAAAGAAAATACGGACTCGACATTTTGGATTGGATTGGTTGGCTTTGTAGCCATGATACCGGTGGCTTTTCAATTTTTATATGGGCCGTTGATTGATCGTTATTCTAAAAAGGTGTTACTTCTCATTTCGATGGGAGTTCAAGCAACCATATTGATGCTATTGGCGACGCTTTATATGATTGATCATTTGACAGTCGGCGGAGTCATTACATTATTGTTCATTGCGACTTTAGCGAGCGAGTTGAGTTATCCGACCGAGCACGCACTTGTTCCGGTTCTTGTGAAGCAAAAGGATCTTCAAAAAGTAAACTCACTTTTTGCCTTTACGTATCACAGTTTAGATGTTGTATGTAACGCATTGGCCGGGATTGTCTTGACGTTTATCGGTGTCGGCCTTGTATACACGAGTAATGCTTTTCTCTATTTACTGTTATGTGCAGGGATTGGACTTGCGTTGCGGATTGATGAGGTTGTTTGGGAATCAAATAAAGAGAATCGGCAATCTGGTTATTACCAAGAGTTGAAAGAAGGATTTCGATATTTTTGGAATCTCGGATTTCTTCGACGCTTTATTCTCGTCTTCACATTACTGAATCTGCTCATCACAATTTCATTAGGTTTGTTGCCGATTCTGGCGCCAACTGAATTTTTGTACGGGAGTTGGTTAACAGCTATCTCTATCGGGACGCTGATTGGTAGTGCCATATCGATGAGGTTAGGAGAACACCGATTGCGATTGATATTTATTGGAGCGACGAGCGTTGGAGGAATGACTTGGTTGATTTCTTCTATTTGGTTGACGACGAATTTAAAACTAGTGTTGTTCTTTTTTGCTATTTCGTGGATTGCAATTGGGATGATGGGTATTCAATTTCAAACACTGTTGCAACGTCAGATTGAAGCATCGTACCTTGGAAGAACGCTCACCGTTATATATGCGGTGCAAGGTGTTTTAGCACCTTTTGGTTATTTACTTGGTGGGACGTTAGCTGATTTTGTATCGCACCTATTCCTTTACGTCATTGGTGCAATTACATTGCTACTCGCAGGTTTATACTTCGTTGTCGATCCGTTTTTAAAGCAGGTGTCAGTAACGAGTAAAGAATAGAGCGTCAGATGACAAATGGAAAAGCAGTACAGCCCGTTACTAGGCCTGTACTGCTTTCGTCTGAATCATCGTGATGACCTCATCCGTCGTTTGGATGGTCGCGAACTCCTCGTTCAAATTGGCGAGGGACACATCATGGATGACATTCGCCGGAATCAATGAACCGCTCAATGAACGACGGTCGAACGTCGCCGTCGCATCGGATACGACAATCGGTCCGAATCCGAAATTCCCGGCCATGCGGGCGGTCGTCTCGACACAGTGGTTGGTGATTAATCCCGTGACGATAATGGATTGAGCTTGATGTGCTTCGAGAATCTCTTGCAGATTCGTGCCGATGAAGGCGCTGTTGACCTGCTTCGTGAGAATCGTGTCCTGTTCGCGTGGACGAATGAAGTCTTGGAACAAATGGCCATCCTTTTTGAAATAAAATAAGGACTCGGGCACTTGTGAGACGTGTTGGACGTAGATGATTGGCTGATTGGCCTCTTCCCAAGTGGTGATGAGTCGTGCGATGTTGTCTTCACACATCGGATTGTTCCTATTGCCCCAACTCGGGTCGTGGAACGCTTGTTGGACGTCGATAATCAATAATGGTACGACTGTGTTTTGATTCATGGTTGTTTCCCCCTCTTTAACGTTAAGTTAAGTGTAGCGGGGAGGAAGAGTTGATTACATACTATATCAACGGAGTTAGGTGTGTGATTCTTTAAAATGAACGGAAGTTTGGAGATACAACTTACGATTTGAAAGTGGGGACTGAAATGGACGAAATTGATCGACATATCGTCAGCTTGATGCAGGAGAATGCGCGGATTTCTGTCACGGAGCTCGGGAAGCAGATTGGCTTATCGACACCTGCTGCGAACGAACGATTGAAGCGACTTGAAGAACGTGGCGTCATCACAGCGTATCGTGCTGTAATCAATCCTGAAACGTTAGGAAAGCATGTGACGGCCTTCATTTTGTATGACACGACACGGTGCGAGGCGTTCCGAGAGTTTTGCCGGCAACAACCTAGCGTGATGGAATGCCATCGTCTCGCCGGCCAGTACAGCTATTTGGTCAAAGTGGTGACGGAAAATGTGCGGTCGCTCGAGACGTTCATCGATGAATCGATGGTATACGGCCAGCCGTCGTCACTCATCAATCTGTCGTCGCCGGTTCCGTTTAAAGCGGTGGAGTGAAGGCGGAAGTGATTCGGATTTAAGTCATGAATGGTCCTCTTCATACGGATTCGCATATAGATCAATGTCAAACTCGGCACGAATCCGATCGACGAATTGAATCGTCTTCAAATCAAACACAAGCGACGGTGTTTGACCGTTTTCCATCACGATTACAATGGTAAATTTCGCTCGGATGTCGTCGTACGCGTTATAAATGTCATCTAAAATTGTTTCTTTGCCACGAAGTTGCGCAATGATGTGTTGCAGCTGATCGTTCACATCAAATGAAGGCTGATAGCCCGTACCGAGTGACCACGAGGTATATTCACGAGGACGAGACGAGTAGGTACTCTTATCGCCTCGTTCAAATGTTTCGGTAGGGGTTAATCCAAGCCGGTGTGAAACGTCTTCAATTGAGAAATCATCGGCAAGCAGTTGGAAATAGACCAGGACTTCGGTTTGTGCAGGATTCATGAATACCCTCTTTTCTTTGTATGACAGTCTATTTGAATAGTAACGATGCAATCGTGAGAAAGGAATATGAATATGACCCAACGTGAACGGTTCGAACAACTCTATCACTCAGGAAAGCGGTCGACCCGACAGGCGGCGCTTTTGTTTTCATTGGTCACGGCCATTGGATTCATTTTATTGATGAGCGAGGAACGGCAGCTCGCTGAACTGATATGGTTTGTACTTTTGGTCCCCTCCATCTTTCTCGTTAAGATTTGGGCACGGACGAGCACGTTACTGCGATTCAACTCGTCCCCTGAATATACGCGACTAGTTCGCCTTGAGTTTTGGGTGGCGATGGGCCTCGTTGCACTCTATTGTCTGTTGATGCTGACAACGCTCTTAAACCCCGAACAGTTCGGTTTGAGTGTTGTCGTAGCGGGCCTCTATGGGATTGGATGGATTATGTCATCTAAGATTGATCAAAAACTTGCGAAGATTGACCCGGAACACGTGACGCATAAAGTGTATGAGCGCGGGAAAGTGGATTCCTTTCCTAAATGAAGGCAGTCAAAATAAATGAAGGCAGTCAAAAAGGAGTAGCGCGCTACTCCTTTTTATGATGTTGATCGACCTGTAATGCGATCGACTAGTCGTTTTGCTTCAAGCAGGGACATGCCATGAGTCTCACGCAAGAATTTAACGGTCGGGATCATGCCAATCGTATCGATTTTTTCTTTAATCGACGCATGAAACTCAGCATCTTGAACGATTGGTTCGGTATGGAGTTGTTTTCGTTTCAATGCACTCATATCCTTTGCTTGTTGCGCAATGATATTGAGCAAGAAGGCGTTCAAGATCAATGAGGCAGTTAACATGATCGTGGTCCAATCCATTCAAACACTCCTTTCGATTTACGGGCGAGTCTCTAACGTCTCTTCAATTCGATCCAGTCGTTCGATTAACGCATTCATCTGTTCTTGTTGATGCAAGGCGGTTAGTTTCTCAAATTCGATTTGTGCGTTAGCGCGTTGCTCATAACGATTCATGAATCGTACGATTGTCACAATGAACAAAATGATGATAAGCAACGGGAGCAGTGCCATAACTCCCTCGAGCAATGAGAACAATACTTCCTCCATGTGGTTTCCTCCTTGTGTGGCTCTTAGATATTACGATTTCAAATACGATTTGGTTTCATCGAGCGGAACGTATCCAGGCTTGGTCCGCCTTCGTCTGACGTCCGAGTCAAAATAATGAAATGGTGTGTACATTCCTAGTGGGACATAGTACGAAACAAATGTTTTCAAGTAAAATGGCAGTGGAATTACATCAGCTAATATCATGACCGTCACTGGGGTCACCATGACAAATAATGCAACTGTCATCATCACTTCTGTTTTGATGAACCGATGCAATATGCGCATCAACCAAATGAACGGGAAATAGAAATAATAAAAAAATCGATTCACATCGTAACGCCCTTTCCTAAGCGGTGCGCCCAAATTATGTATATTCGTCTTTTTCAGTATAATAGGAACACCACATACAAAGAAGGAGCTTTTTCATGAATCCATCAATTGCGATTATCGGGGCCGGCGTGAGCGGTCTATATGCCGCGTCGCTCCTCATCGATAAAGGCTATGACGTCACCGTTTTCGAGGCGCGTGACCGTATCGGGGGACGGGTGTTGAGCCATGACGGTTTCGACCTCGGCCCGACCTGGTATTGGCCAGAGACAGAGACGACGATCACGCAACTTATCGAACGACTCGGTCTCCCGACATTCTCTCAACACACAACCGGGGACTTGATGCTCGAGCGGCAGTTCGGTGTCATCGAACGCCACACACTCCCGCCAGGCCACACCGTCCCGTCGATGCGACTCGTCGGGGGCATGGCCAGTTTGACAACGGCGCTGGCGGCAACCTTGCCTGCCGGAACGATTCAACTCGAGTCGACCGTCACCTCAATTCAACAGGCGGAAGACGAGATATTGGTCGAGCTCGAAGGCGGACAGACAACAGCGTTCGAACACGTCATCTTAGCCATCCCGCCACGACTCGTCTCACGTATCAGCTTTCAACCAGAACTGTCTGAAACGACGAAGTCGAAGCTGGCAAACACTCCGACCTGGATGGCTGGACAGGCGAAAGTACTCGCCGTGTATGACCGCCCGTTTTGGCGAGACAATGGTCGATCCGGTCAAGGGATGAGGTGGGCCGGCGTGTTGCAGGAGATCCATGATGCTTCGCAGCCGGGTGGACTTGCGGCGTTATTCGGCTTCTTCCGGTTGTCTGCTACCGAACGCTCGGTATTCGACCAAGACGAACTGAATCGTCGCGTCATCGATCAACTCGTGCGACTATTCGGGGAAGAGGCGAGACAGCCGCGAGACGTCTTATACGTCGATTGGTCGAGCGACCCGCATACGGCCACGGTCCAAGACGGGGAACCGTTAACCGATTTCCCTGTTTATCAGCCGATCGCGCTCGACCCAGTATGGGAAGGAAGGCTCTCACTCGCCGGGACGGAGACGGACTCCTTGTTCGGCGGTCATATCGAAGGCGCGCTCCGGGCAGCGGAACGTGTCGTCGAGCAACTCTAACTAAAAATGCGTATCATCCCAAGCAAGGGACGATACGCATTTTTCATTTGAACTTCTTGATCATCAGCGCGAGCGAACGATTGATCATCGTCATCTCGTCATCTTCGAGCACGGAAAACATCTCTTCGGCGAGCCGTTCCTCGATGCCATCGATTTGTTTCGAATATTCCATACCGATTGGCCCTAGCCGGATGAAGCTCTCACGCAAGTTGTCCGGGTTCTTCTCTTTTTTTACGAACTCACGCTGTTCGAGCACTTTAAGCACTTGGCTGACCGCACTCTTCGAGATATTCATCTTCGTGGCAATCTCGGTCGTCGTCCACGTGTCTTGGCGTTTGAACAGGAGTAACATCTGTTCTTGCTGGTAACTGAGTTCGAATTCGTTCAACTCGGTAAAGTATTTGGTGAACAACAAGTCGAGCTCGTCGATTTGACGGTACATCTCGATGACTTGCTGTTTGCGTGTGTCGTTCAATCGTCGTTCTCCTTTCATCGCGTGTCACGGAATGTCTGACTCCGCACGTATAACACGATACTTAATATAAATCCGATTATACCAAACGAGATGAGCAACGTTTGAATCGGTACGGCCAGGGCGACCAAAATCGACAGGACAGCGAACGCAATCGGCTCTAGCCCGGATGCGGCGAGCGCCATGATGCTCATGACGCGTCCAATCTTGTCGTGGTCGCTATGTTCTTGCATGAGCGTGACCGTCGGCAAATAGACGAGCATCAACATGAATCCGCTCGCGGCCGCAGCCAAGGCGAGGAGCGCGATCGACTGTGCCTGCGTATAGAGGAAGAAGGCGCCAATCGTCAAAAACAGGACGCGGAAGACGAAGCGTCCACGATGGACTGAGCGGAACAACAGGACGAGAAAACTTGCGGCGAACGTCCCGACAGCAAGCCCACCTTCAATCAAACTTAAATCAAACGCGTTGCCGCCCCGTTCACCGACGAGAATCGGGATGCTCATGATGAGCGGTCCCATGACGAACAAGTTGACGATGGCAATCGACAACGTTCCGCTCCGTAAAATCGGTGTGCTCGAGACGTAACGGATGCCCTCTTTCAAGTCAAAAATGACATGACTGAGCGACATGGCACGGGCGAGGGGAATCGAGTCACGAATCAAGCGCGGCATAATCAAGATGGCGGCGATGAAAATCAAGACGGCCGCCGTCCCGAAGCTGAGCCCAAAGCCGCCCCATGTGAGTAAGGCTCCGGCGAGGAACGGTCCGAACACGAACATGAGCTCAAGCGTTCCTTGGAAAAGTGAGTTGGCACGTTGCAGCTCATCTTGTTTGACGAGCGACGGGATCAAGGAAGACAACGCCGGATAAGACATGCCGTCGAGTAGTCCGAACACGATAGAAATCATAATCAAGGCGAACACCGAATACGCGTCCGCAAGATGGAGCGCCACGACCGCGACCATAAGGACACCTTGCCCGAGGTTCGTCAAAAATAAGAGCCGACTCTTTTGGAATCGGTCGGCGAACACACCGCCGAACACCATCATTACGACACGCGGCAACGAGACGGCAGTCATAATAATCCCGAGGAGAGCGGGTTGCTTCAGCACATCGATTGTGAGCCATGACACGCTCAAGAAGAAAATCGAGAAGCCGAGCGTGAGCGTCATGCCGGATAGCCACGTGAATACAAAGCGTGGATTTTGTAGCAAATTCATAAAGAAAACCTCAGTCTTTCTGCCTTTTAATATAGTTAAGTTAACTAAACTATAAAGCGAAGTCACGGGTTCGTCAAGCGAGTAGACTACTAGAAAATAATTGTAAAAAAACGGAACTTTTTTTCACTGAAAACCGTATAGTTAGTTAAGAGGTGAATGAGATGAGTAAACAAGAACGACTACATAATGTGAAACGGATGAATGGACAGTGGATGTTGTTACGGCTCATGTTTGCTTTGCCGACTGGGGTTCTTATCTATTATTTTTTACAAACAGATGGTAATCCCTATTTAGCCGGTGGATCAATCTTGGCTTTCACAGGAGCTGCAGGTAGGTTGTTTATAAGAGAGAGTGACTTTGTCAAAGGTCTGACAGAGTCTGAACAAGCAAAACGAATTGTCAGCATTCAATATCGGCTTGACTACTTGTTCGTCATCATGATGGCCGTGATTTTTCCGATGATGATGCGACTCAATATCCTGACCAGCTTGATTCCCTTTGTTCTATTCGTCAGTGGTAGCGTGTTCATCTTGTTTACGCAGCATAAGCTCGATCAACAGTTGAGCTGGATGGATACGGAACAACCGACTCGTCGCGAGATTCAACGCACAAGGTTCACGTGGTGAGATTAAAACAGACACGAGGTTAGAGTGTGAGTCCATCACAATTAAAGGAGTAGCTTATGAATAAATATCAGCGTTTGAAGCAAATGGTTACCGCAAACCGGAGATGGCTTCTCGTCAGGCTCGGTTTTGCGATTCCGATTGGAGTATTGCTCTTCTTCTTTCTACAAACCGAGACACGATCGCTCGTATACGGAAGTTTGATGGTCGTGTCGCTGTTAGCGTACGGCGTGATGATCATGCGGGAAAGTCGATTCATGAGCAGTTTCACAGACCACATTCGAGCGAAGCGGGTCATCCACATTCAATATGTGTTCGACTATATGATGGTTGTCTTCGGCTGTTTGTTTTTCCCGTTGCTTTTGAAGCTCGAAACCATCAGTTGGGTCCCATTTTTCATCTTCTCCCTTGCGGCGTTAGCGCTTGTAATTGTCGAACGCCTGCTTGATGAGAAAGTAAAGCTGATTGATCCTGAGCAACCGACACGTCGAGACGTCAAACGAGAAAGTTTTTAAGGAGTGGAACTGAATGACCAAACAAGAACGCATCAACGTCATGTATAAAAAGAATCAACAGTTGGCTTGGGCTCGCAGTTTCTTGTTGATCGTAATGCTGCTTTGTGTGTTTTCGATTCAAAGAAACGACTGGTACATCGTGGGCGCTGCTAGCAGTCTCGTATTGATTGGCACCGTGCTTAGTTATGAAAGCCGCTTCGTGAAGAGTTTGACGAGCAAGAACGAGGCGAAACAAATCATCACGAAGCAATACGTGTACGATTTTGTAGTGATCCTACTCATTGTTTTCACGTACCTTTTGACTGGACGACTCGGGGTGACGTGGCTTTTACCTGTCTTAGTAATCGGCTTCGTTCTCGCAATTCACCGTATTCAACGAAATCTCGACAATCGATTAACGCGTGAAGACCCGGAACACCCAATCCGTCGCGACATCAAACTTAGTAACGTCAAGGACTGAGTAGGTATTTAGTTGAACAGAGAAGCCCGGATTGAAGCGTTGCCTCAACGGAATGAATGAGTAGAAAAGGAATGAATCAGTATGACGAAACAACAACGGATTGACGAAATGAACCGATATCGTGAGCAAAGGAAGCGGCGACGAGACATGCTGTTCGCCCCTGTCCCTGGACTATTGTTTGTCATGTTGCTCGCGGATCACATTTGGTGGGTTGGCTTAGGGTTGATGGGTTTGTTCGCCAGCGGTTCAATCGTGTATTTGCTGAAAGAAGGGGAGGCGTTCGCTCGTCTATCAGATGAAAACGGCGCACGAGTGGCGACGCAAAACGTCTACCGGATTTTAGGCGGGTGGTACGTCTTCATCGTCGGTAGCGTGGCGAGTTATAAACTGGTGGCCCCTTGGTGGACATGGGTTCTCGTCATTGGGATTGCCGTCCTGCTATCCCTTCTGTATAAACGCTTCAATGAAACTGTCCAAAGCGCAGATGCAGCCCAACCGGTCCGCTCTGAATTGGCAACGGCGAGTGGATTGCTATGAAGATGTTGACGAAACAAGAACGGATCGATTTATTGCTCGCACACGACGATGCGACGTGGCACTGGCGCTATTGGGGCCTCTTCTTCAACCTCATCGTCGTCGCGTTCATCTCTTATCAGACATCGATTTACTTACCGTTGATCGTGTTCGCGCTGTACTTGCCGCAACTATGCGTCGAATGGAGGAAGACAAAACTATTGCTGACATTTAATCCAGATCCTCGCTATCGGCGCTGGGTGTATGCGGATTATGTCGTGCAGTGGTTCGCATTTCTCATCGTTCTCTGTGCGCTAGCTTGTTATCATACTGGCGTCGTTAACATTTGGACACTAGTGACCATCTTGTCGGGTGGCGTGATCGGCGGTATGCTGTTCCCATACATGGTCAACCGAATCGTTCTGACATTTGATCAACATCACGTCACGAATCGGATGTTCGACGAAGCGAAAACTGAGCGCCGTACACATCAAAAGACGAGTTCCTGATAGTCGGAACTCGTCTTTTTTCACATTTCAGGACATCGGTCCTTTATGCTCGAGCGCTCGAGGAGTAAGCTTAACACGTACACAGTATATAGAGAGAATCGAGGAAGAGACTATGTTAGCCATTGTAATTGGACTCGTTATCGGGATTTTGTTACCGATGCAGACGAGCGTGAACTCACGTCTGCGCACCATCGTCGGGTCACCATTTGTCGCGTCGTTCCTGTCGTTCGCCATCGGGACGACTTTTTTAACACTTACGTTACTGCTCACCGGGCAGTCGTTCGGGATTGAATCATCCGTTTTCCAAGGAGAACCGCTTTGGATGTGGTCGGGTGGTTTGTTAGGGGTCATCTTTTTAACGGGGAACATCTTGTTGTTCCCAAGACTCGGTAGTGTCCAGACCGTCATCATGCCAATCTTCGGACAGATTTTGATGGGACTCTTGATTGACCACTTCGGTTGGTTCAATTCAACCGTCAACGTCCTCACACCGTGGCGTGTATTCGGGGCTTTGCTCGTGTTGCTCGGCGTCGTCGGGACGGTCGCACTCACGGACTGGATTAATCGTCGTCGCGGCAAACTGGTCGCCTCGTCGCAGACCGGAACCAGCAATTTGAACGCCTGGCGCCTCGTCGGAATCGGGACCGGGATGATGAGCGCGACACAGACGGCCATCAACGGCTATTTGGGCACGGTGCTCGAATCAGCTTTGAAAGGGGCCCTCGTTTCGTTCGTTGTCGGGACGGTCACGTTACTGCTCATCTTGCTCGTCTTGCGGCCGAGCGTCGAATGGCACGGGTTACGTGGTCAGCCGTGGTGGATTTGGCTCGGTGGGATCATCGGGGCGCTGTTCATCGGTGGGAACGTGTTGATTGTGCCGATGGTCGGGACCGGCATCGCCGTCGTCATCGTCATTGTCGGCTTGCTGTGCGGGAGCCTGCTCATCGACCGTTTCGGTTGGTTCGGGGCCGCCAAGAACCCAGTCACTGGGATACAACTCGTCAGTTTACTCGTCATGGTCATCGGGATCATGCTGATTCGTTTGTCATAAGGAAGGAGAGACATCATGCGAGGAGTACTATTCGCCATCAGTGGCGGCTTCTTTTTGACGCTACAGAGCGTCGCTAACGCTCGCATCAGTTCGAGTATCGGGACGTGGCAGGCTGCGACGTTGACGCAACTGACGGGTTTTCTCGTCGCACTTATGATCATGCTTCTCGTTCGCGACCGGACGTACGTTCACATGCGCCGTGTCGAGCCGCTCTATCTGTCAGGGGGCGCGTTCGCTGCGTTCATCTTGTTCAGCAATATGACGGCCGTGCATGAGCTCGGTGTCACCCTCACCATTTCGTTGTTCTTGATTGCCCAGCTTACCCTCGCGCTCGTCATCGACTGGCGCGGCTGTTTCGGGATGTTGCGCCGTGACTTGAACCGGACGCAACTGCTCGGGGTCGTCATGATGATTGTTGGGATTCTCGTATTGAAAGGATGACGTGCGATGGAACAGATTAACCATTACATGAAGCGGTATGGGCTGGATGAGGTACTCCCATCAGCTGTACGTCCTCAACTCAAGCTCGTCCGTTACGCGACGGGGGAGGCGATTTGCACCCAAGGCGCTAAGGCCGAGCAACTCCACTTTCTCGTCAGTGGAAAGATTCGGGTGGCTCACACATCAGCGGCCGGGAAGCGGCTCGTCTTGTCGTTCAAATATCCGCTCGACTTGATTGGAGACATCGAATACGTCCGCCGCACGCCGTTCTTGAACACGGTCGAGGCGGTCACGCCGGTCGAGATGCTCGTCGTCCGTTTCGATGATCTCGCGCGTCATGCCAAGGATGATGTGAAGTGGCTCCACTATTTGCTCGAAGGGATCACGAAGAAGTTCGAGATGAAGTCGCAGTCGATGAGTTTCAATTTGTTTTACCCGGTCGATGTGCGGCTCGCGAGCTATCTGTTGTCGATGACACCGGAAGAGACGACGCTCGGGTCGACCGTCGATGAGTTGACCGACATCGCCGATTTGATTGGGACGAGCTATCGCCACGTCAACCGAACGCTCAAGCGTTTCGTCGAACAGGGCTTGATTGAACGGGATCGTCGATCGATCGCAATCGTTGATCGCACCGGATTGATTGCTGTCGCCGGGGAGAGTATTTATGAATGAGGAGGACACGTTATGGCACTTGGAATGATGCTCGCGGTCATGGGCGGCATGCTCGTCTGTGTGCAGAACACGTTCAACGCCAAAGTGAAAGAACAGGTCGGGGCGTGGGCGACGACGACGCTCGTGCTCGCCCTTGGTTTCCTGGCATCGCTAGTCGTCGGACTGATCAGTGAAGGAATGGGTCTGTTCGCGGTCACCGGGATGGAGACGTGGTATTGGTTCAGCGGCATCATCGGGGTCGGCGTCGTCATGAGTGTGACGCAAGGCGTTCAACAGCTTGGACCGAGCCACGCCATCTCGATTGTCATGGTGTCACAAATCCTCTTCGCGCTCCTGTGGGACACGCTCGGCTGGTTCGGGCTTGAAGCCATCCCGTTCACGTGGAAGACAGCGCTTGGCATCGTGTTGATTGTCGGTGGGGTGTTGTTGTTCCAATTGAGTGGGAAGAAAGAGACGGCCCATCAGAAAGTAAAACAAGTCGGTTAAAAGGATTTACGACAAATATGACATGTCTGCCCGTGTTCCTGCCGTTTGACGACGGTTTGGCAATGCGGGCATGTTGTCGTGAGCGAGGCGCGTGGTTGAACGGGTGAACGGTCGCCGAACGATGACGGATAGATGGTATAAGAACGGGTTACGATGAATCCGGCGATACCGAGCAGGACGACTAAAATGAGAATATCCATCGAAATACCTCCTAATTATTGGTATGCTACTCCTATGTACGGTAAACGGTCCGAATTGGTTTCAAGGAGGAACAAATTATGATGACGCGAGAAGAACGAATCGAGCAGTTACAGAAGCGCCCGAAAAAAGGTGCATTTAACTTGTTATGGGCCGCCGCAGCTGGAGTAGGAGTGGGATGGTGGATTTACGCCAATGCGTCGTTGCAGCTACTTGCAGTCTTCTCCTTTTTGATCATGACTGCTGTCCCGTTTAGTTTTGTCACGTGGCAGAAGACACGTACACTTTTGACATTCAATGAGCATCGCTCCTACCAACGATTGATTCAGGCGAAGGGCATCATCGCGATTGCGATGTTATGGGGTATGCTTGGTCTGATGTTTGGACACGTATCCGGATTCTTTGCATTGTCCGTGTTCAGCGGACTGTCGGCAACGTTGATTGTAGGTATGTTAGTGGTTGAGACATGGCTTGATTATCGCTTGCTTCGGATCGATCACGAGCATGTCGCGGATAGCTTGATTAGCTTTACAAAACGCGAGCGCTTGAAGCGCAGTTGGGATAAGAAATATAGCGATTAAAGAAAGCAGGGGAGCAATGATCATTTGGAATGACATACCGGACGACCCGAATCGGTTGCCCGCATTAACGGACGACGTATTGACTGAAGTGGAAGGGCGCCTCGGGGTGAAGCTGCCGGACGATTATCTTGAGTCGCTTCGTATCCAAAACGGGGGATATGTCGAAAATCGCGACTTACCGATTACCTGGAATGGACAAGCTGACATCGCCCTCGTTGATTCAATTGCTGGGGTAGGGCGTCACAAAGGGCTGATCGAATCGAAAACTTTATTAACGGAATGGGGTGTCGAGGATGAACGATTGATTGCGTTCGCCGGTGACGGGCACTTTTTCCTCGCATTCGACTACCGTGAAGGCGCGACGCCTAAGATCGCCTATATCGATACGGATACGGAAGAGATTGATGTCTTGTTCGATTCGTTCAGTCAATTTAGCGAAGCGCTCACGACGGTCGACATGGCAATGTTTGCAGAAATTTTCCCAGAACCAATCACTGAAATGAAACAAGGGAAAACACTCTTGGACGATGCACGACGCCTGCTTTATAGTGAAGAACCGAAAGAAAAACTGGACGGTGCGGTTATTTGGTTCAATGGATTGGATTCACTTGAGGCGAACGAGCTCGTTCGTGAGCTATTGACCTGGATGGATGACGAGACGTTGCGAGAGACGGCGACAAGCGTCATTCAAGAAGTCATTATTCGACGGAAGCCCTTAGATCAACAACTGTTCGAAGCATTTTTTGAGACGCTCCACAGGCAAGACGATGTCTATAGTAAACAACGCTACGAAGAGACGATGTACATTCTCGATAACGATATTCGAGTTGAGTGAAACGATTTGCCGTTTCCTTTCGTAAAAGAAGGTAACGAGATTTGATTAGGGGGATTGGATGGTTGATCATGACGTAAGACTTGAACGCATGATGGAGAACGATCGAAAGCGACAAAAACAAATGTTGTACCCGACGATAGGAATCATCGCACTGTTCATCATCTATTTTTGGGTGACAGACGTCCTCTTGCTGTTGCCGATCATCTTGGCCGGACAGCTACCCGTGCTGTATAAAGGATGGCATCGGATGAAGTTGTTGCTCACCTTCAACGACGATACTCGCTACCAACAGAAAGTACGGTCCGAGTTCGGCTTGGCCGTCGGGAACATCGTGTTTCTCTTGCTGTTGATTGCGAGTTCGATGCTCGGATGGATCACGCTACTCACGCTCGTCATCGTCGTTATCGTGGGTCTGATCACGTTCCTAGCGCTTGGGATTCGCATGGACCGTGAGTTGAAAACGATTGACCCGGAGCACGTTACCGCGACGGAGCTTGGTAAGGCGCAACTCGAGCGCGAAAAACGAAAGTCATCATGATGGGAGTACCTAACTATGGTTAATAAAAATGAACGACTGAAACAAATGGTCGAGAACGACCGGAAGGTAAACCGGACGGCGCTCTTGCTCACGTTCGCGATTTTAGGAATCGCCTTTTACTTCATCTTCACGCAAGAGATCACTCTCGCGACGTTCGCCGTCATCATCATGGCGACCCAATTGCCGAGCCTGTATCGGGCATGGCATCGGATGAATTTACTTCTTACGTTCAATGACGAGGCACGGTATCAAAAGTTCGTGCGCCTCGAGTTCGGTATCGTGCTCGCGAACGTCATCTTGCTTGGGGTCTTCATCGCTATCGCTTGGGCGATTGAAGGGTCTCTCGTCGTCTTTGCAATCATGCTGATTGCCTTGTTCATCCCATTCATCTTCTTGTCAGTGTGGGTGAATCGGAAAATCGAGTTGATTGATTCGGAGCACGTGACGAATCACGAACTGCGGACGGCTCATCGCGACGCGTCCAATAATCGTTTCAAGTAAAACGGAGGGACGTGCAGATGAATGAGACGAAGACTAATCTTCTTTCTAATTGTCGGGTTGTTGTTTTTGAATGCGTGTCATGCGAATGGTCGTGAACTCGTCGTCGGGACGTATACAGATGAAAGCACCATCGTCTATTCTGGCGATACGCTCACGGACGAAGCAGAAATTGGACGGTTTCTTGAGTTGATTGAGACGAGTCCTTTGTCTGAATCAACAGTCAAAGGTTTGCCCGACTACGTCATCACGGTGAACAACCGGTCCGAGTCGACGATGGAAGCGACGGTGAACGTCTGGGTACTAGATGATAACAAGATGCTCTTCACTCGTGGATTGGAAGGAACCGATGTATTTGAAGTCGATTCGATGTACACCGAAGAAGTGAACGAGATCTTGAGTCTAAATAACTTTTAAATGGAGTGAGTAGATTAAGGTGGATATGCGAGTGTTTGACATGCTCTGGTCGCTTGGGACCTATGCTGTCGTGTTAGGCGGAATCCTGGTTGTATTGAAGCTGATTGTAGGAAAATCGAGAATACGCAACTAAAAGAAGCATCTGACACGACGTCAGATGCTTCTTTTCATGAAAACATGCCCACCAAGATTCCACAGATGACCATGCCAATCGTATAGAATTTGAAACGATGTCGTTCCCAAAACGAGTCGGTCATCGATTCGTGACTCCGTCGCGCTTCGCAATCTTGTCGCTCACTTGTTGGCCGCTCAATGTCACCATCGGCATGCCGCCGCCGGGATTGACCGTACCGCCGACGAAATAGAGGTTGTCGTACAGCTCGCTCTGCTTCTTGTGCTTAAAGCCGCCGTTCCGTTTTTTATCGGCGACGGTCCCGTAAATCGCGCCCCGGTCCGAGCCGTACGTGCGCTCGATGTCATGCGGCGTCCAGACGTCGCGTGTCACCGTATGTTCGCGCAACCCGTCCAAGCCCATGCGCTCGAGCTTATCGAGGACGCGCTCTTCGAATGCGGCGTAGTCCTCTGGTGTGAACGGGTTGTCTTGGATGTACGGGATGTGCGGCAAGATTTTAATGTTCTCGTGCCCGGGCGGTGCCTGTGTCGGGTCGGTCTTATTGACGTTCACCAAGTAAATCGTCGGGTCGTCCGGCAGTTCGTGCTGCTCAAAGATCTTGTCCATCTGTTCATGCAAGTTCTCCGAGAAGAAGAAGTTGTGGTGACCGAGCGCCGGATACGCTTTGTTCACACCGAGATGGAGCACGAAGCCGGAACTGGCCGGCTCATATTTCTCGACGAGCTTATCGACGAACGGTTCGTCCGCCTCGACCATCTTCTGATAGAACGGGATGACTTCCATATTGGAGACGAAATAGTCAGCCGAGCGGAGCCGTCCATCCTCGAGCTCGATGGCCGTCAGTTGGCCGTTCAGCGTGTGCGCCTGGACGACGCCTTGACCGGTATGGAGCTGGACGCCAATCTCTTCCGCGAGTTTCGTCAGCCCTTCCGCCAGTTTATGTGTCCCGCCTTCGACGTACCAGCAGCCTTGGGCGTGCTGCATGTAAATCATCATGTTCAGAACGGCCGGCGCGCTGTACGGGGACGACCCAACATACTTCACGTAATACGACAGCATCGTCCGTAAATGCGGGTTGCTGATCCGTTTGGCGATGCCGTCGTACATCGTCGACGTCAAATCGAAGCCGAACAACGTCGAGAACAGACCGTTCTTCGCGACCGCTTCGCGCGGCGATTCGAACCCTTCTTTCAAGTACGCCTTCTCCGTCGTGTTGTAAATCCTCTCGGCATATTTCAACAGCTCGCGATACTCGTACATGTCTTTTCGGGACAACGTCGGGTTGGCGCGCTCCATCACGTCCAAATCATGGTAGAGATCGAGCACGGTGCCGTCCGGGAAGAACGAGCGCCACTCGAGATCGAGCCGTTTGATCGGCACGTAGTCCTCCATCCGCTTGCCGCTGCCTGCGAACAGCTTCTCAAAAATCTGTGGCATCGTTAAAATCGACGGGCCGAGGTCAAAGCCGAAGCCGTCCTGTTCGAGCCGGTTCACTTTACCGCCGATATGGTCGTTCTTTTCGTATAAGGAGACGTCGTATCCTTTTTGTGCGAGCGAGATGGCCGCGGAAATCCCGCCGAGCCCGCCGCCAATCACAATCACCGATTTGTTCACGTTTTGCATATGTGTTTCGCCCTTCTTCCACCATGTATTTTTTATTGTTAAGTAGAAACGCGTGATGTCTACTCTAACAGTTTGCCATCACGTCTCTTATTCCCTGCTTTGTGATGAATGAACACGCATATCGCGCTCGAATGTATAAATGCACCGCGAAATTCCTAGATCAAAAGGACGTCATCTGACGTGTTTATACTTTGTTTACATCTTCTGATTATCCTTAAGGCATCACCAAAAGGAGGAATACACAGATGAAACAGAAATGGAAATGGGGCCTCGGCATCGGGGTATTAGCGATTACGTTAGGGGCAGGCGTCGCGTTGATGCCACAGTCGGTCGACTATAAGACGGAAGCCGTATCGGTCGAGACGATTGAGAATGTGTACACGTTCGCGGGCCAAGTGACGAGCGTCGAAGAAAGCACAGGGACGTTGTTCGTCGATGAGCGAGATGTCGGCAAAGTCGAGGAAGGAGATCCGCTGACGATTTATGTGAGCGCCCTTGACCTTGAGGTGGATGCGACCATCGAATCGCTTGCGGATGAGGCAGAACCGATGACGACACCGGGCGCATCGGCACGGTATGCGATGGACGTCGACCTGCCTGAGATGGACGGCATGCGGAACGGGATGACGCTCGAAGGCTCCGTCGTCGCTGCCCGCGCCGAGGAAGTGGATACGCTCTCGCTCGACAGCATCACGTTCGAAGAGGAAGATGCCTATGTCTACGTCGAAGGAGACGACGGTCCGGTCAAACGACAAGTCGAACTTGGCATCACGGACGGGAGCCGTGTCGAAATCAAAGATGGTTTGGACGCAGACCGCGTCTTGTTGCTCGATGAAGCGGCGAGCGGCGGCTTGATGCCTCCACGAATCGGAGGTGCCCAATGACTTTAATCGAAGTAGAGAGGCTCACGAAAACATACGGGTCGGGTGACAATGAACAGACCGTCTTACGTGGGATTGACCTCGAGATTCAAGAAGGGGAGTTCGTCGCCATCCTTGGGCCGTCGGGGTCCGGCAAGTCGACGCTCATAAACATTCTCGGTTGCCTGGATGGATATACGAGTGGGCGGTACCGATTCGGCGATAAGGACGTGACAGGATTGTCTGAGAACGAGCTGTCGTTGTTTCGAAACAAACAAATCGGGTTCATCTTTCAACAGTTCAATCTGTTGCCGCGCCTATCGGCGTACGAGAACGTCGAGTTGCCGCTCATTTACCAACGGAGCTCGAAAGCAGACCGCCAAGCGCGGACGAAGCAAATGCTCACGCGCGTCGGACTCGGTGACAAGTTAGGCGCCTTCCCGAACCAATTGTCCGGCGGGCAACAACAACGGGTCGCCATCGCGCGGGCGTTGGTGACGAATCCGTCATTACTGTTGGCTGATGAACCGACCGGTGCGCTCGATCAAGCGAACGGGCGCCAAATCATGAAATTGTTCCATGACCTGCACGCCGAAGGGAAGACGATTATTATGATCACGCACGACATCGATATCGCGAGAGAAGCGACACGCATCGTCCATGTGCGGGACGGGAAGATTGAAAAGGAGGAACGGGTACGATGATTCGAGAAAATATACGCATGGCCTGGTTGACGGTCATCAGTCATAAGATGCGTTCCTTCTTGACGATTCTCGGAATCGTCATCGGGACGGCATCCATCATCGCCTTGATGACGATCATCTCCGGGGTGACCGATTCCATCAATGAAGAAGTGGCGACGTTCGGGGCGGATCGGATGACCGTTCAAATCGAAGACGTGAGCAAGAACGGCGTCAGCGTCGCTGAACTCGACCGGCTCGAAGCCATCGACGGTGTAAGCTCGGTTTCACCAACGACGACCCAACAGACGGACGTTTATGTGACGGGCCAGACGTCGACGCAGTCAGTAATCGGCAAGAGCAATTCCTATTTCGATGATTCCACCGTCGCGACCGGTCGTGGCCTCACACCGGTCGACGTCTCGCAACAGACGCATGTTGCCTTGCTTGGAGACACGCTCGCCAAAGAATCGTTCCCGACGACCTCGCCGCTCGGAGAGACGATTGTCATAGGTGGCATTCGCTATACGGTCGTCGGGACACTCGCCCCGTCATCTGAATTTTCGATGTCGACCGATGATGCGGTCATCATTCCGGTGACGACCGCACTCCAACAGTTTCACCAAAACACGATTGCGTCATTCGATATTTACACCGATACCGGACAGTCGGAGACGGTGAACGAAGCGGTGACGCAACAGCTGACGACCGCCTTCAACGGCCGCGACACGTTTACCGTCACGAGCTTTGAGGACGCGCTTGCCTCGATCGATCAAATCAACGCCTTGCTCAGTATGTTACTCGTCGGGATCGCCTCCATTTCACTCCTCGTCGGTGGGATTGGCATCATGAACATGATGCTCGTCTCCGTGACGGAGCGGACGAGCGAAATCGGCTTACGAAAAGCGTTAGGGGCGACACCCGGCAAGATTCGCCAACAATTCTTGTTCGAGTCGGTGCTATTATCGCTGCTCGGCGGATTCGTCGGTGTGGTCGTGGGCGGACTGCTCGCGTTCGGGTTGACGCTCGTCATGGGTGTGCCGTTCACACTCGCAAGTTCGACGATCGGGCTCGCGCTCGGATTCTCGATTCTCATCGGCGTCGTCTTCGGTTATATTCCAGCCCGAAAGGCGTCGAATTTACAACCGATTGAAGCGTTACGAAACGCATAAGGAAAGCAGGGGTTCACGATGGTCACCATCCTACTGGTCGAAGACGACCCGGCGCTCGGGAGTCTATTAGATGAATATTTGACGACGTCGGGTTACCGCGTCCACTTGGCGGTCGACGGAGAAGCGGCGCTAGACGTGCTCGAACGGGAACCAATCGATTTGATGGTCACCGACATCATGATGCCTCGGCTCGACGGCCGTGAATTGACGGAACAGTTGCGCGATGCCGGATACACGTTCCCGATTTTAATGTTGACCGCGCTCGAGACGTTACCGGATAAGAAGAAAGGGTTTCGAGCCGGGGCGGACGATTATCTCGTCAAACCGGTCGATTTGGAAGAACTTGAGCTCCGCATCGAGGCGATGCTCCGGCGGGCCAACATCTATCGGGAGCACCAGATTCAATTGAACGACTGCGTGCTCGACGAACGGTCGCTCACCGTGGTCACGCCGTCCGAGACGATTGAAGTGCCGAAAAAAGAGTTCGAGCTGTTGTACCATCTGGCGACGCACTTGAACCAAGTGTTCACGAGACAACAGTTGCTCGATCGGATTTGGGGCTATGAGACGGAGAGTGATGTTCGGACGATTGATGTGCATATCAACCGGTTACGCAGTCGTTTGAAGCATGTCGAGGCGTTCCAAATCAGTACGGCCTGGGGTCTCGGTTATCGGTTGGAGTTGAAGTCATGAAGCGGTTCCTCAGTTCCATCTATGGCCGCTTCCTGATCATCTTCTTCGGGCTGTTGCTCATCCCGATTCTGTTGACGCTCGCACTCTTCCTGACGTTCCAGTTCAATTCATTGACGACGCAAGTCGAGACGATGCTCGTCGAACGGGCCGACAGCATGCGGACGGCATCCGAACGCTACGAACTCGGGGCTGATGAGGTCGTCGAGCTGTTCTCGGAACAGACGCTCATCATGGCGACGGATCGGTATGACGCCGCTGAGTGGTCCGTCTCCGAACGTGCTCGCTTAGAACGAGGAGACGCATTAACGGTTCGCGATGAACGGTTGCCCGCAGTCGTCTTGTTGATTGACGAGACGATTGTAACGTTGACGCCGAATGCGGAAGACAACCCGATCTCTATCTTCCGTAATCTATCCCTCCAGACGTTACTGTTGACGGCGCTCGTCTCGAGCGGGTTCGTCCTACTCGCGGTACGGCTTATGACGCGTCGGATTGATCGGGTCACGGAAGCCGTGAGCCGGGTCGCTTCTGGCGATTTGACGGTACGGGTCCAAGACGGTGGGAATGATGAGATTGGCAAATTGGCCAGTCAGTTCAATCAGATGACCGAGACGCTCGCGACGAATGAATCGAAGAATGAAGAGCTGACGTCGATTATGGCCCACGAGTTCAAAACGCCTGTCGCCTCGATTCTCGGGTATGCGACGATGTTGAAACGGGGGGACGTCTCGACCGAGAAACGAATCGATTATGCGACAATGATCGAGCAGGAAGGGAAGCGGCTGTCGCGATTGTCTCGCGATTTACTCCGTCTCGCCAAACTCGATCACACGGTCGTCGGTTTGGACCTGACCCGTTTCTCGCTCACCGAACAGATTCGGGAAAGTATCCTATCGTTCGAGCGCGAATCGACTCGGAAGCGATTGAATTGGGTCGTTGAATTGGATGAGGTCGACATGGTCGGGGATGCAGGTCTACTGCAACAAGTGTGGATGAACCTGCTTCAAAATGCGATGACTCATGCCTATGAGGATGGGATGTTGCGCGTCCACTTGACGCAGACGTCCGAAGCAATCGTATGTGAGATTCAAGACGAGGGGGAAGGGATGACACCGGATCAAGTGAGTCGCATGTACGAACGGTTTTACCAGGCCGATAGCTCGAGACATCAAGGTGGCTCGGGGCTCGGCATGGCCATCGTTCAAAAGATTGTCACGTTGCATGGTGGACAGATTCAGGTGAACAGTGAGGTACACGTCGGAACGACGGTGACCGTCACGTTGCCACTTCGAAGAGACAGGTGATAATGACCTGTCTCTTTTTATGGTTTCAAGCCGCCTGCGGTCAGCGGTCCTTCGAACGTGATCGTATAGATGATGCGGGCGATGTCCTCGGCCGTTTCGGGACGGTCGTTGTACAGCCATTCGTAAATGACCCCCATATGGGCCGACGAGATGTAAGACACCAGATAATCGGCCGGCACGAGCGCTTTCGTCGCATCGAACAACACCGTCGGGGAACGTTGGAACAGCGCCGCATGCATGTACGACCGGAGCCGGGCCTGGAACTGCGGGTCACCGTTCGGTCCGAGGAGCGGTTTCATCAAGATTTTATTGTCCTCGATGAACCGGATGAACGGGACGAGCAACTCATGAGCGGCGGGTCCGCGTTGGTCACCGAAGACGCGTGGAATCTGTTTGACCAGTTTCTGTTCGGCCTCGTGAAAGATGACTTCAATCAGTTTCTCCATCAAGTCGAACTTATCCACATAGTGGCTGTAAAACGTCCCGCGATTGATACCCGCCCGTTCGGTGATGGCTTTCACCGTGACCGCCTCGAACCCGTGCTCGTCAATCAAATCCAAAAAGGCATGCTTGATCAATTGTTTCGTTCGTATGATGCGTAAATCTTCATGTCCCATCTGTTTTTTTCTCCTTTATCCAACACTTGAGTGCGGACTGTCTGATAACCGACACGATGCCCGATATTGCCGATTGTTGGGCTGTCGGACGAGGTCTATACTGAACATATAAACCAACACGGTGTCTATTAGTCAAGTGTATATGAATCGGGCATCGAAAAGGAGAATCGTTATGGACATTCAACTGAACGGCGTCAGCAAATCGTTCGGTGACCAATTGGCCATCGACCACGTCGGCTTCACCATCAACTCAGGGGACATCTGTTGCTTGCTGGGCCCGTCCGGTTCGGGGAAGACGACGCTCATTCGACTGATGATTGGTGCGTTGGCCGCGGACCAAGGTTCGATTCAAATCGGGGAGACGATCATGCCAAACATGAGCATGTTGCACAACATCGGCTTCATGCCGCAAAACGACGGGCTGTACGATGACTTATCGGCCGAGGCGAACCTCGAGTTCTTCGGTTCCATTTATAAACTTGGGAAGACACAGTTAGAACAACGCATCACCGACGTGCTCACGCTCGTCGATTTGACAGTCGACCGCAAGAAGCTCGTCCGAAACTTCTCAGGCGGGATGAAAAAACGGTTGTCGCTCGCAATCGCCATCCTGCATCAGCCGGACGTCTTGTTTTTAGACGAGCCGACGGTCGGGATTGACCCAATCTTACGCCGTCAGATTTGGGATCAGTTTCAAGCGATTCGGGCGAGCGGGACGACCATCATCGTCTCGACGCACGTCATGGATGAAGTACTCGAGTGTGACCGGGCCGCGCTCATCTATAATGGTCGCTTGATTGCCTATGATACGGTGCCACATCTGTTAGACCAGACGGAGAACGGTCGCGTCGAGGAACTGTTCCTCATCGCCGGTCGAGAAGGAGGGACGGATCATGCGTAACTTGGCGAAACGCGTCATCTTTCAGACGCTTAACGATAAGCGGAGTGTCGCCTTGATTTTGATTGCGCCGCTCCTCATCTTGACGCTCGTCTACTTCCTGCTCGGGGACTCGGATTATGTGCCGGTCGTCGTGCTCGATGAGAACGCACAAACGCAACTCGTCGAAGCGTTCGAAGCCGAGACACTCGACGTCCGGTTGGATACGGTCGACAATCCGTTCGGGTATTTAGAGGACAATAAAGACGTCGATGCGATTTTTGAAGTGACTCAGGAAGGGACGACCATCACGCTCCGAGAACCTTCGACGAAGTCTTCGAAGGCGGTACGAGAGATTCAAGCGGCGTTGTCGGCATTGAATCCGGCGGCTGATATCGAGATGAACTATGTATATGGGGAAGAAGGCCAATCGACGTTCGATTCGTTCGGCTACGTGTTCTTGTCGCTGTTCTCGTTCTTCTTCGTCTTCATCCTGTCGGCGATGGCGCTCGTCAAAGAGCGGAGCGGTGGCACGCTCGAACGGCTCCTGATGACACCAATCAAACGTGGACAGGTCATCTTAGGGTATACGCTCGGCTACGGCGTGTTCGCGGTCGTTCAATCCGTCTTCATCGTTCTGTATACGATTTACGTGCTCGGGCTGACCTCGCTCGGCAATATCGGTTGGGTGTTTCTGGTGATGATTTTAATGGCGGGGACAGCCGTCTTGTTCGGCGCAACAATTTCGGTGTTCGCCCGTTCTGAGCTCCAAGTCGTCCAGATGATTCCGTTCACGATCATCCCGCAAGTGTTTTTCTCAGGGTTAATCCCGCTCGACTTGATTCCGTACGGACTAGGCAATTTGAGCTATATCATGCCGATCTTTTACGGGGCGACCGCGATTAAAGAAGTCATGGTGTACGGCAGCGGCTTCTCTGGCATCTGGGTCTACGTGCTCGGTTTGGTCGTCTATGCCGGGGTACTCTACTTGCTCAACATGCGAGCACTCGGGAAATATCGAGGGCATTGAGTCATAAAGCGAGCACCCAATCTTGGAACTGTTGAAATGCTGGTACCTGTCCGGCCAAGCGAATCACGATGAACCAAGCGCCAGTATAAAGAAAGGCCGAGATGGCATTATAGAGCACATACGTCCGAAACTTGAGCGATGTGAATCCGGCGACGTAGTGGAGCGGATGGCGCAAACCGGGAATGAAATAAGAGATGAGGACAATCCGTGAGCCGTACGTTTCATAAAGTGCTTTCGCCCGATTCAAATATCGAGAATCGCGCTTGGAAGACGGGATCACGCGATGAAGGCCGCGACCGACAAGATAAAACCAGCTGAACGCGAGCGTAAAGACAACCCACGTCGTGAAGAAGAGCGCCCAACCAGAAGGTGCGACGGTCAGGTGGGTAATCATCAATACGTCGTCTGATAGTGGGGTAAACATGATACCGATGGCGAGCATTACGTATTGCGTCAATATATCCATATTCGTTCACTCCTTACCTTTGTCTAGTATTCCCCGACAAACGTAAGGAGTTTTTAGCATCATCTTAAGAAATCTTAAGAAGTACCACAGAAATCGTTGCAATCTGCTCGGTATCCTTAAGATAAATAGACAAGTTGACGTGTAGGATGGAACAGAAGCGGAAAAAAGATGCTACGCTAGATTCAATCGAGACGATGATTAGGACGTCCATGATAACGCGTAACTCAGGCAAGGAGGAAGATCATGCGGTCACAACCGACCATTTTGATTGCTGATGACGATGAGGCAATTCGCGAGCTGCTCGCGATTTATTTAAAGAATGAAGGGTATTTGCTTCGGTTTGCGAAAACCGGCCAAGAGGTGCTCGACATCGTCGCGCATGAACCAATCGATTTACTCATTTTGGATTGGATGATGCCCGTCATGGACGGCATTTCCACATGCATCGAAATCCGGAAGACACAGTTCATGCCAATTTTGATGCTAACGGCTAAAACGAGTGACCTGGATTTGATGCAAGGGATTTCTGTCGGAGCGGATGACTATATGAAAAAGCCGTTCAATCCGCTCGAGGTGACGCTTCGGGTCAAGTCGTTGCTCCGACGTTATCGTGACTATGGGGCACATCAAGCGAGCCAGTCTGGGAAACTCATGTTTCAAGAATTGACGCTCGACGTGCAGACGAGACAATGTCAAAAAGGCGAGACGCTGATTCGCCTCACCCCAAAAGAGTTTGATATTCTCGCCTATTTCATGAGGCATCCGAATCAAGTGCTGACGGTCGAACAGATTTATGAGGCCGTGTGGGGCGAGGATGCATTTGAGGTCGATAATACCGTGATGGTGCACATCACGAAAATTCGCGAGAAAATAGAAGATACGCCTCGGAAACCATCGTTTATCAAGACGGTTTGGGGCGTAGGGTACCGGTTATGAGACAGCGACAGTGGGACCGATTACTCGTCAAGCTGATTGGGATTATCTTGATCAATGCACTGATTGCGACGATTGCGTTTTTAATCATGGGCTACTCGATCAGTATGTATTACATTCGGAACGAGACCACGCCTGACCCTTTGACGTCCAATTTGGCGTTTTTAAGCGTGACGTTCATTACGATTATCATTTTTGTGATTGGCTTCTCGTTGATGATGCGCAAAACGTTACGCAAAATCACGTACTTATCGAGCGAGATTGAGCAAATCGCTAGTGGCGACCTCGGTCGGACGGTCGAGGTGGAAGGACGGGACGAGCTGGCTTCACTAGGGCAAAGTGTGAATCAAATGTCACAGCAACTGCAAGAATTATTCGATAAAGAACGTGCCTATGAAGAAGAACGGAACCAGTTGTTCTCTAACCTGTCTCACGACTTGCGGACACCGCTGACAAGTATTCGCGGGTATCTGCAATTGCTAGAAAGCGAACGTGTCATGACGGACGTCGAACAGAATCATTTTAACGTGTTGAATGAGAAAACGGCTCAGCTCGAACAATTGCTTGATCAGTTGATGGACGTGAATCGCTTATACTCATCTCAAGTAACGCTCTTGAAACATCGGATGAACATCAGTCTGTTGACGACGCAACTCGTCCATGAGATGGGTCCGTTGTTTGAAGAAGCAGGGTATCGTGTATCGATCAATGTTCAGCCCGATCTCTACATCGAAGCCGATCAAGACCAACTGATTCGCGTCTTTCAGAACTTGATGTCGAACGCATTGAAATACGCAACACCGGATGGACCGATCGAATTGACGCTCGTCGAACGAGATGAGTATGTCTTGTGGCAATTGTGTAACGAGACGACACCGCGGACGCTTGCATCCATCGACCATTTATTTGACCGGACGTATCGGGTGGACGCATCACGAGGCGAGACGCCGGGGGATGGGCTCGGCCTGTCAATCGCCCGGCAAATCATGCTTCTGCACGAAGGCATGCTGACAGCGTATGCATCGGGAGATAACCGAATTTGTTTTGAAGCTAGCTTTCCGATTGAACGAGGAAGCGATGCTGACAGAACTTGATGTTTTTTCGAATCACGATTTCCTCAACAAGTGATCCATTTAAAATTCGTCCATGCATTGATTCAAGGCAACCGCCAAATCGAGATTTATAAGTAAAATAAAAAAGCATCGGGGCGAATACCCCGAATGCTTGTTAACGTTTAAGTAGTAAAGCGACGCCGGTCACGAGAAGTGCGAGTCCGCTAAACAATCGTACTTGGTTGCAAGTCACTATCTTTCACCCCTGTAAGTCATTGTAGGTCATTCATTTTTTGGCGACGCGAAGTTTTGTCCGTTCCATCTCTTTGTAGATTGCAAGGATGTCGTTGCCATAGTTGCCTCTCGGCTGCATCGCCCATTTGCCTTGTAGGGCGGGCCATGTTGGTGCGGATCCTCGTTTCACGTAACGGAAGCGAGGGTCTACAAGCTTCATGTTCAGTTTGTCTTTCGAAGCGTATGCCTTCAAATGCTGAATATGGGCTGTGACGCCTTGGAAAGGCGAGCGGAACGTATGGCCTTTTACCCCATTACCCACCGTTCCGATGCCCGCATAATTGTGTTGCCTCGGGAGGACGTCCCCTTTGTAACTGAAGTAGCCGGTCTCCTTCAACGCCTGCGCGAACGCGACATCGCCACGGACACCTTCTTTTGCTCCGATGACGACGAACAACTTGGCGAGCTCTTCGACGGTCACACCTTCAAGCCGGACGTTTTTCGGATTTTTCTTTTTGACAAAGTCCGCCATCTGTTGAGGTGTTAATGCTGATGTTCCCATAATAGCACGATTTTCTTTTTTTGACGCAGCTGAAACGGATGGCATCGATATAATCAACGAAAATAGGATTAAAGCAATTCCGATCGAATAAACGAACATGTTTTTCATCCTTGTTCCTCCCTAATCAGTAAATAAACTATGCAAATAATACCATATATTAGGGTTTTAAATTATTTCATTTTGATTAAGCGGGATGAATCATCCAAATTTATGAAGTTAAATTATGGAGCATTACTTTTCACGAAACTTAAATCAATTTGCTTACGTAAATAGAAACGAGGTGATGGGAATGGAGAAACAAGCACGGATGCGTTCGATTCAATCGTATCAAAAAAGATGGATGCCCTTACACGTATCCGTCGTCATCGCGGTCGGGATGTCATTTGCGTTATTGGTCATGAACGAATTTCAAACGGGTTATGGAATCGCCTTCTTGGCGGCGCTCGTCGTGTTGATTTATTTGGAGTGGCGCGAAAGCCAATTCATGCAACGACTGACAGACGAACCGTCCGTCCAGATGTTCATTCGCCGCACGTATCTCGGCCGCAACGCCGTCTCGTTGTTCGGGGCCATCGGGTTCTGTTTGTTGTTTAAGAACGGATTCCAGTCAAATCTATTCTTATGGATGATGATTTTCTTTGGGGCGGTTGCGGGCCAAGCGGCGACGACGATGTATTACGAACGCAAGATTCGCCAGCTCGACCCGGAACATCCGAGTCGGCATGACTTGAGTTTTACAAAAGGATAAACGAAAAAACAAGCCGCCCTGTTTGGACAGGACGGCTTGTTGTGTTAATTCGCTTTTTTGAGTTCTTCATTCGAAGCATCTTCGGCAAACGTTTGGTTCTTCACATCGACGCGCTTCACGAAGAAGGCGAGGACGAGCGCCAAAATGTTCATGCCGAGTGCGACATAGAACGAGTACTGAATCCCTGAGAGGAGTGCTTGCTGAGTCAACGCGCCCATGGCACTCTCGGTGAGTGTCGCTGGGTCGACGCCGGTCATGAGCGATTCGGCTTCGGTTCGCGTCACCGAGTTCATGATGGTGACGAGGACGGCCGTACCGATTGCACCGGATACTTGTTGGGCCGTGTTGTTGATGGCCGTCCCGTGCGGGTTGAGGCTCGTCGGCAACTGGTTAAGACCGTTAGTCATAATCGGCATCATGACCATCGACATCCCGAACATGCGGAGCGTATACGTCGTCACGATGTACGTGTACGTCGAATCGAGTTGAACGTGGGCGAGCATATACGTCGAAATTGCGGTGATAGTGAGACCTGTAATCGAGAGCAACTTCGGTCCAAACTTATCGAACAGTTTCCCGGTGATTGGCGACATGATTCCCATGATGATGGCACCCGGCAATAGCATCAGCCCAGAGTCGAGCGGCGAGATGCCGCGGACGCTTTGAACGTAGGCCGGTGTCAAAATCATCCCAGAGAACATGGCGACGGCGTTGACCATCGCGATGATCGAGGCAAGCGCGAACATTGGGTATTTGTACGCCCGAAGGTCGAGTAGCGGTTTCTCCATGTTGAGCTGACGGATGACGAAGGCGATTAACGCGACGAATCCGACAATCATCGTCGTCAAGACGATCGGGTTGTCCCAGCCATCCGAACTCGCTGAGCTGACACCGTACAAGACGCCACCGAATCCAATCGTCGACAAGACGAGTGACAGATAGTCGAGCGATTGTTCTTTGTTTTGGACCATGACGTTCTCGGCTTTCCAAATGGCAAGACCGAGACCGATGATAGCGAGTGGGAGAATCATCTCAAATAAGACGCGCCAGTCGTAATACTCGACGATATAACCTGAAAGCGTCGGTCCGATGGCTGGTGCGGAAATCATGACGAGACCGAAAATCCCCATCGCCGTTCCACGTTTTTCACGCGGGAAACTGACGAGCATGACGTTCATGAGGAGTGGACCCATCGTCGAGGCACCGACCGCTTGAATCATCCGACCGGTGAGTAAGACACCGAAGTTCGGTGAAAAGGCGGCGATGGCCGTCCCGATAGCGAAAATCGCCATCGAGGTGATGAAGAGGCTTCGGTTCGAGAACCGGGTGATCAAGTAGGCCGATGCCGGGACGAGCACACCAGTCACGAGCATGAAGCCTGTCGCGAGCCATTGCACGGTCGAGTAGTCGGCAATCTCCAAATCGACCATGATCGATGGGAGCGCGACGTTAAGTAAAGAGTTGTTCAGGAAGGCGATGAACGCCCCCGCAAAGAGGACCGCGAGCATGAGATACGGCGGTTTCTTTTGGAATTCTGGTTTCATACGAATTGCTCCTTTATGTTCTGAATAGTTATATACTAGTAAGTGTCGATGTGATGATTTTATACCCGTCGTATAAATAAATCAACCATTTTGTACTATCAGTTCAAAATGATATACTGAATCTATAAATGAAACAGAACGGAGCAGGAAACGATATGAAAGATAAGAAACGAAAAGTTGCCGATGTCGCCATGAACCTCTTCATTGAGAACGGGGTCCAACAGACGTCGGTCCAAGAAATCATTGAGCGGGCGAACATCTCGAAAGGGACATTCTACAATTACTTCGCCTCGAAGACGGACTGTGTCGCCAATATCCTCGAGAATTTGCGCTATGATGCCGGCCAACGCCGCATCGAGATGCAGATGGGACGGGACAAGCGTGACAAGGACGTCTTTATCGAACAGATTTCGATTCTGATTCAACTGAATGAAGAGCGGAACCTTCACGCCTTGTTCGAGTCAATCATGTCGGCGAACGAGCCCGAGCTGAAGAAGCTCGTCTTGCAGCACCGAGTCTATGAGATTGAGTGGCTTGCCATGCGTTTGACCGAGATTATCGGTGAGGAGATTCGCCCGTACTCGGTCGAGTTGACGGTGCTCTTCAATGGGATGTTGCAACATATCCTGTTCACGCTCCGCATCACGAACACGGCCTATTCGATTCAGAAATTGATTCGGAATTTGTACGCGTACGTCGAGCTGATGGCGGCCCGCATGGTTGAGACGAACGAGCATATTTTAAATCCGGTTACGGTCGACCAAATGCGCGGCACGACGGATAAAAACCTCGTCACGAAAGACGAGTTGATTGAGATGGCGGAACGGATTCATGCACACGTCAAGATGACCGAAGAACAAGCGGATTTGTTTGAGGCGATCACGTATGAGTTGCATCAAGACCGGTTGCGGAAGATTGTCATCGAGCAATTGCTCAAACCGTTCCAACGTCTGTTCAAAGGTGTAACGGGAGAGACGGAAGTACAGAAATTTACGAATCTCGTTTGGCTGTATACACGGACACACTAACGACAAAAAGTGTTTGGATGCAGTAATATAGAAGAAAAACGGTACGAAAATAAATCTCAAAATATTCCACGAAAAAGAATTGATTCCTACAAATTCATGCGCTACAATCAAATTACCGAAAGCGCTTTCGGGAAGAGGAGACTGACATGGGTACGATTTATGATTTAGCGAAAAAAACAGGCTTTTCCATCACGACCGTTTCCAAAGCGTTAAACAACTACAAGGACGTTAGTGAGAAGACGAGAGCCAAAATATTACAAGCTGCTGCTGAGATGGACTACTTGCCAAACGCGCACGCACAGTCGTTATCGACGAAGAAATCGTGGGCGATCGGCGTCATGTTCTCAGAGGCGAATGAAGTCGGAATGAAGCATCCATTCTTTAACGGCATCATTGAAAGTTTCCGTCACGCCACCGAGGAACATGGCTATGATTTGATTTTCGCCTCACGGAACCTCCGCAATCGTGACATGAGTTACCTCGAACACTTTAAACATCGAGCGGTCGACGGCATCGTCGTCATTTGCTCGGACCGGATGGATGAGCAAGTTCAAGAGCTCATGCAAAGCGACATCCCGATCGTCGTCGTCGACATGGACAGCGCCAATTGCAGCGTCGTCTACTCGGACAACACGGCTGGAGCTCGCCTTGCGGTCGAGTACTTGTACGGGCTGGGCCACCGTGCCATCGCACACATCGCCGGAGATTCGTCGATTGATGCCGGTGCGGCCCGCGTCAAAGGATATGAGCTTGCAATGCAAGCACTCGAGTTACCGATTCAACCAGGGTACTTGGTCAACGCCGGGTTCTTCTCGGTCGAGGAAGGTAAGCGAGCGATGGAGAAGCTGCTGCAACTCCCATCTCCGCCGACTGCCGTCTTCGTCGCAGGTGACCAAATGGCCATTGGCGCGATTGAAGCCGTTCATGAACACGGCCTCCGGGTGCCAGAAGACATTTCCATCATCGGTTACGATGACATCGAGATGATTAAGTACATCACACCGAAGCTGACAACGATTCGTCAAGATACAGACGAAATCGGGGAAGCGGCTGCTGAACTGTTGATTGAACAGATGACGGCCAAAGAACGACGCACCGAACGACGCGTCATCCCAGTCCGCTTGATTGAACGGGCGTCATGCGCGCCGGTCAAAAAGTAAACAAGTCACGATGATCTTTCGAAGTCGCTCTGTTCGCTTCAGCGGAATGGAGAGAAGAGAGCGATTTCGAAAATCATTCATCCTAAATCGAAACCGCTTTCGATATTTTATTTTTGATGTTTTCGAAAGCGCTTTCGACAAATTATTACCTCTTCTTGCAAACGCTTTCTCAAAACTACTTATAAAGGATGGTTCACACATGCGTAAAAAATTAGTTAGCTTACTCTCTATCGGAGCACTATCAGTCGGCGTCTTGGGTGCATGCTCAAACGATGAAGGTTCTTCAGAATCGTCAAACGGAAAAGACGACGTTCTCAAAGTTTGGTCGTTCACGGATGAACTCAAAGAGCCAATCAAAACATACGAAGAGAAGAACGGCGTCAAAGTCGAATTGACAATCGTTCCAATCGCGGACTATCCGACAAAACTTAAGCCGGCACTTGAAAGCGGCGTTGGGGCACCGGACGTCTTCACAGGCGAAATCGCGTTCCTCAAGCAATGGGTTGACGCAGGCTACTGGGAAAACCTTTCAGACGAGCCTTACAATGTCAATGAAATCTCAGACGACTACATCCCTTACGTCTTCGACCTCGGGAAAGACAAAGATGGCAACGTGCGCGCTCTCTCGTGGCAAACGACACCAGGTGGCGTCTACTACAAACGTAGCTTAGCGAAAGAAGTCCTCGGGACAGATGACCCGACTGAAATCGGAAACATGATGAGCTCGATGGACGGCGTCTTAGAAGTTGCTGAGAAGATGAAGCAAAAAGGCTACAAAATGTTCCCAGACGAAGGCGCGATCCGTTGGTTCTCACAAGGCGCGAACCCAGAAGCATGGGTAAACGACAACAACGAACTCGTGTTGACAGAAGACAAAATCAACTACATGGACTACGCGAAAGAACTTCGTGAGAAACAATACACGGCACTCGCTCCAGAATGGTCACCATCTTGGTTCGAAGGCATGTCGAAGCCGATCAAAGTTAAAGAAGGCGGCAAAGAGACAGAGACACAAGTCTTCTCTTATGTCCTCCCAACATGGGGTCTCCACAGCGTCTTGAAAGACAGCGCGAAAGACACAGCCGGTGACTGGGCAGTCACGAACGGTCCAAGCCCGTACTTCTGGGGTGGCACATGGCTCGGCGTTTATGAAGGATCGAAGAACAAAGAAGCTGCATATGATTTCGTTAAGCTCATGACACAAGACGAAGAGTTCTTGACTGGCTGGGCTGAAGAGACAGGCGACGTCCTCGCTTACAAACCAGTTACCGACAAAATCAAAGACGACTTCAGCGATGAGTTCCTCGGCGGACAGAACAACTACGACTTCTTCCTCGACCAAGCGGATGAAATCACACCAGGAATCGTCACGAAATACGACCAACAGCTCGACACGCTCTACGGCGCTTCAGTCCTTCAGTATGTAGAAGGTAAGAAGTCGAAAGAAGAAGCAATCGAAGAGTTCAAAAAACAAGCGAAGAACGCTTACCCAGACATTACAGTTGACTGAAGCAAGCTAACCCGTGGGGGGATTTCCCCCCTGAAGGGTTGCTATGGAAGGAGTAACACGACGTGAAAAAACTAGACCGTTACGGCTATGCGTTTATTGCCCCATTTTGGGTCGTCTTTTTGACATTCAGTATCTACCCGGTCTTCTTGACCCTGTACTACAGTTTCACCAACTATACCGGCAGCCAAGGAGAAGAGGTCGTCGGCTTTGCGAACTACGCGCGCCTGTTGACAGACACATACTTCATCGAGGCGTTCGTCAATACGATCAAGATTTGGGGAATAAACTTTGTCTTGCAAATCGGTCTCGCACTGGCACTCGCGCTCTTGTTCTCAGATTTACGTTTGAAGTTGAAGGGCCTCGCGTTCTTCCGCTCATTCTTCTATCTTCCTAACTTGATTACAATCAGTTCGGTCGCGCTCTTGTTCGGAATCTTGCTCGACTGGCAACATGGATCACTCAACATGATGCTCTTGAAACTTGGTATCATCTCTGACCCGATCAATTGGTTATCGCAACCGGTGACGGCACAACTGTCCGTCTCACTCATTTTGACATGGATGTGGTTCGGTCACTCGTTCATCATCGTCATGGCCGGTGTATCGGGAATTTCACAAGATTTCTTCGAAGCCGCCCATATCGATGGCGCGAACCGTTGGCAGATGTTCACGAACGTCACGGTCCCATTACTCAAACCGATTCTTTTGTACATCATGATCACGTCGCTCATCGGTGGTCTCCAACTGTTCGATCTTCCGCTGTTATTGACGGATGGAATCGGCGCCCCAGATGGCTCACTGAACACGATGGTTCTCTACTTGTACAACCAAGCATTCAAATATAACAACTATGGCTATGCGGCAGCGGTCGCTTACGGCTTGTTCTTGATTACACTCGTCTTCTCGGCGATCGTCTTCAAAGGTATGTTCCGTAAAGAACGCGCTGCGCAGAAGGGAGCATAAGCAATGGAACAAAATGCAGAATCACGGCGTATGCTCGCCGACAGCGAAGTTCAGCCGCCGCGCGAGGAGAAACCGCTCCGTGTGCTACCGCCCAGTAAGAAACCGAAAAAGAAATGGTTCAGCCGTGGCTTGATTTACACGGGCTTGATTATCTTAACGATTGTCTGTTTCATCCCATTCTTGATGATGCTCGTCAACGCGACTCGGACGAACGGTGAAATCATGTCTGGTTTCTCGCTCATCCCGGGATCGGCGCTCGTCGACAACTATGCGATTTTGAGCGACTATATCAACATCTGGACCGGCTTTAAAAATAGTTTGATTGTTGCGGTGCTCGTGACGTTGCTCTCTGGTTACTTCTCAGCGATGACCGCATTCGGATTCGCCTTCTATAACTTTAAAGGCAAAAACGTGATGTTCATCTTCATGCTCGTCATGATGATGGTTCCAGGGCAACTCGGACTCATCGGGTTCTACGAGATTTCGAAGACGCTTGGGATTCTCGATTCGTTCATCCCGCTCATCATCCCGTCAATCGCCAGTCCGTTCGTCGTTTTCTTCATCCGCCAGTATACACAAGCGACGTTGCACGTCAGCATGATTGAAGCGGCGCGCATCGATGGAGCGAGCGAACTGCGCATCTTCCATACGATTGCGCTCCCGATGATGATGCCGGCCGTCGCGACGATGTCGATCTTCACGTTCATCGGCTCGTGGAACAACTACTTGATGCCGCTCGTGCTCTTGTTCTCACCAGAGAAGTACACGTTGCCGGTACTCATGGGCTTCTTGAAAGGTTCACAAGTCGCCGAGAACCTCGGTGCCCTTTACCTCGGTATCGCCATTTCGGTCGTGCCAATCATGATCGCCTTCTTGTTCTTGTCGAAATATATCGTCAGCAGTATCTCGGCTGGTGCGGTCAAAGAATAACTAGAGAGAAAAGAGGAATAGACTATGCAGTTTAACAAAGACTTCGTCTTCGGGACCGCGACTTCGTCGTATCAAATTGAAGGCGCGCATAACGAAGACGGGCGCACCCCGTCGATTTGGGACATGTTCTGCGACATCGACGGACGCGTGTTCGAGAAGCATAACGGTGACGTCGCCTGCGACCACTACCACCGCTTCGAAGAAGACATCCAGCACATCAAACAGCTCGGTGTCGATACGTATCGCTTTTCAATCGCCTGGCCGCGCATCTTCCCGGCGAAGGGTGAGTTCAACCCGGCTGGGATGGCGTTCTACAAGAAGCTGGCGACACGCCTCCGTGAGGAAGGCATCAAGCCGGCCGTCACGCTCTACCACTGGGACCTCCCGATGTGGGCGCACGAAGAAGGCGGCTGGGTGAACCGCGACTCGGTCGACTGGTTCCTCGACTACGCCAAAGTATGTTTCGATGAGCTCGACGGAATCGTCGACTCGTGGATCACACACAACGAGCCATGGTGTGCCGGATTCCTCGGCTACCATCTCGGCGTTCACGCACCGGGCCATCGTGATATGAACGAAGCGGTTCGCGCCGTGCACCATATGCTTCTCTCGCACGGGAAAGCGGTCGAACTGTTGAAACAAGAGTTGAAGTCGACGACGCCAATCGGCATCACGCTCAACTTGTCACCGGTCTATGCGAAGACGGACTCGGTGAACGACCGTCTCGCCCAAAACAACTCGGACGGATACTCGAATCGCTGGTTCCTCGATCCAGTATTCAAAGGTCAGTATCCGGTCGACATGATGAACTTGTTCGCGAAATACGTTCACACGTACGATTTCATCAAACCAGGTGACATGGAGACGATCTCGACCGAGTGCGACTTCTTCGGCATCAATTTCTATAGCCGTGGACTCGTCGAGTTCAGCGCGGCCAACGACTTCATGACGGTTGCTGCTTACTCCGATTACGACAAGACGGGCATGGGCTGGGATATCGCCCCGAACGAATTCAAAGACCTGATCCGTCGCTTACGTAACGAGTACACTGACCTTCCAATCATCATCACCGAGAACGGCGCCGCATACGACGACGTGCTTGAGAACGGCGAAGTCCATGACGATAAACGGATCGACTACGTCCAAAAGCACCTCACAGCCGTATCTGATTTGAATGATGAAGGCATGAACATCGCTGGCTACTATCTTTGGTCCTTGATGGACAACTTCGAATGGAGCTTCGGTTACGAGAAGCGTTTCGGCATTCTCTACATCGACTTCGACACGCAAGAGCGCGTCTGGAAAGACAGCGCAAAATGGTACGCTGGTGTCATCGCGGACCATAAAGCCAAACACGCGGATAGCGTCGAGGCGTAAGCTAAATCCATCCCTGCCGCTACAGGGGTGGTTTTTTTTGTGTGGAACCGATTCATGCGGGGAACGTATAGAAGAGGACAACGTATGAAAGGGGCCGTTCAAATGAAACGCGAGTATGCGACGTACGAAGTGACAGGCTATGATGACAAAGGGAAAATCAAGTTCATCCACTTGAAGGAAGGTGAGTTCGTCTTGCCGGTCGAGATCAAAGGGGACGACTTGACGAAAATCAAGAAGATGATGGAGCTCAATCCAGGCGTGACGGTCATCGTCCATGCGGCCGTCGATCAGAAACGGATGCGTCTGCAAGAGATTGACGGTTATTCGCTCAGGAAGGACGGGTAACGATGCCCATTGCCAAACTGATGTCACGAGACGAGTCCTGTGATGTGACAATCGAGAGTTATGCGTATGCCTATCCTGACGCCGACAACATCCATGACGCGGCCTGGCATCGTAATTGGGTCGGGCTCCATACGCCGGACCATCGCATCACCTTCGATGACGTCATGCTCGACAGTCTGCTCGTGGCTCACTACATACCGATGTTCGCGTCGTTCGTAGCGGGCGACTTGTCTGAAGTCGAGTTTGAGCCGACCGAACCGTTCGTCAGCTTGACGGTGACGAGACGAGACGAGACGGAGATGGAGATGAGGTCACGGTGAAGGGGTATGTCGAACATCCGCTTGAAGGGGAGTCTGAGGAGCTTGCGTTCACGTTTGAGACGTCCGTAAGCCATGTAGCGCGCTTTATAGAAGGGTTACAGGACATTGCCGACGCATATCCGATTCGAAACGTCTAACAAACAAAAGGCCAGCTCTTGTTGGGAGCTGGCCTTTTGTCATGGGAAAAGCAAAATCTTTCCTTGGCTTTGTCGACTTTCTAACAACCGGTGGGCAGAAGCTCCATCGCTCAGCGCGAACGTCGTTGGAGCCTGAACGAGTAAGGCGCCGTCTTGCACCCAACTAAATAATTCATTCGCGCGACGGACTCTCTCTTCTCTAGACGTCAGCACGTTCCAAAGATCTCCGCCGGTCAACGTCTTGGACGTATCCATCAACATGCGGGGGTCAATCGGCTCGGGGTCACCGCCCGCCATTCCATAAAATACAACCGTTCCACCGATGCGCGTCGCCTCGAAACTGTCGCGCAATGTCGAGCCGACAGAATCGTAGACGACGTCAGCCCCGGCGCCGTCTGTCTTTGCGTGCACTTCAGTGACCCAATCTGCATCGTAACGGCAAGCATATTTCGCACCAAGCGCTTCTATCGTTCTTTTCTTTTCCTCGGATGACGTGAGTCCGAGGACGGAACCGCCACGAAGTTGAATCATTTGCGTGAGCAATTGACCGACACCGCCTGCGGCAGCGTGGACGACTGCGACATCGCCTGGTTGAATCATATAGCTGTCGTGTACTAGATAATGTGCGGTCAACCCTTGTAACATGATGGAGGCAGCCGTCTCAAAGGAGATGGAGTCGGGGAGAGGGATAGCTTTCTCCGACGGTACAGCAACGAATTCTGCATTGGCGTGCGGGACATCGGCAAACGCAATCCTGTCTCCGATTTGAAGCGAGGTGATGTCGGTCCCGACCGCCTCGATGATTCCCGCCCCTTCGTAACCGAGGACATAAGGTGGTTCTCCCACTAAATGGTAGTTACCTTTTCGTCGATACACGTCAGCAAAATTTAAACCAACCGCTTTCATGCGGACGAGCACCTCATCTGCTTGAATTGTCGGTGTTGCGATATCGGCATAAGACAACACTTCTGGACCACCAAACTGATGAAATACGAGTGCCTTCATACGTTCACATCCTTCTTTAAAAGTCATGACCACTATAGCATACTGCGATGACAGGTCGTTAGGCTGGACGTTGAGCTACCTGATAACCGGCTGCGAACAGAAAGACGACTCCTAGCACGAACGGGATGATTGATTCAAGAGCAATCCCGGCCAGGAAGGAAGCGCTCATGAGGGAGCAGAACGCGACCGTATAATTTCGTTTCATCTATGTACCAACTCTCATACTCATTTTCCTAAATATAACAGCCCTTCTCATCGCTGAGAAGGGCTGTCGTTATTTGCTTAGGCTGACGCTTTGTCTGCGTCTTCTTGTGCTTTCAACTCTTCACCGTACGAGACGCGGTCTTGCATGCGAACGAACGGGAGGTAGACGGCTACGGCCATTGCGATCGTAACGATCTGCAAGAGCGCTGCACGCCATCCGCCGATTAAGAAACCAGAGATGATCGGTGGTGTTGTCCATGGCACTTGAAGTGCGTTGAACGGGTCGACCCAGCCCCAAAGGATTGAGAAGTACACCATGAACGATGCGATGGCAGGAACGATAACGAACGGTACGAACATGATCGGGTTGAACACGATCGGCATCCCGAAGATGACCGGCTCGTTGATGTTGAAGAGACTTGGTGCAAGCGAGAGCTTACCGAGTTGCTTCAAGTGAGCCGAACGGGCGACGATGAGTGTCGCGATGATGAAACCGATTGTGATTCCTGATCCACCGAGCTTCGTGAAGACGTCGAGGAACTGGATTGTAACGATTTTCGCGTTCTCACCGGCAACGAGTGTTTCACCCGCATCGATGAGTGCTTGGTTTTGAAGCGCGTTAGCTGTAAGAAGTGGTCCCATAATCCCCATGAGGATGGCAGCACCGTGAATTCCACACCACCACATGACTGACATGAGCACCATGATGATAACGGCTCCAGCAAGTGTGTCTGTCAAGTTTTGAAGTGGTGCTTGAAGCACGTCATAGACGACTTCTGTGAACGTACGATCTGCAACCGCTTGGAAAATCGCGAATGTCGCGACCGCAAGTGTGATAATCGCAAGACCAGGAACGAGTGCTGAGAATGAGTTCGATACGCCTGGTGGAACACCGTCAGGCATTTTGATGCTGATGCCGCGTTTGATGAACTGCGAATAAATGAATCCAACGACCAATCCGACGACGATGGCAGCGAGGACACCTTGTCCACCTGTCCATACTTTCGGGATGACTCCGCCGACTGTTTCTCCGCCTTCAGAGAGGACAGACGCTTGCGTGATAATCAAGAACGAGATAATCCCGAGGATACCAGCTGGTACACCTTCGATTTTTTCGTTTTTAACATACGAGTAAGCGATTCCGAATACACCGATTAAAGCGAGAATGTCGAACGTCGCACCGACGACTTGCGTGAGTGGAAGCGTCCAATCGGCTCCGAACAATCCTGACATGAAGTCAGCCCAACCTGGAATTGGGAGAGCAAGGATGAGTAAGAACAATGACCCGATGATCGTCATCGGCATCGTCAGGATGAACCCGTCCTTAATTGCAAGGACGGGCTTGGCGTTCGCGAAACGAACGAACCCTGGCGTGAATTTTTCAAATACGGTTTCTAAGCGGCTCATGGGGAACCTCCTTATAGGTTTTCAGCGCGAGTAGCGATAATGTCTTTGTACCAGTAGAACGATTTTTTCTTCTTACGAGCAAGTCCGTTAGCGTGGTCAACGTAGATGAAGCCATATTGCTTCTTATATCCGTTGAGCCAGCTGAGAAGGTCGATTGCCGACCAAGCGTAGTAACCTGCGACGTTGACACCCTGTTCGACAGCATGTTTCACGGCGCGGATATGGCCTTCGATGTATTCGATACGAGCGTCGTCGACGATTTCGCCGTCCACGATCGGGTCGACATCACCGAGACCGTTCTCTGTGATGTAGATTTTCACATCGCCGTAACGATCTTTGAGCATGTGCATGCCGTCAAGGAACGCTTCCGGTGAGATTTCCCAAGCCCATTTCGTGTACACTTTGTCATCCATCATGACCGTCTTATAGACGCCATCGAATGAAGGGTTACCCGGGCGGCCTGTCGAGTTCTCGCGGCCACCGGCCATGACGAGCGCCGAGTCATTTTTCATGACGCGTTGCGGACTGTAGTAGTTGAGGCCGATGAAGTCGTTCATCGAAGCCGTGCGCTTCAAGAGGTCGAGTTCTTCATCTGTCATTTCAGGGAGAAGGCCTTGCTCCTCGAGTCCTTTCACCACGTACGCTGGGTATTCACCTTTCAAGATCGGATCATAGAACCAATGCGTCGAGTAAGCGTTCGCGTGCATTTCAGCGAACTTGTTCTCTTCGGCGTCATCGATGCTGAAAGCCGGGTTGAACACGTGTGTGATTCCGATTTCGCCAACGTATCCGTTTTGTTTGAACAACTCGACGGCACGAGCGTGAGCGACGAAGACGTGGTGTGTTGTTTGGAAGTAACCTTTGACGTCGCCTTCGATGCCGGGCGGGTGTGCCCCAGTCAAGTAGCCGAGCGAGCAGAAGATGACCGCTTCGTTGAACGTGATCCAGTGACGGACACGGTCGCCGAACGATTGGAAGCAAGTATCGGCGAAACGGACAAATGCGTCAACCGTCTCTGGATTTTTCCAGCCGCCTTTTTCTTCAAGCGCTTGCGGGAGGTCCCAGTGGTAGAGTGTCACGAATGGGACGATGTTGTGCTTCAAGCACTCGTCAATCAAGTTGTTGTAAAACTCGAGTCCTTTTTCGTTCACTTCACCTGTGCCGTTCGGGAAGACACGCGGCCATGAGATCGAGAAGCGATATGATTCGAGTCCCATCTCTGCCATGAGCGCGATGTCTTCTTTATAACGGTGGTAGTGGTCGACTGCGACGTCGCCGTTCGTATCTTCAAATGTTTTTCCAGGAATTTTCGAGAAGACGTCCCAGTTTGAGAGTCCTTTCCCGTCCTCGTTCCATGCACCCTCGACTTGGTAAGAAGCCGATGCGGCGCCGAACAAGAAATTGTTTGGCATTTTCAAAGTGGTCACCTCAGTTTATTTATTCGCGAGTTTTAACGCGTGGTCTAATACTTTCGTTCCGTTCATCATGCCGTAGTCGACTGTGTTGATGACGTCGATTGGAACGCCTTTAGGCTCACAGATTTGTTTGCCTTTCGCGAGCAAGTATTTGACTTGTGGTCCGAGAAGGGCGACGTCGAGGTTGTCCACGTACGTTTCCATTTCTGATTCTGGGTAAGCAGCGATTTCAGCCTCAAGGCCTCGTTCAGCGGCAACCGCTTTCATTTTTTCTACTAACATACTTGTTGACATACCTGCTGCACAGAAGAGTCCGATTTTCATCATTTTTGATCCATTCCTTTCAATTGGTTGATTTCGTTTTGCATGTTCATCATATAGCCGAGCATCTCTTTGACGAGGATTGTGTTCATTAAGTGGTCTTGCGCGTGCACCATGAGGACGCCGACCGTAGCCGTTTTCCCTTGTGCTTCGAGTGTGACGAATTTCGTCTGGATGGCGTGTGCTTCTTTCAATGTCGCGTCACCAGCTTTGACCGCTTCAGCCGCTTCCTCTGCTTTGCCTTCTTGCATCAATAGCATCGCGTGATGGTAGCTCGCTTTGGCGTCGCCTGAAAGAGCGATTAAACCGAAAATATCTTCGGGTGTAATTTCGATTGTTTCAGAAACCATAGTATCTCTCCTTTTTGTATGGATAACCAAAATTCATAGGTACAAATTCTACAAATTGATAGTAGCACGATACCGCTTACATGTAAACCCTTTCTTTTATAAAATATACGAACGAAAAAAACGCACGCGAGAACAATCTCTCGGGCGCGTTTAAGACTTGATGTTCGAGACTTTGAGCATCTTAACATGGCGGAAATGATGTGTCGAGCGCGATACGTCGAAGATTTGCCCGTTCGTCAAATAGACGGTGTTGTCGACGAGGAGGGCCGGGTCGTTCTCGTTCAACCCGAGTAGCTCAGCATCTGCAGCGTTTAAAAAATCGGCGTAAATGACACGGTCGGCAAAACCGATGGCGAGCTTTTGATCGTTGCGGAAGTAGTTGTAAATCGACTTCTCGGTGATGTTCCGATCGAGATAGACGACGAGGTCTTTTCGGAAATACGAGTCCTCGACCGAGAACGGATGGTCATCGACGAGACGGAGACGTTTGACGTAATAAACGGGTGTCCCGACGTTGCACTTCATCCGTTCAGCCACTTCGTCGTTTGCTGTCGTCAACTCGAAATCGAGCACACGCGTCTCGACTTTTCGTCCGCTGAAGTCGCTCGTGAGACCTTGTAACTTCTCGAGGTTCACGTAATCACTCATATAATGATCACGGACGAAGACGCCGCTGCCTTGTACTTGATAGACGTACCCTTTGTTGACGAGAATCTCAATCGCTTTTCGGACGGTGTTGCGGCTGACGCCGTATTTCGTGGCGTATTCTTCCTCGGTGAGGAGCTTGTTCGTATGTTGATAGACGTGATTCATAATATCCGTCTCAATCTGTTCGGCAACTTGTTTATACTTTGGACCCATGACTGTCTGCACCTTTCACAACAAAAATTTGTAGGTATGAATACGCTATCAGTATATCAGAAATTAGATATCGGTGGAGGACAATCCTTCGGCATTTGTTGAAAAACGTCGAACGATTGTGAGGGTGATTCTTGAAAACAGCGAAACGAATTAGAAAGGGATTCGTATAGAAAAGGAGAAGAGTGAGGAGGAGAAGCGTATGACACAATCAGTTCGGATGGAACGGGAACGAGAATGGAAGCGACGACATACACGCATCGGCTACGCTTTATTGGCGGTGGTCATTCTGGCGTTCGCTTTCATGTTTTTTGGACGGGCAACGTGGATTACCGTCCCGCTCGGCCTGGTCGGCGTCGCCCTGCTCGTCTCAGACGTGGCAAAATATCGAATGAGACGGTCGTTTTTGTTCGAGTCCGCCGCACAAAAAATGCTTCGTTGGCAGTTAGGATACGACGTCGTAAATACGGGCGTACTCATCATCATGGTCGGCGGACTATTGATTTTTAGTCGAGATAACCTCTATTGGGCGTTCGCGGTCGTCATTTGGGGAATCATTACCGAGGTCGTGTCGCGTCGCTTGAATCGTGTGCTACAGGCGCATGACCCGATGTTACGCGCCCTTGAATTAGAGGAAGCGCGATGAGGGAACGAATCGAACAGGAACGGGCGTGGTTTCGTTCGTTCCATCAACTCATCTTTGGGATTGTCGGTGTGTTCTTGATTGTCGTCCTTCCAGTTATAGCGTGGACGGATCATCTGTTTTGGGGAATTGTCTATACCGGACTAGCGCTCGTCCCCGTCAATGTCATGTATATTCGACGGTCCCGGATGCGACGGACATTGAATCCACAATTGGCGCAGCGCTATCGCCAACAATTAAGAAGTGACTGCTTCAATACGATCGCCTTCTTTATCGCTTTAAATGGCGGTGAGTTGTTTGAGTCGAACGTTCTGTATCTAAGTGGGCTGTTCATGCTTATAGTAGCAGGGTTGTTGACGATACGAATCGAAAAGCGGATGAAAGAAGAGGATGTGTGGCTTCCTACATATGAACAGCTTAGGGGGTGAGCGGATGGAATATTCTATTCAACAAGAAGTCCAATCGATTAAACGAATTCAACGCTTTCGCGGCGCGGTCCTGGGCATCTACATTCTACTAATGATTGTTGCGCTTCTATTCGAAAAGATGTTATTGATTCCTTTAATGTGGACCGTCTCTGTGTTTCTGATTGTCATGGGGCATAAACAATACCGTCTCCTTCGCCATGTCTCGACGCACCCAAAAAGCTTACAGTGGCTAAAGGTCGAATATGCGGATACGTGGATTAGCGCGCTGTTGATGGGCACGTTTATGACGGCGTTATTAACAATGGAGTCGCTTGGCATTGGGATTGGATTTCTATTTGGGATTTGGGGGTTAACTGCAAATTATCGGAAACGATTCATTGAACGTCAGTTGAAAAGGCATGATCCTCATGTACCGACATATGAAGAATTGATTGAAAGGATGAGCTAAATGGAACTGTCACCACATTCAAAGCAACAGATTGATACGATTCTTCGATTTGAGAAGTGGACGAGTTGGGGCTTCGGCATCCTGGTCGTTTCTGCAGTCGTTGGGATGCTCGTTTATGCATCGTATTGGGACATGCCCGAGTCATTTATCCTTGTGCTCTTAGTATCGGTTTTCGCTCTGATGATTAGCATCGAAACGACTCGATTTCTCATGTGGCGTCGGTTCGTGAAAAATGGACAGGCACGGAAATTGCTTACGCTCCGGTATACGATTTATTTGATTGGGGTTAGCGCAATCGGATACTACGGGATTGTCGTATTCTATGAGACGCCACAACCGCAAACGTTCCAAGCCTTTTTGTTGTCGCAAGCCTTTTTCTGGGGAGCCGCCTTTTTCGGCAAATGGTTGGACCGCATCATCCAAAAGCATGACGATCATTATTTAACGGGGGCGGATTTAAAGCTGATTCGGGAAGCACGCGATATCGAAAAGGAGCAAAGTCATGGATAAACGGAGCCAAATGCGTGAATTGACGGCGTTCGACCAGAGAAAACATTCCACACACGTGTTCTTGTCAGCGGTGTTGGCCGCACTTCTCTTTTTCTCATTGGAGTATAATTGGCTATCACCCATGACGGTCATCTTCCTCAGTATCGCGGCAGGTCTACCTGATTTTCGCAAGATGTGGCAACGCGAGAACATCAAAAAGCAGTTTTTAAAGTCGGAAGCAGCAAAACGGCTCATCCATCTTAACTCCATCTTCGGACTTGTGACGCTACCATTTTTCCTATTATGGGTTTACGCATTGTTCACAGATCTCATTTCACTCCAATCGTTCGCTTTGATTGGGCTAGGGGCATACGTGCTCGCCATTCTCGAGCATCGTCTGTACGAGCGGCACATGGTTCAACTCGATGACAACTATGTCACCGAGGCTGAATTGCGAGAAGAACAAAAGTGGGGGAGCGCTTAGGCGTTTCCTCTTCTATATGAAGGAGGGAGAACGTGTGGCAAGGAAAGTATGGATCATATCGGGACCAGCTGGCGTCGGAAAGTCGACGACGGCGAGACGGCTCGCTCAAAGTATCGAGAAGAGTGCATACGTGTCAGGCGATGACATTAGTCATATGACGGTGTCCGGTCGTGAAAGACCGTGGGAGTCCGAGCGGGCGAACGACCTGGTGTGGAAAAACATCGTCGCGTTGACCGAAAATTTTCTTGAGGCAGGTTATGACGTCGTCGTGGACTGGGTCGCCTTTTGGCAAGACGTGAAGCGCTACACGGCGCACTGGATCGAGCAAGGCATCGAAGTGCGCTACGTCATCTTATGGGCAGATCAAGACGTTCATGTCGAACGCGATCAGCACCGGCCGAGCGATGCGCAGATGGGGGAGCGGGTCCTCATATTACGGAACGAGTTTCGAAGCTCGGGTGCACCAGAACGCTACTACTTGGATAACACGGAAGGCGAATTGAGCGAGACGATTCAACAGCTTCAAGAAAGCGAACAGTTCATACTGACAGATATGCATCAAAGTGGGACCGACACATGAGGATTGCGACGTTCAACATTTGGAACAATCCGACATTATGGTCCGAGCGAATCGAATCCATCTGTGCCACAGTGAAGATGATTAACGCCGATGTGCTGGCGCTTCAAGAAGTCAAAACGTATGTGGAAGGGGAGCAAGGAATCGATGTCGCGCGGCATATCGCCAACGAAACGGGCTATCCGTTTTGCGTATTTCTCGCCTATCCGGATTCACCCGATGAAGGGCTCGCAATCCTAAGTCATATTCCGCTCGATACGAATGATGCGATTTGGCACCACGAGGTAGAAGAAGCGAACTACTGTGCGATGCGGGTGACGTTTCAAGCAGGAGGTCACGCGTTCGGATTGACGAACGTCCATCTGAATTGGCGGTCGCCGGACATTCGGGAAACGCAAGTGCGGGCCGTCCGCGAGTGGATCGGTGCGGGAGAACGTTACGAGCTGCTATGTGGTGACTTCAATGACGACCCACACTCGGAAATCTATCGTGATTTGACCGCACATCGTTGGATCGATGTCGCCATGTGTGGTCGTGGTGGGGATGAGCCGACGCTGGATTATGTACACAACCCATATTTGAAGCAGGATTCCTTGCAGAAACAACCGGCACGCTATGATTGGATGTTATTGCGTCACGACGAAGAGGACGTTCCGCTTATCTTGAACGTGGGCGTGTTTGGAAAGACGTCCGTCACGGACACCGACGTGTTGCCGAGTGATCACTATGGGGTGCAACTCGACCTCGACATCACGTAAAAAAGGGGAACGCCTAGGCGCTCCCCCTTTTTCATTTAAACGTGCGGATGACGAAGTAGAGGCAAATCAGGAACGGGATGAGGAACAGTGCCCCGAGCCATTCCCCTTGTCCGAAGACGAGCCAGGCGAAGAGTTGAAATGACAACACGCCTGCAGTAGCAAACCCGGCAAAGCGGTACGCTTTCGGACGGAGCGACGGGTCGTCCCACCACTCTTTAAAAAACGGGAAGCTGAACATGAGCGCGAGCGCCAAAAACGAAGCGGCGGGAAACACAAGTAAATCTCCAAGTTCACTCTGTCCTTCGAATTGCAACCATTTGGATGCGGTCGATAAGATGATGCCGATGACGAGAAAGACGATATTCATAGCCATTCCTCCACTCCATCTAATAGATACTTCCATCATGACCGAACGAGCTCGCCGGGACAAGCCTGTTCAAAAAAAGTAGCTTTTTAGTGAAAGTGGTGACTTTTACATGAACAGTAAAAAAGTATTGGATTCTGTTGTGACATAAACGCTTTCGGTTTCAATTGAGACCGGCTAGCATGAAAGGGTATCTGGAGAAACGGCCAGCTATGAAGGGAAAGCGCCAGAACTCTGCGGAGTTGACGAGGTGGGGGTAATCGATGTTTCGGCGGATGCCTCCTAGTCGCCTGTCACGACTACAAGTGTTCTTTTAAAACGTTCGGGTGACCGGACGGACAACGAAGAACACGTTGACAGCACTCTAAAAAGCCCGTTTCCTTTTTCGAGAAATCGAATCGATGAGGAGAATTGTTATGTGTGGAATTGTAGGAATGATTGGTCAAGTTGGAACGAAAGAGATTTTATTAAAAGGGTTGGAGAAGCTCGAGTATCGAGGCTATGACTCAGCCGGAATCGCGCTCGTCGGTGATGATGTCCATGTGTTCAAAGAAGTAGGTCGCATCGCCGCACTTCGTGACATCGTACCGGTCGAAGCGGAAGGATTCATTGGCATCGGCCACACACGATGGGCGACACACGGCGTGCCGAGCGTCCCGAACGCCCACCCGCACCAGAGCACGACGAGCCGCTTCACGCTCGTCCACAACGGCGTCATCGAGAACGACGAGCAGATCAAAGCGACACTCGACGTCCCGTTCTTGTCAGAGACGGACACGGAAGTCATCGTCCAGTTGATGGAGAAGAACTTCGTCGTGCTCAAGGACGTCGAGGCGGCGTTCCGCAAGACGTTGGCTGAGCTTCACGGCTCATACGCGATCGCGATGATCGACTCAGAGGACAAAGAGCGTCTCTACATCGGCAAGAACAAGTCGCCACTCCTCGTCGGACTCGGCGACGGCACGTTCAACGTCGTGGCGTCTGACGCGATGGCGATGCTCCAGGTGACGGACCAGTACCTCGAGCTCCACGACGGCGAGATCGTCATCTTGACGCGCGAGTCGGCGACGATCAAGACGCTCGACGGCGAGATCCTCGAGCGTGCGCCGTACACGGCCGAGATCGATGCGTCAGACATCGAGAAGGGCACGTACGCGCACTACATGTTGAAGGAGATGGACGAGCAACCGGCCGTCATCCGCAACATCATCCAGCACTACCAGAACGAGAACGGTGACATCGAGCTCACGGAAGGCGTGCGCTCGCTCGTCTCGGAAGCCGACCGCATCTATATCGTCGCTTGCGGCACGAGCTATAACGCTGGGCTCGTCGGAAAAGACATCCTTGAGCGGATTGCCGGCATCCCGACCGAGGTTCACGTCTCGTCAGAGTTCGGCTACAATATGCCGCTCTTAAGTTCACGTCCGCTCTTCGTCTTCTTGTCACAGTCTGGAGAGACGGCTGACAGCCGTGCCGTCCTTGTCGAAGTGAAGAAGCGCGGCTACAAGGCACTCACGATGACGAACGTGCCGGGGTCGACGCTCTCGCGTGAAGCGAACGAGACGATGCTCCTCCACGCCGGCCCGGAGATCGCGGTCGCGTCGACGAAAGCGTACACGGCCCAAATCGCCGTGCTCGCGATTCTCGCGTACGATATCGCCCGTGCGAACGGGAAAGACTTGCCGTTCGAGTTGATGCCGGAACTCGCGCGCGTCGCGACGATCATGGACTCGATCATGTCACAAAAAGAACTGTTTGAAGATTTGTCGGACCGCTACCTGAAGACGACGCCGAACACGTTCTTCATCGGACGCGGCCTCGATGCGTCGGTCTGTCTCGAAGGCGCGCTCAAAGTAAAAGAGATCTCGTATATCCAGGCGGAAGGGTATCCGGGTGGAGAGCTCAAACACGGCTCGATTGCCTTGATTGAAGACGGTACACCGGTCATCGCGCTCATCTCGCAACCGAAGACGAACTTGAACATTCGCGGCAACGTCAAAGAAGTCGTCGCCCGTGGTGCGAACGCGTGTATCATCTCGATGCAAGGCGTCGAGCACGAGAACGACGAGTTCATCTTGCCGCACGTCGAACCGATTCTCGCGCCGCTCATCACGGTGTTACCGGTCCAATTGATGGCGTATTACGCCGCGCTCGCACGTGGCTGTGACGTCGACAAGCCGCGTAACTTGGCGAAATCAGTGACGGTTGAATAATCAATCTATCATCAAAGCACTTCTCTAAACAGAGGGGTGCTTTTTACTGCTTGCCGATATTTTTGCCAACAAGCAAAATAGTAGGTGAAGTAAGCGGTTCCATCGTATGGTTATATAAAGATAAGCGATGAAAGAAGGTCTGACATGAACGTATATATTGCCTGTCCATGCGGGTTCGTCACGAGCGCGATGGCGGCGAAGCTGTTTGCTGAAGCGTGTTCGGCAAAATTGTCATGTGTGATTCAACACGGCACGTATCGGGACATTCCGGAAGACGTGGATTGGATTATCTATCAAGCCGGGACTGCGACGATCGATCATCCGACCGCGCACGTTCGCTCGGTCAGATACATGTTATCGCTCACGGAATATCGACAACTCGTCGAGGAATGGGTGAATGGATATGAAACATGAGTGGAGCGCGCGGGAGCGCTCGATTTTACTACATCTATTGGCAACGGAGACGTCGACACCGCTCGCGGAAATCGCGCAAGCGGTCAATTTGTCTGAGCGGACGATTCAACGGGAGCGTCAACTGCTCGAGGGCATCTTGCGCGAGTTCGAGTTGGAACTCGCTTGGCAGCGCGGGCACGGTCTCAGTCTCATCGGTCGTTCCGATGCGAAACAGCAGTTACGCGAAGATTTGATTTTGTCGGCCGAGGCGATTCCGACGGCCGAGGACCGTATCTTCGAGCTCGCCTGGCGGCTACTGTTTGAAAAAGACACGCTCAAGCTGCAGGCGGTCGCGAAACAGATGCACGTCTCCCCGAGCACGCTCACACAAGACCTCGAGAAACTCGATCGTTGGTTCGATGAGTATCATCTAGAAGTCGAACGGAAGAAAGGGGTCGGGGCTCGCGTCCTCGGCCTCGAAGCCGAGAAGCGGAAGCTGATGATCAATGCGCTCCTCGCCCATTGGGACACGCTCGCGTTTTATCGGTTCGTGCGCGGGGAGGATGACTATATCCCGGCGTTCTTAAAGACGGTTCCGTGTGATGTCATGCTTGAGGCGCTCCGTGACGGTTATGACTATCTAAAGGAACATCCGTATGAGCGGATGGACGACCGGACCATCATGCGGGTGACGTTCGCCTATGGCGTACAACAAGCCCGTCTCGACGCTGGTTTCTTCTTAGAGATGTATACGAAAGGACGATCAGACGACTATTTGAAAGTCGCACACGACATGGAGACGGCACTCGGGACGCCGTTCTCGATGGCGGAGCGCGTCTGGTTTGCCGAGGAAGCGAACCGACTCCGTTCGTTAAAAGAACAGATGAAAGAAGATGAGGAAGAGCGCTGGGTCATGCAGATCCGAGTGCATAAACTCATCCATCACGTCTCGCTTATTCACGGATTCGCCTTCACGGACGATGCCGCGCTCGAGAAAGGGCTCCTCGCCCACATCTTGTCGAGTATGAACACGCAAGCCCTGCCTGATACGAACACGGTCCGTCCCCACATCGACCGTGACTATCCGCATCTGCGATCGGCCATCCAGCAGGCGGCCGATATCGTCTTCGGGACGAATACGTTCACGGAAGAAGAGACCGTGTTTTGGGCGATGCATTTCGCCGCCGCGCTCGTCAAACCGGTCCGGCGTCGCGAATATCGGGCCCTTGTCGTCTGTTCGGCCGGTCTCGGTTCCTCAAAGATGCTCGTCAACCGGGTCAAACAAGAGTTTCCGGAGATGCAGGACGTCGTCAACTCCTCGTTGTTCGGGCTCGAGCAGCATCGGCTCGACGACTATGACGTCATCTTATCGACAGTCCCGTTGCCACCGTTGTCCGTACCGACGCTCATCGTCAATCCGTTGTTGACGAACGAAGAAGTGCAACGCGTCCGCCATTTGCTGTTATCGCTCCCACAGTCGTTCCAGACGAAAGAGAAGAGCCACTCGACGATGCTCGACTTCAACGAACTCGGTGCCCTTGTCGAGACGTTCGAACGGATGGACCGGCAGTTCGATCTCGTCACGCTCGATAATAGCGACCGATTAGAAGATATCTTGCTCGATATTGGGACGCACCTCGAAGAACGGGGTCTCGTCCAAAGCGGCATCCAGTTATCGGCCCAATTGCTCCGGCGTCATGAAGTGGCCGGTCTCGGGATTCCCGGCACGAAGCTGGCGTTATTCCACGGACGTCATGCGTCAATCGAGCGGGCGAGTGTGTTCGCGTTCGATTTGAAACAGTCGATTCCACTTCTGATGATGGATCAATCGACCGAGCCGGTGTCACGTCTGCTCGTCCTGCTCGCACCGGAAGAGGCAGACGACGTCGAACTTCAGTTCCTCAGTGCCGTCAGCGGCTCGTTGATTGAGAGCGAACAACATATGAATGTATATAGTACCGGTTCAACGCAACAACTGCGTCTGTTGCTCCATGAATGTATGAAGAAACTGATTCAAGAGACGTTGCACGAAAAATGACCCGCCGTGGTCATTTTTTTATTTGGCATAGAATGTTGCCAAAGTATGAACTGAATTGAATTGAGAAAGCGCTTACGCTGGGACTACAATACGAGTGTAGAGCACAAACCGGTTAGCTACACTACAACAATCTACCTTTCACAATAATCGACTGGAGGTTTTATACATGGCGAATGCGCAAGCTGGCTCGGGCGGGGTTCGAGTCAAAGTACAACGGTTCGGGAGTTTCCTGAGCGGGATGGTCATGCCGAACATCGGTGCCTTCATCGCCTGGGGGATTATCACCGCCCTCTTCATTCCAACGGGCTGGTGGCCGAATGAAAAATTAGCAGAACTCGTCGGTCCGACAATCACGTATCTGTTACCGCTCTTAATCGGCTTCACCGGCGGTAAGTTGATTCATGACGTACGAGGCGGAGTCGTCGGGGTACTCGCCACGATGGGGGTCATCGTCGGGACGGACATTCCGATGTTCCTCGGTGCGATGATCATGGGTCCACTCGGCGGATATGTCATTAAACAGTTTGACCGTCTCATCGAAGGTAAAGTCAAAGCTGGATTCGAAATGCTCGTCAACAACTTCTCGGTCGGTATCATCGGTGGTCTTCTCATGATTGGTGGCTTCGAAGTGTTCGGGCCAATCATGAGCGGCCTCGATAAAGTCATGGCGGCCGGTGTCGACTGGATCGTCGGCGCGAAATTGTTGCCAATCGCAAGTTTGTTCATTGAACCGGCGAAAATCTTGTTCTTGAACAACGCAATCAACCACGGGATTTTGAGCCCGCTCGGTGTCGACCAAGTGGCAGACGCTGGGAAGTCGGTCTTGTTCTTACTTGAAGCAAACCCAGGACCAGGTCTTGGCTTACTGCTCGCGTACATGGTGTTCGCTAAAGGGGCGGCCAAACGCACAGCACCAGGAGCTGCCATCATTCACTTCCTCGGTGGGATTCACGAGATTTACTTCCCATATGTCTTGATGAAGCCAGTCTTGATTTTGGCAATGATCGCTGGGGGCGCAACAGGCGTGTTCACATTCGTCTTGTTCGATGTCGGTCTCGTCGCACCAGCGTCACCAGGTAGTATCTTCGCGATTCTCGCGATGGCGTCACGCGGTTCTTACGTTGGATTGATTGCGGGGATTCTCTTGTCCGCAGCGGTCACGTTCGCTGTGGCGAGTGTCATCTTGAAATCAAGCGCAGCAGAAGAAGTGTCACTCGAAGAAGCGACACAGAACGTCAGCGCGATGAAAGGCAAGCAGTCGTATGCGTCGGCTCTCGTCCACGACCGTCTCGATAAAGTCGATCACATCATCTTCGCTTGTGACGCCGGGATGGGTTCGAGCGCGATGGGCGCGTCGGTGCTTCGCAATAAAGTGAATAAGGCGAATTTGCCAATCAAAGTCACGAACACGTCAATCAGTCAATTGCCGAAAGACGCTCAATTCATCATCACCCACGAGGATTTGACGGACCGGGCCGAGGCACAAGTGCCGGATGCGATTCACCGTTCGGTCACGAACTTCTTGAACGCCGACTATTACGATCAATTGATCGAAGAAATTAAAGCAGAACGCAGCAAAATCTCATAACACAAGTAGACAGAGACAAGGGTTAAGGTATAGGAGGAACTAAAATGCCATTCATTCAGACAGAGATGATTCGACTCAACCAATCGTTCAACACGTCGGCCGAAGCAATTGACGCAGCCGGTCAAGTGTTAGAAGCAGCCGGGTGCGTGTCGCCGGCTTACGTCCAAGCGATGCACGAACGTCAAGCGCTCTCGAGCGTGTATATCGGGAACCACGTCGCGATTCCGCACGGGACCGAGGAAGCGAAATCCGCTGTTCAAAAGACGGGGATTTCCATCCTCCAAGTGCCGGCCGGCGTCGATTTCGGTGGCCAGACGGCGAAACTCGTCATCGGGATTGCCGGTGTGGATGACGAACATTTGGAACTCCTGTCCCAAATCGCGGTCATCTGTTCCGATGAGGATAACGTCGAACGCCTCGTACAGGCGAAGACGAAAGAAGAGATTTTGTCGCTATTCATGGAAGAGGTGGCGTAATGAAAGCCGTACATTTTGGGGCAGGGAACATCGGCCGTGGCTTTATCGGATTGTTGCTCAATCAGAGTGGTTACGAGGTCACGTTCGTCGATATTAACGATACCGTCATCCAAGCGTTAGAAGAAAAGCGATTTTATGAGGTAGGATTCGCCGAAGAAGGCGTCGACAACGTCGTCGTCGACCGAGTCCGTGGGGTCAACAGCTTGACGGATCCGGAGCGTGTCATTGCCCTCATCGCCGAGGCCGATCTCGTCACGACCGCGGTCGGGCCGACGCTGTTACCGAAAGTCGCGCCACTCATCAGCGAAGGACTCCGTGAACGCGAGACGTCGGCACCAGTTTATGTGATTGCTTGCGAGAACATGATTGGCGGTAGCGCATCGCTGCACCAAGCCATCGAAGCGTCTGGCGGTGTCGGAACAGCAAATGCCTCGTTCCCGAATGCGGCCGTCGACCGGATTGTCCCGCTGCAACAGCACGCAGACCCGCTATTCGTCGAGGTCGAGACGTTTTACGAGTGGGTCATTGAGACGAACGGATTGGCCGAGCGGCCGCCGCTTCGAGGTGTGACGTGGGTCGACGAGATTGGACCATACATCGAGCGGAAGCTGTTCACGGTCAACACCGGCCACGCCATCGCATCGTATATCGGTTCCTTGTTCGGGAAAGAGACGATTGACGAGGCGTTGAAAGACCGCCGTGTCCGCCAAGTCGTGCAAGGCGCGTTGTATGAGACCGGTTGGCTCCTCCTCGAGAAATACGGGTTCGAGGCGAAAGAACACAGCCAATACATTCAAAAGATCATCAAACGATTCGAGAATCCGAAGTTGAAAGATGAAGTCTCACGTGTCGCCCGCTCACCGATTCGTAAGCTCGGACCGAGTGATCGGCTCGTCAAACCGGCCCGCGAACTCATCGATAACGGCATCGAACCGAATGAACTGGCCTACGGAATCGCGGCTGCCTTAACCTATTACAACCCTGAGGATTCAGAATCTTCTGAACTCAATCTTTCCATCGAAGAAGACGGCATCGTCTCAACGGTAGAAAAATATCTCCAATTGCATGAGGACGATACGCTGACAAAGCTGATTCTCGAGCAATACCACTTGATTCGCGAGCAAGAAAAAGCGCAAGTCTCGTAAACCAATTCTCCCGTGCCTGGTGGCATGGGAGAATTTTTGCATACAAAAAGACTGTAGCGCAGGGGCTACAGTCTGATCAAGCACGGGTCTTTCCGAACTCAATATACGTTGTGACCGATTTGACATGTTTCACGACGTCCTTTTCAAGAAGTGGACGACTGAAGTAATAACCTTGGACATAATCACACTGTTCGTTCAATAACCATTCAAGCTGATCTGACGTCTCGACACCTTCCATGAGCACTTTCATATTGAGGTTGTGGCCGAGCTGAATCATCGAGCGAACGATGGCTTCCTGGTTCCGGTCGGTGAACAAGTTGACGATGAACGACCGATCGATTTTCAACACTTGAACCGGCAGCTCACGCAATTGACGGAACGATGAGTAGCCCGTCCCAAAGTCGTCGAGTGAGATTAAAATCCCAAACTGATGCAGTTGGGAAAGTTTCTCCCGTGTCGATGCCTCATAAAACAGCATCGACGACTCCGTCACTTCGAGCTCGAGGAACATCGGATCCATCCCGGTCTCATCCAAGATGGCCTGAAGCGACTCGACGAAATCTTCCCGCGCGAACTGGAGCGGCGAGACGTTGACCGAAAGGGTGAACGGTTTCACGCCGGACTTCTTCCAACGGACCCATGCCCGACAGGACTCACGCATGACCCAGCCACCGATTGGATGAATCAGGCCGGTGTTCTCTGCAATCGGAATGAAGTCGTCCGGTGCTACAGAACCGAGTTCCCGATTGTTCCAACGGAGGAGCGCCTCGACCCCTTCGAGTCGATTTTGCGTGAGTGACACTTTTGGCTGGTACACGAGTGAAAACTCGTTGCGGTCGAGCGCTTGAGCGAGCCCCTTCTCGATTTCGACGGTGCGCAGGATTTGATGTTTCGACTCGTCTTCAAACTCTTTGATTTGGTTCTTCCCGGTCCGTTTCGATTCGTGGACGGCGAGACGCGCGTACTGGACGAGCTCTTCAGCCGACTTCGTATCGTTTGGATAATGACTAATTCCAGCGCTGAGCGTCAGATCGACAGTCGTGCCATCGATATCGAACGGTTGCGAGATCGCCTTGATACACTTTTCGGCTTTCTGTTTGGCGAGCGTGCTGCGCTTGTCGAATAGCAAGATGATGAACTCGGATGAACCGACGCGTGTCAAAATGTCATCCGGATGAATCGTCACTTGTAGACGCTCCGCGATTTGCATCGTCAGTTCGTCCGATCCGTGATGCCCGAGCATATCGCTCAAGAAGCGCCAACGATCGATATCGATGTAGAGGCAAGCGACCGGATCTTCGATTCGGATATGCTCAGCCAAAATTTGTTCCAACTTGTGCCGGTTTGGCAAATTTGTGAGCGTATCGTGATACGCCATATGTTCGACGAGCCGCTGTGAGGCAATCGTCTCCGAGACGTCGCGCATGAACCAAAGTACTTGGTCCATCGTTTCCCCTTTGAGCGGATAGCTCGTCACTTCAATCGTCCGGTCGTCGAAATCGACGCGTCTCGGTTCATGAAACGGTTGATTGATGGTGAGCGACGGATGATAGTCTTGGAAGAATGCATCCTTCTCGACTTGGTCGAACAAGCGATAGAACGCTGTGTTCGCGTATTGAATCATCCCGTCTTTCGTCGTCGTGACGACCGCATCCGTCGTGGAGTCAAGAATCGTTGCTTGAATGAAATCCCGTTTCCGAAGATGACGGTCAATCGTGAGTGATAAGAAGAAGATGGCAAACAAAAGAATCGTGATTGCCGTCACGAGCCATGCGAGCAACGAAGGCTCAATCGCATTGGCGAACGGTCTGTCTGTCTCGACAAACGTGAACGTCGCCGCCATCATGCCGACGAAATGCATGCCGAAGATGGCGACACCCATCAAGAGGGAGAAGAACACTTTCAATTCGATGTGCATTTTTTTCTCGGTATATTTCGAAAAGAAACCGATCCACAAGGCAACGAGCGATGCGCCGAGCGCAATTAAAATCGAGAGTGCCGCCAACCATGGATTGTAGGAAGTCGTGACGCCTTGGAGCGCGGCCATTCCGACATAATGCATGCTGGCGATACTGCCTCCCATGACAAGGGCTGCACCAATCAGGGCCGGACGGGTTGTGCGGCGCGAGACGATGAAGAAGCCGAACACGCAGCCGGCCATGGCGATGACGACGGACAAGACGACGTAAGGGACCGCATACGTAATCGGTCGCAACACCTCATGGGCCAGCATGGCGATAAAGTGCATGGACCAAATGCCGAGACCGAGCGTCGCGCCGCCAGCGATGATCCAGACGTTTTGGACGGAACGGTTCGCTGAATTGACACGACGCGCCAGTTCAATGGCGGCGTAAGCGGAAACGGCGGCAATCAGATAAGACAGAATCACAAGAAAACCATTGTGACTCATTGAGTGTTCAACGACTGGTTCCATATATACCTCACTATGAATGTAATTTTGTTGTAATTTTCATTATACCTTGGAAAACAAAAGTCCATCTATCATTTTGCTTTTTATAATGAAAATATTTTTTGCGTGAAATAGGGAAGTCGTTCGGAAAGCGGGTAAACTACGGATAGAAGGAGGGGAGACGAGTGATTCCGACAAAGAAAGAAATCATCTTATTTCTCCTCATCGCGTTCGGGTTCTCATGGCTGGCGTGGTGGGGACTGTATTCCGCAACCGGATTGCCGATTCAGGCGATCGTGCTGATTGGGGCGTTCGGTCCAAGTCTAGCCGGCAGTTATATGGCGTTCCGGGAGAACGGTTGGGAAGGTGTCACGACGTTATGGAAGCGGGGATTCGAGTGGCGAATGTCCGGAAAATATTATGCGTTCGGCCTATTGTTTCTGCCGTTAGTGTTCCTGATTTCCCATTGGTGGTCTGACACAGGAGGAGGGCTATTGTTTGAACGTCCATGGCTCATCGTGCCGACGTTCTTCTACATGCTGTTCCTTGGCGGGACGATTCAAGAAGAGTACGGCTGGCGAGGTTATTTGCTCGACGCGTGTCAATTGAAGACGACCCCAATCAAAGCGAGTCTGTTTGTAGGTGGCGTTTGGACCGTCTGGCATACACCACTCTTTTTGATGGAGGGGACCGCTCAAGCGCTCATCCCGTTTTGGGCTTACGCCATGGCGATTCTCGCCTTCACGTTCATCATCTCTTGGCTCTATAACGTGACGACAATGAATTTATGGTCCGTTTTCTTGCTTCATACGATGTTCAACGTCTCTTTCGCACTTATTCCGTTAATGGAGCCAGGCGTGTTCCCAATCGGCTTTCTTCATTTGACGTTATTGCTTGTCACGACCGCGATCGTCTTGATTTGGCAGACACACGGACATCTCGGCTACGATCACCTCGAGCAGCTCGAGGCGGTGGAAGGGTCGCATCAATCGAACGTTACGCCAAAACCGGACGCGGGTAAAGACTAGCACGTATCATTCAGGAACAGAGGGAAGTGGACAGATTGAAATTTCGCCCGCTCGAACGTGAAGATGTAAAGCCGCTCCAACGGCTGTTTATGGAGAGTCTGAGTGATTTGATTCGCCGAGAACAGTTTGAGGATGCAGACTTGTTGGATGAGGAAGTAGGGCGGTTGAATACGACCGTCCAAGACAGTTTCGAGGACGAGACCGTTCAAATTTTCGTGGTGATTCAAGATGACGTCATCGTAGGGACGGCCGCGATTTTACCTCCGAACGACATCATTACCGCCCACGTCGACATCGAGCCAAACGTTCCTGAAATCGGATGTATGTACGTCTCGCCTGGATCCCAACGCCAAGGTGTCGGTCGTTTCCTGATTGACAACCTGAGACGGCAGCTCGTGGCGAATCGACAAACGGCGTTCTATTTAGATGCCGGCTTTCCGACGTCACAAGCTTATTGGGAGAAGCGACTCGGCCCGCCGCTCGTGACGATTGAGCACTATTGGGGGCCGGGGGCGCATCATAAAATTTGGTGTTGCCCCGCCGATGAAAAAGAGACCTGATCGCGTGCGATCAGGTCTCTTGCTTATTTATAAGTGCTCATGAATTGATGAATCCCAGAAGCGGTGGCATCTGCCATTCGTTGCCGGTATGTGGTGCTCGTCAAGTGCGAGCGGTCGTTCGAGTTGCTGATGAAGCCATATTCGACAAGCGTCGATGGGACGCTGTTCTTGCCGACGACATAAACGTTTTGATATTTCACACCGCGGTTACGAATCGTTGGGATGCGGACACCGAGCTCACGGTTGATGGCTGCCCCTAAACTGCGGCTGGCCGAGATGTACGGGTTCGTCGTATAACTTTCACCGGTCGGGACGAGGACTTCGTGACCGTGGTAAGACGTGTTCGTCGACGAGTTGTTATGAATGCTGACAAAGGCGCTACCTTTATACGACTTTGTCAATTCGACGCGTTGTGCGAGCGACAAGTACACGTCGTTCGAACGCGTCATTCGTGCATTATAGCCATATGTATTCGAGAGCGTGCTCGCAAGGCGTGCGGCGATATCGAAAGCGATGACTTTTTCGTATACGGATCTGTAAACAGCGCCTGGGTCATTCCCGCCGTGTCCGGCATCGATGACAATCGTCCGGCCAGTACCGGTTGAGGTCGTCGGTGTCGTCGTCGTGGCGGGCTTCAAGTATTCGGAAGCGACGTAACCGGTCTTGCCGCCGTAACTGACCTTATACCAAGAGCCGTACTTGCTGACGTACTTAACGGTGGCGCCGTTCGGGATGGTCATCAAGACCGTGCTCCATGAGGCTGCCGTCAAGCGCATGTTCAAGTTGACCGTCGTCTGGTATGACGTCGTAGAAGTCGTCGTGGTCGGGGCTCCCGTAGCAGTTAAGTATTGCGAAGCGACGTAGCCAGTCTTACCGTTGTAACTGACTTTATACCAAGAGCCGTAACGACTGACGTATTTCACAGTGGCGCCGTTCGGGATGGTCGTCAAAACCGTGCTCCATGAGGCAGCCGTCAAGCGCATGTTCAAGTTGACCGTCGTTTTATAGTACGAGGCTGAGCTCGGCGTCATCGTCGAGGCAGTCGAAACTTTCACATATTGCGAAGCGACGTAGCCGGTCTTGCCACCGTAGCTGACCTTGTACCAAGATCCGTACGTGCTGACATATTTGACGGTCGCTCCGTTTGGAATCGTCAAGAGGACGGGACTCCATGTAGCGGCACTTAAGCGAAGGTTCAAGTTAGCTGTTGTCGTGTATGTAGAGGCAGCTTCGACTCGGCTCGATTCGAAACCGGTCGGCGTCAAGTCGAATGGGGCGACGGCCATGCCACCAATGACAAGGGAAGAGCTAAGCAACAGTTTCAAGTTCCAAGATGATTTCGTTTGGTTCAATCGAGATCCGCTCCTTTATTCATAGATAGGTGAAGTAGCTGTGAAATGAAATCGTCATCATGTCTCCGTTATTATATAAGGAAACAAGAAAAAAATGGAGGTTAATATGTAAATTGTTTGACTTTTTTTCAATACGTTCATTTCCAGAGTTTCGGAAATAAAAAAAGAGACGCACGAGGGCGTCTCTGGCGTCTCTTTTAACGATTAAGTAAGGCGTGGGAAATCATCAGCGAATGTTTTAACAGGCTCTTCGATTTTCGTAAGGCGTGGAAAATCATCTGCAAATTTTTGAATAGGGGCCTCAAGTTTAGTTAAACGCGGAAAGTCATCTGCTGCAGGTTTTACAATCATATCGATTTTCGTCAAACGTGGAAAATCGTCTGCTAGCGGCTTGAAAGAAGTTCCGAGTAAAAAGAGTGCTGTGGCAATAAAGAAAATTCCAGTTAATTTTTTCATGATAATTCCTCCATTGTAGGGTGGTGTATTTTGTAAGCTGCGATCCCTAATATGATTTTACTCAGAAAATGGTGATTCTAGCAATGAATAAATCGCATCAGATTGCTGTTCAATGCGAGATTCTAAGTCACCAATGTACTGTTGAGGTATATTTGGTTCATGTAAAATAAATTTGTCATTATTTTCTTTTGTGCTAGATGACAAAATTGGAACGTTTGCTTCTTGACTGAGTAAGGTGCTACATAAAGGAGTAAATCTGTTTTTAAATTGTGTAAGTGGTTCTGGATTCCAACAAATAGAGGCTTCAGGAAGAACATATAAAATATGACCTTCTTTCAATAGTGCTAAACACTGTTTAAGGACACTGTCATATGCTTGTTCTATATTTATATATCCGAATTCTTGGAAATGTTTCTCATAGACGGTTTTCGAACTGCGCTTTAAAATAGAAAGAGATAGTTCAGGGCCTAAAACATAAATGCGCTTGTACATTTTGTTTTCTTTCAATGTTTTAGCTATGAGTCGTGGTAAAGTTTGATAGTAATCAACTTGGAAAGCGTTAACTATAAATCCTGTTGATGAACGTAACAATTGGGTTAAATGTTCTAATCCTTCAAATTGACTTCGATCAGACGAAGAATATGAGGCATCAAAGATGTTTTGTTGTTTTGATTGAAAATAGATTTTTGGTTTAATGTAGTCTTCAGCAAGCAAGAAATTTAACTTTCCCATATGCTAAATTCACCTCCATTATTGAATGTCCATATTTTTCTGGTGGCAGATTGTTAATAAACCAATGGACCTAAGTTAATCACTAATATACTAGTTCTTATATAAATCTTAACATGTATATTAGGACATTCGTTCAGTATTCGGTTGGGAAAATTAGTGCAAAAAGCATTAGATTTTTTGAGGTTTTTAGCTTCCATTTTCCTAAACGGTAGGAAATAGCGAATAATTAATATAAAAACTAATCATATTTGGGACGAAGGAGCTACTACTTGAGATGGAATATAACTACGGTAACCTTATTAAAGTAGAGCGCATGCGTAGGAACATGAAGCAATCTGTCTTAGCGAGAGGTATTTGTTCTATATCGTATTTAAGTAAGATTGAGAATAATCAAACTACACCTAGTGAAGAAGTACTAGAATTAATTTTTGAAAAGTTAAATATAAATGTCCCTGTTTATTTTGATTTTAGTCAGCAAGTTGATAAAGTCAGAGAAGAAATTCAAACTATTCTAAGAGAAGCAGTTCTAACGAGAAAAGATGAAGATAAAAGAAAGCAGATTGAAAAATACATTTCTAATCCAGTAGTTAATCAATCAAAAGAATTATACATCATGCTATTGATTACATTAGCAAGATTCGATTTGATGCCTGGAGGAAAAGGGCGCTATTTAAACGAACTTGGATGGCTCGAAGACCAATTAGATCGCGATAATAAAATCAGATATTTGCTCATGCAAAGTTTGACTCATTTTCAATCAAACGATAAAGAATCCTCATTGCAACTTTTAGAACAATTAAATGAACAATTGCCTACGTCTAATATTCCTGATTGGGAGATTGCAGATATGCGATATATCATGGGAGGATTGTACTATAAGTCGACGGATTATTTACAGGCCATTGAAAACGTTAAATTTGCACTCGGTTATTTTAAAGATAACTTTTATGTAGAACGAATAATTGAATGTCATTTAATTATTGGGCTTTCTTACAAAAGAAGAAAGCGTTATTCAGAATCATTGTCCCATTACGAACGCGCTACTAAAGTTACTAGCGCAACCGATTTAAAGTATTACAACGGAATGTTGTATAATAATATGGGTGAAATTTATTCTTTGTTAGGTAATCAAGAAAAAGCGTTAGAGTACTTTCTTGAGAGTCTGTCTTACAAGTCCGATCCTAAAAGCAAACTCTATAGTGTACTTTCTTTGATTGAAGTTTATGCTGAACAAGAGGATTCAAATGGCGTTATAAAATGGCTTGGCAATGGATATGAGATTATAGGTAACCATGAAGGGTTAGAAGAATTTCATCATCACTTTGAGGTTTATCGAAATTGTTATAAAGAGCACGATAAATTAAAATTGATTAGTAGCTTGAAAAAAGCTGTCCAATATTTTGAGTCTTTCGATGACTATTTGTACACAAACAAATACGCCCTTTGGTTAGCGCGTGAGTTACGTGAAAATGGGAAGTATAAACTATCCACTGAATACTATGAAAAATCCATTGCGATTATGTCTCGATGGGATTAACGCCTCCTCAGGCGTTCTTTTTTTGCACAAAAAAAGAGACGCCCGAATCGTCTCTCGTTATTTATGGAGTGGTGAAATAATGAATCGTCCAAATCGGTTCGTTCATTAATGCTTCATCTTCCACATGGCCCGTTTGAACTTGTTGGAGCAGGTGAATGATATGTTTTTGCAAATTGGCGTCGTGTGAGCCGCTTCGCAAAATGCCATCTTCACTCGCGATGATATAAAATCCACCCAACCGCAAAGGAATATGACGTCTAACAATCGATACGGCAGCTTGCAGTTCAGCTTGCCCGCCTTGAAGTGGCACGTTTATATCAAAACGTCCCCATTGTTTAAAGTCGCCTAGTTCTGAAAACGGTGGGTCGCGGTGATCCAACTTCATGACCTCCAATCTTGTCTGTCTCTTCCTTACTAGTATAGCTCTTTTTCTAGAATTAGCCTGCGAGAAAAATAGGAAGGGTGCAACGATATTGCCTCCGCTTCTCGATATTATTCTTTTTCTAGATTATCCCAAAACATTCCTGCAAAAAATAGAAGCTACGGCGTAAAAAACACGACCGGAACGACTCCGGTCGTGTTTATTGATGAATCACTTCTTTTGACGTCGGCAACTCACAAATAAAGGTACTGCCTTCCCCGTAAATTGATTCAACATGTAAATGTCCGTCGTGCGCTTTCGCGATTTCTTTACAGATGGCGAGACCAAGTCCCGTGCCTCCGATTTTCCGGCGGTCTGAATTATCGACTCGGTAAAACTTGCCGAACAAGTTCGGTAACGCCGATGAAGGGATGCCCATCCCGTTGTCTCGAACTTTCATGACGACTTGATCTTCTAATCGTTCTAATGAAACGAGGACGTTGCCGCCTTCTGGGGAATACTTGATGGCGTTACTGAGTAGGTTACCGAGCAACTGCCGCATGCCTTCCAAGTCGGCCTCGATTTTAAAGTCCTGTCCGACATCGGCATCAAGGTGTAGGTGATGCAAGTCGGTCGTCTCTTGATAAAAACTGATACTATCGCGGGCGAGCTCGAGTAAATCGACCGTCTCCCATTCGAACGTCTGTTTTCCGGCTTCCATTTTTTGAAGGTCGAGGAAATCGTTGACCAAGTAAGAGAGGCGCTTTGCTTCGTCATGAATCGTCTTCAAGTACAGCTCGCGGCGGCTCTCCTTCAAATCACGCTCAAGCATCAACTCTGTGAATCCGTAGATAGATGACAGCGGCGTTCTCAATTCGTGAGAGACCGTCGAGACGAGCTCCGACTTCATGCGGTCGATTTCCGTCTCGGCCGTCACATCGCGCAACACGAGCATCGTGCCGTGGATTTTTCCATCTCGGTAGATGCTCTCGGCATAAACCTGAAGGAAGCAATCACCTTGATCCAATGAAATCGATAGGCCATCTTCTGGTGGCTCTTGATCGAACACACGCTCGATATAACTGATGAAGCGGTCTTGTTGGTCGACGCGTTCAGCGAACTGTTCGATGTCAATCGATAACGTTGTCAGTTCTTCATAGCCCGCGTATTCGAATTGAAGTTCATCGAACATACGAATGAAGGCGCGGTTGCCGACAATCGTATCTTCCTCGTAGTTAAAATAAAGTATGGCTTCGCGAACCGAGTTGATTAACTGTGCCGTCTCTTTTCGGTCTTGCTGCATCTGGCGATAAAGCCGTGTCCGTAAGAGCGAGATGGCTAACTGGTTCGCGAAAGCGTTCAATTCGGATGTTTCACTCGCATCGAACGGTTCATCGTAACAAGCCAAATATAAGCAACCGATCATCGTCCCATCTGACGGGTCTTTTACCGGTATGACCGTTTCATGGATATAGTACGGGTAGCCATGGAGCTGGTCAGCAACTTTCTTCGAACTTGCCTCGAGCGTTCGGGAAATCATGACGCGTTTGAGCAAGAGCGACTGTACTTTCAAATCTTCTTGTTGCTCTTCCGTCATCCCTTTTGGTACGACAGAGGTAATTTCATTGTCCTTGACCAGCAATACAGCTCCAAACTCGGCTTCGGTCAGCCAGACAATCTTTTCGATGACAGCTGAATAATCGAGTAACGATTCTTTTGAAGCGAGCACTTCAATCAACTCGTTCCGGTATTGCAGTTTTGTCTCGTTTTGTTTTGATGCCTCGAGCACCGATTGCATCTCTGCTTGCTTCGCGTGCATCTTCTCGTTTTGTCTGAGCATCCGTGTAATTAACGGACGTCCAATTAATAAAATAGCAGTGATAAACATGACTAGCCCGATCATCCAAATCCAGCGCAACGTCAACAGTTCGGTCGGTGAGACGTTATTGTCCCGGACGAACCATGCGCCGGTCGCCGTTAAAAAGAGACTGGCGATACAGACCCCGTAGAGGATGCCGAGAATTTGACGACTGTTCAATTGTTCAACCCACTTGCTCATAATACGCTCTACTTCCTTCCTTAACTAAAAACCATCTCCAATTCCATCGTCGTATAACGGAAATATACATAAAGATAAATCTGATGAACACCGAATTGCTCAAACAACGTGTCATTTAAGATTCTCTATTTAAATGTTATATCTAGACCGATATACCCCGGATTTACGTATCTTACACATTCAAATGTGCTTCCGATTGACACGGACGAAGCGAACAGGATAGCTTGAAAGAGAAGACATGATTAAGGGAGAGGGTGCTCTTATGTTATCGATTGAACCATCAGCGTTAACCGAACGAGATACGTATAAATTTCTAATCGGAAGTGTCGTTCCGCGGCCGATTGCATTCGTGACGACCCGAAACGGTGAGACAATCAATGCTGCGCCGTTTAGCTACTTCAACATTGTGACCTCTGAACCGCCACTACTGTCGGTATCGGTGCAACGGAAGAACGGTGTCATGAAAGATACGGCGCGCAATGCGGTCGCGACCGAAGAGCTCGTCATCCATATCGTCGATGAGACGAATGTGGCGCTCGTCAACGAGACGGCAGCGAATCTAGGACCAACGGAAAGTGAGCTCGATCGGACGACGTTCACGACCGTACCGAGTGATGTCATCGTGACGCCAGGCGTAAAAGAAGCCAAAATCCGGATGGAGTGCAAACTACATCATCACGTCCCAATCGAGCATGACGGGAAAGTGACAGCCGACTTATTGATTGCGCGAGTCGTGCGATTCCATATCGACCCAGCCCTTTATGAAGTCGGTAGAATTGATGCCGAACGATTGGCACCGGTGAGTCGACTCGCCGGAAACTTCTATGCGACGCTCGGCGAATCGTTCGAAATCGAACGGCCGAAATAAATGCACTGGCGCCTGCTCAAATCGGAGACAAGGCGCCTTTTTTCGGGTAAAGAACGGAAAGCCCATTGGCATGATACTTTTCTTTCACACGAGCGCTCGAATGTGTCACAATAAAGTCAGAACATTCTAAATACTAATGTGTCAACGATCAGAGAAAAAAGGGGAGTCGGCTATGTCATATCGTCCAGCCATTCAATCAATCATCAATGCCGTTGAGACGGTGATCGTCGGAAAAGAAGACGTCATCGCAAAGAGTTTGACTGCTTTACTTGCCGGAGGGCACGTGTTGTTAGAAGATGTCCCAGGTGTCGGGAAAACGATGCTCGTCCGGACGTTCAGTCGAGCCATCGATTTGGATTTCAAGCGTGTCCAATTCACACCGGACATGTTGCCGTCCGATTTGACCGGAATCTCGATGTATAACCAAAAGACGAAAGAATTCGAATATCGGCCGGGTCCCTTGATGGGTAATATCGTGTTGGCCGACGAAATCAACCGGACCTCTCCGAAAACACAATCGGCCTTGCTTGAGGCGATGGCTGAGCGCAGCGTGACCGTCGACGGTGAAGTCAAAATCTTACCGTCCCCGTTTTTCGTCATGGCGACGCAAAACCCGATTGAGCATGAAGGGACATACCCGCTTCCGGAAGCCCAGCTAGACCGGTTCCTCCTAAAAATCGAGATGGGCTATCCATCTTTTAATGAAGAGATCGCATTGCTGACGCGGTTTGAGAAAGCGGAACCGCTTGAGGCGCTACAGAGCGTCATTACGAAGCATGAAGTCGAACAAATGCAGCGGGAGGTGCGTGATGTGCACGTCTCGAGTGCGGTCAAACAGTATATCGTCCGCTTGATTCACGAGACGCGCAACGATCCGAACACGTATCTCGGGGGCAGTCCACGGGCGACACTCGCTCTAATGAAGGCTTCACAGGCGTGGGCGTATATCCATAACCGTGACTTCGTGCTACCGGATGACGTGAAGGCACTCGCCGGCAGTGTACTCGGCCATCGAATCTTATTGACGGCCGAAGCGCGTTATAAAGGGAAAACGGCCGAACAGCTCGTCAAAGGTTGGCTCGATACACTTCCGGTGCCGATGGATCGTGAGGTCAAAGAAGTATGAAAAATTGGATGAAGCTGTTCCTTGTGTGGGCGGCGGCATTCGGACTTTACGCATTCGCCCGGATTGAAGGGAGTATCGTCGCGTCGACGCTCTGGTGGTCATTTTTCGTCCTGGCCGTCTATTGGACGATGTTTATGATTTATCCGGTCACGGCTGCGAACGTGTCACGTCGTGTGACGACGAAACGGCTCGTCTCGGGACAAACGATGGACGTGGAGTTGCAAGTGGAACGGAAATACCCGTTCCTTGTCGGGGTCGTCACGTTAGAAGAGACACCGCCGCCGCGACTCGCGACATCGACGGACGTCATCGTTACCCCAGTCGACCGCTTCTTTCGACGGACGGAAAAGGTCCATTACGAAATCGAACAGATTCGTCGAGGCATTCATGTATTCGATCGGACCGTCCTTCACGTGCGTGATGTGTTCGGACTGTTCGACCGCAAACGGACGTTGCGGCTCGAGACGGTCGTCGAAGTGTCACCGGCTGAACTTCCGTTCGACTTGCCGCGTGACGAGCAAGTCGGTGGGCGGGGCGAGCAGTATCGCCGCACGCGGACGTATACCGAGGTCGCCAATACGACGAGCGGTGTCCGTGAGTATGCGGCCGGTGACCGCATCGGTCGCATCGATTGGAAAGCATCGGCTCGACGCGGGAATTTAATGACGAAAACGTTCGACGAAGAGCAGGAGAAAAAACTGTCGCTCGTCTTCGTCCCATCGACCACGGCCGGGCATGAAGAGGCGTTCGAACGCTCGTTGTCGCTTCTCGTCGGGGCGATCCGACAACTCGAACGGAAAAATCTGCCGTTCGAGCTGTACGTCATCGAAGAACAGGTCCGTCTATTCCATTTGCCGGACCAAAGCGCCGAGGTCGGTCATTACTTGTTGACGGCGACGCCGGAGCCGGAAGGGCGCCTTGTCGAACGAGTGAAGCGCAACCTGCCACAAGAAGTAGGGAACTTGATTTTGATTAGCCCGCTTGAGACGAAATGGGTGCGCGAGATCATGAATGAGACACAAGGCAGCTATCACTTGTACACGGCGAACGAGGTGACGACATGACGGCATGGATAAAGCGAATTGTCTATACGGCGCTTGCCGCCTACTTGTTGTCGTTTTGGGCCGAACCGATTGTTGGCAGTACGACATTTGATGTCAACTGGCCGTTCTTGTTCCTGCTTCTCGTTCCGATGTTTGCGAGCTTGTTGCCTTGGTATGGTTTTATTGGCGTGGTCGTCTTCAACTTCTTTATCGTCTTGTACGTATACCATGGGAGTATCCTGGATTGGTTCGGTCTGTGGTTAGATGATTTGAGCGGAGTATTGAGCGGGGCTTTGCCAGAAGAAGCGATTTTCTTCTCGGCGATGGCGCTCATTGGGGTACTGTTCGCCATCTTGGTCGGACGCACGTATCCAAGCTACGGCTTCGTCCTCGGCATGATCGTCTCGACGCTCGGATTGATGGCTTACTTTGACACGTGGACGCTTTATGACGGGGAAGGAAAGATTTTACTCGCGATTTTAGCGTCGCTTCTCTTGCTCTTTGTCACCGACCTGGCGAAGCGACCAAGTAAATCACTCGTTCGCTACGTCAGCATCGCGCTCCTTGCCTCAGTCGTATTGGCGCTCGCAAGCGTGTCACCGACGCTCGAGGGTGATTGGTCCGACCGTTTGACGACGAGTTTTCAAAACGCGGTGAACGATGAAGGTTCAGGCAGCGGTCGAGTCGGCTATGGGGTGAACGATGAACAACTCGGCGGGCCGTTTGAGCAAGATGACGGCATCGTCTTCATCGCCCGTGGTGTGCCGGCACGCTATTGGCGCATCGAATCAAAAGAGATTTATACAGGGAAAGGCTGGATTGAGTCGCCGGTTCTCGATTCCGAATATAACCGGGGACAACTCGTCGATCAAGCTGTCGATACGACACCGGAACAGGCGTTGCTCCGATTTGACCGGCGCCAGACGTTCGTCCCGTACGGCGGGGAATATCCGCAGGCGACCGAGACGGAAAACGGCACTGAGTTCCGAGTTGGAAATATCGAAGAACCGTTTCCGAACGAGACGATTCACATCCGACCGTCCGGGAAAATCGTGTTCGACAATGATGGACAGACGACGCCTCAGACGATTCAACTCCGCTACAGTGTTCCTTCCTTTACAGAAGAGCAACTGGCATTGAATGAACCGGTGACGACGTTGACGGAAGAAGAGCGGCAGGCGTACTTGCAATTGCCGGATTCGCTTCCGGATCGGGTCCGTGACTTGTCGGCGGACATCACAGCCGACAGCGAGACGCCTTATGATCAGGCCCAAGCGGTCGAAGCCTACTTCCAATCTGGGGATTTCCAATACAATACGGAAGATGTGGCCGTACCGGAAGGGGATACCGATTATGTCGATCAATTTTTGTTCGATACGTTAATCGGGTACTGCGACAACTTCTCGACCTCTGCTGCCGTCCTGCTTCGGGCGAGCGGAGTTCCGACGCGTTGGGTCAAAGGTTTCACGATGGGCGATGCGCGCGGAATTATCCAAGGGGAAGAAGAATATACCGTCCGGAATCGACACGCCCACTCATGGGTAGAATATTTTGTGGAGGGTGCAGGTTGGGTCCCGCTCGAGGCGACCATCAGTTTCTCGGATGCCAACTTGCTTCAAGTCGAGACTGAGGACGAAGCGAATGCAGACGATCCAGCGGCCAATGATCCACAAGCGTCGCAAGATGACGAGCCGACAAATCGTCCACAAGAAGATTTGGCACTCGATGATGTGACGTCAGGAGAAGCGGCGACGGAAAACTGGAATATGCCGGTATGGGGCTGGATTGTAATTGTCTTTACGGTTGCCGTTCTCGTATGGAATCGTAAATCAATTGAACGCCTCGTCATGATGATCTGGTGGACACGGCGTCCCTTGAATGAAAATCGACTCGTTGCCATGCATCGCTATTTGGTTAAACGGCTTCGCGGAGCTGGTTTCAAAGTTGACGGTCGCACGCCGTCCGAACTCGCAGCCGAGGTCGATGCTTATTATGAATCGACGGAAATGACGCGATTGACCCGGTTATTTGAACAAAGTATTTACGCCGAAAAAACGCCAAATTCAAAATATAAAGAATATTGGAAAATCATGATTCGTCGAATTATGAGTTGAAGTGGGCGGATGCATACAGTAAGATAGACGCATTAGTTAGATAATTGAACAGCATTCCTTCGTATATACTCGCGAATTGGCGCGAGAGTCTCTACCGGACCACCGTAAATGGACCGACTATGAAGGAGCACGTTTCGTATACACAGAAAAGGGCGTGCTTCTTCTTCGGTTTGGTGAATCCGTAGGAGAAGCTCGCTCTTTTTTTGAGAAGAAGGCAGAAAGGTGGAGGTTTTGTGAAGATAGAACAAGAGATGATTTTGGTGCTCGACTTTGGAGGCCAGTACAACCAGTTAATCACACGTCGCGTGCGTGACCTTGGCGTATATAGTGAGCTTCATTCCCACAAGATGACCGCTGCTGAGATTCGTGAACTGGCACCAGCCGGGATTATTTTCTCGGGTGGACCGAACAGTGTGTACGCGGAAGGCGCCTATCGCTGTGACCCGGAAATTTTCGAACTTGGCATTCCGATTTTCGGAATCTGCTACGGCATGCAGCTCATGACGCATCACTTCGGTGGACGTGTCGAACGAGCGGCGCATCGCGAGTACGGAAAAGCGACGCTTTTCTCGACACCAGAAGCGTCGGCGCTCTACACGGGCCTCCCAGTGGAGCATACGGTATGGATGAGCCACGGCGACCTTGTAATGGAAGCCCCGCCAGGATTTATCGTTGATGGGACGAACCCGTCATGTCCGGTCGCTTCAATCAAGAGCGACGACCTCAAAATGTACGGCGTCCAGTATCACCCGGAAGTCCGTCACTCTGAGTACGGTAACGACATCTTGAAAAACTTCATCTATGAAGTGTGTGGAGCTAAAGGTGAGTGGTCGATGGAGAACTTCATCGACATCGAAGTCGAGAAGATTCGCGAGATCGTCGGCGACAAGCAAGTTCTTTGCGCGTTGTCAGGCGGCGTCGACTCATCGGTTGTCGCAGCGCTCGTTCATCGTGCCATCGGCGACCAGTTGACGTGTATGTTCGTCGACCATGGTTTGCTCCGTAAAAACGAAGCGGACAGCGTCATGAAGACGTTCGCGGACGGCTTCAACATGAAAGTCATCAAGATTGACGCGCGGGACCGTTTCATGGCGAAACTTGCTGGCGTTTCGGATCCGGAACAAAAACGTAAAATCATCGGCAACGAGTTCATCTACGTGTTTGACGAAGAAGCGTCGAAACTTGTGGACATGGACTTCCTTGCCCAAGGTACGCTTTATACGGATATCATCGAGAGTGGGACGGATACGGCTCAAACGATCAAGTCGCACCATAACGTCGGTGGACTTCCGGAAGATATGAACTTCACATTGATTGAGCCACTCAACACGCTCTTTAAAGATGAAGTACGTGAACTCGGGACGGAACTTGGGTTACCGGACTATATTGTTTGGCGTCAACCGTTCCCGGGACCAGGTCTTGGCATTCGTGTCCTCGGTGAAATCACAGAAGAGAAACTTGAAATCGTGCGAGAGTCAGATGCGATTCTGCGCGAAGAAGTGAAGAAAGCCGGTCTTGAACGTGACATTTGGCAATACTTCACGGTCCTTACACCGATTCGTTCGGTTGGTGTCATGGGCGACGAGCGGACATACGACTATGCGGTCGGCGTCCGTGCCGTCACCTCGATTGATGGGATGACTTCAGATTGGGCTCGCATTCCATGGGATGTACTCGAGAAAATCTCAGTTCGCATCGTCAACGAAGTCAGTCACGTCAACCGTGTCTTGTACGACATCACATCGAAGCCACCAGCAACGATCGAGTGGGAATAATCACCAGAGGGGAGCCATCCCCTCTGTTTTTATTTGGTAAATCCGAACATTAAAGCAAATTAATCGATTAAAATCCGTCATTTAAGTTGACATTCGATTTCGTCGTTGTTAAGATAAAAACGTTCTTATCATATCCGAACAATTAAAAATTATTTTGCCGTATAATATCGGGAATATGGCCCGAGAGTCTCTACGAAATCACCTTAAATGATTTCACTACGGCGAGACATAGATCGGGGACGTATGTCCCTGTATGTTTCGCGTGGGGTCTCCGGTTATCAATCGGGGACCTTTTCTCGTTTTACGGCGAGCCAAGGAGGAAAACCAATGAGCACACAGCTCAAGCAAGAACCAAATCACCAACCATCAGGAAACCGGATTGAACGTTACTTCCAATTGAATGAGCTTGGAACGAACGTCAAAACGGAATTGGTCGCAGGATTCACTACGTTCCTAGCGATGGCTTACATTTTGTTTGTTAACCCGAACGTATTAGGGGAAACTGGTATGGATATGGGTGCTGTCTTCGTAGCAACAGGCCTCGTTGCCCTCGTCGGTTCTCTCATGATGGGTTTGTTCGCTAACTATCCGATTGCCATCGCTCCAGGTATGGGACTTAACGCCTTCTTCGCTTATAGTGTAGTTCTCGGCATGGGGATTCCATGGCAGACGGCACTATCGGGGGTTCTCGTTTCTGGTTTATTCTTTATCGTGTTAACACTGTCAGGGATTCGTGAGACAGTTGTCAACGCAATTCCGGGACCACTAAAAATGGCGGTCGCGGCAGGGATTGGTTTCTTTATCGCCTTCATTGGTTTGAAAAATGCTGGTATCGTCGTTGCCAACGAAGCGACGCTCGTCGGTCTCGGTTCACTCGGAACAGGGACGACACTCCTGTCAGTATTTGGTCTTGTCGTGACAGCCTTGTTAATGGTTCGAAACATTAAAGGTGGAATCTTCATCGGGATGCTTCTCACAGCAATTGTCGGGATGATCTTCAATCTTGTACCGACACCGACTGCCATCTCGGACATCATCTCGGCACCACCGAGCATGTCATCGACGTTCGGCCAAGCGTTCATCAATTTCTCAGAGGTTTTCACAGTCCAAATGCTAGTCGTCATCTTGACGTTCTTCTTCATTGACTTCTTTGATACAGCGGGTACGCTCGTAGCGGTAGCTCGTCAAGCAGGAATCATGAAAGACAACAAAGTGCCGCGTGCGAGTAAAGCGCTCATGGCTGACTCAACAGCAACAGTGGCAGGTGCAATCTTCGGGACATCGACTGCGACGTCATATGTAGAATCGTCAGCAGGTGTAGCGGCCGGTGGTCGTTCGGGCTTGACGGCTGTATTCGCTGGTTTGTTCTTCGGATTGGCGCTCTTCTTCTCGCCACTCTTGGCAGTCGTTACATCGGCAGTCACAGCCCCTGCATTGATTATCGTGGGAGTGCTCATGGCTTCGGCTTTACTCGATATCGACTGGAGAAAGTTAGAAATCGCGATTCCTTCATTCATGACGATTCTGATGATGCCGCTCACTTCGTCGATTGCGACGGGGATTGGACTCGGGTTCATCTTGTATCCACTCATGATGATCGCGAAAGGGAAGACAAAAGAGATCCACCCAATCATGTACGGCATGTTAGTGATTTTCTTGGCTTACTTTATATTCTTGCCACACGCGTAATGAAACGAAACCGACTCGGTTTATGAGTCGGCTTTTTTGTATGCTGTGTTTTCAGGTAAGAAGGGGTCGTACATGGTTAAAGCATGGTTTTCTGTGATGAACTCATTTCGGATAAACGTGCCATCCTGTGAGAGGACGCTTCTAAATATTTGGTTATGCCGAACGGTTCCGCCCCACCATTCGTTCGTGAAGTGATGGTTTTCTTCATATATCTTATATTTAACGGTTGGTGGCGTATTGGACCGCCATTGCCCTACGAGATAATCACCCTCTATATATAGAAGGAGTTGAAACGTCTGCGCCGTCCGGTTGGTGATTTGAAGGTCTAAATAGTTGTAGGAACATGTGGCGCCACTCCCGAATGGTTGATCTCTTCGTGAATCAGGGAAGACATCATAACTGTGACGGTAACGCTCGGTCACTGTGAGTGGGCTATGGAGCGTAATCCAATAAATCAAGTTGGATAATTGGCACAATCCGCCCCCGGTTCCGGTCGTGACCTTTCCGTAATGCAAAATCATTCCGTCCACATAGCCTTTTCGTTTGGTAGGTCGCCCGATGGTTTTCCAATACGAGAGCACTTCGTTCGGAGAGACGATGATGCCATTTAACTGTTTGATGGCGATATTGAGATTGATGACTTTGTTCTGTTGCATCTCGAGATCGACGTCGCGTAATCTTCGGTAGAGTGGGGTGCGATGCTCGTGGATAAGATAAGGCAACGGTATAGTGTTTCGTTGAGCGGTATACCGTTTCCCGTCCGTCATCCATTGAGCCTGGCGTTTTAATGTGTAATACTGGGTTCCTGCCCATATGCGCAGGTTCGATCGTTTCTTTGGCTGCAGTTGAAGCATTGAGTGTCACCTTCTTTAAGTTGGTATTGGTGTGTATTCGCCAACAGGGGATAATGCCCTTCTCGAAATCAAGGAGTTAAAATGAAGAGGATAAAAAACTTTTAAAGTTTTTTTAGAATAATGCTTGCCATGTGGTAGAAGGGGATGCTATAGTTATCTCTGTTGCCAGCGATGCTTACAACTTAGTAAACAAACTGGTTGACACACAATAATGATAAATGTTATTATCATTTAGTCGCCAAGAGCGACAGACGAACTTTGAAAACTGAACGATGAGGCAAAAATGATTTACAATTTTTGAATGAAGCGCAAGCTTCGTCATGTTTTAAAGAGCTATATCAAATTCTTTGGAGAGTTTGATCCTGGCTCAGGACGAACGCTGGCGGCGTGCCTAATACAT
>NZ_JAEQBB010000007.1 GCF_018616375.1 Exiguobacterium sp. J17977 | reverse complement strand
AGAGCGCCTCGAGCACATGGAACACAAAAAAAGACGAACCAAATCGCGATGGGCGATTTGGTTCGTCAACAGCCTGACGAGTCTCGCGACTCGTTTTTTCTTATTGTTGCGTATAGATGGAGACCGAACCTCCGTTTACGAAGAATTGGCCCCAGCCGTCAGCGTTGATGGTGACGAGGCGGGAGTTGTTGTTCGTCATGTCTTTCCATACTTCGCCGGCGTTCTGTTTGCCGACGTACATCCATTTCGACCCGCCTGGACCGTCCGATAGGATTGTCGCGAGACCCGATTTGGCGCGGTCGGTCACACCTTCACGTGTCCAACCGATGACGTCCTGATGGTCGAGATAGTCATGTTGCGTCCCGTAGGCAAAGTCTTTCCGCGCCTTCAGAATCGGTTGGAGTGTGCCCGACATGTTCGGGATTTCGCGGTTCGTCGTCCCTTTCGTGCCGTAATAGTCCCCGTAGAAGAGGGCCGGATAACCTTGACCACGCGTCATGATTGTCGCGTAGGCGAGCGGTTTGAACCAGTTGGCGACCGTCGACTCGAGCGATTGGCCCGGCTGTGAGTCGTGGTTATCGACAATCGTCACGGACAGCGACGGATGCTGTTCTGTGACGGTGCCTTTCAAGATGTTGCGCATATCATAATACCCACCGCCGTTACCGGCCGCTTGGAAGTTGTAATGGAGCGGCACATCGAAGACGGAGTGCGTGTAGCCCGTCTTATACAGATAGTCGTTGATGGCACCGAGATCGTTCTTCCAATACTCGGCGACCGTGAACATCTCTTTCCCGGTCGTCTGGCGCACGCTCGTCACCCACTCCTTCAAATACGAGTGGCTGATATGTTTGACAGCATCCAACCGGAAACCGTCGAGCCCGAGCGAGTCGGCGTACCATTTACCCCAGTTCTTCATCTCTTGACGGACCTCAGGATGCTCGAAATCGACGTCGGCATACATAAGGTAATCATAGTTGCCGTTCTCGTTCGACACGTCCGTGTCCCACGCCTTGCCCGTGCTCTTAAACTTATAGATACGGCTCAAGCTGCGTGACTGATCCCAATCGGTCCCGTCAAAATGGTACCAGCGCCATTTGAACGGCGAGTATGTATTGTTGCGCCCCGCGAAGTTGAACCCGGTCCACGCCGAGATGCCGTACTCACCGGACGTTTCTTGGTTCCGGTTCGACGGATTGACCTCAATCGCTTGGACGGACTCCGTATAGTCGGCCCCGCCCTTGTGATTCATGACGACGTCGCCGTACACACCGATCCCTTTACCGCGCAAGTTCGAGATAGCGGTCTGGAGCTGCGCTTTCGTCCCATACTTCGTCCGGGTCGTCCCTTTTTGGTTGAACTCGCCGAGGTCGTATAAATCGTATGCCCCATACCCGACATCGTTCTGCGATGTGCCTTTGTACGCCGGCGGAATCCACACCGTCGTCACTCCGATGTCTTTCAAGTGCTGCGAGTCGTTCGATAACCGGTTCCAATGCAACCCGTCGTTCGGCACGTACCATTCAAAGTACTGCATCATCGTACCGTTTTGCGGCGTCGCCGCTTGTGCGACCGGTTGCCCAGCCAGCAGCGCAATCGCGGTGACACCAGCCGTCACCGCCAATCCTTTCCGTCGTTTACCCATGCCCGTTCCTCCTCTTCGAAATGAATGCAAGCGCTTTCATTAATTATCATGCCTGATTCTACTTTTATTGAATAGTGGATTTCCATAAAACAGTTCTCTGCGCCTAACTATTTTTTTCTTGAATAGTTCAGTCGACCAAAGCAAAACGGATGGCTTGTGCCATCCGCCTAGTCAGTCATTCCGTTCAAGCCGCTTTCGCTTCACGAGGTATCCGAGATACGGGAGTCCGGTAAAGACGAGCCCGATGACGACCAGCGTCTGTAGCACTAAGATGATGGCTTCCGCCGTCTGCGGCCAATCCAATTGCAACATGAACACGAATCCGAGTGATAGCAGTAGACAGATGAGCGCTCCCCGGCCCATCGTCCGCTCGACTTGGCCGTATTTCTCTTCGGTCGTCTGGCGATCGGTATAGAGAGGCGTCGCGTCCGGACGGCCTTTGAACACATGAATCTCATCGCCGGTCGACGTGACATGTTCCCATCCGCTCGCGGCGAACAGCTCGAAGTAATCCTCGTCCGGTTGTTTGCGATAATCGAGACTATAGCGCACGTCCATCGGTTCCCCCTTGACGAGCGTATATCCGAGCGGTGCGAACTTCTCTAAATGCCAGCCACGAGCTGCCATCTCACTTAACTTTTTCATTTCCCGATCCTCGGCGAACGCCAATCCCCAACTCGACATATACTTCCGTTTCATCGCTGTCCCTCCCCGTCTAAAATGAAGCGTGCATCGTCAACGATCGCTTGCCGTCGTTTCAAGTCTTCCGCCACGAGTGCACGGCCTTGGGCCGTAATCACATAACGTTTCTGCTTGCCGTCCCCGTCAATCGGCTCAATCAACTGAGCGTTCACGAGCTTCTTGATGATGGTGTACATCGACGCCGGGCCGATTTTAATCCGTCCGTTCGTCAACTCCTCGACGAACTGCATAATCAAATAGCCGTGACGCGCCTCGGTCAAGGCGAGCAGGATATAGAGCATGCTGTCGGTTAATTCTCCGAGCTCGATCGTATCGTTACGCGGCATCCCGCCACCTCCTATATCGTTTATTGATATATCTCACCCTTAATATATATCGTTGAATGATATATGTCAATGAATGATATACAAAAAGCCGCAGACAATTCGTCTGCGACCTCGTTAACTAGTGACGTAATCTAAATCGTGCAAGATGTATGCCAAGAAGAACAACATGCTCGGGTTCTCGTAGCGCATCTGCACTTTACGGAGTTGTTCCCGATATGTGACCTCATATTCGGCCCCGTTCATCTTCCGCTCCATGTTCATCTTGATGAGTGCATCGAGCTTGTCCATCATATCGACGAGCATGCCTTCATACGTGTCATCTTTCGAATCGGCCATATAGCGCCGGAACGCCGGCTGCATATAGTCCGGGAGGAGCGACAAGAGCGCCTCGCTCTCGGCCCGTTCGTATGCCTCGAATGCCGCACCGGTCTCGGCGGTCGAATGCTTCACCGGACCGAGCACGTCCCCGGTCACCCCTTCGACGAGGTCGTGACAGAGGAGACGCGCCGTCAGTTCAGCGACATCGACATCGACGTCATACTTTTCGCGCTCCAACAAACCACTGAACATGCCGAGCGCGGCCGCCCGGAAGCCATGGATGGCGTCGTTATCGTCAATCGTATTGAAACGACCTTTCCAACGTCTGACACTGTCCATCCGCATGACGTTCTCGATGAACGTGGCCACGTCGGTCTCCGCCTCGACTTGTTCATAGAGCCAGCGGACTGATTCGAGCGGATGATCGCGCAAAGCTGCTTTCATCTCTTCAAGCTTCGCGACGAAATGGGGCGAACCGTGTCCGACTTCCCTTCGGACGAACAGCATCGCGTCGAACGAATCGATTCCATCGACGAGCCGTCCTTCGAATGAGTCGTCTTCCGCCTCGACGAGGAAACGATAAAAATGCGGCCGGAGTGACTGCGACAACAACTCGACGAGTCCGAGACTCGCCGTCCGTTCCATCCGTTCGATATGTTCTTTGAGCGTCGGTTCTTTTTTCGTCCGGTGCATGATTGGGCCGGTCTGCACTTCGTTCATATCATGGAACAGCGCCTTGCCAAGCACATCGAGCAAATTGACGTCCCGTCCATTGTTCTCTTCGTAGTACGCCGCGATCAAGCTGAAGACAGCGACGCGGAAACTGTGGCTTGCTGCGTTATCATGATAATGCGGCGCATACTCGTCCCATCGTTGCACGTTCTGCATGCGTGTCATCTTGCGGATAAACGTTCCGTTATACATCAAATTCCTCCTTGGTTCAGTCGCTCCCACGAGTCATCGTGACAGACGATGTAAAGCATATCGTTCGCCTGAAGCTGTGTATCGAGCACCGTCGCGTAATCGAGACGGTCGTTGACGGCGATTAGCGTAACGCCTTGATGCAATAAGCTTTCCGCAGCATCCCGGATGGTCGCCCATTCTGGTTTCGGTACGAGCGCCTGGATGTTGCCGCCTGACTGCTTGCTGAGCAGCTGTCGGAAAATCGACGTCGTCCCCGGCTGCAGCGTCGCTTTCGCCATGAGCAGTGACACCGAGTCGTTCGCGAGAATAAAGTCGTCGATGCGAACGTGTTTGAATTTCGAGATATTCCGTTCCTCGCACACCTCGACGACCGTATGCAAATCGACGCCGCGTTCAGACGAGAGCGCTTCGACCGCTGACGCGATCAAAAGCGACTTCCCGTCGGCAAGGAGCGTCTCGGTGATGCGGGCATCCGCGAAGATGGCGACCCGGCGCGCCTTTAAAATATTGGCCTGCAAGAGCACGACCTCGTCCGATGCGTCACCGTGGACGAAGTGGACGTTGTCGTGGTCGTACGGTTCTTCCTTCAATTGATCGATTAAGACGATTTCAGCCTTTGGCTCATAAATGAGCACTTCGTCGATTGCCTTTTTCGTCTTCGGCGACCAGCCGATATAGACGTAATGCCCTTCTCCTCGATACACTAACTTCCCCTCCCGTTTTAACCGTTGAAACGTCGCACCGACTTCAACGAGTTTTCCAATCAACGCCCCGATAATCCCAATCCCGAACAGGAACAAGAAAATCCCGAGCCAACGCCCCGCGACCGATGTCGGGAAAAAGTCACCGTAGCCGACGGTCGTGAGCGTCGTCATCGTCCACCAGAACGAGTCGAACATCGACGGGAACGTCTCCGGCTCGAGCACGAATCCGAGGACGGTACCCGTCAAGATGATGACGAGCGACGCCAAGACGACGTTCAAGAATGATAATTTCGATAGACCGCGCCAGACACGAAAAAAGATATGCACAGAAAACCCCCTCCTTTTCCTATATACTAGAGACAACTTAGTTAATTTACGAAACCCGCTTGCGTTCGGTTCCGTATAGAAAGAAAAAAGAAAGGACGATGTTATGAACTCCATCGTTTTGGAATATCGACTTTATAAAAACGAACTTTCGTTCGAGCCTCTTTACCATTATACATCGCTCGGCCTCGATGAAGTACTTGCCCGTCGCGAATGTGAATTTTTCGTCAAGGACGGCATGACCTACAAGCAACGCTCATCGGCGCTCGAAGGCGAGCAATACTTCTTGATTTACGTCGACCGCTACACGGAAGGACCCGTCGACAAGCATGAGACGACCGACATCAAAGTCGAGATTCGAACGCTCGACGACCGGTTCGACAACCCGATGCTCGAGGCGTATTATGTCGACCGCCATCTCGACGCGCTCGCCATGCTCGGCAGTCAGTACTTGTACGTCGCCGGCAAAGAATATGAGCGCGACTCGGCCGAGACGGACGAAGATCGTGGCGTCTATGTCATTTACGTCATCCCTACAGGTTATACATTGGAGGAATCAACATGAAGACAAGCAAAAAAATCTTGAGCGGTCTGTCGGCTGCTGTCTTGACCGCGTCGCTCGCGGCTTGCGGCACCGACGAAACAGAACAAGCGACGTTACCGGAAGAACCGACCGGCTACGAGTGCGACGATTGGGATTGGGATGATGAGACGGAGTCATATTATTGTGACGACGAGCGTTCCCCTCACTTCGGGAGCTTCTTCTTACTCGGTAGCCTATTCAATTCAAAGAGTGCATTGAAGAATTCCTCGGCATATAAAAATTACCGCTCGAACGGTGGCGCCAGCAGCATCACCCCGAACAAATCGAACTCAGGCTCAAACTCAGGACTCGGTAGCGGTTCAAAAGGCGGCTTCGGGGGATGAAGCGCGACGCACTGTTTGGCCAAATCCCTTTCTTTTGGCCTGACTTGAACGACGAGGAGTACGCCCTTTACGACTGTCTTACCATGTCGGATGACGCGGTGAGACAGATTCGGGAAGCGACGCGTGACGTCGATACGATTTTCCGGAAGGCGAACCGCCTGTTGCGCACGCTCCCGGACGACACGCTCCGTTTGCTCGGTTACCCTGAGGCGAGCCTGAAGTTCCTTCGGGACAAGGCGATTCCGCAAGAGACGATTATCGGTCGCTATGACTGGATCGTCAAAGACGGCATCATCAAGTTGATGGAATTCAATGCCGACACACCGACGTTCATCAAGGAACTGTTCGACGTGAACGGCTATGTGACGACAGAATTCGGACTCGATGACCCGAATGCGACGTCGACTGCTGAGCTCAAGACCGAATTGCGAAAAGCCGTCATCGCCGCGTGGCAACGACTCGGCCGGGATGGGACACCAAAAATCGTCTTCACGGCCCATGACGACAACATCGAGGACAAATGGACGACGCGCTTCCTTCAAGAGACGCTCGATTTACCGTCCGAATTCGTCCCGCTCGACCGATTGCTCGTCGATGCGGACGGCGTTTTCACACCGTCCGGGGAAAAAGTCGACGTATTATATCGGCAGACGTATCCGATCGAGCACCTGGTCGACGACCGGGCACCCAATGGTGATTTGATTGGCATCCGCCTGCTCGAACTGAACGCGGCCAAACACGTCTCGTTACTCAATCCGCTCTCGGCATTCCTCATGCAGTCCAAAGGCGTCCAAGCGCTCATTTGGGAACTGTATGAGGCCGATACATATTTCGACGAAGCGGAGCGTTCCATCATCGAGACGTATTTTTTACCGACGTATCTCGAGTCTGATCCGTTTATCGGCCAGAGCGCATACGTACAAAAGCCCGCTTTCGGCCGGGAAGGCGACTCGGTCATCCTCTACGACGAAGACGGCGTCCCCTTCCATAAAGAGACGCTCCAGACGTACGCGGACGAGACGGCGGTGTATCAACAGTTCATCGAGCTGCCGACCCGTCTGACGAACACAGTCAACGGTCCGCTCAAGACGCACTACATGGTCGGCTGTTTTTGCTTGAACGGCCATCCGTCCGCTCTCGGCGTCCGCGCCGGCAGCATGATTACGAACAACCAGTCTTACTACTTAGCCATTGGCATAAAAAAGGAGAATAACTTATGACGTTCATCACGCTCGATTCCATCTTGAGCTTCCTCGCTCACCTCGGCACAGGGTTTGGCCTGATTTTAGCCGGACTCGTCGTCTTCGCACTGACGACGAAGTATTCGGAACGTAAATTGATTAAAGAAGGTAACGTCGCCGTTGCCTTAAAACTTTGGGGGAAAGCGATTGGACTCGCCATCGTCATCTACACGGTGTGGGCGAACAGTGTTAACCTGCTCGACGCCTTCATCTGGGGACTCGTGGGGATTCTCGCTCAAGTGCTCGCCTTCTGGACGTTCGAATACGTGCTGACGCCAGGCGTGAACTTAGAGAAAGAAGTCGAGAACGGCAACCTCGCCATCGGAATCAGCCTCTTCTCCGCCTCACTCGTCGTCGGCATCATCGTCGCCGCGAGTTTGACGTACTAATCAAACAGCCCATGCACTTGAGGAGCATGGGCTGTTTCTACAGAAAGGAAGAGACAGATGTTCAAACGAAAAATCATCGGGGTGTTGCTAGCTTGCATCACGCTCATCGCCTTAATCCAAAACGGACCTACATTTTTTGAGAATCGAAAGCTGGATCGCTATTTGACGGATGATGGCTTTGACGCCTATACATACGATCAATTTGATGAATCCAACTTCGCCCTATTCACAAATGAGGACGAGACCTTACTCGGACTCGCTGAGATGAGTGGAGACGGGTATGGAACCGCGACCGTCGAGACACTCGAGGCGGCTCCATTTGACTATATCGAGCTTGAACATGAAGACACTTATTATTGGGGTGTGCGTCTTAACAACAATCCTCAAAAAGTGGCTTCTCTCCGCATCATCAAAGAGCGGGGACAAGAACAACACGTCCTCAATCGTCCCGAAGAAGATGCTTTTTCAAACTACCATATCTTGAAACTGTATAACGTCCCTCAAGAAGATTGGACGATTCAAACGTTAGACCAGAACGATCAAGTCATTGACTCGATTAAACTATGAAAAACCGCAGACCAACGCTGGTCTGCGGTTTTTGTATTCTCTATTTCTAAACGGCATATTAAGCGCGTGCGAGTACGGCCGATGGACCGAAGAACTCGTAACGGGCTTGTGGAATCGTTTGGACGACCGTCTCCATCATCGCGGTCGGACCGCACGTGTAGACGTCGTGTCCCTCGACATCGAGTGCTTCGAGCTGTGTCGCACTCATGCACCCTGATACGTCATCGACGTGTGTGATGAGCTGGAGACCCGCATTCACAAGTTCATCGAGCTCTTCACCGAGCGGACGGAGGTTCATGCTGCGGACAGCATGGAGCAACGTGACCGAGCGACCTTGACCGAGTGCCGTCTTCGCCATGTTGAAGAGCGGTGTGATGCCGATTCCGCCAGCGACGAGTGTGAGCGGACGCTCCGTGTCTTCAAGCACGAATTCACCAGCTGGCGCGCTTACTGGAAGCTCGGTACCGACCGTCTGCTCATGGAGCCAGTTTGAGACGAGACCTTCCGCCTTCGGAGCAATCCAGTAGCCGTCTTCTGTCGTCTCGACGACGCTATATTGACGATGGTGCAAGATGTCTTCGCCTGGAATACGGGCTTGGACCGAGACGTATTGACCTGGGACGGCCGTCCCGACGACGCCATCGTTCGCGACAAGACGGAATCGTTTCACTTCTGGTGTGTCTTCAATCACTTCAGCAACCGTGAACGGTTTGAAGCCAACCCACGGTGCATCTTCGTACATTTGTTTCTCGAGCGAGATGAAGACGTCAGCGATGACACCGTACGCTTTCGCCCATGCGTCGATGATGTCCGGTGTTGCCGCTTCGCCGAGCACGTCTTGAATCGCGCCGAGTAAGTTTTGGCCGACAATCGGATAATGTTCCGGACGGATGTTCAAGCTCTTATGTTTATGAAGCGCCGGCTGGATGGCCGGAAGGATTGCTTCGAGACGATCGATATGGACGGCTGCCGCGTAGACGGCGTTCGCGAGCGCCTCTGGCTGCCGGCCGCGTTTTTGGTTCGTATGGTTGAAGAAGTGGCGGACTTCCGGGTTGTTTTCAAACATGCGCTTATAAAAGTGACTCGTGATGGCGACACCGTGGTGTTTCAAGACTGGTGCGGTCGCTTTGACGATCTCCATCGTTTGTTGATCTAACATATTGTTTCCCCCTTTTTGAAAGTTCATGTTCATTATGTGAGGTAAGTCACTTCGAAAGCAATATATAAAATACTTGTTTAAATACAAGTTCAAATTTCCGCCTTGAATCCGCCACGCTTTTTTCACATCTTCCATCGTCGCGCTTTCGCGAGATGTCTTGTACAATGAACGAATGAAGAGGTGAATCATCATGCGGCTCACGCAAACGTGCGACTACGCACTCCGAACACTCATGTATAGCGCCACGTTCTCCCACCGTCTCGTGACGATTCAAGAAGTGGCGGACCAATATCAGATTTCAAAGAACCACGTCATGAAAGTCGTCTATGAGCTCGGGAAGCACGGATATCTCGAATCGGTGCGCGGCCGTGGCGGCGGCTTCCGGCTCGCTCGCCCGATGGAGGACATCAACGTCGGCGACGTCGTCCGGACGATGGAACCGCTCGAGCTCGTCGAATGTTTCGGCGAAGGACGGTGTGTCATCGCCCCCGCGTGCGACTTGCGGAGCGTCTTGAACGAGGCGATGCTCGCGTTCCTGCACGTGCTCGACCGCTATACGATTGCCGATCTCGTCGCCAACCGGACGAACGAACTGGCTATGTTGCTAGGCATACAAAACCCGACGGACTGAAATAGTCCGTCGGGTTTGTCTGTTATAGCGGTTTTAATTTGGCTTCAATCTCGGCTCGTCGTGACTCAAGAAACGGTGGTAGCGCCAATCGTTCCCCGAGCGTCTCGACTGGTTCGTCCGTCGCGAACCCAGGTCCGTCCGTCGCGAGTTCCACCAAAATCCCGCTCGGTTCGCGGAAATAAATCGATTTGAAATAATAACGGTCAATCAGGCCTGAATGACTGATACCGAACGCATCGAGCCGCTCGACCCAACGCGTCATCTCGTCTTCATCCTCGACGCGAATCGCGACGTGATGGACACTGCCTCGTCCTGGCCGCTCCGACGGTAAATCAGGACGGTCGACGAGATGAATTTCTGTCGCCACACCCCCGTCGCCCGTCTCGAACACACGAACCGATTGCCCGTTCCGTTCGAACTCAGACGCGAAGCGATAACCGAGCACGTCCGTCAGCACCCGCTCCGTCTTCTCAATTCGCCGCACTGTCCACTCGCTAAATCCGAGGCCGAAGACGGCGACGTTTGCCGGTACCGGTCCGTTTTGCCACGGCGTCCCTGACCCGCCCTCGACGAGACAGAGCCGTTGCCCTTCCTCGTCCTCGAAGTAAAGCGTCGGACGACCGAGCACATCCTCTAACGGATCATGGAGTACACCGAATTCGGAAAATCGTTCCAACCAGTACGATAACGATCCTTCTGGCACCCGAAGCGCCGTCCGCGAGATGCTGCTCGACCCTTTATACGTTTGCCCGAGAAAAGGTAGCTCGAAGAACGTCAAATCCGTCCCCGGTGTCCCCGACTCGTCCGCGTAAAACAAGTGATACATCGACGGGTCGTCTTGGTTGACCGTCTTTTTGACGAGTCGCATCCCGAGTACCTCCGTATAGAATCGTAAGTTCTTCAACGCGTCCCCTGTCATCGCCGACACGTGATGCTGCCCTAAAATCGCCTTCATCCGACTTCTCCCCTTTCAACTTTGATTATATTGTACCATCCACAAATAAGTAAAGTCAGCTTTACATTAAGTCAAGTTTACTTTACACTGAGGGTAGAAATAAGAAATGAGGTGGCGGCATGCCATTAATCAATCGCGTCAAAGAGTTGCGGGCCCGGCATCAACTGACCCAAGGGGACTTGGCGGCCAAAGTCGGTGTGACGAGACAGACGATCATCTCGCTCGAAAAAGGGAGCTACACGCCATCGCTTCTGCTGGCGATGCAAATCGCGCGCGTATTCGAGGAACCGGTCGAATCTATTTTCACAATCGAGGAGGAAACAAATTGAAACACGTCGTCATTCAATCCATCTCTAGTATCATCTTGTACATCCTGATGGCTTTTCTGTTCAGTTCGTTCTTGTCTGACGTGTCGACCGTCATCGAGACCGAACGCTTCGAGATTGAAATAAATCTCTTACCTTTTGTGCTATTGGTCGGCTTCTTCATCGTTTGGACGATCTATTCGTTCAAGACACGCCCGAACCAAAACTTAAGCTTTGGCCAATGGTCAGTCCGGATGACGGAATTTAGCGAAGTCGATGAACGTGAACAAATCATCACGGCGAAAGCGACGAAAGCCGCCTACGTCTCGTTCGGGATTACTGTGCCGCTCCTCATGGCGTCATTCATGTTTTATCCGCTGTTCGAGAACGCGCTCCCAGCCTATCCGATTTACGCACTCGCCTCGACACTCATCATCTCGACGCTCGTTTATATGACGACTTGGATCCGCGCCTATACCCATTAAGGAATTCACAGCGAATTCCTTTTTTTGTGTCGATTTTTCGTCGAGTCGTTCCCTACGATTGCGAATTCAGTCACGTCGTGTTTATATATAACTAAACGGTTATATACTAAATGTGTTGAAGGGGTCTTTCATCGTGAAAACCATCGATTTGACGACCGGACCGGTGCAACGTGTCATCGTGACGCTTGCCCTCCCGCTCGTCGGCAGTTCGCTTTTACAGTTCACTTATAGTCTTGTCGATATGTTTTGGGTCGGTGCGCTCGGTAGCGACGCCGTCGCCAGCATCGGCGCGGCCAGCTTTTATATCATGCTCGGTCAGGCCATCCAATCATTGATTGTGGTCGGCACCGGCATCAAAGTGTCGCAAGCCGTTGGACGACGCGACCAAGCGTTGATTCAGCGCTACGTTCGTGCCGGAAGGCGGATGAACCTGGGCCTCGGACTGTCGTTCGTCTTTCTCCTGATTCTGTTCGGTCAGACGTTGATCGGCTTTTTGAATATGAACGACTCTGACGTCGAACGGTTGGCCTACGGTTATTTGCTCGTCAGTGCACCGATGCTCGTCTTCTCGTTCTTCAACTTACTGTTCGCCCGCCTGTTCAGCGCTTATGGGAATACGACGACGGCCATGCGCATCAATGCGACCGGGGTCACACTTAATATGATCCTGTCGCCGCTCTTCATCTATCCACTTGGACTCGGCGTCGTCGGTGCCGGTCTCGCGACGCTCGTCGCGAACGTCGTCATGTTCGGCTTCTTCTGGCATCGGACCCGCGCCTTGTTCGATTGGGAAGAGACGGTCAAAGCTAATCGCACAGACTATAGAGAAATTCTTCGCCTCGGCTTCCCGATGGCGACCCAACGCGTTTTGTTCACCGTCATCAGCATTTTCCTCGCCCGCATGATCGGTTCATACGGGACCGAGGCAATCGCGGCCCAACGCATCGGGCTTCAAATCGAATCAATCGCCTATATGATGATTGGAGGCTTGAACGGTGCCATCGCGAGTTACACTGGGCAAAATCTCGGCGCCCGCAAAGTCGATCGGGTCTATGAAGGCTACCGGGTGACGACGCGGCTCGGCATCTTGTATACCGGGTTAATCACACTCGTCTTCCTCTTCGTCCCAGACGTCCTGATTGGGCTGTTCGTCGATGACCCGACAACGATTGAAATCGGTGCGACCTATTTACGAATCATCGGGATTTCGCTTATCTTCGCCTCACTTGAGATGATTGGGAACGGCTACTTCTCAGGCCTCGGGCTACCAAAAATTCCGGCGACGATCTCCATCGTCTTTACCGTCGCCCGTATCCCGCTCGCGCTTGCCCTCGAGCCTTATCTCGGTCTCGATGCCATCTGGTGGAGCATCGCTCTCTCGAGCATCGTCAAAGGGCTCGTCTCAGCCCTCTATGTCCGACTAACGAAAAAGGAAGTGACCTCCCTTGCAGAAGCGATTTAATCAACTAGCCAAACAATTGTTGCACGGGCGCTTCGCCATCGAACGTGAAATGCTCCGCGTGACCCCTGATGGGACGCTTGCCGTCACGAAACACCCGACAGCACTCGGAGACAAGGCGACGCATTCATACATCACGACCGACTTCTCGGAAAGTCAGGTTGAGCTGATCACGCCGACGTTCCCGACCGTCGAGGCGGCGCACGACTTCTTACAGACGCTATACGATATCACAGCAATGAATATCGGTGACGAACGACTTTGGCCGCAATCGATGCCGTGCGCTCTTCCGGACGGCGGGGTCATCCCGCTCGCAGATTTTGGAAGTTCAGGGCTTGAGGCCGGTCGCTATCGGGAGCATCTGCTCCAAAAATACGGAGCGAAAAAACAGCTCATCTCGGGCATCCATTTCAACTTCTCGTTCGCAGACGAGTTGATTGCCTCCCTCTATGAGGGGTCACCCGAACGATACGACCGTTTCAAGAACGACCTGTATTTAAAACTCGTCCGCAACTATTTACGGACACGCTGGCTCGTCGTCTATCTGTTAGGCGGGACTCCGGCCGTCCACACGAGCTATGAAGAACGCTGCGTCAGTCAAATGCAGGCGCTCAGCGAAGATGTGTATTCGAATACGACGGCGTTATCGTACCGGAATAGTGACTGCGGCTACACGAATGTCGAGCCGCTCTATCCGGACTATTCAACGCTCTCAGACTACACCGCGAGCGTGCGCCGCTTCATCGCCCAAGGTGACATCGCCAACCCGAACGAGCTCTACTCTCCGATTCGGTTGAAGACGTCACGTGGAGGCAATGACTTAGAGCGACTCGAAACGAACGGCATTGATTACATCGAGATTCGCAATATCGATTTGAACCCGTTCGAGAAGACCGGTATCGCCCTCGATGATTTACGTTTCTTGCACGTCTTCCTGCTCTACTTGACGCTGAAAGACGAGACACGGTTCGCGGACTGGCAGGCCGAGGCGTTTCACAACCAACAACGCGTGGCGAAAGAAGGGTTATCCCCGACGCTCACGCTCATGCGAGACGGGGAGGCAGTGGCGCTCCAAACGTACGCTCGCGATTTGCTCGACGAGATTGAAGCGTTCAATAAACATCACGACCTCGAGTTCGACGCGATTTTCGCCTCCGTCCGTGAACGAATCGACCATGTCGAGGCGACGTATGCGGCTCGATTGACGAAAATCATGACAACCGAAGGCTACACGTCCTGGTCGCTCCGACAAGCGGAACTGTTTTATCAAGACGCGTACGCCAATCGGTTCCGGGTGCACGGCTACACGGATATGGAACTATCAACACAGATTTTGATGCAAGCAGCCTTGAAACGCGGTTATGCGGTCGATGTCATTGACCGCGACGACCAATTCATCCGCATCCGGCACGGCAACCAGACCGAGTACGTCAAACAAGCGACGAAGACGTCAAAAGATAACTACGTATCGGTTCTCATGATGGAGAACAAGACCGTGACAAAACACGTACTCGCCGAACATTGCATCCGCGTTCCCGGAGGGGTCGAGCTCCGCACTGAATCTGATTTACGGGACGCCTGGTATACGTTTGGGGACGAGCCGATTGTCTTGAAACCGAAATCGACGAACTTCGGCATCGGTATCCACATCTTCAAGGACGGGACGACGTTCGAGGAAGCGCTTGAGGCGTTCCATCACGCTCTTACGTTTGACGACGTCGTCCTGCTCGAGACATTCCTGCCCGGAAAAGAATATCGTTTCCTCGTCATCGGTGATGAGGTCGCGGGCATTTTGCACCGCGTCCCGGCAAACGTGACCGGGGACGGTGTATCGACGATTCGTGAGCTCGTCGCCAAAAAGAATGAGGATCCGCTCCGCGGAAAAGGCTATAAGACGCCGCTCGAAAAAATTGAAATTGATGACATCGTCGTGGCATTCCTTCGTCCACAAGGTAAGACGCCGGACAGTGTCCTTGCAGATGGAGAACTCGTCTTCCTTCGTGAGAACTCGAACATCAGCACCGGGGGTGACAGTATCGACTATACGGACCGGATCGCCGATTCATACAAACGGATTGCGGTCGAGTCCGCCCGAGCGATTGGCGCCACAATTTGCGGGGTCGACATGATGATTCCGTCGCTCGAGCGTGAAAATGACTACGGTATCATTGAACTGAACTTCAATCCGGCCATCCATATTCACGCCTTCCCGTACGAAGGAAAGGAACGGCCAATCGGCGAGACCGTGCTCGATTTACTGTTCGATTAACCAATATTCCTAGTTTGGAATATTCTAAAATGGGAATATTTTAAGTAAGAGGACGGTGACGAGGATGGAAGAAAATTTGAGTCCGTTGTTTCACGCGTTGGCCGACCCGAATCGCTTACGAATCATCGAGTTGTTGAGGCAAGAAGCTTTAACGGTCGGTGCCATCGCCGAACGACTCGACATCAGTCAACCACAGACGTCCAAGCAACTGCGTGTGCTCTATGATGCCGGACTCGTTTCGGTGACCATCGAAGCCAATCGGCGGCGCTACGCCCTGAATCTTCAGGCACTTGCCCCGATAGATATTTGGCGTTCACGGCTCGAGGCAGAGACGGCTCGGCTCGATCGGTTGGAAGAGTTTTTGCAACAGTCAAAACGAGAGGGGAAATCCTAATGGAAACGCTCAAATCGTACGTCGAAGGCAACACGTTAGTCGTGGAACGGAGTTTTAACGCGCCGCGCGCGCTCGTGTTCGAGGCATTTTCGACACCGGCCCATCTTGAAGCATGGTGGGGACCCGCTGGATGGAAAACGGAGGTTCGCACGTTCGAGTTCGAACCCGGCGGCACGTGGCATTATTGCATGACGTGCGTCGACAAAGAGCAAGGCGACTATTACGGCATGGAATCATGGGGCAAATCGACGTTCCTCGAGATTGACCCGCATCGTAAAATCGTCTATACGGACGCCTTCTCGGACGCGGACGGCCACGTCAATCCTGAACTTCCCGTCATGACCATCACGAACGAATTTGTCGACATCCCGGACGGCACGCTGTTCATCAGCCGCTCCGAATTCACGGACGCCGAGTCGCTCCAACAAGTCGTCGACATGGGAGCCGTCGAAGGTTTCGCCTCGCAGCTCGATCGTCTCGACGCCATCGTCTCCAGATAACAGCAAGCACCGCTCCTCGATTGAGGCGCGGTGCTTTTTCGAATTCCTCATCGCTCTAGTTGTTCGAATAGTCGATCGAGTTGAGGTGCATCAATCGCCTCAAACGCATCCCCGACACTGATTTCGGTCGAACAATAGCCGTCATGGGGTACGAGATAGCCCGTTATGCCGATTCCGGTCGCGTCTTGAACGGATTGAATCCAGGCCGAGACTGCCTCCACGTCCCCCTCAACATGAAGGTGGAACATATTCGTCACCGGGACGTCCGGTGTCGTCCACACCCTATCGATCGCATTGAAGCGGCGCGCCAGTTCCTTCGCCTGTTCGTAGTAGCTTGCCATCCGCCTTTTCCGAAGCTCATAGTAATAGTCGGCCGGGATAATGTACGGATACAGTCCAATCAAATCCCCGCCATAGCGACGTTTCCACACTCTCGCCTCGGCGCAGAACGCTTTCGGTCCGGCCAAGATGGCTCCGGCAATCCCGCCGATGCCTTTGTAGAATGAGACGTAGACGCTGTCGAACAGTGCACATACTTCTGCTGCCGTCTTCTCGTAATACGGGAGCGTCTCGAATAATCGTGCCCCGTCGAGATGCAGACGAATCCCCCGCTCCCGGCACAAGTGACTGATTGCCTCCAGTTCATCGAACGGTGGCAAATAGCCCCCGAGTTCCCGTTGCGGCAACTCGATCAACAGGCAGGCGATATCGGGCAACGCCTGCACTTCCTCGAGCGTCATCAACCGCTTGTCATCTCCAATCAAGATTGGCTCAAGGTGATGCAGCTCCTTCAATCCGTCCTGCTCATGAATCTCCAAGTGACAGAGCGGATGATAGGCGACGTTTCGATTTCCGGTCTCGTCCGCCCAAATCCGTAACGCAATCTGCTGCGCCATCGTGCCGCTCGGAAAGAAAATTGCGTCTTCCATACCGAGTTCTTGCGCCAGTTTTTGCTCGAAGCGCGCGATGACCTCACCCGTCCCGTAATGGTCGCTCGCCTGATTCGGGTCGACCTCGGCGAACGCTTGCTGCAAGACGCCGACGTTCCGTCGACCGTGACCGCTCAATTGATGCGACGTCTGTTGATATGATGTCCGTAACTCCATGTCATTCCCTCCACAACAAGCCCCCTGTCCATAGACAGGAGGCCATCAATTAGTCGCGCATGCGGACGATTAATTTGCCGCGTACTTTTCGTGTTTGGAGCTGTTCGAGACCGTCTTTCAACCGTTCAAACGGCAAGACGTCCGTGACGAGATCGTCCAACTCGCCCGCCTCGAGCAACTTCATTAATTCTTCGGCCATATACGCCAAATTGCGGATGGCACGCTCATCCTTACTCGCATGGGCCGCGCCGAGGGCGACCTCATGAATGGATGGCGACAACGTAAAGCCTTTCACGTTTGACGTATCCGGTGGACCGGCGATATAGGCGAGTTGTCCGCTGAACGCGAGACGATCGAGGTCCGCCGTCGCCACGTCACGTCCAACCGTATTCAAGATGAGGTCGACCCCGCGGCCGTCCGTCTCTTCCAAAATCCGTGCAGTCACGTCTTCCGTATTATAGTCGATCACTACGTCGGCACCAAGTGCTTGCACCCAGTCAAAATTATCCGGCGACGCCGTCGTGAACACTTTGAGACCGAGCTTCTTCGCAAGTTGAATCGCATAGCCACCGACTCCGCCCGCACCAGCATGAACGAGAATCGTCTCTTTATCGCGTGTGTTCAATTTCTGCATGATAGCCTCATACGCCGTCATACCGGCACAGAGGAAAGCCGCAGCAGCCTCATCACTCACTTCCGGTGGCACGACGGCACAAGCGCGCGCATCGACGACTGCATACTCGGCGAAGCCGCCGTTGTTCCCGAGGCTCGTATGGACGGCGACACGTGAACCGGTAATGATATTGGCGATACTTGAACCGACTTCGACGACTTCCCCGACGAGGTCGACCCCGAGAATGTGTGGGTACGACCAGTTCGGGTTTCCGTTCGTACCGACTTTATAGTCGACCGGGTTCAATGCGACCGCTTCGACTTTGATCAGCAGTTCGCCCGTACCTGGTGTCGGACGCTCTATCTCACCGATATGAAGATGTTCTAATCCAGGTTGATCGAGTAACCACGCTTTCATGCTCAATACGCTCCTTCCGAATACGTCAGTTCATACGAATGTGAATAGATTTCGACAAGATTGCCGAACGGGTCTTCACAGTACACCATCCGATACGGCTTATCGCCCGGGTAATATTCCCGAATCGGCATCCGTTGTTTCCCGCCATGGGCTACGATTTTCTCGACGAGTCCTTCGATGTCCGGGTCTTGGACGCAGTAGTGGAAGATGCCTGTCTTCCAAAACTCGAAATTGTTCTCCGGCTTCTCATTGTTCGGAAACTCGAACAACTCGATCCCGATTTTGTCACCGGTCGACATGTGGGCGATTCTGAAGCTGCCCCAGCCCGGTCCGAATACGTCCGTACACATGACGCCAATCGGCGAGTCGTCCTCGACGACGTCTGACGGCTGCATGATCGTGTACCAGCCCATCACGTCCTCATAAAATTTCACTGCTTCCGCCACACTCGGGACCGATAGTCCGATATGTGAGAATGTACGTGGATATGTCAAAGTAATCCGCTCCTTTTTGTTTGCTCATTTTAGTTGATAACGATAAGATACCTTCATCGAAGCAAGAAAAAAAGTACGCACATTCAAGTAACTACCCGAAAGCGAGGCGAATTGAACATGACGACCCCGTTCCCCGTCAATAAGGCGCTCGACATCATCGGCGGTAAATGGCGGCCTCAAGTATACTGTACGCTAGAGAACGGTCCGCGCCGTTTCTCAGAGATTCAACGTGCCATCCCTGACGTCAGCCGTAAAGTGTTGACCGACCAACTCCGTGAGCTTGAACAGCTCGGCATGGTCCGCCGCATCGACTATTCGACCGAGAAACAGCTGCATGTCGAATACTCACTCACCGAGGAAGCGCTCAGCCTGCAACCGGCGATGAAGGCGCTCTGCTCGTGGGGCGAGACACGAGACGAATAAACCCTCGCCGAATCCGGCGAGGGTTTTGTCATGCTGCGAATAGACTGATGAGGTTCCCGTCCGGGTCGATGACGATGGCGTAACGTTGCCCCCAGAACGCATCCCACGGTTCCCGATGCGAGGCATAGCCGTGCTCGACGATTGCCTCATAACGCGCATCCAGCTCATCTCGACTGTCACATAAGAAGGCGAGTTCGACCCGGTGCCCCGTCGCCGGTTTCCATTCCCCGTACACCGATTCGGCCACTTCGACCGTGTCGAAGGCGAGCCGGACACCGCCGTCGTCGACCTCGACGTGCGCTTCCCCATCCATCGCTTTCGGGATTGACAGACCGAGCATCCGATAAAAGTCGAGTGCCCTCGTCATGTCCTCGACGACGATTCCAATCATGTCTAACTTGATTCCCATTTGGTCACCCCATTTTCCGAGTTGGTGGTACTATGATGAGTGTAGCACTACATCCTGCTCGTGAAACGAGGAAATTCACATGACCCATCAATTCGCTGTCCTGAACCAGACGCAGGCGGAAACGATTACCTATACGTGGCACTACGAAGGCGATTATGCCTTTTACAATATGGAGGCTGACGAAGACGATTTAACCGAATTTTTAGACGCCGAACAGCGTGGACAGTCGATGTTCGTCATCACGTCTGCTGGTGAATTGGTCGGTTTCGTGAGCGTTGCGCAACCGGATGCCGAGACGGTCGACATCGGGCTCGGCATGAAGCCCGATTTGACAGGAAACGGGAGCGGACGAGTATTCGTCACATCGATTCTTGACTTCGTCAAAGCGACGTACTCACCTCATCGCATCACCTTGTCTGTCGCCGCCTTCAATGTGCGGGCAATCCGTGTCTATGAGGCGTGCGGGTTCACGAGGATCGGTTCATTTCAACAACCGACGAACGGGAGCACGTTCACCTTCATCCAAATGGAACGTCAAGAAAGTCCTCAGAACCAAGCGTTCTGAGGACTTTTCCTATGTGAGCTGTTTCTTTTGGATGTATGACAAGCCGAGCGCCGCAATCAAAATTGCGCCTTTGACGATGTCTTGTGCGTAATACGGCACGTCCCACATCGTCAGTCCGTTCAACAAAATTCCAATCAAGACGGCACCGATTAACGTGCCGACGACGTTCGGTCGTCCGGTGCCGAAGACGGCGTAGCCGATATAGGCGGCCGCGACCGCGTCCATGAGGAGCGGTGCCCCGGCTGATACTTGCCCGGTACCGATGCGTGACGCCAAGATGATTCCACCGATGGCGGCGAACAGGCCGCTCAACACGTACGCGTACAACTTGATGCGCGTGACGGCGATGCCGGAACGGCGGGCCGCCTCGACGTTCGAGCCGACGTAATAAAATTCGCGTCCCGTCTTCGAATACGTCAAAAATAGATGCGCCCCGGCGAAGAAAAGAATCATCAAGATGGCGACGAACGGGACAGGTCCGATTGAACCTTGGCCGATGAAGAGGAACGACGGGATAAAACGTCCCGGTGCCGTCCCTCCTTCAATCGGCATGTTGTCGTAGATTGAAAAACCTTTCGTATACGTCAATTGGACCCCGTTGATGACGTACATGATGGCGAGCGTCGCGAGCAAATCTGGTAACCGGAACTTGATTGTCACGAGCGCGTTCAACAGCCCGACGAGCACACCGAGCGCAATCGGGACGAGCAGGGCGACGACCAGTTCTTGACTATGTAACACGAGGCTCGATGCCGCCCCGATCGTCGCGAGGCTCGCCGTCGAACCGACCGATAAGTCGAATCCGCCGACGATGAGCGAGAACGTCACCCCGAGGGCGAGCAGGGAGACGATCGATACGGATTTGATGATGTCGCTAAAGTTCGCGTACGTCAAAAACTGGTCGTTCGTCACACCGAAGACGGCGATGAGTGCGAGAATCGCGAACAGCGTCCCGTATTGACCGATGCCACTGAAGCGTTTCGTGCGTTGTTTGATGACGAGTTGGGCCATGTTAGACACCTCCTTTCTGTTGCCAACGGCCGCGGTCGAGCCAGAGCGTCCGGTTGGCGACCAATTCTAATTCATGCGGTTCGCTCGATGTGAAGATGACGGTCTTCCCGTCTTTGGCAAGGCGGGTGACGAGTTCATAAATATCCCGTTTCGCCGTCACGTCGACGCCTTTCGTCGGTTCGTCGAGCAGATAGACGTCCCGGTCCTCGAGGAGCCATTTGCTGAGGACGACTTTTTGTTGATTCCCGCCGCTCAATTCTCGGACCGGTTGCCCGACCTGGTCGTATTTCACTCGCAACGAGGCCAATACGCGTGTGATTGCGTTCGCCTTCCCTTCAATCGCGAGGACGTTCCGTTCAATCGAATCGTCGAGGAAAAGTCCCTGTTTCCGGCGTTCTTCCGGCACGAGGGCAAATCCGGAGCGGACCGCCTGACGCGGTTCGCGAATGTTGAGCGGTTTCCCGTCCAGCGTCACTTGCTGTTCGACACCAGAGAGACCGAATAGCGCCTCGACCAGCTCCGTCTTCCCGCTCCCGGTGACGCCGCCGATGCCGACGACTTCGCCTTTATACGCCGTGAACGAAAGCTTCGTCCCGAACGTCGGTAACGTGAGGTCTGCTTGAATCCGGATCTCGGTTTCCGGAACGGCTTTTTCTACCGCTTCTGCCATGTCGGATCCACTCAAATACGTATGGATATCCTGTTCTGACAACGCCTGAAACGGTCCTTCGTAAGCGATGCGCCCATCCCGGAGGAACGTCGTCGTCGTGGTGACGCGCGACAGTTCATCTGACCGGTGAGTGATGAGAAGAATGCCGACGCCCTCTTCTGCGAGCGACTGCAATAACGTGAGCAGTGCTGCCGCATCATCCGTCGACAAGGCGGCCGTCGGTTCGTCGAGCAAGAGGTAGGCCGCATCACTCGCGAGTGCCCGGGCAATCAAGACACGTTGTTTGACGCTGAGCGGGAAGCGCCCGACCGGCTCGGTCACATCAATCTGTAATCCGACACGTTCCAAATAGGCAGCTGCTCGCTGTTTTAGTTCGCGAGGACGAATCCGTTTGACCGCCTGCCACGGCACGACGTTCTCATAAACCGGTAAATCGAGGTAGAGGGCGTCATCGACTTCTTGCGACACCGTGATGACCCCACGGCGAATCGCCTCGGCCGGTGTGAGTGTGACCGCCGTCTCATCGAGCTCGACCTTCCCGGACGTCGGGGTGATGGCGCCGCTCAATAGCTTCACGAGCGTGCTCTTTCCGGCCCCGTTCAACCCGAGCAATCCATGAATCTCGCCACGTCGAAGCGTGAAGCTGACATCGTCGAGCACGGTGACGTCGCCGTAGCGTTTCGTGACGCGTTCAAGCCGCAACATCAGTCCGTCCCTTTCATCCAGTCCGACCAGGCCGCGTCCGAGACGCCCCAGTTCGGGACGTATTGACCGAGATCGTCCATCGTCACTTTCTCGTCCGGCAAGACGTCACGGTCGACGAGGTATGGATCGACCGAATGAATCGATGGCGTCTCTTCACCCGCTAATTTTTGATACGCGTAACGAACTTGAATCCGTCCGATTTCTGCCGGATCGGTCGCCGCTGTCACTTTCCACGGGCTGCCGTCCTCTTGCATGAGTTGAAGGTCTTCGTCACTCAAATCGATGCCATAGACGGCGATTTCATCACGTCCGGCTTGTTTGATGGCACGGCTCGCACCCTTAGCGAACTCGTCCCACATCGCGAACACGGCATCAATCTCGCCTTCCGGATACTTCTTCAAAATCGCTTCCATCTGGCTCTGTGTGTCGAGCGCCGTATTGTTCGTCGCCGAACCGAACTTGGCGACTTCCGTGATGCCCGGGTAACGTTTCAAGAACGCATCATAAATCGTATGGCGTCGTTCCATCGGTGTGAAGCCCCCGACCCAAATCGTGACAATGTTGCCTTCGCCGTCCAAATCTTCAGCGAGTGCCTTGAGCGAACGCCAGGCGAGCGAATAGTCGTCCTGGTCGATGACCGTCACGCCTTCGTTCGTCAAATCGTTGTCGAACGCGACGACTTTGATGCCTTTGTCGAGTGCGCGTTGGACCGGTTCTTTCAACGCATCGGCGCGGCCATGGTCAATCAAGATGACATCGACGCCTTGCGTCGTCGCCGTGTCGACGTAGCTCGCCATCTTCGACAGATCGTTGTCGGCGTTGTACACTTTCACGTTGCCGCCGAACGATTCGACTTGTTCCGTCACCCCGTTAATATACTGCGACGAGAACGTCCCAATCGACATCTGCATAATCAAGGCGACATCGATATCTTTCGGCAACGTCCCGTTCGAGACCGAGACGGGTTTCGTCTCCGCCGTCTTCTCGGCCGGCTTCGTCGGAGCGACTTGCTCGTTCGTGCAACCGACGAGCGCCAAAACAAATGTGAACAATAAGATCAATAGTTTTTTAGACATGAATCGTTCCCCCTACATGATGTGTGATGGCAGTCTCTGTCGGCTCGAACACACCCGCCTCGGTGATGAGTCCGGTGATGAGGTCCGGTGGGGTGACGTCGAACGCCGGATTGAAGACGGTGATGCCGACGGGTGCCGTGGGTTGACCGCCGATATGTGTCACTTCTGACGGGTTCCGCTCCTCGATTTCAATCGTGTCATCCGCCGTCAAATCGAACGTCGAATGCGGCGCCGCGACATAGAACGGAATGCCGTAATGTTTGGCGAGGACGGCGAGCTGCAACGTCCCGATTTTATTGGCGACGTGACCCGTCCGTGTGATACGGTCGGCTCCAACGATGATGGCGTCGACTCGTTTCGACTGAATCGTCCAAGCCGCCATATTGTCCGTAATGAGCGTCACGTCGATATCGGCCCGGTCGAGTTCCCAGACAGTGAGGCGTGCCCCTTGCAGGAGCGGCCGCGTCTCACAGGCGAAGACGTTGAAAGATACGCCCTGTTCTTTTCCGACGTAAAACGGCGCGAGCGCCGTGCCGTATCGCGATGTCGCGATGGCACCGGCGTTGCAGATCGTCAATACGTTCCCCCCGGCCGGCAACACCGTCAGCGCATGCTCGCCGATGGCCCGATACGTATCGACGTCCCGGTCGTACAAAGCGATGGCGCGGCGTTTGATTTCCTCGGCAATCGCCTCAAAGTCGTCCCCGATATTCAAATCAAGGAGCGACTCGATCACGTTTTGCAGATTGACCGCCGTCGGTCGGGTCGCGATCAAACGGCGTCCGACGAGGTCGAGCCGACGCGTGAAGTCCGGGTCGTCGACTAACCGGCCCGCCTCTTTGGCGAGGACGAACGCCCCGAAGTAAGCGATGGCCGGGGCACCGCGGACTTGGAGCGTCTCGATGGCATGTTCGGCCTGTTCGAGCGACTCAATCGTCACGTAACGCTCTTCATGCGGTAACAACGTCTGATCCAATAGGATGAGTTCGTCCGTTTGCGAATTAAAGCGGATGTTTTGGACCGTCATACGCGCACCCCCGACAAAAGCGTCACCAAGTCGTCAATCGATTCGACGCTGTGGCGTTCTTTGATGAGCGCCGTCCCGAGGGCGAGCGCGTCACGTTTTCGTTCGAGCCGCGTCGCTTCCGGCAACGTCTCGAGATCGGCGACACCGGCGAGTCCGACGGCACGGCGAATGAGTTCGCAACCGGCGTAGCCGATCGTGTCGCTGAAGATCGTCCGCAACAACTCGTCGACAAAACCGTCCGTGTTGAACGGTTCGACGGCGCGCTCAAAGTTGGCCCGGAACGTCTTCTCAAACGTCTCCCACACCGTCAAGACGTCCGTGAAACGTTCGAAGCGTTTGAGCGGGTCATGGAACGTCGACAGCGTCAAATGGGCGATGATTTGGCCCAGGTCGAAGCCGAACGGTCCGTAAAATGCGAACTCTGGATCGATGATTTTCGTCTCTTGTTGGGTCGCGAAGATGCTGCCCGTATGTAGGTCACCGTGCAGAAGCGCCTCATGTTTCGTGACAAATCCGACTTTCAGTTTCGTCACCTCGACCTTCAGCGCCTGGTCTTGCCAGAGACGTTCGACATCTTCTCGAAGCGCCGCCTCGATGTTGTTCGACTCTGCGTCTTTGAACGGGTCGGTGAAGATGAGCTTCTCGGTGATGTCACACAGTTCCGGGTTGTAATAGTCACGTTCAATCCGCTTCTTCGCGATTGGTCCGGCCGCATAATCCGACGTCGCGAACAGCGTCTCGCCTAAAAATTCACCGACGTGACGCGCGAGTTCCGGATAGCTCTCCCCCTTCAAATAACCGGTGCGGACAATCTCATAATCAGACAGATCTTCTAAAATCGTGTAGGCGAGCGTCCGGTCGCTGCCGAGGACGTCCGGGACGAAACGCGGCGCCACGTTCGCAAACTCACGGAGTGCCAACTGTTCAATCCATGCCCGTTCGAGCGTAAGCGGCCAGCTCTCGCCGACGACTTTGGCGTATGGGAGCGCTTGTTTGACGATTAGGCGCTGTTCGCCTTGGCGAATTCGAAACACGAGATTCAAGTTGCCGTCCCCGATTTCCTCACACTCGGCGATCCCTTCTTGCAAGTATCCTAATTGACGGACGTGCTCGACGACAGTCTGTTCTGTAAATGGTTGATATGACATGATGTTTTCCCCTTCCTATACGTTGCCCACAAAAAAAGCCCCTTTCTCCGCGAGAAAGAGGCACAGCCAAAATGGTTGTTCCTCTCATCTGTCAGACATTCGTCTGGTGGATGTAGCACCGTGCCTAATGGTCGGTTGCTGCGGCGTCATCGGGCCAATTCCCTCTGCCAACTCGCGATAAGAGTGGTTTATTCGATTCGGTGAACTTATGTGATGAATATTACGGACTCGACGTCACAATTGTCAACGTCATTTTCTCCGTGCCACTTCGTCTTTTTTTGTGCATATATGGAAACAACTTCCCAAAATATTTTTTTTGGAAAAAAAGGAATTGACGACGTGACGAATCTGTGTAAAAATTCAATTAAATTTCACAACTTCAAATCACATTCTTATCAAGAGCAGACGGAGGGACGAGCCCGATGATGTCGCAGCAACCGACCAGAGATGGCACGGTGCTAATTCTTGCAGCGAAAGCTGAGAGATAAGAGTTCATTTTTTATGATGACCTCTTGCCTCGGCATGGGGTCATTTTTTGTTTGCCTGGAAGGAGGAACCATATGAGTATCACTGCCACATATGAAATCAAACGGACGGACGCGGTCGCAAGCATTGCCGACAAAATCGCCCTCGAGCTGACCGTCGGTACATGGACCGAGCTGCCTCATTTAGAGCAAGAGCAGTTACAGGCGTACCGGGGTGAGGTCGTATCGACCACCCATACGGAGACGACGAGCCGGTTCACGATCCGCTATCCGTTACATAATGTCAGCCCTGACTTTTCATCCATCTTGACGACGACGTTTGGGAAACTATCCCTCGACGATTCGATTCGGTTAATCGATTTGACGTTGCCCGAAACGCTCGCCCCTCATTTCAAAGGCGCCAAGTTCGGCGTCGACGGGATTCGCGAGTTGCTCGGTGTCCATGACCGTCCGCTCGTCATGAGCATCTTCAAAGGCGTCATCGGGCGTGACCTCGCGTTTCTCGAGCAGCAACTCCGCGATCAGTTCGCCGGCGGCATCGATATCGTCAAAGACGACGAGATTTTATACGACAATCCGCTCACGCCGTCGCTCGAACGGGCCCGCATCGGAGCGGCCGTCATTCAAGCGCACTTTGAGGCGACCGGGAAGCGTGTCCTCTACGCCATCACGCTGAGCGGCCCCGTGTTCGGTCTGCGCGACCAGGCGCTCCGGCTGATTGAGGCCGGTGCGACGGCGCTCCTATTCAACGTCTATACGTACGGTCTTGACGCACTGCGCGAACTTGCGAACGACCCAGACATCCGTGTGCCGATTTTAGCTCACCCGGCCTTTGCCGGCGCCTTGACCGGGTCCATCAGTCATTCGCTCTTACTCGGTAAACTCCCACGCCTCGCCGGGGCCGATTTGACGCTCTTCCCGTCTCCGTACGGTTCGCTCGCGACACCACGGGACGAGGCGTTCGCGATTCGTGACTTGAGCGCCGAACCGCATTGGTCGAAACCAATTTTACCGGTCCCGTCAGCCGGGATTCATCCGGGACTCGTCGCCGATATCATTCGTGATTTCGGGACAGATGTCGTCATCAATGCCGGCGGTGGCATTCATGGTCACCCGGACGGCGCAGCCGCCGGGGCCCGTGCTTTCCGACAAGCCATCACTCACGTCCTCGGTCACACCGAAGGACAGACGGACGAACTCGATACCGCGTTAAAGGCGTGGGCGTCACGATGACGGTCCACATCCTGTGCGACTTCGATGGGACGATCACGGCGGAAGACAATATCATCGCGTTGATGAAGGCGTTCGCCCCGCCGGCTTGGATCGAGTTGAAAGATGCGGTCCTCGAACAACGGATTTCCATTCGCTCCGGTGTCGGTCAAATGTTTCAACTATTGCCGAGCGAGGCCGCACCGGCTTACCACAATTATTTGTTGGAGCGGATCACGCTCCGCCAAGGGTTCCCATCATTTTTAGAACATGTTCGGGCGCACGGTTGGAAGTTTGACGTCGTCAGCGGCGGGATGGACTTCTTCGTCCAGCCGGTCTTGGACGGTCACGTCGCCCCTGAGCACATCTACTGTAACGTCGCCGACTTCTCCGCCGAGACGGTACGCGTCGCTTGGCCGCACGCTTGTGACGAACAGTGTACGAACGATTGCGGCTGTTGCAAGCCAACGGTTGCCCGCCGTATCGTCAATCCGAGTGACCGCTTAATCATCATCGGCGACTCGGTGACCGACTTCGAGGTCGCGAAGCGTGCCGACTTCGTCTACGCCCGGGGTCAACTCATCACGCTCTGCGAAGACGCAGGCATCCGTTATGCCCCATTCGAGACGTTTGACGACATCACCCATCACTTGAAGGAGGTGGCAGTATGAGCCTCGCCGCACGTTGGCTCGAACTCGCCGACATTAAAGACGAACTCGCCGCCCGCGACTGGTTCCCCGGAACGAGTGGGAATTTGGCGATTCGCGTCTCCGACGACCCGCTCGAATTTCTCGTCACGGCGAGTGGACGCGATAAACGGAAACGAACGCCGGACGACTTCGTCCTCGTCGATGCGGCCGGACACTTGATCGGCGAACAGTCCGGGAAACCATCCGCCGAGACGCTGCTCCACGTTGAAGTGTTCAATCGGACGGACGCGACGTGCTCGCTCCATGTCCACACAATCGATAACAATGTCATCTCCGAGCTCCATGCCGCCACCGGCGAAGTCGTCTTCACCGGCCAAGAGATCATCAAGGCGCTCGGCTTCTGGGACGAGGATGCGGTCGTCCGCGTACCGATTATCGAGAACCACGCGGACATTCCGGCACTCGCGGCCGCCTTCGCCCCTCATATCCACGCAAACGCCGGTGCCATCCTGATTCGCAATCACGGCATCACCGTGTGGGGAGAGACTCCAGCCGCGGCCAAACGCTATTTAGAGGCTTACGAGTTCTTGTTCAGCTATACGTTAAAACTACGCGCCTTAGGCGTCCATTCATAAGGAGGAACCAACCATGGCAACTGTCTATTTCCAACAAACTGAAGAACGTTACGTCGATCAAACTGAAGTGAGCGCCTTTTTAGAGTCCCGCGGGATTTTGTACGAACAGTGGGACATCACGAAGCTCCCGGAAAACTTGCAAGAGAACTATCAGTTGACGGATGAGGACAAACAAGCGATCTTGTCGACATTCCATGACGAGATTCGCGACGTATCGGAGCGCCGCGGCTATGAGACGGCAGATGTCATCTCGTTGTCGGATGCGACGCCGAATTTGGACGAATTGCTCGTCAACTTCCAAAAGGAGCACCATCACACGGATGACGAGGTCCGCTTCATCGTCAGCGGCCATGGCATCTTCGCCATCGATGACGCCGAGCGCGGCTACTTCAACATCGAGCTCAACCCAGGCGACCTCATCTCGGTGCCGGTGAACACGCGCCACTACTTCACGCTCCAAGACGACCGTAAAGTCGTCGCCGTCCGCATTTTCGTGACGACAGAGGGCTGGGTGCCGATTTACGAGAAGCAAGACGTGACTGCATGAAAAATGGTCTCTCGCCCAAAGGCGAGAGACCATTTTTTTAATGTTTGGCAGCGGCTGTCGGTTTTGAAGAGAACCAACCCCATACCGCGATGCCGACCATGACCGACCAGAAGAACAATGTCCACGCTGTCGAGTGAACGAAGCCGTCTGGAAGCCCCATGAAGGCGAACGGTGTGCCGGCAATCAATTCCTTGAAGCCAGGGTGTTCAAGCACGAGCACCGTCAACTTCACACCAACCCAACCGACAATAATGAAGGCGGCTGTCTCAAGTGTTGGACGTTGATGCAACAGTTTGACGAAAATCCGAGCAGCGAAACGCATCAAGATGACACCGATGAGTCCACCCGTCAAGACGACGAAGAACTGACCAGAGTCGATGCCGCCAATCTCACCGAGACCGAGCGGCGGCAAGCTGACCGCGAGTGCGACCGCTGCGAGAATCGAATCGACCGCGAAGGCGATATCAGCAAACTCGACTTTCGCGACCGTCCACCAGAATTCTTTCTTCGTGACCGGCTTCTCCGTTACGGCCGTCTCTTCTTTCGCCTCAGCGGCGAGATCTTGTTTCGGCTCCATCTTACGTGCCTTATAGGTCATATACAGGTGCCGCGCACTCATTCCAATCAAGTAAAGCGCACCGAGCGCCTGGACTTGCCAGACGTTAATCAAGAATGAAATCAAGAACAATGCGATGAAGCGGAAAACGAACGCTCCGAGTAAGCCGTAAAATAGTGCCTTCTTCTGTTCTGTCCGCGGCAAGTGCTTGACCATGACCGCTAAGACGAGCGCGTTGTCTGCAGAAAGTAGCCCCTCGAGACCGACGAGTACGACGATGATCCAGGCGTACTGCAGGATTAACTGCCAATCCATTAAAAACATCCCCTTTTTTGTTGTGTTCCTTCATATTTAACAGTGATCTATTTTTTAAGTTCACAGGAACATTTTATTCCCGATTCATATCGAAATCAATCTTCTTTTCTTCAATTGCTGAAGTTTTTTTATTTACGAGCACGTTCAAAGCATGTTCAGAGAGCAAAATGGTACCCGGTTGATGTACATTTCGTGATAAAATCCTAACAAGAACGAGTGGCAGTCATTTGCCCTCTCAAAAAAGGAGAATCCGATTATGTCTACAAGCCATGTCGCTTTACCTACTAAAGCAGAACGACATAAATTATTCGGTTCGGTCCCGCCCATCAAAGGCACGAAGCCGACTGAAAAAGAACAAATGGTCGATCTACAAAATACACCTAAAAACTTCTTGTTCGCGCTCGACAGCGTCGGCATCTCAAACGTCAAACACCCTGTCAACATTGAGACGCCAGACGGCATCCAAGCGACGGTCGCCACGTTCGAGTTGACGACTTCGCTCGTCCAAGACCGTAAAGGCATCAACATGTCACGTCTCACTGAACAGCTCGACGCGTACCATACACAAGGTTGGACGTTATCGAACCGCTCGCTCATCGAGTTCGCACAAGAACTCGCCGAGCGCATGGAACAGACGGAAGGCCAATTGACGGTCCGTTACCCATGGTTCTTCAGCCGGAAAGCACCAGCCACAGGTCTCAGCGGTCTCATGAACGCGGACGTCATGCACAACGTGACGTACAACCTCGAGACAGGCATGGCGAGCGTGACGGTCGGTCTCGTCATCAACGTGACGACACTTTGCCCATGCTCGAAAGAAATCAGCGAGTACAGCGCCCACAACCAACGTGGTTACATTACAATCGAAGCCGGTCTCGACGAAGCATCACTTGACGGCTTTGACTGGCGTCTCGCACTTCTTGAGGCAGCCGAGTCGAACGCATCGGCCCCGCTTCATCCTGTCCTCAAACGTCCGGATGAAAAACGTGCGACGGAAATCGCGTACGAGAACCCGCGTTTCGTGGAAGACATGGTCCGTTTGATTGCGGCTGACTTGTACGAAATGAAACAAGTCGTCAACTTCTTCGTCGAATGCCGCAACGAAGAGTCGATTCACCAACACGATGCGATCGCTTCGATCACATTCGATAAGCGCGATAACTAAAAAACGAGTGAAGCCTTTGTGGGCCTCACTCGTTTTTCTATAGACTTTGGACGAGCCGAATCGTCAACAACATGACGATGACGATGATCCAGACCGCCCAGACGAGCCGCCACTTGTCGCCATCGACTCGTTTGACGAACGTATAGACGGTCAAATAGAGCGCAATCAACAGCGGGATGACGACCCATGGATTGTCGAGCATCACGCCTCGATATCGCCGTCCCAGGCGAGCATGCCACCTTCGACGTTGACGACCTTATAGCCTTCCGACTCCAAATAGTCACCCGCCGTCTGACTGCGGACTCCTCCACGACAGATCACGTAATAGACGTTGTCTTTTGCGAGCTTGTCCGCCACCTCTGGGAATTCAGACAGCGGATAGAGCGGCACGTGCGGGATGTGGCCCGCATCGTACTCGTCTTGTTCGCGCACGTCGATAATATGGAGCGATTCGCCGTTCTCGAGCTTTTCGCGTAATTCAGTTGCATGGATGCTTTGCATGCTGGTTCCCCCTTAAATGTGTTGTCCCCTACTAGTTTACCTCAGTTTTCGTTTAGAGAAACTCCAATTGATTGTCGTGTCGTCATCACAATAGAATCCTTCGAGCCCACACTGTTCGACCACTTGCTCTATCCAAGCACGACTGCCACAAAACAATGTGAAGTGGCTATCCCAAGGCGGTACGATGAGCCACTCATGTTGGTAACCGAAGAACGTCCGATGTTGCATCCCCCACGTGTCGGCAGCTAGCGTTTCACGAAGATGGATGAGATGCCGTTCCATACAGAATTCATCTCCGCTCCAAATCCATCCTTCTCCCATCTCTAAAAGTACCCGCAACACTTGATTCTCTAGTAAATTCGACAGTTCTCCTTCGCTTGGAGGGAGTATATGCTCACGCTCACAGTATTCGATGATTTGATTCGCACCTTCTCGGTCTTCCGCATGCGGTTTCAGCGCCCCAATCATCGTCCGGAGCGCCTGGTCGATACGACTCACGTCTTGGAAACCAAGCTTTTGTCGCATCTCTTCCCATGTGATAGCCTGAAATTGCTGTTCGACTTCGTTTTTGTCCATATCGGCATAGCGATCAATCGCGTTAGGTTCGTCTATTGGAATAAGAAATGGATGGACCACGATGAAGATCGTTTCGAATACCCCTTCATAATACGTCTTAATCGGATAGTCATCGCCGCCTCCAAACATGGCGTAACGATGTCCTTCCGGTAATGTGATTGCCCCCATTCAAACGCCTCCTTTTCCAATAGTTTACAATGTGACCACAAAAAAAGCATCCTCCGCTCAGGAAGGATGCTCGCGACTTACGCTTCGTTGCGCTCGTCGATGGCTTGTGCCGCTGTGATGAGCGTCAATTTGTAGACGTCCTCTTCGTTACAGCCGCGCGACAAGTCGTTGACCGGCTTGTTGAGACCTTGAAGGATCGGTCCGATCGCTTCGAATCCACCGAAACGTTGAACCATTTTGTAGCCGATGTTTCCGGCTTCGAGGCTTGGGAAGACGAACACGTTCGCATTTCCGGCTACTTCAGAGCCTGGTGCTTTCTTCGCCGCAACGCTCGGGACGAACGCCGCATCGAATTGAAGTTCGCCGTCGATTGGAAGGTTCGGTGCTTTCTCTTTGGCGAGACGTGTCGCTTCGATGACTTTTTCTGTCTCTGGCGACTTCGCTGAGCCTTTTGTCGAGAAGCTGAGAAGGGCGACTTGCGGCTCGATGCCGAACGTCTTCGCTGTCAACGCTGACAAGTAGGCGTTCTCGGCGAGGTCAGCCGCATCCGGTGCGATGTTGATCGCGCAGTCAGAGAAGACGTACTGCTCGTCGTCACGTACCATGATGAAGACGCCTGATGTCTTTTTGATGCCTGTTTGCATCTTGATGATTTGAAGAGCCGGACGAACCGTGTCGGCTGTCGCGTGCATCGCACCTGAGACGAGACCTTCTGCTTTTCCTGTGTGGACGAGCATCGTACCGAAGTAGTTCACGTCTGACGACAACAATTCACGTGCCTGTTCCGGTGTCGCTTTGCCTTTACGGCGCTCGACGAACGACTCGACGAGTGTATCGATGTCTTCATACGTCGCTGGGTCGTATTGTGTCAAACCTGAGATGTCAAAGCCGTGCTTCGCAGCGACTGCTTCGAGTTCAGCTTTTGGTCCGATGACGATCGGTTCGACCATGCCGTCATTTTTCAAACGGACAGCGGCGCCGAGGACGCGCTCATCGATGCCTTCTGGGAAGACGATGGTCGGGCGAATCGGGCTGACTTTTTGTTTCAACGTGTCAAATAGTTTCATAGTGAATGAACTCCTTTTCGATTAGAAGAAATCGGATTTTTTCTCTCTCGGACGCTCTCGTCCATATGCGAGTTTTATTATACACAGTACGTTTTTTAAAATAAACTATTCTGCCCATTTCGTCATAAATCGCTTGAAATCAATCATTATATGAATAGAACAGTTTACTAGTTTTGACTGATACAGGCTGCTGTGAAGCCGTTTTCAAACATCTTACTCCTTACCTCTTTACCCGGCCTGAAGTGTGACTATCCTCACGACAGCGTCAAATTTGCCAGACGCTCAAACGTGTATGGTAAAATAGTCAGCGAAGCCTAGTCTCGAAAGGAGTTTTTTTAATGTCAGAACGTCCAGCACCAACACCGACAACCGATACGCAACATGCAGCCGCCACGTTAGACGGTTGGTATACGCTCCATGATTTCCGCTCAATCGATTGGACTCGTTTAAAAACAGTCGACCCAACCGCCCGTCAAGAGATGATTGACGAGTTCGTCGCCTTCCTCGGATCGCTCGAAGAGGTCGAGACACGCGGTGAAGGAAGCCATGCTTTCTATTCCATCCTTGGCCAAAAGGCGGACATCGTCTTGATGGTCCTTCGTCCGACGTTCAAAGAGCTCGAGCAAGTTGAACTCGCTCTTCGGAAGACGAGACTGTACGATTATATGATTCCAAGCTATTCATACGTGTCTGTCATCGAACTCGGCATGTACCGCGGTTCAGGAGACGGTGACCCATACGAGAACCCGCACATCCGGGCCCGCCTCTATCCGACACTCCCGAAAGCGGCCCACATTTGCTTCTATCCGATGAGCAAGGCTCGTCGCGATGGGGACAACTGGTACTCGTTGTCGATGGATGAGCGCAAAGACCTCATGTATCGCCACAGTATGATCGGCCGCAGCTACGCCGGCAAGATTCAACAGTTCATCGGCGGCTCGACCGGTTTCGACGGTTGGGAATGGGGCGTCACGTTGTTCGCTGAAGACTCGCTCCAATTCAAAAAAATCGTTTATGAAATGCGCTTTGACGAAGTCAGTGCCAAATATGGCGAGTTCGGCGACTTTTATGTCGGGAACATCCTGCCAAAAGAAGAACTCGGCACATTCCTCGGGTAAACGAGGTTTACGTCATCATGCCCTCGGGAATCATTGTTGTAGAAGCAACATAACAATGATCAATGAGGTGAACAACGATGCGCGTGTTCAAGGAATCAGATCGAGACACGGCGAAACGTTTAGATTCGTTCATCGAACGAATGGCACCGACGGCAGAACTAGTCCAACTTCGATTTGAACAACAATTACAACATACACAGCGAAAGGGTCAGGCAAAAGCCTGACCCTTTCATCTGTCTTTATTTGATTGTGACCGCCAAGGCGTCCCCAAGGAACGTCGCTAGTTCGAGCATGCCGTACTGCCCTGCTTTCGCTTCGGCGTCTGAATTATAGTTCGTGTTCGTGTTGACGTCATACGCGTAGACGTTCCCGTCCGCGTCTTCGATAATTTCAATCCCGGCGACCGCAATCTCATTGTTTTGAAGGAACGTCTCTAACTGTCCGATGATTGGGTCATTGAAGCCTTCGACGATCTCAAATTTCGCCGGCGGTGTCTCGCCGACCGGGCAGAACTGGTCTTCAATCGAGCAGGCGTCGGCCGGACAGAGCTCGAACCCGTCTGACGTATCGACACGCACCGCATAAACGAACTTGCCACCGATGAACTCACAGCGCGTGATGTACGGCTTCGGCGCCTCGATATATTGTTGGATGAGCGTAATCCCGTCAATCGACTCCTCGAACGTCGGCCCGTCCACGTACGCCTTCAATGCATCGATTGAATGAAACAGTTGGACCCCGAGTCCTTTGCCGGCCCGGTTATGTTTCGTGATGAACGGTGTCATCCCGAGCTTATCGGCCGCCTCGATGATTTGTGTCTTCCCGACGGCTGCCACCGTCTTCGGTACACGAATGCCTTCTCGTTGAAGCGCCGTGTACTGATTGACCTTGCTCACTTCAAGCCGAATCGCCCGCGTCCCGTTGAAGACGATCCGTCCGTTCGCTTCGAGCCATGCGAGCACCCCTTCCGTCAATTCCGGTGCGTAGCGGTGACCGCGCGTATGCGACGACGCGCTCATCCGGTTATAAAACACACCTTCCGGCGGCTCTGCCATGAGATCAATCGTCCCTTGATCAAGATGCCACAGCTCATACGGCAGTGATAATTCCTCGAGTCGCTTCACGAGGTGATTGGTCCACTCAGTGTTTTCATGAAGCACGTGAATTTTAGCCATGTGAATCCCCCTTTTTGATGCCCCTACTGTACCATAAGTATATCCGATTATTCCAATGTGCATAATTCACGATGCGTTATTTCTTAATTCATAACGGTTTCATGGTATAATGAACTTAATATTACAGCGGAATATGATTAAATTCTAAAAGGAAGTGATGTGTTTGAATGGTTCGATTTTAAGTACGGATGTCTTAATTTTGTTGTTCGGGTTGCTCCTCGTCGCCGGTGTATTGGCCACACGCGTATCGACGCGTTTCGGTTTGCCTGCCTTGATTTTGTTTATGGGCATCGGCATGCTGATGGGCAGCGATATTACCGGGCTGATTTTCTTCGATGACACCAATCTCGCTCAAATGATTGGGGTCGCGGCCCTCGTCGTCATCTTGTTCGAAGGTGGTTTACAGACGAAATGGTCGTCGATCCGGAGCGTACTTGCCCCGTCCGCTTCACTCGCCACGATTGGCGTGCTGTTGACGACCGGGCTCATCGCTGTGGCCGTTCGTTTCGTATTTGGCTTCGACTGGGTGGAATCTTTCCTATTTGGCGCCATCATCGGCTCTACTGACGCGGCTGCCGTCTTCGCCGCCTTCAAAGGAAAGAATATCTCACCGAAAGTTGGTTCGACACTCGAAGCCGAGTCCGGCACGAATGACCCGATGGCGATGTTCTTGACGATTCTCGCCCTCGATTTCATGTTAAAACCCGACACGACGATTTGGGACGGTGTTTGGATGTTCATCCTGCAAATCATCGTCGGTGCGTTCGTCGGTTATTTCCTCGGAAACTTGTCCCGACTCATGTTGAATCACTTGCGACTCGAGTCGAGCGGTCTGCACGCCGTCCTCATGATCTCAATGGCCTTCATGACGTACGGTGTCGCCGCCTACTTCGCCGGCAGCGGACTACTTGCCGTCTATCTCGCCGCGATGATCGTCGGGAATGCGCACACGGCTCACGAAGTGACCATCGTCCAATTCTCAGAGGCACTCGCTTGGATTATGCAAATCATCATGTTCGTCATCCTCGGACTGCTCGTCTTCCCGAGACAGTTGCTCGACCCGGAGCTCATCTGGAAAGGGTTGTTGATTTCATTCATCCTCATGTTCATCGCCCGTCCGATCGCCGTCTATCTATCGACGATCAACATGCAGTTCACCAATAAAGAGAAACTGTTCATCTCATGGGCCGGACTGAAAGGCGCCGTGCCAATCGTCCTCGCCACGTTCCCGCTCATCGCGGGCATCGACAACGCCCAATTGATTTTCAACGCCGTCTTCTTCGTCGTCGTGACGAGCGCCTTGATTCAAGGAACGACACTGACACCGCTCGCAGCGAAACTCAATTTGCTCGGACCGGATAAAATCCGTTCGCCTTACACGATTGCGCTCGTCTCGAGCAAACAATCACAACATCAGCTCGTGCCATATATGGCGACGGAAGATTCGTCGATGGTTGGCAAGACGCTCGCCGATATCACCTTGCCACCGAACACGGTCGTGAATGCGATTGTCCGGCAAGACTACCTCATCCCACCAACGGGCCAGACGAAAATTGAGCCGGGCGACTTGTTATACGTCCTTGCCTCGACGTATCGTCATGACCAACTCGACCGCAAGTTCGGGGAGGACGGGTTAGAACGCGTCGAGTTGTAATCCTCTTTTCTTCATCGAACTGTCACGATTTCCGAGTTTAATTCCTTTGAAAAACGGACACAGTAGAAGTGACAACACTTCTACTGTGTCCGTTTTTGTAAGGAGGGATTCGTATGTTTGATTTGACGCCATTCCGGAAGAACGAGCTCGATCGATTGCGCAAAGATTTGTTCGGCGACGTCTTTGATCGGATGAATCAACTGTTCGATCCGAAAGACGGCGCGACGTCGTTCCTCGACTCGTTCAAGCTCGACGTCCGGGACCAGGACGGCCAATACGTCATCGAGGCGGAGATGCCCGGCATCAAAAAAGACAACATCCACATCCGCTACGATAAAGACTACCTCGTCCTCTCGGTCGACCAACGTGAAGAGAAAGCAGAAGACAAGGACTATGTCTATCGGGAACGCCGCGTCACATCGATGCAACGTTCACTTTATCTGCCGAACGTGAAAGAAGATGCCATCAAAGCAAAACTCTCGGACGGCGTGCTCCACTTGACCGTTCCGAAAGCCGATGACGGGTCGAGTACCCGCACCGTCGAAATCGAGGAATGAATAAGGATCGTGCCGAGGCACGATCCTTATTTTTTTGCACTGACCGTCCGCGCTGATGCAATCAACGTGGCCACGTCCTGCTCACGCCCCGCATGAAGCGCCTCGACGATAAAACTGCCGACGACGACCCCGTCACAGGCCGCCCCGAGCGTCCGAACCTGATCGGTGCGATGGACCCCGAATCCGGCGAGCACCGGCACCGGTGACCGCTCAGACAACGAACGCAAATGGTCGAGTAACTCTTCCGGGAACACATCCGTCTTCCCGGTCGTGCCTTTGAGCGTCACCGCATAGACGAATCCTTCCGCCTGAGCCAGAATCGTGTCGATGCGAGTCTGACTGCTCGTCAACGTGACGAGCGGTACGACCGCGACTTCGTGACGATTGATACCGGCGAACAAATCGAGGCTCTCTTCAAACGGCAAATCGGGAATGATGACACCGCTGACCCCAGAAGCTGCCGCTCGTTCGAAGAAGCGCTCGACCCCGAACCGGAACACCGGATTCAAGTACGTCATGAGGACAATCGGTACCGAAAAACGACCCGTTCCTTCTATTAAACGGTTCAACACGTCCGTCAACGTCACCCCTTGTTCGAGGGCACGCATTCCAGCCGCCTCGATGATGGGACCGTCTGCGACCGGGTCGGAGAACGGGATACCGAGTTCGATGGCCGTCGCCCCCATCGCCTCTAGCCGTTCAATCGTCGGAATCAACTGATCGAGCCCGCCGTCCCCGGCCATGATGTAGGGGACGAACGCCGTCCCCTCGCTACGCTGTCGAATCGCTTCATCTAATCTCATCATTGGGTCACCCTTTCTCGAATCGTATGGACATCCTTATCCCCGCGACCAGATAGACAGATGACGAGCACGTCGTCTTTGTCCATGGTTTGTGCGAGCGTCTCCGCATAGGCGAGCGCGTGAGATGATTCAAGCGCCGGAATAATGCCTTCTTGGCGACTGAGCGACATGCAGGCTGCGAGTGCGTCCTCATCCGTGACCGCCGCGTAGCGGACCCGTTCGATATCTTTCAAGAAGCTGTGTTCCGGCCCGACACCCGGATAATCGAGTCCGGCCGAAATCGAGTGGGCTTCCTGGATTTGCCCGGCCGCGTCCTGGAGCACGTACATGAGCGAGCCGTGAAGCACCCCGACCTCGCCTTTCGTGAGCGTCGCCGCATGCTTATCCGTATCGACACCGCTCCCTGCCGCCTCGACACCATATAAGGCGACCGTTTCGTCATTCAAGAACGGATAGAACATCCCCATCGCGTTGCTGCCGCCACCGACGCAGGCGACGACCGCGTCAGGGAGACGACCGGTCTTCTCGAGCACTTGGCGGCGTGTCTCCGTCCCGATGACACTTTGGAAATCACGTACCATCGTCGGGAACGGGTGCGGGCCGAGCACCGATCCCATCACGTAGTGCGTGTCATCGACATGTTTGACCCAGTACCGGAGCGCCTCGTTGACGGCATCTTTCAATGTCCGACTTCCCGATTTGACGGGGACGACGGTCGCACCGAGCAGTTCCATCCGAAACACGTTCAATTCTTGACGTTCGACGTCGACCTCACCCATGAAAATCGTACATTCGAGATTGAGCAATGCACATACCGTCGCCGTGGCAACCCCGTGCTGTCCGGCCCCTGTTTCGGCGACGACTTTTCGTTTGCCCATTCGTTTGGCGAGGAGCGCCTGGCCAATCGTGTTGTTAATTTTATGGGCACCGGTATGGTTCAAGTCTTCTCGTTTCAAATAGACGTTCGTCCCGAGGCGACGGCTCATGTTCTCCGCATAATAGAGCGGCGTCTCGCGACCGACGTACTCGCTGAGGAGATCGTTGAAGCGTTCCTGGAATTCAGGGTCTTGTTTTGCTTCCTCGTAAGCCACCTCGAGCTCTTCGACCGCTTGCATGAGCGTCTCCGGGATATATTTTCCACCGTATGGGCCAAACTTTCCGTTCACTGGTTGTGTATACATGATGCTTCCTCCTTGGCGCGTCGGATGAACGCGCGAATCTTATCGTGATCTTTCTGTCCGTTCGTCTCCACACCGCTCGAGACATCGACACCGTCCGGTCGCATGGCGCGAATCGCCGCACCGACATTGTCGACGTTCAATCCACCGGCGAGCCAAAACGTCTGCTGCGGCCGTTCGAGCGTCGCCCAATCGAGCGTCTTCCCGCTGCCCGGTGTCGGCGCGTCGAGTAAAATGACGTCGGCCTCTGACTGGTGACTCGCTTCAATAATCGGGAGACCGAATTGCCGGAACGTATCAAGCGGCCGTGTCCGGCGGTGCAACTGAATGTCGGTCAATCCACAAGCGACGGCGGCACGAACCGTCTCGACGTCCGGGTCGAGAAACACACCGACGACCCGGACCTCGTCAGGAATCAATTGACGCAACCGCTGCGCCGTCACGCAATCGATTTGGCGCGGGCTGTCCGCGAAGACGAAGCCGATGGCGTCCGCTCCGGCCTCGACCGCCGTCGTGACACTTGCCTCCGTCGTCAATCCACATATTTTAACGAACATGACGTCAACTCCTCGATTAAGGCTGTCGGGTCGTCCTGTCGCATGAGCGCCTCCCCAACGAGAATCGCTCGGGCCCCGGCTGTCTGTAGCCGACGGGCCGCCTCGCCCGTGCTGACGCCGCTCTCGCTGACGAAAGCGACATCGGGATACTTCGTCATCAAATCGACCGACGTATCGAGCGAGACCTCGAACGTCTTCAAGTTTCGATTGTTGATGCCAATCAACACATCGCCGAGTTCGAGCGCCGTCTGGAGCTCGGCCTCATCGTGCACTTCGACGAGCACGTCGAGGCCGATGGACCGCGCATACTGTTTTAACGTATGGAGCCTGCTCGGATGGAGCGCCGCGACGATCAACAGTGCCGCACTCGCCCCGGCCGCTTTGGCCCGGTCAAGCTGTCGTTCGTCGATGATGAAGTCTTTGCAGAGGACCGGGATCTCGACAGCGGCCGCGACATCACGCAAATCATCGAATGACCCTTTGAAATACGTTGCATCCGTCAAAACCGAAATCATCGTCGCCCCTGCTTGTTCATACGTGCGGGCCCGACTCACGACATCTACTTCCTCGCGTATCACCCCTTTTGACGGGGATGCCCGCTTAATTTCGGCGATAACATGGAAGCCGTCCTTCATTAAATCCGGTAAAGAAATGGCTGTCGACCGCGTCACCTCGATATCTTCTAGTTGATTGACCTCTTCGATTTTCGTTCCGATGATTTTCGTCAAGTAGCTCATGCGCCGACCTCCGTTCGTTGTAGTTGTTTAAGCACGCGGATGGCGTGTCCTTCATCAATGCTTGCCGTTGCCACGGCGACACCTTCGCGAAGCGTCTGGACGCTTCCGTACGTGCAAAGGGCGAGCGCGGCGTTCAATAAGACGACATCCCGTGCCGGTCCCTTCTCTCCGTTCAAGACGGCGAGGAGCGTCGCAGCGTTCTCAGCTGGTGTTCCGCCTTGCAGCGCCGAGAGTGGTGCTCGCATCAATCCGACGTCGCGCGGGTCGACCGTGTAACGGGCCACTTTGTCACCGTTGAAGAACAAGACGTCGTTTCGTCCGGCGAGGCTCGCTTCGTCCAGCCCGCCTGCCCCATGGACGACCATGCCACGCTCGACACCGAGGTGGCGCATCGCCGTCGCCATCTTCTCAATGAGCGATGGGTGGTACACGCCAATCAATTGACGCTTCGGCTTGAGCGGGTTCGTCAACGGACCGATTTGATTGAAGATGGTCGCCGTCGCCAGTCGTTTCCGGACCGGCATGACGTGTTTCATGACCGGATGGATATGTTGGGCGAACAAGAAGCTCAAGTTCGTCCGCTCGAGGTCGGCGAGCATCGCCTCCTGACTTTGGACGATGGGGATATTCAACGACTCGAGGACGTCGGCACTGCCTGACCGGCTCGACACGCTGCGATTCCCATGTTTGGCGACCGGGATCTCTAATCCCGCTAAGACGAACGCGACCGTCGAGCTGATATTGAACGTGTTCGCCCCGTCCCCGCCCGTGCCACAGACGTCGAGCACAGGGAGCGTCGTCTCAGGGAACGTCGCCGCCTCACGGATGTAGTCAGCGAGTCCGGCCATCTCCTCGGCCGTCTCACCGCGCGCTTTCATGGCGAGTAACACCTCGGTGATTTGTGCTTCGTCGGCTTGGAACAGCTCGGCCGCCGCCAGTTTCATTTCGTTCGTCGTCAATGGGTTCGTCAATAGTCGTGTTAACATGTCCGTTCCTCCTCAAGCATTTTGGGTATAAAAAAACTCCATACGACGTCTGTCGTATGGAGGACGGTTTGGACCGCGGTGCCACCTCTCGTTGGATCGATTGATCCCACTTTCCGATGCTATCACATCGTATCCCGATAACGGAGGAAACCGTCACAGCCTACTTGATTCAGCCATGCTCTCATGAGCCCATTCACGTGACGGCCTCGGCCGGGATCCCACCACCCCCGGCTCTCTGAACGAGACTTGTTCACGCTACTCTTCTCAATCACTGATTTTTGATGTGTTGAAACGAAAAAGGGTTACCCGCCCGACTCATAGCTTGCGCTATGAGAAGGACGAGTAACCCCGTGGTGCCACCTTCGTTGGTTCCGTAGAACCCACTTCACGGACAAACATCCGCTTTCCCATGGTAACGGTGGGTGACCCGCTAAAGCCTACTAGAAGTTTCGGTTTAGAGCTCGGAAGTCCATTCGCGACGTCCCACATACTGATTCGCACCAACCATCAGCTCTCTGTCATGCGGGGACCGTCGTTACTTCTCTTCGTCGACGCCTTTATTCGTTTCAATTAAGTTAACTCGTACTATACAGGGCAGATTCCCTCCTGTCAAACAAAAGCGTGCAAAAAAAACTTTGCTTCTATAGGTGCGACCGAATCGATGCCGTCTTTTACGATTTCGTGAGTTGACACTTGATTTTTTTGTCTGCTATAGTCGTCCCCAACAACACTTCACTCAACTAAAGGAGAATTAACTTTGGAAACTAGCAAATTAAAACGTGAACTGTCCACACGGCAGTTGACGATGATTTCGCTCGGTAGCGCCATCGGGACGGGCCTCTTCCTCGGAAGCGGGCTCGCCATCCAAACGGCAGGACCGAGTGTGCTCGTCAGTTACGCCATCGGGGCGTTCATCGTCCTGTTATTGATGGGCTGTCTCGCTGAGATGACCGTCGCCCATCCGACCTCTGGCTCGTTCGGCACGATCGCCGAACGCTATGTCCATCCGCTCGCTGGATTTTTGGTCCGCTACTCGTACTGGGTCGCCAACGTCCTCGCCATCGGCGTCGAAGTGAGCGCGATCGCCATCTATATGCGGTACTGGTTCCCCGACGTGAACGGATTCGTCTGGGTCGCCGTATTCGGCGGGTTGCTCATCTACGTCAACGCCCGTCACGTCCATACGTTCGGGACGACCGAGTACTGGTTATCGTTCATCAAAGTGACGGCAATCATTCTCTTCATCGTCCTCGGGGCCGCCACTTTGTTCGGCGAACCCGGTTCACCAATTGAATCGATTACGACCGGGAATGAAGGCTTCTTCGCCTTCGGATTCTACGGGATGTGGGTGACGATTTTCATCTCGCTCTTCAGTTTCCTCGGGACCGAGCTTGTCGCCGTCACAGCCGGCGAAGCGAAAGACCCGGACCGCGCCGTACCGAAAGCGTTGCGAGCGACGGTGTTCCGGTTGACATTCTTTTATCTCGTCACAATCGCCATCATGCTCATGCTCATCCCATGGCAGCAAGCGGGCATCGATCAAAGCCCGTTCGTTCTCGTCATGCAACAGTTTGACGTGCCTGGCGCTGCTGGCATTTTGAACTTCGTCATCTTGATTGCTGCCTTGTCGGCGATGAACGCCCAGCTCTACGCGTCGACGCGAATGATGTATTCACTCGCTGAGGCCGGTGATGCTCCACGACTCTTTAAGAAAGTCAGCGCTAGCGGGATTCCAATGCCTGCCTTGCTCGTCTCAACAGGCGGGATCATTCTCGCGGCACTGCTTCAAGTGTTCATGGAAACATCGTATCCGTTCTTGATGGGCATCTCGATGTTCGGAGCCATCTTCACATGGTTCATGGTATTCGTCTCGCATCTGTTCTTCCGCAAGAAATGGACAGGACGCAAGTTACCGGTCCGCATGATCGGGTATCCGTTCCTACCGTTACTCGGTGCCGGACTGTTGCTCAGCCTGATGATCACGACATGGTTCACCGACTTCAATATTTTGCTCAAGTTCGGGATTCCATGGTTGGTCGGACTGACCGTTATCTATCTCGTTCGTGAGCGGTTCCGCAAAGCAAAGGATCAATCAGACGACATCGAACAAGCCAACTGAAACAAGCGCCTGTCCGCAACGGATAGGCGCTTATTTTTGGTTTTGGTGGGACACAAAACGAGGACCTGTCACGATTGACGGGTCCTCGTTGAACATCAGAAGAACTGACGTGGGTTGACTGTGCTGCCCGCGCTCGTTCCTGAGTATGAATAGCTACCTTGGTGAATCTCGAAGTGAAGGTGTGGGCCTGACGAGTTGCCCGTATTCCCGAGTCCGCCAATGTTCGAACCTTGGGTCACACGTTGACCGGCGCTCACTGAGACCGAGTTCAAGTGCGCATAGACCGTCGTCCAAACTTGACCATTGATGACGTGGGCGATCATGACGTGATTCCCGTATGCGCCACCCCAGCCTGCACGGATGACCGTTCCCGTTGCCGAGGCACGGATTGGCGTCCCGACAGGTCCGGCGATATCGACACCGTTATGGAACGTGTAGCCGAATTGACCGCTTGCCGGTCCCCAACCTTGTGAGAAACGTCCTGTTGTCGGTTGAATGAACATCGCGCCTGAAGGTGCCGGAGCTGACGTCGTCGGTGCCGTCGGTGCTGGCTTAGGCGCCGGGGCTGGTGCCGGTTTTGGTGCTGGCGCAGCCGGTTTCGGTGCCGGTGTACTATTTTGTGTCGTCTGGTTTGAAGATGCAGATGACTGGGTATTATTGTTATTGTTCTGCTGTTTTTGAGCTGCCGCTCGTTCTGCTTCGGCTTTAGCTGCTGCCGCTCTTGCTTCTTCTGCTTGACGTGCCGCTGCAGCTGCTTGCGCCGCTTCTGCTTGACGAGCTTCTTCAGCCTTACGGGCCGCTTCTTGACGAGCCGCCTCTTCAGCACGACGACGCGCTTCTTCTTCCTCACGACGTTGCGCTTCAATCTCAGCCGCAATCGCTTCTTCTTGCGCGATTAACGTTGCTTCGATTTCTTGGAGGTCAAAGATTTGCGATTCGAATTCGATGTTTTTGTCTTTGAGCTGTTTAATGCGAGCTTCACGCTGTTTCATCGTCTTCTCGAGTTGAGCTTGACGCACTTCTAGCGCTTTTTGTTGCTTCAAGAGCGATGTGCGCTCTTCTTTCAATGACGCTTGTGCTTCTTGTAACGATTGACGCGTCGCTTCGTAATCTTCAAACAATTCTTGGTCGCTTCGTTGAATCGTTCCGGCTGTGATCATCCGTGTGATCAAGTCCGAGAAGTTTTTCGAACCGAAGATGAACTCAGCCCAGTTGATTGAGCCGCCGCCATTTGTTTGCATCGTGGCCATACGCTCTTTCATCATCGCTTCTTGAGCCTTCATCTTCTTCTCATAGCCTTTAATATCTTTCTCGAGGTCTTCGATTTTCAACTCGGTGCGCTTGATTTCTTGGCGTTTCGCCGCGACATCGTTAATGATGTCTTGAAGTTGAGCATCCATCTTGTTGACTTCTGCTTGAACTTTCGAGATCTCGTTCTTATTTTGCTTAATTTTCGAAGACGTATTCGATTGGTTCTGTTTGACGTTATTCCGTTGCTCTTGCACTTTCTTCTGCTGTTCTTGTTTCTCCTTGATTGACGTCGAGGCATCAGCCACCGAGTGCGTCCCAAGAAGAAGCGCGCTAAGCGTGAGTGTCGAGACGGTGCGTTTCCAATTAATCAATGGGGACATCCTTTCTATTGACGGGGGTCGGGGTTACATACTATTTAAAGGTCAGTCGTTTTGCTATGTAACAAGAACGATTATTTTTTTAGTTTCAACACGACTAATTATATCGAAGAGTCGAATGTTTTCCTGTTAAAGTTATATTTCACTTTTATTACGACGAAGGGGTGGGAAACCTTATATGGCTTCCCACCCCTTTATATTTCAACATTTTTTCACTTTTCTTTTCTCGAAACATTGTTGTAACAATAGATGAAAATAGGAAATTATTGACCTTATATTAAAAAAGTATAATCCAGTTATTTTTCTAAGTCTACCCATTCCCAAAAAACGTAAAAAGGGCCTGTTTAGTCTCCAGCTTTGGGCGAGAAGGCTAAACGGGCCAATTGTTCGTTGGTGTGGAGACAAGGGGTCTCACACTTTGAATGATACATAAGGACTGTTAATCAGGCGTTAACGTTTGATTACAGTTTGAGCGCCCCGAGGATGACGAACACCCAGGCTGCGATAAACAAGACGCCACCAATCGGTGTGACCGCTCCGAGCTTCGTGATTCCGGTCAGCGCCATCACGTACAGGCTGCCCGAGAAGAAGAGGATGCCGGCGAACATGAGCCAACCTGCCGTGCTGAACTGGCTGATGCTCACTTTCATCAAGATGCTCGCCAAAGCGATAATCCCGATGGCATGAATCATATGGTAGAGCACGCCTGTCTGCCAGTTCGCGAGCATGTTCGGTGTCAGACGTTCTTTCAAGGCGTGGGCCCCGAACGCACCGAACGCGACGCCGAGTGCCATCAAGGCAGCGCCGATGATGAGCAATACTTTCATACTAGTTTCCCCCTTATCGCACTTTGCGTGCAGGTAAATTCCACTTTCGATAGTAGGATATCACTCGAAGCGTCGCCACGACAATTAATAGCGCATACACCGCAAGCCCACCTTCGAGCCGGAAATAATACGTGACGACCGCGATGATGATGGCCCAAATCGCATACACTTCCGATTGTAAGACGAGCGGCTTGCGACCGGCCAACAAATCACGGACGACCCCGCCACCGACACCCGTCAAGACGGCAGCCGCAATCGCTGCCGATAATGGTAAATCGAGCTTGATGGCGACTTGTGCGCCTTGAAATGCGAAGGCGACGAGCCCGATGGCATCGACGATGACGCCCCAGCGTTCCCAATGGGGCAAGACGACGCTCGGCAGCAGGAAGATGAGCAACGCGACAAGAAAACAAAGGATGAAGAGATCGTTTTGTTGCCAAATCAAGCTGACGGGGTTGCCGAGCAAGACGTTTCGGATTGCTCCGCCGCCGAAGGCTGTCGTAAAGGCGAGCAGCCATACCCCAAAAATATCGTATTTCTCGTCCATCGCGATGATGGCGCCGCTCGCCGCGAACGCGATTGTCCCGACGACGTTAAGTAATTCCCACTCCATAAACATCCCTTGCCCTTTCTTGAAAGCATTCTGTGGTAAAGTTAAGGTACAAAAAATCAGACCAGTCGAGCGACTGCTTGTAAAGGATGTCGGTACTTTATGAAACGAATCGCCTTGTTCCGCATATGGATTATCGTCACAATGTTCGCCCGATTCATCATTAAAATTTACGCCTTCTCACGCAAACAGCAGCAAGGTCTCGCCTCGACCGAGGAATACGAGACGCTCATGTTGAATCTCGCCCGCGAGTATAAGCGGAACGCGCTCCGACTCGAAGGACTGTTAATCAAGCTCGGTCAATTCCTATCGATTCGAGCCGACTTGTTGCCGACTTCCGTCTTGAACGAGTTGTCAGAGCTTGTCGACCGCGTCCCGACTTCGGGATGGGACAAATCTCGTGCCATCTTGGAGGCGGAATGGGGCGTCCCGTACACACAAATCGTAAAAGATGTCGGCATCGATGCCGTCGCCTCCGCCTCAATCGGCGAAGTATACGGTGCAACCCTGCTTGAAAACGGGAAGCGCGTCGCTCTGAAAATCCAGCGTCCGGATATCGAAAAAATCATTCGGACCGACTTCAAAGCGATGCGAATCGTGACGACGATGCTCAAGCGGACCTCACTGGCAAAATCGACCGACTTAGATAGCTTATATCGCCAAATGATTTTTGTCATCGGGGATGAATTGAATTTCCAAACCGAATTGAAGAACGCCCTCTATTTCAAAGCGAAGTATGCCGAAAATCCGGACGTCTACATACCGGACTATTACGACCATCTTTGTTCGAACCGGGTGTTGACGATGGATTGGGTCGATGCCCGCCGCATCACCGACCTCGCGTTCTTAAAAGAGAATAACATCGATCGCTCTGCCCTCGCGGAACGCCTGTTCACGATGGCAGCCGAACAGCTACTGTTCGGAGGGAAGTTCCACGCCGATCCGCACCCGGGGAACGTACAAATCCGGGCCGATGGCACCATCATCCTGCTCGACTTCGGGATGGTCGGCTCGACGACACCGCAAGACATGGCGACCATCCGTAAAATCCTGCAGGCGTTCATCTCACTCGACTATGACGGGGTCGTCGACGGCCTCGAAGACTTGCGCTTCTTGTTGCCGACGGCGAACAAACACAACATCCGTCAGGCGCTCGAGAAAGCGGTCACGTTCTATTTAGAGACCGACATCGATACGGTCGACACGAAGTTGATTGAAAAAGTGTTGCAAGACATCCAGTTGCTCGTCAAGAACGAGCCGATTCAATTACCGGCCGAGTTCGCGTTCTTCGGTCGGGCCGCCTCGACGTTGCTCGGGATTTTACAAATCCTCGACTCGAAAATCGATTTATTCACGCTCGGCAAACCGATTGTCATCCAATGGCTCGAGGCCGATGGCACGACGATTCAAAACCGTTACGTCATGACAGCGCTCAATTACGGCAAGAAGTTGCTGAACGTCCCGCCGCTCCTCGACAACTATTTGAAAGAACCGACCCGTAAACGTCTGTCCGAACAGGCGATGTTCCAACGTGAACTCGAATCGAAAGAACTGCTCCATCGGCAGACGTTCAACGCCGGCCTGATTATCCTCGGCTTGATTGTCGGATTGCTCGGCTATCTCCGACCGGATGAATGGTTGTTCTGGTCGGGTGGCGTCGTCTCCGTATTGGCATATTTCAACTCAAGACGCCTCGGTCGAAAGATTCGTCATTTGGCCCGCCAAGATTTCCGCGTCTGAACCCGTCACTCTCTGGAGCGGCGGTTTTTTTCTGGAGCCACGTCCCGATATAAGCAGCGACTTGCTGTAAATCTCGGTCGGTCGTCCATCCCATCGTCGAGACTTGGAGACAGTTCGCGCGCCGCAAATAAACGCTCTCATACTGAACTTGATAGCCATAGAATCCTAGCTGACGACCAAGCTCCACCGAAGATAAGATAGCTGGTAACGTGAATGAAAAAATGCCCGGGGATTGGTCGTCCCTCAGTTCAACCGGTACACCGTGGCGTACAAGTTCTCGCACAAACACATCCAGTTTTGATTGATGGGTTGCAATCTCCTCGTCTGTCAGCTCGCGCAATGCGACGTCCATCGCTTGAATGAGCGGGACCGATTGGGTGAACGCGATTGGGTCGTACCCTGCCAAATCCAAATAACGTGGAATCGACGGATTCGGTACGGCTCGCTCTCGCATCGCGACGAAAGCTAGACCCGGCGCATTTCGAAGCGCCTTCCCCGAGACGAACGTCACGAAATGTGCGAACGAATAATCGGTCGTCGTTGTCCCGACTGCACTGATGGCATCAATCGCAATCTTCGTTGGATATGTTTGCGCGTACTGACGCAACTGGTCAACATCGACCAGCTTGCCTGTCGACGTCTCGCAATGAACCGTCCAAATCCAAGCGGGTGCATGCTGTTCAATTTGCTTTAAGTCAAGACGCCCGCTCGACAGTGGGACGACATCAAATTTAAGCCCGGCTCGATTGGCATGGTCAATCAGCCGCCGTCCGAACTCTCCTGTGTCGATGATCACGCCCCGTCCGGTCAACTGTGCGGCGATAGCATCGTTCGCAATCGTGCCGCTCCCGAGCAGTGTGTAAACATGAGGTAACTTGACAAGGTCACTCAGTCTCGACTGAACGGAATGCAACAAACGACTGGCTTCGGCCGACCGATGCGATACCGGTTGACTGCCCAAAGCAGCGCGCACTTGTGGTGACAGTTCGACGGGGCCGGCCAATAGGAGTTTCGGATGTAACGTCCGCGCGGTCTCCGACTGCATAAATGCGGAGCGGGTCAACTGCATCGGCACGTATAATGCCTCCGCCGTCCCGACCGGTTGTGCGAACGGGATGAACCCGAACCGCCGATACAACTTCTGTTCACGCACGGTGCCACTGATGACAACCCCTTCGACGCCCCGCTCTGTTGCTTCCAGGAGCATCGCTCGCATGAGTCCGGCAAATGTTCTCGTATTCCGGTAAGCGGGCGTCACGGCCAAGAGCCGGACTTCAATCCATTCTCCCGGCGGCAGCGTCACGCCTTTTTGTTCGAGCGAGAACGGATGCTCGTTCCGGATGGCACACATGGCGACGAGCTGCCGATCCGCCAATCCAACCCAATATGTATTCGTGTCATGAAAGCGGTCGACGAGAAGCCGTTCCGCGTTCGGATGGTGTTGCGGGATCTCTTCGACGAACGTCTCATAGTTCAGTCGGTGAATCGCCAGGGCATCTCCCGGCGTCGCTCTTCGAAATTCAAGCACGTTGGTTCCCCCTTATGTGGTGATACACGATAAGTAGCATCGTCAAACTGGCCAATCCGACATCTGTTGCGTCCCCCCACGCCGCAAGCGGCAGGAGCACGAGCATGACGAGCCCCGTCTCGCGCGAGTTACCCGTCAGTTTGATGAGAAGCAGCAACAGCAGCAGTCCCCCGATAAACCAGAGCGGGCTGTACGCTAATATAATTCCAGAAAACACGGCATACCCCTTCCCCCCGGAGCGAATATGCCAAATCGGATAAATGTGACCGAGTGTCAAGGCGAGCCCAGTCTCAAAAAAGTATGGACCGCCCATCGACAACACGAGTACCGTCTTCAAGACATCGAATCCGTAAACGAACAAGAAAGCTTGCTTCCCGCCCATCCGCAGCGCATTGCGGGCACCGGTGTTTCCCGATCCGGTCGTTGCCAAGTGTTGTCCACTCCACATGCCGTATAAGCGCCCGCCCAGAATGCTACCGACGACATAGCCCAAGATGATGACCCACATAGCGACCCCTCCCTTTGTAAAATTGTGTATGATTTTTGAAAACGGGTACCTTCTTAATGTGCACCTAGACGAAAGGGGAAATCAAGATGCGAGTGGAGAACAATTTCATCAATGGAGAATGGATTGATACATCGGACACGATTGAGGTGCGCAACCCTGCCACCGGAAACATCATGGCCACGGTGACAAAGAGCGACACGGCCGAAGCAAAGCAGGCTGTCGATGCCGCGCACGACGCCTTGAAGGATTGGCAAGAGAAGACGGCCGAAGAGCGCGGCTCCCTCCTGCTCGAATGGAACCGCCTGATCGATGAACATACGGAAGCCATCGCCCGGACGATGGTCGAAGAGCAAGGCAAGCCGCTACAAGAAGCCATCGGCGAGGTCCGCTATGCGAACGGCTTCATCGAATGGTATGCCGCCGAGGGAAGACGCGTGTATGGCGAGACCATCCCGGCCTCGTCAAGCAAGAAACGCATCTTCGCCATTAAACAACCGGTCGGCGTCGTCGCTGCCATCACCCCATGGAATTTTCCGGCCGCGATGATCACCCGGAAGCTCGCACCGGCTCTGGCCGCGGGCTGCACCGTCGTCCTGAAACCGGCATCGGCGACACCACTGACGGCCATCGAACTCGTCAAGCTGGCGGAGAAAGCCGGTTTCCCACCCGGTGTCATCAATCTCGTCACCGGGAAAGCGTCTGACATCGTGAATGCGTGGCAACACGATCCTCGTGTCCGCAAGCTGACGTTCACCGGTTCGACCGAGGTCGGCAAGACGCTCATGCGCGGTGCCGCCGATACGATGAAGAAAATCTCACTCGAGCTCGGCGGTCACGCCCCGCTCATCGTCACGGCACAGGCAGACCTCGACAAGGCTGTGCCTCAGGCTGTCGCCACGAAATTCCGTAACGGGGGACAGACGTGCGTCTGCGCCAACCGGATATATGTCGAGCAATCCATCGTCGATGCGTTCTCTGAGAAATTCATTGAAGCTGTCACGGCGCTCGAGGTCGGGAACGGACTCGATGAAGGGACGGATATCGGCCCGCTCATCGACGAGGCCGCGGTCGAGAAAGTGATGAAACACTTAGAAGACGCCCAAATCCGCGGCGGGGAAATCACGGGTGGCGAACAGCTCGACGGATTGTTCGTCCGACCGGCCGTCGTCCGCTATGCGAATGAGGATATGCTATGTATGAACGAGGAGACGTTCGGCCCAGTCGCCCCGATTGCGTCGTTCGATACGCTTGAGGAAGTGATTGAGCGGGCGAACGCGACCCCGTTCGGTCTCGCCGCCTATGTGTTCACGCAAGACATCAATGAGGCCCTCTATTTGGCCGAAGCGCTCGAATATGGCATCGTCGGCGTCAATGACGGTCTCCCGTCAACACCGCAAGCCCCGTTCGGCGGATGGAAGCAGAGCGGTCTCGGTCGCGAAGGCGGCCACCACGGCATCGAAGAGTTTTTAGAAGTAAAATACATCTCGCTCGGGCTCTAAAAAAATCCCGGTTGAACCATAAAGGTTCACCGGGATTTTTCATGATTCGATATACGTGATCAAGTCGTTCGGCGTCGCAATCACATGATCCGCGAGCGCCCACTCGTCGTCGTTGCCGAAGCCAAAACCGGTCAAGACGACCGGGAAGTCATGGGCCCGCGCCGCTTCGACGTCCGATTTCCGGTCCCCGACCATGACGTAGTCGTTCTCTCCGTGACGGAGACGATGTGCCGTCAAAATGTCGGCTTTCTTCTCGCCGCTCACGGATTCGAGGCATTCCGGCGCCGTCATGAACTGGCGAATGTTTTGTGAATCGAGCATCAAGTTCAAGTAATGGACGCCGCAGTTGCTCGCCGTCGTCAATGTATGTCCTTTTGTATGGAGTGTCTCGAGCATCTCGTAGATGCCATCGAACAAGACGTGCTGCCCTTCCATCGCCCGCTCGAGCGTCTCATGGCGCAGCTTGCGGATTTGGCGAATCTCTTCAATCGTCGCTTCCGGGATGACATGTTCCCAGAACGCGTTGCCGGCCAACCCGTAACCGGAACGGACCGCATCCTCACTCGGTTTCGGTAAATGTGGAAGTTGCTCCAACGCCTCGTGAATCGCTTGCGTCATCGGCCCGGTCGTGTCGACGAGCGTCCCATCGATATCAAATAAAATGACTGCCATTGTCTGGTCCCCTCTCTCTTTCCTATGTCCCTACCGTAGCAGAATCCCCTGAAAACCGAAAGCGGAAACGTCACTAGGCATAAAGTCTGGTGCTTACAAGTGGTCCTATCTTTTTTTACGTATTCTAAAAAAAAGGGAAATGGAACAATTACATTTGTTTTTTATAGTGAGGACTGTAGTGATTACATATGCAGGAGGAAGACAAATGAACAACCAAAAATGGATGATTGGGACGCTCGCTCTAGGCTTGATGGCAGGCGCGGTCGTCAGTGGAAGTGGGATTCAACAAGAGGCTGGCGCGAACGCCAAACATAACCAGAAGCAAGTGAAAAATGTGATTTTTATGATTCCGGACGGATACTCCGCATCGTACGCCACCAACTATCGATGGTATGCAGACGAAGAAGAGACCACACTCGATCAACATTTGACCGGGATGATGCGGACGTATTCCGCGAACTCGAAAGTGACCGATTCGGCGGCAGCCGGGACGGCGATGGCGACCGGCGTGAAGACGAACAACGGCACAATCAGCATGGACCCGAACGGCAAGGAGCTGACATCAGTGCTCGAAAAAGCGAATCAGACCGGAAAAGCGACCGGACTCGTCGCTACGTCAACCATCACCCATGCGACACCGGCCGTTTTCGCCTCACACGTCGCGTCGCGCGCGAGCGAGGCCGAAATTGCCAAACAATATATGGATGAGCTCGAGGTGGACGTCTTGCTCGGTGGCGGTCAAAACTATTTCACTACTGAACAAGACGGCGGCTTGCAAAAAGAAGATTTGATTGCTCGAGCGAAGGCAGCTGGGTATACGTATGCAACGAATGCAGACGAGCTTGAAACCGCGAACGCTTCGAAGTTGCTCGGTCTGTTCGCACCAGAGGCGATGGCACCAGAACTTGACCGTGAGATGACCGAGGAGCCGAGCCTTGCCGAGATGACCACGGCCGCTTTAACCTCACTCAACCAAGACAAAGATGGCTTCTTCCTAATGGTCGAAGGCAGTCAAATCGACTGGGCCGGTCATGCCCACGATGCCGCTTGGGCGATGAAAGATTCTGAAGCGTTCCATGACGCTTTCCAAGAAGCCATCCAATTCGCCATGAAGGACAAACAGACACTTGTCGTCGTCGCAGGCGATCACGATACGGGAGGCATGTCGGTCGGCGGCTATAATGAGTACGTGGCCAAACCAGAAGTGCTTCGTTCGGTCACGGCGACGGGCGATTTCATGGTCGATTCGTTTGATGAGTCGCTGACGAATGTTCGGGACGTCGTCGAACGATATACGTCACTCACGCTGACGGAAGCAGAAGTGAAAGCAATCCAAGCGGCCGAACCGTCGAAACGTGCGCTCGTACTGAATGAAATCATTAGCAAACGCGCTTACGTTGGTTGGACGACATCACAACACACGGGTGTGGACGTCCCACTGTATGCCTATGGTCCTCAGCACGATCGCTTCACTGGCGTTCTGGATAACACGGACGTGCCGAAGCAAATTATGCAGGCTCTTAAACTGAAATGATGTAGATGCGTACCAAAAAAACAGCTCTAGTTGAACACATTGTTCAGCTAGAGCTGTTCTCATGATTCACGCCAGAAATTCATACCGCCTTTGACCGAATAGACGTCCGTATAACCTGCACTCTTCAACATGGCAGCGGCTCGTTGGCTTCGCATCCCGCTCTGACAGATGACATAGACCGGACGTTGTTTATCTTTCGGATACTGCGCGCTCGCATTGCCGAATCCTGACAAAGGCACGTTCTTCGCTTGTTTGATATGTCCGCCCTTGTATTCATGCGGTTCCCGCACGTCGAGCAATTGAATGTTCCGCTCTTCGGCAATCTTTCGTTTCAACTCATCCGTCGAGACTGTTTTCGTGCCGTTCCGCTTCGTCCACCAAAAATAAATCAATCCGATCACGACTGCGACAAACAAGAAATCAAGCATAATCACGCCTCCGTTAGCTTTAGTTTAACTAACCTCATTATACCCCCTATGGTATATAAGTCAACGCGGACGTCTCACAAAAAAAAGCTGTGCCTCGGGGGCACAGCTTAAAAGTCGAGCAATGAATCGGTTTTGGGTTTGTCCTCTTCTTCAAGTGGGATTCCGAGGAACGCCGCCATTTGACGATCGAGCGGCGGCTTCGACTCGGTCGGTTGGGCAACGGGAGCCATGGCAGGCTGTATCGGTGCCGAATCGGCGAGCAGTAGCTCGCAATACCCCATCAGTTTGGCCAAATGGCGCTTCTGGGTCTCTCCGCTCGACTGTTCGATTTGCGTCATCACTTGCTTCATCTGCAGGATGACCTGTTGTTCCGTAATCATATCTCGCACACATCCTTTACCGTTCCATTCTGAGGCAAACGAGGGGCTGGCCGCAAGTCCGATGCTCGTTTTAGACGTGAGTCTCCGAGCGCGTCGTGAGCCATGTCTGGAACGCTTCAAAATCAAACCGGACTTGATTGGCGTAAAATTGAGACCACCTCGTGATTTGACGGATGAATAGCGGTCGCGACACGCCGATGGCTGCCGCGATGCGTTCACTCGCCTCATAATCGAGCACGTTCGCATCGGCGTCCGCCCGGGCATGGATTTTGGCGGTAATTTCCGCCTGCACTTTCAACGTCTCGATGAGCGATTCCTCATTCTTGATGTGCTTCGCCTTCACTTTCCGCTTGTACGGTGACCGTTGGCGGACGTAATACTCATTCCCGTCAATCGTCAAATAGCCGAGATACGGGTCACGACTATGGACCATGGCGCGTTGGGCCGCGATGACGCGGGCCCCTTGATGGGACAATCCGTCCTCGAACAATGGGTGCGTCGGTAGGAAGAGCGACGGGACGGCCGATTGGGCTTGTTTCATCTCGAGGATGAGGTCCTCATCGTGCTCGGCGTCCGCGCCTTCAATCAAAATATAATAGCGTTCGAGTCCGATTGAGGCGGTGCCGCTCTCGCGCTTGATGGCGATATCTTTAATCTCGTAATGGTCGGCGTGGTGGTGATGCTTCTCCGATAACGACGACAGATAATCCGGCCACGCCTGCTTGATTTGTTTCGCCGTCTTCGGACTGACCGGAACGAGGTCGTCGCTCGTTGCAAAATAGCGCTCCTCGTCCCGCACTTCCGTCCGCTCGGCCATGAACGCGTCTTTCTTCTTCTCTGCCTTCTTAATCACTTTCTTGATGGCTTTGCACGTGTTCGCTTTCGTGAACTGGACGTCCTCGTCTTTCCCGTTCGCGTAGCGCTCGATTGCGCGTGCATACGTGTCGGCATACGTCTCGATGGCCCCGGTCGCGTCAAAACCTGACTCAGCGGCAAACAAGTCGACCGAGATGGCCATGCGCAGCACATCAAACAAATACGAGCCGAGATACGCCTCATCAAAATCGTTCACATCGTAAATGATCGTCCCGGCGCCATCCTCGAACACACCAAAATTCTCAAAATGGAGATCGCCTTGAATGAACGTCGGATGGGACGCATCCGTATCGAACGCGAGTGGCACTTTCGCGAAATCATAATAGAACAAGTGCGAACTCCCGCGGAAGAACGAGAACGGCGTCGCGCTCATCTTGTTATACTTCTCATCTCTGGCGGCTTCCGATAGATTCCGAATCGATTTGTCGTAATAATCCAAGACGGTCGCGAGCGTCTCACGACGGATTTGTTGTTTGACGGATGTGAACATGGCCTTCTCCCCTTCACGCATCAAATAAGTGCTTGTACTCTCCATATCCTGCAGACTCAAGTTCTTCTTTTGGAATGAAACGGAGCGCTGCCGAGTTGATGCAGTAGCGCAAGCCGCCGAGTTCTTTCGGACCGTCATCGAACAAGTGGCCGAGGTGGCTGTCGGCTCGTTTCGAGCGGACCTCGGTACGGACCATATGGTGCGTCGTGTCCATGTTCATGTCGATGCGCTTCTCCTCGATCGGACGGGCGAAACTCGGCCATCCGCAGTTGGATTGGAATTTATCACGAGACGTGAAGAGCGGCGTGCCATCGATGACATCGACGTACAACCCTTCCCGTTCCTCATCCCAATATTCGTTCTGGAACGGAGGCTCGGTACCGTTCTCTTGCGTGACTTTATATTGCATCGGCGTCAGCCGATCTTTCAATTCTTTCTGGAGCTTCTTGTCACTCCACGCCTCTTTCACGAATTTGGCTCGGCCAGAACCGACACGGTACATCTCGTAGCGGAACGGGTTCTTCTTGTAATAGTCTTGATGGTAATCTTCCGCTTCCCAGAACGTCTTGGCCGGACGGATCTCGACTTCGATCGGTCGATCGAAGCGACCTGAGTCCTCGATTTCTTGTTTCGACCGTTCGGCCGCGACGCGCTGTTCTTCTGAATGATAGAAGATGGCCGGTCGATACGACTCACCCCGGTCGTTGAACTGTCCGCCGCCATCGGTCGGGTCGATTTGACGCCAGTAGATGCGCAACAATTCCTCGTATGAGATCACGTCCGGGTCGAACGTGACCTCGATCGCCTCTAGGTGACCGGTCGTCTCCGAACAGACTTGTTGGTACGTCGGGTTGTCGACATGTCCGCCCGTATAGCCGGAAATGACACGCTCGACCCCCTCGTATTTATGAAACGGTTTGACCATGCACCAAAAACAGCCTCCCGCGAATGTAGCTTTTGCCATAATAAATCCCTCCTTACTATGTAGTGTACCCAAAAATTCTCACCGACAACAAAAAACGAGAACCGCAAACGTGTTCTCGTTAGTCTTCTTCGACTCGATTCATGTGGCGCATCACTAAAAATAAGATCACACCGACGATGGCCGCCCCGAGAACAGTCAACGCCAGGTTGCCTCGAGCCGATAATGTATAAAAGATGGCTAATCCGATCAAGATGAGCGCGATCGGAATGAAGGCTCGTTTGAAATGATCCCAATACCGCACGGACAGTCCCCCTTTTTCTCTATCATACCAAACTTATTTGCTAATATAGAGTGGAAGATGATGTTCCAATTTATAAGGAGGCACCTCATATGGAAGTTGAACAATTATGGGCCAATCGCCCGACACTGATGTGGGAAGACCGAATGAACGAGGGTGATGACGTGTATACCGTCGAGATTATCTTTGCCGTCGATGCCGCACTCCGACGGTACGTGACAGCCCTGACACGGGCAGACGGGACGGAAGCAACCGTGTTAGCGGCCGTCCGCGACGTCGTGTTACGCTTGAACGAGATTGACGAAGAGCACGACCATTTCATCGAGACGGTCGAGCGTGAGGACTTGTACGACTTCATTCAAGCCGGTGCCGTTCTAGCCGGTTATGAGACGACAGAAGACGTGACGGAAGAATGGCGCGAATGGTGAACACATTCCTCCCATTCCTCTGGCGTCAATATGGTTTGAATGTGCTAAACTGAAACTAATTATTTCCATCTCGTAGGGGGAAACATCCATGCTTACCATCATCAACTCGTTCTTTCTCGATCTCTGCATTTTATTCACCCTATTCACAATCTCATTTCTCCCGTTCCGAAACCGTCCACGTCTGACGCCCCGGTCTCCGCTGAAGGCCAGAGTTTTGCTCGGAGTCCAAACCGGTATTGTCGCCTTAGTTTTATTGGCCAACGCCCTTCACCTTGAAAGTTTCTTGATTGATTTACGTGCCATCCCCATCTCCCTCGCCGTCCTGTTCGGCGGCTGGGTGAGTGGTACGGTCGCCGCCGTCATTTTCTTGATTGGCCGTTTCTTTATGGTGACCGACGGCGTGTACATCGGCTTCTATTTGGCTGTCCTCTCGATGATTGGACTCGTTCTTCCCATCAGCCTGTTGCGCCTCAAACTGGATAACACCCGGACGACACTGCTCGTCTTTATGACAGTCAGTGTCATCGACTTTGGCATCGTGACGTATTACGCTTTGCCGCTCACAGTGTTCTATCCTGTTTTCTTAACGTATACCGTCATGGCATACGGTGGCGGCTGTGCGTCTTATCGCCTGTTGCATGAGTTGCGTCGTCACTTTGAGAACGTCCAGCACCAGCAACAGCTCGCTCGAACGGACGCATTGACCGGGATCGCCAACCGGCGCTTGTTGAACGAGGCGATGGCCAACTTGAACGTCGAGGCGAAAGAGTACGCACTCATTCTCGTCGATATCGATCACTTCAAGCGCGTGAATGACACGTACGGCCATGACGTCGGCGACGACGTCCTACGTGAGCTCGGTATGTTGCTCGTCGCCGAGAGCGAAGAGCGTCATCTCGTCGGCCGCTTCGGTGGAGAAGAATTTTTAATCATCATGCCGAACGCCAAGAAAGAAGAAGTGAGCTGTCTGGCCGAATCTATACGAGAAAAAGTCTCGACGTTCCCGTTCGAGACGAGCGCCGGGACGTTACATATCACGGTCTCGCTCGGCGCCTGCCATTCGAACGACATCGAAGTCGACAGCGTGTTGAAGCATGCTGACGAAGCGTTATACCACGCTAAGGAATCTGGTCGAAATCGCTTCATCTTAGCATCGTAATCGGCGTAACGTTCGCAAAAGATTGCGGTTTTCCACAGTTTTCCCGCTTTACTTTCAACTAGTGAATCGGTACACTAGGCTAGACTTTGATTCGATGATTCTTACAGTTGATCATAGATTTGGACAGAAAAAGGGGAAACACATTTCATGACAGTATTGTTATCACTATTCGGTTTGATGTTCGTGGGATCGTTCATCCTCGACTATCAACGTGGCAAGACGTTCCGCCAGTCGCTCTTCGGGGGAGTCGACACGATGAAACGGAACTTGTTAATCTTTTTACGCACGTCACTCTCGATGACGATTTTCATCGGCCCGCTCTTGCTCATCTCCATGTTTGCCTTCTCGGAGCTCGTCTCGTTCGAGACCGTCGCTGCGTTCATGATTTCCGTGCTCAGTATCGGTTTCGCGGAACGCATCATCGGGATGATCGTCGCACCGCTCGTGCGGACGTTTTGGCATCAGCGTGGCAAATTGATGCCGCTCTATCTCGACGCCGGCCTCTACATCTTCTTGCTGTCGATTCTCATCCTTGAGTTCTTGATGAACATTCCAGGTGTTGAACTCGGCGCAGTAGCCATCGCTGTCTTTTATGCGTTCGCGCTCTTCTATATCCGCTACTTGTTCAGCTTGCTTCGCTTCACGCTTCGTAAAGGTGTGACGTCAAGCTGACGATTGACCGCAGCCCGAACCGGTTGCGGGTTTTTTATATCATTTTCTAATTGACAATGAGAATCGTTATCATCTATACTCAAGATGTAGCTCCCAAAAGCTTGACGTAAGCGTTCCCCAAACCATTACGTCACGTGGATTCCCCTCCACGACACTCTTTTTGAAAGCAATGCGACAACCCCCATTTGTTGCACCCAAATTTGCCATTAAGAAAACGAGCGGCTCTCCGACGGAGCCGCTCGTTTTTTCATGCGAAAATATCTTGCTCGATTTGTTTCAATCCATAGAAGACACCGCGGGACCGCATCAGTTCATCATACGTCCCCGTCTCCACGACGCGACCGTTTTCCATGACAATGATGTGATCGAAGCGCTCGAGCCCAATCAGGCGATGGCTGACCATGACGAGTGTCGATGACTCGGCACGGCGGAAGACTTCGGCGAACACGTCCGCCTCGGTCCGTGCATCGAGGGCCGACGTCGCTTCATCGAGAATCCAGAGCACCCCATTCTTCAAGAGCGCCCGGGCGATGGCGAGCCGTTGCCGTTCCCCGCCCGACAAGTTCGCCCCTTTCTCGAGGACAGGTTCGTCGAGCGAGAAGCCGAGCCGGACGCTCGCGAGCGCCGCTTCCATGTCAGCGTCGGTGAACTCTCCGGCGAGCGCCAAGTTCTCCCGTATCGTCCCGAAGAAGAAATGATTCTCTTGAAGGACGACGCTGGCTTCACGCCAGACCGATGCTTGGGTCACATCGTCCAACCGCTGTCCATTCAATCGGATCTCACCGGCATCGGGTCTGACGAACGCGAGCAATAGTTGCAGGAGCGTCGATTTCCCCGAGCCGCTCGGCCCGACGATGACCGTCTTCGTCCCGCTTCGTAACGTCACATCCACGTCGCTCAGGATGTCGCGGTACGTATCCGGGTAGCGATAGGTCACGCGCTCGAACGATACGTCCGGAGCGGATTCAAGTACCATGTCCGTGCGGGCGGTCTCGGCCGCGACGATCGCTTCACTCGGCTCGACGACTTCGAGCAATCGGTCGGCCGCTTGTTTGCTGTCGGCAAAGTGGCCTGGGAAGACCGCCATCGGTGTCACGTTCTCAAACGCGGTGAGCGACATCATGACGAGCATGGCCAAAAACAGGCCGTTCAACTCGCCGTCGACGACGAGATACGCCCCGATGGCAAGGACGCCCCACGAGACGAGCAAAGACGCCGCCACGACGAGTGACGAGTTGAAGAACTGGTTCGTCACATCCCGCTTCTGGGCTTCGGCGTAACGGTCACTCTGTTCAAGCAACTCGCCGCGCGTCCGTCCGAGTTGATGATGGAGCAACAAATCGCGATAGCCGTACATCATCTCCGTCATCCCGCTCGACAGGTCACCCCGTAAAGCACGCAGCTCGCGGTCGTGCTTGGCACGGATTCGGGCGAAAAACGCCGGAAACAAAAAGCCGGTCACGAACACACCGAACAAAATCCAGAGACTGACCCACATCGAGAAGTATGTGACGAAGAAAATCGTGCTCAAGAAGACGAGCACCAAGATGATCGGCGGATAGAATACGCGTAAAAAGTAGTTTTGCAAGCTCTCGACGTCACCGACGACGCGAGCAAGCAAATCTCCGCTCCGATACTTGGCAAAGATGCTCGGTACGAGCGGTTCGAGCTGGCGATAAAACCGGACCCGCAACTCGCTTAAAATCGTGAACGTCGCCCGGTGCGAGGCGAGACGCTCTTGATAACGCGCGCTCGCCCGAATCACACCGAACAACTTAATCAAGACGACAGGCACCATGAGCGCGTAGAGCGGCGGCACGAGGCCGGCACGTGAGACGAGGTAACCGCTCGCCGCGAACAAGGCGACGGCCGCGATACCGGCCACGTACCCAAAGAAAATCGAGAGGATGATATCCTTCTTCTCGCGCATCATCCATTTCGTGATCGTCCAAAGTGAGTTCATCCTCTCACCCCTTTCTGTAGCGTGAACAAGTCAGCGTATTGCGGAACGCTGAGCAATTCGTCATGCGTGCCTTGAGCGAGGAGCTTCCCATCGTCCATGAACCAAATCGCGTCCGCCTGCTTAATCGTATGCAAGCGATGCGCGACCGTGACGAGTGTCGCCTCGCGTGACAACTCCTCAATCGAGCGTCGAACGATTTGCTCGGTCACTAAATCGAGCCCTGTCGTCGGCTCATCGAACAAGATGATGCCGGGACGTTTCAAGAAGGCGCGGGCCAAGGCGAGCCGTTGCCGTTCGCCTCCGGACAAGCCATAACCACCTTCACCGAGCTCGGTATGAATGCCGTTCGGCAATTGCGCGATGACATCGTTCAGTCCGGCTGCATTCGCGGCTTCAAGGATTTTTATCTCGTCGGCTGTTTCCCCGAGGGCGATATTATCAGCGACGGTACCGGCGAACAAATACGGATTTTGTGAGATGTACCCGATTGTGTCATACCATGACGAATCGGTGTATGTCTCGAGTGGTTCTCCGTCGACGAGGACACGTCCACTATCCGGTTTGACGAGTCCGGACAACACGTTCAAAACGGTCGTCTTGCCGGATCCACTCGCCCCGACGAGCGCCACGTGGGCGCCGGCGGGAATCACACCGTTCAATGGGTCCAGCGTGAAGCGTCCACCTTCATAGGCGAACGAGACGGCGTCGAGCTCGAGGTCGGGTGTCCGGCTCGTCAACGTCCGGTCGCCCCAAGTCAAACGTTCATCCGGTGCGTCGAGCGCTTCGAAAATACGATCGGCCGCCCCCATGCTGCCGCGTCCGGTGTGGAACGCACCTCCGAGGTCTTTAATCGCCAAATAGTATTCCGGGGCCAAGACGAGAATCAAAAAGCCAGAGAAGAACGTCAAGTTCTCCCAGACGACCATTTGGAGCGCCACTTCGAGGGCGACGACGCCCGTGCTGAGCATCGAAATGAACTCGAGCATGAGACCCGACAGGAACGCCGTCTTCAAGACGACCATCGTCGCGTCGCGGAAGTCGAGACTGCTCTTTTCAATCGCTTGCGCCTCGCGCTCGGTCCGACCGTATAGTTTAAGCGTCGTCAATCCTTGCAACACGTCCAAGAATTTTCCGGAAAACTGATTCATTTTCTCCATCTGCTGTTCTGACTTCTTCTGGGTCGCAATCCCGATGATGATGAAGAAAATCGGGATGAACGGAGCCGTCACCATCATGATGACGCCCGAAATCCAATGTTGGCTGAAGACGACGACGAGAATGAGTAGCGGAATAATCGACGTTTGAATGACTTGTGGCCAATATTGACTGAAGTAGGCATCGACCTCGTCGACCGCGTCCATGAACACGCTCACCTTTTTACCGGATTGACCGGATAGTGACGTCTCAATCGGGTTCGACGTATAGCGGTCGAGCAATTGCAATCGGAGCGACCGCTTCGCTTTCTCCGACAGACTCGCTCCGATCCGCCCCGACATATAGCCGAAACCCGCTCGTGTGATGAGCGCGAGGATAAGCCAGCCGAGCGTTGGAACGATGCTTTCAAACGATGCATCTTTTAAAAAGACTTGATCGACAATGTCGACAATCAAATAAGCTTGAGCCAAAATCGATAACCCAATCATCACGGCCGCGATGACGAGTCCGACGATATGGCGTTTTTCTGCTAAAGCGAGAGCTTGCAGTCGTTTCACTGCGTTCATCCTTTCTATTAGTAAGGAAACTTTTCTTTGTGAGGATTCTCACTAATTATACCTGATGCACCCTTTCAAGGCGAACGCTTCGCTTAGCTAGACATGCAAAAAACGCCACGTTCCATACGCGGCGCCATCAAAGCGATTGTTCGAAATATTCAGGATGCCCGATGATCAATTGACGCGCATCGAATTGGAGCACGTCTTCTTTTCGCAAGCGCGATAAGATGTGCGACACGGTCTCTCGTGACGTGCCCGACAACCGCGAAATCTCCACCGTCGTGAAGGGGCAACGGACACGGACGCCCATCGCTTCCGGCTCCCCTAGGTCTTCAATCAAGTAATGAATCGTATTGAGCACCCGGTCGGTCGCATTCGGTGTGATGATGTCCTGGACACGGCGCTCGTGCAAGTCGAGAATCCGATTCATCTGTCCGACGATATGGAGCAACATCGAGGCGTTCCGCGAGACGAGCTGTTCGAAACGATCGGTCGGCATGTAGATGACCTCGATATCGGTCAACGCCTCGGCTGAATGTTGATAATACGGTTCCGTCATCAAACCGCGATACGGGAACAGTTGCTTCGGCTTCAAATAGTCCGCATATTGGTGGGTCGCCGTCTCGTTGCAACGCTCGAGCTTCACATACCCGCTAATCAAGAAATAGACCCGTTCCCGAGGGTCACCTTCCATGAACAAGAGCTGACCTTTCCGATACACGCGGCAATACACATGCGGCAACAGCGCCTCGAGCTCTCGTGTGGCACATTTAGCGAACACATCAAGCTGTCTCAACTCGTCTACCGTCCATTTTGGTTTCATGTCGCATCCTCCAATCCGTCTTGCCTCTCTTTTTAGTATAAAACACCCCTTTGTGAAAACGCTTACAAAATCCGACGATTTTCTGACAAAAAAAGAAGGGCATGATTGCCCCTCTCCGTCACAACAAATTATTCAGTCGAGCATCAATTCCATGATCGCGTCTTGCAGGTCGCGATCGAGTTCGAGCGCGTGTAAATCGAACAGCCATGCCTCAAGCCGTGTCTTCGCGGCGGCTGAGCGGTACAACCGATCTTTCAAATCGTATGAGATCTCGGCACGGTCCAAGAAACGATACAGCCGATCAAGACGATGGTCGTTCGCCGTCACGTCGACCGGGAGCTCGACGGTCAGCTCGTCCGTGATTGGACCGAGCTCAAGGCGTAGCGTCTGTGTCTCCCGTTTATATTCGCCGGATCCCGTCACTCCTCGAAGGAGCAGTGTGACGTTCCGTTCATCCGGCAACACCGACCGATCCCCCGTCACCTGGATATGAAGGCTTCGTTCCTCCCAATCGAGTGTGAACGTCGTCTCGGCGTAGGCTCCTGTCTCATAGTCGCGGTCCGTCCCATTGTCTTCGTAGAGCGTGAACGTGTTCGAGGCGCCCGGGAAGATGAGCACTTCCAAATCGGCCGGATTGTCGGTGTCGTTTCGACCCGAATGATGCGGTGCCATCGGGATGATGGCACCCGCTTTAGCGAACACCGCCTGCTCCTCGAGCCCGCGGAACACGCGCACCGATTTGTCCCCGCTGTAGCGATGACCCGTGAAAAAGTCGAACCAGTCGCCTTTCGGTAGCCAGATGTTCGTCGCCGCCACGTGTAGCTGTCGGTTCATCGGTTCGACAATCGGGGACACGATGAGTTCACTTCCGAAGTAATACTCATTCGGCACCTCATATGCCGCGTCTTCATCTGGATGCTCATAGTACATCGGTAAGATGAGCGGCAAGGCACTAGCATGGTTGCGCCAGTTCATCGTATAGATGTATGGAATCAACTGATGACGCAGACGTAGGAACGTCTTCATCGACCGCTCCGCCTCGAGGCCGAAGCGCCACGGTTCCTTGCCGTTGAACGTACTGAACGTCGAGTGCAACCGCATGATTGGGCTGAAGACACCGAAGGCGACCCAGCGTGCGGCCAGCTCGTCATCTTTCGAGCCACGATAATGACCGCCGATGTCATGGCTCCACCAGCCATAACCGATATTAGTCGCCGTCGCTGTAAAGTACGGTTGGAACGCCAGTGACGCCCACGAAATCAATGTGTCCCCCGAGAATCCGATTGGATAGCGATGACTGCCCGGCCCCGCATAACGGGAGAAGATGAGCGGACGATTGCCATCCCGGGCGATGTCGGCCGCGTGATAGTGATTCAACATCCAGAGCGGATCGAGCCCCTCCATTTTAGAGGTCGAGCCTTGCTGCCAGTCAATCCACCAAAAATCGACGCCGTCGACTTCATGCGGATGATGCATCTGCTCAAAATACGCTTGAATGAAACGTTTATCGGAGAAGTCGAACGGGATGCGGTCGCCGTGAGATGGATCGAGTCCCATCGCTTCCGCCATCGCCGCGTATTGATCTTCGAACGCCCGTACGCCGTCGGCTGGATGCAAGTTTAACGTGACGAGCAACGCTTCGTCCTTCAGCCACGTCAAGAAGCCTTTCGGGTCCGGAAAGAGGTTCTTATTCCACGAATAGCCCGTCCATCCGCTCCCGTATTCTTCCGGGATATCGGTGACATGCCAATCCATGTCGATGACACTGACCGAGAACGGGATGTCTTCTGTCTTGAAACGGCGCATGAGCTCTTTATATTCCGTCTCATCATAACGCCAATAGCGGCTCCACCAGTTGCCGAGTGCTTTTCGCGGCAACAGCGGCGTTGGCCCCGTCAATTGGTAGAAGTCTCGAAGCGCCCGTTTATACTCGTGTCCGTAACCGAAGTAATACAAGTCATGAATGCCTTTGCGTCGCGGTTCGACGAAACGGTCTTCCGTCATGATAAATGAGTTCGAATCATCGATGACAGCGTAGCCTTGCTTTGAGGCGATGCCTTCCTCGAGCTCAATCGCCCCGTCGACATGGTCGAGCGTCCGGGCCGTCCCTTTCAACGTCCGTTCTGGTCCGTTGAACGTGTAGCGGCTATAGTATGTGCTGAAATTCCCTTTCACATCGACGTAGAGCGTGTTCGGTGCGAACGGTCCTTTCGTGTAATAGAGGTGGACGTGCTCCGTAATGATTTGCAATTCCGTCTCATCTTCGATGACGCGATACTCTGGAACTTCGAACGACCGATTAAACACGACTTGGGTCGGCCGGTCCTCGAACATCCCATCCTCTGCATATTCCATCCGAATCAGTTGGCTCGTCAATACCGTGAAGCGGTAACAGCTCCCTTGAACGATTGCCCGATCATCTGCCTGCGGTTTCATTTGTTGCGTATAGACGTTCTCCTCTTCAAATAGACGCATAAGCTCGAGCGTTTCCGCTCTTCGTCACTTCCCTTCTAGATAGTGCAAACGTTTACACTAATGATGATAACAATGTCTAAATCGACATACAACATCCCTTCCCCATGTCGGACCATAAAAAACGATGTGCAGCCAATTCATTAAAAAAACCGCAGACGCGGCCATCTGCGGCTTCGTGCTTATTGTTGGAGCGTCGCGGCGAGCCGGACACGCGTCCCGACCTCGCCTCGGACCGCCGCCAGCGCTTGCTCAAGCGACGTGATGACGGCGACCCGGTCGTTGCCGGATTCGGCGAATTGAAGAGCGGCCCGAACTTTTGGTAACATGCTGCCCGGTGCGAACTGCCCCTCGGCGATATACGTCTCGAGCTGTTCTTTCGTCGTCTCCTCGAGCGCCCGGGCCGACGGGGTCCCGAAATCGACGAACACGTGCTCGACGGCCGTCAAGATGAGGAGCATGTCGGCGTCGACGAGATCGGCGAGTTTCGCCGCGGCGAAATCTTTATCGATGACCGCCTCGACACCGACGTAGCCTTCTGGTGTATCGATGACGGGAATCCCGCCGCCGCCAGCGGCGACGACGATGTGCTCATGGGCGACAAGGTCTCGGATGACCGCGTGCTCGAGAATCGCGACCGGAAACGGACTCGGTACGACGCGGCGATAGCCGCGACCCGCGTCTTCTTTAAAGACGTAACCGGTCGTCCGTTCAATCTGTTGCGCCTCGGTCTCCGAATAGAACGGACCGATCGGTTTCGTCGGGTGACTGAAGGCGCTATCGTTCGGGTCGACGACCGACCGCGTGACGATCGGTGCGACCGAGCGTTCCAGACCACGTGCTCTCAGTGCTTTCGTGAGGGCGTTCTCGAACCAATAGCCGATCATCCCTTGTGTCATCGCCCCGCAGACGTCGAGTGGCAAGGCCGGTGTCGCCGGACTGTCCGATGCGACCTGTTGCAACATCAAATTTCCGACTTGTGGCCCGTTCCCATGGGTGATGATGACCTCAATGCCTTCGGCGACAAGCGCGGCCAGTGATTCAGCCGTCGCCTCGACGGCTCGAATTTGAGCCTCGGCCGTCGCATCTTTTCCTTGTTGAATCGCATTTCCACCTAGTGCGATGACTACTCGTTTATTCCGCATATTGGTTTCCCCCGATCAAAAGACTGAGATATTTCCTGAGACGATGCGCACCACGGCCAAGATGGCAAGCACCGTCAAGATTCCGGCCACAATCCATTCCGTCTTCGTCAACGTCTTGATGCCGTTCTCACGTTGCGCTTTGATATAGAGTAGCGTCCCTGGTGCGTACAGCAAGGTCGTCAAGAGCAAATAGTCGATTCCGGCCGCATAGATGAGCCAAATGCCGTAAATCGAGGCGACGGCCCCGATGATGAGGTCGCGGGTCCGGCGTTCACCGGCGTTGTAGCCGATGCCGTTCTTCGCGACTTTGACTTGATAGAAGGCCGAAAAGACGTACGGAATCAAGATAGCGCTCGAGGCGAGCGAGAAGGCGAAATTATACGCCGCATCCGAGAACAGGAACGTGAAGAGGAACAATTGAATCAACCCGTTCGTGAGCCAGAGCGCGTTGGCCGGCGCGCTGTTTTGATTCTCTTTCGTGAACCATTTCGGGAACACGCCATCTTTCCCCGCCACGAATGGAATCTCGGCGGCGAGTAACGTCCACCCGAGCCACGCCCCGAGGACAGAGATGACGAGACCGCCGTTGATGAGCATCGCGCCCCACGGTCCGACCGCAGATTCGAGCAAGTACGCCATCGCCGGTTGCGAGGCGTTCGCCACGTTCTCTGGATTCATGAGACCGAGCGACATGACCGAGATGAGCAGATAGATGACGAGTGTCCCGAGCAACCCGATGACCGTCGCTTTCCCGACGTCCGAGCGTTTGCGAGCCCGTCCGGACAAGACGACCGCCCCTTCGACACCGATGAACACCCATAGTGTGACGAGCATCGTCGAGACGACCTGGTCTCTCACACTACCCCATGAGAAACCACCCTGACCCCAGAAATCGAACGTGAAATTATCGAGGTTGAAGAAGAATAAGGTGATGGTGATGAAAGCAAAAATCGGTACGAGTTTCGCAATCGTCGTGATGATGTTGATCATGGATGCTTCATGAATGCCTCGTAAAATGAGCGAATGGACGAGCCACAGCATAATCGAGGCGCCGATGATGGAGGCGATGTTTTGACCACCTTCGAAGATTGGGAAGAAATAACCGACCGAACTGAACAGCAGCGTCGCATAGGCGACGTTACCGAGCCATGCGGAGAGCCAGTAGCCCCACGCCGAGTTGAACCCCATGAACTGACCGAAGCCGGCCCGGGCGTAACTGTACACCCCGCCGTCGAGGTCGGGGCGACGCATCGTCAAATTTTGAAAACTGAGACCAAGTGCGATAATCCCGATTCCGGTGATGACCCACCCGATTAAAATCGCCCCCGCGTTCGCGCCTTGGGCCAAGTCGGCCGCCAAGTTGAAGGCGCCACCGCCAATCATCGAACCGACGACGAGTGCCGTCAACGCCCCGAGCCCTAATCGTCGATCCTTTTTCTCCGGTTGTACGCCAGCCGTTCCACTTGAGTCATGCGCTATTTTCGTAGACATTGAACTCATCCCTTTCGTTTAGTACGAACCGGAGGGGAATTCCCCTCCCGTCCGTCAGCGTTCAAGCCATTCGTTCGTGTCGGTGAGCGTCGCCGCCATCACAGCTTTAATCGTGTGCATCCGATTCTCCGCCTGATCAAAGACGAAGGAATGACGACTCCGGAACACCTCGTCCGTGACTTCCATCTCGGTCAAACCATATTCGGCATGGATGGCTCGGCCGACCTCGGTCTCCAAGTCGTGGAAGGCTGGCAGACAGTGAAGGAACATGACGTCCGGATTGTTCGTCTTCATGAGCATGTCCATGTTCACTTGGTAAGGCCGGAGCAACTTGATCCGCTCGGCGAACTCGGCCTCTTCGCCCATCGACACCCACACATCGGTGTAAATGACGTCGGCGTCGGCGACCGCTTCCTCGATACTTTCGGTCAACGTGATTTTCGCCCCCGTCTCGGCCGCGACCGAGCGGGCAAAATCGACGACCTCCTCTGACGGCCAGAGCGATTTCGGCGCGCAGATGCGCATATCCATCCCGACTTTGGCCCCACCAATCAAGAGCGTGTTGCCCATATTGTTGCGTCCATCGCCGACATAGACGAAACGGATGCCAGACAGCTCGCCTTTCTGTTCTTTGACGGTCAAGAAGTCGGCCAAGATTTGGGTCGGATGATATAAGTCCGTCAACCCGTTCCATACCGGCACACCGGCATCTTTGGCCAAACCTTCGACCGTCTCATGGGCGAAGCCACGGAACTGAATGCCGTCAAACATGCGTCCAAGCACGATGGCCGTGTCGCGCACCGATTCTTTTTTGCCGAACTGGATATCCGATTTCCCGAGGTATTCCGGATGCATGCCGAGATCGATGGCCGCCACGGTGAACGCACAACGCGTCCGGGTCGATGGTTTTTCAAACAACAGCGCCACGTTCTTGCCTTCACAGATTCGATGCGGGACGCCTTGTTGCTTTTGACGCTTGAAGGCGGCCGATAATTCGATCAAATAGTTCAACTCGTCTCCTGAAAAATCGTTCAATGATAGAAAATGACGGCCTTTCAAATCAAAGTTGTACGTTGTGGACATGCTCGTTTCCTCCTCGTTAAATGTCTTCGCGGATAATCGGACAGCTCATACAGCGTGGGCCCCCACGGCCACGCGACAGTTCACTCGACATGATTTCGATGACTTCGACACCTTCAGAGCGGAGCAACTCGTTCGAGACGTAATTGCGGTCATACGTGACGACGACGCCTGGGGCGATGGCGAGCGTATTCGACCCATCGTTCCATTGCTCGCGGGCAGCGGCAATCGGGTCCCCGCCCCCACATGGGATTAAGACGATTTCATCGAGACCGAGTGCGGCTTTCAACACGTTCAATAGATCCGTATGTTGCGTGATGTGAAGTTCGCCTTCAGCGTTTAACGTCAGTTCAAAGATATTCATTTTGCCCCCTGGACCTTGGATGAGCGGATGAATCGTGAACTTATCATGGTCGACCATCGTGAAGACCGTGTCGAGGTGCATGAACGCACGCGACTTCGGAATCTCGATGGCGATGACTTTCTTGAAAGTGCCGCCGTTCTTCAATAAGTTGAGGGCGACCCGCTCAATCCCTTGGGCCGTCGTCCGTTCAGAAATCCCGATGGCGACGACTTCTTTGGACAAGACGAGCTCATCCCCACCCTCCATCGCGAAGCGGTAGTCACGATCCGACCAAATCGGGATGTCGTGTTTCGCGAATCGCGGATGGTAGCGCATTATATATTGCGTGAACAACGATTCACGGCGCCGAGCCGGCTCTTTCATTCGGTTGATCGATAGCCCGCTGCCGATGGCTGCGGCCGGGTCACGGGTGAAGTATAAGTTTGGCATCGGATCGAGATAGAACGGATACGTGTCCTCGATCATCTCGTGTAAGTGACGTCGTTTCTCGGGCTTAATCTCGGATTTCCGAATCCCGGCCATGACGGTCTCAATCAACTTTTCATTGTCGTAGGCGAGCAAATATTCTTTCAGCGTCTCGTATGAGCCGTTGATATTTGATTTGGACTCTGACAAGATATCGGCGACGAAACGTTCGCGCACACCGGGCAACGACAACGTCTCGGCCATCAAATTTTCGAGGTAGAGCACTTCGACGCCACGATTTTGGAGCACGCTCGCAAAGTAGTCGTGTTCTTTTTGAATGACTGGAAGATGGGGAATGTCATCAAACAAAAGGCGTTCCAAATATTCCGGGGTCAAATTTTCGAGTTCGCGTCCTGGACGCTTCAAAAGGATGGTCCTGAGTTCACCAATTTCTGAATACACGTGGATCGGATGTTTCAGCATAGTATCCCGAGCGGTTTGTTGATCCGTCATCGATATCATCTCGCTTCCTCCTTGTGATTCGGGTGTGTTGCTACCCTTACATTATCAACTTACCCATTTCCACGATGGGCAAGTCCGACGTTTGGACTGTGGTAGATTCCACAGAAAAGTGCATAGATTATGACGTGACATGAATGAACAATCACTCGAGAAACGGTGTGGTCCCTCGAATCGAGAGAAAGTGACGTATACACGCTGTATAGATTGTGAAAAAAATTCATAGTATTTTTTGGATTTTGTTTGAGACCGCTCAAACTCGTGACATAATATAGACACATGATGTGAAAAGGAAGTGAGTCGATGGCAATCGAACGTACAGAACGCGCCCGTCATGAAGCCCAAGTGACAGCGCTTATTCAAAAAGGGGACCCGGTCGATTTCCGCGACGTGTTCCTCACCCTCCACCCTGGTGAACAGGCCGACCTGTTCATCGAACTTGAACGTCCGGCCCGTGAGTTCGTCTATGAGGCGCTGTCCCCGGAAGAGTTCACTGACCTGTTTGAAAAACTCGAACTGGATGAGCAGGAACAGTTCATTCAAGAGATGCCCCGTCCGTTCGCCGTGCGTGTGTTGAACGACATGTTCTCGGATAACGCCGCCGACTTGATGACTGAGCTCCCCGATGATTTCATGAACGAACTGTTCGAGTTGATGGACGAGACCGAGGCGACCGAGGTCAAAGATTTGATGCGTTATCCGGACGATACGGCCGGTGCCATCATGACGACCGAATTTATCGTGTTGAAAGCGGACAAGACCGTCGGTGCGACGCTCGAAGACTTGCGCGAACTTGGACCGGAAGCTGAGACAATCTATTACTTGTATGTCATCGATACTGATCGCCGGCTCGTCGGCGTCGTCTCGCTACGCGACTTGATCGTCTCCCCGCTCGACGTGCAAATCGCGGACATCATGGGCCGGCGCGTCGTGTCGGCCCACGTCCTCGCCGACCAGGAAGACTTGGCCCGGACCGTTCAGAAATATGACCTATTGGCCCTGCCTGTCATCGATAGCGAGGACCATCTGCTTGGAATCATCACGGTCGACGATGTCATGGACGTCATCGAACGAGAGACGACCGAGGATTTCGAAGAGCTGTCGGCGACGAAAGGTTCGTCCGACATCAACATGGGACCGGTCGAGGCGGCGATGAAGCGGGCACCGTGGATTATTAGCCTCATGTTTCTCGGGATGATCACGGCGTCGACGATTGGTGGTTTCGAGGACACGCTCGAAACGATCGTCTTGCTCGCCGTTTTCATGCCACTCGTCATGGGTTCGGCCGGTAACGCGGCCACCCAATCGCTCGTCGTCGCCGTCCGCTCAATCGCGCTCGGCACAATCAATCGGAAGAACGTGTTGAAGATGATTCGCCGTGAGTTCGGGACGGGACTGTTACTCGGTCTCGCGTGTATGATCGTCATCTTCGGCGTCATCACCGTCCTCTATGACAGTGCCTTGATCGGCATAATCGTCGGTCTGTCGATTTTTGCGTCGCTCAGCGTGGCGACCATCGTCGGGACGCTCGTGCCGCTCCTCATCAATCGATTGAAACTCGATCCGGCCGTCGCGTCGGGTCCGTTCATCACGACGGTCGTCGATAATCTCGGCTTAATCATTTATTTCACGGTCGCGACTTCGTTGCTTCGCTTTTTTTGACACCTGACCTCTCAGGTGTCTTTTTTTGTTGTGATGTTTGTTACAGTTCTTTTACAAAAGAGAAAACGGGAAATAATCGTACTTCGTGAAGGGTAATTATCAAAAGTACTTATAAATAAGAAGAAGTTGAGGGAGGGAACGTCGTTGACCATTCAACAAGTTGTTTACATATTGATCACAGGGGCCTTATTCATGGGGCTCGTCGCTTACGTGTCTTATCGCATGACGAAAGGGAAAGTCGAGAGTGCCGACGACTACTTCTTGGCCGGACGGGGGCTCACCGGCATCTTTATCGCCGGATCACTCCTGTTGACGAACTTGTCAGCCGAGCAATTGATTGGCTTGAACGGGCAATCGTTCGCCGGCAATATGTCGGCCATGGCTTGGGAAGTCACAGCCGGAATCGCCGCCATCATCATGGCGCTGTTTTTATTACCACGTTTTCTCGGCATCGGTATTTCGACGATTCCTGAATTTTTGAGCCAACGGTATGATGAGGACGTCCGCCGCTTGACGGTCCTCTTGTTCTTGTTCGGCTATATGTGCGTCACGATTCCATCGATGCTCTATTCCGGCGGTTTGGCCGTCTTGCAACTGTTTGACGTACCGGAATTGCTTGGCATCAGCTTCGAGCAGTCGCTCTGGCTCGTCATTTGGTTCATCGGGATTATCGGAGCCGTTTACGCCATTTTCGGTGGTCTCCGCGCCGTCGCCGTCTCCGACACGTTGAACGGGATCGGATTAATCATCATCGGTTTCCTCGTCCCGACGCTCGGCTTCATCGCGCTCGGTGACGGCAACCTCGTCGATGGGATGAAGACGATTGCAACCGAGAATCCAGAGAAACTGAACGCGATCGGTTCAGAGAACGATTCCGTTCCGTTCTTGTCCATCTTCACGGGGATGATTTTTGCGAACTTGTTTTATTGGGCACTCAATCAATACGTCATCCAACGGGCACTCGGGGCGAAGAACTTGGCCGAGGGTCAAAAAGGGGTGCTTTTCACCGGCTATTTGAAGTTGCTCGTCCCGATTTTCATGCTGCTTCCAGGGATTATCGCGTTCCATTTGTATGGCACGAACGTCGATAAGGCCGACCTCGCTTATCCGAGCTTGATTGCCGACTTGTTGCCGATGTGGCTCATGGGCTTCTTCCTCGCCGTCTTGCTCGGTGCCGTGTTCAGCTCGTTCAACTCGTTGCTCAATAGTATCGCCACCTTATTCGTGCTCGATATTTATAAGCCGAAGTTCAAACCGGACGCGTCTGACAAAGATTTGATTCGTGTCAGCAAATGGTTCGGGACGTTCGTCGCGCTCGTCTCGTTCTTCGTCGCTCCGAACTTGATGTACGCACCGGACGGACTGTGGGACTTGATTCGCCGCTTCACCGGTTTCTTCAACATCCCGATTCTTGTCATCGTCTTAATCGGGATGCTCGTGAAGCGCGTACCGCCGATTGCCGCGAAACTCGTCATCGGCTTCCACGTCGTCACGTATTACTTCCTCGTCTGGGGAACGGAGCAGTGGTTCGGCTTCGACCTTGGCATCAACTTCATTCACATTTACGGGATCTTGTTCGTCCTCGAAACGACCATCATGCTCGTGTTCGCAAAAGTTCGACCGATGCAACACATCAATCCGATTCGCATCGATCTTGGCCGCGTCAAGCCATGGCGTCATGCAATTTCGACTTCCATCATCCTTGTCGCGTCGATGATTTTCGTCTACTTCGTCTTCTCACCGATCGGTCTCGCCTATGCGGACGGGATCGTCTCGAGCTGGTTCTGGCCGGCGACCATCGCCTTGTTCGTTGTGACGGGTGGCCTCGTTTGGGCGTCCTATCGCTACTGGCTCCCGAAATATGAGGCTTACTTGACGAATCTTGGTACGACAGACACCGAACGTGAAGAAGCGATTGGTGAATAACCAATGTCTCCTCCGCCTTTGACGGAGGAGACATTTTTTTGCCTGGTTAGGGATTAATCGGCCGTGTGCTATGCTTGACACACTAGACAATCTTTAGGAGGTGTCCGATGAACAAGCTGTTGAACGACCCCTTTACTGACCTTCCCATCAAATCTGATTTTTCCGGATCGGCGCTCGTCATACGACAGGATGAAATCCTGTTCGACCATCAACAAGGTTATGCGAATCGGGCGGAACGAATCGAGCATCGAATGTCGACCCGATTCGGCATCGCTTCGGGCTGTAAGCTATTCACGGCCATTGCCGTCTGCCAGCTCATCGAACAAGGCAAATTGGCATTCACGTCGACACTCCGCGAGTGTTTAGCCATCGACTTCCCCCGATTTGACCCGGGCGTGACAGTCGAACAGTTGCTTACCCACACATCCGGCATCCCCGACTATTTTGACGAGTCTGTCATGGACGATTTCGAGGAATTGTGGCGGCAACGTCCGATGTATCACATCAGGCAGTTACGTGACTTTCTTCCGATGTTCCAACACGAGCCGATGCGACAAGAACGGGGCGTGTTTCAATACAATAATGCCGGCTACATCGTGCTCGGCCTCATCGTCGAACAGACGAGCGGGTTGTCGTTCTCAGACTATATCGAACAGTTCGTGTTCAAGCCGGCCGACATGACCGATTCGGGGTACTTCTCCCTCGATGCCTTGCCGGCGAACACAGCGCTCGGGTATATCGACAACCCGGACGGCTCGTGGCGGACGAACCACTATTCGATTCCCGTAAAAGGCGGCTCGGACGGCGGTGCGTTCGTGACGACACAAGATATGGCCAAACTTTGGAGCACCCTTCTCGATCATCGCTTATTTGGTGAGGAGATGACATCACGGCTATTGACTCCTCATGTGAAGGTAAACGACAAAGGCGTACATTACGGCTATGGTCTGTGGATTCAACTGGATGCGAATCGACACGTGTTCAAATATCATGTCATGGGCTATGACCCCGGCGTCAGTTTTCATTCCGCCTATTACCCGGCCACAGACATCGTCTCGGTCGTCTGTTCGAACGAGTCAGACGGGGCATTCGACCTCATGAAAGTCATCGAACAGAAAGCAGGTGTGTCTTCTTGAACATCCGTCCATACGATGAACGTGACTTCGAACAGATTCAAGCGTTGAATGAAGCGGAAGGTTGGAGCCAACTCGTCCGACAACACGAGTTGACGAAACAGGCGTGGCAGCAATCGAACGTCGCCTATGTCGTCGAGTCAGAAGGACATGTGATTGCCTACTTGCGTGGATTGACCGACACGACCGTTAGCCTGTACGTATGCGAACTGCTCATCGCGGCCTCGCACCGTCGCCTCGGGATTGGCGAGCGGTTGCTGTCACACGTCCATGCGCTCTACCCCGAAACGCGCCTCGAGATGCTCGCGAGCGCTTCGTCCCACACGTACTACGAGAAATTGAATTTCCGTCCGTTTTACGGATATCGGAAGACGATTCACGAATAGGAGGAACTGTCATGAAACTAGCCATCGTGACCGGTGCATCGCGCGGTCTCGGCCGTGCCATCGCCGAGGAATTATTGAAGCGGGATTACGAGGTCGTCAATTTTTCACGGACGCAGGCGATCGATGCCTCGTTCCGTCACGTCGAGGTCGATTTATCTGATCCGACAAGTACACTGGCCGCGCTCGAACAAGTGAAGCCACTCATCGAGACGGCGACATCCTTGCTCGTCGTCCAAAACGCAGCCTTGATTGAACCGATTCATCGGGCCGGCCAATTGGACGCCGCGCAGCTCATCGCCCACGTCCAAGCCAACCTGCTCGCCCCGATGCTCTTGACGAACGCAGTGCTCGCGTACGATCTGCCCGTCTCGCTCATCCACGTGACCTCTGGGGCCGCCAAGCGCCCCATTTCGGGCTGGAGTGCCTATTGTGCGACGAAAGCCGGACTCGACCATTTTACGGAGACGGTCGCCCTTGAATTGACCGGTACGAACGATAAGGTCGCCTTGTTCAATCCGGGCGTGATGGACACCGCAATGCAGGCAAGCATCCGGGCCTCGTCAGAAGACGCGTTCCGCGACGTGGAACAGTTCCGTTCTTACGTGACGGAGGACGACTGCGCACCCCGGAGATGGTCGCCCGCATCTTGGCGGAACACTTGCTAGACGATCCGCTCGAGAATGGCAAGACATATTCGGTATACGACCTTGCTTGATTTTTGACCCGGTATAAAATTCAGTCACCCTTTTCTCGCTGAACCGCCTACACTAAAGGCAGACGAACTAAGAAAGGGTGACTTGGTCATGAAGACGATTGCAGGAGGATTATTATTTTTCGGATTGTTCAGCCTGGCGCTGTCGTTCACGATGATTGGAGATACCGCCATCGTCGGTGCGTTAGTGAGTGGTGTCGCCGTCCTGTGCGGGGTCGGGCTTTGGTTCGGCGCGACGGAACTGACACGCCTCCACGCCTCATTCCTCGACCACAAAAAAACGTCTTTCCCTGAATGAGGGAAAGACGTTTTTGGATTCATTGATTGTCTTCGTCTTCGTAATCATCATCTACGTATTCTTCGAAATCATATTCTTCGAAGTCCGCTTCGTCGATGAAGATGTCGCGGTCATTGACGACGTGAATCGGACCGTTGGCCACATCGATTCGAATCGTCCATGCCCATGGAATGCGCAATCGGCTATAAACGCCTGTCCAGAATTCCATCGATTCTTGCTCATATCGCTCGAACTCTGCCAGCAACTCTTTAAAAGTGATTCCTGACAACTGGAAGTTTGAGTCTTGGATTCGCTCAAGCGCATTATGCGTCGCCTCGAGCTCCGCCGCACGGACCATTTCTTCGGCCGTAGCCATCTCAAGAATGGTTCCATCCGGTGGCAGAATGTCGTATACGTTAAACAATTCGCCTTCTTCTACTTCTTCATCAAACTCATAGTCGTCGTGCCGCATGCTTCATTCCTCCTCACTCTAGTTGAATCTCTTTCATTGTACCATTCCACTCCCTGTTAGAACGAAACATTCGTGTATATATTTTGGCAGGTGGGGAATGATAACAAAGGAATAGAATACGTATCAGCGAAAGGGGCCCATTGACCATGAACGAATCATTTCAAGCACTCGTCCTCGACAAAAAAGACGACCGTCTCCATTCCACGGTGACCGACGTCAAATTCGACGCCCTTCCGAGAGAAGAAGACGGCAACGTCCTCGTCGAAGTCCATTATTCAGCGCTCAACTACAAAGACGCTCTCGGGCTGACCGGATCCGGCAAAATCGTCAGTCATTATCCGTTCATCCCCGGGTGCGAGTTCGTCGGGAAAGTCATTGAATCCGACCATCTCGATTTCAAAGCCGGTGACGATGTCATTGCGACCGGTTTCGGCATCGGCGAACGACATTTCGGTGGCTTCAGCCGTTACGCCCAAGTCCCAGGCAACTGGCTCATCAAATTACCGAAAGGCATGGCGATGCGAGATGCGATGACGATTGGGACACCAGGACTTACCGCCATGTTTGCTGTCGAGGCGCTTGAACACGAGGGCGTGCATCCCTGTCAAGAAGTGCTCGTAACCGGTGCCTCCGGGGGGGTCGGCAGTTTTGCCATCGCCTTGCTCCACAAGCTCGGCTATCACGTCATTGCCTCGACCGGCAAACAAGACCCAGCGTATTTGCGCGACCTCGGTGTCGAGAACGTAATGGCTCGAAGTGAACTCGAAGGACCGGCCCGTCCGCTGGATGAACAGCGGTTTGACGCTGCCATCGACTCGGTCGGAGGCGAGACGCTCGGGAATATCCTCAGCCGAACACGCTATGAAGGGACGGTCGTCGCGTGTGGGCTTGCCGGTGGCCATGAGCTTCATACGACCGTATATCCGTTCATCTTACGAGGCGTCCGGCTCATCGGTATCGATTCGGTCATGCAGCCGATCGCCCGTCGCGTGAAAGCGTGGGAGCGGCTCCATGAGCTCGTCGACACTCGCGTGCTGAACCATATGGTCCATGAGATTCCGCTGCACGACGTCCCTCGTCACGCCGAGGCGATGATGCGCAGTGAATTGAGCGGCCGGACCGTCGTCCGCATCCACGACTAAAATAAACAGGGCTGAATCCATCGATTCAGCCCTGTCTCTGTATTCTCCATGGTGGTGGACTTATAACGTGAATCCGGCTGGTGCGTCTTTGACGACGACAATCACCTTGCCTTGGTCTAATTTCTTCTCGAGTTGATCGGCTTCGGTCGATGAGAAACCGAGCTGTTCGAATTGGGCTCGAAGCTCATCCCCTTTTTTACGGAACAAGTTTTTCGCGGCCGTTCCCAGGCCGACGTCTGATGCCGTCACCGTATTCGCATCGGCGTTATCGGCCACGCGGTCGGTCCGGTCATCATCGTGGGTGACGACATAAATGTGCTTGTCCTCAATCCCTTTCGCTTTCATCGATTGAATGGCGGTCACGACTTCTTCATCATTTGTAAACTCTTTGTACAAAACTGACATGTCTGTTCTCCTCCTTCGATAGCGTTACATGAATAGTTATTACCTTTTTTTCCTAAAATGACACATTAAAAAACGATGACAATTGTCATCGTTTCGTTAAACGGCCGGTTCTTGGCCCTTCAATTTTTTTAATTCATCGAGCAAGATGTCTGATTCATTGAACGGAATCGACTCGCGACCGACGCGTTCAACGTGGTCATGTCCTTTTCCGACGACGACGATTCGTTTGCCGTCGAGCGCTTGTTGCGCTGCGTGCCGGAGGGCGTCCCGTCGTTCCTCGAACGTCACATAGTGTGTGTTCGCGTCAATCCCTTCAAGTAGCCCGTCGATGATTTGTTTCGGGTCTTCCGTACGCACGTCGTGGACCGTCACGATTAAATCGTTCGAATAATGGCTCGCGATGCGACCCATCTCCGCCCGTTTGGTCGGATCGCGGTCGCCCGCCGCACTCAAGACGACAACGAGTTCACGTTCTCCTTGCTGAAGCGTCGATAGACACTTCTCAAGACCATCAGGCGTATGGGCATAATCGAGATAAATCTCGGCGTCTTCCGTATCGAGTCGTTCGAGCCGACCTTTCGGAAGCGTGAGTCCCGGCACGTTGGCGATGATCGCACGCAACATCAGTTCCGATGTAGAGACGAGACCGATCGCTGCGGCCAAGTTGGCCGCATTGAACGCACCCATAAAGCGGACCGGGGCCTCAATCGTCAAGGCGTTCATTTTGACGAGCACCGTCTGGTCATGCCAAATGACTTGAATATCAGCCGGTACGTCCGCATGCGTGCTGTACATGATGCGCCGACGAGTCGGCGCAAACGCGGCCATCGTTTTGCTAGCCGGGTCTTCGGCGTTCAACACGATGGCATCCCCGTCCGTCGTCTCGACTTGTTCGAACAATCGGGCTTTGGCTCGGGCGTACTCATCCATCGAGCGATGGTAATCCAAATGGTCGTGCGTCAAGTTGGTGAATGCCGCCGCGTGAAACCGGACACCTTCGACGCGTCCTTCCATCATCGCGTGCGAGGACACCTCGACGACACAATCGGTCACGCCGGCATCGGCCATCTCGGCCAGCAAACGATGTAAGACGACGGCTTCAGGCGTCGTATTTGGTGTGTTTAATGTTTGATCTTTATAACGTGCTCCAATCGTACTGACAATCCCGACCGGTCGGCCGGACAGACGAAATAAATCATATGTCAATGTCGCGGTCGTCGTCTTCCCGTTCGTACCGGTGACACCGTAAATGCGCATCCGATGTGAGGGGTGGTCATAAAAAGTACTGGCCACCACGCCGGCTGTCCGTTTCGTGTCCGCGACGACAAGGTTCGGCACCTCAAGGTCAAGCGGGTATTCCGAGATGACAGCAACCGCTCCTTTGGAGACGGCGTCCTCAGCGAATTCATGTCCGTCCACCGTATAGCCGCGGATACAGATAAATAAATTCCCTGGACTGACCTTTCTGGAATCTGTCTCAATTCCGGTCACCCATGGATCGCGTTCGATGTCATCCATCTCATTTCCTAGAATGGCGGATAAACGTTTCGTCCTCATGCTGTGTACTTCCTTTCTCATGGGTGTCGCTAGGTTCGCAAACCTTATCGTCATGGTACTAGATATTAGGCTGTAATGGAGATGACAAATATATTACTTCCCTTTTTACGCGCAATGCAATCGCCCAACCAAAAAATTCCTAGTCCAGGACGGGACTAGGAATTTATTTCGCTGTCGGTGAACTGAAGTCCTTGCTCGTGAAGCGCGGTTTCCAAGATTCGCAGCACACTTGGCCCGACCCCATGCAAGGCCGCAATCTCTCGTTTCGTATACGTCGCCAACTGTTCGAGCGTATCGATATAGGCGGCCTGAAGCGCCCGTTCGGCCGGCGCCGAACATTTCGGAAGTGGTGTCATCCGATTCCCTCCTCTCGTCCGGTGGTTCGTTCAATCGTCGGGAGACAGGCGAGAACACGGTCCATACAAAACGTCCGACGCGCCCGTTTGTTCACGTCCCAGGCGACGAGTCGATTGCCTTGCAACTTAATCAGTTTGACCCGCCGCTTCGAAAAAACTCCGTTCCGATCGATATACATCATTTCCACGACCCGCCCGTTCCGCATCCAACGCATGACTTCTTGCCTCATCTGATCTCCCTCCTTTGTTACTTTTAGTATACAGAACATCTGTTCGCAGTTCCAGTCTGGAGGTGTGTATTTGAACAATTTCACGTATGCTAGAAGAAACGAATGTTTCGCGAAAGGGAGATACCCGATATGACCTATTTGCTGTTGGCCGTTTTGGCCATCGTCTTATTCTTCTCCATGATTTATGCGGCTAAAGCCTTGCCGAATTTACGAAATGTTTTATTCAATCGCGGCAGCCTGTTCGGCCAAGACACCGAGACCGTCACGTGTCCGAACTGTAAAAAAACGTTCAAACGGTCCGGTGGGAACACACAGACGTGCCCGCACTGTTATACGTCGTTTTAACTACAAAACAGCCAACATTCCGCTCATCAGCGGAACGTTGGCTGTTTTTGAATGTGCTCGAATCGGAAAGTAACCGTTTACGTTCACCCCATAAGTGAAATAAGAAGGTTACGGCATTTGCCCGCAACCCAACCACGAGATAGTCTCATTCTGAAGGAGTCCACCATGTCATTCATATCCGATCACGATTTATACGCACGCATCGTAAACCGCGACACGTCTGCGCTCGAACTGCTTTACGACCGCTATGAGCGCATCTTATATTCGCTTGCCCTCCGCTTGACGACGCGAGCCGACTTGGCCGAAGCCGTCCTCTCCGAGGTGTTCACCGAGCTTTGGAAGCATCGTCTGCCGCTCGATTTGACGACCCATCGGCTGAAAACGTATTTGTTCGAACGTGTGGAGACCGCAGCGCTACGTTTAGTTACGAGCGCTTAAACCTGTCTACCGCACCGCTCGATGTAACACTTCTAGAATCCCATCCGCATACATGCCCTCGGTGACACGACCATGTTCTCGTTTGGCTTCTTCCGTCCCGTTGCCGAGTACATAACCGTTGCCGACATATCGCAACATTCCTAAATCGTTCCCACTGTCACCGAACGCGTAGGCGTGCTCGGTCTGAAATGTATATCGGTCGCACACGTAGTCGACCACAGCAATTTTCCCTGCCCCTTGTGGGATGAAATCAATATCGTAGGCGTCTGCCGGATCCCCGGCGAGCGGATTGCACCGACTGACGTTGACTGCAATCCCGAAGTCATGGGCAATACAACGGATGTGCTCGATCTCGTCCGAGCGCTCGCCGAAGTAGTAATAATTGTGCATCCAATCGCTTGTGCCAAGATTCGTCTGTGGCTCAATCGTGAGCGTTCGCCCTATCCTGTCGACGACTTGGGTGACGCGGTCTGAAAAATCATAGGGGAACCGGGACGAATAACCGGAATCGAGCTCCAGTTGCCCGGACGCCGTCACTTGATACAGCTCCGTCCCGAGACTCGCCGCAATCCGGTGCGGGAAGTAACGCATGTCTGCCCGTGCCATTTTATCTCGGATCGTCTCGAGTGAACTCCCCGTCACCCACATCGTCGACAACCGAGACGAGTGTGCATCGAGAAAGTCTTCGAGGTGCCGTAATCGTTCCAACTGCTCCACGGTACAAGCGTGCGGGAAATACGTCTCATCAAAATCAAAACAAATGAGCGTTCGTCCCTCGTCGGTGAATCGCTTCATAGTCATCCTCCTTGTGTCGTCATACCCCATCTCGTATAGTAAAAGAGAGAAAGGACGTGGCATCATGAAAAATCGATTGAGCCGCTATTACTGTCAGTATAGCGGAATCGTGATCGGGTTCGGGCTCGTCTTCACCTTTTTGTTTGGGGTCCGGTCCTATTCGGTCTGGCAACTATGGCTTCCGAATGGTTCGGCGCTTGTCGTCACGCTGATCACGGCAATATTGTTCAGTTACGTGACGTACCGTCTGCTCAGCGCCTTGAATCTATACCTGTTCCGCCGTATCGGAAGGATGGCGTCCAGTTGTTCCCGTTAGCTGCGGGAAAATCTTGACTGTTCACAAAATAGTCACGTCAAATAGGCATCCATTTCACGGTTTCATCCGTTAGATCAATACAAGGGATTCCCTTATGTGTAAAGGAGCAAGCCATGACTGATATCGAATTGTACGAGCGTGTCAGGCAAAAAGACAAACAAGCGCTCGAGACACTTTATGACCGCTATGAACGAATCCTCTATGCGTTCGTCATGCAATTGACGAAGGACCGCGACCTCGCCGAAGAAGCGATGCAAGAAGTATTCATTAAACTATGGCGCGGTGGCGGCGTGTATGATGAGACAAAAGGAAAATTCAAATCGTGGCTGTTCACGATGAGCCGTCACGTCACGATCGACTTGATTCGCAAACGAAAACCTGACCTGCAATTGGATGAGTCCTATGCGGAAGCCATTCCGTCACCGGCCCCGTCCGTCGAGACCGAGGTCGAATGGCAAGAAGAGCGGACTCAAATCGAGACGGCTATGGCCGAACTGCCGGCCGAGCAACAACAAGTCGTCCGCCTCATGTATTTCCAAGGGCTCAGCCAACAAAAGATTGCCGATACGTGCGGTATCCCGCTCGGTACTGTAAAAGGAAGGATTCGATTAGCATTGAAACAGTTACGAAGGCATCTATCCCAAGATTTGAATGATAAGGAGGTGGAACGATGAACGCTTGTGACCAATTGATTGATTATTTCAACCAGCATTTGACAGAAGACGAACGCATCCGGTTTGAAGCGCATCTCGCGACATGTCAAACGTGTCAAGAAGAGCTCGAACAACTCGAGGCCCTCGTCGGCGGCGTCGCGTTCCTCTCTGAACCGGCTGAACCGCCAAGCGGGATGAAGGCACGCATCCTCGACAACGTGTTCGCGGAAGACAAGACGGAGACGGAGTCGAAGCAAGACGAACCGACCCCGATCACACCGTTTACAGCCACGAAGAAGAAACAGAAGACGCCATGGGGAGCGCTCGCTCTCGCGGCCGCACTCATGCTCTCCTTGATCGGGAACGGCTATCTGCTATTGAACCAAGATGATCCGAGCGGAATCGCCTTGACCGAGACCGTCCCGCTCGAAGGCGAATCGGAAGGCGTGGCTTACCTCGCCGAACAGGACGGCCAGCGCCAGCTCATCGTCCAGACGAACGGACTCGATGCGCTCGAAGCGAACGAAGTGTATCAAGTTTGGTTGTTAAAAGACGGCTCTCCGATTCCGACCGGGGCGTTCGTCACGGACGACAAAGGCAACGGGACCGTCATCTACACGCTCGATTCGACCGAATCAGAGATGGACTGGGATACCGTTGCTGTCACGAAAGAACCCGAACGCGGCAACACGGCACCCGAGGGCGACATCGTACTCAGTGCCAGCCTATAAGTAAGGACCGAATGACCTGACGCACCACGCGTACGTGTCATTCGGTTCTTTTTTCGTTATGATGATAGAAAAGGAGTGGTACATATGCGTCAGCCTAAAATTGGTGTCGTCGGTCTCGGCGGCATCGCTCAAAAAGCGTACTTACCTATTTTGACGAACAGCACGTCGTTCGAACTCGTCGGTGCCTATTCCCCGACCGTCGCCAAACGTGAGGCGATTTGCCGGGCCCATCGGATGGAATCGTTCACGGGACTTCCCGAGCTCGCGTCGTCCGTCGACGCGGCGTTCGTCCACAGTTCGACCGAGACACATTTCGACGTCGTCTCCTATCTGCTCGCACACGGTGTCGATGTGTATGTCGATAAACCACTCGCCGCGACGATCGAACAAGCGGAACATCTCGTCGAGCTGGCCGAGCAGACGAACCGTAAGCTCATGGTCGGCTTCAATCGCCGGTTCGCCCCGATGTATCAGCACGTGAAAGCAGTAGCCCCATTCCACACGCTCGACTTCGTCAAGCATCGTGGCGACGGATTGCGTGGCCACGACTATCAGTTCACGTTGCTCGATGACTATTTGCATGTCGTCGACACGCTCCGGTACTTCACCGGAAGCGAGTTGCGCCTGGTCACAGGGCATTTGGAGAAGACCGAGACGAACGGTCTCCATTTCGCGCGCCACGTCTGGCAAGACGAGCACGGACTGCACACGACGTCGATGCACCGGAAAGCCGGGACGAATCACGAAGGGCTGAGCGCCATCCGAGACGGTCTTCGCATGACCGTCGACGAGATGGTGACGCTCAACCGCTTCGAGCACGGCACCCATTCGACGAAGACGTTTGGGTCATGGGACACGCTCCTGACCCAACGCGGGTTCCAAGGGGCGATCGACCACTTTATCTCGGCACTGACCGAGGATACGGCCATCATGACGGACGGTCGTGAGGCGCTCCTCGCACAACAGCTGGTGACGGAACTGTTCGGCTCACACTAAAGGGAGGCGTATCAAATGGATTTCTTTTTCTACATCATGGTCATCGTCGTCGTGTCCATCGCCGCAGATACATTTAATAAGACACGGAAGGCGCGTTTAGAAGAACTTCGACTCAAAATCGAGCAAGAAAAACTTGCGATTCAGCGGCTCGAGCTCGAGATGAAGCGCGACGAAGACAAACTCGATCATCACGGATTTTAAAAAGACGATCGGCCCAGAGCGGGTCGGTCGTCTTTGGTTATAAGATATGGCGCTCCTCAGCTTGACGTGTCTCGCGGACACGATTTTGCCGACGTTCGACAATCGTCGACCACGTGACGGCCGTGACGATACAGGCGGCGCCGACAAAGAAGTTGCGGTCGAGTCGTTCATCGAGGACGAGCCAGCCGAGGTAACCCCCGACGAGCGGTTGGAAAAAGAAGAATAACGATCCGACACTCGCATCCATGAGCTCGAGCCCTTTGTTCCAAAAGAAGAACGCCCCGGCTGTCGAGATGATGCCGACATACAATACGCTCATCCACAATACCATGGTCATATTCGGTAAGCCGGATGCGGCCACTTCCATTCCCATGAGCGGCGTCATCAACACGAAGGCGATACCGATGGCGAACGTCGTGATCGTCAACGACGACATCGTCGCGGAAGCGATTTTCACATAGATGGACATGAGCGCCCACGTGATGGCCGCACCGACCAAAACGAGGCTCCCAATGAAATACGTGCCTTCGACGTGCCAGCCGACGACGATGATCACCCCGAGCGTCGCCAACAGGAGTGACCCGACTTTGACAGGCGTGAGCCGTTCTTTCAAGATGACTCGGGCAAAAATCACCATGAACGCCGGTGTCGCCGCCGTGACGAGCGATCCCGTATGGGCGTCGGATAGTTTCGTGCCGATGAACTGAAACGAAATCGAGGCGACGTACCCGATGACGCCGACGAGCGCAATCCATTTCCAGTCACGCCGACCGATTCGCTCGCGTCCGAAGACCCACCACATCGTGAGCAGGACGACAAACGCGACGGCATAGCGCATCCAGATGAGCGTGAACGGTTCGATATAGCCGAGCGCATATTTACTGACGACGTACATCCCGCCCCAAATACTGGCGGCGAGCGTTAAACTGATGGCACCTAACCATTCCTTGCGCATAGCGTCCCTCCTCCCTGATGTCTAACCAATACGACATCGGTTCCTAATATTCCTGTATCCTAGTTGCCGAACCGACCGAAATCGCTTACACTTACCGTAATGATGTATTGAAAGGAGGGAGAAAGGTGAACTTTGTCGGACGTACGCATTGGTCAACAGAACATTTGTACATTTTGCGTGCGATTTTTCACGATGTCGCATAATCACAGGACCCGTCTGTCCTTTTTTAGACATTGCTGAAATACGACAAAGCGCCTCTCTCTCTTGCCGAGCGCTTCTTTGCGCTCGGCTTTTTTGATAGGCCTCTACTCTGGGAGGAACCACTCATGTTAATCGAATTACAACACATCCAAAAACAATTCGGCGGCCATGCCGTCTTAATCGATGCCAATCTTCATGTGAACGCCGGCGAACGAATCGGACTCGTCGGACGGAACGGGAGCGGCAAGACGACGCTTCTGCGTCTGATCGTCGGTGCTGATGCGCCAGACGAAGGAACGATTTACCGCAAGCAACGGTTACACATCGGCTATCTGGCCCAAATCCCGGCCCACCCCGGCAAGTCCGGTCGAGACGTACTCTATACCGCATTCGCCGAATTGACGCGACTCGGCGACGAGATGCGACAGCTTGAAGCAAATATGGCTTCAAGTGACGACATCGACGCGCTACTCGAGACGTACGGCGCCTTGCAGACACGCTATGAGAACGGCGGCGGGTACGTCATCGATTCCAAAGTGAACGCGATGATCGACGGGTTGCGCCTGACCCGCTTCGTCGACCGACCGTTCGATACGCTCAGCGGCGGCGAACGGACCAAAGTCGGTCTCGCCTTGGCATTGCTCCAAGAGCCGGAGCTGCTCATCCTCGATGAACCGACGAACCACCTCGATTTAGAGGCGATGGCTTGGCTCGAGGCGTTCCTGCGCGACAGTCCGTCTACGTTACTTCTCGTCTCGCACGACCGCGTCTTTCTCGATGCGGTCGCCACGCGCATCGTCGAGTGTGAAGACGGTGAACTGACGAGCTTCGACGGCAATTATAGTGCCTTCGTCGCCCAAAAAGAAAAACGGTTGCTCGATCAGTTTCACGCCTATACGGAGCAACAAAAGAAAATCAAGAAGATGAAAGAAACGATTCGCCAGCTTCGGCAATGGGCGAACGAAGGCAATCCGCCGAACGAGAAGTTTTATCGCCGTGCCAAATCGATGGAGAAGGCGCTCGCTCGCATCGAGACGATTAAACGGCCACGCCTCGAAGCCGTGCAACCTGACATCCAGTTCACAGCGAACGGCCGGACTGGCCGCGATGTGTTCGAGGCGACCGATATGACCGTCCGCTTCGATCGGACCGTCTTCGAGCATGTGTCGTTCTACACCGGTCACGGGGAGCGTGTCGCCATCGTCGGTCCGAACGGGAGCGGTAAATCGACGTTGTTGAAAGTGTTGCTCGGTCAACTCGAACCGACCTCAGGCACTGTCGGACGAGCGGAGCGGTCCCGCATCGGCTATCTGTCCCAACACATCCATTTTGATGATTCCCACCGGCTTATCGAGGCGTTCCGCGACCGGATTGCCGTCGACGAAGGGAAGGCCCGTCAACTGCTGGCCCAATTCCTCTTCTATGGGGCGAGCGTCTTCAAACCGGTCAAAGATTTGAGCGGCGGCGAGAAGATGCGGCTCATGCTTGCCATCCTCATGCATGAGGATGTGAACGTGCTCGTCTTGGACGAACCGACGAACCACCTCGACATCGAAGCCCGCGAAGCGCTCGAAGAAGCACTGGACCGTTTCACCGGGACGCTCGTCGCCGTCTCGCATGACCGCTACTTCTTGAACAAACTGTTCCCGATCACCTATTGGCTCGATGGGACAGCGACACGTTTCCCGGGAAACGTCACGTATGCGCTCGAAAAGCGCCAGCACGAACCGGAGGCAGTCGTAACTGTACCTAAGAAGATGAAATCAGCAACATCGACCACGACAACCGTCGATGCACGAGACATCTCGGCGGATGAGGCTCGTCTGTCACAGTTCGAGGCCGCACATCAGGCACTCCTTCGTCAGATGAATGAAACGAACGACCTCACCGAGCTGATGATGTTGCAACAACAAGCCGATATCCTCCAAACTGACATCGACACGTTGCTCGACCAACTCCTAGAATCGATGTAATGAAAAACGACGCCGGCTTAACGGCGTCGTTTTTGTTCGAACCAAGATTGAACGAGAAACCCGGTCACGCCGAGCGCCATCAAAAAATAGGGCACGACCCGCGGGACTCCGGCCACTTCCCCCATCGTCGTCAGGATCACTCCGCTCACGAACGTCCCGAGCCAATACAGTTTCGGCATATGATCACTCCTCTACCACGTTCTTTTACATCCGCTGCTCGATTGAAATCAAGGAAAGCGAACGCGCCTTGCAGCCACAGCTTGCGACTCATTATACCATTTCACCCGACACGTATTTGATTGACGGCACGCTCTTCCAAGGCAGTTAGCTGTACCGAATTGAGATTCAAAGACAAGCCGGACGGCGAACGACCGGCCCGCGTCACAACATTCGCCCATAAGAAAAGCGCCACAAACGTGGCGCTTACCGGTGAGCGTTTCTAGCAAAGCGGACTTTCAACCGACCGGAACCTTCCCGGCCGACCGTCCCATGCGGTACATGAATATAAACTAGAAAACGGACGTGGTTCAGAACGTGATTTCGGGGCGTACGTTCGTCTGCACAGCAATCAAGTCTTGGACAGAGATCTCGTCTCCACAATGATCCTGACTACGTTTTGACGGATGTGGTTGAAATCATCATGAACCTCATCGGGCCCACCTTTTTTGAAACACCGATTTGCCTAAACGTCTAGTCTCCCACCGATTCCCTTTTGTCTGCCCCTCACCCCTTACGCGAGGTCAGGTGGACGACAGCTTGAACGAGGAGAACCGCCTAGTTAGCCGATGCTTCATTCAATACGTCTCTCATTTCACCGAGCCGGCCTCAGTCAAACAACGATGGAATTTTTGGTTCATCCGTTGCCCCCTTTCAGCTCAACATGTGGAATGAGGACTACACAGATACATTAACCGTTTTATCGATTGACGAATCCTTGTTCACCATTTCTCCAAAATTTAGTTGTCGATATAGTGGTCGAGCGCATAGGCGACACCGTCCGCTTCGACGTCTTTCGTGATATGGGTGCTGATGTCTTTTAACGGATCGACGGCGTTCCCCATCGCGATCCGGGTTTCCGCCACTTCAAACATCGAGATATCGTTCAAGTTGTCGCCGATGGCCACGATGTCTGCTTGTGGGATGTCATGATGCTCCGCTAACTGCGTCAACGCCATCCCTTTGCTAGCGTTCGGATGCCCGATTTCAATTTTCGTCCAGCCCGCCGTCGTGATTAAAATATCGGTCCGTGGTTCATACAATTTCCGGAGCTCATGCAGCTTGCGCCGGTCGAACGAATAGACGAACACTTTATACACTTCGTCGGCCTCGAAGTCGATGTCCTCAATTGTATCGACATATGTCAATCCGAACTGCTCGTTTTGAATCTCAATCTCCCGCTCGCCCCACTCCCGCGTGAACGATTGGTCATGCGGCAACACCTCATCGAGCTCGCCCTTCAACAAATCGGTGCCCGAACGAAGTACTTTTACTCCGGCATTCGTATAAAATTCAACGTACGCCCCGTGCTCGTGGGCCACATCCCACAACTCTTGCACGACATCTTTCGGGAGCGCATGGTAATAAATCCGCTCATTTTCATAGAAAGCGATGGCACCGTTCCCTGACAAAATCGGGCACGACAAATTGCTCCGCTTCAACAACTCCTCAATATCATGAATCGAACGTCCGGAAGAAATCGAGACCAAATCCCCTTTGGCCTGACGCCGGCGAATCGCCTCTTGGTTCGCCTCCGTGATGACACCTGTCCGCGATAATAACGTCCCGTCTAAATCGATGGCAATTAGTTTCATGTCCTCTTCTCCTTTCACGTGGGTCTGATCACCCAATTCCCTCAGATTGACTCTCTCCATTTCATCATCACATATACACGCGCGAGAAGCACGTGCGAACCATGCCTGAACTGCGGTCATTCGTGTTGACACGCCATGCCCTGATTGCTACGCTTTTGTCAGTATGACACGCAAGTCAAAGGGGGAAATGATATGGCTCAAGATTTCACACGGGCGTACGCGGAAACACGCGACGCCAGCGACTCGCTCGCACCATTCCGGGGAGAATTTTATTTGCCGCAAGACGGCATTTATATGGACGGTAACTCGCTCGGCCTGTTATCGAAACGGGCCGAACGGACGTTACTCGAATCACTGAGCGATTGGAAGGAGCTCGGGATTGATGGGTGGATGTCGGGACGCCACCCATGGTTCAACTTATCGGAACAGTTGGCCGCGCTCAACGCCCCGCTCATCGGAGCCAGAGCCGAGGAAGTGATGGTCACCGGGTCGACGACGGTCAACTTGCACCAACTCGTCGCCTCGTTCTTTGAACCGAAAGGCAAGCGGACGAAGATTTTAGCCGACACGCTCACCTTCCCATCCGACATTTACGCCTTGAAGAGTCAACTTGAGCTCCGCGGACTCGACCCGAGCGAACATTTGGTCCAAGTCTCAAGCCCGGACGGACGCTACTTGAAGGAAGAAGACATCATCGCAGCAATGACGGACGAGATCGCTTTGATCGTCTTGCCGACCGTCCTCTATCGCAGCGGACAGATTCTCGATATGGCCCGTCTCGCCAAGGCGGCGCATGAACGAGATATCTTGATCGGCTTTGACGCCTGCCATTCGGTCGGCGCCATCCCGCACGCATTCCACGACTGGGGCGTCGATTTTGCCTACTGGTGCAACTATAAGCATTTGAACGGCGGACCGGGCAGTGTCGGCGGCCTGTTCGTCCATGAACGTCATTTCGGGACGACACCTGGCCTTGCCGGTTGGTTCGGTTCACGCAAAGACAAACAGTTCGATATGGATCACACGATGACGCCGGCCGATGACGCCGGAGCGTTCCAAATCGGGACGCCGCACGTCTTGAGCCTAGCCCCGCAACTCGGCGCCCTCGAGATGTTCAACGAGGTCGGGATGGACGCCATCCGTGAGAAATCGCTCGCGTTGACGTCGTATATGACCGCACTGATTGATGAAGTGCTCGCCCCGTACGGTTTCGTCATCGGCAGCCCGCGCAACGAGACGCAACGCGGTGCCCACTTGAGCCTCGAGCATCCGGATGCGGCCCGCATCTGTAAAGCGCTCAAACAGCATCGCGTCATTCCGGATTTCCGAGCCCCGAATATCATCCGTTTGGCACCGGTCGCGCTGTATAACACGTTCACCGATGTGTATGACGTCGTGATGATTTTGAAGACGATTATGGAAAACAAAGAATACGAGGCGTTTGAGAACGTCCGCGAAGTCGTGGCCTAAGGAGAATCGATATGAGTGAACGGATTGAACATAAAGTCGAGCAATCGATTCAGACAGACTTTTCAAAAGACATGTCATACGGTGACTATTTGCAACTCGACCCGATTTTATCGAGCCAACACCGTCTTTCGGACCATCATGACGAGATGCTGTTCATCATCATCCATCAGACGAGTGAGCTGTGGATGAAACTGATTTTACATGAGCTGACGGCGGCGACGACCGCAATCAAAACCGGAGACCTCGAGCGTTCGTTCAAGATGCTCGCCCGCGTCTCGAAGATTCAACAACAGCTCATCCAGTCGTGGAGCGTCCTCGCGACGTTGACTCCGGCTGAATATTTGGAGTTCCGGGACAAGCTCGGTTCGTCTTCTGGTTTCCAATCGTATCAGAACCGCCAAATCGAGTTCGCGCTCGGCTTTAAGAACGCGCGCACACTCAGCGTCTATGCCCATGACGAGAAATTGTATCCGCTTCTCGAGTCGTCGCTACAGGCACCGAGCATCTATGACATGACCGTCCGCGAGATGCATCGCCGTGGTCTCGCCATCGATGACGCCGTGCTCAACCGTGACGTCACGAACGACTGGGAATGGAACGAGAGCGTCGAAGCGGCTTGGGTCGAAGTGTATCGCGATGTGAACAAGTACTGGGACTTGTATGAGCTCGGAGAGAAACTGCTTGATATCGGTAGCCAACAACAGATGTGGCGCTTCAACCATATGAGCACGGTCGAGCGGATTATCGGTCAAAAGATGGGAACCGGCGGCTCGTCCGGCGTCAACTATTTGCGACGTGTCCTCGATCACCGTTTCTTCCCTGAACTCTGGACCGTCCGGACAAAACTGTGAGGAGGACGAACACGATGACATGGATTGATGTTTCGCAACCGCTCGACGATTCAATCACGACATGGCCAGGCGACACGGCGTTCCGTTACGAAATCGCCTGGCCGATGGCCGACAGCGGTTCGGTCAACGTCGGGAAAGTGACGATGAGCCTGCATACGGGGACGCATATCGATGCCCCGTTCCATTTCGACGACGCCGGACAGCGCGTCATCGACCTTGATCCCGGTCTCTATATCGGCCCGGCCCGGGTCATCCATCTCCCGGGTCGCGAACGCATCGAGGCGACGGACTTGGACGGCTTTGACTTGACCGGCGTCGAACGGTTGATTTTAAAGACGGACGGCTGGCCGAATAAGCAGGAGTTCCCGAGCCATATCCCTGAACTCACGCCTTCACTCGCCGACCGGATCGGCGAACTTGGGATTTATTTGATTGGTCTCGATTTGCCGTCGGTCGATGCAATCGACAGTAAAGAGATGGCGGCGCATCATGCGCTTGCTCGCAACGGGGTCCATATTCTCGAAGGACTCGTCCTCGACCATATCGCCCCTGGTGATTATGAATTGAACGCCGTGCCGCTCCCCATCGTCAAAGGAGATGGCAGTCCGGTGCGCGCACTGTTGCGTTCGCTCGACTAAACAAACACCCCTTCAGCCGAAGGGGTGTTTTCAGTCTTCTTGCATGACCTCACTTGAAATCTTTCGATGGTCGAACCGTTTCGAAATTTGCACTTTGTAAGCCATGTTCGCCTCATAGTCTTTCGAGAACACACCAGCGTACAACAGGTCGAGCAGACAATGAATCGAATCGTTCGTCGTGAAGCTCCCAATTTTCGAGTAGAGGCGCTCACGAGTCGTCAAACGGAGCGTGCAGTCTGCCTGATTCGAGATCGCGTTCTCTCCGAGACTCGTCAAGGCGAGCACCGGCACACATTGTTTCTTTAAGTAAGGGATGAGCCCGAGCGTGTAATCGCTCTCCCCCGTATACGAGATGAGGAGCGCGCACGTCGTTTCATCCGAGTTGGCCGCTTCGAACTCGGCATCGAATTCACAGAGGCTGACTTGTTTGCCGATTCGGTTCATCTTTGACTTGAAGTCGTGACAGAGCAACAAATTATGGATGACAGAGAAGATTTTGATGTGCCGCGCCTCACTCAACATCGTTACGGCCTGCTCGTACGCCTCATGATCGAGCAACGACAACGTATCCTCAATCGTCATCTGTTTGAGCGCCGCTAGCTTGTTCGCTACGACCATCAACTGGTCGCCGGCAGCAAACGGCTCGTTCGCATCGATGTCCGAGAAATGACGGTTCAAATACTCGATCTCCTCCAAAAACTGTTCCTTCAACTCGACCCAACCGGTGAACTCCAATTTCGCAGCGATTCGGCTAAGGATGGACGGGTGCGTATACGTCGCCGCAGCGATTTGCTTCATCGTCTGATCGTGAATCCGCTCCCGCTCGGCAAATAAATAGTCGATCACGTCTCGTTCCGACGGCGAGAATCCATCCTGCTTCATTTTTTCAGTTAACAGCATAAGCCAGCTCCTCACGTGAATGACGTTCACAAAAAATAACTTGATTTTGTTTTATTTTGTAAACGCTTTCTGAGTTCTATTGAAATCTATTGTATTCATTTTTCTCTATTCTATACTGAAATGGACAAACGGATACAGTTGGAGTATCACATTTCGTTTACACGCGATTGTTTTTTTTGTGAACAAACAAGGAGGAGATTCGTATGACAACCGGAATTAAACTCGTCACCATTGGGGGCGGCAGCAGCTATACACCAGAATTGATGGAAGGGTTCATCAAACGGTATGAAGAGTTACCGATTCGCGAAATTTGGCTCGTCGACATCGAGGCCGGTCAAGACAAACTCGACATCGTCGGACAAATGGCGCAGCGAATGTGGGACGCTTCTCCGTATGACGTTAAAGTGTATCTGACGCTCGACCGTCGAGAAGCGTTACAAGACGCCGACTTTGTTACGACCCAGTTCCGTGTCGGTTTGCTCGACGCCCGCATCAAAGATGAACGGATTCCACTCTCGTACGGTATGGTCGGCCAAGAGACGAACGGGGCCGGCGGTATCTTGAAGGCGTTCCGTACCATTCCGGTCATCCTTAATATCGTCGAAGACATGAAACAACTCTGTCCGGACGCCTGGCTCGTCAACTTCACGAACCCGAGCGGAATGGTGACCGATGCGGTCATCCGTTACGGCAAATGGGACAAAGTCATCGGCCTATGCAACGTGCCAGTCAATGCGATGATGGCAGAACCGGAACTGATCGGTAAGAAACCGGAAGAGTTGATTTACTCGTTCGCCGGATTGAACCACTTCCATTGGCACCGGGTTCATGACGTGCATGGTCAAGACGTCACGCGCGACATCATCGACAAGATGTATGACGGCGATTCGGGCATCCCCGCCAATATTCATGACATGCCGTTCTTCAAAGAACAACTGCAACAGATGAACATGATTCCTTGCGGCTATCACCGATATTATTACCGTGCCGAAGAGATGCTCGCCCACATGCTCGAGGAATATCGGGACCCGGCCGTCGGCACACGGGCCGAGCAAGTGAAGCAGACCGAGGCCGAGCTGTTCGAACTGTACAAAGACCCGAACCTCGACCATAAACCGGAGCAACTGTCTAAACGCGGCGGTGCCCACTACTCGGATGCAGCGTGTGAGACAATCGCCTCGATTTACGCCAATAAGAACACACATATCGTCGTCTCGACGAAGAACAACGGGGCCGTCCCGGACCTCGCCCCCGACGACGTCGTCGAAGTATCAGCCTATATTGGGGCGACCGGTGCGAAACCAATCGCGTTCGGCGCACTCGCCCCCGCTGAAAAAGGATGGCTCCAAGTGATGAAGAACATGGAGCTGTGCGTCGAAGAAGCGGCCGTGACCGGTGACTACGGACTCGCCCTTCAAGCGTTCATCATCAATCCGCTCATCCCGAGCGGCGAGACCGCGAAACGGGTGCTCGAAGAACTGCTCATCGCCCATAAAGATTACTTGCCGCAGTTCGCCGATAAAATCGCCGAACTCGAAGCGAGCGGCGTCACCATCAAAGATGAAGTCGTTCAAGCACTCCAACTCATTAAACAAGCATAAAAAACAGCCGACGCACCTCGAATGCGTCGGCTGTTCATATTATTTAATCAATTCGAGGTCGACCGGGATGTTTTCTTCCACTGTCTCCCCTTTTAAGTGGTTCACAGCGGCCTCGACACCGAGTTTTCCAATCTCTGTCGGTTTCTGCGCGACCGTCGCAGCCATCGTTCCGTCCTCGACCGCCTTGACGGCATCATCCGTCGCATCAAAGCCGATGACTTTGACATCGTTCAAGCCGGCACTGTTCAACGCTTGAACGGCACCGAGCGCCATCTCATCGTTATGAGCGAATACGGCGACGATGTCTTTATTGTCTTGCAAGATGTTCTCCATGACCGTCAACCCTTGGGCGCGGTCAAAGTTAGCCGACTGTTTCGCGACGACGTCAAGTTTTCCATCGATTGCTTCGTTGAATCCTTGACCACGGTCACGTGTCGCTGACGCTCCTGGAATCCCTTCGAGTTCGACGACTTTCCCGCCTTCGCCGACGAGTTCAACCATATAGTCACCTGCGAGCTTCCCACCAGCGACGTTATCTGACGCCACGTGCGCGACCACGTCGCCTGACTCGGCGTTACGGTCGACCGTGATGACCGGGATGCCCGCATCGTTCGCACTTTGAACGGCTGCTCCGACTGCTTCCGAATCGGTCGGGTTGATAAGAATCAAGTCCATCCCTTTTTGAATCATGTCTTCGACGTCACTCACTTGTTTGGCCGCATCGTTTTGCGCATCGGCGACCGTGAGTGTCGCATCGAGTTCAGTTGCTTGCTCTTCCGCACCGTCTTTCAACGCGACGAAGAACGGGTTGTTTAGTGTCGAAATCGAGAGCCCTATTTTGAAGTCCCCGTCTTTCGTCTCTTGCTCCGAACTTGTCCCCGGTTGTTCCGTCGAACAAGCTGCCATGACGACCATTGTCAATACGAGTAGCCAAGCTGTCCATTTTTTCATCTTCCGTTTCCCCTTTCGATGATTACGCGTTTTGTTTTCGATCGAGCAATACTGCGAATAAAATGACGGCCCCTTTGACGACGAGTTGGAAAAACGATGAGACGCCAAGAAGGTTCAAACCGTTGTTCAACGTGCCGATAATGAGCGCCCCAATCAGCGTCCCGACAATCCAGCCTCGTCCACCCGCAAGACTCGTTCCCCCGAGAACGACCGCTGCGATGGCGTCAAGTTCATAAGACGTCCCAGCCGTCGGTTGGGCCGAGTTGAGACGCGATGTCAAAATGATGCCGGCGAGTGCCGCCAACGTACCCGACAACGAGTAAATCAAGACTTTGACTTTGTTGACCCCGATGCCCATCAGTTTGGCAGCTTCCTCGTTACCGCCAATCGCGTACGTATGACGACCGAACGTCGTCTTTTTCAAAATGAAGTACAACACACCGAAAGCAATCAACATCGTCACGGCTGGCACCGGGATAATCCAGAAGTAACCGCGTCCGAGCAGTTCGAACCACGTCGAGTCGCCTAGCCCGGTAATCGGACGGCCGTCCGTATAGACGAGCGTCAAGCCCCGATAAATCGTCATCGTCGCGAGCGTCGCGATGAACGGTGCGACTTTCCCGTATGTGATGACGGCGCCGTTGAACGCACCGAGCACAGCACCGGCAATCAATCCGAGCGCGATTGCCATGACCGCGTGTTGCCCATCGACCATCATGCCGGCGACGAATGCCGAAGACAAGGCGAGAATCGAACCGACCGATAAGTCGATGCCACCTGTCAAAATGACGAACGTCATTCCGAACGCAATCAAGGCGTTGATGGACACTTGGCGCAGGACGTTAAAGATGTTGTTCAACGAGAGAAAACCTGGTTCGAGCGCCGTCACCACAACGATGATGGCGAGCAATCCGAATAACGGTCCGAGCTTTTGTCCCCAACCAAGCTTTTGCGGCCGACCTAATGCAGTCGCTGCTTTCAATTCCATATCATTGTCCTCCTGTCGCATATGTCATGACTTTTTCTTGCGTCGCCTCGTCTTTGGCCAACGTTCCGGTGACGACACCTTCTCGCATGACGACAATCCGATCGCTCATCCCGAGTACCTCGGGTAAATCCGACGACACCATGATGATGGCGACGCCCGACTCGGCAAGCTCACTCATGATCGTGTAAATCTCTTTTTTCGCCCCGACATCGACACCACGCGTCGGTTCATCGAGAATCAAGACGTCCGGCTCGGCGCCGAGCCATTTGCCGAGGACGATTTTTTGTTGGTTCCCACCCGAGAGCGACTTCACTTTCTGCTCCATCGAGTGGTGTTTGACGCGCAGTTTTTTCAAATAGCCGTCCGCGAACTGTTCTTCCGCTTGCCGTGAGATGATTGTCCCTTTCGCTCGTTTATCGAGCGTCGGCAGCGATAAGTTCTCGCGTAACGTGAAGTCGAGCAATAACCCTTCGCCTTTTCGGTCTTCCGTCAAGAAGGCGATGCCGTGCCGGATCGCGTCGGCCGGTTGCTTGATTCGGATTTCTTTCCCATTCAATTTGACGATTCCGCCTTTGGCCCGGTCGGCTCCGAATAAGGCACGCATCACTTCGGTGCGTCCAGCTCCCATGAGCCCCGAGAAACCGACGATTTCACCGGCCCGAACATCGAACGAGACATTGTGGAACCGGTTACCTATCAATCCATCGACTTCAAGTACGACGTCGCCAATCGTGGCGTTCCGATCCGGATAGCGTTCCCCAATCTCTCGCCCGACCATCTCTTTGACGATTTCTTCGAACGATGTCTCATTGATGCGGTGTGTCCCAATCGATACGCCATCGCGGAGGACGGTGATGCGGTCGCACAGTTCAAAAATCTCTTCCATCCGGTGCGAGATATAGATAATCGACACGCCTTGGTCACGCAATGCCCGCGATACCGAGAACAGCGCTCGAATCTCGCGGTCGGTGAGTGCGGCGGTCGGTTCGTCCATGACGATGACTTTCGCATCCGTCATGAGCGCTTTGGCAATCTCAATCATCTGCTGTTGTCCGACAGATAATTGTTTGGCGAGCTGATCGACTTCCATGAACACGTTCAACTCGGCCAAATATTCCCGCGCCCGACGCTTCATCTCTTGCTGCTTGATGACACCGAACGGACCGGTCAATTCCCGTCCAAGGAACAAGTTTTCCATCACGGTCAGCTCCGGTAGTATGTTCAACTCTTGGTGGATAAACGCGATACCCGCCCGTTCGGCTTCTTTCGGATGTTTGAACTGCCGGACGGCCCCATCGATGACGACTTCTCCTTCATCGAGCGGATGCAGCCCGGTCATCACTTTCATGAGCGTCGATTTACCGGCCCCGTTTTCGCCCATCAACGCATGAATTTCGCCGGGTAACAATTCGAAGTCGACGCCTTTCAATACACTGACCGGACCAAACGACTTATGGATGCGCTTCAACTGGATGTGCATCGAACCCCTCCTTAAAAGATGACGCCGGCATGTAAAATGACGTTCGCATACGGAGTCGCTTCTCCTGTCCGGATGACGACTTTCGCTTGTTCGACCTCGCGTTTGAACGCTTCATGCGAACAAGTTTTCACCGTGTCAAATCGATCGGTCAACGCTTTGGCGATTGGCTCGTTCGCCGTGAACACCTCATCGGCTACGGTGATCTGTTCGATGACCATATCCGACTCGACCGCATCTAATACATCGAGGAACGACGGTTCACCGAGACGAAGCGCCAAATCGACTCGCGCCACGCCATTTGGAATCGGTAGTCCACAGTCCGCGATGACAACCGTGTCCGTATGACCCAAGTCCGCAAAGATTTTAGTCAAATGGCTATTCAAAATCCCATGTTTCTTCATCACACTCGCTCCAATCGTCTCATGACGTCGTTCCGGTTCGGCATGCCGCCTTGGGCTCCGAACCCTTCCACACTCAATCCTGAAGCGACGACGGCGAAGCGTACCGCTTCACGTAACTCGCTTCCTTCCATCAAGGCGGCCGCGAGGGCCCCGTTGAACGTGTCCCCCGCTCCCGTCGTATCGACGACATCGGCTCGGATGGCTGGAACGTGCTGAATCATCTCGCCATCAAAGAAGCGGACACCGTTGACCCCTTCGGTCACAATCAGTTTGTTCGGATAGCGGCGTAGCACCTCATCGAGCGGGATGGCTCCGAACAAATCACGGCACTCGTGCTCGTTTGGCGTCACGTAGGTCACATGCTCGAGCAGTTCATCCGTGAGCGGTTGCGACGGAGCCGGATTTAACAACACCGGGATTTGTCGGGCGCGACAGTACGCACTCACTTGCTCGACCGTTGCAATTGGAATCTCGAGTTGAAGCAAGACGAGTGTCTCGTTATCAATCAACTGTTCGAGCTCGGCTTCCGTGAAGACGACTTGTTTATTCGCCGATTGGACGACGACAATCGAGTTGTCACCTTCGGCGAGCACGATATGCGCCGTCCCGGTCACTTCGCCGTCAATCGTCCGCAGGTATTGGGTCCCCACTTTATTCTGTTCAAAGTTTTGGCGGATACGCTGTCCGAATTCATCGGAGCCGACACATCCGACCATCTCGACTCGTCCTCCGAGTCGAGCGGCGGCGACCGCTTGGTTGGCACCCTTTCCTCCGGGCACCGTCTGAAACGCCTGCCCGATGACGGTCTCTCCTGCCTGCGGACGTTTGTCTGTTGTGACCACTAAATCCATCGATACACTACCGATGACCACAATTCGCTTCATGTGTCATGCCCCTTTCGGATCGTCGTCTGTCGCTCCGTCAACGTGACGGGCAACAAGATTTCTTTCGTAACGGTATCTTTCTTCTCAATCAAGTCGAGGAGTCGCTCGGTCGCTCGGCGTCCCATCTCATAGATGGGTTGCGAGATTGTCGTGAGCGGCGGCGACGTCATCTCCCCGAGCTCGATGCCGTCGTAACCGATGACTTGCAAATCTTGCGGCACACGAACATTCCGACGCACCGCTTCCTGCAACACCGCGGCCGCGATGACGTCATTGGCGGCGAACAATCCATCGAACGGCCAATGCTCATCAAACAGCGTTTGCGCCGCCGTGAGCGCTTCTTTGAACGTGAAACTCGAATGCGTCATGCCGACGAGACGATCTCCCGCGACGTCAAGGAACCCATCCGTCCGTCGCTTCACCGTCTGCAGCTGTTCCGGTCCGCCAATGTGAGCGAGCCTTGTCGCGCCACAATTCAACAGCGTCTCTGCCGCCAGCCGACCGCCTTCATATCCGTCTGAAATGACGGCGTCAATGCCGGACTTGACGATTCGGTCGAGCGCGACCATCGGCACCTCTAACTTTTCATAGTTCGGATTGTCCGAGTGGTTCGTCGTGATGATTAGGCCGTCAACATGCATCGTCTGAAGCGCGACCAAGTACGACTGTTCTTTCGCCAGTTGCTCGTCCGTGTTGCACAAGACGACTTGATAGCCGTGCTGATTGGCCACGTCTTCAATCGCGCGGGCCAACTGCGGGAAGAACGGGTTCGTGATATCTGGCATAATCAATCCGATCAGCCCGGATGTTTTGGTGAATAACGAACGCGCGACCCGGTTCGGGGCGTAGTCGAGCTCGGCGATGGCCCGCTCGACGGCCTCCCTCGCCTCGGCGCTCACATAGCCGTTATTGTTCATGACACGGGACACGGTCGCGACAGAAACGTTCGCCCGTTTGGCCACTTGTTTGATTGTTGCCATCTCGACCCCCCTTTTTTGGTAACGCTTACAAACACATCATAATGTGTAACCGGTTACATATCAAGTATTTATTTTTCCGCACCAAAAAACGCCAAGCTCATCATTGAGCCCGGCGTTCCTCATACTCGTCTTTCGTCACAACGTAAATGAGGCTCTGCACCGTGCGCCCATCCAAGCGCGTCAACTGTTGGGATGTCGTGAACACGTACGTGAAGCCCGTCTTTTCGACGACACGGCGCGACTGGTCGTTGAAGTCGAAATGACCGCACCAGATGCGTTCGAGCTCTAGATCATCAAATCCGTGGCGCATCACTTCATGAACAGCCTCCGGGATGTACCCTTTCCCCCAGTGCTCCGGGCTGAGGACATACCCGATTTCGCGTTGGCGGTCATGCTGAATCTCAGGGTCCGGCCGGCGGTCGTGCAGCCCGAGGCTGCCGATGACCTCGCCTGTCTCTTTTAACGTGATGGCCCAGACGTCTTCGTCTTGTTGGAACAGCCGGATGACGTCACGCGTCTCCTCGACCGATTGGTGCGGTGCCCATCCGGCTTTTGGTCCGACCCGCTCGTCTTGCGCGTATCGAAACATCTGTTCAGCGTCCTCGAGTTGAAACGCCCGCAACTGGAGCCGATCTGTATCAAGTTGAATCATGGTGTTCTTCCTTTCTGTCGTTTCCCTCGGATTCGTTCCGGGAATGAGTCCATGAGGAGGGATGACGATGCCATTTGATTATGATTTAGATTTTAAAACGATTGATTTCCGTAAACAACCGGAGCTGTATCGGGTCGGACGAGGCGAACAAGGGGTCCTGCTCGTCGAACCGTATAAAAGTGAGATTCTCCCCCATTGGCGTTTCAAGACGCCCGACATCGCCAAACAGTCCGCCGATGAGATTATGGAGCTGTTCGAGGCGTATCGGGCCGCCGATGACTTCGTCGGGATGGATATGGCCCGCAAATTCATCCAGATGGGCTATACCCGGGCGAGACGTTACGCCAACTATAAAGGCGGACGAAAATATAAGGACGACGGCGACATCCACGACCGACAAATCGATGAAGAAAAGGCGGAATCGGCCCGCATCTTCAAGGAGCGATGGGATCAACTTCGAGCAGATGAAGACTATTTGAAACGAAAGAAAGCCCATCAAAAACAGTACGGTTGATTATTAAATCATGACGAGATAACGGGTCGCCCCTTTTTCAAACGAAGTGACCTGTTGAAACCCAAGCCGCTCATAGAGATGGATGGCCCGCTCGTTGAACGCGGCCACCGTCAGCCGGAGCGGTTTGCCTTCGCGCGCCGCTTCTTGCATCACCAACCGGACGAACGTCCGACCGTATCCTCGCCCCGTTCGGTCCGGTCGCATGCCGAGACCGAGGTCGACGTATGTGTCATCGTAAACGTATGTATCGTTCGGCACCTGGGCATATTTGCCGAGACAGTAAAAACCGATCAACGTACCGTCATGGATAGCCTGATATGCCATCAGTTCATCCAGCCCTTCCGCTGAAGCTTCTTGATTATAAAAATCATATGGTGACTCGTACGTCCACGCTTGAATCGCGCGGGCGTCTTGTGGCGTCATCGGGCGAATGTCCATCATGTCCTCCTTTCTCACGTCTCCTTTTGTTCGTGCTCGCCGGCAAACATTCCTGTCTGCATCAAAAAAAGGATGGGTTGCCCCATCCTCATTTCCGTGTCCACGTCGCCGTGAGGTCGACATCGGCCGCATGCATCAAATTTGTAATCGGACAACGTGCTTCGACGCCTTTTTGTAGCGCCGCAATCCGTTCATCCGATTCAATCGTATCGAGGACGATTTTCACATGCACCGCCTCGAAATACGTTCGCACGCCCTCGACCCCTTGGAAACCACGAGGGTCGAGCGTCCCTTCGGTCACGAACGTCACCCCGTCATAACTGAAGTCCTGGTCTTGCGCCACGTAAGCGATCATAATCGTCGTACATGCCGAGAGTGACCCGAGCAAATACTCGAGCGGATTCGGACCGGCATCCGTACCGCCGAGTCGCTCCGGCTCATCGACGACGAACGGCTCGAGGTCACGCACGTGCACCGTCGTCTTCACACTCGTCGCTTCCCCTTCGGCGCGCATCGTCACTAACGGTTTTTCAGTCATATCGTCTCCTCCTCTATCAAGTTGCCATCTTCATTCTCGTTCCCGTTATTTCGGTCCGTGTAACACCTCGTCATAAATCGCATAGTCGTTTTTGCCGTGTTGCTTGATTTGATACATCGCCTGATCGGCTTTATGAATGAGCGTGTCTAAATCTGACCCTTGCTCCGGTGCGACGCTGACCCCGATGCTCGCTCGAATCGGAATCGTCTCCCGTCCGAGTCGGAACGGCCGTTCGGCCAATTCGGATTGCAACCGTTCGACGAACGTGACGACTTCGTCCGCTGCAACGTCTGTCAAATACATATAGAACTCATCCCCGCCGACGCGCGAGGCCAGTCCCGTTTCTGGCGTCACCGCTTCGAGCAGGACGCCGAGGTGGATGAGGAATTCATCACCGACCTGGTGGCCGTATGTGTCATTGATGCCTTTAAAACCATCGAGATCGAGAATGACGAGCGCGAGCGTTTCCGCTTGCAGTAACGCCTGGTCGGCCTGTTCATAAAATGCGCGACGGTTCGCGAGTTTCGTCAGCGGGTCGTGATAGGCAAAGAAGCGAATCGACTGTTCGGCTTCTTTGAACGTATGGACGTCCCGAATCAAAATCATGCCATGAATCTTCTGGTCGATATAGACGAAGTCCCCGTCGATGACGACGTACCGCTCTTGTCCCGACTTTGTTTGAATCTTCGTCTCGAACTCGAGAAACTTCTTTTGCGCGTTAAAATGTTGGGCGTAGTGCTCACACCACTCGTCCCGCTTTTTCTCGGGCAACAAATCGACAAAACGCTCATTGACGACTCGGACGGTATGAAACAACATACGCGCGGCCGGATTCGCACTCTCAATGCGACCAGTGTCATCGACGAGCAGAATCGCCGACGGGTTCAAATTGTAGAGCGTACCGTATCGTTTCGCATAAGACGCGAGGAAATCGAGTCGGTTCATCGCCACGACGAGGGCGACCGTCCAGACAAGGCCGCCATACATATACGCATACGGTGGCATGACCCCACGGAACTGGAAATAGCCGAAGATGACGTCCCAGATGAGGACGGCAACGGCGGTCCATATGAGCATGCGCAGGACACGTTGATGCTCGGTCCGATCGGCGCGTTTGAGTGCATAGACGAGTAACAGGATGATGAGGAAATGAAACACGTTCCCGACCGTCATCGTCGTCAAATAGGACAAGTTGAACTCCGGATAAATCCAAGGACCGACTTGATCGAAGCGCTGACTGTTCAAAATGTTCTCTTGACGGATGAACGTCAACGCGACCGGCACGAGCGGCAAATAGATGACATACGGATACATCCATTTCGGCAGTTTCGCCCCAACTCCCGTCACTTTGATGATGAAATGGACGGAACACACAAAAATCAAAATGCCGGCGTTGCCAAACCAATAGGTGACAAAAGCGGGACTGGCTTCGATGGGGGACAGATGCCGCCCGAACTCAGCCAAGAACAACATTGCGTAACCAAATACGAACAGGCTGAGTAGTCGATGCTCGACTTGGCGCGGATTCCGGAGCAAGACATCAAGGGCAAGGTGGCTCAATAAGAAAGCCGGAAGTAAATAAACAGCCATATAGAGAAATAATGTGGTCACGGATAGACCCCTTTCTTCAAACAAATCCATCTCTTACTTTCTCTATCGGTCGCAGCGAATCCTTTCTCGAGTGCGCGGACACATCCATACAAAAAGCGAGCGGAACCAAGTCCGCTCGCAGTCGTCATTTCTTTTTATAACGTATCTTCGATTGCCGTGTCGCCTTTGACGAGGTCAATCGCTTGATTGTAGGCCGCGTCATGACCGATGAGGTGGGCCAAGAAGGCCGCCACGTCTGCACGTGGAATCTCACCCGTCGAGACGTCACCCGTCTTCACTTTGCCCGTGCCGGCGTCGTCCGTGAGGGCGCCCGGACGGACGATCGTATACGTCAGTCCGCTCTCCTCAAGCAAACGATCGGCGTGATGCTTCGCGACATAGTATGGCTTCATCTCTTCCGGCCATGCCGAACGTTCTTCTGCCTTCAAGGCGCTGACCATGACGAACTGTTTTACATTCCCGTTCGCCTGAGCCGCTTCGACACTTTTCGCCGCGCCGTCAAGGTCGATTAACAACGTCTTGTCGGCTCCGGTACTACCGCCTGAACCAGCCGCAAAGACGACCACGTCCATCCCAGACATCGCCTGTTCAAGTGACGACACGTCACCTTCGAGGTCGCCTAAAACGGCTTGATAGCCTTTCGATGTAAAATCGTCGAGTTGCTCTTGTTTCCGCACCATCGCCGTGACTTGATGCTTCCCTTCCTCGTGCAATCGTTCCACGAGCTGTTTTCCAATCTGTCCATTCGCGCCTATTACAAATACGTTCATCTGTCTTCCTCCTCAAGTTGAATTCAGAGACAAGCGAAACGCCGTGTGGCCATGGCCACATCCGGTGCAGAAGCGATAGCCGAGATGACGGCGACGCCGTCCGCCCCGTCGTTCCGAATCATCGAAACGCGTTCCGGTAAGATGCCGCCAATCCCCACGATTGGCAGCTCTCGATACAAAGCTCGAACTTGGCGGATGAGCACCGTCCCATTCACTGCCCCGGCGTCTTCTTTCGAATTCGTCGGGTGGACCGGACCGATGCCCACATAATCCGCATGCTCGATGGCCGCCGCTACTTCCTCGAGCGTGTGCACCGAGACACCAAGCCATTTGTCCGGGCCGATTCGCTCACGAACATGTGCGGCCTCGGCATCATCCTGTCCGATATGCACGCCGTCGGCATCGATGCGCTCTGCTAGGTCGACGTCATCATTGATGATGAACGGAACATCGTATGAGCGGCAGAGTGTTTGCAACGCTCTCGCCATCGCTTCTTTTTTATCCCCATACAGTGCATGTTTACCTTTTTCGCGAAATTGAAAACATGTCACGCCACATTGAAGTGCCGTTTCCACCGTCTGGAGCATGTCTTTCGCGTTTGCGGTTCCGCAAATAAAGTAGAGCCGCAACTGCTCAGCGATAGTTCGTCGTGATGGATTCAATGGTCACACCTGCCTCTCCGTGCGTCGCATACGCCCAATGGTTCGTCGGTCCATGTCCGGCACCGATCTCGAGCCCGTGCGTGATGGCACTTTGAATGAACCGCTTGGCGGTCACCGTCGCCTCGAGGATGGAATGCCCTTTGGCCAGCTCTGCCGTGAGCGCTGCCGAAAACGTACAACCGGTACCATGCGTGTCACTCGTCTGGACGCGCGGGGCCGACAGGAGGAAGGTCTCAGACGCCGTCATGACCACATCGTCCGCAGTTGCGCCCTCGAGATGGCCACCTTTTAAGATGACGGCATGGACGCCGTATGCTAAGATCCGTTCCGCGGCTTCGATCCGGTCTTCGAACGACCGAATCGTCATCCCCGTCAACACTTCCGCTTCCGGCACGTTCGGCGTGACGACGGTCGCAAGAGGTAAGAGGAATGTCTTGAGCGCCTCGACCGCCGAATCCTGAAGCAGCGAGGCCCCGCCTTTCGCAATCATGACCGGGTCGACGACGAGCCGTTTATACGCGTGACGCCGGACCCCAGCAGCGACCACCTCGATGCGCGCCGCATCAAACAACATCCCGGTCTTGCACGCCGCAATCGAAAAGTCTGAACCGATCGCGTCGAGTTGTTGCGTCACGAGTTGCGGTGACACCGCCTCGACCCCGTGCACCCCGCGTGTATTTTGGGCCGTGACGGCCGTCAAGACGCTCGTGCCGAACACACCGAGCTCCTGAAACGTCTTCAAATCAGCTTGAATTCCAGCGCCACCGCCCGAATCCGAACCGGCAATCGTCAGTACTTGGGGCCGCATCATGACACCACCTCGATCCGATCACTCGGCAGCTCGATGGCCGTCATCTTACCGAGCTCATTCAAGAAATGAATCGGGAAATCGCCCGGCCCGTCGGCCAAAGCAGTGGCGAGTTCTCCGCACCGGGCATACCCGGCAAGCGCTGTCGCCGTGGCCGTGACCGCATCCCGTTCGACCGCAAGGAACGCACCGACGACAGCACTGAGCAAACAGCCAGTCCCTGTCGTCCGCGTCATCGCTTCGGTGCCACCTTTAATTTCAATCGTCACATCCCCGTCGCTGACGACGTCCTTCTCTCCGGTCACGGCAACGACACAGTTGTAGCGCTTAGCCGCTTCACGCGCGATTTGATTCAAATCGTCTCGCGTTTCGCCTGCATCCACACCGCGCGCCGCCGCGTCGAGACCAATCAATGTGGCGATTTCTCCGGCATTCCCACGGATGACCGTCACGCGGACTTTTTGCAGAATCGCCTCGGCAACATCGCGTCGGAACGAGGTCGCCCCGACCCCGACCGGATCAAAGACGACTGGATGACCCGCTTGATTCGCCGCCTGTCCAGCTCGAATCATCGTACGTTCCGTCATCGCATCGAGCGTGCCGATATTGAGCACGAGCGCATCGCTTAAAGATGCCATCTCGGCCACTTCTTCGAGAGCGGACGCCATGACCGGTGCCGCACCGATAGCGAGCAAGCCGTTCGCCGAAAAGTTGGCGACGACGATATTCGTGATGTTGTGGACGAGCGGACGTGCGGACCGGACGTTATCCCATAAGTCGCGTTTCATCGTCTCACCCCCGTCGGTAACTTCCATGACTCGAGCGTCCACGCCATCTCCCAAAACGCGTGCTCATAATAGCAGCTCTTCAAGAACAGTTGTTGATACCGGAATCGTTCTTCCGCGGTCGCCTGCCCAGCGAGCACGTCGAGCCGTTCAATCTGTTCCTCGACGAGGTCGCGGAACCATTCCGACCCGTACGTCGAAATCCACGTCGCATAAATCGGATGATTCGGGGTCGTGTCTTTCAATCGCTCCCCAATCTCGTAATATACCCAGTAGCACGGCAAGATTGACGCGAGCACATCGCCGAGCGTCGGACCGGCCTGTTGCATATGCATCGCATAGGCGTAAGCCGTGGGGGCCGGCTCAAACGTCGCCCATTCCGCCTCCGTCACGTCGAGCAACGTGAAAAACTCACGATGCAGCGCATGCTCCGCTTCGATGGTATGGAGCGCGTGGGTCAAAAAACGGCTCGCCACTTCCATGTTCGGGGCGAGGGTCGCGCCTTTCGCCTGTACTTTCGAGAATTGATTCAAATAATACGAGTCTTGCATGACGTAATGCCGAAATTTCGCCTCGTCGAGTTCCCCCGTTCCGAGCTCGCGGACGAACGGATGATCAAAACTGGCTTGAAACAAGGCATCAGCCTCTTGTCGTAAATGTGCAGTGAATGTCATGGTTTCTCCTCCTTTGTGATGAAAAAGACGCCGCCTCCCATAACGGAAGCGGCGTCGGATTTACACAAAGTGTACGAGAACAATCGGTTCGCCCACTTCCCTACGCTAGCGTGAACTAGATCAGGTTCAAAGGGTCTGGACCTCGTCCATCTCAGCCGCGTCACGCGACTCCCCTAGTGGTAAACATTATGAAATTCGGTCGTCTACGACCACATCATACCAGTCTTTCTTCGTACTGAAAACCCTTTATCGTGAGAAGCGCCGGTTCAACAACGTCCCCATTTGTGAGAACCGCTCGGTGCCGAGCTTGCGACGGTTCGAGGCGGCGAACACGTAATAATCGACTTTGCCCATGTAATAAATCAAACGCAATCCGGCCAAGAAGAACGTGATGGTCGTGCTGACGGCAAAGCCGACGCCGTACCAATCGATGCCGCGCGGCAAGAGCAGCAACGTGAACAACGCGTTCAGTGTGAAGAAGGACAGATTGATGAACAGCGCCCCGCGCCGGTCCTCGAAATAAAGTAGCAACAGCGTCAAGATGAGAATCATCGCATTCGCGAACGCCGCGAGCGTCGTCATCCGGAAGATTTGACCGATCTCGTCCGGGACACCAATCCAGCCGACGAACGCGCCCGCCATCAAGATGGCGAACAACGTCACGACGCCTTGGCTCCGCGCGAGTCGAATCAACTCGTTTTTCAACACGGACGTCATCGTCTGTTTCGCCTTCTCGATTTGATGGAGTGCCCCGCCGTAGTTGATCAATCCATAAAACGTGCGGTAACGCTCATAAAACCGGGTCTCGACGGCGACGACGAACAACAGTTGCGTCGGGATAATCGTCAAGTACGACCAGAAGATGGCCGTGTCATAATACGGGTTGAACAGGAACGAGTCCGCGATGATGACACGTCCCTCACCGAACCAGATGATGAAGTTCGTGACCCAAATCCCGAGCACGTACAACACGCCGATGGCGAACAAATCCGGATAGCGGTCAAAGTACTTGAAGTACGAGAACTCTTTCACTGCGTAACGGAGCGGAAACGTCCGGAGCATCGCGAAAAACAACCCGAACAGCGTCACAATCATCCCGACCGTGAAACCGAGTAACAGCTCGAGACTCGACGGGTCGGTCATGAGACGGCTAATCGCATAGACGCTCCCGACCGAGATGAGGCCGCCGAGTAGGAAGCTATAGGCCACCGCTTGATAATACTTGGCGGCACTTAAAAACAGGAACATGACCCAGATGACGTTAATCGTCATGAATAAAACGAACAACGTCAGTTTGTACAGAAAATCGAGCGGCGATAACAGCCAAAAAATACTATACAGCAGGGCTGCGGCGAGAATCGTCACTTTGAGCATCCCGGTGAAGACCGGGAAAATCTCATGCGCTTTCTTCTCATAAAACAAGTCCGCCACGTATCGGGTGACGACGAGCTGTTGAAAACTGAACAAGATTTGCGAGAAGATGAACGCATACGAGACCGAAATCATGAAGAGCGTCCGTTCGGCGAGAGACAACGTCGGCATTTGGAACGCCAACCATTGAATCGTGCCGACGACCAAGATGACGATCAACCACGGTCCGGACGTGACGAGGCCGGAGAACGTGTACGCCTTCAGCCGGGACGAATAGTAGTCTTCTTGGAACAACTTCTGCAACTTAAACCCGATGCCCGCCATACTGTTCCCTCCTCGTTTCATAGATAGCCTTATAGCGGTCCACGACTTGTTGGAGACGATAATATTGGCGGACCCGCTCCCGTCCGTTCTTGCCGAACCGCATCCGTTCCTGCGGATAATCCATCATCCATTCGACCTTGTCCGCGACCGCTTCCGGATGAACCGGAGGCACGATGAAACCGGCCGGACCGAACGGGTCATCCGCTCTCCCGTATAAAAGCTCGGAACAGGCGCCTACATCGGTGGCGACCCACGGAATCCCTGCGGCCATCCCTTCGAGAATCGCGAGCGGCTGCCCTTCCGATATGCTCGTCAAGAGCAGTAAATCGAAGGTCGGCAAATACGTTTGGACGTCCACTTTCCCGGCCAGTTCGACATAATCGTTCAATCCACTCTGTTCGATGAGCAGACGGCACTCTTCCGCATACTCTTCATCCTCATCGAGCGGACCCATGATTGTCAGTTTGAACAGACGATGCCGCTCCTGCAAAATCTTGGCGGCGTATATCATCGTCTTCAAGTCTTTAATCGGGACTAGGCGGACGATGGCACCGATTTGAAAGAGGTCGTGCTCCGTCCGATCGACCGTCGCCTGGATTTGCCGGTCGGCAATCCCGTTGGCGATAATCTTCGTCTTCTCACTCGGTGCGCCGATCCATTCCTGATATTCACGGTTCCGCTCGAACAAGGTGATAATCTCATCGGCCGCGTTATACGCTTCGCGGGATAAGTGATGGAAGAAACGCACCCATCTCGGCTTATACGGCGCCGGAATCCAATATGACTGTAAAATCTCTTCTTCGCGTTCACGGGAATAGATGCCATGCTCGGTCAAAATGAACGGAATTCCTTGTGTCTCTTTCATGTAGGAAGCGACCACACCGGCATAACCTGTCGATACCGAATGGACGAGGTCGACTTTCGGGAGCGGCTGATGGAGCACCCGTAAAATCGGCGTATACATGCTTTGCCACATCCAGAAATAGTCAATGAACGAACCGCCGTTCATCTCTTCGGCATAGGCGGCCTTGACGTTGCGCCAAAAGAACTCGCTCGCGAAAAACGTCTCGCTCGAAGGCACTTCTTTCCCGAGTAAGCGCAGCGCCTGCCGGTTCGGACTTCTTAACATGAGCCAGTCCGACACGTTCTGTTCGTCGTCGGCGTCCCACTTCAATCGTCCCTTCGCTCGCTCGCCCACGTCGTTTAAATACAGATGGGTGATGCCGGAGACGTTCGGGGGAAACTCGTATTTCATATCTTCCGGTCGTTTCTCGGTCGGTTGAATTGAAATGATTTCAAACGACACCTCGGGCATCTCCTCGATCAACGTCTGCGTCCAGCTTGAGACGCCTCCGCTCACGTACGGATAACTGCCCTCTAAGACAAGTCCGATTTTCATTGCGCTTCCCCCTTGATGGCGATTTCAGCATTCGCCGACGTCAATTTGACGAGATAGAGTGGGCGGTCGGCTTCCCATTGCTCGACCGTCCCGAAGTCAAATTTTCCTGTCTCGAGCGACTGGCCCGGTTTCAGGCGAATCGTGAAATGAGACGGGTTGATTAGCCCTTCCCCGGCCAAATAGACCGTCGACTCATCGAACGTGACGTTCAAATCAGCTTGTTGGTAGGTGATCATCTTCTCGGTTGCATAATGTTGCGTATACGCCTCGAGATGCGGATATTGATCTTTCACGTCATGGACGATTTTGCGCAGGCTCGCAAACATCGTGTCCCAATCTCGTCCGAAAGCCCGATCGGGGTCGATGACATCATCCGGGTGAATAAAGTGTGAGAATAAACCGAAGTTGGCGATGGCGTCGACCATTTGGAAAATCGAACCTCGCTCTTCCCCGTAATCACTCGACACGCGCGGGAAATGATAAAGGTTTGGATGCGTTGCATCAAACTCGAACTCTTGCACGAAGTCCCCATTCTCGGGTTCCCCGGTGTAAAGGGAGGCAATCGTGCGAAGGTTAGGTAACGCCTCTGCGATTGCATCGACACCAGTCCGATTGAGCGCATTCGATGGCGGGACGTATGACTTAAGCGTCTCGGCCGGGAAATAGTTCGCGAACACGGATTCAGCCTGTAACAACGACCGCTTCATCTCTTCTTTATCTTTCCACGGGATATAGCCATACGTCGGATCAATCGGTTCATCGGCCGTGACGAGCGATTGGTGATTATAACCATGTAACCCGATTTCTCCGCCGTGGGCAATCAGTTTACGTCCAAAATACAGCATCGGAAACTCACCGCGCTTAATCAACTGTTCATCAACCAGTTCCATTTCTTCCTCATACGTTCCAATCATCGCACCTGTATAAATCACATCGTCGTCTTTCGCTAAATCGACCATGTCTTCCCACCAATTCTCGGCGAAGAAGTCTTTGACCGATTTATCGAGTGGTGTGGCGGAGACATCTTTCATCTTCCCGTCCATGACCGGCGCCGGGAAATCATCGATATACATGAGTTTGATGGCCGCTTGTGCCGTGACGAACGCCGGGGGCATCGTGCCGAGTGTCTGCACGAACAAGCCGCGAATCATCTTTTGGTTCGTGATTGTCGTATTCCAATACAGGACGTTCCCTTCACCAACACGGTATTCCCAAAGGATGGGGAAGCCTTCAGCTGACAACATGACGTTGGCATCATCCGCAATGGCGAAGTCGACGACGCTATGGACGAACAGATCTTCCGGGGGGTTCAAATCGACATAACCCGGAAAAATCGTCTCTTCAAAGTTTAAGCCGTATACATCCGGCACATATTCCCCGATTTCTTCAATCCCGGTCAACTCGTTCCACGCCGGATTTTTGAACCGGTTCGCGAACACAAGGTTCCCGCCTTGTTCGACGTAACGCTTCATCGCGACGAACGGCCATCTCGATGAATCTTCTCCGGTAAAGATGATAATCGTGTATGGGGACGGTGCAATCGACCCGACGGCGCCAGGGCTGACTTCACGGACCTCGAGCTTCGCGTACTGCAAACCTCGCAGCAGATTGTCCGCCGTCCCGACCGCCAAATCACCTTCATCCCGGACGAGATAAATTTGAAGCTGGTGCTCGCCTGCTTTCGCTGACGCTTCACTCTTCAATTGATCGATATTCACCTGTTGCTCGGCGACGTTCGGCAGTAGTGTGTGCAGCGAGTGAATTCGTAAGTATTGAATCGCACCGACGATGACTAGAAATAAGACGATGAAGAGCGAGAATGAGATTACAGTTCGTTTTTCCATGATGTCGTGTCACTCCATTCTTCAAACAACAGTCGGTACTCATACGGCACATCGTCGAGCGAGAACTGGGTCTGCATCATAAACATGACCGCCTTCACTTCGTTCCAACGCTCCCGCTCATAATAAAAGTTGATGAGCATGAGATGGGCCTCGATTCGTTCCGGGAAATGATGGACATACTCCTTCAGGATGTCCAATTGCTCTTTCGGTCGTTGTAACGTGACATAAATCTCGTTCAAATCCTCGTAAATCCACGGGGCCGGCGGATAGAGCGTCTTCACTTTTAACAATTCTTCGAGCCACGCGGTCTGTTTGTCTTTCAACATGACCTCGGTGATGAGTTCGCTATGAATCATCCGTTTATAAATCGTCGCGAGTCGTTGAATCGTCTCAGGATTTCCTAAGTCATACTCGCGTTTCGCCAGCTTCAGTTCTTGTTCATACTGATCGATCAAGATGTTCATCGTCGCCGCCGCATAGTGGACGGTCTCACTGTCCGTACTCTCGAGACCCATCTGCAAATACTTCCCTTGCTGGTCAATTGACTGATTGACGTGCGTCAAAATCGAATGTTTCCGGATGGCCGGATCTTTGGAATTGATGGCATCGGTGAGCGGCAACAAATTCGTGCTACTGTTCGCTTCATGTCGAATCTGTTCATAGTTGACGACTTTGAAGTCGATATAGTCGTCATAGTCTTCAATCAAACCGCTCCGACCAAAACGTTCGGCCAAACGATACACCGCATAGACGGCAAGTTCAGCCACGAACGGGAGGAACAGACCGAAACTGAGGGCCGCCACCGCGACCCCATAGTCCGCTGCTTTCATCTTTCGTTTCAATGCGATTAACAAGACGAAGGCGAGCACGGCGTGAACGACATACATCACAATCAATCCGAGACGAACGGTCGGCTCCATACCGTCACACTCCCTTCTGGATCAAAATCCCTTCGATCCGATCATAAATCCGTTGACGGTGTTCTTCGCTCGTCCCAGGGAGCAACAACAACAGCTTGTTTTCTTCCGGATCGTAGCCGACGACATCGATTTCCCGTAAATACGAGTGGACGATGGCTTCGATACTCTCAAGTGAGACCGGTTCATAGCCGAGCGCATAATCGAGCACGATATACGGCTGCCCGTGGTGAAGTTTCTTTTGTTCTTGAATGGCGACAAGTTCCGTGAACGCCTCTTTCTTATAAAACGAGGTCCCTTTATGCATCTTCTCGTGCTGTTCTTTGCGAATCAGGTTCTCGGCGTTTTGAATGCGTGTCCCGATCCAAGAGAACAAGATATTCAAGACGTGCAAGTCATCGGTCGTCAATTTGCGGAGCGGCAAGCGCTTGATGACGACGACTTCACGCGTCTGCCCGTCCACGACGATTGGTGCGAGCAACATCGGATCCGAATCTTCGTCATCGAGTTGACGGAGTGTCGTCTCTTGGACTTGGAAGAATCGTTTGAACATGCTCGACGCCTCATCGAGGAAAATTGTTTGCGGGAACTCTTTCTTTTCGGTTTGGCGAATCAAGAGGCGCATCGACTTTTGCGAGCGGTCGACGTGATAAATCGCGACATCGGTCGCTAAGAACGTCTTTTTCAACAGACGAATCGTTTCGCTCCGAATTAGTTCCGGGTGCGGCAAGTCGAGCGAGACGGCAAGTTCATATAATTGGTTCAAGCTGTATTCGGACTGAAGTAGTTTTTGACGGAGTGTGGTTTGCGAAGTGTTGAGTAAATCGACGGTCTCTTTCAAATACGTGTTCTCATCTTTCAGTTCTTCATTTCGGAACTGACTGATTTCATAACGCTCTCGAAATGAGGTGCTGAACAACCCGACGATGACAGTGATGGCGAAGTAATAAAACAGTGTAAGAAGTGAGTTTGTATCGTAGAACAAGAGGAAGATATCCCCTCCTATTAAACCTGTGTATAACACTTTATAGAGGAGCAAAATGCCAAAGCTGATTAAGCCGAAGATGGTGCCGTATCGTAAAGCAAATAAGATGGCGGCCGCATAAAACAAGTTCAACTCATTTTGAATCGTGCCTAGATTAAAGAATAAATCGACTCCGATCAATAGCGCGAACACGACAAGAATCTCAACCCATTTTAGCCATGGACGGTCTTGAGCGTATAAAATGATAATCCCCTCCTCGCGATTGGTTCATCTGGACCAGTTTAGCAACTAGCCAGTCGAACTTAAGTAACGGATCACGACATCTTCTATTTCCCCATACCCTAATCAACACCTAAAAATCCCACGTATTGTAATACGTTGGTTCATGATAATGGATAAAGCCGTTCGCTTCGGCCAAATCACGACTCGTCGCCTCTTCTTGATCAGACACGGTGAGGACGGCAATCCCATACTCATCTTGAATCACGTTCATCCGGTCGAGCATCTCCATCGACCACGAATCAGATGTGATTTCAGTGTAGTTGAAGCCTTCCCACATGAAGCCTTCCACGTACGGGGCACTCGTCCGTTCGAGCGTCTCGATTCCCCAATTTTGAACGACCGGGACGCCGGGATACGTACGCTCAATCGCCTGTAAGAATTTCTCGAGCCCTGCCAACTGTTCTGCTAAGTCTTCTGGATAGTCCAAATGGACGTCATCGATGTCCCCGACCGTATCAAGGAAAATACCGTCCAGATGTTTGTTGATGACTTGTTTTTGAATCTCACGGATTAAAATTTTGCGAAAGTCGGCCGAACTAATATCGGTCAAATACGAGTCCCACTTCGGAAAGTAAATCCGTTCCCCGTCCCGATAAAAGTAGTCGTCCTTGTCCATTTGACCGATCAGCGCTCGATTCCACGAATCTGCCTCCATCACGTTGATATACCCGAGCACTTTCGTCCCATTTGACCGAATCGTCTCGATCTGTTCCGGTGTATACCAAATCGGTTCGATGATGACGAGGTCGTAGCGCGCCATATCCTCGATAATCGCCTCGGTCGGCATGTTGTAGAAAATCTTATAAGAGTGAATCTCATCAAAATCAAACGGCTCTCGCGTCGTACATCCTCCCAAATAGAAGATGAGCAATAAGCCGGTAAGCCACAATCGTCGCACTCGGACACCTCCTTGGTGAGCAAATCTATCTTGGTGTGAATTGGTCCGTTTGACGGTGAGCAACGCGTAAACATACTAATTGTTTCTTTAGAAGGGAGAAAATGGATGTAAATCGATTTTATTGAAGATTGCCCGGTCCCGGCACAATCTAAACGTATCTCGTTTATCTCGCTCGCAAAAAATCGACTATACAAAAAAGAAGACTGATGAAAACAGTCTTCTAGCGTCCAGTAATGAGTAAAAATAAGTTGAAGGCCACGAGTCCAAGCGGAAATAAGGCCACGACAACAATCGGCCATTTTTTCGTCCGGATGCCGACAAATAAGAGTAAACTCCCTACTAGGAGCGCGATGAACGTCGTATACGGATTCAAGCGTCATTCCCCCTTCTATAGAGGGGCTTTTCCCGACTCGACCAAAACTTAATCGTTCGAACCCCAAAGCGTCGAAAAGGCGTCACGAATTCGGCGTGCTTCCTCTGCACGAAACGAATATCCCGCTCGTTCGGCGACCCGCCTGCTCGTGCGTTCGAACTGTTCGACCAACGCTGTATGTGCTGCCTCAATAGAAGTCGTCTCGATTGTCGGAAATGTATGAAGATAGTCGTCCCACTCTGCCGCATCCATATATGGGGCCAGAGCGTCACCGGCCTTCCCGGCGTTCACGGTGAAACCCGTCTCGAATCCGACTTCCCACGACAGCATCTGACGGAGCATCGCCCGCATGATTGTCACATGGTCGTATGCATATAACAACTGTCCCCGCTTGATGCCTTTGACGACGTAAAGCGACACCCACCAAAACTCGTTCCAACACTGCTCATAGTCGAATCGACTCGGAGGCTTGATGCGGTACGTGTCGTCAGACGGGACCGGTCGCCCGGCAATCCCGTCTTTATCGATGAGGACGAGACTGAGTGAATCCGCTTGAATCGTCGCTTGCACGTCACGCAGCGGGCGGACAGTCAAATCGACGCGATGACCGGCGGCGAACTGGACGAGGAAAGCAAATCGGTCGTAGTTTCCCTTGCCCGGAACCTCATCTGGCGTCTGCATAATCAACACTTCCCCGAGCGGCATCATCCATGAGCGATCTTCGATGAACGTGTCCACATCTTCGACAAAGCAGGTGACATCGACGTCTTGAAACCGGTCCGTCGACACGTTCGGATTGACGAGCGACCCGTTCAAGATAAGGACACGGACGTCTTCCCGTTGCTTGGCCACGGACGTCAATTGTTCGACCACTTGCTCATTGGTCATATGACGTTCGCCCCGAGCGAGCGGGCGATTTGGACGGCCTGCATCACGTCAATCGTCGCTTGCTTCAGGATGACGTCCGAGAAATCGACCCCATCCATCTCGGCCCCTACAAAATCGGCACCAGTGCAGTCGGCATGCTGCAAGACGGCGCGGGACAAGACAGCGTTCGTCCAGCGTGATTCTTTCAAATCCGCACCGTATAAATCGGCCTCGGTCAACCGGACACCGGACCAATCCATCTTCCGGAGCGGGGCGTGACGCAGATTGACGAACGACCAATCCCCCTCACGCACGATGACCCCTTCAAACGTGCTTGACTCAAACGACGACCCCGTCATCTTGCACTGGTCGAACTCGCTCAAAAACAGATTCGCCCCGTTGAACTGACAGTTCAAGAACGAGCTACCGCTATGGCGTGAGGCGTTCCACTTTGAATCGGTGAAGTCACAGTTGATGAAACGGCACTGCTCGCTCTCGAACTCGGTCGCATCGATATAGGTGAAGCGACAGTTCTCGAACGTCGTTTGCGTGAGTTGAACGTCACGGAGCGTCTCATCCCGAAAATCTTCTCCTTCATAGACTGCATGTGATTGAAACATGACCTTCCTCCTTGGCGTATACTAGGTGTAGCTTATGGAATGGAGTGATGAACATGGATATCGTATTTCCGACCGAGCACGGCACGTTCAATTATCGCGTCGCCGGTATCTGGGTCCAGGACGGTCATTTGCTCGTTCATCGGAACGTGAACGATGACTTTTGGGCGTTACCGGGCGGCCGCGTCGGCATCGGTGAAGAGGCCGAACACGCATTGACACGTGAACTGCAAGAAGAACTCGAAGCGACACTGACGGGAACGACGTTCGCGTTCGTGTCCGAAAACTTCTTCACGTATTTGGAGCGCACGGTCCATGAGATCGGCATGTACTTTTATGTATCGGGTGACCTCCCACTCCGTCATGGAGACTTCCATGGCCCGGAAGGGGATCACCTCATCTATCGTTGGCAGCCACTCGACGCGCTTCGTGATTTGCCGCTCTTCCCAGAGACGCTCTACGCGTTGCCGCAATCATTGCCGCCCCACTTTATCGACCGCTGAGCCGGATAGAATCGATGTCAACTCGTGCAAGTCTTGAATCTCATACGTCGTCTCGACCGACGCCGCAATCTCGTGCGGGTTGTACCAGCACGTGTCGAGCCCATACATACGTCCGCCGGCGATATCGGCCGTCAGCGAGTCACCGACGATGAGCCCTCGTTCCGGTGCCACGTTCGGCACGCGGTCGAACACGTAATCGAAGAACGGTTTCATCGGCTTTTGCGATCCGGTCGCGTCGGAGACGAACACGTCCTTGAAATAAGGGAGCAGTCCCGACGCTTCGAGCCGCTTGAACTGCGTCTCCGTCACACCGTTCGTGACGATATAGAGCGGATACTGCTCACTTAGCGTTTGCACGAGCTCGAGTGCCCCATCGATGATGTGCACGCCGTCGTGTAAATGATCGCGATAGCGCTGTTCAACTTCATGGGCATCGATGGTGATGCCGAGCGTGTCGAACAGTTGCGTGTGGCGGCCCATCAAGACGTCTTCCCGTCCGACCTCGCCGCGCTCGAACGCGCGCCATAATCCGTTATTGATTGTCACATACTGTTGTTTCAGTTCATCGGTCATCCGAACGTTATGTGCCGCGAGCAACTGCTCCAAAGCGACGTGCTCGCTCTGTTTAAAGTCTAACAACGTGTCGTCGACATCGAATAAAATAGCGTCATATCGTTTCATAATCTGTATTACCCCTCTCTGCCTCTAATGTACAGGAACAGACATAGAAGTTCAAAAAAGGAGCGAGCCATATGCCAAAAAAACCAATCACCAACCTCGAATATTCGAACAAAGAACTCGAATCGTTTTTTTACTTAGCCGACGAGACGTTCGGCATCGATTTTCGCGAGTGGTACAACGCTGGCGAATGGACTGACCACTATCGCTGTTATTCCTTGACGTTCTATCGGAATGTCATCTCGAACGTCGGGATGAGCCGAATGACAGTGATGATGGACGGAACCGCGCGCGAAGCGTATCAAATCGGAACGGTCATGACGGACGAGATCCGACAAGGACAAGGACTCGCCACCCGCATCTTTAAACACTTGTTCAAGCAGCATGACACGGATGGGTTACCTTATTTTTTGGCTTGTGACGAAGGGGTTGCACCGTTTTACGAGCAACAGGGGTTCTCCGTCCAACCCGAACCGGAGCTATTCGTTTCAGTCTCGGGATCGGCTTCCCCACTCGAACATGTCGACGTCGATGCCGAACAGTGGCGTCGTTTCAAACTGGAGTCACTCCCGTTTTCACCGCGTCTGTATACGACAGACGACATGCACATTTGGATGTTCCATTACTATCAAGGGATGGACGAGGACGTGTATCGTTTCGATGACGTCCATGTCATTTATATGATTGAGCGCTCGCGCTTAAACTTGTATGCCGTGCTGTCGCCGCGGCCTGTCGATATGCGTGACGTCGTGGCCCTGCTCTCATTTGAAGGCATCACCGAAATCGTCTTTAAATTCACGCCGGACCTGGACGGTGTGGAGCAACGTCCGTCCCGCGACGGCCAATGGATGATTCGCATGAACGAAGGACAATTTTTCCCGGAAGGTTGTCGCTTCCCTTATTTATCGAAAGCATGAGAAAAACTCGCCTTAGGGGCGAGTTTTTTGTGTATAGAAGGCATGTCTGAGCGACTGTGCCGCTTCTTTGACGGCTCGTCGCGCTTCCGGCACGTACGTGTAATAGTTGACGAATCCGTGAATCAAGCCCCCATAATTTTGATACGTCACCGGGACACCGAGACTGATTAACTTGTTGGCGTACGCTCGTCCGAGATCACGGAGCGGGTCATACTCGGCCGTCAACAGCGTCGTCGGCGGCAGTTTCGCCAAATGTGGCGACACAATCGGCGAGGCGTATGGGTGGGTCAACTCAGTCTCGTCATGAAAATATTGGTGTTGGAACCAACGAATCAACGCCTCGTCGAGCAAATAGCCGGTCGCATACTCGATTAACGATAACGGCAGATTCTCCTCGGTCCCCGTCACCGGATAAAATAACAACTGATGCATGGCGAGGGGACGGCCTTGCTCGATGGCCATCAAAGCGCTGACCGTGGCGAGCGTCCCCCCGGCGCTGTCACCGCCGACGGCGATGCGCTCGGCATCAATTTCAAGCTCCGAGGCGTGATCCGCGATCCACACGAGCGCCTCATAACTGTCGTAGACGGCCGTCGGGAATTTATGTTCTGGCGCGAGTCGGTAACCAACCGAGATGACGGTACAATCGGCTTCGTTCGCGATCGTCCGGCAAATCGCATCATGCGTGTCGAGACTTCCCGTGACATAACCGCCCCCATGATAATAGATGAGGGCCGGGCCAAGCGTCCGACTCGACCGATAGATGCGGATTGGCAGTGAACGATTCGGAAGTGGAATCGAGCGCTCCTCGACGTGATATACATGCTCTCTATGTTGAAACCGGGTCATCATTGCGTCTTCTTGTCGTCTTAATTCGAGCGGATCCAATTGGTCATATGCGGCCGGGAGCTGATTTTGAAACTGGTTCAAGTAAAATTGAATCGTCGGATTGACTGGCAACGGAATTCCCTTCTTTCTCTATTGGCGTTCAGTTGCCTATTCCCAACCGTGTCCGAGATTAAGCGGATTCGCGTGTTTTTCGAAATACCCAACGATAAAAGGACGCCAAGCCAACACCAATCGCGAACACCATCGTCCAGATGTTCATAACGATGAACTGATTGAACGGCTTAAAGAAGTAATCCCACGCCCCGTCGACACGCCAAACCATCGCCGTGGAAATGAAATAAGATACGACGAGCCCGCATGCGAGCCATAGGAACACCCCACGCCGACCAAACCACCACACACCCGACCACATAACAACCGGAATCACGACATACCCGAGCGCATTCCCCCAGAGAAAGTCTGCCGCTGTCACGAAAAAGCCCCACGGCAGACACAACAGGATGATGAAGATGATTCGTCCGAGCATCAGGCTTGCCCCTGTTGATTCTTTTTCCACCAGACGAACAAGAAGATTCCCATCCCGACGAACAGAATCAGCATCGAGAAGATCAACTGTTGCTCGAGCGGTAAACTCGTCTGCGCCAACGCGTATTGCGGCCCGAATAAGAGCAGCGGAATAATCAGATTGATCCACGTCTTCGTCCATACCGAGACGGTGAGCAACGTGACGACGGCCAGTCCGAACAACACGAGTTGACCGGTCGGGCCGAACACGATCGTCGGGGTCTCGACGAAGATGTCGAGTACCATCAGTCCAAGGAACAACGTCATCGGCATCGCGGCGAGCGCGATGTACGTCGCCCCGTTTTTGAATGGGTTTGCTTTCGAACGGACCGACAGATTACGGAACGCTTGTGCGGCGGCCAGCAAGAACAGGACGGCGACGAGCGGGAAGCCAATCAACTGGACCGTCGAGAACGTCATCTCGCCTTGAATGAAGTTGGCGATGATGATGTACGCGAACACGTTCGGGATAATCATGGCGATGATTTTGAAAAACCCTTTCCCATCAAACGCCATCTCACGGCCGAGATGCTGCATGTAGGCTTTCGGACTTTGGCCGACGACATCGTCCACGCTTTTGCCTGCTCGCTCCGCTTCCTCGAGGTGATCTTTCAGTTCGGCGACAACTTCTTGCACTTCTCCTTCCGATTTCCCGCTCGACATGAGATATACCGCCAAGTCATCCAAAAAATCACGACTCTTTTTTGAAAGTTCCATCTTCATTCCCCTCTCCGAGTACGCGGTCGACGCCGCTTGACACTTCCGCCCAACGTTGTTTGAAGGCGAGCAATTCTTGCTGCCCCGCCTCCGTTAAGATGTAATACTTTCGCTTCGGCCCTCCGGACGGCAGTGTTTTTTGAATCGTCTCGACCCAGCCGTCTTTCTTCATCCGCAACAACACCGGATAGATACTGCCCTCGCTCACCATCGTGAATCCGTACGCCTGCAACTTCTCCGACATCTCATAGCCGTACGTCTCTCCTTTATCGATGATGGCCAACAGGCACCCTTCGAGCAATCCTTTCAACATCTGACTCATCGCCATGGCGTGACCTCACTTTCATCAAACTAACTTGTTATACATAATAGTAATGGAAGGTACTACCAGATGCAACTACTTTGTAAAACAAGCTAGTTGCGCATCGATAGGTTTAATTTTTCAAATCAGGTGAATACTTCTTAAGGTGAAGCAAAAACATAAAGGAGTGTTTGAACATGCATACTGATTTTACGAAGATGTACATTGATGGCCAGTGGGTCGAGGGATCGAGCGACAAATCGATTGATAACACCAATCCGTTCACGGACGAAACGTTATTCTCCATCCGGTCGGCCGACGAATCTGATCTCGATAAAGCGTACGATGTCGCCAAAGGAGCACAAGCCGAATGGGCGACGATGCTCCCACAAAACCGACGCGCCTTGATTGAGAAGTTCGCCGAAGTGACGTTACAACATAAAGAAGACATCATCGAGTGGCTCGTCAAAGAGTCGGGAAGCACGCGCATTAAAGCAGAAGGTGAATTTTTAGCATCGATGGCAATCATCAAGGAAGCGGCGACGTTCCCGTTCCGCATGGACGGCCTCATCAAGCCGTCGATTGTCCCGAACAAAGAGAACCGGGTCTACCGGAAACCACTCGGCGTCATCGGCGTCATCAGCCCATGGAACTTCCCGTTCCACCTCGCGGTCCGCTCCATCGTCTCCGCGCTCGCGACGGGCAATACCGTCGTCGTCAAACCGGCAACGGCGACACCGGTCACGGGCGGTCTCCTGTTCGCTTCGTTATTTGAAGAAGCAGGCCTTCCGAAAGGCGTCTTGAACGTCGTCGTCGGTCGCGGTTCGGAGATTGGGGACGCAATCGTCGAGCACCCGGTACCAAAACTCATCTCGTTCACTGGTTCGACCGAGGTCGGCAAAGGCATCGCCGAGAAGGCCGGACGCCTGTTGAAGAAAACAGCGCTCGAACTCGGCGGGAATAACGTCTTCGTCGTGTTAGACGACGCCGACATCGACCGTGCCGTTGAATCAGCAGTCTACTCGAAGTTCTATCACCAAGGGCAGATTTGTATGTCGACGAACCGGATTCTCGTCGCCGAGTCGATTCATGATGCGTTCCTCGAAAAATTTGTCGAGCGAGTTCGCGCCTTGAAGTTCGGCAATCCGAACGAATCGGATACACAAGTCGGACCGCTCATCGATCATGATCAAGTCGACCGTATTCTCGATCAAATCAAGCAGACGGTCGACGCCGGTGCGACGCTCCAGATCGGCGGCAACGCTGACGGGAACGTGCTCGAACCGACCGTCGTGAGCGGTGTCACGAACGACATGCCACTCGCGAAAAATGAGATTTTCGGGCCGGTCGCCGTCATTCTGTCATTCAAAGACGACGCCGAGGCGCTGAAACTCTCGAACGAACTCCCGTACGGACTGAGCGGTGCCGTCCACGGTTCAATCTATCGCGCGACCGAGTTCGCCCGCCAAGTCGAGACGGGGATGATTCACGTCAACGACCAATCGGTAAACGATGAGCCGCACTTGCCATTCGGTGGTGAGAAAGATTCTGGTCTTGGCCGTTTCAACGGCGAATGGGTGCTCGAGGAGTTCACGACGCTCCAATGGGTATCCGTCATGCACGAACGTCGCGAATACAAACCATTCTTTTCATGAACAGTAAAAAGCGTGTTGATCCTTCGCGGATCAACACGCTTTTTTTAGATTTTTTTTACGAACTCCGATTTGAGCTTCATCGCGCCGAAGCCGTCAATCTTGCAGTCGATGTCATGATCCCCGTCGACGAGACGGATGCCCTTCACTTTCGTGCCTTGTTTGACGACGAGCGACGTCCCTTTCACTTTCAAATCTTTGATGACCGTGACCGTGTCCCCGTCTTGGAGCACGTTTCCGTTCGCGTCTTTGATTTGCGCGTCCGCTTCTGCCTCGGCCGCCTCGCTCGGTGACCACTCGTACGCACATTCCGGACAGACGAGCAAGCTCCCGTCCTCATACACGTATGTTGATTGACATTTCGGGCAATTTGGTAGTTCTGTCATGCCGATTCCTCCATTCGATTCACTGTCCCCAGTATATCGTATTTTCAGAACATCGACAGCTAGCGGTCAGCCTTCTTGCGGCGCCTCGGGACCTTTCAAATCGAGTTGATAAAACGATAAGTCGAGCCATTTCCCGAATTTGTAACCGGCTTTTTTAATCGTGCCGGAATGGACGAACCCTAACTTTTCATGCGCTTTGACGCTCGCGATATTGGCGGCATCGATGCCACCGATCATCGTCTTCACATCCCGCTCTTCCCCGATGCGGATGATTTCTCGGAGCAGCTTGTTACCGATGCCTTTGCTGCGGTAGCCCGGATGCACGTACACCGAGTGTTCGACCGTATAATGATAGGCCGGCCACGGGCGAAACGGTCCAAACGTGGCAAAGCCCATCACGACGTCCCCTTCCTCCCATACGATGATTGGAAGTCCAGATGTTTTTTTCTCCTCGTACCAAGCGATTCGATTTTGAAGCGTCACCGGCTCGTAGTGATAGACGGCGGTACTGTTGACGATGGCATCATTATAAATATGTAGGACGGCTTGAAGGTCGTCGCGTCGGCAATTGCGAATCATGAGAACACCACTTTCATACGTTTTCTTCATTATACTTATCTCGATTTCAAAATACACGTGACGATTCGCTCCCACATAAAAAAAGTCAGCCGTTTTGACTGACTTTTTCATATTATGCTGCCAAACGATCGCACATCGAGGCGCACTCGACACAGACGCGCGCACATTCTTGGCAATGGGCATGCTTATGTTTCTCGCACTCTTGGGCACATGCCTTACAGACGACGGCACAAGCCCGGGCGAGTTCGGGCACGAACGCCGAATCTCTCGTCATCGCCTCGGCGAGAAACGAACAGATGGCGGCGCACTCCCGGTCGAGCCGGATGCAATCAACCATCATCTTGACGTCATGTTCTTCCAGGCACGACTCGAGACAGTAATTACATGTCTCCACACAGTCACGTAACGTCTCCAATTCATTTGCATAAATCCGATGCATACAAATAGCCTCCTTTTCCAAAACGAAGTGACAGTCACACCCTGTTTGTTCCCTAATCTTCAAAAGAAAAACGACCGTCGACTAGTGTCTCGGGTCGTTCACAAACGTCCGGTATAAATAGGCAACTCCATTCAACAAACGCTCTGAATAGCGCTTCGGCATGAAACGGAGCCGATATAACCGATACATCCGCTTCAAGTCTTCCCATTGGTGATCGACGTGCTGTCCTTGGCGGAAGCGGGCCAAGTCGATTAAATAAATACGGCCTTCCGGCGTCAAAATCAAATTGCGCAAATGAACATCCGACGGCGTCAGCCCGAGGTTTCGTGCCGCGATGAGCGCTGCATCGACTTGCTGAATATACGACGCATCAATCCAAATCCCTTCCGTCAAACATTCGAATAGCGTCTTGCCCTCGATGTAGTCGATGACGATATAATTCACACCCGCTTCATACAAACGTGGGAATTGAGGCAATCCTTCGAGCGTTCGGTAAATCACAGCCTCTTCGGCCGCGATATGCGTATAATCTGGAAAGAACACTTTGATGACGAGTCGCGTGTCTTTTATGCGAAACACGGCGGCACTGCGCCCGATCCCGTGCAGTTCGAGATCGGCATGAGCGGCGGTCACGTACGTTTCCTGACCTTGTTGCTCAAACGTGACGTCCGCATATTGTTCGTAATGATTCATAAGTCACTCCTCTTTTTCTGATCATCTCTGTCTCATCATAACTGAAATCGCTTCAGTTTGACTCGGTTAATGTCCTTCCAATACGCCCCAAAAGTGACGCCCCCCTGTTTTATCCTTATAATGAAAGCGACAAACAATGAGGAGGAATTTACCATGCAACGCATTGAACTGACAGAAGACTTATCATTCTCACGAATCATTCACGGCATGTGGCGTTTGGCCGAATGGGACATGAGCCCGCAGGAACGCCTCGCTTTCATCGAACAATGTATCGAACTCGGCATCACGACGTTCGATCATGCCGATATATACGGCGGTTATACGTGTGAAGGATTGTTCGGCGAAGCGCTTCGTCTCAAGCCATCACTCCGCGATCAAATCGAGATCGTGACGAAGACCGGCATCAAGCTGACAGGCTCTTTCAACCCTGGCCAATCCATCAACCATTATGATACGACGAAAGAACATATCATCCGTCAAGCCGAGCGCTCGCTACAAGAGCTCGCCATCGACCAGATTGACACACTTTTGATTCACCGTCCCGACCCGCTCATGGACCCGGACGAAGTAGCTGAGGCGTTCATCACGTTGCAACGAAGCGGAAAAGTGCGTACGTTCGGTGTGTCGAACCACGTGCCGGCGACCCAACAGTTATTGCAATCACGCTTACCGTTCCAACTTGTGACGAACCAGCTCGAGCTCTCGCCGATGCAACTGAAGCATTTTGAAGATGGTACTGTCGACCTATGTCACGAGAAACGGATGCCGCTCATGGCGTGGAGTCCTCTCGCCGGCGGACAACTGTTCACCGAGGCCGCTTACGCACCGTTGCGTGAAAAATTAGAGGAAATCAGCGAGCGGCATCAAGCAGACGGCATCGATGCCGTCGTCTACGCATGGCTCTTGAAGCATCCGGCCAAAATCATGCCAATCGTCGGTTCTGGGAAAATTGAACGAGTTCGGACTGCCGTCGACGCCCTGCAGATTGACCTGACGCGAGAAGAATGGTTCGAAATTTTGAAGGCAGCTCGCGGTCGTGACGTAGATTGAAGGTAAAAATAAACAAATAAAACCTTTTTAATCCCACTTCATTATTTTCGAAGATTTTCGGTATTTTCGAGAATGTCGTCATTACAACGTTAATTCGTCAAAAATCGACACGTGTCAGATTAAGAAATTCCATTTCATATCCATAAGTGTAAAACAAGCCCGCTCAGTTCAAGTTGAGCGGGTTTTTTGATTTTTTTTAAAAAAATCGCATTAATTTTCCTAAGACTAAAGTCACAAAAAATGGTGCTAAAATGATGAAAGTTAATCATTAAAAGGAGTGCACCCCGTGAAAAAGTACCTGATTCTTTGTACGCTCGCCATGTTGTTCGTCCTGTTCGGATGCGAAGAAGAACATGCATTTCGTTTACATACGGCTCCAGAGTACTATCAAGGTCGCGCCACTCTGCCTTCTGGTCAACAAATCGAGATGACCGAGTCCGACCGGACGAACGTCCTGGATGCTTGTTACCCGGAGGACGCCATCTCCCGTGTACCTGACGGAGAGCGTCTCTTGATTGGCACCGTCAAATTGAGCCAACCACTCACGACGACGGCCTCGACCGAAGTCTTTCCGACCGCCACATTTTTTGAAGTGGAAAATCAAACCTATGTCCAATGCCAAGCCGATTCCATTACCTATATGAAACAAATCGATACGTTGCCGGATAGCCTCGTTCCGTACCGCGACCAGGCTGTCTCCTCTTCTGCGACATCGAAGCTTCGCGTCGCGCAACCGCACGAACAGGTCCATTTCACCGAGGAGATGAAAAAACCGGTCGGCAATGAGCCTTATCCGAAACGACACGGGTTCGAGCAGACGCTCGTCCATGTGACGATGCCGTTCAACGGCTCATTCGAGTTCACGTTCGAATCACCTGAATCACGTGAGACCGTCACGTTGCCAATCAACGAAGCGTCACGTCAACCGTTCCTGTCCCTTGGTCTAGGGACCGAAGTGTCTCAAGAAGCACGACAGTACGGGATTCACCTGTCATCCGATCAAACGTTGTACGAAGACGTCCTGCGACCAAAGGACGCTAGCTACGATCGGGTGCTCGGGGCACGACAGGCAAGCACGCTCCCGAACAAGCTCGTGCCGAACGAACGTTATCCATTGTTCAGCTTCTCCTTCGTCCGCGATGGCAAGCCTTTTAAACAAGTCGTGTCCATCACCTATAAAGAAGAGACGTTATTGCAGGGGGATCGCTTGAAAACAAAAATGCGGCAACAGTTCGCGCATCGCCGTCACGTCGTTGCCCATGAACTGGCTTTGATTGGCACAGAGGCAAAAGATGCACCATTCTTACATCATGCCAACGCCGAGACCGTCCAGTTCGTGTTCCAAGCTATCGAACGCTCAAAAGCCGTCGCGACGGCCGGAACTCCGGCGCCGACCCCTTATTTGACGGTGTTCGAGGGCATTTGCGCCCAAACGTTCGATATCAGTTATACGGAAGACGATGTGATTTTGACAAACACGAAGACAGGCTCACATTTCAAATTGCTCCGCGCCGACGCCGAACGTTGGCACGACCTTTCCATCGGAAAAGCAAACAACTGACTTCACTTTCAAAGCCAGACCAGCTCACGCCGGTCTGGCTTTGCACGTTGTATAGGCAAAATCAGAAAGCCTCCTTGGCTCGCTATGCGACAATGACAGCAAACGGTGCAAAGGAGACAGTGTGATGACGAAACGATTCGAGCGCGACGTCGCCAGCCATTGGCCGGTCGCCTATAAACAAAACGGATATCCGCACGTGCAGCAAGGTTGGGTCTTGCCCCCGGAACGAAAAGACGAGTTCGATCCGTTCATCTTGATGGCCGAGGACTGGTTCAAACGTGGGACGTTCTCAGACCACCCACACCGCGGCTTCCAGACCATCACCTACGTGATCGACGGACGACTTGAACATATCGATAACCATGGCGGACATTCGATTTTGGATGCGGGTGACGTCCAATATATGAATGCCGGCTGGGCGGCACGGCATGCCGAGGAGGCCGTCGACGACGACTTGATTCATACGCTTCAACTATGGCTCAACTTGCCGAAAGCACTTAAAACGACGACGACGTCTTACCAAAACGTATATGTCGAAGAGGCACCACTCGTGCCGATTGACGGAGGACATGTACGCGTCTATTCGGGTGACATCGCCGGGGTGACCGGACCGATGGACAGTCTCGTACCCATCACGATGAGCGAGGTGAGCTTGCGAAACGGGGCCGCCTATGAGCATGTCATCCCGACGAATCATAACGCGTTCGTCTACATCCTCGCCGGCTCCGTCAAAGTCGGGACGTCGGCGACACCGCTCTCGAAGACTCACGTGGCGACGCTCACGTATGACGAGACGACCGACAGCGAGAGTGTGGTCCGCCTTCAAGCGACATCACGCGCGAAACTGCTCGTCTATTCGGGCAAGCCGATTCGCGAAGACTATATCGCCCACGGTCCGTTTGTCATGAATACCGAAGAGGAGATTCGCCAGGCGTTCCGCGACTATCATGCCGGTGCGTTCGGTCCTCCGGCCGTCAAATAAAATAAGCCGCGCCTGAAGGCGTGGCTTATTTTTTGTCTGGCATGAGCACGGTCTGCTGGGTCGGGACGCGACCGATTGGGACGGTGCGTTCGACGAGGACGTACGGTTTCCCGTCCACCTCGAACTTCCGATCGCCGAGATAATGGGCCGACTTCCCGTCTTCATACAGCTTCGTCAAAATCGCCGGCACATATTCGTTCAAGTTTGTGTAGTGCTCATCGAGCGTCATGATGATATTGCCTTTGCCATACCCCATCCATTGATTCGACATGAACAGCATGAGCGAAATCGTCCCAACGATCCCGATAATCAAAATGATTGTCTCCATCAAATCCTCCTCTATTACATATGTGGCGCCATTATGTTACGCCAAGACTAATCTTCTACTTTAGAGATGCTTGATGACGAACTGTCGCTTCGGTTGAAAGCCGATTTGGCTATAAAACGCTGCCGCCGCTTCGTTCACCGACCAATAATCCAGTTCGATCGATGGGAATCCGTGCGCGACGGCATAGCGTTCCACTTCTTCCATGACCAAGCGTCCATACCCTCGCCGCTTTGCCTCCGGGTTAATGCTAATTTGATGCACGTAGAGTGTCCGGACAGCTTGCCGAAACGCGTTCGCCTCACTTACCCGCTCTTGAAAACAGACGTAGCCGACCGTGTCCCCATCGACCTCTGCTGTGAAGAAATGATAATCGTCTCGCGCCATCATCTCCAAAAACGCCGCTTCCATCGAGGCGTGATCGTACGCCGCAAAGAAAGCCGGCGCCAACTGAAGATGATGTTCATGGATAGGCTGATTCAATGCCGCGATTAACGCCGCATTCTCGGTCCGCTGCAGGCGGACCATCAGCTGCCTCCGCCAAACGGATGATTTCGATCTTCCGTGACCCCGTGCGGTTTTTCATTTCCGCGAAGCGTATGGCCTGCATAAGTGGAATCTTTCCCGTTCAAACGGTGTTGAATCGGACGGGCCAAGAAATAGCCTCCAAACAGCGACGCCGGGAAGACGAGAAAGGCGGTGCCGAGGAAAACTAATCCGTAGTAACGGAGTTCATCAGCGCTCCCCACGTACTGCGAGACCCCGTAGCGCAATCCTAAAAACAAGCCGACAAACACGAGTGCGACAAACGCATACTCAATACATTTCCCGAGAAATCGTTTCATCTCATGACCCCCTTTAACTGATTAACTTTCTTTACGAGATGAAACGGCAAAACGTTTCAAACTTGTTGGCGGGACAGATACCAAATCGTCGCCTCTTGCTCGGTCGCGGACACCCAGTCTTGTTTCCCTTGGATATAGCTCTCGATATCCTTTGGGTGCTGGGTCGCCAATTGCTGTTTGAGGGCCGCATACTCGTCTCGTACGTCCGGGAACGTCATCAAGTAATCTCGGAACGCGAGATGGCGCGTCACGCCTTCATCCCCGTCCTCGAACATATGGACGTGAACCGTCCGCACGTCTTCTCCCTTGGCAAAGAAACGCCGTCTCGGAATCCCATGTTCGCCGAAACTTCGGTATCCGAGCGCTTCCATGTGCCCGACCCAATCGTCAATCCGCTCGATGTCCCGCACGACCGGCATGATGTCGATAATCGGTTTCGCATCGAGTCCCGGCACCGACGTGCTCCCAATGTGATGGATGGCGACGACTTCCCCTTCAAACAAGTGCTCGAGCTTGGCCGCCTCTTCCTTAAATGTCGTCTCCCATATCGGATCATACGGGACGACCTCCACTTTTCTCATGGTCCATTCCCTCCTTCACAATCATCGTTCCGTCTCTTTTATCATACCCGTTTTCCAAAGCGTTTAGAAATCGCCTTTGCCAATCGAAAGGTTTGTCCCGACGTAAAATGGGAAATGCTAATATTAATGAAATCAGAACTGGAGAGTGGACCGCATGTTGACACAACAGCAGATTGATACGTTTAAGGAACGTCTGTTAAAAGAGAAAGCGAAGACCGAAGGATATATGGAAAATCGGGAAGAAGTGTATGACGAAGGGGAATTGTCACACTACGATAACCACCCGGCCGACTCAGGAGAAGAACTCTTCTTACGCGAGCGCGATCAAGCGCTCACCGAGCTCGATGAAGAGTTCTTGAGCGACGTCGACAAGGCGTTGCTCGCCATCGAGAACGGGACGTATGGCAAATGTGAGGTGTGCGGCGAAGATATCGAGTTGGACCGTCTTGAAATCATCCCTGAGGCGACACTCTGTATCAAGCACGCGCGCGAACAAGAAGAGAACGAGCACTTGACCGACCGCGAACGTCCGGTCGAAGAGGATGTGCTCAACCCGTCTGAGACGGCCGCCCGGAAGCAACTCGACGGGACGGACGAACCGGGGCAAAGCACGGATGCGTTCAGCCAAGTCGAAGATTTCGGGAGTTCGGATACGATTGCCGATAGTGAAGGCAATCACGACCCGACACGTGAATAACAACAGTCAGTGAACGAACGAAAGGAGTCCATCTCCTTTCGTTTTTTTGATGGTCGAGGAGGCGGCCTTCTTCATCCGATATCTTCCATCTTTCCATACCGCATGATACACTGTGTAAAAATACACTTTAGGAGCAGGTATGCATACAAAAGAGACGTTTTCTGAACTGATTTCTAGCAAGCTCAAACTGATTCGCACCGAGCAAGGATTATCCCAAGAAGAACTATGTACGCTTGTCGGCATCTCGAAAAAAACATTGATTCAAATCGAGAAGCGACGTCTGAACGCCAACTGGACGACGACGGTCGCCATCTGCGCCCTTTTCAATCAAAGTCCCTACCTCCACTCGTTGATTGGGGATCAACCGATCGAGTTCATTCGACTCGTCGCCCATACCGACCCGAGCCTGGCGACGAAAACGTTGGGCGGACACGTCTGGTGGACGACGATCGAGCACCAAGGGAAATACCGGATTCAACAGAATATGGTCAGTCAACATTACCGGATTCTCGACCACGACGACTTCCGCTGGTTCAGCACGTTCGACCGCGATGAGGCGTTCCGAAAATTGATTGAACTGCGGACGAGCCAAGACGAGCCGGGAGACACAAAAAAATGACGCAACGAATCGTTGCGTCAATATGTCGCTTTGATGGGCGACGCGCCACCGAGCACTTCGGCGACGTCCATCGGGTTGACCGTGTTGCCGGCCGAACTTGATGAATAAGCGTATTCTCCTTGATGCACTTCGAAATGGAGGTGCGGACCTGACGAGTTGCCCGTATTGCCGATTTGGCCAATGCCTTCGCCTTGGAGCAACGTCTGGCCTGTCTTCACTTCGATTTTATGCATATGGGCGTAGACCGTCGTCCACTTCTCTCCATCGATTTCATGCTCGATGAAGACGTGCTTCCCATAAGGGCCGCCCGATTTGACGTCCGTGACCGTTCCAGCCGCCGCTGCATAAATCGGTGTGCCGACGTTCGCCGCGATATCGAGCCCGTTATGGAACGTATATCCGAACTGGCCGCTCGCCGGTCCGTAACCTTGTGACAGACGTCCTGTCGCCGGCATCATAAACTTGTCAGGCGCAAGCGCCGCCGTTTGTTGCTTCAAGTCTTTCAATTGGGCCGCTTGCCCTTTCAGCTGCTTATATGCAGCCACGTGAGCCGAGCGGGCTTTTTGTCGTTCTGCTTTCACGTCAGCCTGTTTCGTCTCAAGCGCCTTTAACGATTGTTTCGTCTCGGCTTGTTTGGCTTGCAAATCACTCTTCGTCTTTTCAGACTCGGCCGCCTCTGCCTTTGCGCTCGGCAGGACGTTCGACAACACTTGTTCGAACAGAGACTTGTCAGCCGTCTCGGGATTCAAGGCCGTCTCATATGACGCGAGTTTTGATTTGGTCTGCTCGATTTTTTGATCGATTGCTTTCGCACTCTGATCAATCGTTTCGACTTGACGCTTGGCTTTGGCGACCGATTGTTTCGACGTTTGAATCCGTTGTTCGGTCTGTTGAAGCGATTTCGTCGTTTTGACGAGGTCTTGCGGGGTAATTTGATCCGCGGATACGGCTGAAGTCCCTGATAGGATCAGGACGCCTGTACCGACGGTGACGAGTAGTTGTTTCCACATATATTGATAAAACCTCCAGATTGGATGATTCGCTAGCTTGATTAAAAAGCTACAAGTGCGAATATAGCATCCACGCCTGAAAAGTTCAATATATGAAGCATTTCATTTGTATGTCGAACGTATCAAAACCGTGAACTCCCCATCCATAAACTTCATTGAAATTTCATATGTGCTGTCAGGCATCATCGCCTGCGTTGCAGGACGATGACGACGATACTGACGGCGGCCAGGATGGTCAATGCCGGTCCGCCGAACAAAAATAGACGATCAAGGCCCGAGGGCAGGTTCGTCGTCAGGCCGAGAATCGTGAACAAGTTCCCGACGATCAGACCAATCATGAGGACAGGCAACAGGACGCGCATCACGTCTCCACCCCGGGTTTACTCATCTCGAATTGAGCAATTTTGTCCTGGACGAACCCGAGCTGTCGTGCTGCCGTGAGAAGCGCCGAGCGGTCCGACGTCAACGTCAGGCGAATCGGTCCTTCAGCCGCGGCCGCACGCAATAACCATTCGGCGTCCTCGTCGCGACCAAACACATCAAGCAACAAATTGCCCCGGAAGAGCAGTGCTCCGCTTGTCTCGCCTTCGCTCACTCGAACGAGCTCGGTCTGTTGTTGCGTCGTGCGGACATCGACTTGCCAAATCGGTGTGTGCCCCGCTGCCGGATAATACGTATCGAACAGTTCAAGGATCGGTGCCGGTTCCCGTGTCGCGTTCGTCTCGGTCGGTACGGATTGAAAGTACATAATCTCTCGGACGACACGGTACCCGAGTCGGTCATAGAGGGCGAGCGCGGGATCGTTCCCTTGAATGACCTCAAGCAGACGCTTCCCCGTCGCCTGTTCATCGAACTGTCGCATCAATTCATAAGCGATGCCGAGATGCCGATAATCGGGGGCAACGGCCAAGCCGCCGCAACGAGTGACCCATCCCGTATCGAGGTGCGCCACACCGCTCAACATGACGGCGACGGGCCGCCCGTCCGCATAGGCGACGATGGAACGCGTCGGCTGGTTTTGGTCGCGGACGAGGAAGACGGCCTCGAACTGAGCTTCATCTATATCAAAGCGAATCATGTAATCGGAAAAACCGTCCATGAAGGCTCGATACAAATCTTGGAGCGGTGGATGTTGGACATAAGTAATCACTGGATGCATCACGCGTTCGTTCCCTTCACTTTATATTTCGGTATACTGGTGGAGACAGCTGATTTTGGAGGAGGATTTATCATGACGACGAGACTTGAACCACTTCGCGAGGCCCATTGGCCCGTCTTGAACACATTCACGTTACCGCTCGAACAAGAAAAGTATACGACGCTCCCGATCGATCTCGAGTCCCCGCTCGCAGACGGGATTCATCCCATCGTCATAGTGGCTGAAGAGCCCGTCGGTTTCTTTTTGCTCCACGATACGGAACGGGTCGCGTCATATACGGAGGCAGACGACGCATTGCTGCTCTCGATGTTCTCAATCACCCATTCGGCGCAAGGAAACGGCCATGCCAAAGCGGCACTCCATCAGTTGCCGAACTATGTACGAGCGCACTTTCCTCATAAACACGAGGTCGTGCTATCGGTCAATCTGAAGAACGAGGCCGCCTTTTCCCTCTATCAAGCGGTCGGGTTCGTCGACACAGGTCGTCGAATCGACGGCCCCATCGGCCCGCAACACATCATGTCGCTAGCGGTATAAGCTCGCCCGGTAACAGACCATACACAGCCGTGTCCGTCAGCCGCATCCCATCGGCGGACAAGTCTTCGTTCCGGAGTATGCCTTCTAGCTGAAAGCCGAGCCGTTCCGGAATCAAGCGACTGCCTTCGTTCGTCGACTCGCAGCGAATCTCGATCCGTTTGAAATCGAACTGGGCGAAACCGAAGCGGACGACCGTCTCGACCGCTTCCGTCATATAACCACGACCGGTATGCGTCGAATCGAGCCAATATCCGATTTCCGCTTTCGGGACATCCCAATCAATTCCGAACAGGCTGACCGTCCCCACAAACGTCCCCGTCTCCCGTAAAAAGATGAGATACCGGAAGCTTTCACCTGTTGCGTACAAGTTTTGCGCCTGTTGTAAATTCGCTTCCGTCTCTGACAATAGCGGTACTTCTTGCGCGAACGGGAGCCATCGCTTCAGCTCTTCATGCGAGCCACGAATCGACTCGTTGACGACCCGCGCATCCGTCTCGGCGAGCGGTGCCCGTAAATACAGACGTTCCGTCTCTAAAGCGAGCGGAATCGTGTCTTGTCCTGCCTCCATCTTTCTTCCCCCTCTTTACTTACGAAAACACCAAATGAGCAATCCGCCCACCCCGACCACGAGTAAGACGTGAAGCAGTTGCCATAGGACTTCAATCATGGCGTTCCTCTTGAGCGGCTTTTACACCTGCCAGCACTTGCTTCCAGTAACTCATCGGATGTGGAACGAGATGCTGTTTCGTCACCGACCTCGTCTCTCCCGAGATGACCGAGGTCGTCTCTACCTCAGCGCGCGTCTCGTCAATCAGTGCGTGTAGCGCCGTGATCTCGACCGAGACGACATCGGCTACTTCTGTTTCGTCCAACATGAACGCTTCGCCATCATACGCATAGACGTACGTGTGCGCGAACTCGCGGTCTAAAAACGTATCCGTCTCGATGATGTCTTCGAAGACGCCGAGCGGGGTCAGTTGGTCGAGCGTCAATTCGAGTCCTAACTCTTCTTGAATCTCGCGTACCCCGTCACGGACGGTCTCCCCGGCGCTCAAGTGCCCGGCGGCCGTGATATCGAACAGCGCGGGAAAGTCCGCCTTCGTGTCGCTGCGAAGCTGTAACAGGAGGCGGTCGCGATCGGTCATCCAGCAGTGGAACGTCTCATGCCAATCCCCGTCCCGATGGACGTCTGCTCGTGATTTCAAGCCGATTTTCTTCCGACGGTGGTCGACGATTGTGATGAACTCAATCATGGTGTCACCCCGTTCTCTAAAAAGGTGATGGTCCCCTTCGTCGCATCGAGTTCGACCTCGATGCCAATCGGAAACACATGGGACGGGAACGTATGCCCGATATCGACGTTCGTCAAAATCGGGAAGTCGACGTCTCCGAGCACTTCGAGCAGCAAGTCCTCAAACGAGAACGGTGCGCCGGCCGCATCGAAATGTTCATGCTTCCCGATGACGAGACCGCTGATGACGTCGAACACCCCGGCGAGCTTGAGCATGCTGAGGGAACGTTCCTCGTCCGCCATCGTCTTGAACGAGTCTTCTAAAAAGAGAATCGCCCCGGTCACATCAGGAAAATAATCAGACTTTAAAAAGCCGGTCATCGTGTTCATGTTCCCGCCTATCAGCTTGCCACGGGCCTGCCCGTCGCGCAAGGTAAGCCAGCCTTCATTCGGACGAAACGTCTTCTCCCGGTCTTGGGTCGACCAATCAATCATCTCTTCGGTCCACTCTCGGGGCACATCGAGCGTATACGGTGGCGTCCGTTCTAAACTGAGCACCTCTCGCACATACCGTTCTCCGTCGGCAAACATCGTCTCGTACTCCCCAAACGACGGCACGATGGCCGGACCGTAAAACGTGGTCACTCCCGTCTGTGTATAACAAGCGAGGAGAAGGGCTGTCACATCGCTATAACCCATAATGATTTTCGGCTGTCGTCGCAACGTCTCATAATCGATATACGGCAAAAGCGAGTTCGAGTTCGTCCCGCCAATCGTGCTGATGATCGCTTTGACGTCCGGGTCACGCAATAACGCGTTGACCTCTTCGGCCCGTTCTCGAATCGAGGCTGAGCGATATCCTTCTGAACGGTACGTACATGAACCTTCCCGAACGATGAATCCCATCCGTTTCAACTGTTCGATTCCGCGCGCATATCGTTCCGGAAACCGTACCGGTGCCGGGAACGACGGCGTGATGATGCCAATCGTGTCTCCCGGACGTAACGCCGGGGGGTGCTTCTTCGTCAACATAGTCATTCCTCCATCAAGTTCGATGCCTTCACTGTACGGGTTTCAGAAGTCGGATGACAACCCGGTTCAAAACAAATCAGGGTCCTCTGACAGAGTCCGTACCTTGCGGATTTTCTGCGGTCGGCCGGTCCATCCGAGTGTGAGAAAGAAGAACCCGCCCCCGACGACACAAGATAATCCGACCAGTCCCGCGACGACACCATCAAATCCGAAGCGTTCACCGCTCACGACGAGCAACAATGGTGAAAACAGAAACGCGACAACGAGCAGCAACGCACCGCCCCACATCCGTCGCCGTGGAAACCCGATTGTCCACCAGCCGAATGCCACCAAGCTTAAAACGATTAACCCAATCATCCCGATTAACACCATTCCCAGCCCCTCCGCTCTTCAAATTGTCTTGTCTTATTCATCACGAACAATTCAAAATCCTGTAAAAAAGACCCTATACAATTCCTGAAATCCGGGTAAATAACTACTGGAAACCATCGTACCGGAATCGCACAGAGGAGGAACACCATGAGAACCCGACTCATCTTTGCTCTGGCATTTATCGGTCTTTTTTTAGTTGCTGTTTATTGGGTCAGCACATGGGACGACCATCAAATCGAAGGACGGATTGAGCAGATTGACATCCCACAGCTGATGATTGGACCCCAAGACTTGTCAGATGACGAGTTGACGCTGCATACGGTTTTAATCAACGAACGAACGAAAGTGACCGGGGACGCGAACGATGTGCAACAACTTCGTGTCGGACAAATCGTCACGGTCGAACTCGATCGCGACGCCAAGTTAAAAATCGCGGTATCGATTCACGTTCAACCTGATTGAGCCATTTCACCTTTTTTCAGAAAACGGGCTTAGGTTTCATAGAACGGTGGAATATGAGAACAGGAAGCTGAAAGGAGCGAATTGAATGATTTCAAATACATTGTTATCGGGTAAGGTCGCATTCATCACTGGCGCGGCATCTGGAATCGGACGTGCCACCGTCATCCGGTTCGTTCAAGCCGGGGCGAAAGTCGCCATCGTCGATTTGAATTTAGAGGACGCGGAGCAACTCGCGAGTCTGATTGGAGAAGAGCGGGCCATCGGTATCAGTGCCGACGTCGGAAACGAAGACGAGATGAAACGAGCGTATGAGCAGACGGTTGAACGCTTCGGCCGTGTCGATATCGTCTTTGCGAACGCAGGACGGAACGGTACCATCACACCAATCGAGCACTTGTCGCTCGAAGATTGGAACGGTGTCGTCGAGACAAACTTGACGGGTACATTCTTGACGGTGAAACATGCCATTCCTCATTTAAAAGAACGAGGCGGCAGTGTCATCATCACGTCGTCCATCAACGGGAACCGTTACTTCAAAAACTTTGGGTTTAGCGGCTATGCAACGACGAAAGCTGGCCAGACCGGATTCGCCAAAATGGCGGCGGCCGAGCTTGCCCAATTCGGCATTCGCGTCAACTCGATTTGCCCGGGAGCCATCGATACGAACATCGATGACTCGACAAACCGCGATGACGCCTTGCTTGAAGAAGTCGTCATCCCAATTGAGTATCCGGAAGGGAATCAACCGCTTGCCGGCAAGTCAGGCACGGCCAAACAAGTCGCGGACGTCGTATTGTTCTTCGCGAGCAACATGTCGAGTCACGTCACCGGCTCCGAGGTGTACGTCGACGGTGCCGAATCATTACTTTAACGGACAACAGGTCGCCCCGCGGGGCGACCTGTTTATTTGAGGATTGGACTTTTCATGACCGCTTTCTGATAAAACGGAATGAACCCTAAGCGCTCCATATTCCGCCCCGAGGCCGTATCGACTTTTGTCGTCACGGTCACGTACTCGCATCCGGCTGCTTTCGCAGCCGCGACCCGTTCCAAGATGAGTTGCTTCTGATAGCCTTTGCCCCGATAAGCCGGAATCGTGCTCGTCAAAAACAGTTCACCCATCCCGTCCTGGACGGCTAGAATCCCGCCGGCGACGGCCGTCTCGCCCTCGCGGACGAGAAACGCCTCGTTTTCGGGGAGCGCATAGAACCCTTTCGCGGTATCAATCGTCTCTTGCATGACCGTCCCCGTCTCGGCGAAGCCGGCCGCGATGGCCCGGGCCCATTCGTTCACGTTATCGGCGTGCACGCGTTCGACCGCATGCTCCATATCTGGAAACACGAACGTATTCACGTCGAGCAACCACACGTCCAGGAAGTGGTCGAGCGTATAGTTTCGCTCTTGGAGCAACCGGATGAGTGACATGTCCGCGAGCGGACAGACCTCAATATGTAGGCGGGACACGTTCTTGCCACGTACCCATTTCTCCATCTGGTGCAAATCGTAAAAGCTGGTCGGTCGGTTCAAGCCGAAGCCGACCGCGAAGCTCGTCGTGCCCATCCGGAAGACGTGGCCCTTGTTTTCGACAATCAATTCCGAACCTTCATAGGGAGGGGCCTGCTTTCGATGCCGAATATAGGCAGACGTCCCTTCCGCTTTGATGCGTTCGATCCGCCTGGCTAGTTCTAAGCGTCTCATCTCGTTCCCTCCCCACTAATCTCCCCTGAGTTTACCACACTTCGATTGCGAACAGATTGTGATTCCGTTACAAGGCAAGGCGTAAGTCTGATTCAAAGCGAAGCAATCGTTCCCGGACAGATGGGACGAGATCAGCCATGGCCATCATGTCCGACCACTCGACGAGACGGACCGCGATGACTTCGTCTGTCTGCAGCATCAATCTCTCAAGGTCGAGGGGCGTCTCACTTCGATATCGATACAAATCTAGAAAATATGTCTCACGACGTAACGTCGCCACCCATTCCAACTGGTCAGGCTCGATCGAGAGACCGATTTCTTCCCCAAGTTCACGAACAGCACCGTCTCGGCTCGTTTCACCGGCAAGGATGGAGCCCCCTGTTCCTTCCCAAAGGAGTGGGTACGTCTTGTCTGGATGACGTTGCGAGAGCAACACGCGTCCATCCGCATCAAACGTGAACACTTCGATGACCGTATGGTACGTGTCTGCGGCCAACTGTTCGCCGCGCACATGCGTCTTGCCGAGCGGACGCCGCTCTCCGTCGACTAAATCCCACTGCTCACTCAAAGTCGGACCTCGTCGACGACAAACGAGGATGATCCTTCAATCTCTTCGATGAAGTGTGATCCGAACAGCATCGCCGGTGTGAAACTGCCAGGGATGACACGGCCTGAACCGACAAGTCGTGACACAACTTCAAGCGCCCCGTACACTGTGAAGGCATACGTGCTCGCCGTCTTGATGCGGACGATCACTTTACGTCCTGAGGCATTCGTCGCCTCGCCCCAGACATATGTCGAGGAGCGTTCCCGTTCTGACTCGTTCGGTCCGCTCACATGTTCATCGACATAACGGAGCAGTTTACCTTGCACCGCGTCGCTGCCGAGGATTGGACCGAACCACGACAACAAACGCGCCCCGTAAGCGTAAACCGTAGGAACCGGGACCCACGTCGTAATGTTCGGGATGCCCGTCGTATAATAGGCGGTCGAGACGTCGCCCCATGGAATGGCGATGGCCGTTTTCTTGCCGCGCCCGAAATCAATGTGACGACGCTTCGCCCCAAGTGGGAACGGTGTCAACTCGCCATCTTTTCGTTCGGCACTGCTCGAGCCGAGTCCGCGGATGGCCGTCTTCAGCGTCCCGCGCGAGATTCCGGCGGCGGCCGAGAAGCCGAGTGCGAGATTCGTCGCGTCCGGCATCAACTCTTTCAGCTTCCGGGCCACACAGTCGGTCGGAATGACGTCGAAGCCGACACCCGAACAGAGCAACACGCCCGCCTCTTGCGCGAGCTTGGCCCGTTTTTTCGAGTGGATGTATTCGAACACCTCAATCTCCCCGGTAATATCCAAGTAATGTGTCTTCGAGGCGAGACACGCCTCGACCATCGGCCGACTCGTATCAGCGAACGGGCCGGCGCAATGTAACACGAGGTCGATGTCTTCCAATTGACGTGTCGCCTTATCAAACGACAAGTTGAAGACGCGCGTCTCGCATCCGAGCTCCTCCCCGAGCTTGGCGATTGCATCCGCACGCCGACCCGCGAGCACCGGTGTCATCCCTTGTTTCAGCGCTTGGCGGGCAATCAGTTCACCCGTATAGCCGTTCGCCCCATAAATCATCCATTTCATCACGATTCCTCCTTCAATCATATGTATTTTTTCCTCTTCCCTTCTTTTACCCACGATACACGACGTCCCCTTCATTGAAAAGAAACGCCAAAAAAAACGATCGCCCTCGTTTAGGCGATCGTTTGTCGATTAGTTGTTTGCAGCTTCTGCCGCTTTCGTGCGGACCGTCTGCATCGCTTCTGTCCACGGGACGAGCTGGTCGAGCATATCGTTAACCGATTGAACTTGAACGTCTTTCGGTGCGAAATGTGTCCCGTTCTCGAAGTCTGTGAAGAGCGAGAGCGCTGGGTGGACACGGACGTGAGCGACCAAGAGTTCACTCAACACGCCGCGCAAGTGTTCTGTCGCACGTGCGCCACCGACTGAACCGTACGAGACGATTCCGGCTGCTTTGTTATGCCATTCGTTGCGTAAGTAGTCGAGAGCATTTTTGAGCGCGCCTGTGATTGAGTGGTTGTATTCTTGGACGATGAAGACGAAGCCGTCCATCTCTGCGATTTTCTCAGACCATGCCGCAGCACCTGATGCGTCGCCGCCTGGTTCGCCGAGAAGCGGAAGGCTGTAGTCTGCGATATCGATGATTTCATAGTTAGCGTCACCGCGTTTGTTCGCGAGTTCTTTCACCCATTCTCCGACTTGTGGGCTGACGCGTCCTTCACGAGTAGATCCGAGTACGATTCCAATTTTCAACATGTTAGTTCCTCCTTGTGAGTTGGTTGGTTCTTCTTGTTTACCGAACAAACGATTTAAAAAGTTCATTTCATTCCCTCATATTCTTTCTCAAACGTTTTTGTACTTCTGACCGTATCAATCGGTCGAACCATCGCTTCAATCTGTTCCCGCTTCGGCTCTAAGAACGGCGGGAGTGACAATTTCTCACCGATCGTCTCATACGGCTCATCGCCCATGAACCCTGGTCCGTCCGTTGCCCATTCGAACAGGATTTGCGGCGCGACGCGTGCGTAAGACGATTCAAAGAAGAAGCGGTCGACATAGCCTGATGTCGGTAACCCGAACTGTTGCAATCGTGCCGTCCATTCATCGAGGACACTGCGGTCATCGACACGGAAAGCGACGTGGTGCACGGTTCCGAACCCTTGGCGCGCGACTGGTGACGTCTCGTCATGGATGACGACGACTTGCGCTCCGTTTCCACCCTCACCTCCTTCAAAGAGATGCGCGTCGCCTTCTTGTCCGATTTCTTCGAACAACATGACTTGCTCCATCACTTGTTTGAAATACGTAAAGTCCGCGATGCGGATAAAGATTGGACCGAGACCCGTGATGGCGTACTCGAGCGGGACCGGGCCGTTTTGCCACGGTTCGCCTGAGGCGACGCCGACGTTGAACTCATCCGAGATGAGCTGGTACGCCTGCTCGTCGAAGTCGACGAACGCGAGCGTCTTCTTGCCGAACTGCTCTTGAATCCCTTCATGCTTCACGCCGAGGCGGTTGAAGCGACGTTCCCAATACGTGAGCGCCTCGTCGGTCGGGACGCGGAACGACGTCTTGGCGATTTCGTTCGTCCCGTGCACACCTTTCGGGATGCCTGGGAAATCGAAGAACGTCATATCCGTTCCGGCGCTACCTTTGTCGTCGGCAAAAAATAAGTGGTACGTCTGAATGTCGTCTTGGTTGACCGTCTTTTTGACGAGACGCATCCCAAGGATGTTCGTAAAGAAGTCGTAGTTCTTCTCGGCGCTGCTCGTAATCGCCGTCACGTGGTGAATGCCTTTTACATGGTTCATCATAATCGCTCCTTAAAATCTTGATTTCGAGATAATTAATTAAATTTTTTTGACGCCTCGGCGCGTTTGCCGACCGTCTTCAATTGAGTAATCGTGTCTGCTAAATCGAGTCCGTCGAACAGCTCGTCCATTCGTCGTTCATGGGCTGGAAAGATGCATGACATAAGTGCCTGCCCTTCTTCAGTCAGCGCCGCATACGTGACGCGCCGATCGCTCGGACAGGCTTTGCGGATCAAATAGCCTTTCGCTTCGAGCCGGTCGATGATGTACGTCATGCTCCCACTCGTCAATAACACCTTTTTGCCGATCGTTTGAATCGGTTGGTCGCCTTTATGGTACAGCAATTCCAGGACCGAGAACTCGGTCGGATTCAGCCCGTACTCGGCGACTTCATGCTTGACCACGTCTTGAATCGATTGCGAGGCTCGAAGCAACACCGTGATGGCTTTCAACGTTTGTCGTTCTTCCATGTGTTCCCCTCCTCTGCCGAGAGAAAACTATACTTTAAATTTCATTATCTTTAATTCGAGATAAATATAACACGGTAACTTTGATGGGTCAATCAATTTGTCTTTAAAAAAAGACGAGTTGCCTCGTCTTGTCATGCACGGCGAATGACCGCCATCTCCCGCCCGAAGCGATCGCCTTCATCGACAAAGCCCAAGCTTTCATATAAGCGATGCGCGCCGATATTGTCAGGATGGTAGCCGACAACGATCGGTTCGGCACCGAACTGCCCCATCTCTTCGAGCATGAGTTCGGTCGCCTGACGGCCAATGCCTTTCCCTTGGTGCGCGTGATCGACCATGATGCGATACACCCAGCGTGCGTCCAACTCCTCGAGTGCGGTGTTGTACATGAGGAAACCGACCATCGTCTCGTCCTCATAAATGGCGCGGGCCTCGAGCGTCGGTTCGTACACCGCTTGCAGCAATGAGATCGCGTTCGGCTCCATATACGTTTGTTGTGCGTCAGTCAGTGTGAGCTGACAGCACGTATACCAGTTTTGGTCTGTGATTGGTTGCACTGTGATCATTCGGTTCTCCTTAGTCGTACGTCTCGTCAAGATTGCGCGCATAGAACGCGATGGCGCGACGATACCGTTTGATGCTGTCATCTGGCTCCGGGCTGGCGAGCAGCTCGAGCAACGTGCCAATCGCTTCCTTGTGACGCCCGAGATTGTAATCGGTCATCGCTTGGAACGCTTTGAGCGCCCCGATGTCGGGGAACTGTTCAATCGCTTTGGCGAACAACGCCTCGGCATCCTCGTAGCGGCCGAGCGCCCGATACGTGCTGCCGAGTCCGATATACGTCTCACGGAGCTCGTCTCCGGCGAGTCCGAGCCGGATTGCCCGTTCGTAATGCGGGACGGCCTGACGCTCTTCCCCGAGCGAGTCATAACACCAGGCGCAATGGGCGTGCAGGCGCGGATTCTTCTCGTCTTGACGGAGTAACATGAGCAACAGCTGCTTCGCCCGTTCGAGCTCACCGTTCTCACGGAGACGAATCGCCTCGTCGAGTCCTTCCTCTACTGGGGTTTGGACTTCCAAGTCGCTCAAGTCATCGAGCCACGCTTGCAACAACTCGTAATAGCGGCCGACATGGACGCCATCGACGAGGGCATGGTGGGCTTGGACCGAGAGCGGCATCGTCATCCGGTCGCCGGTTGCGGTGAATTTCCCCCAGGCGATGCGCGGCACGGTATCGTGTTGCTGGTCGTTCGTCGGATGACTGATGCTCGTGAACGTGACCCAAGGCACGCTCGTGATATAAAGCAGGCTGTCCGGCTCATCGTCACCAACGGCCACTTCTTGTTTTGCCCCGCTCATCCGATCCGTCACTTCTTCAAGAAAGTCTGGAAACGCCTCTTTATACGTCGCCGTGCAAAAGTTGAAGACGTCATCATCCATCATGACGGTGAACGACGGATGCACGACGTCGTGCTCGATGACCTCGTCCCCGCGAATCCGATAGCGAAGCTCAGGCACGGCATTCGCCGTCTTGACGGCACCGTACAAGAACAGTTTGAAGAACGACTGGCCGGTCCGTTTGGCGTGTGTATGTAACTTCGTCACATCGACGCTCGCCGTCACGTTGAAATGCGGAGCGTCGAACGCCTTGAAGAATTCGTAGTGCTTCTTGCGCGACCACGTCTCGGTATTGATGATTTTCATAATGCGTCCCCCTGTTTTTTCTTTCACTGTACCAAAGGGAGCAAACGCTTTACAGCTTTTGCTTCAACTCGGTGTAATGTCCGTTCGCCAAGTCGAAGTAGACGAAGTCCCGACGTTCAATCCGGTCGAGCGTCGCATGGAAGTCACGCCAGCCCTGTTCGACGAGCTCCGGCGTCAGTTCTCCGGCCTCCGTCGCTTCCTCGAACTCGTCCTCGTCTTTACGGACGACGTCCCCGTTCGGGAAGATGAGGATGTCGAGCAACAAGTCGTCCATATACGGGATTCCATCCTCATATCCGATCGCTTCGACGATATCGATGTACCATTGAACGATTTGCCCTTCCTCATTAAACATGACGGTCACACCGAACGGCTCGTCGTCCGGGAAATATTGGAGCCAGCCGTAACCGGCATCGGCGACGATGAACTCTTCTCCTTTGTGCATCTTATATTGAGGGGCGCGGACCGCGTCGATTTGAAACAAGGCGACGGTCCCGGAGAAACGGTCATCATGGACCTCCATTTGCGCGTAGCGATGTTGTAAGATGCGTTCCCAGTCTCGACGATTGGCAAATTTCCGTTTTGGCATATGTCTCTCTCCTTTTGACCCAATTCATACGTAAAGAGTTCGCCAAAATCCGACATTCCCCTGTTCAATCGTACAGATTGTGTTGATTGAACGAGACGAGGTGGCTTTGCTTTAATCGTTTTCGCTCGACCATCCGGGTAAAGGCATCGGTCGAGATGAAGTGATTGCCGGGGTGGATGGTCGCCAACTGCAGCAAGATGAATCGCATGCCGCGCTCCCCTTCCTGAAGCGGGACGTGGAGCATCGTCCCATCCTCATTGAATCGATTCAAGAACAATTCGATTTTGCAGTCCTCTTTTAACAGGCGTGACGTGACGAAGGCGGTTTGGCTGATGAGCGATTCGAAGTCGTGATGGAGCGTATAACCAGACGGACCATTCAAATCCAAGGCGAACGTGAACGTATCGAGCGTCGTCTGTTGAAACACTTTCGACTGCAGGCGTCCGAGTTTCGCCGTCGCATACCAATCGATTTCCTTCACCGGTTCCCCTTCATACGGTTTCGCCCCGATTAGTTGCAACGGATTTCGGAGCGGTGACGCCAAGAGCGGCCGGTCCCCGAGCGCTAACCGTTTCGTCCCGACCGGTGGATGCAACAGCAGCGACGGAAGGACGGTCCACTCTGTATCGACTGGTCGTTCATATAAATACGTCCCGAGTCGGAACGGGAGCGTGACGGCGATGACGCATTCCTCGAACGTGGCTGGTCCGCGATACTCAGCGCGCACGACCAATTCATGCCGAGCCCGACTGACATCGACCACATAGTCGAGCACGTTCGGAAGGCGCTCATGCGCCGGAAAGCTGATTCCTGAGCTCGCTTTCAAGCGAATCCGTAGCGGCAGTCCGAGCCGGTCCAACTCGTCAACCCCATCAACCACCAACACGAGCCGGCTCTCATCTCCAACAAACAGCAATTCTTCGTATTGCGTGAACCGGAGATCGATGTGCCGCTCAAGTTGTTGCCGCGTCCGCTCGAGCATCCAAATCGCACTCGCTACAATGAAGCATATGTAACCGAATCCGTATACGTACGGGAAGAACACGAGTATGGCTCCGCTCACGAGATATATAGGGAGGAGCCGGCGCTGCAACCAAGCGTGCGTGGACAGAATCATTGTCAGCCCTCGACCGGAACGGGCACGGTGTCTAAAATGTGGGCGATGACGTTCGCTTTGGTCGACTTGATGCCGCCTTCGAGCGTCAAGCTGATGCGATGGGCAAGCACGTACGGCGCCACGGCTTTAACGTCTTCCGGGATGACATATAGTCGGCCGGCCAAATAGGCATAGCTTTGACACGCGCGGAGCAACGCAATCGCGCCGCGCGGGCTGACCCCGACCTCGACAGACGAATGCGCCCGGGTCGCATGGACGAGACCGAGCATATAATCGAGCACATCGTCTTGAATCGCGACTTGTCTCGTCTCGGCTTGTGCTTCTTGCAGGGAGGCGAGTGACGTCACGGCTTCAATGTGTTTGCGCGTCTCGGTCAATACTTGCAGCAACAGCTCCCGCTCTTCGGCGGCGTCCGGATAGCCGACCGGAATCGAGATGAGGAACCGGTCGAGTTGCGCGTCCGGGAGCGGGAACGTCCCGGCCGATTCAATCGGGTTCTGCGTCGCGATGACGAAAAACGGTTTCGGCATCGGATAAGTCTTCCCGCCGATCGAGACTTGTCGTTCCTCCATCGCTTCGAGCAGCGCGGACTGGGTGCGCGGGACGGCCCGGTTGATTTCATCAATCAGGACGATGTTCGCGAAAATCGGACCTTGCCGATGGTCAAAGCCTTGCGTCTGCATATTGAAGTAGTCGGTCCCGATGACGTCGGACGGGAGCAAGTCGGCAGTGAATTGGATGCGCGAGAATGATCCGTCAAAACTGCCGGCAATCGCTTTGGCGAGCAACGTCTTCCCCGTGCCCGGAACGTCCTCAAGCAAGATGTGCCCTTCGGCGAGAAGCGCCGTGCAGCAGAGCCGGACGACCTCCTCTTTTCCTAAGTACACTTCATTCAACTGTTTAATGACTGCTTCGATTCCCATTTCGTTCCCCTCCGTTGGTAGATGTCTTATTCGAATTTTACCTGTTTATGGTAATATAGACAATGAATAGTCTGAATATTCCGGTTAGGAGGGGAAATATGAAGTGGTCGTCTCGATTTATCGGGTTCTTGATTGTGACAGCTTGTCTCGTCGTGACGTTCGTCTTCGTCAGTAAGGAGACGTTCAGTTGGTTTCAAACGATTAACACCTCGTCTCCAGTTAGCGTGACCGAGATGGGCAGAGAAGAAGATGAGAATCCTCCACCAAAAGATGGTATTGATTTAGGTTCGACCGATGAGCCTGGAAAAGCTGGAGAACGGCAAGAGAAGCAAGACATGCTCAAATTCAAATTTGGTAGCGGGAATGGTGATGCCCCCGGCGGACTCGGCACATTGTTCGCCTTCCTTGCCGCCATCGGGTTGACCGTCTATGGCGTGCGTCGATGGCTGCGTCGTCGACGGGGAAAAGGATTCGTATTCTCTACTAGACAGAATACCTTTGCGCCACTGTCTCTCAACGCGGACGCCTCGATCGAGGCACAGACGTTCCCGCTGCTCACGAATATCGAACTGAGAGATTGGCTGATCACGTTCAACGCCTCGCTCGCCCCTGAGCTAAAGCTTCGGACGAATGAGACGCTCATCGACTGGTTCGAGCGCATCGAACTGACGGACATCGACGCCTCGCTCTATCATCTGATTCGCTATGGGGCCGCATCCGAGCATGACATCCCGGTCGAGCAGCAACAAAGGTTTCACGAGGCACTCGACCGCTACTTACAGCGACACCCCTGAACGAGAAAGTACCCAGGTTCTCACAAAGACGTAAACGTGCTACGCTCATTGATAATAGGGAAAAAATGTAACTTTCTTAGGAGGTTTGATTAATGAAACGCCTAGGCTTGCTCGGATTCAGTGTGTTCTTGCTTACCGGATGCACGGATCCAGTCGAGAAACCAATCGTCCCGGCTGATACAAACGAGCCATCGCCCGAAGAAATCACCACATGGACGCGCGAAGACTTCAAGGACGTGTTCGACCAATACGAAAAAGTCCCGCCGCTCTTGAAGGCCCTCGAGAACGATGGAATCACCCCGTTCCGCGAGACGTTCGAGCACGTCGTCATCGCCGGCGACGGCATCCATCATACATACGCCGATATCCATCCGTTCAAACTCGACGACGGCACGTACGCTACCGTCTATGAGAGTGAAAATGGAGACATCGCCAACGGTCCCGAGTCGGTCGCGCCGCTGTTTTGGCAAGAAGCGTCGTTCCTTCAATTCGTCGAAGAGATTGAGAAACGAAAATACGGAACGAGTGCCCCGCCGACGGACGTCGTCTTGACACAAGACGAGTTCCAGGCGCTTTATAACCGCCACGCCTATACGTCCGCGCTCATCGTCGAGCTCGACGAATGGGGCGTACAAGTGGCGCGCGACCCGCTCGAAGATATCATCATCGCTGGGAACGGGGTCAAGGAAGTGAAGGCCGATTTAATCGTCTTTGAAGTCGAGGGCGGTTACGCCATCGTCTACGACCAAGACGGTGAAATCTTCAAAGGGCCGGAGTCGATTGCCCCGCTGTTTTGGAACGAGACGGATTACGAAACCTTACTTCAGAAGTATGAATGACTTATCGGACACTTCGTTTCAAGTCCCGGTACTCGAGTAACAAGTTGAGCCATTGCGCCGGCTTATCGCTCGACTCAGCTACATCGTGCCGATATTTTGTCACGTATAGGTGCCACGACAAGGCCCGGTAGACGCAACCGAGCTCTTCGGCAATCAACAGGTGACGCCAAAGCACGTCGTCGGACGCGACGCCGCTCCACGCTTCTAAGTAAACCGCGCGCATCGTTTGAATCTGTTCATACCAGGCGACCTCGTCCTCTTCCGGCAATAGATCGTACAACGCGTTCCAGAACACGCGCACGCTGAAAAACGGATGCGTGACCGTCGCGTCGCCCCAGTCGAGGATACACAAATCGTTCGTCCGTTCCCGCCAGAAGATATTGCCACCGTGCAAATCACCGTGCTCGAGGCTCATCGGCATCCCGGTCGCCAGCTCGTCACACATGGCAATCAGTTCGTCTTCAAGCACAAGTATGGCCTCGGCTTGGTATGGCTCGAGCCCGGCACAGAGCTCAGGCAGATACGTTTGAATTTCATCCTTCAACTTGGCCGGTCGCCGGTCCGGGAGGCCGTAAGACAAATAGGTCTCGATTTGGTCGATCTCCTGCCGCTGCAACTGTGCGTATTGGCGCAACGCGGTTTCATATCGACTCACGTCCGGCCGTTCACGTAACGCCACTCCGCCGATGTCGCGCATGAGCAACCAATTCCGGGCTGAATCGATGGCGATGACGTCAGGGACGACACCCGGATGCCGCTCGGCAAGAAACGCCGACAGCCCGGCCTCGCCGCGGCTGATGTCGGTCACCGCTTTGGCGAAGTAACGTTCTGCGTCGACCTGGCCAACAACCAAATACGTCAAATCGGTGTCCTTGATCACGTGCCACGTCGCACTCGGCACGTTTGCGTCAATCCATCGATCGAACCGTTCACGAAACGCTCGGTCACGCCATGGGATTGCCTGTCTCATCCTGTTCACCCTTTCTTTCATCATCTCCTAGGAGGAAACGATATGGACGTTGTGTATTACTCATACCCGGTCGATGCCATCTTGTATATGTATTTAGGGGCGACGGCCGTCGTCAGTGTCCTCATCGGGCTGCTCGTCTGGCGTCTGTTCAAGCGCCGGGACATCGGCTTTTGGACAACGCTTGTCATCAGCTTCATCGGGCTGTCGCTCGCGCTCGTCTGGTTTCAAAACGCTTCCGTCGCCGTGTTCATGGGGACACTCCCATGGTTAATCAATCTCGTCTTCTCCCTTTTGTTGTACGGCCTGTTCGTCGGCATCATCTATGTCACGTTCCGACCGCGAAAGCTCGACCGCGTCCAATGACGATATGCTATACTCATGTTAATAAACGACCACTAGGGGAGCCTTCGGGCTGAGACGGCATACGCCGGACCCTTCGAACCTGATCTGGCTCATACCAGCGTAGGGAAGTGGTGTGGGATTCGTCTGTCTTTCCACGCCACTTTTCCACTTGGAGAAGTGGCGTTTTCATTTTGAAAGGAGACTTATTCATGCGCATTCAACAACTCACTTGGATGGCGATGCTCGTCGCCATCGCCGTCATCGGTTCCCTGTTCATCTCGATTCCGACCGGTGTCGCCCGTGCTTATCCGATTCAGCATATGGTGAACGTTATCGCCGCCGTCACCGTCGGCCCGATTGGAGCCGTTCTCGTCGCGTTCGTGACCGGACTCGTCCGCGTCATGACCGGCACCGGGTCGCTCCTCGCGTTCCCGGGTGGCATGATTGGCGCACTGCTCGCCGGTATCTTTTATATGAGAACGAACCGTGTCGCCTTCGCCGCCTTCGGTGAAGTCATCGGGACGGGAATCATCGCCTCGCTCGTCGCCGTTCCATACGCCAAGTTATTGATGGGGACGGAGTTCGGCGCACTATTCTTCTTCCCGGCCTTCCTCGCCTCGAGTGTGACCGGGGCCGTGCTCGGCTGGATCGTGTTGGCTCGGGTCAAGCAATTGCGACCGCTCACGGTGAAGCGATAAGTCCTTCCCTCCTACCGATAGTAAATGGTAAAATCAGGATATCAAATATTAGGAGGTCATTTCTTGAATCGATTGACGCGATTACTGGCTGCCACCGCTTGCCTATTTATGTCTGGTCTGTTGTATACGCTCGAACGGATTGCCACATTCACCCGCTGGAATGCTCAAGTCGCGACGGGTACGTTCCCGAGCGAGCCGTTGATCGTCGATGTGCTGCTTCAAAACGTGTTCATCTCGATTTTCGGAGTGGCCGCGATTATCCTCTTTTTTATGGCGGGCAATGCTGCCCAACACACAACGTCCACAAACACAGGGACGGCCGACTTATGACGGCTGTCCCTGTTTGACGTGATACACCCAAATTTCTTCTCCGTTCCATTCATCAATCAGGCCGCTGTCGACAAATCCAACCTTCGCATAGAACCGCTTCGCTGGTTCATTCGTCGGATGCAGACTGAGGACGATGTCATCAACATCAAAGCGTTCTTGCATCCACTGAATCGCAAGTTGTAAACATGTTGAACCGATGCCTTTCCCTTGTTCTGTCACATCAATCATAAATCGGTCGATCCAGACGTAACGTTCCTCTTTATTCTCGGCCCCAATCATCATGAAGCCGACGGGATGCGCATCGCGACAAAGCGCATAGCACTCCCACGCGTATTTAAGATCGGTTTCCATCTCGCGGAGCGATTCGGTGTTCGTTTCAATAAATCGGGCTTGATCAGAGGCGACGGTCAAGGCAACAACAGCCTCCCGGTTCGTGTCATCGACAAGTTGAATCGTCAGCGTATCGTTAGTCATCGGCGCACCCCTTCCATGTCCTGCCTGTGTTTCGGCAAGGTTTTGTCATTATCTTCTTCCATCAATTCGAATTGCATCTTCATCATTATTCCCTCCTCGATGTTCGATACGTCTCACGTAAAGAAAAGTTTCGTTCCGGACGTCGATTCAGTAAAATGAAGCAAAGGAGTGACACAATGAAACAAATCCACCATCTTTGCATCCAGACGCCCGACTATGAGGCGTCCAAACGATTTTATGAGGCGCTCGGCTTCGAGCTCGTTCAGGAGTCGCCCGACTTTCATACGCGCGCTTACAACAGCTGGCTCAAACTTGGCGACTTTTACATCGAGCTCCAGACGGCGAAAGTCGATGAGACGTTGTCACCGTATTCGAAGCATGTGGCCGGTCCGGTCCACTTCGCTTTGTACGTCGATGATCTCGAAACCGAAGTGCGGCGCCTCGAAGACCTCGGTGTGACGTTCTTACCGAAACACGGCGGGAACATCTACTTCGTCGTCGATGGGCACTTAAGTAAACTGAAAGCCCCGGAAGGCACGATTATCGAGCTCCGGGACACGTTTGTCATCAAGTGAGGCCACGCGCCTCACTTTTTTTATTGGATTCGCACACCCTCATGTTTTTCGCCGTCTTCGAACAGGTACAAGACAGAGAACACACTTTGTCCGTACCGTTTGGAGGCCTTTCATGAAATATCTTGATTATTGGAGTTACTTATCGCTTTCCCTCGCCAAGCTGTTCCTCTTCAGCTTATTGACCGCGAGCGCGTTCGATGTCAGCTTTTTATTCATCAACCTAGCGACCATTTTGATGATGACGAGTTGGGCGCTACTCGTCAAACCGCAGACACGCCGTTGGATTTTACTCGCGTCGCTATTTCTGCACAGCACGCTCCTCATCTCGGACGTCTGGTATTACCGCTATTTCGGCAACTTGCTGTCGGTCGCTTTGCTCTCCGACATCGGCCAGATGGGCGACGTCGGCGGCGGCTTTCTGACATTGATTCAAGCACCCGACTTCATCTTGTTCACGGATTTGCTCATCTATTCCGCCGTCCTCGTCTATATGAAACGACACCCGGTCACAGAATCGAAACGCCTTGGCCGCCGTTTGGCGGGAGCCGGTTTTCTTGTCGGACTCATCGTCTTTACCGTTCCGACCACCATGCATTATGCGGAAGCAGACAATCGGAAGAGTCCCATTTCGAACATGCGCGAGTATTATCAGCTCGGATTTTGGGGCTATCACGGGCTCGATACGTTCCGTGGTCTTCGCGACGCACTGAACCTAGGTGACGACCTGACGGAACGGGAGCACAACCAAATCGAAGCGTTGGTGACCGAACCGGTCGAGGCTACAGCCGACACGAACGTCATCGTCGTCCAGCTCGAGTCATTCCAAACGTCCGTGATCGGCCAGACCGTCAACGGCCAAGAACTGACCCCGAATTTGAATGCGCTTCGCGATGAGATGCTGTACTTTCCAAATTTTTATCATCAGACACACGAGGGCCGGACGTCGGATGCGGAATTTACCGTCAACGCCTCGCTATACCCTGTCAAATCGGGCTCGGTATACACGCAGTATGCGACGAATACGTTTGACGCCTTGCCTGAGCAATTACGGCGCGCTGGTTATGACACGGCCGCGATGCATGCGTTTGATAAGGAGTTTTGGAACCGCGCCAACTTCTATGAACAAATCGGCTACAACCACTTCTTCCATCAAGACGATTACCCGGCCGAGCCTGTCATCGGCATGGCCGTCGGCGACAAGGAGTTCCTGACGACATCGGTCGACCTTCTAGACACGTTGGACGAGCCGTTCTACTCCTTCATGGTCGCGTTGACGAGCCATACGCCATATGAGATTCCGGACGAGGAAAAACGATTGGATTTGTCGGGGTACGACGACCCGCTCCTCGAGGACTATTACCATACTGTCCACTACAGCGATACCGCCGTCGGTCTCATGGTCGAACAATTAAAAGCAGACGAGAAGTGGGACAACACCCTCGTCGTCTTTTACGGCGACCACGACAGCGGGTTGACCGTTGCCGGTGGCGAGATGGCCGTAAAAGCAGATGCCGACTCCACGGTCGATTTGTTCCAGCTTGACCGCTCCGTGCCGTTGTTCATCAAACCGGCCGGACTCGAACGAGGTCAGACGGTGCAGGCGAGCGGCGGTCAAGTCGACCTGGCCCCGACCATCCTCGATTTGCTCGGGATGACACCGACGTACATGCTTGGAAATTCGCTCCTCGATGATGAGCCCAATTTGACCGTGTTCCGGAACGGCTCCTTTCGCTACGACGACCTCTATTTCGTCCCGGACTTGACGGAGTCGGTCGGCAGCGGCATGTGTTATTCGGTCGAGACCGGTGATCAGTTACCGCTTCAAGGATGTGAACCGTATATTGACGAGGCCGCCGAACAGCTTCGCTTATCCGATACAGTGATTGAGAAGGACGCGCTGTCCGACTTCACAGCAAACGACAAACAAGCCGCCCCGAAGTAATCGGGACGGCTTGTTTTTGTCAGTAGACGTTTCGTAACACGGCGACATCGATTTTCTTCATCGGCAAGAACGCCTCGGTCACGCGCGCCAACTGCTCCTTTGTACCGGTCATCAACATCTCTTCCATCTCCCACGGCACGATTTGCCAGGAGACGCCATACCGGTCTTGGAGCCAGCCGCACTGTTCCGCTTCCGGGACAGCCGACAGTTTGGACCAGTAGTCATCAATCTCAGATTGTGTCTCACAAAACGCGATCAGCGACTGCATCTCATTGAAGGCGAATTGATGATTCTCCGCGCTGTCCATGGCGACGAACTCGCGTCCGGACAAGACGAAGCGGGCGTAATTGAGCTTCCCTTCCAACTCGGGACCGTCTGTCGCCTCGTAACGAATCATATGGTCTTCGAGCACGTACGAATCCGGGAAGATAGAAATCCAGTCGTTCATCGCCGCCTCAGCGCGGCCGAAGACGTCCCCGACGAATAAAAAGCATGGGGTCACCGTCTGGATATCCATCCCGCCGCTATGCATGATTTGCCAGGAGACACCGTACTTGTCTGTCAGCCAGCCGTAGCGCTCGCTGAAGTCATACGTGTCGAGCGGCATGAGCACCTCTGCCCCCTCCATAAGCTCGCTCCACAGCGTCTCCACTTCTTCCGACGTCGGAAACGTGACCATGTACGAGATGGACGGGTTGCGTTTCTTCAACGGACCCGCCCCGAGCAGCTGAAAGAACTGTCCCGCCAGTGAGACGGTCACAACCGTCGTCTCACCTGATGGCGTGTCCGTCAGTTTCGTCGTATAGTCGACGAACGAATCCGGGAACTTCGACACGTACCACTCCGCAATCGCCTCGACGTCACCTTCAAACCAAATGCACGGGATAATCGATTGGGTAATCATCGGATTGACTCCTTTCAGACTTCACGCAGACGATACACCTCACGGACGGCGAGCAGCGTCTCTGCTGCCTTTCGGTATGCTTGATAATGTGGTGAGTTGATGTGATGGTCAAGCGCCGTCTCGTCTTCATATTGTTCATAAAATACGAACGTCCCTGGGGCGTCGATTGACTCATGGAGCACATACGTCAAACATCCTGCTTCTTGTCTCGACGGGGGGATGACCTCGTCAAGCGCTTGCCGTAACGCCTCCTCTTTCCCTGGATGTGCCTTCAAAATCGCAGTGATTGTAATGGCCATACGCGATTCCTCCTTTTAAATTTCTGTTCGTTCATCTGTTCCCTAAACGAAACAAATCTATCCCAAAAGCGGGCATCTCGATAAGACGCCCGCTTGCGATTATTTCTTTTGTTTCGGTTTGAACGGCCACCATACCCCGTCCCCGAAGGAGACGGTGATGGCCGGGATGAGCAGTGGCAACACAATCAATCCGTATAGCAATAGCCCGGTGATGACGATTGTCGCAATCTGAACGAGACTGAGCACGCCTGACGGAATCATCGCCCCGAACGTTCCGGCGAGGATGACGGCTGCGGTCATGATGACCGTCCCCATCTTCGTCATCGAATGGACGAGCGCGTCACGCACCGTCATCCCGTTCATCGACTCCTCGCGGAATCGGTCGAGCAGGAAAATCGAATAGTCGATGCCAAGGGCAATCAACATGACGAACCCGAAGAACGGAACGGCCCAACTGATGCCGTCATAGCCGAGTCCTTCGACGAAGATGAGCTCGGTGATGGCCGCTGACGTGTAATACGTCAGTAAGAGCGAGCCAATCATATAGAGCGGCATGATCATCGACCGGAACAATACCGTCAAGACGATGAACAGCGTCACGAGCATGATGGCGACGGTCCGATTGAAGTCGTTCGTCGACGTCTCATTCAAGTCGCTGTTAATGCTAGAGATACCGGCATACCCAATCGTTGCCTCCGCGAACGGTGTATCCGTGACGATCCGGTCCATCGTCGCTTTCACGGTCTCGACCGTGTCAATCGCTTCCGGCGAATATGGGTCCATCTCGAGGATGACCTCGAGCTGTGTCGCCGTCCCGTCGTCAAACACGTAGCGCTCGACAGCTGGGGCGAACTCATCTGACGTGAGCGTCCCTTCCGGTAGATAGACGCCCGTATCGCGCAGGCTGTCCGAGCTACTCACATCTGATAGGAATGCTGCCGCGTCATTGAGACCTGTCTCGATTTGAGCGAGCCCTGCGTTCGCTTCGCCGACACCGGTAGCGAGTTGGCCGAGACCCGTTCCGAGTTCCCCGGCTTGGGCACCTTGTGCCGTCAATGCCGTAGCTGCCTCGTCAATGCCTGCCTCGATTTGACCGAGACCGGCCGACACTTGCCCGAGCTGCGTTACGGTCGCCGGAATATTTTGCGTTACCGTGAGTCCTTGTCCAATCAGACCGAGCTGCGCGTTCAATTGGCCAAGTCCCGCTGCCGCTTCCGCGAGCGGGGCACCGGCGTTCGTTGAACCGGACGGGAGTTGCCCGACGACGGCGTCAAGACCGGTTTGTACTTGCGTGAGTCCATCCTGGACGTCACCGAGGCCAGACTCGGCTTCCGTCAATCCGGCGCTCACTTGCTCAAGTTGGGTGTCCACGTAAAAGTCATCGATGACGTCGCCGGTCGGACGCGTCACCGAACGGACGCCACTCACCCCATCGATGTTTTCAAGTTCACTCGAGAATTTCTCGATGTATGGGATTTCTGCTTCAGACAGCGCACCGTCTTGTTTTAAAATGACTTGGACCGGCAGCGACTCCCCTTGCCCGAATCCTTCCGAAATCAAGTTGAGGCCGCGTACGGAATCATAATCGTCACCAATCTCATCGACCGTATTGAATGACCGGGCATCGTCATACGTGAACAACACCGGTACAGTGATCAACGCGACGACGAGAATCGAGACGAACGGTCGATTGACCGAGATGCGGCTGAATCCGGCCCAGAGGCGGCTGTCGTGATGTTCGCCCGCCTTTTTCGAGGGCCAGAACAAACGATGCTTGAGCGTCGCCATAAAGAACGGCACGACCGTGAAGAGAATAAGTAAGAGCACGGCAATCCCGACCGCGACGGCGACGGCTGATTTGAAGATTGGGAAATCGGCGAAACCGATAGCCGCAAAGCCGACGAACACGGCGAGACCGCTGATGAGGACTGTCCGCCCTGCCGTTTTGTACGTGTTGACGATGGCATCTTCAATCGCGTGACCCGCGCCGAGCTCTTCTTTATACCGGCTGAGGAGCAAGATGCAATAGTCGGTTCCAATCCCGAATAAAATCGCCACGAGGAAAATCTGCGTGTAGTTCGAGACCGGGAAACCAAACCAATCGACGAAGAATGCGACGAACGATTGGCTCAATAAATACGTGAATCCGACCGCGATGAGCGGGATGAACGGCGTCACGATGGAGCGGAACACGAGTAGGAGCAGTCCGAAAATGAGGACGACCGTGATGATTTCCGTCTTCTTCAAGCCTTCCTGCGCACTCAAGTTCACATCGTTGTTGATGATTTCCTCACCGGTGATGTAGACCGTCTCGTCTTCCGGGAGGATGTTCGCCCGCACGTCGTCCGCGAAAGCGTTGATGTCTTCCATCGATCCTTCGACCGTGATCGGGACGAGCACGATGCGGCCGTCCTCCGAAACGAGCTGTGCTTCCGTCTCTTCACTTTCAAACGGGTTGAGTACGTCTTTGACGACCGTGTCGGTTTGTTCTATCTCAGCGATAACCCGGGAAATATCGGCCCGTTCGGCGTCACCGAGCGTTTCGAACTCATAGACGAGCGAAATCGTCTTATCGCTCTTTCCGGCGGCGTTCAAGATGTCCTGCGCCCGCTGCGAGTCCATATCGTCTGACAATTGGAAGCTACCGGCTTGTTCGGCCTGCTTCGTCAAGTTCGGGGCCGCCACAAATAAGGCGGCCGTCAAGACGATGAGACCGATCAAGATACCCCAGCGCCATTGGATGATTTTATGCACGTGTTATTCCTCCCCAATTCGAAGCAGCTGTTTGATTTTCCGGAACGTCCGGACGAACTGTTCGATTTCTGTCTCTTCGATGTTGCCGTCGAGTAACGATTCGACGTAACGGTAAACGGCCGCATCCGCTTCTTCGACGACACGGTGACCGGCTTCCGTCAATTCAATCAACCGTTCACGCTGATCATGCCCGCGTCGACTGACGACGAGGTCTTTGTCGACGAGCTTTTTTAAACGGTTGGAGACGGCGCTCTTATGAACCCCTTGTTTTTGGGCCAATTGGCCGGCTTGAATCGGTCCGAACTGTTCGAGCAACTTGAGCAACTGCAGTTGTTCCCGCGAATAGTCGCGCCAGACGTCCCCGTCCATCGCCTCGATGACATGCTCCGCACCTTGGAACATGACCTCCTCGAATAACTGGACGGCTTCCCGCATCAATTCTTTCATTTTTGGTTTACCCCCTAAACTAGATAAATATAGTTTATGCCCTAAACTAAAGGTGGTCAACTAAAAAGACCGATGAAGTCGCTCCTTCATCGGTCAAATTGATATACATATTCATAAAACGTCAGCGTTTGTCCTGCCCATTCCAGCTGTCGCGCCTCGCCATCACGTCTAAAGCCGGCACGCACTAATACGCGCTGGGACGCCACGTTGTCGCTCGTCGTCTCGGCTCTCAATCGTTTGAATCCAGGCAACTCGAACGTCAGAAATTGGCGCAGGGCCGCCGTCGCGTACCCGCGTCCCTCATGCTCCGCTCCGACCCGGTACCCGACCTCGCCGGTGTTGGCATCGGTGTGATGGACGTTCAGACGCCCGACGATTGTGTCATCACACCACATCAAATAATAGCATCCGTCCCCATTCGTCTGCTCGCTCAATAGTTGCTGCAACGCCTGATGGAACGATTTCGGCTCATAGTAGGCGTCGCCTCGGCTCGGGACCGAGCGTTCGAAATGTGTGCGATTCGCACGTTCGAACGCGTACAGCAACGCCTCATCTTGAAGGCGTAACGCCTTTACGCTTACCCGATCCATGTGACGAGCGCCTCCCGCTGTCTCGACGCCTGGGCGAAGACACGTTTCAACTCATCGAACTGGTCCAATAAGTACTCTTTTTCCTCGAGTCCCCACTCGCGTTCAAACGGGTACAGTTCCTGCTCGTTCATCGTCGTGACATCGTAACGCGCTTCTAGCGCATCCAGCTCGATGTACTGAAGCCGGGTCGACAAGTCCTCCACCTCTCCCGGTGTCAAATAGGCGATGCCCGTCTCGTCGTCGATCACATCGCCACCGAAGACTGCCTTCCCGAGCGAATGACGGTCAATCTCGTCCAAATCGGTCTCCCCGGTCAATAAAAAATAAAGGCCATGCCACGCCTTATCGATATCGGTCTGCCGTTCTTCGTCTTCCAACAGTTCTTCGAAGCGATCCGGCTCTTGAAGCAGTTCTGTCAACTCTTCGCTCGATACCCGCATGTATGCGCCAACCATGCCCATGTCTGATTCCCCTCTCCAATTCGTATGTCTGATTATTCGGCACAGTCATGAAAAAAACCTTCCGAAGAAGGTTTAGCGCATCGCTTCCGCAACGCGGAGTCCTGAGATGTATGCACTCTCAAATCGCGTTCGACCTGAGGCGTCGTCCGGCTCGAGGAAGACGTCACCGGCCAAATAGATGTGGTCGTTCACTTGATAGTACGGCTCATGCCAGACGTCGGTCGCCTGCGCATAGCGCCATCGTTTCAACTGTCTCGATTGAATCACGGCCGACCCCGTCACCGTTTGCAACAGACGCTCAATCTCACGAAGCGTGTCTTCGTCCGCCCGTTCATACCACTTCTCGCTCCACGACTCGTCCATATAGACGCTGACGAGTTCGGTCGCCGAGATGCCTTTTTGGCGGTTGTTGATGATTTTCAGCAAACCCGGCGTCAAACCTGTATCGAGCAGCCCGTCCGGACCGATGGGCGCCTCGCTCCCGAACTCGAACAAACCGACGAACGTCGGGGCATACGTCAATTCACGTAAAGCCGCATCGACTGGAAAATCCGCGAGCAAGTCGAGCGTCTGCGGGAGCGGCGACGTGATGAGGAGACGGTCATACTGTCGCGTCGTCATATCCGTCTGGACGCGGACCTGACCGTCTCGGGTCGTGGTCGTCTCGGCCCGCTCGTTCAACTGGACGGTCAACCCGTCAGCCAACCGTTTGGCCAAGGCGTTCATCCCATCAACGGCGACGTAGCGCGGATACGGATCGGCGTACCACACGTTGACCCAACCTCTCGTCTGCCAGTCGGCGACATCTTGTTTGAGTACTTCCCCGCGTACAGTGAAATAGACCGCCCCGTGATCGGCTTTGCCGTCTCCAATTCGTCTCGTCGCCAAGCGTCCCCCGACGCTCCGACTTTTTTCAATCAATTCAACCGTATGACCGTGACGGGCGAGGTCGCGTGCTGCGACAATCCCGCTCAATCCCGCTCCGATAATGCCGATGTTCATGTCCATTCCCCCTTCTGTCAGGAAGATTGTATCATGACCGAGGACTTATACGCCGGAACCGATGCGCTTCACGCCGACCGATTCCATTGCTCATCATACTCGTGGCGTGCGTCTTCATACATGACGGCGAAACGGCTGACGATGAACGGGCGGATGAGGGCGGTCGCTACGAATAAAGACAATGCAGCGAGAAAAACGGTATTAAAGTAGAAGAACAGCGTCAATCCGAGCACATATACGGGAATGAACGGCAAGATCAACTTGAACGCCTCGCCTTTTCGCCCCCGCATTAAATCGCGCGACTTAGTGATGGACTCACGGATGGACAAATTAGGCTCATCGCGCAAAATAAAAAACGTGAACGCATAAGAAAAATATTTGATGATGCCTGGTACGAGAAAGAGAAGTGTCCATAACAGTTGATATACCGTCACGACAATCGTGGCCACCACATGTTTGTCATACCGCTGACGAAGCGGTCGAAACACGTGCTTGAACTGACTTTCCTCTCCTCGTACCGTCCCCAGTAACACCCAGTGGTAACCGATGATGATCGGATACAGCATGAAGGAAACGACCGCGCTGCCGATTAACCAAATGCCACTAGCGAACAGTGTGTCTGTCGTCATCCCGTATAACGTCGGGTCCACTATTGTTCCTGCCTCCAGTATGAACGCACAGACAAATGACCATCCAAGTAACGTCAAGTTCTTTCCTTTCAGTGCTTCGTACGCCCGTTCATTCCATGTCTGGACCATCTTGTTTCCCCTTTTCATTCGTCTTTCCTATCTTATACGCAACGTGATGGAAAATGTTTCAAACTCCACAAAAAACAGGGCGTTCGCCCTGTCCATCAATCTTCCCGATATTCTAAAATGTCGCCCGGCTGACAGTCGAGCGCCTGACAAATCGCTTCGAGCGTCGAGAAGCGGATTGCTTTCGCTTTACCCGTCTTTAAAATCGACAAGTTTGCTATCGTGATGCCCACTTTTTCGGACAACTCGGTCACACTCATCTTTCGTTTCGCCAACATCACATCAAGATTTACGATAATCGCCATCTCTCTCACCTCAAACCGTCAAATCATTTTCTTGCTTCATGTCGATGGCACGCTTCAATAGTTTCTGTAACAGTTCCGCGAACACGGCGACAACGAACGCGGCAAACACGAGGACGAGTCCGATCAAGAGAAAGCCTGGTGCATCATCCCGATCGGCGAACCAGAAGAAGAACGGGAGCGTCGCGATATAGACGACCGTGATCGCCAACGCACAAAACTTGATGGCGCGGAGTGATTGGACAGCCCGATACGAGAACCCCTCGTCGCGGTCAATCAACCGGAGCAGTCTGAACGTTTGAAACAGGGCGATAAAGAACGGGATGGCCGATGCGTACATGCCAATCACGATCGGACGAATCGAGTCCTCAATCCAACTCCCGCTCTCGACCGCCTCGCGCCAAATGTACGGAAGCAAAAACAAGCAGGCCGCCACAATCGGGACAGCCAGAACGAATACGGCCAACCGTAAAAAAACCGTCTCTCGTTTCATGATGACACCACCTCACTTCATTTGATAGTTTCATCATAATCTCATTTTTATCGTTTATCAATAAATAATCATCGTAAATAAATAAAAACCTCAGGATATCCTGAGGCTGATCTTTATTTTACGGCTCCGAGTTCATCCTCTGTGACCCATTTGTGGTTCGTGACGTTTTCCCCATCGTTCGTCGTGAAGTCGACCATATACACCGTCGTCTGTTCGGCCGAATCGATCGTCGCCGCGGCGCCGTCCATTCCGTCCATGTGGTCCGTGGCCAACGTGGCTTCGGTCCCTTCTTCTAACGGTGCCTCGCCTGGATTGTCGAGTTCTTCGTGAATGACCCACTTGTGATCTTCGACCGGGTCGCCCCCATCCGTCGGGGTATAAGAGACCGAATAGACGGTCGTGTCATAGGCGCCGACGATTGTCGCCTCGGTGCCATCCATGCCCGGCATATGGTCGGCCGTCATCATCGCGGTCGACCCGACCGGGAACGTCGGATCTGTCGCTTCACTTAATCCGCTCGGCACGTCCCCAGATCCCGAATGGTCCATCATCGAATGGTCCGAATGTTCTTCTGTCGAATCGCTCGTCTGTTCCTCCGCGGCATCCCCACAAGCTGCCAACGTCGTAGCGAGCAATATCGCGCTCAAACCGGTCATCCATTTTTTCTGTCTCATCGAATCTCTCCCTTACGTCTTTATCTTTATACGTTACCCTGCTATCGAGATGATGAGACGTTTTTGAGACCGATGCGATGATTTGTTATCGCTTTGACACATTAAAAGACCGTCCCCGAACGAATCACGGGACGGTCTGTGCCTCAATGGTGCTTGATTTTTCTCAAGAAAACCAACATCGGGAGGAGCAAGAGCGCTGCTGCCCCGAGCCCTGCTTGAATCGACGTGTACAAGGCGAGCAGTCCAATCAGCGGACCCCCGGCGACTTGACCGAACGCGTCGACTTGACCGAACATCGATAAAATCGTCGCGCGGCCTTTCGACGGGAGCCGTTCGTTCGTCATGACGCTCATGAGCGGATAGTGTACGTTACGCAGTGCGGCAATCGTCCAATAGAGGAGCACCGCCAGCCAGAACTGTCCGATTGAGGCGAACGCAAGCATCGCGATGATGAGCAACACGTTGAACCAAAATAGCGTCGTCGCGTAGCGTCCTTTGACGTAAATCTCGACACCTTTCAACACCAGCATGTTGAGTAGGAACGCGACGGCATAAAACAAGCCGAACCAATAGACGGCCGCCTGTTCCGACAACTGGAACGTCTCAATCAAATGCGCGCCCCATAACCGGTCAAATCCTTCACTGGCAAGTCCCCAGACGAGCGTGATGGCAGCCAAGCCGACGAGAATCGAATTGCCCCGGATATGGATGAATCCGTCCCGAACCGTCCGTTTCGCTTGCACGAGGTTCGATGTATCGGCCCGTGTGATTGGTTCGAATCGCGTCTCTGGCAAGACACGCCATGCGATGATGGCGAGCATCACCAACATCCCCCCGGCGAGCACGATCGTCGTTTGGACGGACGTGACTTCGGCGAGGAGCACGGCGAGCCCGATTCCGACGAAGCGACCGAGCGAACTATATTGAGCGCCTCGCAAAAAAACTTGTTCTAATCCGTCATTCCCCATCTCATCGGCAATCCATGCCTGTTCGGCCCCGCTGATGAACGTCCAGCCGATTCCCCAGAGCGCTGACGCGACCGCGATGGCCCAAAAATCAGGGATGCCTCCTTCTAGCAAGTGGGCCAGTCCAATCAACCCGATGCCGATGACCATCGACCGTTTCCGCCCGTATAAATCGGCGACGAGCCCGGTCGGCAGCTCGAATAGTAAAATCGATACTTCTAATATCGTTCCAATCAAGACGAGTTGTAACGCATTCAACTCGGCGGTTGTCACATAATAGATTGCGTTCAACGTGAACACCATCTGAATGATGAGCGAGCGCGAACTCGTGACCGCATAATACAGCTGTTGAATCTTCAATGGTATGGTTCCTCCGATAGTTTATTCCGATACAGTGCATCATCGGAGGAGGTGGCCAACTTATGAACGCACGTCCTCCGGCAGGATGAATGTGTCAAGTAGTTGGATTTGCATGGCGTTCTCTCCTTAGTCGTAATACCTTCAGTATACAAGCCGGTTCGCATGACGTAAATCACAACAAAAAAGGCCAAGATCCCGAAAGATCTTGGCCTGTCATTTATTCGACTGTAACCGACTTCGCCAAGTTACGTGGCTTGTCAACATCGCAATCACGCGCAAGTGCCGCGTAATACGAGATGAGCTGAAGTGGTAACACTGTCACGAGCGGTGTAAGGAGTGGTTCAACACGTGGCAAGACGAAAGCATCGCTCTCGTGTTCCATGCCTTCCATCGAGATCGTGCAGGCAACGGCACCACGAGCGACAACTTCCTTGATGTTTCCACGGATGTTGAGGTGCGTGTTCGGTTGCGAGACGAGTGTGATGACCGGTGTACCGTCTTCAATCAAGGCGATCGGTCCGTGCTTGAGCTCTCCACCTGGGTAGCCTTCTGCTTGGATATACGAGATCTCTTTGAGCTTGAGGGCTCCTTCGAGACCGACGTATGAATCCATACCACGACCGAGGAAGAACGCGTTGCGTGACTCTTTTAAGAACTTGTCCGCCAACTGCTCAAAGATTTCTTTTTGAGCCATGACCGAGTCCATGATTGTCGCGATGCGCGCGAGCTCTGTCATGAGGTCAAACGGAAGCTTCTTGCCGTTCGCACGTGCGATGTCATAGGCGAGAATCGCGAGCACGGCGATTTGGGCCGTGTATGCTTTCGTCGACGCGACCGCGATTTCCGGGCCGGCGTGGAGGAGCATCGTCTCGTTCGCTTCACGCGAGAGCGTTGAACCGGCAACGTTCGTGAGTGTGAGCGCCTTGTAGCCGCGCTTCTTCACTTCGACGAGGACGGCACGGCTGTCCGCTGTCTCACCTGATTGTGAGATAAAGAGGAACAACGGCTTCTCTGTGAGGAGTGGCATGTTGTAACCGAACTCCGAAGCGACGTGTACTTCTGTCGGCACACCTGCGACGCGCTCAATCAATTGCTTGCCGACGAGACCGGCGTGGTAGCTCGTACCGCAGGCGACGATATAGATGCGGTCGGCTTCCGAGACGAGCGAGCGCACGCCTTCCGTGAGCTCGATGTCACCGTTCTCGTTCTGGTAGTGCTGGATGATGTTGCGGATGACGGCCGGTTGCTCGTCCATCTCCTTCAACATGTAGTGCGCGTACGTGCCCTTCTCGATGTCTGACGCATCGATCTCGGCCGTGTACGGCGCACGCTCGAGGATCTCGCCGTCGAGCGTCTTGATCGTCGCAGATTCGCGCGTCAAGATGACGATTTCGCCGTCGTGGAGCTCGAGGTACTGGTCCGTCACTTGGAGCATCGCCATCGCGTCAGACGCCACGACGTTGAACGTGCCGTCGCCGAGTCCGACGAGGAGCGGTGACTTGTTCTTACCGATGTAGAGGCGCTCTTGGTCCTCTGAGTCGATCATCGCAATCGCATACGAGCCGTGGAGCTCAGCCAACGTCTTGCGGAACGCCGCCTCGACGTCGCCGAGTTCGACGAAGTTCTTCTCCATCAACTGGACGATGACTTCCGTGTCCGTCTCTGACAAGAACGGGACGTCGAGTGTCGCTTTGATTTGCTCGTCGTTCTCGATGACACCGTTGTGGACGAGCGTGAAACGGCCCGTCGTGCTCTGGTGCGGGTGTGCGTTCGGGACGCTCGGCACGCCGTGTGTTGCCCAACGTGTGTGACCGATTCCGATCGTGCCATCTACTTCTGCTGGGACGACTTCGCGTAGCGCGGCGATCCGGCCGACTTCTTTATGCACGTTCACGTTATCATGCATCAAAGCAAGACCTGCCGAGTCATAACCACGGTACTCGAGTTTTTCAAGACCTTTGAGAAGGATTTCCTTCGCTCCGGTGTTCCCAATCATTCCTACAATTCCACACATACAAAATTCTCCCTTTATTTTCGATTTCTCGAAAAAGGAAACGGGCTTTTTCTAAGAGCTGTCATCGCGCTCCCCTTTGGCCGTCCGGTCGCCCAGGCGTTTTTAGGGTTTGCTTGTAGTCGTGACAGGCGACTAGGAGGCATCCGCCGAAAACTCGATAACCTCCAACCTCGTCAACTCCGAAGAGTTCTGGCGCTTGTTTCGTACTTGGTGTCCTTCCGTTTCTAAGGGCACGCTCTTAATAGTACAAATCACACCTCCATTCGTCAAGAAAATCACATAATTTCACAGTGACAAAACGGAAACAAAAAGGGAACCCGCAGACGGATTCCCTTGTTTTATTCCCTATTTCGACAAAATTATCCTTCTACGCCGTAATCTTCGCGGACAACTTGTGCAATTCGTTCGACATAACGGTCACACTCTTCTGATGTCGGTGCTTCCGCCATGACACGCACGAGCGGCTCCGTACCAGAAGCGCGGACGAGGATGCGGCCGTTGCCGTTCATTTCAGCTTCCGCTTCTTGAATCGTCGCGAGGACGCGGTCGCCGTTCATCGCCTCGTTTTTGTCCGTGACACGGATGTTGACGAGTTTTTGTGGGTAGACCGGCATCTCAGCCGCGAGTTCTGACAGCTTGCGGCCTGTCGTCTTCACGATTTGGGCGAGTTGAACGCCAGAGAGCATGCCGTCTCCTGTCGTCGAGTGGTCGAGGAAGATCAAGTGACCCGACTGTTCACCACCGAGTGTGTAGTTGTGTTTCTTCATCTCTTCGACGACATAACGGTCACCGACCGCCGTCTGAAGCGCCGTCATACCAGCATCTTCAACCGCTTTATGGAAGCCGAGGTTACTCATGACCGTCGCGACGATCGTGTTGTCTTTAAGACGGCCTTTCTCGCTCAAGTACTTCCCGCAGATGTACATGATTTTATCGCCGTCGACGATATCACCGTTCTCATCGATCGCAATCAAGCGGTCGCCGTCGCCGTCAAAGGCGAGACCCATGTCCGCTCCTTTTTCACGAACGAACTGTGCCAAGTGCTCAGGATGTGTCGAGCCGACACCTTCGTTGATGTTCAAGCCGTTCGGCGAGTTACCGATCGTCGAGACGTTCGCCTCGAGGTCAGCAAACAGACGTGCTGCCAATCCGCTCGTCGCACCGTGAGCGCAGTCGAGGGCGATATGGAGACCGTCGAAATCTTCGTCGACCGTCTGTTTCAACATTTGAAGGTATTTTTGTGCGCCTTCATAGTAGTCTGAGACGAAGCCGAGGTCTTTGCCGACCGGACGTGGCAACGTGTCTTCCGCCGCATCCAAAATCGCTTCGATTTCCGCTTCTGTTGCGTCGTCGAGTTTGAAGCCGTCGCTACCGAAGAACTTGATGCCGTTATCCGCGACCGGGTTATGTGACGCCGAGATCATGACACCGGCCGTCGCATCGAGCGACTTCGTCAAATAAGCGACACCTGGCGTCGAGATGACGCCGAGACGCATCACTTCGGCTCCGATTGATAAGAGACCCGCGATGAGCGCGCCTTCAAGCATATGACCTGAAATACGTGTGTCACGGCCAATCAATACTTTTGGCTGTTCGCCGGCTGGCAAGTGTTTCGATAACACGTAACCGCCCGCACGACCTAAGCGATAAGCTAATTCTGCTGTCAATTCTGAGTTCGCGACACCGCGGACTCCATCAGTTCCAAAATATTTACCCATAAATTCAATTCCTCACTTTTGTATGATTGAACGCCTCATTGAATCGAGGACGTTTCGGTTTGTTCATCGACGCTCGTTAACTCGATGTCGATTGTCTTCGGTGAGATGACAGTCACACCTTTTGGTACTTCATAGTCGACGTCGACCCCGTGTAACCCGCTCGGGAGGCCCGTCAAATCTAATGTGACGCGCACACTGTTCGACGTGATGCTCTCTAAGAGGGAACGTTTTCCGGACAAGGTGACCCCGATGACTTCAGGCGCTTGGAGCGTAAAGTTCGTCCGGTCGTACCCTCGTACGGTGACAGGCACGGTCAAACGGACCCGTTCCGTCAATTCACCCGTGTCGTCTCGCGTCTCATCCGCCGCTCGAACGAGCAATTGGACTTCTACTTGCTTCGTCTCAAGCGATGAGGCGCCGTCCGGCACAGCGAGCGTCGCGGTCACTTTTCCGGTCTTATCGATGCCGTCCAAATCGATTGGCTCCGTTTCCACGGTGTCAATCGCATCGAGCACGTCTTGCGGCGCAAAGACACGGACCTCCGTCTCTTCGAGCAACGTGTCGACGAGTCTGAAGTCATCGGCCACGTCACCCGTCGTCACCGCTTCAATCGGGAAGACGGCGCTCTGTTCATAGACCGGGACCGACACACTGATGATGTTCGGTTCGACGGTCACGTTGAGCGGATTGCCATTGGCGTCTAAAATCGTAGGCGTCAATTCCCGCGTGAACGTTTGACTTTGATTGGCGACATCGACGTTCAACGTGATTTCTTGAACGTTTTGAATCCGGCTGGCACCGCCCGACACTTTCACCGTCGTCGGTTCGATGTCGGCGTCGCCGACCACTTTGCCTTCCGGCAATTGATCTTTATTCAATAAGTTGACCGAGACTGGGACTTCGACCGTCTGTTTGCGGTCAATATAGATTTCCACCGTATCCCGCTCGAGTTCGACGTTGACGTCTCCGCCAAAGCCGCGTGCTTCGACCGGAACGCGATGGAAGCCTGTCCCCAGGTTCGTTAAATCGACGAAGACTTGATAATCTTTCACCAATTTAGTCATCGTCAAACTGCTGGACGGACCTTGCAGCTCGACGCTCATGTCTTCTGGGACATTATATGCCACGTACTGCACCTCATCGAAAAACACTTCGACGGGAACGTCGAGCGTCATCGAACTTTGTCCGACAATCGGGAGCGCGTTCGTGGAGTTGGTCGACGAGCTCGTCTCGGCGACCATGAAATAAAGCAGGATGGCTAAAGCAAGTGCGATGACGCGGAGAAACCATTTATGTTGTAACCACTGATCAATCACTTACTTGTCCCCCCCTTTTTTATTGAAGAACGAGAGTGTCGTCTCTTTTTCTTCAATAACGAGTTCTTGGATCAATTTATTGCGAAGCGCCTCCTCATCCAACTCTCGATACAGACGACCCGCAATCGCGAGCGACACGGCACCTGTTTCCTCAGAGACGGTGAGGGTCACGCTATCCGTCACTTCACTGACCCCGATGGCGGCCCGGTGTCGGGTGCCTAACGCTTTATCGATATGTGGACTTTCCGACAATGGCAAATAACAGGCGGCTGCCGCAATTTTCCCGTCTTGGATAATCATCGCCCCATCGTGGAGCGGGGTGTTCGGAATGAACAAGTTGATAATCAGTTGTGACGTGATGTGTGAATCCATCCGGATCCCGGTCTCGACATATTCATTCAAGCCCGTATCGCGTTCAATCGCAATCAGCGCACCGATGCGACGTTTTGACATATATTGTGCCGAGCTGACAATCGCCTCGATCATTTGACGCTGTTTATCCTCGTCACTCGTGCTCGTGCGACCGAACAAGTTACTCGTTCGTCCTAGATGCTCGAGCCCACGTCGCAGTTCCGGTTGGAAGATGATGATAATCCCAAGTAACCCGTAGGTGATGACCTGGTTCAATAAGAACTGTAACGTCTTCAACCCAAAGAATCCGCTGAGGAACCAGCTGACAAGGATGATGGATATCCCTTTAATCAATTGGACCGCTTTTGTCCCGCGTACAATCATCATCAACTTATAGATGACATACGTGACGACGACAATATCTAAAACGTCATTCAAATAATCGTACCAATGTACGTTCTCTGAAAGACTAAAGAATGATAAGAATGAAACCTGTTCAAGTAGCGGCAAATGCTCCCCTCCTCAACTACCTAGCCAATTCGTGCAAGTTACATTATATCACATTTCCGAAACCGCGCATCGCCAGACGATAAAACGAAACCAGATTGAAACGAACAAAAAAGACGCCGTCTCCGGCGCCTTCTTTTAGAAGATTTGTTTGAACGAATACCACATCCACTCAAACATCCGATCGATTTGCTCGAGTTCTCCTGTGACTTCGCCAGCACTAGCCAGATAAGCCCGACCATGTACGGCCGTCGCGTTCCCGTTGACTGTCCCTTCAATCCGAAGGTCACCGCCTTGGACCGTGATATCCCGCTCGACGGTAACGCCTTGTGGGACGACCACTTCGTTCGATGTTACAACGATGCCCGGCACTTTCGTGTACGTCATCGTTTCCGTCGATTCGTTCCATAGACCGAGTGTCGCACTCGACATCAAGCTAAAAAAGAGAGCGGCCGCCATCAATCCTGGGTGCTTACGGAACCACGTCATCCATTTGGATTGTGGCTTTCGTTTTGTCCGGACTTTGTCTTCAAATCGAGTCACCGGTATGACCTCGACCCGTGCTTTCGCATCCGGCAAGGACGCCATGACACGGGCTGTAAAATCATCGGATAGTTTAGGCCGTGGTAAGGCCTTCAGTTCGGCATCTATTCGTTCGTAGTGGAGGTATGCTTCATATAATTCGTCGTCCTCCAACAATTGACGTAGTTCGTCAGATTCTTCGGGCAGGATGCCATCTTCCAAATATTGTTGTACTTTTTCTTCAGGAGTCAATTGAACCCCTCCCTGTTTTGAAAGATTGTCTTTAACATTTCTCTTCCCCGGAAGATCCTTGTTTTAACCGTAGCAACCGGCATATCGATCATGACGCTAATTTCCTTAAGCGATAAGTCATCCACGTATTTCAACAGCAATGGGATCCGATACTTGTCGGGCAGCTGTTTAATCGCTTCATGCATCTCGCCTCGAATTTCGCGATGAACGACTTGGGCGTCGGGTTGGGGTGCTTCATCAGCCAAGTGGTCCTGATAGGTCAAGCCATCGGTGCCCGCAATCTCAGCATCCATTGAGTACTCCGGCTTTCGCTTTCTCAGACGGTCGATTGCCACGTTTGTCGCAATCCGGTAAATCCACGTCTTGAACTTGTACTGGGGATCGTACGTATCGATTCGGGTGTATGCCCGAATAAACGTCTCCTGGGCAGCATCTTCTGCTTCGCCTCGATCATATAATATCTTATAAGCGACAGCAAAGACACCATCCTTGTACAGTTCTACCAGCTCAGCAAACGAATCATGATTCCCCGACCTTAATTCGTCGACTAAACGGGTGGTCAGCCGTTCCATCAGTCCACTTCCCCTCTCCGCAACCTATGCGGTCATCCTTCTATACGGATTGATCTCTATGTAGGTTTCATTAAAATCGCACGACAATAAAAAAAGTTTCCAAGTCCATTGTAGCAAACAGACTTGGAAACTGTAAGGTCGTCAGACAGTTTCACTTTCCAATAACAGGTTTTCTTTGGATTTCAAAATTGTCTTACATAACTCGAACGCCAGCTGGGCCGTTGTGTTATCATGGTCGAGCGACGGATTTAATTCTACGAGTTCAATCGCAATCAAATCGTCAGCCTTCATCACTTCAGCCAAGATGGCTTTGCCTTCTTCAGCGGTCAACCCTTGATCGACCGGTGTGCCGGTACCTGGAACCAGTTTCGCGTCCAAGCTGTCCATATCAAAACTGAGATAGAAGCGATCCACACGTGCACGCAAATAAGCGAGCGCTTCGTCCATCATGACGTCGACGCCCCGTGTCCGAATCTCTTCGACCGTAATCACTTTAATGCCGAGTCGATTGATTTCTCGCATCTCACCTTCATCGATATCCCGAAGTGCCATATACACCAAATGTTCGGGCGCGAGTTTCGGTTCACGTCCACCGACCTCGGTCAAACGGATATCCCCCATCCCCATCGCCGCAGCAAGTGGCATCCCGTGAATATTGCCCGACGGTGAGGTCTCACCTGTGTTCAAGTCAGCATGCGCATCGACCCAGATGACGCCGTATGGTCCTGTTTTAGCAAGACCCGCTAGCGTTCCGATTGCCATGCTGTGATCGCCCCCAACGATCAACGGGAATCGCTTCGCTTGAATGTCTGCATCGACGACCTCCGCGAGTTCTTGGACGGTGTATAAGACCCCATCTGCCCGCTTCAAATGCTCTTCACTGTTAATCATTTCAGATTCAGGTAAGACACGAATCGTCTGTTGCTTCGTTTCTGCTGGCAACAGTGTTTCCAAACCGAGCGCCCGTAATTTTGATGGACCTTGCTCTACGCCATGTTTCCCCTGTCCATAACGTAACGGTACTTCAATATATGACCAATTCATCCCCATTCCCCCTTGAACGTTTATACTTCCATTGTAAACGCTACCAAACTCGTGGTTCAACTTCACACAATGATGAATAAACATACAAAAAGGCAGCCTGAATGGTGGCAGGCTGCCTTTCTCTGTACTCTCAAGTGAATGGTTCATGGATTTAGGCAAAAAAAAACTTAAGTCATAAGTAACTTAAGAAAAAAACAAATGGTGGAGCCTAGCGGGATCGAACCGCTGACCTCCTGCGTGCAAGGCAGGCGCTCTCCCAGCTGAGCTAAGGCCCCGTCAAGGGAATAATATGGAGCGGAAGACGGGATTCGAACCCGCGACCCCGACCTTGGCAAGGTCGTATTCTACCACTGAACTACTTCCGCA
>NZ_JAEQBB010000006.1 GCF_018616375.1 Exiguobacterium sp. J17977 | reverse complement strand
AAATGACGAAGCTTGCGCTTCATTCAAAAATGGTAAAACTTTTTTTGCCTCATCGTTCAGTTTTCAAAGTTCGTCTGTCGCTCTTGGCGACTTCATTAATTTATCACGTTGCTTATCTCCGCGTCAACAACTTTTTTCACAAATTGTTTTACTGAAATAATCTTTCGCTGTGACAACGTTTATAACTATAATCTCTATTTACCACTTCGTCAATAGAAATATTACAAAAAAATAAAAAAGGTTGAGCCTCCTTATGAGGCCCAACGCTTCAGTCTTTCGCGAGAGGCACATAGCCCGTCCGCTCCACCAATGTCTGTCCTTCTTCAGATGTCATCCAATCTAAAAATGGCTTATATGTTTCATATTGTTCTTCTGTCGTGATGGCATAAAATTCAGAAGTGATCGGATACGTCCCGTCAGCAATTGTCTCGATCGTTGGAGCAATCCCATTCACTTGAAGTAATTTAATATCATGATCTTCGACCATCTCGGTCGCATAGAAGCGGAAAGAGAAGCCGATCGCATTTTTATGATTAGTGTATGCGGCCGTCTGTTCGATAATACCGCCCATACCCTCCGGGACATCTTCAACAGGTGCATCCATTAATTTACGATTGCCCATCATCCGCTGCAAAGCCGTCTGACTCCCGCTTCCTTCTGGACGTTGAAATGCTCGAATCGGGTCATTCTCGCCTCCGACCTCACTCCAATTATCAATATCTCCGGCATATACTTGCTGAATCTCGTCTAATTTAAGCGAGTCAACTGGATTGTCTTCATGTACAAAGAAGACAAACGCTTCGCGCCCAATCGGTGTCATGTTGAACTTCATACCAGCCTTCTCAGCCGCGGCCACTTGAAGATCTGATGGTCCGGCGACAAAGATAATGTCCGTCTTCCCTTGAATCAACCGATCGTACGCCTCCCCCGTCGTCGTTGAGACGACCGGACTCTCCTCCGTACTATACGGATTATATTCGTCAGAAGGATAAACCGCTTCGACAAATGACGCATACAGTGGATAGAGTGCCGTAGCACCATCGAGGCGTGGGAGATTTGAATCGATTTTAAACGAAGATGGCGCATCAAGTTCAGCTAAATCGGATTCCTCTTTAAACGGCTGATAGTCATATAACTCAACACCGCGTTCTTCAATCCGCAAACCTTCTGTATACACGTAGTATCCTTTCACTGAACCGAAGAACACGACTCCAATCACAGTTCCAATCAATCCGACTCGTTTAAGTTGCCCCTTCGTTAACGACGAGAAGTCATATAGCGCCATAATAAGAATTAATAAAGCGGCCACGTACCAAATTGTCCAAAGAATCGAGCGTCCTCCTGCAATCGGATTACCCATCGTAAAGAGTGCTGTAAAGACCGATATGACTGCGGTCACCAGCACAATCATCACACTGCCTAATATAAACTTGACGATTTTCATCTGATTCAACTACTCCATTCGCTTCTATATAGTTAGGCAATCTCATAGGCGATGGCTTCGACCCCAACACCTTTTGTCGGTCGCACGACCGAACGGACGTATCCTTTGCGGACAAGGAACCCGACGATGCTACCTAGGTCGACTTTCAATGCTTGCAAATTCGGGTGTTCCATTAATTCCGAGAACGGCCACGGTTCGTCGCGTTGTTGCATCGTTTGCAAAAGCAGGAGCGTACCCGGCAACACTTTTGACTGAATCAAATGTTCCATTCCGATAATCACCAAGTGAATCCGCTGTTCGAGCGACTCTTGCCCACTCACAAGTTCCTCGTGGAGTTTATATATTTCTAAATCGAGTGTACGTACTTGTTTCCACAATACGATTTCAGGATGAATCCCGGCTTCCAAGACCGATAATCTAGCCAAATGGGTCAAAGCATGATGGATTTGGGTGAAGGCGTCCTGATGCTCTTCTTGTAAGAACAAGCTGCGCCCGTCTTCAAAGCGTCGCAACAACTTCGCAAAAGCGAGCGATAGTTGCAGGCGTTGCTCGTCGTTCGAGAAATTACGAAGGCGTTGTCGCAAGTCTAATAAAAACGTATTTCGTTCGAACAAGACCATCCCATCTTCAATCCAGTGGATGGCCCGACGATTCTCATTCATCAAAATCCAGCGGTCCATCATCGAATCACTCACCAAATGGAGAATGATTTTTTCTTGTCCGACCTGATAGTGTTTCACTGTCCAGAACGGTTCTTCTTTGGCTTCAATCACAATCAACAACCGGTCCGATTGGTCTGTCAACGGATCGCGTGGTCGTTTCTTCTTCACTTCGATGATGCCAAGCGTCGTCTTCAAGGCTGCATATTCCGAATAAATCGTGCGTGTGGCATACTCCATAGTCACCTTGATACCTTCTTTCTATATGATGAACTACAAACGTCCACCCAATAATCTGATACGAAAATGATTCGCCTTCTTTATAAAATTCTCCTGCCAGCGATTGTATGAACTTCTCACCGTCTTGCAGATGAGCTATAGTAAAGACAGACATGGAGGGATTATGAAATGAAAAAACGGGGGAATAAAATCAACCGCGCTCGAAACCTTGCGTTGTTGCTCGTCTTTGCGGGAATCGGGGTCATGTATCTCGGCCTGCTGGCGAAAAGCATCACATGGCTGATGATTATTTTCATGTTGCTCGGCTTCGTGATGGTGTTATCAAGTTCAGCGCTTTACTTTATCATCGGGATGGCATCTACGAAAGCCATCGTCGTCACTTGCCCGAACTGCGAGAAGCAGACAAAGATGCTCGGCCGCGTCGATTTATGTATGCATTGCGACGAACCGCTCACGATCGATCAATCGCTCGAAGGTAAAGAGTTCGACGAAAAATATAATAAACGCCAATCACATTCACACGAATAAAAAAACATCCTCAGGCAGAGGATGTTTTTTTAATGTTTATGCGCTTGTTCAGCTTGGCACGCAGGGCATGTCCCGTATACTTCGAGACGATGGCGATCGACTTTGAACCCTGTCAATTGAGATGCGACCGATTCGATCTCATCAAGGACCGGGTAATTGAAGTCAACGACTTTTCCACACGCATCACAGATGATGTGATAGTGACGCGACGTCACGAAATCAAAGCGGCTTGATGCGTCTCCGTAATTCATCTCTTGGACGAGACCGACTTCTTTAAAGACGCGCAAGTTGTTATAGACGGTAGCGACACTCATGTTTGGAAACCTCGCCGAAAGTGCCTTATATATGTCATCCGCTGTCGGGTGACTGTGCTCCGTGACGAGATACTCCAAAATGGCCTGGCGCTGAGGCGTCATTCTGACTCCATGTTCTCGGAGCGACTGAACAGCATGGTCAAGCATTTCGCTTCCCACGTCAATCCCTCATTTCTTCTATAGAATTCATTCGAAGTGTTAGTAGTAATTAACCTGTTTCTTACATAGTAATCTTTATAAATAGTGTACTGATTTCTGGAACGGTCGTCAAACGTTGAGCTTAAGCGGTTGACGGCTATGATACAATAAGTGCGAATTTGTAAAAGGAGGCAATACATATGGCAACACCATCTACACGCAACAATTCAGACGTTTTGTATACCGACGCCTTGACGCATATCGTCGGCGGGGTCAACAGCCCTTCCCGCTCATTCAAGGCAGTCGGTGGAGGAGCACCCGTCTATATGGAACGAGGAGACGGCGCCTATTTCTATGACGTCGACGGCAATCGTTATATCGACTATTTGGCGGCGTACGGGCCGATCATTACGGGCCACGCTCACCCGCATATCCATAAAGCGTTAATCGCGGCTTCGTCTAAAGGACTCCTTTACGGGACACCGCATGCGCTTGAAGTCGAGTTCGCGAAAAAACTAAAGGCGGCCATCCCGTCAATGGATAAAGTCCGTTTCACCAACTCGGGGACCGAGGCCGTCATGACGACCGTCCGTGTCGCCCGGGCTTATACGGGACGCGAGCTCGTCGTCAAATTTAGCGGTTGTTATCACGGCCACTCGGACTTGATGCTCATCGCAGCAGGCAGCGGGCCGGCCACACTCGGCTCACCTGACTCGGCCGGCGTCACACGGGCCACGGCGAAAGAAGTCATCACCGTGCCGTTCAATGACGTCGAGGCGTTCCGCGACATGATGCGCGAATGGGGCAGTCAAATCGCCTGTGTCCTCGTCGAACCGATTGTCGGCAACTTCGGCATCGTCGAACCGAAACCTGGATTCCTCCAGGCCATCAACGACATCACACATGAACATGGCGCCCTCGTCATTTATGATGAAGTCATCACGGCGTTCCGTTTCACATACGGCAGTGCCCAGCAAGTGTACGGCATCGAACCGGACATGACCGCTCTCGGCAAAATCATCGGAGGAGGTTTACCGATCGGTGCCTATGGCGGTAAAGCCGAAATTATGGAGACGGTTGCTCCGCTCGGGCCAGCCTATCAGGCCGGGACGATGGCCGGCAACCCAGCGTCGATGGCGACGGGACTGGCTTGCCTTGAAGTACTCGAACAACCTGGAGTATACGAGAAGCTCGACATGCTCGGCGCCAAGCTCGAAACTGGGATTCGTGAAGCCGCGGAAACACATGGCGTGACCATCACATTGAACCGTCTAAAAGGCGCACTCACGGTTTACTTCACGGACGAGATTGTGACCGACTATGAGGGAGCCGAAAAGTCGGACGGTGAAGTGTTCGGACGCTTCTTCAAATTGATGCTCGAGAACGGTGTCAATTTGGCCCCTTCGAAGTATGAGGCTTGGTTCTTGACGACTGAGCATAGCGAGGAAGATATCGAAGAGACGATTGCCGCGGTAAACCGCGCCTTCGCCCAACTATAAGTAAAAGGAGATGCCGCGGCATCTCCTTTTTGATTACACCAAAGGTCGGATCCACAACTGGTCGTAGCGTGGATGACCGAATATGTCGACCGGTACGTCGCCTAGAAAACTTGGGAAGCTCCGCTCTCGCTCGACATGGTATAGCGGAATGACGAGCGCCGACTCCGTCAAATGCCGTTCCACTTCCCGATGGAGCAACGGCCAAGCGCTCATATCGGTTTGACGGTAGCGGTCCATCAGCGAGCGGAGTTCCGTTTCATGGGCGACGAGCTTGCCGACGAGCGACAGTTCACTCGTCAAAAAGGCGAGAAACGCCAAATCCAAGTCTTCGCTCATCATCTCCCCGCATAAAATCAAATCGGCGCGGCGAAGTGTCTCCTCTTCGAGCAAACAACTGAGCGCATACGTCTCGGTCTCGACGGTGAAACCGGCAGCCCGCAACTGGGATGCGACGAGCGCCGCGTCTTCCGTCGCCACGTCGAACGGCAAGTGCAATAGTCGGAGCGGACGCTCGGAACTCTCGCTTGGCCCGTCCAGTGGAATCGGGCGACTCGTTTCCGGGAAGAAGCCGTGGGCCACCTGATGACGTTCTCCACCCAAATCGACGACTGCTTGTTTATCGATGGCCCGTTGAACCGCGCGTCGCGTCGCCACGTCCTCTTTCAACCAGGAGTGCTGTAAGTTGAACATAAGATAGCGCGCCCCAGCCTCGGCAATCCATTTCACGACGCTATGATCATCCCGGGCGCTCCATTTGGCGTGATCCGCTTCCGAGAACGTGACAAACTCCACCACGTCCAATGACGGACGCGGGCGCAATCCGCGCTCGAACGCCCGTAAACGCACGACGTCGTCGGATTGTTTCTCCAATTTGAAGGGTCCCGTCCCAATCGTCCCTTCCGCTCGTTCATATGTGATTGAGGCTGGCGTTTGAGCAAGCAAACGCTCGATATAGGCCCGATGTGCTTTTGTGTAAAGATCGACCACATACGGTGCGGGCGAATCGACCCGGTCAATCGGTGCGAACAACCAAACTTGTTTACCGCGAGCCAAGAGCCGGCTCAATGAATAAACGACATCTTTGGCCGTTAACGTCATCCCGTTGTGGAAAGCGACACCTTTCCGAATGTAACAGCGAAATCCGAACGACGTCTCCTCCATATGATGGGCTAGCGACGGTTGGACCGTCGTTCCGTCCCATTCGAACAGGCGGTCGAAGACGTGACGTGACAACGACGCCTCCATCGCGATATGGATATCGAGCGGATCGAGCGACTCGAGTGTGCGCGTCCGCGGGAAAATAAACCTGTCTTCTTCCGTCTGTTCGAAGCCAAATCGGTTCCAAATCCGCGCTTGAATCAGTTCACGTAAGGCGGGTGGCCACTCCCATTCCAACCATTTGGCCGCCTGCGCCATCGTAGCCTCAGAAAATGAGGTTACGACCCACGCCTGGAGCGTCTCGTCAAAGTCCGGCTGAAAACGAAGCATCGATTCATGGCCACGCCCTTTGCCGGCTTGATAGGTCACCCACCCCATCGTTTCCCATGCCTTGATATCGCGCTTCACTTGTTTCTCACTATAGCCGACCACCTCGACGGCTTGCCGAAGTGTCACGTCCATTCTGTTCGCCTGTAACGCATGGCGATAAATCGCCACTAGTTTTGCATTCATGTCATTCCCCCTAAAAGTGGACATGTCCAAATAATTTGTCTCTTTTTACCAAGTGTAGTCCACGTTTAAAGTAGTGACAAGGAGGTGCTCACATGAAATTCAAAGATTTCCCAACTAATGTCCGACTTCGACTCGTCTGTGGATTTTTCATCCGTATCGTCGGCTCGGCCATCTTTCCATTCATGGCTTTATATTTTTCAGAAGAACTCGGCAAAATTGCTGCCGGGATTATCATGACGTCATTCGTCATCGTCGGGTATGTCACCGGATTGTTCGGTGGGTACTTCTCGGACCGCTTCAATCGCAAGCACGTCTTACAGATTGGCCAACTCGTTCAAATCCTCTGCTTCATCGGGATGACAGTCGCGATTCACCCATCGAACAACTGGGCACTCACCGTCGCCATTTTGTATTTCGGTCACGCCGTCGCCAACGGCTTGAACTATCCGGCTCTTGAAGCGATCGTCATCGACTCGATGGAACCATCGAATCGAAAAGCGATTTATGTATATGATTACTGGCTCGTCAATTTAGCGATCGCCGGCGGTGTCATGCTCGGCGGTGCGTTCTATCGCGACTACCGGTTCGGCTTATTCATCGGGATGACGCTCGTGTTGACCATCACGACAATCGTCTTGCAACGTTATCTCGTCGATTCACATCAAGGTAACCGGTCGACGCCGGCCAACCCAATCGTCGGCGTGATTCAAAACTATCGGATCGCCCTCAATGACCGACGCTGGATGCTGTTCGTGCTCGGCAGCATGCTCGTCTTTTCGACAGAGTTCCATATGGCGAACTATATCGGCGTTCATTTGGCCGAATCGTTCCAAGAACGTTCGATTCTCGGTGTGCCGTTTGATGGTGTCCGGATGATGGCGTTCATGCAGCTCGAGAACACATTGCTCGTCGTTGCCATCACGTTCGCCGTCACCGCCTTTGTGAAACGATATCGAGAGAAATACGTATTCTTCATCGGCTTGTCGCTCTATATCACAGCGTACGCCGCCATCACATCGATGAATTCATTCTTGATTCTCGCCGTCTTGGCTGTCGTCTTCACGGTCGGCGAGTTGCTGTACTCGCCAATCCGCCAAGTGAAGCAAGTCGATTTGCTCGACCCGGAGCGTCGCGCATCGTACCTCGCTTTCGGGGGCCTCACGTTCCACGGGGCCAAACTTGTGGCCGCGGCCGGCATCGTCGTCGGGGCGTTCATCGGACCTATATTCATGAGCGGTTACATCTTCTTGTTCGGGGCGCTCGGGGCGTATCTCTATTACGTCTCGCTCTATAAAATGGAACCGGTACGTCAGCTCGCCGCGTGACGTTTGAACGGACGCCAGAACGGAAACAGGCTAGAGTGAAGGAGGCGAATCACATGCCAGCTATTGTCTTGTTCGATGGAGACTGCAACTTTTGTGACGCTAGCATCCAATTTATCTTGAACCGGGACACCCCTGGGAACTTCCACTTTGCCTCGCTCCAAGGCGAGACCGGGAAAATGCTACGTGAACGTCACCGCATCAGCGACTCGGTTGACAGTATCGTCTTGATTCGCGATGGCGTGCCTTATATCAAATCCGACGCGGCCGTCCGGATCGCGGAAGGATTGGACGGAAAGTGGCGTCTGCTCCGGTTCGTAAAAATCGTCCCTCAGCCGCTCCGCGACCTAGGCTATGAGTTCATCGCCAAACATCGTTACGAATGGTTCGGGCAGAAACAGACATGTAAACTGCCGACACCGGAAGAACGAAGCCGGTTTCTCGACCAACAACCAAAACCGCCGACTCGATGAGTCGACGGTTTTTTTAGTCCATACACGTCAAGTACGTCCAGTGGCACTCCGGCATCGGATTGCCCATGAAACTGACACCGAGGTCATCGGCCCGGTGAATCGTCGTCCACGGGGCATCCCCGACCTGAAGATACACTTCATGATGCGGCGATTGTGTGTGACTGCCAGACAGTTTGAACGTGGCGTTATCCTTCAATTGTGCGACAATCGTATATTTGATGTCCGGCGCGATGACGAGCGGATTGCCGACCGAATGTTGCAAGCGATATGCGGTCCGCCCCCGGTCAATCTCGAGATCGTCGATATACACTTGATCGACCGAAGCGACATCTTCTCCTGTCAGTTGATGACGGGCGTTATAGCCGCGCGTCACGCCCGCGTCTTTTTTGATAGAGACGATCGGGATGTCGTGTAGCCCTTCGACTTTCACTTCCGTCCGCGTCCGATAGTCGGTCGCGTGGACGTTATATGGTCGTCCGTCCCCTTCAAAGTAAGGATGAGGCGACAACAAGTTCGGATTTTTAATCATCGGCGGACGAATGAACGTCTGGACGCGAAGCTGAATCTGGTCGACCGTCTCCAAATCGGGACGGAGCGGACTGACGAGAAAATACATGACGAACAGCTCCTTGTCGCGCCGTGTGTCCGTCTTCAGCTCTTTGGCGAGTGACATCACTTTGCCGACAGCGTGAATGAGACTCGTCCCCGGTTTCGCATCTCGCTTCACCGGACGGAGCGCCCGGACTTCATACATCGTCGGTTCGTGCAGCGGCGTATCATCCAGATAGGCGTTCCCGACGACCTCGGCAATCCGTCGTCCCTGTCGATAAATCGCATACGTCTCGACGTCAGGAATCGGATCCCATTGAAGATGAGTGCCGGTCGACGCGACGACGGCCGATGTGAGATGTCGATTCCAGTACAAGTCATCGCTCGGATCGACGGCGGCCGTATACACTTTCGCCACTTCGCCTTGCTCATCCGTAAGTCGATAGGCGACTTGTTCCCCGACGGCCGTCTCATGGTCGACATAGTGCTGGTCGGTCCCTTCGTACACATATTTCCCGTTCCGCGTGAGCCGGACCTTCCCCTCGACCGACCACGTCAGCTCGAGCGCGTCCTTAAGCGGTTTTACTGTGATTAAACCTTCCCCGTTCATCATTGGACTCTCCCCCTTTTGGCATGTCGTTTCTTCATTCCCGTCTCACTGTCACGGAAAACAAAAAAGGCCCCGAGTCTCCTCGAGGCCGCGTCTCATTCGACGACTGCCAAATCTTGAATCATATACAAATCGTAATAGGCTCCGCGGCGGCGCATCAGTTCTTCATGCGTCCCGGTCTCCATAATTTGTCCGTTATCGACGACGACAATCTTATCGGCATCGGTGATGGTCGACAATCGGTGCGCGACGATGAGCGTCGTCCGCCCTTTCGTGAGTCGTGCGAGCGAATCTTGAATCATCGCCTCGCTCTCGAGGTCGAGCGCACTCGTCGCTTCGTCGAGAATGATGATTGGAGGATGCTTCAAGAAGACACGGGCGATGGCGAGCCGTTGTTTCTGACCGCCTGACAGTTTGACACCTTTTTCCCCGACCGGCGTATTGTAACCGTCCGCCAAGTTCGAGATGAACTCATGGGCGTTCGCTGCTTTCGCGGCGGCGATGACATCTTCGTCACTCGCTTCCGGATTCCCCATCCGGATGTTCATCGCGACCGATTCACTGAACAGCACCGAGTCTTGCATGACCATCCCAATCTGATCGCGCAGCGCCCGCAGTTTGAAATCACGGACATCGGTGCCATCGATTTTGATGCTCCCCGACGTGACGTCATAAAACCGTGGAATCAAGCTGACGAGCGTCGACTTGCCGCCACCGGACATGCCGACGAACGCGACCCGCTCCCCGGAGCGGATGTGCAAGTTGACGTCGCGGAGGGCACGCGTCCCATCTTTCTCGTACGCGAAGCTGACGCGATTGAGCTCGATGTCACCTGCCGTTTTCACAGGAACGAACGCACTTGGTTTCTCTTCGATGTCATACGGTTCATCGAGGAACTCGAAGACACGGTCCATCGAAGCGACCGACTGGGTGAGCGTCGTCGCCGAGTTGACGAGACGGCCGAGCGGTGCGTAGAGACGGTCGATATACGCGATGAACGCGACGAGCGTCCCGAGTGAGACGTCCCCTTGCAAGACGAGCCACGAGGCCGTCGTGAAAATCAAAATCGGGGCGATGTCGGTGATCGTCGAGACGACGACGTACGTCTTTGCGTTCCAGCCGGTGTGGCGAAGCGCGGCTTTCAAGAAGCCACCGTTCTGTTCTTCGAACGCCTTGTTCTCATACGGCTCGAGGGCGAAGCTGCGGATGACCGCCATCCCGTTGACACGTTCGGTCAAGTGGCCTTGAAGATCCGCAAGTGCGGCCGACCGTTCCCGCGTGAGCCGGCGCAATCGTCCATAAAAGTAACGGACGGCGATGGCATAGAACGGGAGCGGCAAGACGGCGATGAGCGTCAATTGCGGGTCGATCGTGTACATAATGGCGATGGCAATTAAAATCGTGACCATATCCAGCCAAATGTTCATCAGACCGGTGATGACGAAGTCTTTCGTCTGCTCGACATCGTTGATGATGCGCGAAATAATCTGTCCCGTCTTATTGTTCGAATAATAGCGGAGCGATAACTTTTGGACGTGGTCGAACAATCGGTTCCGGACGTCGAATAAAATCCGCGTCGCCGCCCATTGCGCCAAATATTGGCGCAAATATTCAATCGGCGGCTTCAAGACGAGGAAGACGAAGAAGACGATGCTGAACAACCAGACGAGTTCAGTGTAATCCGCCCCCGGGTCTATGTCCGTCAAATAGTTATCGATAACATATTTATATAGCAGCGGCAAGCCGAGCGGGATCGAGAATTTCAAAATCCCGACGAAGATGGTCAGCGCGATTTGTTTCTTATACGGTTTAACGAACTGTAAATAACGTTTAATACTACCCATTAGTTCCTCCTTCAAGAAAAAAAGCGGAGATGAGCAATCATCTCCGGTAACGTGCTTCGTATTCGCGATACCATTCATCGACGAATGTTGGGTTGAACGGCCCTTTCCGTCCTCGAATCCAGTTAATAAGTTCTTGAACGTTCTGTTTCAAGATTCGATCAATCGCTTTCGGATAATTCATCTCGCGACGATGCCGCTCATATTCATCCTCATCTAAAATCGTGTACGACATATCCGGGAACACCTTGATGTCCAAATCGTAATCGATGTACTTGATGGCACGTTCTGCCCCATCGAACGTTGTCGGCGAACCTAGATTACAGTAGTAGTAAATCCCATCTTCGCGAATCATACAGATGACATTGAACCAAAACTCAGATGAAAAGTAGCAAATTGCCGGCTCACGAGTTCTCCATTGCCGGCCGTCTGACTCACTGACCATGATACGGTCATTGAATCCGATCATATCCGTTTTTGACGACTGAAGGACGAGCGTTTCTTCCCAAACGCGATGCAAAGTTCCGTTGTGCTTGTAGCTCTGTATCTCGATCTTGCTACCTGCTTTGGGAAATAAGCTCATAAGCTCCTCCTTTCCGCTATGATGCTATACAATTCTCATATTTAATTATAGCGACTTTCAGAACCAATGAAAAAGGAAATCTCTTATTTTCACGAATTTAGTGTTTTTTGGAATGCCTCGGCTCGCGCTTTGAACATCGGTCGGAGCACGAAGTACTCGACGAGGATGGTCGGCACGTAACTGTCGAACGTGACCTCATCGACCATGACGGCTTGCCCGTCCACTTGTTCGACGCGGTGGACGTGACTGAAGCGACGGAACGGAAACGGCAACTTCACGCCTTGATCGCAAAAGGCACGGTTCCCCGCCAACGTGATGGCGCTATTCCAAGGCAAAGAGACCGGCCCGACCCCGATGCGGAGCTGAACGACATTCCCTTCGACCGAAGCCCCATCCCCAACGAGCGTCACTTTCGGGAAAGACGTCAGTTTTGATAAAAGCGAAGCGTCTTGAAGCAACGTCCATAATCTGTCCACGGACGTGTCGAACGGTGTTCGTACGTCAAACTGTCTCATCCTCCGCACCTGCCATTTTCTCTAATTTTTGTTGGGCGACCGATACCGTCACCACGTTGCGCGCCTCTTCGTCGAGCCACGTCCATTCGCCGTCCGGCAACGTCTCGACTTCATATAAGTCGATGTACCAGACGATATGAGAAAACACATGTTTCACTTGTCCAATATAGGTTCCGTTTAACTGTTCCCCCGTTCCGCGATCTGTAAGCGGATATTGCCACATTCCAGCGAGCAGACCGGCGTCCGGACGTTTCACGTACGCGGTCCGGCCGTCGCGACGACAGTAGAGCGCATCGTACATCTCAATCCGAGCCGCTCCTTTTTTCGTCTTGACCGGGAGTTCATCTTGCACGTTATGGGTATAAGCATAACAATCATCTTGAACGGGACAGAGCGAACACATCGGGTTTTTCGGTGTGCATACCGTCGCCCCGAGCTCCATGATGCCTTCGTTAAAGTCTGAGGCATGCGCCGGGTCCATCAGTCGGCGCACGACTTGTTCGAACAGTTTTCGTGTCTTCGGGATGGCGATGTCGTCATAAATCCCGAATTGACGAGACATGACGCGCATGACGTTGCCATCAACGGCCGGTTCCGGCTGATTGTAGGCAATCGATAACACCGCCCCGGTCGTATACGGTCCGACGCCTTTCAGTTTTTCGAATCGCTCTTTCTCCTCAGGAACAATCCCGTCGTACACGGCAACGACTTCTCGGACGGCTTGATGAAGGTTACGAACCCGTGAATAATAACCGAGTCCTTCCCAATATTTGACGACCTCATCGGGTTCGGCCGCTGCCAACGTCTCAATCGTCGGGAACCGCTCCATGAAACGGTTATAGTACGGGATGACCGTATCGACGCGCGTCTGTTGGAGCATGACTTCGCTCACCCAGACCCGATATGGATTTTTCCCGTGGCGCCAAGGCAAATCACGCTTTTCACGATTGAACCATGTGACTAAATTTGTGTTAAATTCTTGAATATTATAATTTGTGAACAATTTATCAACATCGAGCATTTTGTTTCCCCTCGTTTTAAAAATATTGTATGATGTAATGGATTAAAATATGCGGTTTTTCTACTTTTATGGAGGTGCTGAAGCACATTGGATACTGCTACTCACATTGGGATGGGACTAGGTTTAAGTGCAATCGCGACACTCAGCCCGGAGGTGTCAGGCGATGCACAAATGTTTCTAGCCATGACAGCGACGGCTCTCGTCGGCTCGCATGCTCCGGACTTTGACACGGTCTTCAAACTAAAAGGAAATAGCACGTATTTACGCCAGCACCGCGGTCGTTCACACGGAATAACCGCATTACTCGCCTGGCCGATTATCGTCAGCGCCGTCATCGGACTCGCGCTTGGCGTCAACCCCGCTTCATTATGGGTCATGGCACAAATCGCCGTGTTGTTACACGTTACGGTCGACTTGTTCAACGCCTACGGGACGCAGGCCCTTCAACCGTTTTCGAAAAAATGGATTGGCTGGGGCGTCATCGGGACGTTTGATCCGTATTTGTTCTCTGCCTACTATGGGGCATATGTATTATGGCTTATCACAGGGGCGACTGTCCCGATTTTTGCATTGCTCATTGCGCTCGTCATCAGCTATTACGCGATTCAATTCAAATTGCGTAACCGCGCCCTCGCAACGGTCGCCCGCCACTTCGCTGGTGCGCACGAACTGTTCATCTCGCCAGGTATCGGTTGGGATGACTGGCATGTCGCCGTTCGATTCCGCAACGGTTTAGGCGCCGTCAAAGTGAAAAAAGGGACGGTCATCGAATGCGGTCGTTTCCGTGACAAGCCGATGCCAGGTGAGGATGACCTTCACTTCGTCGAGGCCCGTAAAAATGCGGATCTTCAATCGTTCCTCGAATTCTCGAAGATTCACACGTATACGGTCACACGTCATAACGGCATGATCGAGTATCGCTTCACGAACTTGCGTTATTTCGCGAAAGATATTTACCCGTTCGTCGCCGTCGTCATCGTCGACGAAGAGTCGAATGAAGTGTTGTCTTCATTCACGGGCTGGGTGTTCAGTGAAGAGAGCCTCCAAAAGAAATTGGCCTACGAACAGTAAAAAGTCGCTCACAGGAGCGACTTTTTTTATGCCTCCGACTCCGTAAACTGGAGCTCGAAATCAAATTTGACTTTTTTATCAACGAGTACGCCGCCCGCTTCGAGCGCCTGGTTCCACGTCAATCCGTAATCTTCCCGGTTGATCGACCCGTCCCCGGTAAAGGCGTGTTTCATGTTGCCCCACGGATCTTTCGCGCTTCCTTCGTACTCGACTTCGAACGTCTCTTCCCGAGTCGTCCCGCGAATCGTCAAATTCCCGGTCAATTCGAATTCACCGCCGCCTTTCGAGCGGAACGATGTCGACTCGAATACGATGTCCTCGTGTTGCTCCACATCGAAGAAGTCGCCAGACCGTAAATGGTTGTCACGATCACTGTTGTTCGTATCGATTGATGCCGCCTTGATGGTCACCTTCACGCTCGCGTTCGAGAGATCGTCCGGTTGCCCGTTCGCCTCGACGTGAAAGTCTTTGAACTCCCCTTTTACTTTCGAAATCATCATATGCTTGACCGTAAAGTTGATGGTGCTGTGCGCTGGATCGACTTGATATGCTTTTGCCATGAATCCGTCCACTCCTTTGATTTAAGAGATTGATACTAATATGATGTTTACCACAAATCTTGACTTCAAAACATTCAAATTAAAATGTGACAAATTATTGTCGAAAAATTTTGACTTTTATCACACCGACCCGTTACGATTAAAAAAGGGAGTTGTTGACTTACAGTAAAATGTAAGCGCATACATAAAACTCTCTATACTTTACGGAAAAGGGAGGAACGACCATGATTTATGAAGTCCCAAACTCGACAGGCACGAAAGTTCACTTTAAAGACCGCTATGAGAATTACATCAACGGGAAGTGGACCGCGCCTGCAGGGGGAGAATATTTTGAGAACACCTCTCCGGTAAATGGTAAAGTTTTATGTGAAGTCGCCCGTTCGACGAAAGAAGATGTCGAGCTCGCCTTGGATTCGGCCCATGCCGCCAAAGACGCGTGGGGCAAAACGTCGGTCACAGAACGCTCCGTCATTTTAAATAAGATTGCCGATCGCATGGAAGCGAACCTCGAGATGCTCGCGTATGCCGAGACATGGGAGAATGGGAAAGCCGTCCGCGAGACGCTCAACGCCGACCTCCCGCTCGCCATCGATCACTTCCGCTATTTCGCGGGTGTCATCCGGTCACAGGAAGGCGGCATCAGTGAACTCGATCAAGATACGGTCGCTTATCACTTCACCGAGCCGCTCGGTGTCGTCGCCCAAATCATCCCATGGAACTTCCCGATTTTGATGGCGGTCTGGAAAGTCGCACCGGCCCTCGCTGCCGGAAACTGTATCGTGTTGAAACCAGCTGAGCAGACACCGGCTTCGATTATGGTGCTCATGGAACTGATTGAAGACCTACTCCCGCCTGGCGTGTTGAATATCGTCAACGGGTTTGGACTCGAGGCCGGCAAACCGCTCGCGTCGAGCGACCGCGTCGATAAAGTCGCCTTCACGGGTGAGACGACGACGGGTCGACTCATCATGCAATACGCCTCACAAAACATCATCCCGGTCACGCTTGAACTGGGTGGGAAGTCACCGAACATCTTCTTCGCGGACATCATGGATGCGGATGATGATTTCTTTGACAAGTCGATTGAAGGACTCGTCATGTTCGCCTTGAACCAAGGCGAAGTGTGCACGTGCCCATCACGCGCGCTCATCCACGAGTCGATTTATGAACCGTTCATGGAACGGGTGCTCGAACGGGTCAAAGCCATCAAGCTCGGCAATCCGCTCGACCCTGACGTCATGATGGGTGCCCAAGCCTCGAATGAGCAGCTGGAAAAAATCTTATCATATTTGGAGATTGGAAAATCAGAAGGCGCAGAATGCCTCATCGGCGGCGAACGCAACATGATGGACGGCGAACTTGCCGACGGCTATTATGTGCAGCCGACCATCTTCAAAGGTCATAACAAGATGCGCATCTTCCAAGAAGAAATCTTCGGACCGGTCCTATCGGTGACGACGTTCAAAGACGACGCCGAGGCGCTCGCCATCGCGAACGACACGCTCTACGGACTCGGGGCCGGCGTCTGGACGCGTGACATGAACCGCGCCTACCGCTTCGGTCGCGAGATTCAAGCCGGTCGTGTCTGGATCAACTGTTATCATCAATATCCGGCCCACGCCGCGTTCGGTGGATACAAGATGTCTGGAATCGGTCGCGAGAACCATAAGATGATGCTAAACCACTATCAACGGACGAAAAACATGCTCGTCAGCTATAGCGAACAAAAGCTCGGGTTCTTCTGAGATGGTGAACCGCGTCGAGGCCACCCCCGCCACGCTCGCGCTCCTCGAACAGCTGAAACGAAAACATGGACCGCTCTTGTTTCACCAGTCGGGCGGTTGTTGTGACGGGAGCTCCCCGATGTGTTTCCCGCAAGACGAGTTCATGATTGGCGATCATGACGTCCTGCTTGGCGAAATCGGCGGTTGTCCGTTCTATATGCACGAGAAGCAATACGATTACTGGAAGCACACACAGCTCATCATCGACGTCGTCGAGGGCCGGGGCGGCATGTTCTCGGTCGAGGGCGTCGAAGGAAAACGGTTTTTAAGCCGTTCCCGCGTGTTCACGGACGAAGAACGGGCCAAGTTGCAACAAAGCTGAATATAGACGACCAGTCCTCTCGAGGGCTGGTCTTTTTTTAGTCAAGGGGCACCTTTTTCTCAAAAACACATTTCCAATTTAACCCAAAAATCACCCTAACAATCGGCTCGATTCGATATAGTAAAGAGAGACACGAAAGGAGGCAGCCTATGTCCGAGCTTCTCACAAGCATGCTTAACGGCATGGCGATTTCATTGGTCAGTCTATTCGGTCCTCTGTTCCTGGTGATGAGCGGCATCTTGTATACGAAGGTCAAGCGTTATAAACGGAGCCGCTATTATGCCCAGACCGGACACAGCTATTTCAAAGTCGTTCAAGACACCGGCTTATACGGTGAATATTTATGTGTCGCCGCCATCGAGGAACGCGTCCCGAATCCCTTCATCTTGACGAATCTATATTTGCCCCATCCAAAGTACCGAGACCGTACGACTGAAATCGATGTGGTGTTCATCAACCAGAGCGGCGTCCACGTGATTGAGTCCAAAAATTATAGCGGCTGGATTTTTGGACATGAACAAGAGCGGCATTGGACCCAATCGATGCCAAATCGAAAGAAGTTTCGCTTTTTCAATCCAATCAAACAAAACGAGTTACATATGAAAGCGATGGAACAGACGCTTGCCGTAGAGCGGAGTCTGCTCCACTCTTGGATCGTCTTCAGCGACCGCTCGACCTTGAAGCGCATCGACGTGGCCGACGTTCCCGTGCTGAACCGCAAGACATGGAAACAACAGATTTCCCTACCTGGCGAGGCCCGATTGACGTTGGCCGAACAGACGGCCATCTACGAGCACTTGCTCCAATTCGCATCAGCGGACGAAGCCGTCAAGAAGGCCCACATCGCCGCCAAGCAACGGGTGACATGATTCCCCGTCCCATTCAAAAAGTCCCGCTCACAGTGAGCAGGACTCCTTTTTATTTACTCTGCATTTTGAAGCGTAAATATAGTTCGTTGTAGTACGCGTTCATGCGCTTTCCTAAGTTCTCATACACTTCGAGCTCATCGGTCACTTCTTTCGTCGGATAGAAGCGTTCGTCTGACGTCACTTCTTCATCTAAGAATTCAAGTGCCGCTTCGTTCGGTGTCGAATAGCCGACATAATCGGTGTTTCGGGCCGCGATTTCCGCGTCAAGCATGAAATCGATGAACTGGTGCGCGCCTTCGACGTTTTTCGATGTGTTCGGAATGACGAGGTTGTCGAACCAGAGATTCGTCCCTTCTTCCGGGATGACGTACGTCAACTCTTCGTTCTCGTACATGATCTCGGAAGCGTCACCTGACCAGACGACGGCCGCGGCCGCTTCGCGATTGGCCATCAGCATCTTGATTTCATCGCCGACGATCGCTTTAATGTTCGGCCAGAGTGTCTCGAGCTTCTTCTCCGCTTCGAGCAGTTCATCTTTGTCCGTCGTGTTGAGCGAGTACCCGAGTGAGTTCAGACCGAAGCCCATCACTTCACGGGTCCCGTCTGCAAGCAAGATGTCATTCTCGAGCGGCATGTCCCATAGGTCGTTCCATGACGTGATGTCGCCGTCGACGAGTTCAGGGTTATACACGATGCCGACCGTCCCCCAGAAGTAAGGGACCGAGTACGTGTTGCCCGGGTCGAACGACTTGTCGAGGAAACGTGGGTCAATGTTATCGAAGTTCTCGAGCTTGTCATAGTCAATCGGCAAGAGCAGGTCTTCTTCAATCATTTTACTGATGGCGTAATCCGACGGGACGGCGATGTCGAACGCCGTACCGCCTTGCTCGATTTTCGTGAGCATCGCCTCGTTCGAGTCAAACGTCTGATAGATGACTTTCAAGCCCGTCTCTTCCTCGAACTCTCCAATCAAGTCTTCATCGATATAGTCGCCCCAGTTGTAGACGACGAGCGTGTTATCGCCGCCGAACCCTTGTGCCATATTGATTTGATACACCCAGAGCAAAAGGCCGAAACTGACGAGGACCGGTACCGTCAACATGATGACCAATTTCTTCATCGTCTTACCTCCTTCGCTTTACCACCGCGTTGGGCGAGCACGTAATACCCAAGGACGAGGATGAGTGTGAACAAGAATAGGATGGCTGACAAGGCGTTAATCTCGAGCGAGATGCCTTGACGGGCCCGTGAGTAGACTTCAACGGCAAGTGTCGTAAAGCCGTTGCCGGTCACGAAGAACGTGACGGCAAAGTCATCGAGTGAATACGTGAGTGCCGTGAAGAACCCGGCAAAGATACCTGGTGTGATATACGGCAAGATGACTTTCGTCAAGACGTCCCACGTGCTTGCCCCGAGGTCACGCGACGCATCGATGAGCGTCGGGCTCATCTCTTGTAGCTTCGGCAACACCAAGATGACGACAATCGGTACCGAGAAGGCGATGTGCGCTAATAGCACCGAATAAAAGCCGAGCTGAATCCCGAGCATCGTGAACAAGATGAGGAACGACGCCCCGATGATGACGTCCGGGCTGACAATCAACACGTTGTTGAGCGACAAGAGCGACGTCTTCGTGAAGCGTTGTCGCGCCGTATAGATGGCGAGCGCCCCGATGACGCCGAGCACGGTCGAAATCGTCGCCGAGAGCAAGGCAATGACAATCGTGTTCAAGACGATGACGAGGAGACGCGTGTCGGTAAAGAGCGACTTGTACCAGTCGAGCGTGAAGCCTTCAAAATTACTCATCGTCCCGCCGCTGTTGAACGAGTAGACGACCAAATAGAGGATCGGTGCATAGAGGATGAAGAACACCGCCATCAAATACAGGTTGGCTAATTTAAATTTTTTCGGTTTCATCGACGCACCGCTCCTTTCGCGCCCCAGTCACGCGTGATGACCATGACGAGGACCATCGCCAAAATTAAGAACACGGCAATCGTCGAGCCCATGCCCCAGTTTTGCGTGACGAGAAATTGTTGTTCAATCGCCGTACCGAGCGTGATGACGCGGTTCCCCGCAATCAGTCGAGTGATCATGAAGAGCGACAACGCCGGGATGAAGACGATTTGAATCCCTGACTTCACACCGTCGAGCGTGAGCGGGAAGATGACCCGGCGGAACGTCGTCCAGTTCGAGGCCCCGAGATCGCGCGACGCATAGACGAGCGACGGCGGCAGTTTCTCGATGGCGTTATAAATCGGCAAAATCATGAACGGGATGAAGATGTACACCGACACGAACACGAAACTGAAGTCCGTGAACAAAATCTGTTGCGTCCCGATGCCGATCGCCTCTAAAAACTGGTTCGTGATGCCGTACGTTCCGAAGATACCTAGAAACGCATAGGCTTTGAGCAATAAGTTGATCCATGATGGCAAGATGATGAGCAAAAGCCAAAGTTGCTTATGCTTCGTCTTCGTCAATAAATAGGCGGTCGGATACCCGATCAAGAGCGAGAAGAACGTGATGAGGAATGCATACCAGAAGGAAGATAACGTCATCGTCAAATACGTCGACGTGAAGAACATCTGATAGTTCTCTAAACTCAAGTTCCCTTCGATATCAAAAAACGAGTAGTAGACGACGAGCAGGAGCGGCGCGATGACGAACAGCGCGATCCATAACCAGTAGGTCGTCAAATAGACCGTCTTCGCGGTTTGACTAGTTTGATTCATGAGCGACCTCCTCATAGGACTCGAGACGACGGTCGAACTCTTCCTCCGTCTCTCCTAAGCGCATGACGTGAATCGCCTCATCATCGAACGTGAGGCCGATTTTCGAACCGACGACCGATTTTTTCGTCGAATGGACGAGCCATTCGTTGCCTTCTTGGTCATAGCAGCAAATCTCATAGTGGACGCCGCGGAACAGTTGCGAGTCGACGTCGACGACAAGTTTCGCCGATTCGACCGACGTCATCTCCAAATCTTCCGGACGGATGATGACTTCGACTTTCTCGTTGCGGTCGAACCCTTGGTCGACACAATCGAACGTCTTCCCAGCGAACGTGACGACGTTGTCCTCTGGCATGACGCCTGGGACGATATTCGATTCCCCGATGAAATCGGCGACGAAGCGGTTGATTGGCTCGTCGTAAATATCGGTCGGTGTCCCGCTCTGGACGATCTTCCCGTTGTTCATGACGAAAATCTCATCTGACATCGCGAGCGCTTCTTCTTGGTCGTGCGTGACGAAGATGAACGTGATGCCGAGACGCTGTTGCAATTCACGAAGCTCATATTGCATCTCGGTCCGGAGTTTCAAATCGAGCGCCGAGAGCGGTTCATCGAGCAAGATGACTTCCGGTTCGTTGACGATGGCACGGGCGATGGCGACACGTTGGCGCTGACCGCCTGACATCTCATCGATTTCACGTGACTCGTACCCTTTCAAGTTGACGAATTTGAGCGCCTGTTCGACTTTCGTCTTCACGTCCGCTTCTTTCATCTTCTTGATTCGCAGACCGAACGCCACGTTCTCGAACACGTTCAAGTGCGGGAAGAGCGCATAGTCTTGGAACACGGTGTTCACTTGACGTTTGTTCGCTGGGACGTCGTTGATGCGTTTCCCGTTGAACTCGATATCGCCCGCAGATGCGTCCGTGAAACCGGCAATCAAACGTAAAATCGTCGTCTTCCCACATCCAGACGGCCCGAGCAACGTATAGAACTTCCCTTTCTCAATCTCGAAGCTGATGTTTTCTAAGACGACGGTGTCATCGTAACGCTTCGACACGTTGTCAAAGCGAATAATCGTTTCTAGGTTCATTTCAGTTCCTCCCTTATAAATATGAATGGGTCGCGACGATTAAACATTCACTCTCGCCATCATAATCGTTGACGAGTTGATGGGAATCGGAGGCGACATAATATAACGTTTCTCCGGCTTTGGCGAAGTACGTGTGATGGCCTAGCTTGAGGGCGATCCGACCTGACAGGACGTAGACGAACGTCTCGGAACGGGAAGGCTCGTAACGCTTGAATTCCCCATGTTTGGAGAACGTCAGCAAAATCGGCTCCATCTCTTTTTCGTTCGATTCCGGGATGAGCCATTCGGTCCTGTATTTCCGATCCTCATCGTTATACACGGTCCGGTCGTCTGCGGTATAGCTCACTTTTTGAAACATCTCTTCATCGAAGAACTCTTTCGGCGAGCAACCGAGCACTTCCAACAAGTCGAATAGCGTCTCAAGCGAAGGTGAACTCAAATCACGCTCGATTTGAGAGATATAGCCTTTACTCAAATCCGTGCGCTCGGCCAACTCTTCTTGCGTCAACCCTTTCTTGACGCGGAGCCGCTTGATTTTTTGACCGACTTCCAAGTCACAATCCCCCCTTTCGGCTTTGAATCAAGTTTAGTGAAAGATGATTTCAACTAAAGAAAGTTTATAAATACTTAACTACAAAGCAAACTAATAGCGACCTTTATTATAACGGATTGAGGGTCGTTTGCAAGTAAAAAAACCACGCCGATTGCGGCGTGGTTTTAATGGATGTCGCGCTGGGACATCAAATGTTTGAACTTCTCATTTTTCGTTTGGAACAGATGGAGCTGGGGTCCGTATGCATCGATCTGTTGAACGACGTATTGGAATGATTTTGCTTCCCCAGGATACGGTTCGCCGGCACGGGCGAGCGTCGTCTCAAAATCCTCCCACAGCACTTCGACCCACGTCAACGCCTCGAGCTCGCTCAAGACATCGTTCTTCTGTTTCAAGATTTCGGCCAAACGCTCGTATTGTTCGGTCCGGTTCATGCTTTCACCTCCGACAGCTCCGAGAGCGGAATCGCGTGTTCAGCCGTCTCGCCTTCGAACGTCCCCCAGCCCATGACGCCGTTCACGAATTTCAAACGGAACGGGCGCTCGTTATAGTTGACGATATACGTCGTTCCCGGCTTGAACGATTTCGGGTCAATCAAATAGCTCTCGGCAATCGCGATCCGTCGCAAGACGACCTCGATTTCACTGACCATGCCCATCTGTTCAGCTTTCCGCTTCCGTTCGTGGAGCGCTCGAATCTCTTGTTCAAGCTCATATTTCGATAAATCACTCAATCGTTTTTCCATTTCGCTCACCTCTCTTGTAGCGTATCAGATTTTTCGTGGAAAAGAAAAAGGCGAAACTGAAACGATGTTCAGTTCGCCTTGAAGTTGTAGAGCGGTTTGATGATTTGATTGATGGTGACGGCCGGCTCGATATAACGGACAATCTCTTTCATCGACTTATAGACGAACGGTGATTCATCGATTGTCGACGGTCGGACAGAAGTTGACCAGACATCTGCCATCGACTTTTTAAATTCGTTGAAGTCGACGCGTTTTCGCGCGGCCGAGCGTGACATGACGCGACCGGCACCGTGTGGTCCTGAGAAGTTCCAGTCCGGGTTCCCCTTGCCGGTACAGATGAGCGAGCCGTCGCGCATGTTCATCGGAATGATGACCCGCTCTCCGTCCCGCGCCGAGATGGCCCCTTTTCGAAGCATCATCGCGTCGTGGTCGATGTAATTGTGGACCGTATCGAATTGATCGACGACGTTCCAATTCATCGCCTCGACGATGACGTCGGTCATGGCAAGACGGTTGGCGGCCGCATATTGCTGGGCGATACGCACGTCGTGCATATAATCTTCCATCGCTTCCCCTTCGACGTAGGCGAGGTCGCGGACATGTTTCCGTGCCTCGCGCTCCGTCTCAAGATAGGCCGCGATATCCCGCTCTCGTCCCGTTGCCTTCATCCGTTCAATCTCGTCTCGAATGTCAGCCGTCTTCATCATGTGCTCGACCGCCAACTGTTGATAATGGTCGGCGATTTGGACACCGAGGTGGCGCGAACCGGAATGGATGACGAGAAACGTGCGTCCAGCTTCGTCGCGGTTCACTTCGATGAAGTGATTGCCCGAGCCGAGCGTGCCGACCGAGCGCAGGGCCCGGTCCAGTTTATAGGGCGCCCGCACGTCCTCGAGCGGAAGTTCTGAGGCGTACGGGTGTGCCGCATCCCGGATGTTCATCCCGCTCGGTACATATTGACGGATGACGTCGTCGAGCCGTTGAAAGTCGATGCGCTTCACCTTGATTTCCGTACAGAGCATGCCGCACCCGAGGTCGACACCGACGAGATTCGGCACGACCTTGTCGTGAATCGTCATCGTCGTCCCGACGACCGACCCTTTGCCGGCATGCATGTCCGGCATGATTCGAATCGAGGCACCTTGCGTGAACGGTTGGTCGACGAGCGTCTGGATTTGGGCCCGCGTCATATCGTCAATCCGTTCATTGAATACTTTGGCCCGGTTATGCTTTCCGATAATCTCCATAAGACCTCCTCAACTGATGGCTTGTTGTTTACTTTGCAGCTCATGCATCCGGGCGTAGACGCCGCCTGCGGCGATAAGCGACTGATGGTTGCCCCGCTCGATGATGTGACCGTGGTCGAGGACGAGGATTTGGTCCGCTTCCCGAATCGTCGAGAGACGGTGCGCGATGACGAACGTCGTCCGGCCGTACGTGAGCGTCTTGAGCGCTTCTTGGATGAGCGCTTCCGTCTCTGAATCGACGCTCGCCGTCGCTTCGTCTAAGACGAGGATGGCCGGGTCGAAAACGAGGGCACGGGCGAAGCTGATCAACTGGCGCTCTCCGCTCGAGAGTGATGCGCCGCGTTCGATGACCGGCTCGTCTAGCCCGTGTGGCAACTGTTTAACGAAACGATCGGCTCCGACCGCCGTCAATGCGCGCCATACGCGGTCGTCCGAGATCGTCTCGTCGCCAAGCGTCACGTTCGTCCGAATCGATCCCGTGAACAAGAACGGGTCTTGAAGCACGATACCGAGATGGGCCCGGACCGCTTGGGTCGGTAATTTCGTCACGTCCATGCCGTCAATGTTGAGCGTTCCTTCTGACGGGTCATAGAAGCGCATGAGCAAGTTCATAATCGAACTCTTGCCGCTACCGGTATGTCCGACGAGCGCCACCGTCTCACCTGGCGCCGCATGGATATCGATGTGTTGGAGCACCGGCTTCCCGGCTTCATAGCTGAACGACACGTCGTCGAACACGACCTCACCTTTAAAGCGTGCGATGCGTTCCGCCGACACGTTTTCCCCTTTCTCGTCAAGCAACTGGAACATCCGGTCTGCCGAGACGAGCGCCTGTTGGAGCGGAGACAACTGGTTCATGATTTGCGTCACCGGCTCGAAAATTCGTGACACGTAATCGATATAGGCGTACAAAATCCCGAGCGTCAGCACGCTGCCCGTGCCGAGCGTCTGCGCACCGACGACCCAAATGAGTAAGGCAAGTGCCATGTTGCGGAAGAAGTTGACCAAGTTGTGCGACATGAGCGCATCCAATTTGAGCAGCTTCCGTCTTGTTTGGAAGTTGTCGCTGTTTTTCTCGTTGAATTCGTCATAGACGAGATCTTCTTTGACATACGACTGAATGATCGGCATCGTTTGGATGCTCTCATTCAATTGGGCGTTCATATCGGCGACGAGGGCACGGACACGGAAGTTGTTTCGGGTCGACAAGCGTTGGAACAATTTAATCCAAACGATGACGACCGGAATGATGATGAGCGAGACGAGACCGAGGCGCACGTCCAAGAAGAACATGGCAATCAAGACTCCAATCATCATGACGACGCTTTGGAAGACGCGTGCGAGCACGCCCAAATATAGGTCGCGAATCGTCTCGGTGTCGTTCGTGACCCGGCTGACGATTTTCCCAATCGGCGTCTGGTCAAAGTAGCGAACCGGAATCGTCTGCAAATGCCGCATGACGTCGAGCCGCATCGTCTTGACGATATTATGGGCCGAACGTTGGAGAAGCATCTGTTGCCCCCAGTTCAACCCTGCCGCGATAAGAAGCAAGACGACATACAAACCAGATAGCAACAGTACGGCCCGTAAATCTGTCTCGTAAAAACGGAACACGTCGGTCGATGAGAGCGGCGCGATGTTGTCATACGTCGCCGTCTCTTCGCTTCGTGTGATGGTGAGGACACCATCTTCGACCTCACGGACGCCACCGCTCATGACGGCGTCAGGGACGAGATAGTAGCCGTCGGTCGTCTGCACGATGGAGACGGGACGGACGACCGTCTCGCCGTCAAGCCTCGTCTCTTTTTCATAGGCGTTGCCGTCAAAAGCGACACTTCCGCCTGACTCGACTTGTACCCAATCCCGCTCGATGGCGACGATGTGGTCGTCGATGATGATTTTGGCGATATACGGTCCGGCCAGTTCAGCGCCGACCGCTAAAAACAGTAACGTCAATCCGAGGAAAATCGAACGTCTCACTTGTTTGGCATAGCCAATGAGTGAACGGATCGTTTTTTTCCTGCGGACTGGATCTAATTCATATTGATCGATCATGAGAGATTCCCCCTTTCCCGGATTACTCCGACTCTCCTTGTCGAACGTATTGTTCATAATACCAACCGTGTCGTTCCATCAGTTGGTCATGCGTGCCCCGCTCCGTCACACGACCGTCTTGTAACACAAGAATCTGGTCGGCGTGAGCGACAGCGGACAGGCGGTGCGCGACGATAAACGTCGTCTGTTCAGCCCGGCTCGTCCGGACCGAGTCGATGATGCGCGCTTCCGTCTTGGCGTCGACCGCTGAAAGCGAATCGTCGAGCAAGAGGATCTCTGGATTTTTCAAGAGGGCGCGGGCAATCGAGAGCCGTTGTTTCTGACCGCCCGAGAGCATAACCCCTTGTTCCCCGACGACCGTGTCGAGACCGTTCTCCAAATGTTCGATATCAGTGTCGAACGCCGCGAGCCGGATGGCCGTCTCGAGGTCTTGTTCCGTCGCTTCGTTTGAGCCGAACAAGATGTTGTCGCGGACCGTCTTCGAGAACAGTAAATGTTCCTGCGAGACGTAACCGCTCCAACCGCGGACCGTCTCGAGTTTGATGTCGTGAATTGGGACACCATTGACGAGTAACGAGTCGTCAATCGGATACTCCCGGAGCAATTGACGCAACAGCGTCGTCTTGCCGGCCCCGGTCGGTCCGACCACCCCAATCGTCTCGCCACGCGACACGTGCAAGACGATGTCTTCGAGTGAGGCACGAGTTGCTCCTGGATATTGGAACGACAAGGATTTGAACGTGATTTTCTCCGGGACGTCGACTTCGACCGTGCCGGTCGAGACCACGTCCGGTGTCTCGTTCATCGTCGCTTCGATTCGTTCGAGGCTAGCCGTTCCCCGTTGCACGACGTTAATCAGTTCTCCGAACGCGTACATCGGCCAAATGAGCATCCCAAGATAGATGTTAAACGAGACGAGCTGACCGAGCGTGATATCGTTCGTGAACACGAGATACGTGCCGAACGACAACCCGATCAAATAACTCAAGCCGACGAGCAGTTTAATGACCGGTTCAAACAAGACGTCGATTTTGGCGACGTGCATGTTTTTGGCCATGACGTCGTCGGTGATCGTATCGAACTTTTTCGTGTCCGCATCTTCTTGAACAAACGAGCGGACGACCCGAAGGCCTGAAATCGATTCGACGACTTGGTCGTTCATCACGCCAAACGCATCCTGCGCCGCTGTGAAGCGGGCATGGATTTGGCGGCCAAGCTTATTCATTGACCAGGCGAGGAGCGGCATCGGCAGGAGTGCCGCGAGCGTCAACTTCCAATCGATGAACACGCCCATGATGGTGAGAGCGATGAGCGTCATATTGAACGAGTCGACGAGCGTCATCACACCGAACCCGGCCGTCCGTTCGACCGCTTTCAAATCGTTCGTCGCGAGCGCCATCAAATCTCCGGTGCGGTGCTGTTGATAGAAGCGCGGTGTTTGCCGGAGCAAGTGGCCAAAGAAACGGGCCCGTAATTTTTTCTCGAGCAGGAATGCTGTCCCAAACAGGCGGGCAATCCATACATACGAGAGGACGTACGATAAAACCATGATGCTGAGCAGTGACCCGACGATGAGGACGAGTCGTTCTGTCGTCAAGCTGCCTTCGCGGATCGCATCAATCGCCTGCCCGATAATCCACGGCGGGAGCATATCGACGATCCCAGTGATAATCAACAAGATGATGGCGAAAATATACGTCCGCTTCTGTCTTTTAATAAACCAATCCAATTGTTTAATCAGTTTCATGACTGATTCCCCCTTTCGTCCTTTCCGTGCACGCAAAAAAAGCGCACGTCACCTGATTGTGCAACCAATCGGATGAAGTACGCTTCTGAGTCTTCAGTCTTTTGCATGGTCAGGGAAAGGACACTACCCCTATCCAGCTGCCAAATTACGCAGTCAAATACGAGTAGCCATATGATGTTGTGTGTGTGCGTTGTAGTGTTGGGATGTACTTCATCATGCTGGCTCCTCTCTGTTCATAGTTTGAAAATCTACTAAAACCTTAGCAGACTGTTCAGAAAATTGTCAATATTATTGTCGTAAATATTTTGTAACTTTTTACAAGAAGAATGTGGCGAGCATCAAACCGACAAGCCCGGTCGCTGTCACGTAATAAATCATCGGCATGAGCGTATAGCGGATGATTGTCCCTTCTTTTCCGAGTAGACCTGCCACCGAGGCGACCGCGACGACGTTCAAGACGCAAATCATGTTACCGGCGTTCGCGCCCGCCATCTGCATTGACAGGGCGAGCGTCTGGTTCAAGTCGACCGATTCGGCGACATTCGTCGTTAAACTCGAGAACATCATATTCGAGAATGTGGCTGACCCGGAAACGAACGCCCCGAGCGCCCCGATCCACGGTGCGACGAGCGGCCAGACACCACCGAACGTGTCGGCCGCGGCTGTTGCGAGTTCGACCGGCATCGATGCAAGACCTGCCCCTCCGTTTTCCGAGTGAATGAAAATCCGAACCATCGGCACCGAAGCGGCGAGCGTGATGGCCGTCCCGACGACACCGAGCGTCGTCGCTTTGAACACCGAGGTCACTTGCGACCAACTCATGTTGTGGAGGAAGAACGTCGCAATCATCGTCAAGATGAACATGAACCCTGGTGAGTAGAACGGTTCCCACGATGTCGAAATGCCTTCGACGCTCAAAATGTTCGGCAAATCGATGCGAACGCTGCGCGTCAATTCGTTCAAAAACGGTACGGTCCGCGTCAATACGAGGAAAATCGTTAAAATCAAGTAAGGCGCCCACGCTTTCCATTGCGGAAGCTCGCGTTTGCCTTTGCCGACCGACGACTTCTCGATTGGTTGATCGATTTCATCGGCATAACCGTCGAACGTCCATAACCGTTTCGGCATAAGGATGCCTTTGCGTGCCATCGTGACGAGAATGACGAGACCCGTCAATCCTCCGAGCATACCTCCGAACTCAAACCCGAGGATGAGCGTCCAGATGTAGGCAGGGATGCTGTAGATGAGCGCTGCGATGATGGCGATCGGGAACACTTCAAGCGCCGGTTTAATCGATTTCTCTTTACTGAAGAATCGCGTTAGCATCAAGATTAAAATGAATGGGATAAAAAGACCGACGAACATATCGATGAGCACCGTCTGCAAGACGACGGTTGTCAAAAACTCAATCGTCTCGGGTTGGTTGACGTCGAGCGACAGTCCGTTCCCGATTCCGATCAAGGCCGGTGTCCCGACCGCACCGAACGTGACAGCCGATACGTCGGCTGATAAGGCGATGACAACGGCAGCGATTGGCGGGAAGCCGAGTGCGATTAAAAGAGGTGCCGCGACCGTGGCCGGTGTCCCAAAACCGGATGCGCCTTCGATGAATGAGACGAACAACCAACCGACGATGAGCACTTGAATCCGGGGATCAGGCGTAATGTTGATGAAGCCGGAACGGATGGCGTTCATGCCGCCACCCTCTTTCATCGTATTCATCATTCCGATCGCCCCATAGACGATCCAGACGGTCGTAACGGCGATGACAAGACCTTGTAGCGTCGCCGCCATGATTCGCGTCGCGTCGAGCTGCCAGACGAAGAACGCAAGTCCAGCCGTTAAGATGAGAGATAGTGGCATCGCAACCGATGCCGGTAAACGCATAATGACCAATAAGATGAGCACTGCCACAATCGGCATGAGTGCTGTAATCCATTCAAAAATCGTCAATGTAGACCCACCTTTTCAGATTTTTCCCCTTACCGTAAATGCATCTCCCATTATGACTCTTGTTCAGCGAGCCGCTCTAACGCCCGGTCAATCACCTCATACGGAAAACCTTTGCGACGAAGCTGCATCTTCATCCGCTGTTTCCGCTCATATGGGGCATACCCGCTAAACTTCCGATTCAGTTTTTCAGCCTGGGTCAGACAAGCTGAAAGTTCAACGTCCTCATCCTCGTTCTCCCAAAACGTGAGAATCGCCTCTGAAATAATATCAAACGAAAATCCCCTTTGCATCAGGGTTTGTTGAATTCTTTGTTGCACTTCTGTGGCGGAACGGCGATTTGTTTCCATTTGTTTCCGATTTACAAACTTTCCGGCCTTTTCGAGCTGATCTTCGTGCGAGATGGCGGCGATGACGTCTTCGATAATGTCTGGAGCGATTCGAAGCTGAGCGAGTTCTCGTTTGATTTTCACAGGTCCACTCGGGCTCGTATTGAACTTCGTCTGAGTGTACGCTTTGGCAAACTCGGCATCGTTCAAATAACGCTGTTCAATCAAGCGTTCGATGACGCGTTTAATGGCTGACTCGTCTATCTCTTTCTTCACGAGATAGTCACGTACCTCTGAAACGGCACGCATTCGATACGATAAATAGTTGACGGCCGCTTTGTACGCTTTCTGTTCTTCTTCCGCTTGAAGGACGTCCCGGACAAAATCGTCTTCGAGCTCCATCCCTTTCGTCAATCCGTATTTGATGAAGACGTCGAGGTCGATGGCGAACGCGAACTCCTCACGTCCATCTTTTTCAACAAAGACGTTCAACCGGTCTTGATTTTTCTTTTGGGTCGTAAACTTTGCGATTTTCACAAAATCCCTCCATTTCCTGCTTCTAACATATCACGTTCCCCGTTCGGGCAGGATTTTTGATAAGTTAGAAGAAGGGGTATTATCTGTACAAGACATTCCTATAGTCCTCATACCCGTTTTGAAATCGCTTAAAGGATATTGGAGGGAGACCCATGAAAATAGCAATCACTGGTGGTACCGGATTGATTGGCAAACCGCTCGTACGCGCGCTCGCCGGAGCCGGACATCAAGTCGTCGTATTGACGCGCCACCCACGTCCGCGGCAAGGAGGGATCTCGTTCGTCGAATGGATGACGCCCGATAGTCATCCTGAATCCGAGCTTCAAGACGTAGATGCGATCGTCCATTTGGCAGGAGCCTCGATCAACGACGGGCGATGGACGCATAAACAAAAGCAAGCCATTCTTCAAAGTCGGATTGATGGGACGAAAGAAGTCGTCCGCATCATTAAAAATATGAAACGCAAGCCGAGCGTCGTCATCAGTGGTTCTGCCATCGGGATATACGGTGAAAATCGATCGATCACGTATTCAGAGGCGACACCGCTCCCCGACCGGACCAATTTTTTAGGCAACGTCTGCGTTCTGTGGGAGAAAGAGGCGCAACCTATCCAAGACATGGGAATCCGTCTCGTCACGATGCGGACGGGTGTCGTCTTATCCAATGACGGCGGTGCCTTCCCGCTCATGAAATTGCCGTACACGCTCGGCGTCGGCGGACGGCTCGGCTCCGGCAAGCAATGGGTGCCGTGGATTCATTTGGATGATCTCGTCCGTTTGTTCGTCCATATTATCGAGACGAGTACGATCGAAGGACCCGTCAACGGAACGGCACCGACGCCCGTGACGATGGACGAATTTGGGAAAACACTTGGTCGGGTGATGCATCGTCCTCACTGGGCGCCTGCCCCGGCGCCGCTCCTCAAGCTCGCGCTCGGAGAGAAAAGCGTCATCGTCCTCGAAGGAGCGAAAGTTGTTCCGACGAAAGCCCTCAACCACGGTTTCCGGTTCCGCTACGAAACGTTAGAACCCGCCTTGAAACAACTACTTCATTTGACTTGAAAGGAGCCAGCACGTGAGTAATTTGTTAATTCGTAACGCCCATATCTATCCAATCACCGCACCACATTTTTACGGGGACCTTCGCGTCAAAGACGGCAAAATCGTCGAGATGGCGGACTTGTTGGACCCGCTCGACGGAGAGACGGTCATCGAAGCCGAAGGCAACTTCTTGTTCCCCGGCTTTATCGACGCCCATACCCATCTCGGGTTGTATGACGAAGGGACCGGTTCTGTCGGAAACGATGCAAACGAGACGGTCGAGGCGATGACCCCGCACGCCCGGGCCATCGATGGCGTCTATCCGCTCGATGAAGGTTTTCGTGAAGCGCTCATGGCCGGGGTAACTGCCGTCCAAGTCATGCCTGGCAGTATGAACGTCATTGGCGGTGTGACGAGTGTCATCAAAACCCATGGCCGCTTTATCGAGGATATGGTACTTCGCCGCTATGCCGGCCTGAAGCTCGCGCTCGGCGAGAACCCGAAACGCGTCCACAGCATGGGGAAGTCCGGCGAGTTGACCCGGATGGGCATCATGGGATTATTGCGTGAAGCGTTCCGGACCGTTGATTCGACGAAGACGATTGGCACGTTCGGTAGCCAGATGATTCAACTGGCGCTCGATCGCAAAATGCCGATTCGTGTCCACGCCCACCGCGCCGACGATATTTTATCGGTCGTCCGCTTCGCACAAGAGTTCGACCTCGATTATCGGATTGAGCACTGTACGGAAGGACATCTCGTCGCCGAAAAGTTGCGCGAACTCGGTGTCAAACACGTCACCGTTGGACCGACGTTCACACGGAAGTCGAAAATCGAGCTCCAAAACAAGACGTGGGAGACGTATCGCATCTTACATGAGCACGATATGATCGTCTCCATCACGACGGACCATCCTTATACGCCGGTTCAATATTTGAATCTGTGCGCCGGTCTTGCTGCCCGTGAAGGACTACCGGTCGACGTCGCGCTCCGTGCCATTACGATTCACCCGGCTGAATCGCTAGGGGTGGACGACCGCATCGGCTCGCTCGAAATCGGCAAAGACGCCGACCTCGTCTTGTGGAGCCACTTCCCGCTTGATTATATGTCCAAGCCGATTATGACGATCGTCAATGGCCACATCGTCTACTCGACGAGCCGTTCGAAAACCCATCACGAGATGTGAGTGACACCAGTCGTGAAAGCGCTCTTATTATTTTTTTTATGAAGTTGCATTTTATTTACTTGCTTTTTTAAAAAAACTCTATAAAATAATCTTGTAACTTCATAAAAGGGAGCAGCCAAGGCAAGTTCGAACAACGAAGCCAGAAGTATGCTTTCGTTACAACTATTCTTCAGCGGTCTGAAATAGGAGGAGGAATGTAAAGGTGCTCAAATTTCGTGAGCTTACCGACTGCGCGGAGTTGTTCGAACTGATGCAACACCCAGATGTCTTTCCATATGTCCGTCAAAAGACGGTCCACTTTGACGAGTTTTTATTTAGCACGAAGCAAATCATCGAGCTAGAAGAGCAAGGAAACATCATCTCACGCACCATCACGAACGAGTTTGGTACCCCAATCGGGACGATCAGCTTGTTCGATGTGGGATCCGGCTATGGATTCCTCGGGACGTGGCTTGGCAAACCGTATCACGGCAAAGGTTACAATCAAGTCGCGAAAGAAGCGTTCTTCTCCGAACTTTTCTTCGAACTTGACATCGAAAGTGTATTTTTGAAAATCCGTAAATCGAATGAGCGTTCAATTGCGGCGGCGGAAAAATTGCCGTACGCTTTCTGCGCCAACGAGATTCGGTCTGAATTACTAGCTGAAATCAATCAAGGTGAAATCGAATACGTTCTGTATGAAGTGTCGAAGTCGAGTTTCCAACTTTACTTGCACTCCCTCCATGCGCCTGAATTCGATCATACGTACGAAGCACAGCTCGAAGCATAAGCCAATTCTGACAAAGAATTGGCTTTTTTGTGGCGTTTTTGTGTGGATTGCATGAGGACAACTTTACGACAATGAATATTTCTGTTCTAATTCGGAGAGATAGGTATGATAGAAGTATGAGGGAATTATCACACGTCCTCGTTAACCGTTTTGTAAAGGAGAATGCCCAATGTCAGAACCAACGTTTCGCATCTTAGTGACCGATGATGAAGAACAAATGCGGGATTTACTCGTTTCGAACTTAGAGAAGGAAGGATATGAGACCGTCACAGCTACGAACGGCCTCGAGGCAATCGACTTGTTGAAAGAACAGTCGTTCCATCTCGTGCTGCTCGACGTGATGATGCCTGAACTCGACGGCCTCACGGCATGCATGCGCATCCGCGAGTTCTCGAACGTCCCGATTATCATGCTCACGGCCCGGTCAGAAGAACTCGATCGTATCCATGGCTTGAAGATTGGCGCGGACGACTATATCACGAAGCCGTTCAGCCCCCGCGAGTTGCTCGCTCGAATCGAAGCGACACTTCGTCGGACACATAACTTCTCAAAAGAACAAGAAGCGACGTTCGATACCGGCGTGTTATCGATCGATATCGATGGCCGTGCGGTCAGTGTAAAAGGCAAAACGGTCAATTTGACCCGGAAAGAGTTCGATTTGCTTTACTTGTTCATCACGAACGAAGAGAAAGTGTTCTCACGTGAACAATTGCTCGACCAAATTTGGGGGACCGAATATCACGGCAACCTCCGAACGGTCGACACCCATATCAAGACACTTCGTCTCAAGCTCGGCGAAGCGGGTGGCTATATCCAAACCGTCTGGGGGATCGGCTATAAGTTCGAGGCGACCGTATGAAGCAATACACGATCCGGAAGCGGATTTGGATCACCATCTGGACCGCAAGCCTCTTCTCCGCGTTCGTGTTCATCATTATGACGTTTTACTTGTACGACAAATTTTATGTGCAGACGCAAGAAGAACTGCTCATCAACCGCGGAGAGAAGCTCGTCACCATCTACAAGGCCGACGGCTTCTCTGACGCGTTTTCCGACAGTATGACGTACACGAACGAACTGACCGAGACGAAAGTGTTTCTCTCGTCCGTCCGGGAAGACAGTCTCGGCTCGGGCAAGACGTTTTTACGGGAACAGGATCTCGCAAAGCTGCAAGACGGCTATGCGATTTCTGTCACCCGCAAACACCCGACTGAGGATGTCGACATCCTCATGTCCGCCTTCCCGCTCATCCGGGACGGCGAGCTCGACAATGCGCTCATCCTGTATATGGAGCTGAGTAAAATCAGTGAGCCGTTCCAACCGATTCGGCTCATGATTACGTTCCTGCTCATTTTGATGATCGTGAACCTGCTCATCTTCGGCACCCAGATTATCGACACGATCATCCAACCGCTCATCCAAATGAAACGGGCGTCCCAAGTGTACGCCAAAGGGGATTTCTCGCACCGCATCCCCATCTATTACGATGATGAGATTGGTGAGCTTGCCGAGACGCTGAACCGGATGGCCGAGTCACTCGGGCTCGTCGAAGAGCAACGGAAAGAGTTCTTGGCGAACGTGAGCCATGAATTGCGGACGCCGCTGTCGTATATTCGCGGGTATACCGAGATGCTTCAAGACCCATCGCTCGATGAGAAAACAAAAAATCAATATTATGAGATTATCGAGAACGAGACCGAACGGTTGCAACGGCTCGTCAACGATTTGCTCGACTTGGCCCAACTCGAGCGCGATTCGTATCCGATGACGAAGGAACCGGTCGTCTATTCGCAAGTGCTCGAAGACGTCCTCTATCGTTTCGAGCCGATTGCCCGGGCAAAAGGCGTCACCATCGAGACGAACCTCGATTTCGACTTGATTATTCTCGGAGACCATGACCGGCTTGAGCAAGTCGTCGGGAATCTGCTCGATAACGCGCTCCGCTATACGGAAGCCGGCAAATCGATTCGCGTGAAGACGTATGCGACCGCGGACAATGCCGTCACCGAGATTCATGACGAAGGTCGGGGCATCCCGAAAGAGGACCTCGATCAACTGACAAAACGATTCTATCGCGTCAACAAATCACGGACACGCGAAGACGGCGGAACCGGACTCGGACTCGCCATCGCCAAACACATTATGGAGCGCCACGGCGGCTCGATGCACTTCGCGTCAGAAGTCGGCAACGGGACGACCGTCACGCTCACGCTCCCATTATTACCGGACGAAGATATCTAAAAAAGACAGCCACGATGGCTGTCTTTTTTAGATATCTTGCCCTTTAAAAGCGTCCTCTGATTCATTCATGAGACGCTCCCGCTCAGCGTGCGTCTGCGGAAAGCCGTTCGCTTGCCACTCGGCCCGGTGATTCGAGTCAAGTTGCGTGAGTCCAGCCTCCGCCTCATCTTTATCCGAATCGACACTTTCCATGCGATCCATCTTGCTCCATGTATCCTCATCGTGGTCTTGCGTCAAGAGCGCTGCCACTTTCGGCGCGACGAGCGCAGCCCCGGCCACACCGAGTACGATTCCCATTAAGACTTTCTTATCCATCCGAATATCCCTCCTTAGTCACTATGTACGGATAATTCCACTGTTCCGCAAAATCGAAACCCGTTTCCTAAAGCGTTTACACAATTTAACAGAGTGGAATAACAATCAACACAAGGAGGCGATGAGGATGAAAAAATCACAGGACCCGTCAAAACGGCCGTTCGATAACCCAGATGCTGTCAATACCGACAAGGATAGCATCTTCGACCAAGAAGGCATGGAAACCGTCGACCCGATTCCCGTGGAAGAGCTGAACCAAAAAGCGAAAGATGAGAAACAGAAACGCCACTCGAAGGACGACTCTGCCAGCGAGAAAAAATATGACGGTAACAAATAAAGATGCGGACGAATTCGTCCGCATCTTTATTTTACGTTAAATCTTTTGGTGAGAAGCCGTATGGCAACATCTCTTCTTTTGTCATCACTTTTGTCTCTCCGGCCATGTTCGCGAGAATCAACGTAAAGTCGTCACTCGCAAACTCGGCGATGACTTGACGGCAAGCGCCGCACGGCGAGATTGGCCCGTCGGTGTCTCCGACGACAACGACCGTCTCGATTGCCTTGCTGCCTTCCGATACCGCTTTAAAGATGGCGGTCCGTTCTGCACACATCGACAACCCGTACGAAGCGTTCTCGACGTTGCAACCTAAAATCTCTTTGCCGGTCTCGTCGATGACGACGGCCCCGACATTGAATTTCGAATACGGTGTATAGGCACGCGACCGTGCATCAATCGCTTTATGGACAAGCTCGTTCACTTTTTCTTGTGGGATCATCTGATGTTCCTCCGCTTCTTAACGTTTATCAAAGAAGTCTGACATCTGAACTATAGCGTGAAAACGCTGATTTTGCAAGCGTTTTCACCACCCCGTCAATACTTTTTCTTTTTCTTCTTCTCGAAGACGACGATTGACTCGACGTGCGCCGTCTGTGGGAACATATCGTACGGCTGGATATAGTTGATTTTATAGTCGGCTTTCATGAGTTGGTCCGCGTCTCGTGCGAGTGTCTGCGGGTTACATGACACGTAGACGATGCGTTTCGCTTTCGATGAGATCATTGCGTTGAGGAGCTGATGATCGACACCTGTGCGCGGCGGATCGACGACGATGACATCTGGAATCCAACCGTCCTTCACCCAGCGCGGAATCCAATGCTCGGCCCGGCCTTCGACGTACATGGCATGGCTGAATCCGTTCTCGCGCATATGTGCGTTCGCATCTTCGACCGCTTCCGGGACGACTTCCATCCCGCGAATCTCTTTTGCGTGCGGCGCGAGCCAAAGACCGATTGAACCGACACCGGCGTACGCATCGATGACACGTTCTTCACCCGTCAGTCCAGCCGCCTCGACGACTTCCCGATACATGACTTCCGTCTGGGCCGGATTGAGTTGGAAGAACGCACGCGGTGACAAGTGGTAATGGACGTCGTCAAGCTGTTCGTCCATCTTGTCTTGCCCGGCGATATGAACCGTGCGGTACCCGAAGATGACGCCTGAACGGTTCGAGTTGATGTTTAAGTGAAACGACACGACGTTCGGCAACGCCATGATGCGGTCACTCAGTTCGTCCAAACGCGGGACGTCTTCATTCCCGACGACGAGCACGACTTGAACGTCATCCGTCTTATAGCCCGAGCGGACGATGACTGTACGGGCAAAGCCGACGTCACGGCGCGCATCGTAGACCGGGATATCAAGTTCGTTTAAAATACGGACGATGGCGTTGTTGATGTTCGTCGTGTCTCGCTGTTGCACCATGCAGTGTTCGATTGGTACGAGCTCATTCGTGTTCGGCTTGTAGAGCCCTGACACGATTTCACCGCGGCGCGTCGAGAGCGGGAATTGTGATTTGTTGCGGTAATACCAAGGGTTGTCCATCCCTTTCGTACTACGGATATCCGACTTGTCGACGTTCAATTTCGTCTTTTGACGGAACGCGTTGCGGACGATTTCTTCTTTATAGTCCATCTGCAGGCGCGGACTCATATGTTGAATCTGGCAACCGCCACACTCGTCATAAATCGGACACGGTGGTTTGACCCGGTCCGGTGAATCGTTGTCGCGTTTGATGACACGTGCCTCGGCGTAGTTCCGCTCGACGCGCGTGATTTCAACTTTCGCCTTCTCTCCTGGCAATAAGTTCGGGATGAAGATGACCATGCGATCAATTGTCGCGATGCCCTCTCCGTTAATGCCTAGCCGCTCGGCTTGGGCGCTTGTGTATTCTCCTACGATCAGTTTCAATGTGTTTCATCCTTTCGAGATACTTGTTCTAAATCTTTGGCGTAACGTACGACTTTCGCACGTAAGGAATCAATATCAGCTAACAATCGATGCAAATCCTCTGGCGTCGTGAATTCGTCCAACGTATTGACTGATAAGCACAGTAATTCCGTTCTCGATTTTAACACGTTCATTTTCCCTGCCGTATCTGTTCGTGATTTACCCATCTCGTGATCGCTCCTTTGGTTCGTGACAAAGAGTTGTTATTATAGCATACTATTTCGTGTGACTTGATGAAAAGGTGGAATTGATATGAAAAACATCTCGACAACGTTTGATCCGTGGGAAGCATATCTCGATCAAACCGAGTTCGGTCGCCTCGTCCTTTCAAACGTCGAAGTGACGACGACCAAGCTATGCAACATGCGCTGCGAACATTGCGCAGTCGGCTATATGCTTGACCAGACGGAAGAGCCTGAAGTCCCGCTCGACTTATTGATTTCACGCCTCGACGAGATTGAGCACTTGCGCGCATTCTCGATTACGGGCGGCGAGCCGATGCTGTCGATGAAATCGGTGCGCAATTACGTCGTCCCGCTCTTACGTTACGCCAAGGAGCGCGGTGCCCGCACACAAATCAACTCGAACTTGACCCTCCCGCTCTCTCGCTACCATCTTATTACCCCTTACCTTGACGTTTTGCACATTTCGCATAACTGGGGAACGGACGCCGACTTCTTAGAGGGCGGTTTCGCGATGATGGACCGGAAACCGAGCGCGGAGGCACGTTTAAAGATGCTGCAGACGATGAAAGACAACGCCCGTGCACTCACGGCAGAAGGTGTGATTGTATCGGCCGAGACGATGCTCAACAAACGGACGATTCCGCACTTGAGAGAAATCCATGAAGAGATTGTCGCCCTCGGCTGTCAGCGACACGAGGTGCACCCGATGTACCCCGCCGATTTCGCAAGTGCGCTCGAGTCGGCGTCGCTCCCTGACACCCGCCAGGCGATTCACGACTTACTTGACGTCCGGGACGAGAACGTCTGGATGCTATTCGGGACGTTGCCGTTTTATGCGTGTTCCGACTTGCCGGAAGACCGCGCTTTATTGAAGCGGCTCCACGAGGCGAAAAACGTGACCGTGCGGAACGACCCCGATGGCCGTTCCCGCCTCAACACGAACATCTTCGATGGCCAAATCATCGTCACCGACTTCGGCGATGAGCTCGGCACGCTCGGGACGTTGTACGACACCTCGTTCCAAGACGCGTATGAGACGTGGACGAACAGCAGCTTGAACGCCACACTGTCATGCCACTGTCCAGCCGTGAAATGCCTCGGTCCGAACGCGCTCGTCAAACAAGCATACTACCCCGACGTGAACTTCCGAGAACGCGTGGCCGAACCGTTTTAATTGCTTCAAATCGGGAAATGTTCAGTAAATAAACTGAATCGAGGTGTTTGAAGATGACTGCCATCTATGTATTCATGATCACCGTCATGGCCATCATCATTTTCGGTGGCGTGCTCAGCATCTTATTGACAGCCGCATTCGTTTCAGACAAAGTAGACCGTGATGAAACATTGAGTCAAGGCAGTTGGGACGATGAACTTTTACACTTGAACCATCAAACTCAACCGATTGACGAACCAAAAAGCTGAGACTCTTCTCAGCTTTTTACTATGTACATAATGATGAGGTGAACTATGCAACGCTTTCGATTTTCGATTCTATTACTTGTCGTCTTTATCTCCGGCTTGATTCAAGGCGCGCTCATCCCGCTCTTGTCGACGCTCATCGAACGGGACGGTAATCCGGCCTGGTTGAACGGATTGAACGCGACGATGCTCTATCTCGGGGTCATCGTCTCCGCTCCGCTACTCGAACGGTTCGTCCGCAAGTATGGGTTCCGTCCGACCATCGTCCTCGGTATTATCTTGACGGCGCTCGCCACGTTCTTCCTGCCGCTCTGGCCATCACTGCTCATGTGGGCGCTCATGCGCTTCGTCATCGGTTTCGGTGACTCGGCGCTCCATTACGGCTCGCAAGTGTGGGTCACGTCCGCGAGCGACAAGCGGAGCCTAGGCCGGGCGATGGCGTATTATGGGATGGCGTTCAGCCTCGGTTTCGCGGTCGGTCCGCTCATCGCTCCGCTCGTCGACCTTCACTTTTGGCTGCCGTTCCTCGTCTTGATTTTCTTCTGTCTCGCTTCACTGTTCTTGATTTTCAAGGTCGACAATGAGTATCCTGAGTCCGAAAAAGTGAAGACCGACTCGAAAGGACGCATCCGGCTCGTCCTAATCGGTGGCGGCTATACGCTCTTACCCGCCTTTACATACGGGTTCCTCGAGGCGAGCTTGAATGCCAACCTACCGATTTTCACGGTCCGGAACGACATCGGGCTCACGCAGACGAGTACGCTCATCACGACGTTCATCGTCGCCTCGATTATCGTGCAATTACCACTCGGTCGGCTCGCCGATCACTTCGGGAAAAAGCGGATCCTTCAAATCGTGTTGACCCTTGGCACGCTCGTCTTCGCAATCGCCAACCTAGCCGTCGATCATTATGCCTGGCTCCTCGTCTTGTTCGCGCTCGCCGGCGCCGGGCTCGGCTCGACGTATTCACTCGGACTGGCCCATATGACGGAAGTGTTGCCACGGTCATTGTTGCCCACCGGCAATATGCTCTATAGTATCTCGTTCAGTGTCGGTTCGATTAGCGGACCGATGATTGGCGCGTTTTGGATCGCGTTGCCGAAAGAAGTGTATTTCTTGATGTATACACTCATTCTTGGCATTTTGGCCGTCAGTTTGTTCACGGCGAAAGCCAAGCCGATTGACGTCTAAAAGGGAGGGTCTCCGCCGAGACCCTCCCTTTTTACGTTATTCTTTCACCGGACCGAGCCTGACATCGTTTCGTTCGAACGCCCGCATGAACACCTCATCGAGCGCGAACGGTTCCGTCTCGAGCGAGGCCAACACGTCTGACTTGAGCGTGACTTCAATGACCCGGTCATTGATTTGCCATTTCGTCTGAATATCTTCGCCATGCCTCATGGCACGTGCATCCACTTGCTCATGATGTTCCTTCAACCCGCGACTTACGCACTTCATCACGTATTTGACGTACTCGTCTCGTGGTTGGCGAGAGATGAGTATGTTTCGGACGATTGGATTTCTTGCCACGGTAGCACCCTCCTTTCTCTTCGATTCGCACGCAAGTCTTTACAACGAAGACCGATTTCGACTGAAAGAATTCAGAATTTTTAATATATTTTGCCATGGGAACAAGATTCCGTCAACCGTGCTCCCCGTTCGTTCCGTCAGCGCGCTTCCCGTTTCACCCGCCCTTGAAAATATGTGGAGAGATAGATGCCTGAAATGACGAACAGCAAGCCGACGAGCGCGTTCCACGGAATCGTCTCTCCGAGTAAAACGCTCGATAAAACGACACCGAATAAGGGAACAAAGAACATATAGAGCGACACCCGACTGACCGGATTGTATTTCATGAGCGTATTCCATAACGTGAATCCGACCGCCGACAACAGGGCGAGATACAACAAGAAGAACAGGGTCGTCATGGTGTAAGGCAGGAACACGTCACCTGGCGCAAGCGCGTAACCGACGATGAGCAGACCGAGCGATCCGATCACCATCGCCCAAGCCGTCATCGGAGCGACGTCATGCGAGCGCGAATAATCTTTGGCGATCAAATTCCCGAACGCCCCCGACACCATCGCCATAATGAGCAGAATCTCGCCAATCCCAAATCCAACTTCCGCGCTTGCCGTCGGCCAGTTGGCGATGACGATTCCAGAGAAGCCGAGCGTGAGAGCGATACCTTTCAACCGGTTCAAGCGATCGTCTTCATAACGGAAATGAGCGAGCGCCATTTGGAAGAACGACGTCGACCCCGCGATAATCGAACCTTGTACCCCGGTCGAGATGGAAAGTCCAACATAAAAGAACAAATATTGTAAGAATGTCAAAAATGCCCCTAAATGCGCATACGCCTTCAGCTTTTCGGCAGTTAGGCGAATCGGGCGCTTGAAGACGAGTCGGCTGATGACGAGCAAGAGCAGACCAGCCAATAAAAAGCGTTCGCCGGCAAAGAACAGCTGTTGCCCATATTCGTGTTCCTGGATATCGAGCGCTTCGTAGCTCAGTTTGATGAACGGAAAGGCACTCCCCCAGAGAAACGTGTTGAACAGGGCTAAGAACGTGACCGTCCAAGGGCGTTGAAATACATTCGGCATGACACAAAAACTCCTTAATCTTTTAGTTTGTGAGTACTTATAATTGGTGATAAAATAGACTTACATGATAATCATTATAAATAAGGTATTCACCTTTGATTCGCTCAAAACCTTATAATATCAACAATAGATAATGATAATCATCCTCAATCATTATCATTTAACTGATATATATTCTCAATTAGAAAGAGGTGCTCACATGAACACATCAACCGTCACACACGAAAAAAGCCACGTCTTCAAACGGGCCAGCTGGGTCGAACATATCGAGCTTATCATGGCGCTCGTCAGCGGTGTATTGATTGTACTCGCATATATCGCGGAAAGACAAGGTGGAGCTCCTGCGCTCTATGTCACCCTCTATTTGACCGCCTTTTTAATCGGTGGATATGCCAAAGCCAAGGAAGGGTTGACCGATACATGGGAGACGCGTTCCCTGAACGTCGAGCTACTCATGATTATCGCCGCCATCGGTGCCGCTTCAATCGGATACTGGATGGAAGGCGCCATCCTCATCTTCATCTTCGCATTATCGGGCGCCCTCGAGACGTATACGATGAATAAGAATGAGCGTGCCCTTGAGTCGCTCATGGAACTCCAACCTGAGCAAGCGACCCGATTGAACAGCTCGGGCGCCCTCGAGGTCGTCCATATCGATGAACTGCGCGTCGGTGACCACATCTACGTCAGACCCGGCGAGCGCATCCCGGTCGACGGTCGAATCTTAAAAGGCAGCGCCTCGATCGAGGAAGCCGCCATCACCGGAGAATCGATTCCGGTCGACCGCAACGTCGGCGATGATGTATATGGATCTAGTGTTAACTTGAACGGTGTCTTGACGCTCGAAGTGACAAAACTCGCCACGGAGACGTTGTTCCAAAAAATCATTCAAATGGTCCAGCAAGCACAAGAAGAAAAGTCACCGTCCGCCCAGTTCATCGACCGGTATGAGGGACGCTACGTCCAAGTCGTGCTCGCCTCTGTTACGGCAATCATCTTGCTCGGTCCGGTATTGACACCGTGGTCGCTCGAAACGAGCATTTACCGCGGTATGATTCTCCTCGTGGTCGCTTCTCCTTGTGCGCTCGTCGCCGCCATCACGCCGGCCGCACTTGCCGCCATTGCCTCGTCTGCTAAACACGGAATTTTATTTAAAGGCGGCGTCCATATCGAAAACATGGGACGTTTGAAAGCAGTCGCGTTCGATAAGACAGGTACGCTCACGATTGGTAAGCCAGAAGTCCAAGCGGCGTTGATTCATCCCGAGCTGGCACAAGAACAGGTATATCGCGTCGTCAGCTTGATTGAGGAACATTCGATGCACCCGCTCGCCGAAGCGCTCGTTCAGTATACGGGCAATTATTCGGGCACGATGGAACACTTTAAAGACGTGACCGGGTCTGGGATTGAAGCGACCATCGACGGCGTCGCATATCGGGTCGGCAAACAGAAATTCGCCGATCGCAGCCACGACTTTTTCCGCGACGAGGTCGAACGTTTGAAAGCGGCCGGCCATACACTCGTCTTCGTCAGTGATGAGGAGAAGACGATTGGGGCGTTCGCCCTGCGCGACACGTTACGTCCCGAGGCGAAGCAAGCGATCGAACGACTCAACCACCTCGGCATCGCCACCATCATGATCACAGGTGACAACGAGGCGACAGCTCGCGCCATCGCTACCGAGGCCGGCTTGACACGCTATATCGCCGAGTGCCTCCCGGAAGAGAAAGTCGAGCACATCAAACACTTGAAACAAGAGTATGGCAGCATCGGCATGATCGGTGACGGCATCAACGACGCCCCTGCCCTCGCGACGGCCGATGTCGGGATTGCGATGGGAGAAGGGACGGACGCCGCTCTCGAGACGGCCGACGTCGTCTTGATGAAGAACGACTTGAACCGCTTAAGTTCGGCCATCAAACAGTCTCGTAAATTGAATCGGGTCGTCCTGCAAAACGTCGTGTTCGCCTTAGGGGTCATCCTCGTCTTGATTGCGACAAACATCTTCGAACTGCTCGTCATGCCGTTCGCCGTCGTCGGGCACGAAGGATCGACCATCCTCGTCATTTTGAACGGCCTGCGCTTGCTCAGCACGTCGTGGGACTGACAAAAATCGACACCGTCATTGAAAGCCGTTGGCGATTTCGCTATAATGGAAACAATGTGTCTAATTAGACCGGAACTGATAGGAAGATTGGCTAAAGGTGGTACAGTGTATGAATACGATTGCAGTAATCGGCAAGGTGTTTGTCGATATTAAAGGAACCTCGTTCGCCCCGCTCCATAAAGATGCCAAGAACGTCGGTGATATCGCGTTCTCAAACGGTGGGACCGGCCGTAACGTCGCTCAAAATTTAGGCGTCCTCGGCAACGATGTCCGTTTCGTGTCGACCGTGACGAACGATCAAATCGGGATGGGCGTCCTCGAAGAGCTCCGTGGTTTGAACGTGAACGTCGATCACGTCGACTTGCTCGATGACAACGGCATGGGCATGTGGCTGGCCGTCATGGACAACAACGGCGATCTTCAAACGTCAATCTCGAAGCAACCGGACGAGGCGATGATGGAAGAATGTATCCTCCGTCGTATCGATACGGTGTTCGCCGAAAGTCAGGCGGTCGCCATCGACCTCGACTTATCGGTCAACGTGCTGAACGAGACGATTGAACTGTGCCGCGAGATGAAACTCCCGCTTTACGGCGTATGCGGCCATCTATCTGTCATCGAACGGAACCGCCATTTGCTTCAAGGCTTCACCGGCTTCATCTGCAGCCGTGAAGAAGCGGAGATTTTGTCTGATATGTCGATTGTCACGGTGGACGATGCGTTACGCGTCGCCGAAGTACTCGCCATGAAAGGTGCCCCGCTCACAATCGTCACGATGAGTGAACTCGGTGCCGTCTATGTCGACTTGCGCACGAACGAACAAGGCCACGTGCCGACAACAAAAGTGAAAGTCGCCGACTCGACCGGTGCTGGTGACTCGTTCTTCTCCGCTGTCATTTCCGAATTGATGAAACGCCATCCGATTGAGGATGCGCTCCGACTCGGAATGCGCGTCGCCGGGAAAGTGATCGCCTCGCACGACAACGGCTTGACGCCTGACATGTATGCATCACTCGAACAATCTGTAACCGACTAACCAAAACGCATCGGCCGCGAGTCGATGCGTTTTATTCACGACTCAAAATCGAAAGGAACGATTCCATTGGTCAGAACGAAATTACGTAGTGCCATCATCCTCGTGAATGAACATGACGAAGTCGCACTCATTCGCCGAGAAAAAGAGAATCTTTTGTATTATGTCTTTCCAGGCGGTGGTGTCGAATTCGGCCATACTGCCGAAGAAACGGCCGTCCGTGAGGCGTTCGAAGAGCTCGGCGTCCACGTCGAACTCGAAGGGGTCGCCGCTCACGTCGCCTTTAACGGTGAATTGAACCCCTATTACTGGGCCCGCGTGACCGGTGGCGAATTCGGGACCGGGACTGGTGAAGAGTTTCAAGCCGAACAGACGAACGGTTCATATACACCGATGTGGGTGAAACGCAGCGCGCTTAGCCATTTGCCGGTACGTCCGCCGTCACTCGCCGACTTGCTTTCGAACGAAGCCGAGCGTTTTTTCAATAAAACATTGGCTGAAGACTGATTTCATGTGTAGCCTCCTGATATTTCGGGAAAGAAAGTTTCTAACGATAACGTTCAGGAGGCTCATATATGGATACGACAGAAGTGAAAGAAAAAAAGAATTGGTTTGCCTTCGGGAAGGAGTTGCTTCGTCGCTTCAAAGAACATGATGTTCAAGATTACGGCGCGACGCTCGCTTTTTTTTGGTTCTTATCGATTTTCCCGGGTATCATCTTCATTCTCGCGTTGTTGTCGTTCTTCGACATCTCGCAGGCATCGTTCCAAGAACAGTTGAACAATCTGGCACCCGGGGCGGCCGCGACTGAATTTTTGACCGGCATTTTTGACGCGATCGGTGAACCGCGCGGCGGACTTCTCTCCATCGGTGCGATTTTAGCGATTTGGTCGGCCGCTAAAGGGGTTGAACGCTTGATTAACATGGCGATTCACGCATACGGCGAAGACAATGAACGAAATTTCTTCGTCAGCAAAGGCATCGCGCTCGGCTTGACGCTCTTGCTCGGCGTCGGTGTGCTGTTGCTCATCGTCTCGAACGTATTCGGTTCACAAATCATCGACTTCTTGATGCGCTTCATCCCTATCTCAGGGGCTGACGTCATCTTGATTAACGTGTTCCGCTACGTATTAACGACCGTCATCTTGATTTTGACGCTCTCGATTTTTTATAAGATTGCTCCGCAGCAACACGTGTTTTGGAAGAGCACGATTCCCGGCGCCATCTTCGGGGTCGTCGCCTGGCAACTCGTCTCGCTCGGGTTCAGCCTGTACGTCTCGAACTTCGGCAATTACGATTCGACGTACGGTTCGCTCGGGGGTATTATCGTCACGTTGCTCTGGTTACAATTGACCGGCATGATCATTTTGATCGGGTCAGAAATCAACGCCACATGGCAACGTTTCTTCCGTACACCGAGCGAGCGTGAGTACGAGAAAAACTTCAAGAAAAACAAAAAGTCCAAATCGAAAGATTCAGACGAGGACGAGTATAAAGACATTCCCGTCAACACATACGGGTAATGAAAGAAAGGCGGTCTCTTCTGCAGAGACCGCCTTTTGCGTTATGCTTCGACAACATCGAGACGCCCCGTCGCCGGGTCGATGACGAATCCGTGGACGTTCGTGCCCGGTGGCAAGAGCGGATGGTTTTTGATGAGACTGACCGAGTTGACGACGTTCGCTTCGACCGAGTCAAACCCGTGTAACCACTTCTCCAAATCCATACCTGACGATTTGAGCGTCTGGAGCGTTTGCGGTTCGATGCCGCGACGCTCCATTTCGCCGATGACCGCGTTCGGGTCGATGGCCGCCATTCCGCAATCATAGTGTCCGATGACGATGACTTCTTCCGCTCCGAGCGCATACAGCGCGACAAGAATGGAACGCATGACCGAACCGAACGGATGCGACAGCACAGCGCCCGCATTCTTAATGATTTTGGCATCCCCGTTTTTCAAACCGAGAGCTTTCGGCAGCAATGCCGTCAGACGTGTATCCATACATGTTAAAATGACGATTTTCTTGTCAGGGAACTTGTCCGAGACGAACTCTTCGTATTGTTTCTCTGAGACGAATTTTTCATTAAACGCTAACATTTCTTGAACGACTGACATATGGTTCCCTCCTTTTATTTACGCGATGAATCGCGCGACCATCAATCCGATGACCATCCAGGCACCGAACAACGTGTTCACTTTGGCGGTCATGGCCATCGCTGGCATCAGTTGAGCCGGCTCCTGTTTGACCCAAAAGCGTTTCACCGCTCGAATCATAATTGGAATGGTCAAGAGTGACAACAGCACCCAAGGCGTCACGCCAAATCCGACCACAGCGACGACAATGCCAATCAACGCAGCGATAAAGAACCCGGCCAAAACGAGAACGGCACGGCGATGTCCGACGAGACACGCAATCGTTTTGCGTCCGTTCACTTTATCGTTATCCAAATCGCGAATATTGTTCGCGAGCAAGATGGCCCCGATCAACAGCGCCATCGGGAACGATACGAGCAACAGTTCCGTCGTCACCGTCCCGATTTGGATATATCCTGAAATCCCGATAATGACATACCCCATGAACAGACCAGCGACAAGTTCACCGAACGGCGTATAGGCAATCGGAAGCGGACCTCCTGTATAGAGGAACCCGACGACCATCGACAGCACACCGATCCAAATCAAGTGCCAGCTCGTCGAAGCAGCGATATAAAGACCGAGCACGGCTGCTACCCCGTACATCCCTAGGGCAATCCCGAGCACTTGGCCAGGTGTGAATCCGTCGCGTACGATTGAACCACCGATTCCAATCGACCCTTCATGGTCGAGCCCACGCTTATAATCGTAATACTCATTGAATAAATTCGTCGCGATTTGAATCAAGATTGAGGCGATGAGCATCGCCAGGAACAATCCCCATTTCAATTCGACTTGCCCGAGGACGATGAACGTCCCTAACAGTACCGGTATGAAGCTCGCCGTCAATGTATGCGGGCGAATCATGCGCCAATAGGCACCTTTCTCTCTCTTCTTCATGCACTTCCCTCCCTTCGTTAGTTTACGTCTCTTTAAAAAAATCTGTCAATGCCCGTCGCTTGAACGGCTCCCTTCACTTTCCCGAGCATTTGACGGCCAGTTCTGCCGTGAAGTCGTGATACACTAAAGAATGAGAATTCCATTGGATTGAGGAGGCTTTTCTTACATGCCAGATACTCAAACACACATTAAACAACGAATCGAACAAGCCCATAAACGGGCACGTGCTTGGCAACGACCGGTCCTTGCCTCTTACACGTGGGAAATCCCTTCGTTCGACGCGTTTCATATCATTCAAAACACGGAAACGTCCCATTATTATTTTTCGACGCCCGACCGTTCCCTCGAGATGCTCGGATGTGCCGATGCGCTCGTGTTGACTGCTTCTGGCCCGGAACGATTCCAACGGTTGCAATATGATTGGAGTCTGCACCGCCGGGACGTCGACGCGGTCATTTATGCGTTCTCGGGCTTCTCGTTCGATACGTTCGTCCGTCCCCAGAAAAATATGTGGGAAGCGTTCGGCGAAGCATCATTGGTCGTGCCGAAGTTTTTATATCGCCGTTCGGGTGACAAACACACGTTGACTGTCTCGACGCTCGTGTCGTCGAAGCAATCGGTCGAACAATATTTGATTCAGTTGGCCGATCAGCTCGCGCAATTCAACGCGCTTCACGCTCCCGACGAGCAGGCACCGACTTACGCTCAAGTGAAAGATGGCGTCGACCATTTCAAGTCGAGTTTCCACCAGGCCAAACTGAACATCTCGGAAGAACGCGTCGAGAAAATCGTCATCGCCCGTGAAGAGATTTACCAAACATCAGAAGAGCCGTTCCCGTTCGCGACGACGTTGCGCCATCTGTCAGATCATCAAACGGGCAGTTACGTCTTCCTATATCAACCGAAGCGCGACATCGGCTTTTTCGGGGCGACCCCGGAGCGCCTCGTCAAAAAACAAGGACCGTATATCGAAACAGCCGCCATCGCCGGAACGATTAAACGACCGGACACAGAAATCGAGGCGGATGTAGCCAAACAGACCTTGTTACATGACGCCAAAAATCTAGATGAACATCAAATCGTCGTGAAGGACATTAAAAATGCCCTCACACCATATGCCGCTACCATCAAGGCACCTGAAACGCCGCGTATATTAGAAAATCGCTCGGTGTTCCATCTGCATACACCGATTCAAGCAACGCTCGATACGAATGCGTCCTTGCTGTCCATTATCGAGTCGCTCCACCCGACCCCCGCTCTCGGCGGTTCACCGAAACGGACATCCGTCCGCTTATTGCGTGAGATTGAGCGGTTTGACCGCGGATGGTACGGTTCGCCGTTCGGCTGGTTGAATACAGAAGGAGAAGGCGAGTTCGTCGTCTCGATTCGGTCCGCCCTCGTGCATCACCAATTCGTGGCGTTATACGCAGGCTGTGGAATCGTCCAAGAGTCTGAACTCGAAGCGGAGCTCGCCGAGACGGAAATCAAGCTCAGTCCCATCAAGCAAGCACTCGGATTGGACAAAGTAAGCGCAGGAGGCAATCAAGCATGAATGAAACGTTAACGGATTGGGTCGCCCAGATGATGAACCAGCTCGTCGAACAAGGCGTCGAGGATATCGTCATCAGCCCCGGTTCGCGCTCGACCCCGCTGGCCATGGCCGCTTATCTTCATCCGAACGTCCGTCATCATATCATCGTCGATGAACGTTCGGCCGCCTTCTTCGCCCTCGGCTTGACGCGCTCCACCTCATCATTACGACCGGTCGCGCTCATTTGCACGAGCGGCACCGCCGCGACCAACTATTTTTCCGCGGTGGCCGAGGCGAACATCTCGCAGTTGCCGCTCATCGTATTGACGACAGACCGTCCGCATGAGCTCCGGAACGTCGGCGCTCCTCAAGCAATCGATCAAGTCCGACTATACGGGGAGCACGTCAAAGCGAGCATCGATCTCCCAGTTCCTGAAGTCGCCAGCCAGCGCTACATGGAACAAGCAGTGACCCGGCTCGTCCGGACGAGCCTGCACGCACCGTTCGGACCGGTCCACATGAACATCCCGTTCCGTGAGCCGTTAGTGCCGGATATCGAACGCTTAACATCACTGCTTGAGGGTAAGGCCGCATTGTCCGAACCGACTTATCTCAAGCCGACAGCCGGTGATGTAAACCGGTTCAAACGAAACATTTCTGTCGAACGTCTCGCTTTCGTCGTCGGTCCTGGTACGCCGGCTACATGGCTTGAACCGATTTATGAGACGGCACAAACGTATCACATCCCGATTTTTGCTGACCCGTTGAGCGGGATGCGCCGGTTTGACCACGTGCTAACGAACTACGACACGTGGCTCGCGAGTGAGCATCGTACGGAATGGACGCCTGACGCGGTCGTACGCTTCGGGGCCGCTCCTGTATCGAAACGATTGAATCTGTGGCTCCAGGACGTCCCGTGCGTCTTGATTGAGCAACCCGGCTCGTTCCGTGACCCGTCAAATCTTGCCACGGTCGTATACGGTGATGCGATCGATTATTTGGCAGCCATCGATCACTCATACGACATCGACGTGGCTGAGCGGTTCGCGTTGTTCGAACAGATCACCGAGTCCGCCAAACCTGCATTGACCGGGGAAAGTGCGTTGACACGTCAAGTGCTGGCGTCTCATCTCGAACGCGTCTTTGTCAGCAACAGCATGCCGATTCGTGATATCGATACGACGCTCTCGGCCGGCTGTTCGCTTGATGTCGTCGCGAATCGCGGGGCGAACGGGATTGACGGCATCATCTCGAGCGCGCTCGGTGCCTGTCACGATACGGACAAGGCTGCCCTCATAATCGGCGACTTGGCGTTTTATCATGACAGCAACGCGCTCCAACTCGTCAAATCGCATCCCGGTTCGTTCTCCATCGTCGTCGTCAACAACGACGGGGGTGGCATCTTCTCCTTCTTGCCACAAGCCTCAATCGCTCCACAAATGTTCGAGGACTTGTTCGGGACGCCGTTACAATTGAATCTACGCGGATTCGCCGATACGTATGGACTCAGCTATCAACGGCTCGAGCAGCCTGACGATGTCACAGCCGCCATCGAGGCAGGAATCCAACTCATCGAATTTCCATCAGACCGTACCGCAAACGTGGCCGAGCACCGGCGTTGGACCGCTTCGATCACAGACCGCTTGGCGACGGGGAATGAATCGTGATCCGTTCGCTGCGAGGGGTCTCGTACGAGGTGCTCGAGCGCGGCAACGGTCGGCCGGTCTTACTGTTGCACGGCTTCACTGGGCAAGCGGGCTGGCTTTCGCGCTTCGCGGAACTGCCCGTCCGACTCGTCGCCCCGACACTACTGCAACATGGTGTTACGGGCCATCAGCCGGTCGAGCGCGCCAAGATGAGTCAACAAGTGAAAGACTTGTCGGCGCTCCTCGATATGGATGACGGTCCATGGACGGTCATCGGGTACTCACTCGGCGGACGTATCGGTATGACGCTCGCCGCCTTTGATGATCGGGTCACCCATTTCATTGGGATTAGTACGACGCCCGGACTCAATGCGGCTGAACGTCGACAACGCCGGCTTCAAGATGAACAGCTTGCCGCCTTCATCGAGCGAGCTGGACTTGAGGCGTTCGTTGACCGTTGGGAACAGCTCCCGCTCTGGCATCAGACTGATGAGATGCGTGCCGCCCTTCGTCCTGAACGGTTAGCCCAACATCCGGCCGCACTCGCGAACAGTCTCCGCGCCATCGGGACGGGTAGCATGCCGTCGCTTTGGTCGTGCCTTGACCGTTTGCCCCGCACCGATTTAATCGTCGGGGAACATGACATTAAATTTCAACAGATCGCCCGGAACATGCGAGTCATTCGTCCCGATATTGAAATTCATGAAATTTCGGAAGCATCTCATGCTCCACATATCGAGAATGCCCAACAATTTGGTACAATGATAGAGAAATTGATTTTAGGGGGAATTTAAATGGAATCAGTAGCAAACTGGACATCGGTCCGCACGTACGAAGATATCAAGTACGAGAAGTGGAACGGCATCGCCAAAATCACCATCAACCGTCCGGAAGTACGGAACGCGTTCCGTCCACTCACGGTCAACGAACTCATCGACGCGTTCGCACGCGCCCGTGACGATAAAGAAGTCGGCGTCATCATCTTGACAGGTGAAGGCGATCAGGCTTTCTGCTCAGGCGGCGACCAAAAAGTACGCGGCCACGGCGGTTACGTCGGTGACGACGAGATTCCACGCTTGAACGTCCTCGACCTTCAACGCTTGATTCGCGTCATCCCGAAACCTGTCATCGCCATGGTAGCCGGTTACGCGATTGGTGGCGGACACGTCTTGCACGTCGTCTGTGACTTGACGATTGCAGCCGACAACGCCCGTTTCGGTCAAACCGGACCAAAAGTGGGTTCATTCGATGCCGGTTACGGCTCAGGTTACTTGGCTCGCATCATCGGCCACAAGAAAGCACGCGAAATTTGGTACCTCTGCCGTCAATACGATGCGCAGCAAGCGCTTGATATGGGACTCGTCAACACGGTCGTTCCACTCGAGCAACTTGAAGCCGAGACGATCCAATGGTGCCAAGAGATCTTGCAACACTCTCCGACGGCGCTCCGCTTCTTGAAAGCAGCAATGAACGCCGACACGGACGGTCTCGCAGGTCTTCAACAGCTTGCCGGCGACGCGACGTTACTCTACTACACGACAGACGAAGCGAAAGAAGGACGCGACGCTTTCAAAGAAAAACGCGACCCAGACTTCGGTCAGTTCCCGCGTTTCCCGTAAATCGACAAAGAGTAGCGACTTCGCTACTCTTTTTTTGGAGGTCCTGATGATGAATCGTTATGTGAAACAACATCAACATGATGCAATGGCGCTCGTCACCGCATCTGGTCGATGGACTTGGTCTGAGTTGATGGATGAGAGTGCGCGTTTAGCCCATTTTTTATATCTCACCGTTCCAGTGGCCCGTCACATCGGATTATTCGCCGCCAACAGCGCTGATTACGTCATCGCCGTTCACGCCGTCCAGTTACTCGGAAAAGTGCTCGTCCCGCTCAACACACGGCTGACGATGAGCGAATTGGCGGGACATATCGAGACGGCCGATGTCGATGTGTTGCTCGTCGATGAACCGATTGACTTGCCGATTGCGCAATTCAAGGTGACGGCACGGGATGAGTCGTCATTCGTCACACCGCACGAATGGGCAGACAATGAAGTCATGTCGCTCATGTTCACCTCGGGCACGACTGGACGGGCCAAGGCCGTAAAACAGACGTTCGGCAATCACATCGCGAGCGCCGAGGCGGCCAAGAACCGCCTCGGATATGGGACGAGTGACCGGATGCTCATCGTCACACCACTCTTCCATATGAGCGGGCTCGCTCAAGTGTATCGGAGCGCCCGGTTCGGCTCGACGCTTTACGTCGAACCGAAGTTCGATGTCGTCCGGACACTCGAGTTGATTGAGATGGAACGAATCACCCACATCTCGCTTGTCGCCGTCATGCTTCAACGCCTCCTCGACGCGGGTCTCTCGCGCCATCAGTTACGACTCCTGCTCGTCGGCGGCGGTCCTGTCCCCCGCCCGCTGCTCGAAGAAGCCGAGCGACGGCAGTTACCGGTCGCCCAGACGTACGGGATGACAGAGACGTGTTCGCAAGTCGCAACGCTCTTGCCATCCGAGGCGCTCGCCTACATCGGCTCGAGCGGTCAAGCAATCGCACCGACCCAAATCCGCATCAATGCGGATGGGGAGATTGAAGTGAACGGACCGACGGTGACCCCGGGGTACTATAGACAGCCCGAGGCCGACGCTTGGACACCCGACGGCTATTGGCAGACCGGTGACCTCGGAACGATGAAAGACGGCTACTTGTACGTACATGACCGGCGCAGTGATTTGATCATCTCCGGCGGGGAGAACATTTATCCGGCCGAAATCGAGAGCGTGTTGTTGCGTTGCCCAGGCATCCAAGACGTCGGAGTCATCGGTCGTCCCGACCCGACTTGGGGAGCGGTACCTGTCGCCTTCACAGTCGGTGCGTTCGATTTTGATGAGGCGACTCAGCTGTTGCACGACCATCTGGCATCATATAAACATCCGAAAGCATGGATTGCCGTCGACGAGTTGCCACGTAACGCCAACGGTAAATTGATGCGCCATCGCTTAAAGGAGGTTGACCATGATTCGTCGCGCTGAACTGTATGTCGTCCCCCTGACGTTTAAACACCCGATTGTCACCGCCCACGCCGTGTTGACGACGAGACGGGCGGTCATTCTCCGTCTGGAGACGGTCGACGGCGCTGTCGGCTACGGGGAAGGTGTCGCGTTCGAAACGCCATGGTATACGGCCGAGACCGTCCGCTCCGTCATCGATACGTCCGCTTTAATCGTTCAACTCCTGAAAGGGAGGACGTTGTCCGCCGCCTCGTTCGGTACCCATGTCAGCTCCATCATCGGCCACCCGATGGCGAAAGCGATGTGGGAGAGCGCTCTATGGGAGGTGGAAGCGGCCCGCGCAAATCAGACATTAAAACAATACGTCCAAGCCGGCGACGCCGTGGCCTGTGGCCGGACTATCGGCATCGGTCTTCTCAGTCAAACGTTGAACGCCATCGAGTCTGCGCTCGCGTCCGGATTCGACCGCATCAAGTTAAAAACGTCCCCGCATGAACTGCTTCCAGCGCTCAGCGAGATTCGGAACAATTTTCCGGACGCCCCGCTCATGATTGATTTGAACGGAAGTGGCTCCGAGCAACCGCTTGACTGGTTCGAGGCATTAGACACCTACCGTCTCTTGATGATCGAGCAGCCTTATCCGAGCACACACTGGGTCGAGACAGCCGACTTGCAGGCACGGCTCACCACACCGATTTGCCTCGATGAATCGATCAGTTCGGCACAAGACGTGGCGACGATGCGTCGGCTCCAAGCCGGCCGCATCGTCAATATCAAACCGGCCCGCGTCGGCGGCTGGAGCGAGGCGCTCACGATTCGCGATAGCGGCACCCCGTACTGGGTCGGCGGGATGTATGAGTCTTCGATCGGCCGTTATCACACGCTCTTGTTCGCCTCCTTGAGCGGAGCCGCCTACCCTGCTGATATGGCCGGGACGAGCGCTTATTTCGAGACCGATTTGCTCGATACTCCGCTCGAGGTCGAGAATGGACAGTTGATCCTTCCCGACCAAGTCGCACCAGATTGGACGACCATCGAGCAACTGAGCGAACAGACGATACGACTCCTGTAATAACTCCGCAAAAAAAGGCGGCAGACTTTCGCGTCTGCCGCCTTTTCATGGTTAACGGAACGTGCCCGTCAATACTTCATAGCCGTCCTTCGTGACGACGACCGTGTGCTCAAATTGAGAGACGAGGCTGTTGTTCGGGGTGAACAACGACCAGCCGTCCTCTTCCGATTGATAGACGATTTCGTCTTGTGTCGAGATGAACGTCTCGACGGCGATGACTTGACCTTCTTTCAAGATGTCGTTCTCTTCACGGCTATAGTAGTTCGAGATTGTCTCTGGCTCCCCGTGAAGCGTGCGACCGAGGCCATGACCCGCCAAATTGCGGATGACCGTGAAGCCGTTCTTCCGGGCATCGGCATAAATCGCCTTACCGATTTGGTTGACCTTGACGCCGGCCTTCACTTTGCTGAGACCTGCTTCGAGCGAGGTCAACGACACCTCGACCAAACGCTCATGTTTAGCCGATTTCGGAGTGCCCGCAATGACCGTACGTCCAGTATCGGCATAATAGCCGTCCTTCACGGCCGATACGTCGACGTTGACCACGTCTCCGTCTTGGATGACAAGGTCGCCCGGAATCCCGTGGGCTGCGACTTCATTGATGGAGATGCACGTGTAGCCTGGGAACTCGTACTTCGTGATTGGGGCCGAGGCGGCTCCCTCCGCCTCCAAAATACGCTGTCCAATCTCATCCAACTGTTTCGTCGTCATGCCCGGTTTGACCGCTTTCGCCATCTCGTCGCGCGCTAAGGCGACGATTCGCCCAATCTCACGTAAGGCATCGTAATCATAATCTAACATCGTTTTCCCTCTCAATCTAATAATCGATTTTGATATAAAAACTCTTCTGATAAATCCGCAAACAAGAACATGCCGTCCGGTAACGGATAACTGAACGTCCGTGTCACTTCGTTCGAGCTGAAGTCCCGATAATCCTCGGATAAGTAACCTCGTCCGCGCACGTCCATCGCCGCCATCGTTCGAATGAAGTACGGTCGGAAACTCCAGTTATAGCCGCGATACGTATTGTCGACCGTCCAATTCGACTGCGTCTGATACACGTTCGCGCTCGTCTGGAACCCGGTTTGGTCCGTCAAATAGTAACGGACGAACGTTCCTTCGAGTTTCGGTGCGATATGAAGCAGCCACTCATCTTTTTTATCGCGCGACCACTTCCCGCTTTGGACGAGGTCGTGAATTCGTTTATGGAGTTCGAACTCGAGCTCATACAATCGCTTCAATCGCTCTTGGTCGTGCAAGAAGAATGACGGCACTTCCTGCGTCAAGACGCTCATGCCTTTCGCTTCGGGCGACGGTGTCGTGTCATGTTGTCCGAGGAGCCCGCCCATATAATAACGTCCGCCGTGCCGCCACGCATAGCGCAACTGCCCGAGGTGATCGATCGATTTATACAAGAGCGGAGCCCCTAGACGGGAAGCGATATATTCCATCGTCTGAAGCATTTGCGGATACGTGACCGACAACGTCTTCTTCTCGACCATCGTTGCCAAATCGACGAGTAGCATCTCAGGCGCCACCGTCATGATATCTTCAATGCTCGTCGACTCGGCGAAGTCGAGCGCGACTTTGACACCGGAGGAACGATAATATTGGACGACTCGTGACAACCGTGATACGTCGACGAGGTCGGTTCCTTGAAGCGTCACATAAATGCGGTGGAGCGGAAAGTTCAATTCTCGCAACGGGGCCAAAAACGCCTCCCCGCCTTGGTCGAGAATCCATTCCGACCGGCATCGGAACGTGACGAATTGCGTTTCGTCCCGTAACTGTTCGGCTGCCAGACGCTCCATGCGTTTGGCGATATCGAGCTGGTACTCGAGTGGGACGTCATCGTCATAAAAGAAAGGCGTGAGCGACTCGCCCCTGAACTGCCCATGCACCATATACCCTTCTACTTGAAAGGTAGCAGCCCCGAGAATCGGTTCAAATCTCACTTCGACTTCCTCTGGGTTCATCATCACATCCACTGCATCCACCTTGATCACCTCGTCTTTTTTCTAAACACGAAAGCGAGCTGGGTTCAGCTCGCTCGTGTATGCACATACATATAGGCACCGAAACAAGCAATGAAATATACGATACTCATCACACCGTACCCGATTCCCATTTTCCCGCCGACACCGATGGCCATCACCAGCCAGATCATAGCACCGAACAAGAGCGTGGCGGCCGGAATATATCGGAAATTCGGACGCTCGGTCCGCGTTATAATCGGTTTCAAAGCCAGGACGCACGCCAATAGTATGACGAGACCAAAACCTAGTTCAATCATCCGTTGACACCTCATTTTTCTGTCTCTACTCGTTTAGTGTAGCATGACACCAAAAAAAAAACCGCAAATCCACTTAGGGAGATGCGGTTTTGGGTTATTGATTAGTCACGCGGACGGCGTGGCCCACGGTCGTCTGAACGACGACGGTCTTCTCCACCCGTGCGTTTGCCACGGTATCCACCGCCGCCACCGCTGCGTCCACCACGGTCACCGCCGCCACGACGTTCGCCGCCGCCACTGCGATTTCCACGGTATCCACCACGGTCGTTGCGTCCACCTTGACGTTTGACGCGAACTGGTTCTGCATACGAGATTTCAACCGGAGTTGAATCTGGCTCTTTCGTCAATCCACGAAGTGCCGCTGCGAGAAGCTCGACTGCCTCGTATTCTTCAAGAAGCTCAGTCGCAAGTTGCGTGTAAGCTTTGAAGTCGCCCGCTTGTACACGTTCGATCAAATCTTCAGCCGATTGCTTTTGGTTGCCCTCAAGCACTTCTGCGATTGTCGGAACGTGACGACGGTTCATCTTCTTGTTCGTTACGCGTTCGATTGCTTTGACTTGACCGAATTCACGTGGCGTGATGAACGTAAGAGCTGTACCTGTTTTACCAGCACGGCCTGTACGTCCGATACGGTGCACGTAGCTTTCCGGATCTTGTGGGACGTCAAAGTTGTAAACGTGTGTAACGCCTGTGATATCAAGACCACGTGCCGCTACGTCTGTTGCGACCAAGATGTCGATCGTGCTGTTTTTGAAGCGACGGATGACTTGGTCACGTTTTGATTGCGTTAAGTCACCGTGAAGACCATCAGCCGTGTAACCACGTTTGATAAGCGCTTCTGTCACTTCGTCAACACGTTTCTTCGTACGAGCGAAGATGATGCTGAGTTCTGGCGAATCGATGTCGATCAAACGGCAAAGCGTATCGAATTTTTGACCTTCGCGCAATTCGAGGAATTGTTGATTGATGTTCTCAACTGTCATTTCCTTCGCTTTGACTTTGATGATTGTAGGCGACTTCATGAAACGCTCAGCAATCTTCTTGATTTGTGGTGGCATTGTTGCAGAGAAGAGAAGCGTTTGACGTTCAGCCGGAAGGCCTTTCAAAATCATCTCGATATCTTCAACGAAGCCCATGTTGAGCATTTCATCCGCCTCGTCCAAGATCACGGTTTGGATCTCGTCGAGTTTGATCGTCTTGCGTTTCATGTGGTCCATGAGACGTCCAGGTGTCGCAACGACGATTTGTGGGTTCTTTTTCAAACCACGGATTTGGCGGTCGATTTGTTGACCACCGTATACTGGAAGTGCGTAAACGCGCTTCGATTCACCAATTTTGTTTAATTCTTCTGCAACTTGAATCGCAAGTTCACGTGTCGGTGCAAGAACAAGTGCTTGGACTTGACGTGCCTTTGTATCGATTCGCTCAATTGTCGGAATACCGAAAGCTGCTGTTTTCCCTGTACCTGTTTGTGCTTGACCTAATACGTCCACTCCTGTGAGTGCGACAGGAATTGTCTCAGCTTGGATCGGTGTAGCTTCTTCGAAGCCCATTTTGAGTACACCTTTTACTAATACTTCACTTAACTGTAAATCTTGGAATTTTGTCAAATTATATTCTCCTTTTTTCATACAAAAAACGTCTGAGGTTTAGTTCTACAGACGTTTTTCCAATGTTTCCTCGTAGTCAACTTTACTAACTATAACGTATTTATTTCTAAAATGAAAGAAATACATTCTAAAACTTTTCATAGCCACCTGGACATGAGTTATCTTATTTCAATTTATAGCCGTTGTCGAGTTTTTCAACTTGCTTTTCTTTTAGCAGTTTCCCAAGCGCCCGTTTAAACGCCGCTTTACTCATCCCGAACTCACGATCGATGACATCCGGTGCCGTCTTGTCGCCGTACGGCATTTGACCGCCACGCTCTTCAATGTAAGCACGAATGCTTTCCGCATCCGGGTCGATCGCTTCATATGCCCGAGGTTTCATCGAAACAAGGACCGTCCCGTCTTGCTTCACTTGTGTGACGCGCACCGTCAACTGCTCACCTAGGCGCGGCCAACGTGTCATCTCTGCTTCATGTAAGAAGCCGAGCGATTCATTCTCGACCCAAACATTCACACCGACGTCGCGTCGATTGACGACGATCGCCTGCACATCTTGGTTGCCCCATTCTTCTTTGGCGGGACGCGCCAATAAGTTCAAATACGCGTAATGAGCCGGTTCACCGAGAAGGCGGCTCTTTTGATCGTATTTGAGACGAATGCACAGCTTGTCTCCTTCTTTCGGCCAATATGACCGGTTCTCAGGAAGATCATCTAATGAGACGAGCACGTCTTTTTGAATCCCGATATTGACGAATACGCCCGTGTTATACCGGACTCCTGTCACTTCATACCACTCATAGTCATCGAACGTGACGCTAGGAATCGTCATCGTCGAAGCGAGACGTCCTTCCGAGTCGTGATAAAGGAAGACACGTACCGTCTGTCCGACCTCGACTTCTTCTGTTTGTTCTTTTCGATGAAGGAGCACCTCTTCGCGACCGTTTCCGATAAACACTCCAAAATCAGCTGAACGTTCCGCGACCAAGTCGACTACTTCTCCTGCACGTAATGCCATACAATCCACATCCTTTTTCATCTATTACTGTCAGTATACCTACCTACACACGTTCCTAATCATATCACGTTCGATTTCATTGCTCCGTTCATTTGTGTCTAAATTGTGAACGTGGATTGAACTCGATCATGACCGACTGGCGAGTATTCTAACGTCTTTTTTTCAAATTTTGTGACAATTTTGTGAACGTGCATTTTCCATCTAGTATCCACATTTTGAAAACGTTATTATTAAGGAAGTGTTGTTTAACGAATTAGGTTTCAGCCATGGCCGAACGGGGGATAATAAATGTTTGATGTTCAATCTCGATCATTTGCGAAGCGCTTTATGAAAGGCTTATTGATTGCTTTCTTCGCGCTACTCGCTTCACTTAGCTTCATTTTCTCAAACGGAGTCGATACAAACGTATCTTCATCCGTCACGATGGTCCAAGAGTAAACGCCCTCTCCTGACAGAAGGCGTTTTTTTGTTTTGTTCCGACAAAAAAAGGGATTTTTTGTGCAACTGTCGAACGAACATAACGTTCGGCTTTTACTATTGAATCATCTGGGAAGGGAGAGTCACTCATGCTATTTTATTTTCTCACCACGATTCTTTCGGTCGTCGGTTTGTCCGTCTCGCTCCAAACCGGTTTTTTCAAAGACCCGATCGGTACATTCCTGTTCGCTGTATTGCTCGCCATGGGCTTATCTTCATTTAAACAGCTAGTCGCACAAACGAACGTCTTGTTGATTGAACGCCGCAACCAGAAAAAAATCAAACGCATCGTGGCACGTATGCATTCAAGTACACGTAAACGTTCTACATAACGCTCGTCTTCATCCTCCACTTTTGTTATTCTATTGTAGACAGAGAGCAAAACGGACTCAACCCGTAGGAGGCACAAACACGTATGAATGAAATCCCTTTATCGAACGAATGGCTATTACGTTATTCACCTGTCATGGAGCTATGGCTGAAAGAAGACGGCATCTTGCTCGTCGACGATGACAATCGGATTCGACTCACCCTCGAAATCGGCACGGATCACGTCATGCAGTTCAAAAGCATCGATCAAGACGGAGCTTACTTTGCTGTGGACCCGGTGAATAAACGAATCACGTTCGAACTCGAGGAAGAAGAAGAGGAAAGCGAATCTCGCTTCTGGGAATAAGGATTCATGCCGAAGAGTCGGATTCTCGTCCAGAGAAGAAGACTCTTTCTTCGTGTCCAGACCATTAGTTGAACGATTGAAAGGAGAATGACACATGATCCGCACCGCCATCTGGTTTATCACTTTTTTTGCCGTCTTACCGCTAACGCTTCCGTTCTATCCGAAAGCGAAGCGGCTGACGCCGCCCGAACGTTATGCGTACGTTCAAACCGTCGCCTATACATGGGCCCGCTTCTTACTTCGTATCGCCGGTGCCCGCGTCCGCGTACACGGCCAAGAAAACATCCCGAACGAGCCGGTCGTCTACGTCGCGAACCATCAAGGGAACTTTGATGTCCCGATCATGCTCACGGCGACGAAACATCCGAAAGCATTCATTTCGAAGATTGAAGTACAAAAGTTCCCAATCATCCCGCGCTGGATGGAAATGATGGGCTGTATCTTTATCGACCGCAGCGACCGTCGCCAATCGATAAAAGCGATCCGCTCGGGCGTCGAGACGATTCAGTCCGGACAATCGATTATCGTCTTTCCGGAAGGTACCCGCTCGAAAGGCGGACCGATTAAAGAGTTTAAAGCCGGCAGTTTGACGCTAGCCACCTCGAGCGGAGCCAAGATTGTCCCGGTCGCCATTAAAGGCAGCCATCATCTACTCGAAACGAAAAACCGGATCACCCCAGGGACGGTCGACGTCACCTTTTTACCGGTCATCGACCCGGCCGATGTCCCGAATAAAGAAATCGCCGCGCTTGCGGAGACGATGATTCGCCGCGTTGTTGAAGGAGAAGAGTCATGAGCTTATTAACGATTGAAGGTATCCACAAAGAATTTGCAGATAAAGTATTATTCGATGACGTCACGATGACGATTCATCCAGGCAATCGCATCGGTGTGATTGGCGTCAACGGCTCTGGAAAATCGACGTTTTTAAAAATCGTCGCGGGCGTCGAGACGGCAGACCGCGGTTCAATGCAACATCCGAACGACTATCGGATTCGCTATTTGACGCAAACGGTCGATTTCGCTTCGGGTCAAACGATTTTGGACGCGTTGTTCACGAGCGACACCCCATCCGTCCAGGCGTTAAAGCAATATGAACTGGCCCGCCAAGCGCTCGAAGCGAACCCGACGAGTGAACAATGGCTGGAGCGCTTCATGAAAGCCCAACAAGCGGTCGATGCAGCCGACGCTTGGGAGACCGAAGCCAAGTTGAAATCGATTTTGAACCGGCTCGGTCTTCCGGATGTCACGGCCGAAATCAGCTCGCTCTCAGGCGGACAACAAAAACGGGTCGCCTTGGCCGCTGCCCTGCTCGACGAAGCCGATCTGTTACTACTCGATGAGCCGACGAACGAACTCGATGCCGATACGATCGCTTGGCTTGAGACCGTCCTGGCCGATTATCGAGGCGCTATCTTACTCATCACCCACGACCGCTATTTCTTGAATCGGGTCACGAACCATATTCTCGAAATCGCCGACGGGACGAGTTATTTTTATGACGGCAACTATGAACTCTTCCTCGAGAAACGGGCCGAGCGTAAGGCACGGTCGCATTCGATGGAGCAGAAGCGCCAAAACATTTTGCGTCGCGAACTCGCCTGGTTGCGCCGCGGCGCCAAAGCCCGGACGACGAAACAGAAGGCGCGCATCCAACGCGTCGAAGAGTTGAAACATCAAGAGACGCTCGCCGAAGATGAGGCGCTCGAAGTGTCCGTCGGATCACGTCGTCTCGGGAAGAAAGTCATCGAAGTCGAGAACTTGTCATTCGGCTACGACGACAAGCTACTCATTCAAGACTTCACCTGGTTATTTGGACGACGGGAACGATACGGCATCGTCGGACCGAACGGAAGCGGGAAAACGACACTCATGAACCTGCTCGCCCATCGTCTTCAGCCGACGCAAGGGACGGTCGTCCATGGCGAGACGGTCCATCTTGGGTATTATGGGCAACAAGTCGAGTTTGAGGACACATCGCGCCGCGTCATCGATGAGATTGAACGCATCGCCCAAGTCATCTATACGCCAGACGGCGAGACGATAACCGCCAGTCAGATGCTTGAACGCTTCTTGTTCACCCCGGACGCGCAATATAAACCGATTGCCAAACTGTCCGGTGGCGAGAAACGTCGCCTCGTCTTGCTCCGCATCTTGATGGACGAGCCGAACGTACTGTTCCTCGATGAACCGACGAACGACCTCGATACGGAGACGCTGTCTGTCCTTGAAGACTATTTGGAGTCGTTCCCAGGTACGGTCATCGCCGTCAGTCACGACCGCTATTTCTTAGATCGGATCGCCGAACAGCTCATCGCCTTCGAAGACGGGACGATCAACGTCTATCACGCCGAATATAGTGATTATTTGGCCACACTCCAAGAACAGACGAAACAACAAGTGAAGAATGAATCGAAAGAGAAGAAAGCGCGTGTCAAAGTCGACGTCGTCAAATTCACGTTTAAAGAGCAGAAGGAATGGGAGACGATCGAGGATGATATCGCGTCGCTCGAATCTGAGATTGAAGCAGCCGAGGCTCGGCTCGCCACAGCCGGAAGCGACCTTGGGAAAGTGAATGAACTGTACGCCGAGATCGCCGCATTGAAAGAAGCACTTGATGCGAAAATGGAGCGTTGGGAGTATTTATCGGAGCTCGATGAACAAATTCAAGCACAGAAGAAATGAAAACAAGGATCACGCGTCGGCGTGATCCTTGTTTGTCGTATAGCCATATACATGCACATCATGCGCGCGGTCGCCTTGTCGTATATAACGGCGAAGCGTCCCTTCCCGCGAGAAGCCGTTCTTTTCGAGCATTTGTTGCGACGCGACGTTCTCAGTAAAGACGATAGCCCCGACCCGTTCCATCTCGCCCGTCTGCGCGGCATAACTTAACGCGGCCTGGAGCGCTTCGGTCGCATATCCGTGACGCCAATGGCTCGGGTGAATCTCATAGCCGACTTCGGCACGTCGATGCCGCGGCGCCCGATTATGGAATCCGATCGTCCCAATCAAGTCGGACGTGTCTTTCATCACGATGCCCCAACGCATCACCGCACCGGACTCGATACCGTCGAGCATACCGGCAAGCATTTGTTCCGTCTCAGAGAGCGATACATGAGGCTCCATCCCGTAATACTGCAAGACGTTCGAATCTGAAAAGATCGTATATAGACGTTCGGCGTCGGTCACGTCGAGTTGTCGTAACTGGAGTCGTTCCGTTTCAATGGTTGGAAGCATCCCGTTCACCCTTTACTGACGATATTATGTTGAAATGCATAGACGACAGCTTGCGTCCGGTCATAGACGTCGAGCTTCGTCAAAATGTTGGAGACGTGTGTCTTCACCGTCTTCAACGAGATGTATAGTTCGTCGGCGATGACTTGGTTCGACTTTCCTTCCGCCATCAATTGCAAAATTTCACGTTCTCGGGCCGTTAGACTTTCGTGCAACGTCTTTTCTGGGTGACGGAGCCGCTCGAGCATCTTGCCCGTCACTTGCGCGGCCATGACAGGATTGCCCGCTGCCGTTTGACGAATCGCATCGGCGATTTCATTGGCGTTTGCCGTCTTCAAGACGTAACTCATCGCCCCGGCCTCGATGACGGGATATACTTTCTCATCATCCAAGAAGCTCGTCACGACCAAGATTTTGGCGTCTTTCCAACTTGCCTTGATCCGTTTTGTCGACTCGACCCCATCGACAGGTTCCATTACTAAATCCATCAAGACGACATCCGGCTTCTCTTGAATCGCGAGTTCCGCTCCGGTCGCGCCGTCCGATGCCTCTCCGACGACTTCGATGTCAGGCTGCGTCGACAAGAACGCCGAGACGCCGGCCCGCACCATCTCATGGTCATCAATCAATACGACTCGAATCATTGTAACCCCTCCACTTGTTGTTTCACACGCACTTCAATCTGAGTACCGACGCCGGGCACACTGACGAGTCGTAACGTCCCGCCGACCTCAGCCGTCCTCTCTCTTATCGATTGTAAGCCATATGAGGCGACTTGTGTATCATCGACATTAAAGCCGATGCCGTCGTCGTTTATTTTTAAGATGACCGTCTGCTGCACGGTCCGCATTTCGATTTCGAGTCGCTTCGCTTTCGCATGTCGAAGCGTGTTGCTGATCGCTTCTTGGACGATACGGAATAGTTCGTTTTCGGTGTGACGCGACAACTCGACTTCTTCGAGGCGCCAGATGAGTTCGGTCGATTGTTTGCGCGACAGTTCTTCTAACAATCGCTCGATCCCCGTCTTGAGCGTCATTCCTTCAAGTTCGACCGGACGAAGTTGCAACAGAAGTGAGCGCATTTCCGCCTGAGCGGTTTGCGCCATCACTTCGACTTGTTCGATTTGCTTGGCGGCCACGTCCGGTTTCGCCTCAATCGTCTGCTTGGCTGCCGTCGTCATCATCGAGATGGCGTACAGTTGCTGGCTGACCGAGTCATGTAACTCTCGGGCGACACGGCGCCGCTCCTCAACAACGGCTTCGCTGCGTGCTTCCTCGACACTGACAGGTCGGTCACCGACCCGTTTCGCCATCTCGACCATTTCCGTGCGCTGTTTCGAGATGCGTGCGATTCGTTCGAGTGTGTCGCGATAAGGCGACAGCGGCCGGAACGTGATTTCTTTTTGATTCTCGAGCTTCCATAAGGCGATTGCCACTTCCCGAAAGTCACGGCGCAAATAAAAATACGAGCCGACCCCGAACACGCTGCCAATCAAGACAGCAATCACGAGGATAGACACACCGAAAGGCAACCCTTCTTCACGTGTGAACAAATCTCGGAGTGAAGTCGAGTCACCTATTAAAAATGCAATCGTGACGAACAGCGCCGTCAAGAGGCTGCTGAACAGCTGATGCCAGACGACCGTCCGTGGGTATGAGTCCTTCTTCATACGGTCATCACCTCGACACTTCCGCTCATGAGCACGATATGAATCCGGACTTTTCGTGTCGCCGCTGCGTAATCGTCCGATGCCGTATAGAAGCGACGGTTGAACACAGGCGAATAATTCGATTCGTCGACTTGAATCTTACCGAATCCGATTGAGGCGTCAATCGAGTAGTCGTAACCGGCCGGAATGAGAATCCGAATGTCCCCGGCGAGTCCATTCAATAGTAAGAACGTCTCTCCTTCCGGGATAATCGCGCGTGACAAGTCGAGTTCGACGTCACGCAACAAGAAGAATTCATTCGTGTCTTGAAGCACGTAATGACCGCTTTCTTTCGTCCCGAACGTAAACGCCTGTTCTTGCCGAATATGTGACTTGAATCGGCTCGATTCGAGCGGACGGTTCTTATACAACCGATAGCCGAACATGAGCAGTAAGCCCGACAATACGAAACCAAATGCCGCCGACGAAAAGATGAGTCCGACGAGCATGATGCCACCAATCCCGTAAAAGATATAGCTGACCGGCTGATTGCCTTTGCGGCTGAAGCGCCGTCCGATATAAAGCAACAATAACGGGACGATCATGCTGAAGAGGACGCTGTTTCCACCCGTCACAATATCGATAAATAGTCCAATGGCAAATAAAATAATCATGAATCCGATGATTTGGCGTGTGTTCCAACGTTCCACGTTGCTTCCCCCTCTCTGACAGTATGTAAATTGAAGCAAAGAAGCGATGGCCCAACCATTTGCCGGACCATCGCTGAACCGTTGCGTCAGTCTTGTTTGAATCGACGCTCAAGTTCTTTTAGTTTTGCTTCGAAATCATCTTCGTCCGCTGCATCGATTTTCTCTTCAGCAGCCGGTTCTTGCTTCTTCTCTTCTTCCGTGAACGGATGAGTCTTCGATGTCTCCGCTCCGAAGATTTGATCGAGCGCACCTTTCAATAAATCCAGGTTTTCTCGCATCGCGAACTCATAGCGTTTGTTTTGCATCTCATCGAGTTTCAGTCGCATCTCGAGGGCACGCCGCTCGAGGGCATCGAGTTCACGCGCTCCTTCGTCGAGTAACCCTTCAAAGTAACGATACTGCTCACCGTAATGCTTCGACTCGAGCGCGGCCCGCTCCGCGAGTTTTTCTTCGCCCGCTTGTTTGGCGAGCTCGGTCTGCTCGTAACGCTTATCCGCCATCAATTTGGCATCATCCCGTTTTGTCGCCAGCTCCTCGAGGAGCGTCTTTTGACGTTCGACGAGACGTTCGACAGACATCGCTTCTTTTTCCGCCCCACGGATGTGGCGGTTCAGCTCGGCTTCCCCACTCGAACGTGGTGCCGAACGTGGACCTTCTTTATCTTGGAACTTCTTCATCTCTTTCGACAATTCTTTCGTCAACTCGTTAGCTAAATCACGAAACTGGTCAAATGGTGTTTTCATCATAATATCCTCCTTGTGAAGCTTAGCGACGGTTTACAAATTTCTGCCACACTTGATCAAACGATTGAAAGCTGCTCCGGTTCGCACGCGAGCCGTCCGCATTCAAAATCTCGACGTCTTGTTTTTGGTTGGCATACATCATATACCCTTTAAACAATACCCATGCCACCACAATCCCGATTAACGCCCAAATATTCGATAAAATTGTGATGATCCCGATCACGGCTAGCGCACCGTAACCGATTTTTGCGCCGACATGTGTCACGGCCATGAATCTGACTCCAGCCCACAGTGCTAAGAGCGCCCCCAAACCGAACATAATCATATTCGGTAAAAAGCCGATTAGAACGAGAACTAAAGAGATCGCGGCCACGATGAACAACACTTGTTTCACCTGGCGATTCATCTATCATCCCTCCTCGTTAAGTACACTCTTATCATAATACGTTATTTTTTCTGGCGCGACGAGCGCAAGGCCCGTTTTCTCTCGGTCTGTAGACTGAGATGATAGCGTTCTCAAATCCTGTGCTATACTATAGGCATCGAACAATGAAAGGATGATGTTTTATGAGCACCGTACAATTCGCAGTACACACCTTGTCAGCCAATCGGAGGGCGACTGTCCTCCATCACTAAGAGGAGGATTCTATTTGAATCAAACAACAATCACAACGGGACGTGTCACGGCACAGTTCCAACATATGTACACGGTCACGACCGAAAATGCAGCTTACACGTGTAGCGTCACCGGGAAATTTCGACATGAGGCCGAAAGCGAGCGCGACTATCCGGTCATCGGTGACTTCGTCGAGTTCGCCGTTCGCGAACATGGTCAAGGCGTGATTCGACGTCTCCTTGAACGGCGCACTGTCCTATCACGGGCAGCCGCCGGCAACGAGACGCGCGAACAGCTGATCTGCGCGAACGTCGACTTTATCTTGATTACGATGGCGTGCGGACACGATTTCAATCTGCGCCGCCTCGAGCGTTATTCGCTTGCCGCGTGGGAAACCGGTGCCACACCGCTCATCGTCTTGACGAAATCCGACCAAGTCGATAACGCGGATGGACTCGTCGACGAACTTACGTTGACAGTGCCTGGGGTCGACGTCTTCCCTGTCAGTTCAGTCACTGGGGACGGCGTTGAAGCGTTGCGAGCCGCACTTCCGAGCGGAAGCACCATCGTGCTCGTCGGTTCGTCTGGAGTCGGGAAATCGACGCTGACGAACGCGCTCGCCGGGACGACCGTCGCCGAGACACAGGCCGTGCGCGAGAGCGATGAACGCGGCAAGCATACGACGACGCATCGCGAACTGTTCCAGATTGACGACTTGTTCGTCATCGACACGCCCGGGATGCGTGAATTCGGTCTTTGGGACGGAGCCGACCACCTCGACGACACGTTTCGGGATATCGAGGCGCTCGCCGAGACGTGTCGGTTCCGGGACTGTGCGCACGGCAACGAACCGGGCTGTGCCGTCCGAGCCGCCATCACATTCGGAACGCTCGATGCGAAACGTTATCAAAGCTTTGTCAAACTCGAGCGCGAACTCCGCTACGCCGAAAAACGACAAGCGGAAGCGGCTCGTCTCGCTGAGAAGAAGAAACGAAAAACGAAAGCATGATGCTGAGGAGTCACAGAAACACTGTGGCTCCTTCTCATTTACCTAGACCTAGCACCAAGTCCTATCAGTAATCAGACATTTGTGAACAATCGTTCAGAAATAGTTCGTCCGAATGCAGGTAAAACCCTCGAACGTAAGCGGTTTCTCCGTTACAATGGACTCGTATTGTCACAGATTAAAATCGCTAATTATAGGGAGAGACTTATGAAAACATTGAACGAACGCGCACTCGAGATGCATGCCTTCCATCACGGAAAATTGGAAACGACACCGAAAGTCGACGTCGACACGAAAGAAGCGCTCAGCCTCGCCTATTCGCCTGGCGTCGCCGAACCGTGCCGTCGCATCGCTGAAGATAAAGAGTTGTCATATGACTACACACTCCGCGCCAACACGGTCGCCGTCGTCTCGGACGGGAGCGCCGTGCTCGGTCTCGGCAATATCGGTCCAGAAGCCGCACTACCGGTCATGGAAGGAAAAGCCGTCTTGTTCAAAAGCTTCGCTGGCGTCGATGCGTTTCCCATCTGTCTCGACACGCACAACGTCGATGAAATTGTCCGGACGGTCGAACTGCTCGCACCGACGTTTGGTGCCGTCAACTTAGAAGACATTAAAGCACCCGAGTGCTTTGAAATCGAGGCCCGTTTGAAACAATCGCTCCCGATTCCTGTCTTCCATGACGACCAGCACGGGACGGCCATCGTCGTCTTGGCCGGTCTCGTCAACGCGTTGCGCCTCGTCGATAAAACGATGCCTGAACTCCGTGTCGTCATGAACGGTGCCGGGGCCGCGGGCATCGCCATCGCCAAACTGTTGAAGCGTTTCGGTGTCGAGGACCTCGTCATCTGTGATACGAAAGGCGCGATTTACGAAGGACGCGTCGAAGGGATGAACCCGTTCAAAGATCAAATCGCCAAAGCGACGAATCGGAAGCAACACGAAGGATTGCTCGCCGACGTGCTTCAAGGTGCCGACGTCTTTATCGGTGTCTCGGCGGCCGGGGCCGTCACGGAAGACATGGTCCGCTCGATGGCCGTCGATCCAATCATCTTCGCTCTGGCGAACCCGATTCCGGAGATTATGCCAGACCTCGCGACACAAGCCGGGGCGCGTGTCGTCGCGACCGGCCGTTCCGATTTCGCCAACCAAGTGAACAACGTCCTCGCCTTCCCAGGTATTTTCCGGGGCGCACTTGACGTACGCGCCAGCGAAATCAATGAGGAGATGAAGGAAGCGGCCGTCCACGCGATTGCCGATTTATTGACCGAAGAAGATTTGGAGAACGGTGTCGTCATCCCGAGCCCCTTCGATGAACGAATCGCACCGGCCGTGGCGGTCGCGGTCGCCAAAGCCGCCGTCGAGACCGGCGTCGCCAAACGTCCGCTCGATGAGGCCGCCATCCGTTTGCACGTCAGTCAAAAACATTTGTAATCCAAAAACTGCGCAGACCATGACGGTCTGCGCAGTTTTTTAGACGGTTCCTTGTAAAATCCCTTCCGCCCATTCGACTTCTTCCGTCGTCGGGGGTTTAATTCCTTTGAGCGGATAGTCAAGACCGAGCGCCTCCCATTTATAGACGCCCATCTCATGGTACGGCAAAATTTCGACTTTCTCGACGTGGTCGAGCTTTTGAATGAACGCTGCCGTGCGGCGGAGCGCTCCTTCATCAAGTGTCCATTCCGGGACGAGGACGTGGCGAATCCACATTTTCGTTCCGCGCTCGGATAAATGTTCAGCGAGCGCGAGCGTGTTGACGTTGCTCCGTCCTGTCAGTTTCTTACACATATCATCGTCGATATGTTTGATATCAAGCAACACGAGATCTGTATGATCTAAAATCGCATCCAAGTTAGGGGGACGGAGTGCACCGGACGTGTCGAGTGTCGTATGAAGCCCGTGTTTCTTCGCTTCACGCAAGAGCGCCTCTAAAAACTCTGGCTGCGCGAGCGGGTCGCCCCCAGAAATCGTGATGCCGCCTTTTGACGCTTCCATGAACGGACGATAGCTGAGCGCTTCTTGAATGACATCCTCGGCCGAACGATGGTTATTCTTTTTGAAATCCCACGTATCAGCATTGTGGCAATACAAGCAACGAAGCGCACAACCTTGTAAAAAGACGATAAAACGAATTCCCGGGCCGTCAACGGTTCCAAACGATTCGACCGAGTGTACATATCCCATTGTCATCGAAATGACCTCCTAACGAATGAGCGGCCCTCGAGTGAAGGCCGCCAAGCCTTTGTTTACAATGAACCGTGGAACGTCCGGTTGATGACGTCGATTTGTTGCTCACGTGTCAATTTGATGAAGTTGACCGCATAACCAGAGACACGGATTGTGAGCTGTGGATATTCTTCCGGGTGCTCCATCGCATCGAGCAACGTCTCACGGTTGAAGACGTTGACGTTCAAGTGATGTCCTTTATGCTCGCCGCCCATATAACCGTCAAGGAGTGCCGCCAAGTTGAGTTCACGGGCCACTTCTTCTTTACCGAGCGCTTTCGGTACGATTGAGAACGTGTATGAAATTCCGTCTTGCGCGTGTTCGAACGGGAGTTTCGCGACTGATGAGAGCGACGCGGCTGCCCCTTTCGTATCACGGCCATGCATCGGGTTCGCACCTGGTGCGAACGGTTCGCCGGCGCGACGTCCGTCCGGTGTGTTCCCTGTCTTCTTGCCGTAAACGACGTTTGATGTGATCGTCAAGACCGATTGCGTATGGAGCGCATCGCGGTACGTTTTATGCTTACGTACTTTTTGCATGAACGATCTCGTAAGTTCGACGGCGATTGCATCGACACGGTCGTCGTTGTTGCCGAATTTAGGGAAGTCGCCTTCTGTCTCGAAGTCGACGGCAATGCCTTGCTCGTTGCGGACCGGTTTCACAGTCGCATATTTAATGGCTGAAAGACTATCCGCCGTGACCGAGAGGCCGGCGATTCCGCATGCCATCGTCCGTAAAATCTCAGGATCGTGGAGCGCCATCTCGATTCGTTCGTACGCATATTTATCATGCATGAAGTGGATGACGTTGAGCGTGTTGACGTAAAGCTCGGCGAGCCAATCGAGCGTCCGATCGAAGTCGGCATACACTTTGTCGTACGTGAGCACGTCCTCGGTGTTCATCTCCCAAACCGGTGCGATTTGATCACCACTCTTCTCGTCGCGTCCTCCGTTCATGCTGTAAAGGAGTGCTTTCGCCATGTTGGCGCGAGCACCGAAGAACTGCATCTGTTTCCCGATTTTCATTGGTGACACACAGCAGGCGATGCCGTAATCGTCACCGAACTCTGGAAGCATGAGGTCGTCGTTCTCATATTGGATGGCAGATGTCTCAATCGACATCTTCGCACAATATTGTTTGAAGCCTTCCGGCAATTTCGTCGACCACAGCACCGTCAAGTTCGGTTCTGGTGCCGGCCCGAGGTTCGAGAGTGAATGCAAGAAGCGGAACGAGCTCTTCGTCACGTTTGAACGACCGTCCTCGCTCATGCCACCGATTGACTCGGTCACCCACGTTGGGTCACCCGAGAACAATTCGTTATAGTCCGGTGTGCGCAAGAATTTAACGATTCGAAGTTTCATGATGAAGTGGTCGACGATTTCTTGGACGTCTGACTCGGTCAAACGACCTGCTTCGATGTCACGCTCTGCGTATACGTCAAGGAACGTCGAGACGCGTCCGAGCGACATGGCGGCACCGTTTTGTTCTTTGACGGCTGCGAGATAAGCAAGGTACACCCATTGGTATGCCTCTTGTGTATTTTCCGCCGGACGACCGAGGTCAAACCCGTACGCCGCACCGAGCTGTTTCAACTCTTGCATCGCCCGGAGCTGTTCCGACATTTCTTCGCGCGTCCGAATGTCTGACTCAGATAAGAAGCCACCGCGGTTCGCCAAGTCTTTTTTACGTGCCGCAATCAAGAAGTCTAACCCATACAAGGCAACGCGACGATAGTCACCGATAATCCGTCCACGGCCATAGGCATCAGGAAGCCCTGTGATAATCCCTGATTTCCGCGCCGCCCGCATCTCAGGTGTGTACGCATCGAAGACACCTTGGTTATGCGTTTTGCGGATTTCAGAATAAATCTTTGTGATTTCAGGGTTCGGCTCAAAGCCATACGATTCAAGTGCAGCGTCGACCATCCGAATACCACCGTTTGGATGGATTGAACGTTTGAACGGCTCGTCTGTTTGAACGCCGACCACTTTCTCGAGTTCTTTGTTTAAGTATCCAGGACCGTGCGAGACGATAGTCGACGGATTGTTTTGATCGACCGCCCAAACACCACCGCGTTCCCGCTCTTCTTTCGTCAATTCCATCACTTGTGCCCAAAGACGATTCGTCGCTTCGGTCGGTCCGACGAGGAAACGGTCGTCTCCCGTGTACTCATGTCGGTTCAATCGGATAAATTCACCGACGTTCACTTCGTTCGTCCACTGCCCAGGTACAAATCCTGACCAGGCTGATTTAATTTCGGTTGCCATTGTGGGTCACTCCTCATAGTTGAGATAACTGCGTGCTTTCTATAAGTTGAGTGTACGTGAAAACGTGAACATTATGTTTTACATTCTTGTGAAAGTTGTAACAATCTCATGAACGTTGGCGTAAAGCCATTTTTGTAAGCGCTTTAAAATCTGTTATAATGTATTTTTCATTCACTATGAAACAGATAATTCACGTCACGATAGGATTTAAGTCGATTCTGTATCATCTCGATTCGGATGTGACGATTTATACAGTTTTTAGTGTGATGTATATCACGACTCGGGGATAGAACTTGAATTTTTGCCTTACATCGGACACAATGAAGGCAGAACATTGTAGAAGAGGAAGGGGTTCTTCCCATGACGTACGAATTATTGACAGCTGATCACGACTTGAAAGCTGGTGACCGCATCTCCCTTAAAGTAGAAGCGAACGGTGAACAACGTGATGGATTTATCACAGAATTTGAAGACGCAGGTTTTTGGATTCGGTTTGATGACGATATCGAAAACGAGGATTTCATCGATTACCGCGACAATCTGCTCGCGGCTCTCATCTCGCGCCCGATTGACGTCACAGCGACGTATCCAGAGCTCGCCTCATACGAACGGTTGACGAAAGAATTGCAGTATCGTGTCTATCAAGGTTTCACCGTCGAAGGCGTCGAGGCGTCGGCCGACCACATTGATGTGCACATCAAGCTCATCGAGGACGGACAGACGTACACACAGACACTCCGCTCCTCATTCGACCAAGACACGGAACATGTTCGCTATATTTAAAACGGGGAGCACTTATGCTTCCTTTGTTTTTGCCCCACGATAAGGAGAAATGATATGAACTTTACAAAACCATTTATTAACGAAGCTTGGGATCGCCTTGGCTTCACTGAACCAATGCCGGTCCAAGCCGAAGCGTTCCCGCTTCTGTTGGACGGTAAAGACGTCACCATCGAAGCCCCGACCGGTACCGGGAAGACGCTCGCTTATTTGTTACCTGCCATTGAAAAAATCGACGCCTCGAACGACCGGATTCAAGTCGTCATCGTCGCACCGACGCGTGAGCTCGTCATGCAGATTCAAACGGTCGCGCAACGCTTCACCGAGAAAGGTGATGTCCGCATCGCTTCATTTATCGGTGGTGTCGAATTGAAGCGTCAAATCGATCGCTTGAAGAAAAAGCCGCATTTGATTGTCGGGACACCGGGCCGACTCGTCGAATTGATCGACAAGAAAAAATTGAAGCTTCATGAGACGCACACGATCGTCCTCGATGAAGCTGACCAAATCATCGACAGTGGATTGACAGAAGCTGCCGAACGCATCATCAAGCACACGGCGCACGAACATCAAATCGCCCTCGTCTCGGCGACGCTCACAGACACGCTTCAAGCATGGGCGGCCCCATTCTTGAACGAACCGGCACACGTCAAAATCGAACGGGCCGTGAGCAGTCAAGTGACGTACGGCTACATGTTGACGACACGCCGCTATAAGCCGGAATTGCTTCGTCGTTTGTCACACGTCAATGGCGTCAAAGCACTCGCGTTCATCAACAACCGTTCATTCTTGCCGCCACTCCGAGGCGAGCTCGACAAAATGAAAGTGAACTACCGGATGCTCGACAGCCTAAAAGGAAAACGCGAACGCGTGGAAACGCTCCGTGAATTCCGCAAAGGCGACTATCCACTCCTCATCACGACCGGTCTCGCCGCCCGTGGACTCGACATCGAAGAAGTGACGCACGTCGTCCACTTCGATTTGCCAGAGTCGATTGACGACTTCATTCACCGCTCGGGCCGGACGGCACGCGGGAATGCAGCCGGGACCGTGCTCTCGCTCGTGACGGATGAAGACTTGACGCATTTGAAATCGTTCGCCCGCCAACTCGGCGTCGAATTGAAAGAACTCGAGATTTATCGTGGCGATGTCATCGAGAAACGCATCGAGGACAAACCGCCGGTCGTGAAGCGCCCTGCGAACAAACGAGGACCACGCCGATGAAAAAAGACCGGAAAGTAATTCCATTCCCTTTGCTTGTAGAAGAGTCCGAATTGCTGGCCGAGCTGAAAAAGTTGTATGAGCAAGCCGCGCTCGCGCGCAGTACACATTGGACGAACTATATTCAAGAGATCGCCTCGGAAGGCACGTGGCAGTTGAAAGACGCCGAGCTATTCCGCGACCTGTTCATCGACTGGGCCGTCTTCTTTGAGACGGACGAGGACGGGATGACACCGCACGGCCGCTATTTGGCGGATCAAAAAGCCGACATGTCCCCGGCCTTGTATCACGCGCTCCGCGGCTTGGCGGTTCCGCGTTGTTCGGTGTTTGAAGTGACCGAGGACGGCTTACGCGACTGGGAGACGAAAGAGACGTATCGCGTCAACCTCCCCGAAAAGCGCGAGGTCGGCGACGTTATGCTCGGCAAGCTGCTCGATATCCGAGGCAGCTGGCGTTTCGGGTCGGCGTTCCTCGCCCTCCCGGCGAAGATGGCCGGCAACGTGTCAGACTTGTATATCGACTTCACCGACGAGGTCGGTCCGGGTGCGTTCCTCGACCAGTTCCCGGAATTTTGTGCGGAACTGATTGACATGTTGCTCGACTTGGAAGACGGGGTCATCGTCCCGAAACCATCAAAATAACCGAGAGGCGGCCGCCTCTCGGTTATTTGTTATTCCATATAATACTCCGTGTCGGACACCAACGCTTTCGCCTCATCGTTCGTCGCTTTCACGACGGCGCTCGAGATGGCTTCCCCATCTTGATAGACGTCGATGACGGCCCCGTCTGTCGTCGGGCGCGCGTGATACAGGTGGTCACCGACGTATGACGTCGTGCCGACCGAACCATCGATGACTTGACGCGTCGATTGCTTCCCGGTCTTCAAATCGACGACCAGTTCGGTCCCGTCTTCCTGCAAGGCGATCAATCGATCCTCATAGACGGTCGCATTCCACATGTCTCCGTCCGGCGTCAATTCAATCACTTGCTTCGTATCCACATCGTATGCGTAAACCCCAATTTTGTCCTGCTCGCTAACATATGATTCTCCTCCTTCGGTGACGGTCGTCTGTTCGGTCATGCCAACCGGGATGAATCGATTGTCAGCGGCAATCGTCGCCATATAAGGACGAAATGCCCAGGAAGTTCCTCTTACAGTCGAAATCGCCTCGTCTCCTAGCTCCAAGCTTTCCATCGTGATCTGTTTCGCATCTTCATCGAACCTGGCGATTTTCGTTTCTGAATTTGTCCCGTATCCGTTGCGATAGATGACGTGTATGTCACCTTCATGGACAAACAAACCCGCCCAAAGGCCATTCATGATTTCCGTCGAACCGTTGACGTCTTTCCCGAAAACGTGTTTGGTCACGTCCTGTCCGTCAAAACGGAACACTGCAATCTCTTTGTTGCCATTCTGTCCGACCCCGATATAGCCGTCAGGCGTCCGGATCGACTGCACGAACGTCAGACCAGAGAGCTGTCGATAAAATCCGCGCACGGACGCATCGACCTCGTCGTCATACGCCAACGCCTGTTCGATGTAACTCGAATTGGTCGTCACACGACTTCCATCGGTCGTCAACTCGAAACGTTCATTGCCGCCTTCCTCTGTCTGGTAATAGACGCTCACCGTCTGCTCTTCCCAAATCTCCGGATTCGACGTGACGGCCAACTCCCACTCGGCTTTCGTCTCCCGCATATCGACAGCAAACGTCCCGAGGCCAATGACGACGACCGCGCCGAGCGCGGCCACATTCCACATTCGTTTCATACGTTCCACCTCACACACTTAGTTTCTTCGTCAAATAGCGACGACCAATCCATATCGTCGCTATCATCCATGCCACTAACCCGATGCCGATCACAAGCATCAACTCGTCCATGAACAACCGGTTTTCTAGAAAATAGAATGCCATCATAGGAACGAGAAGCAGCGTCCCGAGCATGACGAGCGCAAGGACCGGCGCCCATAACGTCCGTTGCCATAGACTCCGTTCTATCAACACGAACGCAAAGATGAACAAGATGACGAGCACAATCAGCACTTGATGAATTAGAAAATTGACGAATGAGGCGGGATACATGACGGAGAGCGCCCCATCGAAGCGAATCGCCTGTTCGAACGTACCGCTCACGGGAACCATCTGGGAATCGAACCAGCCGGTGAACGCTATGTATTGAAGTTTGAGCGCAATCCATTGGACCGATAAGAGGCCGAGCACCATCAACATCATCGTCGCGAGCTTCGCTCCGAAGACGAGCATCCGTTGTTGCGGCATGAGCAACAGCCGCATCATGAACGTCCCGCGTCCTTGGAAGTCGCGGTACCAAATCCAAAAACTATAGAGCAACATCGCGGCGACGGCCACGCCGATCGACAAGATGAAAGGCGTCCCGCCGATATAATTTCCGAACGCCATGACATAATCCGGCGTTCCGGTACGACGCATCTCTTCATACATGTTCGTCTCGCTCCATAAGAAGATACCGAGCCATGCGAACTGCGTGACGACGAGCAATGTGATTAAGATGAGATACGGTTTCGTCATCCGCTCGACTTCCCATCCGAGTAGTTTCAATAGATTCATGCGCCATACTCCTCTCTCATGACGTCGACGATCGACTTCCCATGAATGAAGCGGACGTCCTCGACGTCGAACTCGCGGACGATCCGACCGCGGTTCAAGAGGACGGCCTTGTCGACCAAGTATTCGATATCGTCAATCTCGTGCGTCGTGATCAACACACCGCGGTCTTCCATCAAATCGCTCGAGAACAACTCGACGATCTGTTCTTTCGAGAACACGTCGATCCCCGAGAACGGTTCGTCGAGCAACAAATAGTCCGGGTCTTGGGCGATGCCGAGCGCCAAGTTCACTTTGGCGAGCGTCCCTTTCGAAAGCTCGCTCAACTTGTCCTCCGGGAACAGCTTGAACTCGTCGACGAGGCGGGCGAACAATTTCGGGTCGAACATCGGATAAAAGTCGCGCATGAACGCTTCGCACTGCTCAATCGTGAAGTGAATCGGGAATGTCGAATGGTCCGGTACGAACGCAACGCGATTCAAATCAATCGGTTTGCCGTCGACGAGCACCGTTCCCTTGTCGAACGGCGTCAGTCCCATGATGCCTTTTAAAATCGTAGATTTCCCAGTACCGTTCAATCCGATCAAACACGTGATTTCCCCTTTTTGGGCCGTGAACGACACGTCTTCGATGACTTGTTTTTTGCGGTAGCGTTTCTTAACTCCCAGTACTTCGATCATCGAGATTCCCCTCTCCGTATTGTCGTTTGATTTTATCGACAAGCTCATCCATCGTGACGTCAAGTTCTTGAATCGATTCGACGAAGACGGCGACCGCCTCATCGACAAGTTCCGTGCGGATGCGTTTCAAGACATGCTCATCGGTCGTCACGCGGCTCGGACGGTTCCGTTCGGTCGTAATCAATTGTTGTTCCTCCATTTCCTTGAACGCCTTTTGGACGGTGTTCGGATTGATTTTCAGTTCGGTCGCGAGCTCGCGTCGCGACGGCATCTCTTCGCCCGCCTGCAGTTCGCCAAGCGCCATCTTCTTTTTGAAGTAATCGACGACTTGAATGTAAACCGGGGCTCTCGTGTTGAATTGTATGATCATGTTGTCACCTCTCTAAGTGTATGATGCGACTAATACACTATCTAACTGTATTATCACCATAGTACACTAATGGAGTCAACAGTTTTTTCCAAAATAAAAACGCATCCTCCTGTAAATGGATGCGTCAATCAGCTTCAACGGTATGATCGGCGTGACTTTTTGGGTCGACCGTTTCGAGATAGTGAGCTTCTCCCGGCCAATACCGGCGTTCGTACTTGGCGAGTCGCTCTGACAAGTTCCCGATATACGTATCCCGATTCAGGACACGTTTATACCGGACCTCCTGCGGACAGTCGAGATAAACGACATAATCGAAGTAAGCGCGCCATTCGTCACGGAGTAAAAAAATGCCTTCAATCAGGATGAGCGCGTCGACTGCAACCTCGAGTGGACGCATGACGATTTCGTCCCGGTCTCGCTCATAATACGGCAACGTCAGATTCGTCTGTCCTTCCCGAAGCGGCTTGAACAACGTCTCTACGAGCAAGTCGATGTCCCATTGGAGTTCATAATACTCCATCGCCTCCGACTGTTCCGTCTCGTAACGCCGGTACCGCTCGACGATAAAGTCGTCGATATGTAACACCACTTCATTCTTTGCAATCCCGCGCAGTTGTTCGACTAGCGTCGTCTTCCCCGCCCCGCTCAACCCGTCAATGGCGACGAGAAAAGGGCGGTCTGGCTCGCGTTTGGTATATGCACGGTGAATGATTGCTCGTAGTTGCTCCATCTTTCCATCTCCCCACATGAAAAAATCAGCCCTACTAGAGGACTGATTTTAGTTTACCAGAGCACCCAACCTTTCGCTCCCGGCGGCGCACTCTCAATCAAATGCCAAATCGGAATCGTGTAGGCAAAGGCAATCAAAACGAACGTGACCGTAATCCAAAGCTTCCAGTTCTCGAAGAAACGCGGTGTCTCCATCGCCGCCTCCTCTGTCTCGGCGAGCGGGAACTCCTCTTCTCCTTTCGGGGCGAGAAATGACAAGTTGAACATCGAATAGACGAAGATGAGGACCGAGATCAACAGAATTGTCCCGCCAATCGCCATGGCGATGTGGTATGGAATCCATTCGCGCGTGAGCGCATCTGAGAAGTATGTCGCCGGACCAGTCCGACGCGGGTTACCTTGAAGGCCCGAGATGTGCATAGCGTAAGACATGATCGACATTCCGAACGCCCACGTTCCTGTTTGAATCAATCCGATTCGATTCATCGCTTTCGTGAGGGTCCGACCGCGCAATACCGGCACGAGCCAATATGCCGTTCCGAAGAACGTCAAGGCGACGGCCGTCCCGACCGTGATATGGAAATGACCTGTGACCCACAATGTGTTGTGGACCATCGCGTTCAATTGGTGCGAGGCGTTGATGATCCCACCGGCTCCGGCCGGAATGAAGAACAACATGCCGACGAATGGCGCGAGGAAACGGACATCCCCATACGGCATCTTCTTGATCCAACCGAATAGACCACGAGCCCCGAGTGCACGGCCGCGCAGCTCGAACGTCGCAAACAGCGAGAACGCTGTCATGAACGATGGGATGACGACGAGGAACGTCAAGATGACTTGAACGAACTTCCAGAACGGTTCAATCCCTGGTTCCGTCAACTGGTGGTGGAATCCGACCGGGAACGAGAACAGGAGGAACAACAGGAACGCCATCCGGGCGAGCGCATCCGAGAAAATTTTCCCGCCGATGACTTTCGGGACGACGGTATACCAGACGATATAGGCCGGCATGAGCCAGAAATAGACGAGTGGGTGACCGAAATACCAGAACAGCGTCCGTGATAACTCGATTCCGACCGTGTCTTTCCATCCGAGCGAGAGCGGGAGCAGTTGGAATAAAATTGTTCCGGCGACACCGAGCGTGGCGATGACCCACAAGAGCATCGTCATGATACTCATATACGCTGGAAGCGGCGGATGCACGCCTGGATTTTCCCGTTTATAGTCCGCATACATCCGGAACATGGCGAACGCCGACAACCATGTCCCGACGACGAACAAGACGAGACCGATATAGAACACTGGATCGGCCATGAGTGGCGCGTAGAACGTATACAAAACGGTCGCTTTATTGGCAAGCACCATGATCGTGACGAGCACGGCACCGGCGATAATCATCCAAAACCCGAGCCAAGCAACCCGTGTCGGAAATGACTCAAAGCGTCCGAACGACTTAGCGAGCAGCGCGTAAAGCAGACCGATAATAAACATTGTCGTGAAAACGAGACCGAGCATGATGCCGTGTGCTGTCAACAGTTGATAATAGCCGAACACTTCTGGGATGACACCGGTTCGGATGAGCGTCTGCATGAGTCCGGCTAGTCCACCGATTAAGACGGCGAGGACCGAGATGACGACGTGGGCATAGGCGAGGCGTGCTTCTTTGACACCGATACTCGGCACCGGCACACCGCGTTCCATTTCCCACTGTTTTAATTTTGAGGCTACGTCGTTCAATTACTCCACCACCTTAATTTTTGTCGACATCATGTGATGTCCGGTACCACAATATTCGTTACACAGGATTAAAAATTCACCCGCCTCGTCGAACGTATACGTGAGCGAGTTGATATGACCAGGTACGACCATCATATTGACCGGTGTGCCCGTCAACTGGAAACCGTGAACGACGTCCGGTGACGTGACGAGAAACGTGACTTTCGCCCCTTTTGGAATCTCGACGTCGCCCGGCGTGAACGTGAACGCTTGCGCGACCATGACAAGTTCATATTCGTTGTCGTCAATTTTATGAAGTCCCGGTTTGTCGAACGGTGCGGTTTGATGTACTTTCGCCGGATCGATCAAATCCGCGTCTGAGGCCGGTTGATTTCCTGCCGCAAAGGCAGAGATACCAAGCACGGTTAAAAACACACCTAATAAAATGATGCCAAACACAAGCCAATATTTTTCAAGTTTATGAATATGCATTTGCTGTTCTCCCCCCTGTTCGTTATCGTGTCATAAATAAGTAAAATACCGACGACCACATGACAATGATGACACCCGCGACAATCATGACCGATGTGAACGTGCCTTTTAAATTCGGTTCTTGTCCATCGTTTTTCTCCACGTGAAGGACCCCTTTCCCTGTGATTTCCACTTTTATTGTATGAAATGGGATGAGGATTAATATGTGACATTTATCACTCCAAAAGTGACAATCACATCAAATTTGCGTAGTTTCCACACATAAAGTTCACATTTGGTATAAAGGTATACAAAAAAGGCGATTGTCCCGACACGAGTCGAGTCAACCACCTGTTCGGTTTCGCACGCTTTGGCGAAATGCGGCAACACTTGAATATCAAAGCCGACAGATTCCGGCCGGGCAGCCTTCACAATAGCAGAGCTCTTTCAGGAAATCGATGTCATGCAAAATCATCTCTGTCCCCGTCGTCGTCAACATCCCTTCCTTCCGCCACTGGTTCATCATCCGATTCACCGTCTCGCGAGGTGCACCAATCAACTGACCGAGCTCCCCGTCTGACGGATGTTTCGGCACGATAATCCCTTCTGCTGACTCGACGCCGTCCATCGCCGCCATGCGCAATAACGTCGAGGCGAGGGCCCCAGGTTTTCCGTAAAGCAGCAAGTCACGCAGTTTCATCTCGGACTGCTTGCGCATCATCGACGTCCACCGCAACACTTCAGTCGCCAACTGCGCATCGCGCCGAACGAGTTCATCCATCTCTTGCTTCGAGATCCAACCGATGACGCTGTCCGATGTCGTCTCGATGCTATACGAGCTCGGGAACACCTCATCGATATCGAATTCTCCGAAGAAGTCGTCAGCCCCATACATGAACATGATGAGTGCGCTCCCTTTTTTCGTCAGCTTCGTGAATTTGACGGAACCGCTCTTCAAATAAAAGAACTTGTTGCACTTCTCGCCTTCCCAACAAACGATACTCCCTTTCGAATGATCTTGAAACGTCATCATCTCGAGCAAGAGCTGTTTCGTCTCTTCCGAAAAGACGAAGCTGTTCGGTTTGGTCGTTCCGCATTTCATGGTCATGTTGTCTGCTCCCTCCATTAATCGTCTATCTGATTAAATCTCGTACGTGATGTGTATGGCTATATTATACAGGAGGTCTGTAGCTCATTTTATAAAAGTATGTGACATTTCAAACAATCTTCTAAATTTATTGTCCACAAAAAAAGACTGCAGGCTACCTGCAGTCTAGTCTGGTCAGCGGTAGACGAGTCGAATCAACTTCTCGGCCGCTTTAAAGTTTGGGTAACGAATCGGTAAATCGAACTTCGTCGTGTTTCGCAAAATCGATTTGGCGTGGCTGAACGTCTCAAAACTGTAACGTCCGTGATATGAGCCCATCCCGCTCTCGCCGACTCCACCGAACGGCAGGTTCGGGTTCGTCAAATGCATGAGTACGTCATTGACGCAACCCCCGCCGAACGTAAGGTGTTTCATCACGGTCTGCTCCACCGCTTTCGTCTCAGTGAACAAATAGAGCGCGAGCGGATGTGGACGCGATGACACAAACTCAATCACTTCGTCGAGTTGACGGTACGTAAGGACTGGTAGAATCGGTCCAAAAATCTCGTCTTTCATGACGTTCGCGTCTTCTTCGATGTCCGTCAACACGGTCGGGGCAATCTTCAATTGGTCCCGGTCCGTCTGGCCTCCGAAGAAAACGTCTCCTTCTGTCAAATATCCGGTCAAACGATTGAAGTGGGTCTCATTGACAATTCGTGTGAACCGTTTCGTCCCGACGCCGTTCCCGAACATCGTGAACGCTTCCCGTTTGATGGCCTCGAGGAACGCCTCTCGTTTGGATTCGTGGACGAGGACATAGTCCGGTGCGACGCATGTCTGCCCGGCGTTCATCCATTTGCCCCAGGCGATGCGCTTGGCCGCAATCTCGATATTAGCATCCTCATGGACGATGGCCGGTGATTTCCCACCGAGCTCGAGCGTGACCGGCGTCAAATGCTTCGCTGCCGCCTCCATGACGATTTTCCCGACGGGTGTCGACCCTGTGAAGAAGATATGATCCCACTTCTCTGCAAGCAACTCAGTCGCAACGTCCTTATCCCCTTCGACGCTGACGACGTAGCGGTCGGTGAACGCCCGTTCGAGCACTTTCGTGATCATTTGGGCGACGTTCGGTGTCAATTCCGAAGGCTTCACGACAGCCGTGTTCCCTGCGGCAATCGCTCCGATGAGCGGCGCCATTGCCAATTGAAACGGATAGTTCCATGGGGCAATCACGAGTACCGTTCCGTAAGGTTCATACATGACCTCACTTTGCGTCCCGAGATGGATTGAGGCGCCACGGACACGTTTCGGGCGCATCCAACGCTTCAATTCACGCGTCGTCCGTGTGATTTCGTCATAGACGAAACCAATCTCCGTCGTGAACGCGTCGAGTTCTGATTTGTTCAAATCCTGCTCTAACGCTTGAAGAATCTCGGCTTCATGATGTTTGATCGATTCTTTTAAAAACGTCAACATGCTGAGACGGAATGCGAGCGACTTGGTCGCTTGCGTTCGAAAGAAGCGACGCTGTTTACGAATAAGCTCTTCGATGGTCAACTGTTCGATTGGTGCGAGCATAAATCTGCCTCCCTTGGATGATAACGCTAGCTCCATCTTATCATCTTCACTCGGTCAGCGACCATTTTGAACGTTCGAGCCGCGTCGGCCTATCTGACAGGCACGTCCCGTTTTTTCGTTTGCTGCATGACGACAAAAATCAAACCGGCGATGAGCAGGATACCACCCGTCACCGTGAACTTTTGCGTCAGCGAAAGCGAGAGCCAGCCCAACAACGCCGATCCTGTCACCGTCCCGAGCGAGAAGAACGCATAAAAATAGCCGTACGACTTGCCGCGATTGGCCTGATTCGTCGCTTTGATCAACATCGTATTGATGGCCGGGAATAAAATGGCGAACCCGACGCCATATAGGGCGAGCACCGCGTACAACAGGAGCGACGTCTCGGATTGGCCAATCAACAATTGGCTCACACCGAGAATCCCGACACCGAGCGCCGCCAATTTGGCCGGCTCGATTTGGTCGAACAGGCGGTTCGTCGGCAACACAAACACGAGCACCGCCATGATGCCGAACGTGCTGAGCAACGTCCCGCTCAGACGCGAATCATAGCCGAGCGATTGCACGTAAAGGGGAAGCAAGTATGCGATCGCCCCTTGCGAGAACATTAAGAGGAAGGCACCGATATACGCCTTCACCACATCTCGCCCCAAGCGCGACACCCCTTCGTCTGCATGGTGCGACATCTCAAGCGTCAACTTCGCCGGGCGCAAAAAGACGAGTGCGAGGAGCGCGACGACTGCCCCGAACAGCGCGACGTACGTGAAGACGATTGGCACAGTCGTCTGACTCGCCATGATGCCGCTGAACGCCGGACCGACGATAGCTGCCAAGCCGACAAAACTGCCGGTCAACGCCACTTTTTTACCTTGACGATTCGCGGCGGTCAGATTGGCCGACAACGTGAACGCGGCCGGGACGATTAAACCCGCTACAAAGCCGTGCACGATCCGGACAATCAACAGGGTCGTGGCGGAGTCGACGAGGTGATACGACATGAGACTGAGACTCGACAGGGCAAGACCGACGAGCAGGATGACGATTGGACCGGTCCGGTCGGTCCAAATCCCAGATAAAATGTTGCCGAACGTGTTCGACAATGAATAGATGGCGATGACGAGCCCCGCGATGAACGGCGTCGCACCGACCGATGTCGCAAACGTGCTCATGACCGGAAGCTGGGCGAATAAATCAAAGAAGGCAAAAAAGACGATACTATAAATAACAAAAGCGGACGCTTTATTCATGGTCACAACTCCTTGATCCAGCCCGCTACGGGAACTGTTCGTTTCAGCTTCAGTCTAGCCTGCCGGTTTCAGTTTGTATAGACGCGAAGGCGCGCGGACACAAAAACGCCTTACAAACCAGTGGTCTGTAAGGCGTGCTCATTAGTTCGTGACTTCGACCGCTGTGTCAAGTGCGACACGGATCATCTCCTCAAACGTCGACTGACGTTCTTCCGATGTCGTCTCTTCACCTGTCAACAAGTGGTCCGAGATTGTGAGGATCGTCAACGCGTTCACTTTATGTTTCGCAGCGAGTGTGTAGAGACCTGCCGCTTCCATTTCGATGGCGAGGCAACCGAAGTCGGCCCACTTCTTGAAATGGTGGAAATCATCTTGGTAGAACTGGTCAGCTGTGAAGATTTGACCGACTTTGACCGGGATGCCGGCCTTCTCGGCGTTCAAATACGCGCGATGTAGGAGGTCGAACGTCGCTGTCGGTGCGTAGTCCATGCCGTTGAAGCGAACCCGGTTTTGAGCCATCTCACTCGATGCGCTCATCGCGATGACGACGTCACGCACTTTGACATCTTCTTGAATCCCGCCGGCCGTACCGACACGAATCAAGTTTTTTACGCCATATGACATAATCAATTCGTTCACGTAAATCGACATCGATGGAACACCCATCCCAGTCCCTTGGACGGAAATACGCTTCCCTTTATATGTCCCAGTGAAGCCATACATGCCACGGACTTCGTTGTATAACTCGACATCCTCAAGGAACGTCTCCGCGATATATTTCGCACGCAACGGATCTCCTGGCAATAATACCGTTTCTGCGATTTGTCCTGCTTCTGCCCCAATGTGTACACTCATGATTAAATTCCTCCTTCAAGATAGTCGTTGGCACTGCTCCCGATACTCATTCGGGGTGATGCCAATCTGTTTTTTGAAGACTTTCCGGAAATACTTATCATCCGAAAAGCCGACCGCTTGGGCGACTTCATAAATACGTTGTCTACTCGTCTCAAGGAGACGTTTCGCCTCGAGCATCCGGATCGACAGCAAGTACTCGGATAAGTTGACGCCGTACTGCTGTTTGAAGCGACGCGATATGTATTCGCGGCTCAAGTAAAAGCGCTCGCTCATCCCTTGTAAGCTGAGTTCTTCCGCATAGTGGCGTTCGATGAACGCACCAATCTGTAGAATCGGATCGTCTTCGTCAGGAATGACGTCGGCGAGGGCACGTGCGAGTGTCTCATTCAAGACGTCCGGGTCAATCGGTTTCAACAAGTAGTCGAAACTGCCGAGCTGAATCGCGCGTCGCATGTACGAGTATTCGTCATAGCCCGTCAAGACGATCAGTTTGGCCGTCTCCGCCTCTGTATGGACCCATTCCATCAGCTCGATGCCGTTACATCGAGGCATTTGCAGGTCCGACAAAATCAACGCGGGCCGTTCTTTGACGATAATCCGTTTCGCTTCTTCCCCGTCTTGTGCCTCAATCACTTTCGTGACGCCGAGCCGTTCCCACTCCCCGAGCAGTTTCACCGCTTCCCGTACCGGCGACTCATCATCAACGATTAATACTTTCGTCATGACGCATCCGCCTCCTTTACGGCCGGGAAACACATGACAATACGAAATCCGCCTGTCTCTGGTGTAGCCAACATAAACTGAGCCTCCCGATTATAGTTTAACATGAGTCGATCCCGAATGTTCTTTAAACCGGTACCTTCCGCCCCATTCAATGGCTCGGTCGATACTTCGATGCGCTCTTTCAATAACGTCAACTCCTCGTCCGAAATATCACGTCCGCTGTTCTCACAATGAATCACGAGATTTGGTCCCGATTGATGAATTCGGACCGAGAAACGATTGGCTGCTGTCGCACCATCACGCTCAAACCCATGCTTGAAAAAGTTCTCGGCGAGCGGCTGCAAAATCATCTTCGGCACAATCAAATCGAGAAGCGGCTCCGGCACATCGACCTCAATCTCGAATTGATTCGGGAACCGGACTTGTTGCAAGCGAATATAGGACGTGAGGTGATCGACTTCTCGCTTGAGCGTCACGAGCGACTCATCGGGATGCATCGTATAGCGCATCATCGAGGAGAGCTGCGTGATGAGACGGTACACCGTCTTGCCGTCGCCTTTCAATGCGAGCGTCCCGATCGATTGCAAAGCGTTGAACAGGAAGTGTGGGTTCGTCTGAGCTTGGAGCGCCCTCAGCTCATTCGTCCGATTCTCGAGCGCCAACCGATATTCCCGTTGAATCAAATCATCGATTCGTTCGATCATCCGCTTGAACTGTCGTCCGAGCACACCGAACTCATCATTTCCGAGGGAATCGAATGAGACCGTCATATCCCCTTGTTCGATTCGCCAAATGTTCGAGGTGAGCGTCTTGATTGGCGTCGTCAAACGCATCGAGGCATAGGTCGCCCCAATCAATGCCAATACGAGCGACACCATCCCGACGACAAAGATGATGAACGACGTCCGTGACGCCGGTTCGGTCAACAGTCGATCCGGTATCGATTTCCCGACGTAGAACGTCTGGTTCTCAAATTCGAACGATTTGACGATGCGATGATGCTTCCCATCGCTCGACAGCGAGTTCGTCGACACGTTTTGCGGAATTTCACCGTCACCGAGTTGTGCGAACACTTGATTGCCACCCCCAACGAACCAGAGGCTCTCGCTCGGATTGTTCTGTAGCGAGGCGAGTTGCCCGATGAAGATGTCCTCCGGAATATCAATCGACAAAATCGCGAGCGGCTGATCCGTCTCGATTTTATCGAGTCGGAAATGAAGCGTGACGACTTCTTCTTCTGAAACGAGCGGACCGAAATCATGATAGGGCACGAGCGGATGCGAGGCCTCGAGCAGGACGCGGCTCTCTTCATACTTTAATAACTGTTGTTGAATCTCACTCGGCTGCCGTTTCGAGCGCGGGGATACTTTCATTTTATAGGCGGCGAACGAATCCATATCTTCGAGCATGAGCAGTTGGATTTGGGCCACATCTTCACGGGATAGGTACATCCCGAGGAGTGCCCGTCGTACCTCGAGTTCAGTCTGTTCAAGCGACAGTCCCGGCCCGTACTCGAGAATATCGAGCACATCCCGATTCGCATACAGACTTGTCGGCAAGCGGCTCAAGTCTGAGACATATCGCTCCATTTGTAGGGTCCCACGTTCAAGTGACCATTCGGTGAGCTGAAGCCCCCGTTCCCGCTCCCGGTCTTTGACGTACCAAAAGGAAATGACCGTCGCCAAAATGACGGGAACGATAATCGTCAATGCAATCATTCCCGTCAACTTCGTCCGAATGCTCATCCGCGCATCGCCTCCTCGCTGTCATTATATCACGGCTTATGCAAGCGCTTGCAATAATTGAAAATAAAAAGGTTTATGACCTTTGTTACGGCCATAAACCTCGTAAGTCACTCGTACGATTGAATCAATTCGATGATGCCTCTCGGTTGCCCAGAGTCAGCGGCTAGTTCGGCCGGCGTCATGCCATCCTCGTTCTCGAGCGATACGTCGGCACCGTTCTCGAGCAAAAGTTCAACCGTGTCAATATCTGCATCTTCACTATACAACAAGTTGTGAAGCGGCGTGTCGCCATACAAATCTTGCGTATTGACGTCAGCCCCATCTGCCAATACGGCGACGAAGTCCTCATACGCCGCGTCCTCGTAAGCGAGCTGTTGAATCGGCTCATCCGCCATGACGTCGAGCGAGCTGAATCCTTCCGAGAAACCAGTTAACCCATCACTCGTGAATAACCAGGCGACGATGGCCACGTTGACGATGACGCTCAATACGATTGTCCCGATAATTGACCCTTTGACATATCCGGCCATCTTAAATGATGGAACGTTCACCTCGCCAGCGGTCGTTGCAATCGCCGCGATTCGTTTCGGGAGCGGTGGATGCGTCGAAATGAGTTCGCTATATTTGGCGATAAATCCGTTCTCGCGACTCGCTTCGTACAAGTAATCGAACTCGCTCACTTCTTTGGCGAGCTTGCCGCCGACAGCAAGAATCGTCAGCGCCCGTTTACTGGCCGCCTGGTCTTGGATATAATGAGCCGCCATCCGGTCACACGTATACTCACAGGCGCGAGAATAGGCCGACCCTAAAAACGGAATCCATCCACCGAGTAGCATGACCCATTGTTTTTGGACATGGTTGCGGCGAATGTGCGCGAGTTCGTGTGCCAAGACAAATTCCACTTCTTTCGAGTACCCGTCCCGAGACAACTCAACGATGTCCGAATACAAGACGACCATGTTCTTTTGGAAAAAGCGGGTCGCGAAGGCGTTTAAAATCCCGCCGGCTTGAAGAATATAGACGTCTGGTAACAGGCGAATCCCCATCTCCTGTCCGACACGTTGATACGTCGCATGCAAATCAGCGAACTGCCGCTCCGTTACTTTGACACCGTTCGTACGGATGTAACCAAGCTGAAGCCAATGTGCGAATAAGGACAACGCAATAAACGAGCCGAGAATCGTCAAGAAGATACCAAGCGAGGCAATCGTGAAGACAATCCCTAAAATCACCGTGAACACGCTGGCGACAATTAGCACGTTAAAATATAACGTTTCGTGCTTATGTACCATGCTCGCTTGTATCTGATCGGATTGTTTCTTGCCGGATTGTTTCTTGTCCGGTGGTATCACTTCTGATTGTTTAATATCTGATTGATTCATGTAATAATCCCCTTCATTTTCCATATGAGAACCATTATACAAGATTTAAGGTTGAATAATCCATAAAAAATAGAAACTGACAATGTCGTCAGTTTCTATTGAAGGGATACTCGCATCAACTGGTCGTCCCCACTGGTAGGGTTACCGCGTCCGTCCGTATTGTTCGTGATGAAGTAAAGCACTTCGTCCTCTAACCAGACGTCACGGATACGACCTCTGTCTTCGACGAGCGGGATGACCTCACGTGATTCCCGATCGATGGCAACAAGGCGATTCCCACGCAGCGTCGCCATATACACGTAACGGTCATCGGCAACGATTCCCGATGGTGCCCACGACGTCTCCCCGACCTCGAACCATGGTGTCTCGAGCCCGTCTCGTGCTTGATCCGCCTCGATGAGCGGCCAGCCGTAATTGTTGCCCTCTTCGAGGATATTCACTTCATCATGCCCCGAAGCTCCGTGCTCACTCGCGTAAAGCGTATCTTCAATCTTCGTCAAGCCTTGAGGATTGCGGTGACCGGACGAATAAATCCAATCGGTCGGTTCGCCCTCTCCGGATAAGGGCACTCGTAACACTTTTCCAGCAATCGATGTTTCGTCTTGTGCCAGTTCCGGCACGAGCGCATCTCCGGTCGTGACCCACAGCACGTCCCCATCGAGCAACAATCGGCCACCGTTATGGAACTGGGCCCCCGGAATCTCATCGAGCAGGACCGCCGTCTCTTCGAACCGCTCACCGTCCCACGTCAACTCGACGACCCGGTTCTGGACGTTTCCAGGTGTTCCATACGTATGATAGGCGTACAGTTGGCGTGACGTCGCAAAATCCGCGGTCAACGCAAGGCCCAGGAGACCGCCTTCCCCGATTTCAAGCACGTCTTCTTCCAAGACGACCGGTTGTCGGTCGAGATTCCCGTCCGCGTCGATAACCGCAATCGTGCCGCCACGTTCTGAGATGAGCCATCCATCATCGGTTTGTGCGATTGACCACGGGGCCGCTAACTGCTCGACAATCGATTCGGTTGCGTCGATCGACACGTCGCCTTCCGGCTCAGCGGGTTCCGGATCAGGTGCCGGGTCAGACGGTACTTCTTCGGCCGACTCTTCGACTGGTGCCTGTTCAGGTTCGGGCGCCTCGGTCGATTCCGAGGCACAACCGGCAACAAATACGAGCGACAAAATAAACATCCATCGTCTCAACATGATCGCCTCCTTTTCACCATCATACCGTGTCTTTAGTTGTCGCGTGAAGGTTCGGGTGGGCTAACCGGTAATCGTAGCGCAATCAACAGTGCGATGAACGCAGCGAGTGCCGCCCCGATGAACACGGTGTTCAAACCACTGGCGATAAGTTGCTCGCCTTGGAGCCGGACTGTCGCGTTTAGCGCCTCGGTCATACTCCGATTGAAGAACGATTCGAGTGATACACCGCTTAACCCGGCCTCCTCCCGGAAGCCTTTAAGGACGATGAAGTTAAAGACGGCACCGAATACGGCGACACCGAGCGTCTGACCGACGGTACTCAAGAAGGAGTTTGCCGCCGTCGCGGTCCCCCGCTGACGATATGATACGACCGTCTGTAAGACGACGATGAACATCGGCTGCGACAAGCCGAACCCGACGCCGATAATGGCGACAGCGAGGTAGACGAACAAGTCCGGACTCGATTGCGTGAGCAGCGTCAAAATGATTGTCCCGATCAACAAGAGACTCATCCCCGTCACGGCCCGACGCCGTGGAGAGGCCGCGCCAAGTGTGCGACCGCCGATAATCGACGTGAACGTCCAAGCGACCGAGAGCGGCATCAGCATGAATCCAGCTTCCGTCGCTGATTTACCGAGTACAGCTTGGGCCCAAATCGGAATGTAGGCCGACATCGAGACGAGCACCCATGCTGCGAAGAAGACGGCGCCATTGATGGACGCGATAATCGGTTGTTTCAACAGGTCGAGCGGCAACAGTGGTGTTTTCGCACGCCGTTCTGATAAAAAGAAACTGGTGAGCAACACCACGCTGAACACGGCACTGGCGATAATCGATGGCGTCCAGACGTTCGTCTCGCTGAACGTGATCAATCCATATAAGAACGCCGTCGTCCCGAACGCGAACAACAGCGCCCCTTTGACGTCTATCCGCTCCGTCGTCTCGGTGACCGTCTCTTTATAGAAGACAATGATCATGATGAACGATAACAGTGCGAACGGGACGTTCAAGAGGAAGACGTAGCGCCAAGACAATGTCTCGACCAAGAACCCGCCGATGACCGGCCCGAGCACGCCTGAGACACCCCAAACCGCGCTTAAAATACCTTGAATCTTGCCACGTTCTTCATACTTATACAAATCGCCGATGATGGTCATCGAAATCGGCAATACTGCCCCAGCGCCAAGCCCTTGAAGCGCTCGGAAGATAATCAATTGCTCCATCGATGTGGCAAGGCCGCATAAGAGCGAGGCAAGTGTGAACAAACCGATCCCGAACAATAGGACCCGCTTGCGACCGAACAAATCGGCCACTTTTCCATAAATCGGTGTCGACACTGCCGTGAACAGCAAGAAGGCGGCGAACACCCAACTCACGAGGGCGGCCCCGTTCAATTCGCTCGCGATGACCGGTGTCGCGACCGAGACGACCGTCCCTTCAATCGCCGCTAAAAAAGTCGCCAATAACAATGCGACCGTGACATTCTTTCTCATATCTGTCATCTCCCCAATAAAATAGTGGTGCCGGAAGGTTCCGAGCACCACTTCAACTGTCTATTATTTTGTGCGAGCGACGCCCGTTTGACAAGCCTCAACTTCTGACCGGCTTTGCCCGCACTAAAAAATACAAGCGGCGAAGGGGTCGTTTCGCCGCTTGTATTGCTGTTATTTTGCCTTATCGGCCCATACTTTCGTGAAGTCTTGGAGCATCTCGTCTCCGGTCTTTTGACCGCCGACGTATGCTTGCATCAATGCGCCGTACTCATTGACCGCGCCATCCGGATACTTGAACCAGTTCCATGAAATCGTCTTGCCTTCGTTCGAATAGGCTAAGATGTCGTCAGCAAGCGGACCGAGATCGTTCGCTTCAATCGACTTGAACGCCGGAATGAATTTGAACTTGTTGACCATATAGTCTTTACCTGTGTCGGAGGTCGCCATCCATTCGAGGAAGTCTTTTGCTTCTTCTTTATACTTCGAGTTTTTATTGACGACCCAGTTGTTCGGGACGCCGACCGGGAGACGGTCCATCTTCTCTTTGTCATCGTTGATTGGGATTGGCACGAAGCCCATCTCAATGTCAGGATTCACGTCAAGAATCATCTGTTGCGCCCAGTTTCCTTGTTGCAGCATCGCCGTCTCACCTTGAGCGAACTGTGTGACTTGCGTGTTATAGTCCGTCGTGAGCGGGTTTTTATTACCGTATTTGATGGTGAGGTCGAACAGTTTCAAGAATTGTTGGAACTGCTCATTGTCTTCGAACTTTTCTTTATTCTCGTTGAGCGCCTGGATGAACGCATCCGGGTCGTCTTGCTGTGCCATCGGGATGTTAAGCAAGTGGATCCCGAGAATCCAGAATTCGGCATAACCGACCGAGAACGGCGTGATGCCTGCTTTATCCAACTTCTCCGCCGCATCCGTCAACTCAGACAACGTCTTCGGCAACTCACTGATACCCGCCTTCTCGAACAGCTCCTTGTTATAGATGAAGCCGTATCCTTCCAAGTTCATCGGCATGCCGTACAGTTTGCCGTCCATGGTCATCGGTTCCTTCGCCACTTCCGTCAAATCACCGACCCACTTCTCGCCTGACAAATCTTCCAATTTGTCTTTCCATGTCTGCGCTTCGGTGAAACCACCGTTATTGAAGATGTCCGGCTCGTTGCCCGACGCGAACTGCGACTTGAGCGCGGCCCCGTAATCGGCTCCGCCGCCGACCGTTTGAACGGTCACTTTGACGCCGGTCTCTTCCTCATATTCTTTCGCCATCGCTTCAAGGTCTTTGGCGATTTCCGCTTTGAACTGGAAGACGTTTAACGTGACGTCTTGCTTGTCACCGTTATCCGCATTCGCATCGGTCGAACCTTCTTCTTCCGTAAGCGACCCGCCGCCACAGGCCGCAAGTGTCAATACCATCCCCGCCGTCATGACGGCGGTTGATAATCTCCATTTACGTTTCATTACGCTTCCTCCTAAGTATAGAGTCGACAATCCTTCAACATTCGGTACACCCTAACTTTAGATGAAAACGCTTCCATTATGTAGGTGTCAAAATTGACGTGTAGGGTGGAAAATGTTGCACAGAAAACCAGGACTTTCTTATTGAAAGAAAGTCCTGGTTTTAAGTTTCTTCTATATAATTACAACAGGCTGATTCCAGCTTCTTCGCAAGCTGCGACCATCTCACTCGGCCAGACCGACGATTGGACTTCACCGATATGGCGAGCACGTAGCAAATACATGGCGACACGTGATTGCCCGATACCGCCCCCGATTGTAAGCGGGAGACGTCCTTCAAGGACCGCTTGATGGAACGGGAACTTACGTTTGTCTTCAGCTCCGGCTGTCACCAATTGCTCGGCAAGCGCTGTCTCGTCGACACGGATTCCCATCGACGACAGTTCGAACGCCGATTCGAGTTCTGGGTGCCAGACGAGGATATCGCCGTTGAGCGACCAGTCGTCATAGTCTGCCGCGCGGCCGTCGTGCTTGTCGCCCGAAGCGAGTGCACCGCCGATTTGCGATAGGAAGACTGCGCCGTACGCTTTACAAATCGCGTGCTCCCGTTCTTTTGGCGTGAGGTCCGGGTAAAGGTCTTCTAACTCTTGGCTCGTCAAGAAGTGAATCGACTCTGGCAAGATTGCCTCAATCCCGTACATCGATTCGACCGCCTGTTCCGTCTCGCGGAGCGCCGCATAAATCGATTCGACCGTCGCTTTCAAATACTCCGTCGTCCGGTGTTCCCGGGCGATGACACGTTCCCAGTCCCATTGATCGACGTGGAGTGAGTGTGTCGCGTCGAGTTCTTCATCACGACGGATGGCGCGCATCTGTGTGTACAAACCTTCACCGACCTCAAACCCGTAGCGGCCGAGCGCTTCGCGTTTCCACTTTGCGAGCGACTGAACGATTTCGAGTTCATGCCCTGGATACTGCGTATCGAACTGGATGATGCGTTCGACACCGTTCAAGTGATCGTTGACACCGCTCGCCGATGTGACGAACAGCGGGGCCTGAACTTGTGTGAGTCCGAGCGCCGTGCTGAACTTGTCTTCGAATGTCGCCTTCACTACTGTAATCGCCTGTTGTTTTTCCTTCATCTTGCTCATTGCTGTTGTTGTCATGTTTTCTTCCTCCAATTGTGGGATTTCGGGATGGAGCAATAGAAAAAAGCCCTCCAATCCCATGGACTATGGGACGGAAGGCTTCAAGCTCCGCGGTGCCACCCAAATTAGTAGACGAATCTACTCACTTTTTCGAGACGAACATCTCGTAGTTCCGATAACGGGGAACGGGTCCGGCTACGTCTACTTGCAAAGCGTTCGGGTAGCGACTCCAGGAGGTTCTTCGACAGAGATTTCAGTCCGGGCTCTCACCTTCCCCGGCTCGCTTTGCTTACGTCTTCTGTGTACTCGTCCTTTCAATGTCGTTCACAATTGAATTGACCCAATTATTATCAATATTCAGACGAATGTCAACCACTTTTTCAAAAAAAATTCTCCCCCGTGTAGCGGACGGGGGAGATCCCTTGGGAAGGGTTATTTGATCGAGCCACTCGTAATCCCTTTGATAATATGCTTTTGCATACCGAAGAAAAAGACGAGGAGCGGAACGATCCCAAGGACTAAACCAGCAAGTGCCAAATCCCATTGTTTTGTATATTGTCCGAAGAAATAGAACGTCGCGAGCGGAATCGTCCGCAGCTCGATGTCTCGGAGGACAAGTGAAGGTAAGAGAAAGTCGTTCCAAATCCAAAGGCTGTTCAAGATGACGATCGTCACCGTGATTGGCTTGAGCAGCGGGAAGACGATGCGCCAAAACACGCCCCATGTCGAACAGCCGTCAATGATGGCCGCTTCTTCAATCTCTTCCGGAATCGACTTCATGAAGCCGTGATATAAGAATACCGAGATGCCAGACCCGAAGCCGAGATACATGACCATCAGTCCCCAATGGCTGTTCAACAGACCGAGGATGCTCGACACTTTGACGAGCGGAATCATGATGGATTGGAACGGGATAACCATCGCCGCGACGAACAGGAAGAAGATGACAGTCGAGATCCAATGTTTCGTCCGGACGAGCTTCCACGCCGCCATCGAAGTGAACAATACGATGAGAAGGTTCGCCCCCGCCGTGATGAGAAGCGAGTTCAAGAAGACGCGTCCGTAATTCATCGCCTCCCACGCCTCTGTATAGTTCGACGCGAGCCAGACGTTCGGCAAGGCGGACGTGTTCGTGTAAATCTCCGCAATCGATTTGAACGAGTTGACGATGACGTAATAGAACGGGACGAGATATAACAGCCCGAGCAGAATCGCCACCAGTTCGACGAGACCGAGGCCGGCCGTATATCCACCCGCCCGCAGCGGTCTTTGCGGTCGCAATCGCCGTGGGGACGAATCGACCTTTGCTTCGATGCGTTCAATCTTTTCTGTCGTCATGCCTCCACCTCCCGCTTTTTCGTCAAGTAGACTTGAGTGACGGTAATCGCCGCGACGACAAGGAAGAAGATGACCGCTTTCGCCGAGCCGAGCCCGTAATTATTATTCACGAACGATTCTGTATAGATGTTCAAAGCGAGCATCTCTGTCGATTTGAACGGACCTCCGTTTGTGAGCGATAAGTTCGTGTCGAACACTTTGAACGACCAGGAAATCGTCAAAAACAGACAGATGGTGATGGACGGCATAATCATCGGCAACGTGATGTGACGCAACATCTTCAAGCGGTTCGCCCCATCGATTTTGGCCGCCTCCAGCAAATCCGTCGGCACGTTTTGGAGCGCTGCAATATAGATGACCATGACGTAGCCTCCGCCTTGCCAAATAGCGACGATGACGATGCCCCAGAACGCCGTCTGGGCGTCACCGAGCCACGGCAGTTCGAATAAACTCCATCCGGTCAATGTCCCGATCGATTCAAAGCCCTTCACATAGATGAACTGCCAAATGAACCCGAGAATGAGTCCGCCAATCAAGTTCGGCATGAAAAAGACGGTGCGCAGTATATTGCGCGTCTTAATGTTCATCGTCAACAGCAAAGCCAACAAGAAACCGACGATGTTCGTCAAGATGACGGCCACAATCGTGTATTTCGTCGTAATCCAGAACGAGGCGCGGAACTGTTCATCCTCGAATAAAATACGCTGATAGTTGTCCCATCCGACCACGTTCAACTGACCCGTCACACCGTTCCAATCCGTGAAGCTGTAATAAATCCCGTTAACGAACGGTATGAGCACAATCGCCACAAACGCCAGAAAGGCTGGACCGACAAATGCGATAAAACTCGCCGGTTTCTTCCAATTCCGTCTTCGCTTGTGTTGTTTTGGTGTTTCTGTCATGTTCATCGCCTCCACTATCAACTTACCTCCCTCAAGACAAAATGAAAACGGATACATTTGACGGAAAGGGTGGAATATATTGCACTCAATGGGTGAATTATACGAGGCGATGCGTTATGATAAACTCAATGACAACACGAACGAGTCTTCCCGAATGAAGAATTAAACCTTGATTCAAAGTCGATTCACGAATGAAATGAACGAAAACGATTACAATGTTCGAAAGTGGAGGGATTTTATACATGACGACGATTAAACCGTTATCCGACCTAACGATTGCCCAACAAGCCGAGATGTTGCCCGTCAAACAGATAGCAGAAAAACTCGGCTTACAAGAAGATGACCTCGACCTATACGGGAAATACAAAGCCAAGTTATCATTTGATGTCATTGATCGGATGGCGACTCGTGAAGACGGGAAACTCATCCTCGTCACAGCGATCAACCCGACTCCGGCCGGCGAAGGAAAGTCGACCGTGACCGTCGGGCTCGGCCAAGCGCTCAACCAACTCGACAAACAAGCGATTGTCTGTCTGCGTGAACCGTCGCTCGGTCCGACGATGGGCTTAAAAGGCGGTGCAGCCGGCGGAGGGTTCAGCCAAGTGTTGCCGATGGAAGACATCAACCTTCACTTCACAGGCGATATGCACGCCATCACCGCGGCCCACAACACGATTAGCGCCATGCTCGACAATCATCTCCATCAAGGGAACGACCTTGGCATCGACGTCCGGAAAATCGTCTGGAAACGCGTGCTCGACTTGAATGACCGGGCGCTCCGTCACGTGACGATCGGCCTTGGCGGCAGTGCCCATGGCGTACCCCGTGAAGACGGGTTTGATATCACGGTCGCATCTGAAATCATGGCCATCCTCTGTCTCGCCGATTCGTTGACCGACCTCGAGGCACGCATCAAGCGAATCGTCGTCGCGTACGATCGGGACAACGAGCCAATCACAGCCGAACAAATCGGTGCAGCCGGCGCCGCGACACTGTTGTTGAAAGAGGCATTCAAGCCGAACTTGGTGCAGACACTCGAACAGACGCCAGCACTCGTTCACGGTGGTCCGTTCGCCAATATCGCGCACGGATGCAACTCGTTGATCGCGACGAAAACGGCGCTCAAACTCGGCGACTACGTTGTCACCGAAGCTGGTTTCGGAGCCGATCTTGGGGCCGAAAAATTCTGTCATATCAAATCACGCATCGGAAAATTGAACCCGGACGCCGTCGTTCTCGTGGCGACGGTCCGTGCTTTGAAAATGCACGGTGGTGTCGCCAAGGACCAACTCCACGTCGAGAACGTCGGAGCTGTCGGCAACGGGTTAAAACTTCTCGCCAAACATGTCGAGACGATGGGTAAACTCGGCTTGCCGACCGTCGTCGCCCTCAACCGCTTCAATTCGGATACAGCCGAAGAGTTGGCCGCCGTCCTCGATTGGTGTGAAGCCAACAACATTCGAGTGGCGCTCAGTGAAGTGTGGTCGAACGGTGGACAAGGCGGTCGTGCCCTCGCCGAGGCTGTCATCGATACAATCGAGTCGAACGAGAGTGCGTTCACCCCGCTCTATGCGTTGACCGATACAATCGAACAGAAGATTTTGACAATCGCCCGGGAAGTGTATGGGGCGGCCGACGTCACGTTTACCGCGACCGCGAAAAAACAGATGGCACAAATCGAGGCGAACGGTTGGCAGCACTTGCCGATTTGTATGGCGAAGACGCCGTTCTCACTCTCCGATGACCCGACAAAACTCGGATATCAACACGGCTTCACCGTGACGGTACGAGAATTGAAGCCGTCGGTCGGTGCTGGTTTCCTCGTCGCCTTGACTGGTAACGTCTTGACGATGCCAGGTCTGCCGAAACAACCGGCCGCCTTGAATATGGGGATTGACGAGACCGGGAAAGCGATCGGTTTATTCTAAACGATAACGGAGGGATCGAGATGGACGTCACGGAACATACGTATGCGGACGGATATCGGACGCAGTTACTGCACATCAAGGCCAGACAACCGATTGGAAATTGTTTTATTTTCCATGGGATGCTCGAACATCATCGACGTTATGTCGAATTCGCTGATTTTTTGTCAGAAATTGGCTTCAATGTGTTTCTGTGCGACCTTCGTGGCGCAGGCTCCTTGGCCCGGACCCAGTCCACTTACGCCCACCTGTCGCCCCATGAAGGGTTTGAGCAAATGGTCAACGACGCCATCTCGCTCCTTGACCATTATCAAGATGAATTGCCAACCATCGTTCTCGGTCATAGTTTTGGCTCGCTGCTCGCACGTCGACTCGGCCAACAACTAGGTCATCGCTTGACCGGCGTCATCGCCGTCTCCCCGCCTCCACATTCCGGATTGATTGGACGGGCCGGACTGTACGCGATTGATTTGGCCATCCGGTTCAAAGGGAGCACCCATGAATCGCGCTTGTTCGAACGCTTGTTGTTCGGACGGTACAACTTGAAATTCTTACCGGCCACGACCGAGAGTGATTGGATTTCGAGTGTTCCGGAGGAAGTAGCCGCCTATGTAAATGATCCGGACTGTGGCGGGATTCCGACGCTCGGCTACTTACATGAGGTAGCAAAAGCGTCACTCGATGTGACCTCGGCCGCCCGGATTCAAGAACATCCGAAAACACTCCCAATCTTATTCGTCGTAGGTGCCGATGACCCTGTCGTCCATGACGGAGAAGGACTCTCCGGAATCGTCCGCAAACATCAGGCCGCCGACATCGAATTGACCGTGCTGTCTTATGATCAGGCACGTCATGAAGTGCTCCGCGAGCGCCAACGTCAAGACATCTGGACCGACATCGGCGACTGGATGCATCATACGGTACGCATCGCAAAAAGAACCTCCATTTCCTAGGAGGTTCTTTTTGTTTACCAAAATAATACAATGGGATTCTAATTCATTTACCTTTTTTGTAATTTAGATTCTTCTTTCCAATTTTTAAGTGCGCTATACTTAGACCGCACACTAAAAGAATACACATATTTCGATACGTATTCACCGAAAGGGGTAACACATTGAAGCCAACGATCACACGATTGAGCACGGCCGTCCTCATCTCTAGCACAGTGTTGAGTACGCTCGTCCCCGCTCACTCATATGCAGCAACATACGAAGGAACAGTGAATACATCCATTTTAAATGTTCGTTCCGCCACATCTACCACTTCGGATATTGTCGGTAAATTGACACAAGGTGAAACCGTTCAAGTGTATACGACGAACGACACCTGGGCTCAAATCGAATTCGAGGGCGAAAAGCGTTACGTATCAGCGACTTATTTAACCTTAAAATCGACAATGACGACAGCATCAACAACGTCGACGACCTCAGCTTCTGCTTACAAGGCCGATGCGAACGTCAACTTGCGCTCATCGACATCGACGTCTGCTACCGTCTTGACGACCATCCCGAAAGGCGCGACCGTCACGTATATCTCTTCGCACGGTGCCACCGGTTCGTGGATGAAAGTGACGTACGGCAAGTACACCGGTTACGTCGTAGCACGTTACTTCACGCCGTCAGTCCCGGTTGAAACACCATATTATGCAAACAAGACAGCGGTGCTATACAACTCGACCGGTTCGGGCGCAACGAAACTCGCGACGATTCCGGCTGGTGCCAAAGTGACGCATCTCGCCTCGCTCGGCGCGACCGGCTCATGGTTTAAAATCCAATATGGCACGATTGTCGGCTACGCTCCAGCCCGCAACTTCTCGACATCCGTGTTGACGCCAGAAACGACAGCACCGGAAGTGACGACACCTTATTTTTCAATCACAAACGTCGCCCTGTATAACAGTTCAGCTTCAGGGGCGACAAAAATCGCGACCATCCCTTCGGGTGCCCAAGTCGAACAAATCGCCATGGCTGGCCTCAGTTCGTCATGGTTCAAGATTCGTTACAATGGCGTCACCGGCTATGCCGCCGCCCGTAACTTCTCGAAGACGAAACCGGAAGTCATCGTCCGGACGCCTTATTACGCCGCTCGCGATCTCGTCTTGTATAAATCGTCTGCCTCGGGTGCAGATCGTCTCCGGACCATCCGCGCCGGCAGTAAAGTGACACAAGTATCGGAATCTGGACTCGCAAGCTCATGGTTTAAAATCGAGTATGATGGGGTCACCGGCTATGCCGCTGCCCGCAACTTCTCGACGACTCCACCAGAAGTGATCGTCATCAAACCTTATTACGCAACTCGGAATGTGGCGATGTACAATTCGTCTGCCTCGGGCGCGACGAAAATCGATACTATTCCATTCGGTGCAAAAATCGAACAAATCTCTCAAAGCGGCCTATCGAGCTCATGGTTCAAAGTCCGCTATGACGGGAAAACCGGTTATGCCGCTTCACGTCACTTCTCAGTCGACAAACCGGAGGTGATCGTCGTGACAGATTACTACACGACGCAACGAGTCGTTCTTTACGACAAGTCCGTTTCGCCGAAATCAAAAATTGCCGTCATTCCGACAGGGACAAAAGTACAACAAATCTCGGAAAGCGGATTGACGAGTTCCATGTATAAAATCAAGTACGGCTCGCTAACGGGCTATGCGACCGCCAGTTATTTCGCGGACAAACCGCCAGTGCCAGAAGAACAGCTTGAGGCCGAACGTGAAGTCGAGGTCGTCGTCGCAAACAACGGGACGCTGAACGTGCGCAATAAAGCAGTCGATGGCGCCGTCATCGGAAAGCTCGCGAACGGGACGGTCGTCAAAGTGAAGCCGATTGTCGGCAGCGACTGGGGTGTCATCTCGTATCTCGTCAACGGCTCGCTCGTGAAAGGGTATATCTCCCTCACATATACGAAACCGTATACACCGCCTGTCGCCGGCAGCAAGGAAATGGTCATCACCGAGACACCTTACACATACACACTCGCCTCGATGATTACGACCCAGCGCAACGTGTTCTCTCAATCGGACGCTTTTCGTAACGAGGACGCTTACGTGCATAAATCATTCATTACAAAGAGTACGACGGGCGAACTGTTCACGACGAAACTTCAATACTTGAAATCGACAGCTTCGTCATCTGCCACGACGCTTGCGACGTTACCAAACCATGCGAAACTCGCATACCTCGGTGCTCAGCAGGTCGGGACCGTAACATGGTATAAAGTTAAGTATGGTTCGCTTACAGGTTATGTCTTGGCGACCGCGACCGCACCGGCTGGAAAAGTCTCAGCAACCGAACTATTCGCGACTCGATTCCAATATTTGAAGTCGACCGCATCGGCAACGTCTACAAACGTGACGAGCGTATCAACCAACACCAAACTTGAGTACTTAGGGACACAAAAGGTCGGATCGACAACTTGGTATAAAGTAAAATACGGCGTATACACCGGTTATATTAACGCCATTTACGCCGTTGGAAGCACCAACGTTTTGAAGGACGCCTCGATGACTTCCCACTCATTTGGAGTCATCAATCCGGGTGAAGAAGTCGCAATCACAGGGGAAACGGATCAGTACTACACAATCACTTATTATCGCCCTAGCGGTTATGATATTCGTGTGTATGATCGCTCTTGGCGCCGGGCGACAAACGAAGAAATCACACGTCACGTGTCTCCGTCTTCATTTGCGACGACGTCACGCGAATATTTCCAGTTCCTCGATTTGTCGAAGGGGGCCGATTTAACGGCAACCGTTTTGAACAAATCACTCGTAGGCAAAGGGATTTTAGCCGGCCGCGGTCAAGCGTTCATCGACGCCTCTCGCACACACAATGTCAACGAGATTTATCTGTTGTCACATGCGTTGCTTGAAACCGGGCACGGCACGTCCGCACTCGCCACCGGGATACTCGTCTCAAGCGTCGACGGCAAGGCCGTCACACCGAAGACCGTTTACAATATGTACGGCATCGGTGCGATTGATGGGAACGCCCATGTCAAAGGTGCTGAGCGCGCTTATAAGGAAGGGTGGTTCACACCGGAAGCCGCCATCATCGGTGGTGCTAAATTTATCGGAGATGAATATATCAACAACTTGGACCTCAAACAAAACACGCTCTATAAGATGCGGTTCAACCCAAGCAATCCAGGAACGAATCAATACGCCTCAGACATCGCTTGGGCGACGAAACAGACCACTAACATTTACAACATGTACCAACAGCTCGAATCCTATACACTTTACTTCGACGTTCCAAAATTCCAGTAAGACACAAAGAGACACGCAGCCGACGATGGCGCGTGTCTCTTGTTATGTCCATTCGATTGAGTCGACGATTGCTTCAATCTCTACTTTCTCATTCGTCACTTCATCGGCGACGTACGTCAAAAATAAAAGTCGTTTCCCGTCTGTAAGTGACCAGACGTCAAGATGCATCCCATCTTCGATTCCGCTCGCATAGGCCGTCGTCATACCACCTGCGTCTGTCGTGACACTCGGTGCGACTTTGACGTCAATCGGGAACTCGCCTAAAAACGTGTTCAACTCTTGGAGAGCCGCGTCGCTCGGCGCTTGTGCTTCCTCGGCTTCATAGATGGACATCTGAAGCGTCCCTTGGGCGTCGGCCTCTACCGAATAAAAGCTGACATGGTCTTCTTCTTCATTGTATTCAAAGTGTTCTGGGTAGGATAGACGGATCCAACCGTCAATCTCGTATTCCTTCATGCTGTTTGCTCCTTCGTCTTCTTAAATGCTAAACCTGTCACCATCTTCGCTTGAAGCGCGTATTTGAGGCGCTCGGTCACGTAAAGGCGTTGACTGTTTTGGTCTTGGGCAATCATGTGCCCGAATAAGTTCAATCGTACGGTTTGATGTGATAAAAAATAGAGTCGGTCGGGGTCTAACGGTCGATATTCGCCCGAATCTTCAAGATGCTCAATCTCGAAGCGACGCAATACGTTGAGTGCGCAATATTGATCCGTCTTCCCAGTGCTCGTGTGCAACTCGACTCGAACGAGTTGAATATCATATGGGCATAGGTTCATAAAGATCGGGCCGATTCGCTCATGGATGAGCAACACACCCATATCCGTCTCAATCAAATCGGGGAGTGCCTGTTTGTCTTGTGAGATGCTCAAGACGACATAAGGACGTTCAGTCGGAGCGAGCAATTCCCCTTTAAAAAAGCGGAATCGTTGGATGCCGGTCAATACACGGGCCCGCCAGGCACTGCCCCGGGCTTCCGCTTCAATCCGATATAGCCTTTCTCGACTCACGACTACTCCCCCTTCAATTGTTTGAGCGATGCGACGAATCGTTCCCACTCTTGGTCGTCACAGACGACCTTACTTTCAATTCCCCATTCTTCCTCGATCTTCAAACGTACTTCGTTCGTCTCGAGATGACGCGTGAGCTGTAGCGGCCCGATTTGAACGGTCAGCGGTTCGACGATGAACTCGTTCGTCGCCGGGCCGACCCATTTCAAACGTTCCGTTCGAAGAATCACTTGCCAGTCCGACTCGTGGCGAATCGAGAACGTCCATTGACGGAGCTTCGTCTCCTGGTCGATCTGTTTGGCTTGTTTCATCATCCGAAACCCTTCGCTCATCATCCGTAAATAGGATTTACGCTCACTCATGCCCCATCCACTCCTCTCCTCTATTATCTTAGCAAGACAACCTAGCCGCAACAACCAATGTTTTTTCAAAAAAGGGTTTGCAAAGCTAAAATCCTGTGCTATTATATTACCGTAACGTTAAGCGTTTCGCGGGTGTAGTTTAATGGTAAAACCTCAGCCTTCCAAGCTGATGACGAGAGTTCGATTCTCTTCACCCGCTCCATTTTAAAATTTCATATGCGGGTGTAGTTTAATGGTAAAACCTCAGCCTTCCAAGCTGATGACGAGAGTTCGATTCTCTTCACCCGCTCCAATTACCGACATATACGCGAGAATTTGCTCGCACACATAACCGCACGGTGTCCCGTGCACCAAGCAGAACGTCATTCGACGTTCTGCTTTTTTGTTTTTCAGCATAATAGCACCGATTTCGACAACGCTTAAATGACGGTAATTCGGGAAAAGGATGGGAGATAAGAAGGAGGGATTCCTGTGATTCAAGTACGTCTTCAACCGTTCACCGTCTACGAGAGTGCTTTGATGCGCACGACTTCAACATTGATTGAAACGAACGAGAGCTTGATTGTGATCGATCCGACCTGGTTGCCCGAAGAAATCGCCACGATTCGCCGGGATGTCGAATTGCGACGCCGGGGGAAAAAGCTGTATGTCATCTATACGCATCAGCACTACGACCATATCATCGGTGCTTATGCATTTCCTGATGCCACCGTCATCGCGTCTCAAGCGTTCGTCGAGACCGATGCGAGTTCACAGCTCGAGGAGATACAATCGTTTTACGAGCAGTACTACATCGATCGCCCCATCGTCAAACCGGCTGTTGATATTATGATTTCGGAAGATGGTACCCTCGCCCTAGGCTCTACGCCCATAACGTTTTTATTGACGCCTGGACATGAGTCGACCCACATGTCTTTAATCGTCGAACCGTTACGTCTGCTCGTATGTGGCGATTATGCCTCCAACATCGAGCCGCCGTTCATCGAACACGATGCCGAGGCATATTTGACGTCGTTGCAGAAACTCCAAGCAGCCATTTACGAGTATGAGATTCGGTGGCTCATTCCTGGCCATGGCGATTTGTGTGACGATCGCAGCAAAATGATGGAGCGACTGAGCGCCGCCGAAGAATATATCCTCGCCTTGCCAGAAGAACGCGTCTGGTCTCCGCATTGGCCCGAACATGCTTTCTTCCAGCGCGTCCATGAACGTAATCGGAAGCACGTCGAGCAAAAAGCGAAAGACCGCGAGTCGCGGCAACAAGATTACTGACGCATAAAAAAATCGCAACGTCTCCCCAAGACGTTGCGATTCCCCCCTATTATGTAGACCTATTTCTTTGTGACGCGTTCTGAACGGACCGTGAACATACGGTCAATCCCATAAATGGTCACGCCGGTGACAGCGAGCAATCCAATCATAGCTGATGAAAACATTGACCATACCCCCATTGTTCACAAATTCGTCATAATCACCCCGTGCCTTCATTATAGAAGAAAATAAATCAAAAAGAAAGCGTTTTCTTCTAACTTTCTTCACAATTCGTCACGCCTCTGTTTTTACTTTTGCTTGTCTAGCCTTGCGCAAATATGTGTAGGTTTTGTGGAATGTGGGAATACACTCTATAAGAATAAAAGAGACAGAAAGCTGTTCGTTGAGGAGGAAGAGGCATGATCAAGTATGGCACGTTGGTGCGGGTCGAAGGGAAGTACGCCGTGTTACGTTGGAACAACGGCTCAAGTTTTATCCCAAGACGATTCTTGCCATCAGAAGCACGTGTTGGCGATACCATCATTCGAGATAACCACCATTACTATCTCGAAGAAGACATGACACCCAATTTCGATGCGCTGATTAAACAACATTATAAAAAGTAGACAAAGACAGACCGGTCCCTTTCCAGTCTGTCTTTGTCCGTTCATTTCGTTCGGTCATGCAGCCAATCGAAATCGACCGGTCCGACTTGTTTGGCCGTGATGATGCCATCCGGACCAATCACGTAAGTGGTCGGGAGCGCAACGACACGATACGTCTTTTCCACCGTCCCCGTCTCGTCCAATAAAATCGGGAAACTGACCGGCACTTCCTGTAAAAACGCATCGACGTCTCGCTTCCCGAGCCGCTCGTTTTTCGTCGCATTCACCCCGAGCACAGGGATGCCTGTATCTTCGCCGAACTCAATCAACTCTGGCAACTCTTCGCGGCACGGTGGACACCACGTCGCCCAAAAGTTCAAGATAACTTGTTGCCCTGCATAATCGGCGAGCGACACCGGTTGCCCTTCCGTCGTCTCGAGCTCGAACTGCGGCGCCCGCTGCCCGACTTCCAGACCGCCGAGCACGCCGTCATCCGTAGCGACTTCGACCGTCGGTTCACTCGCTTGACTCGTCTTATACTCGTCGTATCCTTTATAGGCCAAGCCTGCGATGAGGCCGGCCATGATGAGACTGATCGCTAGTTTATGAAATCGCATGATTTACCCCTTGTTCTATGAACTGTTCACTCCTAAACTTAACTTATCATATCATTCAAAGGAGAGTAACTATCTTGCAACTTCACAATGAGAAAGTTAGCGTCACCCTAAAAGCGCACGGCGCCGAAATGACGAGTTGGAAAGTCGACGGAACGGAGCTCCTTTGGCAAGGCGACCCGACGTATTGGGGGCGCCAAGCCCCAATCCTGTTCCCTTTCGTCGGAAGACTGCTTGACGACCGCTACTTATATGACGGACTGACATATACGATGAGCCAACACGGATTTGCACGAGACGAACTGTTCGAGGTCGCCGAGGCTTCGGACACACACGTCCGCTTCATTCTTCGTGATTCGATCGAGACACGTAAACACTATCCGTTCTCATTCGAACTGAATGTCATCTATCGCTTAATCGGCGAAGAGTTGAGCGTGACATACCACGTCATCAATCGAGACGATATCGTGCTCCCATTCAGCATCGGCGGACATCCGGCCTTCAACATTCCGTTTGCCGGGGGCACGTTCGAAGACTACACGATCGACTTTGGCGAGACGCGGATGCTCGACCGCTTGTTGCTCGACGGACCTTATTTGACCGGCGCCTATCAACCGCTCGGGGAACGTCGTTACATCCCGTTGACACATCATTTATTCGACCAGGACGCCCTCATCTTTGAGCAAATCGAATACGCAGCGCTCCGGCATCAGCCGAGCGGTCGGGCCATCGTCATGGAGTCCCCTCAGTTCACCCACTTCGGCATTTGGTCGCCACCGCATTCTGACGCCCCGTTCGCCTGTCTCGAACCTTGGTTCGGACATGCCGACTATAAAGGGCATCGGAAAGATATCCGTCATAAAGAAGACATGCAACTGCTCGATCCAGGCGAGTCGTTCGAGGCGACTTATACGTTGTATATGGAATAAAAAACGTGCTGACCGGAATGGTCAGCACGTTTAGTTAAAAGCGACTGTCTTGCTCCGCCTCATATTCTGAAGGCGGTTTTTTCATGACGATGGCGAGGACGATATAAATCAGAAGACCTGGACCACCAAATAGGGCGAGGACGACGAAGATGATTCGCATCAACGTCACATCGACACCTAAATAGTTCCCGAGTCCCGAACAGACACCAGCAATCATTTGATTAGACGGATCTTTATACAGTTTTCGTTCCATCAAGACACCTTCTTCTCCAGTTTTTCGTTAACGCTGTGGTCGACGGAGCGTCGTTCTGCCACCTGTCGCCACTTCTCCGCGACTGTCGAAATCAAGCGCATCATTGATTGGGGTACTGCCTGATTTGACTTCAATCCGACGTCCATACAAACCTCGATTATCGAGCGAGGCGGCGATGATGGTCGCAACATCCGTTTCAGAAATCGTGGCGCCACTCGCATCACTCAAATCTTCCGATGCCTCAATCGAGCCTTTCCCTGGACCATCTACGATTGTCACTGGGCAAATGATCGTGTAGTTCAAACCGCTATGTTCGATATACTCGTCGGCCGCATTATTAGCAGACAAGAAGTTGAAATGTTCTTTTGGTGCAGCGTCCGGTTGATCGGCGCCATATGCACTGAGTAAGACGACGTGACGGACCCGTTCTTTTTTCGCAGCGTCAATCGCCTTCATGGCGACGTTGCGGTCCAGCAGTTCGATTTCTTTGCTCGATCCATCTGCTCCCGCCGTTGCTGCGATGATGACGGCGTCCTGTCCGGCCGTCGCCTCATGAATCCCTTTATCCAATTCTTTTTCGACGTCGACGGTGAGCACACGCGCACCCATTTTTTCATACTCTGCCTGCAGTTCAGGATAACGAATTAAAGCGGTCACTTGATGCGTTTTCGCTAAACTTTTTAATACACGTCTACCGATCTTTCCTGTTGCTCCAATGACTAAAACTTTCATTCAAATTTCCCTCCTCAAAAGAGTAGTTCATTTGATTAAATTTCCTCTTTCAGGATGGAATCAAACCCTTTTCGCAAAATTATCTCACAGTTCCCCACATCGTTAAGTCTAGGGCGTCGCGAACGGCTTGAACACTCGCTTCGGTCGGTTGATAGTAATAGACATTATCGATGTAGGCGTCTTCTCCTTCGATTTGAAGTTTATCCACCTGTGGTTGTAGCGCCATCGTCATTCCGATGGAAGCCATCTGGAGCGGGTTCATCTCAAGCCCCATCTCGTCTTTCATAAAGCGATACGTGGCCGGTATTTTTGTCCACCCTGTTGGACTGGCCAATTTATCAGCGACGGCTGACATGACCTCGGTCTGTCGGTTCGATCGCGCCCCGTCCGTATCTGTTTTCCGATGACGGGCATAGGCGAGCGCCATATCCCCGTCCATAGCGTAAGAGACACCTTCTGTATACTCATACGTCTGATTGAAACCTTTCTCGCTGAACGAGTGGGTTGCAGTCACGTTGACGCCACCAACCAAATCAATCAGTTCCATGAACGTTTCGAACGTGATGACGACTTGACCGTCGACAGACGCCTCGGTCAATCCCTCCACGGCTCCAACGGTACAGTCGGCGCCGCCATAGGCGAACGCATGGGTGATTTTATCGCCTTCCCGCTCTGGCTCACAAGGAATCGCCGTATACGTGTCACGTGGAATCGAGACGTTTTGGACCGTGCGGGAACGCGGCACGAACTCCATCAACTGTAACGAGTCGGTCCGTGAGCCTGATAACGATTCTCCGACCCGGGCATCGCTGCCCATGACGAGGAACGTGACCGGACGTGTCGCCATAAAGCCGGCCCCGATGACCAGGAGCAACAGCACGAGGAGCAATTTGCCTTTCCACTTGCGACGGCGTGGTTTGTCCTTTGGAGCGGCGGTCTCCCGCTTGGTATGTGTCCGTTCTGGCTCTCGAGTTTTCTGTCTAGGCTCACGTCGTTCGTCTCGGCGCGGCTTCGACTTGCGCTTCTTAGCGAACGGCAGACCCAGTTTCGGTTTTCTGACGTTGAGCGATTTTTTCTTTCGTTCCGACGAGGGTTCGTCCGAACGATTTAAAAACGGATGCTCGCCTTGTCCTGGATCTGTCGGCCGATTCGAATCATTGTTTAACTTGTCTGCTTCATGCCCTTGGTGCTGATGCGTCTCGTGTCGAGCCTCTTCATCTAATCGGGCTTGTTCGTCTAGCCGGGCTTGTTCGGTTAATCGTTCGCGTTCAAGCTCCCGTCTCCGTCGTTCGACACGTGATAAGTGTTGATCGTCATTCATATGCTGTACCTCTAGTATGGTTAGATTTTTCTACATTATCATCGACAAACGCTATTCTGACAACGGTTAGCGCAAAAATCCGTCTTAAGCATGAGACGGAAGGGTTGTTTTGAATCGAAACCGGGAAAGGAATAATAATTGGTGTCTGCCCATCTGTGGATGGATAGATTGTTCGACGTCCTCTCGAAAGGAGGGAGAGCTAATGCGTATCGGGAAGTTACGGATGTTGTTGGAACAATACGGGGAAGCCACGCTTCGCGATGTGATTGTCGAGATGTATCGCAACATCCCAAAAACCGTGATTGAAGAGAAAGACATCGACTTTATGGTCAGCCAGTTCACGCGCTATAAAGAACAAAAGTCGTCAGACGAACGGCATTCGCTCTCGCAAACCATCATCCTCGCTGAGCGCTTTGTCGAATTGGCATATGACCATTTATATTTAGTGCCCAATCAAGTGATGAGTGAACGGGATCAAAAAAATTGGTACATTCACGCCAAAAAAATCATTCGCGACCTCGTGCATTATGCTGACGAGGAGCCCGAGGCTCGGACGATGTATGAAGAGATGTTTTTGTTGCTGTCATCTTCAGCTGGAGAAGAGCCTCTATTCACGACGAGTGACCCGTTTCGATTATTAAAGTTGTCCCAGACCTCGATGTTATCCCAGTTGATTCAGTATTATCAACTCGATGCCCCTTCCCCTGCCGTTTGGATCGACCGTTCCTTGTATACCGCACTCCACGTCCCAAAAGATGTCGATTCCACCCGGGTCGATTTACTCTCGACCCTCCTCGAGCAATCGTATAGCATCGCTGAATGGAACTTGCTCCACGAACGTCTCACCACGTTGTGTGACCGGACGTTAGCCAAAGCCCAGACAGACGACAATGCGCTCGCCGATTATCAAGCCTTAAAAATGCTTGAACTGGAGTTACTCGTCGAACGTGGCTTTTTATCCGAAGCCGAACAAAAACTGTTCGCCGAATATATCCCTTTCTTCTCGCATCGTTCCGAACCGTTCAAAGTGTACGTCAATATGCTCGAAAGTCATGGACATACGAATGAAACGAAACGACTGCGACGTCTCGCCAAAGAAAAGCGTATCCAGTTGTAACCTTATGCTGCATACAAAAAAAGGGAGTCAATCGACATCGTCGATTGACTCCAATACATGATATGAACGAGGGGTGTTCATCTGAAAAGGAGGGGAAGTTGGTGCAGAACTTCCTTCCTACACGTTTAGTATAAATCAGATTTGAAACCGCTTCCGTGTCAGATATTGCATTTTTGTGAACGTTTTCACGTTATTCGATGGCATTAATGATGCCTAGGCCGATGACTGACAATAATACGATTAATACAAAAATAAAGACCATCTCATTCGGGGATCGAAACCCCTCATATAGTTCTACCGTTTCGTCGACGATGACATTCTCATGGACCACAATCGGTTCTGTATCCGCTTGCGCCACGAGCGGTGTGCCCGCCAACAACACTACTATCAACCACAATCCCGTGAAATATCGCATAGTCATCTCCTCGGTTCGTTTCTTTACGTCCAGTATAGCATGTCTGTTTCAGAGCCATGACGCGGTTTTTTCTTCGTTTTTTCACCTGTAAAATAATTCTCACACCCTGTCCCACTTCGAAGACGCGCTTTTGTTTCTTTCGCTCCGCTTTTCCACAAACCCATTCCTGAAGCCATTTCTGTGCTTATTTCGAACGAACCGTTCAGGAAAACACCATAAAACTATCCCTATTTCAACCAAAAAATGTTCATCATATTAATACAAGTATTTTTAGTTGGTAACGCTTACAATTTAAGGGTGTTCCAATACTTGTAGAAAGTAGGTTGCTTTCGTGAAGCACACCTTTATCGTCAAAGAAAGCCGACAACTCGAGTCCCATGAACGGTCCATGCTCCATTCTTTTTATCCAATGGGTCAAATCCCACATCTCTTTTGTCTACCTGATGACTGTTATCACTACACTGGATGGTTCCGTAATGAGCCAGTCGCCGCCGTCAACGTAGACTGCACCGATTTCAAAGCCGCGCATGTGATTCGCTTGAGCGACACCACTGGGAAAAATCGCAAGATGTTAAGCGGTTTAATCGATCGGGTCCTTTTCCAACTTCAATCAAAGGTTTGTCACCGCACACTGGTTTCACTAAAGCTCCCAAGTGACGCGCCGGACGATTTGTTGAACGGGGTCCAGGACATTGGATTTCTTTTTCATCATGAAGCGACGCCATATGAGTTCCTTTGCGTGCCGTACACAAAAACAACGTTTGAACATTGGCAATTTTGTATAGAGTATCCGGAGACACATCATGATTGGTTACGAAACCGTAATCAATTTTTCGGACTCTTACCCGGAGCCACCCCTTTTACGGATCGGAAACTTGATTTGCTCCATCGAAGGCAAACCATCTTTTATTCGTTAAAATGGAAAGGCACCGTGGTCGGTACGATGTACGGCGAGATTAAGCAAGGTCGATTGTACCTCCACGAGTTGCATATCGTTGGCCCAAAAGAATTTACTCAAGAAGGCATCTCATTTTTTCAGCAATCATACTATGATAAATTTAAAAAGACAGAATTGATGAGTGTCACTGCCACTTCGATGCAGACACACATCCTGCACGCTTTATACGAGCAAGGTGCCCGTCCGACACCATCATCCACTTATACATTATTGAAGTACTTGACCCCTTCCACAACGACCTAATAAAAAACACGAAACGCCCGCGGTCCGTCAATCAGACTCGTTCGTTTCGTGCTTTTATTCGGCAGCGTTTGTCGAGTCCATCGCGAGCGGTGGCATCTTTTCAAAGAGAGCGGTCCGAAGACCTGTATCACGCCGGTCCAACGATTCAATTCGGTCGAACTGAATTTCACGATCCGTCACACTGAACCAGTACGTGATGTGAGGTTCGTCTGTAAACCGCAAGGCGTAATTCGAACCGTTCAAGTGAAAATCCACTTCTGTGGATAGAAGTTCAGATGGACCAATTTTTTTATGGGTCGTCAAGCGTTCCAGAACGACTTGCTCTTCATTGATCCGATAATCGACAAACGTCGCAAGTGAGAGTCCAAACACAAATGACACCAGCGCGAACGCGCTGATCAATCCAAGAGTGATCTTTCCGTTCATTTCGCCGTCCCTCCCTCCTTTAGTATATCGGATTCCGACAAAACGTTGTGAAGTGACATTTTGTTCAAGTTTCGTCAAACTAGAGCGAGAGGAGGGAACAACCATGCATATTGACCATACCGGAATCGCCGTCCGTGACTTAGACGAGGCGATTGCATTTTACACGACCGTTCTACAAGGGAAGTTGGTCGACCGTTATACGAACACGGCCGTCGGCGTCGAGACGGAGATTGCCGTCATCCACGTTGGTGACGACGTGATTGAACTGTTATTGCCGACGAGCCCGACCAGTCCAATCGCCCGCTTTATGAAAGCACGGGGTAAAGGCGTTCACCATATCGCCTATCGCGTCGAGGATTTGGACGAATCGATTACGTCGCTCAAACGGGACGGTGTGACTTTTTTAGAGGACACGTTGCGGACGACGGCTAAAGGCCGGCGCCTCATCTATATGGACCCCCGCCATTCCGGCGGCGTCATCGTCGAACTGTGCGATTATCCAACAATAAAGCAGTGAGGGGCTTCCCTCACTGCTTTTGTAATGCTTGCTGGATGATATCTCGGTTCTTCGTTTTCAATCGTTCGTTATGGGAAGACACCATCGCCGTTTTCGTCGCGCCCGGATCAATGAATGTTTTCGCCCGATTAACAGCGTTGGCCGCATCTTGAAAAGCGCCGGCAATCAGATGAACTTTCCCTTCATGCATCAAGATGTCGCCCGCTGCATATAACCCCGGCACCGACGACTCACTGCCTGCATTGCCTTTCACGTAAAAATCGTTCACCATCTCGACTTGAAGCTCACATTCCCCGAGAAGCGCCGTATCCTGCTCATATCCATGATTGATGACGACCTCGTCCACTTCCACAATCTCGCGTGCACCTGTCCCGCAATCGACAAGAGCAACAGCGTGAATCGTCGTCCCGTCCCGGGAAATCAAATCATCGATTTGCGTATGCAATCGACAGTCGACCCGTCCACAGAGGAGTTTCTCGACTTGCGACTCATGTCCTTTGAGCGCCTCTTTCCGATACGTCAAAATGACACGTTCGGCAATCGGTTCAAGTTCGTTGGCCCAGTCGATCGCACTGTTGCCGCCACCCGAGATTAACACCGTCTTCCCTTTGAACGCCATGAGCGATTTGACCGTATAGTGCAAGTTGGAGACCTCGAAGCGCTCCGCCCCACTAATATCAATTTTCTGCGGTTGCAGAATCCCACTTCCCGTCGCGACAATGACCGTTTTCGATCGATGTTGCCCTTGCGTCGTATCCAATACGAAATTGCCATCGTGATCTTTCGTCATCGATTCGACCTTTTCTCCGAGCACGACGGTCGGGTCAAACGTCAATCCTTGTTCTACCAATTGTTCGATGAGTCGAGCCCCGGACGTCGGCGTGACACCGCCAACGTCCCAAATCATCTTCTCTGGATAGACATGGATTTTGCCGCCGAGATGCGGTTGAAACTCAATCAATTTCGTTTTCATTCCCCGCAATCCGCTGTAAAACGTCGCATATAACCCGGCCGGTCCGCCTCCAATAATCGTTACATCATATAGGTCCTGTTCGCTCATCGTCCTCACCCTTCCTCCAAACTCCAACGCCACTGATTCTCATTCTCATTCACTATACCGCGAATTCGACCGCTCGACAATGTATTTTGACTTCAAACCAACATTGACACGATGTGCCATGCTTGCTATAGTAAACTCGATATTGAGAATCATTATCATGGGCGTCATCTACGGAAAGGGGAATCCATCATGTCACGGATACATACGACGGATATCGAGGTCGGATATGGGGACAAGACGATTGTAAAACAATTGAGCTTGTCGATTCCCGACCATAAAATTACAACGATTATCGGACCGAACGGTTGTGGAAAATCGACGCTCTTAAAAGCGATGACCCGGATTCTTCCTCCATCAGCCGGCGCGGTGCATTTGGACGGGGCCGACATCGCGAAATGCAACACGAAAGAGATTGCCCGTAAAATGGCCATCTTGCCGCAAACGCCGGAAGGTGCCGGCGGCTTGACGGTGGGCGAACTCGTTTCTTACGGTCGATTCCCGTATCAATCCGGATTTGGACGCCTCTCGAAACACGACCACGAAGTCATCGATTGGGCACTCGATGTGACCGGGACGCTCGCTTATAAAGACCGCAGCGTCGATGCCCTCTCAGGCGGGCAACGTCAACGCGTATGGATTGCGATGGCGCTCGCCCAAGAGACCGATTTAATCTTCTTGGATGAACCGACGACGTATCTCGATTTGGCCCATCAGCTCGAAGTGCTCGAACTGCTCGAAACGCTCAATCGCGAACAAGGACGGACCATCGTCATGGTGCTCCACGATTTGAACCAGGCCGCACGCTTTGCCGATCACATCGTTGCGATGAAAGATGGCGAGGTGCTCGCGACCGGTTCGGCCGAGGAAGTCATTTGCCCGCTCGTGCTCAGACAAGTGTTCCATATCGATGCCATCATCGGTCGCGACCCGCGGACCGAAAAACCGATGTGTCTCACGTACCACTTGATTAAAGATGAGCCGAAAGAAGCGCCCCCTGCCCAGCAGGCTGCCGCAACCTTGCTTGCCAACGCCCGTTAATCTTTCTTGACGTCCCGCACATCGCGAGACGTTTTTTCGTCTCCTGCACGTTAATGAGGAGGAAGACACGGGTAATACATCGAAGGTATTGAAAAAGGAGGCACGTTATGGATTGGCTCGATGGATTATTTATTCTCACCTCGGTCGCTTGGCTATATGAAATGTGGCGATACCGAAACCGGTCCGAACCGACCGATGGCAACAGTGAGCACGCCAGTTTTTATATCGTCTCCTTGATGATGGTCGCCGTATTCGCCGTCTCAATCGGACTTTCTGCTTGGACCGATACACGTCAGGCCACACTGCAACGTCTGCTCGGCCTTAGCGGTTTCATCACCGGTGTCTCACTTCGCTATTGGGGCATCCGACAATTACGACATCAGTTCACCCGCCACGTCGTCGTCCGCCCCGCGGATGAACTCGTCAGTTCAGGACCGTATCGTTATTTACGTCACCCGCTATACACAGGGCTTTTGTTTATTACATTCGGCTTTTCACTCTTTTTCGCGCATTGGATGATTGCGCTCGTCGGAACATGTTTGATGAGTCTCGCCCTTCTATGGCGCATCCATATCGAGGAGAAGATGTTGACGTCTCACTTCGGTACGACGTATCAGACGTGGGCCAAGTCGCGTAAACGGTTAATTCCGTTCATTTATTAAACAACAGCAAAAACAAGCACGCTCGTCTTTACAGACGGGCGTGCTTGTTTAGTTAAACAGAGAAGCGTCCAAGTAGACGGACAATCATGAATCCAGCGAAGAATGAGAGGATACTGAGTACCCACATGATCGTCGTCTCCGGCAGACCGGGGAACACGACTGCGAGTGAGCCGATAACGAGCCCGATGATAACCGAAAACGTCATGCCCGGAAAATGACCGAGCAAATAGCGAATCACTTTGCTGCTGACGATAAAACCAACGGCCACTCCAAGACCGACGATGCCGATAATGAGCAGGTTCAAGTTCGATAACGCGCTGATGACGGTCGGGTACACTCCAATCAAAAGCAATACGAATGACCCGCTGATTCCTGGCAACAACATCGCCATACTACCGAGCCAGCCAGAGAAGAACAACAGAATCGTCGTCCCAGTCGAAAGTTCCGTGATGATGGCTGTATCCACCGGTTTGATGATTGCCATGCTGGCCACGAGAATCGCCCCGATGACCATTGCGACGATGTGCACCGGACGCATGACCGCTCTCGTTCGAAATTCAAAGAAAAGCATCGGGATGATCCCGAGAATCAATCCGATGAAGAAGAACTGGGTCGGTTCATAATATTCGAGCAAGAGGAACTCAATCACACGGCTGAGTCCTAAAATCGCCCCTGCCATCCCAATCCCGAGCGGAATCAAGAACAAGAGGTGCTGTTTCCAATGCCGACTGAAAATACCGCTGATCGCTTCAATCAAACGGTCATAAATTCCTAAAATGACTGCAATCGTCCCGCCGCTGACGCCTGGAATCAAATCACTCGTTCCCATCGCGATGCCACGCAACATATTCTTCCACTCCATACACAATCTCCTTTTTCTCTCTCAATGTTATCAAGCCTATAGTATAGCCGAGTCCCGATCGGTTTGCATCGGTTTCGTGACGTGTTCAGACGTTTCCGTTTACCGCGAGCGTCATATAGTCGAACCGTCCCCCGGATATCACAATCTCCTTCTCTTTCATAAAGCCGAGACGTTCATACAATCGACCCGCTGCCGGGTTCGTCTGATCGACGTTGAGCGTGACATGGGGAATGTTCATATCACGCGCATGAGCAATCGCCTGTCGAATCAAGCTCGTCCCGATGCCGCGTCCGCCAAACGCCGCGTCGACGGCGACCGAGTCGATGTAAAGGACGTCGCCTTCCGTTTCGACATCCAACTCGTCTGGCTGACCGTTCGCCCGAAGCCAATCTTTAATCGGTTCATCGAGCATTGCCGCCTGCTCGCCGTGATACGCAATCAAGATACCTGCAATCGCCGCATCGGATTCGGCCACCCATATGTTCTCGTAGCTCAAGCGGTTGCCAGGCTGACCAATCCACATCGCGAGCCGATCGAGCACGCGCGCTTGATCGGATGTGCCGGTCAATGAATAGGCGATTTCATGAATCGCCGTATAGACGAGCGGTGCAATCTGCAACTGATCGTCCGGTGTCGCTTTTCGAATATTCATCCTTATCGCCTCCACTCAACAGTCTAGCATAAAGCTGTCAACAAATGGTTTGTCAGTTCGTAAAGTGTGGGATGATAGAAACAAAAGGGAGGAGTGCATGATGAAAGCAATTTTGACTGGTATGAACGGGACCGTCGCCCCCGTCGTCGCAGAGACGTTAACGCGACATGGCATCGAGCCCGTGGCGTGGGACCGAACAAAAGTGTCAACCACAGATGAGGCCGAGATGCGACGTTTCATCGAATCGGTACGTCCGAACTACTTTCTCCATATCGGGATGGGTGCCGTCGAATGGGCCGATACGCTCGCTCGTCTGTGCGGAGAATATAACATTCCGTTTCTCTTCACGAGCACCGTCTCGGTGTTCTCTGACAACGTGACAGGGCCGATCACACCGGACACGCCCCCTGACGCGACCGATGAATACGGGGCTTATAAGCGTGCCTGCGAAGAGACGATTGCGCGGACCAATCCCGGCGCTCAAATCGTACGACTCGGTTGGCAAATCGGGAATCGTGCCGGTTCGAATAACATGATGGATTATTTTGAGAACGAGATGAAGCGACATGGCGTCATCGTCGCGAGTGCCCATTGGTATCCATCCTCTTCATTTTTAGAAGATACGGCCGATGCCTTGTTCGAGATTATGACGAAGCGCGGGCCAGGGCTGTATCAATTGAATGGCAATTCGAGCCATTCCTTGTATGATATCGCTTTGGCGCTCAAAGAGCTGCATGATACGTCGTGGCAAATCGAACAGGCAGATGAGCCGAAACGTGACAATCGAATGGTCGATACGACCATCACGGTTCAACCGATTACAAAACGGCTAGCGTTACACACGAAATGAGTCGCCCGCGGGCGACTCATTTATTTGTTCTTTTGAATCTGATTAAGCACGAGCCGGCTCTTCGGTAAACTCGGCAAATCGACAAAGCTATAACTGAGGTCTTGCGGCGGTACCTCGTAACGGTAACGTGTTAGGAATACGTCGATCGTCTCACGCATGATTGCAATCGTCACATGCTCTCCCGCACAGCGGTGTCCGAAATCGACATCCCCGCCGCCTTGCGGAATGAACGTGAACGGACTTTCCGTCCAGTCTTTGAACCGATCGGGGTTGAATGTATCCGGTTCCGTCCACAAGGAAGGGTCATGATTCGTCCCATATAAATCGAGCAAGACGAGCGTCCCTTCTTCGAACGTAAATCCGTTCCACTCGAAATCTTGCTTGACCCTCGCAGCGGTCACGGGGAAAAATGGATAAAAGCGTCTCACTTCTTGGACGAACCATGTCGGTTCGGTCTCACCACGCACCAATCGATCCCGCGCTTCCGGAAATTGGTGGAGCGCCAATACAGTGAACAACACATAAATCGAGACGGCCACGGTCGGGCGCAATATATTGATTACTTCGACAGCAACGACGTCGGCCGGAAGCAGATGACCCGCTTCATCCCGATGCCAAGAAAATTCGTATAACGCCGTTTGTTCGTTTGGGAGAAGCCGGTTCGTCCGCACTTCTTCGACCATGCCACGCACCCACGCTTCGGCCGAGGAGCGGGCCGCACGCCCCCGAACATGTTTTGGTCCGAGCGCAGTCCCAGATTCAAATAGCAATCGCATCTCGTCCGTCCGGCGCGCTACTTCGCTTTCACGGAGCGGGACCCCGGCCCATTCACAGACGGCCCGCATGAGAACTTCTTGCGCCGTGTCATAGAGCACCGTCTCGTCAGCCGACGCGTCGAGCGCCCGTTCCCACTCCCGGCTGACGAGCTTCGTTAACCGCTTGATATTTTGGGGAGACATGAGCGCCATGAACATCTGTTTGCGATGTGTATGGGCCGAGCCGTCTAACGTCTGCACACCATCCTCACCGAATAGTGTTTTCAGCAACCGTTTCGGTGCCGCATCTTTGCGCACGAACTTGTCCGCGTCATAAAACAAGGCTGCCGCCTCGCCGCCTCCGAGACAGATGACGCGTTCGCCGAGCAAGCGTGTTTCAAACAGAGTGGATTGAAAGCTCTTCCGACGGTTCGGGACGTATAAATATCCTTCCCGTAGGAACGCCAGGCTATGATCGAGCCCTTCTTCTTTTGGAATCAGTCGTGTCATCATGATCATCCTCTCCAGTTTCGCTATAAAGGATGTTCCCCTGTTCCTAGCGAACAAACCTATAGGGAAAGGAGGAAATGAAATGCTATCTTTCATCTTGACGTTCCGGCGCATGTTCCGCGGAATTTGGCGTGGCTTGAAGGATGCGGAGTTTCAAGTCTTGTTCAGTCTCGCCTTCCTGACCATCCTCTCCGGAACGCTGTTCTACTCACGCTTCGAAGACATGCGTTGGCTCGATGCCCTGTATTTCAGTGTCGTCACACTCACGACGATCGGCTATGGGGATTTTGTCCCGACGACCGATATCGGCAAAGTGTTCACAATCGGCTATGTCATCACCGGTGTCGGCATCATGGTCGGTTTCATCACGAAAGTGTTCGACCATCTTCAGCAAGCACGGCTCGAAGAGGTTCGCAAACGAAATACGCCACCGTCCCCGTGAGGATGGTGGCGTATTGGTTTAAGAAGCTTTTCGATTTCGATTTTCGAGTTCGAGCTGTTGATTGAATCGCTTCGTCTCGGCAATGACGACACCCGACAAGAACAGTAAGCCAATCAAGTTCGGGATGGCCATCAAGCCGTTGAAGACGTCCGAGAGCGCCCAAACCAAATTGAGGTTCGTCGTCATCGCACCGAGACCGGCAACAAGGACGAACGCGATCCGATACGGAAGAATCGACTTTTGACCGAACAAGTAATGAATCGACCGCTCCCCGTAATACGACCATCCGAGCACCGTCGAATAAGCGAACATGACGAGTCCGATCGTCACGATATAACCGCCGGCTGGTCCAAGGAATTGTTCGAATGTCGCCGTTGTCAATGCGACTCCCTCTAATCCTGAACCGATTTGGCCGCCCATGACGAGCGTGATTCCCGTGACCGAACAGACGATGAGCGTATCGAGGAATACTTGCGTCATCGAGACGAGTGCCTGACGTCCCGGCATATCCGTCTTCGCGGCTGCCGCTGCAATCGGTGCCGAACCGAGACCGGCCTCGTTCGAGAAGACGCCTCGCGCCACCCCATAACGAATGGCCGCCCCAATGGCTCCGCCGCCGATCGCCTCGGCACTGAACGTGCTACTGAAGATGAGGGCGATCGCATCCGGGATGAGCGTAAAGTTCATCACCATGATCAATAAGCCGCTACCGAGATAAAACACGATCATGACCGGTACGAAGTAACTGACGACACGACCGATTGATTTGACACCGCCTAAGATGACCGCACCTGTGAAAATCATAATCAAGATACCAGAAACGTACAATGGCACGTCAAATGTCGTCTTGAGCGCCATCGCGACCGAGTTCGTCTGCACCCCGTTCCCGATCCCGAATGCAGCGAGCGCGGCGAAACCTGCAAATGCGACGGCGAGCCAGCGTTGCTTCAAGCCACGTTCTAAATAATACATCGGCCCCCCGGCCATTTGTCCGCGTTCATCGGTCACCCGATATTTCACGGCGAGCACGGCTTCAGCGTATTTCGTCGCCATGCCGAAGAATCCCGATACCCACATCCAGACGATCGCTCCCGGTCCACCGAGCACGACCGCGGTCGCGACCCCGACGATATTCCCCGTACCGACGGTTGCTGCTAGCGCCGTCATGAGCGCTTGGAAGTGACTGATATCCCCTTTCGACGATTGGTCTTGGTTTTTAGAAAACGCGAGCTTCAATGCGTACGGTAACTTCGTGACTTGAAGTCCCCCGAGCCTTACCGTCAAATAGATGCCTGTCCCCACAAGCAAAATCAATAACGGCGGTCCCCACACAAAGTCCGAAATCGTACCGATGAGTTCACTGAACGATTGACTCATATTGAATTCCCCTTCCCCTTATGTAATCGTACATCTCTATTTTTTCAGAATACTTGGAAGATTGTCAAAAGTATTGTAATAAAACAACCACTCAGTTTGTAAGCTGTATCTAAAACAGCGAGCCGCCGCTTAGACGTCTCGCTGAGAAGGGGGTTTTTCACGTTGTAAGGGAGCGCGCCAATCGAATTCATCCGGCACGTAGTCGAGTCCACCCGCATGGAACGGTTGGCACCGCAATAGACGGCGTGTCGTCAAATATCCACCTTTAAGGGCGCCATGCTTTTCAATCGCCTCGATTCCATAGTGCGAACACGTCGGATAAAAGCGACAAGTCGGCGGTTTCAACGGCGAGATGAACCGCTGATACCCTTGAATTCCCCGCACTAACACTCGTTTCACTCTCATCGCCTCCAGTTTGATTACTGCCATAATAGCTTGCCCGAGCCAGCTTGTCATCTATGGCGGATGCGACAATCGAATGACAAACCGCTCATCTTTTTTTCCTTTGTTTTACAATTTGAGCACGATGGGCGCTATTTGCCTCATCATTTGTTATGATAAGCAACATGTATACGACCGAATCTATATGAAGAGGTGACGAGAATGAATATTTTAATGGTAGGTGCAGGATCGATGAGTGAGTCACTCGTGCGCGGATGGCTTGCCTCAGGTGTGGCGCCTGAACAAATCACGATGACGAACCGGAGTGACCGGACACGTTTGACAGCGCTCCAAGCCGAGCTCGGCGTGCAGATTGTCGACGAAGAGGATGTCAACGCGTATGACATCGTCGTCCTCGCGATGCAACCGGACGGAGTCATTCCTTACGTGCAATCGAAAACGTGGAGCACACCGCTCCTCGTCTCCGTAGCAGCTCATATCGAACCGAGCGAGATTGAAGAGGCGTCAGGTCTCCCTGCCGTCTGCGCGATGCCGAATACCCCAGTCGCTTATCGGAGCGGGATGACCGGACTCTGGTTTGGCCCAGAGACCGATGATATGGTCCGTGAAACCGCGACGGCGCTGTTTGAACGCGTCGGACGGACGGCCGTGACGGATGCGAAGACGATGTCCGCCTTCATGGCTGCCGCTGGATGCAGTCCCGCTTTCTTTTATGAGATTGTCGGTTCAATGACGCCCGTCTTGACCGATGCCGGTTTCGATGAAGCGACGGCGCGCCAAATCGTGGCCCAGGCGATGAAAGGATCGGCTGAACTGTTGCTTCACGAGACACGGCCGACGAATGACTTGATTGCGGACGTGGCCGCACCAGACGGTCCGACCGACCGCGGTGTTGGCGTGCTCCGATCGCGCGATTTAGCGGACGTCATGGCGTCGGCCCTTCGCGAAAGTGCGAGAGAAGAAGTCGAACAACCGAAGAAATAAAAAAATCCGAGAGACGCATCGCGTTTCTCGGATTTTTTCATTGGACGATATGTAAGATGGAGACGATGACCGCGACCATCAAGATTCCCGGCAATAAGTTCGCGACGCGAATCCGCGTGATGCCGACCAAGTTCAACCCGATTGCGACAATCATGACACCACCGGTCGCCGTCATCTCTAAAATGAAATCATCCATGAGCGACTCCGGGATGAACTTCATGATTTGAATGGCGAGCAAGGCGATTGCTCCTTGATATAAGAGCACAGGCACGGCCGAGAACATGACCCCGATGCCGAGCGTCGAGCTGAGCACGAGTGCCGTAAAGCCATCAATCAACCCTTTCGTGTACAGGACGTCATGATCTCCACGCAACCCGCTGTCGAGCGCGCCGATGACGGCCATTGCCCCAATGACGAAGATGAGCGTCGCCGTGATGAAGCCTTCGGCGATACTTGACTTGCTCTTGCCGCCGAGGCGGCGTTCCAATTGATAGCCGACCTCGTTCAATTTCTCATCGAGCTTCCACCATTCCCCGAGGGCGGCCCCGATGACGAGACTGCCGATGACGATTAAAAAGTTCTCACTCTTCATCCCCATTTGAACGCCAAGCAAGACGACGGCGAGACCGATGGCTGCGGTGACCGTCTCTTTCATTCGTTCGGGGATGCGGTGAAACAAGAGTCCAAGTAATGTGCCAATCACGATCAACGCCGCGTTGACGATTGTTCCGGTTAAGACCATTGGATTATTCCCCGTTTCTGTATGTATTGAGAGGAATATACCAACTGTTTATGTGGGCTGTCAATTGAAAGAAAAACAAAAAAAAGCCACTTCTCGCAAGAAGTGGCATCGCGGAAACCCACGTTCCTATGGGTTTCGCATCGGGTTTGGCACCCAAGTGATTCTGACTGGGCTCGAACCAGCGACCTCTACCCTGTCAAGGTAGCGCTCTCCCAGCTGAGCTACAGAATCAGGTCGTGTCCTCTCTTAAGGACACTATTAATATATCAAGAAACTAATGCCTTGGCAACTGTTTTTTAAAACTTTTTTTAGTTTTTTTTAGCGCGTCATTTCTTCCCGTTTCATATGGCGGCATAATCGCTCTAAATCACCGGCATATACCGAGACGAGCATGCCTTGATATTCGGTATCCCGATCCCAATGCAGCCCATTCGCTTTCGCGACCCGCTGCGACGGGACGTTGTCCGGATGGATCAAGGAGATGATGTCCTTTTCTCCGGTTTCAAACGCGTAACGCATGAGACGGGCCGCCGCCTCGCGTCCATAGCCCATGTGCCAATGCTTCGGCGCCAACCAATATCCGACCTCAAGTTCAATCGTCCCATCGAGTTCGTGGAGCAACGTACCGGCATGTCCAATCGGCTCATCACTCTCATGCGTCATCAATTTGAGCAATCCGGTTTGGCGACCCGTCTGATAGCGGGCCAACTGGCGCTCGAACCATTCAATCGTCTGCTCGTCCGTATATGGCTTACCATCCTGGCTGATGAAGCGCATCACCCGCGGATCTTGGAGTAACGATTTCACGAAATAAAAATCGGCAATCGTGTAAGGTTCAAGTCGCAGACGTTCGGATTGCAGTTTGACAAGATTCATCGTCCCCGCCCCTTTCGTTCACAGTCTGAACTATTCAATTCCCGTTTTTATTCCGGTTCAATCCTGTTTAGGCGACAACTTTCAATCCGATGACGCTCCCGATAATGAGTAACAGAAAAAAGATACGCCAGCGATCTCGCGATTCGTTCAAATATAGCATACCGAGCACGACGCCACCGGCCGCCCCGATCCCGACCCAAATCGAATACGCCAGCCCGAGCGGGAGCGTCTCGAGGGAACGCGACAATAAATAAAAACTTAAGGCAAACGTTCCGACGGATAGAACAGTCCATTTAAAAATTTGATAACCTTTCGATTTTCCCATCCAAAAGACGGCCATCATCTCGGCAAGACCCGCGCCAATCAAAAATACCCAACTCATGCCGATTCCCCTCCCGTCACTTGTTTCAATCCAATTACACCGATGAGGAGCGTCGCGATAAAGACGAGCTTCATCCCGGTCAGTGCCTCATCGAACAAGACCGCCCCGACGATGACCGTTCCGACGGCCCCGATTCCAGTAAACACGGCATAACCGGTCCCGGCCGGTAACGTCCGGAACGACATCGCCAACAATCCAAAGCTCACAATTAATAGGAAAACGGTCACCACACTCGGACCGAGCACCGTGAATCCGTTCGACAGTTTCATCGTCGTGGCCCAGACGATTTCAAGTAGACCGGCGAGAATGAGCCAGATCCAGGCCGTTTGATTTTGTTTCATGTCCATCCGACTCCTTTCTTATAGATGGTAAATGCGGCTTGTTGCCGCTTGACGCGATTCGTCTCGAGCGTGAAGAGCGAGATGAGCGCGCCATCGAGAAAACAATAGTAGGCATCGTAGACGTCCTCGAGCGACTGTTCCGGTAACGCGCCTTGCTCCATCGCCAATCGAAACTGTTCTTTTTCAAACGCTTGTAAATCTGTTTCGACCGATCCGAGCGTCGTCTCGATGAACGAACGCAATTCTGGCGGCGGGACGAGCAGCATCCGCTTCGTCAGCATCCACGTTTCCTCTTCCTCAAAGAAGCGAATCAACGTCTTGACGATGGCCTCGATCCGTTCGAGCGGCGCCGCGCCCTCCGTGGCGTCCCGTACTTCTCGCCAGACGCGATCGTAACGATTTGCCATGTCCTCGACGACCTGTTTGAACAGCTGTTCTTTTCCTTCGATATGAGCGTATAACGATGCTTTCTTAATGCCGACATCCTCGGCTAGTGCCGCTAATGATAGTCCTTCATACCCTTCAAGCGCAAAGCGCCGTCGTGCCGCGAGTTCAATCCGTTGTTTCGTGTTCATGCTCTGTCGTCCCCTTTCTTCTCTCATTACTTTACCTAACGAACGGTAGGTAGTCAAGTGTCGTGATTGCATTCTGCTGCCACACCCGGCAAACTAAAACCAGTTGACTGCGAAAGGAGCGCCTTACATGCTTGAGCAATTCAGTTTCACCTTACCTACAGAGACGATACGTGGTCGGAAGCGGATCGTCCGCGTCTATCGTCCCGACTTCGTTTCCCCTGACGAACGGATCCCGGTGCTCTATATGCACGACGGTCAAAACGTGTTCGACGGCAAGACCGCCACGATCGGCGAAGGTTGGTCGATTGACCGCCACATCGAAGACTTACAATTGCCGCTCATGGTCGTCGCCATCACGAGCGCCCCGGACTGGCTCGACCGCTACGATGAGTATTCGTTTTATGAGGATGAGATGCTGTATCGCCGAATCGGGCCAGAACTCGCCAAGACACGGCCCACGCTCGGCGGGAGAGGTCGGGCTTATGCCGACTGGCTCATGCAAGAGTTGAAGCCATGGATTGACGACCGCTACGCGACCGACCCGGACGACGTCGGCGTGATGGGCAGCTCGATGGGCGGTGTCATCTCGCTCTATATGATGACGGCCTATCCGTCCATCCGGCGCGTCGGCTCGCTCTCGACGGCCGCCTGGGCCAATCTCGACTCGCTCATTCGGGAAGTGAAGCAGGCCGAATTGACGGCCCGCTTATATATGGATATCGGGACGAACGAGACGAGCGGACCGATCACGCCCGAAGATTACTTATATACGAATGCGAAACTCGTCGAGACGGTCGCGCGAACAGGAATCGCCTTCCGATATGAGGTCGAGCCCGGTGCCGTCCATAATGAAATCGCGTGGCGGCGACGGCTACCGAACGCCCTCGCCTTTCTCTATGAATTAACGTAAAAAAAGAGACGAATTCCACGAAGGGATTCGTCTCTTGCTTGATTAGATGACCCAGTTACCGTCACGCATAATGGCTTCGCGTGAACCGTCTTCGAGTTCGCCGTCGATGTTCATCTCGGCCGAACCAATCATGAAGTCGACGTGTGTCATCGAGTCGTTCGCACCGTTCTCGGCGAGCTCTTCGGCTGACATTTGCGGTCCGCCTTCGAGACATGTCGAGTAGGCGCGTCCGAGCGCCAAATGACACGATGCGTTCTCATCGAACAACGTGTTATAGAAGAGGAGACCCGAGTTCGAGATGGGTGAGTCGTCCGGCACGAGCGCGACTTCTCCGATGCGGCGCGCCCCTTCGTCGAGATTCAACAGCTCGTCGAGTGCCTGTTGGCCTTGTTTCGCTTCCGCCTTCACGACTTTCCCGCCTTCGAACCAGAGCGTGAACCCATCGATCAAGTTGCCGCTATAGCTGAGCGGTTTCGTGCTCGACACATGTCCTTCGACCGAGTCTTTATCGGCGAGTGTGAACACTTCTTCCGTCGGCATGTTGGCGATAAAATCGACACCATCGATGTTCGGACCGCCGCCACCAAGGAAGACGTGCTTCTTCGGCAAGCCGATCGTCAATTCCGTGCCCGGTGCCTTGTAGTGGAGCTTCGTGTACTTCTTGTTCGTAAGTAACGTCGCCCGTTCACGGAGCGATGTGTCATGCGCATCCCACGCCGCGACGACATCCGGTTGATCCATACGCGTCGCTTCGAAAATCGCTTTCCAAAGGGCCGGTACAGCGTCTTCACGGTCTGGGAATACTTTCTTCGCCCACGCTTCCGAAGCGCCAGCTACGATTGACCAGCTCACGTTGTCGCTCATGACGTATTTACGCCATTTGGCGAGTGCCACGCCGGCAGCACGGTTCGAGTCCGCGATGCGTGACGACTCGACGCCGTTCAGTGCGTCCGGGTCGTCGCTGACGATTGATAGGAAGGCCGTCTTCTCTTCTGCCAAATGCTCAAAGCGTGCCTTGAGCCATTCCGGGTATTCTTTGAAAGCATCGGCCGGGGCGTTGAAGTAACGGACTTTCGTCGTCTCTTCGTCGCTCCAGTTGACATACACTTGTTTCGCGCCAGCCGCGTAAGCTGCTTTCACGATTTGACGGACGAGTGGTGCCTGGCTAATATCAGCTCGGACTTCGAGCTGTTGGCCCGGCTGAATGTTGACGCCTTTTTTGACGGCAAGCTCAGCGTAGCGGGCAAATTCTGCCTCGGTCGGCATGGTTACAGTAGACATATGTACAGTTCCTCCTTTTTCACTTATTTCTATTTTCTTAAATTTTCGGAAAAGTTGCAACCAAATCGCAAAAACGGGCATATTAGTAGATGAAGACAGAAGGAGGAATATACATGTCAGATTGGAAAACGACGTACACACACTTTTTAACAAGCGCGACCGAGGACTATCGCGAGAAGGAAAAACTGGGTGATCTCTTGGTCCAAGGTGAACTCGCTCTCGCTAAAGTGACGGTCGACGTCGCGTCAAGCGAGATTAGCAATATCGAGCGGGAAGAAGAACTGACGCTCTACTTCCAAATGAAACAGTTGCTCAATATGTTGCGCGCCGTCTATAACAATCAGTTCGAGATGCAGGCGGACAAACAACACGCTCTTGTCGCTGCGATTCTATATTTCGTGTCCCCATTCGACGCGATTCCGGACGACGCGCCGCTCGGCTTATTTGATGACGCCCAAGTCATCGATTACGTCCACGAGCAGCTCGCGAGCGATATCGACCGCTTTCATAACGAATTGTAATCGGTCAACGCTTGATATTCCGACATCGTCGGAGTACGCTTGAGTGAGTTTAAGTCAAAGGGGGCGTATGGCACCTAGCCATCATCTATGTACGCAAAATCAAGAAAACGGATTGCCGTCGAGACGACGCTGTTCATCATCGCCGGAACGATTCTGCAATCAATCTTTGTCGGATTACTGCTCAAGCCAAACGAAATCGGATCCGGCGGCATCGTCGGAATCACGCTCATTATCAATGAACTGTTCGGCACGCCGATCGGGTTCAGCCAACTTCTATTAAATATCCCCCTTTTCATTATCGGGATTAAATATTTAGGCAAACGGTTCATTCTCATGACCGGACTCGTCGTCGTCTTATCATCCATTTTGATTGACACGTTGCCCGTACTCATCCCGCCGACACCGCTCGATGACCCACTCGTCGCCTCGGTGTTCAGTGGCATCGTCTCCGGACTCGGCCTCGCCCTGCTCTTGTTCGCAGGCGCTTCGACCGGCGGACTCGACATTCTCGGGAAAGTCATTTATACGAACAACCGGAACTTATCACTCCCAAAAATCTTTTTGACACAAGATATCATCGTCTATATCCTCGTGTTCATCACGTTCGATATTAAAGCCGTCATGTATGCGCTCGTGCTCAGCTTCGTCCGGTCGCGGACGTTGTTGACGATTCACCGGTTCTTCTCGGCACAAAAGCAGTGCTTCATCATCTGTAAGAAAGCCGACGAAATCAACCTCGTCATCAAGCAGAACTTGAAGCGCGGTGTCACGATCATGGACGCGACGGGCGGTTATTCGAACGATTCGAAGAAGATGTTATATGTCGTCGTTCAGAACAACGAGATTCCAAAACTGCGTCAAATCGTCTCTGAGATTGATTCGGAAGCGTTCGTCACCGTCTCGGAAATCGATTCGGTCGTCGGTAACTTTAAAGAACATTCGTATACACTTTAATCGACAGCAACTCGCTGTCGATTTTTTTGTGTAACAAACGCATGAACAATCCGATAATAATGGTGAGCCTCTTAGACATATACAGAAGGAGGTGCATGAGTTGACCAACCACTCGTTGCGCCAAACAGTCCCCGCTTTGCTCGTCGGGACGTTTTTTCTCGGACTTTTATTGATTCTGTTCACCCCTTATGCCTTGAGAGAGACGAGTTTATTCGTCTATTTCACGGCGGTCACACTCATCGCGACCGTCTTCAGTGTGACGGCCGTGTTTCAAAATCACGGGATGCGACGCTATATACATTTATTGATTAGCGCCGGCAATGTCTGCTTCATCGTCTATTTGGCCGGACACCATTTCGGCGCATCGACAGCAATCAACCACATGCCGTTTATTCAGAATTTCTTTTATTTGATTATGTCGCTAATCGTCATCACGCAGTCGATTGAGATCCGGACATTGAAACTGCGAACGTTCGACATCTTCGCGTTGTTCAGCTTTCTCTTGATTGGGGCGTTGCATCTGTTCATTTATGCGAACGATGGCGGACGCTATGCGGCTCAATTGAACGGCTTTGAGGAACAGATGGTGTTGATCAGCCTCTACATGATGCTTGGTTTTCTGTACTTGAATCGCATCACCTCGGTCGGCCAAACGTTCCGTGTGCTCTTGTTGATCGGGATTCTCGGCTTTACGACCGCCTCGATTATGAACCAACTGTTCGTGTTCGCCGGCATAGGCCATGAGTTGGTGCACTTGCTTCAAGTGAGCAGCATCTTCATCATATCAATCAGTTATGTGTTCGATGAATCGCGGGAGGATGCCCTCGTCCACGATTCCGTGTTCGACTATGTCGTCTATAGCGCGATTGTCATGCTGTTCATGCTCGCCTCGGACCGTTTGCTCGGTACGTCTGTGCTCGACTCGATGACGGCGAACGCCGTGTTGTTGTTGCTCATCCGTCAATTCGTCGTTGCCAAGCAGAACGCGTTAATCAGCCACCGTTTACATACCGTCAATACCGACCTCGAAGTGGCGGTGACGACGAAAGCGCACGAACTTGAAGTTCGGGAGCAACAGTACCGCTCGCTATTCGCCTATCATGCCGAACCGATATTCTTGTTCGACCTACATGGCGAAGTGTTGTCCGTCAACGAGGCCGGCAGCTCGGTACTCGGTCATGATACGGAGACACTGATCGGCTCCAACATCTTGGACATCATCGAACAAAAAGACCGGGCTGCCTATGCGACCGTGTTACACGATTTGACGAACGGTCGCCCCCGGACGCTTGATGTCGATATCGTCACCGAAGACGGGGCGAAACGGGTGTGGCAGTTGATGAACATTCCGATGATTATCGACGGTGAAGTCGAAGGCATTTATGCAATCGTCAAAGACATCACGCAAATGATCGTCCAACAAGAACAGATTTACTATCAAGCGAACCATGACAGTCTGACCGGGCTTCACAACCGCTACGCCCTGCAAGAACAGATCGAACGGCTGATTATGGAAGGGCGACCGTTCTCGCTCATGTTCTCCGACCTCGACGGCTTTAAAGAAATCAATGATCAGTTCGGTCATCATATGGGTGACGAGTTGTTGCAACATATCGGCAAACGCCTGCGCGGGGCCTTGTTGCCGAACGAGTATGCGGGCCGGCTCGGCGGGGACGAATTTATCGTTGTCGCTGAACACGACGACGATGAGATGCTCGTCGAACGGCTACGACGCTCCGTCTATCGTCCGCCATACTTTATGGGCGGGACGCTCGTCGAGATTCACGCGTCCATCGGCATCGTCCGCTATCCGGATCACGGCTCGACGCTCAAACATTTGCTGTCGAACGCCGACCTTGCCATGTATAAGGCGAAAGAAAAGGGGCGGAACGAGACCGTATTGTTCGCCCCTGAATTACGGGCGCACAAAGAAGAACGCAAACTGTTGATGGAAGGGCTCGATACCGCCCTCGAGAAAGGCGAGATTTCGCTCTATCTTCAGCCACAAGTCGACGCCTCGACGAAAGCCATCATCGGGGCCGAGGCGCTCATGCGCTGGCAACGGGACGGCGTCTTTATCCCGCCAAGCCAGTTCATCCCGATTGCTGAAGAGACAGGCCATATCCATGACCTCGGCCGCTGGATGATTCATGAGACGTTCCAATTGATGTACGCCTTCGAGCAAGGCGACATCGATTTGCCAAAACTGTCGGTCAACCTATCCGTCCGCCAACTGTTCGACGAGCACTTAATCGAGTATTTGACGACGTTGTTCGAACGGTTCCCAATCGAACCCGGCCGACTCAACTTCGAGTTGACCGAGACGGTCGCGGCGCATCAGTCCGATCGCGTGTTGACTCGGATTCTCGAGTTGAAGGCACTTGGCATCAAACTGTCAATCGACGATTTCGGGACCGGATACAGCTCGCTCGCCTACCTCGTCCGCTATCCGATTGATGAGTTGAAAATCCCGCGCGAGTTCACGATGCAACTCGAAGAAAACCGAGAGTATCAGACCGTCACCGCGACCATCGTCGCGATGGCCCGGCAACTCGGGATGGCGCTCGTCGCCGAAGGTGTCGAGACCGAGTATCAAGAGAATTTCTTACGAAAAATCGGCTGTGATTCGATGCAAGGCTATCGCTATGCGAAACCGATGCCACTCGATGAATTTGTCATCTACTACATGAAGCAGACGATGTAACGAACATGCCCCGAACCGGTAAACCGGTTCGGGGCATTTGCTTATTTCATCTCATAAATCTTTACTTCGCCTGGCTTCAAATCGACCCACAGGTCCCAATTCTCATCAAACGAATGCTCGGCGTACGGCCATGAGGTCGGTGAGTACACCATCTCGGCGAAACGGCTCGCGTTCCAGTTGCGGCGGCGCACCCCATCGAGGGGGACTTTCCCTTGCAGCGGTTGATGCATATCCGTATTGGCGACGACGAGAAGCGTCTCGTTCGTATCCGGACGCAACCATGCGAGTCCGATGAACGGCGCATCCATGTGTGCCATGGCGAGCGGTTCGAAATGACTCGGGTTGACGAGGACGTCCAACCAACGACGACGTACCTCGGCGACTTGATGCATCAGTTCGATCATCTCGTCTCGCTCCGGGTGATCCCAATGGAACTGGTACGCATCGAAGAACGCGAGCTTTCCAAAGTATGGATCGGTCGGAAACAGTTGATACGCTTCTTCCGGTCGGCAGTCGAGCCCTGTATTCATCGGTTGTGTCTCGTACAGTTCGAGTCCCGAGTTCGTCATCGGCACACCGTTCGGTACGAAACCGTTCAAAACGGTGAGCAGGCGACTCGCCTGTCGTCCCCCGTCTCGTGTCGCGATACGGCGCGTGTCAGCCGTCTCCCCGGCCGCAAACACCGGTAACGGTAAGAAGCGCGAGTCATATACGAACTGGTGCGTCTCATGTGTATCAAAGCGCGGCTCTTTATAGAAGCCGTACCCGATAATCATGTTATAGCCGGCTTCTTTCGCCGCCCACGCCCCGATTTCAATCAATTCTTCAGCGATGAAACTGAAGTTGGCGTCGAGTTCACGCGGTTGTTGTAAAATTCGCTGTGCCAAATCGACCGGCAAGGCGTGCCCCATGTCGATGCGAGCCCCATCAATACCATATTCACGTTGGTAGTGCGGAATGATGTCGGCGAGCATCGCCCAGAGCGGCTCGTTGATTTGATCACCTCGGAATTGATTCGATTTGATTGAGTCGAACAAGATATAAGGTGCCAAGTTCGCTTCGCTCACGTAAGGTGATGCCGCTGTCGGGTGGTCCAAGAACAGACGGAAATACGTCACATCCGACCATGGTGGCTGCGGATCATTGATGCAATCGGAGAAGGCTGGAGCGGTCGTCAAGCCGAACTCGCGCTCGATGACGGCAAGCAAGTTCTCTTCCGGATGCTCAAGCAAGTACGCTCTCACCGTCTCCCACTTGTCCGCATCGACGAGGTTCGGCGCCATCGAGAAGCGACGTAAGTGCGCCCAGACGTCTTCTGACCCATAAATCATAGGCAAGAAAGCATGCTCTGGTTTCACGTTCTCACCAATCCCTGGTACGTGCGGCGGATGATAGTAATCGAGTTCGGTCAACGGAATCCAATAAAACCATTCCGGATTTTCGAGAATGAGTCGGTTGTCACGGGCACACGTACGCGGAATCACATCGATGACGACGCGAATCCCGACCATATGACATGCTTCGACGAACGCCGCGAACTCTTCTTCGACGGTCAAGCCGTCTCCGGTCAACGTCTCTTTCAGTTCCTCATCGATTCCGAAAAAATCTTGCACGGCATAAGGAGAACCAAATTCGCCTTTTTTGTTTTTATGACTGTGTTGTGAGATTGGCAATAAGAACAACGTATCGATTCCCATGTAAAGGAGATGCGGAATCAATGCGAGCGTTTTGACGAACGTCCCCGTGTCTTTCATGCCAATCGAGTTCTCCATCTCAACATAGCCTGATCCATCATGATCCCATGACGTCGACGTCCGGACTTGCATCGAGTAGACCGAGGCCCGCTTAATCCAATCGCCGCCAGTTTGCAAATATCCGTCCGCTTGGGCGACCGATTGATGATAACCCCGTCCGTCGACCGCATGGGGGAGAATTGCTTTTTCAATCGTTTCGATCAAGAAATCATACGGATTGACCCGTTCGACCCCATCACGTACAGGCTCTGAAGCGAATTGCAGCCGGTTCCATAACGTCGGAATTTCGTAATGGACGTTCGTTCGTTTTTCTTTCAAGACTTGGTGCAACTTGATTAACGATGAGTTCTCTGGCATGTGTATTCTCCTTATGAATAAAATCGTTCCTCTATCATTGTAAACGATATCAAGAAACGCATTACTATATATTTATACCTTTACCCGAATTTTTCCTTTTCCAAAAAAATATTTTGCGGTGAAAACATGAAGTATTGTACGATGGTTTACAGAAGGAGGGATGACGATGTCCCAACGAAAATGGCTGACCGTACTCATCTCGTTATCCGTCTTATCCATCCTCGTCCTTGCCAGTTTCGCGTTTCAACTGCGCGACACGACGCGGCAAGTCGAATCGATTCACAGTCAACGTCTCGACTCGTATGACGCCATCGAGGAAATCATGTATTTCAATATCGAACGAGCCAACGCCATCCGTGGTCTTCTCGCTTATAAAGACCAGCGCTTTTTAGAATCGTATTACAGTATGTCCCAGCAAGCAGAAGAATTGAAAACGTCCATCGCGAACGACCCGAGCACGCCGAGCTCACTTCTCGATTTGCTCCATCGCGACGGGATTTGGGAACAAGGAGCCGATCAAGTGCTCGTCCTCTATGAAGGGGGCGACATCGAAGCTGCGACTGACCTCGCTGAAACGATGACCGATCAACGTCAGACGATTCTTGAAGATTTGCGTGCCTTAAAAAAGATGCAGTATGACGACATCCGCAAACAATTGATTGCGACGGAGAATCAAATCGATGTGCTGATGCAAGCGCTCACGTCCATCGCCATCCTTCTCAGCGCCGCCATCCTCGTCATTTTATTTTTGATTTTCAAAACACGAAAAAAGAACCGACCCCAATGAGTCGGTTCCCGACCTCGAGCCTGCTCGAGGTTTTTTTATTTAGCGCGAATCAATCGGGCGGCGTTCCCGATGGCGAGTAAGGCGACCCCGACATCGGCAAACACGGCTTCCCACATCGAGGCGAGTCCGAATGCACCGAGCAAGAGGAAGAGCGCCTTCATCCCGAACGCGAACGTGATGTTTTGCCAGACGATTCGTCGCGTCCGTTTGCTCAAATCAATCGCCGCCACAACATCGTGTGGAGCATCATTCATAAGTACAAGGTCAGCTGCAGCGACCGCAGTATCACTTCCGACACCACCCATCACGAGTCCGACATCAGCACGCGCCAGTGCAGCCGCATCATTCAAGCCGTCACCGACAAAAGCGACCTTACCGGTTGTCGCCAACCGCTCGACCTCCGTTACTTTTTGATGCGGAAGCAACTCGCTATGCACCTCATCGATGCCAACCGCCAAACCGACGGCATTTGCGACTTCGTGCCGATCACCCGTAAGCATGACTGTCCGATACCCGTACTGTTTCAACGCACGAACCGCCTGTTCCGCATCCACCTTCACTTCGTCTCTCAACTCGATTCGTCCGAGCCAACAATCATTTTTCACGACATGTACCACCGTCCCCGATGTCTCTCCAGGGACCGAGAAATTCAACTTTTTCATATAGCGGGCACTACCGACGTAAATGCGGTTTTCACCGTCTACAGCCATCAGTCCGTAACCTGGCTCTTCTTGGATTGTTGAGAACGGTACGACCGGCCCGGCTTGCTCGACGATTGCTTTTGCAAGCGGATGCGTCGAAGCCATTTCGACTCGGCCCGCAAGTTGGAGCAACTCGTCCGTCGACAGTTCACCGTTCGTCACGAGATCCGTCACTTCAAACCGCCCCGTCGTGAGCGTGCCGGTCTTATCAAAGATGACCGTCTTGACTTCAGCGAGGACGTCCAAATACTCGCCGCCTTTCACTAAAATGCCACGGCGCGAGCCCGCACCGATTCCACCGAAATAACCGAGCGGAATTGAGATCACTAAGGCACACGGACAACTAATGACGAGGAAGATTAAAGCCCGGTACACCCACTCCTCCAAATTCCCGACAACCAGCGGCGGAACAAACGCGACCGCAGCCGCTAAGATGACGACGACCGGCGTGTACACTTTGGCCAATCGCGTAATCATCTGTTCCGTCTTCGCCTTATTCAAACTCGCTTGTTCAACGAGGGCAATCATCTTTTGAAGACTCGACTCTGCTGCCGGTCGCTCGACCCGAACTTCGAGCCGTCCGTCGAGATTGATCATGCCGGCCAATACGTCTTCACCAGGCCCGACTTGGCGCGGCAATGACTCTCCTGTCAGCGAAGCCGTATCCAGCGAGCTGTCCCCTTGTAACACCTGACCATCCATTGGCACTTGTTCACCAGCCCGCACGATGATGACGGAGCCGACCGCCACATCCTCAGGTCGTTGCTCAACTTCTCGCCCTTCAACTAGGACGCGTGCGAGGGTCGGTTTCAAATTCAATAGCGATTGAATCGACCGGCGTGAAGCGTGGACCGCTTTCGCTTGGAAATACTCACCGAGTTGATAAAACAGCATGACGGCAACGGCTTCCGGATACTCCGAAATCGCAATCGCTCCAACCGTCGCAATCGTCATTAAAAATTTTTCATCAAACCATTCCCGATGCCAAATATTTCGTATGGCGGCGTACAAGACGTCATAACCTGCAAACGCGTAGGCAATCCCGTACATGACGAGCGAATCGGTATACAAACCGATGAGCAGGAATATGAATGCAATCCCGAACCGCCATAACAAGCGATTCGACATCGGCGCTTCCGTCTCGTCTTTCACAAAATGAGCACCCGGTTCAATCCGTCCCATCGTTGCCTCAATCGAACGGAGCGTCGCTGTGTGATCGATTGACTCGTTCCAATCAATCATCATTCGACTCGTCGCAAAGTCGATTTGACAAGCAGCGACACCATCCTCTTCACTGACACGCTTCTCGATTTTGGCGGCACAATTCGTGCATGTGATTCCTTTGACGGGTAACACATCTCGTTGCATCTCGTTCACCTCTTTTATATTCAAACGTTCATTTGAATATATCGTAACGCGATTGATTCACAATTACAACCGGAAAAAAGTCGACTGGAATTCCAGTCGACCTCATGTGTCTGATGCAGTCTCATCTTGCTCGGCACTGTGGGCCATCGCAATCTCGACGAGCAACCGGACGTGGTCGTCATCGAGCGAATAATAGACGACCTTTCCTTCTTTTCGATATTTGACGAGCCCTTGCTCAAGCAATGTTCGTAAGTGATGGGACGCCGTGGCATTCGAATGTTGAATCACGGCCGCCACGTCACAGACGCACAGTTCCGCTTCGAGCGTGAGCACGTAAAGCACTTTCAGTCGGGTCGGATCGGCGAACGCTTTAAACAATCGGCTGACCCGTGTCGCATCAAGATCGGTCAACGCTCGTTGCAATACCGCGACGTCCTCGTTCTGAATGGCAATCGTTTCGCATTGGGGTGCCTTCATCCATCTCACCTCATTTTCTATACTCTCATTCTAGCAAAATCTGATTTATAAATCTGTTATATATTATTATTGACTTATTGGACACTGTTATAATACAATCAAAACAACATAACAGCTACGTTACTTAATTAAAGGGGGCAGTTACAATGAATGAATGGGCAAGCCGACTTGAATCTTCCGTCGAGTTTTATCGGAAGTTACCGGACAAGACGTGTCAAGAGTGTGGGAAGCAGATGGATGAGCAGTGCGAGTCTTATGAGAACACGTGCCCATCTTGTGCTGAAAAACTCCAACTTAGCGAATAAAACAATCCCTCGGAAACGTGTTCCGAGGGATTTGTCATGGCAAGTGATAACCGAGATAGGCCGCAACCAGACCGAGTACGTAGGTCGCAAGCAAATACACCCCGAAGCGAATCCAGTCTTTGGCGACGAATCGCATCACTTCAAGCTTAAACGTCGAGAACGTCGTGAACGAGCCGAGAAAGCCGACACCGATCCCGAGCATGAGCGATGGTCCGGCACTCGACGCATACAAATAGCCGAGGAGAAACGAACCGCTCACATTGACGAACAGCGTTGCCCACGGGAACGTGGAGGCTGTCCATATTTTGACGAGCTGACCGATGCCAAACCGTGCCATCGCTCCGAAGAACGCCCCTACCATAATGACGAGAATCGTCATCGCGCCACCCCTTCCCGCCTGAACCGACGCCGACCTAACCAAAATCCGAGCCACGAACTGAACAGACCAAGGACGAGGCTGAGCGTCACATAGAGCAAGGCCATGCCGAGCGCGCCGGACTCTAGCAATTCAATCGTCTCTATGCTGAACGTCGAAAATGTCGTAAACGAGCCAATGAACCCTGTCCCGACCGCCGTCACGATGCTAGGCGAGAGACGGCCGGACCGAAACAGGAAGTGTGTCAGCCAACCGAGTACAAAGCTGCCCGATAAATTGATGAGCAGCGTCCCGAGTGGAAACATACCGATCCAAAACGTCTCGATGCCCGTCCCGACCCCATAACGCGCCAAGGCACCTAGCGCTCCTGCCAAACCGACATATACATATAGCATCGCCAGGCCTCCCTTCAAAAAAACACCTGCCGCGAGCACGTCGCGAGACAGGTGTTACGTCTGTAATCATTATACCAAGCGATGCTTGATCACGAAATAGCTGCTGGTGCGAACACGGCCGAGATGGCCTCGAACGCCTCATCGAGCTCCTCTTTCGTGATGACGAGCGGTGGCGCCAATCGAATTACCGTCTCGTGTGTCTCTTTGCAGAGCAAGCCACGTTCTTTGAGCGCCTCACAATAAGGCCGGGCTGCTTCCGTCAATTCGATCCCGATGAACAGACCGCGACCGCGCACATCTTTAATGAGCGGATTGTCGATCGATTTCAAACGGTCCATGAAATACGTCCCGAGCTCGAGGGAACGCTGTGGCAACTGCTCTTCTTCCAACACTTCGAGCGAGGCAATCGACACGGCCGCCGCGAGCGGGTTCCCCCCGAACGTCGAACCGTGTGAGCCTGGATTGAAGACGCTCAAGACGTTCTCATTGGCCGCCACACATGATACCGGGAACACGCCGCCCCCGAGCGCTTTTCCGAGAATATACATATCCGGTTCCACATCTTCCCATTCGATGGCGAACCATTTGCCCGAGCGACCGAGCCCTGATTGAATCTCATCGGCCACAAACAACACGTTATGCTGCTCGCACAGTTCACTGGCTCGTTTCAAGTACCCAGCCGGTGGGATGATGATTCCGGCCTCACCTTGAATCGGTTCGACGATGAACGCCGCTGTATTTTCAGTGATGGCCGCCTCGAACGCATCGATGTCGCCGTACGGCACGACTTTGAATCCTGGCAGTAATGGCCCGAATCCACGTTGATATTCCGCTTCCGTCGACATCGATACCGCCGCCATCGTCCGGCCGTGGAAGTTGCCCGAACAGACGATGATTTCCGCCTGACCTGGAATTTGTTTCACTTCATACGCCCAACGACGCGACGCTTTGACAGCCGTCTCGACCGCTTCCGCGCCTGTGTTCATCGGCAACACCATCTCTTTGTTTGTAAGCGTTGCCACTTTCTTGTAGAAACGACCGAGTTGATCATTGTAAAACGCACGTGACGTCAGCGTGATTTTATCGGCTTGGTCCTTGAGCGCTTGAATGATTTTCGGATGGCAATGGCCTTGGTTGACAGCCGAATACGCGCTCAACATATCCATGTAGCGGTTCCCCTCTGGGTCTGTCACCCAGATCCCCTTCGCTTCCGAGATGACGATTGGAAGTGGATGATAGTTGTGCGCCCCGAATTTCTCTGTCAATTCAATCACGTCTTGTGTCTTTGACATTTGATTTCCCCCTTATCAAAAAACTATCTTACACCTTCAGTATATGATGACCGTCTTTCTTTTGACAACGACCAACTTGCCCATTCCTCGGTTTGGCAAAATAAGGTACACTGAACGTAGAATATGATTCATTTGATGTAGATTGGAGGAAACGATGTGGCTTCATTGCGTGATTTGCCGATTGACGAGTTTATCGATGCTTTATCTGTCCCATGCTGTTACATCAATCTCGATGGCAACGTCCTGCTGTGGAACGAATATGCGGAAACGCTGTTCGGATGGGAACGGGACGAAGTGCTTCACCATCCACTCCCTGTTGTCCAACACTTACAGGATGCGCTCGAATCCTGGTCACCGATGCTCCTTCAATATCCGTTCTCGACGACGGCGATGACGCCGTTCAAACATAAAAACGGATCAGTCGTCTATGCGACTGCCTATTTGCAATCGTTCTCCATCAATGACTATGCGGGCTACTTCCTTGCGTTCCTGCCGAAAGGGTTCGGGCCGCTCATCAGTACGGAACAGTTCAATCTGCTTCATCATTTCCAAGCGATGATTGAAAAATCGACATACTATCTGGCTACCAACGCCTACGGCGAGATTACCGAGATCAATCCATTGCTCTGCGGATTAATCGGCGCACCCGATCATCAATTCATCGGTCGTAACTGGTTCGAGCTCATCCATCCGTCATTTGAGAATCACCCGCTTGCCGAGGACGTGCTTCAAGCACTTACGACCGACCGCATATGGAACGGTGAAATGCCTGTCCGTTCCGAGCGGCATGTCCGGAACATGTGTTGGCTCAACTTGACGGTCGTCCCGATTTTGAGTGAAGAAGGCGACGTCGTGCAGTATACCGCCTTCGGCTTCGACGTCTCGGATAAAAAACGGCTCGAGCAAGAGGTCAATTACCTGGCGTACCATAACGATTTGACCGGACTCTTGAACAAAAAAGGCTGGCTCCGTCAGTACGGCCACGTGTTGACGGACGTCGATTTAGGAGACGGCTTGGTGCACGTCGCCTTGTTCGATATCGATCGCTTTAAAATTATCAATGAATCGTTCGGTTCACGCGTCGGCAACGAGTTGCTCCTTCAAATCAAGGACCGCGCCGCACAGTTCATGCCGGAGACGAGCGTCATGTTCCATCCGTCGGGCGGTTTGTTCGGATTGATTTTCTTTGAGGAATCGAAAGAAGAAGTGTTCCAGTTGCTACGTCAATTACAACATGAACTGCAGCGTCCGTTCCGGATTTATCATCACTCCATCATGGTGTCGATTTCCATCGGGTGCGTCTTCTATCCGTCCGCGACGTCTTCCTTAGAAGAACTATATACACGCGCCGAGAGCGCCCTGTTCAAAGGCAAACGAATCGGTGTCGGGACGATTCAGTTCGTCACGAAAGATATGGATGATGCGTTCTCACGTCAAATCCATATCGAGAAGGCACTTTATCAAGCGCTTGAAGAAAAACATTTTTATTTAGAATATCAACCTAAGTATGAATTGAAGACCGACACGCTCATCGGCTTCGAGGCACTCCTCCGTTGGCACCATGAAGAGCTCGGCCAAATCCCGCCGTCGGAGTTCATCCCGCTCGCCGAGGAGATGGCGCTCATCGTCCCAATCAACAATTGGGTCATTCTCGAGGCCGCCAAACAGTTGAAAGCCTGGCAACAACTCGTCAATCACCCGTTATCGATGGCCGTCAACATTTCGCCGAACCAATTCCGGAGCGACAGCTTCATCAATACGCTTCGCAACATCAAGCAACAGCTCAATTTGAATCCGTCCGATATCATCCTCGAGATTACCGAGAGTCTCGTCATGCAACAGACAGACGAAATCATCGCCAGGATGGATCAAATCAAACGTCTCGATTATCGCTTATCCATCGACGACTTCGGGACCGGCTTCTCGTCCCTGCAATACTTGAAGTCGTTCCCGGTCGACGAGCTAAAAATCGATAAAGTCTTCCTCGATGATTGGTTGGCGTCGAAGTCACACTTGCTCGATGTCATCGTCCACCTCGGCAAGAGCCTGAACTTGCACGTCGTGGCCGAGGGCGTCGAGGATCAGGAGATGCTCGATCACTTGAAACAAACCGCTTGCGACTCGTTCCAAGGGTTCCTGTACGCCAAGCCGCTGCCTCCGATTGAAGTCGTCCGCTTGTTATCCGAAAAGAACCACTAAAAAAGTCATCGCGCGTCTCACGACGTGCGATGACTTTTTATTATAGGCTGATTGTCGCCGTCCATAATCCATAGACGCCGTACGTGGCTGCCAACAGGATGACGACCGCAATCATATATTGCAACCGGCTGAGGTACGGTCGGCCCTGTTCACGCTCGGCGAGCATGAAGACGAACACACCCGGCGCGTACAAAATCATGGCGATGAGCATGTACTCGACTCCTGACGCATAAAGAAGCCAAGCGGCATACACGGTCGCAATCCCCGACATGACGAGCATCGAATGCGCCCCGGTCCGTCGTGCCTCTTTCCAACCGAATAAGGCGGAAAATAAGTATGGGACGAGCGCTGCGATCCCGGCGATGCTCGACAGCACCAAGTATGTCTGTTCCGAGAACAGGGCGATGATTGTGACGAGTTGCGTAAAGACTTGCGTAACGAACAACGCGCTCACCGGCGTCTCATTTCGATTGAGCCGATTGAACAGTTTCGGGAACACCCCATCGCGACTTGCCACATAAGAGATCTCCGTCGCGAGAATCGTCCATCCGAGCAACGCACCCGAGAGCGAGATGAGGAGCCCGATATTGATGATCGTCGCTCCGACCGGCCCGACGACGGCCTCGAGCACGTACGCCATCGATGGTTCCGAAAGCGCCGCGAGTTGTTCTTGGGTCATGACCCCGAACGATAAAATCGAGATCATCATGTAAATGACGAGCGTTCCGACGAGTCCGATCACCGTCGCACGACCGACATCCCGTTTGTGGCGGGCACGTGATGACAAGACGACCGCCCCTTCAATCCCGACGAACGCCCAAAGCGTCACGAGCATCGTCGACTTCACTTGCGGAAACACTTGTGACCAACTGAATCCAGATTGACCCCAAAAGTCGATTTGGAACGTATCGATTCGAAACGCAAACAAGATGAGGACAATAAACAAAAAGATGGGGACGAGTTTGGCGATCGTCGTGACGATATTGAGCAGCGCCGCTTCTCTCATCCCGCGCGAGATAATCCAGAACAGCCCCCAAATGACGACCGCACTCATAAGTAAGCGGAACGTCCGGTGTTCGGCCGAAAAAATCGGGAAGAAGTAGCTGAGCGTGCTGAAGATTAACGTGATGTTGGCGACCGTCCCGATCCACGCCGACATCCAGTAGCCCCACCCACTATTGAATCCGACAAACTTGCCGAACCCTTCTTTCGCATAGGCGTATATGCCGCCCTCGAGTTCAGGACGTGTATTGGCTAGAAATTGAAACACGAACGCGAGCATGACCATCCCGATGCCGGTAATCGTCCAACCGATTAACACCGATCCGACCCCGGCACCTTGCGCCATCGCTCCCGGTAAATTAAATGCCCCTCCGCCAATCATCGTTCCGATGACCATGGCAGCGAGTCCAAAAAAGCCGATTCCGGCTGACTGTGACTTCATTCAAAAACCCTCCAAAGCAAGTTGACGTCTGACGAATAACTATTCATCAATAATGTATAATCATTCGACGATTTCCTTATTCTACTGAAACCAAAGGCGTTTAGATAGGTGTTTCACTAATGTTTATATTTTCGAATAATTAAAAAAATTTTATTGCCTATTCATCTTGTTTGTAGTTTAATTGCAATATATTCGAAACAATCAGAATTTTCGGGAGGTAACACAATGCGCAACAAGAAATGGTTAGCTTTATCGGGTGTCGCTTTACTTGCGACAGCAGCATGTGGCGGCGGCGAAGACGCAACGGATTCATCTGACGGCTCTTCATCAAGTGATGCGAAAAAGGAAATCACGCTCGTCTCGGCGACGGATTTGCCACAGCTCGATCCAACGCTCACAACGGACTCGACGTCAATCATCGTAACGAACAACGTCTTTGAGGGACTGTATCGTCTCGACGAGAACAACCAACCGGTACCGGGAATTGCTGAAGACGTAGAAATTTCAGAAGACGGACTTACATATACCTTCAAATTGCGTGACGCGAACTGGTCAGACGGTTCACCGGTCACCGCTGAAGATTTCGTCTACTCATGGAAACGCGCCCTCAACCCTGAGACAGGTGCCGAGTATGCGTATATCCTTCAAGATTTGAAAAACGCCAACAAGATTCTTGCAGGAGAAGAAGAACTGGATACACTCGGTGCGAAAGCGCTCGATGAGAAGACACTCGAAGTTCAATTGGAGGCACCAGCTCCTTACTTCCTCGGGTTGACAGGCTTCCCGACGTACATGCCACAAAAGCAAGAGTTCGTCGAAGAGCAAGGCGAGTCGTTCGCGACAGCCGTCGATAAGACACTCTACAACGGACCATACGTGTTAGATAGCTGGCAAGACAATGAAGGCTGGGTCTATAAAAAGAACCCGGACTACTGGGATGCTGAAAACGTCAAGATGGAGACGATTAACGTCAAGGTCGTCAAAGAAGTCGCGACAGGCGTCAACTTGTTCGAATCGGGCGAAGTCGATTACACACTCTTGTCATCTGAATTCGTGCCACAATTCCAAGACAGTGATGAATTCAAGACACGTGCCGACGCACGAATCAACTTCCTTCGTTTCAACCAGAAAAACGAATCACTCCAAAACGTCAACATTCGTGAGGCACTCGCAAAAGGCTTCGATAAGCAAGGTGTGACGGACGTCATCTTGACAGACGGTTCACAACCGGCCAACTTCATCGTCGCGAAAGACTTCACGTTCACAGAAGATGGCGCTGACTTCCGCGAGAAGTATCCGGACCTTCAAAGCTATAACGTCGACGAGGCGAAAGCTGCATGGGAGAAAGGTCTTGCCGAACTCGGTGTCGAGACGATCGAGCTCGAGTTCCTCTCACGTGACGAAGAAGCGTTCAAGAAAGTCAACGAGTACATCAAAGGTGAGCTCGAGAAGAACCTTCCTGGCCTCACACTTAACATCAAGCAACAGCCGTTCAAAAACTTCCTTGAACTTGAAGGCGCTGGCGACTATGACGTCTCGGCTGCCGGTTGGGGTCCTGACTATCAAGATCCAATGACGTACCTCGACATGTGGGTCACAGACGGTCCGTTCAACCGGATGGCTTACTCAAACGATGAGTACGATAAGTTGATTCAAGACGCGAAACAAGAAGCTGACCAAATGAAACGTTGGGAAGCGATGCAAGAAGCAGAACGCATCTTGCTCGAAGATGATTTCGCGATTGCACCGATCTACCAAAAAGGTGAAGCTTACCTTGAACGTTCAAACATCGAAAACATGTACCGCCATCCGTTCGGAGCCGACGCTAGCTTCAAATGGTTGGACGTCAACTAATCCATAAACCCTGCCGCTTCCTTGCGGCAGGGTTTGTTTGTTGGGGCTATGGCATTGTGACGCAAAAAAGGGGACGTCCCACGTAGTTGTGGGACGTCCCTTAGAAATGATTACGCTTCACGTTCAGCTCGCATATCGGCTGGTACGCGTCCGCGTTTTGAAATGATTTGCGCGATGACGAGCAAGACGACAAATGTCGCAAGTGCCGCGAAGAATCCGACCCACATCGAGCCTGTGATCCCGAGCACCAAATATCCGACCGCCGACACACCAGCCGCAATCAATGCGTATGGCAACTGTGTCAACACGTGGTCGATATGGTGCGATCCAGCACCCGTCGAACTGAGAATCGTCGTATCCGAGATTGGTGAACAGTGGTCTCCGAACACCGCTCCGGCGAGAACCGCGGCAAGTGTCGGGAGCAAGAGTTCCGGCTCAACCGCCATAATCAAATCGGCTCCGATTGGAAGCATGAGACCGAACGTCCCCCAGCTCGTCCCTGTCGAGAACGCCATCAGACCGGCGATCACAAACAAGATGAGCGGCAAGTAAGAGGCAGCAATCGAATCTGTGACGAAACTTGCCAAGTAGTCACCAGTCTTCATATCACCGATGACGGCGATAATCGTCCAAGCAAACAACAAGATGAGCACAGCTGGCCACATGGCGCGAATGCCAGCCCATGTCGCATGACCGTAGTCTTTCGCAGGAATCTTGCGACCAATTAACAATAAGAGTGCGACAATCAAGCTGATGACAGCACCCGTTACGAGGGAACGCGTCACGTCCGTCGATTCGAACGCACCAATCAATGAGAAGCTTTGGCCATCGGCTGCGAGTGCCTGACCGCCCGTGTAGAGCATGGCCGAAACTGTCGCGATGATTAGAACGATAATCGGCACAATCAAGTCACGTACTTTTCCACCGTCATGTTCTTTAATGTCTTCACTCATCCCCATCGGCGCACCTTTCGATGAATCGTAGAGCTCGCCTTGAAGGGCACGTAACTCATGCGTACGCATCGGTCCGATGGCGAGTCCCGTGTAGGCGACGTACGCCGTCAAGAGAAGCGCGAAGATGGCATAGAAGTTCATCGGGATGATTTGAATGAACGCCGAGAACGATGAATAGCTGTCAATCGAATACTTCGCAAGGATCCCTGCGATGATGGCGATGATGTATGCTCCCCAACTTGAGAGCGGGCTGATGACACAGACTGGTGCGGCTGTCGAATCGATTGTGTATGCGAGTTTCGCACGCGATACTTTCTTCCGGTCCGTGAGCGGTCGGCTGATGTTCCCGACGGCCAAACTGTTGAAGTAATCGTCGATGAAAATTAAAATCCCAAGTCCGAACGAGACAAGGCGGGCACCACGGGCCGTCTTGACGTTAGAAGCGGCCCATTCTCCGAACGCGCGGGCGCCGCCCGACGTTTGGATGATGGACGATAAAATCCCGAGCAAGAGCAGGAACGCAATCAAGAGCACGTTCCACTCGTTAATGGCCCCGTCAGCCCAGAACAAGGCGATGACGTTCGACCACAAGTATTGAATCGATTCGAGCGGGTTGAAATTGTGAAGCAATAACACCCCTGCAATAATCCCGACACCGAGTGACGGAATGACTTTCCGTGTTGTGATGGCCATGATGATGGCCAATAAAGCCGGTACGAGCGAAAGTACCGAAGTTGAATAATCTACCATGTGATTTCCTCCTCTTTTGTTAGAGATGAGGCCCCTCTATGCTTAAAAAAACGCAAAGCGAGGGCATCGGCAACAAAGCCGACACCCTCGCTGGATGTTCCGTCTTTCTTAGCCGACTTGGAGCGCTCCATACGTAAATATGTATGGCAGTCTGACGGGTATTTCCCGTCAGCCCAGCACAAAGTCAGAGACATGACTTTACACTTCGGCGATCTTGCCTTTCTGTAGTCTTCACCGTTGTCATCCTCGGACTACTTACTCATCAGCATCGCACCTCTACCTCATCGATAGCACGAATATTCATTTAAAGTTACGTCTAAATTATCATAGGTCATAGTGACTAATCAATAGTTTTTTTCATCTCGGATGATTTGTTTCAATACCGCGAGTGCGGCTTGGTCATCTGACTCGACCGCTTTAAAGAAATCACTAAAGAAATGGTATAAGACAAAACGCTCGGCGTGTGACGTCGTATGTTCTTTAATCGTTAAGAAGATAAGGTGACGCAATCGCCGTTTCGTCCGCGTCTCGTCGGGCAATTCTTGACATCGATCTTGGAAGGTACGATATACAGAATTGATCAAATCCCCATGTTCATCATACGACCGGTTGTAAGCAACTTGTTCCATCTGTGATATCCCCCCTTTCCATATTTACCGATGAAACTTGTCGTAACTATACCAACTTAAGCCGAGCCATTCAATCGTTTCGGGTCGTTCTTAACAAAAATCATACGTTAGACTGACTTACGACTCGATGAATGAGAACGTCGTCACGTCGAATAGTCCCATATCGGTCAATTTCAAATCCGGGATGACCGGAAGCGCCAGGAACGACATCGTCAAATACGGATTGAAGTGACGATGGGCCCCGACGACGTCGAGCGCATCGTTCAACTGTTCGAGCACGTCCGCCACTTCCGCATACGGACGTTTCGTCATAAGTCCACCAATTTCAAGCGGTAAGACGGCCAGCACCTTGCCTTCTGACACCGCGACGACCCCGCCGCCCACTTTTTCAAGCGTCTCGGCAGCAAGCAACATATCGTCCGGGCTCACTCCGGCGATGACGAGGTTATGGCTGTCATGCGCGACCGTGGCTGCGAGCGCCCCTCGCTTCAAGCCGAAACCAGTCACCGGTGCGAGCGCCATATGCCCCGTCCCGTGATGGCGTTCGATGACGGCGAGCGTGGCGATATCTTGCGTGAGATCAGCACCCGAGGCGTCCGGTTGAAAGACGAGCCGCTCCCGTTTCGTCAAGAGACTGTTCGGCAGCACTTGAATCACATCGACCGCTTCTTCCTTCACGGCCAAGCGGAACGACTCCGCAGTCAAATCGGGTAGTTTGAGCTCACCTTTCATCGGTTTCGGCACTTCAATCCCATCAGCCTCGAACGTCGCCTTGCCTGCCTTGGCGACGACTTCCCCGTTCACGTAGACGGTTTCGATTTTTACCGATTGGACGTCTGACAAGATGACAAAGTTCGCTCTCTTGCCGGGTGCGATAGCTCCTACTTCTTTCAACCCGTACGCCTCGGCCGCGTGCAGGCTGGCGACAGCGTAAGCTGTTTCTGGCTTGACGCCTTGTTTGATGGCCATGCGAATGTTGTAGTCGATGCCACCCTCGGCGACGAGATCGTCCAAATGCTTATCGTCCGTACAGAACAAGAACCGGTGGGCGTTGCTTTCGGTGATCGCCAAACTGACCTGCTCGACGTTACGGGCGACCGACCCTTCTCGAATCTGAACATAAAAACCGCGGCGCACCCGTTCGAGCGCTTCTTCAGCCGTCGTGCACTCATGATCGGTCATGATACCGGCCGTGCGATACACGTTCAACTGATCCGGACCGAGACCCGAGGCATGGCCGTCGACGACTTTTCCGGCGAGTTCTGTCTGGGCGATTTTTTGAAGCATATCTGGGCTTCCCGACTCGACGGACGGATAGTCCATCACTTCACCGAGACCGTGCACCCCAGGATCTCCTAAGAATGGTGCCAAGTCCTCGGCGTATAGCTTCGCTCCTGCGTGCTCGAACGGCGTCGCTGGCACACAGCTCGGGAGCATCATGCGCACGTCGAGCGGCAACCCTTCAGCATCCGCCAACATATACTCGATGCCGAGCGCCCCGTTGACGTTCGCGATCTCGTGCGGATCGGCGATGACCGTCGTCACGCCGAGCGGCAGGACCGCTTTGGCGAACTCGTGAGGCGGAACCATCGATGACTCGATATGGACGTGGGAATCGATGAAGGATGGTGCCAGCGTCCAAGACGGGTCGTGGTATTCCGTCTCCCCTTCGTAGCCGTCCCCGATGGCCACGATATATCCCGCATCGATGGCGACATCGGTGCGAATCGTCTCGCGACTGTAGACGTCGATGACCGCCACATCTTTAAAGACGACCGCTGCTTTCTTTTTCTTCGCCGCGATGTCAATCAAATGTTGTTTCTCCATCTGTGTGTCTCCTTTTTTCTACGTATTTTTACTATCTTAACAAGAATAATCTTTCAGGCGCAATTTCTTTTTCAACTTATGCGACAATGAAAGCATATCGGTTTGAGAGGGGTTACACATATGCAGTACAAATTAGGCGAATTGACGCCGCAAGTTGACGAGACCGTATTTCTCGCACCCGGGTCCCATGTCATCGGGGATGTCACGATCGGCGCCCATTCCGGTGTCTGGTTCAATACGGTCATTCGAGGTGATGAAGGACCGATTCGCATCGGCTCTTACGTGAACATCCAAGACGGCTCGATGGTGCACCAATATGAAGGTTCTCCGACAATCATTCATGACCGTGTCTCGATCGGACACATGGCGATGATTCATGGGTGTGAAATCGAGGAAGGCTGTCTCATCGGCATGCATGCGACCGTCCTCGACGGCGCCAAAATCGGGAAAGGCTCGTTCATCGCCGCCGGGGCGCTCGTCACGCCGAACATGCAAATCCCGGAAGGTGTCATGGTCATGGGCGTTCCGGCCAAAGTCGTCCGTCCGCTAAACGACGAGGATCGCTTCATCATGGAACGGACCGTCAACAAATATGCGAAGCGGGCCGAGCAGTATAAACAGACGTGTCAACCACTGACATCCACACAAAGTTTGTGAAAGCGTTTACAAGATTCATAAAATGTTAACGATTCACCCGATTTTTCTTTATGTTTCCTTTGTATACTGAGGATGTAGTCAAGCCGACGTGTCGAAAGGGGCCAATTTGTATGTATCCAAACCATGCCGAACTCATGTTAGACTTGTACGCCTCGTCCGTGAACCCTAGCCATGGCCTGCATATCGAGGATTCCATCGATGATTCATTGCAAGGTACACATCGCGAGGTTTGGGAACGACTGCAATTGGATAATAACAAAGAGGAAGAAAATTAATCTGGGGGAACGTGAACACAATGATTCCAACGAATGTCATTCAAGATTGGCTTGCAGGCAAGCTAAAAAAATAAACTGAGCGCTCTTATGAACCGCTCAGTCTCATTGACCTATAAATATAGGCCCGTTCGTAGTCACCTACGCCCGGGCCTTTTTGTTCACTCAAAAATCGTGAGGCAGCTGTCAATCGACTGACGACGCTTGTTCGGTGGCACGTCTTCGAACCGTCCGAGTTGGAGCAACCCGACGAACGTCTCCCCTTCCGCCCCAATCATGTCCTGTAGACGCGCATCCTCAAAGATGCCCCCGGTCCGCCAGACGAGACCGATGTCCCGCTCACTACACAGCAAGTGGAAGTTTTGAATGAACGTCGCTGTCGCAAGTAACGCATCCTTCCGATCTTTCTCCGTCTCGAACGCCTTCGTCGTCACATAGACACATGCGGCCGCGTTACGGATCCGCCCGGCGATCTTTTCACGTTTCGATTCCGGTCCATCTTGAAACGCCGGCTCTAGCGCGGACAATAACACATCTTTTCCGTCTCCGTTGAACAAGTAAACGTTCCATGGTTCTACCTTATTGTGAAACGGCGCTTGGTGCGCCGAGGTGAGTAACGTATATAATTCTGACGTGTCAAGCGCACCTTCCGTGAACATGCGAATCGTCCGCCGCGATTCAATCAATTGTTGTCCTGCTGTCTTTTCCATTGAAGTCACTTCCCCCTCTATTTTCTCTTTTATCATAATTGAAAACGTTTCTCATTTGAAGAAGAACGACTCCCTAAAAAAAACGCATCCCCGATTCAGGAATGCGCTCCTTGTATTACGTCGATTGTCCGACAATCTCACAGGCGACCAAATCTTCGAGCGTCTGTCTGCGGACGACGAGACGATGTGTCCCGTCTTTCACGAAGACGACGGCTGGACGGAGCATCTGGTTATAGTTGCTCGCCATCGAGAAATTATAGGCCCCTGTCGCTTTGACGAGCAAGAGATCCCCGGCTTCGACCGGCGGGATGAGCGAACGGTTCGAGATGATGTCTCCCGACTCACAGCACGCCCCGACGATTTTCGCCTCGAGTGTCTTCGCCTCATCCATCCGGGTCGCCGCGATGACGTCATACTCGGCGTCATAGAGGGCGGGACGTATGTTATCCGTCATCCCTCCGTCGACCGAGACGTACGTGCGGACACCGCTCACTTCTTTCACCGTCCCGACTTCATACAGCGTCGCACCCGCGTTGGCGACGAGCCAGCGGCCCGGCTCGATGCCGATTTTCGGGAGCGGCAAGCCAAAGCGTTCCACTTCCGCGACGAGCGTGTCCATCACTTGTGTCATCGTGTCGGCGAAGTCGAGCGGGTCGTCCGATTCGAGATAGGCGACACCGAAGCCGCCGCCGATATTCAAGACGTCGGCCGTATACCCCGTCTCTTGACGAATCGTCTCGATGAAGTTGACCATCGTCTTGACCGTGTTGATGAACAGCGTCGGCTCTTGAATCTGCGAACCGACGTGACAATGGATGCCTCGCAGTTGCAGTCGTTCTGCCGCGAGCGTCGCCTTGATCGCTTCAAGATACGTGTCGTCATGGGTCGGGAAGCCGAACTTCGTATCGACCCCGCCCGTCTGAATTGCCTCGTGGGCGCCTCCGACGACTTGTGGGACGATGCGGAGCAAGACATCGACGTCTACCCCTTGCGCAGCGGCCAGACCCGACAACAACCCGATCTCACGCATATTGTCGATGGTGAAGTGGGTGATGCCGTTCTCGAGCGCGAACGTGATGTCCTGCACCGTCTTGTTCGAGCCGTGGACGTGAATCCGGTCGGCCGGGACACCGGCGTGAAGCGCGACGAACATCTCGCCGCGCGAGACGACGTCGATGCTTAGACCCGCTGCGATCACTTTATCGTATACGGCCGCAATCGACATCGCTTTCGATGCGTACAGCGCGTATGTGTTCGGATACTTGTCGAGGAACGCGTTCCGGACAAGGTCGAGGCGACGTTCGAGTTCCGGCTCGCTCATGATGTAGAGCGGTGTCCCGTACGTCGCTTGAAGTTCACGGACGGACACGCCTTCGATCATACAAACTGATTGGTTGGTGGTGTACATACATTGCCTCCTTCAAAGCGATGCGGGACACGCCATGAGCGTGCGCATAATTGTTCTGAGTTATTGGCGTGACCGGTGCGGGTCACGTCATCGATTTTTGTAAGATGGCCATATAGCTCCACACGATCTCCGACTTGTACGGTGTCATCGACGCGTAAAAAACTGTGGCTCATGAAGATGTTACTGATGAACGGATAGGCCCGTCCTTCGATGTGGGCAGGTAAGAAGCGCCGGGCTCGCATGAGTCCGTCACCATAGCCGACCGAGAGCACGGCGATACGTTCTTTCGTCTCGGCCGTGTAACCCGTCCCATAACCGACGTGGGCACCGGCTTCGATGTCGTGCACGGCGACGACTTCTGTCTCCCAGCGAAACGCCGGGATGAGCCAATCGACCGGTTCGACCGACGAGTAGCCGTAGAGAAAGATGCCGACACGGACGTGCGTGCAATGCCCGAGACGCGGATCCGCTTGAAGCGTCGCCGCACTGTTGGCCGCATGCACGATATCAAACGTATGCCGCTCCATGAGACGATTCGACCAGTCGGCGAACCGTTCCACGTGCACACTGTGCTCGATTTCGGCGTTGTCCGCGTCCGCGAGTGGGAAGTGTGTACATAACCCGACAAGGTCGAGCCCTTCGTCCTGGCAAAAGGCGACGATGGCCAAGGCTTCTTGGAACGTCTTCGCACCGAAACGGTTCATGCCGACGTCAAGCTTCAAGTGAAGCCGGACCCCGTCGAGCCGGTCCCGTTGCGAGACGAGCCAGTCATAGGAACCGATGGCGACGTCAAGGTGGTCACGATGGACGGCTGTCCACTCGTATACCGGGTTCATGACAAGGACGCGCGCTTCCGGAGCTGATGCCCGGACCTCGCTCGCCTCATCAAGCGTCGTCACCATGAAGTGACGCACCCCTTCTTCGTACAGTGTCGTCACAACTGGCTCCATCCCTAAATTATAGGCGTTGTTTTTTACGACGGCGAACACTGGTCGGCCAAGCGCTTCAATCCGACGTTTGTTTTCGCGAATCGCATTCAAGTCAATTGTGACTCCCATACAAAAAACTCCTTTATTCTTTGACTCCGGCTTTGACGAACGTGACCCAATCACGGTGGCCCGCGATTTGTCCCGTCACGGCCTCACGGTAACGCGAGAGCATGTTCGTCGCGACCGTTTGGACGCCGCCACCAATCGAAATGTTGTCGATTTCGATGACGCTCGTCACTTCAGCCGCCGTTCCTGTTAAGAAAATCTCATCTGCGACATATAGTTCGTCACGACCGATGTGGCGTTCGATGACCTCGAACCCTTCCTCACGGGCAAGTTCGATCACCGTTTGACGCGTGATGCCGTCGAGCACCGAGCAATCGAGTGACGGTGTGAAAATTTTGTTTCCTTTGACGAGGAAGATGTTGGCGACGCTCGCCTCGCTGACGTTTCCGTTCATGTCGAGGGCGATCGCTTCGTCATACCCGTCGCGGACCGCTTCTCCTTTCAAGAGTTGCGAGTTCATATAGTTCGCTGCCGCTTTCGCCTGCATCGGCATCATCGTCGAAGAGACGCGACGATACGAGGCGACTTTCGCGCGGATCCCGACCGTCTTGCTGAAATATTCACCGAGCGGCCAGCATGAGATGGCAACGTGTACTTTCGTTTCCTGCGTCGGCATGAGTGCCTGCCAAGGTGTGCCGAGGAAAACGAATGGGCGGATGTAACAGGCTTCGAAGCCGTTGCGTTCAATCAATTCGATCGTCGCTTGTTCGAGCTCATCGACCGTGTACGGCAAGTCGACGTGATAGTATGCACACGAACGAACGAGTCGCTCCAAATGTTCACGGAGTCGGAAGATGGCCGGGCCTTCCTCTGTGTGGTATGCCCGAATCCCTTCAAAGAACCCGCTACCGTAGTGAATCGCGTGTGTCATGATACTCGTGTTCGCGTCACTCGGCTCGATCCAAGCCCCGTCTTGCCACATCCATTGTCCATACTGTTCCATTGTTCAACTCTCCCATTCATTTTTGATATTTTCTGTCTATTATACGTTACAGGGAGCGTAAGTCATCAACAAGTTGTGTTTTTTCTGCGGTTTTTTCATCTTTTTGCTTAATGACGCGAGCTGGTGTACCTGCGACGACGACGCCTGGCGGTACGTCTTGTGTGACGACACTTCCTGCTGCGACGACGGCATTTTCACCGATACGGACGCCTTCCAAGATGACGGCGTTCGCACCGACCATGACCCCATCTTCGATGATGACCGGGTCTTTTGAAGGTGGCTCAAGGACACCCGCCACGACAGCGCCAGCGCCAAGGTGGACGTTTTTCCCGAGCGTCCCGCGGGCACCGATGACCGCGTTCATGTCGACCATTGACCCGTCACCGATGACGGCACCGATATTGATGACAGCACCCATCATGACGACGACGTTATTCCCGATTTGAACGTGGTCGCGAATGAACGAACCTGGTTCGATGCGGGCGTTCAACTGTGTCGTATCGAGCATCGGTACGGCACTGTTGCGGCGGTCGTATTCGAGGTGCGTGTCCGTGATGACGGCAGCATTCGCTTCTAGGAAAGCAGCCGCACGTTCAGCCGTCGTGAGGAAAAGTTTCGACTCGTCCGTTCCGAAGGCTTTGGCATCTTCAATCGTCAGGCCGGCCAATTGACCGTTGACGTACAATTTGACTGGCGTTTCTTTCTTGGCATCTTTAATGTATTGCGCGATTTCATAAGCGTTTGTGAGTAACATGAGTGGCCTCCTCGTATAGGTTCGTTAAATTGTATAATCCGGCTGGGCGGTCAAGAATCGTCGCCGCCGCAGCGAGTGCCCCGTTCGCGAAGACGCGTTTGGACAGGGCTGTGTGTTTCAACTCAAGCATTTCGTCGTCTCCGGCAAACAGAACGGTATGTTCACCGAAAATCGTCCCTCCGCGTACCGAGTGCATGCCGAGTTCATCGGCTGCGCGCGCTTCACGACGCGGTGTCCGGTCATATACCGGTGTCACATCGCGTTTCGCCTCGATGGCACGAGCGAGCAATTCCGCCGTCCCGCTCGGTGCGTCGACTTTTTTACGGTGGTGCGCCTCAATCACTTCGATGTCATAACCGAGCGTGAGCGGGACGAGTTGGTCGAGTAACTGTTTCAAGAGCGCGATCCCATAAGACGTATTATACGACTGGAAAATCGGAATCTCCTGAGACGCCGCCTCAATTTTGGCGAGCTCTGCTTCCGAGAAGCCCGTCGTCGCGATGACGAGCGGAATCTGTTTGGCTTTCCCGAACGCGAGCACGTCATCCAACAGTGCTGGGTTCGAGAAGTCGATGACGACATCGACCTCGGCCTCGACGTCTTGAAGCGAGACGGGATGATCCCCTCCGGCTGGCGAGACGATGGCCGCGACGTTCAAGTTTTGGGTCCGGGCGACTTCCTCGACGATTTGTCCCATCGCCCCATATCCGTGGATGAGTAAGTTCACTGTCTCACCTCATTGAACTGCTCCATTGCCGACAAGAGGCGGGCCTCGGCCGTCGCGCTCATCGGGACGAGTGGGAGACGTGGTGCCCCGAATTCAAAGCCGCGTGCATTGAGTGCTGCTTTGACCGGAATCGGGTTCACTTCGGCAAACAATTCGTCGATGACCGGAAGCAATCGGAGCTGCCAGCGGCGCGCCGTCTCCAAATCTCCGGCGAGGAGCGCTTCAGCTAAAGCGACCGTCGCACCTGGATAGACGTTCGAGAGGACCGAGACGACACCTTGGGCGCCCCAAGCCATATAAGGAAGGATTTGATCATCGTTCCCACAATACACCGGGAACCCTTCCGGTACGTGCGCCATCATTTGGGCCATCACCGAGATATCCCCGCTCGCTTCCTTGAGCGCTGCGATGCGTGGATGGTCGGCGAGTTCCCCGACCGTTGCCGGATCAAGGGCGACGCCCGTCCGTGACGGCACGTTGTAGAGCATGAGTGGAATCGGTGACGCGTCGGCGATTGCTGTAAAATGGGCGATCAGACCCGCTTGCGTCGACTTGTTGTAATAAGGCGTGACGACCATCGCCATCTCGGCTCCGAGTTCGGCGGCCCGTTTCGTCTTTTGAATGCTGAGCGCCGTATTGTTCGACCCGGTCCCGGCAATGATGACGGCACGCCCGGCAGCGACTTCAATCGCTTTGACGAGAAGCGTCTCGAACTCGTCGTCCGTGATGGTCATGCCTTCACCAGTCGTTCCCCCGATGACGAGACCGCTGACACCTTCTTTAATTTGATCTTCAATCAACGCTTCCCATGCTGTGAGATTTAACTGACCGTCTGCTTGAAACGGTGTAGCGAGTGCGGTTGCGACTCCTGTGAACATATAATCTCCCCCTTATTTCGTAGCAGTCTGCCCAATCATGCATTGAGCGATTTGGACGGCGTTCGCCGCCGCGCCTTTGCGAACATTATCAGCGACACACCAGAGATGGAACGTGTTCGGCTGTGACTCATCGACACGGATCCGACCGACGTAGACGTCGTCTGTCCCGTTCGCATCGAGCGGTGTCGGATAGACGAGTTCCCCCGGGTTATCCATCAAGACGACTCCCGGCGCGTCCGCGAGCACGGCTTTCACTTCGGCTAGCGTCGCGTCGCGGTCGAGTGTGACCGTGATGGAGACGGCGTGGCTGTTACGGACTGGGACACGGACACAAGTCGCCGTGACACCGAGGTTCGGCGCGTTTAAAATCTTGCGTGTCTCTTCAATCATTTTCTGTTCTTCTTTCGTATAACCGTTCTCTAAGAACACATCAATGTGTGGCAAGACGTTATCGAAAATCGGATACGGATAGTTCTTCGGCTCTTCGCCTCGTGCTCCGCGTTCCAAGTCCTCAATCCCTTTTTGGCCCGAGCCGGAGACGGCTTGATACGACGTATAGGCAACACGCGTCAATCCGTATACTTCCACGAGTGGTGCGAGCGCGACGACCGATTGAATCGTCGAACAGTTCGGGTTGGCGATGAGCGTCTTGTCCGGGCTCAGTTCGACACGGTTCACTTCCGGTACGATGAGCGGGATGTCCGCCTGCATCCGGAATGCACTCGAGTTGTCGATGACGATGACACCTTGTTCGCTCAGGCGAGGCGCATATTGTTCACTGATGCTCCCACCGGCTGAGAAGAGCGCGATATCGATCGGATCGGCATAAATCGCATCTGATAGTTCCCGGATGACGACGTCCTTGCCGTTCACGTTCACGGTCTTCCCGGCTGAACGGGCCGATGCGTACAGCATCAATTCGTTGATTGGAAATTCATACTCGGTCAATACGTCAATCATCTTTTGGCCGACGGCACCGGTCGCACCGACGACGGCTACGTTATACATGTGGCGTCCTCCTTATAACTTGAAGCGTGTCGCGATGGCCGCGACGGCTGCTTCGACGTCTTGTTCGTTAATCGTATACGAGATGCTAATCTCAGATGTCGTGACTTGATAGAATGGAATCCCGCTCTCACGGAACGTGGCGAACAGCTCGGCGGCGACGCCCGTTGCGTCGCGCATGCCGATTCCGACGACCGAGATTTTGGCATGCTCGGTATGACGGTCGATTTTGATTTGCGGGAACGTCTCAGTCAGTTCCGCGAGCGCTTCTTCAAGAAACGCCTCTTCATCGAGCGGACAGGTGAACGACAAGAACACTTCTCCATCGAACGCCGTCTGACTGATCATGTCGATATTGACATGACGCTGTGACAACTTCTCGAAAATGTCGGCGACTCCTGCCACCGAGTGTGGAATATGTTTGATTGAGACGCTGAGCACGTTCTTCACGACGCTCACGCTCGTCACCGCTTTTTGTTCCATCGCCTGTGTCATATCCATGATCCATGTTCCTCCTTCGCTCGCAAGCGTCTTTCCTACAAAGATGTTCACATCAAATTTTTTAGCGAGTTCGACGCTGCGCATCTCCATCACTTTCGATCCGAGCGCGCTCATCTCCATCATCTCATCGTATGAGACGGTATCTAACCGGCGTGCTTCTTTATGGATGCGCGGGTCAGCCGTATAGACGCCGGCCACGTCCGTGTAAATTTCACAACGTTTGCTGAGGACGGCGGCTAAGGCGACAGCGGTCGTATCTGACCCGCCTCGTCCGAGCGTCGTTACATCACCGAACTCGTTGACGCCTTGGAAGCCGGCGACGATGACGACATCATACGTCCGGAGCTTCTCTTCGAGTACTTCTTTGCGAATTGCCTTGATTTTACTTTTCGTGTGAATGCCCATCGTGTCAATCCCAGCTTGTTGGCCGGTGAGCGAGATGGCGGCGACGCCTCGAGAGTTCAAGGCGATACTGAGCAGACTGATCGTCTGCTCCTCACCGACCGCGAGTAAGCGGTCGAGTTCACGGATCATCGGGCGTTCCGTGATTTGTTTGGCGAGTGACAAGAGTGAGTCAGTCGTTTTCCCCATCGCGGAGACGACGACGACGAGCTTTTCTCCGGCCGCGGCCCGAGTCTGTAAATATTCGGAAATGGCCTGGATTTGTTCAATCGTGGCAACGGAGCTGCCTCCAAATTTCAATACGGTTGTCATCAGGTTCCCTACTTTCATGATGTCCACCAACAGAAAAAGCGGCAGACCGGTAGGAAGCACTCTCCCTACGGTCTGCCGCTTGTACGCGCAGTTGAAAAACGATTAAAGAATCGTTCCGTAGATAGCGCTCCATGGCATTTCATCCATGGCAGTGTAGGCGTTATTCACGACTACCCCAGCCTTCGTTCGTACGCATGCGAACGTCGACTTCGGCGAAATTCCCCTTTCGGCTCGATCCGGAATGCGTCCGTTCGATCAAGCGTACTCATGTCATTCGCAACCTCTATCTGTCAGTTGTTAGTTTTAGTTATAACAAAAGCATCCCGGCTTGCCAACCTTTTTTTAGAAAAAAGGAAAATTTCTAAAAACAGTCACCACGGCTTCTTCATCATCCGATGCGGGATATCCGCGTCTAAAAATTCGTCCCCGTACGCCTCGTATCCAAGACGCTCATAGAACGGGAGCGCCGTCAGTTGGGCGCCAAGTTTGAGCTCGTGTAACCCGCTTGCCCGGGCGACGGATTCAATGGCGAGCATGATTTCCTTCGCATACCCGTTGCCGCGCGCCATCGCGAGCGTGGCGACGCGTTCGACTTTTCCGACCCCGTCGCCGATTGGGCGCAGGCGCGCCGTCGTCACCGGCTCACCTCCCACCGTCCCGACGAAATGGATGCAGTCTGGGTCGAGCTCATCATACTCGAGTTCGGGGTCGATGCCTTGTTCGTGAATAAACACCGTCGCACGCACGACCCGTGCCTGTTCTATCAGTTCGGCATCTGTGCCGTGTTCAATCTTCAACATGAGACCATTCCTTCCTGAAGCCGTTTCACAATCTCTGCCGTAGCGCGTTCCAACTCGACGACCGATTCGAAGCGGGCCTGGGCTTGTTTATGACTGCCGCCGCCACGACCGATGCCGAGGTCGTCGAGCGTCCGTTTTAAAAATTTGCCGATGGCGATGTCATGCGTCCCGTCGTGCATGAGCCATAGCTTTTGACCCGTGTGATTGGCACCGACGGCGATGCGGCCCGTCGCAGCGATGCGTTCGACGATTGTCGTCGTCAACGTCTCCGCTTCCGTCTTGCCGATATGGGCGATGACGTAATTGTCTTCCTGCAAAAAGGCAGCGACTTTCGCTTTCGCGACGCGAGCCTCGAGCGCCTTCACTTCTTTGTCCCGCTCGAGGCGAAGGTTTCGTTCCTCGAGGACACGGGCCGCGACCGTCTCGTTCGTCGTCGATAACGTTTGGTGAATCGTCCGTAGCGCCGTCCGTGACGAATGGATGGCGGACAAGGCCCGGTGACCAGCAACATATGTCAGGCGGACGTTCCCGCGGACTTTCTTCATCGAGGTCACATGAACGATTCCAAGTTGACCGGTCGCCTCGACATGTGTCCCACCACACGCATTGTAATCGAGACCGTCGATGTCGACGATCCGGATCATCCCGGTGCGGTCGGTCGGTTTGCGTAGCCGAGCGACCTCAACCTCTGAGGATGCGAGTTCGTACGTGGAGACGGGACGGTTCTCGAAGATGATGCGTTGCACGTCTCGTTCCAACACCTCGATTTGAGTCCAATCGAACGTCTCCGTCCCGATTTCAAGCGACGACTCCTCTTGTCCGATGCCGAAACTGAGGGTCTGAATGCCGTATTCGTCTTCCAATAAAGCCGTCAACACGTGCTGGGCCGTATGTTGAATCGAATGGTCGCGACGGACCGCTTCATCGACAATACCTGTCACGATTGTCCCACGTTCGAGCCCTTGTTGGACTAAATGCCAGACATCCTCCTCGACCCGTTGCACATCGAGAACCGGTTGTCCGTCGAGTGTGCCGACGTCCGGAGGTTGGCCCCCGCCTTCCGCATAAAACAATGTGGATTCAAGCGCGACCCACGTCCCGCGTGCATCGGTGCGAACGTCGGTCACCGTCGTTTCAAATTGCCATGGCTTCATCTTGATCGCCGCCTTTTCTGTAGGATATGTTCAGACAACTAGTCTAATTTGGTCTATAATAAGAAACACTTACTTTAGCAGTCAGGAGCGATATGCATGTTACAGATTGATAAACAATCACCGCTACCTATTTATTATCAAATTGAAGCCTATTTAAAGCAACAAATAGATGCCGGCATTCTTCAACCGGGTGAATCGATCCCATCCGAACGGGAGTTTTCCGAGCGCTATAACGTCAGTCGGATGACGGTGCGCCAGGCCATCACGAACTTGGTCAACGCCGGTTATTTGAGCCGCCAAAAAGGCCGAGGCACGTTCGTCGCTAACAAGAAAATCACGATGGCCTTGTCCGGATTGACAAGTTTCTCGGAAGAAATCAAACATCGGGGCATGCGTCCGTTCAGCCGCCTGTTGTCGTTCCAAACGATTCCGGCCCCGGCCAAAATCGCTCAAAAATTGAGCGTCGCGCTCGACACACCCGTCTATGAGATGCGACGGCTACGCCTCGCCGATGAGCAAGTGCTCGCCCTCGAGACAGCATACATCCCGGTCGCCTTACTCCCGAACTTGACCGAGACAGATGCCATCGGTTCGATTTACGAGTTCGCCGAGCAGTCCGGGCTTCGACTAAAAAACGCGACCCAGACGCTCGAGGCGCGGAGCGCAGGGCCGGAGGAAGCGAAGCTGTTGACGATTTCTCCGAACGCCCCTGTGCTCTTGATCGACCAACGGACGTATCTCGAGAACGGGGACATGTTCGAGTATAGCCGTTCCTTGTTCCGCGGTGATGCCTACTCGTTCACCGTCGCCATGGACCGCACATAAAAAATGGTTTGCCGCGGACGGCAAACCATTTTTTATTGTGCTTCATACGTGATTCCGGCTGGGTCGTACATATACGTCTCAAGCTCGGTATCGGTCATCGGCTCGACTTCATTCCCGGCATCGGCCTGTTGGACGCGATAACGGACTTCTTCGAGCAACGGCTCGTTCAAGAAGTAATAGAAATGACCGTCGACACCGCGTGCCCCTTCACCGGTCAACTGATATTGGACCGTGTTGTTGAGGGCGCCGACGTCCTCGATTAAACGCATATAGTCGTTCGGACCGAGCGTCGTCTGCATGTTGTCCCCGACCGCCTTCAACACTTTGTCGTAGTTGTTGATGAGCGACGTGCCGAGCGCTTGGTCAAGGACGGCATTGATGACTTCCATCTGACGCTGTCCGCGACCGATGTCTCCGCGTGGGTCGTCATAGCGGTTACGGACGTAAGCGAGTGCCTCTTCGCCCGATAACTGCTGAAGCCCTGCTTCGACTTGGACAACTTCGCGTGAAGCGTCGTAACTCTTCTGTTCAGACGAGAACGGGACGTCGATTTCGACCCCGCCGACGGCATCGATGAAGTCGACGAACCCTTGGAAGTTGAGGGAGACGACGTGGTCGATGTCGATGCCGACCAAGTCTTCAATCGTGTTCGTCGCCATCCGCATACCGTTGTTCGGGTTCGATTCATCCATCGATCCGAAGTAATAGGCGTGCGTGATTTTGTCTTGATCGAGACCCGTCTTACCGTACGGGATATTGAAGCCCGTATAGTCGATGTTGACGTACGAGTCACGCGGGATGCTGAGCATCGTCGTCTGTTTGTTTTTCTTGTTCAGAATGACGACAATCATGACGTCAGACCGACCATACTCGCCGCGCGCTTTCTTCTGCGGGGACAAGTCCGTCCCGAGCACGAGGAAGCTCTCGGTATCCTCTTTATCAAATCGAGTCGGTTCGATAGTCGGATCATCCTCAAGCGTCACTTGAGTACCTGACAGCATGTTATGCGCTTTATAAAAAGCTGTTCCATACATGCTTGAGCCAACGATGACGGCAATCAATACAAGGGCGCTGAACAGCTTATAAAACGCAGACGGGCCTTTGCGCCGTCTACGAGCTTGGGTTCTTGAATTCATGAGTTTCTCCTTCGCGATCGAATGATATGAGCTTCACCTATTATAGAGGAAACCTCGACTTTTGTCGAAAACGTTTTGATTACAAATCCATTTCCATACAATTTCCCACAGTTAACGAGAAAAAAACCTGGAGACACTTGTCTCCAGGTCGTCAAGCTCGGATGGAAAAGAATCGTTCGGCCGCTTCACTGCCACGTGCCTGTAACACACCGCTACAAGCCGAGGCCGCCTCGGCATCGAGCACGATGGTCACACTCGGATGCGCCTGTAAGATGGAGGCCGGCCAGTCAATCGTCGGCACGCTCTCAATCATATGATGGACCGCTTCGGCTTTACGCTTGCCCGTGGCGACGAGGACGATTTCACGTGCGTTCATGATCGTGTCGAGGCCCATCGTGATGGCCTGCGTCGGTACGTCTTCAATCGAATCGAAGAAACGGCGGTTCGCTTCACGCGTCGACTCGGTCAGTTCGGTCACATGCGTCTTCGCATCGAGCGCCGTTCCCGGTTCATTGAACGCGATATGTCCGTTCTCCCCGATACCGAGCAATTGCAGGTCGACACCAATCGAGCGGACGAGCTGTTCATAGCGGGCCGCTTCCGCTTCCGGGTCGGCCGCGTCGCCATGAGGCAGATGGCTCTGTTTGAATGGGATGTCATTGAACAGCTTCTCTTCCATGAAGTGATGATAGCTTTGCGGATGGCTCGGTGCGAGCCCGATATACTCATCTAGATTGACGCTCGTCACGTGACTGCAGTCGAGTTGATCTCGTTTGAACATCTGATACATCCCGACCGGTGTACTGCCCGTCGCGAGTCCGAGCACGAAATCGCGCTTCCCGGCGACCCGCTCTTTGATGAGTGTATAGGCGATTTCTTCCGCATCCGTTGGTGTGTTCGCTACTAATATGTTCATTGCATGCCCTCCTTCGAATAACTGACCTGCCCTTGATGAATCGTCGTCACGACCGTCATCGCGTCATCCCAAATGACGAGATCGGCGTCGAAGCCCGGCGCGATGGCCCCTTTGTTCGTCAAGCCGAACTCACGCGCTTGGTTCAAAGACGTCATCTTCACCGCTTCTTGCACGGTACATCCCGTGAACGCGAGCACGTTTCGGAACGCTTCGTCCATCGTCAAGACGCTGCCTGCCAAGTTCCCGGCTTCGAGCCGGGCCGCCCCGCCTTCGACGATGACCGGTTGACCCCCGAGTTCATATCGGCCGTCCGGAAGACCTTTGGCACGCATCGCATCTGTGATGACGACGAGACCGTCCCCCCCTTTCATCCGATAGGCGAAATCGACCATCTCGCGCCGGCTGTGAATCCCGTCCGGAATGATTTCGACCATGACGTCCCGCTCCAGTAGACAATAGCCGACCGTTCCCGGCTCGCGATGATGAATCCCCCGCATCTGATTGTATAAGTGCGTGCCGTGCTTGACGTTCGCTTCCTTGTTCTCGGCAAACGTGGCGTTCGTGTGTCCGGTCGACCCGATCGCCCCGGTCTCCCGCATCGCCTGTTCGAACTCACGTGCGCCTGGACGTTCCGGGGCATACGTGACGAGGCGAATGTGACCGCCCGCTTCTTGTTGCCACGTGCGGAACTGATTGGCATCAGGATCGACAATATATTCGGCCGGTTGCGCCCCCGCATTGTCGACGTTGACGAACGGTCCCTCTAAATGGATGCCGACGAGTGATGTGTCCCCCGCCTCGATAACGGTCCGGGCGGATTGCAGCGCCTTCGTAATAGCAGCCGGTGACTGCGTGATCGTCGTCGCAAAATAAGACGTCACGCCTTCGGCGAACATGGAGTGGCCAAGGTAACGTAAGCGGTCCACCTCCGCATCCATCGTATCGACGTCATAACCACCGTGGATGTGGACGTCAATCATTCCTGGCGTCACGAGCGCCCCCCGCACGTCGATCTCTGAATCTGTCCCTGCCTGATAGTCCTCCATCGCACCGACGTTCACAATCGTCGTGCCCTCGAACCGGATATAGCCTCGGTCCCACGTGTTTTCCCCCGAAACGATATATGCATTGATGATCACCATCATCGGTCATCCACCTTTCTTCAAGTAGCTTCATCGTTATCATATCAAAAACCAGTATAGTTGTATAGACCAATTTTACTAACTAACAAACTCCATTTTCCCAGTTCTTTGCCCATCCTGTTTCTGCCTCAAACAACAAACAGGCTGACGCCGTAGCGTCAACCTGTCTCAGTTAAGATGTTTCGTTCGTAATCGGTTGAGCCTCATACCGTTTGACGATATGGATGAGACGCATGACCAGCAACACGGCTCCAGCCGCTAGACCCGCAATCAAACCGATCCAATAGCCGTCCGGTCCGAACCCGAACTGTTCGGCAAGCGCATAGCCGAGCGGGAGGCCGATGACCCAATAGGCGATGAGCGACAAGATGAGCGTCACGTTGACGTCCTTGAAGCCGCGTAAAATCCCTTGAATCGGGGCGGCGACCGCATCCGATAATTGGAAGAAGACCGCAAAAATCATGAAGTGGGCCGCGAGTTCCACGACGGCCGCATCGTTCGTATAGATGGCCGCAACCCGTTCATTTTGCCAAAACAGAAGCGCTCCCGAGAACGATGACACACCGAGACAAAGGACGATGCCGATTTTGGCATAGCGTACGGCATCCTTCAGCCGCCGGGCCCCGAGCTCATAGCCGACGACAATCGTCAGCGCGCTCGACGCGGACAACGGCAACATGTAGACGAATGATGCGAAGTTGATGGCCGCTTGGTGGGCCGCGACGATATTGTCGCCGTATTCACTCAAGAGCAACGTCACCGCGGCAAAGATGCTCACTTCTGCAAAGATGGCGAGACCGATCGGCGTCCCGAGCTTGAGCAGTTCTTTTTGTCTTGGCCAGAAGACCTGTTCCACCGAGCGCAAGAAGCGATATTCAAGGAACGGCTTGCCGTTCCGGACGAACGCGAACGCCATAAAGAAGAGCAACCAATATGTGATGGCCGAGGCGATTCCCGCCCCGACACCGCCATAGGCCGGGACGCCGAGTTTTCCAAAGATGAAGATGTAATTTAATCCGACGTTAATGGGTAACCCTAATAGTATAAGTAGCATCGAGATTCGCGTTTTGCCGAGTGAGTCCATGAGCGTGCGTAGCACGTTGAACAAGAACATCGGCAACACCCCGAATCCGAGGGCGAGCAAATACCCTTTGGCAATCCGTTTCCCTTCCTCACTCAGTCCCATGCCGTCGACAGCCGTCGGGACGAGCCAAAAGCCGAGCACGAGCGTCGCGATGCTCAGACCGATTGCTAAGTATACGCCTTGGTACAGCGTCCGTTGAATCTGCTGGATATTACGGGCCCCGAGCGCCTGGGCGACGATCGGTGCAACAGCGAGCAGAATCCCGCTCAACCCCGTATAGACCGGCATCCATAAACTCGACCCGACCCCGACACCCGCCAAATCGACGGCGCCGGCCCGGCCCGACATGACCGTGTCAAAAAAGCTGATTAAGTAAAACGACACTTGTGTCACCAAAATCGGGAAGAAGATGGTGAAGAACAGTTTGATTTTTTCATTTAGTGAATGTGTTTGATACATGGACAACCTCATCTCATTTCAGAAAGGAAAAATTAGAATGAATCAACGGAATGCGGAAAAATTAAAATATGAGCTATTAGAGACGTGGAACACGTTCAATCATTATATGACCGAGGCGCTCACGTTTCAAAACAGTGAAGATATCCACCAAGCCCGGGTCCATCTGCGCAAGCTATTGACGTTCATGCAACTGTACGACACGAAGCCTTCGACGTATCGTCAATTAAAGCAGTTGATGGAGGCGCTCGGTGCGGTGCGTGACGGAGACGTCCTGCTTGAAGGGCTCGCCGTCGAGACCGAGCTCGATCAAGCTTTTGTTGAGCATGTCGAAACACAACGGGCCAAGGACCGCACGCTGTTGAAAGCGCGTGTGACCGAAAAAATGACGCCTTCGCTCGACCAGCAAGTCCGTCGCTTCATTGGCGGGCAGCTGTTCCGCGCCTTTCGCAAACAAGACGCGGCGGTGTTTCTCGATAAAGCCAAAGCCGACCGCAAGCGGCGCATCGCGACCCATCACGCAGCGACGAAACGGAACGACCGGCTCGATACCCTCCACAAAGTCCGGCTCGCCGTGAAGCGGGAGCGCTATTTGAATGAGTACTTATTGAACTATGAGCCGAGCGCCTCAAAAGACCAAGTTCAAAACCTGAAGCGGCTCCAGACCGAACTTGGTGATATGAATGACCGGCATCAGCTGTTGTTGCGCTGGACCGATTTCACGCCGCCAGCCGCCTTGACCGACGACTATGAACAAGTCGTCCAGCAATTGCACACCCGGCTCGACGAATCGGTCGACGCCATCAAGCTTTAGCGCGACGTGTAGCGTTCGACGAGCAGTTCGAGCAACTTCATCCCAGCAATCGAGTTCCCTTTTGAATCGAGGGCAGGCCCAAAAATACCAAAGCCGACATCACTCAATCCGAGCTCGTGTTTACCGGTCGCGAGAATCGCACCCGACACCCCGCTCTTTCCGGGCAGGCCGACACGGACGGCAAACTCACCCGATGCATCGTACATGCCGCACGTCGTCATGATGGCTTTGACGATACGGACGACACGACGTGGAATCAACTCTTCGCCGGTGACTGGGTCTTCGCCGTTACCGGATAGAATCCGGCCGATGCGAGCTAAGTCAAAACAATCGATTTCGATGGCACACTGTTTCGTGTACACATCGATAATCTCATCGACATCGCCCTCGACGATTCCGTGATGACGCATGAAATAGAGCAAGGCCCGGTTCAAGTCGGTCGTCTCGTATTCCGAGCGGGCGACTTTTTCGTTATACGTGACTTCCTCGACCGAGACATCGAGCAACGTCGCCAAAAATTGACGGAACTGATAGATTTTCAGCTCCGCCGTGTCCCCTAAAATCATGCTCGTGACCGCGAGCGCCCCGGCGTTAATCATCGGATTGAGCGGTTTCGATGGCACCGTCTCTTCAAGTTTGGCAATCGAATTGAACGCATCCCCCGTCGGTTCCATACCGACTTTCGAGAACACGTAATCTTCTCCGAACTCCATCAAGACGTAACAGAGCGTCAACGCCTTCGAGACGCTTTGAATCGTGAACTTATGATGGACGTCCCCCGCATGAATATAAGAACCATCAGGTAGGCAAATCGCCACGCCGAGCAAATCATCTTGTACATGCGCGAGCTCCGGAATATAGTCGGCGACTTTTCCTTGTGCTGTGTACGGACGACACTCGTCGACCAAATGCGCCAACTGCTGTTCCAATACGTTCATCCAATCACCTCATGTCCGATAGTTTTTACCCGGGTCATCTTAACATATTTGAAGACGGTTAACCATCAAGTGGACCGTCTTCCTTGTCCGGCTTATACCATTCCTCGTCGGCCCATATGACCGGCGGGCTGTCCTCGTCACCTTCGAGCTTCTCGCCATGCCGATTCATCGAGACGATGAACGCGATGATGCCGACGACGACAACCGCCGCCGTTATCCCGAACCAAACCATAGGTGGTCCTCCTTCCAATCGTGACGAATTTGTCTAGAACCGTGTGAGACTTATCCTATGTCTACGTCAACATTCTCGGTACCGTTAGTAGGAATACTACATAGAAATGGGTGAATGGATTGAACAAGATTGCAATCATCGGTGGAGGGATTACTGGCATGGCTGCCGCGTATTATGCGAAACAGGCGGGAGCGCATGTCACATTGTATGAAGCAAGTGACCGGATTGGCGGAAAAATCAAGACCATTTATCGAGACGGCTTCGTCTTAGAATGTGGGCCGGACGGATATATGGCCCGTAAGCCGACATTGACCGAGCTGATTACCGAACTTGGGCTTGACGACGATCTCGTCCGGTCGATGACCGGGACCTCGTTCATTTACGTCCGAAACCGACTGCGACAGATGCCCGCAGGTTCGGTCATGGGCATCCCGACCAAGTTCTGGCCGATGGTCAAAACGGATCTGTTCACGTGGCGCGGCAAGTTTCGGGCCGGTATGGACCTCGTGTTGCCCCGCGTCTATGCGGGATCAGATATCTCGCTCGATACGTTTTTCCGGGCCCGGCTCGGGTCGGAAATCGTCGAGGCGATGATCGAACCGCTCCTGTCCGGGATTTACAATGGCACGCTCGACGATATGAGCATCGAGTCTACTTTCCCTCAGTTTATCACGATTGAACAGAAAACACGCAGCCTGATTCTCGGTATGAAAGCATTGACACCTCCTGTCCAAGCCGGTGTCAAATCGCGCGAGGCCGGGAAATTTCTAGCGCTCGGCCAAGGGCTCGGTGTCTTGATTGAGGCGCTCCGTCCATCGATTGACCGCCTCTGTCTCGGGACACGGGTCGCGGCCGTCCGTCCCCATGAAGTGGTGCTCGAGGACGGAACGGTCGAGTCGTTTGACGGCATCGTGTTAGCGACCTCGCCGAACGCACTCGGCCCGCTCCTTGGTCTCCCGGAAGCGGAACGATTGTCGTCATTGAAACGCACGTCTTCCATCACTGTGCTCGCAGCGTTCGAGGCAACAGACGTCGAGGCACTCGACGGGACGGGCTACGTCATCGCCAAAGGCGAAGGCAACGCCTTGACCGCTTGTAGCTGGATGCATAAGAAATGGCCGCATATAGCACCCGAAAATAAGGCGCTGTTACGCGTCTACATCGGCTCCGCGTTCGTTCGCGACCTGTTGACAGAATCCGACGACACGATTGCCGACTTCGCGCTCCGTGAGCTTCGGAAAATTCAACACGTCGGTACCCCGATCTTTACGAGAGTCGAGCGTCACGTCGACACGATGCCGCAGTATGAGGTCGGTCATAAACAATACGTGCGCGCGTTCGAGGAGACGATGTCCTCACTCGACGGCGTCGAAGCTTGCGGGGCGATTTTACACGGCGTCGGTCTCCCCGACTGCGTCGACTCGGCCAAACAAGCCGTCACACGCATCATGGCAAGACAGGCGGTGTCCGTATGAAACGAATCGACTACAACGAGAATCCGTTCATCGTCATTTGGGAAGTGACACGCGCCTGTGCGCTTTCCTGCGTCCATTGCCGGGCCGAGGCCCAGTTCCATCGTTATCCGGATGAACTCGACACCGCCCAAGGTAAGGCGCTCATCCGCGACATACATGCGATGGACAATCCGATTCTCGTCTTCACCGGGGGCGACCCGCTCATGCGCGAAGACTTGTTCGAGTTGACGGCATACGCCGCCTCGCTCGGCATGCGCGTATCGATGACCCCATCGGCAACGCCACGCGTGACCCATGACGCCGTCAAACGGGCGAAAGATGCCGGATTGACGCGCTGGGCGTTCTCGCTCGACGGTCCGGACGCCAAGTCGCACGACTATTTTCGGGGTACCCGCGGCAGTTTCGAACGGACGTTGCGCGGTATCTCTTACTTCCGGGAAGAAGGCATGTCATTCCAAATCAATACGACGGTCACGGAATATAACGTCGATCAACTCCCGGAAATCGCCAAACTCGTCGGTGAGCTCGGGGTGTCGGTGTGGACGCTGTTCTTCCTCGTTCCGACCGGCCGCGGGTCGCTCCTGCAGCCCATCTCCCCGGAACGGCATGAAGATGTGCTCCGCTGGGCGTTCGCCTTGCAAGAACACGTCCCATTCATCATCTCGACGACCGAAGCCCAGTTTTATCGGCGCATCGCCCGGCAAGAAAACTTGAACCGAAAACAAGTTGGATTGTCACCCATCGGCCATCCGCATGACGATCTCGCCAAAGCACCCCGCGGCACGAATGACGGGAACGGTTTCGTGTTTATCTCGCATACGGGCGACGTGCAGCCGTCCGGCTTTTTACCAATCACGTGCGGCAACGTGAAACAGACACCGCTCGCCGATATTTATCGGCACCACCCGGTTTTTAAATCACTACGCGATCCCGATACTCATCACGGAAAATGCGGCTACTGCGAGTATCGTTACGTCTGCGGCGGCTCGCGGGCCCGAGCTTATGCCGTCACCGGCGACTATAAGGCCGAAGAACCATACTGCATCTATCAACCCTCACCCGTCTCCTAAACAAAGAGCGCCGGCATCAGCCAGCGCTCTTTCAATGTTTAATGCGTCACCGTCGCGGGACGAAGCGTCAACTCGTCGTTCTCGACATCGATGACGACCGTCTGGCCGTCCTCGATGTCTCCGGCGAGGATGCTACGGGCGAGTTTCGTCTCAATCGTCCGTTGTACGTACCGGTTGATTGGACGGGCCCCGAACTGTGGCTCATACGCCTCGTCGGCGATGAACACTTTCGCGGCATCCGTGATCTCGATTTGAATCGAGCGCGCCGTCAAGCGACTACCCATGCGCGCGACTGCTTTTTCGACAATTTGGCCGATTTGAGCCCGGGTGAGCGGATGGAACAAAATCGTCTCATCGACCCGGTTCAAAAACTCGGGACGGAAGTGACGGCGCAGCCGCTCGATGACTTGGCGTTCTTCCGCCTCATCGATGACACCATCTTTTGCCGCTTCGAGCAAGATGTCGGCCCCGATGTTCGATGTCATGATGACGATTGTGTTTTTGAAGTCGACGACGCGGCCGTGCGAATCGGTCAAACGCCCGTCATCGAGTAGTTGCAGCAAGATGTTGAACACATCGGCGTGTGCTTTCTCGACCTCATCGAGCAGGAGCACCGAGTACGGGTTGCGGCGGACTGCTTCCGTCAACTGGCCACCCTCTTCATAGCCGATATAACCTGGAGGCGCCCCGACGAGACGCGACACGGCGTGTTTTTCCATATACTCGCTCATGTCGAGACGGACGATATGGTCTTCCGAGTCGAACATCGCCTCGGCGAGTGCTTTCCCGAGCTCGGTCTTCCCGACACCGGTCGGCCCGAGGAAGAGGAACGATCCAATCGGACGGTTCGGATCTTTAATGCCGGCCCGGGCCCGAATGACGGCATCACTGACGAGGCGAATCGCATCGTCTTGTCCGAAGACACGTTGATGGAGCACCGTCTCGAGGTTGAGCAACTTATCTCGTTCTCCTTCGGTCAATTTTGTCACGGGGATGCCCGTCCATTTCGAGACGACCTCGGCAATCTCTTCCTCGGTCACTTCTTCGCGGACGAGTTCACGTGTCACCGAACCGGCGAGCCGTTCCGCTTCCGCAAGTTCACGCTCGAGTTCCGGGATACGGCCATATTTGAGCTCGGAGGCCCGGTTCAAATCGTAGCGACTCTCAGCTTCTTGCAGTTCGAGCTTCACTTTTTCCAAGTCACCACGGATGTGTTGCACGCGGTGCGTCGACTCTTTCTCGTTCTCCCAGCGGAGTCGGAGCGCGTCCGACTGTTCACGAATCGAGGCGAGTTCTTGTTGCAGCGCATCGAGTCGTTTCTTCGAGGCGTCATCACTTTCTTTTTTCAAGGCCGCCTCCTCGATCTCGAGTTGCATGACGCGGCGCACGAGTTCATCGAGTTCGGCCGGCATCGACTCCATCTCCGTCCGAATCATCGCACACGACTCGTCGACGAGGTCAATCGCCTTGTCCGGCATGAATCGGTCGGTGATATAGCGGTTCGATAAGACGGCGGCTGCGACGAGCGCGTTGTCGTGAATGCGGACACCGTGGTGAATCTCGAAGCGTTCTTTCAACCCACGCAAAATCGACACCGTGTCCTCGACGTCCGGTTCGTCGACGAGCACTTGTTGGAAGCGGCGCTCAAGTGCCGGGTCCTTCTCGATATATTGGCGATACTCATCGAGTGTCGTCGCGCCGATGCAGTGGAGTTCGCCGCGTGCGAGCATCGGTTTGAGCATGTTCCCGGCATCCATCGCCCCTTCGGACTTACCGGCCCCGACAATCGTATGCAGTTCATCGATGAAGAGGATGATTTTCCCTTCCGCTTCTTTCACTTCGTTCAAGACAGCTTGCAGTCGCTCTTCGAACTCGCCACGATATTTGGCCCCGGCGACGAGCGAACTCATATCGAGGCTGAAAATCGTCTTATCTTTCAAGCTTTCCGGGACGTCACCGCGAACGATGCGTTGGGCGAGCCCTTCGACGATCGCCGTCTTCCCGACTCCCGGCTCCCCGATCAAAACCGGATTGTTTTTCGTCTTCCGGCTCAAGATGCGGATGACGCGCCGAATCTCGCTATCACGCCCGATGACGGGATCGATTTTGCCGGTCTTCACTTCTTGAATCAAGTCGCGGCCATACTTCGTCAAGACGTCATACGTCGCTTCCGGCGACTTCGACGTGATGCGCCGATTTCCGCGGACGGCGACGAGCGCCTCGCGTAGTTTCTCTTCGGTCACACCTTTGCGCTCGAGCATGCTTTGCGCTTGGCTCTTATTCATAATGATGCCGAGCAGGACGTGCTCGACCGAGACGTACTCGTCACTCATACCGGTCGCTTCCCGTTCCGCCGTCGTCAACACGTTCAACAGCGAAGCCGAAATCATTGGTGTCGTCGGTGTCTGAAGCTTCGGTGCGTTCTTGAGTGCCATCGCGACCTCAGCCTCGATATCGGCGACGCTCAACTCCATTTTTTGCAGTAGGAGCGGCGCGATGCCATCTGTTTGTGAAATCATCGATGCCAAGACGTGCCATTCGTTCATCTCGCTATGGTGATACTGTTTCGCAAGTGCCTGCGAACTGACGATGCCTTCATGTGCTTTATCAGTAAATCGATTGAAATCCATTGTGCTTCCTCCTTAGACTCAGCGTTCAAGTTGTTCGTAAACCGATCGGTGGGCGGCGTCTAGTGGCAAATCGACTTCGAGTTGCACAAAGAGATCTGACCGGACTTTCGAGGCGGTCATGAACCCACGGCCCGGGATGCGCATCCGTTGACCTGGGCGTGACCCCGGTTTCACTTTCAGTTTGACCCGGCCGCCATCGAGTGTCGCCACGACGACTTCGGTGCCATCAAGGAAAGCGAGCGGGCGCAACCGTTTGACGGTGATGACGTTCGTTCCTTCCCGACGGTACGTCTCATCATCGGTGAAATGGAGCTCGACGTACACGTCGCCGCGGTCACCCGCTTGTCCGACCTTGCTGCTCTTGCCTTTAAGCCGTAACTTTTGTCCTTCGTGGGCGCCTTGCGGGATTTTCACGTTGACCGTTCCCGTCTGGAGACGCAGACTCACTTTGGAATCAGACGTCAATTGACTGAGGGGGACGTTGACACGGACCGTCTCATCGAGGTCCTCTTCGACCGCTTGGTTGAAGAAACTACCAAACATGTCCTCGAACCCGAACGTCCGCGACGTCGTCCGTGACCCGCCGCCGAATTGGCGGAACAAGTCTTCGAACTGGGCCGATCCTTCCCCGTAGCCATCGCCGCCGTAAGATCCTCCGCCGAACGTCGGTCCTTCTGGACTGCCATAGCGATCATAGTTCGCTTTCTTATCGGGATCGCTCAGCACGTCGAACGCTTCTTGGATCGCTTTGAACTTGTCCTGTGCGCCCGGATCTTTGTTCACGTCCGGATGGTATTGTTTTGCCAGTTTTCGATATGCTCGTTTAATGTCTTGGTCGGACGCCTGTTTCGGCACGCCAAGGACGTCATAATAGTTTTTTGCCATCTCGTTTCACCTCACCTATTTCTTTCCCGATTCTGTTAAGTCTATTCTACCGATTTGGTCAAAGAAGGTCAAAGAATTTCCTCGTTACTTCACATACGAAAAAAAGAAGGCATTCGTTTCATCACGATGCCTTCTTACGATTAGAAATATACTCTCGGACTGTCCATGCCTTCTTCGAACACGATTGTCACTTCTTGTTGGCCACCGAGCGAGGTGACGTTGATGCGGACCGGTACGTTCCGGTTGTACTCCCACCGATTCTCGAGCAGACCGACGACGTGCTGAGTGAACCCGACGAGCTCGGCCCGGCTATAAAACTGGATCGGGATGTCGATTTCGATTCGTGACAACTCGCCGTTTTGATAGAAGCCTTTCCCGATCATCCCGCTGAAATCCGGGAACACATCGGCGATGCGGTCGCTGAAGAGGGAGAACTTTTGGGCATCGTCGCGGACTTCGGTCGTCGCCGTGGCGGACGGGAAGTAATAATACGTCTCATCGATGGCAGTCCAATCGTTCGCCGCCACTTCATTGGCTGAGCCGACGAATGCCGATTTGATATAGTTCCCTGGTGTCGGTGAACCTTGCGGCGCTTTCATATACAAGGCGACGTTAATATCGAGGTCTTTAAAGTCTTCACGTTTCCGCAACTGGGCGACGAGTTCATTCGCCATCCGTTCTCCTTCAGCGATGACTTTCTTTTCGTCCAACTTTTCCGTATAGGTCGGACCGAAGTTCGGCGCTTGGAACACGTACTCTTGATTCAAAATCAAGGCGAACGATACACCGCCGAGTTGATACCCACTATCCGTTTTCGTCATATAGTTTTGTTCGACGAGCGACGCCAAATAAAGCGGTGATTGTTTATTCGCCTCGACGAACTGCTCCTCGGCCACCTCGGCCGTCCCGTTCGCATACGCCGGGTTGAGCGGGACGAGACCTTCCGACGCCTTGTCTTTACGGCCAAGCAGACGTGATACATCTTCACTCGTCAATAGCTGCCCTTCTTGATAGGCGTATTTCTCGGGATCGAACGCGCCGGTCGAATGGCGCATGAGGCCGAGCTCCACTTCTTCGAGCTCGAGCGATGAGCTGACTTGACGTTGCGCCAATCCTCGGGCCGCAGCCGGTTTAAATGGAATGACCATCTGGTAATACGAATCACGCGCTTGAATCGCTTGCGTGACCCCTTCGGCTGCCGTCTCTTCGCCTGTCGGTGTGGCCTCTTCTTCCCCCATCGGGATTTTCATAGAGCAACCGCCGAGAAAAACCGTCGCGGCGAGAGCTGGGATGAGTATCTGTTTCCATTTCATCTATGTCTGAACTCCTTTAATGATTCGTTTCGTTGCACTTCGTCCATTATAACAAAATCACCCGTTGAAAAAAGTGTCGAAGCGGAATCAGTGCCAATTCACAGCAAAACACCCTTCAACGCCCGGTTGAAGGGTGTCCGTGTCACGCTTTCGTGGATGGGCGGCGGCGATGCGTCAAGAACAAGAGGCCGAATACAATCAAGACGAGTCCGAGTACCGTTCCCCACGTTTTGGTCGTGCCGGTCATCGGGAGGGTCGCCTGGTCTGGCGTCACCGGCGTCGTCGGTTCAGGCACATAGACCGATTCATCTTGGTCATCTCGGTCATCGTTGTCCGGTTTCGGGATGTTTTGTTTCACATGCACGGTCGCCTCGACCGTCCGCGACACGCGCGCCTCACGATTGACTTCGAACGTGAACGTCGTCCGGTTCGTAAGCACCGCACCGGCCCGTACATCATAAGATGGCAAGAGTACTTTCTCCATCTCGAGAACGACTTCTTCGCCGGGGACGAGCCCGTTCTCGACTTCAGCCAAGGCACGCATGCCGTCTCGGAGCGTCTCGGTCGTCTCGCGCTGTTCTTTCGTCGTCAACGCCCCGCTCGTCCATTCGTCGAGGACGTCGACGAAGTACAAGGTGACGTTCGACGTGTTCGTGATTGTATACGTATAGCGAATCGTCTCACCAGGGTGCACCGTCTCGGGACGTGCCGTCTTCGTGACGGTGAAGTCGGCTTGATTCAATAAGACGATTTGTTGGCTCTCGGCATCGATGACCCGACCGTACGCATCGGTCGCCGCGACGCGGAACACGTTCCCGATTTCAGGGGCGTTCGTCCAATCGTAATCGCTTGGAATCGCTAAGTTGACGGTCGTCTCGACCCGTTCCCCGGCGAGCAGCCCGTCATCGCCGACGAGTGCCAATAAGCGCTCGCGGACGTTAGCGTTGAACGTTTCGACCGCCTTGGCATCGATATCGCCGCTAAAGAACTCATCTTCAATCGATGTGATGGTGAGCGCCGTCTCGCCTGTGTTCTCGATGACGAACGTATATGGAATCATCCCACCGACGACGGCTTGGTCGATGTTTGCCTCTTTTCCGACCTCAAGGCCAATCGTCTCGTTCGGTACGACCGTGACGGTCGCCTCCGTACAGGCTGGCGGAACGGTCTCATCTTCGACGCCGATACAGAACGTATTCGTCACGACCGTCTCACTTGTCACGTCTGGTGCGAACGTGTCGAACTGAATCGTCGTCGTCCCGACCGCCATCGTCGGGAACGTCCAATTGAACGCTGGTGGTCCGCTCACGGTCGTCGGAGCGACCGAACCTTCCGGACCGAGCACCTCGACCGAATCGGCGACGACGGTCAACGCTTCGGGCACGGTATCGGTCACCGACAAGTTCTCAATCGGAGCGCCCGTCACATCGATGATGAGCCGATACGTCACTAAATCCCCGCCTAACACACGCTCGATCGGTCCGTCGGCACCGAGCACCAATTGGTCGATGGCAACTGCTGGAGTGGCGGAGGGTGCGTTCACTTCTTCTGTGACAGGTTGTTCTGGTGATGGCTCCGGTTCAACGAGCGGAGGCTCGACCGGTATGTCGACGTCCGGAACGATCTCCGTCCCGTCATCACCCGGTTCGCTCGACTCGCCTGTAAGTTCCTCTAGCTGGAACGCATAGACGGCGCCCGGAAATGAATAAGGAACACCGGCACTGTCATACAAGGTGACTTGATCGATTGTCGTCACGTCGACCTCGGTCGCGTCAATCATGAACCGCCAAATCGTTGACGTCTCACGTGCCCCGTAATATGTGACGTCCGCGTAGATGAGGCTCGCGTCATCGTACGCTTCGATTTCTTCGGGGCTCAAATCAATTAGTGCATAAATTGGCGTTGGTGTCACCGTCGTGTTCGCGTAACTTCCATGCGGTGCCCACATGCCAATCAATACGAGGACGAATGTGATGAATGCGATGAAACGTCGGTTGGTGCGTAGCATGATGGTCCCCTCCTCTAAGGTGTGACGAACGTCTGCGATGACACGCTCCGGCACGGGAGAGGGATGGAGGATGAGTGTGCGCGAGTCGTGGTGTAGGATCTTGGTGTCGAAAAGTATTTGTAGATACTAATCATTACCCGTCCGTTGACGGTGCGAACCTGCCCACGACCGGAAACGTTTAAAAATCAGGTCAATGAAAAAAAGGCCCTCCCTCAGGAGGACCGCATTCACGATTGGTCGGCTAAGAAGGCGAGCAATGCCGCCTCATCCCACACTTCGATGCCGAGCGACTCGGCTTTCGTCAGTTTCGAGCCTGCCTTCTCGCCAGCGACGAGGAGGTCGGTGTTCTTGCTGACGCTGCCCGTGACGCTCGCACCGAGCAGTTCGAGTTGCTTCCCGGCTTCGCCACGCGTCATCTCATGCAGTTTCCCGGTCAAGACGACCGTCTTTCCGGCGAGTGGCGCATCGGCGTCGACCGGTCGTTTCGCACCTTTGAACGTCAAATTGACACCTGCCGCTCCGAGGTCACGGACGAGGTCACGCGCTTCCGGCTTCTCGAAGTATAAGACGATCGATTCAGCCATCTTCGTACCGATGCCATCGATGGACGTCAATTCGTCGACCGATGCCTCCATGACCGCTTCCATCGTCTCGAACCGTTCCGCAATCAACACGGCCGCTTTTTGGCCGACGAGGCGGATACCGAGCGCGAACAAGACACGCTCGAGCGAATTCTGTTTCGATTGTTCAATCGCCGCGAGCAGATTCGTCACCGACGTCTCGCCCATCCGGTCGAGCGCGAGCAACGCATCCCGGTCGAGACGATACAGGTCGGCCACGTTATGGACGAGGTCAGACGCATGAAGTTGCGTAATCACTTTCTCGCCGAGCCCATCGATATTCATCGCCGGGCGCGATACGAAATGAATCAGCCCTTCGAGCAGTTGAGCCGGGCATTCTGGATTGACGCAGCGATGGTCCGCCTCGCCTTCTAACCGGACGAGTTCAGATTCACAAGCTGGACAATGCGTCGGGAAGACGATTTCCGTCTCCTCCCCGGTCCGCTCACTGACGAGCGCCGAGACGACGGCCGGGATGACGTCCCCGGCTTTCTTGATGACGACGCGGTCTCCGATGTGAAGGTCCTTCTCTACAATGAAGTCCTCATTATGGAGCGTCGCATATGTCACGGTCGAACCGGCGACCGAGACTGGTGCAAAGCGCGCGCGCGGCGTGACTTTCCCGGTCCGTCCGACACTGAAGTCGACGTCTTCAATCGTCGTCACGACTTCCTCGGCCGGGAACTTATAGGCGACGGCCCAACGCGGACTCTTCGCCGTGAAGCCGAGCTGTTCTTGCTCTTCGTAAGCTGCGACTTTGATGACGATGCCGTCAATCTCGTACGGCAATTCGGACCGCTTCGTCACATACGTTTCAATATAGTCCCATAACTCATCAGCCGTATGACACGTCGTGTATTCTTGGCTGACGGCAATCCCGAGACGGCGCAAATATTCGAGCGACTCGTCATGCGAAGCGACGAGATCGTCCGTCGAGACGAGCCCATAGGCGAAGAACGCCAAGTTCCGCGACGCCGCGATTTTCGAGTCGAGCTGCCGGAGCGAACCTGCCGCCGCATTGCGTGGGTTGGCGAATAGCGGTTCGCCGAGGCGTTCCCGCTCGTCGTTCAAATGTTCGAACGACCGTTTCGGCATGTACGCCTCACCGCGCACCTCGAACGTGACGTCCTCATTCAACCGGAGCGGAATCGAGCGAATCGTCTTCAAGTTTTGCGTGATGTCCTCCCCGGTCGTCCCATCCCCGCGCGTCGCGCCACGGACGAACCGTCCCTCTTCGTATTTCAGCGACACGGCGAGTCCGTCAAACTTAAGCTCGGCGACGAACAGCGGACTGTAGCCGAGATCTTTCTCAATCCGTTCGACCCATTCGACGAGTTCTTCTTTGGAGAAGACGTTCCCGAGCGACAGCATCGGTGTGTCGTGCGTCACTTTGACGAACGCATCGAGCGGGACGCCGCCGACCCGTTGCGTCGGGGAGTCCGGACTCCGGAGTTCCGGATAGTCCGTCTCGATTTCAATCAATTCGTTCATGAGACGGTCGTATTCCGCATCCGGGACACTCGGTCGGTCGAGCACATAATATTCATACCCGTATTGATTTAACTTTTGACGAATCGCTTCAACGCGTTCTGCCATCTCCATATGATCACCTCACGCTTTTTCAATTGGGGCAAACTTGGCGAGCAGGCGCTTGATGCCGACGGCCGGGAAAGCGATATCGAGTTCGAGCTGATCGCCTTCACCACGCGTCTGAACGACCGTGCCTTGTCCCCACTTTTTATGATTGGCCTTGTCCCCGACATTCCAACCGATCGATTCGGCGCCGGACGACTGGGCGAGTTTCGGTTTAGGTTTCGAACTGAAGCCGTTCACGGGAAGTTTCCCTGGTGACTCGACCGGATTCCATGGCATCGGCTTCTTCGCTTTGCCTGAGCGCTCCAAGAGCGTCTCTGGCAACTCGTGCAAGAAGCGCGACTCCGGGTTGTTTTGGAAACGTCCATACAACATGCGCGACTGGGCCCGCGTCAAATAGAGACGTTTTTCGGCCCGCGTGATGCCGACGTAGGCGAGACGGCGTTCTTCTTCCATCTCCTCCGGGTCGTTCAACGCGCGGCTGTGCGGGAACAACCCTTCTTCCATCCCAATCAAGAAGACGACCGGGAACTCGAGTCCTTTGGCCGAGTGCAGCGTCATGAGCGTGACTTGGTGCAACTCGTCGACTTCTTCGAGCGAATCGAGATCCGAGACGAGCGTCAAATCGGTGAGGAAGGCGACGAGCGTCTGCTCGTCACTCTCTTTCTCGAAGTTTTGGGCGACCGAGAGGAATTCTTGCAAGTTCTCGAGGCGGCTCTCGGCTTCGAGCGTCTTCTCGATTTTGAGCATCTCTTCGTAGCCTGACTTCTTCAACACTTCTTCAATCAACTCCGAGATGGACAAGTAGTCAGCCATTTGACGCAAGTCGACCATCAATTGTCGGAACTCGGCGAGCTTCGTCGCTGTGCGCGGCGCAATGCCCGACAGCTCGATGTCGCGAATCGCTTCCATGAGCGACACGCCTTGCATCCCGGCGAAGTCGCCGAGTTTGTCGACCGTCGCGGCACCGATGCCGCGTTTCGGTTCGTTGACGACACGGACGAACGAGATGTCCTCGTCCGGGTTGGCGATTAAGCGCAAATACGCCAAGACGTCCTTGATTTCTTTTCGCTCATAGAACTTCGTCCCGCCGACCATCTTATACGGGATGTTCGACTTGAGCAGCATTTCCTCGAGTCCGCGTGATTGGGCATTCGTCCGGTACAGGACGGCCATCTCGCCGTAATCGATGCCTTCTTGGCGAAGCTCTTTCATCTGATTGATGATGAAGAACGCTTCATCCCGGTCGTCCGAGGCGACGTGAAGGAGGAGCTTCTCGCCTTCAACGTTCTCGGTCCAGAGCTGCTTGTCTTTTCGACCCGAGTTGTTTTGAATGACGCCGTTCGCCGCTTCCAAAATCCGTTTCGTCGACCGATAGTTTTGTTCGAGCAAGATGACGTGCGCGCTCGGATAATCTTTCTCGAACGTCAAGATGTTGGCGATATCGGCGCCGCGCCAGCGATAAATCGACTGATCCGAGTCACCGACGACACACAAGTTCTCATGCGCCTGCGCAAGTAACTTGACGAGCGTGTATTGGGCCCGGTTCGTATCTTGATACTCGTCGACGTGGATGTATTGGAATTTCTTCTGGTAGAATGCGAGCACGTCCGGCGCTTCTTGGAACAACTGAATCGCCTTCATGATCAAGTCGTCAAAGTCGAGCACGTTGTTCTGCTTCAATTTCTTCTCATACGCCGTGTAGACGTCCGAGATGACTTTCTCGTACGGGTTGTTGCCGACGAGTGCGGCCGCATCTTGCGGCGTGCGGAGCTCGTTCTTATGGTTCGAGATCATGCCGAGCAGCGTCCGCGGCTCATATTTTTTCGGGTCAAGGTTCAGCTCTTTGAGTACTTGCTTGATGGCCGTCAATTGATCGGACGAGTCGAGAATCGAGAAGTTCCGATCATAACGGATGCGATCGATGTCACGGCGTAAAATCCGGACGCACATCGAGTGGAACGTCGAAATCCAAATATCATCCGCGACGCCACCGACGAGGCGGGCGATCCGGTCTTTCATCTCGCGCGCCGCTTTGTTCGTGAACGTAATGGCGAGAATGTTCCACGGTGCGATTTGTTTCGACGCCATCAAGTAGGCGACGCGATGCGTCAAGACACGTGTTTTCCCAGACCCCGCCCCTGCCATGATGAGCAGCGGGCCGTCCGTATATTTGACCGCCTCCGCTTGCGGAGGGTTCATGCCTTTGACTAATTCTTCACTCAAGTTATACATAATCGTTTCCTTTCTCCATCCAAACATTTGTTCTTATTTTATCGGAGTGCCGCGACAGTCGCAAGCGCTCCTTCGAAATTGTCATAAATCACATTGCCGACGACAATCGTATCCACGTGCTCGGCCATCATCCGAGCCGACTCATATCCGGTGATGCCACCCCCATAAAATAGATGGGCGTCCGGCACGGCCAGCCGTACTTCTTGGACGAGCTCGACCGATCCGAACGTGCCGCTATACTCCACATACAAGGACGGCAGGCGGAACAAGCGATGCCCCGCTTCGGCATAGGCAATCGTCGCCTCGATGGACAGATTGGTCTTCGCCTCGGTCACATGGGCCACTTTCGCATCCGGATTCAAGACGATATAGCCTTGGCCGGTCACATCCGCATGAAACAAGTGTCCGTATCGTTCAAACGCCTTCATTTGATGACCGATGACCCAGTCCACGTGACCCGCGTTCAACACGGTCGGAATGAAATAGTGGTCGAAGCCACGAATCACCTGCTCGGGATGGCTCATCTCGAGCGCGAGCGGAATGCCGCATCCTTCGAGACGAGTATAGAGCGCGAACGTGTTCTCGGCGTCGACCCCGTCCGTCCCGCCGATGAGGAAAGCGTCCGTGCCCGAACGGATGAGTGCCGCGAGCGCCGAATCATCGAGCGGTTTATTCGGATCTAGTTTAAACACGTGGCGCCACGATTGAAAATCCATTCGGCTTCCCTCCCATTCGATACCTTCTCTAGTGTAGCGATTTTTCTCCTCGCTTGCATCTGTTGAACAAAAAAAGACTTGCCGCGGCAAGTCTCAAGCACGTCTGGCGTGCGTCTTTTGTTCGCGGGCCGTCATCCATTTGGCGACGACGAGTGCGAACAGTCCGTATACCGGGATGAACCAGAGTGGATTGGCCAAAAAGAAGCCGAGCACCGGAATCTCGAGTAACGGTGAATCGGGCGAACAGAGCGCCGTTCCGTTCACGACCGCGATGAACGGCAAGACCGGGACGGCAAACACGTAACCAAAATTGATCCAAAAAGCCTTCATGACCTGAGCTCCTTAGCCTAAGATGATTGATTCTTTCGGATAGTTGTACATTCGTTTCGGCTGTCTCCGCTGCAAAATCAAAATGAAGGCGATGACACCGATTCGACCGATGAACATGAGGATCGTGAGCACCCATTTGCCGACGTTACTGAACTCTGCCGACAGACCGACCGACAAGCCGGTCGTCCCGAACGCCGAGCACGCCTCGAACAAAATACGGGTGAGCGATGCGTCTTCAAAGAAGGTGAGCACCATGACCCCGGTGAGCAAGACGGCGAGCGACACGGTGATGATGACGAAAGCTTTCCAAATATCTTCGAGCACAATCTCGCGTCCGAACACTTTGATGGACGAGTCCCCGCGAATGAACGCGATGACCCCGAGCACGGCGACGGCGAACGTCGTCGTCCGAATCCCCCCACCGACCGAGGACGGGGACGCCCCGATGAACATTAGAATCGATAACAATAACATACTGCCTTCCGAGAACAAGTTGACATCGACCGTCGTCAAGCCCCCGTTTCGCGTCGTCACGGACTGGAATAACGAATCCGAGAGCGCGAGCCAGAGCGGTAAACCTTTGAACGCATTATTGTACTCAAATAGAAACAAGCCGACGGTCCCGACCGCGATCAATCCGAAGAACGTCGATACCGTCAGTTTCGTGAATAACGAGAAGCGGCGCGGGAATTTTTCACGTTTCCGCATAATTCGGTTCGTTAAATAAGTGCGAATCTCGACGAGGACCGGGAAGCCGATGGCACCACCGGTCATGAGCGCGATTTGCGTAAAGATGACGAACGGGTCTTCCCGGAACGGCGCGAGCGAGCTGCCGGTGATATCGAACCCGGCGTTCGTCGTCGCACTGACCGAACCGAACAGGCCTTGCAGGAACGCCTCGCTGGCCGTATCAAAGTAATTTAAGTAATGGACCCCGAGCATAATCGCCCCGATCGCTTCAATCGTGATAACCGTGATGACGATTTCCGCAATGTATTTTACGATTCCAGACATCGACGTCTGGTTTTGGTCCCGTAAAATCAGCTGACGCTCGCGAAAGCCGATCCGCTTTCCGAGCAAAATCCACATGATGACGTGCAAACTGATCAGACCGACCCCGCTCACTTGAACGATGAACAGGATGATGAACAGCCCGAACGTCGAGAACGTCTCCGTCACGACGATTGGCGTCAAGCCGGTGACGCTGACACAGCTGACCGCGAAGAAGACGAGATCGGTGAACGTGATCGTGACACCTGGCTGTCGCGCAATCGGTAAGGCGAGCAAAATAACCGATAACACGACCGCCGCACTATAAATCAACACGAGTGTCTGGACCGGCGTCAGGTTTCGAAAGAACAGCTGTACATTTCGTTTCATAAACTTGTCTTGCATCTCGCCCCTCCTCTCCCATCAAAAACAAGATGACTCTTACGAGTCACCTTCTGATTGTTGTAGACGTTCAAGGGCAAGGTCATAACCGCCAGACCCGTAGTTCAAGCAACGCTTGACGCGGGAGATGGTGGCTGTCGAAGCACCTGTCGCTTCTTCAATTTTATGATAGGTGCTACCTTCACGAATTTGGCGGGCCACTTCAAGCCGTTGGGCGAGCGCCTGTACTTCGTTCACGGTCGCTAAATCTTCAAATAGTTGATAACAATCTTCGAGTGTATCGAGCTTCAAAATCGCCTCAAACAGCTGATCGAGCTCTCGTCCTCGTAATTTATCGAGTTGCATCCGCAAGCATCCTCTCTCATCGTACTTCTTTATCATTCTAAAGCACGACCGGCTCGGACTCAACTGTTCATCGTAAAATCGCCGGAAATAGTATTTGTTTCTTCATCACTTCGTAAATCCCGAGCGGTGTGGCCCGGACGTATGGCAAGTGCGTCGACGCCAAGAATAAGAGTGTATAAATCGGATCTTCGAACTTGTACCCGCGTGCGAGTAGCTCGGCCCGCAGCACTTCTTCTTGGACAATCAGTTGTTCGACCGGTTCCTTCGACGTCATGCCACAGAGCGGGAGCGGGATTTCCGCGACGATTTCACCGCGATCGACGAGGACGATGCCGCCGCCAAGTTCTTTCATCCGCTCAAACGCCATCATCATGTCGTGTTTACATTTTCCGAGAATTAAATAGTCGCCGCTAATCGAATACGAGCTGACAAGCCCCCCGAAGTCGTTGGCGAATCCTTTCAATACCGTATTGAGGCGCCATTTCCCTTCTTTGTCGAGCAGCATGAGGAACGACTCGTCCCCATCGCGCGGCAACTCATCTTGGCCGGTATCATGCGAGATTTTGAACAGTTTCATGATGACCGAGTTGACCATATCGAGCCCGACCGGCATGCTGAATGATAAGTCGTTCGGCGTCAGTTCGATGTCGACGTTCGTTGACGGCATCAAAGCAAGCGCTGCATCGACGAGCTCGTTCGGAAATTCGGACGTCCCGTCCCGATAAATCCATTGCCCTTTAGCAATGACAGCGGTCGGACGTGGCTCATCAATCGCATCAAGAATATTGAGATGGGCGATGCGTCCCGGCGCAATCGAACCGAGGACGTGATCGAGCCCGAAGTGTCGCGCCACGTTCAACGAGACGATGCGGTATGCTTCAATTGGAGGCAATCCCGCTTCAATCATGATTTTCACGAGCGCGTCTTGGAGCCCGTCTTGATAAAATCCTGGCGTCGATCCATCCGTCGTGACCATCACATGGTCGAACGCCTCGAGTCCGGCGTCGAGCAGACCACGGATGATGCCCGGGAGGTCGGGACGGATTGAGGAATGACGGAGCGTCGTCGTATAACCGTGTTCAAGCCGGCAGAGCGCTTCTTCGGCCGTCATCGCTTCATGGTCGCTGTGAACACCCATCAGCGCCATCTTCGTCAACGTCTTCGCCGAGGCACCTGGGAAGTGGCCTTCGACCGGGAGCCCGCACGTCTCCGCATCAAGCATCCACTGCAGCATCTCGTCATCGCCTTTCAACGTCCGCGGCCAGGCCGTCAATTCTCCGGCCATGATGACGTCTGGGTGATTGAACCAGGCGTGAATCCGCTCAGAGTCGACGAGGACACTATCGCGGTCGAGTTCGGTCTGCGTATCGAGACGCGCCCACCAGTATGTGCTCGTCGGAAGTTGTTGCATCGCTTCCAGTTGCGCAAACGCTTGCTCCTTATTTTGTAAAAAAAGAAGCATGTTGTCATTCACGAGCGTTGTCGTCCCCCGCTCGCCTGCATACTTCGACAGCGTCGCCGGATTATAAAGTTGGAATGGATGCGCGTGCGGCTCGATATAGCCCGGTACGATGTATTTTCCTGACACGTCCACCGTCTCGACGGCCGCTTTCGGTACATCTGGTCCGACATAGACGATTCGGTCATGCTCAATCCATATGTTTGCTTGTTTCCACTGCTTCACGTACATGTTTAAGTATGTGGCATTCGTCAATACGAGCGAAGGTGGTCTGACTTGGCTCACGACTTCTAATTGTGACCGAATCATCGCTTTAGACCACGGTGCCCGCGCCGATCGTTTTGGTGGCATCGAACCCAATCCTCCCTTTATCGCCTCGCCATTATTATCAGACAATAATTTTGTAAGCGTTTTCTTTCGTCTGGTTCAAGTTTACCTTTTCTCTGAAAGGCTCGCAAGCTATGTTGCCCATTGTAACGGAATTCACATGAAATTCACACAAATAAAGACGCCTCCCGAGGGAGACGCCTTCACCAATCGTACATCGTGACCGTCTTTTTCAAATAATGCTCGAGTTGGGCGAGCGGAACGGGCTTGCTGTAATGATAGCCTTGAATGAGCGAGCTGCTGTGCTCAAGCACGAAAGCAAGCTGTTCCGGACGTTCGACCCCTTCGGTGACGATATCGAGCCCGAGCGTCTGGAACGTCTGGTATAATCCCTCGAGCAACGCCCGGTCGAACGTGTTCTCCGGAATCCCTTTGACGAAGTTCTGGTCGATTTTAATCAAGTCGAGTTGGAGCGACTGTAAAAACGACAGCGACGACGTTCCTACTCCGAAGTCATCGAGCGAGATTTTGACACCGATGGCCTTGAGCGCTTGAATGAACTGTTGTAGTTCATATAAATTGCCGCCGACTTCGCTCTCGGTGATCTCGACATGGAGACAGTGGGGATCAAATCCCGAACTCGTCAACACGCGTTCCAATGAAGCTAAAAACGACCCGTCGGCGATTTGGCGCTTCGACACGTTAATCGAGAGGAACAAGTGATGGTGCGTCACTTGGTCTTTCATCTCGCGGACGGCCTGTTCGAGTACCCACCGGCCCAAATCAGAGATGAGACCGAGCTGTTCGGCAACCGGGATGAACAGTCCCGGTGAGATTTGACCTTTCGTCGGATGGTTCCACCGAACGAGCGCCTCGACGCCACGTACGGCAAACGGGCGCGGTGACACGATCGGCTGGTAATACAGTTCGAACTCATCATGTTCGAGGGCATGTCGAAGATCGCGCTCCATCTCGAGCGTCTGTAAATAGTGACTCCCGTCCTCGATTTCTTGGAATGTGAGCACCCGATTCTTCCCGGACAGTTTCGCCTCATGAATGACGACATCGAGCCGGCCCATCATAATCTCGTACGTATGGTTCGGTTCGGCGCAAGTGAACACGTCGATTCCGATCGTCACAGCCATCCCCTTCACCCCGTTGACCTCGGCCCAGTCTTTCAAGTCTTTGGTCAACCGCCGGGCGACCGGTTGCAATTGTTCGAGCGTCCAGTCTGGATGGACGAACATGAACTCGTCGGCCCCGATACGGGCAACAAATCCATCTTCTTTATAAAAGTTAAGCCGGGAAGCGATATAAATCAGGACGGCATCCCCCGTCCGGTGTCCGTACTGGTCGTTGATGCGCCGAAAGTCGTCCAAGTCCAAACCGAGCACACCGATTTGATCTTGCTTGCCGCGCACGTTCGAAAAGTAGTCCTCGAGCGCGAGCCGATTCGGGAGCAATGTCAACGCGTCACGGAACGCCCGATCAATCACTTCGGCGCGTGTGTCTTCGAGTGCCGCGAGCACTTCATTCATGCTCGTCGCCATCTGTTCAATCTCATCGTGGCTGTTCGCGTCACGACTGAGCCGGAGTCGGCTGTCCCGTTCGAGCGTGATCACTTTCAACTCGCTGACGATTTCCATGAGACGCCGAATCACGACACGGTGAATCGTCCATAGCAACGAGAAAAAGAGACCGAGCCCGAGGACGACGAGGGCAATCATTCCGAGCCGCAACATCGCCACCGTATTTTGATAATGCGTTTGTTCGACGGTGAACATCACTTCGAAATCGGACTGTTGAAACACGGTGCCAAGCGGAATCACGACATCGGTCCCGGCGTCGCCATCCATGATGACCGTCTGATTTTGACGTGCGGGTTGAATGCTTAACGGAATTTTCGTCTGAGCGCTCATATCCGCTACGAACGCCGCGTCGACGAACTCGAGCATGACGAGCGTCCCTTGACTCGGACCGCTCCTGTCACTCCGTAAAATCGGGTGACTGACGTACAGCGTCGGACCAAAGTCACTCGCATAGACACCGTTTTGCGTATCTTGCTGATTGCTCAAGCGGGAAGTGACCGCCTTGATGAGCGCTTGTTGATCGGCTGTCGATAATGTCGTCCCCGCTGAACGAAACGACGAGTAGAACGCTTCTCCGTCCCGGTCCAAATAGACGATAGCGTTGACGCTCAAGTTTTCAAGCGATTCCTCGCTAATGTTACTTTGAACATAGGATGCGTTCCGTTTTTGAACGAACGTATACGTATCATTCCAGACGGCCCAGTCGACGAGTGTGCGCTCGAGCGTATGCTTTCGATTGGCGAGCGTTTCGGACACGCTCGCGACTTGACTCTCGACCGTCTGCCGATCTTGTTCCATGCTTTTCTCGATAAAATAAGGACGGACCCCAAAAAAGATGACTCCGACAAACACGACTATATTCACGGCCACCGCAATCATGAGCTTCGTCCGAATGCGCACGTCGACCACCTTCTTCCTTCAATCTACTCCATAATTGTAGAGCAGGAAGTGTGAATTCCCTTCTTTTCGCATGAAAAAAAGGACGGGTTGACCCATCCTTTAAAAAATACGTGCCAATGCCCGTCCCCCGATGTCTCGACGGTAGAACGTCTGTGGCAAATCAAGTTGTTCGAGTGCCGTATAGACGGCATGTTTCGCTTCGAGCAAGGTCGGTTTCGTTGACGTCAGCACGAACAGACGCCCCCCGTTGCCGACGATGTCCGCCCCGTCACGGGTCGTGCCCGCATGAAATACGAGCACGTCGTCTCCAAAGTCACCGAAGCCTGACAATACTTGCCCAGTCGTCGCTCGCTCCGGATACCCTTCTGCCGCGACGACGACGCCAATCGTATAGCCGTCCACCCATTCAATCGGATACGGTTTCTGGTCCACAACCGCCTCGATGACGTCGAGGAGCGGGGATGCCAAGTTCGGGAGAATGACCTCGGTCTCGGGATCGCCGAACCGTGCATTGAACTCGATTACTTTCGGACCGTCCGCCGTCAAGATGAGACCCGCATACAAGAATCCTTCGAACGGGGTGCCTCGCTCGACCATCGTCCGCGCGAGCGGGAAGAGCACGCGCTCGACCGCTTCCGCATACACGGCATCGTCGAGATGAGGCATCGGACTGTATGCCCCCATGCCGCCCGTGTTCGGTCCTTTGTCGCCGTCAAAAGCACGTTTGTGATCTTGAGACGTGATCATCGGGATGACGTGCTCGCCTGAGACGAACGCCATGAGCGAGAACTCTTCCCCGTCCAAATACTCTTCGATGACGACACGGGACTGGTCCCCGAACTTATCGGTGTCGAAGATGTCGTGAATCGCTGCCCGCGCCTCATCGAGTGTGAACGCGACGGTCACGCCCTTGCCGGCAGCGAGCCCGTCTGCTTTGACGACGAGCGGGGCTTCCGACAAATCGAGATGGCGTAACGCCGACGCAGCGTCGGTGAACGTGTCATATCCCGCTGTCGGAATATCGGCTTCGCGCATCACTTCTTTGGCGAAGGCTTTACTGCCTTCCAAAAGTGCTGCCGCTTTCGACGGCCCGAAGATGCGTTGTCCTTCTGCTTGAAACGCATCGACGACGCCGGCCATCAGGGCCGATTCCGGACCGACAATCGTCCAGTCGATTCCTTCACGCTTCGCAAACCCGACGAGTGCCGAGACATCTGTCTCTTCAATCGGTACGCACGTCACGCCATCCATATTGAGATTACCAGGGGCGACGAACACTTCGTGTCCGTCTTGTCCCAACTTCCAGGCGAGCGCGTGTTCACGGCCGCCGCGTCCAATGACGAGTACGTTCATCGTATCGCTCCTCTCAATGTTTGAAGTGTCGAACTGACGTGAACACCATCGTGATACCGTGGCGGTTCGCCGCTTCGATGGACTCTTCGTCACGAATCGATCCGCCCGGTTGAATGATGGCCGTGATGCCGGCCGCGGCCGCAGCCTCGACCGTGTCCCCCATCGGGAAGAACGCATCGCTACCGAGCGCAGCCCCTTGAGCACGTTCACCCGCTTGTTCGAAAGCGATTTTCGCCGCACCGACGCGGTTCATCTGTCCTGCACCGATGCCGATTGTCGTCTCATCTTTGGCGACAACGATGGCGTTCGATTTCACGTGTTTGACGACACGCCACGCGAGCTTCAAGTCTTCCCATTCGGACGCCGTCGGACGACGGTCCGTCACGATTTGACATGACGCATCATCGAGGGTGACATCGTCTCCGTCCTGCACGAGCAGACCGCCCGCGACGGCTGTCAATCGCATCCCTGTCATCTGGCCCATGTCGAGCGTCAATAACCGAAGATTCTTTTTCTCTTTCAATCGGTCAAGTGCTGCCTCACTAAAGGATGGCGCGATGATGATTTCTAAGAAGATGTTACGAAGTGCTTCTGCCGTCTCTAAATCGACTTCACGGTTCAAGGCGACAATGCCACCGAAAATCGAGACCGGATCGGCCGCATGGGCTCTCGAGAACGCTTGGCTAATCGTTTCTCCCACAGCGACACCGCACGGGTTCATATGTTTGACGACGACCGCTGCCGGCTCCGTCAGTTCACTGAGCGCCTCGAGCGCCGCATTCGTATCTTGGATATTGTTATAGGAAAGTTCTTTACCGTGCAATTGCTCCGCGTTCGCGAGCGTCATCCCGTGATAGAGCGGCGTCTTATAAAACGCTGCCTGTTGGTGTGGGTTCTCTCCGTAGCGAAGGTCTTGTACTTTCTCATACGTGACCGTGAGCTGTTCCGGGAACGTCTCGCCAATCTGCTGCCCTAAATAGTCGGCAATCAAGGCGTCATACGCCGCCGTGTGACGGAACGCTTTTGTCGCGAGGCGTTGGCGTGTCTCGAACGTCGTCCCACCGGCGCGAACCGCTTCGGCGACGTGACCATAGTCAGCCGGATCGACGACGACCGTCACGCTGGCATGGTTTTTTGCGGCCGAACGGAGCATGCTCGGTCCACCGATATCGATATTTTCAATCGCTTCTTCATACGTCGCATTCTCTTTCGCAATCGTCTCTTTAAACGGGTACAAGTTGACGACAACATAGTCGATTGGCTCGATGTCGTGGTCTTTCATCTGTTCGACGTGCGAGTCCAAATCGCGACGTCCGAGCAGTCCGCCGTGAACGAGCGGATGGAGCGTCTTCACGCGTCCGTCGAGCATCTCTGGGAACGACGTCACGGCTGAGATGTTTTTTACCGGAAGGCCGGCCGCGATGAGCGCAGCTTCCGTCCCGCCTGTCGAAATGAGTTCGATGCCCGCTTCATGCAACGTCTGCGCGAGCTCGACGATTCCTGTTTTATCTGACACACTCAGTAATGCTCTCACTTGAAAACCTCCTGTTGGATAAACACTTGTTGTAGTACGCGCGGATAGAGCTGATGCTCGACCGCTTGGATGCGCCTTGTCGCTTCCATAGCATCACAGCCGGCGATCGCGACGTCTTGTTGGGCGATGATCGGTCCCGTGTCCATCCCGGCATCGACGTAATGAACCGTGACCCCGCTCGTCGGCACGTTCGCCGCGAGCGCCTGACCGATGGCGTCTTTTCCTGGGAACGCCGGTAACAGCGACGGATGAATGTTGATGATCTGGTTCGGATATGCTGACAGCAATACATCCCCAATCAACCGCATATACCCGGCCAAGACGATATAGTCTGCGCCGAGTGCCTGTAATAAGACGAGAATCTCTTGTTCGAATTCAGCTTTTGAGGCGTACGTCTTCGGTTCGAATGAGAAGGTCGGGATGTTGAACCGATCCGCCCGTTCAAGTACTTTCGCTTCTGGTTTGTCCGTGACGAGCAGGACACATTCCCCTGACAAGTCGCCTCGGTCAATGGCTTGCCAAATCGCTTCGGCGTTGCTACCCGACCCGGAGGCGAAGATGGCAAACTTTTTCACTGGTCGACCCCCATGATGCGGACTCCTGGTTTGGCATCAACTTTCCCGATACGGTGCGACGTCTCCCCGGCGCGTTCGAGCGCGGCTTCGACGGCTTCAACATCTTCAGGACGGACTGTGATCATGAAGCCGATACCCATATTGAACACGTTGAACATCTCTTGTTTCGAGACGTGCCCGACTTGTTCGAGCCAGTCGAACACGGGCAGGCTCGGCCAATTCGATGCGTCGAACGTGACACCGAGGCCTTCTGGCAGCATGCGTGGCACGTTCTCGTAAAAACCGCCGCCCGTGATATGGGCCATGCCTTGGACACGCCCCGTCGCGATGGCGGCTTTCGCCGCTTCGGAATAGATGCGTGTCGGCAACAAAAGGGCGTTCCCGAGCGTCGTATCGAGCATGGCGATTTCATCAGTGTAGGCGAGTCCTTGCGATTCAACGATATAGCGGACGAGCGAGAATCCGTTCGAGTGGACACCGGATGACGCGAGTCCGAGGACGATGTCCCCCGCTTCAATCGTCCGTCCATCGATGAGTGCTTCCTTCTCGACAACACCGACGGCGAATCCGGCGATATCATATTCGCCGTCCGGATACATCCCCGGCATCTCGGCCGTCTCGCCTCCGACGAGGGCACAGCCCGCCTGGACACACCCTTCGGCGACGCCTGCGACGATGCGCTCCAATTTGGCCGGTTCCGCTTTGCCGGTCGCGATATAGTCTAAGAAATAAAGCGGTTCGGCCCCGTGGACGAGACAGTCATTGACACACATCGCCACACAGTCAATTCCAATCGTATCATGTTGGTCGAGCGCGAACGCGAGTTTAAGCTTCGTGCCGACCCCATCCGTTCCGCTGACGAGAATCGGATGTTTCAACTGCATCGAGCCAAGGTCGATCATCGCCCCGAAACTACCGAGCCCGGTCATCACTTCTGGACGCATCGTCCGTGCAACGTGACGCTTCATGCGTGATACTGCCTCATAGCCTGCTTCTAAATTCACACCCGCTTGTTCATATCTTAAACTCATCGTCAGTCCCCCTCAAGCTTTTGTCTCTGTTACAAGTTCCGCCAGTTCAGTTGGATAAAGTCCGGTGAAGCAAGCGGCGCACTGCCCGCGCAAGTTCCCTTCGAACGGCCGGTCGATCGCTTCGACCGTCCCGTCCAATGTGAGGAACGCCAGTGAATCGGCCCCAATCTCTTCTTTAATCTCTTCGATGGATTTGGTGGCCGCAATCAACTCTTCCTTTGATGATGTATCGATGCCGTAATAGCACGGATGCTTGATCGGTGGTGACGTGATGCGCACATGCACTTCTGTCGCCCCGGCTTCACGGAGCAACTTGACGATACGTCGGCTCGTCGTCCCGCGGACAATCGAGTCGTCGACCATGATGACCCGCTTCCCGCTCACGACACCCCGTAGCGCTGACAGTTTCATCTTGACGCCGCGCTCCCGTAACTCTTGCGACGGTTGAATGAACGTCCGGCCGACGTAGCGGTTTTTGATGAGTCCCATCTCGTACGGAATCCCACTCGCCTCAGCGTAACCGATGGCCGCTGAGATGCTCGAATCAGGGACGCCGGTGACGACGTCCGCTTCGACCGGTGCCTCATCGAACATCTTCTTCCCCATCGCCTTACGGGCCGTATGCACGTTGACGCCATCGATGATGGAGTCCGGCCGCGAGAAGTAGATGTATTCCATAGAACACATCGCGCGGACCGAGGCCTCGCTGTACCGCTCCGACACAATCCCGTCTTGCGTGATCATGAGCAGTTCCCCTGGCTCGACATCGCGTACGTACGTCGCCCCCACGACGTCAAACGCACATGTCTCTGAAGCGAACACGTAAGCTCCGTCCTCGGTCTGGCCGAGCGAGAGCGGGCGTAAGCCGTGAACATCGACGCCGACGTAGAGTGCGTCTTCCGTCAAGAAGAGGAAGGCGAACGCGCCGACGAGACGTGCCAAGCTGTCCGCGATTCGCTCTTTCATCGAGTTGCCGCGGCTCCGCTTAATCAAATGGGCGACGACTTCCGTGTCGGACGTCGTCTGGAAAATCGCACCTTCCGCTTCAAGCATATGTTTCAACTCGTTGGCGTTGACGAGATTCCCGTTGTGCGCCATCGCCAAATCGCCCGTGAGCGATTTGAAGTGGAGCGGTTGGACGTTCTCAAGCGTGTTGCCGCCTGCCGTCGAATAACGGACATGACCGATGGCGTGATGGCCGGTCAATGCATCGAGCGACGGTTCGTCGAACACTTCAGCGACGAGGCCGAGCCCGCGTTTGGCGTGCAAGCGCTCGCCGTCAGCCGTGACGATGCCTGTTCCTTCTTGTCCCCGGTGTTGCAGGCTGTGGAGGCCGTAGTAGGCGAGGTGTGACGCTTCGTGGTGATTGAATACCCCGAATACCCCGCACTCCTCGTTCATGCCTCGGATGTCATATAACATGGAATAGCTCCTTCCCATACCCGTTCAAGCTCTGTGACGTCCATGTCGATGAGGCGGTCGCTCGCGCGGACCGTCAATTGTGGCGTGTCTGTCACCTGCCCGATGCGTGACGCCTTCGTCAAGGATGCGAACGCATCAGCCTGATGCGGTGCGACCGTGACGAGGAACCGTGACTGTGATTCACTGAAGAGCGTCGTCACGAGATCTGTGTCGACCGTGACGTCTGCACCGAAGCCTGTCCCGAACACGAGTTCAGGGAGGGCCGCGGCGAGTCCACCTTCTGAGACGTCGTGGGCCGCCGTGACAAGTCCTTCCCGAATCGCCGTAAGGAGTGCTTGTTGCTGACGACTCTCTGTCTCAAGGTCAAGCGTCGGCGCCTGCCCGCTCACTTTGCCGTCTTGAAGCATTTGAAGCGCACTGCCACCGAACTCAGGTTTCGTCTCGCCGAGCAGGAAGATGATGTCGCCAGACGCTTTCGCGAACGACGTCGTAATATGCTCCGGCTTGTCGATCAAGCCGACCATGCCGACGACCGGTGTCGGATAAATCGCCGTCCCGTTCGACTCATTGTATAGCGAGACGTTCCCACCGATGACCGGTGTGTCGAGGGCACGGCACGCTTCGGCCATCCCTTCGACAGCTTGGTCGAGCTGCCAGAACCCTTCTGGCTTGTCTGGGCTACCGAAGTTCAAGCAGTCCGTGAGCGCGAGCGGTGTGGCGCCGCTGGCGACGATATTGCGTGCCGCTTCGGCGACCGCGATGGCACCGCCGACACGCGGGTCGAGGTACACGTATTTGGCGTTGCAGTCCGTCGTCATCGCGAGCGCTTTGTCTGTGTCGCGAATCCGGATGACGGCCGCATCACTGCCTGGTGCGACGACGGTTGATGCTTGGACCATGTGATCATATTGTTCATACACCCAACGTTTTGAGGCAATCGTCGGCATGGCAAGCACGTCTTTCCATGTCGTGAGTACGTCCGTGACGACCGGTTGGACCGGCGCCATCGCTTGGAACGTCTCATAATATGCCGGTACTTTCGACGGCTTATGGTAGACCGGTGCGTCTTCTGCGAGCGCGTCGACCGGTACTTCGGCTGCGACTTCCCCGTGATGGAGAAGACGGAGCACTTTTTCTTCGATGACTACACCGACTTTGATCGCATGAAGTCCCCACTTCGTGACGATTGCTTCGATTTCATCTTCATGCCCTGCCTTGACGACGAGAAGCATCCGCTCTTGTGACTCGGACAACATCATCTCGTAAGGCGTCATGTCAGCCTCGCGTTGTGGGACGAGGTCGAGGTTCATCTCGATGCCCATGCCTGCCTTCGATGCCATTTCGGCCGAAGACGACGTGAGACCAGCCGCTCCCATGTCTTGGATCCCGACGAGGGCTGGGTGCTTAATGACTTCCAAACACGCCTCAATCAACAGTTTCTCCATGAATGGGTCACCGACTTGGACGGCCGGGCGTTTCTCGTCTGCATCCTCACCGAGTTCTTCCGAGGCGAACGTCGCCCCGTGAATGCCGTCGCGTCCTGTCGTCGCGCCAACGTACATGACCGAGTTGCCGACACCTTCGGCAATCCCTTTTTGAATGTCTTCATGGCGAATGAGTCCGACGCACATCGCGTTGACGAGCGGGTTGCCGGCATAGGCCGGGTCGAACGCGACTTCCCCACCGACCGTCGGGATGCCGACACAGTTGCCGTAACCAGCTATGCCGGAGACGACGTGGCCGAAAAGATGTTTCACACGTGATTCGTTCAAATCTCCGAAGCGGAGCGAGTTGAGGAGTGCGACCGGTCGCGCGCCCATCGAGAAGATGTCGCGGATAATCCCGCCGACCCCTGTGGCCGCACCTTGGTACGGCTCAATCGCCGACGGATGGTTATGGCTCTCGATTTTGAACGCGACGGCCTGGCCATCGCCAATGTCGACGATGCCGGCACCTTCCCCGGGTCCTTGAAGGACATGTTTCCCAGTAGTCGGGAATTTCCGGAGGACAGGCTTCGAGTTTTTGTACGAACAGTGTTCAGACCACATGACCGAGAATAATCCGATCTCTGTGTAATTAGGCTCACGACCGAGCAGTGAGACGACGAGCGCGTATTCCTCATCGGTCAAGCCCATCGTGGCGTAAAGTCGCTCTTCACGGATGTGTGTTGCTGTCGGTTCAGTTGTAAGTAGCATGTCGAGTCCCCCATTTCACTATCGAAGTGAATAATCGTTTGCCATCTTCCCCGCCTAAGAGTGCTTCGACCGCTCGTTCCGGGTGTGGCATCATTCCGAGTACGTTGCCTTGTACGTTCGTGATTCCTGCGATATTCGCGACCGATCCATTCGGATTGTCGGTATACGTGAAGGCGATTTGCCCGTTCGCTCGGAGCGTCTCGAGTGTCGCCTCGTCACAGTAGTAGTTGCCTTCCCCGTGCGCGATTGGGACTTGAATCGTCTCCCCGAGCGCATAATCATTCGTGAACATCGTCTCGTTCGTTTCGACTTTCAATTCGACTGTCTTGCACATGAACTTCAAATCACGGTTGCGCATCAATACGCCCGGTAGGAGTCCTGCTTCGACGAGCACTTGGAATCCGTTACAGACGCCGAGTACTGGACGCCCTTCTTCGGCGAATCGTTTCACTTCGTTCATAATCGGTGAGAACTGGGCGATGGCACCGCATCGCAAGTAGTCTCCATATGAGAAGCCGCCTGGCAAGAGCACACCGTCGTACCCATCAAGCGACGTTTCCGTATGGAACACATAGTCCGCTTCTTCACCGAGGACATCTTTTACGGCATGATACAGGTCGAGGTCACAGTTCGATCCCGGGAAGACGATGACAGCGAATTTCATGCGAGTACCCCCATCTCGATCCGATAGTTCTCGATGACCGTGTTGACGAGCAACTTCTCGCACATGTCACGCACCATCGCTTCGGTCGTCTCATCTGCCACTTGAAGCTCGATGACTTTCCCGATGCGTACCGACTCTACCCCTGTAAAACCGAGATGTTCGAGTCCACCTTTTACGGCGACGCCTTGTGGATCCAGTACACTTTCACGTAATGTCACGTACACGTTTACTTTTTTCATTGGCCCATTCCCCCTATGCGTGTTAACAGTTGGCTATATGTGTCTGTCAGAGATCCGAGGTCTCTGCGGAAAACGTCTTTATCGAGCTTTTGTTTCGTCTCTTTGTCCCAAAGCCGGCACGTGTCTGGTGAAATCTCGTCAGCAAGAATGATTGTGCCGTCGACTTTACCGAACTCAAGTTTGAAATCGATTAAATCAATGCCATGTTCATTAAAGAAATCTTGCAATACATCGTTGACCCACAGGCCAAGTTGTCGCAATGTTTCGACTTCTTTGTGTGTGGCAACTTGCAGTAAACGGATATGGTCCTCTGTTAGGAGCGGATCTCCGAGTGCATCATCTTTATAGTAAAACTCGACGATTGGTGATAGAAGCGGTGTCCCTTCTTCCCAACCGAGTCGTTTGGCCAGGCTCCCGGCGGCGACGTTCCGAACGACGACTTCGAGCGGGATGATGTCGACACGGCGCACGAGCTGCTCGCGGTCCGATAATCGCTTAATGAAATGCGTCGGAATCTTGTTATCGTGCATGAGTTCGAACAAGCGCGTCGTGATGGCATTGTTCAATACGCCTTTTCCGGCAATCGATTCTTTCTTCTCCCCGTTAAATGCTGTCGCGTCATCTTTATAATAAACGCGGAGCACACCCTGTTCTTCAGTCTCGAATAACGCTTTCGCTTTACCTTCGTAAATTGCTTCCATCTGTATCGTCCCCCTTAAAAGTGAGAGGGGCATGAAGCCCCTCAACGATCACAAACCACAGCGTTCAAAAATGACATCGACACGGCGCACGTGATGGCTCGGGTCGAATAGGTCGTCGAGCTCGTCACTCGTGAAGAGTGCGCCCATCTCGGCGTCTTGTTCAATCAAAGTGCGGAACATCGTCTCTTCTTCCCACGCCTGCATCGCCTTAGGTTGAACGACGTCATACGCAGCTTCGCGCGACCATCCTTTTTCAATCAACGCGAGCAAGATGCGTTGCGAGAAGATGATGCCAAATGTCCGGTCCATATTGCGCCGCATGTTGTCCGGGAAGACCGTCAAGTTCTTCACGATATTGCCAAAGCGGTTCAACATGTAGTTGAGAAGGCTCGTCGCATCCGGAAGAATGATTCGTTCGGCTGAAGAGTGCGAGATATCACGTTCATGCCAGAGTGGGACGTTCTCATACGCCGTCACCATATGACCGCGAATGACACGGGCCAGGCCGGTCATGTTCTCTGAACCGATCGGGTTACGTTTATGCGGCATCGCTGACGACCCTTTTTGACCTTTGGCGAAGAATTCTTCGACCTCACGTGTCTCTGTCTTTTGAAGGCCGCGAATCTCTGTCGCCATCTTCTCGATCGATGTGGCAATCAAAGCGAGCGTCGACATGTATTCGGCGTGACGGTCACGTTGTAACGTCTGCGTCGAAATCGGGGCTGCTTGAATCCCTAATTTGTCACACACATATGATTCGATGAACGGATCGATGTTTGCGAACGTACCGACCGCACCACTCATCTTACCGAATTCAATCGTCTCGCGGGCTGCCATGAACCGTTTCTTGTTGCGCTTCATCTCTTCGTACCAAAGGGCGAGCTTCAATCCGAACGTCGTCGGTTCTGCATGGACACCGTGTGTACGCCCCATCATGATGTCGTATTTATGAGCTTTCGCTTTCTCAGCAAGGATGTCGATGAAACGGTCGATGTCAGCTTCTAAAATATCGTTCGCTTGCTTAATCAAGTACGATAAGGCCGTATCGACGACGTCTGTCGAAGTCAGTCCGTAATGCACCCACTTCTTCTCTTCACCGAGTGTCTCTGAGACGGCACGGGTGAATGCGATGACATCATGACGCGTCTCTTGCTCGATTTCAAGGATGCGCTCGACATCAAACGATGCCTTGTCCCATAAGACGGCGACATCTTCCTTCGGGATGATGCCAAGTTCGCTCCACGCCTCGCAGGCGTACAGTTCTACTTGGAGCCATGCCTCAAATTTATTCTGGTCTGTCCAAATCGCCGCCATCTCAGGACGGGTATAACGTGAAATCATAAAACGGTCTCCTTCCAAATTGCCAATTGTTCGATGGTCTGAAGCGCTTCTTCGACGGAAGCGGCAATCACGTTCAAGTGCCCCATCTTCCGTCCCAGCTTCGCTTCTTCTTTCCCATACAAATGTAGTTTAACATTCGACGGTAACGTTTGCGGGTCCAGCTCGTCCATATGTTCGCCTAACAGGTTGACCATGACGACCGGTGTGTATAACGTCGTTCGTCCGAGTCTCATCCCGGTTATTGCCCGAATGTGTTGCTCGAATTGTGACGTCTCACAAGCATCAATCGTGTAATGCCCTGAGTTGTGAGGGCGTGGCGCAAGTTCATTCACGTACAACGAACCGTCTTCCATAATGAACAACTCAACCGCAAGCGTACCGATCAGTCCGATGTGGTCAGCAAGCTGGAGCGCCAAATGACGCGCTTCTTCTAAAATATCAGGCTCCACTCGTGCCGGTACAATCGAAAGATGCAAAATGTTGTTTCGATGAACGTTCTCACTGATGGGGAACGTCGTCGTCTCGTGTGTCCCTCTCGTCACGATGACGGAGATTTCTTGTTTAAAAGGAAGCCAAGCCTCGGCCACATATTCTGTCTCCACGAACTGTTCTGTGAACGAGCGTGCGTCTTGTTCTGAACGTATTACGGTTTGACCTTTACCGTCATAACCGAAGCGGCACGTCTTGATCACGAACGGAAAACCTAACACGTCTCTTGCTCGAATGACATCGCGGACGGAACGGACTGGAACGTAAGGTGCGACTCGAAGACCTGCCCCTTCAATCATTTGTTTTTCAAAGATTCGATGCTGCGTCGCCTTCAAGACATCCATCCCTTGAGGACATTTGTCAGCAATGGCCTCAATCATCGCCGTATCAATGTTCTCAAATTCATAGGTGATGACGTCTGAACGATGTGCAAGTTCACGTGCTGCGGTAACGTCGTCGAATGCAGCGGCGATACTCGGTGCGACCTGAGCGGCGGGTGCGTTTGAGTTTGGATCGAGGCTTAACGTTTCGTACCCAATTGCACTCGCGCTGAGCGACATCATGCGCCCTAACTGACCCCCACCTAAAATGCCGATTCTCATTAGATTAGTTCCTCCGTTGCTTGAAGTGCCATATCGCGCTTGGCTTGGCGATATGTATCCAGGCGTTCAATCAGTTCAGGGAATTGCAGACTGAGGATTTGAACGGCGAGCAACGCCGCGTTCGTCGCCCCGGCACGGCCGATAGCGACCGTTGCTACTGGTACACCTGCAGGCATTTGAACAATTGAGAGCAAGGAATCAAGTCCATTTAACGCTTTAGATTGAACAGGCACTCCGATGACAGGGAGCGTTGTTTTCGCTGCGACCATTCCCGGTAAATGAGCTGCCCCTCCTGCTCCTGCAATGATGACATGTATGCCTCTCGTACGGGCCTCTTCAGCATATTCAAACATCAAGTCCGGCGTCCGATGTGCCGAGACAACTTGTTTTTCATATGGAATACTCAATTCTTCTAGGATGTCACAAGCATGACGCATTGTTTCCCAATCAGACGAGCTACCCATGATTACACCTACTGTTGCCTTCACTTAAATGTCCCCCTTAAATAAAGAAATCCCTAAACCGAATAACCAGTTTAGGGTATAGGCCACGACAAAAAAATGTCGACTATACCCCATAGTCTGATCAGAATCGGCGATCAGGTAGAAACTTGCGAGCCATTTCCTCGCGATTATATGGAGCACTATTTAATTTGTTATCAACTCACACGCCTATCGTACCTTGTTCTTTCAAAACATGTCAACAAACTGCGAACAATTTAATTGTCTGAATATTTATCGTTCGTCTTTAGTGCTGTTAAAATACAAAAAAACCGCCACGCATTCGTGACGGTTTGGCATTATGATTTGAGAGCAACGCACTCAAACAAAATCGATTGATGGGAATGTACAGGTTCGTCTTTGGTTCCCGTTTGTTCAAAGACAGGCTTTTCAATCCTACGTACCGGGCGATACCCCATTTGAGCAATTCGATTTAAACAGTCATCGATCGTCTCGTTTGGCTCGACGTATACTTTGATTTTTTTGGCCATCTGTTCTTCCTCTCTTTCATTTGAATCGCGATATAAATAAAAAAAGCGGCGGCCCTTGAGCGAATGCTCCAGAACCACCGTTTGCCTGGCGACGTCCTATCCTCACAGGGGGAGACCCCCAACTACTTTCGGCGCTGAAGTGCTTAACTTCCGTGTTCGGCATGGGAACGGGTGTGACCACTTCGCCATCGCCACCAGATATCGAGAGAGATCGTTCTCTCAAAACTGAAGACTCATCAATTCACACAAACCTTAGACTAGATCAAAGCCTCGACCGATTAGTATCATTCAGCTCCACACGTCGCCGTGCTTCCACCCATGACCTATCT
>NZ_JAEQBB010000005.1 GCF_018616375.1 Exiguobacterium sp. J17977 | reverse complement strand
AGCCCCGATTTCTCGTGGTTATCCCAGACCTGAGGGCAGGTTCTTTACGTGTTACTCACCCGTCCGCCGCTCATTCCGTCGACTTCCCCCCGAAGGGTTCCGTCGATTTCCTGCGCTCGACTTGCATGTATTAGGCACGCCGCCAGCGTTCGTCCTGAGCCAGGATCAAACTCTCCAAAGAATTTGATATAGCTCTTTAAAAATGACGAAGCTTGCGCTTCATTCAAAAATGGTAAAACTTTTTTTGCCTCATCGTTCAGTTTTCAAAGTTCGTCTGCCGCTCTTAGCGACTCATTTATAATAGCACCTGCATTCTCTTTCGTCAACTATAAAAATAAAATATTTTAAAAGAATAAAAAAATAGTGTGCTCCTTCTCTGCACTATATAGAAGGAACACACTTTCGATTATTGAAATGCGATGATTCGTACTTCGTCTAAACGAGTTAAATCATACGTTTCTTGCGTCGGTTCTGATACGACAATCGGTTGTTCGACACTCGGTGTATAGTGATGAATCTTCCCACGAACCCCACTACTCAATAAAACGGTTCGCCCCACTTCATAAAATCCGAGTAACGTAGCTAACAATGTGAGCGCCTCTCCATCGTACGCTTCATTTTGCCACATATAAAAGTAAGCTTCTTCCGGAGTGAGTGCAGCTCGAAATGTTCGCGGTGCCGTCAACTGACAAAAACGATCTGCCACAATAAACAGAGGAGAGGCCGGATGAAGCGCTCGCTCTTCGAGACGATTTGGGAAGCCCGATCCATCGAGTCGCTCATGATGTTCTGCCACTAATTTACCGACACGCTGCCGCAATGTCCGATCTTCAGGTAACATCGCCATCGATACGAGTGGATGTTGATACAAGAGCTCACGTTCCATTTTTGTAAAATAGCGCATATGTGACCATTTGCGGATTTTAGCGTAACTGGCATCGGCAAAATAAGACGCAATTCCATAGTCAAACTGAAGCCGATGTTCGTCCCCCCGATATTTCGATAACGTTTTTGCGACGAGCGCTCGATAAATCGCATGATGAATCACATGATTTTTCCGTAACGGTTGGTTCGTGAAAAACGTGACGATTGCTGATAGAGGATAGTCTTGGCGAAATAACTGATGAATAAATTCAAGAGCCTCATATGGGTTTGGTGATATCCGTTCTTCCCATTGATTATAGTGACGTTCATACTGAAGAATCTTTTCGCATAAGTCGCGTTCTTCCTCATGTGTAAAGGGACGGCGTTCTACCGGAGCAACTTCAATCGCCTCAACTTTCAAAAAGCGGAGCAAACGTAAATGTTCGTTCGTCAGTCTAATCCCTGCCTCTAATGAAGACACGGATGTTAAGAGCGTCATACCTACGTGAACGTTTGAAATAGCGAGTCGCATGCTCATCCCTCCTAATCGTATGAAAACAGGTCGAACGGAAGCTCCGCTCGACCTGTTTCGCCTTATTCGGTCACTTCAGACGATAGGTCGGTTTCTGGTGCTTCACCATCAAATCCATTCTCCATCTCATCTGCTGATTCCTCTTCTAGCTCATCTTTTTTCAATTTGGCAATTGTGGCCAAACGATCGCCGTCTTCGATGTTCATCACTTTCACACCGCGCGTACTGCGACCCATTTGCGAAATCGTCTGTGAATCGATTCGAATGGCGACACCGAGCTCGGTCATGAGCATGATATCGTCGTCCTCATCCACGACTCGCATACCGACGACGGTACCGCGGTCAGTCTTGATTCCGATAATTCCAGAACCACCTCGACCTTGTGTGCGGAATTGCTCCATCGGCGTTCGTTTGCCATAGCCTTTTTCCGTGATAATCAATACGTCTTGCGTCGGGCGTACGATTTCCATCGAAACGACTTGATCGTCATCCTTCTTCAGACGAATCGCACGGACACCTCGGGCGGTACGGCCCATCGACCGTACTTCACTCGCAAGCGGGAAGCGAATCGACATCCCTTCGCGCGTCACGATCAAAATCTCGTCATCACTCTTCGCAAGACGGACCGTAACCAACTCGTCCGTATCATTCAAGCTGATGGCACGAAGTCCGTTTTTATTGATGCGGGCGTAAGCCGAGAGCGGAGAACGTTTGACGAGTCCTTGCTTCGTGATGAACACGAGCGACAACTGCTCGTCTGCCACTTCTGCTTCCGAGTCTTCAGTTCCATCTTCGACAATCGCCTTATCTGCCAAGTAGCTATTGAAGTCGACCGGAATCATCGTCTCGACTTTTTCACCTTTATCGACTTGTAGCAAGTTGATAATCGGCATCCCTTTCGCAGTCCGGCTCATCTCTGGGATTTCATACCCTTTTAAGCGGAAGACGCGACCGAAGTTCGTGAAGAATAGAATCGTATCATGCGTCGAAGCTGACAAGAGACGTAACACGAAGTCCTCGTCGTTCGTACCCATCCCTTGCTTGCCTCGTCCGCCTCGGCGTTGCGTGCGATACGAGTCGCTCGGGATTGATTTGATATATCCTTCGCTTGTGAGTGTGATCATCATGTCGCGAACCGGAATCAAGTCTTCATCTTCAAGCTCGATGATATCCGTACGGATGACGGTCCGACGTGCATCGCCATAGCGCTCTTTGATTTCTGTCAACTCGTTGCGAATGATTTGAAGCAAGAGTTCTTCGTCGCCTAAGATGGCGCGCAACTCTTCAATCAAGGCGCGAATCTCACGATACTCGCCTTCGATTTTCTCACGCTCGAGTCCAGTCAAACGTTGGAGACGCATGTCGAGAATAGCTTGCGTCTGATCGATCGACAATCCGAAACGGGCAATCAATTTCTCACGAGCCTCGTCACCGGTCCGCGTGCTGCGGATGATGGCGATGACTTCGTCCAAGTGATCGAGGGCGACGCGCAATCCTTCAAGGATATGCGCACGGGCCTCGGCCTTATCGAGATCGAACTGCGTCCGACGGCGGACGACTTCTTTTTGGTGCTCGATGTAGTAATAAATCGCTTGCTTCAAGTTTAGCGTCTTCGGTCGTCCCCCAACGAGAGCGAGCATGTTGACGCCAAACGTTGTTTGCATTGGCGTTTGTTTATATAAGTTGTTCAAGATGACACTTGCATTCGCATCGCGGCGTACTTCGATGACGACGCGCATCCCGTTACGGTCCGACTCGTCGCGAAGGTCAGTGATGCCTTCGATTTTCTTATCGCGTACCAAATCAGCAATCTTTTCGACGAGGCGCGCTTTGTTCACTTGATATGGGATTTCATGAACGAGGATGCGCTCACGACCATTTTTCAACACTTCGATTTCAGCTTTGGCACGCATCGTGATTGATCCGCGACCCGTCTCATAGGCGCGGCGAATTCCGCTACGACCTAAAATTTCGCCGGCTGTCGGGAAGTCAGGCCCCGGGATGTGCTGCATCAACTCGGAGATGGTGATATCCGGGTTATGCGTCAACGCAAGCACCCCGTCAATAACTTCGTTCAAGTTATGCGGCGGTACGTTCGTGGCCATCCCGACCGCGATTCCGCTCGTCCCGTTGACCAAGAAGTTCGGGAATCGGGCTGGCATGACGACCGGTTCTTTCTCTTCTCCGTCAAAGTTCGGTTGATAATCAATTGTGTTTTTACCGATATCACGGACGAGTTCCATCGCGATTTTCGACATACGTGCTTCTGTATAACGCATCGCTGCCGCTGAGTCTCCATCGACCGATCCGAAGTTTCCGTGACCGTCGACGAGTTCATAACGATAACTGAAATCTTGCGCCATCCGAACCATCGTCTCGTAAACGGCAGAATCACCGTGCGGGTGATACTTACCGATAACGTCACCGACCACACGGGCCGATTTCTTATGGGGCTTGTCAGCACGAATTCCAAGTTCGTTCATCGCATATAGGATACGACGGTGAACCGGTTTCAGACCGTCTCGTACGTCTGGGAGGGCACGTGACACGATAACGCTCATCGCATAGTCCATGAACGAGGTGCGCATCTCTTGGCTAATATTTATATCCTTGATATTTTCTTGTTCTGCCATTCGTTATTGCCTACCCTTCTTTTTAAATATCGAGGTTTTTCACGTAATGCGCATGTGATTGGATGAAATCACGTCGCGGCTCGACATTGTCACCCATGAGCGTCTCAAAGATCTCATCCGCCTCAATGGCGTCTTGAAGGTCGACACGAAGCATCGAGCGTGTCTCTGGATTCATCGTCGTGCTCCACAGCTGTTCAGGGTCCATCTCACCGAGACCTTTGTAACGCTGTACGCTGTAACGAGCATTTTCCGGAAGCTTTTTAATCGCTTCTTGCAATTCACGGTCGTTCTGCACGTAAGTGACGTCTTTCCCATGCTTCAAGCCGTAAAGTGGTGGTTGCGCGATATAGACATACCCGCTCTCGACGAGCGGACGCATGTAGCGATAGAAGAACGTCAAGAGCAGTGTGCGAATGTGGGCTCCATCGACGTCGGCATCGGTCATGATAATTAACTTATGGTAACGAGCCTTCCCGAGGTCGAACTCTTCCGCAATCCCTGTCCCGAGCGCTGTAATAATCGTACGTACTTCTTGGTTGGCTAAAATCTTATCAAGTCTCGCTTTTTCGACGTTGATGATTTTACCTCGGATTGGCAAAATCGCTTGGAAGTGACGATCGCGACCTGATTTCGCTGAACCGCCGGCCGAGTCACCCTCAACGATGTACAGTTCAGACTTCGATGCATCTTTCGATGAACAGTCGGCTAGTTTCCCAGGTAATGAACTGACTTCAAGGATCCCTTTACGGCGTGTCATCTCACGAGCACGTTTCGCTGCGAGACGGGCACGGGCCGCCATCAAGCCTTTGTCGACAATCAATCGACCGACAGATGGATTTTCAAGCAAGAATTGCTCGAACGTGTCCGTGAAGAGCGAGTCTGTGGCTGTACGCGCATCGGCGTTACCAAGTTTCGTCTTCGTCTGCCCTTCGAACTGTGGCGACGGGTGTTTGACCGAGACAATCGCCGTCAATCCTTCACGTACGTCATCCCCTGACAGGCTACCATCAGCCTCTTTCATGAGACCGAAGCGTTTTGCATAGTCGTTGATTGAACGCGTGAGCGCCGTTTTAAATCCAGTCTCGTGCGTTCCGCCCTCATGGGTCGGAATATTGTTCGTGAATGAATAGATGTTGCTCGCAAATCCTTCGTTGTACTGAAGCGCAATCTCGACTTCAATTCCATCCTTCGTGCCATGTACGTAGACAGGCTCGTCGTGGATTGAGGCTTTCGAGCGGTTCAAATGTTCAACGTATGACTTGATTCCACCCTCGTAGTGATAGTTGCGTTCAATCGTCTCATCGCTGCGCTCGTCTTTGGCGACGATGCGAAGTCCTTTATTCAAGAAGGCAAGTTCGCGCAAACGTGTGGCGAGTAAATCGAAATCATATTCGAGCGTCTCTTCGAAGATATCTCCATCTGGGAAGAAACGGACTGTTGTACCGGTCGTATCGGTCGTACCGACTATTTCAAGTTCGCCTTGTGGCACACCGCGTTTGAATGATTGGTAGTAGACGTTGCCGTTACGACGAACGAACACTTCAAGTTTCGTCGACAACGCGTTGACGACCGAGGCCCCTACACCGTGCAGACCGCCTGAAACTTTGTATCCGCCACCGCCAAATTTACCTCCGGCGTGAAGGACGGTGAAGATGACTTCAACGGCAGGACGTCCTGTTTTCTTTTGAACGTCGACTGGAATCCCACGACCGTTATCTTCGACAACAATCGAGTTGCCTGGTTCTACTGTCATCGTGATCGTGTCACAGTGTCCGGCGAGCGCTTCGTCAATCGAGTTGTCGACGATTTCCCATACCAAGTGGTGGAGTCCTCGTGAGCTCGTTGAACCGATATACATCCCCGGGCGTTTACGAACGGCTTCTAACCCTTCAAGCACTTGAATCTGATCAGCACCATAATCTTGCATTTGTTTTTCGTTTTCGTTACTCATCGGTTTTGTTCACCTACTATACATGAATTGGTGTTCCTATGGATTGGTCTTGCGTTACACAGATTCCGTTTCAACTTCGCCTTGTTTCACGTGAAACACCTTCGCTTGTTGAATCGTCTCGTGAGCGATCCCATCAATATTGGTCGTCGTGATGATGGTTTGGACTTTTTGGCCCATCGTGTCGAGCAGATGGGTTTGGCGATGGTCGTCTAATTCAGATAACACGTCATCTAACAAAAGTAACGGATATTCTCCGACCTCTTCGTGGATCAGTTCAATCTCCGCTAACTTCAAAGACAAAGCCGCTGTACGTTGCTGGCCTTGTGAACCGAACGTTTGGACGTTGCGATTGTTAACATACAATTCAAAGTCATCTCGATGCGGACCAAATAACGTCACGCCTCGTCTTCGTTCGTTCTCTCTTATTTTATCAAACTTTTGACGATACGTTTCAAACATCGCCTCTTTTGGGTAACGTTCTTTTTGGAATGTATCCGATACGTATTGAATCGTCAGTGTCTCCAAGTCACGTGTGATGCCAGAATGGATCGGGCCTGCCCACTTTTCAAGTTGATCGATAAAATGATGACGTCGCGAAACGATTTTCACGGCAAGTTCAATCATTTGATCGGTAAGCACCTCGAGCAGTGTCTCGTCCCCGCCTTTGATTGACAGTTGCTTCAACAAGGCGTTCCGTTGCTTCAGCGTCTTCAAATACTGATTCAATTCATGTAAATAGACAGGACTCACTTGCCCGATTTCCATATCTAAAAATCGTCGTCGTCCTTGCGGGCTACCTTTGACGATGGCAAGGTCTTCGGGTGCGAACAGCACGACGTTAAAAGCGCCGACATAATCGCTGAGGCGGCGTTGTTCGAGATGGTTCAATTTCGCTTTCTTCCCTTTCGGTGAAAACGTGAGCGACTGGACCGTCTCACCGGTCCGTTTATGAATCCGTCCCTCGACCATCGCTGCATCCGCCTCCCAGCCAATCAGTTCACGGTCTTGCGTCGTCCGATGTGACTTTGCGAGCGCAAGTACGTAAATCGATTCGAGCAGATTCGTTTTCCCTTGGGCATTCTCACCGATGAGAACGTTCGTCTGTTCTGAAAAATCTAACTCGAGGGTTTCGTAGTTGCGGTAGTTTTGCAATCGGATCGACTTTAAATGCACGTTAGTTACCCTCGATTTGGAAGTCTCCGAAACCTTCGACCTCAATCGTGTCCCCATCGCGTAGTTTGCGTCCGCGACGTTGATCAATCTCACCGTTCACTTTCACTTGAATGTCCTCTAAGAAGAACTTCGCTTGGCCTCCACTTGAAATGATATCAGCCAACTTCAAAAATTGTCCGAGCGTTACATACTCGGTTGTAATCGACACTTTTTTCATGTCGTCACTTCCTTTCTTTCATACTTAGTACAAAAAATCGCCATACTTATTAGTTTATCGAAAAACGTCGAATAAGGCAAAAATGGGGATGACAAGGTGAAACACCTCATCATCCCCGAATCTGCTCAGTCTGACTTAAGACGTGCGGACTGGCAAGATCAACTGTAGGACGCTATCTTGCTCGACCGGACGCAAGATGAACGGACGCATCGAACCCGTGAACTGGATTTCGATTTCTGAAGCATCAAGCGCACGAAGCGCATCCATGACGAATTTCGAGTTGAATGAAATTTTTAACTCTTCTCCTTCAAGCGACAGGATGCTGACGCGTTCTGACACTTTCCCGACTTCTGGAGAATGAGATGAGACTTCGACCGTCGTCGCTTCTTCAGCGACAAACTTGATGACGTTATTGCGATCAGCGCGTGCTAGCAATGACGCACGATCGATGGCCTGGAGGAAGTCCTTCGCGTTCATGCGGACCGCTGTCCGGTATTCTTCCGGAATCAAGCGTGAGGTATCTGGGTATGCCCCGTCGAGGAGACGCGAGAAGAACGAGATGTTTTTCAAGCGGAACAAGATTTGTTGGTCCGTCAACACGATTTCGACTGGCAACTCTTCCCGATCAAGCAATTTTGCGAGTTCGTTTAATGAGCGGCCCGGGACGACGACATTTTGGAACGTCAAATCGTTGTCTGTCTCAAACCGTGCCCGACGAAGTGCAAGACGGTGGCTATCCGTGGCCACACACGTCAAGAATCCTTTTTCGGCAGAGAAGTTGACCCCTGTCAAAACAGGACGCGTCTCTTGAGCCGAAACAGCAAAGCTCGTTTGACGGATAATCGTCTTCAAGAGATCGGCCGGTAAGTAAAAACGACGCTCGCTTGATAGTTCAGGCAGGCGCGGGTATTCATCTGGATCGAGTCCGTTCAAATGGAACTCGGCTTGTCCCGATTCGATTCGTGTCATGAAGTTCGGAGACACTTCAAGTGTCACTTCATTCGTCGGCAACTTTTTAACGATTTCACCGAGGAAACGTGCATTAAGCACGACGCTACCTGCTCGTTGAATTTGAATGAGTTCGATTCCGCCTTCTTCAATCGGGATTAAGCGTTCGATTGAAATTTCCGTATCACTACCTGTGAGCGTCAACCCATCGGCATGGGCTTCAAGCTTTAATCCTGTGAGGATTGGAATCGTCGTTCGGGAAGCAACAGCTTTTGATACATCTTGTACGGCTTGCATAAATACATCTCGCTGAATCGTTAAATGCATGTGGATAATTCCTCCTAAGTGAACTGAGTCATATAGTTAATAATAATAGTATTATTTAAGTCATAATAGTAATAAGGGCTGTGGATACTGGGGATAAGTCACTTTAACCACTGGTATTGAGCCATTCTGCCTGTGAATAACTTGTGGATAACTATGTGGGTTTATCCACAGGATATCCACAACGAAATCGAAGTGTTTATGACAATGCTTTCTTTAACGTCTGAATCGTCTCTTGCATCTCCGGATCGTGCTTGAGCAACGTACTAATTTTCTCATGAGCGTGAATCACTGTCGTGTGATCGCGTCCACCGAACTCTTCCCCGATTTTAGGAAGCGAGCTTTCCGTCATCTCACGCGATAAGTACATCGCGATTTGACGAGGGAATGCGAGCGTCTTCGTCCGTTTCTTCGCTTTCAGTTCCTCAACTTCAATATTAAAGTGACGGCCCACGATTTCTTGAATGTCCCGAATGACAATTTTCTTCGCTTCTTGGACCGGCATGATGTTGTGCAACGCTTCAGCAGCGACATCCGGATCAATCGGACGACCGACGAGCTTGGCGTAGGCCACGACGCGCGTCAACGCCCCTTCGAGTTCACGAATGTTCGTATCGATTTGATTGGCGATATATAGCATGACGTCGTTCGCGATATCAAGCCCTTCTGCCGTCGCTTTCTTGCGTAAGATGGCGATCCGCGTTTCGAGGTCAGGCGGTGTGATGTCAGTGATAAGACCCCATTCGAACCGCGAACGAAGACGATCTTCGAGCGTCGGAATCTCTTTAGGCGGTCGGTCACTCGAAATCACAATCTGTTTCTGATCGTTATGAAGCGCATTGAACGTGTGGAAAAACTCTTCCTGTGTCTGTTCTTTCCCGGCTAGGAACTGAATGTCATCGATTAAGAGGACATCGATGTTCCGATAGCGGTTGCGGAATTCTTCGGTCTTATTGTCACGAATCGAGTTGATGAACTCGTTCGTGAACTTTTCAGATGATACGTAAGCGATTCGTGCGCCAGGCTTCTGCCCTTTCACGTAATGACCAATCGCATGCATCAAATGTGTCTTGCCGAGCCCGACTCCTCCATAAATGAAGAGCGGATTATAGGCGCGCGCCGGCGCTTCTGCGACAGCGAGTGAGGCAGCGTGAGCAAATCGGTTCCCCGACCCGATGACAAACGTCTCAAAAATGTACTTGTCATTCAGCTGTCCGAGGTTCCCTTCCTCTTTTGGCAGTACTGGAAGTGGCTGTTCTTTCATTTCTGTGGCAGCAATCGTCTCTTTCGATCCATCCGCAGGTGCATACTTGTGTGCTTGTGATTCCTCGATAAAATGAATCTCAAGCTTGTTGTTCGTTACTTCTTCAATCGTATCTTGTAACAATGACAAGTACTGACGCTCAAGCCAAGTCACAATGAAACTGGCTGGCGCAGACACGACGAGTGTCGTCCCCATCAACGAAATTCCTTCTGTTGATTTCAACCACATATCAAAGCTGGCTTTTGGTGTTCGTTCCTCTTCCTCAATCAGAGATAAAACATTTCTCCAAATCTCGCGAGCATTCTTCAATGAAAGACCTCCTTTACTCACATGTTGGCGAAACTTATTCACACGATATACACATACACTATTCTATAGTAGATAATAGGGTTATCCCCAGAGAACAAAAACTGTGGATAACGTTATCCACATGGTGTTGATGTTGGGGATAACAGTTATCCACAGTCTGTGTATATCTTGGAATTGCTAAAAGTTCATCCACAAGTTTGTGCACATTCAGTTTATCAAAATAAAATAGACGTGGCAACGGTTTTTGATATTTATCCACAGACTGCAAAAAGAATCCACAGGTAGTTATCCACATGCTGTGTATAGTGTGGATAAACTGTGGATATGTTGTGGATAATTAGAAGTGAGGTAAGGTAGGGACGGAAAAGTTATACACAAAAGAGGAAGAAGGAATTGTGGAGAATATTTTTTCAAGAGAAGAAAATGAAAAATTAAAAATCGGAATCGTAAAATTGTTGAAAGGAGAGGAGTTATTCACATATAAGTGTGGATAACTATTAGGATATGTGGATAAAATGGCTTTAGATGGCTATTTGTAAAAAAGTCACTGACGGATTGTTAAATCTCCATGTGATTCGTTGCTCCCGTTTCTTCTAGATCATTCCATCACGAGGCGATTATCCCCTCCCCGTCCGAAGGATTTCACCCTAATTGAAAACCTGGCGAAAACTCATTGACAATCTAGACAACAGTTTATATAATCTTAAAGACTGCCTTAAATGAAACTATAACTTGCTAATAGAGCGTTAACCTTGAGGAGGTGCTTTAACAATGAAACCAACTTTCAATCCTAACAACCGTAAGCGTAAGAAAGTCCACGGATTCCGTGCACGCATGGCGACTAAAAACGGCCGCAACATTCTTGCAGCTCGCCGTCGTAAAGGCCGCAAAGCCTTGACTGTCTAATACAGATCATGAGATTGCCCGAGGAATCCTCCTTGGGCAATCTTTTTTTATATCGTCACAGAACTCACACAAACGGACGGAAAAAGCTGATTGACTCTCGTTGAAATGAATGGGATATGGTATGATGTTAGTTGACGATTTTTGAAGCGAAGGATGGAGTGAGAATTTTGAAAAAAGAATACCGCCTGCAAAAGAATGAAGAGTTCCAAGCGGTGTTTCGTGAAGGACGCTCCGTGGCCAATCGTCAGTTTGTCGTCTACACGCAGAAAGCGGATCAAGCGCACTTCCGGGTCGGACTTTCGGTCAGCAAAAAGCTGGGAAATGCCGTGGAACGGAACCGGATGAAACGATTGATGCGTGAATCGCTTCGCTTGCTCGAACCGAACGTGGCTCCGCACAATTATGTCATCATTGCGCGCAAACCAGCGACGTCGCTTACGCAAGATGAAGTGACGGAAAGCTTGAAACACGCATTCAAACGGGCTAAAGTTTGGAAGCAGAGACAAGTCGATCGATCATAACAATCCGAGCTCGTTCTTTCATATATAACGCGAACTAATTAGGATTGACCGATAGACGTGTGATGAAACAAAAGAATCGATAAAGAAAGCGTAGGAGGAACTATGAGCAAAAAGCTAAAATTAGGATTGTTGGCCGTCATGACCGGCGTCATCATGTTGATGGCTGGCTGTGTCGACCCATCGACGATCCAAGGAGAGCCGATTACGGCTGAGACGGAAGGCTTCTGGTCGCAATACTTTGTTTGGCCACTAGCATGGTTGTTGAAAGAAGCGGCTTACTTAATTGGTGGGACGTGGCAGTATGGTTACTCGATCATCGTCGCGACGATTATCGTCCGCCTCTTGATTTTACCGCTTATGATCAAGCAGACGAAGAGTATGGGTGCGATGCAAGTGTTGCAGCCGGAAATGCTCAAGCTGCGTGAGAAGTACAGCTCGAAAGACCAAGAGACGCAACGTAAACTGCAAGAAGAAATGATGAAAATGTATCAAGAGTACCAAATCAACCCGCTCGCGGGCTGCTTGCCAATCTTGATTCAAATGCCGATTTTGTTCGCGTTCTACGATGCGATCCGTCGGACGCCTGAAATCTTTGAAGCACGTTTCCTCTGGTTCGACCTCGGGGCACCGGACCCAACGTTCATCTTGCCGATTTTGGCAGCGATTTTGACGTATGCACAGCAAAAAATTTCAATGGCGGGCCAAGAACAGAACCCACAATTGAAAATGATGCTCTACATCTTCCCAGTGATGATCTTCGTCATGTCAATCACGCTTCCAGCCGCCCTGTCGATGTACTGGGTCGTCGGTTACATCATCTCGATTATCGTGACGATGGCAATCATGCTGCCGATGCGTGAGAAGATGAAAGTTCAAGCTGAAGCGAAAATCGCGGCGAAAGAAGCAGAACGTGCCGCGCTCGCAGAAGAAGAGAAAAAGACAAAAAAGAAAAAACGTAAATAAACGCTAAGGCTGTGGATCACCAATCCACAGCCTTTTTTGTTGTTCGGGATAGATCAATCCGAAATCCGGGAATAAACTAAACAGTGGTCGAAATCGTTGAATCAGAAAGGGGTCTTTCATATGGAGACGCTCATCAAACGGTTGGAACGGTCGACGTTCATTCAAGCGGCGCTTTATGTGGTGATCGGGTTACTCATCATCTTGTATCCACGCGTCTTTTTTGATGCGATCGTCTATTTGGTCGCGGCTTATTTTGCCATCATCGGTCTCGTCGCCATCGTTCAAGGGTTGCGGCATAAACGGGACGGTCTACCAGCCGGTTTCTTTATGGGAATCATCTATCTCTTGATCGCTTTGATCGTCTTTTTCTTCGCCGAAACGTTGGCGAGCCTGCTCCCGATTTTTATCGGTGTCCTGTTTTTGTTCGGTGGCATCATTCGATTGATTCAAGCCGTTGGATTTCGCCGGACCATCGCCAATCGGTGGATGTACTTCATGTTGAGCAGTCTGTTATGGATTGGAATCGGGTTACTCATGTTGGCGAACCCGTTTGACAGCCTGCTCGTCTTGTTCCAATTGTTCGGCGGTTTTCTCATCGCCGTCGGGGTCGTCGAATGGGTACTCTACTTCACACTCCGCTCCTCGAGACGTCAACAAGCATAAACGAAAGCCGCTCACATTAGGAGCGGCTTTTTTCACGTGCAACGAGGCTTTCGAAAAACGGACGAATCACTTCGAACGAGGCGGTCGTCTCGAAGAAGGGACGCTCGGCTTCGAGACGGGAGATATACCAGCGAGCGGCTGTCGCATGATGATCGGGTGTCAACACTTCATAAAACGTCCGGATTTCAATCCGCTGCCGGGCGGCCACGTCTTTCAACCCGAGCGCGGCGCGCACTGGTTCATGATGGGCAGCGAGCGTGTAAGCGAAATGGCTCATTCCTTGCCGTAGCATCTCGACCGCCCAAATGTCATTGCCTCGGTCGCGCGCTTTCGTATATTGGAAAAAGAACCAAATCGCATCGAATACGTGCCCGCTCAAGTCTGTAGCCGATAGGGCGAGCGAGCTCGAGTGATGTTGGAGCCGTCGTTCCGGATCATACAGTACCGTGATCATGTCTTGATGATTCAACGTGTCCGCTGTCACCGTGAAGAAGTCGAGATGCAAGAAATCATCGTAGACGATAATCAGTTGCGGGGCCACAATATTGATTTCGTCCTCGAGCAGAATCGGGCGATATGTGGCCAGATGGTTACGGCGGCGCGCCAAGAACGCATTCAGGCTGTCAGGGGCGACCATGACGTACAAGTCGACGTCGGAATGCTCGTCCGCTTCGCCGCGTCCGAACGATCCTTTCAAGAAAATGGCCTGCACGTCCGTATCGGAGATGAGGCTGTCGGTCAATGTGGCGATGGCATCTTGCTGTCGCATTTCATCACGTCCTTCATGGAAATATATTCCTTTATTGTACTAAAGTAATTCCTTAAAATGCAACCGTGGCTCGAGAGGTCGGACGCTTTCGTTCGAGACAAATATCGTGTATAGTAGGTGCGTTATGCATAAGATAGAGGAAGTAGTAAGAAGTATGGGAGGGAAAGATGATGCTAGAGTTTGACACGATTACGGCGATTTCGACGCCGATGGGTGAAGGGGCAATCGGAATCGTCCGCTTGTCCGGTGACCGCGCCGTCGAGACGGTGGGCCGTGTGTTTTCGGGAAAAGATTTGACGAAAGTAGAGTCACATACGATCCATTACGGAAAATTGAAACGTCCTGGCACGGACGAGGTCGTCGATGAAGTCATGGTGAGCATCATGCGCGCACCGAAGACGTTCACGCGAGAAGACGTCGTCGAAATCAATTGCCACGGGGGAATCGTCGCGGTCAATCGTGTCCTCGAACTGATTCTTGAACAACCGGACATCCGCTTGGCAGAACCGGGCGAGTTCACGAAACGCGCCTTTTTGAATGGACGAATCGATTTGTCGCAAGCCGAGGCCGTCATGGATTTGATTCGTGCCAAAACGGATCGGGCCATGAACGTTGCCATGTCTCAGATGGAAGGACGTTTGTCACGGCTCGTCCGCGAGTTGCGTCAACTATTGCTTGAGACGATTGCGGCGGTCGAGGTCAATATCGACTATCCGGAATACGACGCCGAAGAGATGACCCAGGCCATTGTCGAAGACAAGGCGGGCGAAGTGAAACGCGTGCTCGAGCAGTTGCTTGAGACGGCGCGACAAGGAAAGATTTTACGAGAAGGGCTGGCGACAGCGATTATCGGTCGGCCGAACGTCGGCAAATCTTCGCTCATGAACACGCTCGTACAAGAGACGAAAGCGATCGTCACGGAAATCGCCGGAACGACGCGCGATACGATTGAAGAGTACGTGAACGTCAAAGGCGTTCCACTCAAATTGATTGATACGGCAGGGATTCGGGAGACGGAAGATATCGTCGAGCGGATTGGTGTCGAGAAATCGCGCAAGGCGCTCGCGGGCGCTGACTTGATTTTGCTCGTCTTGAACGGGCACGAAGGTCTGACTGTCGAGGATGAGGCCTTGTTTGAGGCGATCGCTGGTATGAATGCCATCATTATCATCAATAAGACGGACTTGCCACAAAGTATGGATTCTTCTAAGCTGGAGAAACTAGCGGCAGGTCGCCCGATTGTGGCGACGTCTCTCTTATTAGAAGAGGGAATCGATGCATTGGAGAAGGCGATCTCGAACTTGTTCTTCGCCAAAGGCGTCGAATCACAGGATATGACATATATCTCGAACGCACGACACATTCAACTCATCAAACGGACAATCGAACAGATCGAGGAGGCGCTTGGAAGTGCCGCCATGAATTTACCGATCGATATGGTCCAAATCGATTTACGGCGGGCGTGGGATACGCTCGGCGAAATCAACGGGGATACCGTTCAAGAAAGTTTGATTGATCAACTCTTTTCACAGTTTTGTCTTGGGAAATAATAAGGAGGAACAACTATGGCTTACACGGCAGGCGAGTTTGATGTCATCGTCATTGGAGCCGGTCATGCGGGAATCGAGGCCGCACTGGCTTCGGCGCGTATGGGCGCGAAAACGGCGATGCTCACGATGAATCCGGATATGGTCGGATTCATGTACTGCAACCCATCGATCGGCGGTCCCGCGAAAGGGATCGTCGTTCGCGAAATCGATGCCCTCGGCGGCGAAATGGCGAAGGCGATTGATGCGACGTACATTCAAATGAAGATGCTCAACACATCGAAAGGTCCAGCAGTGCGTGCATTACGGGCGCAAGCGGACAAATTCCAATATCAAAATCACATGAAGAAAGTGCTTGAAGACGAACCGAACCTATTGCTTCGTCAAGCGCTCGTCGAACGACTTCTCATCGAAGACGGGAAAGTCGCCGGCGTCGTCACGAATACGGGTTCGGAGTACCGCTCGAAAGCGGTCATCGTCACGACCGGTACGTTCATGCGCGGTCAAATCATCATCGGCGAATTGTCGTATGAGAGCGGTCCGAACAACCAGATGCCTTCTGTCGAATTGTCGAAGCATTTAGAAGAGCTCGGGCTCGAACTCGTTCGTTTCAAGACGGGGACACCGCCACGCATCGACGGGAAGACGATTGATTACTCGAAGACGGAGATTCAACCAGGGGACGACAATCCGTCGCTCTTCTCGTACACGTCGACAGACCTTGATCCGATCGAGCAAATCCCGTGCTGGCTCACATATACGAGCGAGCGGACGCACCAGCTAATCGATGAGAACTTGCACCGTTCGCCGATGTACTCAGGCGCCATCAAAGGGACGGGCCCGCGTTACTGCCCATCGATTGAAGATAAAGTCGTCCGGTTCAACGATAAACCGCGTCACCAAATCTTCCTCGAGCCAGAAGGTCGCGATACGGAAGAGATTTACGTTCAAGGCTTCTCGACGAGTATGCCAGAAGACGTACAACATCAAATGCTCCGGACGATTCCAGGGCTTGAGAACTCAGAAATGATGCGTCCGGGATATGCGATTGAGTACGATGCGGTCGTGCCGACGCAACTTTGGCCGACACTCGAGACGAAGACGGTCGGCGGATTGTTCACGGCAGGTCAAATCAACGGGACGAGCGGCTATGAAGAAGCTGCCGGACAAGGCATCATGGCCGGAATCAACGCCGCATGCCAAGTGCTCGGCAAAGAGCCGGTCATCTTGGACCGCTCACAGGCGTATATCGGTGTCTTGATTGACGACCTCGTGACGAAAGGGACGAACGAGCCTTATCGTTTGCTCACATCACGTGCCGAATATCGCTTGCTCTTGCGTCACGACAATGCGGACCTTCGCTTGAGCGATATCGGTCACGAAGTCGGTCTATTGTCACCGGAGCGTCATGCCCACCTGGAAGACAAGCGGGTTGCGATTGCGGCAGAAGTGAAGCGTCTGAATGGACTCGTCATCAAACCGTCAGTTGACGTGAACGCTGTGCTCGAAGAAGTCGGCGCGAACCCGCTCAAAGAAGCGACGCATGCCAGCATCCTCTTGAAGCGTCCTGAAGTGACGTATGCGACGCTCATGCGCATTGCACCGGCTCCGATCGAAGTGCCGTTCGAAGTGGCGGAGCAAGTCGAGATTCAAGTGAAATACGAAGGCTACATCTCGAAGCAGCTCGAGCAAGTCGAGAAGATGCGTCGGATGGAAGAAAAACGGATTCCAGAGAAACTCGATTACGATGCAATCGGTGGTCTTGCGACGGAAGCGAAACAAAAACTAAAACAAGTTCGTCCGCTCTCGATTGGACAAGCGTCACGTATTTCCGGGGTAAATCCGGCGGACGTCTCGATCCTTCTTGTCTATATCGAGCAAGGACAATACGCGACAGTGGAGTGAAACGATGAACCAATCCCAATTTATTGAGGCGTTGCAGGCAGAAGGATTTGAATTGAGCGAGAAGCAACTCGCTCAATTTGAACGCTATTTCGAGATGCTCGTCGAGTGGAATGAAAAGATGAATTTGACGGCGATCACGGACAAGGAAGAAGTGTATTTGAAGCATTTCTATGATTCGCTCAGCGCGTCGTTCCATTTCGATTTCACAAACGTCGAAACCGTCTGTGACGTCGGTGCCGGGGCTGGATTCCCGAGCTTGCCGCTCAAAATTCTATTCCCGCACCTTCACGTGACGATTATCGACTCGCTCAACAAGCGAATCACGTTCTTGAACGAACTCGCGCTCGCGCTCGGGTTAGAAGGTGTCGCGTTCCATCATGGACGCGCCGAAGAGTTTGGAAAAAATAAAAAATTTCGTGAGCAATTTGATGTCGTAACCGCCCGTGCGGTTGCCCGGATGACGGTGCTCGCCGAGTACTGTTTACCGCTCGCAAAAGTCGGCGGAACGTTCGTAGCGCTCAAAGCGGCGAAAGTTTCCGACGAGCTGGTCGACGCGAAAAACGCCTTGGCCGTGCTCGGTGGGAAAGTAAAAACGACACACCAGTTCCTATTGCCAGGAGAGATGAGTGAGCGTAATATCGTAATTGTAGATAAATTACGAAAAACGCCTGGGAAATATCCACGTAAAGCGGGTACCCCGGCGAAAGAGCCGCTAATCTGAGCAATCGTGTTTCACGTGAAACTAAAAGCAGATTCCGGTAGTGGAATCTGCTTATTTTTTACATAGAGGGGTGCCGACGTTGAAGAAAACATTTGCTAAACTGTTCGGAAGTCGTCCAGAAGTGGCGGTTACAGAAATCGCAGAGGTCAAACCGAATGATGCGGTTCAAGAAATCGCGTTATCGTTGCTTCTCCCGAACCGTTATCAACCGCGTAAAGTATTCGAGCCGGCTAAAATTGAAGAATTGGCCGTTACGATTGACGAGCATGGTCTCTTGCAACCGATCGTCGTTCGGAAAGCAGAAGAGGGGCGCTACGAGATTATCGCAGGGGAACGCCGCTTCCGCGCCGTCAAATCGCTTGGATGGTCTGTCATTCCGGCCATCGTTCGGGACATGGATGACGATACGACTGCCGCTTTAGCCTTGATTGAGAATTTGCAGCGGGAACAGCTCAGTCCGATTGAGGAAGCGGAGGCATACGGCCGTCTGCTCGCCATGAAAGGTCTGACGCAAGACGCGCTCGCGAAGAGTCTCGGGAAGAGCCAGTCGACGATTGCCAATAAACTACGCTTGTTGAAATTGCCGAACGACGTCAAGCAATGTTTGCGTGACCGCCAAATCAATGAACGTCACGCTCGGGCGCTCTTGCCGTTAAAAGAGGAAGGCCTGCAGCTCCAAGTGCTCATGGAGATTTTAGAACAGGACTTCAACGTCAAAGAGACGGAAGAACGCGTCGCCTTCTTGACGACACCGATTGAAGAAGAGAAGCGGAAACCGAAAAAGCAGCGCCGTCGGACGAAAAGTTTCGCCAGAGATACGCGAATCGCCCTTAATACAATCCGGGACTCGGTCAGTTTGATCGGGAAGTCCGGGATTGAAGTCCAGACCGAGGAAGTCGAAGAAGACGAATTTGTTGAAATTCGGATTCGAATCCCGAAAGCACGGCCACAAAAGTGAGCCTGTGCTTTTTTTATAGCTATCAGTCAGCAGGAATGGAGGAATCATGATGGAACGGTTACCGATTAAACACATTCGTCCAAACCCGAACCAGCCCCGCAAGCAGTTCGAACCAGAAAAGCTAGACGAACTCCGACAGTCGATTGAGCGTTACGGCGTGTTACAACCGATCGTCGTCCGCAAAGCGAGCGGGTTTTATGAAATCATCGCCGGAGAGCGCCGGTTCCAAGCCGCGCAATTGGCCGGCAAGACGGATATCCCGGCATTGATTGTCACGGCCGACTCGGATCGCGTCATGGAACTCGCCTTGATTGAGAACATTCAACGTGCCGACTTGAACGCGATCGAAGAAGCGCTCGCCTACGAACAGTTGATGCAGACGCTTGGATTGACCCAGCAACAGCTCGCCGAACGCGTCGGGAAGAGTCGGAGCCACGTGACGAACAGCCTGAGACTGCTCCGGTTGCCGAGCGCGGTCCAGCATGCGGTCATGGTCGGCGAGCTGACCATGGGCCACGCCCGGGCGATTACGGGCATGAAATCAGTGCAGGCGATGGAACAAATCGCCCGTCGCGTCATCGCCGAGCAATGGACGGTCCGTCGGCTCGAGCGCTATTTACAAAAAGAGCGCATCGAAAAAAAGACGCTCAAACGCTCGAACGCCGACGTCGAAGCCGTCGAGGCGGTGCTAGCGGAACGTCTTCAAATGGATGTATCGATTCGCCCGCGTCGAAAAGGGGGCGTCCTCGAACTGAAGTATTTCTCACAAGACGATTTGGAGCATCTGTTGACGCTTTTATCGCCTCAAGATTTCGATTCGTCGCGAGATTGACGAAGCCGGGTGATGGCCGCCTCTTCTTGATGGAGCCGCCCGATGCGTAAGTCGAACTCGACGAACCCGTCGGTGATGAAACGGGCCAGCTCATAGACGAGGTGAAGGCGCGTGTTTTGCAAAATCATCATCTCCATGAAGCCGCTCACGTTGACGACGGCTTTGATGTTATATTCGCCGACCGAAGGAAGCTCTTTTTGGACACCGGCACCGGGCGCGAGCGGTCCCTCTGAGAAGAAGATATAGCCGACACTCGACAAGCGACCGAGACAAGCGTCGATGGCGATGATGAGTGGACGATGGAAGCGTGTCTGAATCTCATGGAGCGTCTCGACAAGGTTCAGCGCATGGACCGGTTTTGTCAACGTGCCGTACACATGGATATTGCGGACAAAGCGCTCCTCAAGGAACGTGCCGACGAGCGGTCCGAGCGAGTCACCGGTGGAACGGTCGGAGCCGATACAAACGAGGACGATCGGACGATGCGTCTCCTTTGCCAACTGATCATGCAGTTGATCGGCAAAGAGCTTGGATCCACTCCGTTCAGTATGTTCGATGAAGAAAGAGTATGGTTTATGAGGTTTTAGGCGAAACGGCATGAATCTCATCCTCTCTTCTAAGCTGCCTGCGTCTAGTTGCAATTGCGGAATGAAACCGTATTATCCCATTCCCGGAACACCGAAACTTATAACGTCCGGATGTAGGGTTTGAGAAAAGTCGTCAATTATGGTTTGATGGGTTAGAATCTATAACGCTAGAGGTGACAACATGGCTTCACAAAATACAGATACAAACTTAAGTACGGTGGCCGACGAAACGATGGATAGTGTCAATCGGTTCGTCGCCTATTTCCAAGACACGGAGATGTGGATCGGTCTCGGTATCAAATTGACCGGTGTCGCACTCATCATCTTGGCGCTTTATGTGGCGTCCCGCATTTTGACGTCGATGGTCCAACGCGTGTTCGCACTGCGTAAAATTAAAGAGCACGATATTGTGACGCAGCGGCAAAATGAGACGCTGTCAAAATTGGCCCAAAACACGATTCGTTACGTGCTTGGTCTGATTATGATTTTGACGGTGCTCGGACAGTTCGGCGTCAATATCGCCGGTTTGATCGCATCGGCCGGGGTCGCCGGTCTGGCCATCTCGTTCGGCGCACAAAACTTGGTGAAGGACGTCATCACAGGCGCGTTCATCATCTTTGAGAACCAGTATAAGAACGGGGATTACGTCAATTTAAATCAACAAGTCGACGGCACCGTCATCGAAGTCGGGATTCGGACGACGAAGTTAAAAGGGTTGAACGGACAAGTGACGATCATCCCGAACGGACAGATCATGCAAGTGACGAACTACTCGCTCGAGAACAGCGTCGCGGTCGTCGATATCGGTGTCGCCTATGAAGAAGACATGGCTAAAGTCGAGCAGGCGTTGAAAGAGATTGCGAAGACGGTCGAGGAGAAATATCACGACTTGTTCATCGAACCGATCACGCTTGCCGGAGTGCAGTCGCTCGGGCCATCAGAAGTCGTCTATCGTCTCATGGCCGAAGTTCCGCCGACGCAACACTTTGCGGCCGGTCGGATTTTGCATAAAGAGTTGAAGGCTGGATTAGACGAGCGCGGAATCGAAATCCCGTATCCGCGGACTGTCATGATGCCGCCAACCACATCGACTAAAGGAGCGCCCGAAAATGCAGGCTAAATCGTATGAGTTGAACGATTTTGTAGAAATGAAGAAACCGCACGCTTGTCAGACGAACCGTTGGCAAGTGACGCGGGTCGGGATGGACATTCGCATCAAGTGTCAAGGATGCGGGGCGAGCGTACTCATGCCGCGCCGTGACTTTGATAAGCGATTGAAAAAAGTGCTTAAACAAGAGAACGCCGCTGAATAAGTGGCGTTCTTCTCTATGTTGCAACCGTGAGTTGCGGTTTAATCGAGGACTAACTATAATTGTGAAGGATGTGAAGGTGTGGTGTACTGAACGTACCCACTCCACAGACGGATCAACATTTCCCGGGAAAGCCGGATGAGGAGGACATACAAGTGGGATTAACAGCAGGAATCGTCGGATTACCGAACGTCGGGAAATCGACATTATTTAACGCCATCACGCAAGCGGGTGTAGAAGCAGCCAACTATCCGTTCGCAACAATCGACCCGAACGTTGGGGTCGTCGAAGTACCGGACGCGCGTCTCGACCGGTTGACAGAACTCGTCAAACCGAAGAAGACCGTACCGACCGCATTTGAGTTTACAGACATCGCCGGAATCGTGAAAGGCGCGTCAAAAGGAGAAGGTCTCGGAAACAAATTCCTCGCCAACATCCGTGAAGTCGACGCGATTTGTCAAGTCGTCCGTTGCTTTGAAGACGACAACATCACGCACGTGGCCGGAAAAGTCTCACCAATCGATGACATTACGACCATCAACCTCGAATTGATTTTGGCCGACCTTGAGTTGGTCGAGAAACGCATCACACGCGTTCAAAAAATGGTCAAGTCGAAAGATAAGGGAGCCCCTCAAGAACTCGAGGCACTTGAAATCGTTCAAGCTGTCCTTGAATCTGAGCGCCCGGCTCGCGTCGCTGAATTGACGGACGATCAACTCGCCATCGTCAAACACTTCCAATTGCTCACGATGAAGCCGATGCTTTACGTCGCGAACGTCAGTGAAGACGAAGTCGCGGATGCCGATCAAAACCCATACGTTCAAGCCGTGCGTGAGCACGCAGCGACGGAAGAGGCGAAAGTGATTGTCATCTGTGCCCGTATCGAAGAAGAAATCTCAGAGCTCGAACCAGAAGAGCGTCTTGAGTTCTTGCAAGACCTCGGTATCGAAGAGTCAGGTCTCGATCAATTGATTCGTGCCGCTTACTCGACGCTCGGTCTCGCGACATACTTCACGGCCGGTGAAAAAGAAGTACGTGCTTGGACGTTCAAACAAGGAATGAAAGCCCCACAATGTGCAGGCGTTATCCACTCTGACTTTGAGCGCGGATTCATCCGGGCTGAAGTTGTCTCGTATGAAGACTTGTCGGCTGCCGGCAACATGACGACGGTCAAAGAGCAAGGGAAACTTCGCTCAGAAGGAAAAGAATATGTCTTCCAAGATGGCGACGTCGTCACGTTCCGTTTCAACGTTTAAGCCATTTTACGGAAACGTATTGTAAAACGAACAGAAGTTTGATAGTATATTATGACGTGAGTAAAACAATTGTTTGCTCCTTGCTCCTACAACCGGTAGGAGCCGTTAGTCCAAGAGGAGGTGAAAGATAATGCGTAAATACGAACTTCTTTACATTATCCGTCCATCAGTTGATGAGGAAGCTAAGAAAGCTTTAATCGAACGCTTCAACAACGTCATCACTGAAAACGGTGGTACTGTTGATAAAACAACAGACATGGGTAAACGTCGTCTCGCTTACGAAATCAACAAGATGCGCGAAGGACACTACGTTCTTCTCAACATCACTGCTGAGCCTAAAGCGATTCAAGAAACAGAGCGTCTCATGAAGATCTCTGATGACGTTGTCCGTCAAATGACAACTAAAGACGAGCGTTAATTCTTAACGCTTCATATTGCGAAAGGGGAGCTTTGAGATGATTAACCGAGTTGTGTTAGTTGGTCGATTGACACGCGATCCAGAAATGCGTTACACGCAGAGCGGGATTGCCGTAACTCGCTTTACTCTCGCTTGCGATCGTCCATTCACTGGACAAGATGGGAAGCGCGAGGCGGACTTTATTGATTGTGTCGTTTGGCGCAAACAAGCAGAGAACGTGGCACAATATTTGAAAAAAGGCAGCATGGCCGGCGTAGACGGTCGCCTTCAAATCAGTAGTTACGAAGGTCAAGATGGCCAACGTCGTTACCGGGCAGAAGTCGTAGCCGATAGCGTACGCTTCCTTGAACCACGCGGTGCCTCAGGGCAACGTGATACAGCACCGGCTGGAGATGTCTTCGGTGGTGGTGAGTCAAGTGGGTCAGGATGGGGCGCAGCCGCTTCTTCGACTTCATCTCAGTCCTCGAACTCAAACAAAGGTTTTGAAGCCGACCCATTCTCGGGTGGCGGAAAAATCGACTTATCGGATGACGATCTGCCATTTTGATCGCGCCGATTCGAAAACTAAACTAAAAAGGAGGTCTTCACATGGCACGTCGTCCAGGAGGTCGTCGTCGTCGTAAAGTATGTTTCTTTACGTCGAACAACATCACTCATATCGATTATAAAGACGTAGAATTGCTCAAACGCTTCGTTTCGGAGCGTGGTAAAATTCTTCCACGTCGTGTGACTGGTACTTCAGCGAAATACCAACGTCCACTTACTGTCGCTATCAAGCGCTCACGTCAAATGGCTTTGCTTCCATACGTTGCAGAGTAATTTTTGACACACGGCTTATCCCTCGGGATAGGTCGTTTTTTGTTTTTCGAGCCGATGTAGGAGTGTAAGTGAAACGGACGGATATGGTATGATAGAGCAGAAACCATTTAGATATCATGGGTGGGAACACCACTCATTTTAGGAGGCACACATGCACAGTGGTGAAGCAATAACATCAGTGAAGAACCAGTACGCGCGTTACGCGATTCCATATGTGATTGGAATGCTCGTCGCGTTGGGATTGGCGTTCTACAGCATTGTGGCGGCAATCACCCTGTTCGTGGGCACGCTGATTTTTTTCATCTATCAGCAAGTGACGATTCGGCGCGAACGCAAGGCATGGGAGCAATACGTCCATTCCTTATCGCATCGGATTGAAGATGTCGGGAAAGAAGCGCTCACCGGCATGCCGATCGGGATTCTCGTCTTCGACGAAGCGCGTCGCATCAGCTGGTTCAATGAACAGTCTCGGCTCATCTTTGAGCTTGAGATGGAACTCGGCATCCCGCTCGACTCGATTCACTCGGCGTTTACCGAGTTGGTCGAGGAAGAAGAGGACGAGGCGACCATCGAAGTCGGGGATCGCGTGTATCGCGTCCTCTACAATAAGGAATATCAGACACTGTACTTGTTTGATATGACGGATGAGGCAGAGATTGAACAAAAATACTCGGAAACGCAGACCGTGATTGGCGTCTTGTATTTAGATAACTATGATGAGATGTCGACCGCCGTCGATGAGCAGGTTCGCAGTGAAATCAATCGACGCGTGACGGTCCTATTGAACCAATGGGCTCAAAAATATCACATCTATATGCGCCGGACGGCAGCTGACCGCTTCTTTCTCGTCATGAACGAACGGACGCTCTCTGAACTCGAGAACAATCGTTTCTCGATTCTCGACGAGGTCCGCGAGGCGACGAAAGAGCATAAAATTCCGCTCACACTCTCCATCGGCATCGGCTGCGGAGAGACGACGTTGACGGAGCTCGGCAACTTGTCGCAATCGAGTCTCGATTTAGGGCTCGGGCGCGGCGGGGACCAGGTCGTCGTCAAACGTCATAACGGAAAAGTCCGCTTTTTCGGCGGCAAGACGAACCCGACCGAGAAACGGACCCGGGTTCGGGCCCGCGTCATCTCAAACTCGATGCGCGATTTGATTCGGGAGTCGAGCCGGGTCCTCATCATGGGCCACAAAAACCCGGATATGGACTCGCTCGGTGCCTCGATCGGCATCATGAAACTGGCTGAATTCGTTGGACGCGAAGCGTACGTCGTCATTCCGGCCGGTGAGACGAGCGTTGGCATTCAACGGCTCGTCCATGAAGTCGAGAACGATGAAGATCTATATAGTCGTTTCTTGACGGAGTTTGAAGCCCAACCGCTCATCGATGAACAGACGCTCCTCGTCGTCGTCGATACGCACCGGCCGTCGCTCGTCATCTCGCGGGACATTTTGGACCGGGCGGAACGGGTCGTCGTCATCGACCACCATCGTCGCGGCGAAGAGTTTATCGAGGACCCGGTCCTCGTCTACATGGAGCCGTACGCGTCTTCGACGTGTGAACTCGTGACCGAGCTGATCGAGTATCAGGCCGGCACGCGCAAACTGTCGATTTTAGAGGCGACGTCGCTCCTCGCGGGCATCATGGTCGATACGAAAGGATTCACCTTGCGGACGGGGTCGCGGACGTTCGATGCCGCTTCCTTCCTTCGAATTCAAGGGGCCGATACCGTGCTCGTCCAACATTTCATGCGTCAAGACCTCGATTCGTATATCGAGCAGTCCCATATTCTTGAAAATACAGACATCTATTCCGGAGGCATGGCGATTGCCGTCGCCTCGGACGATGAGGCGCATCATCAAGTGTTGATTGCCCAATCGGCCGATCAACTTCTCAACATGGAGGGCGTCAAAGCGTCGTTCGTCATCGCCATCTTACCAGACGGCCGGACCGGCATCAGTGCGCGTTCGCTCGGTGACGTCAACGTCCAAGTCATCATGGAGATGCTGGACGGGGGCGGCCATTTGACGAACGCGGCGACGCAATTGAACGTGAGCCGGGAACAGGCAAAGACGTTATTACAAGAAGCGATTGATCATTATATGACAGATGAAACAGAGGGAGAGGATTCTGAATGAAAGTCATTTTAAAAGTAGATGTAAAAGGTCAAGGGAAAGCGGGTGACGTCAAAGACGTCGCGGACGCGTATGCGAAGAACGTACTCTTCAAAAAGAACTTGGCGGTCGAAGCGACACCGGGTAACTTGAAGGCGTTCGCCGCAAAAGAGCGACGCGCTGAAGAAGCGGCCGAAGAGGAATTGAAGCAAGCCCAGCAGTTGAAGGACAAGCTTGAAAAAGAGACGATCGTCGTCAAGACGAAATCAGGTGAGGGCGGACGCGTCTTCGGTTCGGTCACGAGCAAACAAATCGGTGAAGCGTTGAAAGGGATGGGCTACAAGATCGACAAGCGTAAAATCGAGCTTGAGCACCCAATCAAAGCGCTCGGGTTCACGAAAGTGCCGGTGAAGTTGCATCATGACGTCACGGCTTTGTTAAACGTTCATGTTCAAGAAGCGTGAAGGTGAGGTAGACAACGTATGAGTGATGCGATTCAAGTCAACACCCCGCCACATAGCGTCGAAGCGGAACAAGCTGTCCTTGGGGCCGTCATTCTCGATTCCGATCGGCTGATTACGGCCTCGGAGCGGGTCGACCCGGACGACTTTTATCGTGTCAGCCATCAACGGATTTTTGAGGCGATGCTGAAGATTAACGACCGCGGCGAACTCGTCGATTTGGTCACGCTCAGTTCGGAGCTTCAAGCCCAAGGCATTCTCGATGAAATCGGTGGGTTGAACTATTTGGCGGAAATCGCCGAAGCGGTTCCAGCCATCGGCAACATCGGTTATTATTTGAACGTCGTCGACCAAAAGGCGGCGCTCCGCCGCTTGATTCGGACTGCGACGAACATCGTCTCGGACGGCTACGAACGCCAAGACGAGGTCGATGCCGTCCTGTCAGACGCCGAGCGGAACATTTTAAAAGTGTCGCAACGCAAAGGGCAGTCAAGTTTCCATCCAATCGGCTCCGTCTTATCGGACGCCTACTCGACGATTGAAAAACTGCACCAATCGAGCGGCGAAATCACCGGAATCGCGACCGGGTTCAGTGATCTCGACAAGATGACCGCCGGTTTCCAACGCAACGACCTCATCATCGTCGCGGCCCGTCCTTCCGTCGGGAAGACGGCCTTCGCCTTGAACATCTCGCAAAACGTGGCCGTCCGTACCGGCGAGAACGTCGCCATCTTCAGTTTGGAGATGGGTGCCGAGCAGCTCGTCATGCGTATGCTCTGTGCGGAAGGCAATATCGACGCCCAGCGTCTACGGACGGGACGGCTCGAGGCCGAGGACTGGGGGCGGCTCTCGCTCGCCATGTCATCGTTATCACAAGCCGGTATCTATATCGATGACACGCCGGGTCTTCGCGTCAACGAGATTCGGGCCAAGTGCCGCCGCTTGAAACAAGAGCACGGCCTCGGCATGATCATGATCGACTACTTGCAGCTCATCGTCGGAAACGGCAAGCCGGGCGAGAACCGGCAACAAGAAGTCTCGGAAATCTCGCGTACGCTCAAAGCGATCGCGCGTGAGCTTCAAGTACCGGTCATCGCCTTGTCGCAGCTCTCACGTGGTGTTGAGAGCCGTCAAGACAAACGGCCGATGATGTCGGATATCCGGGAATCCGGGGCAATCGAGCAAGATGCCGATATCGTCGCCTTCTTATACCGGGATGACTATTACGACAAAGAGAGTGAAGACGCCAACACGATCGAGATCATCATCGCTAAGCAGCGTAACGGTCCGACCGGGACGGTCAAACTCTCGTTCCGAAAAGAATACAATAAATTCGTCAACATGGAGACGCAAGCCTTTGCGCCGCCGATGTAGGACGAATGAGTCCGCCGAAGGCGACGTCACGAGACGTCGCCTTTTTTTGTCGGTCTTTAGACCTAAACGTATCTTGATTTTAAAAAATTCCATCATTGAACGAGAAATGACACGTCAATAACGAACGAAAGATTACAACTTAAAAATATCGTTCGGTATTAGGTTGACTTTCAACAAGAGCAAGTGTACACTTACGGATGGTTTGAATAGAACGTTTATCTACAAGGAGGATTCATTATGTCATCAGTAGTCGTAGTGGGAACGCAGTGGGGCGATGAAGGTAAAGGAAAAATCACGGACTTCTTATCGAAGCAGGCCGAGGTCGTCGCGCGTTATCAAGGGGGAGACAACGCTGGTCATACGATCGTCTTCAACGATACGAAGTATAAACTTCACTTGATTCCATCGGGGATCTTCTACTCGGACAAAACATGTGTCATCGGGAACGGGATGGTCGTCAATCCGAAATCGCTCGTCACGGAGCTCGCGTATTTGCACGAGCGCGGTGTGAGCACGGATAACCTCCGCATCTCGAACCGGGCCCACGTCATCTTGCCGTATCACCAGTTGCAGGACAAGCTCGAAGAGGACGCGAAAGGCGACGCCAAAGTCGGGACGACACTCAAAGGAATCGGTCCTTGCTACATGGACAAAGCGGCGCGCATCGGGATTCGCATCGCCGACTTGCTCGACAAAGAAGTGTTCGCCGAGAAGCTCAAGACGGTCCTCACGATTAAAAACCGCATGTTCGTGAAGATGTACGAAGTCGATGCGATCGAATTCGATGACATCTTCGAAGAATACTATGCGTACGGCCAACAGTTTGCCAAGTACGTATGTGATACATCGGTCGTGTTGAACAACGCGCTCGACGAAGAACAGAAAGTGCTCTTCGAAGGCGCACAAGGTGTATTGCTAGACATCGACCACGGAACGTACCCGTTCGTCACATCATCGAACGCGGCTTCAGGCGGCGTATCGAGCGGTGCCGGTATCGGTCCATCGAAGATCCATCACGTCGTCGGCGTCTGTAAGGCGTACACGTCACGCGTCGGAGACGGCCCGTTCCCGACCCAGCTTGACGATGAAATCGGTCACACGATCCGTGAAGTCGGAAAAGAGTACGGTACGACGACAGGCCGTCCACGTCGCGTCGGTTGGTTCGACTCGGTCGTCGTCCGCCACTCACGTCGCGTCAGCGGCATCACAGACCTTTGCCTCAACTCGATTGACGTGTTGACGGGTCTTGAGACGCTCAAGATTTGTACGGCATACGAATTCGAAGGCAAGCTCCTTGATGAGTACCCGCCGAACTTCCGCGTGCTCGAGCAGTGCAAGCCGGTGTTCGAAGAGCTCCCAGGTTGGACAGAAGATATCACAGGCATCCGTAAGTTCGAAGACTTGCCGGTAAACGCGCAAAACTATGTCAAACGCATCGAAGCGTTGACAGGCATCGAATTGTTGACGTTCTCGGTCGGACCGGCACGTGAGCAGACGGTCATCTTGCGTGACATTTACGAAGCATAAGATAGAGAGCCCTCGTGGCTCTCTTTTCATTTCCACGGAAATGGACCACGCTTTCTAACATATAGAAAAAGAGTTACAATGTAGACATGTACGTTTAACGATAAGAGGAGGACTCACTGAATGGATCGTACGATTTTAGTGGTAGATGACGAACAACCAATCGCAGATATATTGAAGTTTAAGCTTGAAAAAGAAGGATACCAAGTCCACGTCGCCTATGACGGGGAAGAGGCGCTCGTGAAAGTCGAAGAAGTCAAACCGGATTTGATTTTGCTCGACATCATGTTGCCGCTCAAAGACGGCATGGAAGTGTGCCGTGAAGTCCGTAAGAAGTACGACATGCCGATTATCATGTTGACGGCGAAAGACTCTGAGATTGATAAAGTGCTCGGACTTGAGCTCGGTGCCGACGATTACGTCACGAAGCCGTTCAGCTCACGCGAGCTCTTGGCCCGCGTCAAGGCGAACATGCGCCGTCACGCAACGGCCCCGGCCCCAGAGACGAAAGGTGCCAACGACAACGATATCGTGATCGGTGATTTGACGATTCATCCGGATTCGTACATGGTCACGAAACGGGAAGAGAAAATCGAACTGACGCACCGTGAGTTCGAGCTCATCCACTACCTCGCCCAAAACATCGGGCAAGTCATGACACGCGAGCATTTGCTTCAGACGGTGTGGGGCTATGACTACTTCGGCGACGTCCGGACGGTCGACGTGACGGTCCGCCGGTTGCGTGAGAAAGTCGAAGACAACCCATCGACGCCGACGTATATCATCACGCGCCGTGGTGTCGGTTACTATTTAAAAGCAGGAGAAGAAGACTAAACGATGAAACGGACGAACTTCTTTAAATCTATCCAGTGGAAGCTCGTCGTCATCTATGCGCTGCTCATTCTTGTTGCGATGCAAGTCATCGGAGTGTACTTCGTACGCTCCCTCGAACGACAATACATCAACAACTTCTCGCAGTCGCTCGTCGATCGGGCCAACCTTCTGAGCTATAACGTCAGTGAAGGGATCGCATCGAACGGCGGTGACTCGACCTCGGACCAGCAGTTGAACCAGGTACTGGATCAACTGCTGTCTGAGTTTACGGAGAGCACGACGCTAGCTGACGACATTCGCGAAGTCCAGATTATCGACACGAACAGTGTCGTCCGGGCGACGTCGAACCCGAACAACCAGAGTCTCGTCGGACAACGGACGGCGAACTCGTTCATTCAAAAATCATTCGCGACGAGCGGGGCGCAAGAGACGCTCGTCTATGAAGACTCGAACGAACGGATGCGCGTCGTCGCCGTTCCAGTCAAATCCGAGGTCGATGGGACGACGACCGGGATGATTTATATCGAGGCGTCGATGAAGTCCATCTATAACCAGATGGAACAAGTGACCCGGATCCTCGCGACCGGGACGCTCATCGCCCTCATCATCACGTCGATTCTCGGGATTTTGCTGTCACGGACGATTACGCGACCGATTGCGGATATGCGTCGACAAGCCGTCGAGATGCGAAAAGGGAATTTCTCGCGGAAAGTTAAAGTCTATTCCGATGATGAGGTCGGCCAACTCGCCTACGCCTTCAACGAATTGACCGATGAGCTGATGGAAGCGAACGCCACGACCGAGGCCGAGCGACGCCGCTTGACGAGCGTCCTCGAGAACATGTCGGACGGGGTCGTCGCGACGGATCGATCGCTCCGGGTCATCTTGATGAACGATCAGGCCCGCGATATGATCGGGCTCGCCGAAGAAGAGGCGATGGGGGCAAACCTTCAGAACCTGCTCGAGTTTGACGATGAGATTGTCATCCCGGAAGACGGCACGATGCCGCCGAAACTGATCGACCTCAGTACGGACGAAGAACTGTTCCTCGTCCGCGCCTACTTCTCGCCGATTCAAAAGCATAGCGGACCGATTACCGGTCTGATTGTCGTCTTGCACGATGTGACCGAGCAAGAACAAGTCGAGCAAGACCGCCGTGAGTTCGTCGCGAACGTCAGCCACGAGCTGCGGACGCCGCTCACGACGATGCGGAGTTACCTCGAAGTACTCGCGGAAGGCGCGTATAAGGACGACGAGCTCGCCCCACGCTTCCTCGAGACGACACAGAACGAGACGGAGCGGATGATTCGCCTCGTCAACGATTTGTTGCAACTGTCGAAGATGGACAGCAAAGAATATACGATGCAAAAAGTGAAGTTCGACTTCATTCAGTTCTTCAACGATATCATCGAGCGACATGAGATGACGAAAGGCGAGACGATTCAGTTCCGCCGTAAGCTCATGAAACGCCGCGTGTACGTCCATGCCGATCAAGATAAGATGACGCAAGTCATCGACAACATCATCACGAACGCCATCAAGTTCTCGCCGGAAGGCGGGACGATTACGTTCCGGACGATGCTCCGGGCCAAGCGGCTCGTCATCGGCATTAAGGATGAAGGGGTCGGTATCCCGAAATCGAACTTGAAAAAAATCTTTGAACGGTTCTATCGGGTCGACAAGGCTCGGGCCCGCAATATCGGCGGGACCGGACTCGGTCTATCAATCGCCAAAGAAGTCGTGTCGGCTCATGGCGGCGACATTTGGGCTGAGAGTGAGTTTGGACGCGGCACGACGATTTACTTCACCATCCCGTTCGATACGATCGTGGAGGTGAATGACTGATGGAACGACCACGCTTCTTGGCGAAGCCAGAACTAGTGAAATCGCTCGTCTTGCTCACCTTGATCGTCACGTCCATCGTCCAGACGGTCATCCTCTGGGATTACCATCCGAAATATCAGTCGGTCCAATCGGAGACGCAAGTCGCGACGGTGGACGAGTCGTTGCAGCGCCAGGCACGTCAAGTTATCGTGCCGGCCCAAACGGTCGTCCATGAGAACAACGCCGTCTTTGCCACGAAGAATACACCGAAACAGATTATGCGCGTCATCCGGGAGTCGTTCGAAGCGAGCGAGTTCAAACCGCTCGCCGTCAAGACCGTTCCGAGTTTGTACGCGGGTGTCGACGAGGCCGTCGAACTGATTTTACCGGAAGCGTATTATGCGGACACGCTCAGCTACATGCTCCCGGGCTCGTATAGCCTGTCCGGGAAAGTGCCGCAGCGGGCCCTCATCTTCATGAAGGACGATACGTGGCGCATCCGTACCATCATGAGCGACCAATCGCTCTGGGAAGGCCGCTTGTCGAAAGTCGGGCAAGGGGACGTCAATAGCCTGTTCTTGAAAGATTCGGATCGGGCGATGCGACGTGTCACGTACACGGATGAACGCGTCAACTATATCCCGGTCGTCGGACCGGCGATGAACGAGCTATTCGCCTATGACGTGTCTCAGATTCAAATCTCGGCCCGTCTCGATTGGATGCGCGATACGTTCTTCCCGGGTGACCCGAACGTGCAGGAAGTCGATCCGGCCAGCTCCGTCGGCGCCCTCACGAACGGGATTAGCGTCGCCGAGTACGATGCGAAGCTGAACGCGAGCCGCTACCGGAACTTGTCGCGCAATAGCACGGAACAGGATTCGGTCATCGGACTCGATACGATTGTCGAGTTCGTCAACTTCCATGGCGGCTGGGTCGATGAGACGTCGGAGAGCCAAGGCTTGTCGCTTCGCTTCGATGCGATCACCCCGGCCAATAAAGGTTTTGAGACGACCGTGTTCCGGTTTCACGTGAACGGTTTCCCGGTGTTCAGTCAACGGGAGGCGTTCATCAACAACGATGCCGTCGACTTGTCGACGCTGCGTGTCGAGAACGACGGGACGCAAGTCCGCTCGATCACCCGGCACCATCTTGAAATCGATCGGTTGATTTCGGTCGGGACGACGCAGCTCGCGGATGGACAAGATGTGGTCGATACGCTCGTCAACGCTGGACGATTTGAAAACGTGACCGAGATTCGTCTCGGCTATGAGATTGAATACAATGAAGACACGAGTCGTTACGTCACGTTCTCCCCGAACTGGTTCGTTCGGGAAGCCGGGAGATGGATTCCGTTCGATCAACCGGAGGACTGGACAGAAAGGATGATGTATCGTGGACTGGAGTAAAGCGAAAACGATTCTCCTCTTCGCCTTCCTCGCGCTGAACATCTACCTGTTGTTCCAGCTCTTGACGGAAACGTGGGCGACGGAGGTCGTGACGAACGACAATACGTCGATCGCGCAAATCTTGGACCAGCGTAACGTCGATGCGTCGAAGTTGCCGCGGATGGGCCGCGACATCGGCTATTTGACGGGATCGTCGGAACAGATGTCGGCCGCGATGATCACGCAGAATCGAGAAGCCCAACTGGCGACGACAGTCGACAACATGCAGCTCGAAGTCGAGCTGAAGCAACCTGTCCCGCTCGATCAAAACGATTTGCGGACGACGGGCGCGACGTTCGTTTCGGAATATGTCCCGTTCGGTTCCGAGTATGCGTACTGGCGATATGACGCCGAGACGCGTCAAGTCGCTTTCGTACAGACGTATGAGAACAATAAAATTTTCTCGAACCCTGAAATCGATGGGGAAACCGAGAAGTACATCGGTCCGTCACTGCTATTGCTTCAATTGAACGAAGCGTTTGAAGTGACCGACTATAAACAACGTCATTTGACGAACTTGACCTCGAAGTCGCAAGACGATCTCGTCTTGACGGCGAGCGAGGCCATCTCGCAACTCGCGGCCCGGAAATACTTCCAGCCGAATCAAGAGATGCGGGCCATCAATACGGGCTTCTATAGCCTGCCGCTCGACAGTACCGGCAGTTTGATTATCATGCCGCCGCTCTGGTCGATTACGATTGACGAGTCTGTCTATTTCGTCAACGCGATCGATGGGACTGTCGAACGGGTCGAATTTGATTCAGAAGAATGAAAGGAGTGATCGAGTGACTTTACGCTATAGTGTGCTTGCGAGCGGTTCGACCGGGAACGCCCTCTACATTGAGACGGAACGGGCGAAATTGCTCGTCGATGCCGGATTGACCGGAAAGGCGATGCAACAACGCATCACCGAGATCGGCCGATCGTTTGACGGTATCGATGCACTGCTCGTCACACATGAGCACTCCGACCATATTAAAGGTGTCGGGATTCTCGCTCGAAAATACAATTTACCGATTTACGCGAACGCGAAGACGTGGGACGCGATGGAATCCTTGATCGGGAAGGTCGACCCGGCCTTGAAGTTTCACTTTGAGGTGGGGGAGATTAAACAGTTCGGGGATATCGAAATCGAGTCGTTCAACGTCAGCCATGACGCGGCCGACCCGATGTTCTATCAGTTCGCCCATGACGGACGGCGCCTCGCCCATATCACCGACACCGGTTATGTGTCCGACCGGATGAAAGGTGTCATCCGCGGGGCCGATGATTTCATTTTCGAGTCGAACCACGACGTCTCGATGCTCCAGATGGGACGTTACCCGTGGAGCGTCAAGCGCCGGATACTCGGGGACTACGGTCACGTCTCGAACGAAGACGCGGCCATCGCGATGAGCGAGGTCATCGGAGATCAGACGAAACGGATTTATTTGGCTCACCTTAGTAAAGATAACAACATGAAAGAACTCGCTCAAATGAGCGTCTCGCAAACACTCGGGACGCGTGATGTCGACCTCGGTCGCATCAAATTGTGCGATACAGACCCATCTACCCCCACTTCGCTCGTTTCTTTATAAGCGAACTTGGGAAAAGACAGATAACACACTGTCTTGAAGGGGGGACGCGTCGTGAATGAAGAGAGACACCATGAGTATGAACCTCAAGACGTCGAACCTTTAGAGCACGAAGCAGATACGATGAACGATGTAAAACCGACGTACCCATCTCGTAGCGAGTGGCGCCCGAAGCAAGAAGAACATGTGCGCCATAAGCCGCGAGTGAATTTAAAACCGTTATTACTCGGAGGGGTTGGCGGATTCTTAGGAGCGGCTTTGTTCTTTTTGGCGATGATGCTCTGGGATTCCCCAACCTCTCGTTTTGTGACGAATGAACTCATTCGGACGGAACAAGCCGTCACCGTCACGGAATCTGACATCACGAGCGCTGTAACGGGCGCGAAGACGTCCGTCGTCAGCATCACGAACATCCAGCGGGCGTTCACCTCGGACTCGCAGTGGGAGGCCGGAGCGGGCTCTGGTGTCATCTATAAGGTAGACGGTGACACGGCGTATATCGTCACGAATTTCCACGTCATCGAGGAGGCAGATGAAATCAACGTCGCGTTCGCTGACGGACAAGTCGCGTCGGCGACGATTCTTGGCGAAGACCCGCTCAACGATTTGGCCGTCGCCTCCGTCGAACTGCCGGCCAATATCGACGTCGCACCGATTGCGCTCGGGGACTCGACCGTGCTCCAGGCAGGCGAGACCGTCATGGCAATCGGGAATCCGCTCGGCGTCTTTTCAAACTCGGTCACCCGTGGTATCGTCAGTGGTGTCGAACGCACCGTACCGGTCGATACGAACAGTGACGGCCTGATGGATTATAACGCCGAGGTCATCCAGACCGATGCGGCCATCAACCCGGGTAACTCCGGCGGGGCACTCATCAACATCCGCGGCGAGCTCGTCGGCATCAACTCGATGAAAATCGCCGAAGCGAGCGTCGAAGGGGTCGGCTTCTCGATTCCTGTCAACGTCGCGTTGCCGGTCATCGATATGCTCGAGCGGGATGGCAAAGTGACACGGGCCCAGCTCGGCGTCACGATTCAAGAAGTCATCGCCGTACCGGGTAACGTCCGGGAAGAGTACGGGATCAGTTTTGATAACGAGGACGGGGTGTTCGTCGAGGCGATCACGCCCGGCAGTCCAGCCGAAGAGGCCGGTCTTCGTGTCGGTGACGTCATCGTCAAAATCGGCGACCGCGACATCAAACGTTACGTCGATTTGCGGGACGCGCTGTACCGAGACGCCACGGTTGGGGATAACGTCACGATTGAATATACGCGACGCGGCAAGGCAGGCAAGACCGAGGCTACATTAACTGAAGCAACCTGAAGGAGCGGCGACGCTTCTTTTTTAAGGAGGAAACATTGTGGAAAAAAAAGTATGCAAGGAACATGTTGAAATCGCTTTAGATATCATTGTCGATGAGACGGGGGAATACCCGTTGCTCGAGGAACTATCCACAAGTGGACAAGTGACATGTGAGTTCTGTGATGCCGACGCAACATATGTTGTGTCAAGCAAAAAATGATTATCAACATGTGGATTTGTGGATAACTCTGTGGATAACCCTATGGATAACTCCAAAAAAACTGTGGAAAAAGGAAGAATTGGATGAATATTTCAATTATCACGGTCGGCAAACTAAAAGAGAAGTATTTGAAACTAGGGATTGCCGAGTATACGAAACGGCTCTCGGCTTATGCGAAAGTGCAGGAAATCGAGGTCGCGGACGAGAAAGCGCCCGAGCATTTGAGCGAAGCGGACATGATTCTAGTAAAGCAAAAAGAAGGCGAGCGAATTTTGGCGAAAATCAGTCCGGACACGCATGTGATTGCCTTGGCCATCGACGCCAAACAACGAACGAGCGAAGAGTTCGCCCGTGAGCTCGATCAACTCGCGACGTACGGCAAGAGCAAAATCGCGTTCGTCATCGGTGGCTCGCTCGGTTTGTCGGACGATGTCATGAAACGCTCGGATGATACAATCTCCTTCTCGAAGATGACGTTCCCGCATCAATTGATGAAGCTCGTCTTGTGTGAGCAGATTTATCGGGCGTATCGGATTAATCGGAATGAACCGTATCATAAATAAATGAGGTTTTTAAACTTGGATTGCTAAAGTGTAATCCAAGCTTTTTTCTTATCTGATAAAAATGCATACATAGAAAGAAGGTAGGTAATTTTATAGTTTTTATAGTCAAACAAGTATGTAGAATTTCAAAAGTTTATATATAGAAAACATTTAAAGTCTTGTTCATTTATTTTCTATTTCATTCATCTACATTAATCAGATGAATGAAATAATTTTGTATTATGTATATATATTGATTAAGCTATTTAAAAGTTAAATAAATTAAAAATTTGCTAAAATTGTATAGTGGAACAAGGTTTATACAACATGTGCTCGTTGTAATATAAGGAATAAATAACTATAATGATGCAGAAAATAAATTTTGTATCGACCGGCTCTAATGAAACGAGTTAACCATCTTTTAATTTACTAGTTATATAGATAAGTAAAATATAATTCTTGCAAAAACTATATCAAGAGAGGTGCTTCAATGAATAAAGAGGAAGAGATAGCCAAGTTAACAGAAATATTATATTCGAATTTCAATGATTTTTATAATCCAGAAGTTATAGAAGTAGCTACTAAATTAAATAGACTAATAAAAAATGGAAACTCTTCATTAAGAGACAAGTTTAAGGGAGTTCTTATAGATTCTAATAAATTTTTATCTGAAGTAGAGTACTTAAGAAAAAATTATGGAACTTGTCTAAATCATATAAAGCAACTTCAGCTCAGTAGTGTTTATAAAAATGAAACTATTAGTACGGTTAGGCATGCTACTGTTAGAAAATTTCAATGCGAGGTGTTTTTAAGTATCTATCAGGATAATCATGAAAAAATTGAGCCATTAATAAAATCACTAATTGAATTTGGTACAACTAATAGACTCCAATTGGAGGTAAATCTAAGAGATGATTATGATAAAATACTCGATCTAGCTACTTCATTTTTAAATAATACAGTTAAAACAATAGTTAATTTCAGATTGCCATATAAAATAGATATACAAGAAAATCAAGAAATTACATATGAATATAATGACATAAAATTCAGTTTAAAATTTAAGCCACTTAGTAATAAAGTACACGCACCACTTGAAGCACATGACGGAGTATTAGAACTCGAAAGAGACAAATACGGAGTATATTCATGTAGTGATTTAATATTAAGTTTTAATAAGTTCTTTAATGCAACTCATTACATGAAGGAATTATTGACATTATGTTCTGAGTCGTTTAATTATTTTTTAGATTATTATAAAACAACTACAGAATATTATTGGATTGATAATCTAAACCTATTGCATATTCATGCATCAAATGTAAAAGTAATTTCGGAAAAATATGATGATATTATATCAATTCCTTTTTATTACGCGCATTCTATTAAACAATCTAGTAGCTACAGTTATATTGATCAGGAGAAATTTCTTGAATTAGAGAATAACATGATAAAAGCAGAGGAACCTCCATTATGGAAAATGTTATATCTAGATTCAAAAAATAATATGTTTATAGAGAAACATAAGGAAGCAGTAATATCAATAAATTCAGCATTCGAAAATTACTTAAATATAAAAGCAAGTGAGATACTTAAAAGTAAAATGACAGACAAAGAAGTCGAAGATTACTTCGAAGGCAAAATATCCTATGAAACATATTTTTTAAATGAATTTTTAAATGAAGAAGATTTTAACAAAGCTGTAGAACAGGGAGTAATTGGTTCATATTCACCTAATACCTTTCAAATTATAAAGAAATGTTTTGAATTTAACAGTGATAGAATTAGTATTAGTAAAACCAAGATAAATAAGTTAGTAAATGATATAAGAAAAAATAGAAATGATATAATCCATGGGAATCTAAAATCATTAAATAACATTGAATCAGATGCTAAAAAATCTATAAGCTCGTTTGAGGAATTCATTAAGGTATTTCAATAATAAATAAACCTCATTTAAACTAACTACGGAGAGCCTTACCACAAGTAAGTGAGGTTAATATAAAACAGCGTCGTTCTGAACTGCCCCATAAAAGTTGGACATAAAAATCCAACTTTTATGGGGTGTTTTTATGACCAAATTTACAAAAGCGTTGAAAATACAGGTCGCCGAACGCTACTTGACTGATAAAGATGGCTACAGAGCGTTAGGAAACACGTTCGGGGTGAGTCGTCATAAAGTACGTGAATGGGTGCTTCTCTACGAGCGGTGGGGCGAGACAATCTTCGATCCGTCCTATACACCCTACTCGTAGGCGTTTAAACTAAGGGTACTGAACGATATGGCGGACAATGGGCTGTCCTTGATGGACGCCGCCCTGAAGTACCGACTCTCCTCTCTCGGGCTGATCTCCACCTAGCGATCGATATACGAACGGGAGGGACTTGAGGGTCTGATCGCCAAGACGAAAGGACGTGCCCCGATGCCGAGAAGGAAGAAGCAGGAGCCCAAAGAGATGACGGAGGTCGAGAAGCTCAAGAAACGGGTCGAATTCCTCGAGATGGAGAACGCGGCGTTAAAAAAATTGAAAGCCTTGGTTCAAGAAAAGGAAGCGCGACGAACCGGATCAAGGCCCAAGTGATCGACGAGCTAAGGGCCACCTATCCTGTATCGGGGTACTACCACGTGCTCGATATGAATCATTTCAAAAAGAAGCTCGAGTGCTACATCAAGTACTACAATCATCTTCGCATCAAGAAACGACTAAAAGACCTGAGTCCGTTTAAATACCGGACTCAGGTTCTAAAGGTCGCCTAACAAAATTATTTAGTATCTAACTCTTTTGGTTCAGTTCAACATACGGACTCTTAATTAAACTGTTCATTTTATGAGGCTTAGTTTAATCAGTTCTGTTACTCCTTTAGTGTTGTTTTCATTAAGTATATTTTCGATTTCTTTCTGCATTAAAAAATACCAAGAGAGCAAAAAATATAAAAAGGAGTTATTATTGAAGTAATGTTTTTACATAATAGTTAAAGCTGAATTTGGTACTATACATCACGATTAGGGGGGATTATTATATTTAAATATAGATGCTACAAAAAATTAAAAAAGTATTTAGGTCAGTTCGATGCAATAAATGAATTAAATGAATTAGCAGTCAGAGAAGTTAGTCGACTTGCAAGTGAAAGTGGAGATATAGACTCGTATTTTATAGGTTTATCTAATAAATATGATATTAGAGTTAATTTTTCTACTATCCCTAAAGATCTATTTAATTTAATGGCGAAAAATTACATTGTAACTACTTATCAATCTGCTGAATTATTTTTAGAAGAATTTAAATCTGAAAGTCAAAAATGGCATAATATCGTACGAAAACAAAGAGAAAAAGACGAACCTAAACTGGAATGGACACTAAAAAATACTAACTTGTCTTATCGTGAGACGGTAAAGAAGGTTGGAGAGTTAGAGATTATGATATTTGAATATTATCGACTTGTTCGAGTAGCTATAGTTCATCGTTCTGCATCAACTGAAGAGAAATTAGTTAAAAAATACGATAAACTGCTTGATTATCAAGCGCAAATTTTTAGCATGTATGATGTAGAGGCTCCGAATAGATTTGATGAAATAAATTTTGATGATTTTCTACTATTTTCTCGAGTTATAAAAAATATCGCCTTTTCTCTTTGTGAGATAGCAAAACCATCAAATGAAGCTCTTGCTGCTGACATTGACATTAAAAAATTTAAAAAAAGTATTAAAAATGAAAAGCGATTTGACAATGCTATTAAAGGTGAAATTCAAACCCGTTATGGAATCACTGGACAAGACGCTGAATTAATATTAAAGTTAATTCATTCAGATATGTAAATGGTCTACTAGCTTAACGGTAAAGCGCTCCCCTCCATAAGAACATGAGTTATCGTGTTTTTATGAAGGGGGAGATTGGGGTTCGATTCCACAGTAGGCCACTAAATTAATTTATAATATTAATCATAAGCCAATCGTCATTGATTGGCTTTTTTTTTTTTGATTATTTCTATCGATAAAAACGTCTAAATAAAACTTAAATAATACAAAAAATGGATAAAATAAGTTTATTTATTTATAAATTTATAAATAAATATAGTAACTTAATAAAATTGTATTTCAAACTTCCTTTAGACTATATATGGGGAAACAATAACATAATTAGTGATAAGAAGAGAATTGAGCTAACGCTTACTTAAGTAGTAGCTAAAATAGTTGAGGCAATGATTATTCTAGTTATGAATCATTACATAGTAAAAGGAGTTATATGAAATATCAGAACCCGTTTTTACTATGTAATTGTATCGGATTCAACTTATTCAAAATGCTCGCAACACTCTAAAAGTGCTTTTCCGTAATTCACTCCTGCTGCATACACTTGATTAGAACTAACGAAGAAAATCCAAAACGATAAGAACAATAAAGTTACAACTATCGAAATTATTTCTAATATTGGAACAGCAGAAATGTTCAAACCAAGTCCATAATTGTTATAAATATAAAATGATTGAATTGCTATTAAAAATATACACGTAAGCATCCCTAATGGTTTTAATCCAAGTAAGTTTCTAGCTTGGCCATAAGAAACATTCTCATTAAAAATTAAAGAATATTTAACTTTGTCTCTAGTTTTTTGCCTTAGATAATCAATGCACGAATCAAACTTTATATTTGCGTCCAACGGATTTTCTAATTCTTTTTCAATAGTTGGAATATCCAAGTTTGTTAAAGATCTTAATTTTTGATGATAACGATTTTTCGTTTCTTGATTTAAAGATCCATCGTTATTTCTTAGTATTAAAGTAGCGGGAAGAGCTCCCCAACTGGCTAGTAATTTATCTTGTTCTTTTTTTCCTAACGTTCTTGCGAGTGTAGATAATGGGAGTGAGATACCTAAGCCAACGATTAAACTAATAAATGTACCTTCAAGTGAGCGTATATCAGGAAAACAAAGATATAACCAAATAATAATTGGTGAGACTGTTAATAAGGATGGCAAATATCTTGCTTTTCTTTCATAAGTGTTTAGAACAACATCTAGGTTCATTTAATCTCCTTATTAAATTTTTATTTTTCAACATTTGGATTGAATGAAAGGGGAGTTACAGTAGTCCATCCAGTTCTTTCCGGCATATTTTTATGATGCCTAATTGTTTTTCCTCTAGTTTCGCACACTTTTGCACCTCTTCTAATAAATGCATTTACAACAACCTTTTTTGGATGATTATCGGTCTGAGTTGATACCGAGACAAAAGTTGTAGTGGTCGGTTGAGTATCTTCTGATATTTTTTCACCAATAATTCTATCTAGAACACTAGGTGAAACATTTCTTCTACTCCCATGATGAGGCATTTGTACAAAAGAACACTTTTTTAAATCGATGCCTAATAATTCAGCATAATCAGCACTGTTGTGAAGTGCTTGCTTTCCAGCATCACCAGTAAGTAAAACTTGGTAGTCATCTATGTTAGCATATAAAATAACACTGCTTTCATTTCTTGCGCCTGTAGAATCATAATTTTCGCTTAGAGTTTCTTTATCCCATGCTTCATCAATCCATTCCAAAATTTTGGCGTAAGCCTCGGAAATTGTCTTGGTAACAATATTTTTTTCACTTCGTTCTGGTAAATTTGGGAAATCAGGTAATAAATAGTTAATGTACCAGTCTTCTAAAGGAGAAAGTACTGTAAATTCTCCAATATGAGTTCCCTCAAAAGGTTCGTAGACAGGAATATTTTTTTCACAAGCAACTTCGTACAATTGGTGTGCTTTATTCAATGAAGCCTTTATTCTTTCAGATAAACTGTTGTCAGTAATCCTACCGTCTTTAAAAAGTTCTCTTATTTTAGATGAGTGTTCCCATGGAAGATGCATCCATAGTTCTCCTACTTCTAACTCTTCAAGTACTGTAATTAAGCCTGAAGCATGATCGCTGTCTGGATGAGTGTTAACTACATAGTCTACATAACTAGTTTCATAGTACGTTTTTATGTGTTCTACAACTCTCCTCCCAGAATCTTTTGTACCACCATCAACGACCATAATTTTATAGCTTCCTTCTTCACCGTACCTTACTACAATTGCATCCCCATTTTTAGTATTTTCTCCAACAGGAATAAACTCAACTTCGATACCCAAAAATACCACCCCTTAAATTTCCATGGCATTATTTTACCATACGAAAAAGTGTGTATGCTTATACATCGCTTATTTATTAAAATAATACTTATTTATTAAAATAATATAAGTGTGATTTACACTAAAAAAACACAATATCCAGATTGTGAGATAGAAATGTGGTAAGAAATTAAATAATTAAAAATAGAATTAAGTTATACGCCAAATCGATGTAACATGAATCCGCAAACGTGACTGTCATCCTGGACTCTGGATACGGAGATGATTCAACGTCTTGGAATCAATTGGTGGGGTGAACCTGCAACTGTTTACTGCTGAATATGAAGCAGACGTCAGCGGACTCGTTCTCGTCGACGTCACGCCGAAAGACTATCGCGAGCGGCTTCTTCCGACGATGTCACCCGATTTTCAGCAGGCGTATCAGCAACAATTCGTACGAGAAGGGAACTATGGGGAATTCGTGGAGAGTTTACAGCAACTGCAGGAGACGAACGTGGCGCTGCGCTTACCCGTCATCGTGATCGCGGCGGGCAAGAAAGATCATTATTCCCCGGAGTCCCAACGGTTATGGAACGATATGCAAAAAGAGATCACCCACATCTCTTCGGATTCCAAATTCATATTGGCCGAAGCCAGTGCCCATTACATCCATCGAGATGAGCCTGAAGTGGTTGTGGAAGCCATTCGACGATTGGTCGAGCGAGTCTAATATATCCAAAGCGCGGAGACCGAACGAAGGTGTCCGTTTTTTGATGACCTCCATGAATCATCAGAAGTCTTATTGCCGTCCAAAAGGCAATATGATAGAATCACATAGCAAATGATTATCATTATCAATTAACAAAAATGGGGAGAATTCATCCAATGAACAACATTGAATTATATCAAACAGCTTTTATCAACGGCCTTGACGTCGAGCCAGATACGTCATTCGAAGACTTGAAGCTCGGTGTTACGAAAGAGTGGGATTCAATCGGCCACATGACATTGATCGCGGAACTCGAGGACGCCTTTGACGTCGATCTCGATGCGGATGTGATCACAGATTTCAACACGTATCAGTCTGGCATCGACTTATTGAAGCGCTTGGGTGTGGATTTCGGACAATGAAGCGCTTCGACACGGTCGAGCAGTATGGAGAGCGCGCCGCCATCTACGCGGATTGCGCGTATTCCTACGAAGAGATGATCGAGGCGGCCGACGCGATTGCGGGTGAGGTCGGCGATCGAACGCTTGTCTTTTGTTTATGTGCCAACAACAAAGAATCAATCTTCGGCTACGTCGGGTTTCTTCGCGGACGTATCGTGCCGCTCCTGTTGGATGCAGCGATTCATTCGGAACAGCTGCAGAACTTAATTGACCGCTACCGGCCGACGCACATTTGGGCGAATCGGGAGCATGAGCAATTGGCGCAGGAGATGGACACGACTTATGAATATGGAAACTATGCGTTGTTTGAATGTCCTCGTGTGATGGAGCATGAACTGCATGATGAGCTCGCGCTCTTGTTGACGACGTCCGGTAGTACGGGCAGTCCGAAGCTGGTCCGGCTCAGCTACGACAACTTGTTCCACAACGCGGCATCCATCGTGTCGTACTTAAATATCAATGAAGACGACCGTCCGATTACGACGTTGCCGATGAACTATTCGTACGGTCTTTCCATCATCAACAGCCACCTCGTGTCCGGCGCGACCATCGTGGTGACGGAGGCGTCCGTCATGCAGAAGGAATTTTGGCAGTTATGTCGCGACCAGCATGTGACGACGTTCGGCGGCGTCCCGTTCATCTATGAGATGCTACAACGGCTCAAGTTCGAGACGATGGAGTTGCCGAGTTTGACGAAACTGACGCAAGCCGGAGGAAAATTAAATCCGAATTTAGCGAGTGCGTTTACCGAAATTTGCGAGCGAAAAGGCATTCAGTTTTTCATGATGTATGGTCAAACGGAGGCGACGGCGCGCATGTCGTATTTGCCGCCTGACCAGAATCGCAAGAAAGCCGGCAGCATCGGCATCGCCATTCCCTGCGGTGAATTGACGCTTCGCAATGAAACGGGCGAACTGATCACTGCGCCGAACGTCGTCGGGGAGTTGGTGTATCAGGGAGCAAACGTATCGCTCGGTTATGCCGAAACGTTATCAGACCTTGCGACCGGAGATGAGAACGAGGGCGTCCTGCAGACGGGCGATTTGGCGTATGTGGATGAAGACGGTTATTTCTTCATCGTCGGTCGCATCAAACGGATGATTAAGGTGCATGGGAACCGAATCAGTCTCGATGAAGTGGAGGACCTGTTACGAGCACACGGACATGAGTGTGTGTGTACAGGGAAGGATGACGAGCTATACGTGTACACGTTGCACGACGACCGTGCCGCCATCAAACAAGTCATCAAGGATAGGATGCATACAAGAGGGGCCACGATTCTACGAATCGATGCCATTCCCCGGAACGAATCCGGAAAGATTCTGTATGCCGCATTACCGAAACGAGAGCTCGTCACCACCTGAACAAGCAAGTGAGTGCAGCCTTTGTGGAAAGCAATATAAGTTTAGAATAATCAGGTGAAGCTATGACGTTTATTTCAATCGAGTTTTTACTGTTTCTCGCCATTTTAGTGGCGGTATATTATGTGGTGCCGCATCGCTTCCGATGGGTACTGTTATTGGCGGCCAGCTATTTGTTTTATGCGACGCTCAGTGTCCAGTTCATCCCGTTGTTGCTCGTGAGTACAGCCTTTACGTTCGTCACGGGAATCCTGATTGAACGACAAGACGAGAAGCGACAGAAGAAACGCCTCATGATGATTGGTGTCTCGACCCTGATATTGTTCCTCGGCTGGTTCAAATATTTTAACTTCGTGAACGACTCGTTGCGCACGATGGCGACATCGCTGGGTTGGAACTATGACATTCCGTATCGAGACATCGTCTTGCCGCTGGCGATTTCGTTTTATACGTTCCAGGCCATCAGTTATCTTGTCGATCTATATCGCGGGAAGCTGAAGGCCGAGCGCCATTACGGCTATTTCTCGATTTATTTTGCTTTCTTCCCGCAACTCGTGGCGGGACCGATCGAGCGGGCCAAGAAGTTGCTTCCTCAATTCAAGGCGGAGCAACGGTTTAACTATGAGCATGTCAGCTATGGGATGAAGCGGATCGCTTGGGGATTCTTCAAGAAGACGCTCATCGCCGACCGGTTGGCTCCTATGGTCGCGAGCGTGTTCAGTCAGCCAGACCCGACCGGCTCCGAGATTGTGCTCGGGACGATGTTGTTCTCGCTTCAATTGTATGCCGACTTTTCAGCCTGCAGCGATATCGCCATCGGGACAGCGAGACTATTTGGCATCAAGTTGACAGAGAACTTCCGACAGCCTCATTTCGCGGTATCAATCGCCGACTTTTGGAACCGATGGCACATCTCGCTGTCGACGTGGCTCCGGGATTATATCTTTATCCCGCTCTGCAAAGGGAAAAAGAAACGACATCAAATCTATGTCGCTATCGTCATCACGTTCTTGGTGAGCGGTATCTGGCACGGGGCCGCCTGGAGTTTCGTCTTATGGGGTCTGATTCATGGCATGTACCGCGTGTTCGGGGATGCGACGAAACATCAGCGGGAACAGCTGGCCTCCTTCGTTAGACTCGACCGGACGCCCGAGCTTCATAAATGGCTGAAGATTGCGGTCACGTTCCAGTTGGTCTGTTTCTCACGTGTCTTTTTCGTCTCTGATTCGGTCGCCCAAGCGTTTCACCATGCCCGGTTGTATGTGACACCGTCGTCATGGGCACCGGTCGAGATGCTGCAGGCACTTGAATTATTTTCGTTACTCGATTTACTCGTGTTCCTCTTCTTCTTTACGGCCGTTCAGGTGTTTCAATATATCGAACGGACAAAAGGTTCGGCTTGGGACTGGTTGGCCGAGCGTTCGGCTCTCACGAACGTGGCGATTCAACTGTTCGTGATTGTGTCGGTCTTGGTGTTCGGCGTGTCGAGTGAAGGGTTCATTTATGGTGGGTTCTAAGTGAAAGGAATGGCTATGAGAAGTGTATGGATGAAAATTTCAGTGGTGTTGATCATCGTTGCGCTCTTATTGATTCCGCTCAACGACTTTGTCAAACAGTCGTGGGCGTACAATAACAACCGCGGTGTGTTGGCGTTCCAAGATGACCCGTCCGAGCTGGACATTATCAACTTGGGGACATCTCACGCGATGTTCGGCTATGCGTTCAAACCGCTCGGTCTGTCGCATCTCGATTTGGCGTTGCCGAGCCAAACGATTAAATACGACTTGAAGATGTTGAAGCAGTACGACCAATATCTGCGTCCGGGTGGGATCGTCATCGTCTCGCTCTCGCAAATCACGTTCAGCAATGCGGAGATTGGCCGGAAAGAAAACTATTATCAGGTGTTGGACCGGGAAGACATCGAACCGGTCAGTACGTTTGATTATTATACGTACACGTCGATCCCCGCATTGAACAGTGGGAGCGTGTATACGGCGCTGTCGCGCGAGATTCGAGATTTCAGATGGGAGTCTCATAAACCGTGGGTGAACAATGGCCAGAATTATTCGGAACGAAAATACGAGACGGTCGAAGCACAGTATAAACAGGCTGTGGAGAATCGTGACATCGAGCAGAATATGGAACGATTGAAAGACATCATCGAGTATTGTCAGGCGAAAGGGTATCGCGTCGTGTTGGCGATGGAGCCGGTCCACACATCCTACAACGCCTATTTTGATCAAGCGGTCATGGACCGACTCGTCTATCAACATCTGGCCTCGCTCGAATTGGACATACCGTTCTTAAACTATATGGATGACGAACGGTTCATCCATCAGCGTGAGTACTTTCATAATCCAGACCATTTGAATGGGAAGGGGAGAACGCTCCTATCTTCTCTCGTCTATGAGGATTTGAAACGGCTCGGCTATCTATGAGAAAAGGAAATCTACGTTATTGTAGATTTCCTTTTTATGTGGTCGCAGATCACGTGTGGATCTCGTTCATCAACGCATGTGTGTTACCCTCAGAATCCTTGAAGAAAGCCATCCACGTCTCGAGGTGCTCCATTTTTGCGACGAGGTGCGGCTCGTCGATAAACTGCACACCTTTTGCCAAGAGCTGTTCATACGCCTCAGTGAGATTGTTCACTTGGAGATAGAGCACAGAGCTCGCTTTGGCAAAGTCTTCATTCTCGGGACGCGACAACATGAGCCGCACGCCGTTGCATTCTAGAAAGGCGAGGCTGCCGGCTTGGAACAGGAGTGGAATTTCAAGTGTGTCCCGGTAGAAACGGACCGCGCGATCCAAGTCGTGCACCGGCACGTAGATTTGTCTGATTTGCTGAATAAGATTCAAACGATATCCCTCCTAAAGTGGCATCTGTGACCGTGTAGCGCATGTATTCTTGGTTAACACGTTTGACGGATGCGTTGAACCGTCAGCATTCCAATCGCGAGAACGATGGTGAGGCCAATCCAGGTGAAGACATAGACGAACGGAGTCCCGGTCGTCCCGATGGCGACTTCGCTTTGAAGTGACGTGACGTTGTCCGCCTCGGCGATGATGTCGGGTGTATAGTTGAGCGTGCGGATGAAGCCGATTCCGAACGTGACGATGAGATACATGAGGTGAAGCGCGGTCGAGATGAGCATCGCGCGTTTTGTAATCTTCAAGTCAATCTTCCTTTCCGTCTTTCGCGTACTGGCTTTGCGAAAGCTTTTGTTCCATTTGCGTATGTAATTTCGTGACAATCCCGTCCGGATGCGAAGAAATCGCGAGTTGAACATGGACCGGGAACATGGTCCATAAATCGGTCGGATAATACGAGCCGTCCCGCGGTGTCCGATGACCTTGAATCGTAAATGATTCGTCATCGTCGTCAAGGTATAATACAAGGGGGACGGACATGCCCGAACCTTGCTCGAAGCGATCACCTTCTTGCACGTACTCTTGGATGAGCGCCCAGACGTACACCTCATTTTTCGTCGTATTCGTGTCGAGAATTTTATATGACGTCCACACGTCACCGCCGAAGTTCGGGTTCATCACTTCGGTCGTCAAGTAGCGCTCCATCTCTTGATAATCGACCGAAACAGACTGGCTCATCGAGACGAACGATTCTCCCGTCGTGACAGCATACAAGCTTGCGACGATGGTGATGGTCCAAAAGGTGGTCCACATGAGTTTTTTCAAAATAAATTCCCCCGTATCTGTTCACGGATAAAAGATTTGAGTTTATCGTAGCGCATTTCTACCGAATCGTGGGAATTATTGACTAAAATTTTAAGGGGGATGATTGGATGCAAACGGTATATATAGCGGGAGGATGCCTCTGGGGCGTCCAAGCGTTCATGAAGACGTTACCCGGTGTCATCGAAACGGAGGCCGGACGGGCGAACGGGACGACCGATACGCTCGATGGAGCATATGACGGTTACGCCGAATGCGTCAAAACGACGTTCGATCCGAGCATCGTCACGATGGAGGATTTAATGGATTACTTATTTGAAATCATTGACCCGTACAGCATCAATCGCCAAGGCGAGGATGTCGGCGAAAAGTATCGGACTGGCGTCTATAGTGCAGACCCACGCCATTTGAAAGTCGCACGCACATTGATCGACAACCGAAGCGATGCGGACCGAATCGCGGTCGAGGTATTGCCGCTCACGAACTACGTCCGAAGCGCGGACGAGCATCAAGACCGGCTTGAGCGATGTCCGGACGATTACTGCCATATCCCGAAGACATTATTAGAGAAGTACAAACAATGAGCCGACACGATGCCGTGTCGGCTCATTTGTTATGCCCGCTCGAGGACGTTCACGAGCAAGCGATGCACGACCTCATGGTCGCGCACATCATGCAGTTTGTAGTCTTTCCCGGGCAATGTGTACCACTCGGCCGCACCGACGTACGTGATGGCGAGCTCGAGCGTGCCGTCTTCCTGGCACGTCGTCCGTAATTCAAGATCTCCACTGATGACGCCGACTTCCTCGGTCATGACGCCGTGAGTAGCTTTAAATACTGAAGATTGCTGGTTCATCGTAGACTCCTTTCTGAATCAATAGACGCAAGCATTGATGGCCGTTTGAAGGGCCGTCTTTTCTGTAGATTGGAGGCTGAGACCCCAGCGGCTCTTCGTCTCGACCCACATCTTCGCATAAGCGCAACGTGCACCGGTGCGTGTCGGTTGCCATGTTGACGGGTCTTGGTCCCCTTTTGAACGGTTCGAGCTGGCCGAGACGGCAATCAGCTGTGGTCCGGTCAAATCGTTGGCGAAGCTTTGACGTTTCGTCGTCGTCCAGCTGTTGGCACCTGAACGCCACGCTTCGGCCAACGGTACGACGTGGTCGATATCGAGATCAGACGGTGACGTGAACGTGATGCCGTCATAGTAACTGTACCACGAGCCCGATGTGACCGGGCAGTCACCGACGTACGAATCGGCGTCACGTTTTAAGACGACTTGCCGCGTGTCGCAGCCGTTCCCTTGTCCGCTCCAGTGCGGGAACAGGTCACGGCTATAGCCGGTCATCGTTCCTTCAGTTTTAACGGTCAACGCGTTCAACTTCGTGAGCGCACTCGATTTCGATGGAATATTGGGCGGGAGTGCCGAGGCGGTCGGCGTCGTGAAGTGGAGCGACGTGGCGACCAAGATGATCGTGAATAAAGAACTGATGCATTTTTTAAGCATGTTTGTGCCTCCTATTATGTATGACGACTGAACGACGCGCATCGTAAACGCACGATGCACATCGACTATACATGGCAAGGAAGTGAGAAATACGCAAATTTACAAAAAATGAATCCAAAGATTATAAAAGTTGAGGTCAGGGACATGATACATGACATCAGACGTCCCGGCTTTAGCACTACCGGCATACGCGCAGGCACCAACTATTGGTATAATGAAGGCGGTTTGTAGCAAAGGACGAAGGAGTGGGAATCAATGAATCAAAAAGACATCGCGGCGATTCGCAAGCATTTCAAGTTGAATGCGGAAGCGGTCAAAATCGCTGATATTTATAATATTTATATTCGCCAAGACAGTAACGAGATTTTTTACGAGGAGTTACGCTCGTTCCCGTTCGTCGAGCAGGAGCACCAAGAGTTGTTCCTCGCCAACTTCAAGAAAGTGCTCGGTGGCAAAATCGATGAGAAACTGTTCGAAGTGAAGTTCCAACATCCTGAAGCGGGACAGACCGATCATACGCAGACGTTGTTGTATGAAGCACTGCGGACCGACGACATCGAAGAATGGGCTGGCATGATGCAGCGGGTCGCGCTGAAGATGGTACAGGAGGCGCCGTTCGAGAAAGATATGGTCGTCACGTTCATCCGCTTCAAATACAATAAGCCGACGCGTCGTCATTCTGAAGAGACAGAAATCGATATGCGCGACGAGGTGTGGACGTCACGATTCATCCTATGCAGCATCAATCAGACCGAGCTCCCGAAACAATCGCTCGTGTTCGACTATATCGAGCGGGAGTTCAAGTCGAACATCTTCATCAATCCCGTCATCAAGCTCGATGCCCCAATCGGTGGGTTTATGTTCCCGTGCTTCACGGACAACGCGGCCGACGTCAACCACATCTTATATGCAGCCCAGAAAGCACACCAACCAGACTTCGGCTTCATCGAGAACGTCTTGAACGGGACCGAGATTGTGACGGCGGTCGAGGAGAAGGCGATGTTCGAGGAAGTCGTCAAAACTGTCATCGGCGAAGAAGTGAACGTGGGGACGCTCGCTACCGTTTACGATGAAATTAACCAAATGATTCTCGCCGAGGCGGAGCGTGAGGACGAGGAAGAGACCGTCCCGATGATTGATGCACGAACCGTCGAAATCGTGTTGAAAGCGAGTGGGGTCGAGGACGTGACGACGGAGAAAGTCGAAGCGGCGTTCCAACAAGTTGTCGACGACCGCCAATATGAGATGAAGGCGAGCAGCGTCGTCCCGAAATACACGTCGAAGTCGATTAAAATCAATACGAAAGTCGCCAATATCTCGATCAGCCCGCAAGACTTGAAGTACGTGAGACAAGTGAACGTGAAAGGGAAACGTTGTTTGTTGATTGAACTAGAAGAGGATACGGAAATCGAAGGGTTCAAACTCATTTCGGAAGAACTGCTGGACTGACGCTGAGCGGGTTCATCCGTTAGAAATCGTTGAGCGGATGACTATCCTTGCTGTCCTCCTGTCGATACATCGTTCGATTCGAGAGGACAAGCTTGATTTTCTTCATCGAGAAGACTGAGGTTCAGACAATCGTCTGAGCCTTTTTTTGTCAATCACGTGAGGATGGTTGAATTTCGGAACGGTTATCGGTATGATGCTCTTGAAAGCGTTCTCTCGATGAGTCTTATTTTTTTAAAGTTTATCGAAAGCGCTTTCGATATGGGTGGATTCAATAAAAAACCTCAACCCTGCTCCGCGTGGAGAGGTATTGAGGTTGGAGTGATGATTATTTTTTTGCCTTGCTCACTTTCAACTTCTTCCCTTTGATCGGTGTCGATTCCATCGCCTGAAGGACGAGTGAGCCTTTGCCGTTCAAAATGTCGACGTACGTCATCTGGTCGTTGATCGTGATGATGCCGATATCGTCAGCCGACACGCCAGGAATTTTGGCGATTGTACCGACGAAGTCGATGGCGCGGAGTTTTTTCTTCTTCCCGCCGCTGAAGTGAAGCTTCATGATGTCTTGGTTGATCCGGGCCGTCTTGTTGTTGCGAACGACACGTCGACCGCTCAACTTCTCTTCGAATGCGGCTTGGTTGCGCGCGACTTCTCTTTCAGTCGGTGCATCCACCTCCGGGATATCGAACTTGATGAACGCTTCGATGGCGCGAACGAACTTGCCCTCGTGAGGCGTCGCGAGCGTGATCGCTTTTCCGGCGTTGCCGGCACGGCCTGTGCGTCCGGTCCGGTGCACGTAGCTCTCTTTTTCCATCGGCACGTCATAGTTGATGACGAGGTTGACGTTATCGACGTCGATTCCACGTGCTGCGACGTCGGTCGCGACGAGATATCGGAAGTTACCCATCTTAAAGCCTTCCATGACGGCGAAGCGGTCTTCTTGCTCTAGGCCACCGTGGAGTCGTTCGCACGAGTAACCGGCTTGGTCGAGCTCGGTATACACCGTGTCGACATGTTCTTTCGTCCGGCAGAAGATGAGGCAGCTGTCCGGGTTCTCGACGACCGTCACATCTTTCAGCACGGCGAGCTTGTCTTCACGGCGGACTTCAATCAAACCATGTTCAATCGTCGATGCGGTGACACCGCTCGATTCGATGGCGACACGGATTGGTTCGTTCATATGCTTTTGGCATAAACGTTCGATATCGTTCGGGAACGTCGCCGAGAATACCATCGTCACGCGATCGCGCGGCAATTCTTGAAGGATCGCCTCGACGTCAGCGAGGAAGCCGCGGTTCAACATTTCGTCGGCCTCATCGATAATCAAGTAATCAATTTTATCTAAAACGAGCGTCTCCCGTTCGATGTGGTCCATGACGCGTCCCGGTGTCCCGACGACGACGTGCGTCTTCTGCTTCAATTCTTCACGTTGCTTCGAGAACGGTTCTTTCCCGTAAACGGCAGTCGCCTTGATGCGTTTGAAACGACCGATGTTCGTCATATCCTCACGGACTTGGACGGCGAGTTCGCGCGTCGGTGTGAGAATCAAGACTTGCGGCTTGTTCTCTTCCCATTCGATGAGTTCTGTGACCGGGATGCCGAACGCTGCGGTCTTCCCGCTGCCGGTTTGGGCTTTGACGACCAAGTCTTGGCGCTCGAGTGCGAGCGGGATGACTTTCTGTTGGACTTCGGTCGGTGATTCGTATTTCATGATGCCGAGCGCACGTTGGATATCTTCGCTTAGGCGATAGTCTGAAAAGCTTGGTTGATTCATAGGTTTACCTCATTTTCGTGTAAGAAACTTCTATTCGAGAAATTTTCATTAGCAATTTGGATTACGCTTCATTATACACGAAACGAAGCAGTTCGTCGTTCATGCACGAAAACGAGCGAGACGGAAGCGACTCAAATCGAATGGTGTCTGTCCGTCTAGCGTGAGCTGACTCAGCACTTCGCCCATGACACTGCCGAACTTGAAGCCGTGACCTGAGAAACCGCAGGCGATGATTACGTTGTGATGTTCGGGATGAACATCGACGATGAAGTCGTGATCGTCCGACATCGTATACAGGCATGTCTTGCCTTGATTCAAGGCACCGTTTGCCTCTGGCATATACGTCTCGAGGAAGTGGCGCAAATCGCCTTCGTCGGCTTCATAGCGACCGAAGTCTTGCGTATGTAGGTTCGGATTGATGGCCTGACCGCCGTCGGTCCGTCCGACTTTTAGTCCGGCCCCGTCAAGACTTGGGAATCCATAGAACATCCGGTCATCTTCCTCGACGAAGAACGACGGGAACGACGCATCCGAATAAAGCGTCTCATCCGCATCGAACCAACCGACGACTTTCCGGGTCGGTGCGAGCGGGAGCAACAGGTCGGGGAGCAGTTGTTTCGCCCAGGCCCCGACTGTGACAATCACTTTCTTGGCGTAAAACGTCGCCTCGGACGTGACGATGGTGACCCCGTCCTCATGGAATTCGAGTGACTCGACCGGCGTGTTCATGACGAGCTCGGCGCCATTTGCGGTGGCTCGTTCGCGATACGCTCGAATCGCGTTCTCGCTGTAGAGCAGTCCCGACTCGGTCTCATAGCAACCGATATAGTCGTCCGGGATTGAAATCCCAGGCCAGCGCGTCTCGACATCTTGTTTCGATAACAGTTGGAGCGGCAAGTCATACTTCTTGGCCGAGGCGATTGTCTCGTCTAGAAACGCCGAGTCGCGTGGCCCGAGACCGAGCACGCCCGTTTTCTTGAAAATTGGATACTGCGACGTATGGTCGAGCTCTTCCCATAGTTTTTGGGCCCGTTTGACGAGTGAGACATACGCACGACCTTCCCCGTAGGCATGTCGGATCATCCGGGTGTCCCCGTGATGGCTGCCTTTGTTATGAGGCGGGTCGAACGCATCGATGACGAGCGTATGGGCACCGCGTTCCGTCAAAAGCGAGGCAGCTGACATACCCATCGTGCCGGCGCCGATGACGGCGACGTCGTATCGAACTGGTTGTGACATATGGACATCAATCCTTTCTACTGGAGCATTAGTAGAATGGTATGGAAAAGCTGGATAATTGTCAATTTTTTCTTGTTGAGTAGGACGAATCAGTAAGGAATCAGGGAATTGAATCTACGTGTCAATTTTGCCTATGGAAAGGGGACTACATATCATGTTGAATTCACGTGAGACGTATCGTGTATTGGCAGAACAACTCGAGACAGCTCGACAAGTCCACACAATAGACCGTGTCGAGACAATCATCAAACCGATTCCCGACTCGGATGTCAGCGGGGATTTGGACCCGCGCGTCCTGGCCGTCATCCAAGGCTATGCCGCATCCGAGCCGGAGACGTCATTCGACTTGGCATCGGCCCGTGCCAGCATGGGTTGGCCGAACCAGGACATGACGACGACGGACATCACGACAAATCATGTTATGATTCCGAGCGCTGACGGTGACATCCCGGCGCGTCTCTATCGACCGCGCACCGAAGAGACGTTACCGGCCATCCTGTTCTTTCACGGTGGCGGTTTCTTTGGAGGGACGCTCGATACGGTCGAGAACCCGTGTAAACTGCTCGCGGAGAAAGCGAACGCTCTCGTCGTCTCGGTCGATTACCGGCTCGCGCCGGAGCATCCGTTTCCGGCCGGACTGAACGACTGCTACCGAGCGGTTGAATGGGTATACGAGCAGGCCGACGAGCTGAATGTACGGAACGAACGAATCGCCGTCGCCGGCGACAGTGCCGGTGGCAACTTGGCGACCGCTTGTTGCTTACTCGACCAATCGAACGAGACGAACATGATTCGTTTCCAGGCGCTCATTTATCCGGTCGTCAATCTAGGCTCAATCCCGACAGACGATTACGAATGGAAACTCGACGATTATGAGATCAAGCACCACCACGACTTGATCCGTGGCGTCGTCATGGCGCTCGGTGATTCTGACGGTTTGCTCAACCATGTGTACTTACAGGGCAAGGCCGAACTGACCGACCCGCTCGTCTCCCCGTTGTTCGCGAATGATGTGACTGGCTTACCGCCGGCTTTGATCATCACGGCCGAATACGATTACCTTCGTCTCGAAGGCGAGGCGTATGCGCGTAAACTCGCACGCGACGGCGTACCGACACGACTGATTCAATACCGCGGGATGGACCACGCCTTTATGGACAAGCTCGGCGACTACCCGCAAGCCGAAGACTGCATGATTGAAATCGCAAATGGAATGAAGGAGATGACACGATGAAGACTTACACATTGAACTGGGATACATATAAACAATTGGCGCGGACAGCCGTCTCAGAAGGGGCCGTCCTCTTGAAGAACGAGCACGCGACGCTTCCGATTCAAGCAGAGACGACCGTTTCTGTGTTCGGACGCAGCCAATTCAACTACTACAAGAGCGGCACGGGGTCAGGCGGGATGGTCAACGTCTCGCATGTGACGAGTCCGCTCGAGGCGCTTCAGGCGACCGAAGGGGTTCAATTGAATGCATCGCTTCTTGAGACGTATGAGACGTGGGTCGAGGCGAACCCGTTCGACCAAGGTGTCGGCTGGGCCGGAGAACCGTGGTCGCAGCCGGAGATGGAAGTGACGGACGAGCTCGTCGCGGAAGCGGCCGGGGCTTCTGATTTGGCGCTCATCTTCATCGGACGCACGGCCGGTGAGGACCGGGACAACACGGCCGACCCGGGCAGCTATTTGTTGACGGACATCGAGCAGGCATTGATTGAGAAGGTATCAAAAACATTCACGAAGACGGCTGTCGTCTTGAACGTCGGCAATATCATCGACATGGACTGGGCGCACCAGCCGAGCGCGATTCTTTATACGTGGCAAGGCGGTATGGAAGGCGGGACTGGACTCGTCGACGTCTTGACGGGTGCCGTCACGCCATCTGGTAAGCTGACCGATACGATTGCCAAATCGATTGAGGACTACCCATCGACGAAAAACTTCGGACATGCGGACAAGGGCATCTACCAAGAAGACATCTACGTCGGCTACCGCTATTTCGAGACGTTCGCTAAGGATTCAGTGCTCTATCCGTTCGGGTTCGGCTTATCGTATACGACGTTCACGACCGACGTCGCGACAGCGAGCGAACAGGATGGCGTAATCACGGTGACCGTCGATGTGACAAACACAGGCGCCGTTGAAGGAAAAGAAGTCGTCCAACTTTACGTCGAGAAGCCGCAAGGTGTGCTCGGCAACCCAGCGCGTTCGCTCGTCGCCTTCGCTAAAACGGACACACTCGCACCGGGGGAACGGACGACGCTCACACTCAGCGTCCCGGTCACGGACTTCGCGAGCTATGACGATCACGGCGCGACCGGGCACGTGTCAAGCTTCGTCCTCGAGGCCGGCACATACACGCTTCACCTTGGGACCGACGTCCGTTCGGCACAACCGGTGTTCACGTATGAAGTGGATACCCAACAAGTCGTCGAGACACTCAGCGAGAACATGGCCCCGGTCACTCCGTTCGATCGCATCAAGCCGGTCGTCGGCGAGAACGGCTATTTGGTCGAATACGTGCCGACACCCCTCCGCGCAGTCGATATCGAGGCGCGCTACCTCGCCGAACGTCCGGTCACGCGCGACTACGCCGGTGACAACGGCATCACACTGAAGGACGTCTACGCGGGCAAGGTCGAGCTCGATGCGTTCCTCGATCAATTGTCGGACGAGGATCTCGCCTGCATCGTGCGTGGACAAGGGATGAACTCGCCACGGGTGACGCCGGGGACGGCAGCTGCGTTCGGTGGGGTATCGGACCGCTTGAACGAACTCGGCATTCCAGCGGCATGTTGCGCGGACGGTCCGTCCGGCATCCGGATGGACATCGGGACGAAGGCGTTCGCCCTTCCGAACGGGACGCTCCTCGCTTCGACGTTCAACGTCCAGTTAGTGGAAGACCTGTTCGAGATGACCGGACTCGAGATGCGAAAAAATCGCGTCGATACGCTCCTCGGACCTGGGATGAACATTCACCGCAACCCGCTGAACGGCCGGAACTTCGAGTACTTCTCGGAAGACCCGCACGTGACCGGCAAGATGGCGATCGCCCAATTGAATGGGATGCATCGCGTCGGTGTGACAGGAACGCTCAAGCACTTCAGCGCCAACAACCAAGAGGCGCACCGTCACGATATCGACTCCATCGTCTCGGAGCGGGCGCTACGTGAGATTTACTTGAAAGGGTTCGAGATGGCCGTCAAAGAAGGCAAGGCGACATCGATCATGACGACGTATGGCGCCGTCAACGGCGTCTGGACGGCCGGATTGTATGACCAGAACACACGTATCCTCCGGGACGAGTGGGGCTTTGAGGGTATCGTCATGACCGACTGGTGGGCGAAAGTGAATCACCATGAAGACGAGCCGGCGAACCGTCAGAACACGGCGGCGATGGTCCAGTCGCAAAACGACTTGTATATGGTCGTCGACCGTCCGGACACGAACTCGTTCGATGACAATACGGGCGCGGCGCTCGCTGCTGGGACATTGACGCGCGGTGAACTGCTCCGGAGTGCGGCGAACATCTGTCGTTTCGTCTTGCAGTCTCCGGCGATGGAGCGCGAGCTCGGCATTCATGACGGCACGGTCGAGGTGGTCGGGCTCGACGAAGAGGCCGGACAAGCCATCGATTTCGATGTGACGTATCGCCACCTCGAAAACGGGGAAAGCGTCAGTCTGAGTGACGCCGACACATCGACGGGGAACACCCACGTCTTTGCCGTCTCGGTCGATGAGACGGGCACATACGACGTGACAATCACGGCGAAGTCGGACGCGGGCGAACTCGCCCAGATGCCGGTCACGTTGTTCGCCAACAACATCCCAGGCCCGACGTTCACGTTCAACGGGACGGACGGAGAATGGGTGACGCAGACGAAGCAAGTGTTCTTCTTGAACCAACACAACTACTTGCAACTCTACTTCGCGCTCGGCGGTCTCGACGTGAAAGACATCACGTTCACGCTCGTCGACTCGTTCAGCATGAAAAACGGATGATCAACAAGAGCTCTTCATCGTATATGTTCGCCTGCCTTTTAAACATCACGAGATATTTTGTATAATGAGGTCAACATCTTGTGATTGGAAAGGGGGCGCATATACGTGGAAAATCGTTTGAGATTTTCTAAGTCTTCAATCACTCATGCAAAGCCAGTTGTCACAAGGGCGATCATTTGCATGGGGCAGAACGTTTCATTTGATCGCTAGGTAATCTTTTACAACAATGGCTTTGCTTCCTTATTGTCGGATTTTGAATAAGGAGCGAGCAGATATGAAGTACGTAAATGCGCAACATGTCCTTCCAGAGGAGTTGCTTCAAGAAGTTCAACGATACGTCCAAGGGGAGACGCTTTACGTCCCGCGGACCGTTCAAGACAAGAAGCGCTGGGGAACGGTGAGTGGTGGCAAACAGTTGCTTGAGCAGCGGAATGAAGCGATTCGAACATCCTTTGCGAAGGGGACTCGGGTCGAAGAGTTGGCGGCTGACTATCATTTGGCTGTCACGACCATTCGAAAAATCGTTTACTCTTCAAATTAATCAACGGCACGTCGCATAGTTGCGATTGTGCCGTTTTTGTATAAAACAGTTCTAACTTGAAGTCGGTGCAATCTTGTCTTGTAAAATCCTTTACACTGAAAGAAGTCAGGATTGAGAAAGGATGACTGAGCATGCTAGAGCGATTTATTGAAAACCATCAATTCAACTTCATTCAAGAACAAGTGGAAATCATTCGAGACAGCCGAAAGAAAAGCTTGCCGGCTTCCGTGCTGCAAGCCGTCATCGATTTGGCCAATGCTAAAATCGCATATCTGTTTCCTGAGGCGACGGCAGCTCAACTCGCGATGATGGACGTATCAACTTTAAAAACAGATGAATCGTATGACGCTTTTATAGACGGCCTAAGACCTCATGTCCGGTCATTCCCTCAAGTTACGGAACAACACGTGAAAAAAATGTTTCCCAAACAGAAAAAACTGAGACTTCCAGACCGAGATAATCTCAATGTGAATCGGATGTCCTATATGAGCTGGAACGACCTGCGCTCCAATCGGAAATATATCGTTTGCGAGAAGGATCATCAGCTCATTGGAATTGAGTGTAAGGCAAGCTCAAACGCGAAGAAAAATATTTGCGCCTTCTGTAACCAGTTTGCACAAGTGTCGTATTGTGTGACCATCACCAAGACGAAACAAGCGAAAAATCCTGACTATTATAAAGCGATTGGGACGTATGTATGCACAGACAGTGCCTCGTGCAACGAACACATGACCAATTTGGACGCATTGATGACGTTCGTCGAAACGGCGTTGAAAGAGTGAACAGAGAATCGACCAGGCGTCGATTCTTTTTTGGTTTTAAAACATGAAAGATATACAGCGATACTGAGTTGATTTATATTCACTTCGGATGTGAAACGAGATGGCGCTTTAGTATGTCCGAAGCATTTTGACGGCATAACGGAGTTGTTCGATTTCCTCGTTTTTCCATCCGTTCCGATCCACAGCATTGAGTAACTGATGACTGGCTTTGATGAGTGCATCTTTCAATCCCTCAAGCGATACAGTCCCCATAAGCGTCTTAGGATGACCCTCTTCTACAAATGTGAGCTCAACGTCTGTGGCGGTCATTTTTTTAGCCGCTATCCGAATCGGACCGTCCATGAACTGAAACGAGTATGTCTCTCGCAACGGGGCGAATACGAGGGCACGGGCATTGTCGGCCCACCAGTTCAAGACGATGGCGACGAAATCCGACCAACCTTGTCCCGGGAAATAATCATGGAAATCGATGACGACGGCAATATTGCCAACGATTTGATTCGAGTATATTAACGAATGTACATCAAGTTCGATTGAAATATGATTTAGCAAGTACGCTCCTCCTTAATGAGTAATGTCAGATGAATGGTGACTGATTGTAGTGCATCTTGAACAAAAAGTTGTATGATAAATAAACCATTAAATGTCATTTCATTGTAAGGGGAACATGTATGAACACTTCCATTATTTTTGATATGGACGGCACCTTGTTTCGGACAGAGACCATCTTAGAAAAGGCGCTTGACGAAACGTTTCACTTTTTACGCAAGAATGAGGGATGGGAAGGTGATACACCGATTGAACAATATCGTGAGATTATGGGAGTTCCCTTGCCTGTCGTGTGGGAGACATTGCTCCCCGAGTATTCGGTGTCTGTTCGAGACGCAGCAGACCATTATTTCTTGAACCGCTTAATCGAAAATATTCGAATTGGCAACGGGGCACTCTACCCAGGGGTGGTTGCGTTGTTTGAGAAACTGACGGCGATGAATTGTACCCTGTATATCGCGAGCAACGGTTTAATCCCCTATTTGGAGGCGATTGTGTCGCACTATGGCTTGCACGACTGGATTACAGCAACATACAGCATCGAGCACATCGAAACGTTGAATAAAAGTGATTTGGTGGCTCACATCCTGACAACTCATAACATTCAAGACGGATTCGTCGTCGGTGATCGACTTTCAGATATTGTAGCGGCGCAAACGAACGCTCTGACTGCCGTCGGGTGTCGATTCGATTTTTCTCAAGAAGACGAGTTGCGCCAGGCGGACCATGTCATCAATCGATTGGCGGATCTTCCAGACATCCTCTCGAAGAGTCATATCAGCGTTGAAGGAAACTGAATCGATTTGGGTATTGTTCCGTATATAAGGTATCACACTCAATCGGAGGGATGACGATGAACACGCTCTACATGAAACAGAAGGTATTTAGCCTGCGCGGACGCTTCACTATCAAAGATGCAGAGGAAAACGATCGTTACTTCGTCGAAGGGAGCTTCATGAAGCTGCCGAAATCGTTCACAATCTCAGACAAAGACGGCCACGAGATTACGACAATCACGAAAAAGACGTTCAGTTTCTTGCCGAAGTTCTATGTCGACGTCGAAGGGCAGGAGACGGTCACGATTTCGAAAGAGTTTACGTTATTCAAACCGCGTTATACGATTGATGCGGCCGGCATCGATGTGCAAGGCAACTGGTGGGACATGGACTTCCAAGTGATGCAGAACGGGCAAGTTATCGGCAGCGTCCAGAAGAAATGGTTGTCATGGGGTGACAGTTACGAGATTCAAGTGATGGACGAGACGATGGAGCACATGCTCATCTCGATCGTCGTCGCCATCGATTGTGCGAAGGCAGACCAGGCCGCAGGTGCTAGCGCGGCGACATGAAGGGGATGGAACGATGGAATTTTGGGATGTGTATGATGTGGACCGCAAGAAGACAGGGCGGACGTGGCAGCGGGGCAACCGTCTCGAGAACGGGGATTATCATCTCGTCATCCACGTCTGCATTTTTAACAAGGACGGACAGATGTTGATTCAGCAACGCCAACCGTTCAAGGACGGTTGGGCGAACATGTGGGACATCACCGTCGGCGGCAGCGCAACGGTCGGTGATACGAGCCAACAGGCGGCGATGCGCGAGCTCGAAGAAGAGATCGGGCTGAAGCTCGACTTAGCCCACACACGACCGCATTTGACGGTCAATTTTGACGAAGGATTCGACGACATCTATCTTGTCGAGGCCGAAATCGACCTCGACGAGTTGACGTTACAGGAATCAGAAGTGCAGGCCGTAAAGTGGGCGGATGAGGCGACGATTCTCGACATGATCCGTTCAGGCGAATTCATCCCGTATCACGAGGGGATGATTCCATTATTGTTCGCGATGCGAGGACAGTGGGGAGGAATCAATCATGTGGCAGCCATACAAGTGGATCAATGAACCAGACAAAGTAAATGCAAGTGAACGCCTGACATTTCAGACGGCACCAGACACCGACTTCTGGCGGAACACCCATTACGGCTTCAACCGGATGACAGCGCACGCTTTCGTGACGGACGTTTCGGTCGAACGCTTCACGTGTCGGGCGACGATTCAGATGGAGCCGAGCCATACATACGATCAGGCCGGCATCCTGTTGTACATCAACGACGATCATTGGCTCAAGACGTCCGTCGAGTATATCCCGGACGGACCGTCACATCTTGGGGCCGTCGTTACATCCTTTGGCTACTCGGATTGGTCGACGCGAGATTTCCCGAATAAAGACATTTACGGACCGTTGACGTTCGAACTCGTCTATACAGATGGCGATGTTGAGGTGTTCTTCGAATACGAGGATGGTACGCGTGAGCAGTTGCGGATTGCCCATCTCCATGACGTGTCGACGTTACGCGTCGGGCCATACGCCTGTAGTCCGGATAAGGAAGCGCCTGGATTCAACGTCACGATTTCAAATTGGACCGTTACGGAAGCATCGACTTGATTCATCGTCGATGCTTTTTTATGTCATTTTCATTTCACTTCAAGAAAACGGTTGAATCGAGGCATGGAAAAAATTTATAATGACGTTAACGAAAGCGCTTTCGGAAAGCGATTTCAATTTGTACGTCACTCAATAAAGGCAAGGTCGATTGTGTCGTCCCTGCCTTCATTCATGCTAAGGGAGGAAATGTAATGAAGAAATGGGTCGCACTTGCACTCGGGACCGGTCTTGTCCTATCTGCCGCACAAGGCGCATCTGCCGAAAAACCGGAGAAAAAAGATAACACGAAATGGAAGCTCGTCTGGTCGGATGAGTTCAACGAATCAGAAATCGACCAAACGAAATGGAACTTTGACACGGGGAACTGGTTGAAGGATAAAGATGGCACGCCAGTCACACCAGGTTGGGGAAACAATGAGAAGCAATTTTACACGAACAAAAACGAAAACGCTTTCGTAGAAGACGGGAACCTCGTCATCCGTGCCAAAAAAGAACAAGTGACAGACGAACTCGGGTCATACGATTTCACGTCAGCGAAGTTGACGACCAAAGGCAAGTTCAGTCAAACATACGGCCGTTATGAGATGCGTGCGAAGCTCCCGACCGGCAAAGGGCTATGGCCAGCATTCTGGATGTTGCCGGAACAGGACCGCTACGGCGCCTGGGCCGCGTCTGGTGAAATCGACATCATGGAAGCATGGGGCAGCCAGCCTGACAAGGTCGCCGGGACAATCCATTACGGCGAGAACTGGCCGAACAATAAATATACCGGTAAAGACTACCACTTCGAAGAAGGCGACGGCATCGACAAATGGCATACATATGCGGTCGAGTGGGAGCCAGGCGAGTTGCGCTGGTACGTCGACGGAAAATTGTATCAGACTCAAAACGATTGGTACTCGAAAGGGTTGAACCAAGCGACGAAATACAGCTATCCGGCACCGTTCGACCAAAACTTCTATTTGATTATGAACTTGGCCGTCGGCGGCTGGTTTGACGGGGACGTCGATGCGACGACACCATTCCCAGCTGATATGAAAGTCGATTACGTTCGCGTCTTCGATTTGAAGAACCGCGACTATCGCGAAGCGGTCGAACCGGTGTATACGGATGAAACGATCGTGCTTCCGGACGGAGCGAAACAACCGTCTGAAGACGGCAACCTCGTCTACGACCAAGGCTACACGGAGCCAATCACGACCGTGACGAACGGTTCGCAGGCGCTCGACCCGATGAATTGGAACTATGTGGCGCTCCCGGACTTCGGTGGAGTTGGAACTATCGACGTGATTGAGCAGGCAGGTTCGCGCTTCGCAGATATCTCAATCACACAAGCGGGCAGTCAGCCGTACTCGCACCAATTGATTCAAAACGTGTCACTCGGCAAAGGCGGTCACTACAAAGTGACGTTCGACGCGAGTGCCGACTCGGCCCGCTCGATCGCTGTCAAAGTCGGCGGCGGACCAGACCGTGGTTACGCCAAATATTCGGATGAAGGCTCGTTCGATTTGACGACCGACGTCCAGACGTATTCGATGACGTTCGACATGACAGAAGACACGGATCTCGCGGCACGCCTCGAGTTCAACGTCGGTCTCAGCACGGCAGGCGTCCAAATCGGGAACGTCCGCGTCGAACAGACGCCGCGTGAAGCGCTCGACCCGAACGCGACGAAACCGGCGCTCGGAGACGGCAACCACGTCTATAACGGAACGTTCGACCAAGGGGCAATGGACCGCTTGACGTACTGGCAGTTCGACCCAGGCGCGACGAAAGGCACCGGCACAGTGGATGAGGAAGCGCGTCATTTCGAGTTCGTGACGAACGCGAAGAAAGGGCAACCGGCAACACTCGTCCAAAATGGCATCCAATTGACGGAAGGCCGTGAGTACGTGCTTCGCTTCAACGCAAAATCGGAACGCATCAAATCGCTTCAAGTCGGCTTGAATGGATTGGACGGCGACGCGTATCTCCCTCTCCAAGACGTGGCGTTGACGCGCGACTTCCAGTCAATCGAAATCCCGTTCACGATGGGACAAGAGACGGACTTGTTGAGCCAACTCCAATTCGTCCTCGGTTCAGCGAAAGGTGAAATCACACTCGACGATGTACAATTATTGGATGTGACACCGGTCGAGGTTGACCCGTCACCGCTCAAGAACGGTTCGTTCACAGAAGGATTGACGCACTGGGGCTCATACGTCCACTTTGACGCCCAAGCGGCAGTTGAAGCGGTGAACGAGGCGGCTCGCTTGTCAATCACACAAGAAGGACAAGAGCCGTGGAGCGTGCTCATGGAACAAGGTGGCCTCGAGTTGCATGCAGGTCAAGCGTACGTCGTGCGCTTTGACGCTTCATCAACTGTGGCCCGCAACATGGAAGTGACAATCGAGAACGCGGCCTACACGCGTTACTTGAGCGAAATCGTCCAAGTCACTCCTGAGACGAAGTCGTACGAGTTCGAGCTCACGATGGGCCAGACGGACATGACAGCGATGAAATTCTTGCTCGGCCGCACGGAAGGCTCGCCGCTCGGCGCGCACGATGTGACGATCGACAACGTCAGCGTGACCGTAAAATAAGCGAAAGCAAGAGCGCCTCGCATGCGAGGCGCTCTTTGGCGTTTTAAGACTCTCGTTTCCGACTGATCAACCGTGCCGTCCGAAGCAAGGACGGCAGCAGTTTACGACGCTTGCGGATGGCCAAATATCTGGCTTCCCACCTCGGTGTGAACTTGCGTTTGAATTGACGGAGCCCGCTGAACGGATAGATGTAACTGATGTTCTCGAAGATGTCGGCCGCAATCCGCTCCGGCCAGTACGCGAACGGTTGCTCCCCGACCGAGGCGAGCGGCGCCATGCCGAGGCCGACGTGGGCATAGCCATTGTCCCGCGCCCACTCGATCACGTGCAGAATCAGCACTTCGATAGATCCGGGCAGGGCGTCACCGTGAGAGCGCATCAAATCGATGGAGACGGTATCGTTGCCGCGGAGGAGAGTGATGAAGGCGACGACTTGTCCCGTCTCGTCACGAAGGAGGGCGACCGGATAATGGGGCAAGGTCTGCTCATTGAAAAAGCCGAGCGAAAACCCTTTCTCGCTTCGATTGCCGAGCCAGTCGTCCGAGATGCCGCGCAATGATGTGATCAACTCAGGCGACGGATTCATGACGACGTCGGCCGTGTAGCCTCGCTTCGTGAATTGATTATGGAGCGAGCGCATGTTGGCGCGCTTTTTCCCGGTGAGCGAGAACGTGGCGACATCGACCGTCGCCTCTTCCCCGAGCTTGAAGAACGTGAACCCGGCGTCGTGCAGACGCGGCATCCAGTCCGGGGTGACCTGATAAAAGAGTGGGATATAGCCGAGGCGGTCCGTCTCTTCGATAAAGGCGAGCAACAGGTGTGATGCGGCGTCCCGCGCTCCTTGCACATCCCCGAGGACGATGGCGTGATTGCCGGATTTAGCAAACAAGAGACATGCCTCGTCGTCTGGCCCATAGTAGACGAGCTTGTCGTTCATATAGGCCAAATCGAATGCGCTCGTCGTCGCATGCGTAGCTTGAAACGCCGCGAAGCGGGACGGTTCGAACGGTGAGCCGAGCTTCGGACGTTTCAACCGGTTGAACAGCATGAAGATGCCAATCAACAGCAGTCCGGACAAAACGACGGCAGCGATGCTTAACCCGGCGGCTGCTTCCGAATCGAAGAAAATCGTGTCAGTCTGACTGAACGACTGCAGCAGGAACGCATGCGTGCCGACATATAGCGCGACATAGGCGATGTTGCGGACGAAGCGGCTGATGGTCACGATGGAGCGATAGCGTTTGTGCTGGCTCCGGGTCAACCACACGAACAAGGCGAACCCACCGACGACGAACGCTTCGAACAAATTGAAGCCGCGTGCGATGACACCGATGCCGGCGACGATACATGCGATCCAGACGAGCCAGAGCACGCGTTTCGTCCGGATGTACATCCCGAACGTGGTCAGTAGCGTCAACAGACCGGCGCTGAACAGCGCGAGCGTACCGATCCACTGTAACCAAAGGGCAGTCGAATAGAGCGGTGACACGCTCGGCAACAACGTCTGAAACCATAGGACGAGGCTCGTCATCAATGCAATCAGGCTTCCGGCGAGCCGTCCGGTCTTGGCAAGTGTACGCGACACGATGCGCCAGACGACGGTCCCGATCTCATAAGACGACCCGATCATCGGCTTATACTCAATCTGTTTGACGACCTGGTCTCCGAAGACGAGCGCCGCCAAAAACAGCCCGATCATGAACGGGACGATGAAATAGACGAAGCGATAGACGATCAAGGAAGACAGGACAATCTCTTGGTCGATGCCGAGCTGGGTCATCCCGACGAGGTATAATAGATCAAACGAACCGACACCACCCGGGACGAGCGAGACGACCCCGACGATGGTCGCGACGATGAAGATACCCATCATGGCAGTGAGCGTTGCCTCGCCTCCGAGCAAATGCAGGGCATACAAGGCGACGAGTCCAGCCGTCACCCATTCGGCGAGCGACGTCGCGATATAGCCGAGCAAGGTCGGCCAATCTAAGTTCGACCGCTTCCGCGTCACATATATGTAGAGCGGCAGGACGGCGAGTGTCGCGAGGAGCACCGGCCAAATCCACTGTTTCGTTCCGGTGAGCGCACCGGCCGGGAAAAACCCGAGGAGCACCCCTGCGGCAAGCAGCGACAAGCCGCTGATGAGCGTCGGGGTCATCCAACCGATGGCCCGGAGCAAACGCTTCGTGTCCGTATATGGACGATACAGCGACGTCCGGAGCGCGATGCCGATGACGCCACCAAACCCGATCATGCCGTTCATCGCGTTGGTGATCCATGCCGCGCGGAGCAGCTTCGCGAGCGGGAGCTGGACGTCGAGCGAGCGCAGTAAAAAGTAGTCGTAGCCGGTCATTGTCAAAACGGCGACGAGTCCGAGTCCAATCAAAGCGATTTGTTCGAAGCCCGTCAACGCCTCTAACGTTTGAAACGCCGCGGCGAGCGACAGGTTTTGGAGCTCTTGGCCACTCTGATATAGAATCAATCCAATCAATAGGAATGGAAGCAACCATTTCAGTTGTTTCCAGGAAAATCGCTTTTGCATCGTATGTACTCCTTCTGGCTTGATTAGCTAAAGTGTACTCAATTGAGCCATGTAATCATAGTACGAGTCAGACGGGAAGACGGATTCAAAATCAATGAGATTCGTGAACCGTGGGAATATAGACTGTAAGCGCAAGAAACAGGACGAGTGAACGAAAATCAATCTGATACAGTAAAACAAAAGGGGGGACTGAGATGCTGACGTTTGAAGAGAAGTGGGAGAAAGTGATCGCCTGTGACGCGACATATGACGGACAGTTCTATACCGCGGTCAAGACGACCGGGATTTACTGTCGTCCCTCGTGCCGCTCGCGGAAACCGAAGCGAGAGAATGTCGATTTCTATGAGACGAAAGCGGAAGCGGAGTCGTCCGGTTTTCGGCCGTGCAAACGATGTCAGCCCGAGGTCGACCGTAGTCCGGCGAGCGCGCTCGTCCATGACGTGACGGCGTTCGTGCTCACGCATTACAAACGGCCGCTCAAACTCGAGGAGATTGCCGAGCATGTCAACTTGAGCCCGTTCTATGTGGAGCGGACGTTCACCCAGGCGACGGGCGAGACGCCGCGTCGTCTGCTCGAAAAAGTTCGCATCGACAAGGCGGCCCATCTGTTGCGGACGACGGACATGAACAATCTTGCCGTCTGTTATGAGGTCGGCTTTCAAACCCCATCCAACTTTTATCGCGTCTTCCGGCGCTTAAAGGGTTGTTCACCGAGCAGGTATCGAAAGGGGGGAGCCGATGAGTCGCTCGTCGTTCGAGATTCACGTCACCGCTCCGTTTGACTTTCAACAATGTCTGCAGTTTTTACGACGCTCAAACGATGAAGTGATGCATGTCGCCCGCGAAACGTCCGTCTCCAAACTGTTCGATGTGGACGGACGATTGCTGCTCGGGGACATCATGGAGACGTCTCATGGCCTTGTCATCGTGTTCCCGGAAGACGACATCACGAGCGCGGAACAAGAACACGTGGAACGATACGTCCGCGACTGGTTCGACCTCGACCAAGACGTCGCCGCGTTCGTGCGGATGGCTGAAACGGATGAACTGTTGCGTCCGCTCGTCCGAGAGTACGCAGGGCTGCGACTGATCGGCTTCCCAGACTTGTTCGAAGCGCTCACGTGGGCCGTCATCGGTCAACAGATCACGCTGTCGTTCGCCTATACGCTGAAACGACGGTTCGTCGAGCGCTACGGACCATCCCGGGAAGTGGACGACGTGACGTACTGGGCGTTCCCGAGCCCAGAGACGATTGCACAGCTCGACCCGGGTGAACTGAGACCGCTCCAATTCAGCACCCGGAAAGCAGAATATATTATCGGCATCGCCCAGGAAATGACGGTCGGACGATTGTCGAAACAGCAATTACGGAGCGAGCCACCCGACGTGATGCATGAACGGTTGCTGAGCTTACGCGGTGTCGGGGAGTGGACGGCCGCGTATGTGCGGATGAAGTGTTTCCAAGACCCGACGGCGTTCCCGGTCGCGGACGCCGGTCTGCACCAAGCGTTGAAGCATCACCTCGGGCGAAGCGACAAGTTGACGGCGAACGAAGTGAGGTTGTACGGGGAACGGTTTGCCGGATGGGAAGCGTACGCCACATTCTATTTATGGAGGTCATTGTATGGAGACGTATAGACTGGACTATATGAGTCCGATTGGCATTCTGGAGATTGTCGGGACAGAGATGGCCATCCGTTCCATCCTGTTCGTCGAACGCGATGACGTCTGCTTTGAAGCGGATAAGACGACGCCAGACGTGTTGACGATGTGCTACCGAGAAATTGACGAGTACTTCAACGGACGCAGGCAAACGTTTACGTTCCCGTATGAAGTCGAGGGAACACCTTTTCAGCAAGATGTCTGGCAGACGTTGGCGACAATCCCATATGCCGTGACGGCGTCTTATCGAGAACTGGCCGTGAAACTAGGTCGGGACCGCGCCGTCCGGGCCGTCGGCAGTGCCAACGGACGCAACCGGTTGAGCATCGTCATCCCGTGCCATCGCGTCATCGGATCGAATGGGACGTTGACGGGTTATGCGGGCGGACTGTGGCGGAAGGAATGGCTGCTTCGGCACGAACAAGCCAACGCATATTCAGGCCTGGCAAAAAAACATCTACCCCTCCATATCTGATACAATGGAGAAGTCCTATCGTGACGTCTGAATCGACGTAGTGGTCTAGGACGATTCTCGTCACTCAGGAGCGATTTTTGGAGGGTACTATGATTAAATTACTAGCAGATTCAACTTGCGATTTATCCGATGAGATTTTAGCAAAATATGAGATTGGCGTCGCGCCGCTCATCATTACGATTGACAATAAATCGTATGAGGACCGTGTCGACATCCAACCCGATGAGTTTTACGGAATGTTGGAAGCGCTACCGGAATTCCCGACGACGGGGATGCCGAGCCCGGCGACATTTATGAAGCTGATGGAAGAGGCTGTCGAGAGCGGACATGACGAGATTCTTTGCATCTGCATGTCGAGCGGGACGAGCGGATCGTATCAATCGGCCGTGCTCGGTAAAGAATATTTCGAAGAGGCGCATCCCGATTCGACGGTGAAAATTCATATCGTCGACTCACGCTCAATGAGCCATGGCAGCGGTTGGTTGTTAATGAAGAGCGCCCAGATGCGTGAAGCCGGGGCGACGTTCGAGGAGCTCGTCGACTTCAACGAGACGTATAAGCTGAAAGTGAAGCACTTCTTGTCGGTCGACGACTTGGATCACTTGATTAAGAGCGGTCGTATCTCGAACGCGAGTGCCATCATCGGAAAGCTGTTGATGGTCAAGCCGATCATGAGTATGAAGAACGGCAAAGGGGCCATCGTCGCCAAAGAGCGGGGAACGCGAAAAGTGCTCAAGCACTATACGGACGAGTTCATCAAACGCTGCGACAAGGACATTACCAACTTTGTCATCATCGGCTATACGTCAGATCAAAAGATTGCCGAGAACTTGAAGGCGAAGATTCAAGCCGAATCCGACTTTGACGGCGAGATTTACCTCATGCAGATGGGCGTCTCGGTCGGGACGCATGTCGGTCTTGGGGCCATCTCGATGTTCTTTGTGGAGAAATAAAACGAAAGCCGTCTCATTTACGAGACGGCTTTTTCTGTGGATAACGTTATCCACAGGCAGGGACGGACCAGACGCGTTCCACGGCCCAAGAGTTATCCACAACTTTGAGGCGATAGACGTCGGGATTACTGAGTGTGCGCCACGTGTCGAAGTCGAAGCGGTTATCCACATGTTGAAGAAGTAGTGCAAGCAGGTTGCCGTGTGTCACGAGGACGGTCGTGCCGTTTACGTCGTCGAGTGATTCGATGACGCTCAAAATCCGGTCCGTCGCATCTTGACCTGACTCGGCACCCGGCACACGGAACGAGGCATCGGTGAACGAATGACGGAGCAGTTCGAACCAATCGTCGCGCGGTTCGAGCGAGAGGATGCGTTCGCGCAACCTCGGCTCCGTCTCGATGGTCAGTTGCTTGGATGTGGCGAGTGGTGCGATCGAGGCAGTAGCTCGCGTATAGTCGCTCGAGATGATGCGGTCGACGGGAATGTCTCGAAAGAAGTCAGCAAGGGCGAGTGCTTGTTGTTCGCCGTCTTCAGTGAGTGGGGCGTCCGGTTCTTGGCCAGTCGCCGAGCAATGACGGATGAGATAGAACGTAGACATGATGGATCCTCCTTCGTTATAGGGTTGGGTGCTTACCAGACGGTCAAACTCGTCCTCGTATCGTTGACGTCGGTCAAATAGGCGACGTCCTCAAAGGAACGGGATAGGGCGTGCGTATAGAGTGATTCAATCATTTGTTGATCTTTGCAGTACATATCGACGAACGTGGAGTCGACGATGAGCAGGGCAAGGTCACAATGGCTATCACGAAACGCCTCATACGTCTCAATGTCTTTCACCGGTCCTTTCGAAAAGGCCTTTAAATTCGCGAAGATGAGATAGTGCTCATCCTGATGAATCAAATGAGAAAACGTTTCTCCATCTACCTCGGTCTCTCCAGGAAACAACGGTTGATCGAGGTCGCCGTTCTTCACACGATACGATTCCTCACCACCGACGAACCAGCTGTAAGAGGTGATATCGATGGGACTCAACATGTCGGCCAGAAAGCGTCCATATGTATTCGGGATTTTAAAACGGATGCCGCGCTTCACGGATTGCATGCCCCCCTTCAAAAGTTTCATGGATGAAATCCGTACTTAACCCTTATCAAACATCACAAAAGCGTTATAATCAATATAACAATTATAAACGGGGCGAGTCGGCGAATGGGGATTTACCGAATCGTCTCATACACAAATCCAGGGGAGAAGGATGGGGTTTTCATGAGCAGTGTTCAAAAGAGAACAGACGTCATTTTGATTGGTGCAGGCATCATGAGTGCGACGCTCGGGTCGCTTTTTAAAGAGCTCGTACCAGAGTGGGAAGTCAAAGTGTTTGAGAAGCTCGAAAGTGCAGGGGAAGAGAGTTCGAACGAATGGAACAACGCCGGGACGGGACATGCCGCCCTCTGCGAGTTGAACTATACGACCGAGAAGCCGGATGGCACGCTCGATATCTCGAAAGCGATCAACGTGAACGAGCAGTTCCAAATCTCGCGTCAGTTTTGGGCGCATCTCGTCAATAAAGGCTTGATTCGAAACCCGGAAGCGTTCATCCGTTCGATTCCACATATGAGCATGGTCCAAGGCGAGAAAGACGTCGACTTCTTGAAGCGACGTTTGGAAGCGCTCACAAAAAATCCGTTGTTTGAGGGTATGTTGTTATCTGATGACCCGGAACAGCTTCGGGAATGGATGCCGATCGTCATGGAAGGTCGTTCTGTCGATGAGCCGATTGCGGCGACGAAAATCGACTCGGGTACAGACGTCAACTTCGGTGCGCTCACACGGATGCTGTTCGATCATTTGACCGGCCAAGGCGTCGAGGTCAATTACAAGCATAGCGTCGAGGACGTGAAACGGTTGGCGAACGGATTGTGGGAAGTGAAAGTGAAAGACATCGAGGCGAACACGATTGAGACGCACACGGCGCCGTTCCTGTTTATCGGTGGCGGTGGTGGAAGCCTACCGCTCCTTCAAAAGACGGGCATCCCGGAGTCGAAGCACATCGGCGGATTCCCGGTAAGTGGTCTGTTCCTCGTCTGTAAGAACCGTGACGTCATCGAACAGCACAATGCGAAAGTATACGGCAAAGCGAAAGTCGGCGCACCGCCGATGTCGGTGCCACACCTCGACACGCGCTTCATCGAAGGACGCAAAGAGTTGTTGTTCGGACCGTTCGCCGGCTTCACGCCGAAGTTCTTGAAAACGGGCTCGAACCTCGACCTCATCCAATCGGTCAAACCATACAACGTCGTGACGATGCTCGCGGCTGGGGCGAAAGAGATGCCGCTCACGAAATATTTGATTGAGCAGGTGCTCTTGTCGCACAACAAACGGATGGACGAGCTCCGCGAATTCATTCCGACCGCGAAGAATGAGGACTGGGAAATTGTCGTCGCCGGACAACGCGTGCAAGTCATCAAAGACACGCCAGACGGTAAAGGGACTCTCCAGTTCGGAACGGAAGTCGTCAGCGCCGAAGATGGATCGGTCGCAGCACTTCTCGGTGCGTCACCGGGCGCCTCAACGGCCGTGCACGTCATGTTAAAAGTGCTCGAGCAGTGCTTCCCAAGCCGGATGCCGGAATGGGAACCGAAAATCAAAGAGATGGTGCCGTCTTATGGCGTCTCACTCTCCGATCACCCGGAACTGTTCAAGACGATTCACGAATCGACAGCGATGGCGCTCGGCTTGAAAGAGAAAGGTGTCGTCCACAACTAAGCGAGTACAAGCGAGGATATGTTCATATTCTCGCTTTTTCTTTTTGGTTGTAAGACAATTAATCCATATATTGGTTAAAAGTAAGTTTAAGTCTACATAAAATTAGGAGGTGCTGCATGAATAAAATCATTTTATCTGAATGGGAGCGTAAGAAGTACGGTGATTATGTCGACAAACTTCGAAAGTACCCGGATTGCTTCGAATATTGTGTGCTCCCTAACTACGAAGATCATATGGAGACGGCACAGACGGAATGTATCCAGTTGGGCGATTGTTTCGCAGTATTGATGAGGCATGCAGGCCACTATATCCTTGTTGCTCTCCTGTTCGATGTCGAATGGGAAACGAGACAAGTTCTAGAATGGCTCGACCGTTGGGAAGTCCGTTGCATGAGACCGACAACAGAGACGCTTCTAATCTCACATGCGAATGATGTGGTTGAACAAATCAAATTCAAAGACCATCCACTTCTCTTGATTGAAAAAGGGTCGAAGACATTGCTTGTGGATCCCGAAGAACTTGTTGATGTGGCGGATGTGTATGATCAGTATAAGAAAATCAATAACACAGGGCTCGCGGAAGATGTCATTGTTGAGAGTGATTAAAGGAGGACATGATTATGCAAACAAATGAACAGCTACATACATGGATTGAAGTCCCTTCCCATGACATCTATTTTCGTCCATTCGTCAGTAAATCACCTGATTCAAAAGGGAATGTTTTTATAGTGGGTATCAATCCGGCCACACCAATTTCAAAAGATGCGTTTTCAAGTGTCGAGGACTATATTCAAATACTTTGTAATCGTGAACGCTTCATTGAACAAATAAAGATGATTCGACTATCACAAGGAAAGAGTCCCTTATCCCGTACGAGAGTCGGTTTAAATCGATTTGTGAAAGATTTAGAAGAGAGGTCAGGGGAGAAGATTAGCATCATTGAGACGAATATGAACGCGTATCCGACAAAGCGTACGAAAGACTTGCTTCAAGTGAAAGATGGGTTAATTCAGCACGGCAGCAGTGTATTTCGTGAGCTACTATCTCTCTATCAGCCAAAAGTGATTATTGTACACAGTAAGCAGGCGCTCGGGGAATTGCTTAATTTGTTGGAGGCGGAGCAGATGAGACCATCTGAGACGTTCAAAAAGAAAATTGCGTTGAAAGACTGGATTTCTAAAGGTCCGATTACATTTACGTACGATAATGGGACAGTCGGGACGATTTTCTGTTCCAAGCATTTTATGTACCATGGACATGTGGGACAAAGTTTTCAACCGCTGAAAGAACAGGTGCTGGCCGTCTTTGAACAATAAAAAAAGACCTCTTCGCACGGAAGGGGCCAATCAAGTAGTGGCGACAGGTTCTTCGCTCAAATAAGCAGCAATTTGTTGATCGATGATTTCTTCCGATAATTCAAGCGCGAGCGAAAGTTCTTTCACGAGGATCGTTTTAGCGTTCTCTAAAATCTTACGGTCCTGTTCATATAACTTTTTGTTCAACGCGAGCGCCTCGCTTTGGCGGCGGGCAAGCGTGTTGATGACTTGAGCGATGTCGTGACGGTTACCCGAGTGCACGACGTTCAAGAATTCGCGATTGCGGTTGTTCGGATGGGGATTCCATTCGACACCCGGCGAGCGGAACGATTCGAGGATCTCTTTTGCTTCTGTTGCTTCTAAGAGCGTCAACATCATCACTTTATCACTATCGACGGGGATGCTGATTTGCAACTTCTGTGCGTTATTGATGGGATGGAGCGTGTAGTACGACTTCGTCTCACCCGCGACCGTCATGTCGGAAATGTCGTCAATGCGGCAAACTCCGTGGGTCGAATAGATGATTAAATCACCAGTTTTGAACAAATCGATCACCTCTTCCTTTCATCAAGTATAGTAGTTCATGACACGAAATGTCAACTCGGTTGACATTTGAGGTGAAATGTGACACGAAAAAATCCCTCCCAATCGTTAGGAGAGATTACAAATTCCAGTCGGCTTTCAACAACGTTTTCAGTTGTCGGAACGCGTCGTCACCGAGTGAATCGGCTATTTTTTGTTCGAGTTCGGCCTTCAGTGCCTCGTTCTGTTCATAGCAACGGACCCCGAGTTCGGTCAACTCGATACATTTATCTTTTCGACTCGTCGGATGATCAGTCACCGTGACGAGTTCTTTCGCTTTCAAGTTCTTGATGAGCTTATGGATTGCTTGACGGGAGATGTGGACGTTGCGCGTCACTTCAGCAATGGTCGGTTTCTTTTTATAGATGCGGGCAAGTACATACCATTCGGAGTTGGAGATATAGATATCGTGTTGCTCGTTCCAAGCCCGCTCGCTGATGCGACGGATTTGGTCATGTCGCTCACTGAGGAGATCGAGGAGTCGTGTCGTTGGTTCTGTTGGAGTCAAATTGGTCACTCCTATTCGTTTTTGTCGTTCCTAACTATACAAAAGCGGATGTGTCACGTCAATGCGCGAAACGAGTTCACCATCCTCTGATAGGATTTGACGGTTTAGGGAACAGAAAAACAGAGGAGGGACTTACATGCCGACACGTACCGATTTATTTCAACGCTATAAACAACATATTCTCGAGTTACCTGATTTGGAGGAGACGACTCTGAAGAGTGAACCGTTCCTTCTCGAAGAAGACTCGAACAAGCAACTCACGATTTATTATGCGCCGTTCGAATACATCAACCCGAACGCCAAAGTCGTCATCGCGGGAATCACACCGGGACTGTATCAAATGCGGCAATCGTTCGAGGCAATCCGTGATTTGGCGGACGCGCCCGACGAGGAGGCGCTTCGGGCTGTCAAACAACGAGGTAGCTTCTCCGGACCGATTCGCAAGAACTTGGTGACGATGCTCGACGACTTGGACTTGCATTACCACCTCGGGATCCCGTCGACGCTCGATTTGTTCGGCGAGGCGAACCATCTCGTGCAGAATACGGCGGTGTTACCGTATCCGGTCTTCTATAAAGGGAAGAACTACAACGGGTCGAGCCCGGACATTTTGAAGACGGCCTTATTTCAATCTTACGTCGAGGGCGGTTTCGCTGATGAGATGGCTGTCGTGAAGGACGCCTTGATTTTACCGATGGGCATCAACGTCCGCCGAGCCATCGAGACGCTCGTCGACAAAGGCATCATCGCACCGGAACGCGTCGTGAGCGGGTTTCCCCATCCATCCGGAGGGAACGGCCACCGGCATCGCATCTTTGCCGAGAATCGTGAATCGATGCGGCGCCATATCGCTGATCATTTCAAACAGCATCCGCTGAAGTGAGCCGCCATCTTGCGGTTCTTTTTTTGTGAAGCACCTCACCTGACAAGTTTGCTTTAGTTCGCTAAAATGGGGTACGAGGTTGACCCAGTTTTCCCATGAGAGAAAGGAACCGTCTATGATCACGTTAACGAATGTCAGCAAACAGTTCGGCCGCGACGCAGCGGTCCGTGACGTCTCGCTTCACATCGAGCGTGGCGAGGTATATGGCATCATCGGCGCGAGCGGAGCCGGCAAATCGACGTTGCTCCGACTGATGAACCTGCTCGAGACACCTGATACAGGAAAAGTCACCGTCGATGGCGACGAGTTGACGGGCCTGTCGAGTCGACAGCTGCGCGAGAAGCGTCACGTCATCGGCATGATTTTCCAACAATTCAATCTCGTCGCGAACAAGACCGTCTATGACAATGTGGCCGCCTCGCTCAAACTGGCTGGCCGACCGCGCGCGACGCATGAGGCCCGGGTGCTCGAGTGCCTTCGTTTCGTCGGGCTCGAGTCGTTCAAAGACAAATACCCGGCGCAGCTCAGCGGTGGACAGAAACAGCGCGTCGCCATCGCACGGGCGCTCGCGAACGAACCGCACGTCTTATTGTGTGATGAGCCGACGTCGTCGCTCGACCCGAACACGACGGCCGAAGTGCTCGGCGTGTTGAAGTCGATCAATGAGCGGCTCGGCGTCACCATCGTCATCGTGACGCATGAGATGGACGTCATCAAACAAGTGTGTGAACGCGTGACCGTTATGACGGACGGTTCGGTGTATGAGACGATTGACGTCATTCCGAGCGGGGTCGCAGACATCGACGACAATCCGTCCTGGTTCGTCGACCAACTGAAGAAGGCAGGTGAACCACATGCCTGAGGTGCTCCTGCAATACCAGACCGAGATTTGGCAATCGATCGGGGAGACGTTCATCATGGTCGGCGTCTCGATTCTCGCGGCCGTCCTCCTGGGTCTGCCGCTCGGGACGTGGCTCTATTTGTCACGGAAAGGACAGCTGCTCGAGAATCGGGCCGTCTTCTCCGTGCTCAACTTGATCGTCAATATCGTCCGCTCGTTCCCGTTCCTGCTACTCGTCGTGTTTTTGATTCCATTTACGCGGCTCATCATCGGAACAGCCATCGGGACGGCAGCGGCAACCGTACCGCTCGCCATCATCGCCATCGCCCATTACTCGCGACTCGTCGAGCAGTCACTCCTTGACGTCCCACGCGGCGTCGTCGAGGCGGCCGTGTCGATGGGGGCGTCCATCAAAGACGTCATCTTCAAGTTCCTATACGTCGAGGCCCGCTCCGGACTCGTCCTAGGACTGACGACGTCAATTATCAGTTTCATCTCGTACTCGACCATCATGGGGGTGGTCGGGGGCGGCGGCATTGGTGACTTTGCCATCCGCTACGGCTATCAGCAGTTTAAGACGGAGCTGATGATGTACATGATTTTGATCATGCTCGTCTTCGTCCAGATGATTCAGTTCACCGGTACGACGGTGGCCCGACTCATCGACAAACGCTAATCATCTACAGAAAGAAGGAAACCACATGAAAAAATTAATGGCGCTTTTCGCCTCACTCACACTCGTCCTCGCGGCGTGTGGAAACGATTCAGAAACGAACACGACGGAAGCCCCGTCAAACGAGCCGCAGACGCTCAAAGTCGCATCGCTCATCCCACCGATGACGGATATGCTTGAAATCGCGAAAGAGCAGCTCGCAGAAGACAACATCGAGCTCGAAATCGTCGTCCTCGGTGACAACGTCCAACCGAATACGGCGCTCGCGGCGAAAGAAGTCGATGCGAACTTCTTCCAACACGTCCCGTACATGGAAGAGTTCAATCGCAGCAATGACGCCAACCTCGTCCCAATCGAACCGATTTACTTCGCCAACTACGGTGTTTACTCGAAAGAGCATGACAACATGGACGATATCCCGGAAGGCGCGACAATTGCCATCGCGAACGACGTGTCGAACATCGACCGCTCGCTCTCGTTGCTCGCCCAACACGATGTGATCGAGCTCGGTGAGAAAAATGGTTCGTATTACACGCAAGCCGATATCACGGAAAACCCGAAGAACCTCAAGTTCGAGGAAGTCGATTTGCTCATGCTCGCGCGTGCGTATGATGACGTCGATGCGGTCCTCATGACGCCGGCCTATGCGGCGCCACTCGGCTTGACGCCGAAGAGCGATGCCCTCTTGACGGAAGGTGTCGAGAACGACTTCGCCATCACGCTTGTTGCTCGTGAAGACAACAAAGATGAAGAAGCGATCCAGAAACTCGGCGAAGCACTCACAAGTGACGAAGTCCGCGCGTTCTTGGAAGAGAATTACGAAGAAACGGCGATTCCGGCGTTTTAACGAGAAAAGATTGAGCCCAGACGGCTCAATCTTTTTTAGTATTCCTCGTATTCTCTTGGGTCTTGATTATCGATGCGGCCGTCTGGCTTCGTCAGGGCGTTGAGCGTCTCCATCTCGTCCTCGGTCAATTCGAAGTTGAAGACGTCGAGGTTCTCTTTTTGGTGCAACTCGCTCGACGAACGCGGGAGCGGGATGACACCGAGCTGGACGTGCCAACGCAGAATGACTTGAGACACGGTCTTGCCTTTCTGTCGTGCAAGCTCGGCAATCGTCTCGTCATGAGTGACGGTACGGGCTCGGCTCAACGGGCTCCAGGCCTCGGTGACGATACCGCGCTCTTTGTCAGCCTGACGTTGCTCGACTTGTGAGAAGTACGGGTGCATCTCGATTTGGTTGATGACCGGTGTCTCACCTGTCTCCTCAATCAACCGGTCGAGATGCTCGGGCATAAAGTTCGAGACGCCGATGGAGCGAATCCATCCGTTTTCTTTCGCTTGGATGAGCGCGCGCCACGCCTCGACATATTTGTCTTGTTTCGGGTTCGGCCAATGCAATAGGAACAAGTCCCAATAGTCGAGATTTGCCCGGTAAAGTGACTCACGAATCATCTCGAGTGCATCATCATAATTAAAATATTGAGCCCGCAGCTTCGACGTCAAAAACAGCTGCTCGCGCGGGATGCTGGATTGGCGGACGGCTTCGCCGACGGCACCTTCATTGTCATAGCGGATTGCCGAGTCGATTAAGCGATACCCGTTGCGGATGGCGCATGTGATGGCGTCGACACCCGGTTCGCCTCGCAAATAAACGGTACCGAGTCCGATGGCCGGAATCTCGTAGCCGTCATGTAGTTTGATGGTTGGGATGTTCATAAAATGCCTCCTCATTCAAAATCCGTTCTCTTGTCCGATATTCCACTTTCCCGGGGAATCAAACGTTTGAATCGGTTGCCGTGAATCAGAATATCGTTGCCTATTTTCCTGTTTTTGGGATAATTGACATGAGGTGATGGGAATGAAATGGTGGTGGATGCTCGGATTGATCGTGGTAATCGCGTTGTTTTATGTGAACGACAGGTGGTACGGACAGGCAGCGACGTTTTGGGTGCCGATTAGTTGGATGGTTTCAATCTTGATTTTAGTAAGAATGACGTATCCGAAACGCAAATGGTGGTCTGCGTTCGTGGCTGTCTTTTTGGTCGGTGCGACGATTGTCTTATCGATTCCGACTTACTCGGTCGCTGCGGCACAACAAGAGCTGTCTAGGGCGTATGGAAACGTCACGTATACAGAAAGTGTGCGCACGGAAGGGGGCGAGTGGAATCCGTTCATTTCAAATGTCGCATATGTCTTTAAAACAGAAGCGGGACAAAAGTTGTTGTTTATCCCGGACTCTGGAAAATCATTCGAAATCTAAAAAATGCGTCCTCAGGTTCGAGGACGCATTTTACATTAGTTGCGAATCATATAATCGAAAGCACCGAGTGCGGCAGTCGCACCAGATCCCATCGAGATGATGATTTGTTTGTAGGCGCTGTTCGTGCAGTCACCTGCTGCGAACACACCTGGGACATTCGTCGCGCCGTGACGGTCGACGACAATCTCACCGAAGTTGTTGCGTTCGACCGAGTCGAGCCAGTCCGTGTTCGGGACGAGGCCGATTTGGACGAAGACGCCTTCGAGTTCGACGTGATGCGTCTCGTTCGTCTCGCGAGACAAGTACGAGATGCCGTTCACTTTGTCCGTACCCGTGATTTCTGTCGTCTGAGCGTTCGTGACGACGGTCACGTTCGGGAGGCTGTGGAGACGGTCTTGAAGTACTTGGTCGGCTTTGAGTTCGGCAGCGAACTCGAGCACCGTCACGTGTTTGACGATTCCAGCGAGGTCGATGGCTGCTTCAATTCCAGAGTTACCGCCACCAATGACCGCGACGCGCTTGCCTTCGAAGAGCGGGCCATCACAGTGCGGGCAGTAGGCGACACCTTTGTTTTTGAACTCGGCCTCACCTGGGACGTTGACGTTGCGCCAGCGTGCACCAGTCGACAAGATGACGCTCTTACTCTTCAAGACGGCACCGTTCTCAAGTTCGACCTCGACGAGATCTTTCTTCTCGAGGCGCTTCGCGCGCTGGAGGTTCATGACGTCGATGCCGTACTCTTTCACGTGCTCTTCCAAGCTCGCGACGAGTTTCGGGCCTTCTGTGTAAGATGTGCCGATGAAGTTCTCAATCCCCATCGTGTCCATCACTTGACCACCGAAGCGTTCTGCGACGATGCCGGTCCGGATGCCTTTACGAGCCGCGTAAACCGCTGCGCTCGAACCGGCCGGGCCGCCACCGATGACGAGGACGTCATACGGTTCTTTGTTGTCAAACGCCGAAGCGTCTGGACCAGTACCGAGTTTCGCCAAAATCTCTTCAAGTGACATGCGCCCGTTGCCGAACGCCTCACCGTTCAAGAAGACGGTTGGGACAGCCATAATCTCTTTCGCTTCAACTTCTGCCTTGAACGCGCCACCGTCGATCATCGTGTGTGAGATGTTCGGATTGAGGACGCTCATGACGTTGAGTGCCTGGACGACGTCCGGGCAGTTGTGGCAGCTGAGGCTGATATACGATTCGAAGTGGTACGTGCCTTGAATGTTTTGAATCTGTTTGATTGCATCCGCGTCCACTTTCGGCGCCCGGCCGCTCACTTGGAGCAACGCGAGGACGAGTGACGTGAACTCGTGACCGAGCGGGATGCCCGCGAAGACAATCCCTGTCTCTTCAGACGGACGGCTCACGCTGAAGCTCGGTGTGCGTTCGAGCGTGACGTTCTCGACCGAGATGCGTGACGACATACTCGCGAGTTCGTTCACGAGGTCGAGCATCTCTTTAGAGACCGCGTCGTCTCCAGCGCTGACACGGAGGACGACATCGCCCTCCATGAGCTGGAGATATTGGTCCAACTGTTGTTTAATATCTGCTTCTAACATGAAATCCGCTCCTTACAACTTGCCGACGAGGTCGAGGCTCGGGCGAAGTGTTGCAGAACCTTCTTCCCATTTCGCCGGGCAAACTTCGCCTGGATTGTTGCGGACGTATTGTGCCGCTTTGACTTTGTTAACGAGCGTGCTCGCGTCACGGCCGATGCCGCCTGCGTTGATTTCAACTGTTTGGATGACGCCGTCTGGATCGATGATGAACGTACCGCGGTCAGCAAGGCCATCTTCTTCGTTCAAGACGTCGAAGTTACGTGAGATTGTGTGTGATGGGTCACCAATCATGATGTACTCGATTTTGCCGATTTTCTCAGACGTTTCGTGCCATGCTTTGTGCGTGAAGTGTGTGTCAGTCGATACTGAGTAGACTTCAACGCCGAGGTTTTTAAGTGTTGCGTATTCGTTTTGAAGGTCTTCAAGTTCAGTCGGGCAGACGAATGTGAAGTCAGCTGGGTAGAAGCAAACGACGCTCCATTGACCTTTGAAGTCGTTGTCCGATACTTCGAGGAATTCACCTGTTTGGAATGCTTGTGCTTTGAAAGGTAAGATTTCTTTGCCGATTAATGACATGGGATATGTCCTCCTTGTTTTTTTACTCTAGTGGACTTTCGTCTCTACTAGAATAATTATAATGTAATACTAACTTCATATAACCCGCCAAAAATGTCAAGGCGTTTGCATGTCTGGTAAAATGTTGATATATCAACGTTAAATGGTTAAAACGCTTGATGAAAGGAAAGAAAACGATTACAAAATAAATGTGCTTTTGTTTTCAATAACCTATGTGAAAAAAATAAAAGCTGATGCATAGACATCTGTTTTATGAAGAAATCAATACATGATTCTCGTCATAAATCACTCGATTATCAATTGCAAATAAAAAAACCTTAATCTGAAGGCAGATCAAGGTTGCTGAATTTTATGGATAATATGTTGATTAAATTCTACTCGATCGATGCCTTTATGGAGGCGAGCGTGACAGTTCGGACAAACTGCTACAACTTGATCAGGTTGTGATAAGCCAGCATCGGACTCTTTGTAAAGCGAGTGGAGTTCGAGATAAGGTCCGTTTTCCGTTTCAAACGGAGCTGGTTGCCCACAAGCTTCGCAACAGTTATTGGCACGAGCCAGCACATAATAATGAAGCGCCGCTGTTTGCTCACGGACTTGTAACTTTCGGGCGGACATACTTAAACCAGTTGCTCGTTTTGGGTCGCGAGATGCAATTTCCTCTAACTCTTCAATTGATTTATAGCGCATCGTCGATGAGAACTGCTGGGCTTCTTCCTGAATGACGTGTAGTGGCTCAAACGCAAAGACGATCACTTCTCGTTGATTGTGATATTTATCAATTCCAAATTGAATATCAAAACCAATTAAAATGAGTTGATCGACAAAGCGGTAAGTCCCTCGTCCAAGCGATTCGAATAAATAAACGTCTTCGCCATTTTCTACATGGTTGAGTAGAGCTTTATTTCCGAAAGAAAACGATTGATTCCCTTCCTGTCCTTCTCCGCTGTAATAGTAGAGACCGTCATCTTCATTCCAGCCATTTTTATAGCCAAACTCTTCGTCCATTCCACTATCGAATATAAAGATGAGTTTATGTTTGTTTGGGGTACTAATCCCTCGTTGTCGACTTCCACCGTAACGATCGTGAAGTTCAGAGCGTTTATACAACTTATTTTTTTCGAACAGCATATGACACCTCATTCCCAAGAATTTCTTCTACGTTAAATTGTATCACGTCTCCATACGAATAAATGAAAAAGACAGAGGTCGCCCTCTGCCTTTCAATTATTCTGCCATCAACGCACACACCGCATTCGAATAGGCGACCGGATCTTCAATCGGTAGCCCTTCGATGAGGAGCGCTTGCTGATAGAGCAAATCGGTATACTGTTTCGCTTTCGCTTCATCTTCCTTATAGATGCGCTGTAACGTCTGGAAGATGGCGTGATCGGCGTTCACTTCAAGCACTTTTTCAGCTTTCATGCCGCCGCCATTCGGCATCGTGTTCAAAATCTTCTCCATCTCGATTGAGACGTCACCGGCGACCGTCAAGCAGACCGGATGTGACTTGAGACGTGTCGATGCGCGCACTTCTTTGACGCGGTCGCCCAGTTCTTGTTTCATGAAGGCGAACAAGTCCTTGTTGTCCTCATTGAGCGAATGGGCCGCCTCGTCATCAAGCCCGAGGTCACCGCTCGCGATCGACTTAAACTCTTTGTCGTCATACGACTGGAGCATTTTGATGGCGAACTCGTCGATTTCTTCCGTGAAGTAGAGAATCTCGAACCCTTCTTCCTTCAAGCGTTCTGCCTGTGGCAAGAGATCGATGCGATGAATCGATTCACCCGTCGCATAATAGATGTACTTCTGGTCGTCTTTCATGCGCGCGACATATTCTTTAAGTGTGACGAGCTTCTTCTCGTTCGAAGAGTGGAACAAGAGCAAGTCTTTCAACTCGTCCTTGGCGGCACCGAACTGGTCGTAGACGCCGAACTTGAGCTGACGTCCGAACGACTCGTAAAATTTCTCGTAGTCTTCGCGCTCGTTTTGGAGCATCTTCTCGAGCATGCCTTTGATTTTCGACTTCACGTTCTTGGCGATGACACGCAACTGGCGGTCCTGCTGCAGCATCTCCCGGGAAATGTTGAGCGAAAGATCTTCCGAGTCGACCATCCCTTTGACGAAACCGAAATAGTCCGGGAGCAGGTCAGGCGACTTCTCCATGATCAAGACACCGTTCGAGTACAGCTCGAGCCCTTTCTCGAACTCTTTCGTGTAATAGTCGAACGGGACCGTCGATGGGATGTAGAGGATTGACTGATACCGAATCGAGCCGTCGACGTTCAAGTGAAGGTGCTTGAGTGGCTCGTCGAAGCCGTAGCGTTTCTCATGATAAAACGCCTTGTAGTCCTCCTCCGACAGCTCGCTCTTCCGCTTGCGCCAAATCGGCACCATACTGTTGACCGTCTCTTCTTCGACATAGTCCTCGTACTCGTCTGCATCTTCTTTTGGACGGTGTTTCGTCACGTCGAGCTTGATTGGGTAGCGGATGAAGTCCGAATGCTTCTTGATGAGCGAACGGATCTCGTACTCTTCAAGGAACGATGAATACGTCTCGTCGTCCGTATCGGTTTTCAGATGTAACGTGATCTCGGTTCCGATGTCGGCCTTGTCTGTTGGCTCGATCGTGTAGCCGTCCGTGCCTTCGGATTCCCATAAGTAGCCTTGCTCGCTGTCGACCGAGCGGGTACGTACCGTCACACGGTCAGCTACCATGAACGCCGAGTAGAAGCCGACGCCGAACTGGCCGATGAGGCTGTGGTCTTCTTCCATCTTCGTCGCCTGCTTCATCGCGAGCGAGCCGCTCTTGGCGATGATGCCGAGGTTCGATTCGAGCTCGTCGGCCGTCATCCCGATTCCCGTGTCGCGGATGGTGATCGTTCGGGCGTCTTTGTCGAGCTCGACTTTAATGAAGTAGTCGTCCTTGTTGAAGTCAATCGCCTCGTCCGAGAGAGCGCGGTAATACATCTTGTCGATGGCGTCACTCGCGTTCGAGATGAGCTCGCGGAGGAAGATGTCCTTATGCGTATAGATTGAGTGGACCATCAACTCTAAAATTCGTTTCGATTCGGCTTGAAACTGTTTCTTTGTCATGATCGTTCTCCTTTTTCATTGTTCGATTTTGGCACTCTGATATTAAGAGTGCTAACACTATTGATTATCCTAATTTTTAGGAAGATGTCAACCCGATGTAAACAAAAGATTGACGCGGGGCTCGGATTCGCCTATAGTTGAGTACATGCGATGAGCTGGTCTATGTAAGACGGCGGACATTCCTTCGGGAGCACGTTGTGGAGCGTGGTTCGACGCGGTAGACTTTTCGAGAGCACCTCTAGTGAGAGGTGCTCATTTTTTTGTATATGGGGGATTATGATGCAACTACATACCATCCATCACGTGGCGATTATCGCCTCAGACTATGATGAGGCGAAACGATTCTATATCGATATCTTAGGGTTCGATGTCATTCGCGAGCATCATCGTCCGGACAAAGGTGATCACAAGATCGACCTGCGGCTCGGCGCCTACGAGCTCGAGCTGTTCATCAAACCGGACAGCCCGAAACGACCGAGCTTCCCAGAGGCATGCGGACTCCGCCATCTCGCTTTCAAAGTCGACGACATCGAGGCGGTCGTCGCCGAACTGAATGCGCACGGCGTCACGACGGAACCGATTCGGTTTGACACGTTCACGGGTGAGAAGATGACGTTCTTCTTCGACCCGGACGGTCTGCCGCTCGAACTGCACGAATAAAGCCCCTTCACGCGAAGGGGCTTTCGTTATGGGCGCACATACGACAAGAGCATCTCTCGCAACACCCGCTGTTGGATGAGGGGCTCGATGTCGTCCTCTAAATAACTGATATGCGACTTTAAAATGATGTTGTTGCCGAACGTTCCGAACGCGTTGATGATGGTGACGATGGTCGTTTTCACGTCAAGGTCACGCCGGAACGAACCGTCCGTCTTCCCGTCCGCGATGAGTGGTTCGAGCGTCTCCATAATCTCGCGCTGCAACTCGATATAGTCGCCAATCCCAGGGAGTGGGCTTGCGACGAACGAGGCATAGCTCTCGAACGCCTCGCGGAAACGAGAGTGGTTCGTCCGCTTCACTTGTTGGTCGAGCAGATAGTCGAGAATCGCCTCGAGTCGCGAGTAGGCATCTCCCGGTCGGTTCGTCAGTTCTTTGAACACGTCGAGCGTCGGTGCCAAATTGCGCACGGCCGCAGCGACGATCAATTGGTCTTTTTTCGGAAAGTACCGGAACAGCGTCGCGACCCCGAGCTCGGACGCGTCCGCGATATCCTGCATTTGCACCCGTTCAAATCCATCTTGTAAGAAGAGGACCTCGGCTTGCTCGATGATACGATTCATTCGCTCTTCTTTATTTTGTTGTCGTTTACTCATGAAATCACCTCTTTATATCTCGTTATTATACCGTGTCGAGGCAGTTTCGTTGAGAATCGAATGTGCATCGACTACTATAATGATAGTTAGACTATCATATTTAAAGAAATGGAGCTGGGATTATGCGGTTAACGGGGAAAGTAGCGGTCATTACAGGGGCAGGCAGTGGCATGGGTGAGGAGACGGCCAAGCTGTTCGCACGAGAAGGGGCGACTGTCGTCGCGACGGACATCAATCTTGAAGCGGTGACGCACGTCGTGGAGACAATCCGGTCGAACGGTGGCGAGGCGATTGCGCTTCAACACGACGTCACGTCACGCAACGATTGGAAAAACATTTATAACGAAGTCCAGTCCGTGTGCGGGAAACTCGATGTGCTCGTCAACAATGCGGGCATCGCGCTCGCGAAACCGTTCTTGGACCAGACAGAGGAAGACTGGGCACGCACGTATCGAATCAATATCGATGGCGTCATGCTCGGAACGCAATATGCAATCCCGCTCATGGAGCAAAACGGCGGCGGTTCGATCGTCAACATCTCATCCATCTCGGCGCTCACAGGCATGGCCGGTGCCGGTGCCTATACGGCCTCGAAAGGAGCCGTCCGTTCGCTCACGAAAGCGGCGGCCGTCGATTACGGGAAACACAACATTCGCGTCAACTCGGTCCATCCGGGCTATATCGTGACACCGATGAGCGCGCCGCACATGGAGCACCCGGACTATAAACAGCATTTCTTGAATCAAATCGCTTTGCCGAATCTAGGTCGGGCTGAAGAAGTGGCGACGGCTGTCCTGTTCCTCGCGTCGGATGAGGCCAATCACATCACGGGAATCGAGCTTCCGGTCGATGGGGGCGTCACAGCAAAATAAGCCACACAACTCGTCAGGTCAGGGGAAGAATTCCTCTGACCTGTTTTTTAAATTATTTTTCGAAAAAACCATATTAGAGATAGACAAATCAAGAGTTTCCTAAAATAATGAAATTAAGTGATTTTTTGTAGTTAATTGTTGGAACCTTCAAGCCATTGTCACGTATACATGAATTGACGGATCCGTCGGTTGTAGCTTTGGACATATAGAAATGAGGAGAACAGATGAAAGCAACATGGAAACAAGTTTTATCATTCGTCACGGTGCTCATGCTCGTACTGGCATTGATTCCGCCACAAGCGAGTGCGGACGCTGGAGCGGGAATGCAAGAGGCGAAGACGCTCAGCCCAGGAGTGGAAGTCACGTTCGAAACCGGGACAGACGCCACGAATACATACTGGTTCAAAATGGAACGGGGGACTCCATCGGCGATGACGCATATGGAAATTCAGTTCGATTCGACGAAGCTCGCGAATATCTCGGTTTATCCAAGTGCCGATTTGGCAGCGAAAGACGAGACGTTCGAACAGTATCGTTCGAGCGCGTCACAAGAAGACGGACAGCAAACGGCGAAAATTCGATTCCCGTATGCATGGGAAGGTCCGTACTACATCAAAGTGGAGTATCTCCCGTTGATGGAAGAAGAAACGATGTCGCCTTCCGACATCAAACTCGTCTACAACCCGGTCAAATTGCCGGTCAAGTATGAAAACATCGAGACGGAGGCGGGCATGTGTGCTGTCGAATCGATTTTAAATCCAGCACCAGAGCGCGAATCGATGTTGAAACTCATCCGTCGCATTCAGACGGAAGTGTTGACGCAATCAGAGTCAGGCAACGATTTGGCTGCCTTGTACTATCGGACGTCGCCATACCTCATCAAAGCGATGGTGAAAGACGGAGCGAAACGCCAACAAGCGTACAATGATTTGAAGGCGTTACAGCCACTCATGAACGCGCTCGTTGATCGGAAATCATACACGCTCACGCCAGCGGATGACGCAGCCATCGAACGGTTGCAGGCGCTCGTGACGTCAAGCGTGCCGACAGCGTTGCAAGCAGAAGTCAATCAAGTGGCAGCTAAGCTTGGGACGGGGACGCTTGCCGGAACACCGCTCCAAGATGTGATGGGTAAATTCGGGGTATCGATTGAAGTTGATGATGCGCCGCGTTATATCGTCAAATACAAGTCGTCACCAAGCAAATCGCTCGGCAAGATGAACGCATTGTCGAACGTCTCGGCGGAGAAAGTGAATCTCGGTCGCCCGGGTGACCACTTCGCAGTCGTCGACGTCGAAGCGGCGAGCACGAAAACGCAAGCGACAGCCAAGTCGACGCTCGAGCGTGATGCGAACGTCGAGTTCATCGAACCGGTCCAGAAGTACCAAGCGTTCATGGCCGACACGAGCTACGATTATCAATGGTCACTCAACTCGAAATCGGTGTTGGCGCCGTTCCAAGATGCTGGCATCGGCATTGACGCATACGAGGCACTCAACTTGCCGGTTCGATCGGTCAAAGTGGCCGTGCTCGATACGGGTGTCGATTATCGCCTCCTTGACTTCAAAGGACGCGTCGATATCGCCAACGAGAAGAACTTTGTCGACCCGAACGGGGAAGGCAGTGCCATCGATGACCACGGCCACGGGACACACGTCGCCGGCGTCATCGGTGCGATTCAAAACAACGGGACATCGATGCGCGGTATGATGCCGGCCGTGTCGATTCTCCCGGTCAAAGTGCTCGACGCGAGCGGTTCGGGAGACACGGAACAAATCGCGCTCGGCATCAAGTATGCTGTCGATGCGGGAGCCAAAGTCATCAACATGAGCCTCGGCGGCAGCGAGAGCCGGACGATCGGTTATATGTTGAAGTACGCGTATGACCGCGGTGTCGTCGTCGTTGCGGCAACCGGGAACGATGGCGATTCAAGCCTGTCCTACCCAGCATCATCGAAATACACGATCTCGGTCGGTGCGACGAACACGTTCGGCATCGTCTCGGATTACTCGAACTACGGATACGGCGTCGACGTCGTGGCACCGGGAACAAAAGTCGCGAGTCTCGTACCGAACGGTAACGTCGTCTATATGGACGGAACGAGCATGGCGACACCGCACGTCTCGGCTGTCGTTGGCTTGTTGTTATCAACACGCCCGACACTCAAAGTGGAAGAAGTACGTCAATTGCTCCATCGTACAGCGGAACCAGTCGCCTTCTCAGGCGGCGACGCGATCGGTGGGATGAGCTATGAAGATGGGCTCAGCTACTTCATGGATGAGTCTGAAGAAGAGCTTCCGTTCAACTACGATTACATCAGCGGCTACGGCAAAGTGAACGTGCATTATGCGGCTTCGATGCTACGTCTCTATGCCAAGCCAGGAATCGTTCGTGATAATTCGACCGTGTTTGCCGCTAGCGTGCAGAGCGGGACAAAAGTGACGGTGTATAACGGCGAGAAACGTCTGGCGACAGGAACGTCGAAACAGGCTCGGGTCGCGTTGAACATTGGGGCACAAAAAGCAGGCACCACACTCCGTGTCGTCTATAGCAACGGCAAGCTCGCTTCGAGCGAACGCCTTCTCGTTGTGAAAGGTGCCCGTGCGAAACAACCGGCCGTCTCGACGCCGCGTGCGAACGCGAAGCAAGTGACGGGTCGCGCCGACGCTGGCATGACGGTCATCGTGCGTGATGCGAAGCGCCGTGTCATCGGGAAAGGGACGACTGGACTCACAGGATCGTTCGTCACGAAGACACGCACGCTCAAAAAAGGAGAGCGTCTCTCGGTCCATATCGAAGATGCGAAAGGCCGCGCCAGCCAGATGAAGCAAGTCATCGTCAAATAAGTGCGCAATCAACAAGGAGTTCGCCGCGGCGAACTCCTTATTTTGTCTTCTATTCGAGGATGCCGAGGAGCTCCATGACTAAGAGGACGAACAGTCCGGAGCCGAGAACGGCCGCGAAGAAGACGAGCACGGCGTACTCTTTTTGTTTCAAGATGGCCCACCATCCGGTCACGAACGCTCCGAGCCCGAGGACGGAGAACGTGGTCATATAGCTGAGCCGGAGCATGTTCGCGGCGTTGTCGCTCCAAAGCGTCGAATGAAAGGTCGTATCGAAGTTATCGAGCAGGAGGAACGGCACGTACATGGCCAGGAACAAGCCGATGAGGATGATCGACCACTTGCCGACCGAGGTGCGGGGGAACAAGGCGCCATTCATGACGATTCACCTCTTTTCGTTACGAAATCATCTGTATAAGTCTATTCCCGTTTTGGTGAAAAGTTGACGGATTTCGTGGAAACGCCATGATATATTCGAAATGAGAGAGTGAGGGATGGCAATGGTCGAACAGTTGAAGATGAGACGGATTTGGGAAGACGGTTTGGAAATGGAAATCGTATTGACGCTGAAGGGAAAATGGTGCGCGGTCACGGTGGATGAGTACGTCACCGTATCCGACATCGACACACTCGTCTCCACATTATCTGTGTTCAATGCACACAATGGGAAGTCGCCCCAGACGTGGGTCCTCGATGTCCCGCTCGTCCATGTCTCCTTGACGTTCGAACTGGCGAATGCGCGAGGCACCGTCCGAGTCAACGCCGTGGTCGAACAAATGAAAGGCGATGGCGGGGATATGAAGGCGACCTTTTCGTTCGAGACGACGATGGGGCAGCTCGATGACTTATGCGCTCAACTCAAACGCTTCATCCGACGAGAGACCGACCATGTCGCATCGCTCTATGAACGATGACAAGCCCAGACAAAAAGCGTCTGGGCTTGTTTTAATACCATTCTTTCGGTTCGTAATTCAATTCACGGAACAACTGCTCGCGTTCTTTTTTCGACAGGTCGCGCCATTGTCCGGGCGGGAGCTTGCCGAGCGTGATGTTCATGACACGTACGCGCTGAAGGCGGTACACCTCGTAACCGAGCGCTTCACACATGCGACGGATTTGGCGGTTGAGCCCTTGCGTCAGCGTGATGTTGAAATCGAACTTTGACAGTTGATGGACTTTACACGGCAACGTCTTTTGGCCGAGAATTCTGACGCCGGCTTCCATCTGTTCGACGAACTCCGGGGTGATCGGCTTATCGACCGAGACGATGTATTCTTTCTCGTGCTCACCCTCGGCGCGAAGAATCTCGTTGACGATATCACCGTCGTTCGTCATCAAGATGAGCCCTTCCGAGTCTTTATCGAGACGGCCGATATTGAAGATGCGGAGCGGATGGTTGACGAGGTCGACCAAGTTGCCTTTGACTTTCTTCTCGGTCGTGCTCGTGATGCCGACTGGTTTATGGACGGCGATATAAACGTTGTTTCGTGCGACGCGGGCGGCCGAACCGTTGACGAGCACTTCGTCCCCTGGGTTCACTTGGTCGCCGATTTTCGCTTTCTTCCCGTTGATGGTAACCCGTCCTTCTTCGACGAGACGGTCGGCTTGGCGGCGGGACGCCTTGCCGGATTCACTGATGAATTTATTGATACGCATAGATCCACGTCCTTTTTTTGGCTTCGTCCTCTCACTATAACGTATTTTACATGTGCCTGAAAGCGGGAAACGAACGAGTAGAGAGGAGGTGGCTCGATGGATCAGGCACGAGTGCTATTGCAAGACGCGATTCGGTTTCAACAAGCGCTCATGACATCGTCGTTTCAGACAGAGCTGATTGAGGGGGCCTCTCCGGTCCTATGGTATGGGCGCCCGACGGAGCAACAGTGGCTCACCGTCGGGACGAATCCGTCGCGCGGCGAATTTTTTGAACGGGACGGCACCGTTCGTAGAGGAGAGTCACAAAAGTTCTATTGGCGTGACGAATCACTCGATGCCTACCTGCAAGATGACAACGCGCTCGACGCGACACTTCACTACGCCGCGGCTTACTTCGAGGCCGGACGGGCGACGACGAGCTGGTTCGGCAAACCGGGAGGGGCGAAACTCGAGGCCCTGCTTGAAGGCATGGGATGCTCATTCTACGACGGGTCCGCGCTCCATGTCGACTTTTTCAAATATGCGACGTGGCGTCAGATGGGCCAATTGCGGACGGGACGCCAATGGATGGAGCACCCGACATCGCTCGATTTGCTCGAACGGACGATTCGTTATGTGAACCCTTCCCGTTTGATCGTCCTTGGGCGGGATAACTGTGCAGCGTTCGACGGTTTTACGCATAGCGAGATGATCGAGGCTTACCCGAGCGCCCAGTTCGAACTCGGCTATCATGCGACGCTCCATATCCCAATGATCGGACTGCATGTCAAACCGTCCGAAGTGTTCGTCGGTCTCGGGAACGGTCGAGACGCTTTCGGTCTCCACCATGGCTCGTATGCGAAACGGGAGCATCTGATTCGAATCGGGCAAGCCATCGAGGCGAGGGCTAATCGTTATTTCTCCTGAACGTCCTGTGGCGGATACACGCGCGTGATGCTACCCCAAAAGTTGAACTCGTTGAAATCGATGTAGCGAATGTCACGGGCCCGGTTGTCGAGCACCTCGAGCAAGATGACGTCGGGAAAGCCGGGTTTGTGGAAGATGATATACCCGATTCCGGTGACGGAGTGATTTTTATAAAAGCCGTTCGCCATATTCAGGATAAAAGGGCGGTCGGCCGCGAGTTCACGCTCGAACGTCGACCATTTCCATAGATAACGCGAGCTGCCGTGCCCTTTGTAGCCGTAATGGGCCCAAAGTTTCGTGACGATTGTACTGATTCGAGTCGGTGGTGTGCCTTTCTCGTCCTTAAACTGATGGGCGAGCGCAATCTCACGTGCGTCTCGTTGAATCTCGATTACGTCCCCCGGGATGCGCGCATAGCCAAGGTCATGGTAATAGCGGAAAATGGCCGTCATCGAGGTGAGTGTACAATTGTTCTTGCCTCCGTTGAACGCTTTTTGAAGCAACACGGGAACCCCGTTGATGCGTTTCTCGCTCTTGACCGTCCAATGGCCGTGATAGCGGTCGTTCACGTAGGCCTTGGGGTCGATGATTCCAGCGTAACCTTTCTTTGCGACTTCGAGCTGTCCGGCATAATGTTCGTCCATGACGCACCTCCCTTTTTCTTTATTATACAAACAACGCCCGTCCTCTGGAATGAGAGAACGGGCGTGTTGTCGTCAAAAGATGAGATGGGCGATCCCGACGATAATCGGTAACGTGATGATCGTCCGCAACAAGAAGATGAGAACGAGATCGAAGAACGAAATTGGCAATTTCGAGCCGAGCAACAGTCCGCCGACCTCAGACATGAAGATGAGCTGGGTGACGGACACACAGGCGATGACGAATCGCGTCAACTCACTTTCGATGCCACTGCCGAGCACGGCCGGCAAGAACATATCGGCGAACCCGACGACCATCGTCTGGGCCGCGGCCTCTGCTTCGGGCACTTGCAACAACATGAGAATCGGTTCGAACGGTTTGCCGAGAATCGTGAACAATGACGTGTGCTCGGCGATGACGAGCGCAATCGTTCCGACGGCCATGACGACCGGCAAAATGCCGAGCCACATGTCGAGCACGTTTTGGAACCCGTCTTTGAACGTGGCACCGGCGCCTTTACTCGATTTTGATTTGAGCAACGCTTGACGCAGTGCCCAGCCGCGCATCGGGACGTTCGCCGGTACCGGTTCTTCCGGTTTCAATTCGGTCTTCTCATACGCCGTGTCAGGCTTACGTGACAACGGATAGATGCGCGGCATGATGAGCGCGGCGACGATTCCAGATAGGATGATGGTTCCGTAATAATGTGGGAAGTAGGCGTCGAGCTCCATGTACGACAAGATGACAATCGTGAATGTGATTGAGACGACGGAGAACGTCGTGGCGATAATCGAGGCTTCTCGTTTCGTATAATAGCCTTCTTCATATTGTCTCGTCGTCAACAAAATTCCGATTGTGGCGTCTCCGACCCAAGATGCGAGCGCATCGAGCGAGGCTCGACCTGGGAGACGGAACAGCGGACGCATCACTTTGATGAGAATCGTCCCGACGAATTCGAGCAATCCGAAGTTCAACAGGAGCGGCAATAACATCCCGGCGAACAAGAACGTCGCGAACAAAATCGGGATCAAGTCATATAACAACAAGCCACCCGTGAACTCGGACGTGATCGCTTCAGGACCGATGACGAGTAACGTCATGAAGCCGGCGATGAAGCCGATGACGCGCATTACAAACCAAAACGGTGTGACGTTGAACAACGTGTTCAAATGCGGGCGCTCTAAGATGAACACCGGTTTGACCGCATACGCGATGAGTGAACCGACGACCGAGATTCCCATCATGATGACGGCAATCGTCGGTACGAAGTCGCCAATCAAATCAATCAGCCAGTTCGATAAAAAGGCGACGGGAATGGTGAACCCGTCACCAGACGGGATTGGGACGATGAAGAATAAAATCCCGATTAACGATGGAATGATGAATTTCATGTAATCTGCTGATGTGAATCTGGGCCCGTCATGACCGGACCGGTTTGGTGTGTGATTCATTCAATTTACCCCTTTTCCCCGAAAGTGTAGTGTGCACTTCACTGGCACGTCCCCATCGTGCGTTACGTGAATTGCTATGAAGGAATAGCTTCTTCTCGTCCATTATAGAGAAGTGAACAGGGAGCAAGCAACAATTCGTTGTAATTTTCTGAAATAAAGAAAGCGTTCTCAAGAGCGAACTATTCGTATTCTCCGGCTCACTTTAGTATGATGACGGCGAGTCTTACAAAATCGAGATATTCACCATATATACTTTAGGAACGGAGCGATACAGATGAGATTAAGTGTATTGGATCAAGCGCCGGTGACATCCGGACATACGTCAGAACATGCGTTACAAAGTGCGGTCGAACTGGCCCAATTGGCAGAAGAGCTCGGCTATTACCGGATGTGGATGGCCGAACATCACGGCGGCATGTCGTTCGCCAGCTCGGCACCGGAAGTTGTCGCGGCTTACATCGCGGCAAAAACAGAACGAATTCGTCTTGGTTCAGGTGGCATCATGATGATGCACTATTCACCGCTCAAAATGGCCGAAGTGTTCAAGACGCTCAGCGCGCTCGCACCGGGACGTATCGACTTCGGGGTCGGCCGGGCACCGGGCGGGGACGCCAACGCCATCTACGCGATGTCGCAAGGGCAAAAGCCGATGATGGACGGCCTGTATGAAAAGCTCGGAACGACGCTCCAACTCATCAACGATGAGGCACCGGAGGAACGCTGGTATAAGAATACGCCGGCTGCTCCGACCGGCGTCACGCTACCAGAGGCGTGGCTCCTCGGGTCGAGCGGCAACAGCGCCATCCAAGCAGGACGGATGGGGCTCGGCTATTCCTTCGCCCAATTTTTCAATGGAGAACTGAGTGTCGCTGCGCTCGACGCGTATCGTCAGCATTTCACTCCGTCCGCTTTCATGGAGAAGCCGGACATCAGCGTCACGTATCTCGTGACGACGGCCGAGACGGAAGAAGAGGCCGAGTATTTGGCACGTCCGTCGGATTTATCACGTCTGTTCTTGATGAAAGGCCAGCTTCGTCAATTGATGAGCCCGGAGGCGGCACACGACTATCCGCTCACCGAGATCGACAAGATTCAAATCGCCAACAACCGAAAAATCCATCTCGTCGGGACACCGAAACAGATTGCGACGCAATTGCAGGAAGAATCGGCTCATTATGGGTTTGATGAGGCAATGATTTGCAGTATCCAGCATACACAAGAGAGCCGCTTGAACGTCTATCGGTTGCTCGCAAAAGAACTTCTATGACGAAAACGCACCTATTCCTAACGGAAAGGTGCGTTTGTCAGTTAGAGGAACAGTTGCATGAGCACGAACAAAGCGACAAGACCGCCGAGCGAGACGGTAACGAAGACCGCGACCGAGCGTTCGTGATTGCGTAAGATGGTATACATCCCGACGACGAATGCACCGAGTGCGGAGACGATGGCCAACATCGATACGACGGCCGCCCACGTATTGTCGAATAACGTGTCGAAGTTGAACGGTTGAGCGGATTGGACGATGAGGGCAGACACGAGTAAGAGCACGAACACCGCAAGTAACAAGAGGACCGACCATTTTCCTGGCCGTGTCTGTGGAGTGACGTTTCGACTGAGCATGATGGTTCACCTCGCTTTTGCGACTTTTACTTATCAATACCCGATTATTGCCCGCTCATTGAAAACGTCTTCCCCTTTTTTTGAACGGTTTCGTGAACAAGACCAGCTAAAACTACTAAACTAGAAGAAACGGAGATTGCCTGGAGGTACAGTATGCAGCAGATGAAGATCGACCCGCACTATTTGTTTAATGTATTCGTTCACTTATACCGGATGGTGTTTTTGATGGAAGTGATGCCTGAGGGGTATCGATACGTGCGCGTCAGTGAACAGGGGAAACTGGCGTCCTCACTCCCGGACGATGTGAGTGGCATGTATTTACATGATATGTATGCGGTCGATGTCGCCAGCGAGTTAATCGGACATTACGATGAAGTCGTCGCGACGCATGCACCGGTCTATTTCATGTCGCAGATGAACATCGAGGCCAATACGGCCCGCTTCGCATCATCGGTCCTCATGCCGCTCGAAGATGAGGCGGGTAACGTGCGTTATGTGTTAGGGCTGACGACCGATTTATCGGAAGAGGCAGAGATGAAGCTATTGAGCAGCATCGAGAATATCGATTATTTGACCGGGATGCCGAACTTGATGAAAGTGAAGCTCGAGCTCGAGAAGCTGTTCACGCAACGAGAAGGAGCGGAAGTGACGAGCGTCATGCGGTTGCACATCAACCGATTTAAAATCATCTTGTCCTTGCAAGGCGTGGAACAATCTCATCGCCTGATTAAAGAGATGACGCGCCACTTATCGGACTTGTTACCGAAAGGCTCGATTATCGGGCGCGTGGACGGAGAAGATTTTATCGCCGTGTTGCCTTACACCTCAATCGAGACGGCGACGACGCATGGGGAGCGATTGCTAGCGGCCATCGCTGCGTATACGTATCAAGTGGCCGAAACCGAGTTCGCCTTATCCGGTTGCCTTGGAATCAGCGCGGGGAGCGAGGACGCCGACCGGGTCATCATGAATGCGTCGACGGCGCTCCTCGAAGCGAGACAAGCGGGCAAGCAGATGATTAAAGTGTACGAGAAGGACGATTACGTCCAACATTATATCGATGAGATGACGATCGAGATGGAGCTCATCAAAGGATTGAAAACCGACGAACTGAGCGTCGTCTATCAACCAAAAATCGGCTGTCAGGACGGGATGGTTCATTTTGAGGCGCTCGTGCGGTGGCACAGTGCGACGCTCGGTAACGTTTCACCGGAAACGTTCATTAAGATTGCCGAAACGTCACTCTTGATTGAAGACATCACTGGGTTCGTTTTCGACCGTGTCTGTCGTGACATGATGGAGCAACCGGATCTGTTTGCAGGGCGCCGTGTCGCGGTCAACGTGTCACCGGTGTTGTTCCGGCAAGATTATATCCAGCAGTTGTTGCAGGTGCTCGCCGCATATGGATTGAGACCGGAACAGTTCGAGTTTGAGATCACGGAACATACGCTCATGCAAGAACCGCTCCTCGGCATTCAGACGGTCGAATATTTGAAGACGAAAGGCTTTCGCGTGTTGATTGACGACTTCGGCGTCAGCTACTCGTCCCTCAATTACTTGAAGATGTTTGAGATTGACGGCATTAAGATTGACCGCTCGTTCATCAGTCAATTGGATAAAGACAACGGCTTAAAAGAGTATGAGATCGTCAAACTGATCGTCTCGCTCGCTAAAAAATTGAATTTAGAGGTCACGGCCGAGGGGGTCGAGACGGAAGCACAGTACCGGGTGATGGAACAGCTCGGTTGTGATGAGATTCAAGGGTACTTCTTCAGTCGTCCGCTCCCGCTGAATGATCTCCAACAGGCGCTCGATGCGCTCGTCTATCAACATGCGGCGCTACGGCAACTCGAGTTGGCCACGACTTCTCCTTCGACGTTACTTGATGAGCAGGAAGCTGAGCGTTTGAAGACGATTCTGCGCCTTGAGATTTTAAACACTCCGCGAGAGGAGCGTTATGATCGGATTACGCGACTTGTCGCACGCACGTTGAACATGCCGGTCGCGCTCATCTCGATTTTGACGACGGACCAACAATGGTTCAAGTCCTGTGCGGGTCCGTTGCTTGAGACTCCGCACGTGGATCGGGAATGGACACTGTGTGATCGGGTCGTGACGGGCCAATCGTCGGTCGTCATCGAGGACGTGCAGACGTCTGAGGCCGGCACGAACAATCCGTTGCTTGAAAACCTCGGTTTTTATGCGGGTGTGCCGCTCACGACGCGAAGTGGACATGTCATCGGCACGCTTTGTGTGACGGACGAACGAGCTCGCACGTTTGACGAGGCAGCGTTGCAGTCGCTTGAAGATTTCGCGCGATGGGTCATGGCCGAAATCGAGTTGACGGAACAAACTCGGGCGCAGGCGCAACGGCAACAGACGCTCGAGTCACTGTATGAAGTGACGGCGCTCCATGAACCGTTCGGCAATAAACTGAAACGAATTCAGATGGTCCTGCGTAGCTGGATTGGTTATTCCCACGCCGTCATCTTCTCGACAGAGTCGAACTATCGCGTCTTATCGGAGGATGGGGAAGGCAAGCTCGGCTGGACGAGTGATGCGCTACAACAACTTCATGCTTTGACGACAATCGGGCATCAAAAATTAGATCGTGCCGAACTTGTGATCGATGGACTCGAGTTTAGCTCGATGATCAGTCTGCCGTTGTCCAATGATGGCAAGACGTTCGGCTGGGTCGTGTTCTTGGCCGAGCAGGGCAGCTTGAACGACGTCGTCGACACCACGACAATCAATGAGATGACGGATACGATTCTACTCGTGACCCGATGGATGGAAAACGAGATTCGGCGCGAACGGAAGCATCAGGAAGTCATCGAACTCATCACCCAAGACAGTTTGACGAAACTGGCGAACCGGCACTCGTTCATGACCGACTTAAGACAAAAGATGAATCGGAAGCAGCCGGTCGTGCTGTTGTTCATCGATTTGGATGACTTCAAACAAGTGAACGATTCCTACGGTCATCTGATTGGGGACGAAGTGCTCATCGAGACGGCGCGACGGATTCGCTCGTTCGGTCAAACGTATGATGGGAAGGCGTATCGCTTCGCAGGCGACGAGTTTTTACTTGTCATCGATGCCGAGCAGGAAGTGCTCGGAACAGAGCGGTTTGAGGAGTTGAACCGTATCATTTCCCAGGAAATGATTGTTGGGAATGGCTTATCCTTAAGGCTGTCGGCCAGTATCGGCGTCGCTTGCTCAGAAGACCACGCTTCGCTCGATGCGATGATTCATCATTCGGATGCGGCGATGTATGTCGCCAAAAATTGCGGCGGGGATGGGTATTACGTGTACGACTCACATCAAGAAAATTGATCCGGAGGCTTCACATATGGGTAAATTATGGTTGATTGAAGGGCTACCAGGGAGCGGGAAGACGACGTTCGCGGAGAGACTTGCTACGACACCGGGCTATACGTTTTATTCGGAAATCGATGCGTCACATCCGGTCGATGTCCATGACGTCTATTGGGTCGAAGCTGGTCCCGAGACGGAAGGTGAGGTCATCGATCAAGACGGGACAGGTCGATTCATACGATATCGTCCGAACGAACGTCGTTCTGGGGTCGACGTCTATGAGTTGCCGTTCGACAAGCATGTCGACTTGATGGTCGGCCGTTGGCGTCGTTTCGTGGAAAGGGTCAAGGAGGCGGATCACGTATACGTGTTCGAATGTGCGCTCCTACAAAACCCGTTCACGATCGGCATGGTGGCCCAAGACGTCCCGAACGAGCAGATTGAAGCCTATATCGAGACGGTGGCAGACTTGCTGGCCCCGCTCGACCCGACCGTCGTCTATTTGGAGACGGCTGATGTCCCTACGGTGTTTCGCGAAGTTTATGCGGAACGGCCCACCGACTGGCGACATGGTTTCGTCGAGTACTATACGACCCGTGCCTACGCTCAGGCGAACGGGTTGAGCGGGATGGAAGGGACGATTCAACTGTTGGAAGAACGGCAACGACGGGAATTAAGTTTGTTAGAACGTCTACCGCTCCGGACGATTCGCCTCGTCAATGACGAACGAGGGGCGTTCGAAGCGTTCGACGTATTACGGAGTAGAGAGGAGGCCGATCATGCAGACGCTTAAACAGCATTCGGACCGGTTTTGGTATATGGACCCGGTCGCAGAGACCGACCGTCCCATCTTAGGGGCCGTCGTCGGCGACACACATACGCTCATGATTGATGCGGGGAACTCAGAGCCGCACACGAACTTGTTTCTAGACGCCTTGGTTGAACGGGGCATTAAGCGGCCGACGCTCGTTGCGTTGACGCATTGGCATTGGGATCACATCTTTGGCTTATCGGCGCTGACCGACACCGTCTCCATCGCGAGCACGGCGACCAAAGCTGGGATGGAGCGACTGTTGCCCTATGCGTGGGATGATGCTTCCTTAGCCGAACGAGTCGAAGACGGACGCGAGATCGCGTTTTGCGCAGAAGCGATTCAACTCGAATACGGTGCGGAGCGGTCGATGCGCGTCGTCCTACCGACGATGACGTTCGATGATACGCTCACCCTCGACCTCGGCGGGGTGCACGTCATCTTGAAACACGTCGGGGGAGATCACGCCGCTGATGCGGTCGTGGCTTACGTGCCAGAGGAAAAGGTGTTGTTTTTAGGGGATGCGCTCTATGCGAATTTGTACGCGCCGACTTGGCGGATGACCCCGGTACGGACATTACGCCTCTTAGACCTGCTCGATCAGTTCGAGGCCGAGGCGTACGTCTGGTCACACGGTCAAGTCGTGACCCGTGCCGAATATGAGAAAGACCGAGACATTTTACGTCATTTGGCACGAATCACCACTGATTTCCCAGGAAATAAAGAAGCGATAACCGCTCAATACGAACGTTTGACAAGTCGGACCATCGACGAAGAAGCACAAGAGCTGATTTCGTTCTTCGTGAACGGTTCGAGCGAGGAAGCGTGATGGACATCAAACGGATTCACGATGAGGACGAAGCGTTTCAACAGTTTTTGACGAGTCGACTGCGGATGTTCAATGACACTCACTCGGTGCACCATCGTGAGATCCGCAACGCGGAAGTCCCGGTCGTCCAGCTGAAAGTGGAACAGGACGGGGACGTGATCGCAGGGTTGTTCGGGAGCGTCTATTGGGGCTGGTTCGACTTGGACCGGCTCTGGGTCGCGTCAGAACATGCGGGGACCGGCCTAGGGAGCCGTCTACTCGAGGAAGGGGAGCGGTTGGCCCGTGAACTCGGGGCGACGCGCGTCAAATTGACGACGTTCTCGTTTCAAGCGAAGACGTTTTATGAGCGCTTCGGCTATGAAGTCGCCGGCGTGCTCCATGATTATCCGCCGGGATCGGACTACTATATGATGACGAAGCAGTTATAAAAAAGGCGACTCGCGCGAGTCGCCTTTTTTCAATATACTTTATCCCCGTTAAAGATTGAGTTTTTCACCATGACGTAATCGACAGTACGCAATGCATCAAGATTGTCCCCACCCGAGTAAGAGATGGCCGATTGCAGGTCTTGCTCCATCTCGGTCAACGTGTCTTGGAGCGCCCCTTTATGCTCGACGAACACTTTCTTGCCTTCGACGTTTTTCCGTTCCCCTTTTTGGAATTCAGAAGCCGACCCGAAGTATTCTTTGAGCAACTTCCCGTCCTGTTCGAACGTCTCGCCCGGCGACTCGTCGTGTCCGGCGAACAGCGAACCAATCATGACCATCGATGCCCCGAAACGAATCGATTTGGCGATGTCACCATGTGTCCGGATGCCCCCATCCGCGATAATCGGTTTTGTCGCCGCCTTGGCACACCAACGGAGCGCGGCAAGTTGCCATCCGCCCGTGCCGAAGCCCGTCTTGATTTTTGTGATACAGACTTTCCCTGGCCCGATGCCGACCTTCGTCGCATCTGCCCCGGCATGTTCGAGTTCTCGGACCGCTTCTGGTGTGCCGACGTTCCCGGCGATCACGAACGAGCTTGGAAGATGGTGTTTGATATGTTGAATCATCCGGATGACCGCATTCGAGTGGCCGTGCGCGATATCAATCGTGATGAATTCCGGCGTATGTCCGGCTTCCGCGAGCATCTCGACGAAGCGATATTCGTCTTCTTTCACACCGACGCTGATTGATGCATACAGGCCACGCCCGTGCATATCCTCGATGAACTGGAGTCGCGTCTCTGGATTGAAGCGATGCATGATATAGAAATAGCCGTTTTCGGCAAGCGACCGAGCGACATTCTCATCGATGATCGTCTGCATATTGGCTGGAACGACCGGCAATCGGAACGTGAAGCCTCCGAGCGTCACGCTCGCATCGCATTCAGATCTGCTGTCGACGACACATTTTGCGGGAATTAATTGAATATCTTCATAATCAAATACTTTATCCATGTTGTCACACCCCTATTTACGAACAATTTGATTTGTTTAATGGTAAATACTTCGCCCATTCGGTAATGTACCGCAAAAGAAGTCCAATGTCAAAGGGATACAGCGATAAAATATAAAATTCCTTTATAATTAACATAAAAATAATGAAATCGTTCGGTTTTTATCTATGATAAGCTATGTTTCACGTGAAAAAAGACCGCTTAGGAACGGTCTTTAAACACGACGTATTGATTGCGGCCGTTGGCTTTCGCCTGATATAAGGCCAAGTCAGCCTGTTTGAGCAAGCGTTTCGTCGACATGCCGGGCCTATAAGGGGCCACGCCGACGCTCGATGTTGTGACGAATGAATGGTCTTCCATCTGCCATGGACGCTGAAGAGCGGTCACAAGTTTTTCAGCCACTCGCTTTGGCGCGTCAGCTTCCGTGTAACGGATGAGCACCGAGAATTCGTCCCCGCCGAAGCGGGCGATCACATCTTGGTTTCGCAACACGTCGGTCAAACGCATAGAGAATTGACGCAACAACTCATCACCGATGTCGTGACCGAGCGTATCGTTGATTTGTTTGAAACAATCGATATCGAGCGACAGGACGGCGAGTGATTCGTCTTCTTCTCCGAAGCGGGCGACCGTCTCTTCCAAATAGGCGAGGAAATAGCGCCGATTCGGTAAGTCGGTCAACGTATCATGATAGGCCAAATGCTTGAGCTGTTTTTCAAGCACTTTTCGTTTCATGATTTCACGCGTGACGGTCAAGTAGTGAAGCAGTTGACCAGTGTCGTCATAAATCGCTTGAATCTTCGTTTCGAGCCAAATCCAACGACCATCATGGTGCAGGTGACGGAATTCGAGGGTGAGCGGCTCACTCGTCGCTGTCATCGTCCGAAGTTGTTGTCTCGCCGGTTCGACGTCATTCGGATGGATGAAGTCGAGTGTGTTTTTGCCCTCGTAGAACGACGGGGCATATCCGAGCACGGTTTGATGGGACGGCGAGGCGTAGCGGACTTGACCATCACGCTCAAGGATGCAGACGAGGTCGCTCATATTCTCCGTGATGAGACGATATTGCGTCTCGCTCTGGTGCAGGGCACGCTCCATCTCACGTTTCTCGGTCACGTCACGCAACAAGGTCATGACGGCGGTCGAGCCTTCATAATCGATTAACAGGCTACCGATATCCATATGCAGTTTTCGTCCAGATGGGGTGATGAGCACGATCTCTGTATCTTGGACCGAATCGCCTTGGCGCAACGCCTGAAGGCGTGTCTTCGTCATCTCATGATATTCCGAGGCGACGAACGTAAAAATCGACTCGCTCTCGATATACGTCTCACCAATCGTTTCGAGCGCCAGGGCGTTAGCATATAGAATCATCCCGTCTTTATGGACGATAATGCCTTCTGGAATCGTCTCAATCAGTTGGCGATACCGGCGCTCGCTTTCCTGGGTCGCCCGTTCCGCATTTTTCTCTGGGGTATGGTCGATAATGATGGCGAACAGTCCCGTGATTTGGCCACCCACTTCGATTGGAATATTCAAGATGGCCAAGTCGAGCCAACTACCTGTCTTTTGGATAGCCGTGATTCCATATTTGTGCGGTGTCCCGGACAAGGCAAAGCGGAGACCTTCATCGACGACGGTTCGTTCCAACTCTGGCAACCATGACAAAAAGGACTGTCCCAACAAGTCGGCTTCCTCGTAACCGGTAATCTGCGTGACGGCAGGATTGACCGATTGGACACGAAACGCATCGTCAAGCACAAAGATACCGTGCGGTGAATAGCGTTGGAGCGATTCATGTTGATCTTTCAAGATGGACAGCTCGAGTTCGCGGTGTTTCCGTTCCGTCACTTCACGGACGACCGAGATGGCGTGTGTACAAATACCTGCCTCATCGAAAATCGGTGTCACCTCGGACTCATAATAATGAACAGGTAAGTGGATTTTGGGCGAGGCAGATGTTTTTGTATAAGACGGTTCGGCCAGGCGATAGTCTTCGAAAATGAGGCTCTTTCGTTCTCGTATCGCCTCGTCATAGTGGCGCGTGACGAGAGCGGCCGTTTCGGGTGGCACCATGTCCTCGACACGTTTCCCGATATCGGCCTCTGTCCAGCCGATCGCCTGTCTTCCCGGTTCGTTCACGAATATGTAGCGATAAGTTGAACCGTCCACTTCCATAAAGAAGACAAAATCCGAGATTTTATCGAACGTACGGAGCAGGACGGAGGAATAGTGTTGGATGGTCTGGTCGGCGTGCATCATGTCCCTCATTTCAATCAAAAACTTTTCGGCGCGTCATTCTCATATTACCGTAAGTCGTGACAAAATGTGTGAACATTCCAAAAAAGACAGGACGATGAGACGTCCTGTCAGGCAGCTTGCTTCATGCGGGTCCGCTCGCGGCGGCCGTTCATCAAGTAATAGAGGAATACAGTGAAGAAGACGACACCGGCCAGCAAGAGATACAGCGTCGAGAAGCCGGTCAATGGAATGAGCAAACCAATCAAGTAAGGGCCGAACCCGAGTCCTGCGTCGAGAGCGATAAAGAACGTCGACGTGGCCATGCCCATCCGATGGGGGTCCGCCGCCTTGACGGCGATGGCCTGCGTACCGGACTGGATGTTCCCGAAGCCAAGTCCGATTAACGCCCCAGCGAGTAACAGCATGGCGGCATTGTTCGCCTGGCTCAAGACGAGCATCCCGACGGCGAAGAGGACGATGGCCGGGTACATGACGATATTGGCGCCGCGCGCGTCCATCAGACGACCTGTGATTGGGCGCGAGATGAGGACGGCGACAGAGTAGACGAGGAAGAAGATACTCGCCGCTTCGACGAGGTCGAGCTCACTCGCATAGAAATTGATGTAGGACAGCACACTCGAGTAGCTGAGGGCGGCGACGCCGATGATGAGCGCAATCGGTAACGCCTTCGGCTCGACGAACGCGCCGAGCGACAGGCCACGGACGACTTGTGGATTGTCCGCTTCCGGCACCGTCACGAACAAGGCGCTGCCGAGACTGATGAGACCGATCACGAGGCAAGTGAGAAAGATGACCGAGAAGCTCGTATATTGGCTCATCATCAAGCCGACGAACGGGCCGATGGCGGTGGCGAGTGTCGAACTCATGCTGTAGTAGCCGATGCCTTCGCCTTTTCGCGAGCCGGGAATGACTTGGGCGACAATCGTTCCGGTCGCCGTGCTCGACAGTCCCATCCCGAGACCGTGGACAAAGCGCGTGAACAGCAAGAAGCCGATACCGAAGTCGAGGAAATAGAGCAAAATCGTAGCCGTGAAGAACGTCAGGCCGATGAGGAGCGTCTTGCGACGTCCAATCGAGTCAATCAAGCGTCCGATAAAGAGCCGCCCGACGAGGGTCCCGATAATGAAGATACCGGTGACAAGGCCGGCCTCACTCGTCGAAGCCCCATATGCCGAGACGGCGTGGACGCCGATCGTCACCATCAATAAGAAAAAGATGAGCGTTAAGAAGAAGTTGACGAGAGAGATGATCAGGAAATCTTTCGTCCATAATTTTTGTGCGGTCAAATGCATCTGCAGCCCGCCTCCTTATCCGTTTGATTCTAAATAGTTAATAAACATAACTAAAGGAGTATAACAAAAGGAGAGAGATTTGTCCGAACAGACGCATTCCCACCAAAAAACCGATTCGCCACAGCGAATCGGTTACAATCGAGCAATTATTGACGGTCCCAGAACCGGCCTTGCGCGATGCCGTCGATAAATGTATCGAAGCCATCGAGGCTATGTTGTTTGAACGTGTAGACGCCAGGCTGGTCCGTCTTCACGCGGCAACGGTCGAGCACTTCATCGTGATGCACATGCAACGCGAGCGGCTTGAAGTGCTTATACGTGTTCTCGATGAACTCGAGCACGTCGTCTTCGACCGAGGTCGCGGCGCTGACGAGGAACGCGGCATCGAACAGGCTCGAGTCGACCGTGTCGTACGTCTCTTTCACTTTCAAATCGCCGAGCGTATACGATTTCTTCCCGACGAGGCTGTAATTGACCTTGTGATCGGCGAGTACTTGCACCCACGCCTTCACTTGCGCGGCATCGACGTCTCCGGCAAGCAGGACGGCGACGCTCTTCGTATCCGGCTTCGCAATCGTGTTGGCCATGCTGAGCGCCGGTGAGACCTTGTCCGAGACGACTTCGTTGTTCTCGGCCGGGAGGTCGACACCTAGATTGTCGGCGACGACCGTAGCGAGATGACGGTCGATTCGATTCAACAGGTCGACGGCGTTCTCTTTGACCATATCCGACTCGCATTTGCCGAGCTCGAAGCTGCAGGCATCTTGGATGTGCTGCTTTTCGACGTCGGTCATGCTGTTATAAAACATCTTCGCTTGCGAGTAGAAGTCGAGGAAGCTGTCGCTCCGGCCCCGAATCTTATGGCCGTCGACTTTCTCTTGATAGTGCTCGAACCCGCCTTGGTCGGCTGGGACGGGCTCCGGTTGATTGTTGTTGAGCGCGTTTTTATGATAGCTCGTCTGGCCTTTGTGGACGGCCATCTGATGCATGCCGTCGCGCTGGTTGTTATGGAACGGACAGACCGGCTTATTGATCGGGATTTGATGGAAGTTCGGTCCTCCGAGACGTGACAGTTGCGTATCCGTATACGAGAACAGGCGCCCTTGGAGGAGCGGGTCGTTCGAGAAGTCGATGCCGGGCACGAGATGGCCAGGGTGGAACGCGACTTGCTCGGTCTCGGCGAAGAAGTTGTCGACGTTGCGGTTGAGCATCATCTTCCCGACAAGTTTGACGGGCACATCCTCTTCCGGCCAAAGTTTCGTCGGATCGAGAATGTCGAAGTCGAACTTGAACTCGTCTTCTTCAGCGATGATTTGAAGCCCGAGCTCCCATTCTGGATAATCGCCTTTATCGATTGCTTCATACAGGTCGACGCGGTGGAAGTCGGCGTTTTTACCGAGCGCTTTCTGCGCCTCGTCCCAAACTTGCGAATGGACCCCGAGTTTTGGTTTCCAATGGAACTTGACGAAATGCGCCTTGCCTTCCTTGTTGACGAGACGGAACGTGTGCACGCCGAACCCTTCCATCATGCGAAGGCTGCGCGGGATGCCCCGGTCGCTCATCGCCCACATGATCATATGGGCCGTCTCATGGTTCTGTCCGACGAAGTCCCAGAACGTGTCGTGGGCGCTGCCGCCTTGAGGTACTTCCGTGTGCGGCTCCGGTTTGACGGCATGGACGAGGTCGGGGAACTTGATGGCGTCTTGAATGAAGAAGACCGGCATGTTGTTCCCGACAAGGTCATAGTTGCCTTCGTCGGTATAGAACTTGGTCGCGAACCCACGAACGTCGCGCACGGTATCCCCAGACCCACGCGAACCTTGCACCGTCGAGAAGCGAACGAACACCGGCGTCACTTTCGACGGATCGTTCAAGAAGTCGGCTTTCGTATAGTCGGCGAGCGACTCATACACTTGAAACTCCCCGTGCGCCCCGACGCCGCGTGCGTGCACGATGCGTTCAGGAATCCGCTCGTGGTCGAAGTGCGTCATCTTCTCGCGGAAATGGAAATCCTCGATCAGTGTCGGTCCACGACGTCCGGCTTTGAGCGAGAATTCGTCCTCTGCCATCTTCAGCCCTTGGTTCGTCGTGAGCCCGGCTTGCTGCTCGTTATCAATCGTATGTTGTTTTAACTGTTCTTCTTTCTTGTTCCCCATGTTATTGCCTCCCCTTTAAGTATGCGCACACACCGTAAGCCACATTTTGGCCTACTGTACGAGTTTTCCCTAACCGACCGAGAAAAAACCCCCATTTTTAAAATGGAGGTTAGCGTAACATCGATAGCGTTTTCGTCGTGCCGTCCGACAGTTTGTAGCGCACGACGTAGTGGCGCGACGTCGTCTGGACTGTGGCGGACGTGATTTTGGTCGTCTTTTCGCCGATATGGATCAGCGTCAAATACTCGACTTCCTTGCCACGCTTTGTCGTCACGACTTGATTGCGACGTTGCCAGTCATAGTCACGATACGACACATAACTTGCGCCGACGGCGACTTTCGGCGTCGAGCCGACGTCAAGTTGCAACAGATGAATCGATCGGTTCTCGTTGTCTTTATACATGGCGTGACGGCTGCCGCTCGAGACGCGGTTCAAGCCGGTCCCGAGATGGAACCGCTGGACGAACGAGGTCGTCGTCGGACTGGTGATGTCATCGTAGACGAGCACCGTCCCATCACGGTCGTAGGCGAGACGACGGGTGTGCGTCATCCCGTTTCCGAGCAGCCCGCTCGTTCCGGCGGCCGTCCATTGCGTCGACGCGGCCCCGACCGATGTGATTTGGCTTCGCCGCAAGTTGCTCGACGTCAAGTTGAAATTCTTACCCACCACATGGACGGTGTTATGCGCCGCGGCCTGCATGACGGCGCTACGTTCGGGACGGTTCGTATAAGCGTAACGTCCGCTCTCGACGATAAAGTCGCGGCCGTAGCCGTACAGGTCGATCGACAAATCGTCGGCGTGCTTATGGATGTTGCTATGATAGCCAGCCGTCATCATCACTTGGACCGCATCCCGGAACGGACCAGAGGCCCCGCCCCAATGTTGGCGGAAGAAGGCGTACTGGTTCGATAGCTTGCCGACCCGTGTCGACGGTTGGGTCCCCGACTGTCCTTGCGTCATCGCATAATTTAGATGCGGATAGCGCTCGATATACGGAATCGCGTCCGTCCGGTGCGTGATGGACGGGGTGTCGCCGAACATCGGCAGGGTCCCATTCGGTTTCAACATATACGTCAGCGCGCTCGGCATATCTTTGACGTCACGCATCCGGCTCGATAGGGCGAAGCGGTTGGCGGCCGCCCAGTCGTTGAACCGGGCGAGCGTGTCATATAGATAGATTTGATAGAACGGCGAGTGTTCGAGATGGACCCCGTCCGTGCTCAAGCTGTGGTTCAACTGCTGCGTGAGCCGGTTCGTCGCGAGCGAGCGCCAGGCCGAGGAACGATAGAAGCTCCTATGCGTCTCCGCGACGGCGGTCAAGGCCATATCTTGGAACATGCCGTGATTGTTGTTCGGCTTATAAAAACTCGGCGTCGCCAGCAGTGTCGCGTGTTCATATAGTGTCTTGGCGAACAGCTGTGAGAAGGCCGGGTCGGTGTTGACCGCGGACGAACGGAATTCATTCCAGAAGTTGAGCAAATGGAACGTCCGGATGGCGGTGCCATGGTCGTGATACGGCCAGCGGTAGCGTGTATAATTCGCGGCCGGATACTGCTTGGTCCAACTCGTGACAATCCGCTTCCCGTAGCGGAGATAATCATCTCGTCCGGTGGCGGCATACGCTTGCGTCAACTGGTTCAACGTCGTGAAATAATGGATTTGAAACTTGAACGACGTCGAATCGACCGCAGGGACGCTGGCATCAAACCGATATGTATCGATGTTCGGGACACGCAACTGATAGGGAGGGGACGGAATATACCAGTTCCCCTTCATGGCGGCATCGGCCCGGGCGATGGCCGTCTTGGCGGTCAACTCATCGTAATAGTAAGGCGTCTGTCCCCGGGTGAGCGAGCGCATATACTCGTGCGTCAGCCGGGAGTAGGTCGAACCGGAAAACGTCGTCAGCGACAAGTTCGTCGCCACTAGTGTGACGGCTTGCTTTTTTACGTAGTAGATGGTTTTTCCGTCTTGAATCTTATAGTAGTGACCGGACGTACTGAGCGCCTTGAACCGCTTCGCCGCGCGCAACGTTCCTTTTGGCTTGAGCGTCTTTCCGACAAATTGATAAAGCGTCGTGCCAGTAGGTGCACTCACCTCATAAGGTGAACTTGATGCGGCGTCGACCTGTCGCGGCGTCAAAGTCGCCCCAATCATAACCAGAAGCAGGCATAAAAGTATCCATCGTTTCATAACGTCTTCCTTTCTCCGACCGTTCAACGGTTACATGTATACAATTAGTATACAATTATATATTTAGCCAAAGAAAGGAAAAATCGTACTATCTTTTTGGATGAATCAGGTTATAATGCGGCCCAGACACTTTGCTTCAAGACGATACGTTGGACCGTTTCGGGATTGAGATCATATTTCGTTGAGACGGTACGGGTCACTTTCGCTTTCAAGTCAGGGTCGTCCGATTGCTCGGCCTCGTAGACGCGATTCCAGGCTTGCCAAACGCGTGCTTCTTCATCTGACAGTTGTGTGTCCCATTCCTTCTCTTTTAACTGCCAGCCGAACGACATCTCTTCATAGGCGCCGGGTTGGACCGTGTCCGCCAGGCTCCAATCGCCTTCAGGGGCGAATACGGCTTCGCCGAGTGGCGATTCGGTACCGATATAGGCTTCGTGATCATAAAAGCGGAGGAGGGCGGCTTGGAACGTATCGCGCGCCGTCACCTCGTCCATGACATCCTGACTGATGGACTGGAGCGTCTCGACGTCAGGTTGTCCGTGGACCACGATATCATACGTATAGCGGACGGCCTCATCTTCTGTCACAGCTTGTCTCGTTTCAATCGTGTAACGTCGTTCATCCTCTGTCGCCTCTGCTTGCGTGACGGTTTCGTCGGTCGTTTCTTCGGCTGGCTCGTGCGGCCAGACGTAGACGGTCAAGGCGATGGCGGGGATGAAGAGAAGAGCGCGCCTCAGCCGATACACCCATTTTGGTTTTTGTTTTGTTGTCATTTCACTCACTCCAATGTGTATGTATAAAAAATCCCCTGATGTCAGGGGATTAACGTGTCCGATTTAATCGTACGATTCGAGCATCTGGATTGTCGATGCCGCGGACCAACTCGCTCAAGATTTTAGAACCTAACATGCTGTAGACCGTGCCGTTGCCCCCATATCCGAGTAAATAGTAGAGGTTCGGACGGTCCGGATGTTCCCCAATAAAGGGTAGCTGGTCGATTGACTCACCGAACAGGGCCACCCACGTGTATTCAACTGTCAAATCATACATCGGGAACAAAGCCTCGACTTCTTGGCGCAACCGCTCGGCCCGTTTTTGAATGAGTGCCTCGCTATGCGGGGTCTCTGCTTTTTCTTCATCGAGTCCGCCGGCGATGATGCGGCCGTCGACGGTCGTCCGTAAATAGAGGTACGGCCGTTTCGTCTCCCAAATGAGCGCCTGACCTTCCCACTCGTCGAAGTCAGGAACGGGATTCGTCGCAATCGCATAAGAACGGTTGAGTTCGATCCGATGGGTGTCGAGGAGCGGGGCTGGGCGATAGCCGGTCGCAAAGATGACGTGGCCCGCTTTGAACGTTCCTGCGGGAGTCAAGACGAGCCAGTCGTCTCCGTCGGCGACGACTTCTGTGACGTCCGTCTCTTCGAAGATCGGCACGTTTTGGGTCGACAAGTAGCGGACGACCTGACGGCTGAGCGTGAGCGGATTGACCTCGGCATCGCCGTTCGTAATCAAGCCGGCCGGTTTATCGAACGGATAGCGTTCTTGTAACGCCTCCCGGTCGAGCCATTCGGCCGCGAGTCCGTGTTTCGTCAGCATCTCATACTCCCGTTTCAATTTGGAGACATCTGCCTCGCTGCTGGCGAAACAAAGACTATCACGCCGGATGTAGACGTCTTTGGCGTCGACCGTCCCGGCGACCTCGTCGAGCGCATCCACCGCCTCGGCACACAGCTGATAGAAGCGGACCGCGTCCTCTTCACCGATTTGCTCGGCCAGTTCGTGCAACATAATGTCGTTCGAGTATTGAATGAGCCCTGTGTTCGCGGCCGTACTCCCGGCTCCGACTTTCCCTTGGTCGATGACGGCGAAATCGACACCGTCCTTGTGAAGCGTATAGGCTGTCAGCGTCCCGGACATGCCCGCGCCGATGACAAGTACGTCGTAGCGCTCTTTCTTGATTGGTTTTTGTAAGACGATTTGTTCCGATTCTGTGGTCGGCCAATATAAATTCCCGTTGTGCATCTCCATGACGTCATCCTCCGATAATCAGCATCTTCTTCTTAATCCCCGAATTTCACGAATGAAAACGCAAAAGGCCGCAGACAATCTGTCTGCGGCTTGCGTATTCGATTCAATCGTTATTTTTTGATGACGACCGTGTTAGCGGATGCGCCTTTCGTGTAGCTGATTCGTTTCACATTCTCTGCGCCACGGATTTCAGCCAAGTTTGTTCCATCTACCACGACTTCTTTCACAGTTGCGCCGTCGAAGTCGATGATGGCACCGGCTTCTTTCGGTTTCACTTGAACGACGATGTTTTTAAGCGGATCACCTGTCAATTCCGTGTAGGCGCCGCGTACGAAGATGCCGTTCTTGAAGTTCGTGCCTTTGCCAATCGTCACGCCGATGAAGTCTTCTTGAAGGACAAGGCGTGCAGCCGGGTTATTCTCGACCGTGTAACGCGTCAATTCCACTTCCGGCTCTGGAGTGAGGTCGATTTGTGCGAGGACCGGATCGTGGTCACTGGCGCGGCCCGACATTTCCGTGAAGTCAGCGTTGACGTGAATCATATCGATTTCGGTCGTCGCCGCTAACCGGTTCGACACGAGGATATGGTCGAGCACTTGTGAGTTTCCTTGATAGACGTACGAGTAACGGTCGATAGCTGGGACTTTCTCGACCATGTTCGTCATCAAATCGCCTTTGAAGATTTGCATCGCATCCGAGAATTCGAAGTCGTTGAAGTCACCGAGTGCGACGACGTTCGCATCCGGATTGTCCGCTTTCACGTCCGCCACGAAATTGTGGACGAGTTGCGCGATTTTCTTACGCTGTACTTCACTGCCGAGCACGACCGGCTGTTGTGAGCCGAAGAAACCTGTGTCGCCACCTTTTGAGTTCCAGTGGTTGGCGATGACGACGACGTTCTCGCCTTGGAAGTCGAACTGGGCTGCGAGCGGTTTGCGTGAGCTGTTGAACGCTGGGTCGAGCGGCTCAATCCGTCCCGGGTTATGCGTCAATTTGCCGTTTTCATAACCGACAGCTGTCGTCGCGTCACCAGCAGGGATGCCTTCTGTGAGCGAGACGCGTTCCGGGTCGTAGAGGAAGCCGACTCGGATGTTGGCGTTCGGCGCACCGCCGTCTTTGTTGTTCTCAGGATCGATATTGACGTATTTATACGTTTTTCCGCCGACGACGACAATGTTATCAATCAAGCGCTGGTAGCTTTGGTCAGCCGCCGAATCGCCTGTGCCTTGGCCGTTGTTATCTTGGACTTCGGTCACGCCGATGATGTCAGGGCTGTTCAACTCTTCAACGAACGCTTTCGCGAGTTTGAGGGCTTTCTCATCTGACGTCTCTTTGACGTTGTTTGAGAAGTTCTCGAGGTTGTAAGAGGCGATCGTCAACTTGTCCTCTTCAGCTTCGATGAACGTCGTCTCACGCTTGGCATCGCCTTTGACGAAGGCCGCTTTCATCTCATCAAGACCTGCTTGAATCTTGTAGTTGCCGTACGAGTATCCGACGACACCGACGATCGGGCCGTTGAAGCGGTCACCGGTCGCGACATCGAAATCACGGGCGGCCGCGTTCGGCTCGAGACGGAATTGAATCCGTTCCGGGTTGGCATCGTCTTTTTTCAACAGAATCCCGCCGTTGAACGTCTCGGTCGGTGTTGCTTCGAGCACGGTCACGAGGTCGCCGTTCTGTTGCGGTGAGACCGATTTGAGGTTACCTGTCTCGACGCGCATCCCTTCAAGGCTCTCCCAGAAGTCGATGGCGTCTTTGTCCGGGTTGAAGACGGCGAGGGCGTCGCTGTCGATGAATTCGGTCGGCAAGTTCGATGCGTCGATTTTCACTGGCGTCGGGAGTGCGACACCGCTCTTGACGACGTTGACGCTGCCGTTGCGCGTATCGATTTGCGTCATCTTCATATCCGTCTGTTGACGGTCGCTGTAGCCTTCGATGGCGTACTCGCTGACGAGACCTTTCACGCTGACGAGGTCACCGACCTGGATGCCCGCGATTGAACGGCCGCCATACAAGATGATTCCTTCCGAAGTGCGTGCATCTTGGTCTGCTTCCATGTCCGGTGTTTGGATATAGTAGTACGTCGTGCCCATCGACACGAACGAGTACGTGACGACGCCTTCGACGCCTTCAACAGTCTGTCCGTTCATCGGTGACGTGTGGCTCGCGCCTTGAATGTCATGGATGCGGATTTTGTCCGTGATTTTATAGTCGAACGTCGTCACGGCGCTGAACGCATCACCTGATTTGACGGCGACTTTGAGCGTCTTCGTCTCGTCGATGCGGACGGGTGACGTATAGAGCGTGCCGTTGACTTTCGGGTCCGACCCGTCGAGCGTGTAGTAAATCTGAGCGCCGGCTGTCGTCGTCGAGAGCGTCACGTCTTGTGGACCGACGAACGTGCCCGCACCTGGCTTCGCTGTTGCCGGACGGAGTACCGACGCATCGATGACCGTGTCAGACACGTCGCGCGGGATGATTTGATACGTGTTATCGAACTGTTGCACGATTCCCGTGATTGACGAGTAGTTGACGTCCGTCTGCAAATCGAGAATGCCGCGCTCGTCACGGACGACGAATTCTTTCGTTCCGTCCGTCGCCGTCAAGTTTTGCCCGCTGCCCGAGAGTTTAACGTTCTTCACGGTGACGAGTTCCGACTCGACGTCCTCGTTGATTTGTTCGCCGGTAAGGACTTGCGCTGCTGGGACGCTCGCCGCTTGTTTCGAGACGACGACGGCGCTGTTCAATTGAAGGAGTTCGCGGTACGAACCGATGGCACCCGTGACGACGACTTCATCACCGACGTTGACGGCGAGTGACGTCGGACGGACCGAGAGGCCGCCTGTCGCATCTTGAATCGAAATCGTATTGGCCAGCTTCGCTGTGACGACACCTTTAATCGTGACGGTTTCGCCTTCGGCTTTCGACCGGGCGTCACTGATTGAAATCGGAGTGACCGGAGCCGGTGGTTCGACCGTACCGCCATCGCCGTAGACGACGCCTTGGAACGTGTGCGATCCGAGGTTCGTGAACGTATCGATTGGTTGTGTGTTCCATTCAACGGCCGGGTCGAACGCATCCGCACCGTTCGTATCGCCAGTCGTCACCGTATCTTTACGGACTAACGACTGGTCCACCGTGGCGACCGTCGTTCCCCATTTCGTGCCCGGGTCGAATCCGACTTGACCGAAGACGTCGAGCACCGTGTCTCCTTTTTTCAAGACGAGCGTGTCGTCGCCGTTAAAGTTCGTCACACCGCTCGTCGTGTTCGATTTTGCTTTCAAGGCATCGTTCGCACTGCCGTTGACGATGACGTATGTGCCACCTGGTTGAAGCGTACCTGTCAAGTTGAGCGTCGTGCCTGGAGTGGCCGCTCCGTTCGCATACAATTCAAGTTTATAGGCCGAGAGGTCGATGGCCGCATTCGTTCCATTGAACAATTCGATGGCTTTGTTGTTACTAGACCCTTCAACGTATTCCGAGATGAATAGGTCTGAAGCGTTCAACGTCTCTGCGTGTACGTTTGCCGCGATCGGCGTCATGCTGCTGACGATGAGTCCGGCTGATAAGGCGAGGCCGGTCATTTGTTTGAATGAACGTGCTTGTGGTTTCCCCATGTGTTAGTCTCCCTTTGATTATGTAGATGGCCGATACGATGTCCCAGTTCGTGTGGTCACTTGCTTGAGCGGATGCCCCCTTAATCCAAAAAAAATGATAGCGCTTACATTACTCGACTTGACGCCAGGAAGACATAATCGTACTTCCCCCATCGTTTGACGGATTTCACTATCATTTACCAACTTTTCAACTACATGTTAAACATAACCAAGCAGACGTCAGAACTCAATCCACTTAATGAGAAGTTCATATTACAGTTTGATTACAGACATGAAGAGAACTGAGCAAGTAGGCAATCGGGTTGACGCGACGTGTTGCAACTCTTACAATTCATTAATACAACTAAGTGTATCGGTTAACTGCGGATTAAATAGGGAGGAAACGAATGACGACAATTACTTATCCGGTCATCCCGGGAGCGGGCGCGTTTTATTATGAAGGAAATGATATCGGCATCTTGTTGTGCCATGGCTTTAACGGGACGCCTCAAAGTGTGCGTGACGTCGGGATCGCCTTGATGGAGAAAGGATTCACCGTCTTCGCACCGCGGCTCAAAGGACATGGGACGGACCCGGAAGAGTTCCGGCAATCGACACGTCGCTGCTGGTATGAGTCGATGGAAGCCGGTATCCGTCTCTTGCGTGAGCGATGTCGACACGTCATCGTTGCCGGGCAGTCCATGGGCGGGACGCTGGCGATGAAGGCCGCTTTGGCCGGGCAGGCCGATGCGATCGTCACCATCAACGCGGCGTTGTCGGTCCCAGGCTATGCCTGTCACGCCACAGATGATGTCTGTCGTTTCATCGATGAAGACGAACCGGATATCTGTGCACCAGGTGTGTATGAAATTGTCTACGATAAAGTTCCGACGTCAGCCATTCGTGAACTGCTCGCGCTTATCGAGGAAGTGCGACCGATGGCGGCCGAGGTGAACGTGCCGACGTGTGTCATCCACTCCGCCATCGACAACGTTGTGCCGCCCGAAGATTCGATCTGGTTATACGAGACCGTTCAAGCCCCGAAACAACGGGAAGTGCTCGAACAGTCGTATCATGTGGCGACGATGGACCATGACCGGGAGCGGTTGGCGGACGTCATCAGCGCCTTCTGTGAACAAGTTGCGACGGCCCCCAAAATGTAGTCTCCGGACTGCATTTTTTTATATATCATTATTTGCAAACGCTTGCACAAGTGCTATTGTAGGATTAGATTCAGCTCAAAACAGGTATTGCTGTTCAAGTATATAGAATATAAATGATGAGATGTAGGAGGCAACGGCATATGGAGTCGATGGTCAGTAGACAACGAATAAAGAAGAAGACGGTCACCCGTACGTGGTGGAAAGAAGCGATCGCGTATCAGATTTATCCGCGCAGCTTTAAAGATTCGAACGGAGACGGGATTGGGGATCTCCGCGGTGTCATTGAGAAGCTCGATTACTTAGAAGACCTTGGCATCGATGTGATTTGGTTATGTCCGATGTACAAGTCCCCGAACGATGACAACGGCTATGACATCTCGGACTATCAAGACATCATGGAAGAGTTTGGGACGATGGAAGACTTTGACGCCTTGCTCAAAGCCGTCCATGCACGTGGCATGAAGCTGCTCTTGGACCTCGTCGTCAACCATACGTCCGATGAGCACCCGTGGTTCGTCGAGTCGAAACGCTCGAAAGACGACCCGAAACGCGACTGGTACATCTGGCGCGACGGGAAGGATGGGGGTCCGCCGAACAACTGGGCGAGCATCTTTGGCGGTTCGGCGTGGGAATACGACGAGACGACCGAGCAATATTATTTGCACGTCTTCTCCAAAAAGCAGCCCGACTTGAACTGGGAAAATGAAGACGTGCGCGACGCCGTCTACGATATGATCAACTGGTGGCTTGACAAAGGCATCGACGGATTCCGGGTCGACGCGATCAGTCACATCAAGAAGATGCCGACCGAGACAATGTTGCCGTCCCCAGACGGGAAACCGCACGTCACGGCGTTCTCGATGTATTCGAACATCGATGGCATCCACGACTATCTCCAAGAGATGAAACAAGCGACGTTCGCCAATTACGATATTATGACGGTCGGCGAGACGAACGGGATTGAGCCAGAGGCGGCTGACCTATGGATGGGGCCGGAGAACGGGGCGATGAACATGGCGTTCCATTTCGACCATGTCGATATCATGCGGCAATCACGTCTGGCGCCGCTCGATGTCGTCGAGCTGAAGCGCATTTTTGACAAATGGCAACAAGGCCTGCTCGAGACGGGGTGGAACGCCCTCTATATCGAGAACCATGACATGGTCCGTGCCGTCTCGCTCGTCGGCGATGAGAACCACTATTGGCGGGAGAGCGCAACCGCCCTCGGCATGATGTATTTCTTCATGCACGGGACACCGTTCATCTATCAAGGGCAGGAAATCGGCATGAAGAACGTGCCACTGCCATCGATTCATGACTATGACGACGTGGCGACGAAAAATGAATACTTCGAACGGATTGCCAACGGAATGAGCGAAATCGATTCGATGCAACAAGTATGGGGAACATCACGCGACAACGTTCGTACTCCGATTCAATGGGACGCGTCACCGAACGCTGGTTTCTCGACGGCGACGCCTTGGATGCCGATTCATGGGGAGTACGAGACGCTCAACGTCGACGCCCAATCGAAAGATGCCCATTCGATTCTGTCGTTTTATAAGGCGATGATTCGTCTTCGTCGGACGGAAGACACGTTCACATACGGCAGTTACCGCGATTTGTTGCCGGACCATCTGCAAGTGTTCGCCTATGAGCGTACGTTCAAAGAACAGACGTTTTATGTCATCGTCAACTTGACGGCGAACCCTGCCGAGACGACGCTGTCCGGACTCGACGAGGCGACGCTCGTTCTAACGAATGAGATGGACCCGGAGACGATTGAGACGGACACGTTTATGTTGCGGCCGTTCGAAGCAAGACTGTACCGCTTATAAAGAGAAGACACCTTCACGGCGAAGGTGTCTTTTTAGGAGGTAGGAACATGCATCACATCGAAATGGGGAACGATGAGACGACATTCGAGTTCGTCATCACGAAAGCGTCACGCGACACGTTACGACTTATCCATGCGCAAGTCAGCGAGACGGTCCGGACGGAGGCGTATGTCCAATTCGCACGGGATTTGACCCGTGCCTTTCATGCGCTGAAAGGACTGGCCCGACTGCAGAATGAGGCAGGGCGAGTGATTTTGTCAATTTCGTTCGAACGAGGCCACGTCGAGGTCGAGACGGCTTGGGGGAAGGCGACGAACCGATTCAGGACCGATCAAAGTTATTTGACGAGGACGGTCGGTCAAATCGGCATCGTGGAATAGATTGTGACAAACGCGGGAAAAGAGCATATGATAGAGGTTGACTATACGGAAAGGGGTGTCGGGTATGGATGGCACGAAACGCGCGGACATTCGCCCAGGGCTCCACGTCCAGATTGTCCTAAAACAAGATCAGCGGAGTGGGAAGTTGACGTCAGGCGTCGTCAAAGACATTTTGACGAACTCGCCGCGTCACCCGCACGGCATTAAAGTACGCTTAAGCGATGGACAGGTCGGTCGGGTGAAAGTGATCGAAGCTGGAGGTGAATGACATGACTGAAAAGAAATTAAGTTTCCAAGAGGCGATGAAGCAAAAGCTCGCCGAGAAGAAACAGAACGAGACGAAAGTGCCGACAGGACTTCGTGGGACGAAGCAAAAACCGTTGACGAACCAGTTGACGAAGAAGCCAAACAACCAGAAGAAACGGACAGGCGTTTAAAAGCAGCCGCTCAATGAGCGACTGTTTTTTTATTTCCCAAATAGGAAGTGAAATTGATACTTTCTACACATTAAAACCTATTCACAAAGCGAATAGTTTGAAACAAGTTGAATGAGGACATCAAAAAAAGTCAGGTAAATAAAGATTTTTTATTTCTTTAAAAAGACTTTGTAAGCGCTTTAAATAAAGCTATGACTCAACTTTTGTTATATAACATATGAAATTTGTGTGAACTGACCTATAAAAAAATTATTGCTAATTGTCAGAATCTTTGTATAATTCAGAACTAAGACATCATAAAATTTTGAACAACTTTAGATTCACACAACAGGGAGGAACTTATTTATGGAAGCCGTGCAAAGCATGTTACAAGGAAGCGTCGATTACATGAACAACATCTTATGGACGTACGTGTTAATCGTCGCGCTCGTAGGAGCCGGGATTTACTTTACAGTGAGGACACGCTTTATGCAGTTCCGTTACTTAAAAGAAATGTTCCGGGTCGTTACTGAAAAACCAGAGGCCACAGACAGCAAGAGCATCAGTTCAATGAAATCGTTCTTCATCGGTGCGGCCACGCGTATCGGGACTGGTAACTTGGCCGGTGTCACCGTCGCCGTGACGGTCGGTGGACCAGGAGCAGTCTTCTGGATGTGGATCGTCGCGCTTCTCGGTGGAGCGACTGCGATGATTGAGAGCACGCTCGCTCAAGTATATAAAGTAAAAGATGACGTCGCATACCGTGGCGGTCCAGCATACTACATTGAAAAAGGACTCAACAACCGGGCCCTTGGTATCGTCTTCGCCGTCTTGATCGCGGTGACGTTCGGTCTCATCTTCAACTCGGTTCAATCGAACACAATCGCAGCCGCGTTTGATAACGCGTTCGGCATCGACGCTGTCGTCGGTGGTGCCATCCTTGTCGTCTTGACTGGATTGGTTATCTTCGGTGGTGTGCACCGTGTCGCGAACTTCTCAGCGATTGTTGTACCAATTATGGCTGGATTATATTTGGCCATCGCAGGTTATGTCGTCGTCGTCAACATCACAGAAATCCCAGGCGTCTTTGCATTAATCTTCCAGAGCGCATTCGGCCTTGAGCAAGCGTTCGGTGGATCGGTCGGAGCAGCCATCTCGATGGGTGTACGTCGCGGTCTCTTCTCGAACGAAGCAGGTATGGGTTCGGCACCAAACGCGGCAGCAGCCGCTGAAGTTTCACACCCAGCGAAACAAGGTTTCCTTCAAGCGCTCGGCGTCTTCTTGGACACGTTGATCGTCTGTACGGCAACAGCAGCCATCATCCTCCTCTCAGACAGCTATGCTGCCGGTAACGGAGAAGGAATCGTTATGCTTCAAAACGCATTGAGCGAACAAATCGGATCATGGGCGCCAGCGTTCGTAGCTGTCAGTGTCTTCTTGTTCGCCTTCAGTTCAATCGCAGGTAGCTACTACTACGGTGAAACAAACATCGAGTTCATCAAGAAGAGCAAAAACGCAGTTCTCGGTTTCCGCCTTGCGACAATGGCGTTCGTCTTCATCGGAGCAGTCGCAAGTCTCGGCTTCGTCTGGAGCTTGGCTGACTTGTTCATGGCCGGTATGACGTTAATCAACATCGCAGCCATCACGTTACTCGGTGGCGTCGCCTTCAAAGTCCTTCGTGACTACGAAGAGCAGCGCGCCCAAGGCCTCAACCCACGCTTCTCGGCCCGTAAACTCGGGATTGAGAACACGGAATGTTGGGACGTCGAAGAAGAAGAAGTTGCACAAGGTGCGGTCCAAGCGGCTGCTGCCGATACGACAAAAGGTTAATCTCAACATATAAGCAACAACAGGGGCCCTGCGCATCGGGGCCCCTGTCTTTTTTATGCGTTCTGACGAATCGATTCGACTTTCGTTTCGGTCGGCTTGGCGTTCAAATGGACGTACGTCCCGGCAACGAACAAGGCGCCACCCACGATATTGCCGAGCGTGGCAAAGATGAGGTTATGCAGCGCGAGACCGATGTTAATCGCCTCGGATGGCACATAATAGAGCGCAAGCCCGAAGATGCCCATATTGGCAATCGAGTGCTCGAAGCCGGCGGCAAAAAAGACGACGACCGGGAGCATCGTCAGCATGATTTTGGCGACATCGTTCTTCGTTTTCAGCGGCATGAAGATGGCGATACAGACGAGGATGTTACACAATATCCCTTTCAAGAAAATCGCTAACGCCTCACCGCCCATCTTTTTCGTAGCGACGACCGACAACAGGTGGTCGGCGTCGACGTCACCCATGCTGTGGGCCCCGATGACGAGTCCGACGAGGAACAGTGCACCGACGAGGTTACCGATCCAACTGATGCCCCAGACGGCCGTCAAATCACGCCAGTCGACACGTCCGCGTTTCGCGCCCGTATACAAATACATCGTGTTGCTCGTGAACAGCTCGCCGCCCATCCAGACGATAAAGACGAGCGCGACCGAGAAACTCATCCCAGCGAACAGCATCGTCCCGGGCACATCGATGAACATGTTACCGACCGAAAAGGCAAACACGACCCCAATCCCGATTAGAAACCCGGCGACGATGGAGCGGAGTGCGTAGTGACCGAACGCATGACGCAACAGCGTCGCTTTTTTATAGGCGGTTTCTTCCATATACTCGACAGCTTGTTTTTCCATTTGAACACGGCCTCCTTTAGACAACTTAAGTCTAGGAGGTCTTTTAAAAGTTTGCAATTGTTTTCACAAACTTTTAAAGGGTAACAATGTAATCGTTCACATCGTTGCCACGAGTTCGACTTTCATCCGGTCTGGGTCTTCAAAATAAAGGGCGATGTAGTTTGGACCACCGGCATACGGGAAGCGGTCGGCATAGAGTTCCATGAAGCCGTGGCGTGGGAGTTCTGGACGCAACCGCTCGAGCTGCTCCAATGATTCGGCATGAAAGGCGAGATGGTTCAATCCGGTCCGTTTGCGGTGATAGGGCGGTTCGAGATAGTCGAGTTCGGTCTGGACGAAGACGAGATACGTGTCACTAAAGCGGTAACTGCGCCCGGATTCCCATTGTTGGTACACGGTATAGCCGAGCTCGGTGAGAAGCCAGTCCCACGCGTTCAGGCTCTTATTTAAATCGGAAACGTACAGTTCGACATGATGCAGCATCGGTCTCATCCTTCCGTCGGACGTTTCAAATGTGTCCGTTTAGTATAATGGTTATTATATAACGAATGCAGGGGGAACCATATGGACAACACGGGGCTTGTCTCGAACATTTTGATCGCGGGGAAGACCGGGGTCGGGAAGAGCGCTTTTTTAAATTACATCTACGGGCGTGACGTCGCCGAGTCACGTGCCGGCAGCCCGGTGACGGCCGAAGGGCTTCACGAATATGAATATTACGACCTCGAGCGCGGGATTCTGTTCCGTTTCTTCGATACGTGGGGACTCGAAGCGGACCGGTCCGACGAATGGCACGAAGCGGTCCTCTCCATCGTCAACAAGCGGGAAGGCGCGCTCGATATCGCCGACTGGTTCCATACGATCTATTATTTACTCTCGATCAACTCGGGGCGCGTCGAGGCGTACGAACTCGAATCGATTCTCAAACCGCTCTACGCGAAGCGAAGCAACGTCACGATTATCTTGACGAACTATAACCCGGACAGTGCGATGAGCGTCGAGAAGGCAGAAGCGATGGAGGACGTGCTCATGCGCGAACTCGACATCTCGCGAGATGCGATGATTCGCGTCAACAGCGTCGAAAAGAAATTGCTCGGCGGACAAGTCGTGCCGCACATCGGTTATGAAGCGGTATGGCAACGCAATCGGACCAACCTTTGGAAAGACGTCGAACGAAAACTGCCGGACAACTTGACGCATCATTTGTTGACCGAGTTGGAGGCGTGGCGTGCCCGGAGCTATCGTTCGGCTGAGACGATTCGCATGATCACTCCGCAAGTGATGATCAGCTGGAAAGCCCGCCAAATCGAAAAGGACTTGGAACGCACGCTCGAAGCGGCCGCTGAGACGACAGAGGCGGCGATGGCCCAAGGCGTGCGGCATTATATTCAATTGATGGAACGTTATCCGCTCGTCGGCGCCCCGTCCGACCTCGTCTTTAAAACACGTCGGGTCGAGCTCGGGTTTGACTATTCATTCAACCGGACCGTCCGAAAGATGGTGCTCGGCATGATTCCGGGCGTCCATTTCATTTACTGGGCGTTCAAACGGAGAACGGCGGAGCGTGGCATCAAGAAAGCCGTCAATCAGCAGTATGAGCTGGTCAAACAGACGATTGAGCTGGACGTGCACCGCGGATTCGAGGAAGAGATGCGACGGCTCGGCCGGACGCTCAATCAATGAGGAGGAACGGACATGGATAAACAGACCCCATTCAATTTTGATACGTACGATTTGAAGGAAGAGCTCGACCGCTTGCGCGGAAAAGTCAAAAAACCGAATATCTTCATCGCGGGAGCGACCGGATCAGGCAAGAGTTCCGTCGTCAACCACGTGTTCGGCCGCGACTTGACGAAAGTGGCCGCCGGTGAGCCGGTGACGCGAGGGATTCATCAGTTCATGAGTGATGAGATTTCAATCGTGCTCTATGACAGTGAAGGATATGAGATTGGGAGCGACCGGCAGCAAGCATATGCCGATGAAGTCATCGGTTTCGTCGAGCGGGCCCAGACGAAAGGGGCGGCCGAACAGATTCATCTTGTCTGGTACGTCATCAACGCCTCGATGAAACGGGTCACCCCGCTCGACCGGGCGCTCATCAAACAGTTGAACGAAGCGACATCGGTCGCTGTCCTGTTGACACAAATCGACCAAGTCGATGTGGATGAGCTCGCGGCTCTCCGACAGGAACTCGTGGATGTGGTGCCCGAAGAGGCTGTGTTCCAAGTCAGCGTCGCCGACGAGCTATTGAACGACCCGGAATTACGGGCCCATCTCGATTGGGAGCGTCTCGTCACGTGGTCGGTCGAACAGCTCGACCATTCGCTCCAAGAGGGACTGCTCATGGAGATTCATGCCGAGAGTGAGGCGATGCTCAAATTGAAGCGGAAGAAGGCGAACCGAATCATCTCGGGTTATGTCGCCAGTGCCGGAACGGCCGCTGCTGTACCGCTCCCGTTCGCCGATGCGATCGCGCTCACACCGATTCAAGTGACGATGAGCGTTCATTTGTTTCGCTACTGGGGCGTGAAAGCGAACGACGATATGTTGAAGACATTAATCGGCAGCACCATCATCCCGCAAATCGGCCGGGCGCTTTCGAAGACGATTCTACTGAACGTCATGAAGTTCTTCCCGGGAGCGAACGCGGCGGCGAGCGTCATCAATGCGACTGTCGCCTCAGGCATCACGTGGGCAATCGGCCTCGCCATCAACGAAGTCGCTTATCGGAACGCGATGGATTCATCGAAAACAATCGAGCAACTGCTCGACAGCGACTTCGGCTCGTTGTTCGAAAAGTTCATGGAACAAAATCCAGTGACGAAAAACAAGTCTTGATCGAACCGGTTTGATACACTGGTCGAGACGAGACAAAAGGGGGAAACGACATGAAGAAACGAATTTATATTACGAGACGATTACCGGAAGAGGCTGTGGCACCGCTGCGCGACAAGTACGAGGTCCGGATGTGGGAGGAAGAAGCGAAGAGTGTCCCGCGCGACGTGTTAGTGGAAGAAGCGGCATCGGCACATGCGCTTTGGACGATGCTAAGTGACACGGTGGATCGTGAATTGATTGAACAGGCTCCAAATCTTGAGGTCATCTCGAACTTGGCGGTCGGCTATAACAATATTGATATCGAGGCGGCCAAAGCACGCGGCATCATCGTGACGAACACGCCGGACGTGTTGACCGAGACGACGGCCGACCTCGCCTTCGGACTGATGATGATGACGGCACGCCGGCTTGGGGAAGCAGAGCGTGATTTACGGGCCGGGGAATGGAAGTCGTGGACGCCGATGGGCTATGTCGGCATGGACTTGTATCGGGCCAAGCTCGGGATTATCGGAATGGGTCGGATTGGCGAGGCGGTCGCGCGCCGCGCCAGAGGTTTTGATATGGACGTGTTATATCATAACCGGACGCGACGCCATGAATCGGAATCGATGTATGGGTTCGTTTATGCGGAACTCGATGAACTGCTCGAACAATCCGATTTCGTCATCGTCCTCGCGCCCCTCACCGAGGAGACGCGTGGGATGCTAGGGGCGGAACAGTTCGCTAAAATGAAATCCACTGCCATCTTCATCAATGTCGCCCGTGGCGAGATTGTCGATGAGACAGCGTTATACGAGGCGTTAAGCGAACAGCGGATTTGGGCGGCCGGTCTCGATGTGTTCGCCAAAGAACCGGTGGCGATGGACCATCCCCTCTTGACGCTCCCGAACGTGACGACGCTCCCGCATATCGGCAGCGCCTCGATTAAGACGCGGCTTGCGATGATGGCGCTCAATCGGGAAGCCATCATGAACGTGCTCGACGGGGACGAGCCGAAGAATCGATTGACGTAACAAAAAAACCTGACCGCGGTCAGGTTTTTTTACGTATTAGAAGCGACGGATATTGTCTGGGTCTTCGTAGTCGTTACGAAGTGCCCGATCGTCAAGTCCGCGCAATTTGTTCTCGCGGTCGTTGATATCGGACTCTTTGTCCAAACGATCCTGTTCAGGATCGACGGCCCGGTTCGGATTATCACCGACCGATTCATTGTACGGTTTAGAATCGATTTCCAAGCCGTCGGAAGCAGGCGAACGATCAGATCGGCCCGTGCCATCGGTCGAACGATTTGGATCATTATATGGAGTCGAATCGATTTCGAGACCGTCAGCCGTATGGTGGCCCTGATGGCTCGTATCGTGTCTTGTATCGTTATATGGCTTCGAATCGACCGTCAGTCCTTCATTGTGGCGACGTTCGAAATCTTCGTCCACATAAATCAAGATTTTTCCGGCCTCGACATCGCTATAGTGACGGTTGACCTCTTCTTCGCTCAAGCCCATGTTCCGGAGTCCTGCATGGACATCCTCATGTCCACTCAAGAACGCCCGGACTTTATCGAACCATCCTGTATGGTGCGACGCTTCAGTATGGACGTCCGTTTGACGACGTAAAATCGAGACGTTATCTTCGTGTTTGGCAACGACGTAGATGTCCGAGTCTTTATAGCCTTTCGCCCGCAACTCCTCAACTTTGCCGAGTGCCGCGTCTTGCGTGTCATACATGCTGATGAATCGTTTCTCACTCATCTCGTTTTCCTCCTTATAGTCGGCGATGGTCCTCTAAGCCAGAATGTCCGCGGACGATTGGGTCCTCTTTCGTACCGCGCGGTTCTTCGTCATGATCATTGAACGGTTTCGCATCGAAAGCGATGCCGTCCGCTTCTTCCCCTTTGTCATGGTCGAGCTCACTATCTTTTTTATACATGTTTGGATAGCGGTCGTACGAATGCTTATCGACGTAAAGCAACAGTTTGCCGGCGTCAATGGACGTGTAATACTCTTCCGCCTCCGCGTCACTAAGCCCCATGTTCCGCAACTCATCGCGAATGCGATCGCTTCCGTGAAGGAACGCTTTCACGCGATCCAACCAGTTGACATCACGAATCCCCGATTCGGCGTTCACATCGGTATGATAGCGCAAGGCAGAAATTTCCCCGTCCCGCTTGGCTACGACGTGCATGTTTTTCTCTGCTTCCCCAGCTTGTTTGAGTTCATTCACCTTATCCATGACTTCTTGCTCGTTATGGAATAACCCAATGATTTTGCGATCCGACATGTTGTGCCTCCTTCGTAATCGTTTATTTGTTAAATCGACGTCACGCTATTAGTAATTTCCGTTCTCGCAAAGGTTCAAACAAAAAACGCCATCTCAAGGCGAGAATGGCGTCATCAATAATAAATCATCAATGTTTCGTTTCCGAGATGGCATCGCGTGTTCTTCCAAACGAACTCGACGAGTGTCCACATGGCCATGAATCCACTGATCGCGAGCAGGATGAGTGCATACACAGGCGTCAATTGAATCAAGAACGACCACCCGAGTGAGAACAGGATGGGTTGAGTCAACAACACGAATCCGACGTACACGGCAATGATGAGCAAGGCGAACAAAATCCGTCGTCCTAACGTCTGAAAGTGATGACGGAATCGCGTCAAAAGTCCGAACACGGCACCCGTCAATAACACCGGGAGCACAAACCCGAAATAGTCGAGCGGATAAGGCGTGGCCGGAGCCGTGAATAAGCGCAAACTGAACACGTCATCCATGACGAGCAATAAATTCGCATAGGCGAACGCTAAAATCATACCGAGCAGCCAACCGAATTGATTCCAGACGCGACGCGACGATTTGATCGCCTCGATTTTTGTATAGGCCAAAAAGGATACGTCTCGCATCTCGACATCTTGAAGCTTGACCTGGACGTCGTTGAGTCGATCGATGGCCCAGTCGAATTCCCGATTTGCTTGAATTTTCTCATGTGCTTTCAATTCTTCTGACGCCTCAATCATCGTATGGTAGCGACGGCGATACTCCTCGTTCGTCGTCGGTTGTTCGATTAAGAATACGGCATAGTCTTTCGGGTCTTGTTTGGTCAGCCCGTCGAGCGACTGTCCATTCTTTTCGGCTTGTCGAATATAGCCCGCTAGACTGTCGAGCAGGCGATCGGCTTTCGTCTCGTCATGGAGCAGGTCGTACAAGTGCGTTCGGACTTGATCGTAAAACTGTTGAACGACCGGGTCGTTCGATACGTGTGGTTTCAGAAAAATTCCTCTCTTCTCATAGTTGGATTATTCCGGGGGTGGGTCGTTATGCGATAGCGTCAATGACTCGAAATCACCTTGTTCGATGCTGCGGATAAGAATCTCACTGCTTCCCATATTCGTCGCCAACGGGATGGAATACACGTCACAGAGACGCATCAAGGCGCTCACATCAGGCTCGTGCGGCTGGGCCGTCAGCGGGTCACGGAAGAAAATAATCATGTTCATCTCGCCGCGTGCGACGGCGGCGCCAATCTCTTGGTCCCCGCCAAGCGGGCCGGATTGAAAACAATGGACCGGTAAACCGGTCGCCTCGGCGACGCGCTTTCCAGTCGTGCCGGTCGCGAATAATTGATGGTGTTTCAACACTTGCGCGTACGCTTTCACAAGCACAATCAAATCATCTTTTTTCTTATCGTGGGCAATCAGAGCGATATTCATCTTGATTCCTCCTCAAAAGACTTCTTCTTTTAATTCGTATCACATTTGTCTGAGAAAGACACGACTTCTTTCTTATAGAAACATTTTCTAAAAAACATTTTCCCGAGAATCATTTATAGAGGAATAGGAAATGGCGAGGTTTAGGCAGATGTAAATGTTGGTATTTATACAAAGAGTCAAATAAATGAAATCATTTCAAAAAGAGATTGGAGGAAGATGTTAAATGAACGATACTACTTATAACTTCAACACGTTCATGTCATGGCTGCCTGAGCTTTTGCTTGCCTTGGTCATTCTTGTCGTCGGATTCATTTTGGCGAAAGTTCTTGAAAACGTGACGCGTAAAGCGCTTCGCAAAGCACGCCTTGATGATCGTGTAGGGGTGAAACAAGAAGGTGAACCTGGAAAGCCTGGAAGAGAGGAAAAGCGGTGGACACCTGAACGCATCATCGCGAAAGTCGTCTTCTTCGGCGTACTGCTTCTCGCATTCTTAATTATCTTTGAATTCTTGAACGTACCGGCTGTTGCTCAACCGTTCAGCCAAATCTACGCAGGCTTCTCTGGCTTGATTACAGGCGTTATCAAAGCGGGTCTCATCCTGCTCGTCGCTTGGATTATCGCCACGCTCTTGAAGAAAGGGATTCAAATGGCAGGTCATCGCCTCAACTTGAACAAGTTGATGGAGAAGACAGGCCAAGAGTCGACAAGCGTCAATCAGACGAAATGGGTCGACACGGTCGCCAATATCGTCTTCTATCTTGTTTTATTGTTAGCTCTTCCGGCTGTACTTGATGCGCTTGGCTTGCAAGGCATCAGCGGACCGTTTGAAGACTTGTTGAACAGTTTCCTTGCCTTCATCCCGAAACTTGTCGCTGCGGCTCTCATCTTCGCGATTGGTTATATCGTTGCGAAAATCGTCCGTGACATCTTGACGAAATTCTTGGAAGCGGCAGGTCTTAACCGCTTCGCCGAGAAACTTCACTTAGCTGACTACGTGAAAGGTTCTAGTCTTGCGAAAGCGGTTGGTACAATCGTCTTCATCTTGATTATGATTCCGGTCACGATTTCAGCGCTCGAAGCACTTGATATTCGCGGAATTTCGGATCCAGCCATCTCGATGCTCAATGACGTCTTGGCGATGATTCCGAACATCATCGTGGCCATCGTCTTGATTCTCGCCGGTGTGTTCATTGCCAAGTGGTTGAAAGGTGTCGTCGTGTCTCTCCTTGAGAACTTGGGCGTCAACTCACTCGCTAGCAAAATGGGTCTCGGTGGCCGCTCAACGTCATCGACATCGATTGCACAAGTCATCGGTACGATTGTTCAAATCATCATCATCTTGTTGTTCGTATCAGAAGCACTTCAAGTCGCTAACCTCGACTTTATGGCTTCGCTCGCAACGGCAATCTTCGCATACTTGCCAATGGTCATCGCAGCCATCGTCATCTTGGCGGTCGGTTTCTGGCTTGCGAACATGGCAGAGCGTCTCGTCGGTAGCGTGCTCGTAGATGGAGCTGGCCAACCGAGCGTCTTGCGCCACGTCGCGAAGTACGCGATTCTTGGAATCGCCTTCTTCATGGCCATCAGCCAACTCGGCATTGCGCCAATGATTGTCAATACGGCATTCTTGCTCATCCTCGGTGCAGTTGCCCTCGCCTTCGGTCTTGCCTTCGGTCTTGGTGGACGCGAGACAGCAGCTCGCTATTTGAAGAAAGCGGAGAAACGAATTGATGAGACAGAAGTATCGAAAGAAGGTCTCGAGCAAGAAAAAGCACAGATGAATCAAGAAGCCGAAGCTGCGAAGCAACAGGCGAAACAAGGTGGGGAACAGTCGAAACGTGAAGCGAATCAAACGAAACAAGAGTTGAAGCGTGAAACGAATCGTCCCCAAGCTCCACAATCTGATGTGACGAACGTAGACGGCCCAGAACCGAACCCGTTCCATGACAATATCACACCAGATCAAGATAACCGTTCATTGGATGACAACGAAGGTCCACTTCGTCCATAACAGTGAATGACGGGTCCCTGTATAGGGGCCCGTTTTGTTTTGCTGTAAAATAGTGTCACTTTTGTCGATATAATAAGAAACAGATCGGCAAGAAGGCAGGGGTGACATATATATGTTCAAACAGTTTCAACGTACGCTCATCATGAACTACATATGGGGATCAGGCATCGCCGTGTTCGGGGTCGGGGGACTGTTCATTTTTCAAACGCTCAGTCTGTCCCAGGCCGAGATGCTCATCTTGGCCGTCATCATGGGGATGTCGGGCATGACGATGATTGGGCTTGAATTACTCCTCTATCGGCGTCATATTCGTCCTATCTATCACGTGTTCCATACGGATGCACCGACCTATGAGGCGTTGCAACAGGCGTTCAATCAGACGAGTCATTTTCCGACGTTGACGGTGAGGCGGATTCTTGGTCCGCACTTATTCGGGTTATCCGTTCCAGCGATGAGTTTGACGGCGTTTGCCATTCATCAAGGCTGGATTGACCTTCCATATCGGTTGATTGGGCTAGCGGCGTTCGGCGCCATCTTGATTGCTATCTTACACGCGCTCATCGAATTCTTTTTGACGTACCGGTCGGTGGAACCGATGTTGCTCCAGTTACAGGAGATGAGCCAACGCCTATATCAGCGCCCGTTGCAAGCGACGTATCGGTCCATCAGCGTCCGGACGAAGTTGTTGATTAGCATGCTCGTCATCGGGGTATTCCCCGTCGCCTTGTTCATTCTGGCGTCTGGGGTGCAGCTGTCGACGGTAGAACAGGCCGATGCGTATTGGCAGTGGGCGGCTTTGATTTTGGTCGTCATCATCGGAGTGGCGACGTTCAGTAGTTTTTTGTTGTATGACAACATCAAACGTCCAATCGGGGCCTTGACCGAAGGGGTCGCCGCATTGGATGCCGGACGGTTTGACGCCATCGACAACCCTTACTCCGATGAATTCGCCCAACTCGTCACCGGCTTCAACCAGATGGTGACGAACGTTACGTATCGGGACAAGGAAAACGAGCAGCTACTGAATAGTTTGTTTGTGTTGTTCGCCGCGACGCTCGATGCCCGCGATTCGTATACGGCCGGACATTCTGAGCGGGTGGCCGCCTATTCCGTCGAGTTGGCGCAGGCACTCCAGTTGCCGAACGAACAGATTGAACTGCTCCGCAAATCGGCGTTGCTGCACGATATCGGAAAAATCGGGATTCGGGATGATGTGCTGTTGAAAGAAGGGAAGTTGACGGACCACGAGTTCGCCCAAATTCAAGAGCACCCGACCATCGGCATTCACATTCTGAATCAAATCGCTTTGCCCGATTCCTTGCAACCGATTATGGCCGGGGTCCGGTCTCATCACGAACGGATCGATGGGCGCGGCTATCCGGATGGATTGGTCGGGGAAGGGATCCCGCTCTTCGGTCGCATCATGGCGATTGCGGACGCGTATGACGCCATGACATCGGATCGTCCGTATCGGACAGGGATGCCGGTCGAAAAGGCACTGTCGATTCTCGAGAGCGGACGTGGTACCCAGTGGGATGCCGCATTCGTCGACGTGTTCGTTCAATTACGACGTCAGGCCGTCTCTGCCTAAACAAACAAGTCCGCCCAATTTGGGCGGACTTGTTTGTTAGAGGAGCGTCTCAACGAGATACACCCCGGCGATACCGCCAATGACGACGAGCATCAAGTTGGCCCGGAGTAAGGCGAGCGCTGCGGCGACCGCGCCACCCGCTAAGGCGGACGTGAGACTGTTCGTCGCACTTAATATGCCCGGGAAAATCAAGCTGGCGAGCACCGCATAAGGCGTGAACAGTAAGAAACGCTTCAAGAGCGGCGGCAACTTGACGTCCCGGAGCCACAGCAACGGAACGAGTCGCGGAATGTATGTGAAGAACGCCATGGCAAGGACGAGCAAAAACAGACTAATCATGCCTCATCCTCCTTGTATAAGAAAGCGCCGATTCCGGCTGCGACAATCGTGGCCAAGATGATGCTCAAGCCGGACGACAGTGGAATCAATGGGGAGACACCGAAGTAGAGGACGGCTTGTGTCAGGACGGCGATTGCCGCCACGACGATGACCGGTTTGCGGGTGAGTGATGGGACGAGTAGGCCGATGAACATGGCGTACAAGGCGATGCCCATACTCGTTTGAACCGAGGCGGGCAGCCCGAAGGCGAGAAAGACGCCAATCCATGTCCCGACGTTCCAAGCCAAGAAGGCGATCAGGTTTAACCCGAGCACAAAGTGGCCGCGTGTCGACTCATCGCGTGTCGAGGCGACACTGAACGTCTCGTCGGTCACACCGAACGCGATGGCGGCCAGAAACCGATTCGAGGTCGTCTCGAGACGCTGGGACAATGACGCCGACATGAGGAAGTGCCGCAAGTTCAAGATGAACGTCGTCAAGACAATCTCCCAATACATCGAACCGGCCATAATCAACTGAACACCGATGAACTGACTGGCACCGGCAAAGATGAATAAGGACATGGCAAGCGTGATGATGTTCGGCATATCGAATGATTTCGCAAGCAGACCGAAGGCGATGGCGATCGGGATATAGCCGACGGCGACCGGAATACCGGCACGCATGCCGGAACGGAAGGCGTCCTTATTCGGAATCGGTGTCATTTGTGAGACCGGGGTTGCCATGAGACCTCCTCCATTTCATAGATGATTTAATGTGGATTCGAGATTGGGTCACGCTTTCCTGCTCGAAACTAAAAAAATAGGGTATATAAAGGCGATAAGGAGCGTGAATGTATGAGTCGAGCTGAAGAATTTATCGCATCGTATCACCGGATTGAAGACTATTTGAGCCGAGAGATGGGGGACGGCCAGCATTTCAGTTTCAGTAACATGGTCAACCGTCTCGCCAAACACAATCCGATTATCGACCGATATAAGGAAGATTTACATCAAATGAGTCAATTGCGGAATGCCATCGTCCACGAACGGCGGGAGCCGGACTTCATCATCGCCGAACCGCATGACTCAATCGTCAATTTGATTCTCGAAGTGGAGAAAGAACTGCTCCATCCGCGTCAAGTCATCCCGCTGTTCCGTAAAATCGTGACGACGTTCGACGCTGACGATTCGCTCGTCGCCGTGCTCGGCGAGATTCGAGACAAGAATTATTCGCAGTTCCCCGTCTATAACCAAGACGGATCGTGGCGTGGACTGTTGACGAAAAAAGGAGTGACCAGTTGGCTCGCCGAAACGGTCGACGGGCCGCATGTGTCACTCGAAGGCGTTCAAGTCAAGCACGTACTCCAACACGACCCGCACCTGCGGCGGTATCGGTTTATCGCGCAAGAGACGTCGGTCATCGAGGCGCACCATCATTTCATCAGTATGAAGGACGGCGTTCGTCTCGATGCCTTGCTCATTACCGAGACGGGACAAGAAGATGAACCGTTACTCGGGATTATCCGACCACAAGATATTTTATACGTCATCGGTTGAGGCGCCGTGCTCGATGGCGACCTCATATTGAGTGACCGTGTTTCCGAGGACGATGGGCTTCACTTCAGAAGTGCCGTCGTCCCGTTTTTTGTGGGCATGTTTATACGCACCGCTATCGCGCCAATTCTCAAAGCTCGCCGCGTCGCGCCAGGTCGTCATGATGACGACCTGATCTTTCATCTCATCCGATGTATCCGTCAACACTTGCATCCGGACGAACCCCTCCATCGACTCGATGCCTTTCGTCGTTTGGAAACGAGCGGTGACCGCCTCAATCTTCCCTTTTTCAACGTCTAGTTTGTTCATGACAATCCACATACACATGTCCTCCTCTGCGATATCGTACGCGTTCATTATACATGGAACACGATTGATGCTTCGCCCGAGATGCTCGCGTCAACGTTCGGCCCACCACTCCTCGAACGTCCAATTTTGTTGTTTCATCGTCGTCGCTTCTTTCACACCGACGTACCGGAGATGCCATGGCTCGTAGTTGTAGCCGGTGATTTTTTCTTTGCCTTTCGGATAGCGGACGATAAAACCGTAACGGTGTGCCTGTTGGAGCATCCATTTGCCTTCCGGGGTCTGGTCGAACGAGGCATAGAGTCCCATCTGCATCCGCGCACTCGTCATATCGACAGCGAGTCCGGTCTGATGTTCGCTATATCCAGGACGGGCGACATATTTTGAGGCGTATGCCGTGCCACGCGTGTTGACCCAATACGTGTAGAGTGATTTCTGACTGGTGTAAGAGCGATAGGCGCTGAGGGCATACAACGTGTGGCCTTCTTTTCGCCCGGCGTAATAGAGACGCGCTAGTGCATGAGCCGCTTCAGCGGCCATGAGGGTTCGCTCGCTTCCTTTGGCGTAAACGGTCGGAATGGTCAACGTGACAAGTTGCCGCGAACGATAGGTGCTCGAGAGGCCGTTTTGTTTATTGACGAGTCGAATCCGTTCCGCAGGCGCCAGTTTTGGGATGCCGGCTTTCAAGTTGCTCGACGGGGTATAGTAGCGCGTGCCGTCGATATAGACGTTCGACCAACTGCGATTATAAATGGAATATCGTACAGGTGTGTTCGTAGACAACGTCTTGGCGACCGGGGACGATTGCATGGCCCGCCAGTATAGTTTTGTTGTTTTAATCGTGTAGCCTGGCTGGGGTGATGAGGTTGCGGCGGAAGTGGATATGACGGGAAAGATGAGCAACAGGACGAGGAGCACACGGATGAGTTTCATAACGATGACCTCCTTTTAAGTCGGTGCTTCTCTTTTCCCTTTTTTTCAAATGATGAAAAGATAACGAATCAGGGAATAAGAGATAAATCGTCTCCGTCTCTTGACCTGAAGTGTGTACTGCCTGAGCCCGATGTGCCGGCAATCCAAAAACGATACACTTATCGTGTAGGGAAGAGATGGATCGAAGTATCGAAAGGAGTGAGCACATATGGAACTCATTTTTGGTTTACCATTGTTACTGCTTGTCCTATTCTTTGCCTTTTTGTATTTCAACATCAAAGGGCTATCGAGTATGTGGAAAGATTACAATCGGACGAAATCGATGATTCCCCTCGGATTCTTCATCATCGGAATTATCGGGATCTTCACCGGCGTCTGGACGTGGCTCGTCATCTTGATTTACTATGCCGTTCGTCCGAAAGCTTGACCGGACACCATGCGCGAAAGCGCATGGTGTTTTTTTGCTATACTGAGGATGAGGTGTTGTCATGGATAAATTAATTAAAGCGTGGTTCATCATCACGCTCATTACGTTCGTGCTCTTTAAACTCGGTGAGACGATGACCGCCGACTATACGCAACCAGCGGGCGAGGGGAATCCGTACGTGCTCGTCTTGCTTGTCGGTTGGCCGTTCGTCCTGTTGTTCATGTGGATCACGGTTCGGCTCGCCTGGCGCACCGTCGCGTCGGTGCACCGTTTGGCGCGAATCGGTCTCGTGATGGGCAGTCTCGTCATGGCAGGAGTCGGTCTCTATATTAACGTTGGGCAGGCCGCTTCGCTCCGCGCGGGCATCCGTGCTTCTGAGAACGAGGCCTATGCGTCAGGATGGAATCAGTTCACGAATATCATTTATGCGAACCAATTGACGTTTTTCGTCTTGACGGTCAGTTGTATGGCACTCGGAGTGGCGCTTTCCTTTGTCTCCCGTAAACAAACGAACGAGGAACGGCTCAACTAGCCGTTCCTCGTTCTGTGTTTACTTAACGTTTACTTTGATACAGGCGGGCGTAGCGGTCGGCTGCGATGATGGCATCGGCAACTTGTTCCGGGGTCACATCGAATCCGCTGTGAATCGTCTCGCCTTCTGCGGTCGCGGCTTGGCCAACTTTTAAGATATCCTCGCGGGAAGCATCTTTCAACTTCACATCTTCAAGCGTGACTGGCAAATCGAGCGCCATATAGAGGGCGACGTAACGGTCGAACTCTTCCTGCGTCCGGCCTTCGAGGGCGAGTTGAACGAGTGTGCCAAAGGCGACTTTTTCGCCGTGCGTCAAGTGGTGAATGTCGCCATGCAAGGCCGTGAAGCCGTTATGGATGGCGTGAGCTGCGGCGAGTCCTCCGCTCTCGAATCCGAGACCGCTCAAGAGTGTGTTCGCTTCAACGACAGACTCGAGTGCCGGCGTGACGACTTTGGCTTTTACGGATTCGTAAGCTAGAATCCCGTAATCGAATAGCACTTCTTCACAGCGTTTGGCAATCGCCTCTGCGGCAATGGTCGGGACACCGCCCGCCATCGTTTTTCCGCCAAACGCGAGGACGCTCCGAACCTCGACCCATGTCGCAAGCGCGTCGGCAATTCCTGAGGCGAGGAAACGGGCTGGGGCCTCAGCAATCAGTTTCGTGTCGACGAGGACCAAATCTGGATTCTTTTTGTAGAATCGATACGTTTCAAAGTTCCCTTCATCCGTATAGATGACGGAGAGAGCACTCGTCGGCGCATCCGTCGAAGCGATGGTCGGCACAATCACGATGCGGGCGTCTAGTTCGTCAGCGACGGCTTTAGCCGTATCGAGCGTTTTGCCGCCACCCATCCCGATGACGACGGCGGTGTGGCTCTCCGCGGCCGCTTTGGCAATCCGTTCAATCTCGTGACGAGAAGCCTCTCCGACGAAATCGGCCTTCTCCGCGTTGACACCGCTCGCTTTAAGTGAATCGGTCACCCGCTCGCCGATCAAGCGCCAGACGATGTCATCGGCGATGAGCAGTGCCTGTGACCCGAAGTGACCGACATGGTCCCCAATCCGATCGATTGTATTCTTGCCTTGCACGTACTTGGCTGGACTGATAAATACACGTTCTGACATATTCAACATCCTTTCTGAAGTAACGGTAGCGATAGGGCAACAGTAGATTTGTTCCCGATTCAACCATAGCTTCAAACAGTCATCCTTGTGACAGCTCCGTGAATCCAACCTAAACATCGTTCACAGCCCACTACTCATCACGAGTAACAAAATCAAGACGGCGACGGCGAGAAATCCCCAATCGAGTACGTATCTCATTACAATCGTTCCCTTCTGCCATTATGTGATGAGTATAGATGATTGGCAGGCGGACGCCATTTCCAAAATCGGACCAGGTCAAAAAAAGACCGACGTCGCAGGTCCAGAGGTTTGAATGGGACCAGAGCGGGAACAACTCTTTCGTATGCTTAATTTAGAAGGAGGAATTTTCAATGTCTAAACATGTACTGATTGTCACGACGTCTGCCGATCAATTAGAGAACGGTCACGCGACAGGGCTGTGGCTCGAGGAATTCGCTGCGCCGTATCTTCAATTCGAGAAGCAAGGCTATAAAGTCACGGTGGCGAGCATCGAAGGTGGAGACGTGCCAATCGATGCGAACAGCTTAGAGGGCGAATTGCCGCAAGAGGTGTTGGATACGCAACATCTATTGAAAGATACAGCCCGACTTGATCAAGTGGCGGATGACACGTATGACGCGGTTTTCCTTCCGGGTGGGCATGGGACAGTCGTCGACTTCCCGAACAGTGAGACGCTACAGCGTGTCATCCGTGACACGTATGAAGGTGGAAACGTCGTCGCGGCCGTCTGTCATGGCCCGGTCGGTCTCGTCAACGTCAAGTTGAGCAACGGGGAGCCGCTCGTCAAGGACAAGCGCGTGACAGGATTCACGGACGCAGAAGAGCGCGAGATGCAGCTCGACTCAGCGGTTCCGTTCCTACTTGAATCAGCGATGCGCGAGAACGGCGGGAAGTTCGATAACGCTGACAACTGGGCCGTCAACGTAGCCGTGGACGAGCGCCTTGTCACGGGTCAGAACCCGCAGTCATCTGAAAAAGTAGGCGAAGAAATCGTCAAATTGCTTGGATAATCGTAAAGACAGCTTAGGAATCATTTCTAAGCTGTCTTTTTTTCGGACATATGTCCTTTTCAAAGCGTTCCATCTCACGTACAGTCAGACGAGGAGATAGGAGGGGAATTGTTTGGGAATTTTATTTGCCGTGCTCTCGGGCACGTTCATCGCGTTGCAAGGTATTTTTAACGCTAAGCTCGGTTACGCGGTCGGCGCCTGGTTGTCAGTCACGGTCGTTCATCTCGTCGGGCTCGTGCTTGCGCTCCTCATTTATGCGTTCAAACGGGATGCGGATTTGACGGCGTTTCGGCGCGTGCCCTGGTATTACAGCCTCGGCGGTTTGTTCGGAGTCTTCGTCGTCTTCGGGGAATTGACAGCCATTCAACAGCTCGGTGTCACATGGGCCATCTGTGTCTTGCTCGTCGCCCAATTGATTGGAGCGTTCTTGATTGATGTGAACGGATGGTTCGGGGTGAAACAGAAACCGGTCAACCAAGGTCAAATCATGGGGCTCGCGTTGATGGTCATCGGGATTGGGATTTACACGTTCACGTAAGGAGGAGCCAGATGAAAGTAGAAGCAGCGTTACATCGCTTAGGATGGGCCCATCTGTTTTCAGGGCAAACGTTAGAGGCGTCGACGATTGTGACTTATCCGTCCGGGGCGATGCTCTGCACAAATGGCAGCCCGATTGAGTCACTCTTCGTCGTGTTGTCGGGACGTGTCAAAATCTATACGTTAAGTGAGGAAGGCAAGTTGCGCTTGCTACGCTTAAAGATGGCCCCGACGTTGATTGGGGATATCGAATATGCAAGCGGACGCAACGTGCTTCACACGGTCGAGACGGTCGGCCCGGTGACGTGTCTGCGCATCCCGTTTGACATATTGCGCACACATAATCGGACGATTGAATTTACGGAGCACCTTCTTCGCGGCGTGTCTGAGAAATTGTTCATCGAGGCGAACGCCTCATCGAACCATCTCATGTCGACGCTCGAAGAACGGTTGGCGGGTTATCTCGTCTCACTCAGCGAATCAGGGAATGCGTTGTTCCAAGATGAGATGAGTCAGTTGAAGCGAAAAGAAGTCGCGGAATGGCTAGGAACGAGCTATCGCCACTTGAACCGGACGTTACAAGCGTTCGCAAACGAGGGACTTGTTGAGAAAACGAGAACGAAAGTGACGATTTTAGATGCGACTCGATTAAAAGAACGTGCCAATGGCATGTTGTACGAATAAGGAGGCAGTTCATGATATTAGGAATCATCTGTTCGGCAGTGGCCGGGGCATTCATTAGTGTCCAAGCGGCAGTTAATGCAAAAATGAACGTTTATTTGGGAGCCTGGGCGACGACGGTACTTGTCTTTATCGTCGGATTGCTCGGTTCGCTCGTGCCGCTTGTTCTATTTGGTGGTAATCTGCAAGGGTTGTTAGACATCTCTCCGATTTACGCGCTCGGCGGTTTGCTCGGTGTCGGTGTCGTCTTCTGTGTCATGCGAAGCATTCAATTGCTCGGACCTACTTTATCCGTGTCGATCATTCTCGTCTCTCAATTGATTTGGGCACTCGGTGTCGATTTAACAGGCGCGTTCGGAATGCCCCAGTTATCACTATCACCGGGTCAGGTCATCGGACTGATGGTGCTGTTGCTCGGTGTCATCGTATTCAAACAGTCACAAGCCACGGCACTTCAGCAAGAAAGCTCAAACGAAGCGACTTCACGTTGAAGTGGCTTTTTTCTTGAGCAAAACGGGTACAGGTGGATAACGAATCTCTGATAGGATAGAGAGGGAAGCAGTACGAAATATACGTAGAGGTGATGAAAACGGTGGATTCTTCCATAGTAATCGATTTACTGATTGTTTTATTCTTGATTGTGTTGAACGGGATTTTCGCGATGACGGAAATCGCGCTTATCTCGTCTAAACCGGCCAAACTCGAGGTCGAAGCGAACCGAGGCAAACGGAGCGCAGAGATTGCACTCAAGTATTCAAAAGATCCGACCGACCTGTTATCGACGGTTCAAGTCGGAATCACGTTAATCGGGATCATTAACGGGGCCTACGGGGGTGCGCGTTTCTCGGCACCGCTCGGCGAATTGTTCGCGGAGCTCGGAATGAGTGCCCAATACGCACCGACCGTCGGTTACGTCGTCGTGGTCACGCTCATCACGTACTTGTCGCTCATCATTGGTGAGCTCGTGCCGAAACGAATTGCCCTCGTGGCACCGGAAAAAGTGACGATGGCCATCATTCCAGCGCTGGACGTGTTCAGCAAAGTGATGCGACCGTTCATTTGGATTTTATCGAAATCGACTTTGTTCCTCTTTAAATTGCTCGGCTTGAAAGCGGAGCAATCGAGTGGCGAGACAGAGCTCGAGATTAAACAACTCTTGTTCGAAGGGGCCCAACAAGGGGCGTTCGCCCACGAAGAAGTGCAACAGGTCGAGCGCGTCTTCGCGTTCCATGACCAGTTGATTTATGAGTTGATGCAGCCGCGGACGACGCTCGAATGGGTCGACCTCGAAGATGATATGGACGATATCAAGAAATCGATTTATGAGAGTAAACACAATAAGCTCCCGGTCGGTCGCGATACGCTCGATGAATTCGTGGGTTATATCGATGTCCGTGATATTTTGACGTTACCGACGCTTCGGGAGCCCTCGCAAATTTTGAAACGAATCAAACAACCGCTCGTCGTGCCAAAACAGCGAGAAGCGAGCCAAGTCTTGCAGATGATGCAAAAAAATGGCGTCGAGATCGCCTTCGTGCTCGATGAGTATGGTGGGTTCCTTGGAATGGTCACGTTGTTCGATATTTTGGAAGAAATCGTCGGCGAAGTGATGATTGAAGAAGAGACACCGGAAGTCGTGCGCCGTGAAGACGGCTCGTATTTGGCCGACGGTTTGCTCGGCATCGAGGATTTGAAGCGGACCTTCGGGATTCGAGACAATCGTTTCGATGAAGGACGCAATTCCTATCACACGCTCGCCGGTCTCGTCATTTATTCGCTCGGCGACTTCCCGAAACGGGGGGATGTCGTCGAGGCGTACGGACTCCGGTTCGAGGTCGTCGATATGGACGGAAAACGTGTCGACCAAGTACTCGTGTCGATGCTAACTGATCAAACAGAAGAAGACTGACGCGCGGCGTCAGTCTTCTTTTTTGTGCATGTTCCATGTCTCGAACGCCGCCTGTATGAGGATGCGGGCAGTATGCAACATCGCTCGTTCATCGACATCGAACCGGGGGTGATGGTGCGGGAAGATGGCACCGACTTCCGGATTGCCGGCCCCTGTGAAAAAGAAACTGCCGGGGACGTGTTGCATATAGTAGGCGAAATCTTCTCCGACCATGAGCGGTGCCATCTCGATGACACCATTCGTCCCGACGACACGCGCGGCACTGCGACGCACATGATCCGTCTCGGTCGCATGGTTGATGACAGCGGGATAACCGCGAATGTACTCGAGCTCATAATGTGCCTCACTCGCCGAACAGATGTGGGCGATGGTGCGCTCCATCTCGGCGATGATGCGCGTCTGTGTCTCCGGGGTGAACGTCCGTACCGTGCCGGACAGCTTCGCCTCGTCGGCGATGACGTTGAACGCCTGACCGGCGACGAACGTCCCGACGGTCAAGACGGCCGGTTCGAGCGGGTCGATGCGACGGCTGATGACTTGTTGCAACTGGCTGACGATATTGGTTCCGACCATGACGGCATCGACCGTGTGTTGCGGGATGGCTCCGTGACCTCCCTTGCCTTTGACGGTCAGTTCGAACCGGTCGGCCGCCGCCATGATTGGTCCGGTCTTCACACCAACCGTGCCGAATGGAAGTGGCGTCCAAATATGAGAACCATAAATATAGTCGACCCCGTCGAGGCAGCCGTCTTCAATCATCGGTTTGGCCCCGCCTGGTGCGAGCTCTTCCGCGAACTGATGGATGAGGACGACATCTCCGGGAAGATCGATTTCCGTAAGGGCTTTCGCCAAGACGAGCAACGTCGCCGTATGGGCATCATGGCCGCAGGCGTGCATCGAGCCGTTCACTTTTGAGCGATACGGAACGTCTTTTAAATCTTGAATCGGTAACGCATCGAAGTCGGCCCGAAACGCGATGGTCGGACCGTCTCCGCCCTGAATTCGTCCGACGACACCGTTGCCGCCGACGTGTTCGCGCACGTCGAGCCCGAGCTCACGTAAATAGGCCGCAATCGTCCGCGGTGTCTCCCGTTCTTCAAACGAGAGTTCGGGATGTTGGTGGAAGTGGCGTCGAAGCGACACCATCTCTTCGTATAATTCAGTCAATCGGGAATCGAGGTCAGTCACAAGCATAGCAAGCACTCCTGTCAGTTGATTGTTTTTGTTTGAATCAAGGTCCATACGTCATGTGAATTTAAATCATCGAGAATCGGTTGAAGTAACATCTGTCGTGCTTCATCAGCCGTCACCCATCTGGCATCACTATGCTCTTCAGAGAGAGTGATGGTTGTTGCGACGGGATGAGCCCAGTACGTCATCAGGACGACTTGACGATTCGAGTCGGTCAAAAATGTCGTGGCGTACAGTAAGTGTTGAACCGTTACGCGTAGCCCAGTTTCTTCGAATACTTCCCGTTCTAGCGCCTGTTCGAGCGTCTCGCCAAAATCGAGCTTGCCGCCGACAAGCTCCCACGTGCCAGGATGGACTTCATCATCGGTTGCCCGTTTAATGATAAGGAGCCGGTCGTCTTGCACAATCACTGCCTTCACAGCGACGACGATAGATGGAATCGACATCGTGACACTCCTTTGTATGAAATCGTGAGGAAGCTCACTGTAGATATGAATCATTTACTATATTTTCCTAAGTTATGCTTATGGTATACGACGAGAGGGAATTAATACAGGAGAAAATCATGAAATGAGGTGTCGAAATGGGTTGGATTATCGCAATTGGGATTATCGTTGTCTTGGCGTTCGTCTATTTCTCGATGTACAACGGACTTGTCAAATATCGAAACTGGGTCGACGAGGCGTGGGCACAGATTGATGTACAGTTGAAACGGCGTTACGATTTGATTCCAAACTTGGTCGAAACGGTGAAAGGTTATGCCAAACACGAGCAAGAGACGCTCGCGAAAGTCGTCGAGCTCCGGAATCAGCTCGGATCGAAGACGAGCCGTCAAGAACAGATGGAAGTGAACGATCAATTGAGCGGTGCGCTGAAAAACTTATTCGCTCTCCGTGAGGCATATCCAGATTTGAAAGCGAACGAGAACTTTAAGATGCTCCAAGAAGAACTGACGCAGACCGAAAATAAAGTCGCCTACTCACGACAGTTGTATAACAATACGGTCATGAAATATAACACGAAAGTCGAATCGGTCCCGACGAACATCATCGCCTCCGTTCACAACTTCGAAAAACGCGACATGCTCGAAGCTCGTGAAGAAGAACGCGAAAACGTGCGTGTTTCATTCTAATGGATTGGAGTGGCGACGATGATTTTATATGAACAGATTCGCAAAAATAAAATCAAGACCGTGTTCATCGTGGCCGGATTCGTCCTTCTCGTCTTAGGCGTCGGGGTGGTCATCTCGTATTTGAATTATGGTGACCCGCTCCCAGGCCTCATCTTCACGCCGGTGTTCTCGCTGTTTTATATCGGAATCGTCATCATGTCGAGCACGAACATCGTCATGAAAATGAACCACGCCCAAGAGATCACTTCGGTCGACCAGCACCGGTTTCTCTGGCACACCGTCGAGAATATGGCGATGGTCGCGCGTGTCCCGATGCCGCGCATCTTCATCATCAACGATGCGTCACCGAACGCGTTCGCGACCGGCCTGAAACCAGAAAAGGCAGCTGTCGCCGTGACGACCGGACTGCTCGACCAGTTGACGCGAGAAGAAGTCGAGGGCGTCATCGCCCATGAAGTCGCTCATATCAAAAATTACGATGTACGACTGGCGACAGTGACGCTCGCCCTCGTCTCGGTCATCGCCATCATGAGTGATATCGGGTCGCGGATGCTGTTCTTCCGGAGCGTCGGCGGCCGCCGCGACAACAACCAAAACCCGATTTTTATGATTGTCGGGCTCGTGTTGTTGATTCTCGCACCGCTCATTGCCACGCTCGTTAACTTGGCCATCTCAAGGAATCGTGAGTTTTTGGCGGACGCGAGCGGGGCCGAATTGACGCGTAATCCGGATGCGCTCGCATCGGCGCTCGAGAAAATCGCCAATATCCAGACACCGGTGAAGGAAGCCTCACGTGCCTCGGCGTCGCTCTACTTTTCAGACCCGCTCAAGAAAAAGCTGAGCGGTCTGTTCTCGACGCACCCGAACCCGGCTGAACGGATTGCCAGACTGCGGAGCATGTAAAAAGCCACCTCGCGCGCGAGGTGGCTTTCGTCAGTTACCCGGCGCGATGGCTCCGGAGTTTTTCAATCTCTTCGAGGACGAATTGGACGTTCGTTCCGACGATGACTTGAATGTGGTTCGGGCTGACAACCTTGATACCAGGGATGCCTGCTTTCTTGATTTGGGCTTGGTCGACCGTATCCATGTCTTTCACATCGACACGAAGGCGCGTGACGCACGATTCGATGCCTGTGACGTTTTGATCGCCACCGAGACCATCGTAAATCATCGCTGCCATCGCTGAATATTGACCGCCGGCAGCGACTGGAGCCGTCTTCGTTTCGCCTTCAGGAGTCGTTTCCGTTGCGACCGCGTCAACCGCTTCGTCTGACTCACGGCCTGGCGTTGCCAAGTTGAGCTTGACGATCATGAAGCGGAAGATGACGTAGTAGATGGCACCGAAGACGAGACCTTGAACGAGCAACATGTACGGCTGGTTCGCGAGCGGTAACCGTGAGCTGAGGACAAAGTCGACAAGACCGGCACTGAAGCCGAATCCGGCCGTCCATTGGAACGTCGCCGCGACAAAGAGGGAGATCCCTGTCAATACCGCGTGGACGAGGTAAAGAACTGGTGCGAGGAACATGAACGAGAATTCGAGCGGTTCCGTGACACCTGTGAAGAACGATGCGAACGCCGCGGCAAGAAGAAGCGAGGCCGCTTGTTTCTTCCGTTTCGTTTTCGCGGTATGGTACATCGCGAGGGCTGCTGCCGGAAGACCGAACATCATAATCGGGAAGAACCCGGCTTGATAGCGTCCAGTAATCCCTTTCTCGCCTTCACCTGACCAGAAGTTACCGATGTCATTGATACCGGCCACATCGAACCAGAATACCGAGTTCAAAGCGTGGTGCAGACCTGTCGGGATCAACAAGCGGTTGAAGAAGCCGTAAAGGCCGGCACCGAATGCGCCCATTTTCGAGATAGTTTCCCCGAATCCGACGAGTCCAGTGTACACGACCGGCCAGACGAAGTAGAGGGCGACCGAGACGAGAATCATCGCGAACGCTGTCATGATCGGGACGAGACGCTTACCACTGAAGAAAGCGAGCGCGTCTGGAAGCTTCACATGGCTAAAGCGGTTGTACATTTGAGCGGCGACGATCCCTGACAAGATCCCGACGAACGCGTTGGCAATTTTACCGAATGCTGGGTTGACGGCTTCGACGTCGATACCTTGGAACAAGGCGACGGTAGCCGAAGACAAGAGCGTCGTGACCGTGAGGAAGGCGACAAGTCCGCTTAGAGCGGCTGAGCCATCACGGTTTTTCGCCATTCCGAGGGCGACCCCGACTGCGAAGAGAATTGGAATGTTATCGATAATGGCTGCACCGGCTTTGATCAAGAATGCGGCGGCGATGTTTTCAGAACCCCAGCCGACGGGATCAATCCAGTAACCAATCCCCATGAGAATGGCAGCTGCAGGAAGTACGGCAACTGGCAACATGAGGGAACGTCCGAGACGTTGTAAAAAGTTCATCATTGTGAATGTCCTCCTTTTTGATGGTGTTGATCTTGCAGGCGTTGAATGTGGAGCGTGATATAACCAAGCTCTGATTCGGGCAAGACGATGCCGTATAAGTCTTCCATTTCGTTGGCGACGTCAGACGCACATGCATAGGCCGACGAGAACTTCGTTTGAATCATGAGAAGCATATCTTCGTCGATCGTATGGTGATCGTAATGGTTGACCCGATCCATGACGAATCGTAAATGAGTTAATAAGCGTTGATAGGATAAGTCATCTTCTTCTATAGATAGATCGAGTCGTCTCGAAATCGATTGAATCATGTCACGTACGATTGTCGTCTGTTTGACCGTCTTGCGTAAATCACCTCCCTTCACTTTTAGTGTATGGATGTGGAGCGCGATGAAGGCCGCCTCATCTTTCGGCATCTTGACGCCGAGTTTATCCTCGATGAGGTGAAGCGCCCATAGTCCGATCTCGTACTCGTTGCGATATAAAATCTTAATCTCGTTCAACAGTTTGTTCCGGAGCGAGATGCCTTCTTGCTCGCGTTCGATGGCGAACGAGATGTGATCGGTAAGGACGATATGGATGTGTTCGTTGAACGTCGTCTCGAGCCGTTTTTCCGCATGCGAAATGATTTCTTCTGAAATCGTGAAGTGCTCGATTGGAATCCGCGTCAGTAGTTGTTGAAATTTATCGTTCTCCGACATGACGAACAGTTTTTCAACTTTATGCGGATTGACGATATCGTTGCGTGCCTTCTTGAATGCGACGCCCGGTCCGATGGCGATTTTCTCTTCACCCTCGTCTGAGACGATGACCGCGTTGTTGTTTAGAATCTTTTTGATTTTTAACATGTGTCCTCCTATCGAGGAGTCATTGTTCCGCTTGAGCGACGACGGTCTTTCCAGGAAGCGATGGGCCACCTGCATGGAACGCGTATGGCTGTTCCAAAGCGCCTCCGTTCGTGATGACCATTGGGGTGACCGTGTCTTTTCCGGCTTGCCGGATTTGTTCCAAGTCGGCCGTCAAGAGTGGCTGTCCAGTCGTGACCGTGTCACCGACTTTGACATAGACATCGAACGGGCTTCCCGCAAGCTCGACCGTATCCAGTCCGACATGAATCAAAATTTCAGCTCCGTCTCCCGAACGGAGCCCGATGGCATGCTTCGTCGGTGCGACTTGGACGATGGTCCCATCAGCCGGGGCGACCACGGTTCCGTTCGTAGGCATAATGGCAATCCCGTCGCCCATCATTTTCTCGCTGAAGACAGGGTCGGTCACTTTCTCAAGTGGAATGATGTCTCCTTCCATGGGTGCATAAAGTGTCAGTGTATGTCTCTTCATCCACTTATTCAATAACATATTCAAATCATCCTTTCGCTTGAAAAATGATTGTGAAAAAACAAAACAGGCATGGAGTATAGACGGGTGGCGTGAGCCTTTCGTCTTACCCCATGCCTGATCGAATCAGTCACATGTGATCATTATTCGTTTCGTCACCCTCAAGATAGCATGCCGATGTATAGATATCAAGACCTAATTTGAAAGCGTTCTCTAGAAATTTTACTTCTTCGAAAATCTGTTGTATAGTTAGGGCGAAACTGAATGAGAAAGGTGTTGCATGTTAATGAGTGAGGTTGTATCTGCCTAACGAACTGAAAAATGTTGGATGACACGTCTTTTTGTCATGCCATCATGTTCTGTTACAGATACCGCCCTTCATAAACTGCCAGACACCGGTCTGTCTTTTTGCGTTGGTCGTCATCGGCCGACGCTTTTTGTTTGCGCGGTATCTCCATCATAAAATAAGGAGACTCCATCATGAATGAACAAACATTAGACAAACTACAATATAACGACTTGATTCAACACGTTGAACGCTACTGCATCAGCGGATTCGGACGCAATTTGTTGCGAAACCAGCGTCCGACGAGCCATTTGCAAACGGTGAAAAAACGGCTCCAAGAGACGTCGGAAGCACGCGCGATTCTTGACGCGACGTCACACGTTCCCTTTATCGGGGTATCCGATATGGAACCGCTCATCGGTAAAATCAGCCGGGGCCTCCAACTCGAGGCGAGCGAACTCGAAGCCGTCGCCGAATTTTTCCGGGGTGCCCGGAAACTGAAGCGGTTCATGGCCGAGCAGGCGTTCTTTGCACCGCTGTTATCCCTTTACGCCGGAGAGATGAGCGAGTGGCGCAATATCGAGGAAGATATTATCCAATCGATTCGCGGGGGACGTGTCGTCGACGAGGCGTCCAAAGAGTTGAAACGAGTCCGCAAACAAATCGACATTCTCGAAGGACGGATTGAGGAGCGATTGAGCAAGTTCTTAAAGAGCGCTGCGAACCGGGAAGCGATTCAAGACGGCTTTGTGACGAAGAAACAAGACCGATTCACGATTCCAATCAAAGCTTCGTATAAGCACAAAGTCGCCGGGACAATCGTCGACACGTCGAGCCGCGGCACGACCGTGTTCATCGAACCGGAAGCGGTGGCGAAGCTGAACGCGGAACTCGTCGTCAAACGGACAGAGGAAGCGGTCGAAATCTATCAAGTGCTCGCCACACTCACCGGCATGGTGGCGGAGGCGTTGCCGACCATCGAGGCGACACTCGACGTCATCGCCCAATACGACATGGTGTTCGCGAAAGGGAAGTATAGCCAAGCCATCGACGGCATCGCCCCGCGCGTGAACGGTGTCGGAAACATCCGTTTGAAACAAGTCCGCCATCCGCTCCTCGAACGGGCGGTCCCGCTCGACTTCTCGCTCGGGGACACGTACCGCGGTCTGATTATCACCGGACCGAACGCCGGCGGGAAGACGGTCGTCTTGAAGACGATCGGTCTGCTCAGTTTGATGACGATGAGCGGACTTCATATCCCGGCCCATCCGGACACAGACATCTCGACGTTTGACGACGTATTCGTCGACATCGGGGACAACCAGGATATGGGGTCGGCGCTCAGCACGTTCTCGGCCCACATGCATAACGTGGCGAGCATCATGCAGAAGGCAGGGAAGCGATCATTACTATTATTCGATGAAATCGGAAGCGGGACGGAGCCGAACGAGGGAGCTGCCCTCGCCATCGCGATTTTAGAAGAGGCATACAAGCGCGGCTGTCTCGTCGTCGCCTCGACCCATTACGGGGAAATCAAAGCGTATTCGGAGACGCATCCGGACTTCATGAACGCGGCCATGCAGTTCGACCCGGACACGCTCGAACCGAAGTATCGGCTGTTGATTGGGCAGTCCGGCGACAGCAACGCCTTGTTCATTGCCCGGAAAATGAAATTGCCCGAATCGATTTTGAAGCAGGCGGCCCGCTATATGCACGACAAGACGTATGACCAGTCGCTCCTTGATGCGACGCGCCTGACACAAGAAGTCGTCCGTCCTGTCGTCGAACCTGACCAAATGCTAGCGAAAGGTGACCGGGTCCGCCTGCTCGAGACGGATCAAGTTGGTCTCGTCTATGCGATGGACGAATCGTTGCGCCAAGTCACCGTGTATGTCGACGGTGTCTTCAGTGAGCACCCGCTCCGTCGAGTTCGACGCGAGGCGAAAGCGCTCGACTTGTATCCAGCTGGTTATGACCTGGAAACGTTATTCGTCGATTACCGGGACCGGAAAGAAGCCCACGACTTTGCCCGCGGTTCGAAGAAGGCGCTCCGTCGCGTCGAGAAAGAGATTCGGGCGCGACAACGGGCCGAACGAGGCGAATGAGTGTATCCGGCAGGACACTCGGGTAAGGAACAAGGACCGGGAGTCATCACAGCAGTTCGGCTTACGGGTAACGTGTCGGAGGTGACTGGATGTTTTGGTTAAGTTTATTGTTCGCCATCGGATTTGCCTTGATTCACTACTTTTCAGGACAGTTGATTCACGTGCGCGAGACGCCGCGGAGCCGGTTTCTGTCACTCGCCGGCGGAGTCGCCGTCGCGTATGTGTTTCTTCATCTCTTGCCTGAACTGAACGAATATCAACAAGAACTCGAAGGACATCTCGAGAGCGGCCTGTTCGCTTCAATCGAGAATCATATCCTTGTCGTCAGCATGCTCGGTCTGGCCGTGTTCTATGGTTTGGAGCGATTGGCCACGCAAATGAAACAACGTGGCAACGGTAACGTGTTTTGGATTCACATGGCGCTGTTCATCGTCTACAACTTCAGCATTGGCTATGTGCTCGCGGAGAGCGAGTTCGATACGGCATGGGCAATGACACTCTACTTTGTCGCATTGGGGATTCATTTCATCACGGTCGACCAGGGGCTGAGGCATCACCATCAGGAGTCGTACGACAGGCGAGGCCGATTGTGGTTGTCGTTGGCCGTGCTTGCCGGGTGGGGCGTCGGCGCATTTTCAGCGCTCCATGAAGTGACGCTGTCGATGATTGTCGCGTTCTTGGCCGGCGGTATTATTTTGAACGTCATGAAAGAAGAGCTGCCAGAAGAACGGGACAGCAGCTTTCGTGCGTTCGCTGTCGGGCTCATCGGATACGCGTTATTGTTATTGGCCATATGAAAAGGCAACCTCGCGGTTGCCTTTTTGCTTACAGTGAATTGGTGCTCTGATTGTCGACGTTATCATCAGCTGCAGGTGTGTCCTCATCTTGGTTCGGGCCACCGAATTGACCACCGTGATGAGGGCCATGCCCGCCTCCGTGACGTCCACCGCCAAAGCCGCGCATGTCGCCTAAGTCGTCGTAACTCGTGACGTCAGCAAAACGTTCTTCATGGTCGGCAAGAATCGCGTCGGCCTCATCTTGCGTCAAGTCACCGGATTCGACGGCTGCGTCAAGTTTCGCTTCATGAGAAGTGATAATCGCCTCGATGAACTGTTCGATGGTGATCCCTGTTTCTTCCGCGAGTTCAGGAAGCGATTGTCCTTCTTCGCGCGCTGCTTCCACATCAGCTTCGGTCAACCCGAGCGCCTCGAGCAAAGCGGCCTGACCGGCTGCCCGGTCACCGAACATACCCCGCTCACCGCGTTCTCCGCGTTCGCATTGGGTCGTCGTTTCCGTTCCGTCGGTCGTTGTCGTATCGTTCGTGGCGGCATAGACGCCGGTTCCTGAGACGGCCAGTAGGCCGGCCAAGGCGATGGCTAATTTAGATGAATTCATATTAATCTCCTCCTTTACTACTTCAAGTGTAGGTCGGGGACGTTCAAAAGTTGTGAGGGAGTTGCAAGGTTTCTGCAAATTGTCTTTGGGAAATGATGGGTTCGTTTCACGATGCGATATAATGAGAGTGGAGGCGATAAAGATGAACGTACTCGTAGTCGAAGATGAACCGAAACTAGCGGACGGGCTCGCCCGCTTTTTAACGTACGCAGGGTTTCATGTCACTGTGGCCGGCACGCTCGCCGAGGCGAAGCGACAGCTCGAGCAACCGTTCGATGCGGTCCTGCTCGACGTTCGTCTGCCGGACGGGGAAGGGTGGACCCTCATTCCGAAATTGAAGACGCTCAAGCCGCGACCGGCCATCATCTTGGCGACGGCACGAGGAGAGGCGGATGACCGTGTGTTCGGCCTCGAGCTCGGGGCTGACGATTATTTGGTCAAACCGATCGTGTTAAAAGAACTCGAGATTCGCCTGAAGCGTCTCGTCAAACAGACGGACGAGATTTCGTTCGGCGACATGACGGTGGACGCACGTTCACGCACGGTGACCGACGCCGGGCAAGCGATTCGGATGACCAATAAAGAATATGAGTTGTTACTTTTCTTTTTGAAGCATAGCGGAGAAGCGCTCGATCGCAACCGTCTACTCGACGAGGTGTGGGATTACACGTTCGCCGGGGATACGCGGACGGTCGATACGCACGTCAAACAGTTGCGCGACAAATCACCGACGATGAAGCGGCAACTGAAGACGGTGCACCGTGTCGGGTATCGCTTGGAGGAAGTCCGATGAGCCGTTTGATGAAGAAACTGCTCTGGACGGCAATCCTTCCGCTCGTCGTCATGGCGTTGCTCACGTTCGGCCTGACGTCGCTATTGATTGGGCGTTTCGCTGAGACGGAGAGCTATGATCAATTAGCGCGTGAGGCAGATATCGTCTACGAGGCTCTCGTGGATGGACGCGGCATCCCCGGACAGCTTGATGTCCTCGTGTTTCAGGACGGGGAGGCGGTCAATCTTGAGCGAGGAGGCAGGATGCGTCGGCAGATGACGCCGATGATTGACCCGGACGCATTGTCCGAACGGGACGAGGTCAGCGTGAACGGGATGCGGCTATTGACGTTCCTGCGGGAAGAAGGCGATGTTCAAATCGTGACGTATGCACCTGTCCCGCTGTCGAATCCTCAGTTTCGCCAAATATACGTCATTCTCGGCAGCGGCTTTTTACTCGCGCTCCTTGTCGCCGTCGGTGTCACATATTGGATGGGGCGGCGTTTGACATCCCCACTTATCGAGCTGAAACAGGCAACCGCGTCCATCATGTCGGGTCGGCATGATTTCACATTGCCACCGGTCACCGATGACGAGATTGGTGATTTGACGGAAGCCGTCCGTCAAATGAACACGTCGCTCGAAGAGAAAGAGCGACTGCAAAACACGTTCATCTCCGGAATCACACACGACGTCCGCACCCCGCTCGCCATCGTTCGAAACGAGGCGGAGATGCTCGAGCTCGGTGTCGTCAAACAAGAAGATGTGGCCGCGACGGGACGCAGTATGACCGAGGAGGTCGATCGCATCGACCGGCTCGTGACCCAGATGCTCGAGTACTCGAAATTGTCGGCAGGCAAGCTGGCGCTCACGATTGAGTCCGTCCACATGAATGAATTGATTGAAGCGACCGTCGCCAGGATGGAGGAATGGTTCCGGCACAAGCAAGTGACGGTCACACTTGAACTCGTCGAGGATGCGGTCGTTCAGGCGGACCGGTTGGCGATGGAGCGCATCCTGTCGAACTTTCTTCAGAACGCATATCATGCGAGTCCGATTGGCGGTGTGATTACAATCAGGCTCACTGAGCGACGGCTTGAAATCGAGGATGACGGACCGGGCATCACAGAATCGATGCGCGCCAACATCTGGGACATGTATGTGAAAGGCGACCGTTCGAACGGGCACGGCCTTGGTCTGGCTATCAATAAGCTGTTGCTCGAGGCACAAGGGCTGTCATACGGGATTGAGTCGAGAGAGGGGGCGCTGTTTTGGATCGAATGGGACTAAACTTATTTTTGCGGGGCGTTCGCTTGGAACGGGATCGCATCGAACAACCCGGCTATCCGTTCTCGCTACCGATTTTTGATGGGTTTGATGAACTGACGCTGACGAAGCCGGTCACGTTCTTGGTCGGCGAGAATGGGAGCGGAAAATCAACGTTGGTCGAAGGGATGGCCATCGCCGCCGGATTTAATCCGGAAGGTGGGGCGACGACGTTCCGCTTCGAGACCGAGGCAACGCATAGCCCGTTGTTCGAGGCGCTCCGTCCGATTCGGGGCGCTTACCGGCCAAAAGACGGATTTTTCCTCAGGGCCGAGACGGCGTATCAACTGTCGAGCTATGTGGATGAGATTGCCCGGACGTCTCCCGACCCGGAACGGTTCTATGCGTCCTACGGCGGTCGATCGCTCCATGAGCAATCGCACGGAGAGGCGTTCTTGTCGCTCATGCTCCATCGTTTCCGGGATGGCGGGCTCTATATATTGGACGAGCCCGAGGCCGCCTTGTCCCCGATGCGACAGTTGACGATGCTCGCGCGGATGCATGAACTCGTCCAGTCGGGTAGTCAATTCATCATCGCGACCCATTCGCCGATTCTCATGTCGTATCCTGACGCCGACATCCTCCAAGTCGAGACGGGACTTCAGCCGACGACGTTCGACGAACTTGAGCACGTCCGTGTCATGCGTGACTTTCTAGCGGCACCGGAACGGATGCAACGCATCCTGTTCGAGTGAAAACGGTCACGGTGTAAGCGTTTTATTTTTATGTTGACGTCAAGATTTCAAGGGAGTATGCTAGTAGCGAGAAGAAGAAAATCCATTTTGGGATTGTTACTGGTCAAGCAGGCAAAACCTAAATTGATGCCGATCATCCAAATTGGGCGGACCGGTGTGAATTTAGGTTTTTTTCTTTTCACTCGAACTTGAGCGGAGGTGAATTGATTCCATGCAGATTTCAAAAGTGTTCAACAACAACGTCGTGGCCATTCAAGCGAACGGTCAAGAGCAAGTCGTCATGGGACGGGGGATTGCGTTTCAAAAACGTCCAGGTGATGCGATTGATCAAGCGCGGATTGAAAAAGTCTTTACGCTCGAGAGTAAAGAGAGCCACGAACGGTTCGTTCATTTTTTGAATGAGATGCCGGCGGCGGAGATGGATACGGTCAAAGAGATTGTCAAGTTGGCGGAGACGCGGCTTGAGAAGTCGGTCCATGATTCGCTATATGTGACCCTCGCCGACCACATCCATTTCGCCCTCAGTCGGTATCGGGATGGAATCATCATTCGAAACCCGCTCGTTTGGGAAGTGAAACGATTTTACGGACCCGAGTTCACCATCGGGAAAGAAGCGGTCGCCCTCATCAACGAACGCCATGACGTCAAATTAGACGAAGACGAGGCGGTCGCCATCGCGCTCCATCTCGTCAACGCGACGATGTCGGGCGCCAAAGGCGAAAATTTGCATCTCGTCACCGAGATGACACGCGCCACCCAAGCGATCCTCACCATCATCACGTACCACTTTCAAATTGATTTGGATGAAGAATCATACGCCTACTCACGATTCTTGACCCATTTGAAGTATTTCGTCCAACGACTTGCCTCTGGTGAGCAGATTAAACCGGGCGGCGACGAGACGCTGTTCGAGATGGTGAAGCTGCGCTATCCGGACGCTTACGAGTGTGTCGAGAAAATCGCCGGCCTAATCGCCACGAAGTACAATTATGAGGTCTCAACCGATGAGCGGTTGTATATGATGATTCATATCGAAAACTTAATGAAAGAACGACGATCCTAAGGATGGTTACTGATGAAGCAGGCCAAACCTAAATGACGACACCTCACGTGTGCGTTCATTTAGGTTTTTCTTTTTATCTAAATTGGAGGAGTGAACAGTATGAGCCAAACGAAAACGCTCGCGGCGGACATCATTCGTCACGTCGGCGGCAAAGACAACGTCAAAAGCGTGTTCCATTGTGCGACACGGCTACGTTTTAAATTGAAAGATGAACAGAAAGCCAACCCTGAAGCGTTAAAAAATCATGACGGCGTCATCACGGTCGTCCAAAGCGGCGGCCAGTTCCAAGTCGTCATCGGCAACAACGTCCCATACGTCTACAAGGACGTGGTCGAGGCGGGTGGGTTCCAGACGTCATCGAACGACGATACGGAAAAAACAGGCGTCTTTAACCGGTTGATTGATGTGATTGCGGGGATTTTCACCCCGATTCTCGGTCCGATGGCCGGTAGCGGTCTATTGAAAGGGTTGCTCGCCATTCTCGTCGCCCTTGGCTTACTGACACAAGACATGGGCACATACATCGTCTTGAACGCAGCTGCCGACGCGCTCTTCTACTTCTTACCGGTCATCCTCGGCCATTCGGCAGCGAAGAAGTTTGGCGGCAATCCGTATATTGGGATGATTATCGGGGGTGCGCTCGTCTATCCGGCTATCGTCGCGATACAAGGTGCGGGCGAGTCACTCTCATTCCTCACGGTGCCAGTCGTCTTGATGAGCTACGCGTCCTCGGTCATTCCGATTATCTTGGCGGCGTACGTGTCATCGAAAGTCGAAACGTTCTTCAACAAACACACGCATGAGGCGGTCCGTAACTTCACGACCCCGATGATGGCACTCTTGATTGTTGTCCCGCTCACGTTCCTCGCCATCGGTCCGGTCGCGACATACGCGAGTCAAGGTCTCGCCGGCGGCTACTCGTTCTTATATGAACTCAGTCCAGTCGTCGCCATCGCTTTCATCGGTGCATTTTGGCAAGTGCTCGTCATGTTCGGTCTCCATTGGGGGCTCGTGCCGATTATCATCAACAACTTGGCAGTCGTCGGCATGGACACGATCGTCGTCGGAGTCCTCATGGCGACATTCGGTCAAGTCGGGGCAACGCTCGCCATCACATTGAAGGCGCGTGACCCGAAGACGAAAGGACTTGGTACCTCGTCGACGATCGCTGGTGTGTTCGGTATCACCGAGCCGGCGATTTACGGATTGACGCTCCCGCGTAAAAAACCGTTCGTCTTTGGGATGGTTGGCGGCGCGGCCGGCGGTGTCGTCGGCGGTATGCTCGGGACGGCCGCTTATGCGATGGGTGGTCTCGGCGTGTTCAGTATCCCGGTCATGATTCCGGCAACGGGCCTTGATATGACATTCTATGGTGCGTTGATTGGGATGGCAGTTGCGACGCTCGTCTCGTTCGGACTCACGTTCGCATTCCATAAAGAAGTAGCATCGGAAGAAACGTCGCCGCGTGTCGAATCAGCACCTGTCTTGACTGATCACGTCGGTACACCGGTCTCCTCACCGGTCAAAGGGGAAGTCGTCGCACTTGAGACCGTTCGCGATGAAGTGTTCTCGAGCGGCGCGATGGGGAAAGGAATTGCCATCATGCCGACGGAAGGCGTCGTCTATGCGCCGTTCGACGGGGAAGTCGTCACGGTCTATCAATCGAAGCACGCCATCGGGCTCCGGTCGCATAGCGGTGTCGAAGTATTGATTCACGTCGGGCTCGATACGGTGCAGCTCGGGGGCAAACACTTCGAATCGTTCGTCACAGACGGACAACAAGTGACCGAAGGCGACGTGTTGGTGACATTTGATTTAGAAGCCATCGCTCAAGCCGGTTACGACACGATTACCCCGGTAATTGTCACGAATACAGGGAATTACTTAGATGTCTTGCCGACACATGTCGGCATCGTCGAACCAAACCACGGCGTCTTGCGCGTCTTAGCCTAAAAGGAGGAAATGGATATGAAACAAGTAGCGAAAAACTTTTTATGGGGTGGCGCCACAGCGGCGAACCAATTTGAAGGCGGATATCAAGAAGGCGGCAAAGGACTGTCGATCGCGGACGTGATGCCGGGCGGCAAAGACCGGATGAAAATCATCCATGATCCGACATTTGATTTCGAGTTGCACGACGAGTACACGTACCCGAACCATGAAGGCATCGACTTCTATCATCACTACAAAGAGGACATCGCCCTCTTCAAAGAGATGGGCTTCAAGACGTTCCGCATGTCGATCGCGTGGTCGCGCATCTTCCCGAACGGGGACGAGCTTGAGCCGAACGAGGAAGGTCTAAAGTTCTACGACCGCGTCATCGATGAGCTCGTCGCGCAGGGGATTGAGCCGCTCGTCACCATCTCGCACTACGAGCTGCCGCTTCACTTGGCGACAGCATACGGTGGCTGGCGTGACCGCCGCCTCGTGACATTCTTCGAGCGATACAGCCGTGTCTTGTTCGAACGTTATCAAGGTAAGGTCAAATATTGGCTCACGTTCAACGAAATCAATGGAGCCCAATTCATGCCGATGCTCAGTCTCGGGATGGCCATCCGTGAAGGGGACGACCAGTTGCAGTTGACGTACCAAGGGTTGCACCATCAACTCGTGGCAAGTGCGCTCGCGACAAAAGCGGCGCGCGAAATCGACCCGTCGATGCAAATCGGCTGCATGCTCATCGCGGCGCCGGTCTATCCGTACAGCTCGAACCCGGAAGACGTCTGGTACGCGCATGACGCCGAGCGCATGATGAACTTCTTCTGCGGCGACGTTCACGTCCGCGGTGAATATCCATCGTTCGCGAAACGATTCTTCCGTGAGAACGGGATTGAACTCGTGATGGAAGACGGCGATCTCGAGACGCTGAAAGCACACACGGTCGATTTCTTCTCACTCAGCTACTATATGTCGCGTACCGAGAAAGCGGAGAAAACGGAAGACGAGGCAGCCGGGAACATTATGAGCGGTGTGAAAAACCCTTACTTGAAAGCAAGCGACTGGGGCTGGGAAATCGATCCGATGGGACTTCGCGTCATCTTAAACAAACTGTACGAGCGTTATGAATTGCCGCTCTTCATCGTCGAGAACGGTCTCGGGGCTTATGACAAGGTCGAAGCGGACGGTTCGGTCCATGACGATTATCGGGTTGAGTATTTGCGTGACCATTTAAAAGCGATGGTGGAGGCGATTGAAGACGGTGTCGAGGTCATTGGTTATACGAGCTGGGGCTGTATCGACCTTGTCAGCGCATCGACCGGGGAGTACAGCAAACGTTATGGTTTCATCTACGTCGATAAGCACGACGACGGGTCAGGGACGCTCGAACGTTCACGGAAAGACTCGTTCTTCTGGTATCAAGACGTCATTCAGACGAACGGGGCGAGCTTGTTCGAGGACGAGACGGTGAAATAAGAAAAGAGCGGCCGCGGCCGCTCTTTTCTTATGACTTCGTGACTTTTCGCAAGACGATGATGGCGAGACTGACGCCACCGGCAATCAACATATACGTGAGAATCTCTGTCCAGGCTGCCATCAGACGTCATCTTCCGCGAAGACGGCCAAGTCTCCTTGAGGCATGGCGACGAGTAAAAAGTGTTCGCCTCCGAGCGGGCGGGCGTCCCCGGCCTGCCAACTCTCGTACTGCTCATGATAGCCGTTCACAAACAAAACCGATCCAGATTCAAATGTCAGTTCAAGGTTGGGGGTGTCTTCTGTCAAACGGACGGAGCGGACGCGTTCACGGCGCAGTCCGACGAGGTGTTGGAGTTGTTCATCTTCGTTGAACGACGGACCGGATGAATGGACGTACCAGGGTCCTTCAATCGAGAGCCATGACTCGTCGCCGTCTCGTTTAAAGTAGAGTAGATGATGGTTTGGGCCGGAACCGAAGTCGATTCCGACGAAGGAAGACGCGTTAAATAGATGTTGTAAAATCCGTGTAGCTTCTAGATGTTCGGTACGGGTCACGCTTCCACCTCGCTTAAATGGGATAGTTAATTCCATCATTCCACGTTACTCCACTAAAGTAAACGAAAGGATTATGTGAAATCACTCATACGAGAGGTCGAGTTAAAGACGTTCGACATCTTATGGAAAATCCTTCAAGGAAGTTAAAAGTTTGGTCAGTGATTGGACAAATCCGGTCCCGCCTTCAACGATTCGATTTATAATCAAATGTATAGATGATTCAATGAAACGAGGGGTAACCATGGTTTATGGCTTATTGATTGGCGGCATCGTCCTAATCACCATCGTCCTCAACGTCCTCCGATTGATGACGACCCCCGCCCTGAATCGCTGGCTACTGGCCGGGACGAGCAGTCTCGTCGTGATTTGGCACGGGGTGTTGTTCGACTTTTATGATTTGCATTGGTCCGTACTGTTATTGATTATGACGGGACTCGTCTGCTTTCACTGGAAAGGCATGATGACAGCCATTTTGGTCGGATGGCTCTTGGTGTACAGCCAATCCGGGACGTTGTCGTTCCCCTTGTTACTCAGTTACATCTTTTTCGGATTAGGCGCCGCATTGCTCTTCGGCTACGTCAAACAGTTGAAGCGAGAGCGGTCGGGACGGTTACGGATGCTGACGGCGAGTTCTCGCCAATTGAACGTGTTTCGAGAAGTCAGCTTTACGATGCAAGACACGCTCGATCCGGACCGGTTGCTGCAAACGATTTTGACATCGGTGACAGCCGGGCACGGGCTCGGATTCAACCGGTCGATTATCTTCTTCGCAGATTTAGAAAAAGATAGTATTTACGGAGTCATGGGCACGGGACCGATGAATCCAGAAGACGGCTTTCAGATTTGGGAAGAAATTACTAAACAACACATTGACCTTCAAGGACTGATTGATGAGAAGGAGACGGACTCGACGCACGATGAACAGTTGAACGAACGGATTCGAAAGATGACGATCCCGTTTCATAGCAACCACCTGTTCAAACAGACGCTCGATTCAGGACGACCGCTCCATGTCTATGCGAGCATCACTGACGACCCGGTGCTGCGGATGCTACATACCGATTTACAAATGGATGAGTGCACGATTTTTCCGCTCCACCATCAAGGCATCCCTTACGGACTCCTCGTCATCGATAACGTCGTCAATAAAAAGCCAATCACCCCTCAAAAGATTGACAGTGTCCGCCCGATTGCGGAGCAAGCCTCGCTCGCGCTCCATCAAACGATGTTGTACCAGCGCATCGAGACGTTGGCACTTCGTGACGGTTTGACGCGTCTGAAAAACCATCGCTCATTCGAACAAGATTTGGACGTTTTGTTCCGGGAGTGCGAAACGGACGAGCTGTCACTCATTGTCATGGATATCGACCATTTCAAGCACTACAACGATACGAACGGTCATTTGGCCGGAAACGAGTTATTGACGCGACTCGCGAGTGTCATTCGACGAAGCGTGCCGGATGAACAGATGGCCTATCGGTTCGGTGGCGAAGAGTTTGTCGTCCTGTTGCCGCAGTTTGACGAGGTTGAGGCGGCCCAAGTGGCGGAAACGATCCGCAGCGCCGTGCTCAAGACGAACTTTTTAAATGGAGAGCGACAGCCGGGCGGGCAGTTGACGCTCAGTTTCGGTGTGGCATCGAAGCACACGCTTCACGAACAGTCCCTCGAACAGTTGATTGAGTGTGCTGATCAAGCCCTCTACATAGCCAAATCAAAAGGGAAAAACCAAGTTTGTCGTTGGGAAGGGGTGCCGCTATGACCGAATTTAGCGTCATGATGATGACTGTCGCCTTTATCGGTTCGATTTTATTGACGAGTCAACCGTGTTATCGTTTCGTGACCGGCAACCTAGCGCGACGCCATGCTGCGACGCTCGGTGTCTCATTGAAAGATGTCTCATTCTCGTTCGATCAAATGGTGTATTTCATCGCATTGCCCACGACGATTCCGGAAGTCCGGGATGCGGCGCAAGCAGAATTGGTCGTCGAACCGTATTATGAATCTTATTTCTTTCCAGAAGTGAACGGCGTGCAAGTCTCTGTGAAATCGGGATCCGCCGTGATTCCCATCGCCTATTTGCCGATTGATGACTTCAGCCTTCCCGTGTTGGATCGATACTTGGAGGCCGGACAGATTAACGAGCGTGTCAACCGGACGATTCGGGAACATATGATTGTCCATGATCGTACGCTCGCAGCGATTCGAGACGAGGTGTATCATCATCTCCATGAAGACCGCCTCGCGCAATAAAAGGGTTTCCATCACAGACTCGTGGTGGAAACCCTTTTTTCACTTCGTCAACATATGAAACCGTGCGGCACCGATTAAGTTGGCCTCGTTGAAATGGGCACATGTCTCGATGTCGATGCGGAACGTCCCGAACGCGTCACAGAGTGCATCCAAGTGGCGCTTGATGCCGTCCCGGACTTCCGGACGGCGACTGATGCCACCACCGATTAGAATCCGTTCCGGGTCGAGTCCGAATTGAAGATTGTACATGCCAATCGCGTTCCAGCGATAGAAGCGCTCTAATTCCGTTTGGATGACCGGATTGGTTTGAAGCGCGAACACGTCTTTTCCGGTGAGCGGACGACCGAGCTGTTCGCTGCAACGCTTGACGAGAGTGGCGGTGGCGCCAATCTTACTCCACGTCCCGTCTGGATGGGGGAGAGACGGGTCGAGAATCCAATAACCGAACTCACCGCCGTGGAAGTGCGACCCGACCATAAGGACGTTCGAGTCGACGAACGCTCCGCCGATGCCGGTTCCGATGACCACGGTCGCGTAGCGTTTCGCGGATGCGGCGGCACCGTTCCATCCTTCTGCGAGTGCTGCCGCATTGGCATCGTTCAAGACGGTGACCGGTAAGTCATAACGGTGTTCGAACGCCTGTAGAAACGGACGGTTATGGATATACGGCAATGCGCTGATGCCATGAATCACACCGGTCGTCGAGTCGACGGAGCCGGGCGCACTGAAGGCGATTCCGTCGAGCGGGGCCTCGACGGTAGCTTCGTTAAAAATCACATCGACTTGATCAAGCAGGTCGTCCCACGTCGCTGGGGTTGGGACGTGTTTGTTCGACAGGAGGTTGCCGTCGGCTTGGACGACTCCGTATTTGATACTAGTGCCACCAATATCGATGGCTAAATAATGTTGCATGTTGCTCTACTCCTTTATGTGGGGGATAACAAAAGTATTATGACACATTTTCGAGACAGAATATGATAAATTTATAGGTACAAATTTATGTCGTTGAGGATGCTGTGATTTCTGAGGAAATTGTCTGCCGCCTGTAAATAGAGCGCCATCTAAGAAAGGACAGATTTATGACTGAACAAGACTATGAACGATTGCTTCAAATCGAGACGGCGAAACCGCAACAAGGATTCCCGGCCTCGGCTGAATACCATCGCTATGAACCGACCCCATATGAGGCGCTCGACTTGTTGCGCGACGCCTACCCGCTCGCCGCTACGGACACGGTCGTCGATTTCGGTTCGGGGAAGGGGCGGCTCCCGTTTTATCTCGCCTATACGTTTCGGGTCCGGGCCATCGGTGTCGAGATGGACGGGGGCTTCCACGAGGCGGCGCTTGCGAATTGGATGAACTATGCCAAGAAACATCGGACGCGTGGCAGTGTTCAGCTCGTTCGCGGCTACGCCGAACAGTTCGAGGTGCCCGTTGAGGCGAACCGTTTCTACTTCTTTAACCCTTTCTCGGTGAACGTGTTCCGCCAGGTCGTCGCGAACATCATCGACTCGGTCGAGCGAACGCCGCGTCCGGTCGACCTCATCCTCTATTATCCAGCCGATGAGTACTTACATTTTCTGAACGATGAGACGCCGTTTCGCTACGTACAGGATGTCCGATTACCATTGAAGAATCTTCATGAGCGCTTTCTCATTTATCGTTTTGATATGATGGAGTCATCTTGGTGAATGGGGAGTGGAGAATCGTGAAAAAAGAAGATATTTTAGACGCGTATCGTTGGCGTCAAGCGACGAAAGAGTTCGACGCGGACCGAAAAATCGATGAGGAAGATTTCGAGTTCATCTTGGAGACGGGCCGTTTGTCACCGAGTTCGTTCGGTTTCGAGCCGTGGCAGTTCGTCGTCGTTCGTCGCGAAGACTTGCTCCAAAAGATTAAAGACCATGCTTGGGGCGCGCAAGGACAAGCGTTGACGGCAAGCCATTTCGTGTTGATTTTGGCGCGGACGCCTGAAGCGATGCGCTACGATTCGGACTATATCCGTCACATCGTCACGGACGTCCAAGGGCGGACGGAAGACGAATACGCCCTTCGCGTAAAACGTGTCCGTGAGTTCCAAGAACAAGATTATCGATTGTTGGACGACGAGCGTGTGTTCCAAGAGTGGATTAAACGTCAGACGTACATCCCGCTCGGCAACATGATGACGGCCGCCGCCCAAATCGGTGTCGATTCATGCCCGATTGAAGGGTTCAATCAAGCTGAGATTGACGAATTGTTGATTTCGGAAGGCGTCATGGAACGAGGCGCCTGGTCGCTCTCGGTCATGGTCGCGTTCGGACATCGGGCCCGTGACTTCGCGCCGAAGACTCGCCGCGATTTTAACGAGGTCGTCAAATACATCGGATAAAAAAAGCTCAAGCGCCGAGGCGCTTGAGCTTTTGCTTATTTCCAGTCGGTGATGCGGTCGATTGGGAAGCGGACCGATTGATAACCGTCTTCCGCGGCTTTTCCGATTGAGAGGAGCATGACCGGAAGGTAGCGCTCTTTCTCGAGGCCGAACGCTTCCGCGATGTTCGCTTTGTCGTAGCCACCGATCGGGTTCGTGTCGTAGCCGTGGGCGCGGGCGACGAGCATGAGCTGCATCGCGACGAGACCTGAGTCGAGCAAGATGCTGTCTTTGATCGATTCTTTCGGCGCGTCTTTGAAAATGCCTGTAATCATGTCGACTTGGCGGTCGCGGACGTCTGGAGGCATGAGGCCACGTTCAACGGCCGTATCGAAAATCTCTTCTGTGTAATCGGCCATTTGATAATCGGCGAAGATGGCGATGACGGCAGATGACGTCTCGACTTGGCGTTTGTTGAAGCTTGCGAGCGGGAGGAGCGTGTCTTTGCCTTCCGCGCTATCGATGACGACGAAGCGCCACGGTTGTAGGTTGAGTGAAGACGGAGCCGTCGTCGCTTCCTCCAAGATTTGTGTCATCTCTTCTTTCGAGATTTTGACGTTCTCATCATAGATGCGAATCGAGCGGCGTCCTTTGACGATCTCCATAAAGTCTTTTTGTGTAGTCGTGTTCATATAAGGGTCTTCCTTTCGTGTTGAATGTTGGTTTGTAATGTATTTAACAATTCGAGTAGCTGTTGTTGATCCTCTACCTTCATGTTTACAAAAAGTCGGTCCGATAAGCACTTCTTTTGCTCGGTCCAATGTGCAATCCGTTCGCGACCGTCATCCGTCAAATCGACAAAGATGACCCGATTGTCTTGAAGACATCGTTCGCGCATGATTAAGCCCTGTGTCTCGAGTTGTTTCAAGTGACGCGTGATGGCGGCATGGTCGACTCCGACCCGTTGTTGCAGTTCACGTTGACGTAACGGTCCGACGTGATGCAAATTGCTCAAAATGTCGAAGCGGGTCGAACTGAGTCCGTCCATTTCCGTATCGAACAGTTGGGCGAGTTCTTTTTGTACGGTGATGACGTGGTAAAGGATTTCGTCGCTGAGCGAACAGGCGTCGCGCATGAGACATCCTCCTTAAAACTAATTGATGAATCAATCGTTGATAGGTCACACAATGTATCGTAATCGGTTTTGAGAGAGAAGGCAAATAAAAAGATTCAAAAAAACTGTTGTCAAACTGTTATATAATAGTCTATATTATATTCAACTGATATATAACAATTAAAAGGGAGGATGTGACGGCTTGGAACAATACGTAAGCATCGGCACATATCGTGTCCATCGTGCGCTTGTCGACTTGATTGCCGAGCGGGTGTTGCCCGAAGAGGCTTCACAGCAAGAGTTTTGGGATGGGGTCGGTCAAATTTTAGACGATTTCACGGAACGGAATGAGGCATTGTTGCGAGAACGAGAAGCATACGAACGACTGTTACAGGACTGGTACAAGGAACATGGTCCAACCTTCGATCAGCACCAATACGAGCAGTTTTTGCAAGACATTAACTACATCGAGCCAATCGTTTCCGACTTTACGATCGACGTCACGAACGTCGACGCAGAAATCGTGCAGGCTGGTCCGCAACTCGTTGTCCCGCTCGATAATGCGCGCTATGCGTTGAACGCGGCGAATGCTCGCTGGGGCAGCTTGTACGACGCTTTGTACGGGACGGACGTCATCGACACGGACGAGGAGTCGACGGCTGGATATAATCCGGAACGGGGGGCGAAGGTCATCGCCTACGCCAAACAGTTTCTCGACGACACGTTCCCGCTCCGAGACAGTTCGCATGCGGAAGCGGACGGCTATCTCGTGTCAGAGAGCAGGCCGTATGCCATCATCAATGGGGAGCGCGTCTCGTTTCAAGACGACTGTCTCGTCGGCTATGTTGGGGAGGCGAGTGATCCGAAGAAGCTCCTGCTCGTCCACAACGGGATTCACGTCGAGCTGAAGTTTGACCGGAACCATCCAATCGGACAAACCGATCGAGCGGGACTTGTCGATATCGAGCTCGAATCAGCGTTATCGGCCATCATCGACTGTGAGGACTCGGTCGCAGCCGTGTGCGCCGAAGAGAAGGTCCAGCTCTACTCGAACTGGCTCGGTCTCATGGACGGGACACTCGAGGCGACATTCACGAAAGGCGGGAGACGACTCACACGGAAGTTGAACCCGGACCGACACTATATCGGACCGGAAGGACGTGAAGTCACACTACCGGGCCGATCGCTCTTATTCATTCGCAACGTCGGACACTTGATGACGACAGATTTGATGCTTGATGAGGCAGGGCGTGAAGTACCGGAAGGCATCCTGGACGGGATTTTCACAGCGCTCATCTCGAGCCGTCATCTCGACGCTAGACAAAATTCTCGCGAACGTTCGATCTATATCGTCAAACCGAAAATGCATGGCTCGAAAGAAGTCGCCTTCACGAACGATTTGTTCGACGCGATTGAAGATGTGCTCGAGCTGCCGCGTCACACGATTAAAGTCGGTGTGATGGACGAGGAGCGTCGGACGTCGCTCAATTTAAAGAACTGCATTGAACGAGTGAAAGAGCGCATCGTCTTTATCAATACAGGCTTTCTCGATCGGACCGGGGATGAGATTCACTCCTCGCTCACGCTCGGACCGATGCGCCGAAAAGGTGAGATGAAAGCCTCGGCTTGGCTCGACGCGTATGAACGGTCGAACGTCCGGGTCGGACTCGACGCCGGATTCCACCGAAGCGGACAAATCGGGAAAGGAATGTGGGCCATGCCGGACCGTATGGGCGAAATGATGCGCGAAAAAATCAATCATGTCCGATCCGGGGCGACGACGGCCTGGGTCCCATCACCGACGGCGGCCACGCTTCATACAATCCATTACCATCAAGTCGACGCCTTTGACGTCCAACGTGAAGTAACCGCTCGTTCGTTCGATCATGTGATGGAACGGAGTCGGTTGCTTGAGATTCCACTTGCCACGCGAGACTACACGGACGAAGACGTGAACGAGGAGCTCGAGAATAACTTGCAAGGCTTGCTCGGGTATGTCGTCCGTTGGGTCGAACAAGGTGTCGGCTGCTCGAAAGTGCCCGATATTCATCATGTCGGCTTAATGGAAGACCGGGCGACGCTCCGCATCTCGAGTCAGCACGTGGCCAACTGGTTGTATCATGGCGTCTGTAGCCGAGAGCAAGTGGAAGCGACGCTCGTCCGGATGGCCGGTGTCGTCGACGCGCAGAACGCGTCGGACCCACATTATCGTCCGATGACGCCTGACGTGGAGGGTTCGATCGCCTATCAAGCGGCGAAAGATTTAGTGTTCGAAGGCGACGTGTCGCCGAACGGATATACGGAACCGATTTTGCACCGGCGGCGTCGACAGTTTTTACAACAAGTGACGATAGCACCGAATTTAAAAGGAGGAGCATCATTATGACAACGAAAAAAATCGAAAGCGAACAGTTAATTGAACGTTGGGTCGTCCGTCGCATCATCTCAGGGGAATCGACAGCGATGCTCGCCAATACGGCGTTCGTCTACGGGAACGACTTGATGCGCCTCGTCCTCGATCGGGCCGACGGATCTCTTCAAATCATGAGAGAGCCAGTCGAAGAAGTCGTCGTGTTCCGCAAACCGGAAGAACGTGATGAAGAGAACGTCTGTCGGTGCTGCGGCATGGAACACTCGTCCTTCAAGTCGGCGCTCGAGTGCTGCGCATACTTGGATTAAGCACGCACTATCTGTTATATAACAAATGATTAAAAATAAAATTAATATAATACAGGAGGAATGGATATGAACGAACAACACGCACAAATTGAGGAAATGATACAGTCGGAACGATTTGATGGGGTCGAACGTCCATACGGAGTGGAAGACGTGATGCGACTTCGGGGATCGGTATTGATTGAACATACGCTCGCGACAAAAGGGGCAGAGCGGTTGTGGAATCTGCTTCATGAGCGGGACTACGTCCACGCGCTCGGGGCGTTGACGGGGAACCAGGCCATCCAGCAAGTAAAGGCTGGTCTGGAGGCCATCTATTTGAGCGGTTGGCAAGTTGCCGCCGACGCGAACTTGTCGGGACACATGTATCCGGACCAAAGCCTGTATCCGGCCAACTCGGTGCCGAGCGTCGTCAAACGAATCAATCAGGCGCTTCAACGCGCCGACCAAATCCAAACGGCGGAAGGAAAAGGCGATACGCATTGGTTCGCCCCGATCGTCGCTGACATGGAGGCAGGTTTCGGCGGTGTGCTCAACGTATTTGAATTGACGAAAGCGATGATTGAGGCGGGGGCAGCCGGTGTCCATCTTGAGGATCAACTGTCGTCGGAGAAGAAGTGCGGACATCTCGGCGGGAAAGTGTTGCTACCGACACAGACAGCTGTGAAAAACTTGATTGCCGCAAGACTCGCGGCAGACGTCATGGGGGTGTCGACGGTGATCGTCGCCCGGACAGACGCCCACGCGGCGAATTTGATTACGAGCGACATCGACCCAATCGATCATCCGTTCATCATCGGCGACCGGACACCGGAAGGGTTTTACCGCACCGAGGCAGGCATCGAGCAGGCCATCGCGCGCGGTCTGGCCTATGCACCGTATGCTGACCTCGTCTGGTGCGAGACGTCCGAGCCCGATTTGGACGAGGCACGTCAATTCGCAAATGCGATTCACGCGAAATATCCGGGCAAACTGCTCGCTTACAACTGCTCACCTTCGTTCAACTGGAAGAAGAAGCTGTCGGACGAGGAAATCGCAACGTTCCAACAAGAGATCGGTGCGATGGGGTATAAGTTCCAATTCGTCACGCTCGCGGGCTTCCACTCGCTCAACTTCGGGATGTTCGAACTCGCACGCGGATACAAAGACCGCGGGATGGCTGCCTATTCCGAGTTGCAGCAAGCTGAATTCTCGGCGGAGCAGCATGGTTATACGGCGACACGTCACCAGCGCGAAGTCGGAACCGGGTACTTTGATGAAGTGTCACTCGTCATTTCCGGAGGCCAGTCGTCAACGACGGCACTGGCCGGATCGACCGAGGCCGAGCAGTTTGAAGTGAAGTAAATAAAAAAGAGATGATGCCGCGGCATCATCTCTTTTGCGTTCAACGTGGAATCGTGAGCACTTGCCCGACGTAAATCAAGCTCGTGTTCGTAATATTGTTGGCGGCGGCAATCTTGGCGACGGTCGTATTATACATCGTTGCGATCTTATAGAGCGTATCGCCCGATTTGACGGTGTATTTAACGGTTGTCGGAGTTGTGGTCGTACCTGGGATGACGAGCACTTGTCCGACATAAATCAAGTTGTAGTTCGTGATTTTGTTGGCGGCGGCAAGGGCTGAGACAGTGACGCCGTAAGCACGAGCGATGCTATAGAGCGTATCACCTGATTTGACGGTATACGTTTTACTAGTAGATGTGTTTTGGTAAGCGAGCAACTGCGAGACGGTGACGAATTTGTAGCCTTTCGCTTTCAATTGCGAAATCATCGTCGGCAAGGCGAGCGGTGTGCCCGGAGCGCCGGCACCGGTGTGCATCAAGACGATGGAGCCCGGTTTGATATTCGCTTGTACTTTCGTATTGATTTGGCTAGCGGTGACACCTTTCCAGTCGACGGTATCGATGTTCCATTGAATCGTGTATCCGTAGCCGGCAGCACCGACCCCGCTCAACACGGCGCTGTTAACGGCGCCGAATGGGGCCCGGAAAATTGGTTTTGTTGTTTTACCGGTAATCGATTTGACTTTCGCTTCCGTCCGATCGAGTTCCGATTTCATCTGCGTGGCGGTCAACTTTGTGAAGTCTGGATGGGTATACGAATGGTTACCGAATTGGTGACCTTTAGCGGCGATGTTTTTGATGTATTGGGGATGGTTATTGGCGCCCGATCCAGTCAAAAAGAAAGTGGCTTTGACATTATTCTTGGCAAGTATGTCCAAAATCTTATTCGTATTCGCACCATCCGCTCCGTCATCGAACGTCAACGCAACGACTTTACTCGTCGTGTTCACGCTCGTGATGAATTTCGACGCGGCGGCATCGGCCGATTTTGGATAAGCGACTAACGGTGCCAACATGATCAACAAGGCCATTAACACACGTACGAACCTGCTCTTCATTTTGGTTTCGCCTCCATTCTTGGGTGTATGTATCTTGATGTTAAGGCTTTCCATATATTGAGCTGTGTATATATTTTATATACCCCCTTTTGATGGCAAACATCGTCCAATCCTAAAATAAGGCAAAGGATTTTTTGGATAATATCTCTCAAAATTTGTGTTCAATTTATGAGTGGTAAACTCGGAAAATATCACACAATCCTCACACATTTCCGAAAAAAGGGTGCTATCATGAACAATGTGTGAAGAATGTAAGCGATTGAATAGGGGGATTCAATATGAACAACATGATGAAACGATTGGGTGTAACGTTTGGACTGGTCGGTCTATTCGTTCTCGGAGCGTGCGGGACAGATGAGACAACAAAAAGCGCCGAGACCACGCCATCGATGGAGCCGGTAGAAGCAGAATTGAACGTGCCGGCGACAGCCGATAAAGACGAGGCGGTCACATTGGCGGTTCGCGTCACACAAGACGGGAAAGCGGTCGATGACGCCGACGAAATTAAGTTCGAAGTCTGGAAGAACGGTGCCAAGGAAGAGAGCGAGATGACAAAAGCGACGCTCACAGAAGACGGCGTATATGAGGTGGAGACGTCGTTTGCCGAAGAAGCGGTCTATACGGTTCAAGTGCATGTAACGGCTCGGTCGATGCATACGATGCCGACGATGAACGTGACGGTCGGTCATCCAGAGACAGCGGCGGAAGCAGAGGCTGAAGAAGATCATCACCATCACGCCGGAGCGGACATCGTCCTCGACCCGACACAAGCGGTCGCCGAGGAAGCCCAACCGTTCACCGTGAACGTCGAGATTGAGCATGAGGCGTTGACAGGTGCGGATGTTCAACTTGAAGTGTTTAAAGACGGTGCAGACAAACACGAGTGGGTGAAACTCGAAGAAACGGAAGGCGGAAACTATGCGGGTGAGCATACATTCCCTGAGGCCGGTACGTATAACGTTCAAGTCCATGTGACAAAAGGACACGACATCCATGAACACATCATGGAGACCGTCGAGGTCAAATAAAAAACGATCGGCCGCGGCCGATCGTTTTTCTTATGCGTTCTGATAGAGTGATTCGACTTGTTGTTGGAGCGATTCGTTCTCGAGGAACTCGTCATACGTCGCTTCTTTGTCGACAATCCCGTTCGGCGTCACTTCGATGATGCGCGTGGCAATCGTTGAGATGAGCTGATGGTCATGCGAGCTGAAGAGGAGTACGCCTTTGAACGTCTCGAGCCCGTTGTTGAGCGCTGTGATCGACTCGAGGTCCAAGTGATTCGTCGGATCGTCGAGGACGAGGACGTTCGAGTTCGACAGCATCATTTTCGAGAGCATGCAACGTACTTTCTCTCCCCCTGAGAGGACAGATGCTTTCTTCATGACTTCTTCGCCTGAGAAGAGCATGCGTCCGAGGAAACCGCGAAGGAACGTATCCGACTCGTCTGCTGGTGAGAACTGGCGTAACCAATCCAAGATGCTCTTATCCGAGCCTTCGAAGTATTCTGAGTTGTCTTTCGGGAAGTACGACTGTGTCGTCGTGACGCCCCATTTGACCGTACCTGCGTCAGGCTCCATCTCACCCATGATAATTTTGAAGAGTGTCGTGATGGCGACGTCCGAACGGCCGACGAATGCGACTTTGTCTGTCTTGTTCAATGAGAACGTGACGTTGTCGAGTACTTTGACGCCATCGATTGTCTTCGAGACGTTGTCGACGTAGAGCACGTCGTTCCCGATTTCACGTTCCATCGAGAAACCGACGAACGGATAACGGCGTGACGATGGACGGATATCGTCGAGCGTGATTTTATCGAGCAACTTCTTACGCGACGTCGCTTGACGCGCCTTCGAGGCGTTCGAGCTGAAACGGGCGATGAAGTTTTGAAGTTCTTTAATCTTCTCTTCTTTTTTCTTGTTCTGGTCGTTGGCCATGCGTGAAGCAAGTTGGCTCGACTCGTACCAGAAGTCGTAGTTCCCGACGTACAATTGAATCTTACCGAAGTCGAGGTCGGCCATGTGCGTACATACTTTGTTCAAGAAGTGACGGTCATGGGATACGACGATGACGGTGTTTTCGAAATTGATTAAGAACTCTTCGAGCCATTGAATCGCTTTAAGGTCAAGACCGTTCGTCGGCTCATCGAGGAGAAGAATGTCAGGTTTGCCAAACAATGCTTGCGCAAGGAGGACTTTGACTTTCTCGCCACCTGTGAGTTCGCTCATGAGCTTGTGGTGTGACGCGTCCGTGATGCCGAGTCCTTGAAGGACCATAGCAGCTTCTGATTCGGCTTCCCAACCGTTCATCTCAGCGAATTCGCCTTCAAGTTCAGCCGCGCGCATACCATCTTCGTCAGAGAAATCTTCCTTCATATAGATGGCGTCTTTTTCTTTCATGACTTGATACAAACGCTCGTGGCCCATGATGACCGTCTCGAGTACCGCTTGGTCTTCGTACGCGTAATGGTCCTGTTTAAGGACAGCGAGGCGTTCGCCAGGCGAGAAGCTGACGTCACCTGTCGTCGTGTCTTGCTCACCGGCAAGAATTTTTAAGAATGTTGACTTCCCGGCGCCGTTTGCGCCGATCAAACCGTAACAGTTGCCTGGTGTGAACTTGATGTTCACGTCTTCGAACAACTTGCGTCCACCGAATTGGAGACTTACGTTATTTACTGTAATCATGTATAGGATCCCTCGTTTTTCTGATTTGTTTACGACGTGTATTGTATCACGTTTTTTGAAAACGCGCAGTTGTGGGTAAAAATGAAACAAATAGCAACCTGATTCGTATAGAGAACAAAAGGGGGAATCGGTCATGAAAACAACGCTCCCGCTGAAAGAAGCGTGGTCGAACTATTATCGTAGAGATTTCTTCCGTCTGTGGGTCATCTTCCTCGTGACGGGCGTCGGGTCGTACTTCTTGTTTCAATCGTTCATCGCACCCGATCAAATAGACGAGATTTTAGCGCAACTCGGAGATACGTTTGAATCGAGGGGATTGACGTTCGATTCGAGCGCCCGTGAGACGATGATCGCCTTGTTCGTGAACAATACGCGTGTCACGCTACTCGCCTTCTTGCTCGGGATGATTCCGCTCTTCATCCCGTACGTGTTCGTCATCATCAATGCCGCTGTCATCGGGCTGGTCGCCATGCTCGTCGGGTTTGCCGGCGAATCCGTGATTCGGGTCATCGTGCTCGGCATCTTGCCCCACGGCATCACAGAGATCTCGGCCATCCTACTCGGAGCGGCGATGGGATTATCGCTCAACCGTTACGTGTGGAAGAAACTGCGCGGGAAAGAGACGGACGTCACGTTCAAGGCGCTATTTGTGGCAGGCGTGAAGATGTTTCTCTCCATCGCAGTGCCGCTCCTTGCCATCTCGGCCGTCATCGAGGCATACGTGACCCCACTGTTATTACAGTAAAAAAGCCATCCGCGATGGCTTTTTTACTTGAAATGACTCGTTGTCTCCGCACAGTGGAGCGGGACGATCCCTTCTGCGGTGAAGCGACAGTTCAACTGCCATATTTCGAGCCCGTCCGCAATCGCATCGCGAATCAGCTGACGAATCCGCGCGTCTTGTTTCCGGTTCGGATTGCCGGTGAAGACGGGCGCATCATATAAAAAGACATACAGCAGGACGGCCCGTTTGGTTTCAGGCAACGTCGCAATCAACGTCTCGAGATGGCGAATCAACCGTTCGGTCTCGACCGGTCTCGTCACCGCACGTCGTTCAAAGCGGGGGAGAGGCGTCACGAACAACTCGGTGAGTGGTGCCTTCACTTCCATATACACACCATCTACTTTGAAATCGAGTCGTGACGTGCCAATGACTTGCTCGCGTTCCACATGTTTCGAGTAAGGAAAGACCGGTAATGCGCCCGTGTCCAAACAATACGCGACGAAATCGTTGGCGCGACCTTGGTGAATCCCAATCCATTGTTCGTCTGCATCAATCGAGATGGCTTCTACTGTGAAGGTGGTGTTCCGTCGCGAATCGTTCGTTGTCGAGATAAGGCAAGGCACTCCGTCAAACACGAGGTCACCGATGCGGCCTGTGACCGGACAGTGGCAGGCGACGACCGTGTCGCCGAGCAACACGTCCATGACGAACCGATTGCGTCGGTTTACAATCACACCTTCCTGCAACGGTTGGGTGAAGCGATACATCGTCAGTCGACGCGTGTGACCGTCGTGTCGAGCTCGAACGTGACGTTGCCGGCCAAGGCGCGTGAAATCATGCAGCCGTCCTTGGCTTTCTTGGCAATCCGTTCGACGAGCGTGATATCACGGTCTGTGGCATCTGTCGGCACGTTGATACGGGTCATGTATCGAATCGTCTCATACGTGAAGACTCCGTTCGTCACATCGACGATGCCTTCGGCGTCAATCGTGATTCCGCGATGTGGCAGTTCACTTCGGCCGAGCATCGCCGCGAGCGTGATGATATAGCAGGTCGCGGCAGCGCCGAGTAACATCTCATCAGGGTTCGTCCCGATGCCCGGTCCGTCCATTTCCGGGGGAATCGAGATTTGTGTCTTTAACCGTTCGGCCTCGATCGTTCCGACGTCGTTACGTCCGCCGGTCCAGTCGAGGTTCATTTGAAACGTATGCTTCATAAAAAATCGCCTCCAATGTCTCTATTCTAGAAGAGAACGATTGGAGGCGCATAGATTATGCTCGCGCGCGTTCGGCGAACGTGCGGAGCGTCTGAATGATGACGTGGGTCGCTTTTTCCATGTTGTTGACGGAGACGTATTCGAACTTGCCGTGATAGTTCTCGCCGCCCGTGAAGATGTTCGGGGTCGGGAGTCCCATATACGATAGTTGCGAACCGTCCGTCCCGCCGCGAATCGGTTCGATTTTTGGTTCGATGCCAAGTTCGCGCATGACGTCGGCGACCGTGTCGACGATGTGTTTCACCGGCTCGATTTTCTCGGCCATGTTGTAGTATTGGTCGTCCATTTTTAAGTCGACGCGTGCTTCGCCGTACTTCTGTTTCCATTCGACGACGAGCTTTTCAAGCAACGCTTTGCGCGCCTCGAACTTCGTGCGATCGTGGTCACGGATAATGTATTGCAGCGTCGTCGTCTCCACGTCGCCAGAGAAACCGTTCAGATGGAAGAATCCTTCGTAGTCGCTCGTATGCTCTGGGGCCTCATCAGCCGGAAGGCGGTTGTGGAATGCCATCGCCAATTTCATCGAGTTGACCATCTTGTTTTTGGCACTGCCCGGGTGGACGTTCGTCCCATGGAACGTGACCGTGGCACCAGCGGCGTTGAAGCTCTCATATTGGAGTTCGCCGAGGGGACCGCCGTCCATCGTATAGGCGAAGTCGGCGTTGAAGCGAGCGACGTCGAACTTGTGCGGGCCGCGTCCAATTTCTTCGTCCGGTGTGAAGGCGATCCGGACCGGTCCGTGCGGAATCTCCGGATGGGCCAATAAGTATTCGACCGCAGTGACGATTTCGGCCATACCGGCTTTGTCATCGGCACCGAGCAAGGTCGTGCCGTCTGTCGTGATGAGCGTATGTCCGACATAGCCGTCGAGCTCCGGGAAGTCACGCGGCGACAAGATGACTTGGAGCGCCTCGTTCAAGACGATATCGCCACCCTCGTAATGTGCGACGAGTTGCGGGTTGACGTTCGTCCCGGTGAAGTCGGTCGCCGTATCGACGTGGGCAAGTAAGCCGATCGTCGGTACATCATGGTCGACGTTACTCGGAAGTGTCGCGAACAAGTAACCGTACTCATCCGTCTCGACGTCCTCGAGCCCGATTGCTTTCAATTCGGTCTCGAGATGGCGAATCAAATCCCATTGTTTCGCCGTCGACGGAGTCGTCTCACTCGTGAAGTCGGACTGTGTATCAATTTTTGCATACGTGATTAAACGTTCAATCAATTTCGATTGCATGGTCTGCCTCCTCTGATGAATCTGTTCTCATTTAGTTTAGCATGAGAGCCGTTTTGAAAAGTATCGAAATTGTTTGAAAATAAAAAGAGAGGCGCGATGGCCTCTCTTCGTGCCCGATTTCTTCCCGAATCAAAACAGAAGAGGAAGTAGAAATGGCAACACAAATGACGTGAAGATGGCAGACAGACCCATTGCCGCTCCCCCTGTCGCACCGGATAATGGGTGTTCCGTCGCAGCTTGAGCCGTCCCGATGCCGTGGCTGAGCGTCCCGAGCGCAAGTCCGCGCGTGAACGGGTCGGTCACGTTGAAGCGCGTGAGAATCATCGGACCGAGCATGGCCCCGAGGATTCCGCAAGCGACGGCGACCGACGCGGCGAGTGCGGCGTCACCTTGTAGTTGCCGCGCCAATTCTAAGGCGATTGGTGACGTCACTGATTTGACGGACAAGGCGAGCAAGACGTGATCCGTCAATTTGAGCGCGGTCCCTAACCCGACAGCGACGAAAATCGTCGACAGCGTCCCGAGCATGATGGCCCCGAGCGCCCGTTTCGCACGCGCGAGCAAGATAGGCAAGTTGCGATAGAGTGGTAATCCGAGTGCGACCGTGGCTGGTCCAAGCAGCGTCGTGATGGCGTCTCGAGCCGGGGCGTACGTGTCGTACGTCTGTCCGGACAAGAGCAAGATGACAATCAATGTCGCTGTACTCAAGAAGACGACGTTTGTGAAGGGGGACGCCCATTTGAACGATAGTTTGCGGCTCAACATGTAGACGCCGATGGTGACGAGCACCCAAAATAATGTCATGAGGCTTCACCTCGTCTTCCAGAGATGAGTGCGGTGACGATGAGACCAACGAATAGACTGATGATCAAGGCGGCAAACAGTGGCACACCTTCCGCCTTCAATAAATCACTGTAAGACATGAGTCCGACCGCAATCGGGATAAAGAAGAAAGCGAGATGCTTTGTCAAAAAACCAGCGCTGTCTTCAATCCACTCGACACGGATCAATTTGGTCATCAATAAGAGCAGTAAAAGGACCATGCCGATGACGCTCCCAGGAACTTTTAAATCAAGCGCAGCGACGATCCAATTTCCGAGTGCGCTCAAGCCAAACAAGAGCGAAAGGCCGATGATCCATTTGATGAGACGTTGCATATGTGACATCCTTTCGCGAATAAGTTCAAAACGTAAGAATCTTCTCAAGTTTCATTCATTCGGTCAAGAGAAAGGCTATATAAAAAATGATAAAGGGTACACATGTTCGGTATGATAGACTACTTGTATCATATCCGAATGAGGTGTTCGAATGGAACTTCAATCAATCAAACAATTTATTGAACAGCACGGGCTTGAACAAGGGGATGACATCTTGGCGGCGTTCACGAAGCGCGTTAACTTGAAGTTTGTACCACGAACGACACGAGAAGAAGTAGCGATTGGTCATTCAAAATTTGGAGGCTATCCAGATTTGCCGAGTGCGTCGGACCACCCTGGAGAGAGCTTGACGTTTCTGGCGCAATTTCGACTTAGTGACTTCGCTGGATTTGAATCGGTCGAAGCGCTTCCGAAAGAAGGCATGTTATCGTTTTTCTATGATTTGGACGAACAACCGTGGGGGGATGGGGACGAACGTCACCTTTGGCGCGTCTTCTATACAGAAGCGACGACACTTGAACGGATCCGAGTCGGCGAGGCGCTCAAGGAAAGGGCGATCACATTCGAGGAGGGCTATGGGCAGAACGCTCACGACTTATTTGATCTTATGAGTGAGGATGAATATGCCGCCTTTGAGGAGTTATTCGATGAGGACGAGGCGCATGCGGTAGGCGGGCATCCGGACGAGGTGCAAGATGATGTGTTTGAAGAGATTGAAGAAACGCATGGGGGACGATTCAGTGACCCGTTCCTCCTATTCCAAATGGATTCAAGCGAAGAACTCGACATCATGTTCGGTGACGCCGGCATCCTTTATTTCCTCATCCCGACTGAAGCGCTCCGAGCCAAGCGCTTTGAAGAGGCGGAAATCATCATGCAATGCTACTGAACGCCAAAAGAGAGTCGACCCCAAAATCGGGTCAACTCTCTTTTTCGTTACACTTCTTTATTCTTACGGAACCGTGCGAAGAACTCATACACGATTGGGACGATGAGGAGCGTCAACAGCGTCGAACTCGTCAATCCGCCGATGACGGTCACACCGAGACCTTTCGAGATCAAGGCGCCGCCTTCAAGGCCGAGGGCGAGCGGTGCGAGGGCACCGATCGTCGCGAGCGCCGTCATGAGAATCGGACGGAGACGCGTACCGGCTGCCTCAAGCAAGGCATCGCGTGTTGAGAAACCGGCCGCTTCTTTATGAATGACGCGGTCAATCAAGACGATGGCGTTCGTGACAACAATCCCGATCAACATGAGCGCACCGATTAAGGCAGATACCGAAATCGTCTCACCCGTGATGAGGAGAGCGACAAGTCCCCCGATAATCGCGTAAGGGAGCGAGAACAGGACGACGAACGGCGTGACGGCACCACCGAACGTGATGACGAGCACCAAGTAGACGATGGCGACGGCCGCGAGCATGGCGAGACCGAGCTGGGTGAACGATTCTTGAATCTGTTCGGTTACACCACCGACGTCATACGAGACACCAGTCGGGAGTTCGATATCAGATACACGTTCCTCGATGGCAGCCGAAGCTTCCGTCGCTTTGTCGGTGCTGAGCTCGACGTTGACGCGAGCTAGGAGCTTCCCGTCACGTTGGACGAGCGTATCCGGTGTCGTGCCTTCCTCGACTTCGATGAAGTCCGAGATTGGGCGAGGGCCGAACGGCGTCGTCACTTCTTGTTCCTGCAAGTCGTCGATGCTGTCGTACGTGACTTGTTCCGTCGGAATGATGACACCGAGCTGCTTGCCATCGATTGTCACGGTCGAGAGCGGGCTTTCTTGTGCTTGGAACTGTCCAATCGTCTGGGCGAGCTGAGCAGCCGAGACACCTGCCTCAGCAGCAGCCTGCTGGTCGACGTTGAACGTGTATTGGACGTACGATTCGCGAAGGTCAGACGTTGCTTGACGGACATAATCCGTCTCTTCTTCAATCGTCTCAATGAACGTCGGTACAATCGCTTCAAGCTCTTCAAGTGAGTTGGCATAGACGTTATACGTCACACCGCTCGTTCCGGCACCGCCGGCGAAGTCTTGTTCTTTCCACTCACCGCCAGAGGCGAGTTCGTTCAAGCGTTCGACGTCAGCGATTTTGACATCGGCGAAATCTTCTGTGTCCGGGTCATACTGGACGATGAAAATCCCTTGCTTGTTGTTCCCAGGGTTGAGCGGGTTTTCGCCACCGACCGTGAACTGAACGTCGGTCGCGTCCGCTTGCTCTTCCATGAAATACGTCTCGGCGATTTCGGCCGCCGCGATTGAATCGTCAAGCGTTTGACCCGGTTCTGGGTCGAACGTGACGTAAAGCGTCTTCTCCGACTCCTGGTTCAAGAAGTTGACGCCGATGGCCGGGACGAGGGCGAAACTTCCGATTAAGAGAAGCGTCGCGAGTCCGAAGACGACGAGTTTATGGTTGAGTGACCAGTTGAGGACGCCGCGATACCATTCAGCGAGCTTTCCTGGTCCTTCTTCCGGTTTCAATTTGTCGCGGTTCTTAAAGAACGAGTCGGCCATCATCGGTACGACCGTGATCGCGACGAGTAGCGACGCGAGCAAGGCGAAGACGACGGTCAAGGCGAACGGTAAGAACAGCTCGCCGACGAATCCTGTGACGAAACCGAGCGGCAAGAAGACGGCGATCGTGACGATCGTCGACGACGCGATCGGAATGAACACTTCTTTCGTCGCGGCGATAATCAGTTCTTTACCGCGCAACGTCTCGTTCGGACGGGTGAGACGACGGTAAATGTTCTCGATGACGACGATGGAGTCATCGACGACCCGCCCGATGGCGACGGTCATCGCGCCGAGCGTCATGATGTTGAGCGTGATGTCGAGCTGTTTCAAGACGATTAACGCCATGAGGAGCGAGAGCGGGATGGAGATGACCGCGATAATCGTCGAGCGGAAGTTACGAAGGAACACGAGAATAATCAAGATGGCGAATAGACCACCGAGCAACGCTTTCGAGACCATCGTCTCGACCGATTCTTCAATCGGTTGACCTTGGTCGAGCGTGACCGATACTTTGGCCGTGTCATAGTCGGCTTCGAAGTCGGCAAGCACATCTTTGACGGCGTTGACGACGTCGACGGTGTTCGCGTCTTGTGTTTTCGTCACTTGAATCCCGATGGAACGTTCCCCGTTCGACCGTGAAATCGATTCCTCGACGCCGCGGTCTTCAATCGTCGCGAGTTCGCTCAAGGCGACGGTCGGGACGGTTGTCGGGACGTTGGCAGGTGGGACGGCACCTGGCACTTCAGTCGGGACTTGTGGGGTCTCACCAGTCGGAAGTTCCGTTGGCGCACCTGGAACTGGCTGTTCCGTTTGTGCGGGTGAGTACGGGATTTGGAGATCGCGGAACGCTTCGAGCGTCTCCGACTTCCCGTCGATGACGACTGCTTGCTCCGTATCGCCGAGTTCATATAGGCCGAGCGCGATGCGGGCATCGTTCGCTTGAATCAACTGTTTGACCGTGTCTTCCGTCAAGTTGTATTCGGCGAGTGCCTCCTCATCGAACTGAAGCTCGACACGACGAATCTCTTGTCCGGCGATTTGGACGGTCTGAGCACCTTCGACCCCTTCAAGGGCTGGTTGTAACTCATCCTCGACCAATTTCGTCAATTCGGCCAAATCGAGACTCTCATCTGAGACGGCTGCCCCGATGACCGGGAATGCGTCAAAGCTGAGACGCGACACTTGCGGGTCTTGGACGGCTTCCGGCAACTCGACGTTGCTGAGCGCTTCTTTGACGAGTTGTTCAGCTTCTTCCATATCGGTGCTGAAATCGTAATCGATTTGAATGTTTGAAGCGTTCTGGAACGAAGACGATCGAACTTGTTCAACCCCGTTCAAGCTCTTCAACCGTTCCTCGAGCACGGTGCTCACTTCGTCGAGCACTTGTTCAGGTGAGGCTCCTGGATAAATCGTCGTCACCGAGACGGTCGGTGTCGTGATGTCAGGCAATGTTTCTAGTTTCATCGTCAAGCCGGCGAAAATTCCGGCGGCCGTCAAGATGATCGTCATCAACCAGACTGCGAACTTGTTGTTGACGGAGAAGGACGTGATTTTCTGCATGGGGTTCATTTCTCCTCTGATGGCTTAGTCTGTTTTACCCGAATCGATATTCCGGGCCCGCTCGATCAAGCGAGCGATAATGTCGTGTTTTAAGGCGGGAGGGGCGACGCCGACGTTGAAGTGCTCGGACATCATCATGCCTTCGAGTGCATAACGGATAATCATCGTCTCGACAGGGTCGCTCGTCTGTTGAAACGCTGCGAAGAACGTGTCGAGGTCGTGCTTCCACCGTTCCGCGTATTCCTGGTCGACAGCGAAAAGCGTCAAGAAGGCAATCATTTTCTCGGCGTCGATGTGAATCGGTGAACGCTCGGGATGGAGTTTCGTCTCGTCAAACAGGCGGACGAACGCTTCGACAGGACCATTGCCGTCGGCTTGAAGCGATTCGTACAAATCGTTTTGCTCGGTTTGAAGCCGTTCGACGATGGCGGTCAACAGCGCTTCTTTGGATGGATAATGATATAAGAGACCACCTTTCGAGACGCCAGCCGTCTTGGCGACTTCATCTAATGTAAGATGATGCACACCATGCTCCATGATGATATCCGTCGCGGCATCCAACAATTTCTGTTTCGTGATCATTGATCGGTTTGTCATGTCATGCCTCCTTTCTGTACCGACCAGACGGTTTGTTCTCTTCTACTATAGGGGGCTGGTCATTTTGAAGTCAAGACATGATGACGTCAAAACTGTTAAGTTATGTGTTTATAACTATGGTAAACGATTTCAAAAAAAGGTTGACGTGAGAATGATTATCAGTGATGATAGTAACTGAGAGTAATTATCATTACCAACTAATAGAGATGAATAAGTGGGGGATTATGAAATGAACAAAAAGTACATGGCACTCGGCCTCTCGGCTGCGCTCACAACATCGCTTCTTGCGGCTTGCGCCAGCACAGAAGAAACGACGACTTCAAGCGACAACGAGACAGCAGAAGAGTCAAAAGTCGTTAACGTTTACTCGAGCCGTCACTATGATGTCGATAAAGAGCTTTACAAGCAGTTCGAAGAAGAGACAGGCGTGAAAGTCAACGTCGTCGAAGGGAAGAGCGATGAGTTGCTCGAGCGTTTGAACACAGAAGGCGACAACACGGAAGCCGATCTCTTCATCACGGCGGATGCCGGGAACTTGTATCAAGCGAAAGAAGCGGGACATCTGCAAGCGGTCGATAGCGACGTGCTTGAGTCGAATGTCCCTGAGAAATACCGTGACACGGATAAAGAATGGTTCGGTCTTACGAAACGGGCCCGCGTCATCGTCTATGCGAAAGACCGCGTAAAACCAGAAGACTTGTCAACGTATGAAGCACTCACGGAAGAACAGTGGAACGGCAAAGTACTCGTCCGTCCGTCTGAGAACATGTACAACATCTCGCTCCTCGCCTCGTTCATCGAAGTGAACGGTGTCGACCAGGCAAAAGAATGGGCGAAAGGTATGGTCAACAACTTTGCACGCGACCCACAAGGGAACGACCGTGACCAAGCGAAAGCAGTCGTGGCCGGTGAAGGTGATGTCGCCATCATGAACACCTACTATATGGGTCTCATGTTGAACTCGGAAGACGCGGAAGAGAAGAAAGTCGCTGAGCAACTCGGCGTCTTCTTCCCGAACCAAGACACGACGGGGACACACGTGAACATCTCAGGAATCGCGATGACAAAAGCATCGAAGAACTCAGACAACGCGAAGAAACTCATGGAATTCATGTCTGACCCGTCAGCACAAGAACAGTTCGCGAGCGCGAACTATGAGTATCCGGTCAACGAATCGGTTGAACCGAACGAACTCCTCCAATCATGGGGTGAGTTCAAAGAACAGGACATCAACCTCTCGGCACTTGGAGAGCACCAACAAGAAGCCATCCGTCTCTTCAACGAAGCGGGCTGGAAATAAGAAGACTTCGGCTTGAACGAACGTTCAGGCCGAAGATTTTTGCGTTTCTCGACACGCTAGCGGTACAACGAGAGCGTTGAACCTGATATGATGGGACAGGAAGTGACTGAACGAAAGAACGGGAGTTGTACGACATGAACTGGTACGCGCTGAAACGACAACTGAATGGATGGGCCATCCTCAGCTTTATCGCGCTGGTGTTCATCGTCCTGCCAGGCGTCGTCGTCTTGGTCGAACTGTTCGCACCGGTCAACGACAACTGGCAACACATCCGCGAGTACTTGTTGCCGACTTACGTGCGCAATACGCTGTTCATCATGCTCGCGACCGGATTGTTGACGACCATCATCGGGACGAGCCTGGCCTGGTTCGTCACTGTCTATGACTTTCCGTTCCGTCGGTTCTTCAAATGGGCGCTCATCTTACCGCTCGCTATCCCGCCTTACATCGGGGGATATACGTATCACGGCATCTTGAACTATACGGGCGTCATTCAGACGACGCTGCGCAATGAGTTCGGCATCACCGTCGACCAGACGTACTTCAACATCATGACGATTCAAGGGACGGTGTTCATCTTCACACTGTTCTTGTACCCATACATTTACACGATCACGCGGGCCTTCCTGCACAATCAATCGTCCTCGATGATTGAGAACGCCCGTATCCTCGGCCGCGGCTCGTGGGACATCTTCTTCACCGTCGTCATCCCGATTTCGCGTGTCGCCATCATCGGTGGGGTCAGCCTCGTCTTGATGGAAGTATTGAACGACTATGGGGTCGTCAAATACTTCGGGATTCAGACGTTCAGCACGGCCATCTTCAGTACATGGTTCGGGATGAAAGATACGTCCTCGGCGCTCAAACTCGCCGGGACGCTCATGATTCTCGTCATCGCCATCTTGACGATGGAACGGCTCGTCCGAGGGCGGAAGCAGTTCAGCTATGCGACGACAAAAGTGAAGCCGCTCAAGCCGAGACAATTGACCGGGTGGCACCGCTACGCCGTGTTCGGCTATGTGGCGACCATCTTCGCCGTCGCGTTCCTCATCCCGTTCGTGCAGCTCGTCGCTTGGACGGTATTGACGTTCGAACAAGTGTTCACGGCCGAGTTTTTCCGCCTCGTCTGGAACACGGTGAGCGTGGCGTTCATTGCGACCGTGATCATTCTCGTGTTCGCGCTCATCATTGCGAACTACACGCGCCTGTTCCCGTCGAACATGACACGCGTCATCTCGAAAGTGACGACGCTCGGCTATTCGATTCCGGGAGCGGCCATCGCCATCGCCGTCATCACGTTGTTCTTGCTGCTTGATGAGTGGGTGCTGAACGTGGCGCTCGCCTTGGATTTAGGCCAGACGTTCGTGTTCAGGACGACGCTCATCATGCTCATCTTCGCCTACGTCATCCGCTTCCTCGCCATCGGCTATAACTCGATCGAGAGTGGATTTGAGAAAGTCGGCAAGTCGTTCACGGAAGCGTCGCGCATGCTCGGGTGGGGGACGGTGCAGACGTTCTTCCGAGTCGACATCCCGATGATTAAAGGGGCAATCATGAGCGCGTTCATCCTCGTCTTTATCGATATTATGAAAGAATTGCCGCTGACGCTGTTCCTGCAGCCGTTCAATTTTTCGACGCTCGCCACACAGGCGTTCAAATATGTCAGTGACGAGAAGATACATGAGGCCGCGCTCGCCTCAATCGTCATCGTGCTCATGAGCGGACTGTTGATCTTTGTGTTCCATAAGGTGCTTGATAAGGAGGCCGACTAATGTTTGTTCAAATCAACGATTTACACTTCAGCTATAAAGGTGCGCAAGCCGAGACGATTAAAGGATTCTCAATCTCGATCACGAAAGGTGAAATCGTCTCGCTTCTCGGTGACAGCGGTTCTGGGAAGAGTACGATTTTACGCCTCATCGCAGGACTTGAGATGCCGAATCAAGGCGTCGTCGTCGTCAACGACTGTGTCTGTTGCGACGATTGCCAGTTCATGCCGCCTGAACAGCGTGGTGTCGGGATGGTGTTCCAAGACTATGCGCTCTTCCCGCATATGACCGTTGAGAAGAACATCCGCTTCGGTCTGCATAAATTGAGCCGGAAAGAGCGGAACGAGCGTGTCGAAGAGATGCTGACGCTCGTGAACTTGTCCGAGTTCCGTCATCGCTATCCGTATGAGCTCAGTGGTGGTCAGCAACAGCGTGTCGCGCTCGCGCGTGCGTTGGCACCGAAACCATCGCTCCTCATCTTGGATGAGCCGTTCAGCAACTTGGACACGTCGCTCCAACATCGCATTCGGGACGATTTGCGCCGCCTCCTCAAACAGACGGGAACGACGACCATCTTCGTTACCCACGATGAAGAGGATGCGGAGGCGCTCGCCGACCGTATCGTCTATCTCGGAGAAGGCAAAATTAAAAAGCAGGTCATGACGGAGAACAATAAGACGTTTAACCCGCAGATTCCGTGTTTCGTATAAAACGTAAGAACCCGCAGACATAAATCGTCTGCGGGTTCTTTTATGGTTATTTCGTCTCTTGAGAAGGACTCGACTCGTTCCCGAGTTGATCGATCGCTGTCACATAATAAGCTGCCTGCTCGTTCGTGACTTCGATGCTCTTCCGGGCGTGCGACGGGATACTTTCGATATGCGTCGCTTCACCGTCGACGACTTCATAGACGCGATAGCCGATGACGGCGTCGTCACGGACGGCATGCCACGTCAATAAGTTCCCGCGGAGTTCGACGCTCGTTGGTGCGTCAAGTTCGACTTCGGTATTGATCTTGGTATCGACAAGCTCGGTATAGACGACGAAACGCTCGTCATAACCGCCGTCACCGAACGTACCGGAACACGTGATCAAATTCAAATGTCGGCTCGACGTGGCCCCGAAGATATCTTCGATTGGTGCATTTTTCGTATCGTAATTCTCTGTTTTTGTGACACGAAACGTCAACGTGTTGCCATTCTCATCAATAATTGTCACGTCATCGCCTGTCTTCAGCTGATCGAGCTCATAGAAGACGGCGGGGCCGGTCTTACTGTCCACATGTCCGGCGATGACGGCATTCCCTTTACTGCCTGGCTTGACGCCGGGCTCGAACCAACCGACTTGGTTCTCGTTTTTTGGGACGCCCATCTGTCCGTTGTCGAGTACGCCGACCTGTTCGATTGCGGTGTCGACCTTGATTTTAGGAATTTGAAGTTGGACGGGTGTCGCGGCCTTGGCACTTTCCTCTTCCTCGGCTAATCGGAGCTTCTTCACCTCTTCCTGTAGAAGTGAGAATTCAGCCGATAAATCTGGGCTCTCCTCTATTTGTTTTTCTTCTACAGGTGGTGACGACGATTCTTGGGCGCTCGTCCACGTCCAGAAGCCAAAACAAAAGAGAGAGAGCGCCAGAAACAAATGGCGCTTGTTCATGGGGCTCCCTCCTTATTGAATTATTGTTCAGACACTTTACGGTTGCGAAGCGTTACGAAGGCGAGTAAGATTCCGCCAAGTACAGCAAGGCCAGCGTAGAGCGTGTTCATTGATTGTTCTTGTGCACCACCGAGACCTGTTTCAGGCATCTCTTCAGGCATTGTTGTTTCAGCGAACTTGTCAGGCATTTGTGTCACGATCGCGTTACCGAGTGTCTCACCAACACCGAACATGAACGCGTATCCTTCACGGAATGACATCCAAGCGGCATCCGCATCACCAGCTACATACTGATCGAACGTTTGAAGCACGAGGGCCTCATGTTGTTTGATGGCTTCTTGGCCAGCTTCTTGTGGCAAGTTACCTTCTGTCGCTGCATCGAGGAATGTGCTGAAATCGACAGCGAACTGGTCGAGCTTCATGCGTGCTTCTTCAATTTTAGCTTCGTCGCCTTCGAGTGTAGCGGCAACGATGTCACCTTGGGCTGTGATGTGGTTCCCGTTCCATACTTTTTCGAATTGGGCCGCACCTTCGTCACCATAGACTGAACCGATGGCTGCTTTGAAATCGAGTGTGTTCTGATCTTCAGCCCAGCTCACGTAGTCGAAGTCTTCTGCTTGATCGTAGCCTTTTTGCATGCCGATTGCTGCGAGGGCGAAGTGCTCACCAGCAAGGCTGTTCAATGTTGAACGAAGCTCGACGGCCGGTGTGTCAGCAGCAGTTTCAAACTTGTCAGGCATCTGTGTGACGATTGCGCCTGAGAGGGCTTTACTGATGTCGAACATGAGCTTGTACCCTTCGCGGTACGTCATGTATGCCGACTCGTAATCACCTGCGACGTAGTTGTCGAATACTGAGAGAACTTGGTCTTCGTGAAGCTCAAGTACGTCAGCGGCTGCGTCTTTTGGTAAGTTACCTTCTGTTGCTGCATCAAGGAATGTTGAGAACTCTTCGACGAATTCATCGACTTCAGCTTCAGCGTCAGCGCGAAGCTCTTTGTCTTCTGATTTAGCCGCTTCGACGAAGTCAGCTGAGTAGTCGTTGTGATCAGCGAAGATTTCTTCGAACTGGGCTGCACCTTCATCACCGTAAATTGAAGCGATGGCCGGTGTCATGTCGAGTGCGTTTTGATCGAGGGCCTTCATCGCGACTTCGGCGTCAGGTGCTCCATCATAAGCTTTCATCATCGATGTGACGGCTAAGACGTAATGCTCAGACAGTAATTGGTCGAGCGTGGCTCGTAAGTCACCTGCTGGTGTGCTTGCTGTCGGCGCGTGATCCGCTGCCTGTGCATTCAATGGTACGAGTAAGCCGAGTGCGAGTGCCGGTGCTACAATCTTGTTCATTGTTTTCTTCTTCATGGGTAATCGCTCCTTTTTTTGAGTGGTTGTCGTTGTTTACACCCATCTAACGGAGCGGTTCAAAAAATGGATCACTCTTTTTTTATTTTTTTTCGTTTTTTTGTTGAAGTGTGCGATAAACCCCTGGTGCGACGCCATATTTTCGTTTAAAGATTCGATGAAAATATGGATAGGAGCGGAATCCGGACAGCTCGGCGATCCGTTCGAGAGAGTGTTGGGTGTACTGCATCTGTTCTTCGGCGAGCTGGAGTCGAATCGATTGGGCATAGGCGACAATCGTCATACCCGTCACTTCTTTGAACAAGTGGACGGTCCGCGATACACTGAGCCCGACCGCGTCGGCGACGTCCGCCACTTTGAAGTCGCTTGTGACGTTTCCTTCTATATAACGCATCATGCGTGACACGACCGGGGGCCGCACGTTTGCTTGCACTTCTTGGACGGAACGGTCCAGCATGAGAAGCAAGGCTTCAATCAGTGTCTCAATCAAATCCGGACTTTGTTCAGTCGTCGGGCGTCGCGCCTCTTCGGTGATATGCTGCCAGAGTGACAGCATGCGAGGGTCGATTGAGATGGACGTGATGCGGGAACGGTCGATCGCCGCCCACCATGCATCGAGTGTCGGACCATCACAGAAGAGATGATAGTCCCCGCTTGCCGGAGTGTCGACATGCAGTTCGTACTCGTCACCAGGTTTGACGAGCAACAAATCGCCAGGCCGTGCCGTATGCGTCTTCCCATTGACGACGATGCGCGCCGTGCCCTCCGTCTGCAAACGAATCAAATACGTCTCCAATCGATTCGGGAAAGGAAAAGTGTAGGTCGTTGTATGATACGAATAGCCACAAAAGCCGATTTCCATCAAATCATCCTTTCTTAATAGCAAAATCGTGCATATTCTCATCATATCATGGATAGAAATCAAGGCGACGAGCGGGTACGATGAAATCGACAGAACGTATGAGGAGGATGAAACATGAAACAATGGTGGAAAGAAGCGGTCGTCTATCAAATTTACCCGCGCAGCTTTAATGACTCGAACGGTGACGGGATTGGGGACATCCCTGGAATCACCGAGAAGATGTCGTATTTGGCGGAACTCGGAATCGATGTCATCTGGCTATCGCCGGTGTACGATTCACCGAACGACGACAACGGATACGATATCCGCGATTACCGTGCCATCATGGATGAGTTCGGGACGATGGACGATTTCGATGCGATGCTCGAAGAAGCGCATCGTCACGGCATCAAAATTATGATGGACCTCGTCGTCAACCACTCGTCGGACGAGCACCAATGGTTCATGGAGTCGCGCTCCTCAAAAGACAGCCCGTATCGGGACTATTACATTTGGAAAAAAGGCGAGAACGGTCAGCCGCCGACGAACTGGGGCGCTTTCTTCGGAGGGAGTGCGTGGCAATACGATGAGGCGAGCGACGAATACTACTTGCATCTGTTCAGCAAAAAGCAACCAGACTTGAACTGGGAGTCGGAGACGTTGCGCCGTGAAGTATACGATTTGATGACATACTGGCTCGATAAAGGGGTCGACGGTTTCCGGATGGACGTCATCAACATGATCTCGAAAGACCCGAGCTACCCAGACGGCGAGACGCGGGGGACGGGTTACGGGGACGGCACACCGTTCTTCTTCAACGGGCCGCGCATCCATGAGTTCATGCAGGAGATGAATCGTGAGGTCTTGTCGAAATACGATACGATTACGGTCGGTGAGATGCCGGGCGTCAGCGTCGACGAGGCGAAGCTTTATACGGGAACAGACCGTGACGAATTGAACATGGTGTTCCACTTCGAACACGTCGACGTCGGCAACGGTAGTTTCGGCAAATGGAACCCGACGGACTGGAAGTTGACGGACTTGAAGACGATTTTCTCGCGTTGGCAAGAAGGGCTCGAGGAAGATGGCTGGAACAGTCTCTATTGGAGCAACCATGATCAACCGCGAGCCATCTCACGATTCGGGAACGACTCGGATGAGTACCGTGTCGTCTCCGGCAAGATGCTGGCGACGCTTCTCCACATGTTGAAAGGGACGCCGTACATCTATCAAGGTGAAGAGTTCGGGATGACGAACGTGGCGTTCGACTCGATCGATGAGTACCGTGACATCGAGACACTCAACGCGTATCGGGATTACACGACAAATGGATTGTTGACGCATGATGAGATTTTCCGCGGCATTCACGCACGCGGACGCGACAACTCACGGACGCCGGTCCAGTGGTCGGCTGAGGCGCAAGGCGGCTTCACGTCCGGCACGCCTTGGATCGGGGTCAACCCGAACTATGTGACCGTGAACGCGGAAGCGGCCCGGCGTGATCCGGACTCGCTCTTCCATTACTATCGTCAGTTGATTCAGCTCCGGAAACAACATCCGATTGTCGTTTACGGGAAGTATGAACTGTTGCTGCCGGACGATGAAGCGGTATACGCCTTTACACGTACGTTCGAAGGCGAGACGTGGCTCGCGCTCTGCAACTTCTCAGCTGAGACGGTGACGCGTGAGCTCCCATTCGACGTGAAAGAGCGGGTGATTGGGAACATGGAACCGATCGAGCCGTTCACGCTTCGTCCGTACGAAGCGCAAGTGTATAAAGTGTGACGAAAAAACTCGCCTCCGTGGCGAGTTTTTGTTGTGTCGTTAGTAAAGGTGACCCGATTCGGGAATAGGGATAGTAGAGTCTGACCGAAAGGGGGAAACGCGATGAATACGTTAATTGCTTACTCGACCCGCTATGGGACGAGTGAGAAAGTCGCCCATCTGTTGGCCGAACGGCTACCAGGGAACGTCCACGTTCAAAACGTGGTCGAACAGCCGGAGGTCGAATGGGCGACGATCGACCATGTGATCGTCGGCAGTTCAATCCGGATGGGGAAAATCCAAGATGAGATGACGGCTTGGTTGCACATCCATGAAGCCCAATTGCTTAAACGCCCACTTGGCCTCTATCTATGTGCCGGGACGCCGACCGCGGCCGAACGGCAACGGGAGCTCGAGGACGCGTATCGGGAAGTGTTGCGCGTGCACGCTTATTTCGTCGAGGTCGTCGGCAACGGCTATGACTTCGAGCGGATGGGCTTTCTCGACAAAGCCATCGTCCGCATGATGGCAAAACAGACGGTGAGTTCGCTCAATTTAGACGAGACGATGCTCGATGAACTCGTCGAGGCGGCTCAAGCGTCGTTGCGTACACGGTCTGAGAACCCGTAAGCAAACAAGTCGTGGGCCTCGATTGGACTACTCGTGGAGATGAGCACATCTCCACTTTTTTGTTCGCCTTCGATTCGCTGGAGTGTGATATTCGTCAACTGGCCACCAATTTTCAAGGCGACCGGGGCCGAGTTGCGACAGATGACGTCCTCGATTGTGACGTGGTCGGTCCGGTTGTCGCCTCCAAACAGTTCAATGTCGGCCCGACCTGAAGCAAATCCGCTCGTCGCAATCCGTTTCAAGCGTACGTTGCGGGATTTATATTGGACGGCGAGGACTGGATTGGCGCGATAGTCGTAATCCGGATTGCCGATGGCCGTGAATCCATGAATCAATACGTCCTGATACGCCGACACGACGAGGCTGCGTGCCGAAGATTTCGTATACAGCTTCGAGCGGATCGGTTCCATCGACACGAGATTCGTGCCCGACAGGAAGCGAGCCGTCTTCGACTGCGGGTCATCGGCCAAGTGATGGCAGATGTGACGGAAATTGAACGACCGATTGTCGTGATATGAAAAGTGTCCGAATATGTGGACGTCGTGAGCGGCTGAAGACGTCCCGTGCGCCTTCACTTCGACGCCCCCGAAACAACCTTCGCTCATATTATTGACGAGTGTGACGTGGCGTGACCCATCATCGATCTCGATTCCGTTCGAGTTCGAGAAGCCATGGGCGTGCGTGCGTCCGTGTGGATGATGGCAGTAACAGTTCGTGATATAGAGGGCGTCGCTATGATGGGTTGTAATGCCGTCGTCCCCGTAATTCGTCGCTTCGCAATGGTCGAGCCACACGTACCGGCTCCCTTTTTTGGCGCGAAGCCCGTCCCCTAAGTAATGATAATGAGGAGATGTGATATCGAAGGCATGCAGTCCCGCGTTTTTCGCCGTGACATGGTGAATCCAGCCGAATTTGACGTGCGCGAACGTCAACGCGCTCGAAGCGGTATCGCCACTAGAGGTCCGATCGACGTCACCGAGGCGTTCCACGTTCCAATCGAGCGTCAAATGTGAGACTTCAATATGATGATTGCCGGCGAACGGGGTCGCGTTTCGAAGCAACCGTCGATGTTTCGGGGCCCGGTCCGACAGCTTGATGATTGTTTCCTGCTGGCCGGCGCCTTCGAGCACACAGTTCGACGGGATGCGGATGCCGCGGACGATATACACGCCGGCCGGTACGTGGACGTGACGGTTCGACCGGAGAGCGAGCCGGAAAGCGAGTGTGCAATCGGTCAAACCATCCCCGATAGCCCCATACTCGGTGACGTCGACATAGTGGCGTGTCGCTTGTCTCAAGTTCAAGTGCTCGGCGTCGAGCCGGCGCATCCATACCGGGCGGACGATTCCGTCCACTGTCTCGAGGGGTAAGGAACTTGTCACCGGGATGATGCGTTCGGTCATCGGCAGGTGGGAGAGATAGGTTTTCGCTTGGTCGGGATAGTGCGCCTGTCGTGTCGCTTCATGCCAATCAAGTGTTTCTTTCAATAGATCACCGAGCGCCCAATTCGAATGGTGGGCGATGGTGGCAGCGATATTCGAGCGATCAATGTGTGCGGTCATATGGTTCATCCTCCTAGCGTTCACTACAATTGAATGTACCCGTTTTAAAAGTATTTTTAGCAAACCGAAGTATTTAGTAGACAGAAGCATTTATCCATGGTATATTCTATATGTGCTTAATTAAGAATAGCTGGAAACATAATTCACAAAACGCTTTGGATTATTTTTCGTTTAAGATAATCCTAGAGGTTTGTGCTTTTTTTTGGTCAGTTTTTTCTAGTAAGGCACTACTAGAACGCACAGCGTTTATTTCAGGAGGGTTCATTATGAACACAGGTAAAGTAAAATGGTTTAACTCAGAAAAAGGTTACGGCTTCATCGAAATGGAAGGCGGAGACGACGTATTCGTACACTTCTCAGCAATCCAAGGCGACGGCTTCAAGACACTTGAAGAAGGCCAAGCAGTAACTTTCGAAATCACTGACGGAGCTCGTGGACCACAAGCTTCTAACGTTGAAAAAATCTAATCTTCCTTTCTAAGGAATTTTATAACCTGCTCGCTTCGGCGAGCAGGTTTTTTGTTGTCCGCGTGTTTAATCACTTGTCCCAGGGGAATCAATATACGAGTGACTATCACAAGGAGGTTTTTCAGAATGGATGCAATGCAAACGGCAAGACAGATTTTAGATCATAGTAACGTGGGCACGATGGCGACGGTCTATAAAGGCAAACCGCATAGCCGTTATATGACGTTTTTCCATGATGAACTCACACTCTACACGGCAACGTCGAAAGACACGGATAAAGTAGATGAGCTGAAAAATAATCCATATACGCATATTCTGATTGGCTATGACGGCGATGGCGTCGGGGATACGTATCTCGAGATTTTGGGGGAGACAACGGTATCCGATGACGAATCGATGAAAGAGAAAGTCTGGAACGAGAAACTCGAAGGCTGGTTCGATGGTCCGGACGATCCAAAACTCGTCATCTTAAAAATCGAGCCACAGTCGATGCGCGTGATGAATAAAAAAGGACAGCCGCCTCAAGAAGTGAACCTGTAAATCCAACAAAGACGTCCCTCGTGGACGTCTTTTGTAATTGACCAATTTCCAAAAAGTGACTGACCTGTGACACACATATGAACGAAACGTGAACTCTTGTACTAACCTATGTGAAAAGTTGAACATGGATGGTATATTGTGAATGTAATCACATATAAGTTATCATTCACTCATTCAAAGGAGGAATTATCATGTTCACAAAATTTTGGCAGAACCACAACATCGCCACCGGTATATTGACCGTCCTTCGTCTCTGGCTAGGCTACCACTGGCTCACGGCAGGCTGGGGCAAAATCACGGGCGGATTCGCTTCAGAAGGTTTTCTCAATAACGCACTGACCCTGGCGACCGGCGAACATCCAGCCGTAGCGAGTTGGTGGGCAGCATTCCTTGAAAACTTTGCGATTCCTAACGCCCAGCTCTTCGATATTTTGATTCCATATGGTGAATTTTTAGTCGGCCTCGGTCTCTTGCTCGGTGCCCTCACACGTAGCGCCGCTTTCTTCGGTCTCGTCATGAACATGGCGTTCTTGCTCTCAGGTACGGTCAGCACGAACCCGACGATGTTAATCGTCTCGGTCCTCATTCTCGTCGCCGGCTACAATGCTGGTAAACTTGGTGTCGATGGATTGTTCCTTCGCAAGTTTGTCGAAACGAAAGTGCTACATCGTTCACCAAATCGTCAAATAGCGTAACGACTTTATGACGTTCTCTTGTGACAAACATCACCTCTTTCGGCTACGATGGACGTAGCATCGATTGAAAAGGAGAACGAATATGAACGCGACACGTTTTAAATGGCTCGGATACACAGAAGGGATGTCTTTCTTACTCTTATTGTTCATCGCGATGCCGCTTAAGTATTTGGCGGGTATGCCGCTCGCTGTCAGCATCGTCGGCGCGGCCCACGGTTTCCTGTTCGTCGCTTATGTGGCGGCAGCCGTCTATATGGCATGGCGTTTCAGCTGGGGCTTCAAAGTGTTGGTCCTCGCGGTCATGGCATCCGTCATCCCGTTCGGACCGTTTTTGTTAGAGAAACGAGTCCTCCCATCTACAGAAAAGACATCGAATTGAGGTTCGATGTCTTTTTTGCGTTCATGCACTCTCTGCTTGCGCTGACACAGCGGCTTTTTCGGCAGTGATGTCGTGACGGATCCGATACATCGCGAACAACGTGATGGTGAGCAGGCAGAGCATGCAAATCGTATAGAGTGAAGCGACCGGCATCCATTCGCTTAATAGGCCAAACACGATGAAGCCGAACGGTGTGATGCCCATCGCGAGGGATTCGAGGACACCAATCACGCGACCGAGATAACTCGGTTCCGTGTTCGTCTGTAAATAGAGCTGGATGGGGATATTGACACGGATGATGAAGAACCCGCTTAATAAGGCGAAACCAGCGAAGAAGACGATAGCTGGTGTGACTGAGAAGTCGAAATAGAGCGGGACGGCCGGTCCGATAAAGAGGCAACTCATAATGATGAGCGCGGTTCGGGTCGTGGCTAGCCGATGTTTGATTTGAAAGACCGGCAATGCATGGGCGAGCGAGGCGACTAAAAATCCGACGGCGAACATGCTTTCTAAAAATCCGAATTGAAGCGGGCTGACGCCGATTTCTTGTAGGGCGGCAATCGGGAACAGCACTTCGGTGGCAACAAAAAAGAAATTGAGCAAGGCGGCCAAGAGGGTCAACGTCCAAAGTACGCGCTGGCGTTTCAAGTAGCGGAAGCCAGACCGGACCTCGGACCAAGTCGATTGCTCGCTGGGGACATGGTCGTACGCTTTAAAGTGGAGACGAGAGGCGACAAGAGCGGCGATCATAAATAAGAGAGACGAGCTGAAGAGAAACGCTGATACCGGAAGTAACGTGAACAGTGCCCCGGCGAGCAGCGGCGTGCCGATGCTTGAGATGGAGATGGTACTTTGAATGAGGGAATTGGCGCGTTGGAGTCCGTCTTCGTCGAACAAGAATGGAATCGAACTCGATAATGTGACGGATAAGAAAGTCGAGACGACAGAGAGCAGACATGTGATAATCAAGAAAGCAGGAACGCCGAACGTCCAGACGAGACTCGCGATGCCGGCAGCTAAAAATAATAAGGCGTTCACGGACTCCATCGTAATGATCACGCGCTTGCGATCCAGTTTGTCGGCAAACGCCCCAGCAAACGGAGATAATAAGACACGTGGCACTGTGCCGGCAAGCAAGACGAGTGCGAACTGTAGTCCCGAACCGGACGTCGTCAGAACCGTCAGTCCCGCGACGAACGTGAAGAGACTGGATGCAAACAACGACATGAATTTTCCGAGCAATAATACATACAAGTTTGATGAAGTGGTCGTCATATCGATTCTCCTTTACAGTTAAGTTCAATCTGATTTAACTTTATAGTAAACGATGACACTCGATTTGTATACAATAAGTTCAATTAAATTTAACTTTTAAGAGGTGCTCTATGATTGGACAACGGATTAAAGCGTTACGCAAAGAAAAAAAACTGACGCAAAGCCAGCTCGCTGAAGGCATCATCACGAAATCGATGCTCAGTATGATTGAGAACGGCAAAGCAGAGACGTCGATGCGCAGCCTTCGTGAAATCGCGAAACGACTCGACGTGTCGGTACAGTCATTGCTCGTCGATCCTCGCGAGGAGGACTTACAGAAAATCGTCGAGGAGATTGAATATACGCAAGGAGGTCTCCACTCATGGGAAGACGAGGCCGTTCAGAAGGCGCTCCTCCCTTACGTGGACGTTGAGATGAACTCGGTATGGCAAGGGAAGGCGTACACGTTACTCGCGGACAGTGTATTTTATAGTGGGAATCAACAACAACTGTTGGAGTGGTATGATCGGGCAATCGCGGTGTTTGAGCGGCTCGAGGAGAAAGAAGAATTGATTATGGCCCGCATCAGCCAAGCGTTTTATCTGCTTATGTGGAATCGGTTTGATGAGGCAATTGAACGGATCGATACGATTGAATTGATTGATTCGAGAAGCATGAAGACGAAGACCCGCGTCGAATTCAGCATGTTGATGGTGTTCCGAAATATGTTGTATGACGACGATTTACCGGGCGCGATTCGTCGTCTCGAGGACACGCTCGATTATATGAAACGAACGAAAATGTATTATCGGGTCGACGATGTGTATCGAACGATTGCGATTTGTGCCCTCTATTTGAAAGATGAAGCGGCGATTGTCGATGCGCTGCAAAAAGCGAAACAATACACGAATTTCACGGACGACGTGACGATGAAAATACGCTTGGCGATGACGGAAGCGCTCTATGCGATTGAATATCGGAAGACGGAGCTGCTCCATCAACAGATTGTGGTCATGAACCAACTGCTAGACGGAAATACAGAATTCATCGCGGCGTTCGAGATGAGTAAAGGTGTCTATTTCGCCTTGACCGGTGAGACAGAGGCAGCCCGGCAATCGTTTTTGAAACTGTTGGAGCATCATGATCAATGGTCGAAGCATGGATTTGTCGATCAAGCGATTTATTTCGAAGGGTTATTAATTGGAACGAGTCACGGGTGTGGGGATGAATGGGTCCCGTTGATCGAACGAGAAGTGGGTCTGTTCCCGGAAGGTCGTTTCCGCAGCCATCTGATGTCGCTCATCAAAAAAATCAAGGGCTGACGCGTCAGCCCTTGAACGTTTGAATGAGTGTCCCTTTGCCGTCCTCGACTTGAATCGAGGCGTGGGCACCGTTGATGAGTGTCATTTGCGGCGGGACGTGCCCGCAGTCGATATCGTAAATGACAGGGACGTCGAGCAAGTACTGCAGTTCCGCATACACGTCTTCTGCCGTGTAGCCTTGGACGGGCTGTTGGGCCGCGCTACGCCCGAACAGAATGCCAGACGTATGATTGAACCAACCGCCCCACTTCATTTGAAGCAGGGTCCGTTTGAGTGCCGGGACATCGAGCTCGGCGTTTTCGAAATACCAAAGGATCGGCTCCCCGTTCAAATGGGTCTGTTGGAACGTGGCGACGTCGCCGTACGGTGTACCAATCGTATGCATCAGGACATCGATACAGCCGCCGAGCAGTCGTCCGGTCGCTTCTGTCCCGCCGAGTGATTTCCACTCCGTCGGTTCGGTCAAATGATAGACGTGCGGGCTCGGGTTCTCATGTTGCCACTCTTTTTGGAACTGTTCCGAGGCGAGCTGGATGACCGTCTCGCCTTCTTTCGCTGAAACGACGTCGAGCCAACGTGAGCTCGTCGCATCCCATTCTTCGCCGCGCAGGTCGACGAGGTTCGTCCCGTGAGCAGAGGCGATGCCGGTCTTGAGCGTATACACGAATAGGAATAAGCTGACGTCCGAATAGCCGAGCATCCATTTCGGCGGGAGCGCGTCCCAGTCAATCGAGTCTAGCAACTCAATCAAAAGGACGCCGCCCCATGGCGGGATAATTAAATCGATGGCGTCATCGTGGAACAAACGCGTCAATTCATCGGCCCGGACTTTTGCCGGTGCCGATTTTGCTTTGTCTTGCGTCCAGACCGATGGCTCGAATTGGAGCGTGAACCCGTGGCGGCTGAATGTCGCCTCGGCTTCATGGAGCAGGCCGTGCAATTCAGCGGGAACGCCAGATGAAGGGGCCGTCACACCGAAGTGATGTCCGGTCAATTGTGGATAACGAATCATGTGAGCCTCCTGTGGATAAGTGATAGATGGGAATACGGAAACGAGTTATCCACATGTGGACAATCATTTTTGGCGCATCCGTTCTGCGTGTTGGATGCCCCAAGCGTTCATCGTCTCGAGCACTGGAATCAATGTCTTCCCATACTCGCTCAAGCGATAGTCCACACGGGGCGGCACTTTGGGATAGACGGTGCGGATGATGATGTCTTGCTCCTCTAAATCGCGAAGCTGTGCCGTCAAAATCTTTTGGCTGATATTCGGGAGCGAGCGTTTCAACTCGCTGAACCGTAACGTGTCTTCATTGATGAGCGCGAGTAAAATCGACGGTTTCCATTTTCCCGTGATCATCTCGAGCGCGGTATCGACTTCGCAACTTGAAATCAGTGGCATCAGTCTCACTCCTCTCTAAAGTATCCTTTAGGTAACTATACCACCTTTTTGTGCCGTCTTCTGTCGATTCTACTTAGCGGGTATACTGAGGATAGAGGTGATCAAGGATGAACTTAACAAACATTAAACTCGGCGCCGTCACGTTGCGCGTCAACGATTTAGAAACGATGAAAACGTATTATGAGCGCATCATCGGAATGGATGTACTCGAGACGTCAGAACATCGCGTCACGCTCGGAACGAAGGAAATGGCGCTCGTCGTCTTACATGAAGTGAGCGGCGTGCGTCCAAATCCACGAACAGCGGGCTTGTTCCATATGGCCATCCTATTGCCAAACCGCGTCGAACTCGGACGGATTCTCCGTCACTTGATTGAACAACGAATCGAAGTCGGACAAGGTGACCATTTGGTCAGCGAGGCGTTCTATTTGAGTGATCCGGAAGGTAACGGCATCGAGCTCTACGCCGACCGTCCCCGCGAGCAGTGGGAATATGAAGCGAATGGTCATGTGAAGATGTCGACGGACCCCGTTGAGTATGAATCGATGCTCGAGGCGGCAGCGGATCGTCCGTTCACGGGTCTGCCGAACGGGACGACGATGGGACATGTACACTTCAAAGTACGTTCCCTAGAAGCGGCAAAATTATTCTATCAAGATCGTCTCGGTTTCACGGTGACGACCGATTCATATCCGGGTGCCTTATTTTTAGCGGCCGATGGTTATCATCACCACATCGGAACGAACGTCTGGGCCCGGCCGAGCCAACCGATGGGACAAGAGGCCGGTCTGGAAGCGTGGACGCTCTTGGTCGATGCGGCCACGAATCGCGAACTCGGTGGGACGACATCGGAATGGTCGCTCACCGATGACGACGGCATCACGGTCAATATAAAAAGCGTGGACTAATGTCCGCGCTTTTTTAGCGTGCTGAAATTTTCTTTTGACTTGAATCAAACGAGAGGCGAATGCCGCGCTTTTGATACGCTTGTTCGACACGTTTTGAATTGATGCTGAGCTCAAGATGAGCGAGTTTCAAATGTTCAAGTTCTGGCACCGTGACATCGAGACGGACGAGCTCCATGTTGCGCTCGGCCTTTTTACGTGTGCGTCTCAAGTTACGGGGCACTTCTTCTGACGTCAGTGCCGCGATCGTTTCATTGATCAATTGTCGTTTGTCGCCTTTGACGCTGAGCGCCGTATAGAGCTTGTCGAGCGAACCGAAGCGTTTGATTAACTGGACCGATTGACTTTCATCTAATCCGGCCACAGGTGGAATCCCGTCTGAACGGTCTCCTGTCAATGCTTTGACTGCTGAGAGCTGTTTTGGCTTCAATCCCTCGTACAATGCCGCAATCTCCTCAGGGCGAATCTCGAGATGTCGCTTGAGCGGGAGCGGGCGATTGTCTTTGATGTCGCATCGAGCCTGCATTTGTTGCAGCTCTTGCGTTTGAAGCCAGACGGTGATGCGTGGGCTCACGAGCTGAAGCAAGTCCTTGTCTTTCGTCATGATGACGACAGGGGCGCTACAGCTGAACTTCCGAGCGATATGAGCAATCAAATCTTCACCTTCATAGCCTTCGACTTGATATTGCGGAATGCCGCTCTCTTCAAGCAATTGGCGCATGAGTTCCATTTGTGCTTTCAACTCGGGTGGTGTCTGGCGGCGACGGCGTTTATAGCCTGGATAAAGCTCGCGGCGCCATAATGTTTCACGTGAGACGTCCCACACGACGACAAAATGAGTCGGACGATGTCTGCGTAGAATCGTCCGGATGAGGCCGGTCATACCGATGACGGCACTCCGATCGTTTTTAGATACCTCGCGTCCTTTTTTCGTTCGGCTCGCGGCGGCACCATAGTAGGCACTGGCCAGCATGGAGTTTCCGTCAATTAAAAATAGTTTACGTTCCATGCGTAACCTTCTTTCTGTAGTTGTTGGACCGAACATTGATGAACTGTTCGGTGATGTTGTGTCAATGAGTGACACGCACTCAAATTAGCAACATATGTGCAGTATATCACGACAGGACATGAAAATATAGCGACAGTTCGACCGCTCCACGAAAAGCCCTCCCCGAAAAATCGGGGAGGGCGGTCCATTGAGTCAGTCGAGTTCAGGTTGAATCTCGTCTTTATGGGCTAAAATCAAATCGACGAAAACGACGCGGTGATTGTCGATTTCACGGACGATCAGTTCATGTTCGCCCGGTAAGACGAACCGTTCACCGGTGCGGGCATTCGCTTTTTGCGATAAGACGAATCCGCCGATTGTATCGACGTCATCCTCGATTTCGATGCCGAACCGTTCTTCAATCTCTTGCGTCAAGACGAGACCGGACAAGCGGTAATGACCGGGTGTGACTTCGGTGATTTCAGCCTGTTCGTCACGGTCGAACTCGTCACGAATCTCTCCGACGATTTCCTCGAGGATGTCCTCGATCGTGAGAAGACCGGCCGTACCGCCGTACTCATCGATGACGAGACACATCATCGTCCGCGCGTTCTGCATTTTCACCATCGCTTCTTGGAGCGGTGTGAATTCCGTCACGAGCGGAAGCTGATGAATGAACGTCTCGAACGGGGCATCGCTTTTGACGAGTTGAGCGGTGAATAGCTGTTTGGCGTTGATGAAGCCAAGCACGTCATCGCGGTCGCCCTCACGCGTGACCGGATAACGGGTGTATTGATGTTCTTGGACGGTAGCGATAATCGTCTCAATCGAGTCTTCTTCGTCGATGGTCACCATGTTCATTCGTGGGACCATCGCGTCCTTGGCGATCCGTTCGTCGAAGGAGAAGATGTTTTGAACGTAGGCGAGCTCATTCTCGTTGATTTCTCCGCTGCGGAAGCTCTCGGTCATGATGATCTTAAGTTCCTCTTCCGAGTGCGCCGTCTCTTGTGCGGTCGTCTGCACGCCGAACAAGCGCAACGTCAACCGGGCCGTCCCGTTCAACACATGGATAAACGGATACAGTAATTTCGTGAAGAAATAGAGCGGTCGGGCGACGAGTAACGTCAAGCGTTCGGCTTCATGCACAGCAAGCGTTTTCGGGACGAGTTCCCCGATGACGACGTGTAGAAAGGCAATCAGCAAGAAGGCAATCAAGAAAGATAGGATGGTCGCGAGCGACGATGAGACGTTCAAGCGGTCGACGAGCGGTTGAATCATTCCTTCGATTTGGTCCGCGCCAATCCAGCCTAGCCCGAGGGCTGCGAGTGTGATGCCAAACTGTGAGGCCGATAGCGAGTCATCGAGATTCTCAATCACTTTCTTGGCGACAGCGGCCCGTCGGTTCCCTTCGAGCACGAGTTGGTCGAGTCGGGCACCGCGCACTTTGACGATGGAGAATTCGGCCGCCACGAAAAAGGCGGTCATAAAAATGAGCAAGGCGACGATCAATAAGCTGAGTAACATGGGACTGTCCAAAAATTCCCCCAAAAATCGGGGAGTCACCTCCATTAACGTTAAGTCGTATGTCGTTCAGGAGAATCCCTGAAAACGAATAGTTTGTTTCAGTATAGTAGATTTACCAAAAATATTCAAAAAACAGGCGGAAAGGTTTCACCAAGAGGGGAATGAGGGAACTACAAATCGAGAAGAGACGAAGGAGGAATTGATATGGCTAACTATCCAGAACTAAAAGGAAAAGTCGCGGTCATCACCGGGAGTTCGAAGGGACTCGGGCGAGCCATCGCGGAACGATATGCGAAAGAAGGGGTCCATGTCGTCTTGAACTATCGTAGCAGTGAGGACGAGATGAACAAGGTCATTGAAGGCATCGAGGCCGCTGGCGGGAAAGCGGTCGCGGTCAAAGGGGACGTCGCGGAAGAGGGCCTCGCCGAGAAGATGATTGAAACGGCCGTGTCCGAGTTTGGGAAGATGGACATCTTTGTCAACAACGCCGGCGTACAGGTCGAGGCGAAAACGCACGAGATGGAGCTCGATAACTGGAAGAAAATCATCGACACGAACTTGACGGGAACGTTCCTCGGTGTACGTGCCGCCCTCAAATACTTTGTCGACCACGAGATTCAAGGAAACATCATCAACATGTCATCGGTGCACGAAGTGATTCCGCGTCCGGGCTATACGCATTATGCGGCGAGCAAAGGTGGCGTCAAGATGTTCACGAAATCGGTCGCGCTCGAGTACGCACCGAACAAAATCCGTGTCAACGGCATCGCGCCAGGTGCCATTGATACACCAATCAACGAAGAGACGATGCAAGACCCTGAAGAGAAGAAAGGGCTAGAGGCACTTATCCCGACCCATGAGATTGGACGTCCGGAACAGATTGCGGCCGTTGCGGCATGGCTCGCTTCAGACGAGTCATCGTACGTCACCGGCGCAACGATTTTCGCGGACGGAGGCTTGTCGCTCTATCCATCATTCGGTCCTGAAAATAAAGTGCAATGACAACAGGGAGGCTCCGCGTCAAGCGAAGCCTCCCTTTGTTTATTAACTGCTTAGTTGATCTTCCGCCGCGTATTTGGGCAAGATGATGGTGAACGTCGAGCCGTGGCCGACGCTCGAATCGACGCGAATCGTTCCGCCGTGTCCTTCGGCAATTTCTTTACAGATGGCGAGGCCGAGGCCCGTGCCACCGATTTTACGACTAGCCGAGTTGTCGACGCGATAAAACTTGTCGAACAGTTTCGGCAGCGCCGACGTCGGAATGCCGATGCCGGTGTCTTGAATCGAAATCTCGATGACATCGGACTTGTCATTCGTGACGCAGACGGCGACTTTTCCGCCTTCTGGTGAATATTTGATCGCGTTGTGGAGCAAGTTCGTGAACAGTTGACTCAAGCGATCCCGATCACCGTATACATATAGATTCGTATCACATTCGAGGTCGAGCTGATGATGTTCACTCGCGCCTTGATGGATAGCAATCGTCTCTTTCAAGATGGCATGTAGGCTCTCGGGTTGGCTATGGTACGTCTGTTTTCCGGACTCCATCCGTTGCACATCGAGCAGGTTGGAGATCAAGTCTTCGAGACGGAGCGTCTCTTGGTGAATCATCCCTAAATATTGATCGATGCGCTCCGCGGGCATCGTCCGATAGCGAAGCAACTCGGTGAAACCGATGATGCTCGTGAGCGGTGTGCGCAGTTCGTGCGACACGGTCGACACGAGTTCCGTTTTCAAACGGTCGACCTCGGTCTCTTGCGTCACATCCCGGAAAACGAGCATCGTGCCGTGACGGGTGCCGCGCAAGTGGATTTTCTCCGCATACATCTGAATGAAGCGTTCTTCTTGATTCATCGAGAACGTCACACTTTCTTCCATGCTCTCGCCATCAAACGCGCGGCGCATGAATGAGAAGAACGAGTCTTTTTGATCGACTTGGAAACCAAGTTCTTCTAAATCGGCATCCAAACGATACAAGTCCATCTCGTTCCGTTTCGTGGCGGCTTGATTGAACATGATGAAGAGGGCCTGGTTGGCGAACTTCTCATGTGTCGTATGCTCGACATAAATGACCGCATCACGAATCGAGTGCAGGAGGCGCGCCGTTTTCTCGCGTTCTTCCTCGACTTGGTTGCGTTGTGTCGCGAGCGAAGAGGCCATTTGACGGAATGAGTTCGTCAATTGTCCGACCTCGTTTCGTGAAGATACGGCCGCTGGAATCGGAATGATGCGTTCATCCGCCAATCGTTCACTGTTGACGATCAACTCTTGAAGTTGACCGGTTAATCGTTTCACGTAAGGACGAGCAGCGATAAAGAGGACGAGCAACACGGCGAGGAGGGAGAGGAGCCAGAGCACTTGCGCCCACTTTGTATGAGTGGCGAGTTGTTCTCGCAACTGATTCTCTTCTTCATTCAACGAGTTGCGGTATTCGGTGAACACCGTCTCCATATCGACGATGCTCGCACTCATGTCAGCTGCACTTTTTGAGTTGATTTTAAATTTGCGGTCGGCAGGCGGTTCCGCTTGCGGTGTCACTTTACCGAGCGTCGGCATTTTCAAGAACGGTTCTGTGACCGTCCCTTCGCGTTTGGCGATGACATATCGCTCTAGACTCGGCATGACGCGTTGTTGATAGGCCGAAAAGAGCGTCCGCGCGTCGCTTGCATACGTTTTCTCTTTTTCAGTGACCGCGTTCGTCTCGAACCATGCGGTCTGAATCTCAATTAAGTCTTGTTTTTCTTTCACGCGAGCGAGCATCGCCTCGTCGCCGAGGATGACATACCCGCGCATTTCATATTGCATCGACTGCCACGTCTCGAATAGTTCAGTCGCGTTCGTGCGACGTTCACTAATGTTCTCGAGCGATGACGTCGTTTGTTCGATTCGGTTTTCCGTATACATGTACACGGCGAGTGAGGTAAGGAGGATCAGTCCGATGAATAAATAGAAGACGAATAAAAACTGTCTTCCGATCCGCTGGTCAATCCATGCTTTCATAAAGACCGTTCCTTCCTGGAACTGCGTACGTTCCTACTGTGACAAATATCCTGCGAGTGTCGTTCCTTCATTGTACAGATTTGAACCAGTTGTTTCCACCAATCAAGAAATAAGCGGAAATTTAACTATTATCTATTGAATAATAGTGAATGATAAGCTATTGTTTAATGTATAGTAGAGGAGGCGAAGAAATGAACCCTCAGTTCAAGAAAGGCGTACTCAATTTATGTGTGCTCGCGCTCGTCGAGACGCATGACCGCTACGGGTATGAGCTCGTACAAGCCATCTCGGCAAAAGTCGCCATCTCGGAAGGGGCCGTCTATCCGCTCCTGCGGCGACTCACCTCGGACGGGTACTTCACAACGTACTTAAAGGAGTCGGCAGAAGGACCACCGCGAAAGTATTACACGATCACAGAGCAGGGGAAAGCTCATTTGGCAGAACTACGTGCGGAATGGGAAGCGTTCACGACCGGTGTCAACGAATTGATTGAAGGGGGAACGGACAAATGACAGAAGAACAATATTTATTGGAACTCGAACGGTTACTGATGGGAATGAGCGTCATCGAGCGGGTCGACATTTTACGGGATGTGTCGGAATACTTTGCGAGTGGACGAATCGACGGGAAGACAGATGCGGCGATGATTGAGGAACTCGGGGCGCCAAGCGCGCTCGCGAGCGAGTTGCTCGAATCAAACGAGGCCTCGTCTGAGGTGCGCAAAGAACCGGCCGTTGTCAAAAGCCAGAACGTGGCGTTTCGCAACGTCTCAATCAACGTCCTGCAAGCACACGTCCAAGTCGTGCCGTCTCATGACGGCTTTGCCTACGCCACGCTCGAGACGGAACGGGATCATGGGGTGACGATGGAAATCGTCGGGGACACCCTGGAGATTCGAATCGAGTCGGAGCGCCGGTTCGGTCTGTCGAACTTGTTTGCCTGGGCGGTGACCAAGGCACCGGTGTTACACGTCGAGCTGCCACGCCATGCGTATGAGCAGGTCGTCTTGAAAAATCGTCTCGGCTCCTGTGATGTGCGCAATCTCGAGGCTGCATCGGTCGAGGTCGAGAGCGAGAACGGGACCATCACGGCCCATACCGTTAGCGCTAAGCGAGGCTCATTCCGCTCTTCGAACGGGAAAGTCAGTCTCACGTCGATGACAGGCCAGGACCTTGACGCGCAATCGTCGAACGGACGCGTGGAAGTGCTTGGCTCGACTGTCGATCGTCTCGAGGTTCAGTCGTCGAACGGCCGTCTCGATATTCATGACGTGACTGGGACGGTCGAGGCAAAGACATCGAACGGACGCATCGACTGTGTCATCGATGCGCTCGAGCATCCGGTCCGTCTGAAGACGAGCAACGGTCGCATCGATGTGCGTCTGAAGCGAGATCCGCGTGATGCCGTCATCCGGGCCAAGACACGGAACGGCAAAGTCGAACTGTTCGGAGACCGGGCGAACGAGCGAACGTTCGGCGACGGGACGGTCGAACTCAAACTGACGAGCTCGAATGGGAGCATCACTGTCGAATAAGCATGAAAAAAGACTCGCGCGTGAGTTGTTCACGCGCGAGTCTTTTTGTTTACAGATCATGGACGAGCACGTAGGCGACACGAATCGGTCCGTGTACCCCGACAATCAAGTTCATCTCGATATCGGCCGAGTTCGATGGGCCCGAGATGAAGTTGACCCCGTTTGGCGACGCGAGGTCCCCGTCTCGATCTAACGCACTGAGCCGTTTGGCCGCCTGCGTCATCCGTGGGACGAGCACCGATTTTGGGATGATAGCGATATGGTCACGTGGCAATAAGCTGACCGTACGTGATTTCCCAGGAGCTGCGTACTGGACGATCGTCGCACTCTCGGCAAGTGCCTGATCGGCGATCGTGATACCGATATCGGCTTTTATGGCGAGGGCACGGCTATCTTCCGGTCGCTCCGCATCCCACCAGTCGAACGATGCGCTCGTGTTGGGGGCCCACGCCTGAATCCGGTCATCATGCTCGGCGATGATGGCCTCTCCTTCATACCGGTCAATCAACAGGCGGAGCGTATCGTCGAGGTTGGCCGACTCGCATTCGACGACGTCGGTGTGGATACGCGTCGCGACCATACGGAACGTCTCGAGCAGTTCCTCGTCGGACGCGTCTTTCAACACCTCGTCTTGCGGCCGGTGCTTATATGCTCGTTTTGGCGGCGTCAAGTCGACGTCACGTCCGAGTTGCCCCGCAATCCGTTTTAGAAAATCCTCGCGATTGGTGATCGTGCCTGGATTCATTTTGCATCCCCCCGTTTCTTGAACCAATCCCGTACCGTCTGCTTGGCCGGTTGTGGCAAGTCTTTCGAATCTGTCCATGCCGGTAACCCTTTGTCGATTTGTCCCGCTTTCGTGAACGGGGACGACGCATAAGGGGCGATGTGTTCGGCCGCTTCAAATAAGAACGGACTTGAGGACGTGACAGCGAAGCCTTTCATGGCGATGCGCTCGACGAACGGTGATTGTTTCTTCTCTTCGACGATGACCCGGCGATGCTCAATCAACAGTTCGTGAAGCGGGATTTTGACCGGACAGGCTTCCGTACAGGCACCGCATAGGCTCGAGGCGTATGGCAACTCTTTATAGTTTTCGTAGCCGTCAAGGAGCGGGGCGAGCACGGCACCGATCGGTCCGGAATAAATCGAGCCGTAGGCATGGCCCCCGATGTGGCGGTAGACCGGACAGACGTTGATACAGGAGGCGCAACGGATACATTGAAGCACCGATTGGAATTGCGTGCCGAGGATACCAGAGCGTTTGTTGTCGACGATGACGAGATGGAACTCCTCGGGTCCATCGACTTCGCCGTGGCCGCGCGTACCGGCAAACGTCGTGATATATGACGTAAGGCGTTGACCGACAGCGCTCCGGCATAACATGTTGACGAGCACTTCGAACTCCTCATACGACGGCACAATCCGTTCCATTCCCATGACCGAGATGACCGTGTCCGGAAGCGACGTTACCATGCGGCCGTTTCCTTCGTTTGTCACGAGCCCGACGGCACCGCTCTCGGCGATAGCGAAGTTACAGCCGGTGATGCCGACATCCGCTTTTAAAAAGTCTTTCCGCAACTCACGGCGAGCGTAACGTCCGAGCTCGGTCGGGTCGTTCGACCCTTCATAGCCATGCGTCGTGAACGTCTTATGGACAGCGTTACGGTCTTTGTGCAGGGCCGGGGCGATGATATGTGAGGGTGGTTCGTGATCGAGTTGCAAAATCCATTCCCCGAGGTCGGACTCGACGACCATACATCCTTCCGCTTGGAGCGCATCGTTCAAGCCGATCTCTTCTGTCACCATCGACTTGGCTTTGACGATGTGCTTGGCATTCTTGGCGCGGACGACTTCCCGGATGTACCGGTTCGCTTCTTCCGGCGTCTCGGCGAAGAAGACGTTACCGCCTCGTTTGGAGATATTTTCGCTCAATTGATATAAGTAATAGTCGAGATGCTCGAGCACGTGTTGCCGAATCTCTTCCGAATGGTCCCGAAATGCTTCCCAATCCCCTAACTCTTCGGCCGCGTGCAGCCGTACGTCACGCAGACGGTTCTGGGCCGAACTGACGGCTTGCCGCATGAACGGATTATCAATTCCGTCTTTGCGTCGATCTTGAAACTTCTCATCTAACCGAATCCCCATGCTCATGCTTGTTTCACCCCTTCATTCAACACTTCCGCGATATGCATCACTTTAATCGGATGACCTTGTTTATGGAGGCGTCCCCCGATATTCATCAAACACGAGGCGTCCGCCCCGATGAGCACCTCGGCTCCCGAGTTCAAAATCGATTCAACTTTCTCATCGACCATTTGCACCGAGACGTCTGGCATCTTGACGGAGAATGTTCCCCCGAAACCGCAACAGTTGTGGACATTGTCGAGCGGGAGCATCGTCAAGCCGTCGACATTTTTGAGCAACTGCCCCGGTGCCGCCTCGATGCCGAGCAGGCGCGTCATATGGCACGAGGCGTGGTATGTCGCCTTAGCCGGGAACTTGGCCCCGACGTCCGTCAATTCGAGTACGTCGACGATGAACTGCGTCAACTCGAACGTCTTCGCCGCATGGGCCTCGGCCCGCATCTTCCAGGCAAGGTCATCTTTGAACAAGTGTGGATAGTCGCGCATCATCATGACACATGAACCGGAAGGGCCGACGATATAATCGGCATCGGCCTTCTCGAACGTCTCAATCATATGCTTCGCAATCTTCTTCGTCTCTTCATGGTAGCCGCTGTTATAGGCAGGCTGCCCGCAACACGTCTGCTCAAACGGGAAACTGACGTCACAACCTAGATGTTCTAATAGTTCGACCGTCGCTTGTCCTACCGATGGGAACAACGTATCAGAGAGACAAGTGACGAACAGTGCCACTTTAGGCATGTCCATTCCTTCTTTCCTGTTCATAGTTATATTCGTAAACGGTTTCACAGTTATTATTCCATAACAAACAGCCACAAAACAGAAAAATGGGACGAATCTCTCAAATAAATGTAAAATCCTACCTAATTGAGAACTAAATGATAATGAATCAATATTCAGGATAGAACTGATATACGACAGTGTTCCCGTGCTGAATAACAGAAAAACCCTCGTCGGTCGACGAGGGTCCGAATCTAACTTATAAGAAAAACATTTCCAAGATGAATAGCGCGCCGAACAAGTAGATGAGCGGGTGGACCGTCTCTTTGTTCATCGCTTTAAAGATCGGATACAGGATGAACCCGAAGGCGATCCCACGTTCGATACTACCCGAGAGCGGCATGATGAGAATTGTCATGAACGCCGGGAAGTATTCGCTGAAGTCTGTCCAGTCGATATAGCGGACGTTCGTTAACATGAGCGCGCCGACGATGATGAGCGCCGGCGCCGTGATGGCGGCGACACCAGAGATGGCACCGATGAGCGGGCTGAAGAACAACGTCAGTCCGAACAAACCGGCCACGACCGCTGTCGTGAGACCGGTCCGTCCGCCTTGGGCGACACCGGCAGCTGATTCAATGTAGGCCGTCGACGGGCTCGTCCCGACGAGCGAGCCACCCATCGTCGCGAGCGAATCGGCGAACAAGGCACGGTGCCCGTTCTCGATCGTCCCATCCGCTTTCAACAGGTTGGCCTGTTTTCCGACACCGACGAGCGTTCCCGTCGTATCGAACAATGTGACGAGGAAGAACGACAAGACCGCACCGAACAAGCCGTATTGGATGACGTCCGAGAACGCCGTGAGCGGGTTGACCATGAGTCCTTCCGGCAACGTCGGCATCGCCGTCACGCCTTCAATTTTTAAGAGACCCATGAAGAAGGCCGCGATGCCCGTGAGCACCATCCCGATGAGGAGCGAGCCCGGGACGTTCCGGGAGAACAAGAGCGCCGAGACGATCAAGCCGCCGAGGACGAGCAGGACGCTTGGCGACGATAAGTCTCCGAGACGGACAAGGTTCGCTTCATCGGCGACGATGAGGCCTGACAACTTCAAACCGAGCGAAGCGATGAACAAGCCGATTCCGGTCGTGATGGCGTGCTTGAGCGACGCCGGGATGGCTTGAATCAGTTTCGTCCGAATCGGTGACAGCGACAAAATCAAGAAGAAGACCGACGAGACGAAGACGACGCCGAGCGCGGCCGACGGCGCGATCTGTTGCTGGGCGACGAGCGTATACGCGAAGAATGCGTTCAGTCCCATCCCTGGTGCGACGGCAATCGGAAGGTTGGCGTAAAACGCCATGAGCCCCGTACCGATCAAGATGGCGATGATTGTCGCCGTGAACGCTTGCGCGAACGGGATACCGGCGTCTGACAGAATCGCCGGGTTGACGACAGAGATGTAAGCCATCGTCACGAACGTTGTGATGCCGGCCATCACTTCTTGTTTAACGTTCGTTCCATGTTGTTTCAATTGAAATAAGTTCATGAGTAGGACTCCCTGTGATTAGTAATTTCCGAACAATATCGTTCGACAATCGTCGAATTAACGTTATCAACTTGATGACTATACAAAATGAGTCGGCTGTCGTCAATGATTTTGAGTGAAAAAACTTTAAATATTCTCATGTAAGCGTTGAATGTTCGGAAATAGATGAAATAAAAATAGTGCTTGCTCTGAAACGCGTTTCAGACTGTACGGTTAAGTCAAAGGAGGGAAAGCTCATGAATCCGACAACGTGGAAGACATGGTGTAGTGGGATCGTCTACGAACTCGTCATCAATCAGTTGTATACGCCGCTCGGAAGAATGTTGTGCGCCCGTTTCCAAGACGAGTTTCTTCATCTACCCGTCGAAGAACGGTTTCGTCTCGTCCAAGCCATCCGGAAACAAGTGATTGCGAAAGGTGACAGTGAGGAGTCAGAGTGGGTACACTATATGCAAAGACTGACAGATTGAGGTGAAACGGGATGGCGAACATTCGAGATATCGCGAAATATGCGGACGTATCCGTGACGACGGTGTCGCGCGTGCTCAATGAGCACCCATACGTGTCGAAAGAGAAACGCGAACGGGTGCGACAGGCGATGGCCGAGCTCGGCTATTTACGGAATCAGCAGGCGCTGACGTTATCGACCGGTCGCACGCAACGCTTTGTCGTCGTCTTGCCGTATTTAGATCATCCGTATTATGGACTGTTCGTCAACGGGCTCGCGAAAGCTGCCCTCCCAAAAGATTACCGACTCGTCATGTGGCAGACAGAGTATCAACTCGACCAAGAGCGGCAAGCACTTGATTTATTGAAGCACCGTGAAGTCGATGGGGCGATTCTGTTATCGCATACGATGTCATTCGATGAGATGGAAACGTATCGACAGTTTGCTCCGATCGCGGTCGCGACCGTCGGGGCGCCGCAGACGATTTCTTCGGTCCACGTCGATCATTACACCGCGTTCGTCGCCGGTTTGCGCGTGTTGATGCAAGCCGGATATAACGAGATCGGCATCGTGTTGTCACGACAAGACAGTCCAAGCTCAATCGCGCGTCAGCAGGCGTACTTCGATGAAGTCGAACTTGCGCGTGAGCGATGGGTCTGGACCGGCTACTTGACGAGTGAGGACGGAATCGGACTGGCCGATGCGTTTCTGCGTCAACAAGAGCGTCCTCGAGCGCTCTTTTTCTCGTCCGATTATGTGGCGCTCGGTTTTTTAGGGGAATTACGCCGTCGCGGCGTCAGCATCCCGGGTGAAGTCGCCATCCTGGGCTTCGATGGTCATCCGATCGGTCAGGCATTCGGTCTGTCGACAATGCACTCGCCAAATGAAGACATCGGCCGGACGCTGTTCGACGTGACGTTTGATGAAATGAACGGTGCAGCTTCGGTCACAAACAGTTTAACGGTCACGTATTTGCCGGGGACGACACTCTAGGCAACTTCCTCGCTCGTCTTTTCTGAAACGATTAGAATGGAGACAGAAGTCGAGAGGAGGATGACAGATGAAGATTAACGTGACAGAAGAAGCACTCCAATTTTTTAAAGATGAGATGGAAGTCGAGGCTGGCCAGACGGTGCGTTTATTCGCCAAATATGGGGGTTCGACCGATTTGACGCACGGTTTCTCAGTGGGTGTCATCACAGAAGATATCGACAACGCGGCGGTCGAAACGGAAGCGGACGGGATTCGCTTCGTCGTGGCTGAACAGGATGAATGGTTGTTCCAAGGACAAGACGTTAACGTCGAGATTCGAGGCGACGAGGTCGTATTCGTTCAAGCGTGACATCACAGTTTGTTAACAGAAAGAATACATCCGTTTGAAGCCATCCAGCTCGGGGAACAGTCTACGACATGACAAAACCGAAAGGATGAGACAGATGTCAGACAAAGACAAACGTGAACAAGAAGAACAAGAGAAGTTGAAACGAGATCAACCGGATATTTCGCACGAAGAAGATTCGAAGGGTGACCATTCGGACCTCGAAGAGACGGATGAAGACGAACAAGCATAAGAGCCCTCGAGGCTCTTTTTGTTTGGCAATTGAAAGAATAAGGATAGACGGTATAATGGATAAGGGAAAACTATCATAGTGAGGAGAATGTATGATGAGTACAGTACTAGTCTTTGGACATAAAAATCCAGACACGGATACGATTTGTTCGGCGCTCGCTTACGCAGAGCTCAAGAAAAAGTTAGGGATGGACGCTGAGGCGATCCGTCTCGGTGAAGTGAACGGGGAGACGCAATATGCGCTCGACCACTTCCGCGTCAAGGCACCACGCCTCGTGGAACGCGTATCAGACGAAGCGAACTCGGTCATCTTGGTCGACCATAACGAGTTCCAACAAAGTGCGGAAGACATCGCGGACGTACGCATCCTCGAAGTCGTCGATCACCACCGCATCGCCAACTTCCAAACAGCGGATGCCCTCTACTATCGGGCGGAGCCGGTCGGATGCACGGCGACGATTTTGCTCAAACTCTATAAAGAGCACGGTGTCGAAATCGCGCCTGACATGGCAGGATTGATGCTATCGGCGATCATCTCGGACTCGCTCTTGTTTAAGTCACCGACATGCACGGACGAGGACATCAAAGCGGCAAAAGAACTCGCAGCTATCTCTGGTACAGACATCGAGACGTACGGTCTCGAGATGTTGAAAGCCGGAGCGGACCTTAGCCAAAAGACGATCCCAGAACTCATCTCGCTCGACGCGAAAGAGTTTGCGATGGGCGACTACCGCATCGAGATTGCTCAAGTGAACACGGTCGACGCGAACGATGTGTTGAGCCGTAAAGCTGAAGTCGAAGCGGCGATGGCCGTGAAGATGTTAGACAAAGAACTCGATTTGTTTGTCTTCGCCATTACGAACATCTTGACGAACGATTCGGAGGCACTCGTTGTCGGTAAGAAGACTGACCTATTCGAACAGGCGTTCAACGTCAAATTGGTCGATGGTCTTGCGACACTCCCTGGTGTCGTCTCACGTAAAAAGCAAATCGTACCGGTGCTCACAGCAGCGGCGACGAACTAAGAAACGAAAAAGGCATGGAGCAGATTCATCTGCTTCGTGCCTTTTTTGATATTCGATTAGACAGCGAGCGACTTCTTCAAGTAATACTGCTGGTGCTCTGGTGTCGGATGGCCGTGAATCACACCGACGACCTCATAGCCGAGGGCGATGTAAAATTCAGGTGCCTGAAAACTGAACGTGTCGAGTTGAATCAGTCTGCAGGCTTGCTCGATAGCCAATTGCTCGATGTCACGCATCAATTGTTTTCCATATCCTAACCCGCGAATGCTCGCATCGAGCCATAAAAAGTTGACGTGCAGCGTCCGCCAAAAGATGGTCCCCGTTACACCACCGACGATGTCTTCATCCTCATTTCTTAAGATAAAACTGACTTGTTGAACGGGGTGTTTGATTTCTTCGGGAAGTTGAGCTGAATTGTATTCAATCAATCGCTGTCGAATCCATTCACTATCTTCCTGATTCCACTGTTTTGTGATATTCATGTCATCCTTCCTTTCTCCATTGAGTTAAGACCCTGTACTGGCGAACGCCCGGAGCCCGAATAGCCAAAAACGATAGGCGAGGATGAGACTCAACGCCGCGACGATCGGTGTTGCCAATGCAAACAGCGTGAAGCCGCGTCCCTCGAAAAAGTACATGGCCGGATAGAATGCGGTGAACCCGAATGGGATGATATACGTTAACACGAACATGATGACTTTTGAGTAAATCGTCATCGGATAGCGAGCAAAGTCGCTCAAACTGAAGACGGCGAAGACGACCGGCAGACTGTCAATCATCCAAAACGAGAACGTCGCGAAAAACAGATTGACCGCGATGTAAATCATGCCGCTCGCGAGCACCATGACAAAGAGGACAAAAAGGTCCATGACACTCCATACCATGCCGAGTTCGTTCGAGGCGAGCCAGAGGACGCTCCCGCCAATCAACAGTTGACCGAAGCCGTCCTGTTGCACCCGCTCGGCGATGATTTGAAACAGCGGATTGACCGGGCGCATGAGAATCCGGTCCAAGTTTCCCGTCCGAATGTACTGCCAGCCAATCGTCCATAAGTTATCGAAAAAGATATGGTGGATGGCCCGGCCTAGAAAGGCGATGCCGTAGATGAATAAGATTTCATAAAAGCCCCAGCCGTTGAGCGACTCGATATGACGAAACACGATTGATAAAAAGAAGAGGGCGGCGAACTGTTGACCGAAGACGGACAAGACCCCAATCAAGAAGTCCATCCGGTATTCCATCATCACTTTGAAATGATTTTTGGCATATAACCAATATAGTTTTGCGTATCGTTTCATCCTCCGAACACCGTCACTTTCCGAACCGCATAGGCGAACAATAGACGCACGAAGATGAAGAACGCCGCGACCCATCCAAGTTGGATGAGGATGGATGGCCAAATGCCGGATGCTGCGATTTCACCCGTATAAATGGCGACCGGGACGTAGACGAGCGATGCGAACGGCAAGTAAAGGCTGACCGTTTGAAACCAGTCCGGGAAGAGCGTCAACGGCACGAGTGCGCCCGACATGATGGTGATGACGGCTTCCTGCAGGACGGACAGTCCCCAAACGTTGACCGTATAAAACGATAACACCCCGACGAGCAAGTCGATTAGCGTCGCCAGCAACACCGCGAGTATGACACTGACGGCGAAAGCGGACGCGGCCTCAATCGACGTCGGCGGATCGACACCGATGAATACCATCGCGATGACGAGGAGCGGCAACGTCGCCCGAAAGAACGTCGATGTCTTGGCACCGAGATCTTGAGCGAGCAATTTATCGAGCAAGTGATACGGGCGCAACAACTCGATGGCGACACCGCCATGTTTAATCAGATGGGCGAGCTCACGGCCGGCGCTGCCGCGGAACTGATCGAGCATCGTCGCGAGGATGGCATACGTCAACATCGTCGAAAGTGCGATCCCCGAGACGTCCGTCTTATTCTCATAGACGGCCTGCCAAAAGAAATAAAGGATGAACAAGCGCATCGTCACCGAGAACATACTGGCCCAATACCAGGCGGCATACGCCATGTCGACTTTGATTTGCGACACGGCGAGCGCGATATATTTACGAATCCTCATGCACTCACTCCGCTCTTATATAGATTCCGGATGAGCGCCTCCATTTTCGGCACGACGACGGACAGGTCTTTCACTTGATTGCAGTTGACGATTTCACGAATCAGTTGTCCGCTCGAAATCTCATGGTGGTTGAAGGCGAGCTGAATCGTCTCATCTTCTGTCTCGAGTCGCATGACGCGTCCTGTCACAGCCGGAGGCAACTCGAACGTGCTTCCTTCGTCGAGGGTGATTTCAAGCGTACGCTCGTTGTTGAACGTCTGCTTGAGCGTCTCGATGCGGTCGTCATAGATGATTCGCCCTTCATCGAGCACGATGACCCGGTCACACACTTCCTCGATGTCTTGCATGTCATGTGTCGTCAAGATGACGGTCGTCCCCCAAGCATCGCTAATCTCACGGATGAACGCCCGAATCGTCTCTTTGATGTCGATATCGAGACCGATTGTCGGTTCGTCCAAATAGACGACGCGCGGACGATGTAAGAAGGCGGCGGCGAGCTCGCAGCGCATCTTTTGTCCGAGCGACAACTGACGGACCGGGACGTCGAGCAGCGACTCGAGTTGCAATCGTTCGATGAACCAGGCGACTGTCTCTTGAAATTCGTCACGCGGTACTTCATAAATCTCGCAAAGCAAGTCGAACGATTCCCGAACCGGGATGTCCCAGAACAGTTGCGTCCGCTGACCAAACACGGCCCCGATTTGCCGAGCATTTTTGATTCGTTCTTCATGCGGATCGATTCCATAGACGTGAACCGAGCCGGCATCAGGACGCAACACGCCAGCCAGCATTTTAATCGTTGTCGATTTCCCGGCACCGTTAAACCCGATATAGCCGACGCGTTCGCCGGGTGCAATCGAGAGGTCGATGCCTTTGACGGCCTCTTTGATACGATATTTTCGGGTGAAGAGGGCTTTGATGGCGCCTTTTAGTCCGGCATCGCGTTCCATGATTTTATATTGTTTGACGAGGCCTTTCACCTCGATGGCTAACTGTGACATACGTTCCTCCTTGTTCATGCAAGCGTTTTCCTCAATTAGGATAGCATGAGTTTCTGGGATTTCCTACCTGCACAAAAAAAGACCGAACGAAATCGTTCGGCCTTTAAGCGGTATCCTTATTTTTTTGAAGTCCATACGTTCCGATGCGCCATACTTTTTCGAACGGGCCGTATCGATGCGATTTCAGCCACCACATCGAGAAGAACGCTTGGGCAATCAAAATCGCGATACTTAAGAACAATCCTTCCGTCAACGACAGGCGACCGTAGTAGCCGAGGGCGATGACCGGGAGGACGACGACGAGGGTGTGCGTCAAATAGTTCGTCAGTGCCATGCGGCCGAGCGCCTGCAACGGACGGAATGCGCGCCCGTTGCGGACGGCAATCGTGAACAGACAGACGTACGCCGTCGCGAGCAGTTTGCCGGAGACGAGGACGGCGGCAGAATTTGTCGCCGAATATTCGGCACCGTCACCGTAATGGTGCCAAAGGATGATTGCAAAGAACGGAAGGGCCGCTACTACACAGATGATGGCCGTCCGTGTCAACCCTCGGATGCTCCACGTGAGGAGCTTCCGTTCCCGTCCGATATACAGGCCGAATAAGAACAGGCTAAAGATTTCAAAACCGGCGAACAACGAATTTTGGAACATGTCAAAAATCTCATTATCCAAGCGATAGTCGAACCAAGGTCCGAATCCGGAATTGAATGCGGTCGGGAACGGTCCTGCAATAGACGTATAGCCTAATGCCCATTCTAGATAGATTGATGAGCCATAAAACAGTACAAAGCTTGTGATCAACAAGCCCCATGCCCACGTTAAAATCGCCCGGTTACTCAATCCATAAAACAACGGGAGCAACAAGCCCCACATCGCATACGTATGTAAGATGTCACCCGACCAAATGGCCAGGTGAACGAGTCCGAAGAGAAACAAGATGACGATGCGGCGGATATAACGGGCGACCGAATCCCCGCGCGCATATGAGCGCTCGAGGAAAATCGAGAAGCCGATTCCGAACAAGAGCGAGAAAATCGTGTAAAACTTTGTCTGGACGAACAAATCGAACAGTGTGCGGACGAAGAGGTCGCTTCCTTCATACATCGGATTACCGAAAATCCAGTCGCTCCCGAGCATGCTTGGGATGTTGACGAGGAAGATGCCGCACAGGGCAAACCCTCGAATGATGTCATACAGAACGATGCGTTCGTTTACTTGAATCGGGCCAGCCATACGCCACTTCCTCTACACGGATTAGAATACTTTTGTCGTCCACGATTCACAGTTCCAGACGTCGGTGACGATGTCTTGATAGAACTCCGGTTCGTGACTGATGAGTAGGATACTGCCTTTATATTCTTTCAACGCACGTTTCAACTCTTCCTTCGCGTCGACGTCCAAGTGATTCGTCGGCTCATCGAGGAGGAGCAAGTTCGATTCGTTGTTTTGGAGTTTACAGAGACGGACCTTCGCCTTCTCTCCACCACTGAGCACTGCGATTTTACTCTCGATATGCTTCGTCATGAGACCGCATTTCGCGAGCATGGCCCGGACTTGTTGCTGGTTGAGTGATGGGAACTCGCTCCAAATCTCTTCGATACACGTGTTGTTGCTGACGGCCGCTTCTTGTTCAAAGTACCCGATCTCCAAGAACTCACCGCGTTCGACGGTTCCTTCAAGCGGGTTGATCATGCCAAGAAGGCTCTTCAACAGTGTCGTCTTCCCGATCCCGTTCGCACCGACGAGGGCGATTTTCTGACCGCGCTCCATTTGGAGGTCGAGTGGGCGTGAGAGCGGCTCATCATAACCGATGACGAGATTTTTGGCGTCAAAGATGAGACGACCTGACGTGCGTGCCTGCAAGAACCGGAACTCTGGTTTCGGACGCTCTGCGCTCAGTTCGATGACGTCCATCTTATCGAGTTTCTTCTGGCGCGACATCGCCATGTTCCGCGTCGAAACGCGTGCCTTGTTGCGGGCGACGAAGTCTTTCAAGTCGGCGATTTCAGCCTGCTGGCGTTTATAAGCCGATTCGAGCTGCGAGCGTTTCATCTCGTACACTTCCATGAACTTGTCGTAGTCCCCGACATAGCGTGACAAGTCTTGGTTCTCCATATGGTAAACCAAGTTGATGACGCTGTTTAAGAACGGGATATCGTGCGAAATCAAGATGAAGGCGTTGTCGTAGTTTTGGAGATAACGCTTCAACCACTCGATGTGGGCCTCGTCCAAATAGTTGGTCGGCTCATCGAGGAGAAGGATATCCGGTTTCTCGAGAAGCAATTTCGCGAGCAATACTTTCGTCCGCTGACCACCTGAGAGGTCCGTGACGTCACGGTCGAGTCCGACATCTAAAATACCGAGACCGCGAGCTACTTCTTCGACTTTCGCATCGATGATATAGAAGTCGTTCGAATCGAGCATCTCCTGCAGTTCGCCGACTTCGGCGAGCATGTCGTCCATCTGTTCCGGCGTCGCATCGCCCATTTCCATGTAGAGCTCACCGATGCGTGTCTCGGTGTCAATCAAGTATTGGAACGCGCTCTTTAACACGTCTCGAATCGTCATCCCTCGCTCAAGGACTGCGTGCTGGTCGAGGTAACCGACACGGACGTTTTTCGCCCACTCGATTTTGCCTTCGTCCGGCTGGAGCTTACGTGTGATGATGTTCATGAACGTAGATTTTCCTTCACCGTTCGCTCCGATGAGGCCGATGTGTTCACCTTTCAATAGACGGAAAGACACGTCATTCAAAATGGCGCGGTCACCGAAACCGTGGCTCAAGTTTTGTACTGTTAATATACTCATATTTCTTATTCGTTCCCTTCAAAGTTGACTATCCGATATTGTAGCATGGATTCAAAAAAATTAGTACGCCAGTCCGACCGATTGGCGGATGAAGAGTTGGTCTTCAACGGCGTTCAGCATGAACTGGGCGACATCGGCCCGTGAAATCTGTTTCCCGTTGTCTGGAATGCTGTCGACGGAGGTGCGATACGCTGACGTCCGAGGACCGTCCGTCAATTGCATCGGCCGCACAATCGTGTAATCGAACGACGAGTTGCGCCATAAATCGACCGCGGCCCGGTGATCACGGAGCGGTTTCCGAAGCATGAACGTGACGACCGTGCCGGCGATACCTGGAATCTCTTTGTCGATTCCGGCCGACGCGAGATAGACGACCCGATTGATGGCGTTTGCTTTCAGTGCCGGGACGAGCGCATCGGTGACGCGGGCCAAGAAGTCCGAATCGCTCAAGTCGGTTCCGAGACAGCTGATGACGGCGTCATGACCAGCGAGTGCGTTCGTCAGTGCGGCGCTGTCTGTGACGTCGCCTTCGATGATTTCAAGTTGCGGGGTCGGAATCAATTTTTTCTGTTCCCGTACGAAAGCGGTGACATGATGACCATGCTCGATGGCTTGATCGACAAACTGATGACCGGTCCGACCGGTGGCACCTAAAACGAATAGCTTCATAATGGATGTGGCTCCTCTCGTTTTTCCAGTATCTTTAGTATACAGCAGTTTCAGAAAAATCGAACTTTTAGCCGTCTTTTCCAAAACGGGTTGCAATTTATAAAATATCGTCTAGAATAAGTCCTATCTTATATAACTAAAAGATTCGCACTCGTATATCCGTGAGAATATGGCTCACAAGTCTCTACCGAACCACCGTAAATGGTTCGACTACGGGTGACGCTTGTCGTGTGCATTCGTTTTGTTTCCATGCGGTTCGTCGTCCCCGGGTTGGGGTGACGAATCGCATTTTTTTATTGGAGGGAAAACAATGAAGCAGTTAGAAGACAAAATCAGAGATGAAGGACAAGCGTTGTCCGAACACGTATTGAAAGTCGATGCCTTCTTGAACCATCAAGTCGATCCGGTCTTAATGCTAGCCATCGGACGCGAGTTCGCAGACCGATTCCGTGACGCGGGAATTGACCGCATCGTCACATTGGAATCGAGTGGAATCGCTCCGGCGATGATGACGGCACTTGAGATGAACATCCCGTTCGTTTTCGCCCGTAAACGTAAATCACTCACGCTCCAAGACGATCTCGTTGAAGCGGACGTCTATTCGTTCACGAAACAAGAGACGAACCGCATCAGTTTGAGCCGACGCTTCGTCCAACACGGGGAGCGCGTGCTCGTCATCGATGACTTCCTTGCCAACGGGGAAGCTGCTCTCGGTTTGACGCAGCTCGTCGAATCCGCCGGGGCGGTCGTCGCCGGTGTCGGCATCGTCATCGAGAAGTCGTTCCAACCGGGACGGGGCAAGTTGCTCGAGCGAGGCTATCAAGTCGAATCACTCGCCCGGATCGCAAAGCTTGAAGCGGGTGAGATCTCCTTCGTGGAGGTGGTCCGATGAATACGTTTAAGACAGCCAGCCTTGGTTTTCAACACTTACTCGCCATGTACACGGGCGCGGCTATCGTCCCGCTCATCGTCGGGGGTGCCATCGGACTCGGTCCGACAGAACTCGCGTATCTCGTCGCCATTGATTTATTCATGTGTGGTGTTGCGACGTTGTTACAAGTATGGACGACTCGTTTTACCGGCGTTGGTCTCCCGGTCGTGCTCGGTTGTACGTTCACCGCGGTCGGTCCGATGATTGCCATCGGTAGCTCGAGCGGAATCACCGCCATCTATGGGGCGCTCATCGCGAGCGGAATCATCGTCATCTTGATTTCAGGTTTTGTCGGAAAACTGGCCCGCTTCTTCCCGCCGGTCGTGCTCGGCTCAGTCGTGACGATTATCGGTCTATCGCTCATCCCGGTCGCCATCAATGATATCGGCGGAGGGATGCCAGGTGAGCCTGGTTTCGCCTCGATGCAAAACTTGGCGCTCGGTGGTTTGACCATCGGTTTGATTCTCGTCTTGAACCGAATCGGTACCGTGTTCACGCGAGCGGCCGCCGTCTTGTTTGCGGTCTTGATCGGTACAGGTGTCGCCGCATTCCTCGGTCTCGTCGATTTCAGCCCGGTCCGTGAGGCCGGTTGGTTCCAAATGGTACAACCGTTCTACTTCGGGATGCCGACGTTTGATATCTCGGCCATCCTCGTCATGACGCTCGTGGCCATCATCTCGATGATTGAATCGACGGGTGTCTTCTTGGCACTGAGCGATATTACGAAAAAACCGATTGGCTCAAACGAGTTGACGAAAGGGTATCGGGCCGAAGGGGTCGCGACGATTCTCGGCGGGATTTTCAACAGCTTCCCGTATACGACATTCAGTCAGAATGTCGGACTTGTGCAATTGTCAGGCGTCAAATCGCGTCGCGTCATCTTCTGGACGAGCGGTTTATTGATTTTGCTCGGCTTCTTGCCGAAAGTCGCGACGTTCACGACATTGATTCCGAAACCGGTTCTCGGTGGGGCGATGCTCGTCATGTTCGGCACGGTCGCGGCTTCAGGGATTCGGATTTTGAGCCAAGTCGATTTTGCGAAAAATGAGAACTTGATTACAATCGCCTTGTCGATCGGTGTCGGACTCGGCATCACGGCCAATCCGGCCATCGTCGCCAACATGCCAGAGGCGGTGCAGTTGTTTACGGACAGTGCCATTGTCGCCGGATCGTTCACCGCGCTTCTGTTGAACGGGTTCTTCCGACTCGTCGACCGGTTTCGTCCGGCCGAGGTCGTTGCCGATAACCGGCAAGTCAGCTAGACTGAAAGGAACTACGTAACTAGGGGGAACAAGCATGGGGAAAACTGCACTTGTCGTTGGCGCCACTGGATTGATTGGACGTGAACTCGTCGAACAGTTGCTCGAACAAGAACGGTATGATCAAGTTTGGATGATCGTCCGCCGCTCGAAACGATGGAGTCATCCGAAACTACATGAAGTCGTCGGGTTTGAAGGGATGGACGAGGTGTTGCCACACATTGATGACGTCTACTGTGCACTCGGGACGACGATTGCCGTCGCCGGTTCACGTCAGGCGTTCAAACATGTCGATCTCGACTTGCCGCTCGAAGTGGCGCGCGTCGCGAAGCGACACGGGGCGACACGTTATGCCGTCGTCTCGGCACAAGGCGCGTCACTTCGGTCACCGTTCTTCTACAACCGCGTGAAAGGTGAGCTCGAGAACGGGCTTAAAGTGTTCGGCTTCGAACACTTGATTATCGCCCGACCGTCGCTCTTGCTCGGGGACCGTGAGGAGTTCCGTCTCGGCGAGAAGACGGCCGAAGTTGTCAGCCGTCCGCTCCAACCGTTCTTGCTCGACAAACTCCCAGACGCCGCACCGATTCAAGCGCTTCATGTGGCGCGTGCCTTGATTATGGCCGCCGAAGAAGGACAAGGCATCGAAGTGTTGACGTCTGGTATGATGCAGAGGATGAGCCAATGAAGCGACTGACGAAAAAACGGACGAAAGCCGTATTGATTGATAGCGTCATCGCTGGATTGGTCAGTTACGGCGTCGAACAGCTCGTCCGTAAAAAAGTGAAGAGCGAGTTCGTCCATACCGTCATCACACCGACGCTCGTCGCCTATGCGCTCGAGGCGTGTCAGATGCGTCGCGGCGGACAGACGCTCGGCTATAAACTGATGGGTCTTGAGTTGAAAAACGACGACGGGACACCTGTCACAGCCGAGCAGGCGTTCAAACGAGCACTGCACCGCGATACGATTTCGATTGCTGCCTACGTCAAGGACCGTGCGCACTTCGAGGCCGAAGATGGTGCCGTCTTGCCGCACGATGCAGCGTTCCATATGCACGTAACCGAAAAAAACTGACCTCGCGCGAGGTCAGTTTTTTTAGTCGTGGATGCGGCTAAGGATGGCCGTCGTCAAGGCGACGATTGTTCCGAGGACGAGTCCGTTCGAGAACACGGTCGCCAAGAGTGGCGGCAAATCGTTCATTGCTCCAGGCGGGAGCAACATCGCGCCGGCTCCGATGACGAGCGGGAGCCCGACAGTGAGTGACGCCGTCTTTTGATTCAATTCGAACGCCGCCTCGTTAATCCCGATGATAATCATCGTCGCGATGAGCGGGGTGACGATGGCGTATCCGACGGCGGCCGGGATGCTCGCGATGAGCGAGACGAACGGACCGATGAGGGCGAGCACCATCATCACAGCATGGGCCACGAGATGGGGTGAGCGATGGACGCTCTCCGTCGAAGATAAGAAACCAGCCGTTCCAGAGATGGCGACCGGTCCCGGTGTCCCGAACATGCCCGCCACCATCTGACTGATGCCACTGACGACGCCGGACGCCGGGACGTTGCCTTCGATTTGACGCTTCTCGCGCGAGCTGACGATACGCTCAATCAATTTGATATTGGCAAGGACGTTCGTCATGAGCAGGAGCGTAATGACGAACGCAGTCGGGAGCAAGTTCCAATCCCACACCCACGTTCCGAACGGGAACAGTTCAGGGACGAGGAAGAATGACTCGGAACGGACGATCGGGTTGCCGAGTCCGAGCAAGTTGAACAACCAAAATCCGGCGATGAGCGTCATGACGAGTCCATACTGTTTGAACCGGCTACGCTCGAGCGTGAGCGCGAACAACACGAGACCGGCCGTCGCGACGGCTTGAACGATATTGATACCGTCCTCGGTCACGCCAAAGCCGCCTTTGATGACGGCACCCGACAGTTGCAGGACGAGTAGTATCATATAGACCCCGAGAACTTGTGGGGTGAACAACGACAGCATCCGTCGCAACAGGCCGGTGACGGTCATGATCACACCGAGTACACCGCTCAAGAACAGCATGAACCCGAGTGCCTGGAGCGTCTCTTGTCCGCTTCCATAAAGCGCTGGACCGATGGAGGCGTAGAGCGTGAACACGCCCCACCAAATCCCGGCCGGTCCTTCGAGAATCGGCAGACGGTGTCCGAGCAGTGTCTGGATGATGCTGAACAGTGCGAAGACGAACAGTGAACGTGAGATGAACGTCATCGTCTCGGCCGGCGACAGTTCGAATAAGGCAGCGATGGAGAGCGGTGGTACAATGTTTGTAGCTAAAATAAAAATAAACCACTGAATCGTCGTGGTTACAGAACTTTTGGTCATGGTGTCCCCCTGGTATTTCCCTTTTTTACTACTAGTGTACCGTGACGGGGAAGTGGATGCAAATGGAGGTATATAATGAAGAAAAAACTGAAGTGGATTGGCCTTGGCCTATTAGGGGTCATCTTGGTCGCCATCATCGGCTTCCTCGTGTGGACGCAACTGACGTACGGACCGACGGAAGAAGCGCGCGGTTACGCGGCTGAGGCGACGGAAGTGGACAATCGTCTCGAGTTTGGGCAGACCGACAGCGAGGTTGGTGTCATCCTGTATCCGGGAGCGAAAGTCGAGAAAGAGGCGTACGCCTATTATGGAGCAAGGTTAGCGGAAGAAGGAATCTTCGTCGCCATCCCATCGTTGCGCTTGAATCTCGGGATAGCCGATATCGATGCCGCAGATGCCATCATCGCCGCCCATCCAGACATCGAGCGTTGGGTCGTCGGGGGGCATTCACTCGGCGGTTCGGCCGCGTCCGGTTACGCGCTCGAACACGAGGAACAAGTCGAGGGCGTCATCTTCCTCGCGTCGTACCCAATCAGTACGATGGCGGATAGCAATCTGCGTGTCTTGTCCGTCTCTGGGGAAATCGACGGTCTGGCCACACCGGCTGATATCGAAGCGAGCCGTGACAACGTCCCGAATGACGCCGTCTTCCATCAGATTAAGGACGGCAATCACGCCAATTTTGGGATGTACGGACCGCAGGATGGGGATAACGACAGCCCGCTCAGCGCCAAAGAGCAACAAGACGAGACGATCGACCAAATCATCGATTGGTTATGAAAACAGCGTGCCCGACGTGGGCACGCTGTTTTAACGTTGGTCGAGCTTATAACTGACGGTGGTTAACAATGCCGTCAAGAGTGCTACGGCTCCCCCGACGAGGGCGAGCGTCATGACGGGTGCGTTCGCATAGACGAGCCCGCCGAGCGCTGAGCCCATACCGATGCCGACGTTGCTCGCGACCGGCATGAGCGATGAAGCCAGGCCTTTGGCGTCCGGATTGAACTTCTCGGCCAAGTCGATCAAATAGATTTGCGTCGATGTCGTCAGTAGAATCGCCATGAACGACATGAACGCGATATTGATCAGGCCGAGCGTCACGTTCGACGTCGTCACATACAACGCCGCCAAGACGAGCGCTTGAATGAGGAAGACGTATCGGAGCCGACCGATCGGATTGTGACTGGCGATTTTACCGGCCGCCATATTGCTGAAGATGGAGATGAACCCGTAAGCGAACAGGATTGGACTGATCCATGCGATAGGGACGCCGAGCACACTTTTCAAAATCGGGACGAGGTACGTATAGACGACGTACGTCGCGCCGAAGCCGAACGCCGGGATGAAGAACGCGATTAAAATTCGCGGGTTCGTCAAGAGGCGCAATTGATCGGCAATCGACGTCTTGGTGCTCGTTAATTGACTCGGGACGACGCGATAGACGGCGAAGAGCGCGATGACACCTAAGGCGGTCGTCAACAGGAACGTCGTTTCCCATCCGGTCCGTTGGCCGATGAACGTACCGAGCGGGACGCCGAATACGTTCGCCATCGTAAAGCCACCGAAAATGAACGAGACGGCAATCCCGCGCTTCCCGGTCGGTACCGATTCACTGGCGACGAGCATGGCGAGCGAGATGAGCACGCCCGTCACGACGGCGGTCATCATCCGGAGCACGAGCAAGATCCCGTACGTCGGAGCGAGACTGCTGAATAGGTTGAAGACGATGAACAGAGCGGTGAGCACGAGCATCAGTTTTCGTTTCGGTAAATGGCTCGTCAATGACATCGTCAGTGGCGTGCCGATGGCGAACGTGATGGCGAATGCCGAGACGAGCGTTCCGGCCGTGGCAATCGAAATCGATAGACCGTCGGCGATATCAGGCAAAATCCCGACGATGACAAATTCACTCGTCCCGAGCACAAACGTGAGCAGGGCGAGTGATAAAATAAGCGTCCAGTCGGTCCGACTGAGCGTTGAAGAAGTCGTCAAAAGAAATCACTACTTTCAAAAAAGAATGGTCGTTAGACATCAGTCGTTTCCAACCATACCGAATTTTCGTCAAAAGCAAAACCCTTTTCTCTCACATTGTGAAAGAAAAGGGTCTGATTAGCGCCAGAATGCCGTCGCTTCGACACCGGCATGGTCGGAGACGATCGGACCGTTCTCGCCGTCAAAGACGACGGCATGGCGTGAGACGTGAATCGGGGCGTTTGTCAGCATCAAGTCGATGCGAAGCGCCTGCTTGTTCTCGTCCCAGCCGGCAATCTTGCCTTGGACGGTCGCATCACCTTCACGCTCGGTCGCCAAATGGAACAAGTCTTGGAGGCCGTGCTCGATCAAGTAGTCGTACCCTTCGCCACGGATGAACGCGTCGTTATTGAAGTCACCGAGCAACAAAGCACGGTCGTCGTCCTCGACGCGGCGCAACAGTTCATCGAGCTGATGGCGCACCGGTTCGTCGGCATCATGCCACCAACCGAGGTGACACGAGTAAATTGCCGTCGGTGCGTCCATGCCGTCCACGATCGCCTTGACGATTTTCCGAGATTTGTAATCGTTCGGGTCGGTCGTCTGGGAGACGAAGAACGATTCGGTCGACACGAACGGGGTGCGCGACAAAATGGCGACGCCTTCCTCGTAGATGTCATAGCCGTAATGGGCGAAGTCCCATGTCATGTAGTAATCGACGCCTTGCTCTTTCAAACGCTCGACGAGCACATAGGCGAAGTTGTTCTCTCGAATCAAGCCGTCGATGAGCGGGGCTTCTTTATGTTGATTCACTTCTTGGAGTGCGATGATGTCATATTCCTCGCTCGCGATTCGTTCGACAATCGAGTCGATTTTCTCTTGTTGACGGTCCTCTAACCAGGCGTGACAGTTCAGCGTTAAAATATTCACGGTAGTCCTCCTTTAGAAAAAACAGGCCAACTCGTACGAGCTGGCCTGTTGATTATGCACCGATGACGTCTTGAATATCTGACTTCAATACGTCGGCTTTCGGGCCGTAGATTGCTTGGACACCGCGGTCTTTTAAGATAAGACCCATGGCGCCGTTCTTTTTCCATTCGCTCTCTTCTGAGACGAGCGACATGTCTTTGACTGTGACACGGAGACGCGTCATGCAGGCATCGACGTCCTCGATGTTCTCTTCCCCACCGAGTAGAGCGATAATCCCCATGACCTGCTCGTTGCCGGTCACGTTCGATTTCTCAGTTGTTTCTTCCATATAGTTCCCGTTACGGCCAGGCGTCGGAAGGTTCATCTTCTTGATGAAGAAGTTGAACACACCGAAGTTCAAGAAGAAGAAGACGGCCGACACGAGGAAGAAGTTAATCAAATCTTGGAGCAACCCTGCTTTGACAATCATCGGGATGCGTGTGAGCAATTCAATCGCACCGAACGCGTGGACACGAAGATCGATGACATCCGCTAAAGCGAAGGCGGCACCGGCCATGAGCGCGTAGACGACGTAAAGGACTGGCGCGACGAACATGAACATGAATTCGATTGGTTCTGTGACACCCGTCAAGAAGACGGCGAGACCAGCCGACAAGAACATCGGTTTGTATTGTGCTTTCTTGTCTTCGTCAACGTTGCGGTACATCGCATAAGCGGCACCGATCAAGGCAGCGAACGACAAGATGACTTGACCGACTTTGAAGCGGGCCGGTACGACGTCAGCGAGCAAGGCGTTGTAAGCGGCTGTATCACCAGCGGCGCGAAGGTTAACGAGGTCTGTGACCCAAGCCAACCAGAGCGGATCTTGACCCGCAACGACCGAACCGGCTGTCGCACCTGTCAAAATCGTGTACGTGCCACCGAGCTCCGTGTAGTTCATCGGTACGGTGAGCATGTGATGCAAACCGAACGGCAAGAGGAGACGCTCGAGCGCACCGTAGATGAACGGCGCGAGGACTGGTGCCGTGTTGCGTGATGTGGCAATCCATTCACCGAAGCTATTGAGCGCGCCTTGAATCGTCGGCCAAATGATCGACAAGGCGATGGCGGCAACGACCGAACCGAGAATGACGACGAATGGGACGAAGCGCTTCCCGTTGAAGAACGAGAGGGCGTTCGGCAATTTGTTGAAGTTATAGAACTTGTTATAAAGGGCTCCACCAAGGAAACCGGCGATAATCCCGACGAACACGCCCATGTTGAGAGCTGGTGAACCGAGTACAGATGTGAAGTAGTCGGCGACGACAAGGTCAGCTCCGAAGAGAGACTGGACAGTCGCTTCCGGGTCTTGGAGCATTGCTCCGTTGACGCCGAAGATGGCACCTGTGACACGGTTAATCAAGATAAAGGCAATCAGTGCAGCGAAGGCACCGCCGGCTTTATCTTTCGCCCACGAGCCACCGATGGCGACTGCGAACAAGATATGTAAGTTGACGATGATTCCCCAACCGAGATCTTCAATGATGCGAGCCGTCGTGAGCAAGATGCTGACGTCTCCGGCTGACATGCCAATCAATTTACCGATCGAGATCATGAGACCCGCGGCCGGCATGACGGCGATGACGACCATTAAGGCCTTGCCGAGTTTCTGCCAAAAGTCGAACGAGATGAGTTGTTTCATGTGATACGCTTCCTTCCTATGCGGAACTTTTTATCTGTCTATGGCGACTGTCAATGCAATCGCTTGCATAGATGATTGTAATCGATTGCATAACTTTGTGCAACCGTTTTCCTAATTTTCATAGATTTTCATAATCGAACCCAATTTGACTCGTTCCTCCATTAGCTTGTCAGTCGGAACGAATCTCGCTACAATACTAGAGGTTGAAAGGGGCGAGAACGATGGGATGGAGACAGACGACATCGGCATTATCAAAAGAAGAGCAGGCGACCATGCTTGAGGAGTTGTTGCAGTCGGGCCTTTTATTAGAAGAAGACCGACTGCTATATAGCATGTTGATGCCAGACCGTGTCAAACGGATGCAGGAAGTGTTGGATTTACGGACGAACCATATCACGATTTTGACGGAAGGGGTCGATGACCCACACAATCAGTCGGCCGTGCTCCGGTCGGCGGACGCGTTCGGTGTCCAGACATTGCACGTCGTCGAAGGACGAGCCAAGTTCAAACCGAACTCGATTATTGCCAAGAGCGCTGATCGTTGGGTCGACGTGGTCGAACACCCTTCCATCGAGGACGCAATCGATCGGTTGAAGGCCGACGGTTATCAAGTGCTCGCGACGGCACTCAGTGAAGAGGCGGTCCCGCTCGAGGACATCGACGTCTCGAAACCGACCGTGCTCTTATTCGGGAATGAACATCACGGCGTATCGGAACGGGCGCTCGCCAAAGCGGACGGCAATTATTTGATTCCGATGCAAGGCTACGTCCAAAGCTTGAACATCTCGGTCGCTGCCGCCATCTCGTTATACGATGTGACGACGCGGGCGCGCCACGTCGTGACGGACGGCTATGGACTGAAGGCAGAAGACAAACAGCGCATCTTAAAAAATTGGATGGTGAAGAGTCTTCCGAAGCGGTCACTCGGCGTATATAAGCAAAAAGGTTTGACCGCTTTTGCGCGCGAGACAGGAAAAACGGAGTAAACGGCGAAAGGTACAGGCGTACGAGCAACTTGTCCATATACTGAAAGGGGATGGAAAGATGAGTACGACCAGTTCATTTATCGTGAAAGATGTGACAACGAATTTCAAAGACTATGAAGAGGAATTCTTTAACCTGTATCGGACGTTATACGGGGACATCGATCAACTGCGTTTTAAAGAACGGCTGTATCGCCATGCCAACCCGCTCGTGTTGCTCGCATTCTCAGACGAGCGTCTCGTCGGCTTCAAAATCGGTTATGAGGCCGAGCCGTATCGCTTCTATAGCTGGGCCGGCGGCGTCCACCCTGAGTTTCAAAAGCATGGGATTGGCCGCAAGCTGATGGACACGCAACTCGAGTGGGTGAAAGCACAAGGGTTCCATTCGATTCGAACGAAAGCGCGCAACACGAACAAAGGGGTCATCATTTTGAATCTGTTGTGTGGCTACGACATCATGGGGGCGTACACAGAGGATAACGAGCCTCGAATCATGATGGAGAAACAATTGAACTGACCGCTGAAGCCGTGGCGCATGCCACGGTTTTTTTATTGTCTTGAAACCAAATGGGACTGCGTCCGTATTTATAGGAAAAGGGGGCAACATCATGGTCCATACGTTTGCATTTGGAGAAGAGGTTTACATCGATTCGACGGGGATGGGGGATTCGTTTTTTAGTGGGGCGCCGATCATTTTCCCGATTTTCTTTTTCTTGATTATCGGTATTATCGTGTTCGCTGTAATTGGGGGCATCGGTAAGCAAGTGAAGACGAACAGTCTCTTGAAAGACATGCAACAATTCGCGTCAGACCTGGCCGACCATCCGAGTGACGAGTCGGCCAACCGGCTCGCCGACTACTTGCGGGATGTGACATCGTTCCCGGTCGAACGGACACAGATGGAGCCGTTCCGGGTCGCACTCGGCAGTTATCATTTGGTCATGGAGTCGCCGCACGTACACGACGAGACGAAAGAGCGGATTGACCGCCAATATAAACGGCTCGGTATTTTGGACGGGGAGAAGTTCGCCGACGAGCCGGCACCGCGCCGCCGTTCAAGCTCGCATCATCAGGACCATCATAATCACCACATGTGAAAAACGCGCCAGGGAATGTTCCCCGGCGCGTTTTCGGCGCACTTGAATCGTGTCTGGTTAGGAACGAGTGACAAGTAAAGGTGTCATCGGTCATCGGTAATTGGTTGGTCCATGGCCGTATGCTCATCCTAGACGTAGGAACAAGTGATGGCGCCAATCCTTGACCCGGAGTCTCACCGGGCCAAGGTCACATGTAACGACTCGGGTCAAAGTCAATCTCCGTGCGATAGTTGGCCGCGTTGATGGCGTTTGAGATGCGGTTCGCCCGCTTCTCGACGTCTATCGCTTTCAAGCGATATAGCTCCGGATCGTAGAGTGCATGCTTGATGACGGCAGTTCCTTCACCAAAACCGTATTGAAACTCGCGCTTCGGACGCTCGGATAGTTCTTGATACATGCGGGCCTGAGCACGTAGTTGAATCGCGAACTCAATGGCCTCGACGAGCGGGAGTGGCCCGTCGTGCGTCTCGATTACCGTCTTCAAGTTCGCCTCATAAACGAGACGATCGAGACAACGCATATCTCGACGAATCGACTCGAGTTCGACTTCGATATCCTCGAGTGAGCGCGATTGAATCGTCGGGAGCGGCTCGTCTTTCTCGAGTTCGATGAACGCGACGCGCTCGACTTCTTCTAACAATTTATCAATCTGCTTATGGAGCAGGCTCTTCAGTTTGATGGCATCTGCCAAGTACATAGGGATTCCTCCTTCTGCTTTTTCTAACCGTACCATAATGTGACTCCTAAAAAAAGGAAGGCGTTACTTTTTCGAGACGAGGCGATATGATGAAAGAAAGAGAGGAGGGCGACCGATGAACAAGTGGAAAACGCAGTGGATTATTGCCATCGTCTTGGTCGTGTTCGGGACGGCGATGTTCCTCTATCAATGGATTGATTTGCGACCGGCGGAGATTCGGGATTATATCGTTCAATTCGGATGGCTCGCCCCGCTCGTCTATATCATCTTGTTCACGTTCCGTCCGCTCATCCTCTTCCCGACGTCCGTCTTGTCCGTCGCCGGCGGCTTGGCGTTCGGGACGTTCGCCGGCGTTGTCTATACGGTCATCGGGGCTACACTCAGCGCGCTCGTCGCGTATTACGTGGCAATCCGCTTTGGTGACCGCTTTTTGCATCATTTCGAAGCGAGTAGCTATGAGAAACTCCAACATAAAATCGAAGAGGACGGGTTCTTCTATGTGTTGATCTTACGCCTAATCCCGCTCGTCAACTTTGACTTGGTCAGTTATGCCTCCGGGCTGGCGAAAGTGCGACTACCGGCTTACGTGCTCGCGACGACGGTCGGCATGATTCCGGGAGCGTTCGCCAACAACTTTCTCGGCAGCAGTCTCGCGAGCGGGGATGTGAAGATGGTCTTGCTCGCCCTCGCGGTTTTAATCGTGTTGACGCTCGTCGCGACCGTGTTTCGTGAACCGATTAAACGACAACTTAATCGTTATAAAAAGAAGTAGGCGCCGATGAGCGCCTACTTCTTCAGCTTGTTGACTAACATCAATAGAATCGCTCGTCCTTCCGGCGCCCACGCTTTCCGCAGGCAATCCCGGAGCC
>NZ_JAEQBB010000004.1 GCF_018616375.1 Exiguobacterium sp. J17977 | reverse complement strand
CGCCTCGAGCACATGGAACACAAAAAAAGACGAACCAAATCGCGATGGGCGATTTGGTTCGTCAACAGCCTGAAGCGTGCCGCCATCGGCACGCTTGTTTTTGTTATTTCAAGTTCTCTGGGTTGAGTGGCAAGAGCGAGTCGACGACGAAACGACCGTCCTTACGAATCAAGACGTCATCGAACCAAATCTCACCGCCGCCGTAATCAGGGCGTTGGATATTGACAAGGTCCCAATGGATTGACGAGTTGTTGCCGTTATAGGCGTCGTCATACGCCTGACCCGGTGTGAAGTGGAAACTGCCGTCGATTTTCTCGTCGAACAAGATATCCTTCATCGGATGTTGGATGTACGGGTTGACGCCGATGGCGAACTCGCCGACAAAACGTGCCCCTTCGTCTGTGTTGAACACTTCATTGATTCGGTCCGTGTCGTTCGCTGTCGCGTCGACGATCTTTCCATCTTTGAACGTCAACGAGACGTTCTCGAACGTGAAGCCGTGATACGGTGACGGCGTGTTGTACGTGATGACACCGTTGATTGAATCTTTAACCGGCGCTGTGAACACTTCACCGTCCGGGATATTCATTTGGCCAGAACACTTGATAGCCGGGATGTCTTTAATCGAGAACGTGAGGTCAGTCCCTGGCCCTTTAATCGTGACGCGGTCGGTCTCATTCATGAGGCTGACGAGCGCATCCATGGCCCGGTCCATCTTCCCGTAGTCGAGTGTGCAGACGTTGAAATAGAAGTCTTCGAACGCCTCGGTCGATTTACCGGCGAGTTGTGCCATCGACGGCGATGGATAACGGAGCACGACCCATCTCGTTCCTTTGACGCGGTCCTCGGTATGCATTTTACCGATAGTCGCCCCGACGAGTTTTTGTTGCTCGGCCGGTACGTCTGACAGTTCGTTGATGTTGTCACCGGCACGAAGCCCGATATAAGCGTCCATCGCTTGCATCTGTTTGCGTTCGATATCGGCCATGAGTTCGAGCTGTTCCCGGCTCGCTCCCATGTAAAGCTTGCGCAAGATGCGGCTCTCTTTCAATAAGACGAACGGATGCCCCCCGGCCTCATACGCCTTTTCGACGAGCGCTTCGACGAGCGATTCCTCGACGCCGAAATTTTCAATCAGAACACGTTCCCCCGGCTTCAATTCGACTGAATAATTGATTAATCCATCAGCGAGTTGCGTGATTCTTGGATCTCTCATACGAACACCCCTTTAACTTTTTTAAATTTATTTCTATTTTAGTGTAATCGAAAACATAAAAACGGGTAAAGGAATAATCAGACCGGATGGCGAAAACGGTTGTGACAAATCTTTTGAGTCATAATGGTGCTATAATGAAATCACCATATTACCGAATAGGAGGAATGGATGCATGGAAATCACATTAGGAGGCATTGCAGGGCTCGTCGCAGCACTCGCATTTGTCGTACTCGTATTTTTCTTGGCACGTGTCTTGTCGAACGTCAATCGGACACTCGGCAGCGTCGCCAATACGACTGAAAACTTAGAACGTCAATTAGACGGAATCACAATGGAAGTGACGGCGCTCTTACATAAGACGAACCGTCTCGTAGATAACGTCGAAGAGAAAACAGAATTGCTCGCACCGGTGGCACACGCCCTTGATGAGCTCGGCACGTCACTCAACGAAGTGACAGAGTCGGTACGAACGGTTTCTTCTTCTGTTCACGTGGCAGCGGACGAGAATAAAGAACAGATCGCTCAAGCGGTACGTTGGGGGTCGGTCGCTGTAGAATTATTCAAGAAAAACAAAACCGAAACGTCTTCAGACGAACGACCATCACGTCGTCGCGGCCGTCGGGACCGTAAACAAGAACCGACTACGGTCTCACCAGGATTGATTGCGACAGACGATACAATCAAATCATAACCATCACAAGGAGGAACTAACGATGACATACGACAAGAACAAGACATATACGAATGAACAACAATCAAGCGGTGGGTTTTTAGCAGGCGTCGTCCTCGGCGGCGTCATCGGTGCGGCTGTTGCGCTCCTCACATCACCGAAGAGTGGACGTGAAGTACGGACATACCTGGACGAGAAGACGGCGACGTCGCGTGAGCGCTTGACCGTCAAGTCGAAAGAAGTTCGTGAGAAAGCTGAACCGGTCGTCGGCGAATGGATTAAAGTAGCGAGCGATAAAGCGGCTCCAGTCTTGAACCTCGTCAAAGACAAGGCTCGTGAAGCGGCTGAATTGAAACAACAAGTCGATGAAGACGAGTTGTCAATCGAAGAGGCGATGGAGAAAGCTGATCAACTCGTAGCGGAGGCGGAAGCCGAAGTGAAAGAGCAACTCGACAAGGCTTCAGAAGAGCAGTCGAACGAAGCAAAGGATTCGAACGAAGCGAAAGCCTCAAATGAGTCGAACGAGTCGTCGAAGTCAGAGACGTCGACAGATAAACCGAAACAAACAGACAGCAAACCGAACGCAAGCAAATCAAACGCGGCGAAATCGACAGCTAACAAACAAAACGCAACGAGCAACCGTGACCAGTCGGAAGACTATGAGTCAGATTTCGAGGCCCCCGTGAAAGACTTGCTCGACGATGAGTCGAAACAAGAATTGAACAACTTGAAGCATGATCTTCAAAACGGCAACAAATAAGTGATGACGCGTCCGGGACTAGCCGGGCGCTTTTTTTGTTGATTTTGTGTCGCCAGCCCATTTCCCTATGACAAAGCGATTAAAGTTCGTTATAATTAGGAATCTGGAAAGAACGGCTTAGAAATGAGAGGGTAATTATGAGTCCACAAGATCAGTTGAATCGATTACGTCGCGAGATGGATGAGTTGAATCGTGAGATGCTCGACTTGCTCAGCCGCCGTGGCACACTCGCTGTTGAGATTGGAAAAGTAAAACGTCTGCAAGGTGTGGAACGATACGATCCGGTACGTGAACGTGAGATGCTCGACTTCGTCGCCGCGGAGAATCCGGGTCCGTTCGAGACGGCTCGTCTGCAACATCTGTTCAAGGAAATGTTCAAAGCCTCGGCCGAACTGCAAGGTGAAGACCGTGACAAGACGTTGCTCGTCTCGCGCAAACGCCAAGCTGAAGACACCATCGTCACGCTCGATGATGTCACAATCGGCAATGGACGTCCGCAACTGATTGCGGGACCATGTGCGGTCGAATCATTTGAACAAGTGAACGCCGTCGCCGAAAAACTAGCGTTGTCCGGTGTGAAAATCTTGCGAGGCGGGGCGTATAAACCACGTACCTCACCGTACGACTTCCAAGGACTCGGCTTCGAGGGGTTGAAACTGTTGAAGCAAGCGGCAGATCGTCATGACTTACGGGTCATCTCTGAAATCATGACGCCTGGTGCGGTCGAATCGGCTCTTCCGTATGTGGACATCATCCAAGTCGGTGCGCGCAACATGCAAAACTTTGACTTGTTGAAAGAAGTCGGGAAGACGGATAAGCCGGTACTCTTGAAACGTGGCTTGTCGGCGACGATTGAAGAGTTCATCTATGCGGCCGAGTACATCATGGCAAGCGGCAACAGCCAAGTCATCTTGTGCGAACGCGGCATTCGGACGTATGAGCGGGCGACGCGCAACACGCTCGACATCACGGCGGTCCCGATTTTGAAACAAGAGACGCATTTGCCGGTCATGGTCGACGTGACGCACTCGACAGGACGACGCGATTTGTTACTGCCAGCGGCCAAAGCGGCGCTTGCGGTCGGAGCGGATGGAGTCATGGTGGAAGTTCACCCGAACCCGGCCATCGCTTTATCGGATGCCCAGCAGCAACTCGATTTCGACCAGTTCGATCAATTCGTGGACGGGCTAACGGCCCAGTTCCCTCAACTTGATTTGGTGAAAAAGTAAGCTTTCCAATTGGAAACGTTTTATATAGCGTGAAGACAGGGTAAAATGATGACAGATACCTGTCTTCCTTTTTTGACACGTTTTTTGAAAATCGTTTGAAAATCACTGCTTGTAGGAGGAGTTTTAATGAATAGTAACAATGTAACGATTTATGATGTCGCACGAGAAGCCGGGGTGTCGATGGCAACCGTCTCACGCGTCGTCAACGGAAACCCGAACGTCAAGCCGACGACCCGTAAGAAAGTCCAAGACGCGATTGACCGTCTCGGCTATCGACCGAACGCCGTCGCACGTGGACTGGCCAGCAAGAAGACGACGACGGTCGGCGTCATCGTCCCGGATATCTCGAACATCTTCTTCGCAGACCTCGCCCGTGGGATCGAGGACGTCGCGACGATGTACAAGTACAACATCATCCTCGGGAACTCGGACTCGAACCGTGACAAAGAGATTCATTTGTTGAACACATTGCTCGGGAAACAAGTCGATGGCATCATTTTCATGGGCGGTCGTCTGCATGAAGACCTCGTCAACGAGTTCAAGAAGTCACCGGTCCCAATCGTCCTCGCGGCGACACTTAACCAAGGGTATGACCTCCCTGCGGTCAACATCGACTATGAGCAAGCTGCATACGATGCGACCGAAATGTTGATTGGCCACGGTCATAAACAAGTCGGCTTCATTACAGGTCCACTCGAGCAACAAATCAATGGCGAAAAGAAATTCTCTGGTTACCGCCGTGCCCTAGACGACGCCGGACTCCCGTTCCGTGAGAGTGACGTCGTCCTCGGAAATTACACGTATGCATCAGGCCTTGAGGCGATGCAGAAGATGCTCGAACGCGACGATTGCCCGAAAGCGATTTTCGCCGGTACGGATGAGATGGCACTCGGTGTCATTCACGCGATTCAAGACGCCGGTTACTCGGTGCCGAACGATTTTGAAGTCGTCGGCCACGATAACACGCGTCTCGCGACGATGATTCGTCCGAAATTGACGACGGTCGTCCAACCGATGTATGACATCGGTGCCGTTGCCATGCGTCTGTTGACGAAAATTTTGAATGCCGAAGAAGTCGAAGAGAAGAACGTCGTCTTGCCGCACCGCATCGAACGTCGCGATTCGGTACGTCAAGACTGAATAAAAAACCCCTCGCCTGTCGGAGTCACTCCGCGGACGAGGGGTTTTTTTAGACATATATTGATTTGCGATCATTTGAGATGAACGGCCAGAACGCCCGTTTCGTCACTTCCCAATTTTTCTCCTCGATTTGTTGGCGTCGGGGAATATGTTGGAACGTGTACGGATGGTCATCCCAGCGTGTCGGCAAGGATAAATCCGCTTTGTCCTGCCACTGCTCGATCCATTCGGGCGGAATGTCGCCGCTGTACGGCGCCTCGCGCGTCAGTCCGGCCCACACTTGCGCCCAAGCCCGGGGTACGGTCCGATACCAATCATATCCGCCGCCGCCGAGGGCGACGAGTCTTCCTTCCGTATACTCGTCGGCGAGTCGAGAAGCGATTTGAGGAATCTGTTCAAACGTCCGAATCGTCGAGGCGAGGTGCGTCAACGGATCGAAGGCATGGGCGTCGGCCCCGTTCTGCGTCAAGATGATATCCGGCTTGAACCATTCGCACGCCTCCCGGAACACGGTCTCATAACAGCGCAAGAACGACTCGTCTTGAGTGAACGCATCGACCGGGACGTTCCAGCTATAGCCGTAGCCATTCCCGTTGCCGCGCTCTGTGACGGCTCCTGTCCCCGGGAACAGGTAGCGACCGGTCTCATGGATGGATAACGTCATCACATCGTCATCGTCATAAAACAGCCATTGGACGCCGTCTCCGTGGTGGGCGTCGGTATCGACATAGAGGACCCGGCTGCCGTACGCTTTACGGACGTGGGCGATGGCGACCGCCGCATCGTTATACACGCAAAATCCGGACGCTTTCCGTCGCATCCCATGATGCAGGCCGCCCCCGACGTGGAAGGCGCGCTCCAATTTACCACTCGCGACCAAATCGAGCGCGTGAACGGTGCCCCCGACGAGCCGGGCCGCTCCTTCATGGATGGTCGGGAAAATCGGCGTGTCTTCCGTACCGAGGCCAAACTTGTTCGCTTTCAATGTCGACAGCTCACCGGCCGCCGCCGCTTGGACCGCCTCAATATAATCAAGGTCGTGGACGAGCGCGAGCGACTCGACCGAGGCCATGGGAGGGGCGATGCACTCTGAGGCCTGAAGTTTACCTGAGGCGATGAGCAGCGACGTCGTCAGCTCCAGGCGGACCGGATTGAACGGATGATCCGCATGGAAGCGGTACGAGTTCTCGTTCTCCCCGAATATGTAGGCCGGTCTCATTGGGACATCTCCGGACCGAGCACGTCGTAACCTTCGCGTTTCAGCCGTTCGATGATGCGAAGCGGATTCATCGTCTGGACGCGGAACGAGATGATGCGCTTATACGGGTCGGGCGTCGGATGGACGAACACGTTGATGATGTTTACGTTCGTCTTGGCGAGGAGTCGGGTCACTTTCTCGAGCGTCCCGGTCGTGTTCTCGACCAAGAGCTCAATTTGAGAGCTCGGCTCGAGCGCGCCCGTCAATTGGACGAAGTAACGCAATAAGTCGGTCTCGGTCAAGACGCCGACGAGTTTGCCTTGTTCGACGATCGGCAGGCAGGTCAGGCGATACTCATAAAACAGGGCGGCCGCATCCTCGAAGAAGTCGTACGGATGTGCCGTCGTCACATCTTGACGCATGATGCTCGAGACGGGGTTTTTGAAGTCGGCGCTCTCACTCTCCGGATGGAACACGCTCGTCGCTCCGCTCATCTCGAACTGGCCGACGATTCCGACGACTTGTCGGGCCGGGTTGGTGACGATGAGATGGCGGACTTTATGATCACGCATGAGCTTGGCCGCATGGGCAATCGTGTTGGTCGGTTGAATCGTCACGACATGACGGTTCATCATTTGTTCAATCAGCATCCAGGTCCCTCCTTAGTCATACATGAACCGGCGCCGTAGCCGGAGCGAATCAAAATGGTCAATCGTTTCTTGCCGGACGTTCTTGCCGATTCGTGCCATGAGACAGTTGGCCGGGTGCGAAGCGATTTCCGGGTCATCGGTCGGGAAGAAGACGAGTCCGCCGTGGTTCATCATCTTCTCCATCACTTTTCGGTAATCCCAGATAGAGAGTCCGCTCCCTTTCAAGTCCCAGTGCCAATAATATTCGGTCGTCAAAATCAAGAAGTCGTCCATATGCGGGTCCATCATCGACACTTCGAGCAACTGCTTGCCAATCCGTTGGCCACGGAAGCGCGGGCTCACTTCGATGGCGCCGAGCTCGAGGATATAAGGGTCGTTCCCTTCGCTCCAACGTTCGTACGGGTCCGGATATAAATACGTGACGTAACCGATGACGAGGTCGTCGACGCGGGCCACGATGATGCGGCCTTCCTTCAAGTCAGCGATTTCGACGAGCGCCTTATGTTGGTCCTCGGGTTCACGAAATGCGGTCAATCCCTCATCGAGCCGATACGTGGCCAACACGTCGCTCTCGATGGGTCCATCGATGATTACGGCTCCGAGTGAGGTTTCCCACACTTTTGAATGATATTGTTTTTCCATGGAGTCACCACCTTTTCCACCTTCTATTATAGCGCTTTCATTTAGCTTGTTTCACACTCTTTTGGAGATTTTGGAAATTCATTGATTTGTCATAATATTAACACTATACTGAAAGTGGTTATACCATTCATTACAGGGGAGGCGAATCTTTAGCGATGGAAAAATTGAAAGCGTTATCAGGGGAACATCAATTGGCGTCGTATGAAGATGCTTGTCAGTCGTTCGAGTGGACACAAGCAGAAGCATTATTTTCTTGGAATTTGACGGGGAACGTCAATATGGCGTACGAAGCAATCGACCGTCACGCAGAAGGTGAACTCGCCACGAAGCTGGCGTTGCTCTATTTCGATGGGGAACGAGAAGAGCGCTACACGTATGCGGATATGAAACGAGAAAGCAATCGGGCCGGAAACGTTCTGAAATCGGTTGGAGTGGAGAAAGGCGACCGTGTCTTCATCTTCATGCCACGGAGTCCAGAACTTTATTTTATTTTGCTCGGAACACTCAAGCTCGGCGCCATTGTCGGTCCGTTGTTTGAGGCGTTCATGGAGCAAGCCGTCCACGACCGTCTGCTCGACTCGGAAGCGAAAGTCATCGTGACGACCGAGGCGCTCTTGCCACGGATCCCGGTCGATCAACTCCCGCACTTGGAGACGATTTTAATCGTCGGTGACGGGGTAGAAGAGACCGGTAAAATCAGCGACTACCGTAAGTTGGCGGGTGAAGCTTCGACCGACCTCGACATCACGTGGGTCGACCGCGAAGACGGCATGATCTTACACTATACGTCAGGGTCGACCGGGAAGCCGAAAGGCGTCTTGCACGTCCATAACGCCATGGTGCAGCACTTGATGACCGGTAAATGGGTCCTCGACTTGCAACCGGACGACATTTACTGGTGCACGGCCGACCCAGGCTGGGTGACAGGTACGAGCTACGGGATTTTCGCACCGTTCTTGAACGGGGCGACGAATGTGATTGTCGGGGGACGATTCAATCCTGAGTTCTGGTATTCGGTCATCGAACGGTTCGGTGTCACGGTCTGGTACAGTGCGCCAACCGCGTTCCGGATGCTCATGGGCGCTGGAGAAGAGGCGTTCGAGAAGTACGATTTATCGTCACTCCGCCATATCCTTTCGGTCGGTGAACCACTCAACCCGGAAGTCATTCGTTGGGGGAACGAATCGTTCGGATTACGGATTCATGACACGTGGTGGATGACGGAGACCGGTGCGATGATGATTTGCAACTATCCGACTATGGATATTAAACCAGGTTCGATGGGCAAAGCTATCCCGGGCTGTGAAGCGGCCATCTTGGACGACCGTGGTCAACCGCTCCCACCACATCGGATGGGCAACTTGGCACTCAAGACGCCTTGGCCGTCGATGATGCGGAAGATTTGGAAGAACGACGCCAAGTATGAGAGCTACTTCTGGGGCGACTGGTACGTCTCAGGTGACTCGGCATATATGGACGAGGACGGATACTTCTGGTTCCAAGGCCGTGTCGATGACGTCATCATGACGGCAGGGGAACGGGTCGGACCGTTCGAGGTCGAGAGTCGTCTCGTCGAGCATCCGGCTGTCGCCGAGGCAGGGGTCATCGGGAAACCGGACCCGGTACGCGGGGAAATCATCAAGGCGTTCATCGCACTCCGGAAAGGCTATGAGCCGTCGGACGAGTTGAAGGCAGAGATTCAAAAGTTCGTCAAAGAAGGTCTCGCGGCTCACGCGGCTCCGCGTGAGATCGAGTTCAAAGATAAATTGCCGAAAACGCGAAGCGGGAAAATCATGCGTCGTGTCTTGAAAGCATGGGAATTGAACCTCGAGACGGGTGACTTATCGACAATGGAAGATTGAACGACAAAAGGTCGACACGCGATGTGTCGACCTTTCTTGTCGGATTAGGCGCCGTCTGCAGCTTCGGCGTCTTCTTTCTTCTTGTCTTCCTCAGCCTTTTTCTCAGCTTCGGCTTTCTTCTTTGCTTCTTCTTCAGCTTTCTTCTTGTCAGCTTCCGCTTTTTTCTTCGCGTCGGCTTCAGCTTTCGCTTTTGCGTCAGCAGCTGCTTTTTCCTTCGCAGCTGCATCAGCTTCTTGTTTCTCTTCTTCAGCCTCTTGTTTTTTCTCTTCGGCTTCTTCTTTCTTCTTCTCTTCTTCCTCGGCTTTCTTCTTCGCTTCCTCTTCCTTCTTCTTCTCTTCGACTTTTTTCTTCTCAGAGAATGAACCAGAGTCTTTAAAGTCAGCGGCAGAGACGCTAGCAGGTTGGGTGAAGCGTGCCCCAGTGTTGAAGATTTCAGGTTTATCGGCATATACACGGTTGGCAGTTTGTGACCAAATCCGTTGCGTCCGTTGGTAATACTGACCTACCTCATAACTGTTTTCCATCTCCCCGAACTGTGAGTCAAAACCAGACCACACGGCAAGCGTGACGTTCGGGTTCGAGCCGACCAAGTACGAGTCGCGACGATCGTTCGTCGTACCAGATTTACCCATCCAATCGCCAGGGACGTTTAAGAGTGACTTGGCGTATGTCCCTGTTCCTGACGTATAGACGTCACGGAGCATGTCGATGACCAGATAAGATGTACGGTCGGAATAGATGCGTGTTTTTTTCGGTTGTTTCTCAAAGATGGCTTCACCGTTATACTCGATGCGCTCGATGAAATATGGCTCGACGTGTTCGCCGTAGTTCGCAAGCATGGCGTAAGATGCGGCCAAGTTGACCGGACTGACTTCCCCGACACCTAGCGCCATCGATGACGCATTACGGTTCGCTTCTGATACTTCAATACCCATGTCGATGAGTTTCTGCGTATCGGCCGGTTTTTGATTCCGTTCTTCATAAATCTTAACGGCAGGGACGTTGAGGGAGCGTTTCAACGCTTCACGCGCCGTCACCGGACCGTTATGTGTTCGGCTTTCGTTCAACACTTCTTTTTTTGGTTGCCCTGGACCCGTGAATTTGTAGAAATACTCTTCGTCTAAGATAACCGTTTCGGGCGTGATCATTCGGGCTTCAATCGCATTCGCATATACTAAGATTGGCTTGGCAGTCGATCCGATTTGACGTTCCATGCGCATAGCACGGTTCACTTCATCGGTCTTGCCATTGATATAACGGCCACCGACAAAACCGAGGATGCGACCTGTTTTGTTGTCAATCATAATGGATGACGTCTGTTCAGGTAGTGTGCGGTCTTCTTCAGAAATATATTGATCTCGAGCAAAGTTGTTGGCATTTTTAGCGGGTTGCTGCATCGCTTCATGTACCTCTTTATCGAGGGTCAAGTGAATTTTAAAGCCGCCTTGGCGCAGCATATTATGGGCACGTTTTGCATATGTCGTCCGAATTGAATCACCTTCTTCTCCTTTCAAATCTGATGGCTGAATTCCATCTTGCTCAAGGAGGTAATCTGTAACAATCTGTCGTGCTTGAAGTTCTGCTTCGTCGACAACGTACGGATACCGGTCACGCGGCTTCGATTGTGTCTTCATGAAGTCTTGCGTGATGTCGTAGTTATATGCGGCATCATATTCTTCTTTTGTGATTTTCTTGGCCACGTACATCCGGTTGAGTACCGTCTTCATTCGGTTTATCGCTGGTGTAACGTCCTCTTTAATGACACCGCCTTGGTAATACGGTGTATAAAGGAACGGGTTTTTCGGAATCCCGGCGAGGAACGCGGCTTGTGGCAACGTCAACTTCTCAGCCGATGTATTGAAGACACCGCGGGCGGCTGCTTCAATCCCTGAGATGTTGCGTCCCATCGAGTTACGTCCGAACGAGACGACGTTCAAGTACGCGTTCAAGATTTCATCTTTGTTCATTGCTTTCTCGAGGCGAAGGGCGAGTAAAATCTCTTTCGCTTTTCGTTCGAACGACACTTCGTTCGTCAGCATTTGGTTCTTGATGAGCTGTTGAGTGAGCGTAGAGCCTCCGGTCCGGTCTTCCGATCCGGTCGCTTCTTGTAAGATGGCGCGGAGCGTCGCTTTCGGGACGACACCATCGTGCTCGTAAAACTCGACGTCCTCTGTGGCGAGTAACGCGTCGACGACGAACGGAGAGACTTTGTCGACGGCGACGGGAACCCGTACTTCATCCGTCGTATAGTTTCCAATTCGTTCACCGCTTCCAAAATAAATGTCAGAAGTCGATGAGTACGTGTTGATTTGTGACGTCATCGTCTTATATGCAGGTGCCGGCATATCCTTGACCAGGGAAGCGAAATAACCCGCTCCGATCCCGGCGCCTAAAAATCCAATGAGAACGACCGATATAATCGTTAGGAGTAGGACGTTCCACGATACATCGTAAAATACATTGGCATAACGGCGGGCTTTCAAGGACTTTGGTTGGTTCCATGTGTCTCGAATCTTTTGCAGCATGACAGCCTCCTTAATATGGTGTAAAACTATTTTGCACAGTAATATATACGATTATAGCACAAGTCGTTGCCGACCTTCCTCCCAATCAACTGTCGGATACAAGTTTCCATCTTCCAGTTGACAATTTGGAAATGGAACTTATAAAATGTAAAGCATAGTCCATAAACAAAGATGCTATGAAGAAAGCGAAGTAGTCGACTGACCGCTTGTCCAGAAAGCTAGTGGGTGCTGTGAACTAGCCAATGTCAATCGATGAATTACACTTTTGGAGCATGCCGTTCGGCCGGGTCGAGACCGTTATCTCTCGCTACAAGTGGCCACAGCTGTGGCAATTAGGGTGGTACCGCGGAATCTCCGTCCCTTCTCATATGAGAAGGGACGTTTTTTTTATGTCAATTGAAGGAGTGGAACAGATGGAATTATTGAAGGATTTAGAATTTCGAGGTCTCGTCAACCAAATGACGGACGAAGCAGGATTGACAGAACAATTGAACAAACCGACGACGCTCTACACCGGGTTCGACCCGACAGCGGACTCGCTCCATATCGGGCATTTGCTCCCGATTTTAACGCTCAAACGTTTTCAGGAGGCGGGACATCACGTCATCGCTCTCGTCGGTGGGGCGACAGGGATGATTGGTGACCCGTCAGGTCGTTCGGACGAGCGTTCGCTCAATACGCTCGACACGGTCAAACAGTTCTCAGATCGAATCAAAGACCAATTGAGCCGTTTCCTCCCGCTTGAAGGGGAGAACCCGATCTCGATCCGCAACAACTATGAGTGGACGGAAGAGTTGTCGATCATCGACTTCTTGCGCGATATCGGGAAACACTTCCCGATCAGCTACATGCTCGCGAAAGACTCGGTCGACTCGCGCTTGGAGAACGGAATCTCGTACACGGAATTCTCATACATGCTCTTGCAATCGTTCGACTTCTTGAAGTTGTACGAAAACGAGAACTGCCGCCTTCAAGTCGGCGGTAGCGATCAGTGGGGGAATATCACGGCCGGACTCGAACTCATCCGCCGCTTCGGTCACTCGGAGAAGGCATTCGGATTGACGGTGCCGCTCGTGACGAAGTCGGACGGTCAAAAGTTCGGGAAGACGGCCGGTGGTGCAGTCTGGCTCGATGCCGATAAGACGACGCCGTACGAGTTTTACCAGTTCTGGATTAACGTCGACGACGCTGACGTCATCAAGTTCATCAAATACTTCACGTTCATGTCGCATGAAGACATCATGGCGCTCGAAGCAGAAGTGGCAGCTGCACCTGAGAAGCGTGTCGCCCAACGTCGCCTCGCCGAAGAGATGACAAAACTCGTCCACGGAGAAGCGGGGCTCAATCAAGCACAACGTATCACGACCGCTTTCTTCAGTGGCGACCTGCAGACGCTCAAGCCAGAAGATATGGATGCCGCATTCAAGGGTATGCCGCAGTTCGAGCTCGACGGCGAGCGTAATCTCGTTGACCTTCTCGTCGAAGCGAAGATTGCGCCATCGAAACGTCAAGCCCGTGAAGATGTTCAAAACGGGGCGATTTACTTGAACGGCGAGCGTGAGCAATCGCTCGATAAGACTGTGACACGCGCCGACACGCTCGGGGAGTTCACAATCATCCGTCGTGGTAAGAAAAAATACTTCGTGATTCGTCACGTCTAATGCATCCGTCCATGTCCGCCAATGTTGCGAACATGGACGTTTTTTTCTGCCTCAACATCGGTTCGGTCTGCTACGATAGCAAGTATAGACGACAAGGAGGCTTTGTTATGGATATCGAAGAATTTTTTGGCGAACAGTTCCATCAATGGCGGGAGCGGTTTCGGTACTATGAGATGGCAATCACCGAACTCGAGAGCGACCTCGGCATCATCGACCTCGATTGGCAGACGCGGCTCGGTTATTCGCCGATTGAACACGTCAAGACGCGGATGAAGACGTTGCCGTCAATCATTCGGAAGATGAATCAAAAAGGGCTTCCCCTCGAAGTGGAAGCGCTGTGGGACAACATATCTGACGTCGCCGGGGTGCGAATCGTCACGAGTTTTCGCGATGACATTTACGCCATCCTTGATCATTTGAAGAAACGCGACGATTTACAGATTGACGAGATTAAGGATTATATCGAACATCCGAAACCGAGCGGCTATCGGAGCTTGCATCTCATCGTCCGGACGAAAGTGTATTTGGCGGAACGCGTCATCTGGGTGCCGGCCGAGATTCAAATTCGTACGCTCGCCATGGATTTTTGGGCGGCGACGGAACATAAGCTTCATTATAAATATCAGCACGTCGTCCCGGAGGCGTCGAAACTCGAGTTGATTGAGGCGGCGAAGATGGCGGACGCCCTTGATACCCAGATGGGCCGGATTCGTGAACAAATCTTAATGAAATAAAAAAATCCCCTTTCCTGTCGAGACAGGGAAGGGGATAAAAGCATTAACGTGAGTAGAACTCGACGATGAGTTGCTCTTTGATTTGGTCGTTCAATTCAGCGCGCTCAGGAAGACGTACGAATGTACCTTCGAGCTTCTCAGCGTCGAATGTGACGTAGTCTTTTGTAGCTGGTGCTACTTCGAGAGCTTCAGCGATCGCTTTGAAGTTTTTAGACTTCTCGCGAACTGAGATGACTTGACCTGGTTTTACACGGTAAGACGCGATGTCTACACGTGAACCGTCAACTTGGATGTGACCGTGGTTGACGAGTTGGCGCGCTCCGCGACGTGTGCGAGCGAGACCCATTCGGTAAACGAGGTTGTCAAGGCGTGACTCGAGCAAGAACATGAAGTTCTCACCGTGGATACCTTGCATTTTCCCAGCATCGTTGAAGATGCGACGGAATTGCTTCTCGTTGATTCCGTACATGTGACGGAGTGCTTGCTTCGCTTGAAGCTGAAGACCGTATTCAGAGATTTTACGACGACCATTTCCGTGTTGACCTGGTGCGTAAGGACGTTTTGCTAATTCTTTACCCGTTTCGCTAAGCGAGATGCCTAAGCGACGCGAGAGTTTCCAAGCTGGACCTGTGTAACGAGCCATGTTTGGACTCCTCCTTGTTGTTCATGTATTTTGCACAAAAGAACAACGGTGTCAAAGACGGGTGACGCCCCTTTCTAGGTTCAAGCACCTTCACTTGATAGCGAAGCTACGAGATGCTCCTCCGACTGAGTCGAGGCCCGAAAGGTGGATACGTCTGTCAATGACTGCTATCGTCATTTCATGCACAAAAATCAGTATACGACGAAACGATTCGCTTGTCAATCAGATGAAGCGAAGTAATGTCTGGCAAAATTGCTCGAGACCTTGACGGTCGACTTCTGAGAAGCGGTCGAACTCGGGGCTGTCGATATCGAGGACACCGATCGTCTTGCCGTCGCGCACGAGCGGGACGACGATTTCCGAGTTGGACGCCGCGTCACAAGCGATATGGCCCGGGAATTGATGGACGTCGGCAATGAGTTGTGTCTCTTGTGTCGAGGCTGCCGTCCCACAGACGCCTTTTCCAAACGCGATATGGACACAAGCCGGAAGGCCTTGGAACGGTCCGAGGATGAGGGCGTCTTCTCCCTCTGTCAAATAGAAGCCGACCCAGTTGATGCGATCGAGGAACTGGTTGAGCAAGGCGCTCGCGTTCGATAGGTTGGCGACACGGTTCGTCTCGCCTTCTAGAAGTGCTGCCAGTTGTTTATTGAGCAGGTCGTAACCAGCGGCCAAGTCGCCAGTGTAAGTCGTTGTTTGAAACATTTGATTCCCTCCTATGAATGAATGCAAGATGAATTAGCATTATGGTACACGCATTTTTTCGGTTTGTCTTCTCAAAAGATTCGCGTGAAAAATAACATTCTCTCCCTAAACCGTTGGAAAACCTATGCAAATCATTGGTTCTATAATATGATTAGTATTATCTATACTCATAAAATACTTCATTTATTCATTTAGATACATAAGTCCACGAAAGCGGCTTGGAGGTTGTGACAGAGATGGATTACGGAATCTACGGAATTTTAATTGGAATCATTGTCATCGCATTAGGGGCCATGCTGGGAAGCATGCTCGTGCGAAGGAATTTTTACCAGAAAATTGATGATTTAGACATGCGCAAACAAAGCGTGCTCAGCGCCAGCGTGCCGGCTGAACTGCAAAAGTTCAAACAGTGGCCGATGGAAGGTGAGACGAAAGAGAAGTTCGAACGATGGCACCAGTCGTGGGACGAACTCGTCAGCGTACATACGGGGCAAATCGATGAGGCACTCTATCATGCCGAAGAAGATTTGGACAAATATCGTTTCCTGAAAGTAAAGTCCGATTTGAACGCGACGGAACAGTTGATTGAAGAGCTCGAGTCGATGGTACACGCCATGCTCGATGAGATGGATGAATTCAATCAGCACCATTCGTCGCTTCTCGATATCGTCAAAAAAGACGAGAAAGAGTTGTATCAATTCCGGAAGACGCTCGTCGCCCAAAACAGTGCGTTCGGCCCGACGTATGAACTCGTCGAGTCTGAAATCGCGGCAGCGGAAGCGAAGCGGACCGAGATGATCACGTTGAAACAAGAAGGACAGGTGTCAGAGGCTTATATCGCTGGTCAAGTCTTGTCTGAGAAAGTGACGAAGATTCGTGAACTCGTCGGCGTCATCCCGCAGTTCGTACGTACGGTGCAAATCGACTTGAAACAACAGCTCAATCAGCTGCGCTCGGGTCATAAAGAGATGCAAATGGACGGCTACGCGCTTGAGCCGCTCGGTTTAATGGAAGAAATCGAGCAAGCGGAAGATCGTCGGGCCGCACTCATGGACCGCATCGAGCAACTCGACTTCGAACATTTCGAGATGGATATGCAACAGCTCAGCTCGGACATCGATCAGCTGTTCGAAGCATTCCGGACCGAGGTCGATGCACGCCAATACGTGAAAAAAGAATTTGCGACCGTGAAAGAACGTGACCGCCAGACGAGTGAAGTCATGGCTCGCCTCCATCAAGAGATGACACGCCTTGTCAGCAACTACGAGATTAACGCCCGTGTCGGCGAAGAGTTTGAACAGCTCGAACGAGAACGCGCCACACTCTCGGCGAACGTACTCGATATCGAACAGGCGCTCGTGGCCCAAATGATTCCTTACAGCATGATCAAATCGAAAGTGCAAGAAGCGAAGCGTTCGCTCGATCAGTTCAGCGCGATGCATGAACGGTTCATCGAGAACACGAACTCTCTTCGTAAAGAAGAGCTCGAAGTCCGCAACAAACTCGAGTCATGGAAGCGCGAACTGTCGGCCCATCGCCGTCTGCTCGCGAAGAGCGCCATGCCGGTCGTTCCGACTGATTTGACAAGCGATATGCGCCAGTTGCAAAAAGGCGTGCAATCGTTAGACGAACAGTTCGAGAAGGCACCGTTCAACATGACATATATCGTCGGCCTCAGCCACGACGTCGAAGAGACGATGGACAACTTCCGAGACCGGGTCAAAGCACTCTTACGCCAAGTCACGTACGCCGAACAACTCTTGCAGTATGCGAACCGCTATCGCCGTCGCGACAACGAGGTGCATATCGCCTTGACGCTCGCCGAGAACAAGTTCTTGCATGGGGAGTATGGGACGGCCGTCGAGATTGGTGAACGTGTCCTCGGACGCTTCGATGAAGGGGCGGCCCGTGAGATTCGCCAACGTGTCGAAAAAGGATTGGAACAGCAAGAGCTATTACGAAAATAATGATGCATGAAGATTGACGTAAACGGGAATTAACGTGTACGTCAATCTTTTTTGAATCGAGGAGGAATTTTGTGATGGGAACGCTTTGGGTTAACGGAAAGATTTATACGATGAATAAAGAGCATGAACAGGCGCGCGCCATGTATGTCGAGCACGGCCGGATTTTGAAGATGGGGGAAGAAGGCCGCCTTCGTCGTACATACGCCGGAAGAATCAAGCAAATTGTGAATCTCGAAGGGAAGAGCGTCTATCCAGCGTTCACCGATTCCCACATCCATTTGATTGGATATGGGGAAGCGCTCGACCGCATCGATGCGACCGAAACGACAGATTTGCAAGCGCTGCTCGAATCGATGAAGCAGAAGGGCGGGAACGATGACTGGATCGTTGCGGAAGGGTTCAATGACCGTCTGCTTGGCGAGATGCCGACGCGTGAGATGATTGATGCCGTCATTCCGGACCGGCCCGTCGTCTTGAAGCGGGTCTGTCGTCACGTCGCCGTCGTCAACTCTAAAGGGTTGGAACGGCTCGGCTTGATTCATCACACCGTCATCGAAGGCGGGAAGCTCGGACGCGATGCGGACGGCAAATTGAATGGGGTGCTATACGACGCGGCGCTCGACCTGCTCCATAAAGAGTTGGGCGGAAATCGCGAGAAGAACGTCGCCTCGCTCCACCGGGCCATCGACTCGCTGTTCGCCCACGGCATCGTCAATGCCCATACGGAAGACTTGTTCTATCATGGTGACCCGCTCGAGACGATTCAAGCATACGAAGACGTATTGGCGGACCTCCCGTTCCATGCGCATCTGCTCGTCCACGAACAAGTCGTCGATCCATTGATTCGTCACGATGCCCTCGCCAAGCGCCCGCGTTTTGATTTCGGGGCGATGAAACTGTTCGTCGACGGATCGTTCGGGGGACGGACGGCATTGTTGTCGGAACCATACACGGATGATCTGGCACAGCGGGGCATCGAGGTCCATCGTCCGGATCATCTCGAAGCCCTCGTCAAAAAGGCGCGGTCTTACGGGATGAACGTGGCAGCCCACGTGATCGGGGATGCGGCGGCCGAACAGTTTATCACGCTGCTCGAGAAATATCCGGCCAAGCGCGGGACGCGAGACCGGATCATTCACGCCTCGCTCTTGAACGACACGCTCTTGAAACGGATTCAAGCGCTACCGGTATTGATCGATGCCCAACCGATTTTCTTGTCGGATGACATGAACTTGCTGTTCGACCGCCTCGGCAACGACCGCGTCGATGACGCCTACCGCTTCAAATCGATGCTCGATACAGGTGCGCTCGTCCTCGGAGGCAGTGACGCCCCGATTTCTACCGTCGATGTGCGCAAAGGGCTGTATGCGGCGGTCACACGCCAGTCATTTGAGGAGTCGGGCGCACTCAACCCGTCGGAACGCCTATCGATGTACGAGGCGCTCCGCAGCTTCACGTATGCGCCGCGTGTGGCCACGGGTACGCATGGTCGCGATGGTTTATTGATTCAGAGCTATAACGCGACGTTCACGGTTTGGGAAGAAGACTTCTTCGACCTACGTGGACGCGACATCCTCGACAATCGACTCGTCATGACGGTCGTCGAGGGGACGCCGGTATACGAGGCCGACGTCGTCAACGCATAAGAAAAGGCTAGCCATCCACGAGGGACGGCTAGCCTTTCATCGTTTAGAAGAATGAACGCTGGACTTTGTGCCAGAACGAGTTGTTTTTCAGTTTGACCGTCTTGACGACCTGGTCGGACAGTTCGATATCGATGCGGTCCGTGTATTTCAAGCTGAGCGCTTCGTTGTCCATGCCGATAATTGGATAGTCGTTCCCGTCCTCGACGATGCGGAGCGAGAGTTTACGCGAGTCGTGCACGATGAAGGACGAGCCGAGCGTACGATAGCGGTTATTGTTCACCGAAGCGATCTCGCTCACTTGCATACATGGGATGAGCGGGTCAACGATGGCGCCGTCGAGTGATTTGTTATATGCTGTCGAACCGGTCGGTGTCGAGACGACCATGCCGTCGCCGCGGAACGTCTCGAAATGGAGGTCGTCGATATACACTTCGATGGCGAGCGATTTGATGATACTCGACTTGATCGAGGCTTCGTTCAAGCAAAGCATCGGAGTCGATTCATTGATGGACGCCGACAAGAGCGGGTATTTCCGCACCTCGAGGCCGGCTTCGATGCGGGCGCTGTTATCCGAGAACAAGCGATCGACTTCGTCGAGCTTATGTATATCGAAGTCGCAGTAAAACTCGTTCAAGCCGCGGCCGAACCCGACGTAGATGGCATCTTGACGGAATCCCGTATAGCGAACGGCCTGCAAGAACGCGCCATCTCCCCCGATGGCGACGATGATGTTGGCGTCTTCCGGACGATTGACGACGTTGAAGCCGTATTTCTCACCGATTTCGGTTAGTTTCTTTACTTCTTTAGTAAAGTCGTTGACGTTACGATGGTACAAATAAACGTTGTTTCTCATCCTAGTCATCCCCTTTGTCAATTGAGTCTCTTTCATTATACAGCGTTTTAGACGCTCGATATAGGGAAAATCACAATCAGGCCGTCTGAGGCAGGATGCTTGTCATCGAGACGGCGCCATCGCTATGATGAAGAAGTATAAATCATGTAAAAGGGGATGAAACGATGCCAACATTTAAAGGCAATACCGTTACACTGCAAGGGAACCCGGTCAAAGTCGGAGATTCGGCACCGGACTTTACAGCGCTCACGACGGCACTTGAAGAGGTGACGCTCGCGTCATACCCAGGTAAGAAATTGATTAGTGTCGTTCCATCAATCGACACAGGTGTCTGTGATACGCAAACGCGTGCCTTCAACGAGAAGGCGTCATCGCTCGGCGGTACCGTCTTGACGGTGTCAAACGACTTACCGTTCGCGCAACGTCGCTGGTGTGCGGCGTCAGGCCTGGATAATGTCGTCATGTTATCGGACCACCGCGACCAATCGTTCGCAAAATCATATGGCGTATTGATGGAAGAACTCCGTCTACTCGCACGCTCGGTGTTCGTCATCGACTCGGCAGGCACGGTCCAGTACGTCCAGTACATGGATGAGATGACAGAGGAAGTCGATTTTGATGCGGCACTCGAGGCGTTTGACGCTGCAAACTGATTCGCTTGGCGAAACGACCACGAATCGCTTACACTAATAGAAGTGAACCGACCGGCTCTCCACAAGAGGGCCGGTTTTGTATGGAAAGGATGATCGAAGATGGAACGATTTGAACAACTGTATCGCGATTGGAAGAAAGAAGCGAAGAAGCTGACGACAGACCTTGACTTGTTGCCGCTCGAGGCATTGATTGAAGTATTTGAGCGTGTCGATGTCGAACAGGAGAAAACGGATGATGTCCGCAAAGCCGTCAGTTTGCTCGTCCTCGAGGAGACGACGACGCTCCCGCCGAACCATCAGCCGACGCCGGACGCCGTCAGCCTGTTTATCGGATATTTGGCGACGAAGCTCGTCAAGGACGGGGCGAACGTGCTCGAGCTCGGCAGCGGGACGGGGACGCTCGTCCACGCCGTGTTGACGCAATTGAAAGACGCCACCGCGCAGGCGGTCGAAGTCGATGAGACGATGCTCCGTCTGTCGTATGCGATCAGCAACTTGCTCGGCAAACCGGTATCGTACTTCCATCAAGACGCACTCGCGCCGCTATTCGTCGAGCCGAGCGACTTGGCGCTCGTCGATTTACCGATCGGTTATTATCCGAACGACGACATGGCGTCAAGCTATGCCTTGAAACGGAACGAAGGCCATTCTTACTCGCACTTCTTGTTGATTGAGCAGGCGATGCGTCACTTGAAACCAGGTGGTCACGGGATATTTGTCATCCCGAACAATTTGTTTGAACAGGATGACGAAGGGAAATTAAAACAGTGGATGGACCGCGAGGCCGTCGTCAAAGGCGTTCTTCAATTGCCGACGACAATGTTCAAAGATGAGCGGTATGCGAAAAGCATCTTGATGTTACAAAAGCTTGGGGAAGGCGTCAAACGCCCGAAACAAGCACTCCTCGTCGAGTTGCCATCGTTCACGGACGTGCGCGCTGTTGCCAATATTGTGAAACAGATTGACGAATGGTTTAAAACAACATAATTTTTATTGGGCAAAAGACTTGAAAAACATATGCCATATCAAGTATCTTCATTATGATACAGTTATCGGTTTTTGAGAGAACAGATAAAGACTCGTGTTTAAATCGAAAGGTAAGAGGTGTATGACATGACAAAAATTATGGCAGTCAACGCAGGTAGTTCGTCATTAAAGTTCCAACTTCTCGAGATGCCATCTGAGAAGATGCTCGCCGTCGGGCTCGTCGAGCGTGTCGGAAAAGAAGATGCGATCTTCACGATTAAATATGGCGAAGGACAAAAGTTCCATATCGTCACGCCGCTTCATTCACATAAAGAAGCGGTCGAGCTCTCGCTCGAAAAATTGATCGACCTTGATATCATCCAGTCGTTCGATGAAATTGCTGGCGTCGGTCACCGTGTCCTTCACGGAAAAGAATTGTACGCGGATTCGGTCGTCATCGACGATGAAGTCATGAAGAACATCGAATCATTCGTCGAACTCGGACCGCTCCACATCCCGCCAAACTTGACGGGGATTCGTGCGTTCCAAACGATTTTACCGAACGTGCCGCAAGTCGCGGTCTTCGACACGGCGTTCCACCAGTCGATGCCGGAAGAGAACTTCTTGTATAGTCTTCCGTACGAGTACTACACGGAGCACGGCGTCCGGAAATACGGTTTCCACGGAACGAGCCACAAGTATGTCACACAACGTGCGTCAGAGCTTCTCGGCCGTCCGCTTGAAGACCTTCGTTTAATCTCGTGCCACCTCGGTAGCGGTGCGTCAATCGCAGCGGTTGCCGGCGGTCGTTCGATCGATACGACGATGGGCTTCACGCCACTCGAAGGGATTACGATGGGAACGCGCTCGGGATCACTTGACCCGGCCCTCATCCCGTTCTTGATGCAGAAGACTGGCAAGTCGGCTGAAGACGTATTGAACGTCATGAACAAAGAGTCGGGTGTTTACGGTCTCTCGGGTATCTCGAGTGACTTGCGTGACATCGAGCAAGCAGCGTCTGAAGGGAACCACCGTGCCGAAATCTCGCTCAAAATCTTCTCGAACCGCATCCACGGCTACATCGGTCAATATGCGGCAGAGATGAACGGTGTCGATGCGATCATCTTCACAGCTGGTGTCGGAGAAAACTCTGACGTCATCCGTGAGCGCATCCTTCGTGGCCTTGAGTTCATGGGCGTCTACTGGGACCCATCACTCAACAACGGAGCACGCGGTAAAGAGTTGTTCATCAACTATCCGCACTCACCGGTCAAAGTCATCATCATCCCGACGAACGAAGAATTGGTCATCGCGCGCGACACGGTCCGCATCGCCAACCTCGTCGAGTCACACGTTTAAGTTGTTACAGCGTCCGTCCCCGATTCATCTGGGATGGGCGTTTTTTAGTGCTTTTGGCTTACGGGCAGAGCCGTTTTTGTGACAATGGACTGAATCGAATGTGCTCGTTTGTAACATTAAGCGTTAGAAACCATCGTTTCAGTAACAATCGAGTCATATTAATCCCTTTAATTGGGAATTAATATGACGAAACATGAAGTTTTTTATGAAAGACGTCATCTTCCCTTAAAAGATGGCGTTTTTGTAATGTAATCGTAACTTTGCTGACACTCAAATGAATTTTAGTTGTAAACGCACGGTCATACGATTCGTCATATAGTTATCTGGACGAAACATTCCGTAATCGATACGACATGTTTCAACTGGAACAGCACCACAGATTCGACAACACGAACTTACAACACACACACCGACTAGGAGAGGACAAACCACATGCTCAAAAAAATTGGAACGGTCTTACTACTGACGGTCATGACACTCGCTATGCTCTTACCCCAACAACAACAAGTTGAGGCGTCTTCAAAAGTATACGTACAAAGCCAAGTCAATGGATTGAATGTCCGCTCGGCAGGGACGCTCAACGGTAAAGTGATTGGGAAAATCAATAAAGGACAACAACTTCAACGCACCGGCTCAAAAGGAGCTTGGATTCGCGTCAACTACAAAGGCAAGGCTGGTTGGATCGCTACAAAGTACTTACGCACCGTGAAAGCGCCGGTCGCGAAGGCTAGTGTGAAAACATATACGATGAACGCATCGGCTTACACACCATATTGCAAAGGATGTTCAGGAGTGACGGCATTAGGCTGGAACGTCCGGGCACAAAAACGTAACGTCGTCGCTGTCGACCCACGCGTCATCCCGCTCGGTAAGAAAGTACAAGTGTACGTCGGCGGGAAGTTGATGGGCACGTACACGGCGGCTGACACAGGCGGCGCCATTAAAGGAAACAAAATCGACATCTTGATGTACTCACAAAGTGCGGCCATCAACTTCGGTCGCAAGACGGTTACTGTCAAAGTATTATAATATGTGAACGAGGGGCTATCGCAGTTGCGATGGCCCTTTTTGATGTGTTGAAACGGATTGCACCGGATGGGAATCGGGGAGTGACGATTTGAGAAGAAGGAAATTGAATGTTAAGCGAGAAAATCGTATGCAGGTTGAAAGGGGGAAGGTGACGTGGAGACGACTTACGAAACGTTGATCTCATATGTTAAGGAGGTACAGCGCCTGAATCAAAGCAGTGCCGCCGCGTTGCTAGTCCTGCAAGACGATCGCATCGTGTTCGAACATTATGAAGGCTTCCATTCGAATCATGATGCAAAAGCGATTGACGTCAATTCGATGTTCAACGTCGCTTCGGCCCGTAAAAGCTATTTGGGACTGGCGATTGCCTATGCATTATTTGAAGGTAAGATTCGGCATCTCGACGATTTGGTCTCTGATTATTTTGAGCGGTATGACGTGGACACGTTTCGAGGGACGACGATTCGGCACTTGGTCACGCACTCGCACGGATTGAACCGGAATGAGACGGGTTTCATATTTCGGGAGTTTGATGCAGGTGAAGGATGGGCGTATCAGGGCGTGAACGTCGAAATCATGACGGAGTTGTTTAAACAGTTGTACGGATATGACTTCACTCAATTATTAAGAGAGCGTGTGTTTCAGCCGATGGGACTCACGCGAACAGAGTGGGCGACTCAAGCGGCATCAAGTCTCGTCAAAGTCGTGGACGACCCTGGTGAGGAAGCGTCGTATAAATTGTATCCTTTTGATGATGGGATGGGCTCGAACCTACATACGACTGCGCGAGAATTCGCGGCCTGGGGTAATCTTCATTTGAACAACGGACGTCATCATGGAGTTCAGATTGTGCCGACAGAAGTGATTCGTCTCGCGACCTCGATTCAAAGCCCTGAATATGCTAACGCGACGTTCCCGACAAACGGATTGTTCTGGTATGTCCAGGGCGAACCGAAAGCGTGGAGCGAACTAGGGGAGGTTGTACCAGCTGGGTCGTATCAAATTCTAGGGAACACCGGGCCGTTGTTATTGGTCATTCCCGCCTATCGAGCCGTCGTCGTCAGGATGTATAACAAGCGCTATAACTATGGTGGCGCCCGATATCTCGATTATCTTCGTGAGTTCGGCAATCTGGCGGCTGAGACGGTTCGGCCGACCGACGACTTGATGTCATAAGCGACTCCACACGAAAGGGCCAACGCATGCACGCTGGCCCTTGATTCGTTATTGGCGGACGATGAGAACGTCACACTTCGAGTAGCGGACGATGCTTTCAGAGACGCTACCGATGAAGAAGCGTTCGACGGCGTTCAATCCGGTCGCTCCACAGATAATAAGATCAATGTCGTGATTCGGTGCAATCTTTTTAGCGATCGTCACTTTCGGAGAACCATACTCGATGACCGTCTCCACTTCTTTGACGCCTCGTTCTTTCGCGCGATTGACGTAATCCTCGAGCAGTTCTTTCGCATACGTCTCGGCACGCTCGGTAATCGTCCGGTCATACGCTTCAACCGTGGCGAATGTCCGTGTATCGATGACGTGACCGATATACAGTTTGCCATCGTTTCGAAGGGCGACGTCGATTGCTGTTTCAAATGCGCGTTCGGCCTCTTTCGAGCCGTCGACGGCAGATAGAATATGTTTGTAGACAATTGCCATGTAAATCCCAACCTTTCGCTTGAAATGTACGTGCGGCTTACATGTATAGTATACCACTTCTGTCTAAATTCACGCCCGGTTCTTTCAGAAATGTGTGAAATTTTCACAACTTTCTGATGGAACAGGTTGAAGTTTGGAAATGGGCAGGCGGAACGGGTAAGATGATACAGAGGAGGGATGACGATGAAACATGTAGTCATCACGGCTGGTGCGAAAGGGATCGGCCGCATTGTGACGGAACGATTATTGGAGGAAGGTTGGCACGTCAGCGTCTTGCAGCGAAAGCCGATCGACTGGGAGCATGAACGGCTACATATGGTTGAGGCCCCGTTGACGGACCGCGAGGCTGTCCTAAATGGATATGAAGAGGCAGTGGCCAAATTCGGAGAGCCGGACGCGCTCATCTTGAATGCCGGGCCATACATCTTTGAACGGAAGTGTCTCGTCGACTTGACGGACGACGAATGGGACGAGGTCATCACAGGCAACTTGTCGGCCTCGTTTTGGTTGATGCGCCGGGCCATCCCGAGCATGCGGACGAAACGGTTCGGCCGCATCATCACGTACGGCTTCCCGGAGAGCGGGACGGCACCGGGTTGGATTCATCGGTCTGCGTTCGCAGCCGCTAAAACAGGGCTCGTCAGTTTGACGAAATCGGTCGCGCTCGAGGAAGCGGCGCACGGCATCACGGCCAATATGATCAATCCGGGTAATATCGTCGGCGCGCAAAAAGAGATGCGAATCGAAGCGGCCGAACCGGACGACCAGACGCCGGTCGGACGGCACGGGACGGGTGAAGACATCGCCCGCATGATTCTGTTCCTGCTCGCGCGCGACTCCGACATGGTCACAGGTGCTGTGATTGATGTGACCGGCGGTGTTAACGTCGTCCATCAATATCGAAAATAAGGGAGGGAACCACATGAAATTGGCCATGTTGACCGATATCCACGGGAACGTCCACGCACTCGATGCCGTGCTGGCCGAGCTCGACCGCCAGCAGGTCGACGAGATTTGGAGTTTGGGCGATATGATTGCGATGGGGCCTGACTCGAACGAAGTGATGGCACGTCTGCTCGACCGCGGCGTGCGCATGATCACCGGCAATCACGATGAGGCGGTTCTCTCCCTGTTGGCCGGGAACGGGCACCCCGAAAGCTATGCCCACACGAGACCACACCATGAGTGGGTGGCACGCACGCTAAAACCCGCCTATGCGGATGAGCTGTTCAAGTTGCCCCGCACAATCGAACGCGATGTCGAGGGTACGCGGGTGTTCGGTATCCATTATCATATCCCGACCGAGAGACGAGGCGTGCCGATCACCGAGGAACCGTTCCATGATATCGTCGAGGCGACGCTATCGAACATGCAGGCGCTGTACGGGGCGTATGAGGCGGACGTCATCTGTTTCGGGCATCATCATCCGGAGCACGTGTTCAAAGATGAGGCGAAACACTATTTCAACCCCGGTGCGCTCGGTGTTGCTCGCGACGACTTGGCCCGTTACGGCATCCTCGAGTGGGATGAGACAGGGTTATCCATCCATCCGCGGTCGGTCCGTTATGATAAGCGGGCGTTTCTTGAAACGATGGAACGGAATGATGTGCCACAACGTGACGTCATGTTCCGACTCTTTTATTGACCATGACAAAGACCAGCCGCGCGCGGCTGGTCTTTTTGTTGACTCAATTGATTTCTTGGAGCGTCTTCGGATAACTCGTCAACAAGATGGGACCGCTCTCGGTCATGACGATGTCGTCCTCGATGCGGACGCCGCCGACGCCAGGAAGATAAATGCCTGGTTCAACGGTGAACGTCATCCCGACTTGGGCCGTCATATCGTTGTTGGCAGCCATCGATGGGAATTCGTGCACTTCGATGCCGATTCCGTGTCCGACGCGATGCGTGAAGTATTCGCCGTAGCCGGCCGATGTGATGACTTGGCGGGCCGCGATATCGATCGAGCCGAGCGTCGTACCGACGTTTGCCATCTCGATGGCGGCTTCTTCGGCCTTGAGGACAGTTTCGTAAATCTCACGTTGTTTCGTACTCGCTTCGCCGTAAACGACGGTGCGTGTGATATCCGAGGCGTATCCTTGCCAGATGACGCCGAGGTCGAACAAGGCGAAATCGCCTTTCTTCAAGCGGTTGTTGCCGGGCACGCCATGCGGATCGGCACTGTTCTCGCCGAATAAGACGAGCGTGTCGAACGACATCTCGCGGACACCTTGTTTCTTCATCGCATATTCGATTTCGGCGATGACCTCGAGCTCGGTCACGCCTTCGCGCAAGGCGCGAATCCCGGCTTCAATCGCCATATCGGCGAGTTCGGCGGCGCGTTTCATCAAGCGGACCTCGTCCGGTGACTTAATCATGCGGAGCGCCTGTAGCTCGTCGGTCAAGTCGACGATCGACAGACCGGCAAAGCCGGCGCGAAGCTGTTCAACACGGTTATACGTCAAGTGCTCGCCTTCAATCCCGATACGCTCGGGAATAATCTGTTGGTCGAGGAACAGTTTGACGACTTTGTCCCATGGGTTTTCGTGGTCCATGTATGTGACGATATCACCATTCCAGTCGCTCGCCTCGACGATTCCTTTTTCAAGTGCCGGACAGACGAGAGCGGTCGTGCCGTTTTTCAAGACGAGAATGGCGATGAGCCGTTCATGCGCCTCGGCATATACTCCCGAAAAGTAAAAGACCGATGCTTTCGACGTGACGAAAGCGGCGTCTAATCCTTTAGTGGCCAAAGATTGTGCAATATGGTTGGTTCGTTGATTCAACTCGTTTCCCTTCCTTCTCGTTCGTTGGCGTTCTGTCTCATTATACCGTTTTCCAAAACGGAAAGGAAATGTCACAATTTCAGTAGTACAGTTTGAAGAAGAACGACTGATACAGTATACTGAGGATGACAGAAAATGTATTGAGGAAAGGGACTCGTGACATGACAACAAAACATGAACAGATCATAGCACATATCGAGTCGCTCGATGTCGGATCTAAAATTTCGGTCCGCCAAATCGCGAAAGAATTGGCGGTATCAGAGGGAACCGCGTATCGAGCCATCAAAGAAGCGGAGAATTTAGGCTTCGTCTCGACGATTGAACGGGTCGGCACCATTCGCATCAAGCGTAAACATAAAGAGAATATCGAGAAGCTGACGTTCGCGGAAGTCGTCAACATCGTCGACGGGCAAGTGCTCGGTGGCCGAGACGGGCTCCATAAGACGCTCTCGAAGTTCGTCATCGGGGCGATGAAGCTTGAGGCGATGATGCGGTATATCGACGTCGACTCACTCGTCATCATCGGGAACCGGGAAAAGGCGCATGAACTCGTGCTCCAGTCCGGCGGCGCCGTATTAATCACGGGCGGATTCGACACGACCGATGAAGTGAAACGGATGGCCGATAAGTATCACATGCCGGTCATCTCGACGTCGTATGACAGTTTCACCGTCGCGACGATGATTAACCGGGCCATCTATGACCGTTTGATTAAAAAAGAGATTCTACTCGTCTCGGATATCGTCATCCCGCTACACGACACGTTCTATTTGAAAGTGGACGATACGGTCAAACGGTGGCATGAACTGAACGAGCGGACGAAACATAACCGCTATCCCGTCATCGACGAGCAGATGAAAGTCGTCGGCGTCATCACGGCGAAAGACTTGCTCGACCGGCCGCATGACACCGAGATCGAGAAAGTGATGACGAAGAGCCCGATCACGGTCGGCGTTCAGACGAGTGTCACCAATGCGGCCCACCAAATGGTGTGGGAAGGCATCGAGATGCTGCCGGTCGTCGACAACTATGGCCGTCTGCTCGGCATCATCAGCCGCCAAGACGTGTTGAAGGCGCTCCAGCTTGCCAACCGTCAACCGCAAGTCGGTGAGACGTTCGACAACATGATCACGAACCAGTTGAAAGAAGACCCGGCTTCGAACGGGACGGCATTCACCGTCGAGGTTGCGCCACAGATGACGAGCCATATGGGGACGGCGTCGTCAGGGGTGTTGACGACGTTGCTCGTCGAAGGGGCGACCCGCAGTCTACGCCATATGAAAAAAGGCGACCTTGTCGTCGAGAATATCACGGTCTACTTCATGAAGCCGATTCAAATCGAGAGTCAAATCCGCGTCTCGGCCAACGTGTTCGACCTGGGCCGGAAGTTTGGGAAAGTCGATGTCGAGATGACGCAAGGGACGCAACTCGTCGCCAAGGCGCTCGTCACGGCACAACTGATCGACCGTTAACAAAAAAACGAGCTGATGCCATCATCAGCTCGTTTCTGTTTCTAATTAAGATTGGTTGATTGGCTCTTCGCTCGCGAGCGGATAGATTTTGCGGTAGCGGATGAACCCGACGATGGCGTTGCCGACGCCTAAGACGAGCATGACGATGCTGACAATCCAACCGATGGTCGAGCCGAGCCCGAGCCCGCCGATCATTTGGTTGATGGCGAAGAGTGCGAGAAACATACTCAGCCAGATGAGCGCTTGGGTGTTGAACAGCGCTTTCCGGTACGGTGTCTTCGTCAAATAGGCGCGTCGTTTAGAAACGAAGTAAGCACCTAACGAAAACAGAATGAGTCCGATCATAACTAATTGACCCAAGTGAAGAAACCCCTTTCAGACGTGTAATCTGTTATCATCATACCATAGAATAGTGTTCAAGAAAGCGAGGAATGGCAATGGCACATTGGCCAGAGGCAGCAACGATATTGAAACTGATTGAAGCGGCGGACACGATTATGATTCACCGACACGTCCGTCCCGACCCGGACGCGCTCGGGAGTCAGCTCGGATTAAAGCGGATTCTCGAAGTCGCCTATCCGGAGAAAAAAATCTATGTCGTCGGCGGTATCGTCCGTGATTTAGAGTTTTTAGGGAAGATGGAGCATGTCGAACCGGAGATGTATCAAGAGGCGCTCGTCATCGTGCTCGACACGGCCAACCATGAACGAATCGATGGGCCGCACGCCTTGGCCGGCAAAACGGTCGTCAAAATCGACCACCACCCGGACGAGGATGCGTATGCGACGCATCAAATCGTCGATACGACGGTCAGTTCAACCTCAGAGATGGTTGCTGAACTTGCGGGGATGTGGGGGCTTGAACTCGACGAGGCGTCTGCCTTCTTGTTGTTCGCCGGAATCGTCGGCGACACGGGACGCTTCCAGTTCCGCAACGCGACACCACGTACGTTCGAAGTCGCGGCCAAACTGATTAACTATGGCATCGATACGAATCGATTGTATCGTCAAATGTATAAGACGAATTTGGCGACGTTGCAACTCCAAGGTTATGTGTTGCAAAACGTCAACGTGACCGAGGCTGGCGTCGGATACGTCAAAATCGATGCCGACGTCTTGCGCACGTTCCACGCGACACCGGAAGCGGCATCGTTGCTCGTCAATAGTTTCTCCGGTCTCGAGGGTCTGAAGTGTTGGGTCATGTTCGTCGAGAACAAGGACGAGATTCGCGTCCGGATCCGTTCGAAAGGACCGGTCATCAACGAAGTCGCGAAACGCTATCGCGGCGGCGGCCATCCGATGGCGGCCGGTGCCACAATCGATAAATGGGAAGAGATGGACGAGGTGATCACGGCGCTCGATGAAGTCGCGGCCCCGTTCACATTCGAAACAGAAGAGAGCTGACCCGTTGGTCAGCTCTCTTCAGCGTTTATCCGTTTCTTGTGGAATGAACCACGTACCGCGGTCGGTCACGTCCTCGACGACATCGAGTTGATACTCGGTAATATAGCGACGGAGTCGTTCGATAATCTCCGGACTGTCGGCGAAGACGGTCTGGCCGTTCTGTAAATTCTCTAGCTTGTCACGTGCGATTTTACCCCGATTAATAATCATACGGTTTATACCCCCTTTTAGGAGAAGTTTTGTCTATAATTATTGTATCAGACAAGTGCCAAAATGAGTTTGACAATTGTGAAAAAAGAAAAGGGGGACTCTTGTGATCCACTTGAATGTACGATCGGCTTATAGCTTGATGCAAAGTACGATTCGGCTCGAACAGTACGTCGCCCAAATGGCCGAGCGGGGGAGCCGAGCGGTCGCCTTGGCCGACGATGCGTTATATGGCTTGCCGCAATTCGTCCGGTTATGTGAGCGTTACGCGGTTAAGCCCATCATCGGGTTGCGGACGACGCTACGGATGGATGGATTCGACGTCTCCGTCCTCGTCTATGCGTTGACCGATGAACAAGTACCCGAACTATATCGCATCGTCCAGGCCGACGGTTTGACCGAAGCGACCGAACTGGCAGTACTCATCTTACCGGAGAACTGGAAAGCGAACGACCCGGTTCACCGCCGGCGCCTCTATAACCATTTGCTCGGGTACGTGAATGAAGACCGACTATGGCTCGGGTTGCCGGCGCCGCAGACGACGGAACAGACGCTGATGCTCCGCCAATTGCGCGAGATGCGTGACGAACTGGGGACACGACTCGTACCGGCCCCGGACACGTGTTACATGAGACCGGAGGATTTCGAGGCGTATCGCGCCATCGTCGCCATCGGTGAAGGCGAACTCATCTCACAAGAAGATGTGCATCGGAAAGGAAAGTATGTAAGACTGCCGAGCGAGATGAACGATTGGTTCGACCCGATCGAGCTTGAGGCGTTGGACAAATTCGAATCCCTCGTCTCGATCAAGCGCTTGCCAGAGGCGACCTCGTCGATTCCGGAGATTGAACATGCGGTCGACCGACTGAAGCGTCTCGTCGCTGAACGATTGAAGGCGCTCGACTTGTTCCAGGAGGAATATATCGAACGGGCCCGCTATGAACTCGACGTCATCGCCCGGACCGGTTTCGCCTCCTATTTCCTCATTGTCGAGGATATCGTCCGCTTCGCTAGGGAGCAAGGCATCGAGGTCGGTCCAGGGCGTGGGTCCGCGGCCGGATCACTCGTTAGTTTCGCGCTTCATATCACCGAGGTCGACCCGGTCCGGTTCGAGCTGTTATTCGAACGCTTCTTGAACCCGGAACGAATCACGATGCCAGATATCGATTTAGACTTCGAAGATGAGCGGCGCGACGAGGTCGTCCGCTACGTCCTCGATAAATATGGGGCCAACCATGCCGCCCAAATCGGGACGCTCGCGACGTTCGGCGCGAAAGCGGCGCTGCGTGACGTTGCGCGGGCGCTCGGGCTGACACTCGAAGAAGGCCAGGCCGCCAGCAAACAAGTGAAAGACGACGGGTTGGCCGGGATTTTGGCCAATCCGACGAAGATGAAATGGTTCGCCGGCAGTCAGAAACGGTCGCAACTGTTGCACATCGCCGCCCAGCTCGAAGGGTTGCCGCGTCAAGCCTCGGTCCACGCGGCCGGACTCGTACTCAGTCGTGACGCGCTCGATGACGTCACCCCGTTACAGCCGACGGCAGGGGAGCAAGTGACCCAATATAATATGAAAGATCTCGAAGCGCTCGGTCTATTGAAAATCGATTTACTCGGCCTGCGCAACTTGACGAGACTCCGTCAGATGGAGACGCTCATTCGAGAGACGGACGAACTGTTCTCGCTGAAGACGATTCCATTGAATGACGCCAAGACGTTGCGGGTGCTCGCCCGCGGTGACACGGACGGGATTTTCCAGTTCGAATCGGAAGGGATGAAACAAGCGCTCCGGCAAGTGAAACCGACCACGTTCGAGGATATCGTCGTCACGATGTCGCTCTATCGTCCGGGCCCGATGCAGTTTATCGACACGTATGCGAAGCGGAAGCATGGCATGCCGCATCAGCCGGTCCATCCGGTCGTCGGTGAGATTATGCGGACGACGAACGGCGTGCTCGTCTATCAGGAGCAAGTCATGCGCCTGTTGCGAGAACTTGCGGGCTACTCCTATGCCGAGGCCGATTTGATTCGCCGAGCCATCGCCAAGAAAGATGTGGCGGCCATCGACGTCGAAAAGAGCCGCTTCTTGGAACGTTCGTCGGAGCGGTTCGACAGCGACTCGATGCGACAAGTGTTCTCGTGGATCGAGAAGTTCGCCGGCTACGGTTTCAACCGCTCGCACGCGGTGGCCTACAGTTTGATCAGTTATCGCTTGGCTTTCGTGAAGGCACACTTCGAGCGGATTTTTTATCTCGTCACGTACGACAAGACGAATCAGCTCGTGCGCATGTTGCGGAAGGGGAAAATCCCTGTCTATCCGCCTGACGTTCTGCATGGCCAAGCCGGGGCCTTTTTAGAAGGGCCGGGCGTACGACTCGGGTTGAAGGCCGTCCAAGGTTTGACGAAACGCGATGTCGAGCGGTTGATTGAACACCATACCGAGTTCACCGACGTGAAACGTCTGCTTGAACTGATGGAATGGGGCTCGAAAGACCAGCCGAAGTTGCGGCGTCTGCTCGGAGCCGGTGCCCTCGACCGGATGTATCACGGTGATCGCCGCCGTGCGTTCGAGGCCGTCGAACGGCTTCGCGAGGAGACGGAGACGCATCTGCTCCCGGATGAGCTGTCCGCACTCGGTTTGAAGCGCTCGGCGCCAATCGAGCCGAATTGGTCCGAGGAAGAGCGGGAAGCGCTCGGGACGTGGATTGTCCACTCGCCGTTGACGACGGTCGCCCCGCTCTCAATCGAGACGGTGACGATCGATGAAGTGTTGAACGGCGAACGCGGCTTCATCGTCGTCTACGTCGATGCGATTCGTACGTTCAAGACGAAAAAGAATGAAGAGATGGGCGTCGTCATGGTCGATGACGGCGTCTCACAAGACGAGGTCGTCATTTTCCCACGCGTGTACGCCCAATTTTCTCGTTCGCTGTACGTCGGGAACGTCCTCTTGCTCGAGGTCCATCCGAATGAACGCGATGGGCGTCGCCAACTCGTCGTCGAACGCGTCCGGCCGCTCCACGGCCAAGCGTTGTTCGTCCGATTGCGTCTGGAGTCGTTCGCTGACCTGGAAGAACTGTTGCGGACGGCACCAGGGGATGTCCCCGTCATCTGCCGGTTCTCTGATTCAAAAGACGTGAAACAACTCGCCTCGACGTATGCCATCAATCCGACAGAAGCATTGCTACACGGATTGAGGCAGCGCTTCGGCGATATGGATGTCGTGTTGAAACGGGTCGACTCGAAATTGCCCGGCACGAGAACTAGTACCAAGTCATAAAAAGTGGTATAATCTGTTTAATTGGTCTGACCACTTTAGAGATAATGCCATCCAAAAGGGAGTTGAACGGTCAGATGCATGGAAAACACGCATCCTCATTTCACGAAAACATTTCTAAAATCAGAACGTTAATCGTCCAGGCCGCACTCGAGCCGGGCGACCGTCTCCCGTCGGAACGGGAACTCGCTGAAACGCTGTCCATCAGCCGGGCCTCAGTCCGTGAAGCATTACGGGCGCTCAGCTTCCTAGGGATTGTTGAGACGAAACACGGCGGCGGCACGTTTTTGTGCGAACAGGATCGGCACCGTTACATCGAAATCTTGTCAGAGTTCATCGTCACGAAACAGACGAAGGCGTCGGACATCGTCGATATGTTGCGTTTGCTCGAGCGCTTGGCGTTGACGGAAGTCGAACCGACCCCGGAACGCATCGCGTTGCTCGAGTCGAGTGTTGAGACGGACCGCGCCTTCCGGCAAAACCTCATCTTCGGATTAAAGAATGAACTGTTCATTCGAATCTGGAGCGAAGTGAACCGGTTTTATGACGGCACGGACGCTGGCGACCTATATACGGAAGACGAACGTAGACGATTGTTGGAGATGTGGCGTGGGGCGGGGATGCCGGAATGAACGAGGGGGAAGCGATGACTGCTTTTTTCAAGAAACCTAAACGATATATGCCATTGCGTCAACGAGAACCAAAGATTGATGCACCACAAGGCTTGATGACGAAATGTCCATCTTGTAAATATATGCATTACACGAAACAGTTAAATGAGAACCATAAAGTGTGTGATTGCGGCTACCATTTCCCGCTCAGTGCAGATGAGCGGATTCATATGTTGGTCGATACTGAATCGTTTGAAAAATTCGCGGGACCGCTCGTCAAAGAGAACCCGCTTGATTTTCCAGATTATGAAGATAAATTGAAAAAAGACAGGGAACGAACTGGGATTGAAGAAGCGATTGTATGCGGTCGTGCCACAATCGACGGTCTGCCGGTCGTCGTCTGCGTCATGGATGCCCGCTTCCGTATGGGGTCGATGGGCGCCTACGTCGGGGAAGCGATTGCCTCGGCGGTCCGGACCGCAACGAAAGACGGATTGCCGGTCGTCCTGTTCACGGCCTCGGGCGGTGCCCGCATGCAAGAAGGTATGGTCAGCTTGATGCAGATGGCCAATACGTCAATCGCCTTGAAAGAACATGACGAGGCGGGTCTTCTCTATGTCGCCTACTTGACGCATCCGACAACAGGTGGCGTGTCGGCGAGTTTCGCGATGCTTGGTGACGTGAACGTCGCTGAACCGGGAGCATTGATCGGCTTTGCCGGTCGTCGCATCATCGAACAGACGATTCGTGAAAAATTGCCAGACAACTTCCAAACTGCCGAGTTTCTATTAGAAGCGGGTCAATTGGACGCCGTCGTTCATCGTGAACAGATGCGTTCGTTCTTGAAGCAGATGATCGAGTTACACGGCGGGGAGGTCCATCATGTTTGATCCAATCAAAGAAGTGAATGAACAGCTCGGGAAGTTGCGCGAGACGGCGGAGACGAAAGGAATCGATTTATCTCGTGAGATTCGTCACCTTGAAGCGAAGCTTCATCGATTAGAAAAAGACATTTATGGGAATATGAAACCGTGGGATCGCGTGCAGCTGGCACGAAATCCGAAACGACCGACGACGCTTGATTATATCGATCGTCTGTTCCCGGATTTCATCGAGTTGCACGGTGACCGTCACGGCTATGATGACGCTGCGATTGTAGCGGGGTTGGCCACACTCGACGGCGTCCCGGTGACGATTGTCGGCCACCAACGTGGACGGAACACGAAAGAGAACATGAAACGCAACTTTGGGATGCCACATCCAGAAGGCTATCGCAAAGCGCTTCGCTTCATGAAGCAAGCCGAGAAGTTCAATCGTCCGGTCATCACGTTCATCGATACAAAAGGCGCCTACCCTGGTAAAGCGGCGGAAGAGCGTGGACAAAGCGAGGCGATTGCCCGCAACCTGTTCGAAATGGCGACGTTGAAAGTTCCGATTATCTCGATTGTCATCGGGGAAGGCGGATCGGGCGGGGCGCTCGGAATTGGTGTTTGTGACCGCTTGCTCATGCTCGAGAACAGCACGTATTCGGTCATTTCACCGGAAGGCGCGGCTGCCCTGCTTTGGAAAGACGCGAAGCTTGCGGAACGTGCAGCGGAAACGATGAAGATTACGGCACAAGACTTGTTGAATTTAGGGATTGTCGATGAAGTCGTCACTGAGGTGTTCGGTGGGGCCCATATCGATGTGTCATTACAGTCATCACTCTTAAAGCCTGTATTAGCACAACACATGACCGAGTTGCGAGGGCGGACTCAAAATGAGTTGTTGCGAGGGCGCGCTGCCAAATATCATGAAATTGGCACAATTGGCTCGTGAAAACGTTAACAATCGCTTTGCGTTCACGTTAATTCACTCACGGGTTGACTGCTTTTGAGCACACCCTATGCTTTTTTTTCACATACTTGTGTTGTAAAACAAAGGTCAGACATGGTATTTTATTTTCAGATTTCGTTAAAACACATAAGAGGTGAGTGACGTGAATTTAAAACGTATTGCGGTATTGACAAGTGGGGGAGACGCCCCCGGTATGAACGCTGCAGTCCGTGCCGTGACCCGAAAAGCGATTTTCGAAGGTCTAGAAGTGTACGGTGTGTATAACGGCTATCAAGGTCTAATCGAAGGAGATCTCGTTGAATTGAACCTCGGTTCTGTCGGCGATATCATCCAACGCGGAGGAACATTCTTACGTTCTGCCCGTTGCCCTGAGTTTAGAACCGAAGAGGGCCGTGCCAAAGCGGTCGAACAGTTGAAGAAATTTAATATCGACGCGCTCGTAGTCGTCGGGGGCGACGGTTCTTACCGTGGCGCCCAAAAGTTGACGGAGCTTGGATTCCCGACAATCGGGCTTCCAGGAACAATCGACAACGATATCCCAGGAACGGACGCGACAATCGGATTCGATACGGCGCTCAATACGGCGCTTGACGCGATTGATAAAATCCGTGACACGGCGTCGTCGCATGAACGGACGTACGTCATCGAAGTGATGGGCCGTGATGCAGGTGACATCGCACTTTATGCCGGTCTTGCCGGTGGTGCCGAGTCAATTCTCGTCCCGGAACGTCCAGAAGATTTGAGTGCCATCGTCGACCGCATCAATCATGGTGTGGCGCGCGGTAAAAAACACTCGATCGTCGTTGTTGCCGAAGGCGCAGGCAGTGCCGAAGAAATCGGAAAAATGATCGCTGAGAAGACAAACTCAGAGACGCGTGTGACGATTCTTGGACATATCCAACGTGGCGGTTCCCCTACTGCTGCTGACCGTGTGCTTGCGAGCCGCATGGGTGCATATGCCGTAGAGATTTTACTCGAAGGCAAAGCCGGACGTGTCGTCGGTATTCGTGGCGGTAAGATGATGGATCTAGATATCGATGAAGCGCTCGATCATAACAAACATACGATCGATATGCAGTTGATTGATCTTTCGAACCAACTTTCGATTTAACGAGTAGCAGTGAATTCCACAGAGACGGGATCAGGTCGGTCGACCCCCCGTTTTCTGTGTGTAAATGCAATACATCCCCTAGGAGGTTTTTATTTATGCGTAGAACGAAAATTGTATGTACGATTGGACCAGCTTCAGAGAAACGTCTTCCGGAAATGATTGAAGCCGGAATGAACGTCGCTCGTCTCAACTTCTCACACGGTGACTATGAAGAGCACGGAGCACGTATCCGCGACATCCGTGAAGCATCAAAAGCTGCCGGTAAAGTTGTGACGGTTCTTCTTGACACGAAAGGTCCTGAAATCCGTACACATACGTTTGAAGAAGGAAAAGCACTCCTCGAAAAAGGCAAAGAAGTCATCATCGTCTCGACAGAAGAAATCGTCGGAACGAAAGATCGCTTCTCAGTCACGTACGAAGGCTTGTACGAAGACGTTGAAGTCGGTTCACGCATCATGCTCGACGACGGACTTATCGGTCTCCTTGTCGTTGAGAAGCTCCCGAACCGTGACCTTCGTTGCGTCATCGAAAACGAAGGCGTCATCAAGACGAAGAAAGGTGTCAACTTGCCTAACGTCAAAGTGAACCTTCCTGCCCTTACAGACAAAGACATCGCCGACATCGAGTTCGGTATCTCACAAGACATCGATGTCATCGCGGCATCATTCGTCCGCCGTGCGTCTGACGTCGTTGAGATTCGTCAACTTCTCGAGCGCAACAACGCGTCACACATCAAAATCTATCCGAAAATCGAGAACCAAGAAGGTGTCGACAACATCGACGAAATCTTGGCGATTTCAGACGGTTTGATGGTCGCTCGTGGTGACCTCGGGATCGAGATTCCAACTGAAGAAGTCACACCAGTCCAAAAAGAATTAATCAAGAAGTGTAACGACCTCGGGAAACCGGTCATCACAGCTACACAGATGCTTGACTCAATGCAACGCAACCCGCGTCCAACACGTGCGGAAGCATCTGACGTTGCCAACGCCATCCTCGATGGTACGGATGCGGTCATGCTTTCTGGTGAGACGGCAGCAGGGGACTACCCAATCGAGTCAGTTCAAATGCAAGCAGCGATCGCTGTTCGTACTGAGCAAATGCTCGACTATAAAAACTTGCTCAAAGATCGTCAGAAGCGCAGTGAGCATACGGTAACGGATGCGATCTCACAAGCGGTTGCCCACACGGCAATCAACTTGAACGCGAAAGCAATCTTGACACCGACACAATCAGGTTACACGGCTGCTCGTACAGCGAAGTATCGCCCAGAGGCGAACATCATCGCGGTCACAGAGTCAGAGCGTGTGGCGCGTCAATTGAACCTCGTTTGGGGCGTGTACCCGATCGTGGCTGACACGATGCCGAACAACACGGATGAGATGTTGGTACAAGCTTCAGAAGCAGCTCGTCACGCTGGATTCGTCACAGACGGTGACCTCGTCGTCATCTCGGCTGGTATCCCGGCTGCGACTGCGGGTACGACGAACATGATGAAAGTTCATATCGTCGGTCACGCCCTCGCAAACGGACGCGGCATCGGTGAGCGTGGTCTCGTCGGTGAAGTCGTCGTTGCGAACAATGCAGACGAAGCGAATGCGAAAGCGAAAGAGGGCATGATCCTCGTCGCACCATTCACAGATAAAGAAATGATGCCAGCAATTGAAAAAGCGGCTGGAATCATCACAGAAGACGGTGGATTGACGAGCCATGCCGGTATCGTTGGACCATCACTCCGCAAGCCGGTTATCGTCGGTGTCGAATCAGCGACATCAACGTTCCGCGATGGACAGATGATTTCAATCGACCCACTTACTGGTAAAATCTACAACGCGTAATCGAATGCCAATCGAACCGACCTTTTTATGAGGTCGGTTCTTTTTCCATTCAGAAAGAGAGTGTGTCATGAGTGCCTATTTATTCTTGCTGTTGCTCGTATTGATTGGGGTTATCTCCCATAACCAGTCGGTCATCATCGCCAGCAGCGTCCTCTTGATTATTAAAGCGGTAGGATTCGGTGACCAACTGTTCCCGACGCTCGCGTCAAAAGGAATCCATTGGGGCGTAACGATTATTACGATTGCCGTCCTGGTGCCGATTGCGACCGGCGACATTGGATTCCGGGAATTGTGGAATAGTATTAAAGGTCCAGTCGGCATCATCGCGTTCGCCTCTGGAATCTTCGTCGCGCTCGCTGCCGGCCAAGGCGTCCAACTGATGCGGGTCGATCCCGTCGTCACGACGGCATTGCTCGCTGGAACCATCCTGGCCGTCGGTTTCATGAAAGGTGTACCGGTCGGACCGCTCGTCGGTGCCGGCATCGCCGCCTTGATTTTAGGTGGATTTAGCCTGTTACAAAAATGGTTCTGACATTTTTTGACGGCTGGATACGCTTACATTTCTTTTTTTCAGTAAATTGTTTATACTAGATAAAGGACAGGGCGGAGCGAGCTCGAAACGGATTGGGGAGAGTCTTCGACTCCTCGCCCTTATTCCCTACACACAGACTGTATATGCGGTCGATCACTTTTAAAGACTGAGGGGGAGTTATTGATGTCAACGACAAAAGGTTTAGAAGGAATTGTGGCAGCGGCCTCAAAAGTCAGTTCGATTATCGACGGACAATTGACTTACGGAGGATACACGATTGATGATTTGGCAGACCATGCCACATTCGAAGAGGTTGTTTTCCTATTGTGGAACGACCGCCTTCCGAAAGCAGATGAATTAACTGAGCTCTCAGCAGCGCTCGTGAAAGAAGCCAAATTGCCAGAAGACGTCATCGCGACGCTCGAGCGGGCGCCGAAATCGGCCAATGCGATGGCGACGATTCGGACTGCACTTTCACAGCTCGCGCTTTATGATGAAGAGTCTGAAGATATGAGTCCGGAAGCGAACATGCGCAAAGCGATTCGTCTCCAAGCGCAAATCGCCACGATCGTGACGGCATTCGCTCGTCTTCGTAAAGGCGAACAACCGGTTGCACCAAAACAGGGCTTGTCTTATGCGGGCAACTTCTTGTACATGTTGAACGGAGAAGAGCCGAGCGAGGTCGCCGAGAAGACGATTGACAAGGCACTCATCCTTCATGCCGACCATGAATTGAACGCTTCGACGTTCACGGCCCGCGTCTGCGTCGCCACATTGTCGGATATTTATTCTGGTGTGACGGCGGCGATGGGCGCCCTTAAAGGCCCGCTCCACGGCGGTGCGAACGAGGCGGTCATGAAAATGCTTCACGAAATCGGCTCGGTCGACAAAGTCGAAGACTACGTCCGCGGCAAGTTCGAACGCCGTGAGAAAATCATGGGCTTCGGCCACCGTGTCTATAAGGACGGCGACCCGCGCGCGAAACACTTGAAAGAGATGAGCCGCCAATTGACGGCCCAAATCGGCGAACCGGAATGGTACGAGATGTCTGAGAAAATCGACCATCTCGTCGAGACGGAAAAAGGCTTGAAACCGAACGTCGATTTCTATTCGGCATCAACGTATTATGCACTCGGCCTCGACGAAGAGTTGTTCACGCCCATCTTTGCGGTCTCACGCATGTCGGGCTGGATTGCCCACATCCTCGAGCAGTATGCGGATAACCGTTTGATCCGTCCTCGCGCTGAATACATCGGCGAGACGAACCGGTCATACGTCCCGGTGAACGAGCGTTAATTGACGCCGGACGAGAAGTTCGAGTCACAATTTAGACATAAACTTTGGTAAACTAACAATTGACGTAGGTCGGCGCTCGCGTCGGCCTACATAAATGTACTTAGGGGGATTCATTATGTTGACACAAAACGAAAAGATTACAGTTGAAAACGGTGTATTAAACGTACCGAACGTACCGACGATTCCATTTATCATCGGCGACGGCACAGGACCAGATATTTGGAACGCTTCCGTGCGTGTCTTTGATGCGGCTGTCGAAAAAGCATACGGCGGCGAGAAGAAAATCGAATGGATGGAAGTGTACGCTGGGGAGAAAGCCTACAACCAAAAAGGCGAATGGCTTCCAAACGAGACACTCGATGAAATCCGTGAATATTTGATTGCCATCAAAGGTCCATTGACGACACCAGTCGGCGGCGGTATCCGTTCACTCAACGTAGCACTCCGTCAAGAACTTGACTTGTACACGTGCTTGCGCCCGGTCCGTTACTTCACAGGCGTCCCTTCACCGGTCAAACGCCCAGAGGATACAGACATGGTCATCTTCCGTGAGAACACAGAAGATATCTACGTAGGAATCGAATACGCGTCAGGTAGCGACGAAGTGAAGAAGTTGATCTCATTCTTGAAAGAAGAGATGAACGTCAACAAAATCCGTTTCCCAGAAACGTCTGGAATCGGGATCAAGCCAATCTCGTCTGAAGGAACGAAACGCCTTGTTCGTGCGGCTCTCGAGTACGCCATTGCGAACAACCGTAAATCGCTCACGCTCGTCCACAAAGGGAACATCATGAAGTTCACAGAAGGCGCCTTCAAAAACTGGGGCTATGAGCTCGCAGAAGAAGAGTACGGCGACAAAGTCTTCACATGGGCACAGTATGACCGCATCAAAGAAGAGTCAGGTGAAGCGGCTGCGAACGAAGCGCAATCGAAAGCTGAAGCAGAAGGCAAAATCATCGTAAAAGATTCAATCGCTGATATCTTCTTGCAACAGATTTTGACACGTCCGCGTGAGTTCGATGTCGTGGCAACGATGAACTTGAACGGCGACTACATCTCGGATGCGCTCGCTGCCCAAGTCGGTGGAATCGGGATCGCACCTGGAGCGAACATCAACTACGTGACGGGCCATGCCATCTTCGAAGCGACACACGGTACGGCACCGAAGTATGCCGGCCTCGATAAGGTCAACCCGTCATCGGTCATCTTGTCAGGTGAAATGATGCTTCGTCATATGAACTGGAACGAAGCGGCTGACCTCATCATCAACTCGATGGAGAAGACAATCGCCTCGAAAGTCGTCACATACGATTTCGCTCGTCTCATGGACGGCGCGACAGAAGTGAAGTGTTCAGAGTTTGCGGATGAATTAATCAAAAACATGTAAGACATCAGCTAAACCAAGGGGGAGAGCACAATGATTCGTCGCAATAAGATCTCGGTTATCGGTAGCGGATTCACGGGGGCCACGACGGCACTGTATTTGGCTCAAAAAGAACTCGGTAACGTCGTGCTGCTCGATATCAAAGAGAACGAGAACCCGACGAAAGGAAAAGCGCTCGATATGCAAGAGACGGCGCCGATTCAAGGGTTTGACTCGTGGATTACAGGGACGTCGGACTATGCGGAAACGGCGGACTCGGATATCGTCGTCATCACAGCCGGAATCGCACGCAAGCCAGGTATGAGCCGGGACGACCTTGTCTCGACGAACGCCAAAGTGATGCGGGCGGTCACGAAAGAAGTGGCCCGTTACTCACCGGATGCGATTATCATCGTCTTGACGAACCCGGTCGACGCGATGACGTACGCCGCCTTCAAAGAGTCGGGTTTCCCGAAAGAGCGTGTCATCGGTCAATCCGGTGTACTCGATACGGCCCGGTTCCGGACGTTCGTCGCTGCGGAGTTGAATATCTCTGTGAAGGACGTCTCTGGATTCGTGCTCGGCGGGCACGGGGATGACATGGTCCCGCTCATCCGCTATTCGTACGCGGGAGGAATCCCGCTCGAGAAATTATTGCCGACCGACCGCATCGAAGCGATCGTCAATCGGACCCGTAAAGGTGGCGGTGAGATCGTTCAGCTACTCGGGAACGGATCGGCCTATTATGCGCCGGCTGCGGCCATCGTCGAGATGGTCGAAGCGATCCTCAAAGATCAACGGCGGATTTTACCGGCCATCGCGTATCTCGACGGCGAATACGGGTTCCACGACTTGTATCTCGGTGTCCCGACGATTCTTGGTGCGAACGGGATTGAACGTGTGCTCGAACTTGAATTGACGGAAGCCGAAACGGCGGCGCTACAACGCTCAGCCGATTCGGTCCGCTCCGTCTTGAACGTCCTCAATTGAGGGCTTACCTCGTCTGCTTTGGCAGACGAGGTTTTTTGTATGCGTGGCGCATGCTACACTAAAAGCAGAACGTGGATTTGTTTTGTTTTTGTAAAGATTTGCTTTGAGGTTGGTCGTACGTGGCATTGATTTGTAAAATAGGTAGTGTACATGACTGAACAGATAGATTAGAGGAGGAACTAAGCGTGGCTGATAAAGTAATTGTTGTCGATGACGAGGTGTCGATTGCGACGTTATTGAAGTTTAATTTAGAGCAGGCCGGATTCGAGGTCGAGACGGCGCACGACGGGAAGACCGGACTTGAGCTGGCCGAGAAGCAAGATGCCGTTTTGATCGTCCTCGACTTGATGTTGCCTGAGATGGACGGGCTCGAAGTTTGCAAACGGCTCCGCCAACAAAAAGTGAACACGCCGATTCTCATGTTGACGGCGAAAGACGATGAGTTCGATAAAGTGCTCGGCCTCGAACTCGGTGCCGATGACTATTTGACGAAGCCGTTCAGCCCACGGGAAGTCGTAGCCCGGGTCAAAGCCATCCTGCGCCGTTCGGCCCCACAAGAAGCGCCGGCGACGGACACGGACGTCATCGAGATTGGCGACGTGAAAATCATCGCGTCGAACTATGAAGTGTTCAAGAACGGCGAACGCCTCGAATTGACACCGAAGGAGTTCGAACTGTTGGCCTACCTGGCCAAGAACAAAGGACGCGTCTTGACGCGCGACCAGCTCTTGTCGGCGATTTGGAATTACGACTTCGTCGGAGATACGCGTATCGTGGACGTCCACATCAGCCACCTCCGGGAGAAGATTGAGCCGGTGACGAAAAAACCGACCTATATCAAGACGATTCGCGGCCTCGGTTATAAGATGGAAGAGCCGATGGCCGAATGAAGACGTACCGCTCGCGGTTTTTGACGACGCTCATCCTGCTCGTGACGGGCGTCTTATTGACCCTCGGAATCGTGCTCGGTCAATTGTTCAAAGACTTTTATTTGGATTCTGAACGCGACCGGTTGAAAGAAGACGCTGAGTTGGCTGCGCTCTATTTAGATGGAGGCGACCTTGCGGACATCCAAGACTACGTCGGCCAAATCGATGATGAGAGCAGTTTCGATATCTTGCTCCTCAATCGTCGGATGGAAGTCATCGCTGGGACGCCGTTTCGGGTCGGCTCATTTGATTTCCGGATGGATGCCGCGTCGATTCCGGAAGGTGGGACGTTCGGAAACGAGACACGGGATGACTTGATTCAGTTCACGAAGCCAATCGAACTGTCATCCGGTGACACGGTGTACTTGAGCTTTATCCGTTACGTCTCCGATTTGGAAGGGGTATATGACCGAATTTGGCTGACCATCGCCTTGGCCTTGATTTTCTCGTTCTTCTTAATCCTTTTTGTTTTACACAACCTGACGAACCAATTCATCCGACCGATCGACGAGGCGACCATCGTCTTGCGGGAACTGGCGGACGGGAACTATCGGGCCCGCGTCTATGAGTTGCGAAACGATGAAGAGACAGGCAGTCTGGCCGGATCGATTAACGTGCTCGCCCGCAATTTAGAGACGATCTCACTCGGCGAATCGGTTCAACGGGCAAGGCTAGAGTCGCTCATCGAGTATATGGGGGCAGGGTTGCTCTTGGTCGACGAACGTGGCATCGTGACACTCGTCAACCGCTCGTATCGCGACATGTTCCAATATGATGAATTGATGATCGGCCAGTTTTATCACGGCATCTTGCCGAGCCCGGACGTCGAGACGTTGATTGAAGACGTTTATTTGACAGAGGAGCCGCACCGCCGACAACTGTCAATCCGATCCGGTTTCAATCAAAAGACGTATATGGTGTCGGCCGCGCCGATTTTCAGTGATACAGGCATGTTGCGCGGGACGACGCTTCTCTTTAACGACATCACCGAGTTAAAGCGTCTCGAGAAGATGCGCAAAGATTTCGTCGCGAACGTCAGCCATGAGTTGAAGACACCACTCACATCGATTCGCGGCTTCAGCGAGACGCTGCTCGACGGGGCGAAAGAAGTACCGGAACTGCGCGATCAATTCTTGGATATCATTCAAAAAGAAGCGACGCGCATGCAGATGCTCGTCGAGGACTTGCTCGAACTGTCGCGGCTCGAACGGGAGGATTTCCATTTGGAGTTCACCCCGGTCCAGCTCAATCAGCTCGTCGAGGAAGTCTGCCTCGTGCTCAGTCAAAAAGCAGAACAGAAATCGATTCATTTGGAATCGCGCCACGATGGGGAAGTCGTCTTACAGGCGGACATGAACCGAATCAAACAAGTCATCTTGAATCTCGTCGCCAATGCGATCAACTACTCGCCGGAAGGCAGCCAAGTCGAGATTGCGGTCGAGAAGAGACCGGACGGCTCTTATTTGATCGTCAAAGACAATGGCATCGGCATCGCGCCGAAAGAAGTGGGCCGAATCTTTGAACGGTTCTACCGGGTCGATAAGGCGCGGAGCCGAAATTCCGGTGGGACCGGACTCGGCCTCGCCATCGTCAAGCATATTGTCGATCTCCATCACGCGACGATTCAAGTCGACAGCGTCGAAGGTGAAGGGACGACGTTCACCATCAAATTCCCGAGTGCTTAACAAGGAATTCATGGCGAATTCATACCGGCTTTACAAAGCGATGCTACTCTATGGATGAGACCTCTTCATCATCTCGTGTCCCGATTGGTGCTCATCTCCACTCGATCGGGAAGATTGACCCTTTTCTAGTTTCTAGAAAAGGGTCTTTTTTTTCGAACGCATGTACCCGTATGATATGATGGAACCAGATAGAATGGAGGTTGTCCAATGAATAAACTACTACTCCTTGACGGAAACTCACTCACGTATCGTGCCTTTTTCGCGTTGCCTCCGATGACGGATGCGAGCGGTCGGAACACGAACGCCGTGTACGGGTTCACGATGATGTTATTGAAGCTGATGGAAGACGAACAGCCGACACATTTCGCGGTCGCGTTCGATGCGTCGAAAAAGACGTTCCGCCACGACACGTATGCCGACTATAAAGGCGGACGGCAAAAAACACCGGGTGAGCTTCGCGAGCAATTCCCGATCGTCCGTGAGATTTGCGAGGCGTTCGGCATCAAAGTGCTTGAGCTCGACCAGTACGAGGCCGATGACATCATCGGGACGCTTTCAAAAAATACCGCGTTCGACCAAGTGACGGTCGTCACCGGTGATAAGGATTTACTGCAGTTGATTGACGACCGTGTCACCGTCTATTTGACGAAGCGCGGTATCACCGACGTCGAGGCGATGGACGCGGCGGCATTCCACGAGCGGTATGAGGGACTGAGCCCGCTTCAAATGATTGATTTGAAGGGGCTGATGGGCGATAAATCCGATAACATCCCGGGCATCCCCGGTGTCGGTGAGAAGACGGCCCTCAAATTGCTCACGGCCTACGGTTCCGTAGAAGGCCTGTATGAACATACGCACGAACTAAAAGGGAAACAAAAAGAGAAAGTCGAGGCGAACGAGCGAGAAGCGCTCATGTCGAAACAATTGGCGACGATTTATACCGACGTGCCGATTGACGTCACCATGGACGAGCTCACGTTCCATCCGTATGACGCTGGAAGAGTGAAGCCGCTGTTCATGAGCCTGCAGTTCAAGTCGCTTCTCGGGAAACTGAGTCTCGACGCGTCGAGCGAGGAAGCCGTGGAAGTGCGTGACGTGAACCACATCGGGATTGACGAGCAAGATTTGACAGAGGCGGTCCTCTTCCTCGAACAACTTCGCGACGATTATTTCGAAGAACCGGTCATCGGCGTAGCCATCGCTTCAAAAGCCGGAGTGACCGTCGGCGACGTGTCGCTCTTAGACGTCTCGACTGTCCGCGAGTGGCTGGCGGATGAAGACCGGGCCACGATTTGTCTCGATGCGAAACAGACAATCATTCAACTGAAGCGCCACGGCGTGTCGCTTCGAGGCTACGAGGACTTGCTCGTCGCCGGCTATTTGCTCAACTTATCGGGCGGGACGACGCTCGACTCGATTGCCGCCCATTTCGAATACGCGTTGCCGGAAGACGAGGCCGTATACGGAAAAGGTGCCAAACTGCACGTGCCGGATCAAGACGTCCTCGACCAGCACCTCGGGGAGAAGGTGATGGCCATCTTGACGTTGTTCGTCAACGTCAGTAACGAACTCGTCAAAAACGAGCAGACATCGCTGTATGAGGATTTGGAACGACCGCTCGCCTCGGTGCTCGCTGAGATGGAGTGGGCCGGGATTCATGTCGATGTGGCGACGTTGAAGGTGATGGAAGACGATCTTCGCGAACGCCTGCTTCAGCTCGAGACCGAAATTCACAGCCTCGCCGGTGAAGCGTTCAATATCAATTCACCGAAGCAACTCGGCGTCATCTTGTTCGAGAAGCTGGCGTTGCCGCCGGTCAAGAAGACAAAGACGGGGTACTCGACGGCGGCGGACGTGCTTGAGAAGCTTGCACCACTCCACCCGATCGTCGAACATATCATGCATTACCGCGAACTTGGGAAGTTGCAGTCGACGTACGTCGAGGGGTTACAGAAAGTCATCAAGGACGACGGGAAAATCCATACCCGTTACACGCAGACGTTGACGCAGACGGGACGATTATCGTCGGTCAACCCGAACTTGCAAAACATCCCGATTCGCTTGGAAGAAGGGCGCCGGATTCGTAAGGCGTTCACGGCGAGCGAATCCGATTGGGTGCTCTATGCGGTCGACTACTCACAAATCGAACTCCGCATCATGGCCCACATGTCGCAGGATGAAAAGATGCTCGAGGCGTTCCTGCATGACGAGGATATCCATACGTCGACGGCAGCCAACGTGTTCCGGGTCGCCAAAGAAGAAGTGACGTCGCTCATGCGACGCCAAGCGAAAGCGGTCAACTTCGGAATCATCTATGGCATTAGTGATTACGGGCTGTCGCAAAACCTCGGCATTAGCCGAAAAGAAGCGCAGACGTTCATCGATACGTACTTCGAGCAGTTCCCAGGAGTGAAACGATTCATGGATGCCGCCATCGAACGGGCCCGGGAACACGGCTACGTCGAGACGATGTTGAAACGCCGCCGCAATATCCCGGACATCCATTCCCGCAACTTCAACTTGCGCGGTTTCGCCGAACGGACGGCCATCAATACGCCGATTCAAGGGACGGCAGCCGATATTATCAAGAAAGCGATGATTGACGTCGATGTGGCGCTCCGCGAATCGGGCTTACGCTCGAAATTATTGCTTCAAGTCCACGATGAACTCATCTTCGAAGGACCGAAAGCAGAGACGGAAGCGCTCGAAAAAATCGTCAAGCAAGCGATGGAGCACACAATCACCTTGGATGTCCCGCTCCGCGCGGACGGTTCGTTTGGTGAGACGTGGTTCGACACGAAATAAGAGCGAGAAAGGAAATCAATATGCCTGAATTACCAGAAGTGGAGACGGTCTGTCGCCGATTGCGACCGTTCGTCTCCGGAAAAACGATTGCAAATGTCGAAGTGCTCGACGCGAAAATCATTCGGGGACACGAACCGGAGATTTGGAAACAACAGTTGCTCGACGAGACGATACAAGACGTCGAGCGACGGGGGAAATTTATTTTGTTCAAATTGACGAACGGATATCTCGTTTCGCATCTCCGAATGGAAGGGAAATTCTTCCCACATGACGAAATGGTCAATCCGGTCAAACATACGCACGTCGTCTTCACGTTCACGGACGGGACGACGCTTCATTACAACGATGTCAGAAAGTTCGGCACGATGGAACTGAAGACGAATGACGAGTTGTATGTGACACCGCCGCTGTCGCTACTCGCACTTGAACCGTTCGATTCGGGAGTGACGGCGGAGACGCTCCACACCCGCTTGAAGCGGATGAATGTCCGTGCCATCAAGACGGCACTCCTCGACCAGTCGATTTTCGTCGGTCTCGGCAACATTTACGTCGATGAGACGTTGTTCCGGGCCGGGGTCCATCCGACGCGCCCGGCGGCCTCGCTCTCGCTTGACGAGGTGCGCTTGGTGCATCAAGAAGCTGTGGCCGTGTTGACTGAAGCGATTGAGCGCGGCGGGAGCACAATCCGAAGCTACACGAATCCGGATGGGGCGAGCGGAACGTATCAAGAGACGCTCTACGTATATGGTCAGACCGGTGAGCCGTGTAAACGATGCGGCCGACCGATTGAAAAGATGAAATTGGGCGGACGGGGCACGCACTACTGTCCGCACTGCCAACAGTAAGAGGTGGACACGATGTTGAAGATTGGTTTGACAGGTGGAATTGCGACAGGGAAGTCGACCGTATCCCGTCTGTTTCGAAAACAAGGAATCCCGATTATCGATGCCGATAAAATGGCGCGGATCGTCATCGAGCCGGGAGGCAAGGCGTTCGCGGCCGTTCGTGAGGCGTTCCCACAATGCTTCTCGGGCGACGCATTGAACCGTCAGGCGCTCGGGCGTGAGATTTTCCATGATGATGCCAAACGTCACTTGCTGAATCAACTCATGCATCCGGCCATCCGCGAGGAGATGCTCGAGGAGATGCGTGGCTATGAGGCGGCGGGCGAGAAGGTCGTCATCTTCGACATCCCGCTCTTGTTCGAAGGGACGATGCGGGACCTCGTCGATTATACGGTCGTCGTCTATTGTCGGGAGGAGATTCAGCTGATGCGCCTCATGGAGCGGAACGGCTTGACGAAAGCTGAAGCGCTCGCGCGCATCCATGCCCAGATGCCGATTGAAGAGAAGAAGCAACAGGCTGATTTTTTAATCAACAACAACGGTGCCTTAGGCGATTTGTCGGCCCAAGTGGCCCGCCTCGTCGAACAATTTGAAGACATGAAAAAAGAAGGCGACTGAGCGCCTTCTTTTTTTGTTCAGTTCAATGGGTCTGAGTCCGGTCGGCCTTTCTTCCATGTGTCGAAGATGGCTCGGCCGTCACTTGGATGACCGTTCGAATAATAAATCGGATAGAGCGAGAAGAACACGTAATAAAACGAGAAGTACGCGAATTGATACGTATAGAGCGTCGGTTCAATCTCACGCATCAAGATGAAGGCGTTCACGATCAAGATGCTCGATAGGTTGAAGATGGATCCGCCCGCGTATACGAGACTCCTGGTCAAGCGGTTACTATATTTCAAGTCGCTGAACTGACACCACGCGTCATAGAAGTAGACACGGTTGAATTGAAGGCGCCCGACTTTGAATAATTTCTTACCGGTCCCAATCTCCATATCGAGCGAACCCCCAAATAGTTTCGCGAAGAAGAAATGGCCGAATTGATGGATAATCGTCACTATCGGCAAAATGATGAAAAACGAGATGATAAATTTGTCTAAATCGGTCCAATCGAACATGCTGTCCTAGCTCCTTTCCAAGCTCTTCACCAAATTTCCCTCTTTTTCAAATCTGAAACTGTAAAAAAGTGAAAGAAATGTGACGATTCATAGTGAAAACGCTTCCATTTTTCCGTTATAATGGTGTCGTAACGCAGAAAAAAGGGGGACTTTACATGGGGACGAAAGTTGCAATCAATGGATTTGGTCGAATCGGGAGAATGGTGTTCCGAAAATTGATGCTTGAAGGGCGTCACGACGTGGTCGCCATCAATGCGAGTTATCCGGCGGAGACGCTCGCCCACTTGATTAAGCACGACACGGTCCACGGACCGTTCACACTCACGGTCCGGGCGCATGGGGATGCGCTTGAAGTTGATGGGAAGCGAATCATGCTCGTCTCCGAGCGTGATCCGGAGCGGTTGCCGTGGAACGAGCTCGGGGTTGAAATCGTCATCGAGGCGACCGGTAAATTCAATTCAGATGTCGGGGCGAAAAAACATTTGACGGCCGGTGCGAAGAAAGTTATTTTGACGGCACCAGGAAAAGGGGAGCTGCGGACGATTGTCATGGGGGTCAACGATCGTGACTATTTACCGGAACACGATCACGTCATTTCGAACGCCTCGTGCACGACGAACTGTCTCGGCCCGGTCGTGAAAGTATTGGACTCGACGTTCGGAATCGAGACGGGACTCGTCACGACCGTGCATGCCTATACGAATGATCAAAACAATATCGACAATCCGCATAAAGACCTACGGCGCGCCCGTGCTTGTGGTAGTTCCATTATACCGACTTCGACCGGGGCTGCCAAAGCCATCGGACTCGTCTTGCCTGAATTGCAAGGTAAGTTGAACGGGATGGCACTTCGCGTCCCGACACCGAACGTCTCGCTCGTTGACCTCGTCGTCGAGTTGCGCCGGGACGTGACGGTCGATGAAGTAAATGAGGCGTTCGAGCGCGCCGCTCACGGAGAGATGACGGGCATCCTCGGTGTCTCGAACGAACCGCTCGTCTCGATCGACTTCAACGGTGATGAGCGTTCGTCGATTATCGATGCTGATTCGACAATGGTTCTCGGTGGAAACCATGTTAAAGTACTTGCTTGGTACGATAACGAGTGGGGCTATTCGTGCCGTGTTGTTGACCTATTGGACATGGTCGCGAGCTACTTGCAAATCGGGCAACAAGAAACCCACGTTTGAAAAAATATATTTACACAAAAATATTTTTAATGAATTGAAACAAATGTCTTGTATCGACGTCCCAAACACGATACACTCTAACTCGTGAACTTCAATTGGTCTGACAAACGCAACTTAAAGGGTTAGGACCTCTTAGGACTAACTTGCCCCCGTGGTTGTGGGCGATTCAGGCACAAAGTGAGTGAACATCAACTACTTTGAGACCATTGATGTAAAGGGGGATCCACTAATATGGATACTATGGGACGTCACATTATTACAGAACTTTGGGAATGCAATCCCGACAAATTGAACGATATCGACTACATCGAGCGCTTGTTCGTCGATGCAGCACTTCGTTCGGGCGCTGAAGTCCGCGAAGTCGCTTTCCACAAATTTGCGCCACACGGTGTAAGTGGAGTTGTTATCATCTCAGAATCACACTTAACGATTCACAGTTTCCCAGAGCATGGCTACGCATCAGTCGATGTGTTCACATGTGGGGACCGAATCGATCCGGCCACAGCTTCGCAGTACATCGCGGAAGGCTTGGAAGCAAAAGTTCGTGAGGACGTGAAACTTGATCGCGGAATGGGACCGATTCGTGTTCCGGAAGCGCAAGTTGCAATCAGCAAATAATCAGATTGACCTTTTGAGGCTGGCCGAATTTCGGTCAGCCCTTTTAATTGTTTTGTTAACCGCTTAATTTTGATATGCTTAACCTATATAAATAAGGTGTCGAGGTGGATAATGGGATTATTGGATAAGTTTCAAACACATGTCCAGACGGACGATTCGCATAAAAATGAGGCGCTGCGCACACGTTACGTGGCAGCATCGCCGACCGCCGTGCTCACGTGGCTCCGCGAACGAATTGAGGCACAAGGACAAACGGTTCGCCGTGTCGATACAGACCGGGGCGAAGTGGCGTTTAACGGCAACGGCTGGGACGCGCTGGCGACAGTCATTCAAGTGGATGGCGGACGTACGGCTGTCGACTTCACGTTGAACCGGGATCAGATGCTCGGGCCGGACCTTGGTCAAATCGTCACCACATATTATGAGGCGCTGCAAGTGAAATTCCCGCTCCGCGCCATCGGGAATCAATCTGTCGAACGATAAGGAGGGCTGAGCATGCGTTGTCCTAAATGCGATCATAATGGAACGAGAGTGCTCGACTCCCGACCAGTACAAGATTTCTATTCGATTCGTCGCCGTCGCGAATGCGAGGAGTGCGGCTATCGCTTCACCACGTTTGAAACGGTCGAACAGACCCCGCTCATCATCGTCAAAAAAGACGGGAATCGGGAAGAGTTCAGCCGGGAGAAAGTGCTTCGCGGCATTATTCGGGCGTGCGAGAAACGTCCGGTCACGTTGGAACAACTCGAAGGCGTGGTCACGAAAGTCGAACAGCAGCTACGGGCCCTTGGCCAATCGGAGATTCCGAGTGAACAAGTCGGTGAGCTCGTGATGAATGAATTGGCACGCGTTGATGAAGTGGCCTACGTCCGCTTCGCGTCCGTCTATCGCCAGTTCAAAGATATCTCTGTGTTCTTTAAAGAACTTGAAGATTTAATGAAGCAAGAAAAATCGACCAACTAGAGGGGCGGCCTGCTGGTCGCCTTTTTTCAGGGGAGACCTATCATGGAAAAAGAACGAATCCTGTACGGGACTGACGAACTGTTGATTATGAGCACCGGGCTCATCGATCGCGAGTCGTATCAGTCGTTGTATCACTTATATCAGCCGGTCATCGGCGTGAAGGCGCTCGCGATGTATCAGACGCTTTGGAGCGAGCTGAAACCCGGAAAGATGAAATCGAACTATATGTCGCACAGCGCGCTCTGTGAGATGCTCGACTACTCGATTAACGAGCTGACGGACTGTCTGTTCCGGCTCGAGGCGATTGGTCTCGTCCGGACATATAAGACGAAAGACGAGCGCTTGACCCAGTACGTGTATCAACTGCGTGTCCCGCTCGCACCCCATACGTTCTTGAACGACGGACTGTTGTCGAGTTTTCTCTTCTATAAAGTCGGGGAAGTCCGCTTCAAACAGTTGCAAGGACGATTCACGATCGATCCATTGCCGGCCGGGATTATCGAGGTGACGAAAGACTTTAATGAAGTGTTCGACGTCAAAGGTGTGAATCACATGGCGTTCACCCAAAAGAACTACGAGAAACCCGACCGCGCCAAAATCGAGATCAACTATACGTTCGATATGGAAATCGTCAAAAAACTGACGAACTTCCCCGTCGGTTTCTTCACGAAGAAGCTCGATGAGACGATTACGAAACTCGCCTATGTCTCCCAAATCGATGAAGAGACGATGGCCGAGATGTTGAAGGAGTATTTCGTCCACGAGGCGTATCTCCCGCTCAGCGAGCAAGAGAAGCGCGACGGCTGCCGCCAGATGGTGCTGCAGTTGAAGAAGAAACAGACACGGCATCGGAAAGTAAAGTCAGATGAAATCGAAAAGGCGGAAATTGGTGATTTGCATGACGTGACGGTCATGGAAGAAGCGCATCCGCATCAGTACGTGTCGACGTTACGGAAGACGCCGCAGTTGTCGAAGAGTGACGAGCAACTCATCATCGATCTCGTCGATACGCTCGGGCTCGCGCCTAGTGTCATCAACGCGTTGTTCTATTACTGTATCGAAGTGAAAAAGCAGACACGGCTCAGTGAGAACTACGTCATGCGGATTGCGACGAGTTGGAAGACGGCGGGCTATTTGAACGCCAAGGACGCGTTGGAGCAAGAAGCGACACAAGACGCGCTCATCGAGAAGAAACAGCAGAAACGAGAGAACGTGCAACAGCGGACGACCGTCGGCTCGAGACGCAAAGACAACACCGAGATGCCGAAATGGCTCGAGAACGAGGCGAAAGAGCAACGGACGTACGATCAAAAACGAAAACAAGAGCTCGAGGCATCGGTCCCAGACGACGCGGAACTCGTCAAGCTGTTGAATGAATTGAAAGAGAAAGGATGAGGGACATGGAACGCATCAATCAAACGCTCGCCCAAATGATGAACCGAAAAGAAGTGCGGGAAGCGTACGAATCGATTCGCCGACGCACCCTCGAACATCCAGAAGTCGTCGCCTTTTTAAAGGCGCATCCGGAGTTAGACGAGACGGCGGTCGAGGTCGGCTTCACGAAGCTCAGTGAATATGCGGAACAGATGGACGGCAAGAAACTCATCGAGGAGCAGGCCGTCATCCCGGGTCATCAGCCGGTACTTTATGTCGACCTTGGTCAAATCGCAATCCGTTATGAAGAGACGGTGAAGCATCGTCAAGCACGGCGCCAAAAAGAGATGGACCGGAAGTTCAAAAGCCTCTTCTTGCCGGAAGAAGTGCGAGAGGCGAGCTTTGAATCGTTCGACTGGTCCGATGACGCCCGTAAAATCGCACTCCGTGAATCGATGCGGTTCGTCTCAGGGATGAAGACCCGCCAAAAAGTGAACGGCTTATACCTTCACGGCAGCTTCGGCGTCGGGAAGACATACTTGCTCGCGGCGATTGCCAATGAGTTGAAAGTGGCGGACATCGAGACGATCCTTGTCCACGCCCCAGGATTCGTCTCGGAAGCAAAACGGAAAATCCGGACCGATTCGTTCGATTCGTTTTTGACGTCGTTCCAACATGTGCCCGTCCTGTTGATTGATGACATCGGGGCCGAGGCGATCAGTCCGTGGGTACGGGATGAACTGTTCGGCATCATCTTGCAATATCGCATGATGCATCGCTTGCCGACGCTTTACAGCTCGAACTTCAGCGGGGAAGAGCTCGAGACCCACTTCTCGATTGATGGTTCGCCACAGAACAAAATGAAGGCGCAGCGGCTCATGCAGCGCATCTCGACGACGACGACGCAAATCGAGTTAAAAGGTGAGAATCGTCGGCGGTAAAGGGATTGTATTTCTGGAACGAGTTGACTATACTAATAAGCATATAACCGATGCATTGAAGAGGACATGAGACGTCGTAACGGGTTTCAAAGCGAGGGAAGGCTGGTGAGAGCTTCCTAAACACGCCGATCGCCTTACTCCCTCAGAGCACCGTACGGGTCAATCGTGCGGCGATTCACACTCGTTATCGTGTGTTCGAGCCAAGCGAATCGCTTGGGAACGAGGGTGGTACCACGAGAATCAAAGCTCGTCCCTTTCATAGGGATGGGCTTTTTTTATTTTCTTTTAAATGTAGAGAGGGGAAGTTGACACATGATTCAATTGACATTTCCAGATGGGGCCGTCAAAGAGTTTGAGGCCGGAATCACAGCAGAAGAAGTAGCAGGTTCGATCAGTCCGGGACTTCGTAAAAAAGCGATCGCCGCAAAAATCGACGGTGAGATGATCGATTATCGCCGCCCAATCGAACACGACGGCAACATCGAGCTCGTCATGCCCGACTCAGAGGACGGCATCGATTTGATGCGCCACTCGTCAGCCCACTTGATGGCCCAAGCCATCAAACGGTTGTACGGTGAAGAAGGTAGCATCTATCTCGGGATCGGACCGACAATCGAGAACGGCTTCTATTATGACATCGAGATGGACCGTCGTATCAACGAGGAAGACCTTCCAGAAATCGAGAAGATGATGAAACGGATCGTCGACGAGAACTTAGATATCACGCGCGAAGTCGTCTCACGCGACGAGGCGCTCGAGCGCTACAAACAGCTCGGGGACCCGCTCAAAATCGAGTTGATTGAAGATATCCCGGCGAGCGAGACGCTCACGATTTACCATCAAGGTGAATTCTTCGACTTGTGCCGCGGGCCACACGTCCCATCGACATCGAAGTTGAAAGTGTTCAAGTTGATGAGCGTGGCCGGCGCATACTGGCGCGGCGACTCGGACAATAAGATGCTGCAACGGATTTACGGGACGGCGTTCGCGACGAAAGAACAACTCGCGGAACACTTGCGTCTGTTAGAAGAAGCGAAAGAGCGCGACCACCGCAAGCTCGGGAAAGAGCTCGACCTCTTCTTCGTATCACAAGAAGTCGGTCAAGGCTTGCCGATGTGGCTCCCGAAAGGTGCCTCGATTCGTCGTACGGTCGAGCGTTATATCGTCGACAAAGAACTCGAGCTCGGTTACCAACACGTCTATACACCGGTCCTCGGTTCGGTTGACCTGTATAAGACATCAGGGCACTGGGATCACTATCAAGACGACATGTTCCCAAAAATGGAGATGGACAACGAAGAACTCGTCCTTCGCCCGATGAACTGTCCGCACCACATGACGATTTACAAACATGAGCCGCGCTCATACCGTGAGCTCCCGCTCCGTATCGCCGAGCTCGGTGGCATGCACCGTTACGAGATGTCAGGGGCACTCACAGGCCTTCAGCGCGTCCGTTACATGGTGTTGAACGACGGACACACGTTCGTCACGCCAGAGCAGATGAAGCAAGAGTTCAAAGATATCGTCCACTTGATTCAAGAAGTGTACGCCGACTTTGGTATCAAGGATTATCGTTTCCGCTTGTCGTACCGTGACCCGGCTGACAAAGAGAAGTACTTCGACAACGATGCGATTTGGGAAACAGCGCAACGTCAATTGAAAGAGACGATGGACGAGCTCGGCCTCCCGTATTTCGAAGCCGAAGGCGAAGCGGCGTTCTACGGACCGAAGCTTGACGTTCAAGTCCGGACGGCGCTCGGAAAAGAAGAGACGTTGTCGACAGTCCAACTCGACTTCTTGCTCCCTGAGCGGTTCGATTTGACATACACAGGGCCAGACGGCAAAGATCATCGTCCGATCGTCCTTCACCGTGGTGTCGTCTCGACGATGGAGCGTTTCGTCGCTTACTTGATTGAAGAGTATAAAGGGGCGTTCCCGACATGGCTCGCACCAGTTCAAGTCAAATTGATTCCTGTTTCGCACGTCCACGACGAATATGTCGCAGAAGTGAAGGCAGAGCTCGTCAAGCGCGGCGTCCGTGTCGAAACGGACCTCCGTGACGAAAAACTCGGCTATAAGATCCGCGAAGCCCAGATGAAGAAAATTCCGATGACACTTGTCCTCGGTGATAAAGAACGCGATGAGCGTGCGGTCAACATCCGTCGCTACGGACAGCAAGAACAAGTATCGGCCACACTCGATGCCTTCTTGTCATCCCTCACAGACGAAATCGCGAACCGTTCACGTTAATCGGTCGACCATCCTTCACCGGAAGGGTGGTCGTTTTTTTCGGTCTCAAGACGGATGCGGAACAAGGGATGGAGACGTAAGGTAGAAGAAAGGAGTGATTCATTTTGAATTATATGAAACCATTAGTGGCGCTCACGATCGGTTCGGTCGTCGCGACAAGCATGATTCCAAAAGTAAACGCAGAAGCCATCGTCGATGATACAATCGTCACACTCGGCGAATCATTATCGGCCAGCCAACGAGACTGGGTGCTCGAACGAGTCGAGGCGCCGGCCGGGATTGAGCCGATTATCACAACCGTGGCCGATGAAGAAAAATATTTAGGGGATGCCGTCCCACAAGCACAGCGCGGCGGGGGCATGTACTCATCAGCCCGCATCAAACTGACTGACGGGACAGGTCTCGATATTAAAACGGAAAACGTGACATGGGTCACCGAAGATATGTATGCGAACGCACTCGTGACCGCCGGTGTCACCGATGCCGACATTTATATCACGTCACCGATTCGCGTCACCGGGACGTCGGCGCTCACGGGCATTATGAAAGCGTACGATCAGACGGCGGCCGAGACGGGCATTCAATTGTCCGAGGAGCGGAAAGACTTGGCGCAGGAAGAACTGGCCGTCACGTCTGAAATCGGGAAGACGGTCGGTCAAGAAGACGTAGCCGGTCTCATGAACGAGATTAAAGCTGAGATTGCGAACAAGGCACCGGAGACGAACATCGAGATTCGCGATATCGTCATCCAAGTGTTGAATCAAAACAACGTCCAATTGTCCGATACGCAGTTGACGCAATTGACGACGCTGTTCGAGAACATGCAACAAGCGAATCTGGATTGGGGAGCGATTAGCAACGGGCTACAAGGGGCCGGTCAAGACGTCCAGGCGTTCCTCGAGACCGAGGAAGTCCAAGGCTTCTTCGCTCGTTTGTTCGAGGCGCTCAGCAATTTCTTCAAGTCGTTGACGAATTGATTGATGTTGACCACATGACAGATGGTATTAAAAAAGGGCGAGCGCCCTTTTTTAATACCATCGTTTATGGATATAGTCGCGAGCGGACTCATGGTCGTCGACGATCTTCAACGTGATGCGGTTCATTTCTTCTAATAAGTCCGTCAACACCGCTTCAAGCTTGGCATCACTCACCTCATGGTGGTGCATCGTCTCTTGTACGATGTGTTTGATTTGGTCGTGATAGTCATGGTCGTCCTTCACGTGCTTTCTCCAAGACACGGTCCATCCCTCCTTTTTTATTTTATTCCCTCGCAAAAGGTATTGCGAAACAGCGAAATGACTGTTATCATCATAAAAGTGTGAGCTACCAATTATTCATGCGCGAATTCTTGACATCTTAATCCTATTGGTGTTAAGATGACATAGTGATTAAATACAACAAAGCAGAAGCGCCCGCTTCTCACCTCGTCCGAACAGATTCGGTCAGGTCCATCATGTACGTGAAGCAGTCGAGCTTTGGTCTCTGCTGTCTCCGAAATGATGTGTGGGCGGGAAACTGCCGACGCTTTTTTTATTGCCATGTTGTCTTATCAATCTAAAACTCGTGCAACCGCACGATGGAGGTGCTAACCATTAGCAAAGAGCTCTTTATCAACGAAAACATTCGTGCCCGTGAAGTTCGCTTAATTGGAGCGGACGGTGCACAACTCGGTGTGCAATCGCGTAATGAAGCATTACGTTTAGCAGAAGAGGCTGAACTCGATCTCGTCTTGGTCGCCGACAAAGCTAACCCACCGGTCGCTAAAATCATGGACTATGGAAAATACCGTTTCGAACTCCAGAAAAAGGAGAAAGAAGCGCGTAAAAACCAAAAGGTCATCCAATTGAAAGAAGTGCGCCTCAGCCCGACAATCGAGGAAAACGATTTCCAAACGAAATTGCGTAACGCTCGCAAATTCCTTGAAAATGGTAACAAAGTGAAAGCGTCAATCCGTTTCCGCGGACGCGCCATCACACACTCGGAAATCGGCCGACGCGTCATGGAAAAATTGGCGGCGGAATGTGCCGACTTGGCAACAGTTGAGCAAAAGCCGAAGATGGAAGGACGCAGCATGTTCTTAGTGCTGGCTCCGAAGAAAGAAGATTAATCATCGAGTCATAGTGGGGAGGAAATACTCATGCCGAAAATGAAATCGCACCGTGGTGCTTCTAAACGTTTCAAACGTACTGCATCAGGTAAACTCAAGCGTTCACACGCTTACACAAGTCACTTGTTTGGTAACAAATCGACTAAAGCGAAACGTAAGCTCCGTAAAGGTGCTATCGTCTCAGCTGGAGACTTCAAACGCATTCGCAACATGATCGCGAAGTAATACAGAAAGAATTTAGGAGGGAAACCATATGCCACGCGTAAAAGGCGGTTATACGACTCGTCAACGTCGTAAAAAGCAAATCAAGCTTGCCAAAGGTTATTTTGGCTCGAAACACATTCTATTTAAAGTAGCAAAACAACAAGTCATGAAGTCACTCATGTACGCTTACCGTGACCGTCGTCAAAAGAAACGTGATTTCCGTCGTCTTTGGATCACACGTATCAATGCGGCAGCACGCACAAACGGTCTTTCATACAGCCGTATGATGCACGGCCTCAAGCTTGCAGGAATCGACATCAACCGTAAGATGCTTGCTGAGCTTGCTGTGACAGATGCACAGGCATTCGCGTCACTTGCTGATACAGCTAAATCAAAATTGAACGCGTAATCGTTCAATCGACAGCGCCGAGACCTTATCTCGGCGCTTTCTTTTTTCTGATTAATTCCTTAAACTTAAGATAAGGAGGGCGGACTATGAATCAATCTGTCTTGGCCATCGTCGCGTTGGCACTCATCGTCTTGAACGTCTATACGTACGTGCAAGCGAAACGGTACACGCTCGGCGAAGGTGATTTCAACGTCTTATATGCTTATGCCGGCGGTGCGATTGGTGCTCTGTTCGGGCTTCATTTGACGCGTAAAAAGGCGGTTCATGCCCCAAAAAGCGTTCAAATACAAGTATTGATTTTGGCAGTCGGCTGGTCTTTAATGATTTTAGTACTGCTTTGAATGCAGAATAGGAGGAGCAACCGGTGAACTGGACAACATTATTTGATCGGCAGCGTGAATTAGATGAGCGGATCAAAGAAGAACATCAACTATCCGGGAACCAATTTGATGAGCGGCTGCTCGCTTTGCTCGTCGAACTTGGTGAACTCGCCAATGAGACCCGTAGTTTTAAATTTTGGTCAACGAAGGGCCCGTCGCCTCAAGACGTGATCTTAGAAGAGTATGTCGACGGCATTCATTTCTTATTGTCGCTCGGTCTTGCCCTCGGGTATGAACGCGATTCGTTCCCGGCAGGTAGCTCGTATCTTGATGCGACTGACGCTTTTTTAGACGTGTTCCGCAAAGTGACGAACTTTGGTTTGTCGAAGACGGAACCGATGTACGAGACGCTGATGGCGGCTTATCTCGAACTTGGCTATACGCTCGGCATCAACGAAGAGTTGATGGAGATGGCGTATATGGCGAAAAATGAAAAGAACCATGAGCGACAAAATCAAGGTTACTAATCGAAACGAAGGAGCGATGTCCCATGAACGAATCATTACATATGCTGAAACGCTTGACGGATGCCACCGGTGTCCCGGGAAATGAAGGAGAAGTCCGCTCATTGATGCGCGAATACTTGGAGCCTCACGTGGAAGCGTTCGAACAAGACGGACTAGGCAGTCTGTTTGGACGGGTGACGGGCAAGGCGGATGGTCCGCGTGTCATGATTGCCGGCCATATGGATGAAGTCGGCTTCATGGTGACACGAATCGAAGAAGGCGGCTTCTTACGTTTCCAAGCGCTCGGTGGCTGGTGGAACCAAGTATTGCTCGCGCAACGCATGGACGTCGTCACACGCTCAGGCGAAAAAATCCCTGGGGTCATCGGTGCGAAACCGCCGCACGTGCTTCCGCTCGAAGCGCGCAAGAAACCTGTCGAGATTAAAGACATGTTCCTTGATATCGGCGCGACGTCGAAAGACCAAGTCGCGGAGTGGGGCATTCGCCCGGGCGATACGGTCGTCCCGCACTGTGAGTTCACGGTCATGAAAAATGAAGACTTCTTGATGGCCAAAGCGTGGGATAACCGAATCGGTTGTGCCATCGCCATCGAGGCGGCGAAACGATTGAAAGACGACGAAGTTCCGGGTGTCGTCTTTACAGGAGCGACGGTCCAAGAAGAAGTCGGGTTGCGCGGTGCCGTCACGGCCGCCAACTTGGTCAAACCGGATGTCGCCATCGCCGTCGATACGGGAATTCCAGGAGATACACCAGGGATGACACCGGCAGAAGGCTTGTCGAAACTCGGGGAAGGCGTTCAAGTCATCTTCTTTGATGCGACGACCATCACGAACCCACGCCTCATCGATTTAATCGTCGAAGTGGCGAAAGAGAACGACATCAAGTACCAATTGGATTTGACGCCGGGCGGTGGAACGGACGCTGGACGCTTCCATTTGGCAGGTGTCGGGATGCCGGCCGTCGCGCTCACGGTACCGGTCCGTTATTTGCATACGAATGTCTCGATCATTCACAAAGCAGATTATGAAGCAGCCGTCGATTTGGTCGTAGCGCTCACGAAACGACTCGACCACGAAACGGTTCAATGGTTGAAAGAGGGATAATATGACGAAAATCACGTCTACGAAAAGTGAGACGATTAAGCGCTTAAAGCGTTTGATGACGAAAAAAGGCAGACAAGAGTCCGGACAATTTTTGGTCGAAGGCGAGCATTTGGTCGACGAGGCCATCCGTGCCGGACGTCTCGTGCAGCTGATTATGGGGGAGTCGTATACCCCGAAAGGATCATGGCGCCTCGATGAGATGCCTGTTCTCGAACTATCTGACCATGTGGCTGACTTATTGTCAGAGACAGAGAAAACGCAAGGGGTGTTCGCTGTCGTCAAGATGGCCCCGGTCGAACGAAAGATGAAGCATGTGCTCGTCCTCGATCGAATCCAAGACCCAGGTAATCTCGGGACAATGATTCGAACGGCGGACGCGGCCGGCTTCGACACGGTCCTGCTCGGAAAAGGGACGGTCGACCCGTTCAATGCCAAAGTCGTGCGCGCGACACAAGGCTCTCTGTTTCACGTCAACGTGAGCTCGGTCGATTTACTCGAGACGTTGCCTGAATTGAAGAGCGAAGGGTTCCAGATTTACGGCACGGCGCTCGCGAAAGCGACATCGTATGAGCAAGTCAAGTTCAGTGAGAAGGTCGCGCTCGTCATCGGCAACGAGGCACAAGGCGTGCATCACGACGTGCTCGAATTATGTGATACCCGTGTCCATATCCCGGTTCTCGGCGATGCCGAATCGTTGAACGCGGCCGTCGCGGCCGGTATTCTCATGTATCGGATCGCGCTACAATAACCTTGTCAGCACTGACGAATCGTGATAGGTTAATTACATCGAACAAAATAACGAATAGACGTTGAAAGAGCATAGTACGCGAACTACCGAACGAGTACAGGGAGCATGGGCCGAGACTGCGAGCCGATGCCTTGGTCGGCGCCGAATTCACTCTCGAGTCGTGTTGGAGACAACACCGGGGTAGCATCCCGATACCGATGCTCTCAAGTGGGCCGATTTCGGCCAAGTAGGGTGGTACCGCGATTATTCGTCCCTTCAGTCATCGACTGAAGGGACTTTTTTTGTAGAGGAGGAAATAAATTATGAAAGAACAGTTGGAACAATTACAGCAAGAGGCGTTGCAGGAGATTCAAGCGGCGTCGTCACAAAAAGAGTTGAACGATGTCCGCATCAAATATTTAGGAAAAAAGGGGCCGATGACCGAGGTGCTCCGCGGGATGGGGAAACTCTCACCTGAAGAACGACCTGCCGTCGGTGAACTCGTCAACACGGTCCGGACGACAATCCAAGACACGTTAGAGGCACGAATCGAGGAAGTGAAGGCAGTCGAACTCGAAGCGAAACTTGCGGCGGAAACGATTGATGTCACGCTCCCGGGTCGGACGTCTCTGCCAGGACACACCCACTTGCTTCAACAGATCGTCGATGAGATGGAAGACTTATTCGTCGGTCTCGGCTATACGATTGCTGAAGGTCCGGAAGTCGAGACGGACTTGTACAATTTCGAGATGCTCAACCTCCCGAAAGATCATCCGGCCCGCGATATGCAGGATTCGTTCTATGTCACAGACGAGACGCTCCTCCGGACGCATACGTCCCCGGTTCAAGCACGGACGATGCTCCAAGCAGAAGGGAAGCCGATTCGTATCATCTGTCCGGGTAAAGTGTACCGTCGCGATGAGGATGACGCGACGCACTCGCATCAGTTCATGCAAATCGAAGGGCTCGTCATCGATGAGCATATCTCGATGGCTGATTTGAAAGGGACACTCGAATCGTTCGTCAAGCAGTTGTTCGGTGAGACGCGTGAGATTCGTCTCCGTCCGAGTTTCTTCCCGTTCACGGAGCCGTCGGTCGAAGTTGATATCTCTTGTTTCAAGTGCGGCGGCAAAGGCTGCAACGTCTGTAAGAAGACAGGCTGGATTGAGATTCTTGGTAGCGGGATGGTGCATCCACGTGTGCTCGAGATGGCAGGTTATGATTCGACGAAGATGTCTGGATTCGCATTCGGAATCGGTGTCGAACGGATGGCGATGCTAAAACATGGGGTGGATGATATCCGCCACTTCTATACAAACGACTTACGCTTCATCGAGCAATTCTAAGGGGGATCACACATGTTATTATCAAAAAAATGGTTGAATCAATATATTGATGTATCCGATTTGAGCGGACAAACGCTCGGCGACTTAATCACGAAAAACGGGATTGAAGTCGAGAGCGTCGTCAGTCGGTCGGAAGGCTTGTCGGGACTCGTCGTCGGGCATGTCCTCGCTTGTGAGAAGCATCCGGAGGCAGACAAGTTGAACGTAACGACGGTCAATATCGGTGCGGACAGCCCGGTTCAAATCGTCTGTGGCGCACCGAACGTCGCCGCCGGTCAACACGTCATCGTGGCGACGGTCGGAGCTCGTCTCCCAGGACTTAAAATCAAGAAAGCGAAGCTGCGCGGCGTCGAGTCGCAAGGAATGATTTGCTCGCTCGAGGAACTCGGATTCGAGAAAAAACAAATTCGCGAAGACGAGCAGGATGGGATTCATACGTTCCGAGAACCGGTCGAAGTCGGTGCGGACGTCATCCGCCTGTTAGACCTCGACGATGAAGTGATCGAGCTCGGATTGACACCGAACCGCTCGGATTGCTTGAGCCTTTACGGAATCATTCATGAAGTCGCGGCCATCCTCGAGCGTCCATACACATTACCGACTGCCGACGTGACGACAGATGTCGCGAACACGGTCAGCGTTCGTCTCGAGACAGACAACTGTCAGTACTATGCGACACGCCGTGTCGACGGCGTCGTTATCGGTGACTCGCCACAATGGTTAAAAAACATCTTGATTGCAGAGGGCGTTCGCCCGATCAACAACGTCGTCGATGTGACGAACTATGTCATGCTCGAGCTCGGTCAACCGCTTCATGCGTTCGATACGGCGAAACTCGGAACGACGATTGCGGTTCGTCAAGCACATGACGGGGAAGAAATCGTCACGCTCGATGATGTGACGCGCACGCTCGATGCCTCGATGATGGTCATCACGGACGGCGAGCAGCCTGTCGCCATCGCCGGCGTCATGGGTGGAGCGAACACCGAAGTCGATGCGACGACGTCGAGTATCATCCTCGAGTCAGCTTACTTCGCACCGGCATCGGTCCGTAAGACGAGCCGTACGCTCGGTTTACGCTCGGATTCGAGTGCCCGCTTTGAAAAAGGCGTCGACCCGGAACGGTTACAATTGGCGCTTGACCGCGCGGCCGAACTCATCGTCGAAGTGAGCGGTGGCACAATCAGCGACATCGTCGTCGCTGGGGACAAAGACTCGGCGGCACGGACGATTGACGTCTCGGTCGCTTATATCAACCATCGACTCGGAATGGACCTCGAGCAAGCGACGATCGTCCGCATCTTGGAACGTCTCGGTCTCGATGTGACCGGGGACGAGACGTTGACGGTCCACGTACCGTCGCGTCGCCCTGACTTGGAGTTGCCGGCTGACATCACGGAAGAAGTGGCACGCCTCTATGGCTATGACAGTCTACCGTCGAGCCTTCCGGCGTCACACTCGAAAGGGTACCTCCCGAAAGAGAACGTGTTGCGTCGTCGCGTCCGTCGTGTCCTCCAAGGCGCAGGACTGTCGCAAGCCATCACGTACTCGCTTACGAGCGTCGGGAATGCCTCGCGCTTCAGTGGGGCCGACTTGGCACAAGTGAACTTGGCAATGCCGATGAGCGAAGAGCGTTCGGTACTCCGGACATCGCTTATTCCAGGGTTGCTCGAGGCGGCTCGTTACAATACGTCGCGTCAACAAGCGAACGTGCGATTGTATGAGACAGGGCGCGTCTATGTCGAACAAGGCGAGACGTTGCCACGTGAAACGGAGCGCGTCGCCGGCGTATTGACGGGACTTTGGTACGATCACCGTTCACAAGGTACGCGTGTCCCGGTCGACTATTTCGTAGCCAAAGGAGCCGTCGAGACGCTCTTGGCTGCGCTACGTGTCGAAGCGACGTATGAGGCGGCCGTGATTGCGGATATGCACCCAGGTCGTACCGCCAACGTGCTCATCGACGGACGTGTCATCGGTTACGTCGGACAAGTCCACCCAGGCGTATCGAAAGACGTGTATGGATTGAAAGAAGTGTACGTGTTCGAACTCGACTTGGACGTATTGCAACAGTCAGCCGAGCTTATCTATGAAGACGTCCCACGTTTCCCATCGATCACACGTGATTTGGCGCTCGTGTTGAAACGGGATATCCCGGCCGGTCAAGTCGAAGCGACCATCAAACAGGCGGCAGGACCACTGTTGATTGACCTCGCTTTGTTCGATGTCTATATCGGGGAGAACGTAGGAGACGATGAGAAATCAATCGCCTTCTCGCTCAAGTATCAAGATCCGACCCGCACCCTTCAAGATGAAGAAGTGACGGCGTCGTATGAAGCGATTCTCACTGCCGTTCAAACGGCGCACGGTGCGGAAGTTCGCGCATAACGTAAAAATGGTGTCCACATGAGGTGGGCACCATTTTTTTGGTTATTGAACTTCGAGCGCCAAGTCGCCGAACTTTGTCCAACCGACGAGGCATGTCACTTTATACAAGGCGAACGTGATGACGGCCGGAAGGACGACTCCCGTTCCAACGAAGATGAGGAACGCATCCATTCCTTGCGCGGCAAGGATATTGAGCGGCGCAATCAATGAGTTGAGCCCAAGTCCCGCAATTTCATAAGGGACTTCGAGTGAGAAGACGAGCGTCGCAATCGGCGCGCTGATCATTGCTGCGATGAACGGCGGCATGACGACGCGAGGGTTTTTGACGACGTTCGGGAACTGGACTTTCGGTGTGACGAAGAACGAGGCGACCAAACCGCCCGGATCTGTTTGGCGATATGCCATGAGCGTGAAGCCGACGAACTGGGCCGTACACCCGATCAACGCGGCGGCACTGGCGACCGGGTCGAGTTGAAGCGCGATGGCGAGTGCGGCTGATGAAGCAGGTGACATGAGCATGGCACTGAAGACGAGCGCGATGACGAGCGATGTCGCGATCGGTGACGTATTGACCGAAGCGGTGATGCTGGCGCTGATTGAGTTGATGAGCGGTGTCGTGACGGCTGCTGCGCCGACGCCGACGATGCCGCCGCCGAGGACGGCTGTGACCGGGACGACCATCATATCGAATTTCGTTTTGCCGAGGACACGTTTGCCTAACCAGACCGCAGCCGCTGCTGCAATCAAGGCGCTGATCGGTTGACCGGGCACGAGGACGAGCCCGCTCTCGGTCGCTTGGAGCGCCGCACCACCGACGGTTGCCGCAATCATCGAGCTGAACAAAATGAGCGTATTGCCACCGAGCTGATAGGCGACACCGGCACCGAGTGCCGGGGCGAGCAATGATTTCGCGACTTGCCCAATCAAGACGAGTGTCTCGATTCCGGCCATCTTCCCAATCGTTTCAATCAAGAGTCCGACCCCGAGCGTGACGAGGACGGCGCTTGCCATTCCTGCTGATATTTTGATCATGCGATCCATTGCGTACTGTTTCACTTCCATCATCTCCTCTATGTGTGTCAATCCAATAAAAAAACCTATCCGGATGGGATAGGCGCGTCGGTCATACCATGAGCGCCTCGTCCGAAACCATCGAAACAAGGGCCCAAAAATTCGTCTCGGTCATCGAGTCGATTTTCAGTCCCTCAGTCGAATAATAATCAGTAGGCCGTGTTGCGCATGGGTTTTCATCATTGCCAGCTCCTCCGTTTGTTAAGATTTGTCTAAGAGTAACATGATATTTTTCAATAATCAATATTTTCTGAAAATTTATTTGAAAAAAATTGAAACCCGCTCAAAAAAGAAAGACGACCCGATGAAAGGTCGTCTCGTTTTAAGACGTGCTGGCTGCCAGTGAGCCAACTTGTTGATCGATGAATGCCATCGAGATCGAATTGAAATGATCGGGTTGGTCGACATTGACGACGTGCCCTGAGTCAGAGACGACTTGGACGCGTGCCGTCGGCTGATGTTTCGCGGTCCGTTCGACGGCTTCGAGGAACATGTAGTCTTCGTCACCCATAATATAGAGAATCGGTACGTTCGTCTCGATTGAAGAGAAATGACGAAGCAACGGATTCATATTCTCGGTCATCTTGAACCAGCGGATGAACTCACGCTGGCACAGATTGGCCGCATCGCGGACGAACATCATACGTGATTTCTTGTGACGCTTCTTCGGTAACAAAATCCACGCGAACAGCTGATATAGCCACATGTACGGCACGAAACTCTGCACGAGACTGCCGAGGCGAATCAACAACGTCGAGCGGACGTTGAACTTGACGATGGCCCCGCCGAGCACGACTGAAGCGATTCGTTCCGGATGGTGCTCGAACATCGCTTGAATGACGATTGTCCCGAGCGATAGGCCGACCATGTGACCTTTTTCAATCTGTAAGTGGTCCATGACCTCAACGACGTCTTCGACGACGACATCGAGCGTATACGCGTTCAGCGGTTGATTCAACGACTGTTCTGCGTTGTAAGAGCCGCCGTGTCCACGCAAGTCGAGCAGGAGCACGTTATATTTTTTTTTGAACGGCCGAATTTGACGATACCAATGCGACAGACTTCCACCCGCGCCATGGATGAAGATGACCCAAGGATGGTCGTCGCTTAATGTGTACGTTTTATAATGCAACATGAACGCTATCCTCCAAAAATTTTTAAGTTCATTAAACCCTAAAAACAATATACCATATCTTCAAATATAGGACTATCGTTTCAACTCGCTCAACCGGATCGCTTTTTTCGTGTTGGCGAAGTGAACTTTCGCGACCTCGTTCAAACGGGATTGACCGTAACGAACAATCAAATCGGCCGCGACTTGGTCGACTTTGGCGCCGGCGCCTTTCGGTAACGTGACCCCGAGTGTCGCACTCAACTTGTCCATTTCTTTTAAGAACAAGGCGCGGGCGAGAATCGAGGCGGCGGCCACGGCGACATGCAGTCCTTCCGCTTTCGTCGAGAAATAGACGTCGTCTTTGACGACTGCTTTTTCGGAACGAAGGTGGTTGTAGTAGACGTTCTTTTCAGCGAACTGATCGATTAAAATGGCGTCTGGTGTCGCATCGAGCTTCTGCAATAAGGCCGACAAGGCGGCGTTGTGGGCGATGGCCGTCATTTTTCCTTGCGTCATCGTCCGTTGCATCTTATTATACGCCGGATTGTGCAACGTCGCTTTCTGATAGGTGATGGTGACGTGCAAGTCTTTGGCGATTCGAACGATTTCTGTGTCCGACAACAGTTTGGAGTCTTTGACCCCGAGCTCTTTGACGAGCGCGATTTTCTCTTTTGGCACGTAGGCGGCGACAACGACGAGCGGTCCGAAATAATCACCTTTGCCGACTTCGTCGCTCCCGATGACAGACCAGTCCGAAAAGCCTTCCGGTAAAACATTTTTCGGAACACTCGGTTCTTTTTTAATGCTCGTTCCCCATTTGGCGGCTTCCGTGTCGGCATCGCGTCCTTGGAACATGACTTTACCCGAATTGTAGACCGTAATCACACACTGAGGTGTTTTGGCACTGAATCGTGCGTGTGGCGGAGGATTGACTGAATGGGCCTGATAACTCGCGATGAGTTCCTCCTGGGCGGTAGCTGATAATTTAATGACTTGATTGCCCAATGTGAGCACTTCCTTTCTAACGCTAGCAAATCAATCTTACATTTTTTTTAGATATTTTGAAACCAAAGTTTCGCTCGAAACGTATAGACAAGTGAGTAAAGAAAGAAGCGAGGTGAGTCGGAGATGTGGTGGCGCGATGACACGGATGAAGATGAGGCAGAATCTCTCTATAAACATATTCTCGAGCTTGAAGCTCGGATTGCAAAACTGATCGCCCATCAAGTCAGGGTGCGTCGCTTGCTCATGCAGGAATCGTCGGAAGCGGCGACCGAGCAAATCATTGCGTTACAGGCAGAAGTCGATCACTATTTGTCACTACTGCGACAAGAACGGATGGAGGCGGTCGACCGCTATGATCGCTTGCGTCTCGAGCAGACGTTAGGACGGGTACGACAGTCGGTCGGTCAACCGAGCCGACCGTTGGCAGAGTGGGACACGATTGAACAGGCGCTCGCGCTCGAAGTCGAACATTTGCGCCGCGTCCTTTCGTACGAACGACAGCGTCGCGCCGAGGAGGAGTGGTAATGGAATCGTTAGATCAGCTGTATTGGTGGGTACTCATCATCGCCGGTCTCGGTACATTCGTGTACATGATTTTTTCAGATGCGTTCGATGTATTTGATGGTTGGTTCAATCCCGCGGTCATCTTATCCTTTTTAGCACTCGGTGCGGGAATCGGATTGATTTTAAACGCGCTTGCCCACGTGTCACCGATGATTGGGCTTGCCGTCGCCCTCGTCGGTTCATTCGCGCTCACGACGCTCCTGTACTTATTCGTCCTCTTACCGCTGTCGAACGCGGAAGAATCGATTGGGATGACCGATGAATCGCTCGTCGGACTTGTTGGGCGATTGACCGTCCCTGTTCCTGAAGGCGGATACGGTGAAGTACTCGTCGAATCAGTCATCGGTTCGATTTTGAAGACGGCCCAAAGTGTAGACGGCAAGGCGATTCCAAGTGATCGCCGTGTCATCATCATCGAAGTCGAACGAAACATTGCGGTCGTCATGGAATATGACGAGCCGACAATCCGAAAGGAGTTTTAATCTATGAGCACAGCCATTTTAGCCAGTATTATCGTCGGGGTAATCTTACTTGCCTTGATTTTCGTCTTCGTCTTGAAATATCGCACGGTCGGACCAGATGAGGCGCTCATCGTCACCGGTAGCTATTTAGGGAAAAAGAACGTCCATAGCGATGCGTCCGGTAACCGCGTCAAGATTATCCGCGGGGGCGGAACGTTCGTCTTGCCGGTGTTCCAGCAGGCAGAACCGCTCAGCCTGCTCTCGAGCAAGCTCGAGGTGACAACACCAGAAGTGTATACCGAGCAAGGTGTACCGGTCATGGCGGACGGGACGGCCATTATCAAAATCGGCGGCTCGATCAGTGAGATTGCCACGGCGGCCGAACAATTCCTCGGCAAACCGAAAATCGAACGCGAGAACGAGGCGAAAGAAGTGCTCGAAGGTCACCTTCGTTCGATCCTCGGTTCAATGACAGTTGAAGAGATTTATAAGAACCGTGATAAGTTCTCACAAGAAGTGCAACGTGTCGCCTCACAAGACTTGGCCAAGATGGGTCTCGTCATCGTCTCGTTCACCATCAAAGATGTTCGTGACAAGAACGGTTATCTTGAATCGCTCGGGAAGCCGCGAATCGCGCAAGTGAAACGAGATGCCGATATCGCCACGGCCGAAGCGGACAAAGAGACGCGTATCAAACAAGCAGAAGCGATGAAGGACGCGAAGAAAGCAGAGCTCGAACGCGCCTCAGAAATCGCGGAAGCCGAGAAAGAGAATCAGCTTCGCATCGCGGCGTATCGACGTGAACAAGACGTCGCCAAGGCTCGTGCCGACCAAGCGTATGAACTTGAAGAGGCCCGCGCCAAACAAGAAGTCACGGAGCAACAGATGCAGGTCCAAATCATCGAGCGTCAAAAGCAAATCGAGCTCGAAGAGAAAGAGATCATGCGTCGTGAGAAACAGTATGATTCAGAAGTGAAGAAGAAAGCCGACGCCGACCGTTATGCGATTGAGCAGTCAGCCGAAGCTGACAAGGCACGTCAAATCGCCGCAGCCGACGCCGAGAAGTACCGCATCGAAGCGGAAGCGAAAGCCGACGCCGAACGGGTCCGTCTCGCCGGTGTGGCCGAAGCCGATTCGGAACGGGCCAAAGGGGAAGCCGAAGCCGAGATTATCCGCTTGACGGGTCTTGCCGAAGCCGAAGCGAAACAAAAGATTGCCGAAGCGTTCGAACAGTATGGTCAAGCCGCCATCCTCGACATGGTCGTCAAGATGCTTCCGGACTATGCGAAACAGATTGCAGCACCGCTTGGCAATATCGACAAAATTACGGTCGTCGATACGGGCAGCGGCAAAGACGGCGGGGCCGGCAAAGTCACAGGTTACGCCACTGACTTGATGGCATCGCTACAACAAACGCTCAAAGCGTCGTCGGGAATCGACATGAAAGACTTACTCGACAACTTTGCCGGAAAAGGCAACGTCCAGCCGAGTGCGAATCGCGAGTTGAGCGAATCGACGTTCGCCGCGACGGAAGAATAAGCAGGAAGCCACAGACAAGTCGTCGTCTGTGGCTTTTTTTGTTTTACTCGAATTCACCTAAATTTAAAATGAAAGGCTTCAAACTCAATCGATTTCTGACGATAAGTGAGATGTCAGACCATTAGAGAGAGGAAGTAGCAATTATGAAGAAATCACTCATCATCGGCTTGTTGGCCGCATGTGTGACTTGGTTACCAGGTTGTCAGTCTGTGATTGACCAACCCGAAGCAACCGTTGAGCCCCGTCAATCGATGGGCGTCGTCTTGTCCGATGTTGGTCTCGGGGATCAATCGTTCAGCGACGCGGCGATGCGCGGCATGGGACAACTCCGTGAGACGGGGGAATGGTTCGTCGATTACCGCGAGCTTGCAGAGACGGAAACGTACAAGGCCGGGTTCGAACAGCTCGTCGCCGACGGGCATGACGTCATCATCGGACTCGGATTTGCTTGTCAAGAGGACTTGGAAGCGGTGGCGGCCGAACATCCGGAGCAACAGTTCGCGTTAATCGATGCGGTGTCGACGTTACCAAACGTCATGTCCGTAACGTTTAAAGAGACGGAAGGTAGTGCGCTCGCTGGAGCAGTCGCGGGGCTCGAGACGGAATCGAACAAAATCGGATTTATCGGGGGCGTCGACAACGAACTGATTCAAAAGTTTGGGACCGGCTTCGAACTTGGGGCGAAAAGTGTCAACGAGGATGTGACGATGCTCGTCGATTATGCGAACGATTTCGCCTCACCTGAAATCGGTCGTCAGTTGGCGGAGAAACAAATCAAGGCCGGGGCAGACGTCTTATACGCGGCCGCCGGACTGACCGGGGTCGGTGTGTTAGAGACGGCTGAGCGGAACGGTGTGAAGGCCATCGGTGTCGACAGCGATCAATCGATGATCGCACCGGACGCGGTCATCACGTCGATGTTGAAGCAAGTCGACTTGGCTATCGTTGAAATCGCGAATCGACTCAAGAACGAGGCGTTCAATACCCACGTCGAACTCGGAATCGATGAAGGCGGTGTCGGATTGGCCGCGCTTCGTCGTGTCCAATTTGACGAAGCCGAGACGAAACGGTTCGAAGCGTTTCAGAAACAGTTGATGGAGGGGACGCTGAAATGAGCTTACGGAAACGGTTTATCTTCTCGACCGTCTTCACGGTCTTATTGATTGTGTTGATGATGAGTTACGTCTTGACGACGCTCAATCGTCTGCAGACATACAATGAACAATATGGGACGCAAATGATCGAGTTGTCACAGCTCGAGACATCACTCTTGCAGGAGCAGTCGCTTTGGACATCGCTCGGGGAGCAGATGAGCCAATCGACGCTGACGCAACTCGAGCGCATTCGCGCGACGAATGCAGAGACGTTCGCAACATTGAAACAAACATATCTAATTCCAGAGTTCGCGACGCACCTTGAACGGGCGACAACGAAGTATGAACGAATTGAAGCTGAAGTGGAGGCGGCCGAGGCTGGAGGGATTGCGGCCCGGATTCAAGCGGCCAAGCTCGAAGGCGTGTTGAACGATGTGAACACGCTTCTCTTGAAAAATGGGACGTTCTATGAGGCGCTACAGGCCGAAGCGGCGAGCGAGACGAAACGTCTCCTGCTCGTATCGGTATTGTTGACGGTCTTCGTCATCGGCGCACTCAGTGTCTATAACTTCTTTTTTGCCCGCTCGATCACGCATCCGCTCGAGCGGAACGTCGAGGCGGCGGAAGCAATCGCGGCTGGCCGGTTGATTTCGTTGCCGGATTCGACGCGCCGTGATGAAATCGGACGGTTAGAGCGCGCCATGCAAGAGATGACGATGTCACTGCAGACGGTCATCGGGTCCATCCGTGTCACGTCGATGAAAGTGAACGATATGACGGAGACGGCGGCCGCCGAAAACGAGGCCGTGGTCAGCACGACGTCGAACATCACGAATGCGGTCGATGAGATGGCGAACGGGGCCCAGTCGATTGCGACGGAACTGCAAGAAACGCTTGAATCGGTTGGCATCATGGCGACCTCGTTCGAGACGAGTTTGAACCAGACGAAGCAGACGACTGAACAGACGACCGAGATGACCCGTGAAGTCGCGGCCGGCATCGAGACGCTGACGGACCAGGAAGCGATTCTAGAGCGTTCGAGCGCGCGCAACGCATCACTCGTCAATCGGATGGATGACTTCGCTCGGAAGACCGAAGAGATAGAGAAAATGGCGAAACTCGTGGAAGACGTCGCCGCTCAGACGAATTTGCTCGCCTTGAACGCCGCCATCGAGGCGGCACGCGCCGGGGAAGCCGGACGCGGATTTGCGGTCGTCGCCAGCGAAGTGAAGAAGTTGGCGGAAGAAAGCAACGTGGCGACCCGTTCGATTTTCGGGGTCGTCCAGACGATTCGCGATGAGGTCGTCCGCTTGACGGACATGGTCGAAGAGTCGAGTCGTGAGCAGACGGCACAGCTCGAGGCGTTCGGATTGACGAAGCAGGCGTTCAGTCGGATCCATGACCGGACCGATCACGTCGCCTCGTTCGTCGGGACGATCGAGCGCGAGATGGTCGCATCGAGCACGGAAGTCACGAACGTGTTGAAACGGGTCGAGGAAGTGAGCGGCGTGACCGAAGAACTCGCGGCGGGCAATGAAGAAGTCGCGGCCTCGATGAAAGAACAGCAAGCGAGCTTCGATCAAATTTTCGCTTTGATGCAAGAGTTAGAAGGACAGGCCGCCGCACTTGCGAGCCAAGTCCAACATTTTGAAGAGCACTGAGACAAGTTTCGGCTTGTCTCTTTTTTGTCGTCTCGAAGCAGATGAGACACATGTCCATCTGGGTCATAAGCGCGTCAGAAACGTCAAAGGCGGATCGGGCGCAGCGATGCCCTTTTCCTCATACTATAGAGGAGACTCATGCGAGGAGGAGACGTATGGAAAAGTGGAGACGGTATGTCGTCGTGCTGCTCGTCGGATTATTCATTGGGGTGAGCTATATGTTTTACTCGAAAGAACCGGAGACGCCGATGGTCGAACAGTTCGTGGCGACACCCGAGCCGGAAGTCGAGCCGAGCGTCCCGACCGAAATCGTCGTCTATGTGACCGGGGCGGTCGAGTCACCCGATATGTATACGATGCCGCAAGGGGCGCGTGTCGGGGATGTGTTGTCTCTCGCCGTCTTGACGGCCGAGGCTGATCCCGAACAATTGAATTTGGCCCAATTGCTCGTCGATGGGACGAAAGTGAGCGTCCCGAAAAAAGGGGAGACGGTCGTTGTGCCGGCCGCTGAAGAAGCGAGCGGGGGGACGAACGGGGTACATGTCAACAGTGCGACGAAGGACGAATTGATGACCGTACCGGGCATCGGTCCGGCCAAAGCCGAGGCGATTCTCAATCATTTGAAACAGCATGGGCCGTTCAAGTCATATGAGGAGATCGGCAACGTCAAAGGGTTCGGGGAGAAGACGTTAGAAAGCATGGAAGGTTATCTCTTGGTTCCATGACATGCCACTGTATCCATTGTTGCCAATCAGCTTACTCATTGCCGGGATACACGGATCAGTTGCCCTCTGCCTCCTGTTGTCCGGCGCCATCACCTTCACTTGGCGTGGTCAATCCGTCTATGCGCACGTCGGTGCCGTCCTGCTCGCCCTGTTCGTGTTCGTACGTCCTGATGCCGAACCGTTGTCGGCGGACGGTCCTTACCTATTCGCTATCGAGAGCCGGCGCGATAATGGCCAATCGGCACGTCTGTACGGACAAATCGACGGGACGGAAGGCGTGTTGACCGGTCGTGACCTCGCGCTCGGTCGTCCGGGAGAGACGTGCCTCGTCACGTTCACGCAGACCCCGTTCGCCCCGCTGCGCAATACGGGCGGGTTCGACGAGGCGGCTTGGGCGTATGGGGCCGGACTTGCGTTCAAAGGGAATGACGTCGCCATCGAGGCGTGTCGTCCGAGTACCGGCATGAGTGGACGGATGCTACGTTGGAAGGAACGACAGCTCGCGAGAATCGAGACGACGTATCGGCCGGATGTGGCGCTTTATATGGAGGCGTTATTGTTCGGCGATAGTCGGTTGCTCGACGAGGATACCTCGTTCTCTTACCGGGTGACTGGTCTGCTTCACCTGCTCGTCATCTCCGGGTCACATATCGCGCTCCTCGTGCTCGGGTTGCGTTGGTCGACGCGACCGTTGCCGCTCCGACGAGAGACGAAGACGCTGTTGATTCTCGTGGCGGTCACGTCGTTCGGATGGTTGACCGGATTTTCGCCGCCGGTGGCGCGGGCCGTGCTCGTCGCCGATGTGCTGCTTGTGTTGTCACTGTTCGGTTACCGTGTCCGCGACCCGATTCGGCTGCTCAGTTGGTGCGCTGCGTTCTTGCTCGCGTTGCAACCGTATTTGTTTTGGAACTTAGGGTTTCAGTTGACGGTCGCGATGACGTTGTTCTTGCTCGTGACACGCTCGATTTGGACCGGACCGTTCGGACTGGCCGTATACGCCCAATGGTTCGGGCTTATCTTGTTATGGCCCGTTCAACCGGTTATATCGGTGTTGGCACCCGTGTATAACGTCGTCGGCGCTTTCTTAATTTCCTGGGTCGTCATTCCGCTCGCCCTGTTCGCGTATATTGTACCGACCGCAGAGCCGCTCCTGCATCCGATTCTCGATGGCCTGAATGGGACGTTTGCCCTGCATCACGACTGGCGGCCTTGGCTCCCGTTGCATGAGTTTACGTTTTGGCACGCTCTTGGTCTCGCTGTCGTCCTATGGGGCGGATTGATGCTCCTTGAGTGGAAACGGTGGAGCGGTTGGGGGTTGGCCGTGATTGCGCTCTTGCTCATGCATGCTGTCCTCGAATGGGCCGAAGCGCCGCGCGTCACGTTTTTAGACGTCGGACAAGGCGATGCCGTCGTCGTCGAGTATGGCGAGGTGACGGGAGTGATTGATGTCGGCGGGGTGTTTCAAGACCCGAAGGAATCGAAACGGTCCACGTATGACCCGGGAGCGGACGTCGTCGCCCCGTACATATGGAAACGAGGGGAGACGCGTCTCGACTTCTTGTTGCTTACCCATGCCGATCATGATCACGTCGGCGGACTGTCCGGTTTGCTCTCGTCCATCGAAGTCGATGAGGTGTGGCTGTCGGCGGAAGTAGCGGATCAAGGCAAACGAGACGAGTTACTGGCCGAGCTGGCGGCCTATCAAGTCCCGGTCCGGCTCCTGTCGAGTGGGGACCGGCCGTATCCATGGATGTGGGTCGTCGCTCCGGGAGAGGCAGGCGAGGACGAGAATGCGAACTCGGTGTCGCTGTTCATGCAGGTTGGGGCGCTCACGTATTTATTGACTGGGGATTTACCGGACACGCGGGAAGAGATGATTCCGACCGTTGACGTCGATGTGTTCAAGCTAGGGCATCATGGGTCGAACACATCGTCGAGTGAGGCGCTGTTGAACCGAATCAATCCGGAATGGGTCATCATCAGTGTCGGCCGGAATAATCGTTACGGACATCCGCATCTTGACACGTTGCAACGTCTCGAAGGAAAACGGGTATTACGGACGGACGAGGACGGGATGGTCGTCTGTGAACGAAATCGGTGTCGTGGGATTGTGACGAAGGCGGTACCGCCATGAAAAACTATGATAAACTAAAAAAGCGATTGCTCCCCCGGGGCAATCGCTTTCTGACTGACTTATAAGCTCAAGAACTTGATGAGGACACCAATCGCGAAGATGGTGAAGAAAAAGCCGAACGGGACGATGAAGCCGATTGCTGAATCGATAGCATCGTTACGTTTGCACTGTACGTCGTTCTCGAACGGGTTTTCGCTTTGTGGGCGAACAGAGTTAATATGCATAGTGAGTCCCTCCTTGAAATGGTTCCGTCCTAAGTATAGCGAATCAGTGAAGGATAATCTATGTTTAGATAAGAATAAATTGTGAAAGTGGTGTGTGTTTTGAATGAACCGTGGCTGCATAACGGAAAGCTGTCGAACGTGTACGTCCTGTTTGGGACAGAAAAATATTTGCTAGAGACGTGGGAACGGGCCATTATCAAAGCGGCCAATCCATCTGGTGACCACTTTGATGTCATGCAGCTCGACTTGCACGAGACGTCACTCGACACGGCGCTCGATGAGGCGGAGACGGTGCCGTTCTTTAGCGAGTATCGGACCGTCATCGTCAAACAAGCCCAGTTTTTGACGGGGGCAAAAGAGAAGCAGAAGCAAAACGTCGAGCGGTTGACCGAATACGCATTACAACCGGCGCCTTACTCCGTGCTCGTCTTTATCATCGAGGCGGAGAAGCTCGACGAACGGAAAAAAGTCGTCAAGCGTTTGAAAGAGCGGGCCATCGTGCTCGAGGCGAAAAAGCCGAGCCAGTCGGAGCTGATGCGTTACGTCGGCGACGAATTGAACCGGCGCGGCCAGAAAATGGAGCGGGCGACCGTCGAGCGGCTATTGTTCCTCTGTCAGGATGATTGGGGCAAACTCGTTCGCGAGCTCGAGAAGTTGCAACTGTACGCGAGTGAGGGGGCTGAGATCCCGATTGAGATCGTCAACGATCTCGTTCCGCGGACACTTGAAGACAACGTGTTTCAACTGTCTGAATTTTTAGTGGCCCGGCGTGCGGATGCGGCGCTTCGGCTCGTCCGTGATTTAGAGAAGCAAGGGCAAGAGTTGATTGGTTTGTTGGCGCTCCTCGCGCGACAGTATCGGAATATGTATCTTGCCAAACAGCTGACGGAGAAGGGGTATGGCGAGAAGCAAATCGCCTCGAAAATCGGGGCGCATCCGTATACGGTGAAACTGGCTTCGCAAGCGAGCCGTAATTTTTCAGAGGCTCAGCTCGGACGGGCACTGACGTTGATTGCCGACGCGGATGAGGCGATGAAGACGGGACGGGGTGACAAGCAAATCATGTTTGACACGCTCGTCTGTCAATTGACATTACTGTGAGGTGAGGACATGGGGTTACAGGAAGTAGGGTTAGAAGCGGTGATTCCGCTTCGGCATGAAGTGTTGCGGCCCGGTTTGCCGGTGGAGACGTGTTATTTTGAAGGGGATGACGCGGAGACGACGCGTCACTTCGCCTGGGTCGAAGATGGACGTGTCGTGTCCATCGCGACCGTGATGGAAGTGGGGCGTGACTTCGATGATCAGACGGTGCCTTACCAACTCAGAGGGATGGCGACTGACCCGACATCTGCTGGTCAAGGGATTGGCTCGTCGTTTTTACAGGCGTTGCATGAAGCGGTCAATGAGTCGTGGTGGTGCAACGCCCGAGAAGTGGCAGTCCGTTTTTATGAGCGGAACGGGCTCGTCGTCGTGGGCGAACCGTTCGAGATTCCTGAAATCGGGACCCATTATGTCATGCGAACCCAAAAAACAGCCGGCTCCTAATGGAGGCGGCTGTTTCGTTTTAGTCTCTAATTAGAGAGCTGCGATGCGAGCTGCAAGACGTGATTTGTCACGGCCAGCTTTGTTTTGGTGGATAAGACCTTTTGCTGCAGCTTTGTCGATTTTCTTCGTAGCGAGGACGAAAGCTTCTTGAGCAGCTTCTTTGTTTCCTTCGAGTACGAGAGCGTCAACACGTTTCACTGCTGTACGCATTGCTGCTTTCTCTTGCGAGTTCGCGACGCGACGCTTTTCAGAAGTTTTTGCACGTTTGATTGCTGATTTGATGTTTGCCATTGTTTTGTCACCCCCTGAAACAAGAAAGTGTATGTTCTTATTACTTCAAGTAATCATTCAACAGAACAAGCACAATTGTAGCAAACGCTTATTCGAAAAGCAACCACTTGATGATTATTCTGAAAACTATATGTGGTATTGTTGAAGTAGGTCGTACACATTAACTTAGGATTTTGATATAATGACACGGTATGCATGAGAAGGATAGGTGAACCCATATATGAACAAACAAGAATTAGAGAATCGTCAGAAGAAGATTCGGAACTTTTCCATCATCGCCCACATCGATCATGGGAAGTCGACGCTCGCTGACCGGATTCTCGAGAGAACAGGTGCGCTCACGGCGCGTGAAATGAAAGAACAGACGCTTGATGCGATGGATCTCGAACGGGAACGTGGGATTACCATCAAGTTGAACGCCGTTAAATTGAACTATACCGCAAAAGACGGAGAAGAGTACATCCTTCACTTGATCGATACACCGGGACACGTCGACTTCACGTATGAAGTGTCACGTTCACTCGCAGCATGTGAAGGGGCTGTCCTCGTTGTCGATGCGGCACAAGGGATTGAAGCCCAGACGCTCGCGAACGTTTATCTCGCACTCGATAACGATTTGGAAATCATCCCGGTCATCAACAAAATCGATTTGCCGTCTGCGGACGTCGAACGCGTCCGTCAAGAGATTGAGGACGTTATCGGTTTGGATGCGAGTGATGCCGTACCGGCTTCGGCCAAAGCGGGCATCGGGATTGAAGAGATTCTCGAACAGATCGTCGAGCTCGTCCCGGCACCGACGGGAGATCCGTCAGCGCCGCTTCAGGCGTTGATTTTCGACTCGTATTATGACGCCTATCGCGGCGTCGTCGCTTCGATTCGAATCGTCAACGGGTCGGTCAAAGTCGGAGACAAGGTACAAATGATGTCGACGGGTAAATCGTTCGAAGTCACGGACCTTGGCGTCTCGACACCAAAACCGTTATCGGTGAAAGAATTGAATGTCGGGGACGTTGGGACGCTTTCGGCATCGATTAAAACCGTCGGCGACGTTCGTGTCGGTGACACGATCACCCTCGCCAAAAACCCGTCGACGGAACAGCTTCCGGGTTATCGGAAGATGAACCCGATGGTGTACTGCGGCCTCTATCCGATTGACGCGGCGAAGTACAACGATTTGCGTGAAGCGCTTGAACGGCTTCAGTTGTCGGATGCGGCGCTCGAGTTCGAGCCGGAGACGTCACAGGCGCTCGGCTTCGGATTCCGCAGCGGATTCCTCGGCATGCTCCATATGGAGATCATTCAAGAGCGAATCGAACGCGAATTCGGCATCGATTTGATTACGACGGCTCCGTCGGTCATCTATCACGTCACGACGACGGCTGGCGAGGTTGTCCACGTCGATAACCCGTCGAAGATGCCAGAACAGCAAAAAGTTGAATCGATTGAAGAGCCATACGTCAAAGCGGCCATCATGACACCGAACGATTATGTCGGTGCCATCATGGAGCTCTGTCAGAAGAAACGCGGCAGCTTCATCGATATGCAATATATCGACACGACCCGCGTCAAAATCACGTACGACATCCCGCTCAGTGAGATCGTCTACGACTTCTTCGATCAGTTGAAGTCGAGCACGAAAGGGTATGCGTCACTCGATTACGACTTGATCGGTTATCGTCCGTCGCGACTCGTCAAGATGGATATCCTCCTCAACAACGAGCTCGTCGATGCCTTGAGCTTCATCGTACACCGTGATTTCGCCTACGAACGTGGGAAAGTCATCGTCGAGAAGCTGAAAGCACTCATCCCGCGGATGCAGTTCGAAGTGCCGATTCAAGCAGCGGTCGGAACGAAGATTGTGGCCCGGTCGACAATTAAGGCACTCCGTAAGAACGTCCTCGCCAAATGTTACGGCGGTGACATCTCGCGGAAACGTAAATTGCTCGAGAAGCAAAAAGAAGGTAAAAAGCGCATGAAGATGGTTGGTTCCGTCGAAGTGCCGCAAGAAGCGTTCATGTCCGTCTTGTCGATGGACGAAGAATAATCGTTCGCCCTTATCTCCGGATAAGGGCGATTTTTGTCATTTGGCAGGATTCGGTAGGTCGGGCACGGAATAGTACGTACTTACAGATATATAGAGGAAGAGGAGGAGTGGCGGTGGTCTATAATTTTTCAGCCGGGCCGGGCGTCTTGCCGGAACCGGTCTTACGTGAAGTGCAAGCCGAGTTTCTTTCCTATAAACAAGGGATGTCCATTGTCGAGATGAGTCATCGTTCCGACACGTTCGCCACAATCGTCGAGCAGCTCGAGGCGCGATTACGTCGATTGATGGATATTCCTGATGACTATGCCGTCCTGTTTCTTCAAGGCGGGGCCACGTTGCAATTCTCGATGGTGCCGATGAATCTGCGCGAGACCGGCCGCTTCGCCTATCTCGACAGCGGGATTTGGTCGAAGAAGGCGATCGCTGACGCGAAACACTTCGGTGAGGTCGTCGTCGCCGGCAGTTCGGCAGCGGTCAAGTATCGTGAGCTTCCTGCATGGCCGGAGACGATTACGGACGCCGATTATCTCCATGTGACGTTGAACAACACGATTGAAGGGACGCGTTATACGGAGCTCCCAGACACGGACGTCCCGCTCGTCGCCGACGTCTCGTCGAACATCTTGGCGGAAGCGATTGACGTCAAACGCTATGGCCTGTTATACGCCGGTGCCCAAAAAAATATTGGACCGGCGGGATTGACGCTCATCATCATCCGTCGCGCGTTGATTGTCGACCGTGATTTGCCGTCATACCTTGCTTACAGCAAACATGTCGATACGCTGCTCAACACCCCATCGACGTTCAGTCTGTACGTCGCCGAGCGCGTGCTCGCCTGGGTCGAGGGAGAAGGCGGGGTCGAGGCGATGGAACGGCGCAACGTCGAGAAGAGTGGGCTGTTGTATGACGCCTTGGATGCATCGCCTTTGTTTCATGCTGTCGTCTCGGGCAAGCAACGGTCGCTGACGAACATTCCGTTCACGACAGGGGATGCCGAGACGGACCGGGCGTTTCAACGATTCGCCGAGACACGCGGGTTAATCGAGCTCGGGGGTCATCGTTCTGTCGGCGGCCTGCGAGCCAGTCTATACAACGCGATGCCGCTCAAAGGCGTGAAGCGTCTCATCGATGTGATGCATGAGTTTGAACAGGAGGGAAAAGATGTTTCATATAAAAACGTATAATCAAATCGCAGAAGACGGGTTACGGCGTTTCGAGCCGAGCGAGTATGCCGTTAATGACGCCGAACAAGCCGACGCCTGGGTCATTCGGAGCCATGACGTCCATCAGGCGGATATCCCGCCTTACTTGCTCGCCATCGCCCGGGCCGGTGCCGGTGTGAACAATATTCCGCTCGACCGGCTCGCCCGTCAAGGGGTCGTCGTGTTCCATACGCCGGGTGCGAATGCGAACGCGGTCAAAGAACTCGTGCTCGCCAGCATGCTATTATCGGTCCGTCCGATTTTAGAAGGGGTGAACTGGGTCAACGACCACACGTTTGCCGATCAGACGTCGCTCGAAGAAGCGATGGAGCAACAGAAACGGCGCTTCGTCGGGTCCGAATTGCGAGGCAAGCGAGTCGGCATTGTCGGTCTCGGTGCGATCGGGGCATCGCTCGCGAACGATTTGCTTCATCTCGGCATCGACGTCATCGGGTACGACCCGCACTTATCGGTCGATGGGGCCTGGAATATCTCCCAACAAGTGAAACGGGCGAAGCAGTTGAGTGAGTTGCTCGCCGACGTCGACATCCTGACGATTCATATGCCGCTCACGGATGACACGCGCCACATGATTGATGCGACGTGGTTCAAGCAGATGAAACCGGGCGCCACCGTTTTGAATTTCGCTCGGGGTGAACTCGTGAATGACGCCGATTTGTTAGAAGCGCTCGATGATAACGTGGCGACCTACATCACCGACTTCCCGAAACAAACGCTACTCGGACATCCGCAAGTCGTCGCGTTCCCGCACCTCGGCGCCTCGACTCACGAGTCTGAGGTGAACTGTGCGATTCAAGCCGTCGATACGCTCAAACTGTATCTCGAGACCGGTAGTATCCGAAACTCGGCCAATTTCCCGAACACGGAACTCCCTTACGTCGGCAAGCGGCGTTTGGCCGTGCTCCATTTGAACGTACCGAACATGGTCGGTCAAATCGCGAGCCGGCTCGCCGAGAACGGAATCAATATCGACAACATGGTCAACCGGAGCCGCAACGACGTGGCCTATACGTTGATTGACATCGACAACCATAAACATGAGACGCTATCTGTGCACGCCCTGTACGACATCGAGGGCGTCATGCGCGTCCGCGAATTTTAAGGAGGAATGATCATGGTCGTATTCAAACCGTTTGCCCCATACATGCCCACCCATCCCGAGAACGTCGCCGCCGACCCGTACGATATCGTCAGCATCGAACAAGCACGTGAGGACGTCGAACTGCGTCCCGACTCGTTCCTTGCGGTCGATAAACCAGAAGTGTTCGCGGCGGACATGCCGCTCGAGGCGTGGGGACAACGGGCCCGACATGAGCTCGAACGGCTTTACGAGAGCGAGTTGACCGAACGGACCCACGGGTTTTACGTGTATCGGCTCACCGATCAAGGGCGTGTCCAGACAGGGCTCGTCGCCACATTCTCGGTGACCGATTATGAGGCCGGTCGCATCAAGATTCATGAGCACACCCGTGCCGTGAAAGAACGCGAACGCGTCGAGCACGTAGCAGCGACGAAAGCGCACACCGGCCCGATTTTGATGAGCCACGCGCCGGACGAGGGATTGCGTCGCATCTTGGACGACGCGACGACAGGAGAGGCGTTGTTCGCCTTCACAGACAGTCAAGGTGTCGTCCATGAAGGTTATGCCGTGCCGTCCAAGCATCAAGCACGCGTCATCATGCTAGGGGCCAGCATCCCGGCCATCTACATCGCCGACGGGCATCATCGGGCCAAGGCCGCAGCCGTCGTCGCGCGTAGCCCGATTCATGAAGGGGAATCGAAACAAGAGCGGGACCACTTCCTCGGTGTCTTGTTCCCGAGCGATGAGCTGACGATTTTGCCGTATCACCGGATTTTGAATCAAGTGGCCCCGGAAGAAGTGATGGCGCTACTCGATGGTCTCGCTTTCTCATATGACATCGAACCAGTGGCTGAGTTGCAAGTGCCGAATGAACGAGGCACGTTCGGCTTGTCGTATCGCGGTGAACATCACGTGCTCAAAAAACGACAGACGACGACGGTACTCGATGTCGCGACGTTGCAACGGGATGTGCTCGAACCATATTTTCACGTCACGGACGTTCGCACTGATCATCGAATCGATTTCATCGGTGGCAAGGACGCGCCGACACGTCTTGCCGACTTGGCTGAACGTGATGACGTCGTCGTGTTGACGTGCCACGCCACGGCGATGGAAGAGCTGATGCGCGTCGCCGATGAGAGCGGTCAAATGCCGCCGAAATCGACGTGGTTCGAACCGAAATTGAAGAGCGGTCTGTTCATTCATCGGTTCGATTGAACGTGCAGAGTGGCGTCACGACGTGAAAAGCGTTATAAATGGAAGAGAAGAAAGGGGTGGCCGCCATGGCTAAAGCCGTATATCTTCACATTCCATTTTGTGAACATATTTGTTATTACTGCGATTTCAACAAGGTGTTCTTGAAGAACCAACCGGTTGATGACTATCTAGATGCACTTGAACGAGAAATCAAACTCTCGCTCGAACAATATCCGACCGATACGATCGAGACAATCTTTATCGGCGGTGGGACACCGACGGCGCTCAATGAGGCGCAGATGAAACGACTGATGGACATGGTCGCGCGTCATCTGCTCCCGCTCGCGTCCCCGAATTTAGAATACTCGGTCGAGGCGAACCCGAACTTCGTCAGTGCGGAAAAGCTCGACACGATGAAACAAGGCGGGGTCAACCGCGTCAGTTTCGGCGTCCAGACGTTCGACGACGGCGGACTCGAGCGCATCGGCCGGACACACCGGGCCGATGACGTGTTCGCGACCGTGACGGAAGCGGCGAAGCGATTCGATAACATCTCAATCGACTTGATGTTCGGGTTGCCGGAACAGACGCTCGAGCAGATTGAGCGCGACCTCGACTTGGCGTTCCAGCTCCCGATTCAACACGTGTCCTCCTATTCGTTGATTCTCGAACCGCACACCGTGTTCGCGATTCAAGAGCGAAAAGGGAAGCTGCGCCTTCCGGGCGAAGATATCGAAGTCGCAATGTATTTAAAAGTGATGGAGACGCTCGAACGGCGTGGATTGAAACAATATGAGATTTCAAACTATAGCCTTGAAGGACGGGAGAGCCGTCATAACCAAGTGTACTGGCGCAACGAAGAGTATTACGGCTTCGGCGCCGGCGCGCACAGTTATTTGAACGGGGAACGTCGGGCGAACATCGCCCCGATTCCGCACTATATCAAAGCGGAGGGGTTACCGGTCCGCAATACGACGACGCTCGAGACGGTCGAGAAGATGGAAGAAGAGCTGTTCCTCGGACTCCGGATGCGCCAAGGCGTGTCGTTTGCGACGTTCGAGTCGAAGTATGGTGTGTCGATGCGTTCGGTGTTCGGGCACGTCTTGTCGGAGCTCGAGGCGAAACGGTTGATTGAGACGACGGAGACACACGTCCGCTTGACCGAGTCGGGGCTCCCGCTCGCCAATGAGGCGTTCGCGGCCTTCATCGGTGAAGCGAAATGGAACGACTCGCAAGCGCAAGTGTCTAACTGAACGATAAAAGGGCGAACCCAATGCGGGTTCGCCCTTTGTTTCGGTTATAACACGAGGTCACGATAAATCGGCATGAGCCGGCTGAACGTATCCTCGACGAGCGCCAGGAAGGCGGCTTCATTTTGAAGAATCGACGCATCGGCCGGAAGTTGGCGGCCGATTAAGAAGTCAGCTTTCTTCACGGTCGCGAAGCGTTCCGTCATCGTCTCAATCGATTCGGATGACACATCCTCGATTAAAAACGCGTCTTTCTTCATATGGTCCCCGGCGATATGGAAGTCAGGGAAATCCGATTTGAAGTCGAGTGCCATGAGTCGGCGGCCGATTGCTTCCTTGTTCGGCATCTCATAGATGAAGGCGAGCCAGACAAAGACGCGGTCGTCGAATAACCCAACCTGAAAATGGGGATGTTTCTTATAGCCGCGTTTGTCATGGCAAATCGCCATCCATGTGTCCTTCGGCGGATTGACCGTCCGGCGGGCATGCTTGGCGACGTGCAGATAGAGCGGGATGCCGACGTCGGCTTCGAGCTGAGGACCGACCTCGTCATAAATCCGGTGGAACAGCGGTTGAATCTCGGAGCGGATCCCGGCCATCCGGGCGTCGAGTCCGTCTTGCGTGAATACGTCGAATTGTTGTGTTGTAAACATCTAATCACCTCATTTCGTATCATACCGAATGTTGACGAAACATGCATATCCGAACGCTTGAACGGACTGGAAAAAATGAGCCGAATGAATTGACAAATGAGGAGAACATGATAATATTTGAAGTGTGATTAGCACTCAGTAAATATGAGTGCTAATAAAGCGAGGCCAATCCTTCAGAGAGGAGTGATGTTGTGCTGACAGAGAGACAATTGCTCATTTTACGAGCAATCATCGATGATTATATTCAGACGGCCCAACCGGTCGGGTCGCGGACGTTATCGAAGCGGGATGACTTATCATTCAGTTCGGCGACGATCCGCAACGATATGGCCGATTTAGAAGACATGGGTTTGATTGAAAAGCCGCATACGTCGGCCGGACGCATCCCGTCCGAAATCGGCTATCGGTATTATGTCGACCATCTCGTCGAGACGAAAATCATCGACGAGCGCGAGACGTATCGTCTCGGTGAACGACTGCGCGCTTCGGCCCAAGAGTCGGAAGTGCTCATCCGTCAAGCCGCTGACCTGCTCTCTGATTTGACCAACTATACGACGGTGGCACTCGGTCCGAACAGCCAGATGAATCGTCTGGCCCGAATCGATTTGATGCCGCTCGACGAACGGCGCGGCGTCGTCTTGATTGTGACCGATCAAGGCCATGTCGAACATCGGACGGTCGTGTTCGACTCTCCGATGGCGCCTGACTTGGTCGAACAGACGATTCGTTTCTTGAACGATCGTCTCAAAGGGACTCCACTCGGTCAGCTGAAGTTCCGAATCGGGGAAGAAGTGGCCAAACTTCGACTCGCGCACCAGGAACAATTTGAGTTCATGATGCAACTCATTCAATCGACCATCGAAGTCCAACATCCTGCTTCGCTTTATTTAGGGGGGAAGAAGAACATCTTCAACCAACCCGAGTTTCAGACGCTCGACACGTTGCGTCCGTTCCTCGAATGGATCGATGAACAGGAACGGTTGACCGACTGGCTCGAATCGTTGCCAAACCGCGAAATTTATGTGAGCATTGGTAGCGAGAATGGCATCGTCGCGCTTCAAAATTGTAGCGTCATCACGTCGGACTATACGCTCGACGGGAAGACGTTCGGGACAATCGCCATGATCGGACCGACCCGGATGGACTATCGACACGGTGTCCAAATGATGGGACAAATCATTGAAGCGTTACGGCGAACGAAATTAGAAGAGTGATGGAAAGGAGCCTCATTATGACAACTGACAAGCAAAACGGGCCAGAACCAGAAGAAGTGCTCGAAGAAAAAGATTTTGATCCGAACCAGACAGAGGCTGTCGAAGCAGAAGAGGTTTCAAATGTTGAGTTTGTGGAAGAAACTTCTGAAGGGACAGATTTACAAAAAGAGATCGACGCACTCAAAGCGAGCGAGCTCCGCATCCGTGCGGACTTTGATAACTTCCGTCGCCGGACGAACGAAGAGAACGTGAAACGCGTGAAGTTCGCGTCACAGACGGTCGTCGAAAAGTTGATTCCGCTCATCGATAACTTCGAGCGCGCGCTCCAAGTCGAGGCGACTTCGGACGACGCCAAGCAGATTCAAGCGGGCGTCGACATGATTCACCGCCAATTACTCGATGTTTTGAACGGTGAGAACGTCGAAGTGATTGAAGCGGTCGGTCAACCGTTCGACCCGAACTATCATCAAGCGGTCATGCAAGAGCCGAGCGATGAGTTCGAATCGGGCATCGTGACGATGGAGCTTCAAAAAGGGTACACGATGCACGGACGCGTCATTCGTCCGAGCATGGTAAAAGTCTCAGAATAACATTACTTAATTAGATGGAGGAATAGACAATGGGTAAAATTATCGGAATCGACTTAGGTACAACGAACTCATGTGTGGCAGTCATGGAAGGTGGCGAAGCAGTCGTCATCTCGAACGCGGAAGGGAACCGTACGACGCCATCTGTCGTCGCATTCAAAGGCGAAGAGCGTCAAGTCGGAGAAGTGGCGAAACGTCAGGCCATCACGAACCCGAACACGATTCAATCGATTAAGCGTCACATGGGAACGTCGCATACGGTCGAAGTGGACGGCAAGAAGTTCACGCCGCAAGAAATCTCGGCAATCATTTTGCAGAAATTGAAAAAAGATGCTGAAGACTACCTCGGTGAATCGGTGACAGAAGCGGTCATCACAGTTCCTGCCTACTTCAACGATGCGGAGCGTCAAGCGACGAAAGATGCAGGGAAAATCGCTGGTCTCGACGTCAAACGGATCATCAACGAGCCGACGGCAGCTGCACTCGCTTACGGTCTCGATAAAGGTGAAGACCACACGATTTTGATTTATGACCTCGGTGGCGGTACGTTCGACGTCTCGATTCTCGAACTTGGCGACGGCGTATTCGAAGTTGTCGCAACAGCAGGCGACAACCGTCTCGGTGGAGACGACTTTGACCAAAAAGTCATCGACTATCTCGTAGCTGAATTCAAAAAAGAGAACGGCATCGACCTCGCTCAAGACAAGATGGCGCTTCAACGTTTGAAAGATGCAGCCGAGAAAGCGAAAAAAGACCTTTCAGGTGTGACGAGCGCGCACATCAGCCTTCCGTTCATCACGGCCGGAGCAGCTGGTCCGCTTCACCTTGAAACGACACTCACACGTGCGAAATTCGAAGAGTTGACAGCCGATCTCGTCGAGCGCACGATGGAGCCGACACGCCGCGCATTGAAAGACTCGGGTCTCACACCGTCTGACCTCGACAAAATCATCCTCGTCGGTGGTTCGACACGAATCCCAGCGGTTCAAAAAGCGATTCAAGACTTCACGAAGAAAGAACCGTTCAAAGGCGTGAACCCGGATGAAGTCGTCGCCCTCGGTGCTGCCATCCAAGGTGGTGTCCTTGCCGGTGACGTCAAAGACGTTGTTCTTCTTGACGTGACCCCACTCTCGCTCGGTATCGAGACGATGGGTGGCGTGATGACGAAGTTGATCGACCGCAACACGACGATCCCGACTTCGAAATCACAAGTCTTCTCGACAGCGGCTGACAGCCAGCCAGCGGTAGACATCCACGTCCTCCAAGGGGAACGTCCGATGGCACCAGACAACAAGACACTCGGCCGCTTCCAATTGACGGACATTCCGCCGGCACCACGTGGTGTGCCACAAATCGAAGTCAAATTCGACATCGATGCGAACGGAATCGTTCACGTATCGGCGAAAGACCTCGGTACGAACAAAGAGCAGTCGATTACGATTCAATCGTCTTCAGGTATCGACGAGGCTGAAATCGAGCGCATGGTGAAAGAAGCGGAAGCGAACGCGGAAGCTGACAAACAGCGTAAAGAAGAGGCTGAACTTCGCAACGAGACGGACCAACTCGTCTTCGCAACGGACAAGGCGATCAAAGACCTCGGCGACAAAGTCGACGCTACCGACAAAGAGCGCGCTGAAGCTGCGAAAGAAAAAGCGAAAACGGCACTCGAAGGCACAGACCTCGAAGCCATCCGTACGGCGAAAGACGAATTGTCGAACGTCGTGCAAGAGTTGACGCAAAAAGTATATGCGAACATGGCTGAACAGCAAGGTGCTGAAGGTGCCGAGACGCAGACGGAAGCGAAAGACGACAACGTCGTCGACGCTGAGTTTGAAGATCTCGACGATCGCAAATAAGGCAACCGATAGAGAGGAGAGCGCCAAAGCAGGTTTCTGCTTTGGCTCTTTCCATGTTAAGGTAGATTCGGTAGAATTTTAGTTTAGACAGTGTAGAGGAGAGAGTAACGTGGCGAAACGAGATTATTATGAAGTGCTTGGCCTAGATAAATCGGCCTCGGCGCAAGACATCAAGCGTGCCTATCGCAAGCTGGCACGCCAATATCACCCTGACATCAACCAAGAGCCGGATGCGGCCGACAAGTTCAAAGAACTCGGTGAAGCGTACGAAGTGTTGTCAGACGAGCAGAAACGGGCCCAATACGACCGTTTCGGTTTTGAAGGGGCCAGTCAATTCGGCGGCGGTGGCGACTTCCAAGGTGGCTTCGGTGACATCTTTGATATGTTCTTCGGTGGTGGCGGCGGTGGACGTCGTCAAGATCCGAACGCCCCGCGACGCGGCGAGGACTATCAATACGTCGTCGATCTCGATTTCATGGAAAGTGTGACCGGCAAGACGGAAATCATCGACCTTGAAATCGAAGTCGAATGTGACACGTGCATGGGCAGCGGCGCCAAACCGGGAACGAAACCGGATACGTGTAGCCGTTGTGGCGGCAGCGGTGTCGAGACGGTCGAACAGAACACGATCCTCGGCCGGATGGTCAATCAGCGGACGTGTAGCCAATGTCACGGTAGCGGGAAGACGATTAAAGAAAAATGTGAGACGTGTCACGGCTCTGGCCATGTGAAGAAACAGAAGCAAGTCGAAGTCAAGATTCCAGCCGGGATTGACAACGGTCAACAGATCCGTCTATCAGGCAAAGGTGGTCCAGGCTTTAACGGCGGCCCAGCCGGTGACCTGTATATCGTCGTCCGGGTCCGGGCGCATGAAATCTTTGAACGGGTCGACCAACATATCACGATGGAGATGCCGGTCACGTTCGCTCAGGCCGCACTCGGTGCGGAACTCGAAGTTCCGACCGTCCACGGTAAAGTGAGTTTGAAAGTTCCTGCCGGCACGCAGACCGGTTCGCGATTCCGATTGCGCGGCAAAGGGATGCCGAGCGTCCGCGGCGGCGGCAACGGCGACCAGTACGTCAATATCGTCATCATGACGCCGACGAATATGACCGACCGTCAAAAAGAATTGCTCCGTGAATTCGAAGAGATTAGCGGAGAAGCAGGCGTCGAAGAACAACATGGCCTGTTTCAAAAGATGAAGAAGTTTTTTAGCCAGTAAAAGGAGCGTGTTCAAACAATGAAATGGTCTGAAATTTGTGTCCACACGACACAGCAGGCAGTCGAAGCCGTATCGAATTTACTACATGAAGTGGGGGCACAAGGGGTCGTCATCGAGGACGTTGAAGATTACGACCAAATGATGGCCGAAGACCATTTCGGCGAGATTTGGGACGTGTCGGGTCGCGAATCGTATCCGACGTCGGGTGTGTATGTGAAAGCATACGTCCCGGCCTCAGGTGATTTCCAAGACACGCTCGCCGCGTTCAAAAAAGAAGTGGACGGTTTGCGCCATGTGCTCGATATCGGCACCGGTGACGTGACGGTCGTCGAGATGGATGAAGAGGACTGGGCCCATTCGTGGAAGCAGTACTACAAGCCCGTTAAAATCTCGCAACATCTGACAATCGTCCCGCTTTGGGAAGATTACGAGCCGCAACCGGAAGAGAACGTCATCTTGCTCGATCCGGGCATGGCGTTCGGGACGGGGACGCATCCGACGACGATGCTCTGCATTCAAGCAATCGAGAACTATATCCGACCGGGTGACCGATTGATTGACGTCGGCACGGGGTCGGGCGTCCTCGCCATCGCCGCTGCGAAGCTCGGGGCCGAACGGGTCGAGGCGCTCGATTTGGATACGGTCGCCGTCGAGTCGGCACGTCAAAACGTCGAGACGAATGGTGTCGGCCACGTCATTGACGTGAAGACGGGTGACTTGTTGAAAGGGATGACGGGCGAGTACGACCTCGTCGTCGCCAATATTTTGGCCGATGTCATCATGCTATTCATCGATGACGCATATGCACGCGTCAAGCCAGGCGGTTATTTCATCACGTCGGGCATCATCGGACAGAAGCGGGCCGAAGTGACGGAAGCGCTCAAGGCGTCTGGATTCGTGATTGAAGAGACACGGGTCATGGAAGACTGGGTCGCCATCATCGCGAAGAAGGACTAAGCCATGCAACGTTATTTCTTACCGCGCGAATCATTTGTCAATGACACGGCCACGTTACCGGCCGACGTCGTCCATCATATCGGAACCGTGCTCCGGGAGACGCCCGGTTATCGCATGGTGCTCTTAGATGGTACCGGTCTTGAATATGAGGCCGAGGTCGTGACACTCGAGAAGAAGACGGGAACGGCCCGTGTCCTCGAACGTCGTCAAGCGACGACCGAACTTCCCGTCGACGTGACGCTCGCCTATGCGCTCCCGAAAGGTGATAAAGTCGAACTCGTCGCCCAAAAAGGGACCGAGCTCGGCATGCATCACTTTTGGGTATTCGAGTCGAAGCGCTCGGTCGCCAAGTGGGACGCCAAAAAGGCACCGAAAAAAGTCGAACGGCTCCAAAAAATTATGCAGGAGGCGGCCGAACAATCGTACCGGGCTGTCGTCCCTTCGTGCCAGTACGTCACTCCTCGGGAATTGACGGAACGAATGAATACGTTTGATGCTGTCGTTATCGCGTATGAAGAAGATGCGAAACAAGGGGAGAAAGCAGCACTTGTTAAAGTTCTTCAGACTCTTCAAACGCCAGCTAAAATTCTTTTCGTGGTTGGCCCAGAAGGTGGCTTTGACGAAGCGGAAGTGGCGGCTTGGGTCGAGATGGGAGCGATTCGATGTGCCTTCGGTCCGCGTATTTTGCGCTCTGAGACGGCACCGCTCTATGCGCTTGCTGCGCTCTCATATGCACTTGAATTGAATTAATGGATTAAACGGCTCTCGCTGTTGGCGAGAGCCGTTAGTTTAAGCGCAAATGACGCTTTGGAATCTGTAATCTCGCTCAATTGAGAGAATAAAAGTTGCTCTCGGAGATTGATGATTGAATCGTGACGATTAGAATCTGTCTAATGTTAAATCCAAATTGATGGTTGTAGCCACTCGGTTCCCCTCAGCTGCTGCAATTAATAATGAGGATGGATTTAATTTTTCTGTTTCTCCAGCAGTATAAATACCTTTTTCCGATGTGCGGCCGACTCCGTCTGTAATTATGACGTGATGTTCATCTGTTTTACATAGTAATTGTTCCGAAAAACGGTTAGGACGGTAGAAGGTTGGAACAACGAATCCACCTTTTCTTGTAATATATTCACCTGTCTCTAATTCAATCCTTTCTAACATCCCATCGTTACCGTGTAAATGTTTGATTCGTGCGGTATATATACCGATATTGTTGCGCATCAAATCACTTTCTATGTCTGCTGATACTTCGACACCGTTAGTAAATACGATTAAATTCTTCGACCAATTAAAGACGAGCTTTGCTAGGTGATGAGCGTGCGCTTCATTTTCTGCAATCACTGCTAACGGTAAATCGCGCAGCTCCCAACCGTCACAGTACGGGCAACTAAACAAGCTTTTTCCGTAATAATCTCGTATTTGCGGTAGAGAGAACTTTTCTTGGACACCTGTAGCAAGCAAGATATTTTCTGTTTGATATTGACGTTCATCCGTATAGACTACGTACAAACCAGTCTCGGAATCTTTTTTTATTTCTTTGATGGTGTTATTGAATATAGAAACGGAAGGATATGCTTGTAACTCCCTAAAACCTATCGCTTTAAATTCATGTGGTTTGATGCCATCTCTTGTTAAAAACCCGTGAGACGCATGAGTAACACGATTTCGATTTGTTCCATTATCAAATACTGCGACGTTTCGCCGTGCTCTTCCTAATGTTAGTGTCGCAGCTAAACCCGCAGGTCCACCACCGATCACGATGCAATCATAGTGATTCATCTGAGTTCCTCCGTTCAATTAGAGTCATTAAAGAGTGTTAATATCTTTAATTTTATCGAGAAACAGCACATATTTAAATGAGTGATGTTTCTCCGATTTGGTTCGCTAAGTCTCCCATATGAGTTTGATTTAATTCATTTAAAAATTTGTTTTCTGCGGATTCGATGGCCTTCTGGATCAGGCAGTTGGGATTATGATTCAAACAATTGTCAGACATAGATGACAACCCTTCGATTGCTTTTATTACATCAAGCAATGAAATTTTTTCCCAGCCCTGAATTAATTTATACCCCCCATTTGCACCTGAAACAGAGATTACCATGCCTGACTTAACTAGTTTCGTTAAAATTTTTGATAAGTAGGTTGGGGATACATGTTGCTTTTCTGCTAATTTAGCGACGCCAACATGTTCATGAGGCGAGGTTACCGCTAAAAATAGCATCGTATGGAGTGCGTAATTTGTTGCTTTTGATAGTTTCATGTCATCACCTTAATTACAGACTTAATATGTCCACAATATCTACTCCAGTAGAATAATGCAAGTTTAATACTCTTTTTTACTCCATCTTAATAATCGAATCTTGATGTGATTACGTACGCAAATGTAGCTTGAAAATTCAAAACCAGACATGACGTGGCGCCACCTCGAACACAGGTTCTCAAAAACATGAGAGCTGTTTTTTCATCAAATTAAAAACAGGCTCGCGATATGGGCGCGAGCCTGTCAGATTCATTATTTGACGAGTGTGATCGTCTTCGTCGTCACGTTGCCGGCGAGGTCGGTCGCCTCGAACGTGAACGTGTTCTCACCCGACGTCACAGGAAGTGTGACCGTCTGTGTTTTCGTGAATGAACGCATCTCATACGGTGCTTTCAGCGCTTGGCTGAATTTCAAGTCACCGTTGACGACGAGTTTCACTTCGTCGAAGTTGTCTTTCACCGTCACCGCGACGTCGACCGATGTTTGTTGTTTACCGATCTTTTTCGGTAATTTTCCAAGCTCGATGCTGGCTGGTGTCGTATCCACGAAAATCGCACGTTGGAAGTTGGCGACGTTGCCGGCCGCATCCTCGGCGACGAACCGTAACTTATGGACACCGTCCGCGAACGTCCGCGTCGTGTTAAAGACGTGTTCTTTCTTCGTTTCGTCCCATGTGAGCGGTACGTCAACACCGTCAACTTGGAACGACTGGATGGCAGACGCGTCTTGAATCGTTCCAGCGACCGGGACGACCGCTGTCGCGTATGGCGTCAAAGCGAGCGGGGCGTTCACGAACACGCCTGGCTTATCCGCGTCTGTCGAGTAAGCGACCGTCTTCGTCGTGCTGTTACCGGCGTGATCGACGACGCGAACGCTGACTTGGTCGGCCTCACTTACGCCTGTGAACGTATAGGCTTTGCCGTCCGCTTGCTTGGCGACGGATTTACCGTTCAAGAAATATTCGACCGAATGGATTCCTGAGAAATCATCTTTCGCTTGGACCGCCAAGCTGTCGCCTTGCCATTTCGTCGTGAACGTCGGGTCCGTGTAATCGACTTTGACCGGGAAGCGTAGTGTCTGAGCTTGTTTCTTCATGTAATCGATGCTGCCTTCGATTTCATAGAAGTATTTGCCGGCCGGGGCTGGTTTGCCGTTCAACTGGCCATCCCAAGTGTAGGCGGCCGAGTAGTAATAAGGTGTGTTGGCACCGCCGTCGAAGTAGTTCTTGCGAAGCGCTTCGTCTTGGAACAACGTCCGGACGACATTGCCGGCCTCGTCGACGATGCGATATTTGACGTCCTTGGCGTTACGGAGTAACGAGAACACCGGTACGGCAACATCTTTTGAGCCATCTTTGTCTGGCGAGAAGGCGATCGCGTCGGCAGAGACCGATTTGTCGAGGTTCGAACCGAGGTAGTTCCCTGTTTGATCGACCATACCTGACACTTCATAGAACGAGCCGTCTTCATAGATTGAGGCGTCGAAGATTGGCGCCTTGCCCCAGTCGCCTTCGAAACCGACGAACGGTACGACGAGTGACGGGTTGCCCTCAGCACCATTGACGTCCGTCAAACGGACGAATCCATCGACGAAGTAACCGTTCTCGAAGACGTCTTTCGCCGGTACGAGACCTTCGAGCGTTTTCGGGTTGAGCACTTGCGCTTTCGAGACGTCGAGTGCAACTTTGAGCTCTACTTTCGCGTTCGGTTTTACTTTGACCGTACTGACTTGCTTCCCGTTGACCGTCACTTTTGCATTCTCGAGCGCTTGGGCTTCCATCGCGTTCTGAACGAGTCCGGCCGTCTTCTCGATAGCGAGGTCGGTTTGGAGTGACGAAGACACGTTATACGATACGGCCTTGTCCGACAAGTTCTCGACGACAAGCGTGAACGTCGCCTTGCTGCGGTTCAATTCTTTGAGCGCGACTTTCGCTTCTTTCGTCTTCTTCTCGTACGCGATCGCCGGTGTCGAGACGGCAGCGTGCAATTGCATGAGGCCAGCTCCACCACGACGCGGCGTGTACGGGAGGTTCTGTTGTAACTGTTTGTTGAGCGGTCCGATATCCTTGACCGCTTTCGACGTGTTGATGAGCAAGTTCTTCGCCATCGTCACGCGTGCCGTGCCTGTCAAATTGAAGTCGCGGTCGACGCGCTCGAGGACGAGGGCGGCTCCGCCGGCCACGTGTGGGGCGGCCATCGATGTACCGCTCATCAAACCGTACTGGTTATCGTTCAACGTCGAGAAGATTTGCCCGCCTGGTGCTGAAATCTCTGGCTTGAAGTCAAGGTTTGGCGTCATGCCCCACGACGTGAAGTTCGAGAGCTGGCCGGCCGCGCCGTTGACAACGCTGAGGCGATCGCCGGCAAAGCCGATTGTCATCTGTTCACCAGCGAGGAGACGTTGTTGCAACGTATTCCCGTCTTTGATGCTGAGCGAGGCCATTGGGATTTTCGGGTTCGAGAGCGCCATGCTCACATAATCACCGTGGCCGACGGCTCCGCGGACGATGACGCCAGCCGCACCGTTCGCTTCGGCTGTCTGTTGAATGTTTGAATAGAAGTAACTGCCGTCGCGGACCGCGAGGACGATTTTTCCTTTGACGTCTTTTCCGACGTATTGGCTCGGTTGGCCGTCGCCGACATAGACGAGGTCATAGTTGCCTTGTGTGAAAGCAGGACCGTCCTGTTTTTTCCAACCGATTTTGTCAGTGGCGTCACCTGACTTGACCGAGAACGCGTCCAATTGGATTTGATCGTTCTCGAGCGAAGCGACAGATGTCGATGCCGAGCTGACACTCGGGGCACCGACGACGCCCGTGTCCGGGTTATCGGCGTACGGCAGGTCATACCCGTTTCCGAAGTAGGCCGAGTTTCCAGCCGAGATGGACATGAAGACACCGTTATCGACGGCGCGTTGGACGGCTTGTTGTTCCGGTGAGTCCGCGTCGACGAATCCGGCTGTTGAGCCGAGACTCATGTTGATGACGTCCGCACCGAGTTTGATGGCGTCATCGATCGCTTTGATGTAGATATCGCCGTATGTCGACGCGTAGTTCGGATCGTTACTGAATACTTTGAGCCCGAGCACTTGCGCCTCAGGAGCGACACCTTTCAAGCCACCGGCCGCTTCATCGCCGTTGGCGGCGACCGTACCCGAGACGTGCATCCCGTGCATCGAGGCGCCAGGTGAATCGTCACGGATATCATCGTTCTCGTCGTAATAGTTATAGGCGTAAGGAACTTTCTCGTTTATGTAAGCTCCAGGCATGCCGAACGTGCTGACAGCCGTCTCCACTTCTGTTTGAGACAATTCGGCTTTTGAGTCATCTGTGAGACGGAAATCGCGGTGGTCGGCGTCGACGCCCGTATCGATGACAGCGACAATCGTCCCTTCACCCGTGAACCCGTAATCGCCCCATGTCTGCTGTGCTTGGACCATGCCATTACTCGTGACCATATCCGGTTTGACTTCTGGACGTTCGTACTCGTTGACGACGTGTACGCTTGCGACTTCAGGCAACGCCTCGACCTTTTTGACGTCGGTCGCTGTAAGCATCGTACTAAAACCGTTGAAGACGGTCGTGAACTCTTCGAGCGTAACGGCTTTGACGCCCTTTTTCGAGATGGCGGCTTTCGCTTTCTTCTGTTCGGCTTTGACGAGCTTTTGAGCACCGTCTTTCTCCGTTTTCGTCAACTCGTTGAATTTTTTACCTTTTTTCTTGGCTTGCTCGATGGCCGGTGCACCGACGAGTTCGACGACGACGCGTAGTTTCTCATGTTTGTCGGTCGAGCTCACGCTTTGTTTGACAGATGGCTTGGCTAGGACAGGTTCTGCGCCGAGGCCGAGTAGGCCGGGCGTCAACGCGAGGCAAGTCGCGAGGGAGACGTTCAAATAAAATTTCGGTTGTGGCAATTTAGTATCCTCCAATCGTTTTTTGAAAAAATAAATCCATTTGTGGAAAATGATAGCGGATATTAACCTGAAATTCTCCTTATTTTTTAAACGATAGGGTAATGAATTTGAACAAATTAAAAGATTCTGACAATTACTTTTGACCTATCCATGTCAGCATGTGGATAGGTCTTTTCTCATTTCTTGATGTTTTGATTGGAATAAGATACAAAATCAATCTCTTTGTGAACTAAATGGGCAATTCACTTGAGATTTTGTCCGGAAGTTGATAAAGTCTGTAGTAGATAAATCATATAAAACTTATCGATATAGTCGGAATAAAGATAATGAGGTGACAGCATGGGATTACAATTCATGGACATTTTTAAAGAATGGGCGTCAGAATATGATGCGACCGTGACGGGACATGACGAACAGTATCGGGAAGTGTTCGCTGGATACGAGACGATGCTCAATGACGTCGTCGATCAATTAGAAGGCCGGGTCATGGAATTCGGGAGCGGGACAGGGAACTTGAGCGCAAAAATCTTGGAGAGGCACGAATTGATTTCGGTTGAACCGTCACCGGAGATGCGGGCCATCGCGGCTGAAAAGTTGCATCTTGATATCGTCGACGGTGACTTTATGAACTATCCGACGGACAAATCCGTCGATACGATTGTGTCGTCTTATGCGTTCCATCATTTGACGGATGACGAGAAGCGGATGGCGATTCGCAGTTATGTCGAAAATCTCGACGCCCCGCGCTTCGTCTTGCTCGATACGATGTTCGCCTCGCAAGCGGCGAAACGGGACATCTTGGATTGGGCCGAAGCGAACGGCTATACCGATTTACTTGAAGATTTGAATCGAGAGTTTTATCCGTATACGCAGACGATTCAAGCGATGCTCGAAGCGAACGGTTATACGGTCACTCTTACGCAAAAAAATAAATTCGTCTGGCTCGTTGTGGCCACAAAACAAACAGGAGGAACGCAATCATGAAAAGTTATAAAGTCGAAAGTTTTAATTTAGACCATACAAAAGTACAAGCGCCTTACGTCCGTTTAGCCGGAGTGAAGAAAGGGACGGCCGATACGATTTATAAATATGATATTCGTTTCATTCAACCGAACGAAGGGCTCATGCCGATGCGCGCCGTCCATTCGCTCGAGCACTTGATTGCCGAGAACAGCCGCAGCCACTCGAATCAAATCATCGACGTCTCGCCGATGGGTTGCCAGACAGGCTTCTATTGGACGATGCTGAACGATGGCGATTACGAAGCGATGCTCGACCTCGTCGAAGCGACACTTCGCGACGCAGCAAATGCGACGGAGTTACCGGCGCAAAACCCGATTCAATGCGGAAGCGCGAACCATCATGATTTTGAGGGCGCGAAAAAGCTCGCGGCCGACATGCTCGCTAAGCGTGACGAGTGGCACATCATCTTCAAGGACGAAGCGTAAATGATTGTCCAAAGCGTCTATGAATTGATTGGGGAGACGCCTCTTCTCGAATTACGGACGTTACCGGTGCCTCCGGGTGTCAAAGTATACGGCAAGCTCGAGATGATGAACCCGGGCGGAAGCGTCAAGGACCGGCTCGGTCTGCAATTGATTGAACGGGCGCTTGAACGGGGACAACTCGAACGAGGGGGAACGGTCGTCGAACCGACGGCCGGGAATACCGGAATCGGGCTCGCGCTCGCCTGTCAGCGTCACGGCATCACATTATTGACCGTTACCCCGGAGAAGTTCAGTCAAGAGAAGCAAGCGCTCATGAGGCTCCTCGGGGCGACCGTCGTTAATACGCCGACGGAGCTCGGGATGAAAGGCGCCATCGCTCGAGCAAAAGAGCTCGCCATCGAACATGATGCCTATGTGCCGGAACAGTTCTCGAATCCGGACAATCCGGACGCGTACGTCGACACGCTCGCGCTCGAGCTTCAGGCCGACCTCCCGCACATCGATGTGTTCGTCGCCGGTGCCGGTTCAGGCGGTACGTTCACGGGTGTCGCCAGTAAGTTGCGGCCGAACGGGACGAAGACGATCGTCGTCGAGCCGGAAGGGTCGATTTTAAATGGCGGCGCTCCTGGCCCCCACAAGACCGAAGGCATCGGTGTCGAGTCGTGGCCGGCGTTCTTGCCGCGCGACCTCGTCGACGGGATTTATACGATTACAGACGAAGAAGCGTTCTATTACGTCGCGCATCTGGCCAAGCAAGAAGGCTTGCTCGTCGGAAGTTCGTCCGGCGCGGCCATCGCGGCATGCGTGCAAGAAGCGGCCAAGATGACGGAAGGGGTCATCGTGACGATTTTACCGGACAGCGTTGAACGTTATTTAAGTCAAGGAATAGTCAAGGAGGCAGAATATGCGTACAAAAACAGCACTCATTCACGGCGGTAAAACGACGGACCCGTTGACAGGAGCCGTCACACCACCGATTTATCAGACGAGCACGTATAAGCAGGACGGCATCGGCAACCTCCGTGAAGGGTATGAATATTCGCGGACGGCCAACCCGACACGGACGGCACTTGAGACGCTCATCGCCGATATCGAGGGCGGTGCCAGCGGATTTGCGTTCGGTTCTGGGATGGCAGCCATCTCGACGATTTTAATGTTAATGAAATCAGGGGACCACGTCATCGTCGGTTCTGACGTATATGGGGGAACGTACCGTGTATTCAATCGAGTATTTCAATCACTTGGCTTGGAGGCAACTTTTGTCGATACGGCCGATACGCAAGCGGTCCGCGAAGCGCTCCAGCCGAACACGAAAATGATTTACGTCGAGACGCCGACGAACCCGTTGTTGAACGTGACCGATATGCGCCTCATCCGCGCCATCGCCGACGAGACGGACGTCCTGTTCGTCGTCGACAACACGTTCATGACTCCGTATTTCCAAAACCCGATCGAACTCGGGGCGGACTACGTGCTTCATAGCGCCACGAAATATTTAGGCGGCCATAGCGACGTCGTCGCCGGTCTCGTCGTCGCCCGCACGGAAGAACTCGGGGAGCGCTTGGCGTTTCTGCAAAACTCAGTCGGTGCGGTACTCGGTCCACAAGACAGCTTCCTCGTCGTCCGTGGCATTAAGACGCTCGCGGTCCGCATGGAAGAGATTGAAGCGAACGCGCTCGCCCTCGTCGACTATTTGACGAAGCATGAAGCCGTCAGCCGTGTCCTGCATCCGAGCGTCGGCAGCGAAGAAGCGAAGCGGGTGCACTTGTCGCAGGCACGCGGCTTCGGTGGCATGATCGCCTTCGACGTCGGTTCAGCCGAGGCGGCGGAACTCGTCGTCGCGAAGACGAAGTACTTCACGCTCGCCGAGAGTCTCGGCGCGGTCGAGAGCTTGATTAGCGTCCCGGCCCGGATGACGCATGCGTCTATCCCGGCGGAACGACGTCTCGAGCTCGGGATTACGGACGGACTTGTCCGCATCTCGGTCGGCCTCGAAGATGTCCAAGATTTGATTGAAGATTTGGAACAGGCGCTCGCGGCCGTGGCGACGATTCCGAACTAAGCTGCATAGTGATTCGAGGTGCGCTCGCGAGCGCACCTCTTTTGTCGTGCCGAAGGCGAAAGAATTCGCTTGAATGTCCTAATCGCATCGACTACACTGACGATAATTGATAATGAGAGCGGGTGAACAGAGTGAACAAAGGCGTCATGCCGACGGTCGGGGCCTACGTCATGTGGGGCGTCCTACCTATTTATTGGAAGTTTTTGCAGGAAATACCGAGCGGTCAAATCTTGGCCCATCGCATCGTCTGGTCGTTCCTCTTCATCTTACTCGTCTTGAGATGGACGAAGCAGTGGACCGAGTTCAACTATGCGCTCCGGCACCGGGCGACGCGGAACGCCTTCATGTTGAACGGTTTCATCGTCAGTGCCAACTGGTTCGTCTACATATGGGCGGTCAATCACGGTTATATCATCGAAGCGTCACTCGGCTATTACATCAATCCGCTCGTGAGCATGGTGTTAGGTGTGCTTGTTTTTCGGGAATCATTAAATCGAGTGCAATGGCTGGCGGTGATCGTGGCAGCAATCGGCGTGCTCGTCTTGACGTTCGGGTATGGGTCGTTCCCGTGGATCGCGTTCATCCTGGCCAGTACGTTCGGGTTTTATGGGATGGTGAAGAAACGCCGTCCGCTCGCCTCGACGGTCAGCCTCGGCATCGAGACGCTCGCGGTCGTGCCGGTCGCCATCATATTCTTGGGTTGGCAGACGTCGCAGGGTGGATTGACGATGACGACCGAACCGGTCATTTGGGTGGCCTTGGTCGGGACAGGCGTGATGACGGCGTTGCCGCTCCTTTTGTTCGGGTACGGGGCGCAACATATCCCGTTCACGCTCGTCGGGTTTCTTCAATTCATCGCACCGACGCTCAGTCTCGCGATCGGGGTCATCCTCTATAATGAACCGTTCACGGGCTATCACATTTTTGCGTTCACATGTATATGGATTGCCATTTTCTTCTTTAGTTGGAATAGTTGGGTGCAGACGCGAAAACGTCGTCAACTCGTCTAAATTGAAAGCTGTTACATTTCAAGAAAACATGATAATATGTTAGATGTCAGACCTATATGTCAGACCGATACATCAGAGGAGGAATTATACGATGGAATTAGCACGCTATATCGACCACACAGCCTTGAAGGCCGAAACAACGAAAGATCAAGTCACGAAACTATGTGCCGAGGCGCTCGAATATAAATTCGCTAGCGTCTGTGTCAACCCGACTTGGGTGAAGTACGCGGCGGAACAACTCAAATCAGATGATGACGTCAAAGTATGTACGGTCATCGGCTTCCCGCTCGGAGCCAACACGCCAGAAGTGAAAGCGTTCGAAACAAAAGACGCGATTGCAAACGGTGCAGACGAAATCGATATGGTCATCAACATCGGCGCCATGAAAGACGGCGACTTCGACCTCGTCGAGCGCGATATCCGTGCTGTCGTCGAAGCCGCGAACGGGACGCTCGTCAAAGTCATCTTCGAGACGTGCCTCCTTACAAAAGAAGAAATCAAAAAAGCGGCTGAGCTTTCAGTCAAAGCAGGCGCAGACTTCGTGAAAACGTCGACAGGCTTCTCGACAGGCGGCGCGACCGTAGAAGACATCCGCCTCATGCGTGAGACGGTCGGACCAGATCTCGGCGTTAAAGCTTCGGGCGGCGTACGTGATTTCGAAGGCGCACAAGCGATGATCGATGCTGGCGCGACGCGCATCGGCGCATCAGCTGGAATCGCCATCGTCACAGGCGGACGTTCAGACAGCGACTATTAATAACTAGTAGTTGACCGCACGTCTTACTTTCACTATAATATGTTATGACGTGTGAAACACGTTTCCTTAGTCGTGTAATTCGGAGGGAGGGAAAACTAGTGGAAACTCGTGTCCGTAAAAACGAATCGCTTGAAGACGCTCTTCGTCGTTTCAAACGCGGTGTTTCGAAAGATGGCACTCTTGCCGAAGTTCGCAAACGTCGTCACTACGAAAAGCCAAGCGTAAAACGTAAATTGAAATCAGAAGCTGCGCGTAAGCGTAAGAAATTCTAATTTCAGTTTCATTTGTAGAGAGGGTGTTAGCTCATGAGTCTTCAAGAACGCTTGACGGACGACATGAAGCAAGCCATGCGCGCGAAACAGAAAGATCGTCTTACGACGATCCGGATGGTCAAAGCGTCGCTCCAAAATGAGGCCATCAAATTTGGTCGACAAGATCTAACTGAGGAAGAGGAACTCACGGTGCTCAACCGAGAGATGAAACAGCGCAGAGACTCCCTCCGAGAATTCGAAAGCGCTGGTCGTGAAGACCTTGCTTCTAAAGTAGCTGACGAGATTGTCGTACTAGAGGCCTATATGCCTGAACAACTTTCTGAAGATGAAGTCACGGCGATCGTGAAAGCAGCTATTGCTCAAACGAATGCTACCGGCCCGTCGGATATGGGTAAGGTGATGGGCGTCGTCATGCCTCAAGTTAAAGGCAAGGCAGACGGTGGTCTTGTGAACCGCATTGTCAAACAACAATTGACGAATTAATGAGAGAGACAGAGATTTTTGGGTCAAACCAAAAGTTTCTGTCTTTTTTTGCGTATTCCGAAACCAAAAGCGAACTTGTTTCGTATACACTAGAGATAAGAGGTAGCTTTGTAACTCGGAAGGGGGTAGCAATACGATGACATTTGGTCTCGGAGTGATTCTGACGGTGTTTTTTGTCGGAATCGTCCTTCTAGGAATTGAAGTGTTCGTTGCCGGTTTTGGATTGTTCGGCGTGCTTGGGATTGGTGCGGTCGTCGCCAGTTTGATTATGGCGGGTGCCACCATCGGGCAACTATGGTTGTCACTTGGGTTGGCCACGGCCATCGTCGCTGGACTCGGGTTTTGGGCATATCGCCGCCTGCAATCCAATCGTTCGCTCATGTATAAAGGCTTGATTTTGACCGATTCGACGTCATCAGACAAAGGATATCTGTCTCACGATGACCGCAAACGGTTGCTCGGGAAAGTCGGGGTCACGTTGACGCCGCTTCGCCCGGCGGGTACCGCTGAGATTGACGGAGAACGGATTGATGTCGTGACAGAAGGTAGCTATCTCGATTCGCAAACTAAAATTCAGGTGTATAAAGTCGATTCAGGACGCGTTGTCGTCCGCAGCTTTATAGAGCCGAAGGAGGATGTAACAGAATGACACCAGAACTATTGACCACGTTACTCATCTCAGGTGGAGGATTGATTGCGCTCGCCGTATTCTTCACGTTCGTACCGGTCGGGCTGTGGATCAGCTCGTTCGCCGCTGGCGTCCACGTCTCGATCTTCACATTGATCGGGATGCGACTCCGTCGCGTCGTCCCGTCGAAAATCGTCAACCCGCTCATCAAAGCGGTTAAAGCCGGCATCGGCTTGAACACGAACCAGCTCGAGAGTCACTTCTTGGCCGGCGGTAACGTCGACCGTGTCGTCAACGCCTTGATTGCGGCCCACCGTGCCGATATCGAATTATCGTTTGAACGTGCCGCCGCAATCGACCTTGCCGGCCGTAACGTGTTAGAGGCGGTTCAAATGTCCGTCAACCCGAAAGTCATCGAAACGCCGTTCATCGCCGGTGTGGCCATGGACGGGATTGAAGTGAAGGCGAAAGCCCGCATCACGGTCCGTGCCAACATCGACCGTCTTGTCGGGGGTGCCGGAGAAGAGACGATTATCGCCCGTGTCGGTGAAGGGGTCGTCTCGACGATCGGTTCACAGCACAACCATAAACACGTCTTAGAGAACCCGGATATGATTTCACGTACCGTATTGACGAAAGGTCTTGATTCAGGGACCGCGTTTGAGATCCTATCCATCGATATCGCCGACATTGATATCGGTAAAAACATTGGGGCGGTCCTCCAGACCGACCAAGCCGAAGCTGATAAGAAAATTGCGCAAGCGAAAGCGGAAGAACGCCGCGCGATGGCGATTGCCCGTGAGCAAGAGATGAAATCGTCGGTCGAAGAGATGCGCGCCAAAGTCGTCGCGGCCGAGGCGGAAGTTCCGCTCGCGATGGCCGATGCCCTGCGTCACGGCAAACTCGGTGTCATGGACTACGTCAACTACTTGAACGTCCAAGCCGATACGGAAATGCGCAAAGCCATCGGTCACCCTGTCGAATCTGACAAAGAGTGACCGGAATGGATGGATTATGGGTACTACTCCTCGCCGCCTTCGGGATCGCCTCGGCGGTCATGAAGCGGATGGAGAAATCATCATCTACTGGAGAACGGCCGCCGAGCACGGATTTGAAGCGGTATCTCGATACGGTCGGTGACATGATGAAAGAAGTCGAGGCGACGTTCGACGAGCCGCGTAACAATCAAGACAAACCGGCTCCTCAGAAACTGCGTCGCCGTGTCGCCGCACCAGCCGAAACGACAGACCGACATGCACCGCGTCGACGTGAAGAACTGCCGCACGTGAGTGCCCAGTTCGAACAGTCGGTCAAGATTCCACCGATTACCGAGGTGACCGAGTCACGGCCACAGCCGCGCATGTCGATGAAGCAAGTTCGACAAGCGGTCGTATGGAGTGAAATTTTGCAACCGCCGGTGTCGAAACGCCGTCGGTAAACCTGAGGCAGTGACTCCGTGTCACTGCTTCTTTTTGTTGGAAGAATGGGCGGTCTTTCTTTCACGAACGGCTTGATAGTGCTAAAGTAAAGAAGGAACAATCTACTGATGGGGAGGAGAAACAACCATTGATTATGACTGATAAAATTCCGTTCGTCATGGAACATGCGAACGAAGCGCAGGCGCTCCTCGGACCGAAGGACGAAGTATTTCAAGCCATCGAAGCAGAACTCGCGGTCGCACTCACTCCTCGTGGAGAAGAATTGATCATTCAGGCCGATACAGCCGATACGCTCGAATTGACGAAGGCCGTCATCAAGACGTTGCAACAACTCGTTAAAAAAGGGGCTCGCTTGAACGAGAGCGATGCCATCAGTGTGATTCAACACATCAAAGTCGGTAAAGGCGACGAATTGCTCGAGCATTATGAGCGGGTCGTCTTCACGACGAACAAAGGGAAACCGATTCGGGCGAAGACGGTCGGGCAGAGCCGATACGTCCGGGCCATCGAAAAGCGTGACCTCGTGTTCGGAATCGGACCGGCGGGGACCGGAAAGACATACTTGGCCGTCGTCTTGGCAGCACGTGCGCTGAAAGAAGGGCAAGTCAAACGCATCATTTTGACGCGTCCGGCGGTCGAGGCGGGTGAGAATTTGGGCTTCTTGCCAGGGGATTTGAAAGAGAAAGTCGATCCATACTTACGTCCGTTATACGACGCCTTGTTTGACGTCTATGGCGTCGAACAGACGAACCGGTTGCTCGAACGCGGCACGATTGAAGTCGCACCGCTCGCCTATATGCGCGGCCGGACGCTCGAAGATGCGTTCGTCATTTTAGACGAGGCGCAGAACACGACGAAAGAACAGATGAAGATGTTTTTGACGCGGCTCGGATTCGGCTCGAAAATGGTCGTCACCGGCGATTTGACGCAAGTCGATTTGCCAAAAGGCAAGGCGTCAGGACTGCAAGAAGCGCTACATCTGCTTGAAGGCGTCGACGGGATTCATTTTGAACATTTCACATCATCCGACGTCGTTCGCCATCCGCTCGTCAAGAAAATCATTAACGCCTATAGTACCGAACTCACATAACCAAAAGGGGGGGCACTGATGCAGCAAGCACGTCATTGGACGGTCGCGACAATCTCCGTCCTCTTTTTTCTCATTTTAGGCGCGATACTATACTTTACGGTGCGCCCATCGATTATTAGTGTCGAACCGCTCGGGATTGCCGAACAGGACATCCGCTCGCCGGTCACGATTGAAGACCGGACGGCGACGGAGCGGTTGCGGCAAGATGCGACCAACAGCGTCGGCAGTCAGTTCTCGTTGCGGCGCGAGTTCGCCGATCAACAGATTGCCAAAGTCGAGCAACTGTTCGCGGCGTTCGAAGAGACGGAAGAGGACACCGAACTGTCGGACATCAAAAATCGTTTGAACTCGACCGAAGTGAACGGATTCCTCGGTGACGATGAACTGAACCTTCTGCTCGAGGCGAGCGAGAACACGCGTCGCACGGTCGAAGACGTCACCGTGACCGCGCTCCAAGAAGTGATGGGCAACCGTATCGAGACGAGCTCGCAGTCCATCTCAGAAGCGAGAGACCGGGCCGAGACGCTCGTCGACCAATCGCCGCTCTCACTAGAGTTCCGGGCCATCGCCAATAGCCTGAGTGATCAATTGATCGTCCCGAACTACGTGTTCGACTCCGAGGCGACGCGCGAGAGAGAACAGCAGGCAGTTGATGCGGTCGAACCGGTCATCATTCAGGAAGGCCAGTTGCTCGTCAACCAAGGCGAGGTCGTGACGCGCGAAATCTACCGCAAGCTCGAATTGACAGGGGCCATCGATCCGAATCGTTCGCTCGCACCGCTGTTCGGGGCTTACTTACTGAGCGGACTGTTGACGATCGGATTTCTGTTCATGTTGATTCGGTCAAAAATCCAACAACTGTTACTCCGTCCTAAAATCTTGATTACCGTCTATGGATTGTTGTTGTTACAGCTCGGCATCTTCTTTGGTGTCGGGTATATCGGCATCGAGTTCACGACGTATGCGTACGTGCTCGCACCGACGGCGTTCGTCGTCCTCTTGTTGCGAATCCTCGTCGATGAACGGGTCGCGCTCGCCTCGGCTTTGATTACGATGATTGCCGGGTCGATTGTGGCGAGTTTTGGGCAAAACACGAGCTTCATGACGGTCGTCTATTTCGCGACCGGAAGTTTCTTGGCCGTCTTCCTCGTCGAACCGAAGATTCAGCGCAAACGGCTATTCTTGTCCGGCGTATTGCTCGGCATCATCAATATCATCATGGTGCTCGCGCTCTTGTTCTTGCGCAACACGCAAGTGACGTGGGAGATGGTCGCCTACTTATCCGGCTTCGCCATTACGAGCGCGCTGTTGTCCATCGTACTCACGTTCGGTTTCTTGCCGTTCCTCGAACCGTGGTTCGGTGTCCTGTCGTCGGGTCGCCTCATCGAGCTGATGAGCCCGACACATCCACTGTTGCGCAAGTTGCTGATGGAGGCGCCAGGGACATATCATCACAGTATGATGGTCGCCAACTTGGCCGAATCGGCTTGCGAGGCGATCGGCGCCGATGGATTGCTCGCCAGGGTCGCCAGTTATTATCACGACCTTGGCAAGACTGAGCGTCCGCTCCATTTCATCGAGAATCAGCAGAACGGCGTCAACCCGCATGACCGGCTCACACCGGAAGAATCGGCCGACATCATCATGGCCCATCCGTATGACGGGGCCGATCTGTTGAGTCGTTATAAGTTGCCAAAAGAGATTATCGATATCGCCGAGCAACATCACGGCACATCGCTCTTGAAGTTCTTTTACGTGAAAGCGAAAGAAACACGTGACGTCAATGAATCGCGATTCCGCTATCCTGGACCGAAGCCGCAGACACGCGAGGCGGCGGTCGTCATGATCGTCGATTCGATCGAAGCGGCGGTCCGGTCGCAGAAGCAACCGACGCCAGAACGGATTCGCCAGCTCGTCAGTTCGATCATTCGTGATAAACTACAAGATGGACAATTCGAAGACTGCGATTTGACGACGAAAGAAGTATGGCGCGTCGGGGAAAGCGCGTGTGAGACGCTCACCGGCCTGTTCCATGAACGAATCGAGTATCCAGAACTGAAGAAAGAAGGAGACTTACATGCAAATCATTTCGAACGATGAGCACGGCTTATTGTCGGATGCTCAAATCGAACTCGTTGAATCCATTTTGGTCCATGCGGCGATGGAAGAAGACGTCGAAGAACCGAGTGAACTATCGGTCACGTTCTTGACGAACGATGAGATTCAAGCCATCAACCGGGAATGGCGCGGGAAAGATGCGGCGACAGACGTCATCAGTTTCGCCTTCGATGAGATGGGTGAGGACGAGATGGACTTCACGCTCGATGAAGATGAGCCCCGTCTTCTCGGGGATCTGCTCATCTCGGTCGAACGTTGTCGGGAACAGGCGGCCGATTATGGCCACTCGTTCGAACGGGAACTCGGTTTCTTGGCGATTCACGGATTCCTCCACTTGCTCGGCTACGACCATATGACGCCCGAGGAAGAAGCGGAGATGACGGCCCGCCAAGAACAAGTGCTCGCTCACTTCGAGCTGAAACGAGGCGAAGTGTGAAACCGTTCTGGTTCGCCGTGCACGGCATCGTGCACGCCGTGCGGACCGAACGCAACATGCTGATTCACCTCGGATCGAGTCTGCTCGTCGTCGTGTTTGCCTGGTGGCTCCCGACGACGAAACTCGAGAACTTGATTCTGTTCGGCTGGGTCGTGCTCGTCATCGCACTCGAGCTGATGAACACGGCGGTCGAACGCACGGTCGACCTCGTCACGACAGACATCCAACCGCTCGCAAAACAAGCGAAAGACGTCGCGGCCGGGTCGGTCCTCGTTGCAGCCGTCGGCGCCGCCGTCACGGCACTATTCATTTTTGGCCCTTATATCATCGACAAATTCGTTATATGATTGAACGTATTGGAAATTTAGAAAGCAGGTGCACTATGTATCAAGAAGATTTTAAATCAGGGTTTGTGTCCATCATCGGACGTCCGAACGTCGGAAAATCGACGTTCTTGAATCGGGTCATCGGACAAAAGATTGCCATCATGTCAGACAAGCCGCAGACGACGCGCAATAAGGTCCAAGGTGTGTATACGGCGGATGATTCGCAAATCATCTTTATCGACACACCAGGGATTCATAAGCCGAAACACCGTCTCGGCGATTTCATGATGAAAGTCGCGACGAACGCACTCCGTGAAGTCGACGCCATCCTCTTCATGGTCAACGTCACAGAACCGCGCGGCGCCGGCGATGAGTTCATCATCGAGAAGTTGAAAGGGCTCGACACGCCAATCATTCTCGTCATGAACAAAATCGACTTGATTCATCCGGACGAGATTCCGGCCGTCATCGAGCAGTATACGAACCAACTCGATTTCGCGGCGTACGTCCCGATTTCGGCGCTTCAAGGCAACAACGTCGAACCGCTCCTCAAAGAGATTAAAAAGTTGCTTCCGGAAGGACCGATGTATTACCCGGCCGACCAAGTGACCGACCATCCGGAACGATTCATCATCTCTGAATTGATTCGCGAGAAAGTGCTCCATAAGACGCGTGATGAAGTGCCGCATTCCATCGCGGTCGCCATCGAGTCAATCAAAAAACGGGAAAACTCGGAAATGATTGATGTCGAGGCCGTCATCATGGTCGAGCGCGATTCTCAAAAAGGAATCGTCATCGGCAAAAAAGGTGCGATGCTCCGCGAAATCGGGACAGAGGCGCGCCATGACATCGAGGCGCTCCTCGGGACGAAAGTGTATTTGAACCTATGGGTGAAAGTGCAAAAAGATTGGCGTAACAAGATGGGCCAACTCCGCGACCTCGGTTTCCGCGACGACGAGTATTAAGCGATGTTGCAAAAGGTCACGGGAATCGTCATTCGGACCGTCAATTACGGAGAGTCGAACAAAGTCGTCACCTTGTTCACCGAAGAACTTGGAAAAGTCGCCGTCATGGCACGAGGGGCGAAAAAGCCGGGCAGCCGCCTGCATTCGTCGAGTCAGCCGTTCGTCGAGGCAGTGTATATCTTTCCGGCAAGTCGCGGCCTCGGCCAATTGAAATCGTCGGATGTGATCACGTCTTATCCGGAAATTCGAAAAGACGTCGAGCGGATGGCATACGCCATGTACTGGCTCGAACTCGTCGACCGGACGGTGGAGGACCGCGTCCCGAACCGCCCGCTCTATCGCATCTTGAACGACGCCTTGCAGGCACTCAACGCAGGCATGGACCCCGAAGTGATCACGCATCACTTCGAACTGCGCATTTTGCACCTGCTCGGGGTTGCACCCGTCTTGACCGGTTGTATCCGTTGCAACGATGTGACCGACCCGATGTACTTCTCGGTGACGGCCGGCGGTTTTCTTTGCGCCCGGCACCAAGAAGAAGGGGCGATTCGCATGAGCGAGCGGCTAGCGAAGCTACTCTATTTGATGAGCCGGCACGAGCTTTCCGAATTTAGTAACGTCCCGCTCACGAAAGAGACTCGGATTCTGCTCAGACAGCTGTTTGATGCGTATATGGACTCTTATAGCGGTTTGCGGCTGAAGACGAAGCGGGTCCTCGACCAAATGCAGCGATTGTACTTGAACGATGATTGACTTTTTCGACAAGATTCGATACCATAATCTACGATTAGACAAATGAAATAGCGTGCGCAATGAAGGAAAACAAGTAGCTTTTATACCGTGGGTGCAGCGAGTTCGGGAAGGTGGAAGCCGAACGCCAGGTTGAAGTGAATGGCAATTCCAGAGCGCCCACAATCCAAAGAGTGGCCTCGTCTCGAGGCAAGTAGGGTGGAACCGCGGGTAATCCCGTCCCTATGTGCATGGCACATAGGGGCGTTTTTTGTCGTTTCAATACTTTTGGAGGTGTCACATATGAAGCACATGACCGTGCAAGAAATTATTTTGACGTTGCAAAACTTCTGGGCGTCGAAAGGCTGTTTGACGATGCAAGCGTATGACGTTGAGAAAGGGGCCGGCACGATGAACCCGATGACGTTCCTACGGAGTCTCGGACCCGAGCCATGGAACGTTTGCTACACAGAGCCATCACGTCGTCCGGCAGATGGCCGGTACGGAGAAAACCCGAACCGCCTGTATCAGCATCACCAATTCCAAGTCATCATGAAGCCGTCACCAAGCAACATCCAAGAGCTTTACCTAGAGAGCTTAGAGTTGATTGGCATCAACCCGCTCGAGCACGACATCCGTTTCGTCGAAGACAACTGGGAAAACCCGACGTTCGGTGCGGCCGGACTCGGTTGGGAAGTCTGGTTGAACGGAATGGAAATCACACAGTTCACGTATTTCCAACAAGTCGGTGGAATCGAGTGTGACCCGATTGCCGTCGAGATCACGTACGGTCTCGAACGTCTCGCGTCATACATCCAAGAAGTCGAGAGCGTATTTGATCTCGTCTGGACAGACGGATTCAAGTATGGCGATATCTTCTATCAGCCGGAATTCGAACATTCAAAATATACGTTCGAGCTCTCGGACGTCGACATGTTGTTCACGTTGTTCGACACGTATGAAAAAGAAGCGAAGCGTGCCTTGGACGAAAACCTCGTCTTCCCGGCTTATGACTATATCCTTAAGTGTTCGCATACGTTCAACCTTCTCGATGCGAAAGGCGCCATCTCGGTGACAGAACGGACCGGTTTCATTCAACGCGTCCGTAACATGTCCCGTGCATGTGCTGCCAAATTTATTGAAGAGCGGGAACGCCTCGGTTTCCCACTTTTGAACCAACAGAAAGCAGGTGCCCTTGATGCGTGATCTTTTATTAGAAATCGGACTTGAAGAATTACCAGCCCAATACGTCCTCCGTTCAGAGAAACAATTGGCGGAACGCGTCGCGAACTTCTTGACGGAAGCCCGTGTCCAATTCGGTGCAATCACTGTTTATTCGACACCGCGTCGCCTTGCCGTTCTCGTCAAGGACGTGGAAGAGAAGCAACAAGACTTGACGGAGACGCTTCGCGGACCGGCGAAAAAAATCGCCCAAGACGCTGAAGGAAACTGGTCGAAGGCAGCTGCCGGCTTTGCCCGTGGCCGCGGCCTCTCGGTCGACGACTTGTACTTCGCCGAAGAGAAAGGTGTCGAGTACGTCTTCGCCGACCGTCATGAATCAGGTCAACCGACGAGCACGTTGCTCCCGGCACTAGAGGACGTCGTCCGTGGCATGACGTTCCCGAAAAACATGAAGTGGGGCACGAGCAGCCTGCGCTATATGCGTCCGATTCGTTGGCTCGTCGCCTTATTCGGTGCCGAACAAATCGATTTCGAAATCGAAGGCGTGAAGACGGGGAACGTGACACGTGGTCACCGTTTCTTGAGTAAGGGTGACGTCGTCATCACAGAACCGGCCGCCTACGCCGAGACGCTTGAACGCGAGTTCGTCGTCGCCTCGTATGAGGACCGGAAAGGGCGCATCGAGCGCCAAATCGAGGAGTTGGCTTCTGAACAGGGCTGGACCGTCCCGCTCGACGCCTCGTTGCTCGAAGAAGTGACGAACCTCGTCGAATGGCCGACTGCGCTATTTGGTGAATTCGAGGCCCGTTATCTCGAACTTCCGGAAGAAGTCTTGATTACGACGATGAAAGAACATCAGCGCTATTTCCCGGTCTATATCGGTAAAACGCTTCAAAACTATTTCGTGACCGTCCGGAACGGGAACGCCGAACACCTTCAAAACGTCGCTAAGGGGAACGAGAAGGTCATCCGGGCCCGTTTGGCAGATGCCGTCTTCTTCTATGAGGAAGACCAAAAGACGAAGATTGACGAGCAACTCGTCCGTCTCGATCGCATCGTCTTCCATGAGAAATTGGGCACGACAGGAGACAAGGTCCGTCGCGTCGAACAGCTCGCGGGAACGCTCGCACCATTGTTCAAGGCGGATGCAGCCAACGTGGCACGTGCCGGTGCCATCCATAAGTTCGACCTCGTCAGCCAAATGGTATACGAGTTCACAGAACTTCAAGGGGTGATGGGAGAGAAGTATGCGCTCCAACAAGGTGAAGACAAGGAAGTGGCCGCGGCAATCCGTGAGCATTACATGCCGCGCTTTGCTGGCGACGCCTCGCCGGCGACGCCGACGGGTGCCGTCCTCGCACTCGCCGATAAACTGGATTCGATTGCCGCTTTCTTCGGAATCGGCATGATCCCGAGCGGTTCACAAGATCCGTTCGCGCTCCGTCGCCAAGCCCAAGGGGTCGTTCAGATTTTGGCAGATTGGAAGATTGCCTTGCCACTCGACAAGTTACTGTCACAAGTTGTCGATTCGCAACTTCAGGCAGGACTTTACGATGCCGATAAAGAACAAGTCAAGGCGCAACTCGAGGACTTCTTCATGCTTCGCTTGAAGTATCGTCTGCAAGAGCGACAAGTCCGTTATGACGTCATTGATGCCGTCTTGACGACCGGCCTTGCGATCGACCGACTCGATGCGAGAGCGGATGCGGTTCAAGCCATGCTAACGAGCGAGGCGAAAACGCTCATCGAACAATTGACACGCGTCGTCAACATCGCCAAGAAAGGCGAGGCCGGGGCCGTTGATCCGTCATTGTTTGAAAATACGGAGGAGAAAGAACTCCACGCTGCCATCGAGACGACGTTGCCGGAGACGGAACGCGCGGTCGAGGCGGGCGACTATCATCAAGCAATCGCATCATTGCGCGCCCTAGAACATCCGATTAGCGCTTATTTTGAAAATACAATGGTCATGAGCGATGTCGAGGCGATTCGTGAGAACCGTCTGCGCGAGATGAAGCGACTCGCTGCGACGATCGAGCATGTCGCCGATTTTAGCGCGCTCGTACTCTGACCAAACTTGAGGGGGTTGGCTATGCAGCTGAATGAACGCCAACAGAAAATCGTTGAAATCGTAAGGGTCAACGGACCGATCACGGGAGAGCAGATTGCCCAAGAGTTATCGCTCACCCGGGCCACGCTCCGACCAGACCTTGCGATCTTGACGATGACTGGAATTCTAGAAGCCCGACCGCGTGTCGGCTACACGTTCGTCGGCAAACGAAACTCATCCTTGCTTCGGGAAAAACTCGACTCGCTGACGGTCGGCGACTTCATGTCGTCTGCGAAAGTCGTCAGTAACGAGATGACAGTGTATGACGCTGTCGTGACATTGTTCTTAGAAGATGTCGGCTCGCTGTTCGTCGTCGGGAAAGACAATGAGCTCGTCGGCGTCCTATCGCGTAAAGATTTGCTTCGGGCTGCCATCGGCAATCAAGATCTCGACCAATTGCCGGTCAACGTCATCATGACCCGGATGCCGAACATCACGGTATGTGAGAAGGGTGAGACGTTGATTCGGGCCGGAATGAAGTTGATTGAGAAGCAAATCGATGCCATGCCGGTCGTCGAAGAGAAGGATGGCAAGCTGATCGTGCTCGGTCGCATGACGAAGACGAACATGACGAAAGTATTGATTGCGCTCGCTAACGATGAGTCGTTCTGAGGAGGAATCTGGTTTGACACTGACACAAAAACAACTCGTATTTGTCGTGAGCGATTCAGTCGGTGAGACGTGTGAACTCGTCGTCCGGGCCGCGAGCATCCAATTCCATGAGAATGCGATTGAGACGCTCCGCATCCCGTTCGTCGAAGATGAACAGACGATTCACGATGTCGTGACGCAAGCACGTGCCCAAGGCGCGGTCATCGCCTTCACGTTGGTCAATGAAGAACATCGGTCGCTGCTCGTCCGTCTCGGACAAGAGTACGGTGTGAAGACGGTCGACTTGCTCGGGGATTTGCTCGATGTGCTCGCCGGTCAACTCGGTGAGAGCCCGCGTGAAAAACCGGGACTCATCTATCGTTTGGATGAAGATTACTTCCGTAAAATCGAAGCGATGGAGTTCGCGGTCAAGTACGATGATGGACGTGACCCGCGCGGTTTGAAAAAGGCGGACATCGTCCTCGTCGGCGTCTCACGGACGTCGAAGACACCGCTCTCACAGTATTTGGCACTGAAGCGCTATAAGGTCGCGAACGTGCCGCTCGTACCGGAGTCACGGCCGCCAGAGGAACTGTTCGAACTGCCGCCGGACAAGTGTGTCGGCTTGATTATCTCACCTGACAAATTGATCTCGATTCGGATGGAACGCCTGAAATCGCTCGGACTAAAACCTGAGGCCGATTACGCCCAACTTGAGCGGATTAACCGTGAACTCGAATATGCCCGTGGGATTTACGAGCGAATCGGATGTGAAGTCATCGATGTGACGAACAAGGCCGTCGAAGAGACGGCCGGCATCATTTTGCGGATGCTCGATCAATCAAAAGAGGATTGAGCACTCGGATTAGTAATCGACTGGTGATAACGGTATAATAAAGTACTGACATGACATTGAAACGGAACGTGGTCAACGTTCCGTTTCGTTGCGAGTTTGGATAGGGAGTGGTCAAGTTGCCGCGGATACCGGATGAAGTCATTGCGGAAGTAAAACAAGCCACAGATATCGTTGATTTAATTAGTGAACGCGTTGAATTGAAGAAGCAAGGACATCGTCTCGTCGGGCTATGTCCGTTCCACTCGGAGAACAGCCCATCGTTCTCCGTGTCCCCGGAGAAAGGGATGTATCACTGTTTCGGATGCGGCGCCGGCGGGAACGTGTTCACATTCGTCATGGAGACGGAAGGACTCTCGTTTCCAGAGACGATTGAACGTCTCGCCACGCGGGCAAATATTGCCATCGAAGGTGGCGTGTCGGGCGACGAGGAATTGTCGCGTGATCAAGTGCTCCGCAAACAGATGCGCGATGCCCATCGGGTCGTGGCCGACTTGTATCACGAGGTGTTGATGAAGACCGAGGCGGGCGAAGTCGGATTGACATATTTGCAGCAGCGCGGTTTAGAGGAGTCGACAATCGGTCAATATAAGATTGGTTATGCGCCCGACCATCGCCGGTTCACCGTGGATTCACTAGAACGAAGAGGGTTCGACCTCGAGGTCATGGTAGAAGCGGGATTGATTTCTAAGTCTAGGTCCGGTGAGTATTTTGACCGGTTCGAAGGCAGAGTCGTCTTTCCGATTGCGGATCGAGACGGCACCATCGTCGGATTTAGCGGACGGGCGATCGATGAGCGACAGCCAAAGTACGTCAATACTGCGGATACTCCGTTATTCAATAAGAGTGAACTCTTATTCGGCTTCTCACAGGCCCGGGCCACGATGCGCAAACAAAAACGTGTCTTGCTCGTCGAAGGAAACGTCGACGTCTTGCAAGTCGCGCAAGCCGGGACGAAAGAAGTCGTCGCCTCGCTCGGCACGGCGTTCTCTTCTCAACATGCCCGCGCTTTGGCCCGCATGGTCGAAGAAGTCATCATCTGTTACGACGGCGATACAGCCGGGCAAGAAGCGACGATGAAAGTCGTCCGCTTGCTCGAGAGTTATCCGCTCGATGTGCAAGTGTTGATGCTACCTGAGAAGACCGACCCGGACGACTATATTCGGACGAACGGGGCGGAACAGTGGCGTAAATTGGTCGAATCGGAGCGGTTGTCCGTCCTCGATTTCATGAACCGGACGCTCCGGCGTGGCAAAAACATGAATCGAGAAGGAGAACGGATTCGGTTTATTGAATCTATGCTTGTGGAAATCAGTAAAACGGATAACTCGATTCGTCGTGACCTGTACGTGAAGAAACTGGCCGACGAGTTTGAGATTCCGGTCGAGACGTTGTTGTCGCGGATGCCGAAAGCGGCTTCGAGAGAAGCCGCACCGCAGCCCGTACGCGAACCGGAGCCGGTCCGGCGTCGATCGTCTAAAGCGAACGAACCGCGCTACGTCAAGGCGGAGAAGTTATTGCTGCGCGCGATGTTGAGCGGTCCGGAGCGGGTTCGTTTCGTCCGGGACCGCCTCGGTCTGGCCTATCAGGACGAGGTGCACCGGATGTTGGCGACGGCACTGTATGAAATCGTCTCCGAGGAGATGACGCAGGAGGAGTTCGAACAAGTCGCACCGCCATTCATGGAGCGGTATTGCGATCAACGTCCGGACTATGCGAATCGTTATGCCGAGGTTCGACTCATGGCCGCACCGGATGAACTGACCGAAGAGGTTTTAGATGAATACATTAAGGTCATAAACAGTTATGAGGAACAGCGTCAAATCGAACGGGCGAAAAGGGAAATCGGACAAGATGCCGAAAGTATAGTAGACCAGGCATCCAAGTTACAAGAATTGATTACCCGGAGTCGTCGTCTTCGTGAACGATGAAAGTGGAGGAAGTTTGGAAGGAGTTGAACTGCTAGATGGCAGAGAAGAAAAAAGAGGATTTATTTAACGCCATAGAGGAACTTGAGAAATTAGGGAAGAAAAAAGGCGTCGTATCGATGCAGGAGATTCAAGATCGTCTCAGCCATTTTGAGGTGGACTCAGACTTTATCGATAACTTCATCGAAGATTTAGAAGGTAAAGATATCCGCGTCACAGAAGATGCGGCCGATGCCGAAGAGACACCATCGAAAAAAGAAGACGAAGAGGTCGATTTGAATGACCTATCCGTCCCGCCAGGCATTAAAATCAATGACCCGGTCCGCATGTATTTGAAAGAAATCGGACGCGTCGATTTGCTCAGCGCGAAAGACGAGACCGAACTCGCGAAGCGGATTGAACAAGGTGACGAAGAGGCGAAGAAACGCCTTGCCGAAGCCAACCTCCGTCTCGTCGTCTCGATCGCGAAACGCTATGTCGGACGCGGCATGCTCTTCCTCGACTTGATTCAAGAAGGGAACATGGGCCTCATCAAAGCTGTCGAGAAGTTCGACTATATGAAAGGGTTCAAGTTCTCGACATACGCGACATGGTGGATTCGTCAAGCAATCACACGCGCCATCGCGGACCAAGCCCGGACAATCCGGATTCCGGTTCACATGGTCGAGACGATCAACAAGTTGATTCGTGTCCAACGTCAGTTGTTGCAAGACCTCGGTCGCGAGCCGTCACCTGAAGAGATTGCCAAAGAGATGGAACTCACACCTGAGAAGGTGCGGGAAATCTTGAAAATCGCGCAAGAGCCGGTCTCCCTCGAGACCCCAATCGGTGAAGAGGACGATTCACACCTCGGTGATTTCATTGAAGACCAAGACGCGATGGCACCGCAAGATGCCGCCGCTTATGAATTGCTCAAAGAACAACTCGAAGACGTGCTCGACACGCTCACAGACCGTGAAGAGAACGTACTTCGTCTCCGCTTCGGTCTCGATGACGGGCGCACACGTACACTTGAAGAAGTCGGTAAAGTATTCGGTGTCACCCGTGAGCGGATTCGTCAAATCGAGGCGAAGGCACTTCGGAAACTTCGTCACCCGAGCCGTTCGAAACGCTTGAAAGACTTCCTCGATTGATTGTGTTTTTGAATAAAATGTGAAGTTTTAGAAGAAAGGAAGGAAAATGAGTGATTTTCCTTCCTTCTTTATTATTTTTTGAGTAAAATAGTGATGGGTAGAAATTTGGAATGAACATGAGGGGGAAATACAATGCGTAATCCATTGTTACCGTTTGCAGCGATCGCGATCGTCGCAATCATTGCCATGGTCTCATTATCGTATTTTGGCGTGAACCAAGCTCAACAAGCTGCTGAAGGTCCGTCAGTCACTGAGATGAACCCAGAAGACTTGTATGCGGCTAAAGGCTGCACAGGTTGCCACGGTGGAAATCTCGAAGGCGGCGTCGGTCCTGCCTTGACTGGTGTCGGCGAACGTTTGTCGGCTGAAGAGATCACGAACATTATCGTCAACGGTAAAGGTGCGATGCCAGCTGGCCTCGCGACTGCCGAAGAGGCGGACGTGCTTGCGACTTGGTTGCTCGAACAATAAGAAGGAAACGTACTCCTGACGGGGTACGTTTTTTATTGTCGTAGGTTTAAATATTCGTTACCCTAATAGTGAAGAAGTAGAAAAAGGAGTTGTCCCTATGCAAGAACAAGTGACGTTAGACAGGCGGCTGAAGCAAGTCGTCGATTTCATCCCGAAAGGCAGCGTAGTGGCGGACATCGGATCTGATCATGCCTACGTGCCGTGCTATCTCGTGCAACAAGGTATCGTCAATCGAGCCATCGCCGGTGAAGTGAACCGCGGACCGATGGAGGCGGCCAAAGCGCAAGTCGCATTGATTGGCGCGACAGACAACATCGACGTCCGTCTCGGTGACGGGCTCGCCGTGCTCGAAGCAGATGAGGCGACCTGTATCTCAATCTGTGGGATGGGCGGAAGTTTGATTCGGTCGATTTTAGAGAACGGACGTGACAAGTTAGGCGCCGTCGAACGGCTCGTCTTGCAACCGAACGTAGATGGACAACACGTCCGCGAATGGTTGCTCGAAGCCGGCTTCGTCTTGATCGCCGAATCCATCGTCGAAGAGAACGATAAAGTATACGAGATTCTCGTCGGCGAACGCGGTACGGAGACGCGCTATAGTTCGGATGAAACGGAACGGGGTTGGCAGCTCATGTTCGGTCCGTACTTGCTTGAGACACGCCCAGCAGCGTTCAAGCTGAAGTGGGGGCGTGAAGCGGACAAGCTCGATTACGTGCTCGGTCAAATGGCCGCCGGGGCACAGAACGAGGCGCTCATCCGGAAACAGGAGGAGTTCAAGACGCTGCGTGACAAAATGAGAGAGGTGAGCAACTAATGGCGAACGGAAACCATGTCATCCAATTGTTTGACGAGTTTGCCCCGAAACATCTTGCCGTCGAGGGCGATAAAATCGGTCTCCAAATCGGCACGCTGAATAAACCGGTACATCGGGTCATGGTGACGCTCGACGTGCTCGAGTCGGTCGTCGATGAGGCCATCGAACGGGACGTCGATTTGATTATCGCCCATCACCCACCAATCTTCAGTGCGCTCGAACAAGTGAACGACCGCAGTGCCGCAGGACGGATTGTCATGAAATGCATTCAGCATGACATCACCGTCTATGTGGCCCATACGAACTTGGACGTCTGCGAGGGCGGCGTTAACGATTGGATGAGCCAGGCGCTCGGATTGGTCGAACCGACGGTACTCATCCCGACGTATGAAGAACCGGTCTATAAACTGTCGGTTTTCGTCCCGACGACGCATCGGAAAGCTGTCTCGGAAGCGCTCGGCCGGGCCGGTGCCGGGCATCTCGGGGATTATGGCGACTGTCAGTTCACGGTCTCGGGAGAAGGGCAGTTCACGCCGCTCGAAGGGTCGGACCCATATCTCGGTCAACACGGAAAGACCGAACGTGTCGAGGAAGTGAAAATCGAGACGATTGTCACAGAGGGTCAAAAGAAACGAGTGCTCAAGGCGATGACGGACGCCCATCCATACGAAGAAGTCGCCTACGATTTGATTCGGGACGACATCGAGGGACGTGTGTTTGGCCTCGGGCGCATCGGTCGTTTGTCGACCCCGCTCACACTCGGCGCGTTCGCGGAACATGTCAAAGCGAGCTTTGGCGTCGAAGCGGTCCGCGTCGTCGGCGATTCGACCCGGATGATCGAGAAAGTGGCCGTCCTTGGCGGCGATGGGAACAAATACGTATCGGCCGCCCATTTCAAAGGCGCGGACGCGTATGTGACGGGTGACTTGTACTTTCATGTGGCCCACGACGCGATGGCCCTCGGGCTCTCGGTCGTCGACCCGGGTCATCATGTCGAGAGCGTCATGAAACAAGGGGTCGTTGACGTGATGCGGCAAAAAGGGGAACGTGCAAAGCTCGACGTCGAATTCTTCGTATCCGAAGCCGATACGAATCCATTTCGTTTCTATTGATGATGCAACAACCCCCGTCCTCAGGTGAGGACGGGGGTTGTGTTCATTTACGGAGCGCCTTCACTTTCGGGAGGATGCTGCGCAGTTCGAGATAAGGGGTCTTGTCGTGCGTGCTCAAATCGAGCGGGTCATACTGGGTCAAAAAGTCGATCACTTTTTTCGTAATCGGCGTCGGTGTCGACGCGCCCGACGTGACGGCGACCGTCTCGACACCATCGAGCCAAGCGAGGTCGAGCTCGCTCAAATCACCGATGCGATAGGCGTTCGTGCCGGCAATCTCTTTCGAGACTTGGGCCAGGCGGTTCGAGTTGTTCGATTTCGGGTCGCCGACGACGATTAACAGTTCGCAGTCGCCGGCTTGTTCAGCCACCGCTTCTTGACGCACTTGTGTCGCATTACAGATTTCATTGTGCACTTCGACGTGCGGATAGCGTTCTTGAATCATTTCAATCAAGGCCGAGACGTCCCATTGGCTCATCGTCGTCTGGTTCGTGACGAGGATTTTTGTCTCATAGAGATGGTCCGGCAGCGCCTCGAAATCCCGTTCGTATTGCACGAGATGTACTTTGCCCGGGGCGACGCCCATGGCACCTTCTGGTTCCGGGTGTCCGTGTTTCCCGATATAGATGACCTCATAGCCGAGTGCCGTCTTTTCACGAATCAAATCGTGCGTGACCAAGACGTCGGGGCACGAGGCGTCGACAATCGTCAATCCCTTCTCGATGGCGCGTTTCCGCACGAGCGGTGAGATGCCGTGAGCGGTAAAGACGACCGTTCCGCGGTCGATGGTCTCGAGTGCTTTCATGCGATCTTCACCGTCGACCGTCTGGACGCCGAGGTCCTCGAACGCTTGGGTGACATGTCGGTTATGGACGATCATGCCGAGTATATGGATGGGACGCGGTAAATCTGGGTTGGCCACAGCTTCGTTGGCGAGTTTCATGGCATCGACGACGCCGTAGCAATATCCGCGTGGACTGATTTTTTTAACTTTCATTTTGTAAGGAACGCTCCTTTCGCGATGCTTTCATACGTATTAGTCTAACATTGTTTCGAAAATACGAAAAGAATTGCGTGTATTCATGCTATAATCTTAAGGTTAGAAAGGAGGGACACCGTGGAACGCTTGAGAACATTGCTTGAAGTTCGAAAATCGTACTTCTTTCAGATTACATTTATTATCTTCATTATACTAGGACTTGTCATCTCTTCACTAGCGTTCTCTGCCGATCGCGTGACGGTGTCCCGGGCGGAAGAGCTAGCGAAAGAACAATTTGATTATGCGATTGACGGGAGTATCGAGAACCTGGAGACGCGACTCGGTAAACTGTATGAAGATTTGGTCTATCTCGGCGCCTACGTCGGAAACGAGACGTATATCGAAGAACGGATTCGGACCGGCTATTTGAATCAGCGCACGAGCTTTACCTCCATCTTTTATTACGATTTACAGGACGACGCCTTTACCTGGTACTCACAACGTCAAGTGCCGGCCACGACGCTGAAGGCGGATGCGAAATTTAAAGAAGTGCTCAACGGTGGAGGCAACGACTTGTTCATGAGCGAACCGATTTCCATCTCCGGTGATGTCGGGACGTTCTTATACGTACCGGTCCTTGAGGATAACCGGTTGGTCGGAATGTTCGGCGGCAGCATCAGCGTGCTCAACTCCGATTTATATCGACGGATGCTCGAATCGGCGAACGACGATATGATTCTATATTTGTTGAACGAGCGGGGCGAAGTGTTATCGACGTCGTTCAATCTCGTCACGGACGCGGAACGTCGTCTGCCCCGTTCGATTATCGAGGCGACGAACGACTATGCGGTCCGGACGGTGTTCAGCACCGAGGATGACGTCATCATGTATGAACCGGATGCGCGCGTCACGGGCTGGAGCGTCCTCGCCAAACATAGTACCGATTCCGTCTACGAAGCGGTCTATGCGACACGCTGGCAATATTTGATGATTACGCTCGTCACGTTCTTTTTAAGTATCATGGTCGGTCTGCTCTTATCGAAGACGTTGACGAGTCCGCTCCTTGAGCTCGTGCAAAACATCAAGAAACAGCAGTCGCTCGAACCGATTCAACTGGAACGGACCGGCTCCAAAGAAGTCGAGACGTTGCTGGATACGTACAACGATTATTCCCGCCGCATGGAGACGGCACGAAGGGAACAGCTCAGCCAGCAGCAACTGTTGCTCCAACAGGAGAAGCTCGCATCGCTCGGACAGCTGGCGGCCGGAATCGCCCATGAAATTCGCAACCCGCTCACACCGGTCCAAATCACGTTACAGATGGTGAAAGAAGGGCATAGCAGCCAAGAGATGCTCGATCTCGCCCTCTCAGAGCTCGACCGGGCCAACCATTTGATTACGACGATGCTCACGCTCGCCAAACCGGACCAGGCGAAACTGCAAGAAGAGTGGCTCGATATGACGGAATTCGCGAGCCGCCTCGAATTCTTGCTCGACGCCGAGTGTTATAAGCGGGTCACGAATTGGGAGTTGAACTACCCGAACGACATGCCGCCGTTCTATTGCTCGAGCGACATGCTCATTCAAATCCTTTACAACTTGTTCAAAAATGCGGTCGAAGCTGTCGATTCGAAAGGGGCCGCCGGCAATGTCACGGTCACGATTCAATTCACGGAGCGGGATTACCGTTTCTTGATTAAGGATAACGGCATCGGTATGACCGAGGCTCAAGTCAAATCGGTCGGGTCGGCGTTTTACACGACGAAAGAGAATGGCAACGGCTTAGGTCTCTACATGATTCGCGAATACTTGAAAGCCGTGAACGGTGACATGGAAATCGAGAGCGTTGAAGGAGAAGGTACGGCCATGATGATTAAAATCCCAAGGCGGTCGCACCCATGACGAAAGGATTCAAACATTACTGGTTATGGCTGCCTGTCGTCTGGGCGTTGACGATTTTACTGATCACATCAATTCAATTGCCGGAACGGTCGAGCGAGAATAACGAAGTCGGTTTCGTCTTCGTCAGTGAGAAGCACGAACACGCCAATAAGTTACTGGCCGCTTTCGTGCGAACGGCGAACCAAAAAGGGTTCATCCCTGTCCCGACGACGAGCGAGGACTCACGGGTATTAGAAAAAGAGAAATTGGATGCCTTGATTGACCGCGGGGTCGAAGCGATTTTTGTGACGACGCTCGACGAGGCGTTCATTCGTTCGTCGCTCGAGCGTGCCGAGCGGGAAGGTATTCCGATTATCGCGATTGACCGCATGATCGACCATGAGAGCGTTTTGACGTCCGTCATGTCCGACAATGTCGAGGTCGGGCGCATGGCGGCGAACCATATCGCCGCCCAACACGCCGGGCTCGACCGTCCGATTCGAGTTGTCGAAGTACGCGGGACGGCCAAGGTACGCTCGACGATTGATCGGAGCCTCGGATTGACGGAGTATGATAAGGCGAACGACAATCTTCAAGTCGTCGCTTCCATCACGGGAAACTACGATACGTTCCAAGCTGAGATTGAGATGTCACGTTGGCTTGAGGCGGGTATCCCATTCGATGCCGTTTTCTCGCATAACGATGACAATACGTTCGGTGTCGTCCGTGCCCTTGAAAGTCATGGACTCAGCGACAAAACGCTCGTATCGGTCGACGGGGTGACAGGTATTTATCCGCTCATTCATAACGGCAAAGTAAATGCGACTGTCGTCCAATCTCCGAATGAGATGATCGAGGTCGGGTTCAAAGCGCTTGAACTATATTTGAGCGGCAAGAAAATCGCACCACACTACTACACATCGAGCTATTTGTATGAAGGGCTCGCAAAAGATTAATTGACAAATGATTAGATTCCGCTATGCTAGGAAAAGTGGAAAGAAACAGGAGGTGTATCGATTGAACAGCTTCCAACAGTTCAAATTGTTACCGTTTATCGTCGATGCCTTGACAGAAAAGCGCATCACAGTACCGACGGACATTCAGGCCCGGATTATCCCGGCTGCCATGAATGGCCGCGATATCATTGGGAAATCACAAACCGGGACGGGGAAGACGCTTGCGTTCCTCTTACCTATTTTAGAAGCAATCGATCCGAAAGAAGAATCGGTCCAAGCCATCGTCGTCGCACCGACGCGCGAACTCGCTTGGCAGATTCACGAAGAGTTGAAAACACTCCTCGTCAAACAGCCGGATTATATTAAGACAAGTCTGATTGTCGGAGGAACTGACCGGGAACGACAAATCGACAAGATGAAAAACCCACCACAACTGATCATCGGGACACCAGGTCGTTTGCTCGACTTGATGAAAGTCCAAGCGTTATTCCCGCACAAAGTCACGCACTTCGTCGTCGATGAAGCTGACCAAATGCTCGACATGGGCTTCTTGCCTGAAGTCGACCGCATCGCGCAGGCGTTGCCAGAAAAACTTCAAACGATGGTCTTCTCAGCGACAATCCCTGAGAAGTTACAACCGTTCTTGAAGAAATACTTGCACGACCCACGCTACGCGGAAGCGAGTGAAGAGCATCGTGTCGTTCCGAAAATCAAGCATCACGTCATCCCGGTCCGCCACCGTGACCGTAAGGCGTTGACGGTCGAAATCGCCAAAACGATCAACCCGTTCGTCTGTCTCGTGTTCACGAACACGAAACAAGATGCAGATGAGTTGGAGACGTCGTTCCGCGAAGCGGGACTTAACGTCGGCACGCTTCATGGGGACATGCAAGCCCGTCGCCGCAAGCAAGCGATTAAAGACATCAACGACGCGAAATATCAATTCGTGATCGCCACCGACTTGGCGGCGCGCGGCATCGATATTAAAGGTGTGTCGCACGTCATCAACTTCGGGATTCCAAAAGATCTCGACTTCTACACGCACCGTGTCGGCCGGACGGGCCGTGCTGGTGAGACAGGTGAAGCGTACACGTTGTATGAAGATCATGAGAACGGTCCAATCAATCGACTCGAAGAGCGTGGCTTCACGTTCAAGCACGTCGATGTGAAGAACGGATCACTTCAAGAGATTAAGACACGCAAACGCCGCACGACCGACCGGAAGATGAAAGTCTCGCAGACGGCGCATAGCCGGATGGCGGGCGAAATCAAGAAGGCGAAGAAAAAGGTCAAACCTGGCTACAAGAAGAAGTTCAAGTATAAATTGAAAGAGACGGCCTCACGTGAGCATATGCAGAGCCAACGTAAGGAACGTCGCGAAGTTCGTAAAAAGAACCGTCGCTAAGCAAAAGAAGAATCGACTTCGTGGAGTCGATTCTTCTTTTTGTGTACACTAAAGACAGATGAGAATGAAGGAGAAATGACTATGTTAAAAATTGGTTCCCACGTTTCCGTTTCCGGTAAGAAGATGTTGCTCGCAGGTAGTGAGGAGGCCGTATCTTACGGTGCCAACACGATGATGGTGTATACGGGTGCGCCCCAAAACACACGTCGCAAACCGATTGAAGACTTGAATATCGAGGCGGCGCTCGTCCATATGGCGGCACACGACATTGAAGAGATCGTCGTCCATGCCCCTTATATCATCAACTTGGGCAATACGACGAAACCCGAGACGTTCGAACTCGCCGTGTCGTTTTTGGCCGCCGAGATTAAACGGGCCGAGGCGCTTCAGGTCGCCCGTCACGTCGTGCTCCATCCCGGCGCCCATGTCGGTGCCGGCGAAGACGTCGGACTTGCCCGCATCATCGAGGGCTTGAACGAAGTGCTCACCGGCGATGAGACGGTAAAAATCGCCCTCGAGACGATGGCCGGGAAAGGCAGTGAGCTCGGCAAGACGTTCGAGGAGCTGGCGACCATCATCGATGGGGTGACCCATAACGACCGCCTTTCGGTCTGCTTCGACACGTGTCACGTCCATGACGCGGGGTACGACCTTGTCGGTGATTTGGACGGCGTCATCGAACAGTTCGACCGAATCGTCGGGTTGGATCGGCTCGGTGTCATCCACGTCAACGATTCGAAGAACGTCCGCGGCGCGAAGAAAGACCGGCACGAGAATATCGGGTACGGGGAAATCGGCTTTGATACGTTGAACCGTATCATCCATCACGAGGCGTTCACCCACTTGCCGAAGATTTTAGAGACGCCATATATTCCAATCAGTGAGAAGACGAAAGTCGCGCCGTACAAACAAGAAATCGAGATGTTCCGGGCGAACCGCTTCGACGCCGAATGGCGCGAACAGTTCACGCTCGCCCACCAATAAGATGAGCCTCATTCGAATCGACCCGAACGTATATGACGTTTGGTCCGCGCTGCCGACATATTTTCAAGAAGCGAGCCCGTTTTATGTCGAAGGACAGATTGACGGGGCGACAGCCTGGATTGAGATTCTCGGACACGGCATCGTGGCCGAAGTCGAGGTCATGCTCGTCGAGACGACGCAGCGCCCGGTCGACCGTTATTGGCGGACGGAGGCAACGCCCGAGGTGACGGCGTATAGCCTCGTCGACGTGATTGGCCTTGATTTCCATCATCCGCTCCTCCGAGCCGGAATGTATGACGGGGATACTGACGACGTCATCCGCGCGAAATGGGAGCAAGGGTACCGCGTGCCTTCTGCGAAGTGGACCCGGGAGTCGTTCCGCGCCCATTTGGCGGACGAACAGGCGATGTTACAACTCGCCCCGACGACAGTCTGTGAAGCGTGCGGGGATGACTTGAACCGTTTCGGCGCAACCGGGATTCGTCTGATGGAGTATCATCTCGAAGCAGAGCGCGGCACTTGGCTTTGCCCGACGTGTCACAAAGCAAGACATTATGATCTATAAAAAAAACGAAGCCCGCGAGCTTCGTTTTTTTGAATTAAAATGGCCAGTTCGCGAGTGCGAATTGATATACTTTCATCCCAAGAAACACGCCGAAGATGCCGATGACACCGGGTAACACCGGCGGGGCAGGGAGCGGCAACTTCAAAGCGGTGAAAATCATGCCACAAATAAGACCAGCGAGCAATGACAATAGGATTTCTTGCATGAATGATTCCTCCAGATTCGAAATGAAAACGCTTTATTAACAGGTGACCGAATTTATTATACAATGTTCATTCTCGTTTGAGAAGTCTAACATCAGTCATCTGTCATTTTCTCGTTTTCAGCTCGTAAACGAAGGACTTCCCGCTCGGCCCAGTTCGAAGGTTCGCGTTCGAACACGCTCGGAATGTTGTTCCAGCGCCCTCCCGTATATTGATGGATGATGATTTGTGATTGAATTTGTTCTTGTCCGGGTTCTTGTTTTAAATACACATAACTGCCGTCTGCGCGCTGGATTCTCGCTTTCACGTTATCAACGAGTTGCAGGGCGAGCATGTCTTTAATGTATGACTTATGGCCGGCATCGAGAATCGGGAAGAGAATCTCGATCCGTTTGCGCATGTTGCGCGTCATCCAGTCGGCAGACGAGCAATACAAGTCTTCTTTTCCGTTTTGATAGAAATAGAAGATGCGCGAGTGTTCCAAATAGCGATCGATGATGGAGATGACGCGAATATTGTCCGAGATACCTTTAATGCCCGGACGCAAGCAACAGATGCCGCGGACGATCAAATCGATTTTGACGCCGGCCTGTGAGGCATCATACAGCTTCGTGATAATTGGTTTATCGGTAATCGAGTTCATCTTGGCGACGATTCGACCGTTGCCGTACTTCTCATGCAGCTTGATCTCGTCCTCAATCTTTTGAAGGAAGAAATCATGCATATCATCCGGCGACGTCTCGAACTTATGCCACGACGGACGTTCTCCGTACCCCGAGAGCCAGTTGAAGAAGTTAGTCGCGTCCTCAGCGAGTTCTTCGTTCGTCGTCAACAAGCCGATATCGGTGTACAGTTTGGCGGTCGAGTCGTTATAGTTGCCGGTGCCGAGGTGGACGAACCGCTGCAAAACGCCGCCTTCGAGAATGCGGACGACGAGCGTGATTTTCGAGTGCGTCTTTAACTCCTTATAGCCGTAAATGACGTGGGCGCCGGCCTTCTCGAGCTGTTTCGCCCATTGAATATTCTTTTCCTCATCGAACCGGGCCTTCAATTCGACGAGCACCGTCACTTGTTTGCCGCTCTCGGCGGCATCGGTCAACGCCTTGATAATCGGCGAGTCACCGGAGACGCGATACAGCGTCTGCTTGATGGCGAGCACGTTCGGGTCTTTGGCCGCCTGCGCGATGAATCGGACGACCGGGTCGAACGAATGATATGGATGATGGAGCAAGTAGTCTTTTTTCAGGACCGCTTGGAACAAGTCTTTCCCTGGTTCTAGTCCTTCCGGGACGAACGGGATGAGCGTCTCGTTAATCATCTCATCGTATTCAATCCCGATTTTATTATAGACACCGAACAAGAACGTCAAATCGATTGGTCCATCGACGAGGAAGATGTCACGATCATGTAGATCGAGCACGTCTTGGAGCATGAACAACAGTTCCTTACTAAGCGACCGTTGCTGGACCTCGAGTCGAATCGCGACGCCGTAGCGCCGTTTCTTTAACTCTTTCTCGATTTGTTTCAAGACGTCGCGGCTGCCTTCCTCATGGAATGGCATATCAGCGTTGCGCGTGATACGGAACGGCATCGTCGATTCAACTTCGAACCCTTTGAACAACGAGTCGATGAACTGGATGATGACGTCCTCGAGCAACATTAAATCGGTATGGTCCTCGTCCTCGGTCGGCAGTTCCAGATAGCGCGGCAATACGGCTGGTACTTGGACGAGGGCGAGCCGTTTCTTGCCTTCATCGGTCGAGGCGATCTCGACGGCGATATTGAGAGATTTGGACAACAGCATCGGAAACGGCCGATAGGCGTCGACGGCAATCGGTGTCAAGACGGGAAAGACGTGTGTCCGAAAATAGAGTTTGACGAATTCGAGTTGCGTCTTATTTAAATGTTTCGGCCGCAAGAATCGAACGTTTTCCGTACCAAGTTGCTTAAGGATTTTCTTATACGTCGCGTACTGCATTTCGACGAGTTCTTGCGCTTTGATGGAGATGGCTTTGATTTGCTGCTTCGGGGTCAGCCCGGCCTTGTCCTCGGGACGGTTGAAGCCGGCGAGCACTTCGTCTTTCAACCCACCGAAACGAACCATGTAAAACTCGTCGAGGTTCGAGCTGAAGATGCCGAGAAATTTTAGTCGCTCCATGAGCGGATTGCGCTCGTCCATCGCTTCTTGCAAGACGCGTTCGTTGAAGCTCAGCCAGCTAAGCTCACGGTTATTGAAATGTTCGGGTAAGTAGATGGTCATGAATCTCTCTCCTCCACGCGTAACTCGATTGGTTGGTCAATCGCACGTTCCAAATGTTTTTTATGACGGATGCCACGCTGCAGTTCAAAGCGCGGGGATGTGTGCGTATGAAGCGTCAAGACGAGTCCATCATCGGTCGCGGATACGTCGACATTCTCCACGACTTGACGTTCGGTCAAATCGAGCGCGTCGACGAGCTTGACGATGGAACCGAGCAACTCTAAGCTCTTCAACATCTTTGAGTCGAACCATTCGGGGAAGCCTTCGATATGCTGGTCGAGCAGCCGCCGTGATTTATAAGACGTGACCAAGGCAAGGGCGAGCCGGTCCTCGTTGTTCATCCCTTTAAAATCATTCGTCGTAATCAAGTGGAACGTGTGGTCGCTCTTATTATTATGGTCGATATATTCCCCGACATAGGCGAGTCGGCACGCCCCCTCTAAGAGGCCGGGTTCGAACGGTTTCGGTTTGATCGTCTTCGTCTCAATCAAGCCGGTATAGATTTGGCGCGCCAGATGAATCAAGTGTTGATGCCGGACCGGATCGACGGCGTATTGTTTCTCGAAGTGACGGAAACTTTCTTCTTTGACGTCACCGAAGCGGACCCGATTATTTTCCTTTAAGTAGTATTCATAGAACAAACCCTCGCGTAGCCCGTTATTGCTCATCATGAACTCAGGCACTTTCAAATACCGGGCCAATTCATCAATGGCCGTCACGGCCGGGGCGATGATATCCATGCGGTCCTTCGATAAGCCGTCGAGACGCCCGAGCTGTTTCGGCGACATTTGGATGAGTTCGTCGACGACGTCATGCAGCCGGTCGGCCCCGAGCGTATATTGATGAATCCCTTCAAGCGGGAACAAGGACAAGGATTGCTCGACCCGGACGAGGTTTCGGGCCGTCCCTCCGACACCGACGAGCGGGACGCCATGAGGTTCGAGCCAGTCGATTTCTTTAAACGACTTCTTCAAAAACGTCGTCAATTGCTTGCGCTCTTCTTTCGTGAGCGTGTCACCTTTCATAAAGTCCTCGGTCAATGTGACGGCTCCGAACGGAAAGCTGTGATAGAAGACGAGTTCACGGTCCTTGAAGTAAGTCACTTCCATCGAACCGCCGCCGATATCGACCGAGTAGCCGTCCTCGATATATGTCGAGTTGATGATGGCCGAGTAGCCGTAAAACGCTTCCTCATAGTCGCTCAACAACCGAATCTCCATGCCTGTCGCTTGCCGGACTTCTTCTAAGATGGATTCGGAATTGCTGGCGTTACGGATGGCGGCCGTCGCGACGGGCAACACTTCTTTCACCTCGTGGTGCTCGTTCAAGCGATTGAAGTGATTGAGCGTCTCGATGAGCGCCTCGATGCCGGACTCGGACAGTTCATTGTCATCGGTGATATGGCTCGACAGTCGAGCGACTTCTTTCACGTTCAACCGTTCAAAATACTGACCGTGGCCGTTTACTTCAAAAATGACGTTACGAATCGAGTTGGACCCGATATCGATGACTGCTAGTTTTTTCTCCACGGAAAAACCCCCTCTGCGTTATCTCTAGTGTACAACGAAGATCATCAAATTACATACGGATTTCAGTTCATGCACCACCAATCGGCTCATACTTGAAGCGAGGACTGATATTCTGTATAATACAGACGCCAAGCAAGTAGAAATGATTACGATTTATCACACGAGAGAAGGGTAGCTTATGACGACATCCGTCGTAAAATTAGATCATGTTTCCTATCATTACGATGGGACCGCCGCGCTACAGGACGTGTCCATCGAGATTAAACAAGGCGACTTTGTCGCCGTCGTCGGGGAGAACGGTTCCGGCAAATCGACGCTGATTCGGACGATTCTCGGATTGTTATCGCCGCAAACCGGCTCGGTCGAGCTGTTCGGCCGTCCCCAAGGACAGTTCAAAGACAAGTCTCGTATCAGTTACGTTTCCCAAAAAGCCGCGTCATTTAACTCAGGATTTCCGGTGACGGTCGAGGAAGTCGTCGCCATGGGCCGGTATGGACGCCTTGGTCTGTTCAAACGATTGAATATCGAAGACAAGGCGGCCATCCAAAATGCGCTCGAGACGGTCAATATGTGGCAGTTTCGACATCGTAAAATTGGCAGCCTGTCCGGTGGGCAACAACAGCGCGTCTTTATCGCTCGAGCGATTGTCAACCAACCGGACTTGCTCATCTTGGATGAGCCGACGGTCGGGGTCGACCAGAAACATTTGCGCGATTTTTATGAGGTGCTCCATCTGTTGCGCGAGCATACGTCATGCACGTTCATTCTCGTGACCCACGATTTGAACGTCGTCACCGACCTCGTCACGAAAGTCGTCCATCTCGATCACGGACGGATGGCGTGCAACTGTGGCTTGAAAGAATATAGTGAGCTCGGCGAGTTGACGGCGATTAAACCGTATCCGGTCAAAGTGCTCGTCCATGAAGGTACGACATGATCACCGATCTGTTCACATACAGCTTTTTACGTTATGCGTTCATCGCAGCCGTCGTCATCGGGTTCACCGCGCCGCTCATCGGCTCGTTCGTCGTCGTCAGGCGGATGAGCTTGATTGCCGACGCATTGTCCCATATGACGCTTGCCGGAATCTCGTTCAGTCTGTTCCTCGGACAGTATATTCTGCTGTTCAGTGACTTGAACCCGCTTTACTTGGGGACGCTCGTCTCCGTACTCGCCGCGCTCGGCCTCAATTGGCTCCGCGGAAAATACGTCCATTTCCAAGAACTGTCGATTCCAATTATGATGTCGGCCGGGATGGGGCTCAGCGCCATCTTCATCTCGTTGTCGCGCGGATTCTCGATCGATTTGTCGACGCTCCTGTTCGGGTCGATCTCGGCGGTCAGTTTATCAGACATCTGGATGATTCTAACCGTGGCGGGCATCACGCTACTCGTCATCATCGTGTTCTATAAACAGCTGTTATTCTTGTCGTTCGATGAAGAACAGGCGAAAGTGTCGGGCCTGCCGAGCACGATGCTGCACGTTTTGTTCATGTTCGTCGTCGCCCTCGTCATCGCCGTCAGTATGCGTATCGTCGGTACGTTGCTCGTCTCGAGTCTGATCACTTTGCCGGTCGCGGCCGCGCTCCGGTTCACGAACAGCTTCAAGCAGACGATTCTCTGGTCAATCGTGTTCGGGGAAGTCGCGACGATCGGCGGGCTCGTCCTCGCCTATGAGCTCGATGTCGCCCCGGGCGGTGTCATCGTCCTGCTCGCCGTTGTGATTTTAGCCGTCGTCATGTTGGCCGAACGACTCGGACTCGCTCGGAAGAAGGAGGTTCGTTATGAAGGAAACTGAACAATTGACCCGCCTGCAATCATCGTCGCTCAAAGTGACACCGAAACGGATTGAGATGTTTGCCTTTCTCGCAGCGGAAGAGCGTTACGTCAGTGCCAAGGACGTCCTCGACTACATGCGTGCGAAACATCCGACGATGAGTTTTGACACCGTCTACCGTAACTTGAAGTCATTCGCCGAGGAAGGGTTGCTCGAAGCGACCGAATTGAATGGCGAGAAGGCGTTCCGCGTCACGTGCGGATCCAATCACCATCATCACCATTTGATTTGCCGCGGTTGTGGCAAGACGAAGCTGCTCGAGCTCTGCCCGATGCGCTTTGTCGAGACGCTCGATCCTGATTTTGAGGTCGTCGATCATAAATTTGAGATTTACGGGTATTGTAAACAATGTAAGTGACGCGAAGGGATTGTGGATGCAATCCCTTTTTCGTCGAATTAAAAGAGGGGGAGTCGAGATGATTTACACCGCAGCTGAAATCAAACAGGCCGATGCGAAGGCGCTCGGGCAAGGGATGCCGGCCGACGTGTTGATGGAACGGGCTGCATCGGCCGTGGCGGCACGTCTGACCTTCCGGCCACGCTCGTCGGTGCTCGTCATCTGCGGCGCCGGCAATAACGGTGGCGATGGCTGGGTCGTAGCCCGAGAATTGGCGCAGCGAAACTGCGACGTCTCCGTCTACGCCCCGTTCGGCGAACCGAAATCGCCTGAAGGGGGACGGCATGCGGCGTATGCGCGCCGATTCGTCACCATCGTCGAGGAGCCCCGAGACGCCGATCACGTCGTCGATGCCTTGTTCGGGGTCGGATTCCATGGTCCAATCACGGGAAAGGCGAGGGATGTCATCACTTGGATGCGTGAACAGTCGGCGCCAATCGTGGCCATCGATATGCCGTCCGGTGTCCCGAGCGACGAGGTATCAGGGTTTGACGGACATGCCGTCGAAGCGGAGACGACGTTCTCACTTCATGGCTATAAGCGGAGCGCGTTTTTAAAATTAACAGCCCCATATTACGGTACGGTCGAGGTGGTCGATATCGGACTGCCACACACATCTGAATGGCGCGTGTTGACGGAGTCGGACTTTGACCGGGGCTTGCTCGAACGCGACCCGTACGGTCATAAGAACCGATATGGTCATGGTTGCTTGATTGGCGGGAGCCGTCATTTGATGGGAGCCCCGTTCTTGGCGGCCCGGGCGGCGTTACGGACTGGCATTGGCTTACTGGACTTGGCCATCCCGCAGGAAGCAAACATCATGGCATCGAGTTTACCGGAGGCGATGTATTATGACATCGATGAGTTACCGGACAAGGCATATGCAGCTACGGCGATTGGCCCAGGTCTCGTCAACGATGAACGGTCAGACCGTTTATGGCAAACCGTCAGTCGTCAATCGAAACCGCTCATCGTCGATGCGGGTGCCTTGACGACGGAACATCTCGAAGCGGAAGGTCCGCTCACGTTGACGCCGCACCCGGGGGAGTTCGCTCGTTTGACGGGACGGTCTGTCGCCGAGATTGAAGCGGACCGGTTCCAGATTGCGTCAGACTTCGCACGGCAATATGGGGTTCACCTCATTTTGAAAGGGACGCATACGCTCATTGTCAAACCGGACGGGACGGGGGCCGTCAATACGGTTCAAGCCGCGGCGCTCTCGAAAGGAGGGAGCGGTGACGTGTTGACCGGAATGTTGCTCGCGCTCTGGGCGCGGACGGACCGAATCGACACCCTGTCGTCCCCGAACGAACAAGCCGTCCTATGGCACGCCTTGGCGGCACAAGCCGCGAGTCGGCAGATGCATCCGGCGAGTATCCTCGCAACAGACGTCATCGAAGCAATCGGACGCATATAAAAAATGCCCTGTATACAGTGGATATTCCTATCCAACGTATATGGGGCATTTTTTATATGGTCATTGATTTGGTCGTCTCGAAGCGATTGACGATGTGGAGCGCCTCGTTCCAAGATGAGATCCGCTTCACCCCGTCCGGTAACGGTTTGCGATTATACGGCGCGTCGAACAATAGGACCGGAATGGTCGTCTGTTCATGGATCGAGATGGCGTTCTCGTAACGGTCCTCCATGAACAAGTCGAGCGCGAGCTGTTTGACGACGCCGACCTTGTCATGGCTCCCCGTCATGATGAGTGAGTCGAGTGGGAGCTCATGCTGCCGAATCCACTGCTCGGTGACGGAGCGGACGGCTACGCTCCGAGCCGTGACGTAATGGAGGTGGTGTGACTTCCGCATGTTCCATAAGACGGCGTTCACTTCAGAGTGGGGAAGCGAGCGCCGATAAATCGCTTCCTCGTGGCCTTGTTCAATCATGAAGCGCCAAAACGCCTCTTGTGTCATATCGGTATACGTATGCAACTCGTATTCGGTCGCTTGATGGTAATCGATGGCGTACCCGAGTGCGTCATTCATATAGTGAAAACAACTTTGCGGATCCGTGACGGTTCCGTCGAGGTCTATCCCAATGTGCATGTGCGTCCCTCCTTGCTCATAACCCTTATTGTACCAAAAGCCCGCTCGGTTGCAACCGAGCGGGCGAAGGATTAGTTAGATTGGTTGGCGAGTTCTTGCTCCTCGAGTTCACGAGCGGCAAGTTTCTCGGCGACGATGGCGTCGATTTCTTTCTTCAACTCTTCAACCATCGTGGCTTCCGGCACTTTGCGGATGATTTTCCCGTGACGGAAGAGCAAGCCTTCGTTGCGGGCGCCGGCGATGCCGATATCAGCTTCACGGGCTTCACCCGGTCCGTTGACCGCACAGCCGAGCACAGCGACTTTGATGTTGACGTTGATGTTTTGAATATACTCTTCGACTTCTTTCGCGATTGAAATCAAATCGATTTCGATGCGTCCGCATGTCGGGCACGAGATGAGCGTCGCCGCGTTGGCCGCGAGACCGAACGATTTGAGCACTTCTTTGGCGACTTTGATTTCTTCGACCGGGTCGTCAGATAGAGAGACACGGACCGTCGAACCGATACCGAGCGAAAGGATCGCCCCGAGGCCAGCAGCAGACTTGAGTGATCCCGAGAAGAGCGGGCCCGATTCCGTGATTCCGACGTGGAGCGGATAATCGAACGTCTTGGCCGCGAGCGTATACGCTTCGAGGGCCAAGTTTACGTCAGACGCCTTAAGCGAGATGATCGTGTTATAGAAGCCGAGGTCTTCTAAGATTTTGACGTGGTGCATGGCACTCTCGACCATCCCTTGCGCCGTCGGATACCCGTACTTCTCAAGGAATTGCTTTTCGAGTGAGCCGGCGTTGACACCGATGCGAATCGGGATGCCTTTCGCTTTGGCGGCGTTGACGACCGCTTCGACTTTTTCACGACGACCGATGTTACCCGGGTTGATTCGAATCTTATCGACACCGCTCTCGATGGCTTTGAGCGCCAATTTGTAATCGAAATGGATATCGACGACGAGTGGGATGTTGATGCGGCTCTTAATCTCAGCGAGGGCATCGGCCGCGCGCTCATCCGGACATGCGACACGGACGACTTGGCAGCCCGCTTCTTCGAGACGCAAAATCTCGGCGACGGTTGCTTCGACGTCATGTGTTTTCGTCGTCGTCATCGACTGGATGACGACCTCATTCGATCCACCGATGATAAGGTTGCCGACACGAATCGGACGGGTTAATGAACGATGTAAAATTTCTGACATATACGTAATCTCCTTCTTTTGGAAAGGTTCCAATCGATTTAAGATGGTTGGTTTCCTTATTATCATAACGAAATGTTTGTGAAAAAGCACCCGGCAAGCGCTTGCGAGATGTGCTCTTACGAAACGCTAACGTTATCTTAACAGATGCTTCATAATTTTCCACCGTCTGAGGACCGATATATTCAAAGAAATGACGTCTGAAAAGGTGGAATGTATAATGTTTGAACGATTGAAACGAATATGGACTAGGAAGCAACAAGCCGAGAGGACGATGAGCCATCGCTTGCTATGGACGTTGATGCCGGTCATGCTCGTCCTCTTTTTAACCGTGTTCGGGTGGTTCGCCTTGAAAGCGGAGCAGTTGTTGACGAGCGAAGTCGAGAAACGGCTTCATCGGGAAGCGACCGTCGTCCGAGAAACGGTCAAGACGACGTATGGAGCGTACGTCGCGAATGAAAAAGTGTTGAATCGGGCTTTGAAATCGATGTATATGCAACAAGCTTCCATTTTATCTGCAGACGGTCTAGAAGCGAGTCAATATTTGTTGCGCGACACACAAGTCGAGCAATTGAGCGGCCGACAAGTCGAGGATCGGTTTATGAAGCGTCTGGACGATATCAGGACGGACGATGTGAGGGTCGGCGAACGAGATGATGTGTTCATCGTCACGGCACCGATTCCAGAGTTGAAAGCCCACTATGCGATCGTCGTCACGAAACAATCAGTGCTCGGCACGATGTGGAATTTGAGAGAACTGGTCCTCGCCGCAATCACGATCATGCTCGTCATGATGGTCGGCTTATTCTCGTTTATGATTCGCCGGGAAATTAAGCCGTTGACGGCATTTGCGGTCCGGCTTCGGGAATCAGTGGCCACGCGGTCGTTCTCAGAGGTCAAACTTCACGCAAAATCGTTTGAAATGCGAAGTTTGGAACGAGAGTACAACACATTTATCGGGCTATGGAAACGTTCGTTGTTGACGATGCTCGAAACGTCGACCGCTTTTGAATCGAGTCTACCGGTGTTTATGCGACAACTTGAAGCGAATCAACAGCAAGTGACGGGGTTCAAACAAGTTGCCGCGACCGTCGCGTCGACGAGTCAATCTTATCAGTCGTTCACGAATAAATCGACGCATCGCTTTACAGATTTGGCGGGACACGTCCGTTCACTCGAACAAGAGATCGGTTCGATTGATCACCGGGCCGAGGCGTTGAAACAGACGATCGCGACTGAGATTGAATCATTCTCGACCGTCAAAGGAGCCAGTGAGCGATTCGCAAAGAAAGCGAGTGCGGTCCAGAACCGTTTGCTTGAAAGTGAAGTCACGTCTGAGCAGGCGGATGACGCGCTTCGGAAGATTTTGTCCGTCGCGGCCGCGACCAAGATGTTGGCACTCAACGCCTCGATCGAAGCGGCACGGGCTGGGGAGCATGGCAAAGGGTTTGCCGTCGTTGCCCATGAGGTCGGACAGTTGGCGAAAGTTACGAATGAATCGACGCTGTCGGCCGTGGCGGCGATTGAAGCCATTCGATTGGAGCGGGCTGAGATTTTTGACGAGATGAAACGCTTCGAAGAGGATATCGTTTATTTGGGTGAGACGTTGCACCGTGTTGAAGGCGGGATTGAAACAATCGACGATGAAGTGAGAAGGCAGATGACGCAGTTCCAATCCATCACCGAGCAAACGACCGCTACCGGACATCAATTACTACATATGGCGGAAGCGAATGAACAATTAAAAGAAGTAGGTGTGGCGCTCGAACGAAAATTAGATGAGTTATATGAAGGCGTCGAGGGATGGTCGGACGTACAACAGACGTTACAAGGTGCAGGGATTGACTTAGGCAACCAAAGTCAACGACTCCAGGCCGTGTTGTCTGATTTGGCCCCCACGTTATAACAATAGAAAGCCGGCTCAACGCAAACGTACGTTGTCCGGCTTTTTTGATGGTTTCGATTTGACAGGGATATGACGCAACGGAACAATCAAATAGATGAAAGATAAGAGGAAACCGAGCCAAGTCAATGAGGGCGCGGTATGGTATAAGGCGATTAAGAAGAGGACTGGAATCATCGTCATCGCGACTGCATATGGCCAAGCCTGGCGATACGGCCATGTCTTCTTCGTGTGCCATCTCGTGACGAGTTGGACGAGCAGGGCGCTGAGGGCGACGAGTCCCATATAGAAGAAGAAAATCGCAAACGCATGTAAGAATAACCACATCGGCCAAAAGAAATCTGGTTGTAATACGATGTAATCGAGTATTGTGACGGTCAACGTTACTAACAAACTCGCCAACATATAGGCGTGGAGCGGGGCCAAGCGGAGACGTAGCGCCTGCTTGGACGGGTAAAGGCTATGGCGGATAAACTGAATCGTTGTCTTGAGCATAAAGGGAACTCCAATCTGTTATAGTACAAAACTAGAAAAACAAACAAAATTCATACAGTGCTTTAATAAAACCTTAACATTAAACCTGTTTACATCGAATGGGTGATGCGGGCATAATGAGTAGGGCATTAAAAACCAAGCAAACACAACTAATTCACAATCAAAAGGAGTACAAAAATCGTGGAATACAATTTGCAAGAAATGTTATTCATGTTTTTTGGAGGATTAGGGATCTTCCTCTTCGGTATCAAATCGATGGGAGACGGCCTCCAAAAGTCAGCAGGTAATCGCCTGCGCGACATCCTTGATAAGTATACATCGAATCCGTTCCTCGGAGTACTAGCCGGGATCATTGTAACGGTCTTAATTCAATCATCGTCAGGTACGACCGTCATCACGGTCGGTCTCGTCAGCGCCGGCTTTATGACGCTCCGTCAAGCCATCGGGGTCATCATGGGTGCGAACATCGGGACGACGGTGACTGCGTTCATCATCGGTTTCGATGTCGGCGCATACGCGTTGCCGATTATCGCTATCGGTGCGATTCTCCTTTTCTTCTTCAAAAAAGAGAAATTGCAACATTTGGGTCAAATCTTCTTCGGTTTCGGGATGCTCTTCTATGGTCTTGAACTTATGGGAAGCGGAATGAAACCGCTCCGCTCAAGCGAATATTTCATCGACTTGACGCAATCGATGAGTGACAACCCGTTCCTCGGAGTCATCGTCGGTACAGTCTTCACGGTCATCGTCCAATCGTCATCCGCAACAATCGGGATTTTACAAGAACTGTATGCCGGTGGATCAATCGACTTGGACGCGGCACTTCCGGTCCTCTTCGGAGACAACATCGGGACGACAATCACAGCGGTACTAGCTTCAATCGGTGCCTCGGTTGCAGCGCGTCGTGCGGCAGCAGCCCACGTCATCTTTAACATTGTCGGGACAACCATCTTCATGATTTTGTTGATTCCGTTCACACAATATATTTACTGGATCACAAACTTCTTGGCAATTGAAGACAAGATGCAAATCGCTTTCGCCCACGGGACGTTCAACGTCGTCAACACGTTCATCCAGTTCTGGTTCATCGGAACGATTGCTTGGATTGTGACGAAACTCGTACCAGGTGAAGATTCAATCGTCGATACGAAAGCACAGCACTTGGATCCAATCTTCATCCAACAGTCACCATCGATTGCCGTCGAGCAAGCGAAGTTTGAAGTCATCCGCATGGGGGATTTCGCAAAACTTGGACTTGATGAGGCACGCAATTACATGGCGACCGGCGATAAGAAACATGCCGAGAAGTCAGCACACATTGAAGAAGCGTTGAACTCGCTTAACTCAAAAATCACAGATTACCTCGTGAAACTCGCTGCTGTCGATTTGACGGAGCAAGAATCACAAGAACACAAGACACTCATGCATGCCATCAACGACATCGAGCGAATCGGTGACCACGTTGAGAACATCATCGAGTTAATCGATTATAAGACGGCGACACGTGTCAATCTCTCAGCCGACGCTCAAAAAGAGTTGACGGAAATGTACGATTTGACACGGGCCACGCTCGAGAAGTCACTTCAGACATTGGCGAGCGGGGACATGGTTGAAGCACGTCAAGTCATTGAGATGGAAGCGAAGCTCGATATGCTCGAGCGTCAGTTCCGTAAAAATCACGTCGTCCGCTTGAATACAGGCGAATGTGACGGTCAGGCCGGGATGTTCTTCGTCGATATGCTCTCGAACTTGGAGCGCATCGGTGACCACGCTATGAACATCACAGAAATCACGCTTGAAGATGCTACAAATGAAATAACAGGTTAATCAATACACGGTCCCTCTGGCTCAAGTGAGTCAGGGGGACTTTTTGGTTCAATGTGACTTTTGATTGACAGTCACGCTCTCATTCAGTATATTATTACTGTATAACAACGTGGCGGTGTAGCTCAGCTGGCTAGAGCGTACGGTTCATACCCGTGAGGTCGTGGGTTCGACTCCCTCCGCCGCTACCAATTAGGACCCTTAGCTCAGCTGGTTAGAGCAGACGGCTCATAACCGTCCGGTCGTAGGTTCAAGTCCTACAGGGTCCATTTGTGAACAGCTTTCTGATGAAAGCTGTTTTTTGTTTTCATTTTTTGTTTTCAATTGCGAAGTCGTGGGTAAATATCCGTTAGCATTTTGTTTTTTGAAAAATATGAAATGAGGCGAAGCGAGATGGAACGAAATCATACGATGATGCAATTTTTTGAATGGCACGTCCCGGCGGACCAGAAACATTGGAAGCGATTGAAAGAACGAGCTTCTGAATTGAAGGAAGTCGGCATTACCGCATTATGGTTGCCACCTGTCACGAAAGGACAGAGCGACGAGGATACGGGGTATGGCGTGTACGATTTGTATGATTTAGGGGAGTTTGACCAAAAAGGAACGGTCGCGACCAAATATGGCACGAAACAAGAGTTGCTCGAGGCGACGAAGCATGCCCAAGAACTCGGGATGCAAGTCTACATGGACGTCGTCTTAAACCATAAAGCCGGGGCCGATGCGACCGAGAAGTTTGATGTGCTCGAAGTCGACCCGGAAGATCGCACGAAAGTGTTGTCGGAAGAACCGTTCGAGATTGAAGGTTGGACCAAGTTCGATTTCGAAGGCCGGAACGAAAAATACTCGGCCTTCAAATGGAATTTCCATCATTTCAACGGCACCGACTATGACGCTGCGGGAGACCACAGCGGGATTTTCTTCATCCTCGGTGAAAACAAAAAATGGAACGATAACGTCGACGATGAGTTCGGTGTGTATGACTACTTGATGTTCGCCAATATCGATTACCATCACCCGGAAGTTCGAGAAGAAGTACTCAGCTGGGGTAAATGGTTCATCGAAGAGACACAATGTGACGGGTTCCGACTCGATGCCATTAAACATATCAACTATGATTTCGTTAAAGAGTTCAGTGAGACGATGAAAGCCGAGAAAGGCGACAACTTTTACTTGGTCGGTGAGTTCTGGAAGTCAGAGCTCGATGCCTGTCGTGAGTTCCTCGACAATATCGACTATCATGTCGATTTGTTCGACGTGCCGCTCCATTACAACTTGCAGCGCGCCTCGACGGAAGGGGAATCGTTCGATATGCGGACAATCTTTGACGATACGCTCGTCCAGTCCCACCCGCTCCACTCGGTGACGTTCGTCGACAACCACGACTCACAACCAGCGGAAGCGCTCGAGTCATGGGTTGAAGATTGGTTCAAACAAATCGCCTACGGTTTAATCTTGCTTCGCCAAGACGGTTACCCATGTGTGTTCTATGGTGACTACTATGGCATCAACGGTCCGCACCCGGCCGACGGAAAGAAAGTTGCCATCGATCCGCTCCTTTACGCACGCCGTGAAAAAGCATACGGCCAACAGGACGACTACTTCGATGACGAGCATGTCATTGGCTGGGTCCGTCAAGGTGTCGAGGAGATCGAGCGTTCAGGCTGTGCCGTCCTCATCTCAAACAGCGAAGCAGCCGAGAAGCAGATGTTCGTCGGTGAGCACCGTGCCGGTGAGAAATGGGTCGATTTGACACAGACCGTCGATGAGGTCATTGAGATTGATGAAGACGGGAACGGGGTATTTAAAGTAGCGGCAGGATCGATTTCGGTTTGGGCGTTGCCTGAACAAGACGTCGAATGAAGCATTACAATTGAGTCGACCGTCACAAATCTGTTACATTTAAAACGAACGTTGTTCAAACCAATTTTAAGGGGGATTTTAGTTATGGCTAAATTTGAATTACCACAACTTGATTACGCATACGATGCACTTGAACCACACATTGACGCACGCACGATGGAAATCCACCACACGAAACACCACAACACTTACGTCACGAACGTGAACAATGCACTCGAAGGAAAAGACGTGAACTACTCTTCACTCGAAGAGTTGCTTCAAAATCTCGATTCACTTCCTGCTGACATTCAAACGGCAGTCCGCAACAACGGCGGCGGCCACTGGAACCACTCATTCTTCTGGAAATTGTTGAAGAAGAACGAGAACGGCGCTCCGACGGGCGAACTCGCTTCTGCTATCGACGAAGCGTTCGGCAGCTTCGACGCGTTCAAAGATGAGTTCACGAAAGCAGCGACAACTCGCTTCGGCTCAGGTTGGGCTTGGCTCGTCGTAAAAAACGGTAAACTCGAAGTCACATCGACACCAAACCAAGACTCGCCGATCATGGAAGGCGTTCAGCCGATCCTCGGACTTGACGTTTGGGAGCATGCGTACTACTTGAACTACCAAAACCGTCGTCCGGATTACATCCAAGCGTTCTTCCATGTCATTGACTGGGATTACGTCGCGAAGCTCTACGCAGACGCAAAATAATGACACTGTCCCGGGATTCGATTGAATCTCGGGATTTTTTCTACATTTCATTAATTTGTAAACAAATTATGATATAGTGAAAATCGAGTCGAAAAATAGAAACAACACTGACATATACGTCACCTATACTTATAGAAGGAAACGAATCAGAAAGGAGACAACTGAATTGGCCAAAAACCGTGTGAAAGTGCCGAGAAAACGGCGCAACCACCTTCCATTGCGATTGAACTTATTGTTCTTTATCGTCTTCATCCTGTTCGCGACGCTCATTTTCCGTCTAGGCGTCGTTCAAATCGTCAACGGTGAGTTGATTGCCCGGGAAGTGCAGAAGACCGAATCAAGCAAAATCAAGTACGAGGTGCCGCGCGGTAAGATTTACGACCGCAACGGTCAAGTGCTCGCCGACACAATCTCGAATTATTCGGTCATGTATCGCCGGTCGCAAGTGACGAAGACAGAAGAGCGGCTCGAAGTCGCCATCAAGCTCGCGGAGATCGTCGACGTGCCGGAGAAGGACCGCAAAGTGACGGAGCGGGACCGCAAGGATTATTGGATTGCCATCGATCCGGAGCGCTCGCAAGAACGGGTCCAAAACCTGTTGGCCGATTTATCGGAAGAGGAACGCGCCGCCTTGTCGAACCAAGACGTCGACCAATTGTTGCTCGATTCCATCACGGACGCGGAAATCACGTTCGATGATGCGACCGAAGAAATCATCGCCATCAAACATAATATGGAGTCGGGCTATGCGCTCGACCCGCAAGTCATTAAAATCGGGGCGTCTCCAAAAGAGATGGCACTGATTGAAGAGAACTTGGAGTTGCTTCCTGGCGTCAGCGTCGAACCGTATTACCAACGGGATTATCCGTTCGGCGAGACGTTCCAAAGCTTCCTCGGAAGTTATCGTCAAATCCCGGCCGAGCAACGCGCCTCGTATCAAGCGAAAGGCTACGGCTTGAATGATCGGGTCGGAACATCTTATCTCGAGCAACAGTATGAGGACGTGCTGCGCGGGACACCGGCCTATGACGTCTTCACGACGTATAAAGGGGAGCCGGTCGGAGAGCCGACCCGCGTCAGCGGGAATCCAGGGAAAGACATCATCTTGTCGACGGACATCGAATTCCAAAAAGAAATCGATGAGATTTTGAAGAAAGCGATTCGAGCCGGCCGTTCGGGCAGCCCGCACTTTGACCGTGCCTTCGCCGTCGTCATGAACCCGCAAACGGGTGAATTGCTCGCCCTCTCAGGACAAGAGCTCGACTATGAAACGAACGAATTCAAAGACGTCTCGACCGGGACGGTCCTGCGGGCGAGTCAAATCGGCTCGACAATCAAGGGAGCGACGGTCGCGTTCGGACTTGAAGAAGAAGTCATCCAACCGGGGGAATATATTTACGACACGCCGATTCGTATCGGTTCGTCACTCAAGTCGTCGTACCGGAACATGGGGAACATCAACGACCTTGATGCCCTCGCCTTGTCATCGAACATCTATATGTTCCAAATCGCCTTGCGGCTCGCCGATTACTACTCGACCGGCCAAATCGTCGGAGAGAACGTGACCGAGGCGTTCAATACGATGGAACATTACTATAAACAGTTCGGACTCGGGATTGAGACAGGGATCGACCTCCCATATGAATCAATCGGATTCCGTAGCGTACCGGACCGTGTCACGCTCCTCATGGACATGTCGATCGGTCAGTTCATCTCGTACACGCCGATTCAATTGGCACAGTATACGTCGACGCTCGCGAACGGCGGATACCGGATTCAACCGCATCTCTTGAAAGAAATCATCGAACCCGGTTCGCTCGACGAGTCAAACAAGCAAGTCGTCAGCACGTTCCAACCGAACGCGCTCAATAAAGTCGATATTCGCGATGAATTTCTTCAACGGGCGCGTCAAGGGTTCCGGCAAGGGGTCGAGAGCGGAACGTCGCGTATCCTGCAACAGACGGGAATCACGGCGGCCGGTAAGACCGGTACCGCTCAAGCAATCGCAGAAGGGCCAGATGGCCAAGCGAAGCGAAATGCGAACGGTGAACCGATCAAGACACTCAACTCGAACCACGTCGGCTGGGCGCCGTATGATGACCCGGAAATCGCCTGGGCCATCATCATGCCAGGCCTCGAGGCGGAAGGGATCAACACCCGTGTCGCGCACGACATCATGAAGGCGTATTTTGACTTAGAAGACGTCCAAGCACAGATCCAATAAAGAAGTCACTTCGGTGGCTTCTTTTTTTCGTCTTTACAATTCTTTTACGTTCCGTTTATTTCTCGTTAATAGTAGTTTATTAGGATGTTAATTGTAGGACAGAACAACGAAGCCACAACACAAATCAAAGCAAACTCAAGGAGGACGTCAGAAATGTCTTGGATGAAAAAATCAGCTTTAGTCGCTTCAATTACTTCGGTGGCCATTATCGGTGCCGCGTGTGGGAACAATGAAGAAGGTGGCGCAGCCGACGGTGAAGGACTTTCAGGTAAAGTCGTCATGGACGGTTCGTCAACAGTCTTCCCGATCATGGAAGCCGTAGCCGAAGAATATTCAGCTGAACAGCCAGACGTTGAAGTCACGGTCGGTGTCTCTGGTACTGGTGGCGGATTCAAACGTTTCGTAACAGGCGAGACTGATTTCTCGAACGCATCACGTGAAATCAAAGAAGAAGAGGCAGCAGAAGCCGAAGAGAACGGAATTGAGTACACGCAACTTGCTGTCGCACTCGATGGTCTCTCACTTGTTGTCAACCCAGAAAACGATTGGGCACAAGATATCACAATCGAAGAGCTCAACAAGATGTGGACAGACACGAACGTGAAGACATGGAAAGACGTCCGCTCAGACTGGCCGGATGAAGAAATCTCATTCTTCTCACCAGGTAAAGACTCAGGTACGTTCGATTTCTTCAACGAAGCGGTCCTTGAAGACACGGACATTCGTCAAGACGCGCAGTTGTCAGAAGACGATAACGTCCTCGTGACAGGTGTCGCTGGTACGAAAGGTGCAATCGGATTCTTCGGATACGCATACTACATTGAAAACCAAGATACGCTTCGCGCGTTGAACGTCGAAGGCATCGAGCCGACGACTGATACAATCAACGATTTGTCTTACCCGCTCTCACGTGAGATTTACACGTACGTGAACAACGCGTCATTGAAAGACAAGCCACAAGTCGCCGACTACACACGCTTCTTGAATGAAAATGCAGCAGCCCTTTCAGAAGAAGTTGGATATGTCGGAATGGAACAAGCACGATATGATGAGAACGCTGAAGTAATCGACGAGATTGCTGGCGAATAATAGCGCAGAAGGCAGAAGGTGAGAGTCGCTCTCGCCTTCTCGCCGTGCTTTCTAGTATGAAGAGGTAGGGAGCGATACACGAGATGAATCAACCAAACAAAGGGTTCTCAATTCGAGAGATGATTGAAACCAATAAGAAAAAGAAATACAGTACGACGAACGTGTTTGATAAAGTCATGCCGTTCTTATTATTCTTGAGCGCATTCGTTTCGGTCGTCACGACTGTCGGCATCGCGTTCACACTCGGTTTCGAACTGTTCAAGTTCTTTGAGCGCGTACCGGTCGCCGAGTTTTTAGGCTCGACGGAATGGTATCCGCTTAGTGCCGATCAACGTTTCGGCGTCTGGGCCCTCGTCATGGGGACGCTCCAGATTACGGTCATTGCCATGATTGTTGCTGTACCGCTTGGTTTGGCGTCAGCGATTTATTTGAGCGAATATGCGTCTGAACGTGCTCGCACGATTTTGAAGCCGATTCTTGAAGTACTCGCCGGTGTACCGACGATTGTCTTCGGATTTTTCGCCTTGTCGTTCGTCACACCAATCTTGCAAGCGCTCATTCCTGGATTAAAGATTTATAACGCGCTTAGTCCGGGGATTGTCGTCGGGATTATGATTATCCCAATGATTGCATCGATTTCGGAAGACGCGATGAGCGCCGTTCCGAAAAAGATTCGCGAAGGTGCGCTCGGCCTTGGCGCAACGCGTTTGGAAGTTGCCATCAAAGTCGTCATGCCGGCCGCGCTGTCAGGGATTATCGCCTCAATCGTCCTTGGGATGAGCCGTGCCATCGGTGAGACGATGATCGTGACAATCGCCGGTGGGTCACAACCGAACTTCGAGTTCAACCCGCTGAACGCGATTCAAACGATGACGGCTTATATCGTCCAAATCGCCAAAGGTGATGCAGGCTACGGGACAATCGAATACTATAGCATCTATGCGGTCGGCGCATTGTTGTTCGTCTTCACCCTTGTGATGAACTTATTCGCGAACTGGGTGACGCGCCGCTTCAGAGAGGAGTACTAATATGGCATTGCCGAACAGTGAGTTCAAGAATACGAAGAACTTGATGGACCGTGATTCCGTTTCACAACGGATTAAACGTCGTCTCCAATTAAATGAAATCTTTAAGTACGTCTTTTTAGCAGGACTCGTCTTTGCCCTGCTCGTCCTATCGACATTGATTTATGACGTCGTCTCTAAAGGTGGCGGCTGGGTGAACTTGGACTTCCTCCGCAACTTCCCATCCCGCCGTCCGGAACAGGCCGGTCTCTATCCAGCCTTGATCGGGACGTTATGGTTGATGTTCCTCATCGTGCCGATGGTATTTATCGTCGGTGTTGGTGCCGCGATTTATCTTGAAGAGTACGCGCCAAAAAACCGTGTCACGTCATTTATCGAAGTAAATATTTCGAACTTGGCTGGTGTTCCGTCAATCGTTTTCGGATTGCTCGGATTGACGATTTTTGTGCGTGTAATGGAACTCGGCAACTCGATTATGGCCGGTGCCTTGACGCTTGGGCTGATGAGTTTACCGATTGTCATCGTCGCGTCACAAGAAGCGCTCCGTTCCGTCAAGATGGAATTACGTCACGCTTCGCTCGCACTTGGAGCCTCGAAATGGCAGACGACGTTCAACGTCGTTTTGCCGTCGGCGATTCCAGGGATTATCACGGGAATCATTTTGGCCGTATCGCGTGCCATCGGAGAGACCGCTCCATTGATTATGGTCGGTGCGGCGACGTTCATTTCGACGACGCCGAGCAATGTGTTCTCTGATTTCACAGCGCTCCCGATTCAAATCTACAACTGGACGAGCCGTCCGCAAGCTGAATTCCAAAACTTGGCTGCTGCCGGAATCATTGTCTTGATGACGATGTTGATCATCATGAACTCGGCTGCCATCTATATCCGCAACAAGTACACGAACCGACATTAAGTCGTAGCAGGTAACGAGGAGGACTCTCGAGATGATGAAACAAAAAGAACTCAAAGGAGATCATGAAGTGAATACAACGACGACTCAACCGAACGAAACGGTGATGCAAAAAGACAGTGCCTATGTCGTAAACAACTTGAATTTATGGTACGGCGACGATCAGGCGTTGATTGACGTCAACCTCGACATCAAGAAGAACGAAGTGACGGCCATCATCGGTCCGTCGGGTTGTGGGAAGTCGACGTTCATCAAGACGTTGAACCGGATGGTCGAGCTCGTACCGTCTGTCCGAACGAACGGTGAAATCTTGTATCACGGCCGCAATATCTTCGACCGCGATTATAAAGTCGAAGATCTCCGTACGTCGGTCGGCATGGTGTTCCAACAGCCGAACCCATTCCCGAAATCGGTGTATGACAACGTCGCGTACGGGCCGCGGACACACGGCATCAAAAACAAAAAAGTACTCGATGAAATCGTGGAGCGCTCGCTTCGCGGCGCCGCAATCTGGGATGAAGTGAAAGATCGCTTGAACGAGAACGCCTATGGTCTTTCAGGTGGACAGCAGCAACGTCTCTGTATCGCCCGCACACTCGCCATCGAACCGGACGTCATCCTCATGGATGAGCCGACGTCAGCACTCGATCCAATCTCGACACTTAAAGTCGAAGAGCTCGTCCAAGAGTTGAAAGAGCAATACTCGATTATCATCGTCACACACAACATGCAACAAGCGGCTCGCGTGTCGGATAAGACGGCGTTCTTCTTGAACGGAGAAGTCGTCGAGTTTGACGCGACCGATAAAATCTTCTCGAATCCAACGGACAAACGGACTGAAGATTATATTTCTGGCCGGTTCGGTTAAGAAGGGGAGACAATCATGGCACAAAATCGCACATTTTTTGATACGAAGTTAAACGAATTAGAAGATAAGGTCGTTCGCTTGGCGAATTTGACGATGCGTCAAACGGCCACGGCCATCGAAGTGCTTGAAAAACATGATCTCGTACTCGCGCAGACGGTCATCGACAACGATAACGAACTCGATGACCTCGAGCTCGAAATCAATGACGAGGCGATTCTGTTGATTGCGAAACAACAACCGGTCGCGACCGATCTTCGCCGCTTGATTGTGACGATGAAGTCGGCGACAGACCTTGAGCGCATCGCGGACTATGCGACGAACATCGCCAAAGCCGTTGCGCGTATCGAGCACGTCCCGTACGTGTTAGATATCAAGCCGCTCAAACAGATGGCCGAGCAATTGATTGACATGCTCGAGCTCGCGACGCGCGCCTACCGGAAAGGTGAGGTCAGCCGGGTGCGTGACTTGAACGAGATGGACAAAGTCATCGATGACTTGAACTTACAGGTCATTAAACAATATATGGGGTCTGTGCCGACGATGGCTGTCGGGACGAACGATGTCTATGAGTTTTCGAACATCGCCCGCTACTTGGAGCGGATGGGCGATCACGTGACGAATTTCGGCGAACACCTCATTTTCCTCGAAAAAGGGAAACATTATGATTTAAACCAGTAAGAAGAGTGGTAAAGAACAACAGACCAGTTGTTCTTTACTTTTTTTTTGTGCAGGAATTCACGGGTTGGAGACGAATAGTAGACTACATGGATTTTTTTTAGGAAGGGAGCCACATATAGATGGAAGAGAAAATCTTTTCCTTGAAACAACAAGGACTAACGTTAAAACAGATTGCAGAACAATTAGATATGCCAATTGGGAAAGTGCAGTATGCTTGGCGCAAATGGCGTTCCCAACACGGTGAACCAGCCAAGCCGGTAACCGCCGCTCCAAAACGAAAGACCGAAGGGAAGAAAGCTATGACACCGAAATCGAAGCAAGTACCCGCCTCATCCGGGACGCAGGTCGCTTCGACGCTGCAACATGAGCAGCCAGTCCAATCACCGCTGTTAGCTAAAGGTCCAGATGGGTTTTGGAAGCTTCCAGACCGCTATGATCAAGATTTGATGCATGCCGTCGTCCAATCGCCGAACGCCGTTTACGTCTTTTGGGAAGTATCGGATAGCGTCAAAAAGACGTTATCGATGCAGTTCATGCGCCCTTGGGAAGATTTGCCGAAGGCGTTCCGGATCCTCGACATCACGTTACTCGATTATGCGAGCGGACATGCGAACCGGTCGTATACGTTCGAATTGCCGGAGATGACGAACAGTTGGTTCGTTCGACCACTCGACCCGAACACGACGTATGTATTCGAGTTTGGGATTCGGACGATGGAAGGGGAGTTCCTTCCGTTGCTCGCATCCGCACCGATTGATACGCCACGTGCGGAGCCGGCCGGCCATGGCCGTTTCGCCGAACCGGTGCGTCGTTGGCAATACGGGGAAGTCGAGTCTCCTGAACTGCTCGACACGCTACCTAAATATTCTGCATACCGATTCGTGCGCTGAGGAGGATTTATTTGATGAAACCAGGTTATTTTTCACTCGTCCTTCATGCCCACCTTCCGTACGTGCGACATGAAGAGAAACATCGCTTAGAAGAGAGATGGGTGTATGAAGCCATCTCCGAGACATATATCCCGATTCTGTGGCAAGTCGACCGTCTGCAGCGTCCGCTCCATTGGACGGTCAGTATCTCACCGCCCGTCGTCGAGATGCTCGCCGACCCGCTCGTCCAGGACCGCTACGTGGAACATTTGGATGAGATGCTTGAATTGATTGACATCGAGCTCGCCGAAGAACGGAGCGATCAGGAAGTCGAGACGCTCCACTTTTATCGCCAGCGTTACACCGATTTAAAAACAACGTTCCTCCATTGGGAAAAGAACTTGAACCATGCGTTCCGTACATATCGTGAGCAAGGGTTCATCGATATGGTCACGTGTACGGCGACGCACGGCTTCAACCCACACTTGTTCACAGAACAGGCAGCCCGTGCAGAAATCCGCACCGGCCTGAACTGTTTCGAGCGCCATTACGGGTTCCGTCCGACCGGGATTTGGTTGCCGGAATGCGCTTATACGCCAGGGGTCGATCGGATCTTGTACGAGGAAGGCGTCCGTTATACGTTCGTCGATGAGCACGCTCTACTGGATGCCGATCCGACACCGGACAAAGGAATCGGGGCACCGGTCTACTCGCCACATGGCGTCGCCTTGTTCCCGCGTGACCAAATCATCTCTGGGAAGATTTGGAGCTCGATGATCGGTTATCCGGGCCATCCAGACTATCGCGAGTTTTATCGTGACCTCGCCTATGACCGCGACTGGGCGTATATCGAAAAGTTCATGCATCCAGAAGGGATTCGTTTTGATACCGGTCTGAAGATGCACCGCATCACGGGCGACACGGATGAAAAAGACTATTATGTCCGTGCCTGGGCCGAACATCAAATCGACAACCACGCCCTCGATTTCGCGCAGACGCTCGAAGGGCATCTCGAAGCCCATGGTGGACAAATGTTCCCGCCGTTCCTCGTGACGGCGCCGTTCGATGCCGAATTGTTCGGACATTGGTGGTTTGAAGGGCCTGAATTCCTCGGCAAGGTCGCCGAGCGACTCGAAGAGTTCGGGATTGAGACGATCACGCCGGCCCTGTTCCTTGAGCGCCACTTCCAAGACCTCGAGACGGTCCACGTCTCGATGAACACATGGGGGCGTAAAGGCTTTGGTGATGTGTGGATCAACGAGCGTAACGAATGGATGCTCCGCCACTTGCACATGATGGAGACACAACTCGTCAAAGACGTGGCCGACTATCGTCACGCCTCACCGCTCGTCGACCGGGCGCTCATCCAACTCGTGCGACATTACGTCCTCGCCGTATCGAGTGACTGGGCCTTCATCCTCGACGGACAGACGACGGCCCAATATGCGGCCGAACGCTTCCGCGAGCATACCCGCCTGTTCGCGGAGCTCGAGACGGCACTGTATCAGGACAAGTTATCGGATGAATTGCTCGCCGATCATTATCGCGCGTACCCGTTCCTTGACGATGTGGACATTGACATCGACACGTTCCTGTCTCCGCACGACTATTATGTGACCGAGGAACGTGGCAGTGAAGGCGAGGCGATTCTCGTCTTGACGCCAGAATATACGGGCAACGTCGTCGGTGACCTCGGACGCCGTGTCGTCGACGAAGTCGAGGCCCGGGCGGCAGAAGGTGAGACAGTGTACGTCTTGACCCCGTTCAAGGAAGGGTTGCCGGAATATGAACGTCACAATCACGTCCACGTGTATCGCGTCCGTCTGACGAGCCCGTTCTTGGAGCACGTGATGAACCAAGTCGCAGCCCAAAACGTGGCGTACGTCAAACTCGTGCATGAGCTCGTGACCAAAGTCACGTTAAAAGCGATCCATCAATTTGATTGGATGACGATTCCTGCGGCACGTTCGCTTGCGAAAGCACTACACGTTCCGTTATACTCAACTATGTTGTCCTTTGAAACGACCCGCAATCCGCACGGACACGGCGGTCTGTTCGACGCGATTCACCGAATCGAGAACAGCGTCCTCGCTGAAGCCGACACGGTGTACATCTGCGAACAACTATCGACCGAGGAAGTCGGAATGCGCTATGCGATAGGCGATAACGTAAAAACCTGCCTGCCGCTCGATGCTTCGCCATACGGGCAAAAACGTTTGAAAAAGAACACGAAATAACCTTGCTTTTTCAAATAAAAATTGGTAGGATAATTGAGTATGCTTAGACTGTAAAGCAAAAGCACTTGATACAACATTTAGTAAGATGGGAGTGAAAGAAATGCGCGTTAAAATCACACTAGCTTGCACAGAAACAGGCGATCGCACGTACATCACGAAGAAAAACAAACGTAACAACCCAGAGCGCCTCGAATTGCGCAAATACAACCCACGTCTCCGTCGTCACACGCTTTACCGCGAAGTGAAATAATGAGACTGGCCGTCACTCATGTGGCGGCCTTTTTTTTGAACAAGGGGGAATCGAAGTGATTGAAAAAAAACAACTGCGGCAAGACGTACACCGTCAAATCCGTGAACTCGGCGATCGGTCGGACCGCGACCGCGTCATCATACATACATTGACCGAACTGAAGGCATGGCGAGAGGCAGACACGGTGGCCGTCACGCTCGCCCTCGATTTAGAGATTGACACGTTGCCGCTCATCCGCTTGGCCTGGCAGGCAGGAAAAGCGGTGTTCGTGCCGAAAGTTACGAAACAGGGACTCACGTTCCATGAGATTCACTCGCTAGAAGACCTCGAGCCGGGCGTCATGAACATATTAGAGCCGACGACGGAAGCGACGGCGCGCTCGATTGACGTCTGTATCGTGCCCGGCCGCGTGTTTGACCGGGCTGGTTACCGGATTGGATGGGGAGGCGGCTATTACGATCGCTATCTCGCCACGTACGAAGGGACGACCATCGCGTTGGCCTATGACGTCCAACTGCTCGATGAGATCCCGATTGAGCCACACGACATTCCTGTCGAATTCATCGTGACGGAAAGGGAAACGATTTTATGTTCGCCATCTTCGTTGTAACTTGTCTGGTGGCCTTTGCCGGCTATCGATTGCATTCCTTAACCCGCTCCGGGGCCGTCTTGACGGTCGTGACGGGGACGGTCATCGGCTACGGCTTCGGGTGGTTCGGGCTCTATTTACTCGGTGTCTTCTTTTCGACATCGTCGCTCGCCTCGAAATATCGTGCCCGGGACAAGGAACCGGTCGATGAGATTGTTGAAAAGTCGGGCCCCCGTGATTTCGTCCAAGTGCTCGCCAACGGGGGCATCGGCATGGTGACGGCGCTCGGTATGGTGATCGCGCCGAACGACGCCTGGTTGTTCGCCTATATCGCCTCAATCGCCGCGGCGACGAGCGATACGTGGGGATCTGAGTTCGGGGTGCTCGCCAAGCAGAAGCCGCGCTCGATTCGGACGCTCCGTGAAGTCGAACCGGGCACGAGCGGCGGGGTGTCCGTGTTCGGAACGGTCATGTCGGTCGTCGGGGCCACGGTCATCATCCTCGCCTCGCTTCCGTTTATCGCGATCGATGTGACGTTCGCACTCGTCTTGATCGCCCTCGGATTGAGCGGCAGCGTCGTCGACACGTTGCTTGGGGCCACGGTGCAACGGAAATATCGATGTCGCGTGTGCGGCAAGTTGACCGAGAAGAAGGTGCATCACCATGAGCCGACAGTATACGTGTCGGGCTGGCGTTTTCTCGGCAATGACGCCGTCAACTTTTTGTCGATTGCCGCGGCCGCGACGATTAGTTTCCTCTTGTTACGATGAGGGTAGTACAGAAAATGTAGATGTTTCAAATGAATGTGAATTTTGTCACAATATCGCCAAAGTGAAAACGGTTTCCTTAGTAGTGAGTGTTTGTGAATGATGTTACAATCTTTATGTAACAGACATAACAAAAACATGAAACAGATTGTTCGAAGGGTGGAGAATCAATATGGAAACATTAAATCATGCAAAAGTAACACGCGTCGCGCTCGTCGGGGCCGGAGCGGTCGGTGCCAGCTTTGCGTATCAATTGACGACGGCAAGCCTTTGCGAGGAACTCGTCATTATCGACATCAACAAATCGAAGGCGGAAGGCGAGGCGATGGACTTGAACCATGGCGTCTCGTTCGCTTCTTCACCGATGCGTGTCTGGGCAGGGGACTATACGGACTGTGGTGCAGCAGATATCGTCGTCATCACTGCCGGTGCTCCGCAAAAACCAGGTGAAACGCGCCTCGACCTCGTCGAGAAGAATGCCAAAATCATGAAATCGATGATTGGGGACATCATGGCATCTGGATTCGACGGCATCATCATCATCGCCTCGAACCCGGTCGATATCATGACACACTTGGCTTGGAAATACTCAGGATTACCGAAGCACCGCGTGTTCGGTTCGGGAACGGTACTCGATACGTCACGTCTCCGTTACATGCTCGGTGACTACTTCAACGTCGATCCACGCAACTGCCACGCCTACATCATGGGTGAGCACGGGGACACGGAATTCGCGGCCTGGAGCAACGCCCGCATCTACGGGAAGTCGGTCGAACAGTTGCTCGAGGAGAACGACGAGTACACATGGGAAGACCTCGAAGACATCTACGTCAACGTTCGGGACGCGGCGTACCACATCATCGAGCGAAAAGGCGCGACATACTACGCCATCGGCCTCGGCCTGCTCCGTCTTGTCAAAGCCGTGCTCCGCAATGAGAACACGTTGTTGACGGTCGGCGCACACTTGGATGGTGAATACGGCTTGAACGATATCCACATCGGTGTACCGGCCATCATCAACCGCCAAGGCGTGCGTCAAGTCGTGGAAATCGAGCTGTCAGACGAAGAAAAACAAAAGATGCATCATTCGGCAGACGTGTTATTGAAAACGATGCAACCTGTCTTATAAGAACGATTGCTCGTTCTGTCATGACCGTAGTTGGCTCCTGCCACTACGGTTTTTTTATGGGCCGACGGAGAAGCGGGACAGATTGGGCCGATGCTCGATTTTGTTCTCACGCCTAAATTCCTTTAGAATGAGAGTATAGAAGGAGGTGAGCTAAAATGACAGAACCAGCTTGTTTTTGGGAAGATGTGTATCGTGCCGTCGAAGCGGGGGGGCGCATCGAGAGCGTCTTAGAGCCGTCACGCGCACTTTTATTGTTCGACATGAAAGCAGGGGACGTCTATCACCTCTACATACGGACGGATAAGGCATGGGCGAACCATGTCGCCATGGATGTCGAGGCGGTCATGAACTCGTTTCGCCTGGCCCGCATCGGCCGCGAGAAGCTCCATGTCCACATTTATGGTGACCCGCTCGTCGATGAAGAGCGGCTGTCGTCGCTCACGTTCCCAATCGCGGCGAAAGTAAAGCTCGAGATGCGGCCGTGCGCCGAAACGGAAACGTCGTATCGCCCGCGCGCGGTCGCACTCGACCAACAACGGAAAAATGAATTGAAGCAACGGTTCGCCTTTGGGAAGCCACAGTTCGTCTATGCGCTCATGTTCGTGACGTTCCTCGTCATGTGGTTCGCCGAATCGATCGGCTCCACGCTCGATCCGAACACGCTCATCCGCTTCGGGGCGAAAGTGAATCCGCTCATCGATGAAGGGGAATGGTGGCGTCTCATCACACCGATGTTCCTTCATATCGGTTGGTTCCATTTCGCGATCAACATGTTCGCGCTCTGGTCACTCGGCCCGCTCGTGGAACGGATGTATGGGTCGACGCGTTTCGCCACGATTTATCTGTTGGCGGGTGTCATCGCCACGGTCGCCTCGTATGCGTTCAGCGAAGCCATCTCGGCCGGGGCATCGGGAGCGTTGTTCGGGCTTGTCGGGGCGCTGCTCTATTTTGGCCTTCGCGACCGCTCCTTATTTATGAAGACGCTCGGTCCTCCGCTGTTTATTATGTTAGGATTAAATGTAGGACTCGCTTTCGTCCTTGGCGCTAGTTTGGATCATTCCGCACATGCGGGTGGACTCGTCGGGGGCTTTCTGATGGCGGGAGTGGTCGGGTTACCGGATGAACATGTGAAGAAGCGTCGCTTCCTATTTGCGGGGCTCGTGCTCGTGGCGTCCGGCGCATTATTTTGGCTCGGCTACAATCGATGACAAAGGAGTAACACGATGATTGAAACGTTGAAGCAACTGGTTGAAATTCCAAGTCCGTCTGGGATGACGGAAGAGGCGATCGGATTCGTCGAGCAAGAACTGACGGCACTCGGGATCCCTACGCAACGCTTGAACAAAGGGGCGCTTCTGGCGACGTTTGAAGGGGCATCGGAGCGGGCGCGCCTGTTGACGGCCCATGTCGATACGCTCGGCGCGATGGTGAAAGAGATTTTGCCGAGCGGCCGCTTGCGGTTGACGCAAGTCGGCGGCTACGCTTGGACCGCAATCGAAGGGGAGAACTGTTTGGTGCATACCGAGACTGGCAATCCGATTGAAGGGACGATTCTGATTCATCAATCGAGCGTCCATGTCTATAAAGATACGAACGGTGCCGAGCGGACGGCAGCCAATATCGAGGTACGCTTGGACGCGGACGTCCATACAGCCGAAGACGTACGGAGTCTCGGCATCGAGGTCGGGGACTTCGTCTCGTTCGACCCGCGCTTCCGTCAGACCGACGCCGGCTATATCAAATCACGTCATCTCGACGACAAGGCGTCCGTTGCCATCTTGCTTGATTTGGCGAAAGACCTGGTCGAGGCCGAGTTGCCGCATCCGGTCCATTACTTGATTTCGAACTATGAAGAGGTCGGATTTGGGGGCAACGCCGGAATCCCGGCGGCGGTGACCGAATATATCGCCGTCGATATGGGGGCGCTCGGAGACGGGCAGCACTCGGATGAGTACACGGTCTCGATTTGCGCGAAAGATTCGTCAGGGCCGTACGACCTCGGCTTGCGCCGTCAATTCACCGCGCTATGCCGGGAACATGACATCGCCTTTAAGGTCGATATTTATCCGTATTATGGATCGGACGCCTCGGCGGCAATCGGAGCCGGCTACGATGTGCGCCACGCGCTCGTCGGGCCCGGCATCGAGTCGAGCCACAGCTATGAGCGGACGCATCTCAAGTCGCTCCAAGCGACGCGGGAACTGTTATACCGTTACGTGCTCACGACGATGGAGGACGAACGATGAAAAACTTTTATGACGTCCAACAGTTTTTAAAATCGTTCGGCACGATCATTTATATCGGTGAACGCGATGCCGAGATCGGGCTCATGATGATGGAACTCGATGAATTGCATGCGGGCGGAATGATTGAACAACGGGAATACGACACGGCCAAAATTATTTTGACCCATGAATTGAAAAATTCAAGAGATTGACAGAAAAACCCCTAGTGCAAAGGTTTGCACTAGGGGTTTAATAGTGTAAACTATGGGATGAAAGCGATTTAATCGAGACGAGGAGTGGAACACATGAAGTGGTTATTAGGAATCGACATTGGTGGAACGACGGTGAAGATGGCCGTCCTCGATATGAACGGGATTATTTCTGACAAGTGGGAGATTACAACGGATATTCGTGAGAACGGGGTACATATTCCGACCGATATCGCCGCTTCATTCGAAGCCTATCTAGAAACGTCGGGCAAAGCGAAGCAAGATTTCGCCGGTGCGGGCATCGGGGCGCCAGGCTTCATCAACTTTTCTGAAGGTTTGGTCGAGTATTCGCCGAACATCGGTTGGAAAAACTTTGCGCTCGTCAGCGAATTCGAGAAAGCGGTCGGCTTGCCGGCCGTCTTAGAGAATGACGCCAACGCTGCCGCACTCGGTGAGATGTGGAAAGGGGCGGGCGAAGGCGCGTCTGAACTGCTCGCCATCACGCTCGGCACAGGAGTCGGCGGCGGTGTCATCACGAACGGCAATATCGTGCACGGGGCTGCCGGCATGGCTGGGGAAATCGGCCATATCACGGTCGAACGCGATGAAACGAAAGCGGTCATGTGTGGCTGCGGCCGCAAAGGCTGTATCGAGACGATCGCCTCGGCGACCGGTGTCGCCCGTCTGGCGCTCCAAAAGCGTAAAGACCGGACGACGTCATTGAACGAGCTGAAAGAAGTGACGGCACGTGACGTGTTCGAGGCGTATAAAGCGAACGATGTCGTCGCGACAGAGGTCGTGAACGAGATGACCGAATACCTCGGATTGACGATTTCGAATATCGCCAACACGTTGAACCCGAAGATGATCGTCATCGGCGGTGGCGTCTCGAAAGCGCGCGAAGCGCTCCTCGAGCCGCTCGACGAACAGTTCAAACGGTTCGCCCTCGAGCGCGTCTATACGTCGACGGCGTTTAAAATCGCTGAACTCGAGAACGACGCGGGAGTCATCGGTTGTGCGTGGCTTGCCCGTAAACACTTTATCCCGACTCGTGTATAACGTTTGTCCATGCACGCCTGCGATTTGATGCAGGCGTGTTTTTCATTTGGAACGGGTATGGGATAATGTAAAATTTGTAATGACGGAGTTGATTTTTTGTTAAAAAAGGGGTAAGATTTGGACTTGATATAGGACTGTTATCGTACGTGAAATGGATAACAAGCCAATTGGACTTATAAAAAAATAGGGGGACGCGAATCAGTTGATGTCGTCGCCCGTTGAACAGAGGAGGAGGCCGTCAGATGAAGTCATCTCAGAGCTTCTCGAAGCTTACTATGCGACTGAATGATACGGTCCGCGCTTCGTTTCATGAATATCGGTTATTTTGGATTTTCTCGTTATTACTTTGGACGAAGACGTACGTAGTTTACCAATTTTTCTTCAATATCCCGATTGAAAACACCGCTCAAGCATTCATTTTGCTGATCAGCCCGATCAGCTCCACCCTATTCCTATTCGCGTTCAGTTTCTTCTTTAAAGGAAATAAGCAGAAATGGGTCTTGTACATGCTGTATGCCGCAGCATCGTTCATCTTGTTCGCGGATGCGGTCTATTACCGCGAATTTACCGATTACTTGACGATGCCGGTCATCTTGCAGCCGTCGAACATGGAGACGTTGTCGACATCGTTCACGTCGCTATTGGAATGGAAAGATTTGATTATCCTCGGGGACGTGCTCGTCTTGCCGTTCATCCTATGGCGCATCAACGCGACAGCGACGGCTGCCTCTCATCGGAGAGCGCTCGTGACGTTCGCGACGGCCGTCGTCGTGTTCTTGTTCAACTTGTCGCTCGCGGAAACGGAACGTCCAGAGCTGTTGACGCGCTCGTTCGACCGGGAGCTGTTGGTCAAGAATATCGGGACGTTCAACTTCCATGTCTATGATGCCATGCTTCAAACGAAGACATCGGCCCAGAAGGCGATGGCGGACGGGTCAGAACTCGCCAAAATCGAGAAGTATACCCGTCAACACTACGCAGCACCGAACCCGGACTACTTCGGGAAGTATAAAGGCAAGAACGTCATCGTCGTCTCATTCGAGTCGGCCCAAAACTTCACGCACAACATGAAAGCATCAAACGGCGAGTACATCACGCCGAACTTGAATAAACTGATTGAAGAGTCCCACTACTGGCCGAACTATTACCATACGGTCGGCCAAGGGAAGACGTCAGATGCCGAGTTCGCACTCGACAACTCGCTATACGGACTTCCACGCGGTGCCGTCTACTTCACGAACGCCGATAACGAGTATCAGGCTCTCCCTGAATTGATTAAGGACGATAACTATTACTCGGCCGTGTTCCATGCGAACAACAAATCGTTCTGGAACCGGGACTTGATGTATAAGAATATCGGTGTCGACGAGTTCTTTGATGAGAAAAGCTATGACCTCGGCAACCCAGAGGACATGACCGAATGGGGACTGCTCGATGACAGCTTCTTCGAACAGTCGATTCCGCTGCTCGAGGAGCTACCGGAACCGTTCTATGCGAAGTTCATCACGCTCACGAACCACTTCCCGTACACGATGCCGAGCGAGGACTATGAGCTCGTGCCGAAATTCGAGACGAGTTCGACGACGCTCAACAACTTCCCGCAAGCGCTCGCGTATCAAGACTATGCGCTCGGCTTGTTCATCGACGAGTTGAAGGCGAACGGCATGTGGGACGACACGATTTTCGTCGTCTACGGTGACCATTACGGCATCTCGACGAACCATAATGACGCCATGGCCGACTTGCTCGGCAAGGACGAGTTGACGCCATACGACGTGGCCAAGCTCCAGTCCGTCCCGTTCGCGGTTCACTTGCCGGGCCAAGCCAAAGGTGAAGTGCATGAGACGATCGGCAGTCACGTCGACATGAAGCCGACGATCTTGCACTTGCTCGGAATCGACACGTCGGACACGGTCGGTTTCGGAAGCGACTTGTTATCGGAAGACCGGACGAGCCGCGCCATCTTCCGGGATGGCACCGTCATCACCGACGAGTACGTCTGGACGCAATCGACATGTTATGACGCCTCGAGCGGCGAAGCTGTCGAGGACGTCTCGCTCTGTGGACCGGATAGTGCAGAAGCAGAGAAGATTCTCCAAATGAACGATGATTTGATTTACTCCGATTTGCTCCGCTTCAAAGAACAGACCGAACAATAACAAACAGCGCCGTCCCGTTTAGCTGGGACGGCGCTGTTTGTTATACAAAAAAAGACGACCAGAGTCGTCTTCGTGCTCATTAGCCTGGAATTCCACCATAAATCAATGTCGCGACGCCGAAAAATCCGAATACGAGTACAGTAACCGCGGCGAAAGCAAGTGGAAAGAATTGGCGCTTCTTAAACGAACGGGCCATTCCCCAGATTGCAACGAGTGCAACGATGAGCGAGATCCATCCAAATGGTTCATACAAATGCATGACGAGTTCCCCCTTTATTATACGTCATGAAATTCATAAAAATTTCACTGAAATATCATTATTATTTTATCCGATAATGTAGACGCTGTCGAGAAAAGAAAGCCTCCGCTACAATTTTGCCACAATATCGATTAGAATGATGGGGGAGGTGTTCGAGATGAACATAGTAAGAATCACATCGGGCCTGGCCCAGGAGAACGGATACGTGCTCGAAAAAGAAGGCACGGTCCTCATTGTCGACCCGGGGACGGACGACCCGAAATTCTTTGAGGCGGTGGAACGGTTCGGCGGCTTGAACGCCATTCTATTGACGCATGCCCACTTTGACCATATCGGGGGAATTGATGCCTTGCGCGACCGTTACAACGTCCCGGTCTATGTCCATGAAGCGGAACGGACGTGGTTGATGGATGACGAGAAGAACGGGGCGGCGAAGTTCCATCTGCCAAGTTCGGCGATGCGACCGGCCGAACGTGTCTATCAAGGCAAGACGCTCGAGATCGGTGCGTTCACCATCGAGTTGCATCATACACCGGGCCATTCACCGGGTAGCGTCACGCTCCACATCCCGACGGAACGCATCGCCTTCTGCGGGGATTTGATTTTCAAACAGTCGGTCGGACGGACCGATTTATACGGGGGCGACCAAGCGACGTTGCTCGGGTCGATCGATCGCATGCGCCAGCTATTGCCAGGTGAGACGGTGCTCTATTCAGGGCATGGACCGAAGACGACGCTCGAGGCCGAGATTCGGTCGAATCCGTTTTTCGACAGATAACCAAAAAAAGATTGTCTCACGAGGAGACAATCTTTTTTTTTTACATTTGGAAGTTACTCCAATACGTGAAGACGACGAAGAAGACAGTCAAATAAGCGCCGAACACGTATACATACGTTTTTTCAGTGAGTTTCAAGTAGCCTAGTGCGACGAAGAAAATAGTTTGAGCTAAAAAGACAAGACCCATTACGACGAAGTCACCACTATGTTCGCTACTGCTTTGATCTCCACCGAGTGCGCCCACGAAAGCAAGCGCCGCGATCAACCCAGTCCAAAAGCCTAGGACACGGAACATTCTCGCCATGTTAATCCCCCCATACGTGCATTATTCCATTCTCATTCACTATTTTACCAACACATTCAGAAAAATGCTATGAAAACGTGTGAATTGAGCAAAATAATCGTGAAAAATATGTGAAATAACGACGTTGGACAAGGTTGTACAAAAAATAAAAAAACTTGTACAAACTATGTACAAAACGGGTATAAGGTTGTATAATCAACTTACACACACCGAACGAATCGTTCCACACATTATGAGGAGGTATTGAAATGGCAAATGAATTGATGTTCTACACGTACCCGAGCTGTACTTCATGCCGTAAGACGAAAGCATTTTTACAGGAGCAACACCTTGAGGTGAGCGAGCGCCATATCTTCCGTAACGCCCCGACCGTGGACGAATTGAAGACGTTATTGGCACTGAGCGAAAACGGAGTCGACTCGCTTCTCGCGACGAGAAGCCAGGCGTTCAAGCAGTTAGATATTGACGTCGAAGATTTGAAGTTGAGCGAGTTGCTCAAATTGATGAGCGAAAATCCAAAATTATTGAAACGTCCGATTCTGACGGACGGCAACGAAGTCATTGTCGGCTATGACAAGGCGACAATCGAGGCGTATGCCCGCCGGTTCGAATCGACAACTGCAAACGTTTCCTGACACAAGTCCACTTTCCAACGAGTGGGCTTTTTTTTATGCTCATGTTGAGGTGGCGGAGATGATACGAATGATTGAGCGAGTGATCGATGCGGCACGTACGTTGCAGGCAAGTGATGTCCATTTCATGCCGTTAGGGGACGAGGTGATGATTCAAGTGCGTCATGGGGCTCACTTGCAACGTTTGGAGTCGATAACACGTACGGACTACGAACGGTTGACCTTACATATGAAGTATTGGTGCGCGTTGACGGAGACGGATCACCGCGTACCACAGTCAGGGATGTACGCCGGGACAGACGAGGCGATCCGGGTCACGTTTCTGCCATCGTTCGATCAGACGCTCATGTCATGGCGGCTTCCGAACGCCTCGTTCCACTTAGCGGAGCTGTTAGATAATCGAGACGTCCACCGGTTCAAAGAATGGTCCACGTTGCGGCAAGGTCTGCTCTTCATCGGAGGCGCAACCGGAGCGGGCAAGACGACCGTCCTGTATGCATTCTTACAAAGTTTGGCCGGTCGACGCATCGTCACAATCGAGAATCCTCCGGAGAAACAAGTGCCGGGCGTGATTCAACTCGAGGTCAACCCGAGGGCGGGACTCGACCATCGGACGTTGTTGAAAGAGACGCTCCGGGCCGACCCGGATGTGATCGTCATCGGAGAGATTCGGACGAGTGAAGAGTTGCGGGTGGCGCATGATGCGGCACTCAGCGGTCATATGACGATCGCGACGTTTCATACGGCGAGTGTCGCCGATGGCGAACGTCGGCTCGAACAGCTCGCCGGGAAGATGGAAGTCGCGCGGCATTGGTGCATCCTGCATCGGGAAGACGAGGTGAGCTGTACATGGTCCGAGACCAATTGAGCAAGGAGTTGGCCATCATACGCCGCTTTCTCAGACTCCAGTCACGTGGGGTCGGGTTGAAGAAGACGCTCGAGACGCTCGAGTTGCATGAACGTGGAAAAATGAAACAAGTCATCCGGGAGATGCAACATCAACTTGAAGGGGGACAGCCACTCGCCAACGTGTTCGAGGGACTCGTCAGCGACCCGAGGATGCGAGAGATGCTCGTCACGGCCGAACGAGGCCATCATTTTTTGGAAGGACTTGAGCAAGTGCTCGTCTTATCGACGATGCGTCGCAATCTACGGCAAGAACTCAGCCAATTGGCACGGTACCCGCTCATGATTTTGACGATGCTGCTCGGGCTTGGTGCGATTTACGCCCTGTATATCTTTCCAAAGCTGTTGACGATGGTTGACGTCGAGACGCTCGATGGGCTGAACGCGCTTCTGCTGTCGCGTTGGTTCTTCCCAGGTCTGTTCATCGGGCTGCTCGTGACCGGGGCGGTCCTTTACTGGAACGGTCGACATGGACGGATCGTGCCGCTCCGTGTCGTCGAGCGAGGCAGGCGGCTGTACGTGACATATTTGTTCGTCAGCGAGTTGGCCCTGTTGAGTGAAGGGCAGGGCTCGGTCCGCCAAATCATCGAGCGGCTCGGACGCGGCGACGGAGAAGTGGCGAGCATCGCGAGACGGATGCATGAGCGCATGTCGGACGGATGCGAACTCGAGGCGGCGGCACGTCAAGAGCGTTTGCTCGAGCATGAGGTCGTCAGCCTGTTCGGCGTCGGGACAGTCAGCGGGGAGCTCGGTTCGATCATGACGATTCATCGGGATCTCGTGTTCGAAGAGATGGAGCTGTATTGGAAGAAGTTGATCGCCAAGGCCGAACCGATGTTATACGGTTTTTTGACGGTGATGGTCACGATGATCTTTTATACGATTTATTTGCCGGTCAAACTAATCATGTCTCAACTATGACAAGGAGGAATCTGATTATGACACGCTTCAAATCAGAACAAGGATTCACGCTCGTCGAAATGGCCGCCGTCTTGCTGATTATCTCGGTGTTGCTCTTGCTCCTCGTCCCATCGATGTCAGATGGGAAGTCACGGGCGGACAGCGTCAGTTGCGAAGGCAGTGTGCGCATCGTCGAGTCCGAAATCAATTTGTATTATGCGGAACACAAAAAGTACCCGGAGACGTTGGCGGTCATTGATCGTGCCTCGGTCGATGACGCGCTCGAGTACAGTTGTCAGTCGCTCGTATACACGTATGCACCGACGACCGGTTCGTTGACGAAACAGTGAAGCAAGACGGCTATACGTTCATCGAGACGGCGGCCGTCCTCGTCATCTTGGCGCTCCTGCTCCTCATGTCGACACCGGTCGCCCGTTCAATGGACCGATTGGCGCTATTCGATTTCACGGAGGCGCTCGTGAGCGATATCGCCGAAGTGGGACAAGCACCCTACGTCGCCGCCGACGCCTCGTGTGTGCCCCGTCTGCGTTGGTATCTGAAAGAACGGCGCTACCAAATCGCTTGCGGGACGACGCCGATTGTGTCCCGTGTGGTGCCGGACGGCGTCGAGATGAGTCTGCCGACCAATAGTGAGATCGTCTTTTCACGCACGGCGGCAACATATGCCGGACAGTGGAAGTTCTATTCAGGAACGACGATGGTGACGTTAAAATTCAGGATGGGGACGTTTGAGCCGGAGGTGTTGCGCGTTGAAGGGAAATGAGCAAGGAATCACGTTTTGGGAGATTTGTCTCAGTCTGGCGCTCTTACTGGCGTGGGTCGGTGTCGTTGCCCCGTTCGTCGAGGCGGCGACGGAGCGGGTCGAGCGCCTCGAGACGAACGTTCGCACGTATGAACGGCTCCAAGGGGAGGTGTTGCGTGATGCCGCGAACCCGAGCGGGCGCCAAGCGATCTGTGACGGCGACCTTTGCCTACCGACCCTTTGATTCGGGCTTCACTTTGCTCGAAGTGAGTTTCACGCTGTTGATGATCCCGCTGTTCATCGGGCTGACGGTCCACTTTCTCGTCCTTGGACAAACCTTTTATGAACAACCTCGGGCGAAGGTACAGACGACGCCGCAACTGTTGGTGCGGAAACTGTTTGAGAGCCGCGATTGCGATGTCGTGTCGGGCCGTCTCGTCGGTACGCACGTGCGCCCGGACGGGACGGCGTGGACGTGGACGCTCAAACAGATCGACCGGAACTTGGTCATGGTCGGAGACGGGGGAGGGAATTTACTATTTTTAAGAGGAATCGAGGCGTACCGGGTCGAACCGGTAGGAGAAGGTTTTCAAATCCAATGGACCGATCCGACCGGGCCGCGCGAGAAGAACGTGATGTGCATGCGGGCGGATACTTTGTGATGTCGACGTTGATCGTATTGACGTGGTTACTCGGCGGGGCGATGTTTTGGTATACTGATATCGAGCGAAGCACCGAACAATTGGCACTCGATGCCTTGGCAATCCGCTTCGAGGCACACGTGATGGTGGCGGAGCGGACGTGCAGGTCGACCGCGGTCGCGTTGACGAGACCGACCGGCACCATCCAATGCCGTCCACTCGGCACCGGGACGGTCGAGGTCGACATACGCCTTCAGACGGGTGAACGACATAAAGAGGTGATTTATTTCGATGACTAAACCGTTTTACATCATAGGATTTATGGGTACAGGTAAATCAAGCTTAAAACAATATCTTGCAAAATCGAATCACGTCATCGATTTGGACGAGCTGTTTGAAACACATACCGGGATGGACATCCCGTCCTATTTCGACCGTTATGGCGAAGCGGCGTTTCGGCTCCAAGAAAGCCGGCTGTTACAAACCGCGCGCGCTGACTATATCGTGACGGGCGGAGGGGTCGTCGAACGGGAAGCGAATATGGATTGGATGCGAGAACAAGGTGTCATCATCGCGCTCGACTTGCCGTTTGAGGCGTGTTGGGAGCGGATCAAAGACTCGGACCGTCCCCTCGTTCGAAATGGGAAAGCGGCCGTTCACGCATTGTATGAACGGCGCCGATCGCTCTATGCGCGCGCTGATCACGTCCTTGACGCTTCGCTCAGCACGGAGGCCATCGCGCTTACATTGAATCAGTTGAAGGAGGTAGAAGGATGATTTGGATTAATCTTGGCATAATCGTGCTCGCGCTTGTCGGGCTCGGCTTGTATGGATTCTTATTGTACCGTAATAAAATGAAGACGGATCTTCGTCGCGTGAAGCGCTTGACGGAACGGTTCCAAATCCGCGCCGATGTCATTCAAGGGCTCGTCAATGAAATCAAACAGCACGTCGATACGGTCAATGCATCGGTGAAACAGATGAAGGCCTATTCGGTGAAAGTGAAGGACGAGACGATGGAATTGAAACAGGCGACCGTCGGCTTGACGAAAGAAATTAAACGGACCGCTGGAATCGAACGCCCAGACGTTTCCACTGAGACCAAAATATGAAATAATGAGGATGAAAACGTTTTCGTTTTCCATCCTCTTTATTTTTGCCCATTTTAGCTAGGCAGAGCCACAAAAAATTGATAAAGTGGAATAGAAAACGAAATATTTCACAGAATACATTATTTACGTTCGGGATTGGGGGATAATATGGAGAAAGTATCGTTAAAACGTACGCCTTTATATGATTTGATTTCCGTAAAGGCGAAGATGGTGGATTTTGCGGGGTTTGAGATGCCGATCATGTTCTCGTCGATTAAAGAAGAGCATCAAGCGGTTCGCACCAACGTCGGGATGTTCGACGTGTCGCACATGGGGGAGATTCGCATCGAAGGACCGGATGCGCTCGAGAACGTGCAACGTCTCGTCACGAACGATGTGTCAAAATTGCAGATCGGTCAGGCGCAATATAATTTGTTCTGTCTACCGAACGGCGGTGTCGTCGATGATTTGCTCGTCTATCGACTCGATGAGGACGCATTTTGGCTCGTCGTCAACGCTTCGAATATCGACAAAGACGTGGCGCACGTCCGTGCATATGCCACAGGGGACGTCACGGTGACGGATGAGTCGGACGCCTATGGTCAAATCGCCATCCAAGGACCGCTGGCAGAACAAGTGCTCGGCCGGTTGACCGATTTGCCGCTGGCCGACATCAAGTTTTTCCGGTTCATGACCGGTGACGTGGCCGGCGTGTCGACCATCGTCTCACGCAGCGGCTACACGGGGGAGGACGGGTTTGAATTGTATGCCCGCGCCGAAGACGTGGCCGCCATCTGGTCAGCGTTAGAAGCCGAAGGCGTCACGCCATGCGGACTCGGCTCGCGTGACACGCTCCGGTTTGAAGCGTGCCTTCCGCTCTATGGGCACGAGCTCGATGAGACGGTCACTCCGTTCGAGGCGAACTTGAACTTTGCCGTCAAACTCGATACCGATTTTATCGGCAAGGATGCCCTCGTGAAGCAAAAAGAAGACATCCCGCGCCGTTTGATCGGCTTGCGCCTGCTTGGGCGTGGCATCGCCCGTCAAGGTGCGACGGTCGAAGTCGACGGGGAGACGATTGGCGTTGTCACGACCGGTACGATGCCACCGACGGTGAACGAATCGATCGCCTGGGCACGCGTCGACCGCCGTTTCGCGGAAGCGACACACTTTATCGTTGAAGTTCGGGGTAAAAAAATAGAAGCCGAACGTGTACCGACACCGTTTTACAAACGTAAATGATACAGGGGGATTCAGAATGAACAGAATGGAGTTTCGTTATTTACCGATGACAGAGCAAGATGAGCGTGACATGTTGCAGACGATTGGCGTCGAGTCGATTGAGAACCTACTCGAGGATATTCCGGCATCGCTTCGGGAGACGGCTTCTTTGGCGGCCATCGGTGCCCCGCTTCCGGAAGTCGACCTTGTTCGTCACATGACGAAGCTGGCCGAGAAGAACGTGCACACGAAATCGACTCCGAGTTTCCTCGGGGCCGGCATGTACGATCACCTCTCACCGAGCGTCATGAACCATATGCTGCTCCGTTCCGAGTTCTATACAGCCTATACACCGTATCAACCAGAAATCTCGCAAGGTGAACTGCAAGCGATGTTCGAGTTCCAGACGATGATTTGTGAATTGACGGGGATGGACGTGGCCAACTCGTCGATGTACGACGGCATCACGTCACTCGCCGAAGCAACGTATCTTGCGAGTGCCCATACGAAGAAAAAGCGTGTCGTCGTATCGGGAGCGGTCCATCCGGAAGCGAAAGATGTCATCCGCACATACGCCGGTGGGCCTGGTCTCACAGTCGAATATACGGACGTGAACGCCGGCGTGACCGACTTGTCTGACATCGATTTGACGGACGCTTCGTGTCTCGTCGTCCAATATCCAAACTTTTACGGTCGTGTCGAGGACTTGGCAACACTCGCGAAAGCCGCGCACGAAGCCGGCGCCTTGTTCGTCGTGTCGAGCAATCCGCTCGCGCTCGGGATTTTGGAGTCACCAGGTGCGCTCGGTGCCGACATCACGGTCGGTGACGCCCAGCCGTTCGGGATCCCGCAAAGTTTCGGCGGTCCTTCATGCGGATACTTCGCCGTCAAGAAAGCGCTCATGCGCAAACTTCCAGGTCGCCTCGTCGGTCAAACGGTCGATGAGGATGGGAAGCGCGGCTTCGTCTTGACGCTTCAAGCGCGTGAGCAACACATCCGTCGTGACAAGGCGACGTCCAACATCTGTTCGAACCAGGCGCTCAATGCGCTCGCGGCATCGATCACGATGTCTGCCCTCGGGAAGTACGGGATTCGTGATATGGCCGTCCGTAACATTCAAACGGCTCATTACATGAAGGAAGCACTCAAGACGGCTGGGTATGCGGTAGTCGATGAAGGACCGATGTTCAATGAGTTCGTCGTCGACTTCGGGGTCGATGCGGATCACGTGTCGCGTCATCTGCTCGAGGCCGGCATCATCGGCGGTTTGCCGCTCGGCTCGTATGAGACAGAACGTAAGACGCAAATGTTGCTCTGTGCGACGGAGCTTCGGACGAAAGAAGAAATCGATTTATTTGTTGAAGTGGTTGGGGGGATGAACTGATGCAACACGAACAAACGTTAATTTTCGAGGTGTCTCGTGCTGGCCGGACCGGCTACAACTTGCCGACACCGACCGTGCCTGAAGTCGACTTGGATACGCTCTTACCGGCGTCGATGATTCGTCAAGAAGCGGCCGAACTTCCGGAAGTGTCTGAATTGGATGTCGTGCGCCATTATACGTCGCTGTCGACACGTAACCACGGCGTCGATTCCGGCTTCTATCCGCTCGGCTCGTGCACGATGAAGTATAATCCGAAAGTGAATGAAGATATGGCCCGCCTCCCTGGCTTCGCCCATATCCATCCGTTGCAACCGGTCGAGTCGATTCAAGGTGCTCTCGAGCTCATGGTCGATCTGCAAGAACAACTTGCCGAGATCACGGGTATGGACGAAGTCACGCTTCAACCGGCAGCCGGGGCCCATGGGGAATGGACCGGTCTCATGCTCATCAAGGCGTTCCATCATCACAACGGTGATTTGGGACGGACGAAAGTGCTCGTGCCGGATTCGGCGCACGGGACGAACCCGGCCTCGGCCGTCGTCGCCGGCTTCGAGACGGTGACCGTCAAATCGGATGAGCGTGGGCTCGTCGATTTGGAAGATTTGAAGTCGAAAGTCGGGGCCGACACGGCGGCGCTCATGCTGACGAACCCGAACACGCTTGGTTTGTTCGAGGCCGATATTTTGGAAATCGCCAAAGTCGTCCACGAGGCCGGCGGGAAGCTCTATTACGACGGCGCCAACTCCAATGCGATTTTAGGGATCGCCCGTCCTGGGGATATGGGCTTCGATGTCGTCCACTTGAACTTGCACAAGACGTTCACAGGCCCGCACGGTGGTGGCGGTCCGGGATCAGGACCGGTCGGAGTGAAGCGCGACTTGATTCCGTATTTGCCGACGCCGATTGCGCGCCGTGCCGAAACGGGCTTCACGCTCGATTATGACCGTCCGCAATCGATCGGCCGCATCAAACCGTTTTACGGCAACTTCGGCATCAACGTCCGCGCCTACAGCTACATCAAGACGATGGGTGCGGAAGGGTTGACGCGCGTCTCACGTGAGGCGGTATTGAACGCCAACTATATGTTCGCCCGCTTGAAAGACGCGTTCGACGTCCCGTACGATACGTTCTGCAAGCACGAGTTCGTCCTGTCTGGCAAACGTCAGAAGGCGCTCGGCGTGCGTACGCTCGACATCGCCAAACGATTGCTCGATTTCGGCTACCATCCGCCGACGATTTACTTCCCGCTCAACGTCGAAGAGTGCATCATGGTCGAACCGACGGAGACGGAATCGAAAGAGACACTCGACGCCTTCTGCGACGCGATGCTCCAAATCGTCAAAGAGGCAGAAGAGAATCCGGAAATCGTACAGACGGCCCCGCATACGACGGTCGTCAAACGACTCGACGAGACGCTCGCTGCTCGCAAACCGGTGCTCAAATACGAACGACGCCAGCCGTCGTCCATCAATTAACGAATCGACCCGCTCGCGAATCGCGAGCGGGTTTTTATGTGCGGATATAGTTGGGTGACCTAGGTGGTTCGAATGATTGTGGTCGGAAGGATTGCGTTATTGTTGATAAAACGCCTGTAGACGCTCATTCAATAGCTCGGCCACAAAAATGTCCCCGTTGGCATTGACGGCAATGTCATGGGCGATGCGGAGTTCTCCCTCCTTTGTCCCCCAACGTCCGAAACGTTCAAGGATCTTGCCTTGTCGATTGAGGATGACAATCTGGCTGTTGGGGTCGTCTTGTTTTCCATTCAAGTAATCTCCGCCATCAGCGACATAGACGAGTCCATCGTCACCGACCTCAATTCCATACGGGCGTCCAAGTTCAGGGGCATCCCACGTGTCCACGTGGTTTCCTTGATGGTCGAACACTTGAATGCGGGCATTGTCCCGGTCAGCTACATATATATGTTGCCCATCGCTAGAGATGCCGTGCGGTAAGTTGAATGAACCCGATTCGTTCCCGAGTTGATTGACTTCCCACTCCATTACCCCGTCTGAATTAAACTTTGCAATCCTGCTGTTCCGATAACCGTCCGCCACAGCGAAAGAGCCGTCTTCGAAAACAGTCATGTCGGTCGGTCTTGCGAACTGATTATAGTCGAGCGGGAGGGGGAAGTTTGGGAGGACGTTTCGAATTCGTAAACCGATTTCTGTACCGATGCCGTACGGCTGTCCGAACGTCTTGAGGACACTCCCCTCGGCGTTCAATTTGAAGATTTGGTTCAAACTGATATCCGTGATCCAAATCTGACCCCGGTCATCGACCTCGAGTCCGTGAGGGGATTGAAACAGTCCGTCACCGAGTCGACGTTTTACCTCCATCGTCTTGCCATCGAGGACAAGTAAAGTCGGCTCCTCGATGAACGTGTCCCCGCCATAAGAGCCACTGCCGCGATGGAGATAATAGATGTCCCCATCCGGTCCGACGGCGACGCCGCTCGCTTCCCCGGCCATACTGGCATCCTGCTCGTTTTGGGGCCATACAGTCTTCGGCAAATAGGTCTCGGATGATGCTACTGTGTCGTATGAATCTTTGAAGATTGGTTCGCTTCCTCCGAGTGACAGATAAAATAAGATTGAAGTGAGAGATGCAGCAATCACCCCGATTTTCATCGCGTGATGTCGATTCATGGTCATGTCGCCCCTTATTGTTAATGTTCAGTTGTTAGTGTACGAAAGTATGGTTGACATTTATATCGTTCCTGAGGTTGAGATTGGAATCGGTCGTAGGGGAAATTCCGATCCATGGAACTCGATGAATCGTCACCGTTCCTGTTGGAGGATGTGATGGTCAAACGTATAAAGAAAACCCCGAATGATGAGCCTGGAGAGGCGTGTCATTCGGGGTTGACTCGATGCGTGTAGCGGGATCAGTCTTTTTTGACTTTCCCTTTCCAGTTTTTGAAGCCGCCGTCGAGCATGTAGATGTCCGTATAACCATTTTTCATGAGCAGCTTGGCCGCTTGGTTCGTACGTGACTTGCCTTGGCAATACATGAGGATCGGTTGATCTTTGCGAAGTTCTTTCATACGCAGTTTCATTTGTCCGACCGGGATGTTGCGGGCGCCGACGATGTGGCCTCCCTTATACTCGTTCGGTTCACGCACGTCGATCAATTGACCTTTACGGAGCGACGCACGAAACTCTTCTTGCTTCATTTTCTTCAAACCGCGAGCCGGCAAGAAACGCCAGACGATGTATGCGATGAGCGCAGCCCATAGGATGATGACGAGGATAGTTTCGATTCCCATTGATGTTCTCCCTTTCTCTAATAAGTTTCACCAACATCCATTATAAAGAATATAAGGTCACGAGACAATGATTGACTGATGGATTTCCCCGTTCTGCTTTCGGTTTGCAGGTCGTTGCGTTAAAATAGAGGTTGCAGAACGGAACATAAGGGGAGGCCACGCCCATGCCGACACCGAGTATGGAAGATTACTTAGAACGAATTTATTTGCTGATGGTCGAGAAAGGATACGCCCGCGTGTCCGATATCGCCGAACATTTAGGGGTGCATCCCTCCTCTGTCACGAAAATGGTGCAAAAGCTCGACCGGGAAGACTATTTGATTTATGAGAAATATAGAGGTCTCATGCTGACGAACAAAGGCCAAAAAATCGGGAAGCGGCTCGTCGAACGGCATGCGATGCTCGAGTCCTTCCTGCGCTTGATTGGCGTCGACGAGGCTCACGTCTATGAGGACGTCGAAGGCATCGAGCACCATTTAAGTTCGAATACGCTCGACTGTATGACCCAATTCGTTGAGTTTTTTGAGGACAAGCCGGAACTGATGGCACAGTTTCACGCGTTTCAAGAGTTGAACCGGACCGAAGACGAGTAAATGTAAACGACCGCGACCGATGCATCGAATCGGAAGCGGTCTTTATTTTAAGTGAATATTGTTAAAAACCGAACGATGACTTCAAGTTCATAAAGAAAAGTCTATTTTTAAGCTATTTTTATGATAGAATGGGTGCTGGTAAGAATCATAAGGGGGTGACGGCGAACAATCGCCGACATAATGGATATTCAAATCAAAGGGAAGCTGTTTGATGAAGCACAGATCAAACAACGTGTGGCGGAACTCGCCCAACAAATCGAGCGCGATGCGGCCGGGACACCGATCGTCCTCGTGGCCGTCTTGAAAGGGTCGCTCGTCTTCGCAGCCGACTTGATGCGCGAGATGACGGGCAGTGTCCAACTCGACACGGTCGCGACGTCGTCGTACGGGAAGAAATCGGTCTCGAGCGGGAACGTCCAACTCCGTAAAGATTTAGATCTCGATGTCGAAGGGAAGTACGTCGTCATCATCGAGGACATCATCGATACGGGACAGACGCTCAAATTCTTATGCCAGCACATGACGTTGCATCAACCGGGTGAATTGAAGATTTGTACGTTGCTCGATAAACCGGCCCGCCGCCTCGTCACGTTGGATGCGGACTATGTCGGTTTCGAGATTCCGGACGAATTCGTCATCGGCTATGGCATCGATTACGCCGAGCAATATCGCAATCTGCCGTATATCGGCTTCGTCGAGACAGAATGAAAAACGAACCAGGCCATATGCGGCCTGGTTCGTTTTTACATATTGGCTTTCTTTTTCTTCTTGCCTTTCTTGCCTTCGATGACGGTCAAGTGAGGGGCGTCACTGCGATGCGTCGAACGGGTCGGCCGCTTCGACAGTTTCGTCACGTTCGAACCGGGCTTCACTTTCTTCTTGGCCGCCGTGGACGGTTTCACTTTCGGGTTCGCGCCCGGACGTTGCATCCGTTTTTTCGAGGCTTGGGCGGTCTTCCGGTAACGCACATCCTCAGCCGAGATTTTCGGCGCCATGAACAATCGGTAAATCACATAGAAAATCAACCCGAAAATCCCGATGAAGAGCAACTGTCTGAACAATCGACCGGGGTCGGTCGCGAGCATATGGCCGACACCGATGAAACCTAAGATGAACACGATCGTGGCTGCGGTCGAGCCGATTCTTTGTCTGATCATGGTGCTTTCCTCCTCTTATCCCTCTCTTTGCACGGCCGGTTGACCTAGTTCTGAACGTTCCCATGTCTCGAACGCCTCGATGGCGACACGGATTTGTTCGTCATTCGGTTCGCGCGTCGTCAACAATTGTAAAGACAATCCAGGCTTGCCGAGAACGGACAAGAAGCGATGTTCGCGGAAGCGGTTTGTGAATTGGAGCACCTCGAACGAGATGCCGATGACCACTGGCAACAAAGCGATGCGGCTGACGAGTCGGACCCAGAGGGGGTCGATCGGGACGATCATGTAAACGCCGATGCCGACGAAAACGGTGAATAAGATGAAACTCGATCCACAACGATAGTGGAGACGCGAGCTCGCCCGAACGTTATCGACGGTGATTGGTCGTCCGGACTCATAACAGTTGATCACCTTGTGCTCGGCCCCGTGGTATTGGAACACGCGCCGGATCAGTGGCGTCAAGGAAATCAAATAGAGGTAACTGAGCAACAATACTAATTTTATTCCCCCTTCGAGGAGGTTTTGAATCACATGACCGGACAATGCGGGCACGCTTTGGAACATGGCGGCAAGAAGAGCCGGGGTGACGTTGAAAATCAGCTTGCCGAACACGTATGAGAGGACACCGACGATGGCAATCATGACGACCATCAAGATGTTCTGTTTTTTCTCTTCCGGCTTTGTCGCCTCGTCCTCACTCGGGTCGACGTCATAACGATCGCTCGCGAACGTCATGTGGGCCGAACCGTTCTTGAGCGATTCATAGAGTGCGACCACACCGCGCAGGAATGGGACTTTTTTTAACGATTGGATCCACGGCACGAGAATGCGGGGCTGCTGGAACGTCTCGATGGACCCGTCTTTCCGTCGAATCGCCGAAGCGCTCTCGGCGCGTCCTTGAAACATGACGCCTTCGACGAGCGCCTGGCCGCCGACGGGAATCAGTGGTTTAGTTTTCATGTCATTTCCTCGATTCCTACAGTTATATAGTTGAATTATACCGTGATTCACGTAAAAAACGAAACCTCACGAACGTCGATTGTCGCACGAACCGTTAAATTTGTTACAATAGAGGCGACTTGACGAACAGGGGGGAAGACTTGTGCATATACTCGTCTTAAATGGGCCGAATTTGAATCTACTCGGGAAGCGGGAGCCGGACGTATACGGTGACGTCTCGTTGAAGGGATTGACGGCAGAGCTATTGCTCGCCGCCCCGGAGGATGTTCAGTTGACGTTCGTCCAATCCAACCATGAAGGCGAATTGATTGATGCGCTCCATGAAGCATACGATTATGCGGGGGTCATCTTCAACGCGGGGGCGTACACGCATACGTCGATTGCGCTCCGGGATGCCATCGCCGCCATCAAGGCCCCGGTCGTCGAAGTACATATCTCGAACGTGCATGCACGGGAGTCGTTTCGTCATGAATCGAAACTTGCCGCCGTCTGTCTCGGTGTCATCAGCGGTTTCGGCTTGACGAGCTATACGCTCGCGTTGCAGGCATTGCTCGCACATTGGAGGAATCGACATGATTGAACGGGTCAACAAACTGCAAGCTCAGCTAGAAGCGAACGGCATCGACGGATTGCTCGTGACGAAACGGGAAAACATCCGCTACTTATCTGGTTTCACCGGGTCGAGCGGTGTCCTCATGATCACGGCGCAGTCGGCGAGCTTCATCACGGATTTCCGTTACACGGAACAAGCCGCGAGCCAAGTGAAGGGCTTCGACATCATCGAGCATAAGACGTCGCTCATCAAGTCGGTCGCAGAAGTCGTGACGGAGCAAGCGGTGAAGCGTCTCGGTATCGAACAAGACGACATGACGGTCGGTCAGTTCCGGACGTATGAAAAAGAAGTCGCAGCCGAGCTCGTCGAGACGTCAGGTATCGTCGAAAAGCTACGCTTGATTAAGGATGAGTCAGAGATTAAGATAATGAAGGAAGCCGCGGCGATTGCGGATGCGGCGTTTGCGCACATCCAGACGTTCATCCGTCCTGGGCGGACCGAAAAAGAAGTCGCGAATGAACTCGAAATGTTCATGCGGGCCCAAGGTGCGGACTCATCTTCGTTCGATATGATCGTTGCGTCAGGGCATCGATCGGCATTGCCGCACGGTGTGGCGAGCGACAAGGTCATCGAGGCCGGTGAGCTCGTCACGCTCGATTTCGGTGCTTACTATCAAGGGTACTGCTCGGATATCACACGTACGCTCGCCATCGGGGACATCTCGGACGAGTTGCGCACGATTTATGATACGGTGCTCCGGGCTCAACTCGCAGGTGTCGAGGGCACGAAAGCCGGCATCACGGGAATCGAGGCGGACGCGTTGACACGTGACGTGATTAAAGACGCGGGATACGGTGAATACTTCGGACATTCGACAGGACACGGTCTCGGCATGGAAGTGCATGAGGCACCAGGATTGTCGTTCCGTTCGGAGACGGTACTCGAGCCGGGGATGGTCGTCACAATCGAACCAGGAATTTATATCGCCGGCATCGGTGGTTGCCGCATCGAGGATGACGTGGTCGTCACGGAGACGGGGAATATCCGTCTCACGCAGTCGCCAAAAGAGTTAATTACGATTGAGGCTTGAGTCTCAGCTCATTTTAGGAGGAAATCAACATGGTATCAGTTAACGATTTAAAAACAGGCTTAACGGTCAAGACGTCTGACGGTTCGATTTGGCAAGTCATCGAGTTCCAACACGTCAAGCCAGGTAAAGGTGCGGCCTTCGTCCGTACAAAAATGCGTAACTTGCGCACGGGCGCGATTCAAGAGACGACGTTCCGTGGTGGTGAGCGCATCGAACGCGCGCACATCGAGCGGAAACGCATGCAGTACCTCTATCCGATGGGCGACACGTACGTGTTCATGGACACAGAGTCGTATGAACAGCTCGAATTGACGGGCGAGCAAGTGAAAGCGGCGCTCCCGTACATGCTCGAGAACATGGAAGTGAGTATCGCTGACTACGACGGCGAGATTCTCGGTATCGAGCTTCCGACGACGGTCGTCTTGACGATTGTCGAAGCCGATCCAGGCGTCAAAGGCGACACGGCATCGAACGTGAAGAAAAACGCGACGGTCGAAACAGGGCATATCATTCAAGTGCCGCTCTTCATCGAGCCAGGCGAAAAAGTGACGGTCGACACGCGCACAGGCGAGTTCACAGGCCGCTATAACGGGTAAATCAAAGGGTGTCCATTCTTCGGAATGGGCCCTTTTTTTGTCGTTGCATTCACTGGTCTGACCAGTTATAGTAGAGTAGAGATTAGTACCAGGTATAAACAGGGGGTTATTTCATGCAAATCGAACATATTAAAGAGCTGATCACATTACTCGATCAGACGTCCGTTCACGAGATGGAACTCGAGACGCCGGAGTTTAAACTTTCATTGAAAAAAGAAGCGGCCCCACAATTCGCCGCCACTCATACACCGATCGTGCACGCGGCCCCGGTCGCAGCACCTGCGCCAGCCGTCGCGACAGAACAAGACGCGGCACCAACGTCTGCGCCTGCGCCGAGCAACTTGCGCACGATCACGTCACCGATGGTCGGGACGTTCTATTCGCGCCCGGCACCGGACAAAGACGCTTACGTGCAAGTTGGCGACCGTGTCGAAGCCGGACAGGTCGTCTGTATTCTAGAAGCGATGAAACTTTTCAACGATGTCGAGACGGAAATCAGCGGAGAGATCGTCGAGATCCTCGTCGCGGATGGCGATTTAGTCGAATACGGCCAAGCGCTCTTCAGCGTGAAGTGAGGTATGTATGAAACTACTCATTGCTAACCGTGGAGAGATCGCGGTCCGTATCATCCGGGCCGCGAAAGAGTTGAATATCCCGACGGTCGCCGTCTTCTCGGAAGCGGACCGCGAGGCGCTACACGTCCGTCTGGCCGATGAGGCGTATTGCATCGGTCCGAACCCGTCGAAAGACTCCTATTTGAATATCCCGAACATCTTGTCGGTCGCCTGCGCGGTCGATGCGACGATGATTCATCCGGGTTACGGCTTCTTGGCCGAGAACGCCGAGTTCGCCGAGATGAGTGAGGCGTGCGGCATCCAGTTCGTCGGACCGAGCAGCTATGCGATTCGGAAGATGGGCATCAAGGACGAGGCGAAACGAACGATGATCGAATCGGGCGTTCCGGTCGTCCCGGGGTCGAGCGGTGTCGTCACCGACGAGGAAGCGATTGAACTCGCCCGTGAAATCGGCTATCCGGTCATCATCAAGGCGACGGCCGGAGGCGGCGGACGTGGAATTCGTGTCGCTTTCGACGAAACCGAGCTCGTGAAAGGGCTCGCCGACACACGTAAAGAAGCGAAGCAGGCGTTCGGCAACGGCGACGTCTATTTGGAGAAATATATCGAGTCGTTCCGCCACGTCGAGGTGCAAGTGCTCGCCGATCAATACGGCAACGTCATCCACCTCGGGGAGCGGGACTGTACGATTCAGCGCCGGATGCAGAAGTTGGTCGAGGAAGCACCGTCTCCGGCAATCGATGAGACGACCCGTCAAGCGATGGGTGACGCGGCCGTGAAAGCGGCCAAAGCGATTCAGTATTCGGGTGCGGGTACGATCGAGTTCATCTACGTACCGGAAGTGAACGAGTTTTATTTCATGGAGATGAACACGCGGATTCAAGTCGAGCACCCGGTCACCGAAATGATCACCGGCTTCGACCTCGTTCAAGCACAACTCGAAGTCGCACTCGGCCATCCGCTCGCCATCAGCCAATCGGATATCGCGTTCAGCGGTCACTCAATCGAGTGTCGCATCAACGCGGAAGACCCGTTTGCGGATTTCCGTCCGATGGCCGGAAAAATCGATCAGTATATCGTTCCGGGCGGCATGGGCGTCCGGGTCGACAGCGGCCTCTATGCCGGTGCCGTCATCCCGCCGTTCTATGATTCGATGGTGGCGAAACTGATCGTCCATGCACCGACTCGTGAAGAGGCGATCGCGAAGATGCTGCGCGCCCTCGACGAGTTCACGGTATCGGGCATCCACACGACGATCCCGTTCCATCAGCAAGTCATGGCCCATGAACGTTTCCGTACCGGGGCGTTCGACACGAAATTTGTCGAAAAAGAAATGACGCTCACGAAATGACCTTGACCAGGAAGCCCGAACATTATTTGGGCTTCCTGGTTTTTTGTACTGAATTTATGGAGGCTTTATGCTAAACTATCACAATGAAAGCATGCAAAAGGAGAGTATCTGAATGAAACGTCATGAAGCACGGGAAAAAGCGATTCAAACGCTTTTTCAAATCGAAGTATCAAAACTTGAGGTAGACGAGGCCATCGAATTTGCCCTCGATGGCATGGACTCCGATCCATTCTACGAACAACTCGTCGTTGAGACGTTAGAAAAGAAAGACGAGATTGACGAATTGCTCATCGAAAACTTGAAAAACTGGAGACTTGATCGTCTCGGAAATGTCGAGCGGACGATTCTCCGTATGGCGACGTACGAGTTGCTCTACGTCGAGACAATTCCGGACAAAGTGACGATCAACGAGGCGGTCGAACTCGCCAAGTCGTTCGCCGATGAGGAAGCGGCCAAGCTCGTCAACGGCGTACTCGGGAATATCATCAAAGCGTAAGCGAACAACTTAAATAAATAGAGAAGACACCACACCAACTACAGAGAAACCTAAGACAACGGGGGATGAGAGAGATGGCAGTAGTGATCGACGGGAAACAAATCGCAGCATCATATCGGGAGACGTTGAAAGAACGGGTCAGTGCGCTGCGCGCGCGTGGCATCGTACCGAAACTGAAAGTCATTTTAATCGGGGATGATCCGGCGAGCCACAGCTACGTCCGGGGGAAAGAACGGGCGGCGGCTGATATCGGCATCGATTCGCAAGTGATTCGCTTCGATGACTCGATTTCAGAACGTGAAGTGCTCGAACTGATTGATTCGATGAACGCGGACGACGAGTTGCATGGGATTCTCGTGCAATTGCCGTTGCCGAAGCATATCGACGAGAATCGCGTCATCATGCGCATCTCAGCGGACAAAGACGTGGATGGGTTCCATCCGACGAACGTCGGGAAAATGATGCTCGGTCTCGAGACGCTATTGCCATGTACCCCGCACGGGATTCTGCACCTCGTCAAGACGCAGACCGACCTTGTCGGCAAGCACGTCGTCGTCGTCGGTCGCAGCCAAATCGTCGGGAAACCGGTCGGGATGCTGTTCTTGAACGAATCTGCCACCGTGACCTACTGCCATTCGAAGACGAATGATCTCGGGGCGATGACACGGCAAGCCGATATATTGATTGTCGCTGTCGGTCGGGCCGGTCTCGTCACCGCTGACATGGTCAAGCCTGGGGCGATCGTCATCGATGTCGGTGTCAACCGCGTCGACAGCCGTCTCGTCGGCGACGTCGACTTTGCAGGTGTCCGTGATGTCGCGAGCGCCATCACCCCTGTTCCGGGTGGTGTCGGCCCAATGACAATCACGATGCTCATGCACAATACGGTCGAGGTCGCCTCCCGTGGCTAATCCGATTCAAGTTTCCGAAGTCGTCCGCTACGTGAAGCGACAGCTCGATGATGACCCGATTCTGCAACAACTTGCTGTCATCGGCGAGATTTCGAACTTCAAACGGTACGCCTCCGGGCACTGTTATTTTACCCTCAAAGACGAATCGTCGCGGATGAAGGCGGTCATGTTCTCTCGTGACGCCCGGACGCTCAATTTCGAACCGAAAGACGGGATGAATGTGATTGTCGTCGCCCGCGTGACGATGTACGAGTCGACAGGCGATATCCAGCTGTACGTCGAACTGATGCGACAGGACGGTATCGGGATGTTGTTCGAACGGTATGAGGCACGAAAACGTGAGCTCGAAGCGAAGGGGTGGTTCGCAGCGGAACGGAAACGCCCGCTGCCAGCCTTCCCGGAGCGAATCGGGATCGTCACCTCACCGAAGGGAGCGGCCCTTCACGATATCGCCACGACGCTCAGACGACGTGCGCCGCACGTGGCCATCACGTTCGCGCCCGTCGCCGTCCAAGGTGATCAATCCGCCCCCCAAGTGGCGAGTGCGATTCGATGGATGAACGAACGCACCGATTGCGACGTATTAATCGTCGGCCGAGGTGGCGGTTCGATTGAAGAGTTATGGGCGTTCAATGAGGACGTCGTCGTCGAGGCGATTCACGAATCTCGGATTCCAGTCATCTCGGCCGTCGGGCACGAGACCGATTTCACGTTGGCTGACTTTGTCGCCGACGTGCGGGCCGCGACGCCGACGGCTGCGGCAGAGCTCGCGACAGCGACAATCGAAGCGCAACGAAAAGACGTCGAACGGTTGACGGACCAGTTGACCCGGTCTGTCACAAATCAGATGTCGTCGATTCGGGAACGGCTCGGTCGGGCGACGAACAGTTACGGCTTAAAGTCGCCCCGCTTCACGCTCACACAAAAGCGGGAGCGGTTCGAACAAGCCGAGATTCGGCTCGAACAAGGTGTCACGAAACAAGTGACGCATGCCAAACATCGTCTGGCCCAGTCCCAGCAACAGCTCGATGTCCGGAAGCTGGCGCAGACGCTTCGTCGCAACGAGGAATCACACCGTCAGTTCGACGGTCGCCTCAAACGCATTCGGCCACTCGAACGACCGACTGACCGCTTCGCAGCTCAAGTCGGTCGCTTGAACGCGGTCAGTCCGCTCGCCGTGCTCGCTCGAGGATATACGTTCATCGAGCAGGACGGGATGTACGTGAAAGATGTCAAACAACTACATGACGGCTTGGTGACAATCCGGTTTCGGGATGGCCACGCCGTCGCGGAAGTGAAGGAGAGACATGATGGCGAAACAACAAGCAGAACAGACGTTTGAAGCGGCGCTCGCCCGCCTCGAGGAAATTGTGACGCAACTCGAGACGGGAGAAGTCGCCCTTGAAGAAGCGATGACGCTCTATGAGGAAGGTGTCCGCTTGTCGGCACTCTGCCAGGCCAAACTGACGGCGGCGGAACAGAAGATGGATGAGATTCTCGAACTCGACGGGACGCTCCGTGAAAAGGGTGGCACCGTATGAGCGCGCAAGCCTATCTCCAAGAGTGGAAGCAGGAAGTGGAGACGGCGACGCGCCGTCTCATCGACGCGTCGTCGATGCCGGAACGTTTATTCCAATCGATGACGTACTCGCTCGAGGCAGGGGGGAAACGGATTCGACCGGCTCTCCTTTATGCCGTCCTCGATACATATGGTCGTTCACGGGCGCTCGGTCATGATGCGGCCGTCGCTCTCGAGATGGTCCACACGTACTCCCTCATCCACGACGACCTTCCGGCGATGGATGATGATGACGTAAGGCGCGGGCGTCCGACGAATCATCGTCAGTTCGATGAGGCGACCGCGATTCTCGCAGGTGACGCCTTGTTGACGGACGCGTTTCGGATTCTGGCCCATGCGGAGCTCGAACCGGCGAAGAGCATCTTGCTCATCGCCCGCTTCAGTGAAGCGGCAGGCAGCGCCGGCATGGTCGGGGGGCAGCTCGATGATATGCTCGCCGAAAAACGCGCCGGCGTGTCGCTGGCGACGTTGCAATCGATTCATGAGCGCAAGACGGGGGCACTGCTCGTCTACGCCCTAGAGGCGGGCGCGATTTTGGCTGACGCCCCGGTGGCAGACCGACAGGCGCTCGTTCGCTTCGGGAACCATCTCGGGATCGCCTTCCAAATCCAAGACGATATTTTGGACGTCGAGGGAGACGAGGCGCTCATCGGCAAGCGGGTCGGTTCGGACGAAGGCAACGATAAAGCGACTTATCCGAAGCTGCTCGGGCTCGATGGGGCGAAGCAAGCGCTCGAACGGGAAGTCTTGGCAAGCGAGGCCGCATTGGCCGAACTATCGGTCGAGGCCCCCCGTTTGCGAGAGCTTCTCGATTTCGTCGTGCAACGCAATCATTAATCTCGGTGACACGATGAGCACATCGTGTCACCTTTGTTTTTGTGAATGTATAGCATCTATCGACACATTCTTGTAAAATGTAAGGTACGAATCAGTAATAAGACAGGAGAAAGGATGGTCATCATGGACTTGACATCCATTCAAGACCCGTCATTTTTAAAAAGGATGTCGGTGCCCGAGTTAGAAGCACTCGGCGCGGACATCAGACGGTTTTTGATTGAAAAATTGGCAGAAACGGGGGGGCACTTGGGGCCAAACCTAGGGGTTGTCGAATTGACGCTTGCCTTGCACCGTGTATTTGACAGTCCGAAAGACCAACTCGTATGGGATGTGGGGCATCAAGCCTACGTCCACAAAATTTTGACGGGACGGACGAGCCAGTTCGACACGCTCCGCCAATACAACGGCTTATGCGGGTTCCCGAAGCGTTGTGAGAGCGATCACGACGTCTGGGAGACGGGCCATAGCTCGACGTCGTTGTCGGCCGCGATGGGGATTGCCATCGCCAACGAATTGAAAGGCCGCACGAACGACCGGGCCATCGCCATCATCGGGGACGGGGCGCTCACGGGGGGAATGGCGCTCGAAGCACTGAACCATATCGGCGCAGAGAAACAAAACGTCATCGTCATCTTGAACGACAATGAGATGTCGATCGCCCCGAACGTCGGTGCGATGCACAATATGCTCGGCCGGATGCGCTCGTCGCGTAAATTGAAACACGCCCGTGAAGAAGTCGAGACGCTCATCAAACACATCCCGATCGTCGGCAACTCGCTCGAACGGAGCGGGGAACGTGTGAAGGATATGCTGAAATCAGCGCTCATCCCGGGGACGTTCTTCGAAGAGCTCGGATTCACGTACTTCGGACCGACAGACGGGCACGATTTACGCGACCTGCTCGAGACGCTCGAGTACGCCAAGAAAATCGATGGACCGGTCATCGTCCACGTCATCACGAAAAAAGGCAAGGGCTATCGCCCGGCCGAACTCGATGGTGTCGGCACGTGGCACGGCCTCGGACCGTATAAAATCGAGTCGGGAGAAGTCATCAAAGGCAAGGTCAAAGGACCGAGCTATTCGAAGGTCGTCGCTGAGACGATCACGAAAGTCGCCGAGACGGACGAGCGCGTGACACTCATCACACCAGCGATGAGCGTTGGCTCGAAACTCGATTGCTTCAACAAGCGCTTCCCGGAGCGGATGTTTGACGTCGGCATCGCCGAACAGCATGCGGTCACATTGGCCGGAGGACAAGCGACACAAGGCTTGAAGCCGGTCGTCTCGATTTATTCGACGTTCTTCCAACGCGCCTATGATCAACTCGTGCATGACATTTGCCGTCAAAACTTGAACGTCGTCTTCACGATCGATCGTTCCGGTCTCGTCGGGGCGGACGGGGAGACGCACCAAGGGGTATTCGATATTGCCTTCATGCGCCACGTCCCGAACATTCGCATCTTGATGGCGAAAGACGAGGAAGAGTTGCAACATCTCGTCTATTCAGCGCTGAAGTATGACGACGGTCCAATTGCCGTCCGCTTCCCGCGTGGAGAAGGAATCGGTACACCGATGAGCGAGACGCTCCGCGAATTGCCGCTCGACGTCTGGGAGACGGTCGCTGATGGGACGGACGTCGCCATCTTGACGTTCGGCCCGCAAGTGCAAGACGCGCTCGAAGTACGCGCCCTGCTTGAAGGACAAGTGAGCGTCCGCGTCATCAATGCTCGGACGATTAAACCGCTGGACGACGCCATGCTCACCGCTTTATATGCGGAAGGCATCCCGCTCGTCACGTTAGAGGAAGCAGCGCTTGCCGGTGGCTTCGGCAGCAGCGTGCTCGAACATGCGAGCGACGCCGGGCAGTTCCCGCGTGTGCTCCGCCTCGGCATTCCGGACCGCTATATCGAACATGGCGGCGTCAATCAGCTGCTCGAAGAAATCGGGCTCCGACCGACGCAAATCGCTGACTCGGTTCAGCAGTTCGTTCAAGTGACAAATCGACAGAATGTGTGAGGAACTATGGAAAAACGAAAGAAAACTAGATTAGATGTTCTCCTCGTCGACCGCGGGTTAGCGGAGACGAGAGAGAAGGCGAAGCGGTCTGTCATGGCCGGGCTCGTCTATAGCGGGACCGAACGGCTCGACAAGGCGGGCGACAAAGTGTTCGACGACATCCCGCTCGAAGTGAAAGGCCAAGTGTTGCCATACGTCGGACGGGGCGGACTGAAGCTTGAGAAAGCGCTCCACGTCTTCCCGTTCGATGTGGCAGGTAACATCGGCATCGATATCGGCTCATCGACAGGGGGGTTCACCGATTGTGCGCTCCAAAACGGGGCAACGCAGATGTATGCCGTCGACGTCGGCTATAACCAGTTGGCATGGAAACTTCGGAGCGATGACCGCGTCGTCGTCATGGAGCGGATGAACTTCCGCCATGCGACCGCGGACCAGTTCCCGGTGGCGCCGGATTTCGCGACGATTGATGTCTCGTTCATCTCGCTGCGGCTCATGATTCCGCCGTTGAAGACGATTTTGAAGCCCAACGGCATCGTCATGGCGCTCGTCAAACCGCAATTTGAGGCCGGGAAGGCCGATGTCGGTAAAAAAGGCATCGTCCGGGACCGGGCCATCCATGAACGGGTCGTCGACGACATGGTCCGTTACTTCGCCTCGGAAGGATTCGAAGTTGCGGGACTCGACTTTTCACCGATCACCGGTGGGGATGGGAATATCGAATTCTTATTGTTCGCCCGGTTCACCGGTGTCGGCAGTGTCGACCCAGCCATCGACGTGGACGCGGTCATCGACGCCGCCCACGCGCAATTGAAGAAGAACGCTTGAGCTGCAGACGAAACGTCTGCAGCTTTTTTATGCGTGGAGGCGACCGACTGGGGAAATCATCCTGCGAATGCTAGACCTTTTTTCGACAATACTTTAGAATGATACTGAGTATGTGAAACAACAAATGAGGTGTCAGCGAGTATGAATAAAGGACAGCGTTTGATTAAAATTCGAGAAATCGTGACAAACCGTGAAATCGAGACGCAAGACGAGCTCGTCGACGAGCTGCATCGCTCTGGATATCCAGTGACCCAGGCAACGGTGTCACGGGACATTAAAGAGCTCCATCTCGTCAAAGTACCACTCAACGACGGGCGCTATAAATATAGCCTGCCGGCCGATCAACGTTTCAACCCGTACGGCAAAATGAAGCGGATTCTCGGCGACAGTTTCGTCTCGGTCGACTCGGCCCAAAACTTGGTCGTCATGAAAGTGTTGCCCGGCAATGCGGATGCAATCGGTGTGTTAATCGACCATTTGTCATGGGATGAGTTGATTGGAACGGTGTGTGGCGATGACACGATTTTGATGATTGCCCGGGACGAAGACCAGGCGAAGCGAATCATCGAACGACTACTCGGAATGTTATGAGGTGAATTATCGTATGTTAGCAGAACTATCGATCAAACAATTTGCGATCATCGATGAACTGAATATCACGTTCAAGCGTGGGATGACCGTATTGACGGGTGAGACCGGGGCGGGGAAATCCATCTTGCTCGATGCGATCGGCCTGCTCGTCGGGGGCCGTGGTTCGAGCGAGTTCGTCCGCTATGGCCAAGACAAGGCGGAGATCGAAGGGCTGTTCAACGTCGAACCAGATCATCCGATTATCGAGGCGGCGACCCAATACGGTATCGAGATTGAAGAAGGGACCGTCATTTTGCGCCGCGACCTACATAGCAGCGGAAAGAGCGTCTGCCGTGTCAACGGCAAGATGATGCCGTTGTCGACGCTTCGTGAGCTCGGACGGCTGCTCGTCGATATTCACGGCCAGCATGAGCATCAACACTTGATGGATGCCGAATACCATCTCGGCATTTTAGATAGTTTTGCCGAAGCCGAGCTCGCGCCGCTCCTCGAGCGTTATCGTGAGGCTTACGTCGATTGGAAGAACGTCGCCGATGAGTTGAAGCGATTGAGTCAAAGCGAACAAGAGCTGGCCCAACGCATGGACCTGCTCGCGTTCCAGACAAATGAGATTGAGGCGGCCGAACTGAAGGTCGGGGAAGAACAAGCGCTCACCGAGGAACGGAACGAGCTCGCCAACTTCGAGCGGATTCATCAACACGTACGGTTATCGTATGAGGCCGTCGCCGACGAATCGAAAGGACTCGACCAAATCGGGATTGCCATGCGCGAGATGGAGGAAGCTTCCTCCTTGTCGACATCGCTCGCGCCGATGGCCGAGACGATCTCGAACGCTTACTTCTTGCTCGAGGACGCCAAATTCCAGCTGCGTGACCAGCTCGATTCACTCGAATTTGACCCGATTCGACTTGATGAGATTGAGACGAGGCTCGCCTTGTTCCAACAGTTGAAACGGAAATACGGGGCTACGATTGATGAGGTCATCACGTATGGGGAGAAAATCGCCGACGAGTTAAAATCGATGACGAATCGGGAAGAACATTTGCAAGAACTATCGGACCGGCTCGCCCGGCTCGAGCAACAAGTACGTACGACCGGACTGGCGTTATCGGCGGCACGCAAACAAGCGGCGACCGAGCTCGAGAAGGCGATTCAGCGTGAATTGAAAGAATTGTATATGGAGAAGACCCAATTCGAAGTCCGGTTCAAAGAAGGGCCGTTCAAAGCGGACGGACTTGACCAAGTCGAGTTCTACATGATGACGAACGTCGGCGAACCGTTCAAGCCGCTCGCCAAAGTCGCCTCAGGCGGAGAGTTGTCCCGTGTCATGCTCGCGTTGAAGTCGATTTTCTCGCGCACGGTCGGTGTCGCGTCCATCATCTTCGACGAAGTCGACACAGGCGTGTCGGGACGGGTCGCCCAAGCGATGGGCGAGAAAATTTTCCGCCTGTCGGTCGGATCGCAAGTGCTCTGCATCACCCATTTGGCCCAGGTGGCCGCCATGGCGGACCAGCACTTGTATATCACGAAGACGGAGACGGATGAGCGCACGAAGACGAACGTCTCGACGCTCGGACATGCCGAACGGGTCGATGAACTCGGACGAATGATTGCCGGGGCGCAGATGACGGAATTGACGAAACAACATGTGGAGGAACTGCTTACCATGTCTCTCCAATTAAAACGGAAGTTTATCGAAGGGGTGTCTTAATTGATCACATTATGCATCGCGGACGACAATCGAGAAATCGTCGATCTGTTGACCCGCCAACTCGAGTCCGAAGACGATTTAAAAGTCGTCGGGACCGCCTACGACGGCGAGGCATGCTTAGACGTCGTCAAGACACACCAGCCGGACGTGCTCCTGCTCGACATCATCATGCCTCACCTAGACGGCATCGGCGTCCTCGAACGGTTACAGACGGAATTGGCGCACGCCAAGCCGGAAGTGATTATGCTCAGTGCGTTCGGAAAAGATGAAGTCACGAAGCAGGCCGTGCAACTCGGCGCTTCTTACTTTTTAGTCAAACCGTTCAACATTCAGCAACTGATCACAAAAATCCGCGAACTCGCCGCTGGTTCGAGCCGTGAGTTCGAGGCGATGTCGCCAGAAGAACTTGATATCTCGCTCTTGTTGCAACAGCTCGGCATCTCGCCGCGCATCAAAGGGTTCAAATATATCCGCCAAGCGGTCGTCTACGTCCGGGAGCGTCAAGAGTTGCTCGGCTTGATTACGAAGGAACTCTATCCGATGGTCGCGAAAGAGCATGAGACGACCTCGTCCCGCGTCGAGCGGGCGATGCGCCACGCCATCAAGACGGCATGGGAGAACGGGATGCGGGACCACGAGATGTTCGATGGTCGTCCCGAGCGCGAGCGCAGTCCGAAAAACTCAGAATTTATCTCGTATTTCGTCACGTATCAATCGTTCAAACAGCAATAATCGATCAGGAGGGCCTCCTCCTGATTTTCTTTTACTTTGTGAAAGAAAGCGCTTGCAAATCGGGCGAGACTTGTTATAATAAAGGTGTACCAAGTTACTTGGACGAGCGTCAGATGAACGCTTTCTAACGTGTTCCGGAACGGGTTAGAGCAAGAAATCATCTCGGACCGCTATCCGTTAATAGCTCAGAGGTGGGAACGACATCTCAAATCGTCATCGTCCCGACGAGAGGTCGCGACGTACGCTCATTCGCGAGGCGATTCCGGCATCGAGTTCGAAGCTAGGGACCGTGCCCGGGGAAAACGAATCGTTCAGTTGACCAAAAGGAGTGTTGTCAACCGTTGAACAGTTTATGGCAAGCGTTCGACTTCACGATGGATGGTTCGACATGACCCGATGAACAAACGTTAGTAACTCGAATGGGTACGTTTCCGTTCACGCAAGACGGCAGTTACTACTTTCTTTCAAACTTCTTCATTAAGAAGACCATTGGACCTCATGTCACAAGATTGTAGCAAGTAGGAGAGGAGATCATCCGTAGTGATCACAATTCAATACGAATAAAAAGGTTCCGCACTTGAAATGAAGTCAAGTTAGGGAACCTTTTTTTGTGTTCAAGAATCTATTCGTGGGACTTTGCCTGTTTTCTTGTCACGATTGAAGATATAACCTGCTACAAAACCGATCCCGCCCATCGCAATCAACAGTCCGAACGTTCCTTGTAACATTGAGGCGGCTGCCACCGACTCGATCCAAGAGAACGGGACGCTCGTCTTGAGGAAGAAACTGTCGCGAAGTAACTTGATGCCATAGACACCGAAGAGGCCAGGGATGATTAAGATCAACAGTGCGATGATGCGCATAGGATCTCCTCCTTAACACTCATAAGTTTAACAGAAAATACATAGGTCGACACGGCCTTTTTTGTGAGGTTGCGAAATCAGTTCAGGTTCAGTAGCATGAATGCAGAACGGTAAAAATGGGGGATGTCTGAATGAATAAACGATTGATGATTGTCGGTGCGGGGAAAGGCGGGACCGAGGTGTTGAAAATGTTGCTCGACTCGCCGCTCGCCACCGTCGTCGCCGTGATCGACCCGGAGTCGACGGCCGAAGGGATGCAGCTCGCACGGAACCAGGGGATCATGACAGCGGGAGATTGGCGGGCGTGTGCCGACAAGCGTCTCGATTTTGTGATTGAGACGACGGGCCGCTCCGAGACGTTCGATGAATTGAAAGGACATTTCGCGGACGCGGTCGTCTTGCCCGGCGAGTTCATCCGCATCGTCGTCGAACGGTTGAAACAAAACCAACAGATGCTCGAGGCGATTATCGACTGTACGAGCGAGGCAATCTCGGTCGCCGACCATAACGGGAACACGATTTTAATCAACCCGTCCTATACGCGACTGACGGGTTTTAAGAAAGAAGACGTCGTCGACAAGCCGGCGACGGCCGACATCGGCATGCAGGAGAGTGTCCACTTGAAAGTGCTGTCGACCGGGCAAGGAGTCCGCGATATCCGGATGCAAATCGGGGCGACGCGGCGCGACATTCTCGTCAATGCCGAACCGATTATCGTCGAAGGGAAGTTGCGCGGGTCGGTCGGTGTCATCCGGGACGTGTCTCAAATCCGAGCGCTCCGTGACGAGCTGCAAGAAGCGAAGACACGCATCCGCAACCTCGAGGCGAAATACCAGTTCGCCGACATCATCGCGTCGAGCGACGCGATGCGCTTCGTCATCGAACAGGCCCGCCTCGCCGCGGTCACGCCGGTCACCGTCCTTATTCGCGGGGAGTCGGGGACGGGCAAGGAACTGTTCGCCCACGCCATCCACGGTGAGTCCCCGCGCAAATACAAGAAATTCGTCCGCGTCAATTGCGCGGCCATCTCCCCGACGCTCCTCGAGAGTGAGTTGTTCGGCTACGAGGACGGCGCATTCAGTGGGGCGAAACGTGGTGGGAAGGTCGGCTATTTCGAAGAGGCCGATGGCGGCTCACTCTTCTTAGATGAAATCGGCGAACTGCCGGTCGATGTCCAAGTCAAACTACTCCGTGTCCTGCAGGAGCATGAAATCGTGCGGGTCGGGGGTACGAATGCGATTCCGGTCGACGTCCGCATCATCGCGGCGACGAACGCCGACCTTGAACAAAAAGTGGCGGACGGCACGTTCCGTGAAGACTTATATTATCGAATCAACCGGATGCCGATTCACATCCCGCCGCTCCGGGACCGGCTCGAAGAAATCGAGCCACTCTGCGAACGCATCGTCCGCAAGCTGAACCAAGAGTACGGCCGCAGCGTGCGTGGGGTGAACCGCGAGGCGACCGAGCTGTTGAAACATCAATATTGGAAAGGCAACGTCCGTGAGCTCGAGAACGTGCTCGGGCGGGCAATCATTTATATGGCGAGTTCTGAACAGTGGATCGCACCGCACCATCTGCAACTGTCACCACGCGTCGCATCGGCCCGGCCGACCGACGCGCTGTCGTTACAGGATGCCGTCTCGCGCTATGAGCGGGATTTGATTGAACGGGCCATCGAAGAGGCGGACGGCAACAAGTCGGAGGCCGCCCGTCGATTACACATTTCGATTCGGACGCTGTATAATAAGCTTGAACGCATGCAATAAATTACCTGCAACTTTTTTCATACCACGCAAAAAAATGCAGACACCACGACCGATTAAAGCGCTTTCAAAAGTGGAAACAAACTTGCATGATAAAAGATGAAGACAGGCAAGGGGGGACATGCATGAATTTTGAACGGATGCTTGAAAAGGCGAAACGGTTGGACGGACGCACCGTCTCGATTGCCGGGGCCGCCGACGTGGAGGTCATCCGCGCCGTCAAACTCGCGACCGACCACGGGCTATCCCGCTTTAAATTGTATGGAGATGCCCGGGAGACAAAACGGTTATGTGACGAGCACGGCATCGAGGAGGATGCGGTCGACATCATCCACGTCAAAGGCGATCAGGAGATGGCCAAGCGGGCGACGCTCGCGGTCAAGACCGGGGAAGCGGATGTGCTCATGAAAGGCATGGTCGCGACGTCGACGTTCATGAAGGCCGTGCTCAGCCGTGAGTCGGGTCTCCGGACGAACCGGACACTCAGCCATATCGCCTTGTTTCAAATCCCGAACCGGGAACGATTGATCGGGGTGACCGACGCGGCCATCCATATCGCACCGACGCTCGAGGAGAAAGTCGACATCATCACCAATGCGGTCGATGCGATGACAGACATCGGCTATGAGTTGCCACGCGTCGCGGCCATCGCCGCCGTCGAAGTGGTCAACCCACAGATGGCCGCCACGACGGATGCCGCGCTACTCGCTCAAATGAACCGACGGGGCCAAATCAAAGGTTGTGTCGTCGACGGTCCGCTCGCGCTCGATAACGCCGTCGACATGGTCGCGGCCAAACAGAAAGGCATCGCGAGCGACGTCGCCGGACAAGCCGACCTATTGCTCGTCCCATACATAGAGGTCGGCAACGTCCTTTATAAATCGATGATGTACTTTGCCGGAGCGAGCGTGGCGGCAATCGTCGTCGGCGCAGCCGCACCCGTCGTCTTGACGAGTAGGGCCGATACGGCCGAGGCCAAACTGTATTCACTCGCCTTCGCACTCTTGCACGCTAAAAAATAAATTTTTGGAGGAATCATCAATGATGGAAACAAACATGGAACCACGCTTTCGAATTTTCGACGTCTTGCAGGCCGAGGACTATGAGCAAATCGTCTTTTGCCAAGATCAGGCGTCAGGACTGAAGGCGATTATCGCGATTCATGACACGACACTCGGACCAGCTCTCGGGGGACTGCGGATGTGGAACTATGCGTCGGAAGAAGAGGCGCTCACGGACGTCCTTCGTCTCGCGAAAGGGATGACGTATAAAAACGCGGCGGCGGGACTTAACCTCGGTGGCGGGAAAGCTGTCATCATCGGCAATGCGAAGACGGACAAATCGGAGGCGTTGTTCCGTGCGTTCGGTCGTTACGTGCAATCGCTCAGCGGTCGCTATATCACGGCGGAAGACGTCAATACGTCGGTCGCCGACATGGACTTCATCCACATGGAGACGGATTACGTGACCGGTGTCAGCCCGGCGTTCGGATCGAGCGGCAACCCGTCACCGGTGACCGCGTACGGTGTATATCGCGGCATGAAGGCGGCGGCGAAATGGAAGTTCGGTTCGGACTCGCTCGCCGGCAAGACGGTCGCTGTCCAAGGTGTCGGTAACGTCGCCTACAACTTATGCCGTCATTTGCATGAAGAAGGGGCGCACTTGGTCGTCACCGACATCAACGAAGAGGCGCTCAAGCGCGCGGAGACGGACTTCGGCGCGACGGTCGTCAAACCGGATGAGATTTATGCGGTCGATTGTGACATCTTCGCCCCATGTGCGCTCGGTGCCATCATCAATGATAAGACGATCCCGCTACTCAAAGCCCAAATCGTCGCCGGTGCGGCCAACAACCAGCTCGCCGAGGACCGTCACGGGGACGTGCTCGAGGAGCGCGGCATTCTCTATGCGCCGGACTTCGTCATCAACGCGGGCGGTGTCATCAACGTGGCCGACGAGCTCGAAGGCTATAACCGTGAGCGGGCGATGAAGAAAGTCGAACTCATCTATGACAACATGCAACGCGTCTTCGAAATCGCCGAGCGCGATGGGGTGCCGACGCATGTCGCCGCCGAGAAGATGGCCGAGGAACGGATTCAGATGATGTCCCGTTCACGCAGCCAGTTCTTGAAAGTCGAAAAGAGCTTATTGGGTGGGCGCTGAGATGACACGACAGCTCATTCTTGCCATCAACCCGGGTTCGACATCGACGAAGGTCGGTTTGTTTGACGGAGCGGACGAGATATTGTCTCGTACCGTCCGTCACGGGGCCGACGTCACAGGATTGTCACTTCCGGAGCAATTGCCGCATCGAGAACGCGAAGTACGGGACTTATTGGCCGAGTCGAATATCGCGGGCGAGGAGTTGTCCGCGATCGTCGGTCGCGGCGGCTTACTGGCCCCGATGACATCGGGGACGTACGCCGTCAACCCGCTCATGCGTGAGGATTTGGCGAGCGGTCGCTTCGGGATGCATGCCTCAAATTTGGGCGGGCTGCTCGCGCACAAGCTTGGCGAATTATTTCAAGTACCGAATTTTATCGTCGATCCGGTCGTCGTCGACGAGCTCGGCCCGCTCGCGCGAATGACGGGAATGCCTGAAATCAATCGCCGTAGCATCTTCCATGCCTTGAACCAAAAGGCGGTCGCGAAACGATTCGCAGCTGAAAATGGAAGCGATTACAAAGAGCTGAACTTGATTATCGCCCATCTAGGGGGCGGTATCACGGTCGGTGCCCACGCCAAAGGGGCCGTCATCGATGTGAACAACGGACTTGACGGCGATGGGCCGCTCGCACCGGAACGGGCAGGCTCGATTCCTGTTGGACAGGTAGTAGAACTATGTTATAGTACCAGGTATAAAGAGTCGGAAATGAAACAGAAAATCGTCGGACGAGGCGGGTTGTTTGCTCACCTCGGGACGTTCGACGCGATTGAAATCGAACAGCGCATGGCAGATGGGGATGAACAGGCCGCTCTCCTTTACGAGACGATGGCATACCGCGTCGCCCAAGAAATCGCCAAACACGGCGCCACGCTACGCGGCGACGTCGACGCGATTCTGTTGACGGGTGGCATCGCCTATTCGACTTGGCTGACCGAGCAAATTAGTGCGCGCGTCGGCTATTTGGCGCCAGTCCACATCTATCCGGGTGAAGATGAGCTGAAGGCACTCGCCGAAGGCGCACTCCGGACCATCCGACATGAAGAAGCAGTTCGAGAATATGAGGGGGATACACATGGCACGAGAATTTGAGATTGTCGTCATCGGCGGCGGTCCTGGCGGATATGTTGCGGCCATCAAGGCGGCCCAAGCCGGGAAAACTGTCGCAATCGTGGAGGCCGAGAAACTCGGCGGGACATGTCTACATAAAGGCTGCATCCCGACGAAAGCGTTGTTGAAAGCGGCCCACGTCTATCAGACGGCAAAACACGGGAGCGCGTACGGTGTTGAGACGGGATCGGTTTCGTTCAATATGGAGCGGGCCCAGTCGTTCAAACGCGACTTGGTCGCGGGACTAGAAAAAGGTATTGAGCACTTGATGAAGCAAGGCAAAATCGAGGTGTTTCGCGGAAAGGCATCGATTTTGGGACCGAGCATCTTCTCGCCGCAGCCGGGAACGGTCGCGGTCGAAGACGAATCCGGGGAGTCCGAGCTCATCTTGCCGAACCAGCTCATCATCGCGACCGGGTCGATTCCGCGCGAATTGCCAGGCCTGCCGTTTGACCATACACGTATCTTGAACTCGGACGACCTGCTCCAGTTCGAGCAGTTGCCAGAATCCATCGCCATCGTCGGTGGCGGGGTCATTGGTGTCGAATGGGCCTCGATGCTCATCGACCTTGATGTCGCGGTCACGTTGATTGAAGTCGGAGAGCGTCTGTTGCCGCTTGAAGACAAGGCGGTGTCACGGGAAGTCGAGCGACTCCTGAAAAAACGGGGCGTCCGTGTGTTGAAAAACGTCACCGTCGACCCGGAACGGACAGAAGTAGCAACCGATGCCGTCTCGCTCGCGGTCGGTGAAGAGACGATCTCGGTCGAGTGTGTGCTCGTCTCGGTCGGACGGGTCGCCAATACGGAGCATCTCGGGTTACAGAACACATCGATTGTCGTCGAGAACGGTGTCATCCAAGTCGATGAGCAGTATCGGACGAAAGAACGTCACATCTTCGCCATCGGAGACTGCATCGGCAAGCTTCAACTCGCCCATGTCGCCTCGGCGGAAGGTGTGAAGGCGGTCGAGACGATTCTCGGTCACGAGCCGACTCCGCTCGATTACGCCTTGATCCCGCGTTGTGTCTATGGGGTCCCGGAAGTCGCATCGGTCGGCATGACCGAAGAAGGTGCCAAAGCAGCCGGGCATGAAATCAAGACGGGCACGTATCGTTTCAACGGCCTCGGCAAGGCCCGCATCGAAGGACAGGCGGACGGATTCGTCAAACTCGTGTCGGACAAGACGACGGACGACCTGCTCGGGGTGCACATCGTCGGACCGAAAGCGACGGAATTAATCACAGAAGGCGGACTCGCTCTCGTCTTGAACGCCACGGCATGGGAAATGGGCCAACTCGTCCATCCTCACCCGGCGCTGAGCGAAGCGTTCCAAGAAGCGGCACTGGCCGTCGACGGATTACCGATTCACGCCTAAGGAGGAAACAGAATGGAACAGATGACTGTGAATTCATATGAGGAACTAGGATTGACGAAACAAGACCTCGGTGCGATGTATGAGACGATGGTCCGCGCCCGTAAAATCGATGAGCGCATGTGGAAATTGAACCGCGCCGGAAAAATCCCGTTCGTCGTCTCGTGTCAAGGACAAGAGGCGGCCCAAGTCGGGGCGGCGTTCGCGCTCGAGAAAGGGACGGATTATATTCTTCCGTATTACCGCGATGTCGCCGTTGTCCTCCACTTCGGGCAGACGGCTCGCGATTTGATGTTGTCGGCGTTCGCCAAGGCGGAAGACCCGAACTCGGGCGGCCGTCAAATGCCGGGCCATTTCGGTTCGAAACAGCATCGCATCGTGACGGGCTCGTCTCCGGTGACGACACAAGTGCCACATGCGGTCGGTGTGGCGCTCGCCGCCAAACTGAAAAAAGAAGAACTCGTCACGTTCGTCTCGTTCGGAGAAGGCTCATCGAACCAAGGTGACTTCCACGAAGGCGCGAACTTCGCGGGTGTCCATAAATTGCCGGTGATTTTGTTCTGTGAGAACAACAAGTACGCCATCTCGGTACCGCTCTCGAAGCAGCTCGCTTGCGAGCGCGTATCGGACCGCGCCAAAGGGTACGGGATGCCGGGCGTCACGGTCGATGGGACAGATCCGATTGCCGTCTATGTCGCCGTGAAAGAAGCCCGAGCCCGCGCGCTTCGAGGCGAAGGCCCGACGCTCATCGAAGCCGAAGTCGAACGTCTCGTACCGCATTCGTCGGATGACGATGACAAAGCGTACCGCTCGGTCGAAGAGTTGGCTGACCTGAAGAATCGTGACGGGAATCAATTGTTCCGGAAGCGTTTGATCGAAGATGGCGTCATGACCGAGGAAGAACTCGCAGAGATCGAGGCGAACGTCGATCGTGAAGTGAATGAGGCGACAGCGTACGCCGACAAGGCACCATACGCGTCTCCTGAATCGACGATGGACCATGTGTACGAGGGGGAAATGTGATGAAAACGTTTATTGAAGCGATCAATGAAGCGATCCATGAAGAGATGGACCGCGATGAGAACGTCTTCGTGCTCGGAGAAGATGTCGGCGTCCGCGGCGGCGTGTTCCGCGCGACGCAAGGCTTGATTGAGAAGTACGGCGAGGACCGCGTCATCGATGCGCCGCTAGCCGAGAGCGCGATTGCAGGTGTCGGCATCGGGGCGGCCATGTATGGCATGCGTCCGATCGCCGAGATGCAGTTCGCCGACTTCATCATGCCGGCGGTCAACCAAATCGTCTCCGAAGCGGCAAAAATCCGCTACCGCTCGAACAATGATTGGACGTGCCCGATGGTCATCCGGGCGCCGTTCGGCGGCGGCATCCACGGCGCGCTCTATCACTCGCAATCAGTCGAGGCGATGTTCAACTCGACGCCTGGCCTCAAGGTCGTCATTCCGTCCGACCCGGTCGATGCGAAAGGATTGCTCAAGGCAGCCATCCGCTCGAACGACCCGGTCCTCTTCTTCGAACATAAACGGGCGTACCGCCTCTTGAAAGCCGACCTTCCGACCGACGACTATACGGTCGAGATCGGCAAGGCTGCTGTCAAGCGAGAAGGTGACGACATCACGATCATCACGTACGGTCTGTGCGTCCACATGGCCCAGGAAGCGGCCAAGACGCTCGAAGCCGAAGGCATCAGCACGCACATTCTCGATTTGCGCACGATTTATCCGCTCGACCAAGAGGGGATCGTCGAAGCCGTCAAGAAGACCGGGAAAGTGCTCCTCGTCACCGAGGACAATAAGGAAGGCAGCATCATCGGGGAAGTCGCGGCCATCATCGCCGAGAAAGCGCTGTTCGAACTCGATGCGCCAATCGAGCGTCTGGCGGGACCGGACGTCCCGTCGATGCCGTATGCACCACCGATGGAGAAATTCTTCATCGTATCCCCTGAAAAAATCGCGGAGCGGGCACGTCAGCTCGCCGCCTTTTAAGGAGGGGTCATATGGAACAGACAATCAAAATGCCACAGCTCGGGGAAAGTGTCACTGAGGGGACGATCACAACGTTTCTCGTCAAACCAGGGGACCGCGTCGAGGAGTATGAGCCGCTCGCCGAGGTCATGACCGATAAAGTGACGGCCGAGATTCCGGCGACGAGTGCCGGTGTCGTGAAACAGATTTTAATCAGTGAAGGTGACACGGTCGCCGTCGGCACACCGGTCCTCGTCATGGAAGTCGAAGGTGCCGACTCGGCGCCCGCGAAAGCAGAAGTGGAAGCAGAACCGGCACAAGTCGAAGCTGCCCCGGTCGAGACGAAGCAAGCGGTCACTGCAGTGTCGGCCGCGCCACGAAAACAGAATAACGGCCGTTTCTCGCCGGCCGTCATCCGACTCGCCAACGAGAACGCAATCGATTTGAACGAGCTCGACGGTAGCGGCCTCGGCGGTCGCATCACGCGCAAAGACGTCCTCCGCTACGTATCGGAAGGCCGTCCGGTCAAGCCGGAAGCGGCGACGCAAGTTCCGGTCCAAGAGACGATGACACAAACGAAGCTCGACGTACCTGAGACGGTCGCGGCACCGGCCGTGTCGCCATCTGTGCCGGCAACCGGCGCGTCGTCGGACCGAGTCGAACTAATTCCGACGGCTGGTGTCCGTCAAGCGATCGCGAACAACATGGTCCGCTCGAAACATGAGGCCCCGCATGCATGGCTCATGATCGAGGTCGATGTGACGAACCTCGTCACGGCCCGGGCCAAGTTGAAAGACGAGTTCTTCAAACGCGAAGGCGTCAAACTGACGTTCATGCCGTTCTTTATGAAAGCGGCGATCGAGGCACTGAAAAAACACCCGATGATGAACTCTGAATGGGCGGGCGATCACATCAAAGTCCATCAAGACATCCATCTGTCGGTCGCCGTCGCGGCGAACGACGCCCTCTACGTCCCGGTCATCAAGCACGCGGACGAGAAGAACATCAAAGGTCTCGCCGTCGCGCTCCAAGACGTCGCGGCCCGTGCCCGCGGCAACCGCTTGAAAGCGGACGAGATGCGGGGCGGCACGTTCACGATCAACAACACAGGTGCGTTCGGTTCGATTCAATCGGCGCCGATTCTGAATTACCCGCAAGCGGCGATTCTGTCAGTCGAATCGATTGTGAAGCGTCCGGTTTGGGTGAACGGGATGTTCGCGGCGCGCGACATGGTCAACTTGTGCATGTCGGTCGACCACCGCGTCCTCGACGGTCTCGTCGCCGGTCAGTTCATGCAGGCGATCAAACAGTCGCTCGAGTCCATCGACCCGGACACGTATACGCTCTATTGATGCACGTCCTGCCTTCGACCGAGGGCAGGATTTTTCATATAAAAACTAAAAAAGCCACGGAAATGTCCGTGGCTGCATCGCTCAGATGGAACGTTCGATCAACCCCACGATATCGCGGCGGATGCGTTCGGGCGAGGCGAGCTCGGCGTTCGTGTAGCTGAGGCGGTGAGTCGATTCGTCGGTCCCGGTCAAGTCGGCGAACAGGCTACCGAGATTGTGGACGCTCTTGTCGACTTGAATCAATAAGTCGAGCGACGCCTCCGTTTGCAGCATGACGACTTCAAGCTCATCGAGTTTACGTCCGTAGCTCGTCCCGTTCGGCGAGTATTCGAGCTCTTGGGCGATTGGGAGACGGCCGGAACGATGGCGGGCCGGGAGCATCTCCGTATCGGCCTTCTTCAAGCGGAAACCGATGTCATCGAGCACATCGAGGACGACTTGCTGGGCCTGGTTCGGTTTGACGAGAATCGAGTCCTCGTCTTTCGGGTCGACGGCCTGGGCGATATCGAGACCGGTCTCGATCCACGATTTCGATTGGCTGACCGAGATTGGCGTGTTGAACGGCACGTCGATTGTGAACGGGATTTCTTTCACTTCTTCGGGACCGATCATGAACGGTGCTTCGTTCAATAAGATTTTCTCAATTGTGAACGTCGAATACGTCGACTTGTCGTTCACCTCGTGCTTATAGAGCGTGTTGAAGAAGATGTAAATCCGGTCGACCGATTGTTCGGTGCTGCCACCCTTGATATGGACGACGCCGTTGAGCGTGCCGCCTGGCACACAAGCGCTCTCTTCGAGTCGTGTATCCACAGTCGCGGCACCGATTCCGATTGATGATAATAACTTTTTGAACATACAATGATCCTCCTTTGACGTTTGCACGTGTTCGTGTAATAGTATGTACGAATACACGTGCACAAAAGTTTCGAAACTATTGAAAAAAGGATGAACGCAGTGGAATATACAGCATTAACCGAACGACTCGCTGATGTGATTCGCCAGAACGAGCTCGTCACAGCGACAATCAGTCAGCCGCGTCAAAAGTCGAACGATTTACGCCGGGTCAAATTGAAGCCGGTCCTGTTGAAGGGCGAGTACCATATACAATTCGAATACCAATTTGAACGGGTGATGAAACATAAAAATCTCACACCGGACGAGGCAATCATCGAACTCGACGACTTGCTAGAGACGTTTCGCCAAGGACAGTTCCAATTGAAGGCGTCCGAGTTCCACTTTCAACTGTCTAAAAAGTTCAAAGTGACGTTCAAGGAACGTGAGACGGCCGTCAAACAAGTGAAGCTGAGCCATAACCGTGAGAAGCAGTACCTGTTGCCGCTCGATGAACCGGTCCCGTTCCTCATCCGCCTCGGCGTCCAGTCCGAGGACGGGAAAGTGAAGCGCCAAAAGTATGACAAGTTCAAGCAAATCAACCGCTTCCTCGAATTTATCGAAGACTCGATCAAACATTTACCGACCGACCGGACGATTCGGATTCTCGACTTCGGATCGGGTAAGTCGTATTTGACGTTCGCCCTTTATCACTTCTTGCATGAGATGAAAGGTTATGACGTCCATATCACCGGGCTCGATTTGAAGAAAGAGGTCATCGAGGAATGCGCCGGGATTGCACGCGACCTCGGCTATGAACGTCTCGAGTTCCTCGTCGGCGACATCAACGAGTTCGAAGGGGAGACGGCGGTCGATATGGTCGTCACGCTCCATGCGTGCGATGTGGCGACGGATATGGCGCTCGCTCGCGCCGTGCGCTGGGGGGCGAAAGTCATCTTGAGCGTGCCGTGTTGTCAAAAAGAGTTGAACCGTCAACTTGTGGCACCGAGCCTCGACGTCATGTTGCAGCATGGGCTCGTCAAAGAACGGTTCGCGGCGCTCGCCACCGACTCGATTCGTGCCGAATTGCTCGGCCTCGTCGGCTATGAGGCGCAACTGCTCGAGTTCATTGATATGGAGCACACACCGAAGAATATCCTCATCCGGGCGTATTTGACGAACCGGGAAGCGACCACAGAAGCGCGGGCACGCTATGTGGCCTTCAAGACGTTGTTGAACGCGACACCGTTCCTCGAAGGACAATTGAGCGATAGACTTGTCCTAACCGATCCACTCGACGTAAAATAAGAAAGAACAGACGCAAGTCGAAAGGGGAAACAATATGGATTTTCAATTATACTTTCAAGATGTAGTCGAACAAGCGCGCAATGAGGTACGCTCTGCAGGGTATACAGAACTCACGACACCGGAAGAAGTCGACGCGGCGTTAACGAAAGAAGGCAAGACGCTCGTACTCGTCAACTCGGTATGTGGCTGTGCTGGTGGCATCGCCCGTCCGGCAGCGGCGTACGTGAATAAGATGGAAGGCGTCAAACCGGACCAGTTCGTGACTGTGTTCGCAGGTCAAGACCGTGAAGCGACGGACCGCGCCCGTGAATATTTCGAAGGTTACGCCCCGTCGTCACCATCGATTGCGCTACTAGAAGACGGCAATATCGTCACGATGGTCGAACGGAGCACGATCGAGTCATCGACGGCCGAAGAGCTCGTCGAGCAGTTACAGACGTTGTTCGATATTTATTACGCCTAAGAAGTGAGCGCAGAGGCATTGCCTTTGCGCTTTTCCTTAAGAAGGGATCGATGAGATGGAACCAGTCGTCAAAATCATGAGCGAGGCCGAATATACGATCGCTTTGTCGCGCGGCGAGATCAACGAGCCTACCCTCCAAACGGAAGGGTACATTCGTTGTTGCACCCCGCAACAGATCGGAAAATTCGTGCGTCGACATTATCATGGGGAGCGAGTCGTGCTCGTCTCGTTCCATGTCGGACGTCTCGGCAGCCTGCTCCACTATGAGTTTGACGAGGACGGGGAACGCTATCCCCACGTGTATAGCGCCATTCCCATCGCTTCGGTCAAACGAGTGCAGCCTTACGGCTCTCGCGACAACGGTACGGTCACTTATTTTGCTTACGAGCGAATGTGACCGTATTTTTTTGGATTTTATGCATGAATATACTTTACAAGTAATAATTATGTGTATATAGTGGTTGAAGAACAAGTCGGACATATGATGAGTCAGAGAACTGTTGAGCAACATTCACATATATGTCATAATTTTGTTAAAGTTCTGATAATTTCATCCTAATGAAGAAAGGGACGATGAACATGAAAAAAGGTTTTCTAGCATTATGTATCGCAAGCCTAGCCGCTTTTTCAGTAGCCTGTGGGGCAGACGTGAATGAAGGAGGTTCGACATCGACCGATGAGGACGACAAAGTCATCGTCATGGGGACGAGTGCGGACTACTTCCCTTATGAATTCGTCGATACGGCGAACGGGGACGAGATTGTCGGATTCGATATCGATATCGCCAAGCAAGTGGCCGAGAACATGGGCTACGAATTGAAAATTGAAGACATGGACTTCGGGAGCCTGCTCGGGGCGCTTAACGCCGGTCGTGTCGATTTTGTCATGGCAGGTATGACGCCGACGGAAGAACGGAAAGAGAACGCCGATTTCTCAGATATCTACTTCACGGCAAAGAACTTGATTTTGTCAAAAGGCGATGCCATCCAGACGCTTGAAGATTTAGATGGGAAACAAGTCGGGGTCCAACTCGGTTCGATTCAAGAAGGGATTGCCAAAGAGCAAATCCCGGGCGCAGAAATCGTCGCCTTGAACAAGATTCCGGAGATCATTCAGGAAATCAAGACCGGCCGCATCGATGCAATGGTCATCGAGGACACGGTCGCGAAGAAATATCTCGATCAAGACAGCGAACTCACGACGTTTGAGATCGTCGACGAGGAAGAGGCCGGTTCAGCCGCTGCCTTCCGCAAGGATGACGAGCTCCGCGATCAGTTCAATGAAGAGTTGAACAAGATGATCGATTCAGGAGAAATCGAGAAGTTGGCTCAAAAATGGTTCGAACAAGAAGCTGCACCAGCAGAATAAAGATTGTAGAAGGCTGACTGAAAGCATCAGTCAGCCTTTTTTAGGAGGAACTCACAATGGATTTTAGTCGGATTTATGATTCTATCCCGTATATTCTCGAAGGGATTCCCGTCATGTTCCAAGTCGTGCTCGTCTCGGCCTTGTTCGGGATCACGCTTGGCGTCGTCGTCGCCACATTCAAAATCGTCCCGAACCGTCTCGTCAACTTCATCGGACACGCCTACACGGCCGTGTTCCGTGGGACACCGCTCATCTTGCAACTCGCGATCATCCACTTCGGGTTGCCACAATTGACCGGTTATATCACGACGCCGTACCAGTCGGCCGTCATCGCGTTCTCACTCAACTCGGCGGCCTATATCTCGGAAATCATTCGGGCCGGGATTCAAGCGGTCGATAAAGGCCAGTGGGAAGCGTCGGATGCCCTCGGCGTCCCGTACGTCAAACAACTGCGGTCGATCATCTTGCCGCAGGCGTTCAAAAACATCTTGCCGGCCCTCGTCAACGAGATGATCACGCTCACGAAAGAATCGGCGCTCGTCTCGACGGTCGGTGTGCTCGACATCATGCGCCGGGCGCAAATCGTCGGTGGGCAGAAGGCGATCTACTTTGAACCGCTCCTGTTTGCCGGTGTGATATACTTTACAATAGTGATGGTGTTGACGTATCTTGGTCAACGTCTAGAAAAACGGCTAAGAAAGAGTGATGGCAGATGATACAAGTAAAAGATTTATACAAACAATTTGGCGACCTCGAGGTCCTCAAAGGCATTACGACATCGATTGAGAAAGGGGAAGTCGTCGCCGTCATCGGTCCGTCCGGTTCGGGGAAATCGACGTTCCTCCGTTGCTTGAACATGCTCGAGGTACCGACGTCCGGAACGGTCAGCGTCGACGGCTATGAGCTCACGAAAAAAGGGGCGAACGTCTCGAAGGCACGTCAAAACATCGGGATGGTGTTCCAACAGTTTAACTTGTTCCCGCACATGAATGTGCTCGACAATTTGACGTACGCACCGATCAACGTCTTGAAAGTGAGCAAGGCCGAGGCGATCGAACGGGCGAAAAAGCTCCTCGAACGCGTCGGATTATCAGAGAAGATTGATGCCTACCCGAGCCAATTGTCGGGCGGACAAAAGCAACGTGTCGCCATCGCCCGGGCGCTCGCTATGGAGCCGAACGTCATGTTGTTCGATGAGCCGACGTCAGCGCTCGATCCAGAGATGGTCAACGAAGTGCTCGACGTCATGAAAGGGCTTGCCGAGACTGGGATGACGATGGTCGTCGTCACGCACGAGATGGGCTTCGCCCGTGAAGTGGCAGACCGCGTCCTCTTCCTCGACGAAGGCATCTTGATGGAGGAAGGCAAACCGGCCGACCTGCTCCTCAATCCGCAGACCGACCGTGCGAAACGCTTCTTAGAAAAAGTCTTATAACTGAAACGATCCATCTGATAACAGAAAGGGAGGATTTCTATGAAGATCACATACTATGGCCATGCAACCGTTCAACTCGATATCGACGGGACGTCCGTCTTGATTGACCCGTTCCTGACGAGCAACCCGCATACGGATGTCGACCCGGCGAGCGTTAAAGCAGACTACATCCTGCTCACCCACGCTCATTTCGACCATATCGAAGACGTCGAGTTGATTGCGAAACAGACGGGCGCGACGATCGTCGCGACGCACGAACTGGCGACATATTACGAGAAGAAGGGCTTCTCGGTGCACGGCATGAACATCGGGGGCGGCCATTCGTTCGCGTTCGGCCGCGTCACGATGACGCAGGCGTTCCATAGCTCGAGCCTCGACATGGGCGACGTCCCGGTCTATATGGGGATGCCGGGCGGATTCATCATCGAGACGAACGCGCTCACGGTGTATCACGCCGGGGACACGGCACTATTTTCGGATATGAAACTGTATGGCGAACGCTTCGAGATTGACGTCGCCTTCCTCCCGATCGGAGACAACTTCACGATGGGACCGGTCGACGCGCTCGACGCGGCGCACTGGCTCCAAGCGAAACGAGTCGTGCCGATCCATTTCGATACGTTCCCGCCCATCAAACAAGACGCTCGAGCGTTCTGCGATCAATTGCATCAACGCGGTCTCTTGATTGAGCCGAACACGACGATCGAGATTTGATGAGTCATCCAGCGGTGCTCGAGACCGAGCGGTACGTGACAAAGCTCCATGCCGGAGACCATACCGGGCATGACATGGCTCATCTCGACCGCGTCCGCCGTTTGGCGATGCATCTCGCGGAAGGCGAGGTGGTCGATGGTCTCGCCTTGACGCTCGCGGCGCTGTTGCATGATGTCGAGGATGAGAAGCTCCGGCGTGACAAAGGGCTCGTCGCACGACACCTCGACACATTGGCACTCGATACCGAACAACGGGCACACGTCCTGACGATGATTGAGGAGACGTCCTTTTCAAAAGGACGATCCCCGTCGTCACGCGAGAGCGCGATCCTGCAAGACGCCGACCGGCTCGATGCGATTGGGGCGATCGGTATAGCCCGGACGTTCCAATTCGCCGGTGCCCGCGGCAATGCCCTTCACGGTGAGGACGACCCGACGAGCGCGGTCGCTCATTTCGAGGAGAAGTTGCTCCGGCTCGCGGATCAGATGCATACGGAGCGGGCGCGACGAATCGCCCGGGAACGCCATGCGTTCATGCTTACTTTTTTGGACCGGTTCGAAGCGGAATGGACAGGTCAAGACATATGAAACGGCCGAGGAGTCTCCTCGGCCGTTTTTTGGTTAGAACGGATGTTTATTGAGCCAATGGCCACCGTCGAGAGAGATGCAGTCCCCGTTCAAATAACGCATCTCATCCGACGCCATCCAATAGGCGAGGTCGGCAATCTCTTCCGGCGTCCCGAACCGGCCGAGCGGCACGTTGCGGCGGATGCGCTCGACTTCTTTGACGTGGACGGCGAGCTTGTCGGCACCGCCCGTCCGCTCGATCGGGCCCGGACTGATCGCGTTGACGCGCGCCCCGAACTGATATCCCCATTCGACGGCGAGCGTTCGCGTCAAATTGAGTACGCCGGCCTTGGCGGCCGCGCTCGGTGCGACACCGGCGCCTGCTTGCCAGGCGTACGACGCGACCATATTGATGATGGAACCGTCACGCAGTTGCTCCCGGTCCCAATGTTTGCCGAGCACGTGGGTGCAGTTGAACGTCCCGTTCAAGACGATATCGATGACGCTCGTCCATCCGTTTGGCGTCAAGTCGAGCGTCGGACAGACGAAGTTGCCGGCCGCGTTGTTGACGAGCGCGTGCACTGGACCGAACCGCTCGACGATTTGATCAAGTGCGACGGCACACCCCTCATAGTCGCGTACGTCGTGTTGCACGGCCATCGCCGCTCCGGGCCCGACCGCCTCCAGTTCACCCATCGCCTCTTGTAACCGCTCCTCGTTGCGGCCGCTGATGGCGACGTTCCAGCCCTCGGTCTTGAATTTTAGCGCCATCGCCTTGCCCATCCCCGATGAGCCACCTGTGATCCAAATCGTTTTCATACAAATCCCCCTTTGGAATGAATGGTCGTTCAGTTTATGTATTCGCTCAGCGCTAGGGGGATTCCTGCAAAAAAAGTGACGGCCATTTGGCCATCACTTCATCTGTTCGAAATAGGTCAATCCGAGATCACGGTCGATGCGATACATCGTCCCGGCGACTTTCTCGCCCCAATACGGGTCAGAGGCGTAATTCACATTGACGCCTGCTTGCTTATTGCCAGGGAACGGTCCACGGTCATAGACGCCCGTCACGTACTTCTCGGCGAATAGTCGGGCCGCCGCGTCGATGCTGGCCTCGACGGATGGATAGGCGGCCGCATTTCCGCTCGGGTCGTTGTCGGTCGCCTGGAAGCCGAACAAGTTATTCTTTTCCCGGGCGATGGCGGACGTACCGAACCCGGACTCGTGTCCGGCGACGGCCATGAGGAACAAGGCGTTGATGCCGAACTCCGCCTCGGCGTCTTTGAAGGCATCGCCTTTCCCAGTGAGCGGGCTGTCATCGAGTGAGCCGAGGAATGCGTCGAGCTCGCGAGCCGAATACGGAGCCTTCGACGCGATCGAGGCGAATTGATATGGCGAATCGAACACGTCGCGCACGTCCTCGGTGTAATAGCGGTCGGACGACTCTTGCGGGGCCGGTCCGACGAGGAATGTGCCGGCCAAATTTCCGTTCGCCTCGACGGTATGGAACACTTGTCCGTCCCGCATCTGATAAAAGCCGCGCCGCTCGACGACGGCGTCCGGATATAGCGTCATGTCGGCCGGTTTCACGTAGACGTCAGCACCAGAGATGTTCACCAACAAATGCGTGTCGGTCGTCTGCACGAGACGGAGACGGGTCCCGCCGGCAACATACGATTGCCGTTGCTTGAACTCGGCGTCTTGATACAAGTTTGTGATTCGGTCGGTCGGGGTGACGGCGATGCCGGTGCCCGTGAAGTCGATGACGTCGCCTGACGAATCGAGCAACGCCCGATTGCCTCCCCGTTCCATATAGGCCCGGGCCTCGTCAAGCGTTTCGAACGACCGGGTCGAGACGTCACCACCATCATACGTCTGAACGATATACGACCCGCTCGGACGGTCTTGGAGCCACAGGAAGCCCAGAACGGCGAGGGCGAGCGTGAACAGCGTGGAAATCACGCCGCGTTTTTTTCTTTTCAATACGATCACTTCCAAACATATGGATTGCCAAACGGAACAAACTAGTGAACAATTTTGTGAGAGAGGAGGAGATATTTATGAAAATCGGATCACGCACGCTCAAAACTGCGGCGGCAGCCGGAATCGCCATGCTCATCTCCGAGACGATTCATCTCGATTACTACGTCTTCGCAGCGATCATCGCCATCCTCAGTATTCAGGAGACACGGAAAAAGTCGTTTCGGGCTTCCTATGAGCGGGTCATGGCCAGCCTGATTGCCATCGGCATGGGGGCATTGATGTTCACCTTGCTCGGTTATTCACCGGCGACGCTCACACTTTATTTTGTCATGTTCATCCCGCTCGTTCAACAGCTCAAACTGCAAGATGGCATGATCACGAGTGTCGTCATCTTGACCCATCTGTACACGGAAGGGCGCTTCTCGCTCGACCTGTTCGTCAACGAATTGTTATTGATCGCCATCGGCGTCGGGGTCGGACTTGTCGTCAACATGTACATGCCGACACTCGATAAAGAGATTGAGCGCATCAAGGACAATATCGACCGGGCCCTCGCCGTTCACTTTTATGATGTGGCCGCCTGTGTCGAGACGGGCGTCTATAACGACCATTCGATGATGCTTTTGAAGACGCGGGATTATTTGAAACAAGGGAAAGATCTCGCGCTCCGTCGCATGGGGAACTCGATTGGGAAGCGGAACGAGGACATGGATTATTTGTACTTTCGGATGCGGGAACGGCAATATGACATCTTGAAGCGTATCGCCGAGAACTCTCGGGAAATCACGATGGTCGTCAATGAGGCCAAACCGGTGGCGACATTCCTCCGACGCGTCGGGGATAACGTCAACCAACGGGCCGACGCTTCGACGTTCCTACGGGAGCTCGAAGAGACGATTGAGCATTATCGAAAAAACGTACCCCTTCCCACATCGCGTGAGGAATTTGAGGTACGTTCATCGCTATTAAATATCTTGTCAGACGTGAAGAGCTACTTGATTTTGAAAGAGCGGTATATCCTGCTATTACAGGAACATGGCCATCCCAGACAAAAACGTGCTCAATAAAAAGATGGATACGATGACGACGACACCGATTTGAATGATGCGTTGACGCTTTTTCTGTTTATTACTCATGACGTTCCTCCAAATGTGTTTGTCCTCATTGTACAGAATGGAAAAGGTTCGTGCAAACGGCACGAGTTTGTTATAATAACCTAGAAATGTTTGGATGGAGGGATGTTTTCATGGTAAACGAGAAACGAGTGCTTGACACATTTTTACAACTGGTCGGGATCGACTCAGAGACGAAAGAAGAAGCAGTCATCTGTGAGCATTTAAAGGCGGTCTTCACAGAGCTCGGATGCGACGTCTATGAAGACGATGCGTCGACGAAAACGGCTCATTCAGGTAACAACTTGATTATTACGCTACCGGCTACAAAACAAGGCGTCGACCCGATTTATTTCACGGCGCATATGGATACGGTCACACCTGGTAAAGGAATCAAGACGAGCATTCAAGACGGTTACGTCGTGACGGACGGGACGACCATCCTCGGGGCGGATGATAAAACCGGATTGACGGCGATGATCGAACTCGTTCGCGTGTTGACGGAGCAAGCGATTCCGCACGGTCAAATCCAATTTGTGATCACGGTCGGGGAAGAATCTGGGCTCGTCGGGGCAAAAGTACTCAATCTTTCGAAAATCGATGCGAAGTTCGGCTTCGCGCTCGATTCGGATGGCCCGGTCGGCGACATCATCGTCGCAGCTCCGACTCAGGCGAAAGTGAACGCCAAAATCTATGGCAAGACAGCTCATGCCGGTGTTGCCCCGGAAAAAGGTGTATCTGCGATTCAAATCGCGGCGAAAGCGATCGCGAAGATGAAGCTAGGTCGAATCGATAAGGAGACGACGGCAAACATCGGACGCTTCGAAGGCGGCCGTGCCACGAACATTGTCTGCGACTACGTCGAAGTGCTCGCGGAGGCCCGCTCGCTTATCCACGATAAGATGGAAGCACAAGCCGAAGCGATGAAACAAGCATATCTTGACGCAGCTGAAGAACATGGCGGACGTGCGGAAGTCGACATCGACATCATGTACCCAGGCTTCAAGTTCGAAGAAGGGGACGAAGTCGTCGAAGTGGCGAAAGCAGCCGCGACAGCGATTGGCCGTCCAATTCGAATCTTGCATTCAGGCGGCGGTTCGGATGCGAACGTGATTGCCGGCGGCGGGATTCCGACCGTCAACCTTGCTGTTGGATATGAAGAAATTCATACGACGAACGAGCGTATGCCACTCGTCGAACTGTACAAGTTGGTTGAATATGTCGTTCAAATTGTCGAGCTCGTCGCGACACCGAAAACGAAATGAAAAAGAGCCGACGTGATGTCGGCTCTTCCTATGTGTTCGAGCTATTATGCGGCGAACTCCAACGATTCTAAAACGAGTTCGTCTGAACAGTGAAGTTCCATCGCTATGTCGTGAATGAGGATTGAGGTGCCTAATTCTTGTTGGTGTTTGCGATTCATTGAAGTCGCCCGTTCCCGGATCTGTTGATAGATCGAGTCGGAATGTTCAACTTTCTTCATCACGGATCACATCCTTTTTCAACGATTGCCTACAGTATAGCATGGAATGGACGACAAGAAAGGACATTATCATTTATGAAGTTACAATTTTTAGGAACTGGCTCTGGTATGCCGTCGAAACAACGGAACGTCTCCGGGTTGGCAGTCACGCTTGCGAAACAGACGTGGCTCATCGATTGTGGCGAGGCGACGCAGCACCAGATGCTGCATACGAAAGTAAAACCGCGCAAAGTCTCCGCCGTTTGGGTGACACACCTTCACGGCGATCACGTCTTCGGTCTGCCCGGGTTCTTGTCGACGCGTTCAGCGCTCGACGGGTCGAGCCCGCTCACCTTATATGGACCGAAAGGCATCAAGAAATGGCTCGAGTTGACGATGAAAGTGACGGGTTCTTATCTCGGCTATGACTTGACGATTGTCGAGTACGAGGACGGCGATACGTTCGAACAGGACGGTCACCTCGTCATCGTCAAACGACTCGACCATCGCTTCCCGTCGTACGGATTCCGTATTGAAGCGCCGGAACGACCGGGCGCATTGCTCGTCGACAAAGTGAAGGCGCTCGGCATCCCGAGCGGACCGATTTATCGGACGATCAAGCAGTCTGACACGTTCGAGTTTGAAGGGAAAACCTACGCCTCTAAAGAATACGTCACTGACGCGGTCCCAGGACCGGTCGTGGCGATTCTAGGCGATACGGTCCCTTGTCCGAACGCCGCGGTCCTCGCCGCAGGGGTCGATGTGCTCGTCCATGAAGCGACGTTCATGCAAGCTGAGGCGAAGCTCGCCCGTCAATACGGTCACTCGACGACAGTCGAGGCGGCGACGCTCGCGAAAACGGCGCAAGTTGGGCGTTTGATCGTCACTCATATCTCGGCCCGCTACCAAGGCCGGGACGAGGCGTTCGTCGACGAAGTGCGCACCGTGTTTCCAGACAGCCATGTAGCCAGTGACTTCTTCGAGTTTACAGTGGGGGATTAACGTGACAGTACAACTATACGTATGGCTAGGCTTTTTCGTCATCAGTACGTTGCTAGGTTTACGCTTGAATCAACTGAAAGAACCGGAACCGAACTTTTTTATCAAATTTTTATTTTTCTCATTGCTCGGGATCGTTTCGTTCCCGATCGGCGGCTTTCATATACCAATCGGTTTTTTGATGTCGTTCTTATTTTTCCCGAAACGCAACAGCCGCTATAAATGGTACGGCGCGCTCGTCGGCTTCTTTTTCTTCATCGTCCTGTTGTTCGTCCCGCTGTTTGATCAATCCGAATTCCGGGCCGAATCACAACAGATTGGCCCGGTGTCGATTCAAGACGAGACGTTTGACGAGATGACGGACAACATCCTGCGCCGCATCAATAGTGACTCGATCAAACTCGACCGGAGCAAAATGATTTTCACTGAGGACGGTGAGCTCCGTTCGCTCGAATATTTGCTCATGGTCGAACGCGCGAACTCGTTCCAACAGATTCGAATCAACTATGACGAGTCGGGCGAGCTGACGTATCGTCAAGTCGATGAACTGAACAAAGATTCGGGCAGTGCCTTCTTCGAGAAGCTCGTCGACTTTCAACATATGCTCGACGCCATCCGGAAACCGGACTGGTCCGAGTTTACGTCACAAGTCGATGCGCCATTGTTGCAACTCTCATTCGATGGACTGTATGACATGTACACGTTCGAGAACGAGTCGATGCTCATGATCAATCGGGACAATCGTCTTGTCAAGTTTTGGTTGCAACGCGAACCGGTACTTGCCAACAGTATTCAACTGTCGGGGCTGAGCCAGCAAGGGCGGACGACAGGCGAGAAATATACGATTCTATACAATTACTCTATCCATCAACGAGAGGATTTGACTGATTTATGAAAAAATTGCTCCTGATGAGTTTACTCGTCCCCCTTTTGACCGCATGCGGAGGGGACACGACCTCGACCGAGGAAGCGGCTTGCGGCGTCGAGCCGACGATTTCCGTCTACAACGCGTCGACCGAAGAGACGTTGTTCAATGAAAAGAGTGTCTGCTTGGAAGAGGGGGCGACGGTGCTCGATGCCCTCGAAGCGACCGAGCTCGACATCGAATCGGTCGGTAACGGCGAGATGACGTATGTGACGGCGATTGACGGCATCGAAGAGAAGTCGGCCGGACAATCCTCGGGCTGGGTTTACGCATTCAATGGTAGTCCGGGCGATGAAGGCGCCGGAGCCAAAGAAGTCGAATCGACCGACATCATTCAATGGCGCTTCGAAGAAGATGCGATTTCTTTCTTCGAATGAGGCAGATTGGGAGCGCAGACATCCGGTCACGCTCCTTTTCTTCTTACTCGTCCATTTATACGTGTTGACGTACGTGAATGACTCGATTTGGCTCCTCCTCGGTCTGGTCGGTTTGTTGCTGCTCGAACGACGGTTTCCGCTGGCGATGCTCGGTGTCATCCTCGCGTTCTCATTGATTTCACTCGCCCCGTTCGCCCTCGGGTGGCGGATTTCATTCGGGGGTGTCACGAATCAATTGATTCCACTGGCGACTTTTTTGTTCGGTATGATTTGGGTCAATCGATTCATGCGTCTCGAACGCTTATTGCCGTTCTTGAACAAGTGGCCCCGTTCCACACGATTGCTCTACGGGGGGTGGGCGCTCGTCCCGACGATGGAACGGGCGGTCCGTCTATCGTTGGCGAGTCATCCGCGACGGGACTGGCAAGAGGCGGTCGTCGTCGGTATCGACAGCCAACGTCTCGAGCCGATATACGTGACGAACCGGATGCGACGCTTTGAAAAGCACGACTGGGTCCAATGCTTCGTCCTCGCTGGTTTCGCGGCGATCGCGATGATGGTCACACCGGTCGTTTGGCTACTGTATCCATATTTGACGAAGGGAGGGGTGCGCGATGCGTTGGTTATCCTTGGCAGACGGACATGACGAATTCGGGGAGTGGGTTCAAGCGGAACAAGCGCGAGTCGTCCGCCTCGATACCCCGCTCGCCGGGAAGGTCGCAACGCTCATTTCTGGAAGTGACGCCCTGCGCGGCGCCGAACTGGCCGCCATTCTCCAAATCGATCACTTGTTCCATAAACGGTTCGACGAGTGCTCGAGCGGGGAACGTCAACTCGTCCGCATCGCGCACGCGCTCGCCGATTCAGCCGAGTCGCTCGTCTTAATCGAGCCGTTCCGACATTTGGATCGGTTTCGGGTCGAGCATTTGACGATGTTACTTAGCCGACTGACCGCACTCGGCGTACGGGTCGCTTACACGGACAGGGCGCGCGAACATACCCCGTCCGACGCGTTCCACGTCAATCCGACCGTGAACCAGCCGCAGCTAGTCGTCACAGACGTGTCTTATCGCCATCCGTTACAGGCGTCCTATGCGGTCGAGCATGTATCATACGAGGCGAAACAGGCGGGACTGACCATCTGTATCGGAACGAACGGGAGCGGCAAATCGACGTTGCTCGAATTGATTGCCAAAAGTGTGCGTCCGTTGTATGGAAAGGTCAAATGGACCGAGCGTCCGGTCTATTTACCGGCCGAACAAGAGTACGGCCCTTTCCCGCAGGCGACGAATCGTCGCGTCGCTCAACTACAAGCCGTCTTCGATTCCGAGGCTTCGCTGTTCTTGTTGGACGAGCCGAGCGTCGGTTTGACCGAGCAAGAGCGAGCTCAGTTTGAACGGGCGTTAATCGAGAAGGCCGCGACGGCACATATATTGTGTGCGACCCATGATGAGCGACTGATACAGGCGGCGGACCGAATTCTTTGCCTGTCGAACGGTACGCTCGTCTTCGATGGTGATGTTGCCGAGTATACGGAACGGAGCGCGCTATGGTCACATACATCGTCATCCTAATCATTGCGGCGGGGGTCATGTCGAGATTTGAGCGGACGGATGTCCCGATAGCCGTCTTGACGCAGATTCTCGCCTTGGCCGTCATCGGGCGCTGGCTGTTCGTGGCCATCCCGAACGTGCAACCGTCGACGGCGCTGCTCATGCTGACGGCTCTGTATTTCGGCTTCACAAGCGCCGCCATGCTGGCGTTGTTTGTCCCGATTTTATCGGGACTGTTGCTCGGACTCGGACCGTTCGTCTTGTTTCAATTTTTAGGCTGGCTCCTCGTCGTTCTTGTCGTCATCCTGCTCAAGCCGCTGCTTCTGCGCTCGCGGTGGATGCTTGCTGTCGTCGGGCTCTTGTCCGGTTTTCTCTATGGCTGGACAGCCAATCTTTCGTTCGCGGAGGTCATCGGGGCCGACTTTATCAAGTTGCTCGTGCTCAGTCTACCGTTCGATGTGGCCCACGGCATCGGGAACGCCGTCTTCCTAATCTTGTTGCACGATTTGTTCGTTCGCATATTTGTGCGGGAAGACGGGTAACAAGAAGGTATCACACCGAGTGAGGTGACACGTGCATGAGCGGATACGTCAATCTGGTTGAAATCGGTTGGTTTCTTTTCATCGGACTGTTGTTTATGGGACTCAATCTATTTTTGATGTCACGTCGGCTCTTACGGACGCGCTACGGGATGATCAGTATCCTCGGGGCGAGCGTCTGGCCGGCACTCATGATCGTCTTGTCCGTCCGAGGCGGAAGCGTCCTTGGCGGGTTGATGGAACGGGCGCTCACGCTCGAAAGCGCATTGTCCTGGTCGGTCGTCGTGGCGACGACACTGATGGTGTGTATCCCGGGCGTGTCACTCATCCGGCGTATGATTCAGCTATCAAAGTCTTAATCAACTGACATAAAGCAGGAGGAGGTCCCGAGTGGGAACCTCCTCCTTTTGTACGTATCTAACCGGGTCAGACAGTCGAGACGTCTTCTGATCCACCATCCGATGGTTTTTGGAAGCGACGCAAAATCTCAAGGCTGACCGCGCGCGGCATGAGCTTGGCCGCGGCGACGAGCAGTTGGTTCGAGACACCCGGCACGATCACGCGTTTGTTGGTCATGACGCCTTTATAGCCGAAGAAGGCGACGAGATGAGACGGCATTTTTGACACCATCATCTCACTGCCGGCCCGGTTGAAGAAGCCGGTATCGGTCGGACCTGGGCAGAGGACACTCACATGCACGCCTGTCCCTTTCATTTCGGCATGGAGCGCCTCGGTGAGCGACAACACATAAGCTTTCGTCGCATAGTAGACCGCCATATATGGACCGGGTTGGAAAGCGGCGACCGAGGCGACGTTCAACACATAGCCATGATTCCGTCCCACCATGTCCGGCAAATAAGCTTTCGTCAATTCGGTCAAGGCGTTGACGTTCAAACGGACCTCTTCGGCCTCGGTTTCGGCATCGAGCTCGATGAACTCACCGGCCGTCCCGAAACCGGCATTATTGATTAAAAAGTCGACCGTCAGTCCGGCATCGGCGATTGCACTCGTCAATCGTTTTACTGCTTGGTGTTCAGACAAGTCGAGGGCGAAGACGTGCACGCTGACGCGGTAACGCTTCTCCAGTACTTTTTTCAATTCGTGCAATCGTGGTTCGTTGCGGGATACGAGGATACAATCAAATCCATCCCGGGCCGCCAAGACAGCCAAATCGAGTCCGATTCCCGTCGAGGCTCCTGTGATTAGGGCAGTTTTTGTCAAAATCGTCCACTCCTTCGATGTAAAAAGTCATACATTGTTACTGATTTCTTCACGAGTTGTTAAATTCCTGCTCGGCCGCGGTGTCAATACGTATGCTAGAGTATAGCGAGAATATGTGATTAGGCTCACAAAGTGAGGAGAAGAAACCAGATGATGATTCAGCTAGTGACTACAGCACAAGGCGTTGAGCAAGCAGAAGCGCTGATGATGGCGGGCTCTGACCGCATCTATATCGGAGAAGCAACATACGGGTTACGCCACAAAGGAGACTGGTCGTTGGAGGCTGTGCGAGAAGTCACAGCGATTGCCCACCGTTACGGCAAAGAAGTGACCGTCGCCGTCAATAATTTGATGCATAATCATCAGATTGAGACGCTGCCCGACTATTTAGCGGCTTTAAAATCAATTGGGGTTGACAGTGTGACGGCCGGTGATCCGGGCGCCATCCGTTTAATCCGTAATGCAAATATCCCCTATTGGTATGATGCTCAAACGCTCGTCACGTCGGCCCGACACATTCAATTTTGGGGCAAGCGCGATGCCATCGGGGCCATCGCGGCCCGTGAAGTGACGCTGACCGAACTCGGCTTGATTCAACAACAAATCGGATTGCCGGTCGAAGTCCAAGTGTACGGCCCGACATGCATCCACCACTCGAAGCGACCGCTGTTGACGAACTATTTCAATGAAATTGGTCGGCCGAGTGACGGGGCGCAAAAGCGTGAGTATTACATCAGTGAACCATCGGACGCGGCCAGCCGCTATCCGGTATATGAAGATGAAAATGGGACGCATGTGTTCTCTGAGGATTTGACGCTCATGGGACAATTGCCCGTCCTGTTGAAGGGTGGGCTACACACGTGGAAACTCGAGGGCTGGCACGCAGGTGACGCGTTCGTCGACATCGTCCGCCTGTTCGATAAGGCCCGTTCAGATTTGTTGAACGGTCGGTTCGACCGTCACGTCATGGAACGTCGTTTCGCCGAACTGCAACCGGAACGATTTAGGCTCGGGACGGGACTATTGTTACGAAATCCAGAAGAGATCAAGTGAGGGATTGAGATGAAAAAACGTCCAGAATTATTAGCACCGGCCGGCAACTTAGAAAAATTGAAGATGGCGATTTTGTATGGGGCCGATGCGGTCTTTATCGGGGGACAACAGTTTGGGCTCCGCTCGCGAGCCGGCAATTTCGGTTATGACGAGATGGCCGAAGGCGTTGCCTTCGCCCATGCACGCGGGGCAAAAGTGTATGTCGCCGCGAATATGGTCACCCATGAAGGGGATATCGAAGGTGCGGGTGAGTTCTTTTGTCAGCTTCGCGATATCGGCATCGATGCCGTCATCGTCTCCGACCCGGCCATGATTGAGGTCTGCCTCACGGAGGCGCCTGGGCTGCCGGTCCATTTGTCGACGCAGGCGTCAGCGACAAACTATGAGACGCTCCGCTTTTGGCAAGAGGAAGGATTGGAGCGGATCGTCCTCGCCCGCGAAGTATCGATGGAAGAAATCAAGGAGATGAAACGGCAAGTCGATGTCGAGATTGAGACGTTCGTCCACGGGGCGATGTGTATCTCGTACTCGGGTCGCTGCACGCTATCGAACCACATGGCGCTCCGCGATGCGAACCGGGGTGGCTGTGCCCAATCGTGCCGTTGGAAGTATGGCTTCTTCGAGGCGGACGAGCTCTTGTCCGATGAGATGGTGGCACGCGACGAGGAACCGTTCTCGATGAGCTCGGTCGATTTGGCGATGGTGCGCCATATCCCAGATTTGGTCGAGGCGGGTGTCGACAGCTTGAAAATCGAGGGCCGGATGAAGTCGATTCATTACGTGGCGACAGTCTGTAACGTCTATCGGCAAGTCATCGATGCGTACTGTGATGATCCTGATGGCTTCGTGTTCGACCCGGCCTGGGAAGAAGAGATTTGGAAAGCGGCACAACGGGAACTCGCGACCGGGTTCTATTACGGCGTCCCAACCGAAAACGAGCAACTGTTCGGCAAACCGCGTGTCATCCCACAGTATGCGTTCGCGGCCCGCGTCATCTCGTATGATGCGTCGACACAGCTGGCGACACTCGAGCAACGGAACCATTTCCGGCGCGGGGAAGAAGTCGAGTTCTTCGGGCCCGGTTTTGTGCGATTCACGCAAAAGGTTGATGAACTATACGATGAGATGGGAGCCGTGATTGAGACGGCGAACCAGGCGATGATGACGGTGCGCGTCAAGGTCGAGCAACCGGTCGCGACCGATTTCATCATGCGTAAGCGAAAAGCGTGTGCCGTGAACACGCCCGTGCCGAGTCAAGTCTGACACATCCGGCAAGACAACATAGTCGACCGTTCCATCCAATCTTGCTACCCTGTTAACATAGACGACAAAGGGGATGGAAGCATGAATCAAAATACGGAGCAGCTCCGGACCGACCCAATCGGACGCCTGCTGTTCAAGCTGTCGCTACCGGCGATGATCGGGATGTTGGTGACGGCACTGTACAATATCATTGATACAATCTTCGTCGCCCGCGGTATCGGGGCATCCGCCGTGGCCGCCATCGGGATTGCGTTCCCGATTCAAATGATTCTCATGGCCGTCTCGAGTGCGGTCGGATTGGGCGGGGCGTCCATCAGTTCACGAAAACTCGGTAAAGGCGACGATGCCGGGGCTGCTGTCACGTTTCTGAACGTGCTCGTCCTCGTCGGCGTGTTCGCCGCCTTCGCGGTCAGTTCCGCCTTTTTCATGCTCGATGACATCTTGAAAGTGTTCGGTGCGACGTCGGCCATCATGGAATTGAGTCGACAATACTTATCGGTCGTGCTCATCAGCTCGCCGTTCTTCATGTTCACGCTTGCGGCGAGCGCGATGGTGCGCGCCGAGGGGCAGGCGCCCTATCAGATGAAGGTCATGCTCACGACCGTCGTCGTCAACTTGGTGACGACGCCGCTGTTCATCTTCACGTTCGGTTGGGGCATTTACGGGGCGGCTTGGTCGACGGCGCTCGCCCAAGTCGTCGGGTCGGTGCTCATGCTCCGTTTCTTCTTCGCAAAAAATCGCCGCACCGAGCTCGATTTCCAATGGCGGAAATTTCGATTGCGGTTTGGCGAGTTGAAAGAGATTATGGCGATTGGGTCGTCTTCGTTCATCATGATGGTGTCGCAGTCAATTTTATTCGTCGGGGTCAACGTCATGCTCGGAACGTATGGGGGCACCGAGGAACTTGCCATCTTCGCGATCATCAATAAATTCATGGCGCTCGTCGGCATGCCGATCATGGGCATCGTTCAAGGCATGCAGCCGATTGTCGGCTACAATTTTGGGGCCAAACAATTTGACCGGATGCGAGAGACGATTTGGACGGCAATGCGGGCCGGAATCGCCATCGCCGTCATCATCTGGTTGACGCTCCAATTGATTCCAGAACAGCTGATGCGTATGTTTACGACCGACGCCAACTTGATTACCGGTGGTGTGACGGCGATTCATGTGTTGTTCGCCGTCTCGTTCCTCCCGAGCGTCCAAATGCTCGTCAACGGCATCTATCAATCACTCGGTAAGGCTCGGGTCGCGATGTTCTTGTCGCTGTCGCGGCAAACGCTCTATACGATTCCGCTCGTGTTCATCTTGCCGAACTTCTTCGGCGTATTCGGGGTGTGGCTCGCGTTTCCAATCGCTGATGCGATGACCTTTTTGACGGCGGTCGGCATGGCGGTGTGGGACCGCAAGTTATTGTTCCGCCCGTCTGAAGACGAAGTCGAAGCGAAGGCAACCAATTTATGAAGCGACGTCCGTTCTTGTAGAGCGGGCGTCTTCTTTTAGGAATAAGTAAATCCCGCCGAGCAGGACGGCCGCACCAATCCATTGCATGACGCCGAGGCGTTCTTCGAAGAAGACGAATCCGAATAGCATGCCCCATAGCGCTTCCCCTAGAATCGTGATGCTGACGACGGTCGCACTGACACGGGCGAGCGCATAGTTGAACAAGTTATGCCCTAAAATCGTCGGGAAGAAGGCAAGGGCGAGGAAGTACCACCAGTTGACCGATTCGAACGCGGTGAACGTCGTCCCCCGGACGAGGAGCATGAAACAGAGAACGACCGCGGCGACGAGATAGACGCTGAACGAATATGTATTCGTGTTCATCTCGGTCCGGACGTGTTGACCGACAAGCCAATAGCCGGCAATGAGCAGCGCGGCGATTAAGGCGAGCAAGTCGCCGAATAACGCTTCACGTCCGAGTTGAATGTCGCCGGCCGCGACAAGCATGCCGCCCATGACAGCGATGAGCGCGAAGGCCAAGCCTTTACGGGTCGGATTCTTTTTAAAAATCAAGGCGTTTCCGATTAAGACAAAAATCGGGCTCGAGGTGACGAATAGGGTCGAGCTGGCGACGGTTGTATAATCGAGCGATAAAAACCAGAGCCAAAAATGAAACGCGAGCAACGTCCCGCTGAGCAACAAGGCGTACCGCGTCATGAGACGTGTCCCGAGGAGTGACTTGAAGTCGACGAAGGGCAACAACATCAGACAAGTGATGAGCATGCGGTAAAACGCGGCCGTCTCGGCCGGTGCGGACGTCCATTTGACGAACAAGACGCTCGTCGATAAGAAAAAGACGGCGGCGAATAAGATAAGATAAGACAAGAGACATCCCCCTTTTTGTTGTACATACTCTTCTAATGATATTATAGAATAGATAAGAAAATACATTCTTTCTCGAAAGTGTCGTTCCGACAAGAGATTTCGGATGACTTTGAAAGTAGGGATCCTATGAGATTAATCATTGCGGAGAAACCGTCGCAAGCTCAAAAACTGGCTGCGCCGTATCCTTCAAAAAAGAAAAAAGACGAGATTGAAATTTCATCTTGTGCCCGGTTCCCGGAAGGCGCCATCGTCGTCTGGGCGGTCGGTCACTTATGCGAACTTCAAGAACCGTCCCACTATAAGCCGGAATGGAAGTCATGGAAATATGAGTCACTCCCGATTGTCCCGGACCGATTCGACTATCGCATCTCGAAAGGCAAGTCCAAACCGTTCCAGACGATCAAGAAGTGGTTACACGACCGATCCATCACCGACGTCATCATCGCGTCCGATGCCGAGCGGGAAGGGGAAGCCATCGTGCGGCTCATTTTACGGCTCGCCGGCAATCAAAAACCGTTGTCGCGCCTATGGATTTCGAGTTTGACCGAGCAGGCGGTCGACCGTGGTTTCGCCGCGCTATTGCCGGGCGACCAGACGGTCCCGTACTATCACGAGGCGATGAGTCGCGCCTGCGCAGACTGGCTCGTCGGTATGAACGCTTCCCGCGCGTATACGACGCTATTGAAGACGATTGGCATCGAAGACGTATTCTCGCTCGGTCGTGTCCAAACACCGACGCTCGCATTGATCGTCAATCGCGAACGCGAGATTAAACAGTTCGTCCCGGAACCGTATTTCGAGGTCGAGGCGACGCTCCAAAAAGGACGTGGCACGTTCAAAGCGAAATACACGCTCGGAAAGACGACGAAACTGAAGACGCGCGAACAAGCCGACGCCGTCGTCGACCGGGCAAGCGGGACAGCCGTCGTCCATTCCATTGACAAGGAAGACAAGACGGAACACCCGCCGTTCTGGTTCAGCTTATCGGGTCTGCAGGCCGAGGCCGGCAAGCGATTCGGCTTCGGGGCGAAGAAGACGCTCGACATCGCCCAAAAGCTATATACGAAAGGCTGGATCAGTTATCCGCGGACCGACTCGAGTTTCGTCACACCGGATGAGGCGACGCTGTTCCCGCAGACGAAAGCTCGCCTATTGAAGTCTGCAGCATACGCCGGACTGAAGGACGTGTTGACCGAGAATCCGTCCCGGAACAGCCGCTACGTCAACGCGAAAAAGGTCAGTGATCACTATGCGATCATCCCGACCGAGGCGTGCGGGGATGTGGCCCGACTCAGTGGGGACGAGGCGAAGCTATACGATTTAATCAATCGGCGTTTTCTCGCTGCTTTCGCCCCACCGGCCAAACTTGAGAAAACGACGGTCGACCTTATGGACGGGGACGATTTGTACCGGGCAAAGGGGACGGTCGTCGTCAGTCCGGGCTATCGTCAAGTCGTCGAGATGAAGTCCAAAGACGTCGAACTCCCGGCGCTCACATGTGGAGAACCATTGACGGAAAAGAAAGTCGAAGTGTTGTCGAAACAGACGGAACCGCCGAAACGGTATACCGAAGGCGCGCTCATCATGGCGATGAAAGTCGCCGGAAAACAGCTCGACGATGAGGAATTGATTCACATCATGAAAGAGGTCGAAGGGCTCGGCACCGAGGCGACGCGGGCCAATATTATCGACGGATTGAAGAAGCGGGGTTATGTCGACCTGCAAAAGAAAGAGCTCGTCCCGACCGACAAGGGGCGTCTGTTGATTGACGTGCTCGGCGACAGCATCCTCGCCTCGCCGGCCATGACCGCAAAATGGGAGAAGCGCCTGAACGAGATCGGACAGGCCTCAGCTTCGGCCGCCGAATTCATCGACCAGGCGAAAAAGATGTCGATTCACATCGTCGAAGAAGCGAAAGCGCGCGTCGAGACGGCGAATCCGGAAGGTTACACGATTGAGGCACGACGCTTCGGGAAAAAAGCGGCGTCACGGCCGAAAGCCTCGTTCGGCGTCTGTCCGAGTTGCGGCAAGGGACTTGTCGAGCATCCGAAGTTCATTGGTTGTAGCGGTTATCGCGAAGGGTGCAAGTTTACGATGTCGAAGCAAGTGCTCGGTGTCGGGATTGCCAAGGATGAGCTGAAACAGATGATCAACGGCGGACAATCGAACGTGCACACGTTCAAAAAAGGGGACAAGACGTTCGAGGCCGCGCTTTACCTTGAAAAAGGGGCGCTTCGGTTCGAATTCAAATAAAAAATAGAGCCATCCGCCGATGGCTCTATTTTTTCTGCTGTTCTTCTTCAGTGATGCGGCGATTGATCTCATCGTAATCGAGCACGATGTCGTCTTTGTTATCTTTATAGGCATACCCTTTTTGAATGACGACGATTGAAGCAATCAAGACGAGCAAGATAATCAAACCGCTCACAGCGAATATCCATCCCATGCGGCATTCCTCGCTTTCGTACTTCTAGTATGCCAAAAACAGACGAGATTCTCCATCTTTGAACCACATCGAACTGTCACAGCATTGAAATACCTAATGAAACGATTAGATATGATACAATAACGTATAGAAGAACACTGACAGAGAAAGTAGGGATGACTATGGCGATTCTGATTGTGGACGACGAACCGGTCAATACGATGGTTCTCGAACAATTATTGCATCAACATGATTATGAGACGATTTCGGTCTCGAGTGGTGAAGATGCGCTCGCGCTCCTGATGGACCCGCAAGCCCCGTCGCTATACGACCTTGTCCTGCTTGATGTCGAGATGCCAGGCATCTCTGGAATCGAGACGTGCAAACGGATTCGACAGATGAGCGGCTATGAAGAGCTTCCCGTCATTATGGTCTCGGGTCGCACCGAGGAAAAACAGATCGCGGAAGGACTCGACGCCGAAGCGTCCGACTATACGACCAAACCGATAAAAATCACAGAACTGCTCGCGCGAATCCGCTCCGCACTCCGGTATAAAGCGGCCGTCGACGAACGGAAAAAATATGAGGCGCGGCTGCAATACGACCTCGATCTCGCGCAAAAGATTCAACAGAGCGCGTTGACCCCGCCCATCAGCAACGATGAGATTGACGTCCGGGCGCTATACTTGCCGTCCAAAAAACTGGCTGGGGACATGTACGCCTGGTTCCAGGTCGCCCCTGACCGCTACGGCGTCATCATCTTCGATGTGATGGGGCACGGTGTCTCATCGGCGTTGATTACGATGGGCATCCGCTCGATTTTGCCCGGTCTCGTCAGCAACGTCCAATATCCGGTAGATGTGATGAGTGAGTTGAACCGTCAGATGACATTCTTGTTCTCGGGAGAGGACATGCAGAGCTATTTCACGGCCGTCTATTGTTATATCGACACGACGAAACGGCAAATCGAGTACGTCAACGCCGGTCACCCGCCGGTCATCGTGACGTCGGACTCGGGCGTGACTCGTCTTGAGACGACCGGTGTCCCGGTCGGCATGTTCGAGGAGCCGAATTTTGAGTCAAACGTCGTCGACATCGAACCGGGGATGACGATGCATATGTATACGGACGGATTGATGGAATGTTACAGCAAAGACATCGACGACGGCATCCGTTGGCTCGAGAAGGACGTCGCTTCTTACGGGCTTGACTACGCCCGTCACGTGGCCGAACAGCTCGTTCCGAAAATCGAGATTGATGATGACTTGTGTCTCGTCACGGTCAAATTGATGTAAAAAGATGGTGTCGCCCCAACGGGCAACACCATCTTTTTTTAGAAATATCGTTTGCGCCACAAAATGTAAAACGCGAGGCTTGAGAATCCGATCATCATCGTGATGGCGAACACGAAGCCGATTGGTTGGCCTTCCCACGGCACTTGGACGTTCATCCCGAATATCCCGGAAATCATCGTCGGGATACTGAGTACAATCGTGATCGAAGCCAAGAACTTCATCACGAAGTTGACGTTGTTCGAGATAATCGAACCGAAGGCGTCCATCTTGATGCTGATGATATCGTTATAAATCGACGCCATCTCCATCGCCTGGCGGTGCTCGACGAACACGTCCTCGAGCAGTTCCTCGTCTTCCTCGTGCTTCTCGAGACTCGGTGTCTTGACGATGCGGTCGAGGACGCTGTCGTTCGCTTTGAGCGACGTCATGAAGTAGACGAGCGACTTCTGTAAGTTCATCAATTGAAAGATTTCCTGATTTCGCATCGAACGTTGCAACTCTTGCTCGAGCTCGTCCATGCGCCGATCGATTTGGCGAAGGAAGCGCAAATACGTCATGCTGACTCGGTGCAAAATCTGGAAGACGAACCGGCTCCGATAGTTCGTCCGGAACAGACGGGCTTTTCCGTTGGCGAACAAGTTGAGCACGTCAAGGTCACGCGAACAAACGGTGATGAAATGTCGCCCCGTGACGATGATACCGAGTGGAATCGTATTGTAGGTGCGTCCCGTGTCGTCTTCTTCGACATATGGGACGTCGATAATCATGAGGAGACCCTCATCATCTTTTTCAAATCGCGGTTTTTCTTCAATATCAAGCGGGTCGTAGACGAAATCTTCAGGAATGCCGGAGGCGGCGATGACTTGATCGGCCTCATCTTTCGTCGGATTGACGAGTTGGATCCAGCTCCCTTTGTCAAAATCTTCGATTTCGTCGACACGCCCAGATGCGTCGGTACGGTAAATCGTTAGCATAATGTTCCTCCTACCTTAGCTCAACCTAATTATAGGTAGGCGACTGGGAGAGTGCAATCGGAAAAAGAGGAGTTTTTTTGTTTTTTCTCGAAAACATGCTACAGTGGGTAGGAATGTTAGTAGGATTGAGGTAAAGGAGGGATGGAGTTGTCACAAACACCCCATAATGCTCTGTTTAACGAAGAAAAGTTGGCGGAGCTCCATCAAATCGCTAGCGGAAATAAAGATTTCTTAAAAAAGATTGCCGAGACATATATCCGCCAATTCGAGGCGAAATTCCCTGAATTGAGACGCATGGTGACGGAACGGGACCACGAACAAATCGAACAGCTCGCCCACTTGTTGAAAGGGGCCTCTTATTCGGTCGGACTCGACGAGACGGCTGCACGGTTCCATCAGCTCGAAATGGCTGGGGAGACGAACGAGATTGAAAACCTCGAACCGATTCTCGACGACATCGAAGCCGATATGCGACGCTTCGACCAGGAATGGGATGCGCGATTAAATAAATTTTCATAAAAAAACGGGATTTCGCTACGATGCGACGTCCCGTTTTTTTGGATTAGGCTAAAAATTCGTCGAGTGTGGCAATCAAGATGCCAATCTCTGGTTTTGTGATTTGGGCGTTCGCCCCGACCGCGTCGCCTTTATGCTTCAAATCGTCCGAGATGAGTGACGAGAAGATGACGATTGGCAGGTCGGCGAAACGATCCATGTCGCGGAGTCGTTTCGTCAAATGCAATCCGTCCATTTGCGGCATCTCGATATCGGTGATCAGTAAGTCACAATGGACGTCGCTCTGTTCGAACGCATCGAGCGCTTCCTTTCCGTTATTGAAGATCGTCGTGTTGAAATAGCCGGCATCATCGAGTGTATCGATGATGAGTGTCCGCAGCATCTCCGAGTCTTCCGCGATCCAGACATGTTTGTTTGAGCGCTCCCGGGCACCGAGTCGTTTGACCGATTCACGGGCCATGATGTCTTTACGGGACAGTTCGAGGGCGATGCGCTCGTAGTCGAGGAGGATAATCATTTGGTCGCCGGTCTTGACGACCCCGTTCGTGATTCCTTGCATACCGCGCGCGAGATCGGACGGCGTGTCGATCTGTTCCCAAGAGATACGCTTAATCTCTGTCACTTGATCGACGCGGAGCACCGATTTCTCACCGTTAAACTCACAGACGATCAAGCGGTCGTTGTCTCCGGCGTCACGCGGATGTCCGATGACCATCGGTAAATCGATGACGGTCATGACCTCACCACGGAGCTCGATCAAGCCCATAATCGCTTCCGGCGTGCCCGGTAGCGGAGTGAGGGGAAGCATCGTGATAATCTCACGTACCTTCATGACGTTAATCCCGAAAATGAACGGGCCTGACTGGAAAATGACGATTTCTAATTCGTTCGTGCCTGCCTCAAGTAAAATATTATGATCCATGCTCACTGGTGGTCCCTCCTAGTTCACGTACTCTCATCTCTTCTATCGGTCGATTTGATGAACATCTTCAGTTGAAAGTGGCAAAGTCGAGGCGGAATTGACAAAAAATTGACGCGTAACCGTTTACATTACATAAACTGAATCTTTATAGTTGTTCAACCGATTTGATTTGCATACAATGGGGGTGGCAACGAGATATCAAAGCTTACTCAGGAGGCAGATAGAGATTATGAGTATGAACACGTATCCATATTTAATTAATGGACAATGGCAGGAATCGACAACGAACGAAACAATCGAACTCGTTTCACCTTATACAGATGAAGTCGTCGGGCACGTCCAGGCGATGTCTCGCGACGAAGTCGACGAGGCGATTCACGGCGCGAAAAGCGCACAACAGGAATGGGCGGCGCTTCCGGTCAACAAGCGTGCCGAACTGTTGTACGCTTGGGCAGATAAACTCGAAGAACGTGTCGATGAGATTGGTCAAATCATCATGCGTGAAGTCGGGAAGAACTTGAGCGACGCGAAAAAAGAAGTCGTTCGGACAGCAGAAATCATCCGTTATACGGCTGAAGAAGGTCTTCGCTTCACGGGTGGGTTCATGCAAGGGGACTCATTCCCTGGCGGCTCGAAGAACAAGATGGCAATCATCAAGAAAGAAGCGCTCGGTGTCGTCCTCGCGATTTCACCGTTCAACTACCCGGTCAACTTGGCAGCAGCCAAAATCGCACCGGCGCTCATCACGGGTAACGCGGTCGTCTTCAAACCGGCGACACAAGGTGCCATCAGTGGTGTGAAGATGGTCGAGGCGCTCCAAGACGCTGGTCTTCCGAGCGGGCTCTTGAACCTCGTCACAGGTCGCGGGTCGGTCATCGGTGATTACTTGACGTCACATCCTGGAATCGACATGATCACATTCACAGGCGGTACGGGAACAGGGCAACACTTGTCACAACAGGCATCGATGGTACCTGTCGTGCTCGAACTTGGTGGAAAAGATCCGGCGCTCGTCCTCGAAGACGCAGACCTCACGCTTGCGGCTGATCAGATTGTCAGCGGCGCGTTCTCGTATTCAGGACAACGCTGTACGGCCATCAAGCGCGTATTCGTGCTCGAGCACCAAGCAGACGAACTTGTCGGCATGTTGAAAGAGCGTGTTGAGAAACTCACGGTCGGGTCACCGGTCGATAACAGCTTTATCGTCCCACTCATCGACAAGAAGTCGGCGGATTACGTCCAAGGCTTGATTGACGATGCCGTCAACAAACAAGCGACGGTCGTCCACGGAAACGAGCGCGACGGCAATCTCTTGCACCCGACGCTTCTCGATCATGTCACGCGAGATATGCGCGTCGCTTGGGAAGAGCCGTTCGGACCGGTCTTGCCGGTCATTCGCGTCAACTCGCTCGACGAGATGATTGAACTCACGAACGAGTCTGAGTTCGGTCTTCAAGCGAGTGTGTTCACGCAAAACGTGAACAGTGCCTTCACGGTCGCCGACAAGCTCGACGTCGGTACGGTCCAAGTGAACGGTCGCACGGAACGTGGGCCAGACCACTTCCCGTTCATCGGCGTGAAGCAGTCAGGCCTCGGCGTTCAAGGGATTGGACGCAGCCTCGAGACGATGACACGCGATAAAGTCACCGTCATCAACCTATAAGACATCGGAGAGGAGAAATCCTCTCCTTTTTTTGTGTGATTGAAATCCATTCTTATCGACAGGTATAATGAGTGAAGATAGGTGGAAGGGGTTGTGGGGACGTGGCGAACTGGATTTCAAGCCAACTGGCAAGACTCGATATACCGACGCCGTTCGAGGTCGGCAACGTGAACGTCTATGTCGTCGAACATATGAACCGATTCTTTATGGTCGATTGCGGACCGGACACGGAAGAAGCATGGACGTCATTGACGACGCAATTGGCCGAGCTCGAACTGACGCTCGCGGATATTGATTTTTTATTTTTGACGCACCATCATGCCGACCATGCGGGTCAGGCGTGGCGTCTGCGTGATGCCTCGATTCCCGTCTATGGACATGAGAAACTCGTTCGCTATTTGGAACAGACACCGAACTTCATTAAGCGGGGCAACCAGTTTTTATACGACCTGGCGCACTGGTTCGGGACACCGGAGGCGATTGTGAACAAACTGCCGGATTATCGGGAGGCGTTGCGTTGGATCGGTCCGACGACCGTGACGATGACGTTCGAGGACGGGCAGGATGTGACGAGCGACGGGGCGTGGAAGACGATTCATCTGCCAGGGCATGCGAGTGACCAGCTCGGATTGCTCGGTCCGGGTGGCGTGTTAATTGCGGGCGACCATTTGATCGATGCGGTCGAACCGAACCCGCTCATTGAACAGCCGTACGAAGAGGAAGGGTTCGCCTCGCCGGTCGTCCTCTATCTCGATTCGCTACGGAAACTGCAAGCGGTCGACTTGAAACTTGTCGTGAGCGGGCACGGGGAACCGATTCACAAACCGCTTCCGTTGATTGAGGCCCGCATCAGTCAGCGTTATGAGCGGAGTGAATTATTGCTTAACGACTGGGTTGATGGTTTGAGCGTCTTCGATTGGTCGATGCGTCTCTATGGACGCAAGATGCGACGGGCGATGCCGCTCGTCTTCAGTGAAGTGTTCGCCCGTTTGACGTTGCTCGAGGAACGTGGGCGTGTCGTCAAACAGCTGACGGACGGAAAATGGATTTATGTGAGAGCGGAGGAAATTGTAGAATGAGACATATTGTCATCACGGGTGCGTCGAGCGGCTTTGGGGCCGCGCTGGCGCATTCTTTTTATGAGTCGGGTGCCAAGTTGACGTTGATTGCTCGGAACGAGGAGCGGTTGCGCGAACTAGGGGCAACGTTATCGGCCGATTGGATGGTGGCCGACGTCTGTACCGACTATGAAACGCTCGTGGAACGAGTCGAACGTACATATGGAGCAATCGACGTCTGGGTGAACAATGCCGGAATCGGCGAGTTCGACCGGGTCGTCGATCAAACGACCGACGTCATCGAGGAGACGATGCGCTTGAACGCGACCGCCCCGATGTTGCTGGCGCGTGATTGTGCGCGAACGATGCGCCGTGGCAGTACGATCATTAACGTCTGCTCGCAAGCGGCGAAAGTCCCGACTCCGAAATCGGCTGTCTATGCCGGATCGAAAGCGGCGCTGCTCCAGTTCTCGAACGCGCTCCGGTTGGAACTGAAGCCGGCTGGGATTCATGTGTTGACCGTCAACCCGGGACCGATCGCGACACCGTTCTTTCTCCGGGCTGATAAGAGTGGTCGTTATGAAGCGAGTGTGAAATCGATTATGCTCGATCCCGATCGCCTTGCGAAACGCGTCGTCGCGGCGTGTGAGGCGTCGAAACGTGAAGTGAATGCCCCGTGGTGGATGGAACTCGGCGCCAAACTGTACGCAATGTGCCCGGTCATGTTCGAACGACTCGCAAAACGGGGATTTGACAGAAAGTAAATGTGTCAACACAGAGAAAAAAGGGGGAGCTATGATGCGCCTATTGAAACAGTTTGGCTTGATGCTGTCACTTATCTTCCTCGCTGCCTGCGGGACGACGCGAGCGGAAATCGCACCGACGTTCGAACAGGCGGCCGAAGAAGCAAAACAGTCGACGGTCAATTTTTATATGTGGGGAGGCGATGATGGCATCAATCGCTATATCGATGAGTATGTCGCGCCCCGTCTGAAAGAGACGTATGACATGGAGTTGAACCGCGTCCCGATGGACACGGCTGAATTTGTGCGCCAATTGTCGCTCGATAAGCGGGCGAACCGAGAAGAAGGCACCATCGACCTGATGTGGATCAATGGGGACAATTTCCGTAACGCCGCCGAGGCGGACTTGTTGCAGGGCGACCTGCTCGACAAAATCCCGAACGCCGCACTGTTGAACGAGGAAGCGCAAGCGACCGATGCGGGAACACCGACAGACGGGCTCGAGATTGCATGGGGCAACGTCCAGTTCGTGCTACATTATGATACGGACAAAGTAAAGAATCCACCGACGACGTTCGACGAATTACATCGTTGGACCGAAGAAAATCCGGGCCGTTTCACGTATCCTGAAGTGACAGACTTCACAGGAAACGCGTTCATCCGTCATTTGCTCTACGCCGAGTATGGCGCTGCGGCCGGTGAAGGTGAGATTCCAGATGACTTCTGGAAGAAGCTCGCGACGTGGTCGCCGTCTCTATGGAAACAAGGGACGACGTATCCGAAGTCGCTCGCCCAGCTTGACCAGCTGTACGCCGCGGGTGACGTTTGGATGACGATGGGCTTTAATGAGCGGCGTGCCGAGGCGGAACGCAACGACGGCGTGTTTCCGAAAGGGACACGGGCGCTCGTGCTCGATCATTCGATTGCCTCGACGCACTTCCTCGCCGTACCGTTCAATGCCAAAAATCCGAACGGTGCGCTCGTCGTCATCAATGAGTTACTGTCACCGGAAGCCCAGCTCGCCAAACAAGATGCGACATACTGGGGGGACGGGACATCGCTTGATTTGTCGAAACTCGATGTGTCCGACCGTGACGCCTTCTTGAAACTTGATGACGGTGTCACTTATCCTGATCCGGAACGTCTCGCCGAACGATCGATTCCCGACTATGGGCCGGGCGTGATTGACGCGATTCGCGAGGAGTGGGACCGTGTCGCGCAGTAGTCTATGGCTCAGTTTGTTCGTCCTGGCTTTGCCGTTCACCGGGGTCGCCTTCTTGATTTACGAGACTGTCGGCTTCGACTGGTCTGAATTGAACGATGCGGCCTGGCGCGCCAGTCTCGCAGTGACGCTGTATGTGACACTCGTCTCGACGGTCCTCTCACTTGTCATCGGCACGTGGCTCGCCCGATCGGTGTATCGGAGGCAATCGACATGGCTCGCATCACTGCTCAGATGGCCGATGTTCGTACCGCACGTCGCAGCAGCGTATTTATTTTATGTCTTGTTCTCGGGTGGCTTTCCGTTCTACGGGTTGGTGGAGGCGAACGAACGTCATCATCTCGTCGTCATCTTGACGTACGTTTGGAAAGAAGTGCCGTTCGTGTTTTTGATGGTAATCGGGACGTATGCCCAATTGAACCGAGGCTATGTGGATATGGCGAAGACGCTTCAACTCACGCCGTTCGAACAATTTAAAGTGGCCGAATGGCCATTTCTCGTCAAACCGCTCCTTGATTCGTTTTGGGTACTCGTCGCGTTCATTTCGTTTGCCTATGAAGTGCCGGCCTTGTTAGGCGTCACGTTCCCTGAACTGCTCGGAGTGCTCGCCTACGAACGATTGACGACCGGCCTGTTTTTAAATGCGTACGAGTCGTATGCGGTCGCTCTCATCTGGACACTGTTCATTTTTATCGGTGTCATCGGCTCCTATACCATGACGGCTAAACGACGACGGCGCATCGAACGGGGGGTGAGACGATGAATCGGCTTATCGTCGCGGGTTTGATCCTGTTCCCGTTCATCGGGCTGTTTTTGGCGTTCCCGGCTGCGTTCAGTTGGGATGAGGCGTTCGGCAACACGGTCCTCTATGTCATCATCCTCGGCCTGGTCAACGTCTGGCTCGGCATCGGGACGGCGTGGTGGCTCATGTTCACCGAGTCGAGATGGAAAACTGCAGTCGAATGGTTCACGTTCCTTCCGCTGTTCATCCCGGTCCTGGCCAGTATGTTCGGTATGTATATCGCTTTGGCGCCACTCGGCCTTGTCGGCACACACATTGGAGTTGGCCTCGTCCTGCTCGTCACGACGCTGCCTTATTCGATTCGGTTGGCGTATAACGCCATGTACGTAATCGGTCGACCGCTCCTTGAACAGACGTTGACGCTTGGCCCGTGGAGCCGGTTCGGTTTCGTGCTGTTCCCGCTCTTGAAAGAGACGATTCGGACGATTGTCTTGTTCTCGACGGTCATCGTCTTGAGTCAATTCGTGCTCGTCCAATTGATGGGGGCGGGGCTCATCCCGACAGTCACGACGCGGCTTTATCAGTTCTATGCAGGCAATGACGTCTCGCTGGCGTTACAGAATACATGGGTGCTCATCCTCGTGCCGGTCCTGCTCTACGTTGGACTCGGAGGACTGTGTGGCATCTGGATTAGATTGGCGAAAGGACGGTTGCAATGAGTTTAGTGTTATCAGGTGTTCAAAAACGCTTTAAAGACCGCGACGTGTTACGCGGCATTGATTTAGACATTCCGAACGGCGAGATTCATGCTCTCGTCGGCGTGAGCGGGTCCGGGAAGTCGACGTTGCTCCGCATCATCGCAGGATTACAGACACACGACTCCGGTACAGTGACGTGGGAGGAGACGCCGCTCGACGGGGTGCCGCCTCACTTGCGCCGAATCACGATGCTGTCGCAATCCCCACTCATGTTCCCACACTTAACGGTCGGCGAGAACGTGACGCTGGCCACGCCGAATCGGTCGCGTCAAGAAGCAGAGACGTGGCTCTCCCGCGTTCGACTGGCAGGTCGCTATGACGCTGAGATTCACGAGCTGTCGGGCGGGGAACAACAACGGGTGAGCTTTGCCCGGGCACTCGCGGCTTCGCCACGGCTCATCCTGCTCGATGAACCGTTCACAAACCTCGATCCCAATCTCAAATACGAGTTGCAGCGCTTGATTCGCGACCTCGTCCGTGAACTTGGATTGACGGCGCTGCTCGTGACGCACGACCGGGAGGAAGCGATGCTCGTCGCTGATCGGGTGACGCTGCTCGAAGCGGGGCGTGTCCGCGCGAGCGGAACCCCACAAGTGTTAGCCGAGACGGAATCGACGTTCGGTGACTTTATTGTACTGGACGGCAGGCTGTATCCCTCGCTTCAGATCGAGGTGACTGACTCCCCGACGGAAGAGACGGTCGAGCTCGTCCGATCGTTCACGCGTTTCGGGCATCGTCTCGGCGAGTATCGCCGCGGGCAGGGGGACTATGTCATCTTGCCGAGAGATGAATCGTTCCGGGACGGCGAGACGTATTATTTACGTAAGAGACAAGGAGGAATTTGATGTTAGACACATACGGTAGCCGGTTCGTTCGTCCCGTCATCGAGCGCGGGGCCGATCGGCTCTTGAAATGGAAGTTTACACCGAATGAGGTGACCGTCCTCGGGGGCATCATCGGCATTTCGGTCGGCCTATTCATCTATAACGACATGCTATGGACGGCCGTGTTGCTGTTGTGGGTGTCCGGTCTGTTCGATGTCCTCGATGGGACGATGGCGCGGCGTTCACAGAGGACGGGCTTTGGGACGGTGCTCGACCTCGTGTTCGATCGCATCGTCGAGATTGCCGTCGTCATCGCGCTCGCCTTACGTCATCCGGAGCACATGCCGATCTTTCTGCTGTTGCTCGGTTCGTTCGTCGTGGCGATGACGTTATTCCTCGCCGTCGGGGCGAGCAGCTCCCGCAGGTCGGAAAAGTCGTTCTATTACCAACCGGGGATTTTGGAGCGGACGGAATGCTTCATCTTGTTCACGCTCATGATTTTATTCCCGACGTGGATTGGCGTCATCGCGACGATGTTCCTCGTCCTTGAAGTGGCGACCATTTTGCAACGGTTGCTCGAAGCGCGGCGGATTTTACGATGAAGCCCCGTCTCGTCCTCGTTGGGCTCGGTCACGGACAGCTCGAGATTCTCGAGCAGCTCGATGCGCTACATGAAATGTATGACGTCCAGTACATCGGGGGACGTGAAACGATTTACACGGGTGCGTTCCCGCAAGTGATTGCCGGGGAGATGGAATCGGCGACGACACGGTTGCGACCTGATGTGACACCGGTCGCGCATCGCCTCATCGGTCTCGACCCGGACGCCCGGATTGTTGAGACCGAACGCGGACAAGTCGGCTATGACGTCCTCGTGCTCGCGACTGGTGCCAAAAGCCGTGGACTTGGCACAGGCATCAAACCGATGACGTCCTACGTCTTGGACGACATCGTCAACTGTGAGGCGGTCACGATTGTCGGTGGCGGCAAGGCCGGGGTCGAGCTCGCCTTCGCATGCATCCGTCACAAGCGACGCGTGACATTGTATGCGCGTCGCCTGTTGCCTGAACTCCCGCGGCACGTCGCTCAGCGCATGGCACGTCGTCTCGTCCGGAGCGGCGTGACAATCATCCTGGCCCCGTTCCAACCTGGACAAGCGGACGGACTCGTCTTGGATGCGACCGGTGTCGTTGCCGACGACTGGTGGTCGGCGTCCGGTCTGGCGGAAGAAGCGGCGTTCATTGAGACCGAGGACGATTTGCGGCATCCGGTCTATCGCGACATCTTCGTCACCGGTGATATGGCGGCTCGGTTGAACGGCGGCGTTGATGCCGTGCGTTCGGGGCGGCACGTCGCCCGCCTATTGCTCGGTACACCGCGACCGTTCAAATCACGGACATCGCTCAATATCTTACTGACGACGCCGGGACAAGCGCTCTTGACGTACGGGAAGTTGACGTGGCACGGGCGGTTTCCATATTGGTTGAAACGGACCATCGACCGGCGCTACGTCGAACGATTTACATGAAGGGACGAAAAAAAGACGGCCATGACGGCCGTCTTTTTGTTTAGTCGTTCAACGTATCGAGGAACGAGCGGATTTGCATCTCCGTCTTGGCGTTCGCTGAGTGGAGATGCTCTTGTTTGACGCCTTCTTTATAGAAGAGAAGCGAGGGGATGCCCCGTACTTCTTGCGCGTCCGACAGTTCCGGCAATTCGTCGCGGTCGACGACGTACCAGTTGAACTGTGGATAGTCTTTGACGAGCTCGTCGACGTACATGTCGAGACGACGGCAGTCCGGGCACCATGACGTCGTGAAGACGACCATGCCTTTATCTTGAATGGCTTCTTGGAATTGCTGATCGGATTGAATCGGTTTCATAATAATCTCTCCCTTCACGTATATTGTCCAAGTAATCGCAATGGGCGTCAACCGATTGGCATTCTCGGTCGCGCCGCAATATGTGATACACTAATAAAAATAGAACCGCAAGGGATAGGTGATGGTTATGGCGTTACGTCATGCACTACTCGGGTTATTGACCCATCAACCCGCTACCGGCTATGCCTTGAACGCGACGTTCAAAGCGCAAATGATTCATTTTTGGCACGCCCATCATACACAGATTTACCGTGAACTGTTAAAAATGGAAGACGAAGCACTCGTCTCCTCTGAGCATGTGGCCCAACATGATCTACCGGACAAAAAGATTTACTCGATTACCGACACGGGACGCCAAGAGTTGATCGACTGGCTGCGGCAACCGACCTCGTACCAACCGAAGATGAAAGACGAGAACTTGCTCCGGGTCAGCCTGTTACAGTTGCTCCCGCTCGATGAGGCGATTCGCTACGTCGAAGAGACGAAAGCGCATCATGAGCAAGTCGCCCATCAAATCAGGGCGTTTCAAGCGGCCCATCAGTCCGAGGCCGATACGCTCGGCTATTTATTGACGAGCGAATATGCGATTCGGATGATGGAAAACTACGCCGGTTGGGCCGATTGGGCCATCGAACAAATGAAACAACGTGACACCGATGCGACCTGACGTTCAGGTCGCATGTTTTGTGTATGGGTGAATCGGCAACCGTGCCAACAGCTCATCAAGTTTGTCCGAATCGATGTCGGCTTGATTAGCGGTAATCAAGTCGTTCAATTGCTTGACCGAAGAGGCGCCTGGAAGGACGACGGCACACGTCCGTTTCGCGGCGGCGAGGGCGTACGCTTGAATCGGCGTCGGGATTGTCGGCAACACGTCGCGCAACTCGGAAGCAGACCATGCCTCGAAGCCTTTGTCCGACAAGCGTTCGGACCACGCAGCGGTCAATAGTCCTTTGGCGAGCGGTCCGCGCCCGACAATCGGGATGTCGAGGTCGAGCGATTCGACGCGACGATCGAGCAACGAGTAGGGTGTCATCAAGACGTCAAGCTCCCCATGCTCGAGCCAATAGCGAATGACGTTTGGACGAATCGAGGAAAGTCCGATCTGTCGGATGACCCCGGCTTGTTTTTGCCGGCGCATGAAGGCGATCGTCTCATCGAGGTCGTCCTCGATCGTGCCGCCATGGACGTAATATACATCCAAATAGTCGGTCTGGAGCCGTTCGAGCGAATCAGAGAGCGCCTGCTTCAAATACGATGCGCTCGGATTCCAGCGCATCCCGTCCTCGGTCCATACGTTCCCGCCCTTGCTCGTCAAGAATAGCTCGTCCCGGCGTCCAGCAAACGTCGAACCGACGAGACGTTCTACCGCGAAGTGATCGTAGACGTCGGCCGTATCGAAATGCCGAATCCCTGCGTCGTAGGCAGCCTCCAGAATCCGACGACCTTCTGCTTCCCCGTACTTTAAAATCGACATCGTTCCTAACCCTAACTCTGGCATTGATAATTCCTCCTTGTTCCGTCTGACGATATGAATCATAATCACAGTATATAGGAAAAGTGAGGGGTACATACAAATGGAAGAGAAAACGATTGAACGGGAAGTCATTTACGAAGGAAAGATTTTTAACGTCGAGAAACACGTCGTCTCGCTACCGAACGGAGGGACCTCGGTCCGTGAACTCGTTTATCATAACGGGGCCGTCGCCGTCCTCGTCGTCGATGAAGACGACCGGATCGTCCTCGTCGAGCAGTACCGGAAAGCGTTCGAATCGTTGTCGCTCGAGATTCCGGCCGGGAAATTGGAGGTCGGTGAGGAACCGATCGCAAGCGCGAAGCGCGAACTTGAAGAGGAGACCGGCTACACGGCCGAGTCGCTTGAAAAAATCTTCTCATTTTACGGAGCGCCCGGTTTTTGTAGCGAGCGGGTCGATGTCTATGTCGCTCATGGCTTGACGGCCGGTACGATGAACCTCGATGAGGACGAGTTTTTACAAGTCCAACGCTTCACGTTCGACGAGGCGATCAAGTTGCTGGCGAGTGGACACATCACGGATGCGAAGACGATTATGGCGATTCAATGGTGGCAATTATCTAAATTGAAATGATTCTAAACTAGAGTGAGTTATGTTACACTTACATAGGAATCATTTTAATTTGAAAAACCGGACGAACTTCGGTATGCTTTGAATAGTGAATTATGCTAAGAGGGGGCGCCTTATGGAAACGCGAATTGAACGGATCAAACAGCAATTGAGCGCCAAAGGATATAAATTGACACCGCAACGAGAATCAACTGTCCGGATTCTACTTGAGAATGAGACGGACCATTTGAGCGCGGAGAACGTGTTCATGCTCGTCAAAAGCATCGCACCGGAAATCGGACTCGCGACCGTCTATCGGACGCTCGAGCTATTGACGGAGCTCGGTGTCGTCGACAAAGTCAACTTCGGTGACGGCGTCGCACGTTTCGACCTCAGACCGGAAGGCGCGAACCATTCGCATCATCATCTCGTCTGTGTCGAGTGCGGTTCGGTCGAAGAAATCATGGAAGACCTGCTCGTCGACGTCGAGAAGAAAGTCGAAAGCAAATATGAATTTTTAATCAAAGACCATCGTTTGACGTTTCACGGCATCTGTAAAGTCTGCCAAGCTAAAGGCGTCACGCTCGAGGGTCATAAAGCAGTCATCAACGGATAAACCAAGACAGGCAGCCTCCCAAAGGCTGCCTGTCTTTTGTATATCATCACGTCGTCAAGTAACGGGACAAGACGGTGGCAATCCCGTCTTCATTGTTCGATGTCGTCACTTCCGTGGCGATGGCCATAATGTCTTCGACGGCGTTGCCCATGGCGATGCCGATGCCGGCATACTCGATGATCGACCGGTCGTTATGCCCGTCACCGAACGCGATGACACGGTCGCGGTTAATATTGAGGTTTTGGAACACCTGGTCGAGCGCCCGGGCCTTGTCGATGCCGAGGTCTGTGAACTCATAGTACATGGCGGCCGTGAACATGCCGGTGACGCGATCCGTGAACGGTCCGGCGAGCGAGGTCGCATGCGCCTGCAGATAGTCAGGTTGTCCCGCGACGAGAATCTTATAGACAGGGAAGTCGATAACATCGGCGAGACGAGGTGCTTCCCGTAATCGGAACCGACCGCCGCGCGACTCATACTCGATGATATTGAACGGCTCACCGTTCAACTCGAGCATGCCGTTGAAGACGTCATTGACGTACATATACGTCTCGTCATTAATCATCGGGATGACGTCGAAGCCGGTCAAATGATCCAAGATGGCACGTGCGTCGTTCGGATGAATCGCCTGTTCGAACAATGTTTCATTAGTCGCCACATCCGTGACGCACGCCCCGTTCGAGGAGACGATGAGTCCACCGTACTCATGTAGCCTTAGTTCTTCTGCGAACGGTTCGATGCCTCGTTTCGGCCGGCCGGAGGCGAGTACGACTTTTTTGCCTTCCGCCTGAAGGTCGAGCAATATCTGTTTCGTGCGCGGTGAAATCATCTTTTGGTCGGTCAACAGCGTTCCGTCAAGGTCGAGTAAAATCGCCTGAATCATCAACTCATCTCCTTAGATTGTCAATTCGAGTTTGTTTTGTTCGGGGTCGAGCAGGACGCTCTCGTAATAACCGTCTCCCGTCGTCCGCGGTCCGTCGATGAGCGGATACCCGTCGGCTTCGAGTCGTCGCGTCAATACATCGACCGCCTCTTTGCTACCGAGCGCGAACGCGATATGCGCGTAGCCGATCGTTTCGCGTGGTGTGCCTTGGACGTCAGGGCGTCGCATCAACTCGAGCCGACATGTCGAATCAGGGAACGTCAGAAAATAGGATTCGAACTGTTTTTGTTCGTTCGTATACTTGTCGTTCGCAGTTGCCCCAAGGTACGTCTCGTAGAAGTGGCGCATCGGTTCAAGGTCGTTCACCCATAGGGCGACATGTTCGATTTTCATGTAAGTTCCTCCTCAGATGGTTGGTGCAAGATGACGTTTAAGCGTTCCGTGTTCAAGAGCATCCCGAGCATTATCAAGACGGTCACGAGCGGAAATAAGCCGAGCGACGTCTGAGACACGATGAGTCCGAATAGCGGGGGCAGGAACGTGCTGCCCGTGTAGGCGAACGCCATCTGGAAGCCCATCAACCGTTTTGCCCGCTCCGCACCAAAGCGTTGCGGCGTCTCATGGAGCATGCTCGGGTAAATCGGGGCCAAGCCTAGCCCGATACAAATCAATCCGACCAACATCGCTCCGGTCGCCGGAATGAGAAACACGAGGCTACCGATTAAAGCAAGGGTTTGCCCGAGCCGAATCATCTGTCGATTCGTGAAGCGGAACGAGAGGAACCCGCTCAGGAAGCGACCGAGCGTGATGCTGCCGTAATAGATTGACACCCACATCGCAGCCGTCGCGACAGAGAACTGTTTCATCTGGACGAGGTAACTGCTCGCCCACAGGCCGATGAGCGCTTCAATCCCACAATAGAGCAGGAACGTGGCCAGCGCATACGAGAGGCCTTTTGGCATCTTTCGTTCGAGCCCGGTCACGGCCGTCTCTTGTCGTTCGAGCGTGGAGGGCTCCGTTTTGATTTCGCGCTTCCAGAGCGGGAACGACAGGAGCAGGAGGAAGGCGAGCGCAAACTGAATCAACGCGACAATCAAATAGCCGTCACGCCACCCGCTCTCCGTCAAGACGCCGGCCATGACGAGCGGTCCGCCCGTCGCTCCGACGCCCCAGAAACAATGGAGCCAGTTCATATGGTGCGCCTTATAGTTTTCTGCGACGTAATGGTTGAGCGCGGCATCGACCGCCCCGGCACCAAGTCCGAGTGGAATCGATAGGACGAACAGCCAAATCAAGGACGGGGCCGCATAAAAGCCGAGCAGGCACAATGCCGTCACAAGTCCGGAACCGAACGTGACCTGCTTCGTATCGAACCGTTCGAGCAATCTACCGCTAAGCAGACTCGATAAAATCGTACCGGCGGCAATGGTCATAAAAATCCACCCGGCCATCGAGATCGGGGCGTTGAACTCGACGTGCATCAATGGCCAACTGACACCGAGCAAGGCGTCGGGCAGGCCAAGACTGATAAAGGCAATGTAAATCACGGTCAATAATAAAAATCCTGTCATAATTCACCTCTTCAAATTGATTCAAGGATCAACCCGACGCAACGTCGAGCCAAGCCTGCGAAATAATCTTCTTCCCATATGCCAATCAATAAATCGGGGGTATGGGCCGCCGGAATGTGACGCTGGCAGGCGTGCCGAATCCCCTCCAACTCGGCATCGACGAGATCGACGTCCGAAAAAATGATGGCGTGCGGATTGAGCGTCGCGGTGAAGGTCGCGACAAGCCGACCGAGCGCATCGAGTGCGGCGTCCGACAATGGGGCCGGGGTCGGGGCCGACCGCTCGCTCGTTATCCGGTCAAGAAACGTCGAGTCGTCATAGAGCGGTAGAAACGAGATTTCCCCGCTGAACCCGGTCTTTCCGCGGATGAGCTGTCCGTTGATGAGAATCCCGGCACCGGGTCCGTTCTTTCCTAAATAGATGTAGACGATTGACTGGTCGCCGCTGAGTTCGTGCGTGTGTCCATACCCATAGACGGCCGCATTCATATCGTTCTCGATGACAGCGGGGCGATCGGTGCGAGACTCGACCCAACGTTTCAAGTCGAGGTGTGCGAACGTCGGATATTCCGGAGCTAAGATGATTGTCCCGTCCGCGACGGCCGCTGCGACACCGAGGGAGATTGCACTCACGTCGGAGGTCTGGTCCAACTGTCGATCGAGCACCGCACCGAGTGCACCAAGGTGGTCCGCGTCTAAAATCAGTTGCGTCCCGTCGTCAATCGTCTTACCGGTGCAATCGATGAGACGATAGCGGATGACCGTCTTCTCGACGTATAGCGTCAATCCGTGCGTGAACTGCTCATTATAGACGTAACGTTTGGCAGGGCGTCCGCCGCGTGAATCCTCGAATCCATGTTCGAACACTTCACCGGCTTGTATCAACTGCTCTAACTGTTTCTTGACAGTCGGAAAGCTGAGCCGGGTCGCCTCCGAGATGGAGGCGACGGTCGAAAGATTGGATAGAACGAGCTGACGCCGCACGGCAATCGTTAAATCTGTAGTGGTATGCTCCATAACCGACTCCTTCCTAACTTTTTAAATTGGTTTAATAAGTCGACTTGAGTGTACCAAATCCTGCCGGGATTCGTAAGCCCCAATCGGAAGGAAAGCGTAAAAACCTCACCAAAATCTGTCACAAAAAAGCTTTTAAAAAAATGAGGTCAGACGTCTTCACAACGGTTTACATAAGTGATATGATGTAAGCGTATTCAGGTGTAACGAGAAAGGAGGGGGATGTCATGCGTTCGCAAGTCGAGTCATTTTTGCAGTACATGACGGTAGAAAAACGAATGTCGACGAACACGAGACAAGCCTATGCGAGCGATTTGACCCAGTACTTATCGACGTTGACCCAACTCGGGGTGACCGAATGGAATGAGGTCACGCGGGCACATATCGTCAAACATATGGAAGAGTTATCGCAAGCCGGTCGGGCCGCCTCATCATTGCGGCGAGCCGTCAGTTCGATTCGGACGTTCCATCATCATTTAAAGATGACCGGTGGCGCCACGACTGACCCGGCGCTCTATTTAGAGACGCCGAAAGCAGAACGTCATCTGCCGGACACGTGGTCGCAGGACGAAGTCGAGCGGTTGCTTGACAGCGTTCCGACGTCAGACCCGCTCGCACTCCGCGATCGGGCCATGCTCGAACTGCTCTATGGCACGGGTATGCGCGTCAGTGAACTTCTTGGGCTCGATTTGGATGATTTACAGTTCGAATTGGGGTATCTACAGTGTGAAGGCAAAGGCGAGAGTGCCCGGATCATCCCGGTGTCATCTGTCGCCCAGAGTTTTGTCGAGCGCTATATCCAACAGGCGCGTAACGGGCTCGGTGGTCGGGAGACCGAGGCGTTGTTCTTGAACGGACGTGGCGGCCGGCTCAGTCGTCAAGGATTCTGGAAGATGATTAAACGACGGGCCAAAGAGGCTGGCATTCAAAAAGAGATCACGCCACACGTGCTCCGGCATTCGTTCGCGACACACTTGCTCGAGAACGGCGCCGACCTTCGGGCCATTCAACAGATGCTCGGGCATGCAGACCTCTCCACGACTCAAATTTACACACATGTCAATAAGGCACGACTTCATGATGTCTATCGAAAACATCACCCGCGTGCGTAACGACACCAAAGGAGGAACTTTTTGTGAAGAAATTTAAACGTATTTTCTTGGTCGTCATGGACTCGGTCGGAATCGGGGAGTCCCCGGATGCCGATCAGTTCGGTGACGTCGGTTCGGACACGCTCGGACATATCGCCCGTGAACACGGAGGCTTGAATATGCCGCAGATGGGCCGTCTCGGCTTGGCGAACATTAAACCGATCGAAGGTATCGAACCGTCTGAGACGCCTAGCGCCTATGGACGTATGGAAGAGATTTCAGCCGGAAAAGACACGATGACCGGCCATTGGGAGATCATGGGCCTTCATATCGATACACCGTTCCGCGTCTTCGAGGAGTTCCCGGATGACTTGATCAATCGTCTCAAAGAGTTCAGCGGACGTGACATCATCGGCAACAAGCCGGCATCAGGCACAGAGATTTTGGATGAGCTCGGCGAAGAACATGTCAACACGGGCGCCTTAATCGTCTACACGTCGGCTGACTCGGTGCTTCAAATCGCGGCGCACGAAGAAGTCGTCCCACTCGACGAATTGTATCGCATCTGTGAATACGCTCGTGAAATCACGCGCGAAGACCCGTACATGCTCGGTCGCATCATCGCCCGTCCGTTCCTCGGAACGCCTGGCGCTTGGGTCCGTACGTCGAACCGCCACGACTATGCGCTCAAACCGTTCGGCAAGACGGTCATGAACACGCTCGAGACAGCCGGGAAAGACGTCATCGCCCTCGGGAAAATCAGCGATATTTACGACGGTGAAGGCGTCACGAAAGCGATTCGGACGAAGTCGAACATGGACGGGATGGACAAGCTTGTCGCATCGCTCGATGAAGACTTCGAAGGACTCTGCTTCTTGAACCTCGTCGACTTCGACGCGCTCTTCGGTCACCGCCGTGACCCGGAAGGCTATGCGATTGCGCTTGAAGAGTACGACGCCCGTCTACCGGAAGTGATGGAGAAGTTGCGTGAAGACGACTTGCTCATCATCACGGCCGACCACGGCAACGACCCGACGGCACCAGGTACGGACCACACGCGTGAATACGTGCCGCTCATCGTCCATCATCACGGCGCGACGGCAGTCGACCTCGGGATTCGAGGAACGTTCGCCGACATCGGCGCCACGGTCGCGGATAACTTCGATGTCGATGCACCAGCACACGGAAAGAGTTTCTTAAACGAAATTTGAGGAGGCACTACTCATGGTAAATTGGAACGAAACAAAGGCATTTTTACAAGAACGCATGAACGGAACACCAGAAATCGGACTCATTCTCGGCTCAGGACTCGGCGTCCTCGCTGACGAGATTGAGAACGCGGTCAAAATCCCTTACGAGGACATCCCGCACTTCCCGGTATCGACCGTCGAAGGACACGCAGGACAACTCGTTTTCGGTGACCTCGAAGGAAAACGCGTCGTCGCGATGCAAGGACGATTCCATTTTTATGAGGGTTACTCGATGGAACAAGTCACGTTCCCGGTACGCGTCCTCAAATTGATTGGTGTCGAGACGCTCATCGTCACGAACGCGGCCGGCGCTTGCAACGAGTCGTTCAACCCGGGCGATTTGATGATCATCACGGATCACATCAACTTCTTCGGCACGAGCCCGCTCATTGGCAAGAACGCGAGCGACTTCGGGACACGTTTCCCGGATATGTCAGAAGCGTACGATAAAGAGCTCGTCACATTGACGGAAGGTGTCGCGGCGAAGCTCGGTCTTACGATTCAAAAAGGCGTCTATTTCGGAAACACAGGTCCGACATACGAGACACCTGCCGAAGTGAAGATGGCACGCCTTCTCGGTGGCGACGTCGTCGGTATGTCGACAGTACCTGAAGTCATCGTGGCCCGTCATTCGGATATGCGTGTGCTCGGCATCTCGTGTGTGTCGAACATGGCAGCCGGGATTTTAGATCAACCGCTCAACCATGAAGAAGTCATCGAGACGACAGAACGCGTCCGTCAAGACTTCCTTTCACTCGTACGCGGCACGATTCAAAGCATGTAACCACTATCTAACTAGGAGGACGAAACTTATGCGCATGGTCGATTTGATTTTGAAAAAACGTAACGGTGGCGAATTGAATGAAGAGGAGATTCGCTTCATCATCGAAGGCTTCACGAACGAGACGATCCCTGACTATCAGATGTCGGCCCTCTCGATGGCGATTTACTTTAACGGCATGACCGAGAAAGAGACGGCGGCCTTGACGATGGAGATGGTCAAGTCTGGTGACGTCATCGATTTGTCAAACATCCAAGGTAAAAAAGTCGATAAACACTCAACCGGCGGTGTCGGTGACAAAATCAGCTTGATCGTCGCTCCGCTCGTCGCGTCAATCGGGATTCCGGTCGCGAAGATGAGCGGTCGCGGTCTCGGCCACACGGGCGGGACAATCGATAAGCTTGAATCGTTCCCAGGCTTCAACGTCGAGTTGACGGAAGAACAGTTCACGAAGCAAGTAAACGATATCAAAATGTCAATCATCGGGCAGACGGGCAACTTGACGCCTGCCGATAAACGTCTGTATGCACTTCGTGACGTGACGGCGACGGTCGATTCGATCCCACTCATCGCGAGCTCGATTATGTCGAAGAAAATCGCGGCCGGTGCCGACAGTATCGTCCTCGACGTCAAGACGGGCTCAGGGGCATTCATGAAGTCGTTCGATGACGCGAAAGCGCTCGCTGAAGAGATGGTTGCCATCGGGAAGAACGTCGGCCGTCAAACGGTCGCCGTCATCACGGACATGGACCAACCGCTCGGTTTCGAGATTGGGAACGCGAACGAAGTGAAAGAAGCGATCGAAGTCCTCTCGGGCAAAGACGTGAACGATTTGAAGACGATCGCCCTTACGATTGCCGGCCATATGGCGGTACTCGGCGAATTCTATCCGACGTTCGACGAGGCGTATGCTGACCTTGAGAAGCGTATGGCAGACGGTCATGCCCTCGAGGTGTTCCGTCAGTTCGTCGCCGCACAAGGTGGCGACGCATCACTCGTCGATGACTTGTCGAAACTTCCACAAGCAAAATATGAGACGACGTTCGTCGCGAAACAAGCGGGTTACGTCGAGTCGATCATCGCCGACGAAGTCGGCGTGGCAGCGATGCTCCTCGGCGCAGGTCGGGCGACGAAAGATGATCAGCTCGACTTCGCGGCTGGGATCACCCTCGAGAAGAAAGTCGGCGACAAGGTCGAGGCCGGTGACGTGATTGCCGTGCTCCGTTCGAATAAAGAAGATATGACTTCTGCGCTCGAGCGGATGGACCACGCGTATACGATCGGTGCGACAGAGCCGAAGGCACGTCCGCTCGTCCATGCCGTCATCCAGTAAGTAGCAAGTCAGAACGTCTGTTTCCACAAAATAGTGGAGACAGACGGTTTTTTTTGATAGAATGGGCAATGTGTGAGTGAGAAAGACTATATGACCATAAAGGGGTAACTTGATATGAAAAAAGGATCAATGCAATTAGAGAACGGTGAAATGATCGAATTCGATTTGTTCCACGATGCGGCACCGATCACGGTTGAAAACTTCGAGAAGCTCGCGAACAGCGGCTTCTATAACGGTTTGACATTCCACCGGGTCATCCCAGGCTTCGTCAGCCAAGGCGGCTGTCCAGAAGGTACAGGCATGGGTGGCGCAGGCTACACGATTCCATGTGAGACGTCGACGTCATTCCCGTACAAGCATGAAGCCGGTTCGCTCTCGATGGCGCACGCAGGTCGCAACACGGGCTCGTCACAGTTCTTTATCGTCCACGAGCCACAGCCACACCTTGATGGCGTTCACACGGTCTTCGGAAAAGTGACGTCTGGCCTCGAGCACGCGGTCAAACTTCGTCAAGGCACGAAGATGGCCGAAGTCAAAGTTTGGGACGAGAATTGATTTCTGCCTGAACGTTATGGCACAATGAGCCATGTCTCTCACGTGTTCACTTAGTGAAACATGAATGACTAAAGGTGGTGAAACCAGCGATGCTGGTGAAATATAAACAATCGTACGAAAAGACGGCGATGGGACTGCTTGCGTTCTCATGTAGCGACAAGTCCCCACTCGCCTTGCTCGACCTCGTTCGGTCCTATGAAGATGATCCTGCCAAATTCCTTTATCTCTGGAGAGTCGGGGAAGACTTCGTCGGGATTATCGGGATGGAGCAACAAGAGACGACGATGATCATCCATCATATCGCGCTGTCTCCGTCGTTCCGCGGCGAGAAGCGTTCTTACGAACTGCTCGATGAGACCCGTAACTTATTGCCGCTCGACTTGACGCTCGTCGGTCGAGGCAAGACCGGGGACTTGCTCGATAAATGGAATCAAGTCGCAATCTAAAAAAGCTAGGCTCAGCGCCTAGCTTTTTTGCGTGCCTCGAGCGCCCGGAGCCGCTCGTTGACGACCGGTGTCCGGTCTCGATACATATGTTTATGGACGAGCTCGTCAAACGTGAGCGTCGTCGGTTCGAAAGTGGGTTTCAAGCGCTCGATTCGTTGCCGCGTCGGGTTGTCGAGCGGGAGCGTCTTGGGAAGCGGCCAACGACCCAGGTCCTTGGCGAACGCGTCCACGTCGATGCCGTGTCCCTCGAGCTCGGTCGCGGCCAATCCAAGCTTTTGCTGCAACGCCGCGATGCTCTTTTTCGCCCCGGCCGAATTGCCGCGTCGGGCATGGTAATGGGCGACGGCGTACTGAATCAGGGCGGCGTAACCTAAATCTTGACGGCCTCCGTCTTGCCATGCTTCCTCGAGCACTTCGTGGCATTCGAAATAATCGGCATGGCATTCAAACAAGAGCGTATACTGGATTAAAGGCGTTGACATCAATTTTCTCCTTTCGTGGTCACGGTACTACAAAACATGTTATACTAAAGCGCAAAAATGTAAATGGCAGGTGTCTCTATGGAAGCGTACAACGTCAAAATCGATACGTTCGAAGGTCCGCTCGACTTGTTGCTCCACTTGATCGGTAAGATGGAGCTCGACATCGCGGACATCTCTGTCTCCGAGGTCACGGACCAGTATGTCGCCTTTATCCGGACGATGCAAAAATTTGAGCTCGATGTGGCCAGTGAATATTTGGTCATGGCGGCGACGTTGCTCCAGTTGAAGAGCAAGCAACTGTTGCCACCCGTACCGGTCGAAGAGGATGATATTCCTGACTTCGGCGAAGAACCGACCCGCGAAGGGTTGATTCGACAGTTGATTGAATATAAGGCCTATAAAGAAGCGGTCGTGTTCATGCGCGAGCAAGAAGAGTCTCGGCTCGAACTGTATAGCCGTCCGGGCGAAGATTTGACGCGCTATATGTCTGACCTCGTCCAACCGTACGACGGACCGCTCAACTTCTCGGACTTGTTGCACGCCTATTCGAAAATGGTCGAACGCAAGCGGTGGAAAGAACGCCGCAAGAAGACGATCAAACGCGAAGAACGGACGCTTGAGGAGCAGATGATGCGGTTGCACGAGCACGTCTCGGCAGAAGGGAAGACGTCGTTCTTTTCGTTTTTCGAAGAGCGGCCTGACGTCTCCGATCTCGTCGTCACGTTCATGGCGTTGCTCGAGCTGATCAAGTTGCGTGTCGTCACGACCAAACAAGAAGACCGGGACATTCAAATCTCGTTCGTCGAATCGTCAAAGGAAAGGAATGAAGCCGTTGTTGTCTTATGAAACGATTATTGAGAGTCTACTGTTCGTCGTCGGTGAAGAAGGGATGGAAGTGCGTGCCCTCGCGGATACACTTGACATTTCTGAAGCCGCCGCCCGCGAACAGTTGAGTAAACTAGAAGGATCGTTTAAAGACTCCGGTCGTCCGTTCCAATTGATCGAGTCGGCGGGCGTATACAAGCTTGTGACGGTCCCCGAGGTTTCCGAGTATATTCAGCGATACGTCGGCACGATGGCCGAACAAGCGTTGTCTCGGGCCGCGATGGAGACGCTCGTCATCATCGCGTATAAGCAACCGGTCACCCGGGCCGATATCGAAGAAGTTCGGGGCGTCAAAGTCGAACGCGTCATCCATACGCTGTTATCAAAAGGATTGATCGAGTCGGCGGGCCGGGCCAAGACGATTGGACGGGCCAAGTTGTACCGGACGACCGAGCATTTCCTGGACCATTTCGGGTTTAATTCACTTGATGAATTGCCCCCATTAACGTTTGAAGACGAGCTCTCGGACGAAGGCGATTTGTTCTTCGGCCAGCCGTCTGCGATTATGCAAGATAGATTGGAGAATGAATAAATGGAACGTTTACAAAAAGTGATTGCCCAAGCAGGTGTCGCCTCACGGCGCAAAGCCGAAGAAATGATTTTAGATGGACGGGTCCGCGTCAACGGGAAAGTCGTGCGCGAACTCGGGACGAAAGTCGGACCGAAGTCTGAAGTCGAAGTCGACGGTGTGAAAATCGAACAAGAAGAGCATGTCTATTATGTCCTCTACAAGCCGAGCGGTTACGTCTCGACGGTCGAAGACGATAAAGGTCGGAAAGTCATCACTGACCTCGTCCCGCCTGGATCGCGTGTCTTCCCGGTCGGACGTCTCGACTATAACACGACGGGACTCATCATCTTGACGAACGACGGAGAGTTCTCGAACATGATGACCCATCCGAAGTTCAAAATCCCGAAACGCTATGTGGCGAAAGTGAAGAACATTCCTTCGTATATCGCGATGAAACAACTCGAGTCGGGCGTCGAGCTCGATGACGGTTATAAGACGGGTAGCGCCCAAGTGAAGATGAAGACGGTCGACCATAAGAAAAACTCGGCCATTCTTGAAATCGTCATCTCGGAAGGCCATAATCGTCAAATCCGTCGCATGCTCGAAGCGGTCGGTTCGGAAGTCATCAAACTGAAGCGCGAGCAGTTCGGTTTCTTGACACTCGACGGTCTCACGACCGGCGAATGGCGTGAACTGTCACGCAAAGAAGTATCAAAGCTGCGTGAACTTGCCAACCCGACCGTACCACCCGTACAACGAGGCAAGAAAAAGAAAAAATAACAACTAAAAATCGTCCTGATATAGGATGATTTTTTAGTTTGTGGAGATTGTGTGACAAAAAGATGAAAAAAGTCTGTTAATGTGCGTTTTTAGTGTTTTTTCAGTACAATAACAACTGAAGGATGGTGTGAACTCATGACAAAAGAAACAAAGTCGGGTGATCGCATGAACCAGGCGATGGCCCATAAGAAAAAACGGTCATTTTGGCGGCTCATGATTATGACGATGGTCCTGTTCGCAGGAGCGGTCGTCATCATGCAATTGATTGAACAAGCCGGTAACGACGGACGGGTCGAGGCTGGTGACGATGCGCCGAACTTCAAGCTTGTCAGTCTGGACGGGACGACGATGGTCGAGCGTGAGACATACGACGGCAAAGGACTACTTTTGAACTTCTGGGGCACGTTCTGTGAACCGTGTGAGAAAGAGATGCCCGTCGTCCAGGACAATTATGCGACCCTTCAGAATATGGGCGTCGATTTTTGGGCGGTCAATGTCGGTGAGACACCGCTCCGGGTCGATAACTTCGTGAACGACCTCGGCGTCAAGCTCGACTATCCGATTTTGATGGATACGCGCAGCGAAGTCGAGAAGGCGTACGGGATTTATAACTTGCCGGTCACGTTCGTCATCGACGCCGACGGTAAAGTGATTGAAAAGTACGAAGGTGAACTCACGAAAGAGAAATTGATGGAGTTGGCCGAGAAGTCATTGTAAGCGAACGGGGGGCGCACATATGCTAGATATGAAATACGACGGCGCCGATTTACGATCGAAGCGTCGTCCACGGTCATGGATTGACCGGGTGTGGAGCTTTTTCGCATCGGTCAAGGTCGGTCTATGGCTGATCGGGCTCATCATCGTCGGATCGGCGGTCGGAACGATTTTTCCGCAAGAGATGTACATTCCGCAACAGCTGCCGGCGAGCCAGTATTACACGGACGAGTACGGGACACCGGGAACGATTTATTACACGTTAGGATTCCATAACCTCTATACATCGTGGTGGTACATCACGTTGATCGTCATGCTGACGTTATCGCTCATCGTCGTATCGATTGATCGGTTCTTCCCGCTCTATAAAGCGTTGAAAAACCAGCCGGTCCGACGTACTGACCGCTTCATGCGCGGGCAACGTCTGATTGGAGAAGGCAAAGGTTCGGACGAACAAATCGATGCGTTTGGTGACGCCTTAAAAGCGAAGCGCTATCAAGTGAAGCGTGACGGGGATGCCCTGCTCGCCGAGAAATTCCGCTTCGGTCGTTGGGGCCCGTACGTCAACCACATCGGACTCGTCATTTTCTTTATCGGCGCGATGCTGCGCGTCTTCCCGGCATTCCATACGGACACGCTCGAATGGGTGCGCGAAGGCGATACGGTTCCGCTCGAGGCGACGGACGATGAGTATTATCTACGCAACGACCAATTCATCTTAGAGATGTATGATCCGGAAAACAACGCCGAAGATGCGAAGTTTGCTGAGGCAATCGAGAAAGCGGGCGCAGTCCCAAAAAACTATGAGACGGAATTGACACTGTTCAAGAAGACCGGAACGAACGAGGACGGATCGCCGCAACTCGAGGAAGTCGATACCGGTTCGACGAAAGTGAACCATCCGTTCAAATTTGAAAAATATGAAGTGTATCAAGAACAGTATTCGAGTCGACCGGAGTTCTTGTCGATGTCCTTCAACGTCGCCGATAAAGAGACAGGCGACGTGTACGGACCGTTCACGGTCGATTTGACAAATCCGGAGACGACGTACGACCTCGGTGACGTCACAGTCAACCTGAACGACTTGTATCCGGACTTTGAGGTCAAGGACGGCCAGCCGAACACGAAATCGCCACGGGCGCTCAACCCGGCCTTCTTCATGGCGATTGACACGCCGGACGGCACGACCGAATCGAACTTGATTGGAATCCGCTTGAACGTCGCTGACGAAGAGAACCGCTATGCGGTCCAATTCGCCGGAACGGAGATGGCGAGCACGAGCGGTCTGCGCGTCAAGAGTGACTCGACGTACCCGGTGTTGATTGTCGGTGGCATCATCTTCATGGTCGGAATCGTGATGGGCATGTATTGGCCGCATCGCCGCATCTGGATTCGCCGTCAAGGCGAGACGGACGTGCTCATCGCCGGTTTCACGAATAAGAACCCATCTTCGCTCAACCGCGAAATCACACCGCTCCTAGAGAAACATGGCCTGCCGATCTGGGAAGATCAGGCACGGTTCGAAAAAAAGACAGACGACAACTCAACCAATGAAAGAGGGGAATCATAATGGAGTGGATTCAGTGGAGCAGTCGTTTGCTCTTCATCGCGTTCATCCTGTACGCTGTCGCGACCGTGTTGTTCACGATCGCGGTCAGCGGGATGCGCAAAGACCGTAACGTCAACCGCATCGCCTACGGCAAATATGCGTTCATACTGGCGGTCATCGGCTTTATCGCCCAAATGGGATACTTTATTTTACGGTGGGTCGGGGTCGGCTATGCGCCGGTATCGAACCTATACGAATACACGACGTTCTTCGGAATGATGATGGTGCTCGGCTTCCTCGTCGTGTACGGGATTTATAAAAATGATGTGCTCGGGTTGTTCGCCATGCCGGTGGCGTTGCTCGTCATCGCGTTCGCCTCGATGTTCTCGAGTGAAGTGGCACCGCTCATCCCGGCCTTGAACAGCGTCTGGTTGAAGATTCACGTCACGACCGCAGCGCTCGGGCAAGGGATTCTGGCCATCAGTTTTGCGTCCGGTCTCATCTTCTTGCTGAACGAGACGTCGATGCGCGAGCAGTCGAAATCACGGACGTGGCTCGAAGTTACGATGTTCGTGCTCATGTGTACGCTCGGCTTTATTCTCGTCTCGATGCTCTTCAAGGCGATTGGCGCCGGTGGCGTCGTCGAGTTCACGAACGACCGCGGGACGCAAGAGTCGTATGAGTACTTCATGCCGATGCTGTTCGTACCGGAAGGGGCGCAGCTCGTCTCTGGTGCCAGCGGCTTGTCACTCGAGTTGCCGACGTTCATCAATACGTTGAAATTGAACACACTCATTTGGTCGGTTATCGCCGGCGTCGTGATTTACGTGTTGCTCCGTTTCGTCATCTTGCGCAAGCGCGTCGCTGAGGCGTTACAGCCGCTCGCGAAGAAGGTCGACCTCGACCTCGCTGACGAAATCAGTTACCGGTCGATTGCCATCGGCTTGCCGGTGTTCATCCTTGGCGGCCTCATCTTCGCGATGATTTGGGCCCAAATCGCCTGGAACCGTTTCTGGGGCTGGGACCCGAAAGAAGTGTGGGCACTCATCACGATGCTCATTTATATCTATTACTTGCATATGCGCATCCAGCGTGGCTGGACAGGAACGAAAGCGGCTTGGCTATGTGTCGGTGGATTCGCCGTCATCATGTTCAACCTCGTCTTCGTCAACCTTGTCATCGCCGGTTTGCATTCGTATGCGTAAACAAAGAAGTCACTTCGGTGGCTTCTTTTTTCATGGCGCTATCAACTGACCGTTGTGAAGCCAAATAATAGAGTGGTATAGTTATGAAAGAGAGCGGAATGTTCACAATTGTGCAACAATCGCTACATCTTGTGAAGGTTCGATTAGGAGGTTTTGTGGATGGCTAATAAAACTAAAATTTTAGTGGTCGACGACGAGGAAAGAATTCGCCGCCTATTAAAAATGTATTTGGAACGGGAACAGTATGTCATCGTCGAAGCGACAAACGGGGAAGAGGCGCTACAGCTCGCCCTCGAGCATGATTTTGATGTCATCCTGCTCGACTTGATGATGCCAAAAATGGACGGTGTCGAAGTGTGTACCGAGCTTCGCAAGTCGAAGGCGACACCGGTCATCATGTTGACGGCCAAAGGGGAAGAGGTCGACCGTGTCCAAGGGTTCGAGGTCGGTGCCGACGATTATATCGTCAAACCGTTCAGCCCTCGCGAGGTCGTCTTGCGCGTCAAGGCGCTCCTTCGCCGTTCAGGCTCGACGAAATATTTGCGTACGGCTGAAAAATCAAAAGACTTGATTGTCTTCCCGCACTTGACGATTGACAATGACGCGCACCGTGTCACGGTCGACGGGGAAGAAATCGCGCTCACGCCGAAAGAGTATGAACTGTTGTTCTTCTTAGCGAAGCAAGTCGACAAAGTGTTCTCACGGGAACAGTTGCTAAAAGAAGTGTGGAACTATGAATTCTTTGGAGACCTTCGAACGGTCGACACGCACGTGAAGCGACTCCGGGAAAAGTTGAACCGGGTCTCTCCAGAAGCCGCGCATATGATCACGACGGTATGGGGTGTCGGTTACAAGTTCGAAGTCGTCAGTGAGTGATGATTCGCCGCAATAGCATCGTCACAAAGTTGTGGTTGACGATTCTCGTATTGGTCAGTCTCATCTTGTTCATCGTCTCCGTCTTGATGCTCGAGTTTTTCAACTCGTTCCATATTGATCAGGAGCGGGGCCATCTGGCCAAGCTCGGAGGACAAGTCCAATCCGTTTTGCTTCAAGAAGGCGACGCGTCACGGACGGTCGATCAAATTATCGAAGTGTATGGCGCCAATTATATATTGGAGAACGGGACGGTCCGCTCGAATTTCGGGACCGAAGTCGATGGGCTCATGACTGAATTGGCACGTCAAGACTGGGGCGCTTATCAAGCCGTCGGAGAGACATCGATTGGAAACTTCTCGTCGTTCGACGACCAGGCCGCGCTCGCATATCGGACGACGTTCTCACTCGAGACGGGCGAGTATACGCTCTATTTGATTGAACCGCTCGATGCGATCTCGAGCGCGAACGAAGGGGCCCGGACGATCATCTTTTGGACGGTCGCCTCGGCCATCATCGTCACGACCGTGTTCGCGTTCTTCTTATCAACGCGCATCACAGCACCGCTCCGGGAGATGCGCGACGCCGTCAACAAGACGGGGGAAGGACAGTTCGACCTGCGTCTCGTGCAAAAATCGAACGATGAGATCGGCGAACTGGCCGGCTCGTTCAATGCGATGAGCAGTCAGCTGTCGACATATGTGAACGCCCTCGATCGGGAACGACTGCAACTGGCCTCGATTTTACGGTCGATGGCCGATGGGGTCATCACGCTCGACCGCCATGCGAACGTCATCGTGACGAACCCACAAGCCCAGCCTCTCCTCATTGACGAGCAACCGCACGAAGTCGTGTTGTCGCTCTATGAAGATGTCGTCGCCGGGGCTCCGGAGAAGACGATTGAAGTGAAACAGCACGACCATTATTACACGTTGACCGTGACACCGCTCCTTGGCGAGGACGATTTCGAAGGCGCCGTCGTCGTCATCCGGGACACGACGGAGAGCCACCGTCTCGACAAGATGCGGACCGATTTCGTTGCCAACGTCAGCCATGAACTCCGGACCCCGCTCGTGACGCTCCAAGGGTATTCCGAGGCGATTATCGACGGCATGACCGAGAGTGATGATGCGACGAAAGAATTCGCGTCGATTATCTACGACGAGTCACTCCGGCTCGCCCGTCTCGTCAACGACTTACTCGATTTGGCACGGATTGAATCAGGCAAAGAGACGATGCAATTCGCGACGTTCGACCTCGGTGAGTTTTTACCGCGCGTCATGCGCAAGTTCAACCAAATGGCGAACGAGAAAGGCATCATGCTCTCGACTGAAGCGCCGCGTCACACGATCGAGGCGGATGGGGACCGATTGGAACAAGTGTTCACGAATTTGATCGGCAACGCCATCGCGCATACCGAGTCCGGCTCGATTCGACTCGAGGCGAGCGAAGAAGAGACCGGTTTCGTGATTCGACTGTCCGACACGGGCAGTGGCATCCCGAAAGAAGATTTGCCGTTCGTGTTCGAACGATTCTACAAAGCGGATAAAGCACGGACGAGCGGCGGCAAGGCGGGTACCGGAATCGGTCTCGCCATCGTCAAGAACGTCATCGATGCCCATCAAGGCACGGTCGACGTCTCGAGCACGCTCGGGGAAGGGACGACGTTCACAATCCGTCTCCCTTACACGCAACCGCAGGCATAACGACAATGGTGACTCCTATGGGTCACCATTTGTGGCATTAAGGAGGAAACGACATGAAACTTTACACACGAGGCGGGGACAAAGGCGAGACGTCGCTCATCGGCGGGCGCGTCTTGAAAGTCCATCCCCACATCCAGGCGATGGGATTGTTAGACGAGCTGAACAGTCACATCGGTCTCGCGCTCGCCCATCAGACGGACGAGACGCTCCGGACCCAACTGACACGAATTCAACACGACTTGTTCGACCTTGGCTCTGAGCTGATGTATAAACAAAATCCGCCCCAACAAGTCGATTTAGTCATCGTCACCGAGCTCGAGACGTGGATTGACGAGCTCGAAGTGAAATGTCCCGAGCTCGTCCGGTTCATCTTGCCGGGAGGCAGTGTCGGAGCGGCAAGCCTGCACGTGGCGCGCACCGTCTGTCGCCGGGTCGAACGAGAGCTCGTCAATGTCGATGCGGCCGTCCGTCAACTCCCATACTACAATCGATTGAGTGATTACTTATTTACGGCGGCCCGTTACGCCAACGTCGTGGCTGGTGTGCCCGACCAAGAATACGCCCGCGGTGCCGATGTCTTTAAAACGAAGAAGAAGGAGTAGATCCAGTTATGAAAGGAATCGAACAATTCCAACAGCGATTGCACTATTCGGTCTACCCGACCCAAAAATTCAAGACGACGACGTGTCTCGTCTCGTTCGCGGCGCCCTTGTCGCCTGAGACGATTGCAGCCCGCGCCTTGTTGCCGTATGTGATGGAAAAGGCGACGGAAGCTTATCCGTCAATCGAGCTGTTCCACACTCCGCTTGAACAACTATATGACGCGAGCCTGTACGCCGGGGCATCGAAAGTCGGGAAAGAGCATATCATCCAGTTCCAGCTCGAAGTCGTGAACGATGACCTCGTCGGCGAACCGGTGCTCGCTCAAGCCATCAAACTGCTCGAGGAAGTGCTACTTCGTCCGAACGCCTATGACGGGGCGTTCCAACCGCTCATCGTCGAGCAAGAGGCCCGCCTTCAACGTCAACGGATTGAATCGGTATACGATGACAAGATGCGCTTCGCCCAGCAACGTCTCCAAGAGCTGCTCGGCGGAGAACTCGCCATCCCGTCGCTCGGGACACTTGACCAGTTGGAACACGTGACACCGCGCACGCTGTTCGAGGCGTATGCATCGATGATTCGCCACGACCGCGTCGATGTCTATGTCGTCGGTGACGTCAACCGCGAACAAGTGACGGACGCGTTCGCCCCGCTCGAAGGGCTCGGCGAACGCCTCGTTCGAGAGTATCCCCAGCCGGTCGACCGTGAGTTCCAGCGGCTCGAGGAACATCAAGCCATCAATCAGAGCAAGTTGCACCTCGCCTATCAGGTCGACATCGACCCGAGAAGTGAGGACGCCGTCCGGATGCAAGTCGTCAACGGCCTGTTCGGCGGATTCCCGCACTCGAAACTGTTCATGAACGTCCGCGAAAAAGAGAGTCTGGCCTATTACGCGGCCTCGCAGTATAGCTCGCTCAGCCGGATGTTGTTCGTCTATGCCGGAATCGATGCCTCGAACCAGGCGAAGACCGAGGCAATTATCGCCGATCAGCTGGCCGACCTTCAAGCCGGCACGTTCGAGGAGGAGACGCTCGAACAGACGAAAGCGATGTTATTCCATCAGCGTCGCCAACTCGGCGACAATCCGCGCCAACTGATCGCTTGGATGAGCGGTTCGGACATCCGTCCGTTCTCGCTCGACGAAGAGATGGCGATTATCGAACGGACGTCGCGTCAAGACGTGGCCGCGCTCGCGAACCGATTGACGCTCCAGGCCGTCTATTGTTTAAAGGGGGGAACCGCATGAGACTCGATTTTCCAAACGTCGGAGAGACGCTTCATCACACCGTCCTCGAGAACGGATTGACGGTCTACTTATTGAAAAAGACCGGCTATGAGAAAACGTACGCCACGTTCACGACCAAATACGGGTCGATCGACCGTCGGTTCAAGCTAGACGACTGGGTCGACGTACCGGACGGGATCGCCCACTTCCTCGAGCATAAGATGTTCGAGAAAGAGGACGGCGACGTGTTCCAACAGTTCGGTCGTCTCGGCGCCTCGGCGAACGCGTTCACGTCGTTCACACGGACGGCATACTTGTTCGGTGCGACGTCGAACGTCAGCGAGAACTTGAAGACGTTAATCGACTTCGTCCAAGCGCCGTACTTCACGGAAGCGTCGGTCGAAAAAGAGAAAGGCATCATCGGCCAAGAGATTCAGATGTATCAAGACAATCCGGGCTGGCGGCTCTACTTCGGTTTGATTGAGGCGATGTACGCCGAACACCCGGTCAAAATCGACATCGCCGGGACGATCGAATCGATCAGCGCCATCACGGCCGACGATCTATATCGTTGCCACCAGGCGTTCTATCATCCGAGCAACATGGTACTGTTCGTCGTCGGGAATATCGAACCGGACGCGATTCTCGCCGAAATCACCGCTAACCAGGCGGCGAAGACGTTCCCGCAACCGCTGTTGACAGCGCGCGAAGCCATCGAGGAGCCGGAGACGGTGTACCTGGCCGAACGCATCATCGAGATGGACGTCTCCGTCCCGAAAGTGATGATCGGCTATAAAGATACGCCGCTCGCCGGCAAGGATGGCATGAAGCAAGAGCTCATCGTCGAACTTCTCATGCATGCCTTGTTCGACACGACGGCACCGCTCTATGCGGAACTGTATGCCGAAGGGTTGATCGATGACGCGTTCTCGTTCGACTATACGTCAGAAGAGACGTTCGCCTTCGCCGTCTTGTCGATGGAGACGCCGCACGTCGACACGTTCGTCGACCGCATCACGTCCTCCCTCGAGCGTCCGCTCGAACTCGGTGCCGAGACGCTCGACCGCAAGAAGCGCATGATGAAAGGGCAATTTTTGAAGGCGCTCAACTCACCTGAGTTCATCGCTAACCAGTTCTCCCGCTATGCGCTCAGCGGCGGTAACATGTTCGACATCCCTGATTTGCTCGATGCGATTTCACTCGATGATCTGTACGCCGCGTATGACCGTCTCTTCCAAGCCGATCACCGGACCGTCTGCATCGTCAAGAAGCCGTGACGACGCTCATCACGGGAGCGAGCGGGGCAATCGGTCGTGCCGTCGCCCGGTCGTTCCGGGACGATGACCTTATCTTGCAGGCGCATACGCAGGCGGAGACGCTACGTGCGTTCGTCGCGAGCGAAGGACTGACGGCCGAGGTCGTCACGTGTGACCTCGATGATGAGGCCGGACTCGAGGCTTGGCTAGACACACTCGGACAGGTCGACCGCATCGTCCACGTCGCCGGCAACCACGCCTACGGGCTGCTCGTCGATCAGTCGCTCCTCGAGCTCGATCGGTTATACCGGATTCACGTTCGCTCGATGGTTCAACTTGTACAACACGTTGTCGGGCAGAAGCCATACGACCAGCCGCTCGATATCGTCGTCGTCTCGAGCGTCTGGGGTGAGGTCGGTGCAGCCGGGGAAGTCCTCTACTCGACGGTCAAGGCCGCCCAGCTCGGATTCGTCAAAGCGTTCGCCCGTGAGGCGGGACCGTTCCATGTCCGCATCAATGCGGTCACGCCGGGGTGGATTGACACCCCGATGAATGATACGGTAGAAGAGACGAAACAAACCGCCCGTGAGGAGATTCCGCTCGGCCGGTTAGGTGGGCCTGAGGACGTGGCGGAGACGATTCGTTTCCTCTGCTCTCCAGCCGCCGCCTATATGACGGGTGCCGTGCTCCGCATCGATGGCGGTTGGGTATAAAACTTTGTCGCCACGACTGAAACGAGTTCTTTTCAATTCTTCTAAAATAATTTAGAATGAACAAGGTAGCGAGCACACATCAGAAAGGGTGGACGAGATGGATCATAAGTTCGAAGAATGGTATCTCGAATATGAACTTTGCCAAAATCGGCCCGGTATCCTAGGGGATATCGCTTCACTGATGGGGATGCTTCAAATTTCAATCGTGACGATTAACGGCGTCGATCTCCAGCGTCGCGGCATGCTGTTAAAGGCCCCGGCAGCGGATCACGTCCATCGTCTGGAACATATTTTGCGCAAGATGGAAGCCATTGTCGTCATCAAGCTCCGGCGCCCGAAACTCCGGGATCGGATCGCGATTCGCCATGGCCGCTACATCGAACACGACAACGATGACAAGAAAACGTTCCGTTTCGTCCGCGAGGACTTAGGTGTCCTCGTCGACTTCGTCGCCGAACTGATGAAAGAAGAGCGGCACTTGTTGATTGGGGTGCGGGGCAACCCGCGTGTCGGGAAGACCGAGTCGATTGTGGCGGCGAGCGTCTGCGCGAACAAGCGCTGGCTGTTCCTGTCATCGACGCTCATGAAGCAGACGGTGCGGACGTCTCTGTTCGAAGAAGAACGCGAAGGGGACCACGTCTATATCATCGACGGTGCCGTCTCGACGCGTACGATGGATGAACGCCATCGTCAATTGATTCGAGAAGTCATGCGGCTGCCGTCCGTAAAAGTCATCGAGCATCCGGACCTTTACGTGCGCAACACCGATTGCGTGTTCGAAGACTTTGATTACATCATCGAACTGAGGAACTCACAAGACGAGGAGATTATCATTCCTCAAGAGACACATCGTGAGGCAGAATGGTTTGAATAACTACTTGAATGGAAGGTGTGGACCCCTGTGACAGAACTAGGGACTTTTTTGAAACAAAGGCGTGAGGCGAGCGGTTTGACGCTCGACCAAATCCAGCAGACGACGAAGATTCAAAAACGCTATATCATCGCGATCGAGGAAGGTGATTACAAAAATCTCCCTGGCTCGTTCTATGCACGGGCGTTCATCAAGACGTATGCGGAATCGTTAGGGCTCGATGTCGATGAACTGTACGAGACGTATGCGAAAGACTTGCCGAAAATCGAGCCGCAACCGACCGTTCAATTATCGCGTAAGCAAACCTATTCGAAAGCGTCCGAGACGTCGAGCCGTGTCTCGCGTTGGGTACCGAAAGTCATGCTCGTGCTCGTCGCCTTCCTGTTGATGACGGCCGTCTATTACGTCGTCCGCAATCTTGATTTCGGCGACCAAAACGCGTCGCAAACAGAACAGACGAATTCAAGCGTATCCATCGATCAAAACAAGGATGTGCCGGAAGAAGAGCCGGTCGAGGAAGAACCGCCGGCCGAAGAGCCGGTCGAAGAAGAACCGGCCGAAGAGACGGGACCGATTGCGGTCGCGTCGACGAACGGGGCAGACCTCACGTATGAGATCGCGACAACCGATAAATTGACGACGGAGATTCATGTGAAAGAGTCACCGGCTACCTATGTCGGTGTTCGGGACACCTCACTCGAAGGACCGTTCCTCGCTCCGGAATATCCGAACCAATCGAAACAAAACCCGATCGTCATCGAGGACGCGGAGACGGATACGCTTCGCATCCGAATCGGCTTGATCGGTGGGGTCGAGAAAATTGTTGTCAATGGCCGGGAGCTTGAATTAGCCGACTCGCCGGTCACACAAAATATATTTGTAAAGAGAGTCGACGCAGAATAAGTTGACTCTCCTTCTAGAGGAGGAGTTCTCGATGAACCTACCTAACCGTTTGACGATGTTACGGGTATTGCTCATCCCCGTGTTCGTCGTCTTACTCGCCGTAGATTTTGATTGGGGAGACATCGCTTTCCTCGGGGCGGACGTACCGCTCCATCAATTCATCGCAGGCGTCGTATTCACGATCGCCGCTATCACTGACTGGCTCGACGGGCATCTCGCCCGGAAGCACAACTTGGTCACCAACTTCGGGAAGTTCATGGATCCGCTCGCTGACAAACTACTCGTCACGGCGGCACTCGTCCTGCTCGTCGAGATGGACCTCGTCGCGGCATGGGTCGTCGTCGTCATTCTCTCGCGTGAGTTCGCGGTGACGGGACTTCGTCTCGTGGCGGCCGATGAAGGGATTGTCGTCGCGGCCGGGAAGTCGGGCAAAGCGAAGACATGGGTCCAACTCTTTGCCATCATCTTCCTGCTGTTCGGCAACCCGATTTTCAGCTATGTCGGCATCCCGTTCGGCGAATGGGCCATGTGGCTCGCGCTCGTCTTGACGATTTACTCAGGGGCCGAATATTTCGCACAAAACTATAAGATCATTGTAAAGTCGATGTAACCATCGGCATAGACGAGTTGTTCAGCTTGGCCGAACAGCTCGTTTTTTTATTGGGGGGGAGGAATTTGGATGAAACGCACCGAAATCATTGCGGTAGGCTCTGAACTGCTCTTAGGGGAAATCACGAACACGAACGCCCGTTACTTGTCAGAACAGCTATCGAAATACGGCCTGTCCGTGCTGTATCATGTAGTCGTCGGGGATAACGAGGAGCGGTTGCGAGCGACGCTCGAACAAGCGCGGGCACGAAGTGAATTCGTCATCGTCACCGGCGGCCTTGGGCCGACAGCGGATGATATCACGAAAACGACACTCGCCGATGTGCTCGGCCGTCCACTGATCCGTGACAAGGCTTCGCTCGAGACGATCCGTCGTTTCGTTGCCTCGCGCGGACGTGAACCGAACGAGGGTGATGCGCGGCAAGCCGACGTTTTGACTGGGGCCGAAGTGCTCACCAACCCGGTCGGTCTCGCGCCCGGGATGTGGATTGAAGACGAACCGACCTGGCTGTTGTTACCGGGCGTCCCGTGGGAGATGAAAGCAATCGTCGACGCCACGTTCCCAGAAAAATTCGGCGGGATGACCATCGTCTCTGAATCGTTGCGCTTTTATGAGATCGGCGAGTCGGCGCTCGACGCGGCCGTCGCCGATTTGATGACCGGATCGAACCCGTCGGTCGCGCCGTACGCCGAATCGGGCGAGGCACGACTGCGCATCAGCGCCCGCGCCGAGACCGAGACCGAGGCGCGACAGATGATTGACCGGATGAAACAAGAAATTTTGGCCCGGGTCGGCCGTTATTATTTCGGTTCGGACGACGATACGCTCGCCACACGGCTGATTCACGAGCTCCAGGCGCGCCAGGCGACGCTGTCGATTGCCGAATCGCTCACGGGCGGTCAAGCCCAAGCGATGCTCACGGCGGTTCCAGGGGCTTCCTCGGTGTTCAAGGGCGGGGTCGTCACATACTCCGACGAGCTAAAAAATAGGTTTTTAGGGGTGTCGCTTGTTACAATTGAGTCACACTCGGTCGTCTCAAAAGAAGTCGCCTTTGAAATGATCCTCGGTCTGACGCGTCAGACCGGAACGGATTATGGGCTGGCGTTCACCGGCGAGGCCGGCCCGACGTCAAGTTCGGGTCAACCGGTCGGAAAAGTGTTCATCGGCATCCGGTCACCGGACGGGATTGACGTGATCGAACGTGATTACCCGCATCAAGAGCGGCATGTCATTCAAGCCCGGGCTACGAAAGATGGAATGTGGGCGCTCCTGCAACAAATGAAAAAAGGCGAATAAACGTTCGTAAAAAACTTGTGTATCGTCTTCGCTTCGCTTATAATGAAAGTATCAATCAAAGGAGGCTCATTAATCTATGAGTGATCGTAAACAAGCGTTAGAAATGGCATTACGCCAAATTGAGAAACAATTCGGTAAAGGCTCAATCATGCGCCTCGGTGAAAATACAGATCAGCAAGTTTCGGTGACCCCGTCAGGCTCAATCGCCCTCGACATCGCCCTCGGTGCAGGTGGTTATCCACGTGGTCGTGTCATCGAAGTGTACGGACCTGAATCGTCAGGTAAGACGACGGTGGCGCTTCACGCCATCGCTGAAGTTCAAAAACGCGGCGGACAAGCTGCCTTCGTCGACGCCGAGCACGCGCTCGACCCGAAATACGCACAAAACTTGGGCGTCAACATCGATGAGTTGCTCTTATCACAACCGGATACAGGGGAACAAGCCCTTGAAATCGCGGAAGCCCTCGTCCGCTCTGGTGCGGTCGATATCCTCGTCGTCGACTCGGTTGCGGCACTCGTTCCGAAAGCCGAGATTGAAGGGGAGATGGGAGACTCACACGTCGGTCTTCAAGCCCGCCTCATGAGCCAAGCGCTCCGTAAATTGTCTGGTGCGACGAACAAGTCGAAGACAATCGTCATCTTCATCAACCAAATCCGTGAGAAAATCGGAATCATGTTCGGTAACCCGGAAACGACACCTGGTGGTCGTGCCCTCAAGTTCTATTCGTCGGTCCGTCTCGAAGTCCGTCGTGCTGAAACGCTCAAACAAGGCCAAGACATGGTCGGGAACCGGACGAAAATCAAAGTCGTCAAAAACAAGATCGCGCCACCGTTCAAGACGGCAGAAGTCGATATCATGTACGGCGAAGGAATCTCGCGTGAAGGCGAGCTCATCGACATCGGGGCCGACCTCGATATCGTTCAAAAGAGCGGCGCGTGGTACTCGTACAACGAGGAGCGTCTCGGTCAAGGCCGTGAGAACGCGAAGCAGTATATGAAAGAGAACCCGTCGGTGGCCGCATCGGTCGAAGAACGCATCCGCGACCATTACGGTCTCAACGGTGAAAAGACGGTCACGGTCGAAGCTGACAACGATGACGTCCTCTCACTCTTAGACGAAGATTAAGTAACATTTCTCGCCTGACACGGTTCAGGCGAGATTTTTTCAGTATAATTTTCTGACGAATTGGTAGTTCTATCCTGTCCGTGCATTGCATTCTAACAGGTAAATAAGTACAATAAAGCTATACGCGGGCTCGCTCGCGTTTTCATTCATGAAAAAATAAAATAACCTTGCGAAAGGGAGGTGAACATGATGGAATGGCTATTAGAGCTTATTCTGATCCTCCTTTTGCCGATAGCTTTTGTTGCAGGTTTTTTTGTGCGTAAATCGATCGCCGAAGCGAAGATTCAAGGTGCCGAGACGGAAGCGACCAAGATTGTAGAGCAAGCGCGACAACAATCGGAAGCGATGCAAAAAGAAGCACGGCTTGAAGTAAAAGAAGAGATGATTCAACTTCGCAATGAAACCGAACAAGAATTGCGCGAACGACGTGAAGAGCAGAAAGTGAAAGAAAATCGTTTCGTCCAAAAAGAAGAGCTTCTCGACCGGAAAGCAGACATGCTCGAACGGAAAGAAGACGCGTTGGATGAACGTGAGGCTGCCCTCGCGAAACGGAAGCGTGAAGCGGAAACGCTCGAGAGCAAAGTGGAGGAATTATATGAGGAGGCGCGCCAAGAACTCGTACGCGTGGCAGCCTTGTCGAAAGAAGAAGCACGGACCATCATCATGGACGAAGCGAAGCAGGAAGCGCTTCACGATGCTGCTCTCCTTCAAAAAGAAATCGAGCAAAAAGCAAAATTAGAAGCTGATAAAAAAGCGAAACACCTCTTGTCTCTCACGATGCAACGTTATGCGGCCGAACACGTCGCCGAGACGACGGTATCTGTCGTCAACTTGCCGAGTGATGAGATGAAAGGGCGGATTATCGGACGTGAAGGACGTAACATCCGCACGCTCGAGACACTCACCGGCATCGATCTCATCATCGATGACACGCCGGAAGCGGTCATCCTGTCTGGATTTGACCCGGTCCGTCGTGAAATCGCCAAGATGACGCTCGAAAAACTCGTTCAAGACGGTCGGATCCATCCGGCCCGCATTGAAGAGATGGTCGAGAAATCACGTCGTGAAGTCGATGAACGCATCCGTGAATACGGGGAAGAAGCGACATTCTCAGCCGGCATCCACGGCGTCCATCCGGACCTCGTCAAGACGCTCGGACGTATGCGTTACCGGACGAGTTACGGTCAAAACGTGCTCGCCCACTCGGTCGAGGTGGCCCACCTCGCCGGCATGATGGCCGCCGAGCTCGGGGAAGACGTTACCCTCGCCAAGCGAGCGGGTCTCCTCCACGATATCGGGAAAGCCATCGACCATGAGGTCGAAGGAAGCCACGTCGAGATCGGTGTCGAGCTCGCCACGAAGTACAAAGAGCATCCGGTCGTCATCAACTCGATTGCCTCGCACCATGGGGACGTCGAAGCGACGTCGACGATCGCGGTTCTCGTCGCAGCGGCTGACGCCTTGTCAGCGGCGCGGCCAGGAGCCCGTCAAGAGACGCTCGAAAGCTATATCCGACGCCTTGAGCGCCTTGAAGCGATTTGTGAGTCGTTCGAAGGAGTCGAGAAGTCATATGCCATCCAAGCGGGACGTGAAGTCCGGATCATCGTCCGCCCAGACGTCGTCGACGACGTCGTGGCGAACAAGATGGCCCGCGACATCTGTAAACGGATCGAAGATGAGCTTGACTATCCAGGTCAAATCAAAGTGACGGTCATTCGCGAAACGCGTGCCGTCGATTATGCGAAGTAACAAGAGCGGAGACATTCTCCGCTTTTTCTATTGGAGGAGGACAAGACTATGAAAATCTTATTTATCGGCGACGTGGTCGGAAAACCGGGTCGTGACATCTTGAGCGCCCAAATCGGACGCTTAAAGAGCAAGTATAGCCCGACGTTCATGCTCGTCAACGGTGAAAACGCAGCCAACGGGCGCGGTATCACAAAAAAAATATACCAACAATTTCTTGAGCTTGGGTTCCATGGCGTGACGATGGGGAATCATACTTGGGACAACCGTGACATCTTTGACTGGATTGATGATGCCGACCGCATCGTCCGTCCGGCCAACTATCCGGACGGCACGCCGGGTGTCGGGATGATGGTGTTGAAACAAGGCGGGAAGAAGCTCGCCGTCATCAACGCGATGGGGACGGTGTTCTTACCGTCGCTCGACTGTCCGTTCCGCACCGTCGACGCGCTCGTCGAAGAGATTCGGGGCGAGGTCGATGCGATTTTCGTCGACATGCACGCCGAGGCGACGAGTGAGAAGATTGCGATGGGGTATCACCTTGACGGGCGCGTCCAAGCCGTCGTCGGTACCCATACGCACGTCCAGACGGCTGACAACCGCATCCTACAAAACGGCACGGCGTATATCACGGACGTCGGGATGACGGGACCGCTCGACGGGGTGCTCGGCATGGATGCCGAGATTGTCTTAAGAAAATTCATCACCCAGCTCCCGGCCCGGTTTGAAGTTGCCGAGGGACGGGAACAATTAAATGGAGTTTTAATCACAATCGATGACCAATCGAAACGAGCCACGAAAATCGAACGCATACACCTAGATGATCAGACCGTATGGTTTGATTGAACAACCTACCCGAGGGGGAAACAAGAATGGACGTACTCAAAGTTTCGGCAAAATCGAATCCTAACTCCGTGGCGGGTGCACTCGCTGGCGTACTTCGTGAAAAAGGAACGTGTGAGATTCAAGCAATCGGCGCCGGGGCGCTCAATCAATCCATCAAAGCGGTCGCGATCGCGCGTGGTTTCGTCGCGCCGAGCGGGCTGGATTTGATTTGCATCCCGGCGTTCACCGATATCATGATTGACGGAGAAGAACGAACGGCAATCAAGCTCATCATCGAACCACGATGAGCTTGCGGTCGGGACATAGGTCCTATTCTTGTAAGAGAAGCCATCGGCGCGGATGGCTTCTCTTTTTTGTTTGAAAAATCGACGTTCTATCTTCTCAGGTTCGTCATTTTATGACAAGATGAAAGGGAACGTGAAGTTCGATTAAGAGATGAAGAGGGGGACGTTTTCAATGGAGCAGCTCGTGTCTACGACAGAGAAGGAAGCAACGACACCTGTGATGAAAGCGATTCAAAAACATACGGCCGGATTCGGGGCCCAATTGGTCGAAGTGCCAATCCCGACACCAGGAGCCGGGGAAGTGTTAATCAAAGTGAAAGCGACATCGATTTGCGGGACCGATGTCCACATTTATGAGTGGGACGACTGGGCAAAGAGCCGGGTCAAGCCGCCATACGTGTTCGGTCACGAGTTCGCGGGGGAAGTCGTGGCGCTCGGGGAAGGAACGAAACGCATCCAAATCGGACAGACCGTATCGGCCGAGACGCATATCGTCTGTCACCAGTGTAAACAGTGTTTGCGCGGGCAGTATCACATCTGTAAGAACACGAAAATCATCGGTGTCGACACGCAAGGCTGTTTCGCTGAGTACGTCGTCATGCCCGAAGAGAACTTGTGGGTCAACCCAGAGTCGATGCCGGCGAAACTCGCCTCGATTCAAGAACCGCTCGGCAACGCCGTCCATACAGTGCTCGCGAGTGACGTGTCGGCCAAGTCGGTCGCCATCGTCGGTTGTGGACCGATCGGGCTCATGGCCGTCGGCGTCGCCAAGGCTGCCGGTGCGAGCCGCGTCTATGCGATTGACGTCAACCCGTACCGGTTGAAGCTCGCCGAGGACATGGGTGCAGACGTCGTCATCAACAGCCTCGAGCAAAATCCGCTCGAATTGATCATGGACGAGACCGACGGGGACGGCATCGATGTCGTCTGTGAAATGAGCGGACATCCGGTCGCCATCGACCAGGCGTTCAAGATGGTCACGGCCGGCGGGGACGTCAACGTGTTGTCACTCCCAGCCAAGCCGGTCGCGATCGACTTGACGCGTGACGTCGTCTTCAAAGGGGTGCGTGTACAAGGCATCACCGGACGTAAGATGTATGAGACGTGGGGCCAAGTGTCGACGCTACTCGCGACAGGTCAATTGAACGTCGAACCGATTATCACGCACGTGTTCAAGCTCGAGGAGTTCGAGCAAGGTTTCGAGCTCATGCGGGCCGGGAAATGTGGAAAGGTCGTCTTAATACCATAACAGGGGGGAATCGATATGGCATTTGAACATATTACAGAAGCAGTCAATGAAATGAAACAAGCGGGCACGTTCCGCTCGCTCGTACCGCTCGAGTCGGCGCAAGCGAATGAGGTCACGATTGGCGGCAAGTCGCTCGTCCAGCTGTCGTCGAACAACTATCTCGGACTTGCCAACCATCCGCGCTTGAAACAAGCAGCGATTGAAGCGGTCGAACAGTTCGGGGCCGGCACAGGATCGGTCCGAACGATCGCCGGGACGTTCGAGATGCACGAGGCGTTCGAACGCGAGCTCGCCGAGTTCAAACATACGGAAGCGGCGCTCGTGTTCCAGTCAGGCTTCGCGACGAACCTCGGCGTCTTGTCGGCACTCCTCGGTCCGGAGGACGTCGTCATCAGTGACGCGCTCAACCACGCCTCGATCATCGACGGCATCCGGTTGACGAAAGCGGCCCGCCGCATCTATAAGCACACCGACCTCGCCGACTTAGAAGCGGCGTTGAAAGAAACGCAAGACTACCGGACGCGCCTCGTCGTCACGGATGGCGTCTTCTCGATGGACGGCAACATCGCGCCGCTCCCAGAAATCGTCGAACTCGCCGAGAAGTATGACGCGGCGGTTATGGTCGACGATGCGCACGCCTCGGGCGTGCTCGGGAAGAACGGCCGTGGGACGGTCAATCACTTCGGGCTCGACGGACGGGTCGCGCTCCAAGTCGGGACGCTGTCGAAAGCGATTGGTGTCCTCGGTGGCTATGTCGCCTGCTCGAACGACATCCGTGACTTCTTGATTCAAAAGGGACGTCCGTTCTTGTTCTCGACGTCACATCCGCCAGCGGTCGTCGCGGCGAACCGTGAGGCGATCCGTGTCATGAAAGAAGAAGAGGAGCTGTTCGACAAGTTATGGGCGAACACCGAGTTCTTCAAGACAGGCCTGCGTGACCTCGGCTTCGATATCGGCCATGCGACGACACCGATCACGCCGGTCATGCTCGGCGAAGAGACGCTCGCGCACACGTTTTCGGACAAGCTGAAAGACCACGGCGTGTTCGCACAGAGCATCGCCTTCCCGACGGTCGAGAAAGGCAAGGCCCGTATCCGGACGATCGTGACGGCGGAACATACCCGTGACGACCTCGAACGTGCGCTCGCCGCCTTCAAGGCGGTCGCGGAAGAATTGAACGTCACGCTTCACGCGTAAGGTTGAAACTGCAGACGAATCGTCTGCAGTTTTTTCATGCAACGAAACGCGAGGCTGTCGACTCTAATGTATGACAGATAAAAAAGGGGGTCGACCGGATGGAACAACGAAGACGCCTCGTCAAGCGGGCGCAAAAAGGCGATGAAGAGGCGTTCATCACCTTGATGCAATACTATGAGTCGACGCTCTATGGCGGTGCACTACGCATGTTGCGCCATGAAGCGGATGTCGCCGACGTGATGCAAGAGACGGTGCTCCTCGCCTATACGAAACTGCATACGTTGCGTGACCCCGAATTTCTACATACGTGGCTATACCGAATCATGCTGAATGAATGTCATCGCCTCATCCGCAAGCGAGAGCGAGAGACAAGCGTGAACGATATCATCATAGAGACAGCGGTAAACGATGCATATCGCGTTGAACTCGACGAGGCGATTCATGCTCTTGCCCCGATGTATCGCGAAGTCGTCACGTTGCGCTATGTGATGGAATTGACGACCCGTGAGATTGCAGACGTACTCGACACACCGGAAGGCACAGTCAAGGCGCGATTGTCGCGGGCGAGACAACAGTTGAAGAAGACCTACTATCGACAGGAGCGTGAATCGGTATGAATGAAGAACTCGACAAACGATTGACACAATTACATAACGATACAAGACTCTCGAGCGGGGCCCGCCAGGCGTTCGATGCTAGCTATGCCAGTATTAGAGAGCAGGCGAACCGGTCGCGTCGCAGAAAACAGCGCCGTATCGGTGGGGTGGTGATGATGGCGGCCGCGGCGATGCTCGTGTTCATCCTGTCGTTTGACGGTACAGCACTTGCCGCCATCGATCGTTTATTTAAGTTCGGGGACCGTGGCGTCGACCAAGTCGTGCTGACGAACGGAGGAGAGCGACCGAACGCGACCGTCACCAATCAAGACGTTTCCATCACATTAGAGCGGGTCATCGCCGATCGCCATCAACTTGCGCTCCGTTTCGTCCTGACAAAAGAGAAAACGAGATGGGAAGACGTCACTGACGTGAGCCTTGATTATCGGGTTCGAAGTGAAGATGGATCGTATATCGATGAGATGGTACCGGATACGAAACCATTGAAGGGGAAAGGAGTAATGCGTAGCCATCAAGTGAACGTGATGGTCGATGAGAACGGATCGCTCGTGTATGAAGTGTTGAGCGAGGCGGGCGACAAAGACATTCCGTCACTTGAAGGGACGACAATCGAGATTGAGACGGTTCGGCTATTCGGTGACGGGGCGACCGAGACAATCGATGGTGATTGGCGCCTCCCGATTACGCACGTGACGGTGCAAGATGTCATCCGTTATAAAGCGGACGATGTCGACTCTTCGCTTGACGTCGGGAGTGCCGTCGCCGACCAGACATCGATGCGAATCCAGCTTTCCGTCAACGGGGACGATTACGATGAGAACTATTTTATCGACCATGTGAAGCTCCGTGATGCGAAAGGGAATGTGTACAACATCGAATCCGGCTATAGCCGGACGGTCAGTGCGGGAAAAACAAATCTGGTGTTCCAAGTGCCATTCACGTCAAGAGATGCCGTGTCGGAACTGATGCTGATTGTGGAAGGCATTGGTCAAGTAAAGCTTCTACCCGTTAATAAGTGACTAACAGCATGCCTGACTCAGGTATGCTGTTTTAGTTTGAAAATTTTGGTAGACATTTTGGGGGGATGACTCTAAAATTTGAAAGGGAATCATTCGAAATTCATTTTTATTTCAAATACCGAATTTATGATCAAGGAGTTTTAGAAATGTCATTATGGATTAATCTTATCGGAATCGCCTGTGTCGGTATACTGTTTTCCACAGTGGGTATTTATCTACTGATTAAACCCGGAAAAGAAATCACGGATGGTTCAGGGAGTGAGGATAGCATCATCGCTACGATTGTGATTCATGTTGTCCTAGTATTCATGACAACGAAACATCTCGGTGCAATCTTGCTACTCGTCGGCATCGGTCTGGGAGTCGTCATGTATATCCTATTATATGACGCACTGTTTCCCTACGAAAAAGCGATGAGGATGCAATGATGGGACAAAACAGAAGCTTATTCATTGGAAGTGTTTTTGCCCCTGATCAGTTTTCCATCCTGACGATTTCGCCACCATTTATCATCAATGTAATTTTTAGTGTATTGATTTTAATTGGAGTCTTTTATTTCCGAAGTGAAACGTGGAAAGGATTAATTTTGAATATTTTTTTGACGATGTGGTCACTTCTTTTTATCTCGACATATATCATGGCTTGGTACGTGCGATTAAAACATGATATCACGCCAGAATTTGGCTCGTTATTTGAGTCAGGTCCGTTTCCAGGATGGAAAGAGTTGCTTACACCAAATATGGAGGAACCAAACGTAACAGGGGATGCCATTGCTTATGGTGCTTTGCTCTTTTATACGCGTAATTTTAACGGTTGGTATATATGGGTGTTAAGAGTAATCTCAATCGTTCCTGTTAGTCTATTTTTCATCAAGTACATTCCGGTCGTCTTCCAGTGGCTGTTCATGTGAAAAAAGCAAGGCACGTAGCCTTGCTTAAAGGATGAACATGCCGCGGAATCCACGGGCCGCATAATAGGAGTCGGCCCCATTATGATAGACGAAGATGTGGTCGTAGCGGCGGTCGCAGAACAAGGCGCCGCCTTTTTGACGGATTGATTCTGGGGTGGCAATCCAGCTCGACGTCTTCAAGTCGAACGTACCGAGCGTCTGCAGATGGCGATACGTTGCTTCGTCGAGTAGCTCGATGCCCATCTCTTTAGCCAACGCGACGGCACTCCCCACCGGTTTGTTTTTCTTTCGTGCCGCTAACGCCGCATCGTCATAGCATAGGCTGCGTCGACCGCTCGGACTTTCCGGTGAGCAGTCGCAAAAAGCTAAGGTGCCGTTCGGGAGTCGAATGACGTCCGGTTCGCCACCGGTCCGCTCCATCTCGGCCAGCGTGGCGAGTTTACGGTCGTCCGCTTGAAGACGCGTCAAGATGTCGGGCCAGGTGAGATCTGGATGTCGTTCCGGGTTGGAGATAAAGCGCGCTTCGAGAGTGTTCAACAACTCGGTTGTTTCTTCGTGTGAAAGGGTGGACATCATCAATCACTCCATTCCAAGGTTTCTTTCAGTATACGACATCACTTGTGAACGATTCAGCATACCGTTTATGGAAAGGGGAATACATTTTGGATTTCGATGCATTAGATGTTCAGCATCTACACGCGCAAACGTTCCAAACGATTGATTTGTTTCAATTCAAAACGATTTGGTCTGATTGTCTGCCGAATGATTCTTATCGTGTGACAGATTATTCAGAGCTGAACTTACATATGACGAAGCAAGAATTAATTCAGCTTCGATGGATTGATTTGACGTTACCGTTCGTTATCTATTCGAATGAACAGCTCGTGTTTTTGTATGACCCGTATCATCGCAAGCTACATACAGATACAGTTGTGTCCGTTGAGCTAGCGGGACATGATGTTTCTTTTCTCGATTTTATAATGGTGCATAGCCAGACGTTTCATGATCCGGATTCGTATTCTCTGAAAATGGAGGATGTTTATGGTTTGGCACCGGACAGTCAATGGAGGGAATTTGGGTTACCGAAAGTGACTGCCCCTGCGGCATTCATTGCGGACTTATTCTTCGCACTCGGTGTCACTTCATTCCAAGTCGTCTTATCCAAAAATAAATTGTTATCTCATTTTGAGTCTTGGGCGAAGCGGACCGGAAGCAATCATACAATTGAATCTAGTGGAAAATGGACGTGGTCAAAGACGTATAAGGTAAGCTGTGATGTCTCCCGACAACAAGTACAAGCTGTTCATCAACTTTTGTCACTCTTGGAACATTATGAAGAGTGGGAAGGGTTCCGATTTTTAATCCCAAACGAAACCGGAATCGTCTCATTGTTCATCGGAGGCGATTTGACGCAAGGATATGGCTACGGTGTGTTTCAATATGAACATCCTGGAGAGGTGGTTTCCAATGAGATTTGAAGATTTGTTCCTGTATGACGGGATGATGCATGTGTTTGCTTTCAATTATGACCTCGGACCTAAGACTCTGACGTTCAATCTACAGCTCTCCGACCACCCTAGGAAACGGAACGCCTCTTTCCGTGAGCGGCTCGAGGCGGATGAGATCCATCCGCAAAGCGAGGTGGTGAACGTGAAGCTCCGCTTTGAAGACATCATCTACATGGAAGTCATCGATGAATCGTATGCCGATGGAGTGGTGATCACGCCTCATGACCAGTTTGAAGGACATCAAATCATTCGTTACATGAGATCAGGTTATCTCGAGCAGCTCCAAGAGACGCGTTTTCAGTTGTGGGAGTTCATTAAACCGGATGATGCTACATTGTGTCACTATCGGATATACGGTATGGATAACGTACTTGAGATCATCACGATGTCGGACCCGATTGTCGAGGCGGCGATCGGATTGAAATGTTTCCGTCGCGGCAGCCCGACCATCTATTTTGGCGGGACGCATTACTCAGAGCAATCGTAACAAGCTCCCATATCAGAAAACAGGCGCCCTCTCTGACTGAGAAGGCGCCGTTTTATTATGCGGATTGGATCACATCTTCCGTCAAATCGATTTGTCGACCGAGCCAGACGAGCGGGACGGTCAAACCTGCGCCAATTAAATAGACGATGGCGATCGGCAATCCGTCCGCGAGCATTCCGAACGTCAGGCTGCCGATGCTGAAGGCGAGGGTATAGGCCGTCTGTTGGACGCTATAGACGTACGGAAGCTGCGTGGCCGTTGTCGTTTCCTGGAGCAGCGTGTTCGTCTGAATGATGCGGAGCTGGGTGGCGTATCCTTGAACCGCGAGCGCGACGAGCGCGAAGGCGATATGAGACGTCACGCCGAACAATAAGGCGGCCCCGACCGACAGCAGGGAGCTGATCCCAAGCGAACTGCTTCGTTGAGCGCGATACAGATACGCACTGGCCAGAATCATGCTGATCAAGAAGCTCGCGTTCATCGTTCCCCACCAGCCCGTATCGATGTGGAGGTGTCGTTCCAGATAGACGAGCAGGAGCGCCGAAATCCAAAGCGTGCTGACGAACGATTCGAACGTGACGAACACCGTGATTAAGCGAGCGTGAGGTGCTGTTCGCACGATGGCGAGGCTGTCTCTTAGGGAAATGTCTGATTCGCCATCTTCTATCGTCACGTCGCGCTCAAGGGAACGGACGAATTGATACGTGACGAGCGTCGAGAGCATGAACATCATCAACGCGATCATCAGAGCAAGTGCGCTAGAAAACGAGGCGACAAGAATCGTACCGAGTGGCCACATCGCCAGCTGGATGAACTGGTTCGACCCTTGAACGAGACTGTTCGCTTGTTGACGATTCGTCGTCAGCCGTGGGATGAACGACGCCTGGACCGGACGGGCGAACCCGTCCAAGAAGGCGATGAGCACGACGAGTCCGAGGACGAGAATCGACTCAGACCAGATGACTGCGCCAAGCAAGACCGTCTTCAACAGTTGTGTGACGAGCAACGTCTGACCGAGGGTGAACCGAGACAAGACGCGGGCAAAGAACAGACCGCTCACGGTCATGCCGATTGTGACGGCAATCGGGAAACTGGCGGCGGCCAGAGCGGAACCGGTCTGTTGATATAACAAAGCGATCAAGGCGACGATATAAAGCACGTCACCGATATTGGCCAGCCATTGATTGACCAGCAGCAGGTAAAACGACTTCATCATGACTCTCCTCCAGAACTATTCAATTTTGGGTGGATGACATGATGTCGAATTACATACTTTCACCGCTTTCAAATTATTTACAAATAGTTTACGATAAAATGATTAAGAACACAAGAAATGAAAAGTGACAGGGGGAAACGACATGTTACACTATGACATCAATGACCAGCTTCAACTACGAATGTTTACCATCGATGATGCGGAGGCATTGTTCCAGTTGACGATGGCGTCGAAGCCATACCTTCGCGAGTGGCTCGGTTGGCTCGATTATACCGAGACGGTCGAGGATTCGCGACAAAATATCGAAGGCAGAATTAAAGGATTGATGGAGACGGGCGGGTATCCGAAATCGTTCGCGATTATGTATCAGGGCGAGTTCGCCGGGACGATTGGCTTCAACGATATCGACCGGGGCATCAAATGCGGGACGGTCGGCTATTGGCTCGGTCAAGACTTTCAAGGCAAGGGCATTATGAGTCAAGCGCTCGAGGCGGTTATCGATTACGGGTTCCGTGACTTGAAACTCGATAAAATCGAGATTCGGGTCGCAACCGGAAACGTGAAGAGTCGGGCCTTGCCGGAACGGTTCGGCTTCCTCGAAGAAGGGGTGCTCCGCAATGCGGAGTGGCTCTATGACCGTTACGTCGATCACGTCGTGTACGGATTGTTGCGAGACGAGTGGGCCCACTGACTACAACGTGTTGAAATGATGGCCGAGCAGTTGGTCGACCGTATAGAAAACGAGGGCACTGCATATTCCGAGTAACGATGCGAAATTAAGTACGCCTGTCTCGAAGATGGATGGATCGAACAATAGTCCGTATGGAAGCACGAACAACCAGCCAGCGATAAGATGGAACACCAAAGACGTCATCCGTTTCGAACGGAATGGCGTCTTTTGGCTAATATACTCGGACAGCAACGACATGAACGTCCCGTAGATGAACACGATCGGAATCGCATAGAGCAGATAGATGGCCACACTAGGTCCATATGACAGCCCGAGCGCTTCGGGGAATAAGAACGGCAACACGACTGGAATAATGAATAGACTGATGAGGGCGGACTGGATTTTCTGAAAGAGCACAAGACGACCACCTTTCTGACAGTAAGTATGGGAATAACGAGGCATCCTACATAAAAAGTCGTCACCTGCAAAGATGACGACTCGTTACGGGGTGACTCTGCCTGACTCGAAAAGCGTCGCGCCGAACTCCGCATACGCCTGCTCATAACGCCGGAGCGATGACTCTTTATGCATACACGTCACGTTCATCCGCTCGAGTGACGTCATGTCGGTCGCATACGTCTTCAAGACGTGGGCGTTCCGGAGCATCGACGGTGTGACCGAACGCGTGAGACCGCTGCGTTCATTCAATTGGCGCATCATCTTCGTGATCATGACGATTGTCAGCTGTTTCGGCTGGTTCTTCGCATACACCCAACGGAACGTCATCCGGGAGAAGTCGAACGAGACGAAGACGGGATCGTCTGAGTACCAACGTGGACGGACCGGCGTCGGGATGTCAGCCAAATAGTTCATGAGGAGCGTCTGGTCCTCTTGACTGAGTTTCAATGTGAACCGGTTACCGAGACGGTCATAGACGTCGAACTCATGGCTCGCGAGATGCAAGTCGTTCATCCGGAGGCGGATGATATGATGCACCCGGAGTCCATATTTATAGAACAACGTGACAATCAGCTCGTTCCGATTGACGAGATACGGATGGGCCTGAAGCTGGTTCTCACTCAGCCCGCTTGTCGAACGGATCGTCCGAACGAGCTTGCTGAACTCGGCGGGCGAGGCGATCTGGTCGACGGTGAGCGTATGGGCCGGCTGGGCATAGGCGAGCATCTTTTTCCGGAGCGGATTCAAAAAGACGGTCAGGCTATTGATGACGGTGACGATTCGGGCGACCGTCGCTTGTTGGTATTGCTTCTCTTCGATGAGGAAGTCGTTGACGAACGTCTTCCACGATTCGAGCGGGACGGCGAGCCACGCTTCCGGGTCATCGAGCTCGACGTTATGGTCATGAAAGTATTTGTGCACATCGATTAAGTCGTACCGATAGCGTTTCAGCGTCGACGGTTGACGGCCGCTCGCTCCGAGATGGAACAAGTACGCCTCGATATATTCAGGCAATGGATACTCTTTTCTACGTTTCGTCATGGACGTTCCTCCTTCTCCTCATATCGTACCACAAACGGACGTTCTCCATTCGTCGTTTCGTGGTAAGATGGAGGATGAGACTTATAGGAATGAGGGATTTTTATGCAACGAGAGAAAGTCATTATCGTCGGATGTCAATTACCGACTGTCGACGATTGGACATATGAACAATCGATGGGGGAACTCGTCGAATTGGTCGATACGGCACGAGGTGAGGTCGTCGCCCGTCTCGATCAGAAACGGCAGCAAGTCGACCGTCGCACGTTTATCGGGAAAGGGAAGGTCGAGGAGCTCGCGGTCCTCATCGAACAGTTCGAGCCGGACATCGTCATCTTCAACGCCGAGCTGTCACCAGCCCAATCGAAGAACATCCGCATCTCGCTGAACGACCCGGACGAGATGAAACTGATTGACCGGACGCAATTGATTCTAGACATCTTTGCCGGACGGGCCCAATCGAAAGAAGGGAAGCTCCAAGTCGAGCTCGCCCAGATGAACTATCTGCTTCCGCGTTTAATCGGACAAGGCACGCAGTTGTCACGTCTCGGTGGCGGAATCGGGACACGGGGACCGGGTGAGACGAAACTCGAGTCGGACCGCCGACACATCAAGCGCCGCATCGACGAAATTAAGAAAAATCTCGAAGGTACCGTCGCGCACCGTGACCGTTACCGGGAACGTCGGAAAGAGAACCGTGTGTTCCAAGTCGCGCTCGTCGGATATACGAACGCCGGAAAATCAACAATTTTCAACCGCTTGACGGACGCCGATACGTACGAACAGGACGAATTGTTCGCGACGCTCGATCCGCTCACGCGTGAGCTCGAATTGCCGCGCGGTGGAAAAGTGCTCATCACGGATACGGTCGGATTCATCCGCGACTTGCCGACGAAACTTGTCGCCGCCTTCCGTTCGACGCTCGAGGAAGTGCTCGGGGCTGATCTCGTCTTGCACGTCATCGACGCGTCAAACCCGCATTACATGAACCAAATCGACACGACGAATTCGGTCTTGTCGGAACTCGGCGCGAGTGAGTTGCCACAGCTCGAGGTATACAATAAGAAAGACCGGTTGACCGAAGACTTCGTCGGCGGACCGCTCGTCATCTCGGCGCTCGATTCGAACGATATCGAGACGCTCATCGGCGCAATCGAAGATAAGATTGCTGATGTGTTGACGAAAGTACACGTCATCTTGCCGGTCCGCTCGTTCGAGCATTACCATCCGGCCAAAGATTCGATGTATCGTCTCGAGGAGAAGTTCCTCGATGACGGTTCGGTCGAACTCGTCGGATATATGAGAGAAGACACGCGTCTATATGCGACGCTGAAACAATTTGAGGTGTGAAACAATGATGTGGCAAGAAAAGATTGCGTATTATGATGAATTGGCCCCGTTCGTGACCGAGGCGGAAGCACGGGTAAAACCATATTTTGAAACGATCGAGGCGACGGCGGAATTCAACCAATACCGCGTCCTCGAGTCGTTCAAAAAACATAAAGTGTCGGATTTTCATTTCAATCCGACGACCGGGTACGGCTATGACGATATCGGGCGCGACACGCTCGAGTCGATTTACGCCGACGTGTTCGGGGCGGACCTCGCCCTGTGCCGCCCGCAAATCATCTCGGGGACGCACGCCATCGGGATCGCCTTGTTCGGTGTGTTGTTGCCAGGAGATGAACTGCTCTATATCACCGGCAAGCCGTACGATACGCTCGAAGAGATCGTCGGGATTCGGGGAGACGGCCGTGGCTCGCTCAAAGAACTCGGTGTCGGCTACGACACGGTCGAGTTGAAAGACGACGAGATCGACGTCGAGACCGTCATCGCACGGATTCGCCCTGAGACGAAGCTCGTCGGCATCCAACGCTCAAAAGGTTACGCCAACCGACGCAGCATCCCGGTCCAAGAGATCGGGGAGGCGATCGCAAAAATCAAAGCCGCGCATCCGCACGTCTTTGTCTTTGTCGATAACTGCTACGGCGAGTTCGTCGAGACGATTGAACCGACCCATGTCGGGGCCGACCTCATGGCCGGTTCGCTCATCAAAAACCCGGGTGGCGGCTTGGCGAAGACAGGCGGCTATATCGCCGGGACGAAAGAACTCGTCGAGCGCTGCTCGTTCCGCATGACGACGCCTGGAATCGGCAGCGAGGCCGGTCCATCGCTCTATTCGCTCCAAGAGATGTATCAAGGGTTTTATATGGCGCCGCATACGGTCGCCCAAGCGTTAAAAGGGGCGCACTTGACAGCGAGCCTGCTCGGATTGCTCGGTTTCAAGACCGACCCACACTACACGACGCCACGGACTGATTTGATTCAATCGGTAACGTTCCGCGATCGCGACAAGATGATTGCGTTTTGTCAGAGCATCCAAATGGCATCACCGGTCAATGCCCACGCGTTGCCGGTACCGGCCTATATGCCGGGATACGAGGATGATGTCATCATGGCGGCCGGGACATTCATTCAAGGCTCGTCGATTGAACTGTCGGCCGACGGACCGCTTCGCGCCCCTTACACTGCCTATGTGCAAGGCGGTTTGACTTACGCCCACGTCAAGGTCGCACTCATGCTCGCCTTGAGCCAATTACGCACGAAAGAGCTCGTCACATTTGACCGTGACAAAATCTCACAGAAGTTGTAACCGAAATGTCATGTTAACTTTCTTAACATCTATTGACAGGTAAGTTGTCATGTATTATTCTCACAGTGTGAGACAGAAAAGGAGGGGTAAGAGATGGCCGATCAATTTCGTCGCTCCAACCCGTTGTTTCCGATTGGAATCGTTCAAGATTTGACCCAACTGACAGGTAGACAGATTCGGTACTATGAAGAACAGGGTCTGATTTCGCCTAGTCGGACGGAATCGAAACGACGGCTCTATTCCTTTAATGATGTCGAACGTCTACTCGCGATCAAGGATTTCATCGATCAAGGGTTCAACTTGGCGGCGATTCGTCATATGCTCGACAATGCGGACGCCAAAGAAGTGGAACCAGCAAAAACAACGGTCGAGGAACCACCGAAGATCTCTGAACAAGAGTTACACAAACTATTGAAAACACAGCTTCAAGAAGCTGGCCGTTTCAATAAGACGTCGCTCATTCAAGGTGAGTTGTCACGTTTTTATCGATGACGCCAGTACATTAACCATTACACAATGTGAGAGGGGACATTTTACCATGGCCAGAAAAACGTTCACGAAAGAAGACATCAAACGGATCGCACAAGAAGAGGACGTACGCTTTATTCGTCTTCAATTCACGGATATCCTCGGTACGATTAAAAACGTCGAGGTGCCGATCAGCCAATTGGACAAAGCACTTGATAACAAGATGATGTTCGACGGCTCTTCGATCGAAGGCTTCGTACGCATCGAGGAATCAGACATGTACCTCTATCCAGACCTCGACACATGGGTTGTCTTCCCGTGGACAGACGGCAGCGGTAAAGTCGCTCGCTTGATTTGTGATATTTATAACCCGGACGGCACACCGTTCAGCGGTGACCCGCGCGGTAGCTTGAAGCGTAACCTCGAGCGCATGCAAAAGCTCGGCTTCACAGCGTTCAACGTCGGACCAGAGCCTGAGTTCTTCCTCTTCAAGAAAGACTTGAACGGCAAACCGACACTCGAACTCAATGACCAAGGCGGTTACTTCGACTTGGCACCGGTCGACCTCGGCGAGAACTGCCGTAAAGAGATCGTCATCGAGCTCGAAAACATGGGCTTCGAAATCGAAGCATCACACCACGAAGTCGCTCCAGGTCAGCACGAAATCGACTTCAAATACGCGGATGCAGTCACAACGGCTGATAACATCCAAACGTTCAAACTCGTCGTCAAGACGATTGCAGCGAAATATGGCCTTCACGCGACGTTCATGCCGAAGCCACTCTTCGGTGTCAACGGTTCTGGGATGCACGCCAACATGTCGCTCTTCAAAGGTGACACGAACGTCTTCTACGACCCGAACGGCGACATGGAATTATCAGATACAGCCCGCGCCTTCACGGCAGGAATTCTCGAGCACGCTCGTGCGTTCACGGCTGTCTGTAACCCGACTGTCAACTCGTACAAGCGCCTCGTGCCTGGTTACGAAGCACCTTGCTATGTAGCATGGAGCGCGCGCAACCGTTCACCACTCGTTCGTGTACCGGCGGCCCGTGGCCTCTCGACGCGTATCGAAGTGCGTTCGGTTGACCCAGCGGCGAACCCGTATCTCGCCTTGTCGACGCTCTTGGCTTCTGGCCTCGACGGAATCGAGAAAGACATGACGGCACCGAAGCCGATTGACAGCAACATCTACGTGATGGACAAGCCAGAGCGTGTTGCCAACGGAATCGATGATCTTCCGGCTACACTCTTTGACGCACTCGAAGTACTCCGTGCCGATAAAGTCGTGATGGATGCTCTCGGTGACCACATCGGTGAACACTTCCTCGAGTTGAAAGAAATCGAGTGGGATATGTTCCGTACGCAAGTAACAGAGTGGGAACGCGATCAGTACATGACGCTCTACTAAGTCGATGAACTGGGGACGTTAACCCTATCAATCAGAGTCCTGAATGAGTTCTTCTTGTGAAGACTCGTTCAGGACTCTTTTTCTATCAGTCTATATAATGAGGAAGCATGTATGGCTAGATGAGCGGACTAGACGAAACTGAAGGAGGTGGAAGACGTGGCAGCACCGTTGAAAGAGGTATATCATGAGGACTTTTTGCTAGGATTTGGACGACGTGTACAATCCGTCTACCCATCGTTTGACATAGAGGCATTTGTCGCATCGATCGTAGATGAGTCATGGGAAGCGTTAGCGCTGAAAGGGCGTATGCGCCGTATCTCGACAAAGCTCGGGGAGTACTTACCTCAACACTACGAGTCGGCTATAGACGTCTTGATCGAAATTGCAGACGATTGTGTCGGCTTTCCATATTTATTCTTTCCCGACTTCGTAGAAGTGTATGGACAGGCGGAAGAACATTGGGAACGCTCGATGTCAGCGCTCGAACTCTTCACGCAGAAATCGTCTTCGGAATTCGCGATCCGACCTTTTCTGCTTCGTGATTCGACGCGAGTGATGAATCGTATGATGGCATGGGCCAAGCATCCGAATGAGCATGTGCGGAGATTGGCGAGTGAAGGCTGCCGCCCTCGTCTTCCGTGGGCGGAATCGTTACCGATGTTCAAAGCAGACCCGGCTCCAGTGTTGGCGGTTTTAGAGTTATTGAAAGAAGACCCATCATTATATGTAAGGAAAAGTGTCGCTAACAACCTCAACGATATCTCGAAAGATCACCCGGAAGCCGTGCTCGCGGTCTCGCGTCGATGGCAGGGCGAACATGATCATACCGATTGGGTCATCAGACATGGGTGTCGAACATTGATCAAATCCGCTCACCCCGACGCCTTAACGCTGTTCGGTTATGCGCAAGAAACGGATTTAACCGTCAACGCATCGATTTCGATACATCCGAACATGCTCAGTATCGGGGAGGCGTGCGAGATTCAATACGATGTGTCGATTCGTCCAGGCGATGCTGCATATATTCGGGTCGAATACGCCATCGACTTTATAAAAGCGAATGGGAAAGCGAGTCGTAAGGCGTTTCTTTTTACGAATAAAACCGTCGCTGGGGGAGCAAAACTTGCAGCGAGCAGAGTCCACAACTGGTCAGACTTGACGACGCGTCGACATTATCCGGGTGCGCATCGAATCGTCCTGTTGGTAAATGGACGAGAAGTTGCCGAAACTCGACTCGTGTTGCATAAACGAGACGACTGATAAATGTTTTAGATACAATCGACGGTTCGAAAAAGGGCAACCCAGTCTAATAGACGGGTTGCCCTTTTGGGTGTATGGCATAAGCATTTGCTTAAAACGCACGTTTGAAGAACGTCGATGCATAGTCGAGCGTCGTATGTAGCGTCGTCGCGAAGACGAGTCCGAAGAAACAGGCTGCCCCGTTCAGGTCGAGCCACGATTTGGCAGCTTCCTCATACGGCGTGAACGTGAGCACGAGCGTGAGCGGGAAACCGAGATAGATGACCCGGATCAGATCGCTCAAGAGCGGCAAATGCGAGAATAACGACCGATGGGGCATAAGCTTCACGTAAGGGAGCCAAAAGCCCCGAAGCGGTCCCCATCGATAATAGGCGTCCGACTTCAAGTCGAGGTCCGGGGAGAGCCAGAACGTCCCGATCAGGGCGCCGAATAGGAACACGGTCGGAACATCGATGTCAATAAAAGGCGTGGCAATCGCAAGAGCACCGATTGCCACGAGATTCGTACGGGTATGTGTCTTGCCACTCGCCATTAGTGAATCGTCCGGTATACACCGATGACCTTCCCTAAAATCGACACGTTATCGAAATACATCGCTTCGAGTTCGTCGTTCTCCGGCTGGAGACGCACTTTCGAAGCTTCTTTATAAATCCGCTTCACCGTCGCTTCGCCTTCATCCGTCATGGCGACGACAATCTCTCCATTGTCGGCCGTGTTCTGTTGGCGGACGAGGACACGGTCCCCATCCAAGATGCCGGCGTTAATCATCGAGTCTCCCGAGACCGAGAGCATATAGACGTTGTCGGAACCGACGACGTGGGCCGGGAGCGGGAAGTGTTCTTCCACGTTCTCGATTGCCGTAATCGGCGTACCAGCCGTGACTTTCCCGATGACCGGCACGTACATGACAGCATCGTGGTCTTCGACGACTGACATCTCTTCATCTAAAATCTCGATGGCACGTGGCTTCGTCTTGTCACGTCGAATCAATCCACGTTTCTCTAGACGGTCCAAGTGTCCGTGGACGGTCGAGCTCGATGCGAGTCCGACAGCCTCTCCGATTTCACGAACAGAAGGGGGATACCCTTTCGCCCGAACCTCGGATTTTATAAAATCAAGAATCTGTTGTTGTCTTGCTGACATTTTTTTCAATGGATTTCACCTCGATTATGTCGAATATCCTGCGAACGCATCCTATTCTTTATGGGTTTAGTTTAACACAAGAACACATGAGCGCACAAACATTCGTTCGTTTTTTTCTACTTGACCGAACAGAAGTTCTTGTTTTATGATGAGAACAGATAAACGAACAGACGTTCTCGAGAACGTGTATTCTTATTCCCAGGAGGTAATCGTTATGAGAGACACAATCAATGGAATCATTTTAGTCGGCATGTTGGCACTTGGAATGTTCGCGTTTTATATGGTCGGTGAGATGCGCCACGACGTTGATGTCGTCGCGACCGAACCGGCGATTGAGCACAGCGTCGAAGAGGAAGTCGCCTTGACGGAAGCTGAGTCACTCGAGGCACAGCTTCTCGCCGAACGCGCTGAGGAAGAAGACGACAAGACGACGTGGTTCGCCGCCGAATAATCTTTTCTGATTGCGAACAGCCCCTGAACCTGTGTATCGTAGAGGGCGAATGGAAAGAAAGGAAGTGACGGGATGCGAGTCGTCATTTATTGTCGCGTGTCGACGAACAAGTCCACGCAAGAGACGTCACTCGGTCGCCAAGCGGACGAACTGACGCGGATGGCGAAACGTCTGGACGCCGAAATCGTCGATGTGATCAGTGAGCAGGAGAGCGGATATGAAGTCAATCGGACGGGATTGCTCGATTTGTTGGAGCACGTCTCGACGTCCAACCTCGACGCCGTGCTCGTCAGCGATGACAGCCGCCTCGGACGAGGGAACGCGAAAATCGCCATCTTGCATACGCTCATGAAACATAACGTCCGCTTGTTGACGATGCAATCGTCCGATGAATACGTCGTCTCGGATGCCGAGAAGATGGTGCTCGAAATCGTCAGCGTCGTCGAGGAGTACCAACGTAAAATCCATAACGCCAAAATCTCACGTGGCATGCGCCGGGCGGTCGCGAACGGGTTCAACCCGCATCGCAATATTCAGCATCATGACCAAGGCGGCCGGAGCCGAATCGAAGTGCCGATCGAAGAGATCGTCCAACTGCGCGAGCGCGGGTTAACGTTCGCTGAAATTGCCGCCACGCTCCGTGGTTTTGGCTACGAGGTGTCAAAAGCGACTGTGAACCGCCGCTATTTGGAGCACGTGTCAGTACCAGAAACTTGATTCCTGCTCGCTGATTTTGTACAGTAGAAGAACAAATTCAGTAGAGAGGGGGCGAGCCTGATGCTAGCACCTGAACAGTTGGAGCGAATCAATTTTCTCGCCAACAAAGCCAAGACAGATGGACTGTCACCACAAGAGATGGACGAGCAGCAAGCGCTGCGTCAACAATATTTGCAAGCGTTCCGCCAATCATTCAAATCACAGATGATGGGAATGAAGGTCGTCGATCCGGACGGGAACGACGTAACGCCTGAAAAATTGAAAGACGAGCAGAAACGACATCGCTCTGAGTGACCACGAATGCACATCCTATTTCATATAGGGTGTGCATGTTTGTTATACGCGAACGGGGATCAGGGGGACTTATTGGACTGATTTTGAACGAAAGGAAGTAAACGATTCCATTCAATGTGTTATACTAATTAATTAGTTGTGACACACGAATGAGTGTGCTAAAATATGACGGGTAGAAACTTTGTAACAACAGAGAGGATGAAATTAGTGGAAACAACTACTAAAGAATTATTAGCGATTAACTCGATTCGGACGCTCTCGATTGATGCGGTCCAAAAAGCGAACTCTGGTCACCCGGGGATGCCGATGGGTGCGGCTCCGATGGCGTTCACACTTTGGACGGATAAGATGCGTCACAACCCGAAAAACCCGAACTGGTTCAACCGCGATCGGTTCGTTCTTTCAGCGGGACACGGTTCGATGCTCTTGTACTCGCTTCTTCACTTATCTGGTTACGACCTTTCACTCGACGATCTCAAATCGTTCCGTCAAATGGATTCGAAGACGCCTGGACACCCAGAGTACCGTCACACGGCTGGTGTCGACGCGACGACTGGACCACTTGGCCAAGGGATTGCCATGGCAGTCGGTATGGCGATGGCTGAGAAGCATTTGGAAGCGACATACAACCGTGATGAGTTTAAAGTGGTTGACCACTTCACATACGGGATTTGTGGAGACGGTGACTTGATGGAAGGCGTGTCGGCAGAAGCTGCCTCACTCGCTGGTCACTTGAAACTCGGAAAGCTTGTCGTCCTTTATGATTCAAACGACATCTCACTCGATGGCGACCTTCACAAGTCGTTCTCAGAAAGCGTCGAAGATCGTTTCAACGCTTACGGCTGGCAAGTGATTCGCGTTGAAGATGGCACGGACATCGATACAATCGCGAAAGCAATCGACGAAGCGAAGGCGGAAACGTCGAAACCGACCCTCATCGAAGTGAAGACGGTCATCGGTTTCGGTTCACCGAACAAGTCAGGGAAATCGGCCTCACACGGCGCGCCGCTCGGCGAAGCTGAAATCGAGCTCACGAAGCAGTTCTACAAGTGGGAAGGCGAGAACTTCTACGTACCGACCGAAGTGTACGACTTGTTCAACGAGAAAGTCGTTGAGCCAGGCGCTAAAGCGGAAGCGGACTGGAACGAACTCGTCGCGGCTTATAAGTCGTCACACCCTGAACTCGGTGCCCAATTCGAGCGTGCAGTGAACAACGAGCTCCCAGAAGGTTGGGACAGCGAGTTGCCGACGTTCGAAATCGGTTCGAAGAAAGCAACACGTCAAACGAGCGGTGAAGTATTGAACGCGATCGCCAAAGCAGTGCCGACACTCTTCGGTGGCTCGGCTGACCTCGCCGGATCGAACAACACGATGATTAAAGGTGCTGCGGACTTCGATGAAGATCCAGCAGGCCGCAACATCTGGTTCGGTGTCCGTGAATTCGCAATGGCAGCTGCCGTCAACGGTATGGCACTCCACGGTGGAGTCCTTCCTTACGGTGCGACTTTCTTCGTCTTCTCAGACTACTTGCGTCCAGCGGTACGACTCGCGGCCCTCATGGGAATCCCATCGACGTTCGTCTTGACGCACGATTCGATCGCGGTCGGCGAAGACGGCCCGACACACGAACCGGTCGAGCACTTGATGAGCTTCCGTGCGATGCCAAACTTGTCTGTACTCCGTCCAGCTGACGGAAAAGAGACGATTGCGGCTTGGAAGCAAGCGATCACGACGAAATCGTCACCATCGCTTCTCGTCTTGACGCGTCAAGCGTTGCCAGAACTCGAAGGCACGTCGATTGAAGACGCGGCCAAAGGTGGCTACGTCGTCGCCGGTAACTCGAGCGAGGCGGATGTCCTCCTTCTCGGTACAGGTTCTGAAGTCCACGTCCTCGTCGAAGCTCGCGAAGCACTCGCGGCTGATGGCGTGAACGCGGCTGTCGTCTCGATGCCTTCATGGGAATTGTTCGAAGCCCAGTCGGCAGCATACAAAGAGTCGGTCCTTCCTTCGTCAATCACGAAGCGTGTGTCGCTTGAAGCGGGCGCGACACTCGGCTGGTACAAATACGTCGGATTCGGCGGTAAAGTACTCGGAATCGACAAGTTCGGTGCTTCTGCCCCTGGAGATCTCCTCATGAAAGAATATGGCATGTCGGTCGATAACGTCGTCGCGGCTGTCAAGTCACTTTAATCGCTTGCTATCAGTGGTGGCCCATCGTTTTGGGTCACCACTTTTTTTACAGACGACTAGCGAATTAGCGTAATATAGTGTATAGTAAAAAACGATGTTTCATATGGTAGAGGAGGTTAAGCCTTGAGTACATTATTCTGGATTCTTCTGATCGTGGCAGCACTAATCGGGGGTATTGCGATCGGTTTCTTTATCGCTCGTAAATACATGATGAACTACCTCGAACAGAACCCGCCGATCAACGAAGATATGATTCGTACATTGATGATGCAAATGGGTCAAAAGCCGTCACAGAAGAAAGTCAACCAAGTGATGCGCGCCATGAACGTTCAAATGAAAAACGAAAAGAAATAAAACTGATTGACCGAAGCACTTTGCGCCCGCAAAGTGCTTTTTGCATCCATTTTTTGTTAGACAATCGAACAAACTTTCGCTAATCTAAAAGAATAGTCTGAATTCAAGACAACATAGGGGGTGTTTCAGATTCGTGTATTTAAACAATTGGCTTGGTTCTTCAAGCTCGAATGGCGGACGTATGCGCTCGGGATCGTCCTACTCATGTTCGTCGCGGCGCTCGAGCTCGTGCCGCCACGCATCATCGGCCGAATCGTCGATGAGATTAACCGAGAATCGCTCGAAACAGATTTATTGTGGATGTTGCTCGGCGGGCTCGCGGCCGTCGGAATCGGGAACTACGTGGCCCGCTTCTTTTGGCGGTACTTCATCTTCGGTGCTTCGATTCGGCTCGGTCGGATGTTGCGGAGTCAACTCTATCGACACTTCACCGATTTAGATCAACGCTTTTACAAGAAGTCGCGGGTCGGGGATTTGATGGCCCATGCGACGAACGATGTCCAAGCCGTCTCGACGACGGCGGGTGCGGGGATTTTGACACTCGTCGACAGCATTACGATGGGGACGTTCGTCATCATCACGATGGTGACGACGATCAGTTGGAAGTTGACGGTCGTGGCACTGTTGCCACTACCAATCATGGTCGCGTTGACGACGCGATACGGCAAACTATTACATAACCGGTTCGGGGTCGCCCAGGCGGCATTCTCCGAACTGAATGACAAAGTCCAAGAGAGTGTCAGCGGCGTCCGCGTTTTAAAATCGACCGGAGAAGTCGGCCGCGACGTCGACTCGTTTGAGAAGTTATCGGACGAGGTCATGGCGAAGAACGTCCGCGTCGCCAAAATCGATGCCTTGTACGACCCGACCATCTTTGGAATCGTCGGCCTCTCGTATATCCTGTCAATCGGCTATGGGGCCTATTTGATTGAACAAGGCGAGCTGACGATTGGTCAAATCGTCAGTTTCACGGCGTATCTCAGTTTGCTCACTTGGCCGATGCTCGCGTTCGGCTGGCTGTTCAATATCGTCGAACGCGGACGTGCCTCGTATGACCGGATCGAGCGGATGCTCGCCGTCAAGCCTGAGATTCAAGATGACCCGATGGCGGCGACGAAACTCGCGCATTCGGAGATTGAGGCGGACATCCGTGCGTTCCGTTATGATGAGACGCCTGTCTTGCAGGACGTCACGTTCCGGATTGAACGCGGTCGTACGCTCGGTATCGTCGGGCGGACCGGTTCCGGAAAAACGACGATCGTTCGATTGTTGACGCGGGAATATGACGTCCATGACGGCACCATCAAAATCGGGGGTATCAACATCCGCCAAGTGAAAAAGTCACTTCTGCTCGACAAGGTCGCCGTCGTGCCACAGGACCACTTCTTGTTCAGCGACTCGATTGCGAACAATATCGCGTTCGGCAAACCGGAAGCAAAACTCGACGAGATTATGGAAGCGGCCAAAATCGCTGAAGTGCATGAAGACATCATGCGGTTACCGGAAGGATACGCCACGCTCGTCGGCGAACGAGGCGTGACGCTATCGGGCGGTCAAAAACAACGGATTTCGATTGCACGTGCCCTCATGATTGAGGCGGATGTGTTGATTCTAGACGATGCTCTCTCCGCCGTCGATGCGAAGACGGAAGAAGCGATCATCGAGCATTTCCGGGCCGGGAATCCCGATCAATCTCGGTTGATTGTCGCGCATCGACTGTCCGCGGTCGAGCATGCCGACGAGATTCTCGTCCTCGAAGACGGTCGCATCATCCAACGGGGCCGGCATCAGGATTTGATTCGCGAACCGGGATGGTACAAAGACACGTATGATCGTCAACAGCTCGAAGCAATCGTAGAAGGGGGTGGCCACCATGAAGCATGACGTTCAGGAATGGCCGGTCATCAAACGTCTATTGGCGTATACGAATCGTTACGCGCGTCCACTCGGTCTCGCCTTCGTGTTCTTGTTGCTTGCCACCGGCGCGAAGCTCGCCGGACCATTTTTGATCAAAGTCTTCATTGATGAGTTCGTGACGCCAGGCGTCTATCCGACGAACTGGGTCGTCACACTGCTCGTCGTTTATTTGGTGTTGCATGTGTCGGCAATCATCTTCGACTATCTGCAGTCGATTTCATTCCAAAAGATTGCCTTGAAAATCGTTCAAAACATTCGGATGGATATTTTCCGACATGTCATGGGCATGCGGCTCGCCTATTTCGACCGGACGCCGGCGGGTGTGCTCGTCTCGCGCATCACGAACGACACCGAGGCGGTCAAGGAGCTGTACGTCGGGGTGATGAGTACGTTCGTCCAGTCGGCCGTCCAGCTGCTTGGGACGTATATTTTCCTCTACATCCTCGAACCTACGCTTGCGACGATGGGGCTCGTGCTCGTGCCATTGTTCTGGCTCATCATCTGGGTGTACCGTCGCTACTCGACGAAGTACTTCGCCCAAGTGCGTGACTTGTTGTCGCAATTGAACGGACAATTGAATGAATCGATAAACGGGATGGGAATCGTTCAACAGTTCCGTCAAGAAGAGCGGCTTGTCCGCCAATTCGAAGAGACGAACGAGGCACATCAACAGGCGCGCTATCGGAACTTGAAGCTCGACAGTATGCTCTTGCGGCCGATTATCGAATTGTTGCTCGCTTTCTCCATCATCGGGTTACTCGGTTATTACGGTGTCTTGTCGACGACCGAACAAGTACAGGTCGGCGTCGTCTACGCGTTCATCAGCTATATCGAGCGTATTTTCCGTCCGGTGCTCGATATCATGCAACGTTTAAGCGAGTTCCAACAGGCGGTCGTCTCGGCGGACCGCGTCTTCAAAATCTTGGACACCGATGAGCCGGCCCCAGGGAAGAGCCTGGAGGGAACGGCTGAAATTGGCTCTGGGGAAGTGCGGTTCGAAAACGTCACGTTCAGCTACGACGGCGAAGTCGACGTGTTGAAACACATTTCGTTCGTCGCCAAGCCGGGCGAGACGGTCGCACTTGTCGGTCATACCGGGAGCGGGAAGAGCTCAATCATCAACTTGTTGACCCGGTTCTATCCGTATCAATCAGGACAAATCACCATCGATGGCCATCCGATTGAGCAGTTCGAGGAAGCGGAACTCCGGGCCAAAGTCGGGCTCGTGCTCCAAGACCCGTTCTTGTTCACGGGGACGATTGAGGACAACTTGAAACTGTTCAACCCGACAATCGACTCGGACAAAGTCCGAGAAGCGGCCGAGTTCGTCCAAGCCCACACGTTCGTCGAGAAACTTGAAGCCGGCTACGGTCACACGGTCGGGGAACGGGGAGCGACGTTCTCGAGCGGAGAACGGCAATTGCTCGCATTCGCCCGGACGGTCGCCCGCGATCCGAAAATCTTGATTTTGGATGAGGCGACGAGTTCGATTGATACCGAGACCGAGGAGCGCGTCCAGCTCGCCCTCGACCGGATGCGGCGCGGTCGGACGACAATCGCCATCGCCCACCGGTTGTCGACGATTCAAGATGCTGATTTGATTCTTGTGCTCCATCGCGGGGAAATCGTCGAACGGGGCAATCATCAATCGTTGTTGAAACAAGACGGGCTCTATAAAAAGATGTATGAACTGCAATCAGGTCAACGTCTGATGTCATAAATTACAAAAAAAGACGCCGGAATCGGCGTCTTTTTTCCATGGAAAAGGCTCTCCACTAATGAGATGTGGAGAGCCGGTCAGTTAAAAGGTTAAAGGTTCTGAAGCGTGTATTGCCAGGACGTGACGTGTGATCAGCTTGTCTAACTCTTGACTGACGTGAATCACTTCGGGAGACGTCCAACTGTGCTGCGAAGCGATTTCGTACAGTTCATCGCGTTTCTGTTCAATGGCATAATGTAAGTTTTCAGCTGTGATGACCGCCACGGTATTTCCCCCATCGTTATAAAGTCAAAACTGTTTCTTAGGAATATCCAAATCTTAGCATCTAACACTACTGTTTACAAGTTTCATTTCCATTTCAAAGATTACAATTTCACTCAAACAATCGTTGTAGAAAAAGATGCGAGCATTTTGAAAAGGTTTTCGCTATAATGGGGCTGAAAGGTGGAAGATCGCATGGAAGTTACCCTTTGGCTCGCATTTGGGGCGGGCGTCTTGTCATTTTTGTCTCCGTGCACGCTACCGTTGTATCCAGTCTTTTTATCGTATATTACAGGAGTCTCTGTCTCTGACTTAAAGAGTGAGGGACTACGGCAGCGCACGGCATGGTTTCATACGTTCTCATTCCTCTTCGGTTTCTCCATTGTCTTTCTCGTGCTTGGTTTGTCGACCTCGCTGATCGCCGACGTATTCATTCAATACAAAGATAGCTTGCGCATGTTCGGTGCCATCCTTATCTTCGTATTCGGTGTCTTCTTGGCAGGTCTCTGGCAACCACGCTTCATGATGCGCGAGAAAAAACTCGCATTAGGAGAACGCAAGAGCGGCTATTTTGGGACGGCCCTCATCGGAATTGGGTTCGCTGCAGGGTGGACCCCTTGCACGGGACCGATTCTTGCTGGCGTCATCGCCCTTGCTGCCTCAAACCCGAGTCAGGGCATGGGTTATATGTTGGCATACGTTATCGGTTTTGCCATCCCGTTCCTCGTCATGGCCGGATTTGTTGGCAAAATCAAGTATTTGGCACGTAACAGTGCCAAGGTAGCAAGATTCGGAGGCTATTTGATGATGGCTTTCGGCGTCGTATTATATTTTGATGGCATGAACCGCTTCGCTGCTTGGATGAGCGAATTAGTAGGATTCACCGGATTTTAAAGGGGTTGACCGAATGTCGATATTTTGGGGATCGACCCTCGTCGCACTGATGATGGGCTTGATTGCGAGCTTTGTTCGCGTCAAAGCGTCAGCACGTCCGACGAATGCGAAAAAGATTTTGATTCCGCCGCTCGCGATGTCGACGGGCATGTTACAATTTCTCGTCCCGGCGTTTCGGTTGACTTGGCTCGAGGTCGGAGAGGCGCTGCTTGTCGGATTGATTTTCAGCGTGTTTTTAATCAAGACGTCGAATTTCGAGAAACGTGACGGAGAGGTGTACTTGTCCCGTTCGAAAGCGTTCTTTATCGTCGTGTTTGTCTTATTGGCCATCCGGACGGTCATGAAGGCGTTCCTCGGGGACGAGGTCAACATATTCGCGACAGGCGGCCTGTTCTACTTGATTGCCTGGGGTATGATTGTCCCGTGGCGCATCGCCATGTATCAAAAGTACAAACAAATCGTGGCATCATAAACGGCGTCCCTCGCAAGGGACGCCGTTTTTGTCGATCAAGAAGATTTTTTGGTCAGGGCTGCCTCGGTCTCGGCATCGATTCCGGTGTTCGCCTTGACGAGAATCCGTTCGAAGTTTCCGGCGACTTCATCCGACTTCGTCAAGTACGTGCCGACGATGGCAGCGAGGAAACCGAGCGGGATTGACACGATGCCCGGGTTCGTGAGCGGGAACAGCGCCTCGCCGATAAAGATGGCAGAACCATCCGGCGCCCATACGTTCGGACTGATAGCGACGAGGAAGAGCGACGAGAACAAGCCGACGATCATGCCGAATACGGCTCCTCCGGTGTTGAACCGTCTCCAGTAAATCGTGAACAAGATGACCGGCAAGTTCGCACTGGCGGCCACGGCAAACGCGAGCGAGACGAGGAAAGCGACGTTCATCGATTGGGCGAAAAACGCGAGTCCCATCGAGACGAGGGCGACAGCAATCGAAGCGATGCGGGCCGCCGTGACTTGCTCTTTCTCTGTCGCTTCCCCTTTACGGACGATATGTCCATAGAAATCGTGGGCGAATGCCGAGGCGGCCGAAAGGACGAGTCCGGCGACGACGGCAAGGATCGTGGCAAAGGCGATCGCCGCGACAAAGGCGAACAACAAGTCGCCGCCGAGCACTTGGGCCAGAAGCGGTGCGGCCATGTTGCCGGCCGGGTTGGCTGCGATGATGGCATCCGAGCCGACGAATGCGGCCGCCCCGAATCCGAGGAAAATCGTCAATATGTAGAACGCACCGATGACCCATGTCGCATAGACGACGGATTGGCGTGCCGTCGGCGCATCCTTGACCGTGAAGAAACGGATGAGGATGTGGGGCAGACCGGCCGTCCCGAGGACGAGCGCCAAGTTTAGCGAGATCGTGTCGAGCGGAAGCTTGAACTTGTTGCCCGGGTCCAAGAAACTGTCGCCGAGCGGTGTCGCCTTGCTCACTTCCGAGAACATGGTGAAGACAGAGAAGTCAAAGCGAGCGAACACAAGAAACGAGATAATGGCGGTCCCGATCATCAATAGGACAGCTTTCGTGATCTGGACCCATGACGTCGCGGTCATTCCCCCGAAGACGACGTATACGGTCATCAAGATGCCGACGACGACGACACTCGTCGTGTACGGAATGCCGAGCAACAGCTCGATGAGCGCGCCGGCACCGACGAGCTGGGCGATCATATAGAAAATCGAGATGACGATGGCGTTCATGGCGGCGACGCCACGGACGCGTGGTTTGTTGAATCGAGCCGCAATCATATCGGCCATCGTATACTTCCCGAGGTTACGGAGCGGCTCGGCGACGAGATAGAGCACGACGAGATAAGCCACCAAGAAACCGATTGAATAGAAGAAACCGTCAAATCCGGCGAGAGCAATCATCCCGGCAATCCCGAGGAATGAAGCGGCCGACATGTAGTCCCCTGCGATGGCGAGCCCGTTTTGGAACCCGGTCAACCCTCCATCGGCCGTATAAAAGTCACTTGCAGTCTTCGTCTTCCGGGCAGCAAAGAACGTGATGACGAGCGTGAGCCCGACAATCGCGAGGAATAATAGAATCGCGGTCCAGTTCATCGGTCGTCCTCCTCTTGTTTGATGGCGGTGACGAGTTCGTCAAACCGACGGGCCCGGCGGCTATACATGACACAGAACGTCCAAGTCATGAAGAATTGGGCGAAGGCGAGCACCCAAGCCCATGTGATGTCCCCGGCGACGGGGATATTCAAAAAGCTGAAGTAACTAGTCGAAATCGGTAACGTGAAATAAAAGATGAGGGAGAAGATGATGGACGGAATAATGAACCGATTCTTTTCTCGCATCAGTTTGTGGAACGTCTGGCTCTCGACAATCGCTTCAGCGGAGCGGGTGCTGTCGGTTTGCGTGACGTGCGTGACATCATGCATATAAAACCCTCCTTCGGTATCAAGATACGTACATTATAGAAATGTAAATAAAGGAAAAGCTATCCATTTTTTATTGTGCAAAATGAATTTGTTATACTGATATTGGTCATACCACTTTAATGTAAGCGTTTTCAATATTGTCTATATCATGAACGTTATTTTTGAATAGTTATTCCACTTGAAAAAGGTACTTTTGACCTACTAGTCGTATGGCACATTTTCGAGAGCAGGACACATAATGAGTCGGCTAATTAAGTCGGCATCAAGAAATTAATAAAAAGACGCCAGGCCACTGTCCTGACGTCTCGTCTCATTGTTGGAAGTAACGTTGATACACTTTCCAGTCGATTTTCTCTTCTTCAAGCGCCTTCTTTAAAAACTTATGATCCCGCTTCGGTGTCGCGGCGATATAGCCTTTGACGACGAGCTCGGTCGTCATTTCACGGGCTCGTGTCTCAAGGGCGAACTGTCCGATCTTACCGGCAATCTTTCGTATGGCGACGTCGCGGAACAGCTCAGGCACCGGTGTGACGAGGCGGTCGAGCAGCGTTCGCGTCTCCGGCGTCCATAAGTGGCGTGTCTTGTCGATGTAGTCATCCTCAATGTCGAGAAGTGAGCGTCCATCTTCTTTTGGCATTCGTTTCAAAAATTTACGGAACATAAAGTAACCGCCGATCGACATTAACCCGATCATCACGAATCCCCAGAAGACAATGAAATACATCATCAAGTTTTCTGGCATCGTCTTTCCCCCGTTCTGTCATTTCACGATCATTCAAGCTAAGTATACAAAAAAGGGACGCGATACAAAAGCTACAGCTATCCGTTCACTACTATAAAGATGGACGAAACGGGCCGGTTTCGTTAGAATAGATAGCGTTGCAATGAGCAAGACATCGTATAAATCGTATTGTCCAGAAAGGAAAGAACCATACATGAATCAATTAAAACAAGAAGTTGAGAAGCGTCGTATTTTCGGCATCATCTCGCACCCGGATGCCGGTAAGACGACGCTGACGGAGAAGTTGCTCCTTCACGGGGGCGCCATCCGTGAGGCGGGGACGGTCAAAGCCCGCAAAAATTCCAAGCATGCCAAGTCGGACTGGATGGAAATCGAGAAACAACGTGGAATCTCGGTCACCTCGTCGGTCATGCAGTTCGTCTATCAAGACAAAGTCGTCTCGATTATGGACACGCCTGGACACAATGATTTTGGAGAAGATACGTACCGCGTGTTGACATCGGTCGATAGCGCCGTCATGGTCATCGATGCGGCCAAAGGGATTGAGACGCAGACGAAGAAACTGTTCCAAGTCTGTCGGATGCGGGGGATTCCAATCTTCACGTTCATGAACAAATTGGACCGCCAAGCGAGAGACCCGCTCGAACTCATGGAAGAGCTCGAAGAAGTGCTCGGCATGCCTTCGGTCGCCGTCACGTGGCCAATTGGGAGCGGGATGCAGTTCGAAGGGGTGTACGACCGCTTGAAGAATGAAGTCCACTTGTTCCGCGGCGAGAAAGGGACGCTCACGTTGAACGAGGACGGTGTCAATGACCCGATTCTCGCCGATTATTTGACGGAAGAGAACTTGACGAACCTTCGGGATGAAATCGATTTGCTCGACGGTGCCGGCAATGAAATCGAAGTCGATGCGATTCAGCACGGGAAACTGACTCCGGTCTTTTTCGGGACGGCCCTCGTCGACTTCGGCGTGACATCGTTCTTGAACCACTATCTCGCCATGTCACCGGCCCCTGAGGCTCGTAAGTCGAATGTCGGTCCAATCGACCCGACATCAGAAGAGTTCAGCGGCTTCGTCTTCAAGATTCAAGCGAACATGAACCCGGCCCACCGTGACCGCATCGCTTTCGTCCGCATCTGTTCGGGCGTGTTCGAGCGTGGCATGGACGTCACGCTCACGCGGACAGGGAAGAAAATCAAGTTGAGTCAATCGACGCAACTCATGGCCAACGACCGAGAAACAGTCGATCAGGCATTCGCTGGGGACGTGATTGGGATTTACGATTCGGGGACGTACCAAATCGGCGACACGATCACGACGTCAAAACAGAAAATCGCATTCGAGGCGTTGCCGACGTTCCCGCCTGAATTGTTCATGCGCGTCTCGCCAATCAACTCCCTTAAGTCGAAGCATTTCCACAAAGGTGTGGAGCAGCTCGCCCAAGAAGGAGCGATTCAAGTGTATCGCAACGAATATAACGAGATTTATCTCGGTGCGGTCGGTCAACTCCAATTCGAAGTGTTCGAGTATCGCTTGAACAACGAATACGGCGTCGACATCCGCATGGAGCCGGTCTCGTACAGCGTTGCGCGTTGGGTGAAGGACAAGGAATTGAAGGCGCTCAAGCCGTTCCAGGACTCACGCAACATGCTCGTGACGGATCGTTGGGAGCGTCCCGTGTTCTTGTTCGCCAACGAGTTCACGTTCGACCGCTTCAAAGAACGGTATGAAGATGAGCTCACGCTCGTCGACGCCCTCGACGTCAACGTCGAGATTGGCGCAGAATAATGATGGATGACGGCCCTTGTCCGAGGGCCGTCTTTTCTTGTTTCAGTGAGTCTGGCGCCGTTGATAAGTTTTACTTATGACTAATTTGTGACGGAATGTATTTTACGTCACGCTATAGTTGTATTATGATAAACATGTGATAAGTAAGCGATTACGGCACGTGCCGGCATCGCCGCTTTCAAAAAGGGGGATATCGTATGGAACAGACGAACGTATTAGACGCTTTCAAGTCTCGGACACAGTTCGAGGTCAATGGACAAGCGTACGATTTTTACCGGCTCAAAAAGCTTGAAGAAGAAGGGGTGACGGAACTTAGTCGACTCCCGTACTCGATTCGCGTATTGCTCGAATCTGTACTTCGTCAACAAGATGGCCGCGCCATCACGAAAGAACATGTCGAGAACTTGGCTAAATGGGGTACTGCCGAAGTTTCGAAAGATATCGATGTTCCGTTTAAACCGGCTCGTGTCGTCCTTCAAGACTTTACGGGTGTGCCGACGGTCGTTGACCTCGCTTCACTTCGTAAGGCGATGGCTGACCTTGGTGGAGACCCGAACAAAATCAATCCTGAAATCCCGGTCGACCTCGTCGTCGACCACTCGGTCCAAGTCGATGCGTATGGTTTTGCCGGCGCACTCATGAAAAACATGGACATCGAGTTCGAACGTAACGAAGAGCGTTACAAATTCTTGCGTTGGGCTCAAACGGCGTTCGACAACTATCGTGCCGTCCCACCTGCGACAGGAATCGTTCACCAAGTCAACTTGGAGTACTTGGCGTCGGTCGTCCTCGAGAAGAATGACGGAACGGGCAACGTCGCCTATCCAGACTCGCTCGTCGGAACGGACTCGCACACGACGATGATCAACGGTCTCGGCGTCCTCGGATGGGGTGTCGGTGGAATCGAAGCCGAGGCGAGCATGCTCGGTCAACCGTCTTACTTCCCGGTACCAGACGTCGTCGGCGTCAAAATCATTGGTGAAGTCAATCCGGGTGTCACGGCGACAGACGTCGCGCTCGTCGTAACTGAGATGCTCCGTAACGAGAAAGTCGTCGGCAAGTTCGTCGAGTTCTTCGGTCCATCGCTTCACACGATGCCACTCTCAGACCGGGCCACGATTGCAAACATGGCGCCTGAATATGGTGCGACTTGTGGCTTCTTCCCAGTCGATACAGAGACGCTCAACTACATGCGCACGACAGGTCGCCCAGAAGAGTTGATTGACCTCGTCGAAGCCTACTCGAAAGCGAACGACTTGTTCTATACACCAGATCAAGCGGACCCATCGTTCACGAAGACGCTCACGCTCGACTTGTCGAAAGTGCAACCGTCGCTTGCGGGACCAAAACGTCCGCAAGACCGCATCAACTTATCAGACCTTCAGTCGGCATTCGTCGACAGTGTGACGGCACCAGCCGGACACAGCGGTTTCGGTCTTGAAAAAGCTGAGCTTGAGAAGACGGCGGCGGTCAACTATACAGACGGTGCTGTCGACATGCGCACGGGTGACGTCGCGATCGCAGCCATCACAAGCTGTACGAACACGTCTAACCCATACGTCATGGTGGGGGCAGGACTTGTCGCGAAGAAAGCCGTCGAACGCGGTCTCACGGTTCCAAAATTCGTGAAAACGTCGCTCGCACCAGGCTCGAAAGTCGTTACTGACTACCTCGACAAAGCCGGTCTCACGACGTACCTCGACCAACTCGGTTTCAACACCGTCGGTTACGGATGTACGACATGTATCGGAAACTCGGGTCCACTCGACCGCGAAGTCGAAGAAGCAATCACATCGAACGATCTGCTCGTCTCGTCGGTCCTCTCGGGGAACCGTAACTTCGAAGGTCGCGTCCACCCGCTCGTCAAAGCGAACTTCTTGGCGTCACCGCCACTCGTCGTCGCTTACGCGCTCGCTGGATCGGTCAACTTCGACATCATGAACGAGTCGTTCGGAACGGACAAAGATGGCAATGAAGTCTTCTTCAAAGACATCTGGCCATCGAACGATGAAATCAAGATGGTCGTTCAAGACGTCGTCTCACCGGAAGCGTTCCGCAAAGAGTACGACACGGTGTTCACGGGCAATGAACGTTGGAACGCGCTTGACGTCCCAGAAGGCAACTTGTATGACTTCTCAGACGACTCGACGTATATCCAAAACCCACCGTTCTTCGAAAACCTCGAGCCAGAGGCTGGAGAAGTCCATGCGTTGAACGGCCTCCGCGTCATCGGGAAGTTTGCCGACTCGGTCACGACCGACCACATCTCACCAGCCGGTGCGTTCTCGAAGACGACACCAGCTGGACAGTACCTTCAGTCGAAGGGCGTCGCACCGCTCGACTTCAACTCGTACGGCTCACGTCGTGGGAACCACGAAGTCATGATGCGCGGTACGTTCGCGAACATTCGCATCCGTAACCAAGTCGCACCAGGCACTGAAGGCGGCTTTACAACGTACTGGCCGACTGGCGAAATCATGCCGATGTATGATGCAGCCATGAAGTACAAAGAGCAAGGCACAGGCCTCGTCGTCTTCGCAGGAAACGACTACGGTATGGGCTCGTCGCGTGACTGGGCAGCCAAAGGAACGAATCTTCTCGGCATCCGTGCCGTCATCGCGCAGAGCTTCGAACGCATTCACCGCTCGAACCTCGTCATGATGGGCGTGTTGCCACTCCAGTTCATGGACGGGGAGTCAGCTGACTCACTCGGACTCACAGGCGAAGAAGCGATCGACATCCAAGTCGACGAATCAGTCCGCCCACGTGATATCCTGAACGTCAAAGCAACACATGAGAACGGTACTGTGACCGAGTTCAAAGTCGTCGCTCGCTTCGATTCTGAAGTCGAAATCGATTACTACCGTCACGGCGGCATCTTGCAGATGGTTCTCCGCAACAAATTGAAGTAAGCCAATGACCTTCCTTTGCAAAAAGGAAGGTTTTTTTTGTGAATGTGCGAATATGAGGTGAGAGGATGACTCATATCGGGAACAGAATGAGGAGAGGGGGGAGTGTATGGAACGACAGACGAAATCAGGTAAAAACTGGTGGCAACGGCTGACGCAAAAAGAGGAAGTGACGGAGGAAGAAATCGACCTCACGCTTCCGCAGTTGCGCGAAGCCATCCATGAATATGAGCAGACGTTGCCGAAAGGCGTCAATCGCACGGTCTTGCTCGACGAGGCGCAAGAAATCGATTTGGCTCGACTGAAGAAACACTTGCCCGGAAAACCGAGACAGCGGTTTTATATGTCGAAAGAGACGTTTCATATCGTCCCCGAGGACGAGCGGGAATTGGTGTATGAGATGGATCAAGTGCAGCGGGCGCTCGATTTATACTTTGAACAAGAAAAAAAAATACCGTTTCGAAAATTTCAACAGACACTGCAATTGGATTTGACTCGATTACGCGAGGGCGGCTACTTGAAAGTGTTGCCAAAACGGCCCTATTACGTCGTTGACGAGACGTTAATCGTGTCATTGGAACCGAAACCGCCGGAGTGACGACATGCCATCGTCACTTTTTTTGACATGGCCGGTCAAACATGTCGCAAGCTTGAGTCGTGTTTACAAACTATGTTACGGTGGAAAACGTATATGAAAATAAGAAAATTGAATAGGAGTGAGATTATGGAAAGGAAAAGCAAAGTGACGACCGTTTTTCTCGTTTCAGCCATCATTACGGTCTTATTCACGATTTGGGGTGTCATCCCAGAGAGCGTCCTCGGTAACGCCAGTCTCTTGAACGTGACGACTTTACTGCAAGGCTGGCTCTCCAACGGCTTTGGCTGGTTTTATTTACTCAGTGCGACCGGGATTCTACTCGTCGCCATCTTTTTGATCTTTTCACGGTTCGGTTCGATTCGGCTCGGAAAAGATACCGATCGCCCGGAGTTCGGCTATCTGTCATGGTTCGCCATGTTGTTCAGCGCCGGGATGGGAATCGGGCTCGTGTTCTGGGGGGCAGCGGAGCCGTTGTCTCATTTTCACGCGCCGCCATTCGAGTCGGGCTCACCTGAAGGCGATGCGCGTACCGCGATGCGCTATTCGTTCTTTCACTGGGGCTTGCATCCTTGGGCCATCTATGCGATAATCGCGCTCGCCATCGCTTACTCGACGTTCCGGAAAGGTCGCCCGGCGACGATTGGCGAGACGATCGGCTCGCTCGTCAATGACCGCTATGAACGACCGGTCAAGCGGACGGTCGACGTGTTGGCCATCATCGCGACCGCGTTCGGTGTGGCGACTTCGCTCGGCTTCGGGGCCCAGCAAATTGCCGGAGGGATTCACTTCTTGATTCCGAACGTACCGAACGCATTCTCGACCCAATTGATTATTATCGCCGTCGTGACCGTACTCTATATGATCAGTGCCTCGACAGGACTCGAGAAAGGAATTCGAATCTTAAGTAATACGAATATCTTTCTCGCCATCGTCCTCTTATTCGCGACACTCATTGCCGGACCGAGCGCGTTCATCCTTGATCTGTTCACGCAGACGATTGGGACGTATTTGCAACAGTTACCGTCAATGAGTTTCCGGACGGCCGCGTTTGAGCCGGCGGAACGCGAATGGATTAACGGATGGACAATCTTCTATTGGGCTTGGTGGATTTCATGGTCACCGTTCGTCGGGACGTTCATCGCCCGTGTCTCGAAAGGACGTACGATTCGTGAATTTATTATCGGCATCTTGCTTGTTCCGACCTCGTTTGGTCTGCTCTGGTTCTCCGTCTTCGGCGGTGCGGCCATCTGGGCCGACTTGAACGGTGGGGCAAACTTGATTGCCACGGTCAACGAGATCGGCACTGAAGTCGGCCTGTTCGCCTTGTTCGAGACGTTTGGTGGGTTTGGGACAATCCTTAGTATCGTCGCCATCTTCTTGGTCTCTGTCTTCTTCATTACGTCAGCGGACTCGGCGACATACGTGCTCGGCATGTTGTCGACGAACGGGAAACTTGTTCCGCCGATGCGAATCAAGCTCGTCTGGGGCTTCATTCAGTCTTCCATCGCCGCCGTGCTCTTATACGTCGGTGGACTCGGGGCGCTACAAGCGGTCGCAATCCTGGTCGCGTTCCCGTTCATCTTCGTGTTAATCCTGATGATTGTCGCCTTGTTCAAAGATTTGTCCGATGAACCGGACGAACGGGACAAGTATATTGAAGCGTATAAGCAGGAAGAAGAAGATAAGCTTGGATAAACGGAAAGGGTCTCGGTTGAGGCCCTTTTTTGGTTGTAAATGTTTTGCAGGACCCTCTCGCTAGTGTAGGATAGTAAGTGAAGAAGATTGGGAGGGCATTCTATGAAACAACATGTTAAAAAGCGATTGAGTTGGGTGATTTTTGTCGGAATCCTCATTGTCGGCGCCCTGCTCGCCTATAACTTTTACTCAATCATGAACTTGAATGACGACGAGGGCCGCGTCAACCGGGCCGAACCGTTCTATACATCCGTCGTGATTGGTTACGAAGAGCAAAAATTGCCGGAAAACGGTGAGACGTTGGAAGTTCGTGAATATGAAGTGACATACGATGAGGACGGTCACTTCGTGTCCGAGGTCGTAGAGGGCCCTAACGTTGGTGCCCGAGCCGAATGGGATGGTACCGTTTATCGCGAGTTTAACCCTGAGGGCGAGGAGACGAACAGTCAAGAGACGAGCTCAGGCGCAGTGGCTCCACACCCATTCTTGTCGCGCGCGACGAATGAACAGATTCGCAAATGGCTCGACGATGGGACGCTCGGTTCAAGCGAAGGTGACGTCGATATCATCGGGCGGACCGCGCAAGCGTTCGTCAAGAAAGAGTCCCCCGAGGCCGTGCCGGCAGAGTGGGTCGAAAAGTATCCATCGATTTTCAGTGAAGATGAGAATGAAGAGGCCGTCACGTATTACGTTGATGTGAACGAGCGCATTTTGCTCGCTGCCGAATCACGCAACAACGGGAAGTTGTTCCATTCGATTCGGATGACTTCTTTTGAATCACGATAATCCGGCGAGGAGCAGACTGAAACGTCGGCTCCTTTGTCGTCTAAAAAGGAGAATACTATGAAACAGATCACCTTGGATCAAGTGCAATCGGACTTGACGGCGTGGGAAGCGGGCGGACGAATCGAGGAAGCTGCGTTATTGTCTTACGCCCATTGGTCCCGCGCGACCGGACACCGTCAAGAGTTGATTCGCACCTTGACACTCCTCGCGACGAGACGGTTCGAAGCACGCCAGTCCATCGACCCATTGTTACATCGTTGGGTCAAGGAATTGGAGTCGCTCAATGCATTGCCGCCAGCGCTCCGCGTCAGTCAATTATACGAAGTGTTGCGACGCCATAAACAACATTTGCACGTCGAATGGCCGAAATTACGGGAGACGGATTACGCGTCGATGAAAGTTCAAATTTTGACCGAATACGAAGCGAAGACGTCGGAACTGCTCGAGCAACTTGAGCAGCTTCACGACGAGATTGACCGTGCCAAATCCGACCTTCGCGACTCGGAGTTCAAAGGACAGCTCGAGCGCTTATTCCTCGTCGTGATTGACGCGATGCAAGAAGTGGCCGCACTCGAAGATGACACGGCCTCGCTCTTGGCTTCGATGCAAGGCAATTACTTCAGCCGTGAGGCGTTTCACCGTTTCGGTGAGCAAGTCGGGCTCGTCAAACAGCGACTCGCCACGATTGTCGAACACTTGCCGGAACAGACGGAACAGGTGCGGTCGAGCGCGATTGAATCACTCGAGGCGATGATCGGGCTCACCGACGTGAAGCAACGCGTCAAAGCGTGGTATCGCTTCCTGTTATTCCAAAAAGAACGGGAAAAGGCAGGTTTCTCGTCCAAACATCAACCTTCGCTCCATCTCGTGTTTACGGGAAACCCAGGCACTGGCAAGACGACGCTCGCGCGTCTCATGGCCGAGATTTATTTTGAGCTTGGTCTGCTCGCCCGTCCAGACGTCGTCGAGGCGGATCGTTCAAGTCTCGTCGGCGCGTTCGTCGGACAGACGGAAGAGCAAGTCATGAACAAAGTGAAAGAAGCCGAAGGCGGCGTCCTGTTCATCGATGAGGCATATGCGCTCAAACGGCAGGACGCGAGCGGAAGCGACTACGGACAGGCAGCCATCGATACGCTCGTCGCCGCGATGACGAGTGGTGAGTACGCTGGAAAATTTGTCGTCATCCTCGCCGGTTATCCGGAAGAGATGCGTCATTTCCTGTTGGCCAATCCGGGACTTCGTTCGCGCTTCCCCGAATCAAACCATTACGAGTTGCCGAACTACAGTGATGACGAACTCGTCGCCATCGGCGAAAAAGTGGCCGCGGAGAACAATTACGTCCTGACGGTCGAGGCGAAGCGCGCCTTGATTGCGCGCATCGACCGGGAACGGGTCGACGCCACGTTCGGGAACGCGCGCACGGTGCATAACATTTTGCTCGACGCCATGTTCAAAAAAGGGTCCCGCTTCGGTGCCGATGCCCCGCTCGACGAGATGGCCTTATTGACGGAAGTCGATTTCGAGATGGATGCGGCCGAGGACACGTCAGCCCCGACGCTCGACGACTTGGTCGGGATGGACGAGGCGAAACGGCAACTGCGTGAAATCGAGGCGCTCGTCACGATTCAAAGACGACGCCGCGAACTTGGATTAAAGACGGCACCGGTTCAACTCCATGCCGCACTCGTCGGCAACAGCGGGACAGGGAAGACGACGTTCGCTCACCTGTATGCCCAGCTGTTGAAGAAAACCGGCTACTTGAAACGCGGACACTTGAAAGTCGTCAGCCGGGCCGATCTCGTCAGCGGTTATGTCGGCCAGACGGCACAGAAGACGAAGGCGGCTATCCGCGATGCGCTCGGCGGCGTGCTGTTGATTGACGAGGCATACAGTTTGAACGGTGGACCGAACGACTACGGGCGCGAAGCCATCGATACGCTCGTCGACGAGATGCCGAAGCACGGGGACAACCTCGTCGTCGTCATGGCGGGATACGAGGCGCCGATGCGACGATTGATCGAGTCTAACCCGGGACTGAACAGTCGAATCAAGCGCACCATTCAGTTCGAGGATTATTCGACCGACCAACTCGTCGAGATCGCCAAGACGTATGCCGCGAAATTTGGCTATACGTATGACGAGACGGTAGAGCAAGCGCTCAAAGAGCGACTGTCCGGCATCGAGCGACCGAATGCACGGACGGCGCTGTCGTTGATTGACGAAGCCATCGCGAGACAGTCATACCGTTTGATTGAAGAACAGGCTGAGACTGACGACCTGAATCATATTTTAGTAGTAGATATTAAGACCAAGTTATAATATAATGACCTTGAAAGCGAGGACGATTCAATGCATACGATTCAGATTCCGGTCCGCTACCAAGAGACCGACATGATGGGCATCGTCTATCATGCGAACTATTTAGTCTATCTCGAAATCGCTCGCACTGAGTTATTGCGCGAGCTTGGAGTTGAGTATAAAGACATGGAACAGGCGGGCTTCGTCTCTCCGGTGACGAACGTCTCGGTCGACTATAAAAAGAGCGTCACGTTCGGCGACACGGTCCACGTCCGGGTATGGGTCGACAGCTATTCGAAGATTCGGACGGTCTATGGCTATGAGTTGACTGATCAAGACGGACATCTCGTCGGTTCGGCAAAGACGACCCACGTCGTCGTCAAACAGGGCGATTTCAAGCCGGTCCGTCTCGACCGCGAGTTTCCAGAGTGGCATGACATGTATATGCGTGTCATGAGTCCCGTCACATAACAGTGGTTCTTTTGTACCGTCAGTATGGTATCATATCTTGACGGTATTTTTTGTACAACGAAAGGGGAAGATCGCATGCGAAAACCATCTCTGTTGATGGTATGCTGCGCCTTGACGCTCACGTTGGTGGGCTGTAACACGAGCAACCAAAACGAAACGGAAGAAGCCGATAACAAACCGGCTGAAACCGAACAACAAACAGAAACTCCGGCCGCTGCGCCGACGGATACAGAAGACGAAGTGGTTGAAGAAGCTCCGGCGACTGAAGCCGAGCCACCGGCTGAAGACAAGCCTGCGGAAGAACCGGCGGCAGACGAGCCTGAGGCCGAAGAAGCACCTGTCGTGGAGGCACCGCCTGCAGAAGAACCGGCCCAAACGCCGAGCGAGCCGCTCGAGCAGAACGGGACCGCGAACGTGAACCTCGACACGCTCATCCTTGTGAACAAACAAATCGCCTTGCCGGCCGGTTACAAACCGAACGACCTCGTGACGGCGAACGTCGACTTTGTCGACACGGCGACCGGGGAGCGGAGAATGCTCCGTAAAGAAGCGGCACAAGCGATTGAGAAGTTGATGGCCGGTGCGAAAACGGCCGGAATCGATTTGAAAGGGACGAGCGCATTCCGCTCATACGACTATCAAGTACAATTGTTCAACGCCTACGTCGCCAAAGACGGGAAAGAACAAGCAATGAAGTATTCGGCGCCACCGGGCCATTCTGAACATCAGACGGGACTCGCCATCGATGTCTCGAGCGCCTCGGTCGGGTATCAATTGACGCAGAGCCTTGAGCAGACTAAAGAAGGCAAGTGGTTGGCTGACAACGCCCATAAATATGGGTTCATCGTTCGCTATCAACGCGCCTACGAGGGGCAGACGGGTTATATGTTTGAACCGTGGCACTTACGCTATATCGGGGTGGAGCATGCGACGACCGTTCATAAGACGAACGTCCCGTTCGAACGCTACCTCGAGCAATTAATGAATTAAGGGGAATCGCGATGCCTTATTTGACAGAAATCATCATTATCATCATCAGCTATCTGCTCGGTTCAATCCCATTCGCCCTCCTCGTCGGAAAGCTCGGCTATAAAGTCGATGTCCGCGAGCACGGGAGCGGGAACTTGGGCACGACGAACACGTTTCGCGTGCTCGGGAAGAAAGCCGGTACGATCGTCCTATTAGGCGATATGGGGAAAGGTTTGGTCGCGGCGTTATTGCCGCTCCTATTCGGGAGCGAGATGAGCCTGCTCCTCGCCGGAATTCCGGCCATCATCGGCCACTCCTATCCCATTTTCGCCAAATTTAAGGGCGGAAAATCGGTGGCGACGAGCGCGGGAGTTCTGCTTGCGGCGTTCCCGTGGTTTTTCGTCGTCGTCGTCGGCACGTTCATCGTGACGTTGCTCGTCTCAAAGATGGTGTCGCTCTCGTCGATGGCCGCCTCGGTCGTCGGACTCGTGACCGTCGTCGCTTATGGCATCATCGCCAAAGACTGGTTGCCGCTCATCGTCATCGTCCCGCTCGCCTTGTTCATCATCATCAAGCACCGCTCGAACTGGCAACGAATTCGTGCGGGCACGGAACCGAAAGTGCCGCTGTTTCAAAAGCGAAAAGGCTAATGATTCGGACCACCTCATCACCCTCTGAACGTGGGTAAGGAGGTGGTCTTTATTTGAGGAGGAACAGACATGTTAGATTGGTTAGATGCTATAAGTGAGTTAAACTATATCGAGGATTTACGTGACGTGAAGTCAGATATAAAGACGTTGTACATCAGTGGAGAAACAAAAAACCTGGAGTTGTTAACGAATTTTAATCAAGTTGATCATTTGTATGCACGTGTCGTAAACCAGAAACAATTTGATTTGTTGATGACCGAGTTCAAGTTTAAGTCTTTATGGGTGTATGGTCTCCGGGTGGCGGATTTATCTGCGCTCGAGTCACAAACGGAGCTTGAGACACTCGTCCTTCAATGGAATACGAAAGCCACTGAGCTTTGGGATTTGTCTAACCAGTCACAACTAAAGCAAGTTGTACTCCATGATTTTTCGAAGTTGCGTTCGATTGCGAATCTGGCGAGTTGTACGTCGCTCGAGTATTTGGATCTTTCAGGCGGGATATGGAACACATTAAAAATCGAGACATTGGAACCGATTCGTTCTTTGAAGAACCTACAAGAATTATATATGTCGAACATCCGAGTCTTAGACGAATCACTTGAACCGTTGACTGACCTTGAGTCGCTACGGACACTAAGTATCTCAAATCAATTCAAAACAGAAGAATTCGCCATGTTGTCAGTCAAGTTGCCGAACGTGACATGCGACTTGTTCGTCCCGTTCGTTCGGCTCGAGCAACCATTTGATGGAAAAGATGTAATGGTGGTCGGTAAACGAAAACCATTCCTGAACAGCGTGTCAGATCAAGCGCGCTTGCGAAAAGTGGAACAACAGTTTCGTGAGTTACAGAAACAATTTGAGCAATAACACATCCGCAATTAGATGATTGTTGTGGATTTCCGTTGATTTTTGCCGAAAAGTCCAAAAAAATTGTTGGATTTGCCCGTTCTTTACTTTCTGTTTACGTTAAATTTACATCCGTTCGCTACACTGAAAAAGGAAGCGATATTTGCGGAGGAGGCAGGGAAGTGTCTTTAATTGGAGAAGAACGTAAACAAAAGATTGTTGAATGGATTGAGCGGGAAGGCAAAGTGAAAACAAGTGAGTTGATTGAACGGTTGAACGTCTCGGGGGAGTCGATTCGCCGCTACTTAGAAGAGCTTGAGAAAGAGCATCGCATCAAGCGGGTGTATGGCGGGGCGGTGCTCCATCAGAGCGTCTCGTTCCAACCGATGATGATTTCGAACATGGACGGGATACGTCGCATCGCCTATACGGCGTTTCAGCTCGTCGAGGACGACATGTTGCTCTATATCGGACACGGTGTCGCCCCGGAGCAAGTCGCGGCCAGACTGCGCGGACGGAATTTGACCGTCGTCACTCCGTCGCTCATGGTCGCCAAGGCGCTCTTTGAGCAACGGGCCAAGGGCGTATTTACTGGCGATATTCAATTGCTCGGCGGGACGATCGACCCGAAACATCTCGTCACCGTCGGCGAGCACGTCCTGCAGCAACTGAAGGCGTACGTGTTTGATATGGCCATTCTGTCTGTCGAGGGCGTCGATGCCTCGCTCGGTTTGACGTGTGATGCCCATGGTCTCTCGACTGTGACGCAGGCGGTACTCGATCAAACGCGTCAATGTTACTTGCTCGCCGACCATACGCAGTTCAATCAACAAAAACGCTATCGGGTCTCCGACTTTTCAAAGGTGACGACCATCATCTCTGATTTTCCGGAACCGACGGATTGGAAGCGCGCCTTGGCGGAACATGAGGTCGAGTGGCGCTTCGCACCATAACGAGGAGGGATTTCATGATTGAAGTGATTGTGACAACGTTGACCGAAGCCAAGACGGCTGAACGGTTCGGGGCGGATCGGCTCGAATTGATTGCCGACATTCCGGCCGGCGGGACGACCCCGAGTTTCGGGACGATTCGGAACGTGCTCGAACAGGCGACGATTCCCGTTCACGTCATGATTCGCCCCCATGCGGATTCATTCGTCTATAACGAGGAAGATGCGGAGACGATTTTGGCAGATATCGGACTGTGCCGTGAGCTCGGGGCCGATGGCATCGTCTTCGGGGCGTTGACGAGCGAGGGTCGCATCGATGAGGCGCTGCTCGGAGAAGTGATTAAACATAAGGGCGAGATGGCACTCACGTTCCATCGCGCCATCGACGACGCGGCCGATTTGATGGACGCGATCACGGTGTTGAACGACTTTCCGGAAGTCGACCACGTCCTGACGTCCGGCGGGCAAGCGACGGCACTTGAAGGCATAGACCGATTAAGTGCGATGCATGAGGTGGCGGAGATCAACATCCTCCCGGGTGCCGGCATCACGGCCGACAATGTGGCGCAGCTGATTGACCGGCTCGGCGTTGATTTCGTCCATGTCGGGAGCGGTGTGCGCACTGACGGCCGCTTGGATGAGCACAAGTTCAAGGCGATCAAACAACAGATGGTACGCTAAAAACAGTCGTCTGACTGTTTTTTTGCTATAATGAAGAAAACGATACTGTAGGTGAAGTCATGCAATCATCAGTCTATAAACAATTTGCGCTCCGAATGTTGTCCGGTAACTGGGGCATCTCGCTCCTCGCGGTCGTTGCGACGATGCTCGTTCAGGCGGTCATCACGACGCAGCTCGATTTGGAATCGACCGACCCGAGCGTCCTGTTCGTGTCAATCGGCCTGCTGTACGCGGCGACCGTCTTGCTCGCGCCGCTCGAACTGGGACGCAACTGGGTGTTCCTCGATATCGCCAAAGCCGAGAAGCCATCGTTCGGGCTCTTGTTCGATGCGTTCGGTTCGCTTAAAGATTACGTTCGGTCCGTCACGTATTATGCCGTCTTTTATCTCGGGTTGAACGTGCTCATGCTGTTCTTGATCGTCCCTGGTGTCTGGTTCTATTTGACGTATCGCATGGTCCCGTTCGTGTTACGGGACCAACCGGAACTGTCTGCGTTTCAAGCGATGCGGGAAAGCCAGCGTCTCATGCGCGGCCATAAACGGACGATGTTGCGCTTGTATGCGAGTTTCATCGGCTGGTACGTCCTCGTCATGTTCACGGGCGGATTGGCCTATATCTTCGTACAGCCTTATATCAGTACGGCGCTCGCCGGGTTATATCTCGAAATCAAGGCACAGACAGATGCAAACGAACAACCGGTCGGCTCATGAGCCGACCGGTTGTTTTTATGTGCCGTGCCGATCCGACTTTTGTGGGTCGGGGGCGGCGCGGAACTCAGATTTTTCTTCTTTTGAGGCATGTTCATGCCATTTCTTCGCTTGTTCCGTGGCGATCGGAATCGCCTTTTGATCGGAGTATCCTTGGGCGAGCAAGGCGTTGGCGATATCGATGGCTTTCTTTTTGACGAGTGGGTCGAAATTTTTCAGTGATTCCGGATAGTCTTTCATATTCCATGGCATCTGTCATCGCTCCCTTCTGTACTACTAATTCCACGAGCGGGACGATTCAAACGTCTTGATGCATGTAGTATTCGATGAGCGCCTGGGTCCCATTCTCGCCGTAGCCGTTCTCTTCGAGGATGGAGTACAGTTTATACGCCAACTCGAGGCTCGGCAGTTTGATGTTCAATTGTTCGGCGCTCTCGAGGGCGAGTTTCATGTCCTTCAGGAAATGCTTGATGAAGAACCCAGGGGCATAGTCCTCGACAATCATCCGGGGAACCAAATTCTCGAGCGTCCAGCTACCGGCGGCACCGCCCCGAATCGTCTGGCGCAGTTGATCGGGGTTGAGCCCGGCCCGTTTCGTGAAGGCGAGCATCTCGGCGTTGCCCATCATGATACCGGCGATGGCAATCTGATTGGCAAGTTTCCCGTATTGGCCGCTGCCGGCATAGCCCATCCGTTCAATCGATTGGCCCATCGCCTCGAACAGCGGTCGTGCCTTCGTGAAGGCGTATTCGCCGCCGCCGACGAGAATCGACAACGTCCCGTTCTTGGCACCGACGTCACCGCCCGTGACCGGTGCGTCGAGCGGGAGCAAGCTGCGATCGATTGCGGCCTCGGCGATCCGTTCGGCCAAGAGCGGCGAAGACGTCGTCATATCGATGACGAGCGTTCCCGGTTCGGCCGATTGCAAAATCATCCCGTCGCCGAAATAAAGGCTCTCGACATCAGACGGGTAACCGACGATGGTGATGACAGCATCGGCGTTATGACAGACGGCTTCGACCGAATCACACCAACGGACACCTTCCGCCAATAAATCAGCCGCTTTCTCTTTCGTCCGCGTATATGCTTGGACTTCGAATCCTGCCTTCATTAAGTTTCTGACCATCGATTGACCCATCACACCGAGTCCGATAAATCCGACTGTCTTCATAGTTGATTGCCTCCTAAAAGTTGTTGTTTCACGAGTCGTTCATAGAGCGCGTTGTCTCGAAGCAACTCTTGATGCGTTCCAAGCCCGCTGATGCCGCCGTCCTCGAGCACGACGATTTGGTCGGCATGTTGGACGGTCGAGAGCCGGTGAGCGATGACGAGTGTCGTCCGTCCTGTCATGAGCCGGTCGAGCGCCTCTTGGACGACGCGCTCGGATTCCGAGTCCAGGCTAGACGTCGCCTCGTCGAGCAGTAAGATTTGCGGGTCACGTAACAGCGCCCTGGCGATGGCGAGCCGTTGACGTTGTCCGCCCGATAGGCGGACGCCGCGCTCGCCGATTTCCGTGTCGAGTCCGTCCGGCATCGCCTCGATGAACGACCAGGCGTTGGCCATATCACAGGCGTGACGAATCTCATCCTCGGTCGCGGTCCGGGTCAAGCCGTATAGGATATTTTGCCGCACCGTCCCGGATAGGACGGGTGAATCTTGGGCGACGTAGCCGATGACTTGTCGCCATTCATTTCGGCCATATGTGGCGATGTCCCGGTCCCCATAACGGATGAGACCGCTCGACGGGAGGTAGAACTGCTCGACGAGGGCGAACAGTGTCGTTTTTCCGGCACCGCTGCGCCCGACGATGGCCGTCGTGGCACCGAACGGGACGGTGAGCGACACGTCGTCAATGACAGGTTGGTCACCATAACGGAACGTGAGGTCCTCGAATGAGAGCGACGACTGTCGAATCGTCGACGGTTCATCGGTATACGGTTCCGGCTCGACGGCGAGCAGCTCCGAGATTCGTTCCGTTGCCCCACGTGCTTTCTGGAGCCGAGTGATAAACTCCGTCATCGTGATGAGCGGCGTGATGATTTGGAACAAGTACAGCATGAACGCGAGCAACGAGCCGGTCGACAAGGCGCCGGTCGAGACCCGGTAAGCCCCGAAGCCGAGAATGGCGATCAGCATCGCCGTCAACGTGACGTTCAAGAGCGGAATCAGAATCGCTTGAATCCGTCCCTCGCGCACACCGAGACCGAAAAGACGTTCAATCCGGCGTTTTCCTTCTGCTACCTCGACGGATTCGGTCGCCTGTGATTTGACGAGCCGGATCTCGCCGAGCAGTTCAGCGAAGAACCCTGACAAATCGCCGAGTTCATGTTGCGTCGCCTTGGCGATTTTCCGAAGTTTACGTCCGAGCGGGATGACGATGAGGAGCGTCGTTGGCACCGAGAACAAGATGACGAGCGTCATCTGCCAATCGAGCGTGAACAAGATGCCGACGGCGCCGATGACCGAGACGAACGACGTCAAGAGACGAACGCTCTGTTCGGACAAGAGCTGCTGCAACGTCGTCGTATCGTTGTTTAACCGCGAGACGAGATCCCCTGATTTGACGCCATCGTAGAACGGGATCGGCAGGGCGACAAGATGCTCCCATAACGTCGTCCGCAAATTAGCGACGACCCGTTGTCCAACGATATGTAACCAGTAAATCGAAATCGCGCTCGAGACGACTTGAATGAGAAACGCCGCAATAAAAATGGCGACGAGGCGGGCGTCGAGCGCGGCCTCGCTCCAATTGTCGACGACGCGTTGCAAGATGAGCGGGATGGCGAGTGACGCCATCGCTTGAAGCAATGAAATCAATACGGCACCGATAAATAGACCTTTCGGTGGTCGAGCGACACGGAACAAGCTCAAAAACGCTTGCCATGTGGATGTGGACTCCATGATACGTCCCCCTTTCCTATTAACTTTCGCTGTTTCGAAAACAAGTGTCAAGACGTCGAATCGTACACCGGAATAATGCTAGAATGGAAACAGAGGTGAAGTCGCATGAAATGGATTCATACGGCCGATTGGCATTTAGGTAAAATCGTCCACGGCCGCCATATGACAGAAGAACAACAAATTATTTTATTTGAATCATTCTTACAGATTGTCGATGAGGAGAAACCTGATGCCATCGTCGTCGCCGGTGATTTATATGACCGGGCCGTGCCGCCCGTCGAGGCCGTCGACTTGCTCGATGAGATGTGGCGTGCGCTCGTCCTCGAGCGAGGCATCCCGGTACTCGCCATCGCCGGCAATCACGATTCGGCCGAGCGGCTCCAATACAGCTCCAAGCTGTTGACGAAAGTCGGTCTCCATATCGTCGGAAAATATGATCCGAGTGCTGGACCAATCGTCGTGAACGAAATCCCATTCTATTTGATGCCGTTCCTCGAGCCGGCACGTATCCGTTACGCGTTCGGCGACGAGTCGATTCGGACCCATCATGACGCGCTCGCCGCAGTCGTTGACGCTTATGGGGTAATCGATGCACGAGCGGTCGCAGTCGGTCACAGTTTCGTCGCCGGCGGACTCGAGACCGATTCCGAGCGACAACTGTCCGTCGGGACGGCCGGGCAAGTCGCGAAAGGACTATACGCCCCGTTCGGATATACGGCGCTCGGACACTTGCATAACCGCGACGCCATCTGCGACGACCGGATCGCATACAGCGGGTCGCTCATGAAATATTCATTCTCCGAGGCGGCCCATGTGAAATCGGTCGACATCATCGAGTGGGACGGGACATGGACACGACGTCGGCGTCCGCTCACAGCACGCCGTGACTTGCGCATCTTGACCGGTACGCTGAACGAGCTGCTCGACCCGTCGTTTTATCAAGACGAGGCTGTAGACGACTATTTGAAAATCGTCTTGACCGATGACCGTGCGTTATTCGACCCGATGGCGAAGTTACGGACCGTCTATCCGAACATCTTACACCTCGAACTCGAGTTGTTGCGTCGCCAAGACCAGACGTCCCGTTTCGAACGTGAGAAGCTCGAACGGCAATCGGTCGAGGATGTATACATGGACTTCTTTAAAGCCGTCCACGGCCGCGATGCCGATGTGACGGTGCAACGTTTCTTAGAAGGGGAGGAATCGATTTGAGACCGGAACACTTGACCATCACCGCCTTCGGTCCTTATGCCGAGACGGAACAAATCGATTTCACGCAGCTCGAGGGCCGTTCGATGTTCGTCATCAGCGGCCGGACCGGTGCCGGCAAGACGACGATTTTTGACGCGATGACGTTCGCACTCTATGGTCGGGCCAGCGGGGCGCTCCGGAACGCCAGCGACTTTCGAAGCCAATATGCGGACCCGGAACGGAAGACCGAAATCGACTTCTCGTTCACGATTCGTGATGAACGGTATCGCATCGTCCGTCAGCCGCAACAACCGCATCCGAAAAACAAGACACCGATTCCGCACGAAGCGGTGCTCTATGAATGGAAGGACGCCTGGAAGCCGCTCGCGACGAAAGTGAACGACGTCGAGCAGACGATTGAATCATTGTTGCAGCTGAGCTATGAGCAGTTCAGTCAAATCTTGCTGTTGCCACAGAACCAGTTCCGTCAGCTCCTCGATTCCGATTCGACGAAGAAGCAACAGATTTTGCAATCGATTTTCAAGACGGAGGCGTACCGCGCCTTTCAGGAAGATTGGATCGAACGTTACGGCAAGTACCGAAAACGGGTCGAATGGGCGGTCGAGACGACGCGTTTGAAACTGTTAGAACTCGAAGACGAGGCCGTCGAGGACATGTCGACCCGCAACTTGCCTGACATCGTGACGTGGCTCAACGCCCGGGAAGAGCGGCTCTTGGCGGCGCGGGACACGCTACAGGCACAGCGCCGGACGGGTGAGGAACGGCTCGAGGCGCTGCGCCGAGACGTGAATCAGGCGACCGCGCTCGCCGAGTTGATGGAAGAGCGGGACGTGCGCGCGACCGCGCTCGAGACGTTCCGCCAAGCGGCAGAGGTACGCGAACAACGCCAGGCGCTCATCTTGCGACTTGAACAAGTGGCGAGCGTCAGCCCGCTCTATCAACGTACTGAAACGGTGCGTCACGATATCGAACGGTTGACCCGTGAACGAAATGTATCCCGTCAACGCGATGAGGTCTACACGAAACAGTTGGAGGAGTTGCAGGCAGAAGCAGAAGCCATCACGACCATGCGCCAAGAAGCGGAACGGGCCACAAGTCGCGTCCATGCGATTGACGAGATGTTGCCATACGTCGATGAATGGCACCGCATGACGAGACGTCGAGATGACTTGAAACGCCAGTTGGAGCCGCTCGGTCTGTTTTCAGATGAAGCGCGTCTCAAGGAGCTTCAAGCGACCGAGGGCAATCTTACGGCCAAGCTCGAGAACGCACCGGCACCAGACCAGCTCGTCGAGGCCGAACGACTGTATAGTCAACTCCAACAGCAAGCTCGACTCGAGGCGAAAGTGGCAGAGGTCATGGAACGACTCACCGCCTGTGAACGGAACGGGAAGGACGTCCAACGGCAATTCGCGGCCCAGACGGAACGGGTCGACCAATTCGTCGAGGCCGAGCATGCGCGCATGGCCGACACGCTGCGCGAGCGACTCGAAGCGGGGGAACCTTGCCCAGTCTGCGGTTCATTGACCCACGGACATGTCGAGCGAACCGAGACGTCCATCGACCAAGCGGGTCATCGCTCAGCGGTCGAGACGCTGAAGCGGATCGAGGCCGACCTGCATGAAGCTCGGGCGGATTATCGGGCGCTCAAACGCCAACTCGATGAGCTGATTCGTGAACGCGATCTCGCTCGGCTCGAGTTGAAGCTCGACGGTGCAGTCGACACTGCGATGCAACACCAAGACGCCCGCGTCCGACAGTTGCGGCAACAGACTGAAGAACGACTACGGATGGAGCGTCACTTGCGCGCGACCACGACCGAATTGAAACAACTTGAGACTGCCAAGCGTGAGCAGGCGGAGAAACGGCAACAGCTGTTTGAACAGCTCCAAACCGTCCAAGAGAAGCTCCAGTCGATGCGTCAACCTGATGGGACGACGTTAGAGATGTTACAGACCGAGCGGAATCAGCTCGCGACACGACTCGCCCACATTGAACGAGATGTGACGGCGTATGAACGTCGGCTTGAAGAATTGAATCGATTGAAGTGGGGGGAAGCGGAGCGACTCCGTCTCCTCGGGGAACAACTCGAGTTCGAGCACGTGCGCTTATCCGAAGCGACGGCTGAACTGGAAGCCGCTCTCGAGAAGGTCGAGTTGACTGAAGACGTGTTCAAAGAGTATCGCGCGCGCGTCGAGCAACTGCCCGAACTACGCGAGCGCCAAGCGACCGAGCTTGAGGAAGGTGTCCGACTCGAACACGCCGTCAAGGCGCTGAACGAGAAAATCGGGGACCGTCCGCGGCCAAATCTAGAACAGCTCCAAGAGCGATTGAACGAAGCGATTCGTTCGTTCGAAGCGCTGTCCGAACAACTCGTCACAGCGGACGGGCAATTGAAACGCCATCGCCATATCGTCACCGAATGGAATATGCTCCGGGAGAAGACGGATGAGGATCAACGGAATCTGGAGACTGTCAAATTGATTGCCGACACCGGACGCGGACTGAATCCGCAAAAGTTGACGTTCGAGACGTACGTGCAGACGGCGTTCTTCGATCAAATTCTCCATGCGGCCAACGTCCATCTTGATCAAATGACGAGCGGACAGTTCCAATTGGAACGAAAAATCGAGACGGCGAAAGGAAATGCCAAGTCCGGTCTCGAATTATTAGTCTTTGACGCCTATACCGGACAGTCACGCCGGGTGCAAAACTTATCGGGTGGCGAAGGGTTCAAGGCATCGCTTTCGCTCGCCCTCGGATTGGCCGAGGTCGTCCAGCAGTTGAGTGGCGGGGTCAGTCTCGAGACGATGCTAATCGATGAAGGCTTCGGGACGCTCGACGCCGAATCGCTCGATCAAGCGATTGAACTGCTCATGTCGCTACAATCGAGCGGCCGGCTCGTCGGGGTCATCAGCCACGTCCAAGAATTGAAAGACCGGGTCGATGCCCGGATCGAAGTCAAGAAATCAAGGAGCGGGTCAACGATCCAGCTCATCGTGGAGTGAGACCGATGAAACATATGGAAACGAAAACAACGCTAGTGACCCACCTGCAAGAGGCGGGTATCCGACGAGGGGACGCACTGTTCGTCCACACGTCGTTATCAAAACTCGGTTGGGTGTGCGGCGGTCCCCAAACGGTCATCGAAGCGCTCCAAGAAGCGGTCGGACCGGACGGGCTCATCATGATGGCGACCCAGAGCGGGGACAATTCAAATCCAGCTGAATGGGAAGCCCCGCCGGTCCCCGTCGAATGGTGGCAGACCATCCGTGACGAGATGCCAGCGTATGACCCGGCGAAGACAGCGACCCGAGGGATGGGTCGAGTCCCAGAGCTGTTCCGCTCATATCCTGATGTGTTCCGAAGCGACCATCCGATGTGGTCGGTCGCCGCATGGGGACGGGACGCCGAACAAATCGTGGCCGGACATACGCTCGACGTCGGTTTCGGTCCAGGTTCGCCGCTCGAACGGATGATTGAGCGCGATGCAAAGATCGTCCATCTCGGTTCGCCGCTTGATGCGACGACGCTGTGGCATTATGCCGAATACGGGATTGATGGGCCTGTGAAGCCGTTCGAATGTGCATTAATGGAGAACGGTCAACGGGTGTGGAAGTCGTTCGAGCATACTGACGTCAACAGTGACCCGTTCGGTCCCATCGGCGAAAATATCGTCAAGCGGGCGGACGTCAAGACGTTCACGATTCACGAGGCGACGTGTTACATCATTCCGTCGGACACGTGGGAGCCGGTACAACATGCGCTTGTCGCCTTGCGGAGCTGGCTCCGGTGAGACGGCTGATGCGAACTATACTTAGGAGAGGGGCACTGCGATGAATCGCTGGGTCAAATATGTGGGAATCGCTGTCGGGGTGTTGGTTCTCGTCGCGTTTCTTGCCGTTGTGGGCATCTCGGCCCATATCGGGGATCAATTGACGTCACCTGAACGAGAGACGTTGACGTTCACCCCGAAGACGTTAGGCGTCAAGTATGAGAACATCACGATTGAATCAGAAGATCAACAAGATTTATACGGCTGGTGGATTCCACACCCGACGCCGCGCGCGACTATTGTCTTCGCGCATGGCTACGGGAAGAACCGGGAACAAACTGATTTGCCGCTCAAAGAATTGATTCCGGAATTCCATGAGCAAGGGTATCAGTTTTTGACGTTCGATTTTCGTGGCTCCGGTATTTCAGAAGGGGACCGCGTGACGGTCGGGGCGAAGGAACAATCCGACCTCGCTGCCGCCATCGCCTATGCGAAAGAGCGCTCGGACGGGCCGATCGTCCTGTTCGGCGTCTCGATGGGTGCCGCCACGGCGCTCGCGACAGCTGACGACACGGATGTGGCCGCCGTCATCGCCGATAGCCCGTTCAGTGACCTCCGTGGTTATCTCGAGACGAATCTTCCGGTGTGGAGCGATTTGCCGAATTTCCCGTTCACGCCGGTCATCATGACGGTGACGCCTTGGTTCACGGGGCTCGATGCGGATTTAGTGAAGCCGATTGACGATATGGCTCAAATCGAGGCACCGGTGTTATTGATTCATAGTCAAGGTGATGATGCAATTCCCGTAAGCGAGAGCGAGCAATTGGCCGCGGCCGGCGAGGATGTCGAGCTGTGGGTGACCGAGAATGACGGGCACGTGCAGTCGCATCGCTCGTTCCAAACCGAATATCGACAGACGGTATTCGAGTTTTTAGAGCGTGTGTTGTGAACGAGGAGTCTGGGGAAACCTGGACTCTTTTCGTGAGAAGCGTCATCGGTTCGGCGTCAATCAGTAAAGTGAAACCGATTGGAGTGGGCATATGGCGAAGATTCAACATAAGGACGTAACGATTGAACTGTTCCCAAGAAAATATTCAGAAACAGGGGAAGACGTGTTCATCGCTTCTTTGTTCACAATCGAAGTAGAACAGCTATTCATCTTCAAGTTTTACGGGTCGTTGCTCCTTGAATCGGAGTTCCAAGATCTTTTGTTTCATATGAGAACGCTGCTAGATGGCACCTCGGACAAGTATCTACTCGATCCGATCGAACCGTATTTCGTCTTGAGGATTGAGCGGAAGGCGGATGAATCATATAAGTGGACGTTTTGGGCGAGGACTGGACCGAAGCGGGTGGATGCATTCTTCTTCCCGAAAGAGGAGATGGAGCGGTTCTGTAAACATTTGGAGCAAGAGATGACTGAAATCTTGCCGCCACCGTTTCTACCTTGACTCACGTTGAGACAAGTAAACAATTAGGAACCAGTCACATATTCGATAAATTTGCTGGAACTAATGAATATTGGAGTGAAAGGTATGGAGACGATTTCGTTAAGGTTCTGTTTTGAAGAGGACATTGGGACAAGAAGTCACGCAGAGAACTTTTTGGAATTGTTGAATCAGTTCGAGGTACAACTATCAAGAGTTGGATTTTTCGAGCCGGTCAAGCAATCGTTCACTAAAGAAATATTTAAGGAAATGTGGATTGAAGGACTCGAGGATACTTATAGTTTTATCGGCAGATTAGAGAAGCGGAAGAGCTACATGAATATTTACCCTCGAGGCGGATTGCCAGGCAGTGCAGGCTTTCACTTTGCAATCAGTAAACAGCAATTTCAGTTAGAACAAACCAAATGGACAGACTTGTTTCGTTTTGTATGTGAGACGTGGAGACCTTATCGGGCATCGATTGAACTAGATTTGGATCGGGACGTTTTTGTCGATACAGACCAACTTTTAAACGAGACGATGTTCTGGACGCATGAACGGGATGATTTCTGGTTCTTAAAAGTGCGTGAGGTGAGTTGGATTAACTATTGGAGTCACGCCTTACTAGAGCATGGACACATCGAAACGGTTGAAGCGTTTGATTGGGTAGCGGTTGATTTTGGAGCGGATGGAGCGTACTTTCAATTGACCGAAGCTTTCGACGACCTATACTTCGTGGCAAGACGCGAAGCGGCCAGGACGCATATCGGACCCGGCGTATTATTGAAAAAAGTGATAGATGAGGACTTGATGCTAGAAGCGGAGCGGCTACGTTCTACTGACTTCTCGCTCGATGACATTTGAGGTAGAAGGAGCGACTGAAATGGAAGAAAAAATAGAACAATTTGTAAAAGATGTATACGCGACTGTCGTACAAGATGCCCTTTCAGGCTATAAGGATATGTATGTAGAAGAAGTATCGCTATCAGATACCGACCTGTACAGTCATGCGATTCACATGTATCAACAGATGAATCCAGAACAACAAAAGTTGATGATGCATATCATTGAAGTCGTGATGGTGGATACGGTCTCTCACGTCTTCGGATTGATCGACGGTAGCTCGGGACTAATTGATTCAGACATTGAAGCGACATTATTGCTCGATGATGTGGACACAGAAGGGGAACTGCAAGATTCCTTCATTGGCTACTTGCAAGAGGAAGACTTGTACCCGTGACGGATACAAAATTGATTTTAAGGGGCGCAACATGCGCTCCTTTTTTGTTATGATTAGTTATGAAAAGGAAAGAAAGAAGGTTTTTCCATGGACGTCACAGCATTACTATCGTTTCTGTTGCTCGGAACGCTCATCGGGATATTGAGCGGATTCTTCGGCATCGGCGGCGGAATTTTACTCACGCCTCTCCTGCTCGTCTTCGGATACGAGGCGAGTGCGGCCATCGCGCTCAGTCTCATGCTCACGCTCGGATCGACGACGGCCGGCACAATCTCCCACATCAAATTAAAAAACGTCAACCCGAAACATGCCCTCTTGATCGGTGCGTTTGGGGTCGCCGGCACGTGGGTGGCGACTCCGCTCGTGTTATATCTCGAGACGCTCGACGGGGCGAAACCGGTCATCTCGCTGGCCTATATCGCGCTGTTGACGTATTTCGCCGTCTCGTTCTTCCGTTCGAAACAGCATGAGGAGGGCAGCGTCGGTTCGGAGTCGGTCCCGCGCCTTGGCTTCATTGGATTGTTCGGCGGATTCATCTCATCACTCATGGGTGTCAGTGGTGGCTTCGTGTTGACACCGCTTCAAGTCAAATTGCTCAACACCGAGATGAAACGGGCCGTCGGGACGAGCATCGCCGCGGCGTTCCTCATCGTCGTCTCGGGTGTGATCAACTATGCTGTCGCCGGCGCTGATGTGAATTATTGGCATGGTATCGCCTTAATCGCCGGGGCGATGATTGGTTCGCCGATTGGGGCGAAGCAGTTGCAGCGGTTCAGTTCGCAACTCGTCAAAAAGGCGCTCGGTGGCTTCTATGTCGCCGTCGCCATCAGTGTTGCTCTCAATTTGCTCGGCTATAATGACATTTCACTCGGACTGCTCGTCGTGCTCGCGCTCTCATTCATCGTCGCGCTGTTCATCCGACCGCGGTCGAAGTAAAGGTAAACCCTCGTCTATGGACGGGGGTTTGTTTGTGGAGACGAGGCTACGATATCCCAATCAGACTGAAGCAACATACCGGGCCTTAGTTATTCGTTCAGTACAATAAAAAACCCCGTCCGAGGACGAGGTTCTAACGTCTAGCAATATGGTCAATGTTTTCCTGAATCTCTCCGACTTTGCTCTTCGCTTCACGGAGACGTTCTTCGAACGCCTCGATGTCGCGTTTTTCACGCCGCGGTTTGTCTTCCCCGTGGCGTTGTCCTTTCGGCGAGCGATGGAGATGGGTCGCTTTGACCAATCGCTTGCGAAACGTTGAATCGCTCATAAGGACACCCCCTTCCATACTATATACGTTCCACCTCTACTTTCCGATGAAACGTTTGAACCTTCAAGAAGCGAGGGTTCGACGTATTTGCGGGTTGGTCGAGACTTTATAGGCGATGGCTGCCGCTAAAATCGCTTTGATCAAATCACCGACGATGAACGGAATATTCACTTTGAGCGCATCGATGAACGTCATGCCGAACACGGCTTGAAGGCCGAGACTGCCGAGCAAATAGACGAGTCCGAGTCCGACTAAGACGTTATAAACGACGAGGGCAGGGAACGAACGATGACGTTTCGATAACCATCCAATCAAAAAGGCCGCAATCGGGAAGGAAAGCAGATAGCCGACCGTCGGACCGACGAACGGCGCAAGTCCGCCCGAACCGCTCAACACCGGTAATCCGATTAAACCGAGCAAGAGATAGACGACGACAGCGAGTCCACCTTTTTTGGCCCCAAGGATCGAAGCGACGGTCATGATGCCGAGCATTTGCAGTGTGATTGGCACAGGGCCGATTGGGATAGCGATTGAACCGATGCTCGCGAGCAGGGCGGCGCCGATAGCGATTTGCGTTAAATCATGAATCTTCATTATGTAAACCCCTTTTCCGTTAACGTTAACTAAAATAAGGTTAACATCATTGGGTAAGGTTGACAAGCATAAAATGAGCACCTGGTCTTAAGTGACCAAGTGCTCATTTATTCAAGCGCGCTGTGGCAGTTTTCCTGCCGCCTCGTTTAGTTGGGTCCGAACCGAGTCGAAGCCCGTCCCGCCGTAGCTGTTGCGGCGTTTGACGGCCGTCACCGGTGAGAGTGCCTCGTAGACGTCCTGTTCAATCAATCCAGAGTGGGCTTGATACGTCTCAAGCGGGAGCTCCGCCAAATACAGCCGATGGTCGATACAGTAACGGACGAGTGTCCCCGTCACTTCGTGCGCCTCCCGGAACGGCATCCCTTTCGCCGTCAAATAGTCGGCGAGCTCGGTCGCGTTCGAGAAATCGCGCTCGGTCGCTTGTTTCATCGTATCGGTATGGAACGTCATGTCTTGAATCATGCCAGCCATGATACTGAGGCTGCCTTGGACCGTCTTGACGGTGTCAAACATGCCCTCTTTGTCTTCTTGTAAATCTTTGTTATAGGCGAGCGGCAAGCCTTTCATGATAGTGAGCAGTCCCATCAGATTGCCGACGACCCGTCCCGACTTCCCGCGGACGAGTTCGGCCATGTCCGGATTTTTCTTCTGCGGCATCATGCTCGACCCGGTCGAGAACACGTCAGAGATCGTGATGAATCGATACTCTTCGCTGCTCCAAAGAATCAACTCCTCACAAAACCGGGACAAGTGCATCATGAGGAGCGATGCGTTCGATAAAAATTCCAAGATGAAATCACGGTCGCTGACGGCGTCCAAGCTGTTCGGATACACGTTGGCGAAGCCGAGCAGTTCGGCCGAACGGTGGCGGTCGATCGGGAACGTCGTCCCCGCGAGTGCCCCGGCACCGAGCGGGCTCATGTCAATTCGTTTCAAGCTGTCACTGAAGCGCTCCTTGTCACGCTCGAGCATCCAGAAGTAGGCGAGCAAGTGATGGGCGAGCGAGACCGGCTGGGCCCGTTGCAAATGCGTATAGCCTGGCATGATCGATTCGACGTTCTTAGCGGCGTGGTCATAGAGCGCCGTCTGCACGGCCTCAATCCCTTCAATCGTTTCAAGGACACGGCGTTTCAAATAGAGGTGCATATCGGTCGCGACCTGATCGTTCCGGCTACGGGCCGTGTGCATCTTGCCAGCGACCGGACCAATCTCTTCATGCAACAACGCCTCGAGGTTCATATGGATATCTTCATGGAAGACGTTGAACGTCAATTCGTTCGCTTGCGCCTTCTTGGCTAGCGTCTTCAAACCCGCGACGATTTGCGCGACTTCGTCCGTCGTCAAAATGTGTTGCTCCCCGAGCATCGTCACGTGGGCGATGCTCCCTTCGATATCTTCTAACACGAGCTGGGCGTCGAAATGAATCGAGGCGCCGAACTCATCGACCCATTCACTGGCCGTCTGTTCGAACCGGCCGCCCCATAGTTTACTCATGCACCATCGTTCCTTTCTCGGCGATCACTTCCGCCTGGACTTTCGTCGGCAGTCCCCAAAGTTTGATGAAGCCGACGGCCGCTTGTTGGTCGAACGTGTCGGCTGACGTATATGTCGCAAGATGCTCGTCATAGAGCGAGATCGGTGATTTCCGCCCGTCGACGATGGCCTGTCCTTTGAACAGCTTCATCCGGACCGTACCCGTCACCGTCTGTTGTGTCTCGTCGATGAAGGCGAGGAGTGCCTTCGTGAGCGGTGAGTACCAGAGACCGTTATAAATCGTCTCTGTCAACTTTTGTTCGACAATCGGTTTGAAATGGGCGACTTCCCGAACGAGCGTGAGCGCCTCGAGTGCTTGGTGTGCCGTGATGAGCGTCATCGCACCAGGTGCCTCATACACTTCCCGCGATTTGATGCCGACGACCCGGTTCTCGATGTGGTCTATTTTCCCGATACCGTGCGCCCCGGCAACGATATTCAACTGCTCGAGAATCGATGTGAACGTCGCCGCTTGTCCATTCATGGCGACCGGGATTCCAGCGTTAAATTCGATTTCGACATACGTCGGTTCGTTCGGTGTGTCTTCGAGTTGCGCCGTCAATTCATAGGCGCTCGCAGGTGGAGCGGCCCAAGGATCCTCAAGGATGCCACATTCGACGGCCCGGCCCCAGATGTTTTGATCGATCGAGAACGGTTCTTCTTGGACGATCGGGATTGGAATACCGTGTTCGGCCGCATAGGCGATTTCTTCTTCCCGTGACCATTTCCACTCCCGGACCGGCGCGATGATTTCAAGCGACGGGTCGAGCGCATGAATCGACACTTCGAACCGGACTTGGTCGTTCCCTTTCCCCGTGCATCCGTGGGCGACGGCGATGGCGCCTTCGGCTTGAGCGACCTCGACTAGCTTTTTCGAGATGAGCGGGCGCGATAGGGCTGAGACGAGCGGGTAGACGCCCTCATACATCGTATGGGCCTGCATCGAGTAACGGGCGAAATCGTTGACGAACTCATCGACCGCATCGATGACGACCGATTTGATGGCCCCGACTTTGAGTGCCTTCTGTTGGATGCGCTCCAAGTCTTTTCCTTCGCCGACGTTCAAACAGCAGGCGATGACGTCATACCCTTGTTCATCCAACCATTTGATTGCGACCGATGTATCAAGTCCACCTGAATAAGCTAATACGAGTTTTTGTTTCATTTCCTTACACCCCTTATACATAATTATTCATCTGTATTTATAAATATACGAATTACTCTAACGTATGCTTCTCCGTAAAGCAACCTTTTTGGCAAAAAAAAAGAATCACTTGTGAAAAGTGATCCTTCATTGGACGATTTCGAGCTCGGGCATCCATTGGGACATGTGTTGGCTCGTGGCCTCGAACAGCTCCGGCTTGCCGGTCTGGAGCGGTACGACCTCGAACGGACCTTCCACGCTAGAGCGACGAGTGAACGTCGGATAAAACATCGGGTTGGCGAGTTCAATCGTCTCCTTATCGTCCTCGACCGTCTTGACGACGTCGATGCCGACGATGCCACCCGTATTCCGGTCGTCCCCTTGTTGGCCGGACAGGAAGTTGCCGAGCGAGTAGGCAACGAACGTCCGATTCCCTTCAGCGCCATTCACCCAGGCCACCGGTTGGAGGACGTGCGGATGATGGCCGATGATGAGGTCGACCCCGAGGTCGGACAGTTGTTGGACGAGCGTCTGTTGCGCCTCGTTCGGGAGCGTCTCATATTCGTTCCCGAAATGAAGCGAGACGACCGTGATATCGGCCGCTTGTTCGGCCGCTTCGATTTCAGGGGTCATCGCCTCGAGATCGATATAATTGACGTGATAGGGTTGCTTCGGGACGACACCGTTCGTGCCGTACGTATAGGCAAGGAAGGCAAATGAGATGTCATTCTCAGTCAACGTCCGCAACTCGGCCTTATCCGCCTCCGATAAGAAGGAGCCAGTGTACGGCATGCCAATCTCGTTCCAGTGCGCGATCGAGTTCTCGATGGCCGTGACTCCTCGGTCGAGCGTATGGTTGTTTGCCGTCGTCACCAAGTCGACTCCAGCGTCTTGGAGCGCGTCGCCGACTTCATACGGACTGTTGAAGGCGGGATAACTCGATAACCCGATCCCACTGCCGCCGATCATGCTCTCCTGGTTGGCGATGGCGATATCGGCCTCGGTCAAAATCGGGGCGATCGGTTCGAAGGCGGCGGTGAAATCATAGCCGTCTCCGCTCTTGGCGGCGTTATACACGCTGTCATGTAACAAGATGTCGCCGATTGCATAGAGCGACGTCGTCGTCACGACGGGTTCTGGTTCTTCCGGAACGGGTGCCGGGGCTTCCGCCTCGGTCTCTGGAGCCGGGGTCTCCGTTTGCTCTGGAGACGTCTCGACGTCGGCGGTCGCGCAGCCGAACAGAAGGAGGAGGGGCAAGGTCAACATCGCTTGTTTATACGGGATTACTTGTTTCAACGGACGAGTCACTTCCTTTCGTGTCATTCAAACTGGACTACTCCATTCATTCGCCATGGGTGAAGAATATCCTTGTCAGGGCACAAGAAAAAAGTGCCAGGCTATAGTAGCATGGCACTCTGAGTCTTAAATTCGTTCTGTCTTCAAGATGTGTTCCATCTCCTCGAACTCGTTCGTGATGGTCGTGCTCGGCGGTGGTGTCATCAAACTGACGACATAGATGGCGAGGCTCGACAATAAGAATGCTGGAATCATCTCATATAGCTCACCGAAGGTCCCGAACCAATCGGCAGCAAAGTTTTTCCAGACGATGACGATGAACGCACCGGTCAACATGCCGGCCAGTGCGCCTTGACGCGTCGTCCGTTTCCAGAACAGGCTGAACAAGATGAGTGGCCCGAATGACGAGCCGAACCCGGCCCAAGCATAGCCGACCAAGTTCAAAATCGTGTCATCCGCCCCGAACGCGAGCCAAATCGAAATCAACGAGACGAGGATGACCGTGATTCGGCCAACCATGACGAGTTCGCGGTCGCCGGCGTCTTTTCGGAAGAACTTCTGATAGAAATCGGTCGTCGCGGCACTCGATGAGACGAGGAGCTGTGACGAGATCGTCGACATGATGGCAGCGAGCAAGGCTGCGAGTAACACGCCGGTGATGAGATCGACAAACAACAAATCAGATAAATTGATGAAAACATTTTCCGGGTTATCGATTTCAAGCCCGCGCTGGGTATAGTAGGCGAGGCCGAACAGTCCGGTCGCCATCGCCCCGACGACGGTGAACAACATCCACGAGATGCCGATTCGTCGTGCCTTCTTGATATCCTGCAACTTTTCGATGGCCATAAAACGGACAATGATATGCGGTTGTCCGAAATAACCGAGTCCCCAAGCGAATAGCGAGACGATGCCGATGAGCGATTGACCCGTCAATGGATCAAGTAGCGCCTCATCGATATCACCGATCGTCTGGAACGCGGCACTCACGCCATCGGTCGCCGTGATGGCGATGGCCGGTACGAGGATGAGCGCGAACAACATGATGAGTCCTTGGACGAAGTCGGTCCAACTGACGGCCAAAAAGCCGCCGATGAACGTATACAAAATGATAATCGAAGCCAAAATGACGACACCAGTCCCGAAATTGATGTCAAAGACGGCTTCGAACAAGCGGCCGCCGGCCACGAACCCGCTCGTGGCATAAAGCGTGAAGAATACGAGTGTCACGGCCGCTGAGAACGTCCGGAGCGTCCCACGTGAGTCTTTAAATCGTTTCTCAAAGAAATCTGGAATCGTGATGGCATCCTCGGACAAATACGAATATGTCCGCAAGCGAGGTGCGACGAGCAACCAGTTCAAGTAAGCACCGATCGTCAACCCGATGACGATCCATCCGCTCGAGAGTCCGGTCGCGAACATCGCCCCCGGCAATCCCATCAATAGCCAACCACTCATATCGGAAGCACCGGCTGATAAGGCAGCCACGGCCGGACCAAGGCCGCGTCCTCCTAGCATATAGTCGCCGATGCTCTCAGTCCGCCGATAGGCGATGACACCGAGTAACACCATGAGCGCCATATACACTGTAATCGAAATCAATACACCGTTCATACAACATCCCCCTCATTCATTATGAAAACGCTTTCAAACCTTATGGATTGCACCATGACAAAATTTTGTCACAAAAATGAATGAAGTGCACGATTTTGTTTGACGATTGACCAAATAATCAAATTATTTAGCGAAGCAAGATGTGAGATGGTCGTTGATGAGACCCGTCGCTTGCAGATGGGCATAGACGGTCGTCGGGCCTAAAAATTTGAACCCGCGACGCTTCAAGTCTTTGCTCACTTGCTGAGACAATTCGGTCGAGGCAGGGATGTCGTCGGTCGATTCCCACTCGTTGCGAATCACCGTGTTGTCGACGAACGACCAAATGTAGGCATCGAACGTCCCGAACTCTTGTTGAATCTCGATGAAACGCTTGGCGTTATTGATGGACGCCTCGATTTTACGACGGTTTCGGACCAGACCTGGATTGGTCATCAATCGTTCCACATCCGACTCATCGAACGAGGCGACGGTCACGACATCAAAATTGGCATAGGCGTCTCGGTAATGCTCGCGTTTACGTAAGATGGTGATCCAGCTGAGACCGGCCTGAGCGCTCTCGAGCGTCAAACATTCGAAATGCTTTAAATCATCATGGACGGGCTTGCCCCATTCTTCGTCGTGATAACGAACGTACAACGGGTCAGTGCCGCACCATGGGCAACGTGTAACTTCAGTCATATCATGTCCTCGCTTTCCTTCAAGTACTTCATTTTAACATGTTGCAGCGGTTTTTGACCGGGCGTGACGGGTATAGTAGGAACTATTGGAGGGTGAAGCAAATGAGAGACTGGATGATCCAGGTCATTGAACAGTTCGGTTACTTTGGCATCGCGTTCATGATTTTCATTGAGAACGTATTCCCACCGATTCCTTCGGAGGTCGTGCTCTTATTCGGCGGTTTTTTCGCCGTGAAGACCGATTTGATCGTCCCGCTCGTCATCTTCGCAGCGACGGCAGGCGCCATCCTAGGTGCGGTCCTATTGTACGGCATCGGTCTATATTTGGACGTCGAGCAGATTGAGAAGTGGACGAAACGGTATGGCAAATGGATTCGGCTCGACATCGCCGACGTGCATCGTGCCGACGCCTGGTTCGATAAATACGGAGGATGGATGGTGTTCTTTGGACGCTTGATGCCTGTCGTGCGGAGTTTGATTTCAATCCCGGCCGGTATGTCGAATATGCCGTTCTTGAAATTTTTAGTGCTCAGTACGGCGGGGACGGTGATTTGGAATACGATTCTCATCTATATCGGGATTCGCGTCGGTGAGAATTGGGAATCGATTTTAAGTTATTTGGATGTCTACTCGTATGCCATTTACGGCCTTTTGGCAGTCGGGCTGATCGTGTTTTTCATTTGGCGCAAAAAGCGGAAGAAGAAACAGGCCAAGCAGGCCTCTTCATTCTAAACGACAAGGACCGATCCTCATACGAAGATCGGTCCTTGTCGTTTCATCGATTTGAATCATCCTTGTTTTCGTCGGGCAAGACTCTTTCAAGTTTTTCTTCCGTTTTGGCGGCTAAAATCTCAGAGAAGCGGAACAAGACGATGCCGATGATAGCCGAGACGAAAATATATAGTCCGACGAACAGGTTGATCGCCCCGTTCGATAGGGCCGTGAAAAGAATCGAGAACTCCCCGCGCGGAGCGAGCGAGAAACCCGCCTCGTTGGCTTGAACACGTGTCAAGCCATACAGACGTCCCCCAACGCGGCCGACGATCCATTTCGATAACACACCCCAGACGATTAAGACGAAGAAGAGCGTGTTGACGATGACGCCTTGTTCCAGGTTGATTGAAATTCCGAACGAGATGAAGAAAATCGGTAAAAACAAATCGCGCACGGGGACGGTCAACCGTTTCAACGGGCGGACGTCGTGGATGCCCGCTAGCATGATCCCGGCGATGAACGCACCGAGAATCTCGGACAGTCCGAACACCATTCCGATTCCGGCGAAAAATAGAATCAAGCCGATCAAACCGATGCTCGCGTCATCTTGCCGCAGCAGATGTTTGGCGATTTTCGGTTGCTTTTTGACGAAACGTGATCCGATAAAGAGCAACACGCCAAAGATGAGAAACCCGGCTAAGACTTTCCCGATATCGGACACTTCAATCGGTTCATCTTGGATAATGAACGGTGCGACGGTCAGGATGAGCGGGGCGAAGATGTCCTCGAAAATGAGTAACGCCAAGACGAACTCCTTCACATCTTCATGTTTATCGGCATGACGTTCGAGCATGCGTGCCGAAATCGACGAGCTCGTCGCAAACAAGACGGCACCGATTAAAAAAGATTGTGAAAAATCAAGTCCGAACAGCATGGCAATCCCGATCGTGACGCCAAAGGCGAGCAAGATATCCAAAACGCCTGCCTTCCACACCTTTTTGAGGCGCTTCATCAACTCGCCGAGCGGAAACTTTAAACCGAGTAAAAAGAATAACAGGATAATCCCGATTTCGCCGGCGATTTTAAAGACCTCGTTTCCGTCCCAAAAGAAGCCAACGGCGACACCGATGGCGATAAAGGCAAGAATACTTGGAAAGAATAATCGCTCGATGATGAGACTGAGCACGGAGATGACGGCTAGCGCCAGACCGAGCAGGACGATCATGTTCAGTTCCATACGACACCCCCTCGATCAGATAGGTGTACGGGGCAACGAATCAGTCTCGGTTCCATTGATATTCCATCCCGACTGATTCCGGGCGCGAATAATCAAAGCCGAATTGACGATACAGCCCGTCGGCTGGGATGTCCGCAATCAGACTGATGATGGCCGTCTCGTCGGCTTCTTGTAAAATCCAATCCATCAATTGCTCCACAATCAATTTTCCGAGCCCGAGCCCCTGACACTCCGGGTCGACGACGATATCGACGAGGTGGAACACCATCCCGCCGTCGCCGACGACACGGCCCATCCCGACCATCTGGTCGTCTTTATACAGACAGACGCCATATAGCGTATTGGCCAGTCCTTTCACCGTCCCCGAGTCGGAACGTTTCGGCATCCCGGCGATGACCCGAAGACGCTGATGTTCCTCCGGTGTCGGTGTCTCGATTCGTACTTCCACTTCATTGACCATATCGCTACTTCCTCTCTGTGCATAAGTTAAAATTATTTTCCCGCTATATTGAATCGGTAAACCTTGATTTCCGGTCCGCGTTATTCAAATAATGAAAGTAGGATATGAGAAAAAGGACGTGTTCATATGATAGAAGGTCAAACGATTTTACCCGCCTTGCGTGATATGCGTGACCTCGAGAAGTTTGTGACGGGCCCGTTCAACATCGGTGTCCTGCTCGAAGTGCACGTCGCCCGGCTCGATGCCGTGTTTCAATTATTGGCGGCCCACGACAAACACGTCTTCGTTCATCTCGATTTGATTCAAGGATTGAAGGCAGACGAGTATGCGACCGAGTATATTTGTCAGACGTATCGTCCGTACGGCATCATCTCGACGAAAGGAAGCGTCATTTTAAAAGCGAAGCAAAAACAGGTCAAAACGGTCCAACGTTTGTTTTTAATCGATTCGAGCTCGCTCGAGCGAAGCTATCGTCTCATCAAGCGGACGCAACCGGACTATATTGAAGTGTTACCGGGTCTCGTCCCGAAATATATCCGAGCCGTGAAGGCGGAAACCGGAATCCCGGTCTTCGCCGGCGGACTGATTTCGTCGACCGAGGAAGTCGAGGCCGCCCTCGAGGCCGGTGCGACGGTCGTGACGACGTCCGACCAGCGGCTTTGGACGAACGGCTAGGACTCAAATTCATCGAATCCGGGTATGTGAGTGTGCAGGAGGGATGTATATGAAACAAGTTATGATTATCACAGGTGTCAGCCAAGGCATCGGACATGAATTGGCACGTCATTTCCGCGAGACGTATCACGTCATCGGACTTGATAAAGGCGACGACCCGCAACTGGACGGAGTGACGTTCCACGAGCTGGATTTGGGCGACCATGAGGCGATTGCTCGCGTATTCACTGACATTCAGCGCCAAGTCGGTATCGCTCACGTGCTCATCAATAATGGCGGCGTCTCGTCACTCGTCAAACCGATGGCTGAACTTGACGTCGAGACGTTCAAGCAGGTGATTGACGTCAACCTCGTCGGGACGTTCGCTTGTGCCAAGGCGTTCTTAACGTTGAACGAGGGAGCGGAATATGGCCGCATCATCAACCTGGCCTCGACGCGCTCCCTTCAAAACGAACCAGATTGGGAAGCGTACGGCGCGTCAAAAGGCGGCATCGTATCATTGACCCACTCGATGGCGGTCTCGCTCGTGGATCGCCCGATCACGGTGAATGCGATCAGTCCCGGTTGGATCCACACGTCGGACGAGCCGCTCCGTGACATCGATCATGCGCAACATCCGTCGGGCCGGGTCGGGAAACCGGATGATATCGTCCGTGCGGTCGCCTATTTGATTGATGAACAGAACGATTTCGTCAACGGGCATAACCTCGTCGTTGACGGCGGGATGACGAAGAAGATGATTTATGAGCCGTAATTCGTCTAACCGGGACCATTACCCTATGTTTTAACAACAGATGTGAGTAGATAGGACTAGGCACGGGTAAAGGATGGGGACGCTTTATCAACCCATTGAAGGAGGAATCGCCGTGCACCAGTTGATTGAAGAGGCACTCCGATTCGCGGCCGTCCGACACGACGGACAGTTTCGAAAAGGAACGAATATTCCCTACTTGACCCATCCCGTCGCCGTGTCGATGTTGCTCGTTGAAGACCGGCAACCGGTCCCGGTCGTGGCGGCCGGCCTGCTCCACGATTTGCTTGAAGACACGTTGACGACACCTGAAGAGATCGAGGAACGATTCGGAAGCGTAGTGAGACGACTCGTCGAAGCAGTGTCCGAACCCGGGAAGCACCTGTCATGGGAAGAGCGGAAACGGATGACGGTTCAACACGTCCAGACGATGCAGTATGATGAAGTGGCGCTCTTGGCGGCGGACAAGTTACATAACCTTCGTTCGATTCGACTCGACGTCGAGTCTGCCGGGAGACAAGTGTGGGACCGGTTCAGACGACCGCTCCGCGACCAGTCATGGTATTATCACGAACTGCTCCAAGCGTTCCGACCGTTTAGACAGACGACGACGCTCATCGAGTCATTCGAGACCGAGCTGAACTTATTGTTTTACGGCGTCGCCGACGAGCGGTTCGAGAAACTCGGGAAATTGTTTGATGTCATACAGCACGGATTTCACGAAGAGGACTGGCTTCAAGAGACGACGACGCTCTGTCAGACCGCCTATGAGTTACACGAGGCAATGCGCGAAGGCTATCGCCACGGCACGGACGTCAATCAACCGGAGCTCGACGGCTTGTCCGCACAATTGAAAGAAGCGGGGCTTTGGAAACCGTTGCCGCTCCCGATACTCCAAGCGATTGATGAACTGTCTTACCGGACGGCGATGCCAGTCGATGACGTCGTCGCCCATTTAAGGGTCAATTGATTGTCAAATGAATTGTAACGTGATATATTCGTCGTGAACATAAGAGGGGGAGTAGCGACCACAGCTGTGGTCGATGGGTCGTCATTACGGTGCAACGCACTCGGTCCATCGAGCTTCTTACCAAGTCCGCAAGACCTTTTTATGGATGCTTTTTCGGCGTCCATAAAAAGGTCTTTTTGAATTCACGAAAAGGGGAGATTTATTCAAATGGTATTTATTTATTTCATCTTGGCCGCTGCCATCACCGTGTATGCCGCCATGAAACTCTCGACTTACGCTGACGTCATCAGTGAGAAGTCGACGATGAGCGGGATGCTCGTCGGGACCGTGTTACTAGCCGGTGCAACCTCGCTTCCGGAAGTGACGACAAGCGTCTCGGCCGTCATGATCAACAACCCGGACATCGCCATCGGGAACATGCTCGGGTCGAACTTGTTCAACATCTTCATCTTGGCGATGTTCGATCTCTTCTATCGTCAGAAACGCTTGTTCAATGAGGCAAACCGAGATCATCTCTATACGGCCGGTCTCGGTCTCATGTTGACGCTCGTCACGATGATTGCACTGATCGTCCGCATCGATTTCACGATTCTCGGCATCGGGATTGATGCCCTATTGATTGCGGCATTGTACGGAATCGGGATTTACTATATCGGGAAACGACCGCAACAACCCGCCGTTGAGCGCGAAGCTGCCCATGAGGCCGTACAAGAAGTCGGCGCTAGTGCGACGAGTTCGATTACGGTCAAACGTGCGGTCATCGGCTTCATCATCGCCGCAATCGTCATCATGGCGGCCGGGACAGCGCTCTCGGTGCTAGGTGATCAAATCGCCGTCGTCACGGGCCTCGGTTCGAGCTTCGTCGGTAGCTTCTTGATTGCCGCGACGACCTCGCTCCCGGAAGCGGTCGCCGTCTTCGTCGCCTTGAAGCTTGGAAACGTCAACTTGGCGTTCGGTTCGATTTTAGGAAGCAACATCTTTAACATGCTCATCATCGCCATGTCGGACGTGTTTTACCGCAACGGTTCGATTCTGGCCGACGTGTCGGCGTCTCACTTGGTGACAGCGATTGGGATTACCATCTTGTCGGTGCTCGTCATGTATACGCTCCTTCGTAAAGACGTGACGTCGAAACTGCGTTACATCTTGCCGTCAGTGCTCGTCGTGCTCGTCTACTTCGCTTCGTCTTACTTCATCTTCATCGGTTAATCTGACACGGTGTCCTCCGAGACACCGTGTTTTTCGTTTACCTTGATTCGAGGAATCACTTTTCATCGTCTTGGGTATAGAAGGAGGGAAGGAGGGGTGGCGATGCAAATGCACTCTGTGGAACGTCTAGATGAGTATGTCGTCGTGATTCCGGCCTATAATCCGGATCAAGCGCTCGTCACACTTGTCCGCGAGCTGAAAGCGACCGGGTTTGTCCATGTCATTGTCGTCAACGATGGAAGTGTTGAGACGTCCCGGCCTGTATTTGAGGAGGTCGGGAAGTGGGTGACGTCCGTCCTCGTCCATGAGCGGAATCAAGGCAAGGGCGCAGCATTGAAGACGGGGATTCGTCACGTCGTCGAACAGTTCCCGGGCACGCACGGGGTCATCACCGTCGATGCCGATGGACAACACCTGCCGGAAGATGTCCGCCATGTATATGAGGCGGGGCTTCATCGGCCACATCATCTGGTCATGGGTTGCCGTGATTTCTCGGGGGCGCACATCCCGTTTCGGAGCCGATTCGGGAATCAAATGACACGAGGAGTCATGCTCGTCGGCAGCGGACTCCGGTTGAAAGACACCCAGACCGGTCTGCGGGCGGTCCCGCTGCGTTATGCGGAACAGTTGCTCGACGTACCTGGGAACCGCTATGAGTTCGAGATGAACATGTTGACGTTCACGAAACGTTGGCAAGTTCCGATTCAACAGATTCCGATTCAAACCGTGTATGTGGCTGAGAACGCCTCATCTCATTTTCGTCCGGTCATCGACTCGATTCTGATTTATCGCATGTTTTTGGCATATTCATTATCCTCGGTCGCCTCATTTTTATTAGACATCGGTGCCTATGCCTTATTCATCTTTTTATTGAATCCGTGGTTCGAGACGACCCATGTCTTGATTGCGACGGTATTGGCCCGCATCATCTCGTCCTTATTCAATTACTTGGTGAACCGAAAGGTCGTGTTCCACTCGAAAGCGAGACGGGCGATGCCGAAGTATTTCGGGCTCGTCGGCGTACAGATGGCATTGTCGGCCGGTCTCGTCTATGTATTGTTCCTGGTGATTCGGGACGGGGAAGTATGGATCAAAGTGCTCGTCGACAGTCTCTTGTTCGTCCTCAGTTATTACGTCCAAAAAAGATGGATCTTTAAACGGTGACAGGCCAAGACGATCGTCTTGGCCTGTCTGACGTACATGTAGTTTAATAGGCGAGCTTCCCGAGCTTGACCGACGTATACCGGTGCAACTCACGTGGGTCATCAATGCCGGTCTTCTGCATCATGTCACGCATGAGCAGGGCGCAGACGCGGGCATCCTCAGCCGCATCGTGGTGGATGAACGGGACGTTCAAATATTCCGCCATCGTGTTCAGCTTGTGATTCGGAAGTCCAGGGTATAGTTTTCGCGACAGCTTGACGGTACAACCGTACTCGATTGTCGGGAACGTATATAAATCATATTTGGCGATCGCTTTTTTGAAAGCGCCCATATCGAATGAAGCGTTGTGCGCCATGACGAGGTCGACGTCACGTAGCGTTGGATAGAGCTGTTCGAGCACCTCAGGTAACGCCGGCGCATCCCAGACGTCACTCGGCCGGATGCCGTGGACGCGGATATTACCAGCGTCGAAGTCTTCTTCTGGATTGACGAGCAATTGGTTCGTCTCGATGATTTCACCGTCGACGAGCAGGCTCCAGCCGACAGAGCAGATGCTGCGACTATCGCGGTTGGCCGTCTCGACATCGATGGCAAGGATGGAATGTGACATAATCGGTCCCTTTCTCATAAAACAAGTATAAAAAAAGTCTAACATATCGTTAGACTAAAAAGCGATTATGCGGCCACGAGGTTGCGACACGCCTCGGCACAGCGCAGGCACGCCTCGGCGCAGCGTTGGCAATGGTCATGCAAGTGCCGGCCACATTCGACGGCACACGTGTCACACACCTGGGCGCACAGCGCACCGATCGGTTTCATGAAAGCCGAATCCGTCTCGAGCGCGTTCAAGGCGAGGGCGCATACCTCCGAGCATTCTTTCGTGAGCCGGATGCATTCGGCGACCATCAATAAATCCTCTTCTTGTAAACATTTTGAGAAACAGTGATTGCTTGCCCGCATGCAGTCGATGACGGCTAAAACGGTCTCTTCGACAGAGACACGATCCATAGTAAGTCCCCCTTAGAATAATGATGTCTTACAATCATTACCCGCTACCAGGTGACTTAAACCGGGCAGAGACGCAAAAAAAGTCACCCCTCAAATGAGTGGTGACTTCCATAATGGAGCATAGCGGGCTCGAACCGCTGACCTCCACGCTGCCAGCGTGGCGCTCTCCCAGCTGAGCTAATGCCCCGTTCGAAAATTATTATATCATCCTAGTAAAACATTTGGCAATGGGTATTTTTAAATTTTTTTGAACAAAGTTTAATCGGGCGTAAACGTGGGAAAATCATAGGTAATATTATTCTACGAAAGCAGGTGTCATCCATGGAAATGATTTTACTCGCACTCTTACCTGCCTTGATGTGGGGGAGTATCCCGCTCATCGTCTCAAAAGTCGGTGGTAAGCCGATTCAGCAGTTAATCGGGACGACGATTGGGGCGATGGTGATGGCGGTCATCATCGCGCTCGTCTTCAGTCCGGAGTTCACGACGCTCGCGCTCGTGACCGGTTTCATCTCCGGTGTGTTCTGGGCACTCGGACAATATTTACAGTTCCAGTCGTTCCAAATTTTAAGTGTATCGAAAGCGATGCCGATCAGCACCGGCATGCAACTCGTCGGGACGTCCTTGTTCGGCGTCATCGTGCTCGGTGATTGGCAGACGTCGACCGAGTTATGGCTCGGGTTTTCCGCGCTCGTGTTAATTATCATCGGGGCGGCGCTGACGTCGTATCAACAGAAAAAAGACAGCGACAGCAGCGGCGCCTTGAAAAAAGGGTTGCTCGTCTTGCTCGTGTCGAGTATCGGTTACGTGACGTATGCCGTCCTGACGAACTATTTCGAGGTCGACGGCATCACGGCCATCTTGCCACAGTCGGTCGGGATGTTCATCGCGGCGCTCTTGTTCAGCTTGCGTGAGAAAGATGTGAAGAAGTTCGATCCGAAGACGTTCAAAAACATCTTGGCCGGTCTTGCCTGGGGGATCGGGAACTTCGGGCTGTTCGTCTCGAGCGGTGAGGTCGGCATCGCGACGTCATTTGCCTTATCCCAATTGAACGTCGTCGTGGCGACGCTTGGCGGGATTTATCTATTGAAAGAAGAGAAGACGACGAAAGAACGGGTCTTCGTCTTTATGGGCATCGGGCTCATCGTCGTGGCCGGGTTCATGCTCGGGATTGCAAAAAGCTAAAAGACGGGTCAGGCGACCCGTCTTTCGTTTACCAGGCTTGCTCGATGAATGCGTCGCGCCCAGATTTCTTCCGGTCCTCTTTATAGTGGGCCGGATTTTTTTTATGGAAGTCTTGATGATACTCTTCGGCCGGATAGAACGTGTCAGCCGGCAAGATTTTCGTGACGATCGGCTGTTTGAAGCGTCCGCTCGCCGCGAGGTCGTCCCGGCTCTTTTCGGCCGCGATGCGCTGCTCCTCCGTATGATAGAAGATGGCCGGCGCATATTGGCTACCGCGGTCTTGGAACTGGCCGCCGTCATCGGTCGGATCGGTCTGAATCCAATACAGTTCGAGCAGTCGCTCATACGTGAATAGCGTCGGGTCGAACGTGATCTCGACGACCTCATAATGTCCCGTCGTCCCGGTCTTCACTTGTTCATACGTCGGGTCGTCGACGTGACCTCCCGTATAACCGGATACGATCGACTCGATGCCAGGTTGTTCCTCGAACGGCGTCACCATGCACCAAAAACAGCCGCCTGCGAATGTTGCTTTTTCCATTAATAAGTCCCCCTCAATCAATTTCCAAAAAAAAGCGCCCATGTCATCGACATGAGCGCTCTGTCATATCGGCCAAGGCAAACTGCCTTGCTGGAAGTAGCACCTTGCCGAAGCAGGTTGCTGTGAAGTCATAGAGCCAGGTCTCTCGTTCACTCAAGATATCGATATGTAGTTGGTGACAGCATCATACCATCAGATTTGAAGCGGCGTCAACGATTTGATTTTCGTCGCAATTGCAGCAGCGTGGCACCGAGAATCAAGACGACGAGGACGATGGAGAGCGGTAGCGTATACGGGGCGTCCCCGGCATAGAGCTGTAAGAAGAACAGTACAAAGACGGACAGTAAGACGAGTACGTATGAACGGTTCATAGAATCCTCCCTTTTCTTTCAGTGTACCAAGTTACACATTCGTTGGCGAACGAAAACAGGAAATCACGTAGCGATAGCGAATACGAACGAGTGACCAAAGGAGGAATCGACATGACTGATCCACATACACTTTTCGAACTTGATATCGAGACCGCCCAGCGCGGATATAAAGAAGGAACGTTCACGGCACGCGACGTGACGGTCTATTATTTGACCCGAATCGCCGAGTTGAACGACAAGCTGAGAGCGGTCATCCAAGTGAACCCGGACGCCTTGTTCGAGGCGGAAGCGGCGGACCGCGCCTATCAACGAGGTGAACGATTACCGTTGCTAGGCATCCCGGTGCTGATTAAAGACAATGTCGAGACGGCCGGACTGATGAAGACGACGGCCGGGGCCGTCGCCCTGGCGCATCATTTCGCCGGCCGAGATGCCCACCTCGTCCAAAGTCTGCGCGCGAGCGGTGCCGTCATCCTCGGGAAAGCGAATTTATCCGAATGGGCCAACTTTTTGACCGAGGGCATGCCAAACGGTTGGAGCGGGGTCGGCGGCCAGACGCTCAATCCGTATGGGGACAAACTTGATGTCGGCGGGTCGAGCTCAGGGTCGGCGTCAGCGGTCGCGGCCAACTTGACGTTGCTCGCCGTCGGCAGCGAGACGAGCGGCTCGATTATCCATCCGAGCGTCCATAACGGAATCGTCGGCATCAAACCGACCGTCGGGTTGATTAGCCGTAGCGGCATCATCCCGATCTCCCGGTCGCAGGACACGGCCGGACCGATGGCTCGGACGCTCCGGGATGCGGTGCTCGCCCTTGAGGCGATGGTCGGGGAAGACCTGGCAGACCCGGCGACGACGCACCTTCCGGTCGGACCGCCGTATCGCACGTGTCTCGATGAACGCCAAGCGGTCGGGATGCGGGTCGGGATCGTCAAGACCGATCTGTCGGAAGAAGAACAGATGCTCTACGACGAAGCGATCGCCTTGCTGAAACAGAGCGGCATCGAGGTCGTCACCGTCGAACTGCCGTCGAAAGCAGGACTCGACCAAGGCGATATTCTGTATCATGAGTTCAAACTCGGAATCGAGGCGTACCTTGCCTCGACGACGCTCCCATACGAGACGTTGTCGGATTTGATTGACTGGAACAACAGCCATCCGGAGACGATTCCACACGGACAGAAGACGTTCGAGAAAGCGGACGAACAATCGGGGCGCTTGATTGAGGCCGCCTATTTGACGCGCCGCCTCGACGACGTCTACCATGCCAAGACGGACGGCATCGACCGATTGTTGGCCGAGCAGGAACTCCATGCCCTCGTCTTGCCGCATGACCACAATTATGACATGGCGGCAAAAGCCGGGCATCCGACCGTCACGATCCCGTATCGCTTGAAAGCGAGCGGGGCACCGTTCGGTCTATCGTTCACCGGGACGAGCTATGCCGAACGTGACTTGATTCGTCTCGCCTATGCGTTCGAGCGTCACGTGACACGTCCCGTCCCACCGTTATAAGAACGTTGCACCCGTCGTCCACGTCCGCTACAATGGTACGTATGCGGATTGAAGAAAGGACAGATAGCAATGAAACCATCTATATACGGGCTGACGTTCGATCAGCTGACGGAAGCATGTGTCGCTTGGGGATACAGCGCCTTCCACGCGAGACAAATCTGGGACTCACTCTATATCGACCGAGTCAAGCACATCGAGGACATCTCGGTTCGCGCTGAAGTGCGTGAGGCGCTCGCCGCCGAATACGTCATCTCGACGCAAGACCTGTTCGTCAAACAAGAGGCGGGCGACGGGACGGTCAAATTTTTACTTAAATTACACGACGGGCACTATATCGAGACGGTGCTCATGCGTCACAAATACGGACGTTCGGTCTGTGTGACGACACAGGTCGGCTGCAATATCGGCTGTAGTTTCTGTGCGAGTGGTCTGTTGAAGAAGACACGCGATTTGACGGCCGGTGAAGTCGTCGAACAAATCATGACCGTGCAACACTACTTGGACGAGGTCGGGGAAGGTGCCCGCGTCAGCCATATCGTTGTCATGGGAATCGGGGAACCGTTCGATAACTTCGACAACTTGGTCGACTTCCTTCGTGTCGTCAAGGACGAGCGCGGCCTCGCAATCGCACCGCGTAAAATCAACGTGTCGACGAGCGGACTCGCCGACAAGATTTACAAGTTCGCGGACCTCGATTTGCGCATTAATTTGGCGCTGTCGCTCCACGCGCCGAACGACGCGCTTCGGACGCAAATCATGAAAATCAACCGGGCGTTCCCGCTCGACAAGCTCATGCCGGCCATCCGTTATTACGTCGAAACGACGAACAAACGGATCACGTTCGAATATATTCTCTTATCGAAAGTGAACGATTTGCCTGAGCACGCCGAGGAACTTGCCGACTTGATTGACGATATTAAAGATAAGTCATACGTCAACTTGATTCCGTACAACCCGGTCAACGAGCATATCCAGTATGAGCGGAGCACGTCCGAGGACATCATGGCGTTTTATGACGTCTTGAAGAAACGGGGCATCAATACCGGGGTCCGCCTCGAGCACGGGACCGATATCGACGCGGCCTGTGGCCAGTTGCGCAGCAAACATATGAATGTCGAAGGCGCTAAATGACAGAACCTCCTTGAATCTCGTGATTCAAGGAGGTTTTTTGTCTTTTATCCGGGTCGGGCAACTTTTTTCGTCCGAGCGGTTGCTATTTTGGTAAATGTTGAATAGAGAGTGCCCCCTCAGGGAATAGTCACTTGAAATCAATGTAGAGAGTGGAGGCAATTCAATGGAGACAGTAAACGCTGCGTTATGGATTCGAGTTCGAAATACGCTTGGGGAAGGCCCGTGTTGGGATGCGGAACTGAAACGTTTCTATTGGGTCGATATCGAGGGACATACACTTTGGTGGTACGATGAGAAAGAAGATGAGCTGTCGTCGTTCGATATGGGACAACAGATCGGGTTTGCGGTGCCGAAAGTGACGGACGGCGTCGTCGTCGGCTTGAAAGACGGGATTTATGAGTGGGACGAGACGTCAAAAGAGCTCGATAAAATCGTCGAACTTGATGACCCGGAAGGAAAACTCCGCTTCAATGACGGGAAAGCCGACCCGTACGGCCGCATCTTCGCCGGCACGCTCCATCTTGAAGATGAAGCGGATCAAGCGACGTTATACCGCCTGAATCGCGACGGCACGACCGAGGTCATGTTGAGCGAATTGACATTATCGAACGGACTGACATGGTCACCCGACCATTCGACGTTCTATCATATCGATACACCGACCGAGACGGTCCGTAAGTACGCCTTTGACTTGAAGACGGGAACGCTCGGCGAAGGAGAGGCAATCATCGATTTTTCAGTCGAGGAAGGATTCCCGGACGGCATGACGTCCGACGAGGAAGGGTTTTTATGGATTGCGCACTTTGCTGGCGGCCGCGTCTCGCGCTGGGACCCGAAGACGGGTGAAAAAGTGCTCGAGGTGCTCGTGCCGGCCCCGAACGTCACGTCGTGCTGTTTTGTCGGCGACGATTTGAACCAACTCGCCATCACGACGGCTCGTGAGGGGATGGATGACGAGGCGCTCGAAGCCCATCCGGACGCAGGGTCGGTCTTCAAAATCGAGACAGACGTGAAAGGAATGCCGCTCTATCGGTTTGGACGATAAGGAGGTAAGGAGATGGTGAAGCGATTGCTCGTTCGTGCAGGCATCGGTTTGGCACTCGCGGCCGTGGCCAGGGTCGGAATCCAAAAACTATTGGATGCGAACCGGGAAGACGACCACACGTATTTGAATCCGCGCTGGGATGAGGCCCCGAGTGTCGATGCCGATAAGGATGAGGATGAGGTCGGTTTGACACAGCTCGATTCGATATATCGGGCCGAATGGCAGGCGAACGCATACCCCCGCTCCGAGGCGGAACGCAAGGCGTTAGAAGAATAGGGGAAGTAAGCACGTCCGGAAACGGGCGTGTTTTTTTCTTGACAAGAAAGACGCGAGCCGTCATCATCTAAAAAGTAACGATTACGATTTAGGAGTGGGGATATATGAAACGAATTCCAATCACGGTGCTGTCCGGTTATTTAGGGAGCGGCAAGACGACGTTGATGAATCATCTGTTGAACAATCGGTCAGGCAAGAAATATGCGGTCATCGTCAACGACATGAGCGAGTTGAATATCGACGAACGATTGATCGAGCAGAATGGCTTCTCGCGGACGGACGAAAAATTGGTCGAGCTATCGAACGGCTGCATCTGTTGCACGCTCCGTGAGGATCTGCTCGAAGCGGTGCAGGAAATCACGAACGACCGTGAGCTCGACGGGATCATCATCGAGTCATCCGGCATCTCAGAACCGATTCCGGTCGCCCAAACGTTTACATACGCCGATGACGCCCTCGGTATCGATTTGACGAGCCGCGTCTATATCGATGCGATGGTGACCGTCGTCGATGCGTATCGGTTTTTGAAAGACTTCAACTCGGGCGAGTCGCTCCATGAGCGCAAGCAGGCCATCGATGAGACGGACGTCCGCGAAGTCGTCGACCTGCTCGTCGACCAAATCGAGTTCGCGGACATCATCGTCTTGAACAAGGCGGACCGCGTGACCGAGACGGAACTCGACGAGATGGCCGGGCTGTTAAAGGCGCTCAACCCAACCGCCAAACTGTTGACGTCGGTCCACGCGAACGTAGAATTGACCGAGCTGCTCGACGTCAATCTGTTCGATTTCGAGCAGGCGATGCACGCCGCCGGCTGGATTCAAGAGCTTGAGGCGGAAGAACATACACCGGAGACAGAGGAGTACGGCATCAGCTCGTTCGTCTATCGTCGGCGCCGGCCATTCCATCCGGAACGGCTCCATGCCTGGATTGAGGCGTTCCCGGAACAAGTCGTCCGCGCCAAAGGGTTCTTATGGATCGCCTCCCGGAACGACCTTGCTTGCCTCTTCTCGCAAGCTGGGTACGCCTCGACGCTCGAACACGCGGGACGTTGGCTCGCGACGCTGCCGGAAGAGGAACGTCGTCTCATGTTCACAGCAGAACCGGAGCTCGCCGCCGATTACGTCGAACCGTACGGGGATCGTCAGACGGAGCTCGTCTTGATCGGTCAGCGGATGGAGCGTGCGGTCATCGAGGCCGGACTTGACGCGTGTCTGTTGACGGATGCGGAGATGGCGTCGGACTGGACGACGTTGCAGGATACGCTTCCGGGGAACGGTATCGTAACTTTCACATAAACCGTTTACAAATCCGGAGTGGTCGTCTATACTTTTCGTTGCATAGACAACCGCATACATTGGACTACACTAGGGGTGCTTCGGCTGAGATGTGAGCATGGCTCCAATCCCTTATGACTCGATCCGGGTAATACCGGCGTGAGGAAGTGTGGCACTTTTTCTAATGGATTTTTAAATTGGACGAGTGGCCGCATTCTCATGGATGCGGCTTTTTTGTGTACATACAATAAGGGGGAACAGAACATGAACAATCAATGTGGAACGAGTCCGTTCGTCGGATTCCGCTTTACGCTGAGCCCAATGACGTCTGATTTTGTGAGTGTCATCAAAGGGGCATTGAAGGAGACGAACTTGCAAAACGTCTGGCGACATACCGACGACGTCTCGACGGTCATTCGTGGACGAAGTGAGCATGTGTTCGATGTGGCCAAAGCCGTCCTGTCACATGCGACGAAGACAGGAGAACATGTGTCGATGAGCGGGACGTTCTCGGTCGGCTGCCCAGGCGACACGGCAGGAGACAATTTGCTCGACGTGACGACTGAGCCGGTGAATGGCACGGCGGACTCGCAGTACGTATCTTCACAATTTGCACTCTATCCGCTCGGGGACGCAAAGTATATGGACATCATCTACGAAGAAATTGCGTTTGCGAAAGAGCGTGGCGTTTTCAATGACTCGATGCATTATGCCTCGGGTATTCACGGCGACATCGAACCGGTGTTTTCATTTTACGAGGAGACGTTCGACCGCGTCCGTGCGAAGACGAGCCATGTCGTCATGACGGTCACGTTCAGCGTGAACAGCCCGTCACACGAGGGACAGCAGCATGCTTAAGTCGTGGAAGTTAAAAGAAATCATCTTGTTGGCCATTTTATCGGTCGTATTCGCTGTCGTCTATTTGGCGTTCGTCCATGTTGGGAATCTATGGGCAGGCTTGATTGGACCAATCGCGTACGAATGGATTTTTGGGATTTGGTTCATCGTCTCGATTATTGCGGCTTATATCATTCGCCGACCTGGCGCTGCATTTTTGTCAGAAGTGCTTGCGGCGACGATTGAGATGATGATTGGTAACGCGATTGGACCTCGGATTATTTTAGTCGGGATCATTCAAGGACTTGGTGCTGAAGCGGCGTTTGCGGTCACGGGCTACAAGCGATATGACCTTTGGGTGCTCATGCTGGCCGGATTTGGTGCAGCTGCGACAAGTTTCGCGTATACGTATGTCATGGGTGGACTCGCTGCCCTCAGTCCGACATACGTGGCGACGATGTTCGCGTTACGTGCGACAAGCGGGATGCTCATTGCCGGTCTGGGAGGTAAAATTTTGAGCGACTTGTTGCTTCGGACGGGTGCGCTCGAAGGGTATGCCCTCGCGCGTAAGGGACGAGTACATGGTTGAGGCAGAACAGCTGGCGTTCCGTTATCCGGACAAACAGCGCAAAGTATTGACAGACATCACGCTTCAATTAACGGCTGGGAGGACGCTCATCACAGGGGCGAGCGGATCGGGAAAGTCGACATTGTTCTCTTTGATGAATCGTCTGTACCCGGATAACTGCGATGGCATCGTGACAGGCAGATTACATTTGTTTGACCGCTCTTACGACACGTATGCAGCTGGTGAGGTGAATCGTCGTGTTGGAACAGTGTTTCAAGATCCTGACAGTCAATTCGTCATGCAGACGGTCGAGGAGGAATTGATTTTCACACTTGAAAATTTTGCCGTGGCGAGGGACGAGATGATGGCGCGTGTGGCCACGATTTTAGCGGAACTGCAGTTGACCGATTATCGTGACCGAGTCATTCATGACCTGTCAGGTGGTGAAAAGCAGCAAATCGCTGTCGCCTGTGCTTTGATCGGGAAGCCGGAATGGCTACTACTCGATGAGCCGCTCGCGCACCTTGATCCCGAGACCTCAACCCGTTTCGTTCAGTGGCTCGACAACGTCGCACAGACGGTAAATGTTGTCGTCATCGAACATCGACCCTTCCTATGGCGCGGGTTCTTCGATAGAGAAGTGGAGCTCGTGAACGGACGCATCAACTATGACGGACCGTTCGTTGCCCGCCCGGATTATACGTTCTCTCCGGTTAAGGTGACACAAGGAAACACTATTTTATTTCACGTACCGCAATTGAAACGAAAAACATTCAACCTAGCAGCGAGCGAACTGACCGTCGCCGACGGTAATCTCATTGCCGTACTTGGTCGAAACGGCAGTGGCAAATCGAGTTGGCTCAAGAGCCTTGCCCGCGAACATCAAGAAGTCGGACTCGTCCCACAATCTCCGGCTCATCTATTTATCACGAGTGATGTGACACGTGAACTCGCATATGGCCATGATCGTCCGATTGAGGACATCATGAACCGGCTCGGGCTTGGACCGTTTCGTAACGACCATCCACTCTCGCTAAGTCACGGTCAAAAACGAAGGCTCGCCATCGGGGTGATGATGCTCTCGAATAAACGGCTCATCGCTTTCGATGAACCAACTGCTGGACAGGATGAGATATCGCTTCGTGCGCTCTATGAATTGATGGTTGAACGAACCCGCGCCGGCCAGACGGTTCTGTTTGTGACGCACGACCTTAGTTTCGCCAGAATCGCGAACACATATTACTTGATGCGTGAAGGTAACTTGAGTGGGCCATATGATGCATCGCTCTGGGATGAGACAGAATTACTAGAAGCTCATGGTCTATTGCTGGAGGAATCGTGATGACGTTTCAAGAGATGAACCCGACGATTAAATTTCTGACCGTCACGTTGCTCATGTTCGGACTCGCTTTTATGTACAATCCATGGACGCCGCTTGCTGTATTCATCGGAACGCTTATACTTCAAATTCTTTTTTCTAACGTGAACTGGAAACGATGGGCGCTGTTGATGATTCCATTTTTATTCACCGCGCTCGGGACATTGTGGACGACGCTCGTCTTTGGAAAAGAGACGAGCGGGGAGGTCATGTTCACCCTGTTAGGCAACGACGTCACCGCCGAGAATGTGTCGCTCGCAGCGACGCTCTCCTTACGGGTATTGGCATTCACCGGCTTGTCACTCTTATTCACACTAACGACGGAACCCAAACGGTTCGTCTACAGCTTGATGCAACAAGGGAAGTTGTCACCAAAAATCGCTTACAGTGTCTTCGTCGGTTTTCGTTTCTTCCCGATTTTGAAGCATGAACTGATGCAGTTGTACGAAACGCATGCGTTACGAGGCGTTCGTTTAGAGACGCGACTCGATCACATTCGGCACGTACCGAAAGTAATCATCCCACTACTTGCCGGATCGATTCGGCAAGCGGAACGCATCGCCTTCTCGATGGAGGCACGCGGGTTCACGGGCGAACCGCGAGCTACGTATGAAGTTGTCCCCATCACGCGGAGTGACTTTCTGTTGGCGTCGCTCTTGCTTCTATTGTTCGGAGCGAGCGTATGGATTGGCATATAAAAGAAAACAAGACGACTCACTCGGAGTCGTCTCAGCTTGTTGACTAACATCAATAGAATCGCTCGTCCTTCCGGCGCCCACGCTTTCCGCAGGCAATCCCGGAGCCGC
>NZ_JAEQBB010000028.1 GCF_018616375.1 Exiguobacterium sp. J17977 | reverse complement strand
GAATGATACTAATCGGTCGAGGCTTTGATCTAGTCTAAGGTTTGTGTGAATTGATGAGTCTTCAGTTTTGAGAGAACAATCTCTTAAAAAAAAAGTTGACATTATGTTAAGATAATGTTAATCTCATATATGTCTGGTGGCGATAGCGAAGCGGCCACACCCGTTCCCATGCCGAACACGGAAGTTAAGCGCTTCAGCGCCGAAAGT
>NZ_JAEQBB010000027.1 GCF_018616375.1 Exiguobacterium sp. J17977 | reverse complement strand
GTGGAGCTGAATGATACTAATCGGTCGAGGCTTTGATCTAGTCTAAGGTTTGTATGAATTGATGAGTCTTCAGTTTTCAGGGAACAACCCTGAAATGGATTGACACGCCCTCGGGGCGATGTTAATATTCTTTTGTCTGGTGGCGATAGCGAAGCGGCCACACCCGTTCCCATGCCGAACACGGAAGTTAAGCGCTTCAGCGCCGAAAG
>NZ_JAEQBB010000026.1 GCF_018616375.1 Exiguobacterium sp. J17977 | reverse complement strand
TAGCGAAGTGGCTAAACGCGGCGGACTGTAAATCCGCTCCCTCGGGTTCGGCGGTTCGAATCCGCCCCCCCCCACCAGGTTTGAGCCATTAGCTCAGTTGGTAGAGCATCTGACTTTTAATCAGAGGGTCGCAGGTTCGAGCCCTGCATGGCTCATTTTTATGCGGAAGTAGTTCAGTGGTAGAATACGACCTTGCCAAGGTCGGGGTCGCGGGTTCGAATCCCGTCTTCCGCTC
>NZ_JAEQBB010000025.1 GCF_018616375.1 Exiguobacterium sp. J17977 | reverse complement strand
AGGATTAGCTCAGCTGGGAGAGCACCTGCCTTACAAGCAGGGGGTCGGCGGTTCGATCCCGTCATCCTCCACCATTTTTTAATCATCAATCAAACCATATATGCCGGTGTAGCTCAGTTGGTAGAGCATCTGACTTGTAATCAGAGGGTCGAGGGTTCGAATCCTTTCGCCGGCACTCCTTGGGGGGGTAGCGAAGTGGCTAAACGCGGCGGACTGTAAATCCGCTCCCTCGGGTTCGGCGGTTCGAATCCGCCCCC
>NZ_JAEQBB010000024.1 GCF_018616375.1 Exiguobacterium sp. J17977 | reverse complement strand
CCCTTAGCTCAGCTGGATAGAGCGTTAGACTACGAATCTAAAGGCCGGGAGTTCGAATCTCTCAGGGTGCACCATTTTTATTATGGGCCTATAGCTCAGCCGGTTAGAGCGCACGCCTGATAAGCGTGAGGTCGGTGGTTCGAGTCCACTTAGGCCCACCATTTAAACTGACGAACTTTGAAAACTGAACGATGAGGCAAAAAAGTTTTACCATTTTTGAATGAAGCGCAAGCTTCGTCATTTTTAAAGAGCTATATCAAATTCTTTGGAGAGTT
>NZ_JAEQBB010000023.1 GCF_018616375.1 Exiguobacterium sp. J17977 | reverse complement strand
GTTCCGCAATAGCTCAGTGGTAGAGCAACCGGCTGTTAACCGGTAGGTCGTAGGTTCAAATCCTACTTGCGGAGCCATTTTATTTTGGAGACGTACCCAAGAGGCTATAAGGGGCTCCCCTGCTAAGGGAGTAGGCTGGGAAACCGGTGCGAGGGTTCGAATCCCTCCGTCTCCGCCACTTAATTTTTAGAAAGCACATACATCTGGCCCGTTGGTCAAGCGGTTAAGACACCGCCCTTTCACGGCGGTAACACGGGTTCGAATCCCGTACGGGTCACCAT
>NZ_JAEQBB010000022.1 GCF_018616375.1 Exiguobacterium sp. J17977 | reverse complement strand
GGGAAGTAGCTCAGCTTGGTAGAGCACTTGGTTTGGGACCAAGGGGTCGCAGGTTCGAATCCTGTCTTCCCGACCATCATAACTTTTGGGGCCTTAGCTCAGCTGGGAGAGCGCCTGCCTTGCACGCAGGAGGTCAGCGGTTCGATCCCGCTAGGCTCCACCAATTCTTTAAACCGACGAACTTTGAAAACTGAACGATGAGGCAAAAAAAGTTTTACCATGTTTGAATGAAGCGCAAGCTTCGTCATGTTTTAAAGAGCTATATCAAATTCTTTGGAGAGTTTGATCCTGGCTCAGGA
>NZ_JAEQBB010000021.1 GCF_018616375.1 Exiguobacterium sp. J17977 | reverse complement strand
TGGTGCACCCTGAGAGATTCGAACTCCCGGCCTTTAGATTCGTAGTCTAACGCTCTATCCAGCTGAGCTAAGGGTGCGAGACGAATGAACTTTCATGGGATATTAAAATGGTACCGAGGGCCGGACTTGAACCGGCACGAGGAAACCCTCGCAGGATTTTAAGTCCTGTGCGTCTACCAATTCCGCCACCCCGGCAAAGGTATAATTAATGCGGTAGACTATTTTAAAGAAATGGTGCCGGCGAAAGGATTCGAACCCTCGACCCTCTGATTACAAGTCAGATGCTCTACCAACTGAGCTACACCG
>NZ_JAEQBB010000003.1 GCF_018616375.1 Exiguobacterium sp. J17977 | reverse complement strand
CTCCGGGATTGCCTGCGGAAAGCGTGGGCGCCGGAAGGACGAGCGATTCTATTGATGTTAGTCAACAAGCTGAAGCGAGCCGGTCCACATGGACCGGCTCGCTTTGTGTCATCAAAAGAAAAGGTGCTTATGATGATCGAATTGCTTCCCCTACGTACCATTATAAGAAAACGCTTACATTTTTTCAAGGGTAGAATTTGAAGAATGTTCTTCTTCTTTCCCACTTTCGTCCAGACAGAGGCGCAGGAATTCGGCAACGTGGTCCGTATCGCGTAGCGCAATCCCGAGCATCGGATACAGTTGTCTTGGTTCTTCGAGCGCATGGATGTCAAGAAGGGCAGATTGCCCGGTCTGCATACAGACGACGAGCACTTTCCCCATGAATTGATGTGTATACACAAAGCCGAAATCATAACGTGACGTCTCGGTCTCGATTCCCGTGAAGCGGACACGGCTCGTCTCAGAGACGGTATATAACAACTCTTCATCGAACGCCATCATCGTTCCCTCCTTTCTCACTTCATTTGTTATTTTCCTTTATACTGAACGTATGAAACCTAAGGAGGGTCCCAATGAACATACGAAAAGCTAATGAGCGCGATGGTCTCGACTTGGTTCGGCTCATGCTGCAGCTATGGCCTGATGCGCCCGAAGACGAATTGACGATGGAGGTCCGCCTCGGCATGCGTTCCGGCAAGATGCACTATTTTATCGCGGAAACGGATGAACCGGTCGGCTTTTGTCAGCTCAGCTTCCGGCATGACTACGTCCCAGGAGCGACTTCTTCTCCAACTGCCTTCTTAGAAGGGATTTACGTCGTCGAAACCGCGCGCCAGCAAGACGTGGCGTCACGGCTCGTCGAAGCGGCCTCCGTGTTCGCACGGTCAAAAGGATGCGACGAACTCGCCTCCGACACGGAAGTGGAGAACGACGGCAGCCAACGCTTCCATGAACGCATCGGCTTCCGAGAAGTCGAACGGACCGTCCATTACGTAAAAAAGCTCTCTCGCGAGTAAGCGAGAGAGCTTTTGACTTATTTAACGACGTGGATTGGCATACCCATTGCGATTTCTGCCGCTTCCATTGCCATCTCACCGAGTGATGGGTGAGCGTGGATTGTAAGCGCGATATCTTCTGCTGTCATGCCTGCTTCGATAGCGAGACCAAGCTCGGCGATCATATCTGAAGCGCCAGTTCCCGCGATTTGAGCACCGATCAAGAGACCGTCCTCTTTACGCGTGATGAGCTTCATGAAGCCGTCTGGCTCGTCGAGAGCGAGCGCACGGCCGTTCGCTGCGAATGGGAATTTTGATACAGTGATCTCAAGTCCTTCTTCTTTTGCGAGTGGCTCTGTGTAACCGACTGTCGCAAGTTCAGGGTCAGTGAAGACGACCGCTGGGATTGCTGAGTAGTCGAGGTACGCTGGCTTGCCGGCTGCTGCCTCCGCTGCGACTTTTGCTTCGTAAGAAGCTTTGTGCGCGAGCGGTGGTCCTGGTACGATGTCGCCGATTGCGTAGATGTTTTCGTTCGATGTCTTGCACTGGTCGTCGATTTCGATGATGCCGCGGTCGCTGACTTTCACTTCCGCGTTTTCGAGACCGATGTCGCCAGTGTTTGGACGACGGCCGACTGTGACGAGGACGTAGTCCGCTTCAACAGACTGCTCTTCACCGTTCACTTCAAACTTAACAGTTACGCCGTCTTCTGTTTCCTCGACGCCTTTTGCAAGAGCGTTCGTGTGAATCGTGACGTTGCCTTTTTGTTTGAGTTTCTTTTTGACGATTTGCGTCATTTGTGGCTCGAAGCCAGACAAGATGTCGCTTGCGCCTTCAACGACGACGACTTCTGTATCGAAGTTCGCGTACGCTGTGCCGAGCTCCATACCGATGTATCCGCCGCCGATGACGACAAGCTTCTTCGGTACTTCAGGAAGAGCCAATGCGCCAGTTGAAGAAAGGACGCGTTTTGACCATTTGAACGATGGAATCTCGATTGGTGTCGAACCAGTCGCGATGATCGCTTTTTTGAATTTGTAAGGAGTCGAGCTGTCTTCTGTGATGACACGGACTGTGTCTTCAGATGCGAAGAAAGCTTCACCTTGAACGATTTCAATCTTGTTACCTTTCAAAAGGCCTTTGACGCCGCCAGTCAATTTGTTGACGACCGACTGTTTCCAGTCTTGGACTTTTGTGAAGTCGACTGACACGTTGTCAGACGTGATTCCCATTGAAGAGTGACCTTTAGCATGCTGGAAGTTGTGACCAGCTGTGATCAACGCTTTTGATGGGATACAACCGACGTTCAAGCAGACGCCACCAAAGTTTCCTTTTTCGACGATTGTGACTTTAAGGCCGAGTTGTGCGCCACGGATGGCTGCGACGTATCCACCAGGACCGGCGCCGATGACAATCAAATCAGTTTCTTGTGCGAATTCTCCTACTACCATGTTCTTATCCCTCCATCATTAGAAGTGCTGGATCTTGAAGCAAGCGTTTCACCATGTTAAGTGCGTTTTGAGCAGTCGCACCGTCGATGAGGCGGTGGTCAAAGCTGAATGAAAGCGCGAGAACTGGAGCCGCGACGATTTCGCCGTCTTTGACGACAGCTTTTTCAGCAATGCGGCCGATACCGAGAATTGCAACTTCTGGGTGGTTGATGACAGGTGTGAACCATTGTCCACCAGCTGAACCGATGTTCGTGATTGTGATCGATCCGCCTTTCATGTCGTCCCCAGCAAGTTTGCCTTCACGTGCTTTACCGGCAAGCTCATTGATGTTTGTAGCGAGTGCATAGATTGATTTACGGTCAGCTTCTTTGACGACAGGAACAACGAGACCGTTGTCCGTATCAGCAGCGATACCGATGTTGTAGTAGTTTTTGTAGACGATCTCTTCGTTGACGTCATCGATTGACGCGTTGATTGCTGGGTAAGCTTTCGCTGCAGCAGTCAATGCTTTTACGACGAACGGCAAGTACGTGAGTTTCACGCCTTGGTCAGCAGCCACTTGTTTGAACTCTTTACGGAGTGCGACGAGTTTCGTGACGTCGACTTCGTCCATGAGTGTAACGTGTGGAGCTGTGTGCTTCGAGTTAACCATTGCTTTCGAGATCGCTTTACGGATTCCACGGATTTTCTCACGCGTTTCGAGTTCAGGTGTTGCTGACTCGTAAGGCTTGATTTCCGTTTTCGCAGCCGCTGCTGGAGCTACAGATTCTGTTTTCTCTGTTGTAGCTTCTGCTGTTGGTGCTTCTCCGTTTGCGAATGCATCGATGTCTTCTTTCAAGACACGGCCGTTGTCGCCAGAACCTTGGACTTCACGGATGTCGACGCCTTTTTCACGAGCGTATTTGCGGATTGAAGGCATCGCGATGACGCGCTCCGATTTGTGAAGTTGAACTTCACGCGGGCCGTCTTCTTTCACGTCTTCTTTCACATCTTCAGTCTTCTCTTCAGCTTTAGGCTGTTCAGGAGCTGCTTCTTCTTCACCGGCTGGTGCGTCACCTTCGATATCGAACGTGATGAGGACGTCACCGACGACCGCAACTGTACCTTCAGAGACTTTGACTTCTTTGACTGTTCCATCAACTGGAGCAGGAATCTCAACGACGGCTTTGTCGTTTTGAACTTCAAGAAGAATGTCATCTTCTTTTACTGTATCCCCTGCTTTTACGAACCACTTGACGATTTCACCTTCGTGAATTCCTTCACCGATGTCTGGTAATTTAAATTCAAATACTGCCACTGGTTTTTCCTCCCATCAATTAATCATGTAAACACAATGAGGGAGACAATTCTCCCTCATCGTTAAATGAACACGATCAGAAGTTGATAACTTCCTTAACTTTTGCAACGACATCTTTATGGTCAGGTAACCATGCATCTTCACCTTGTGCGAAAGCGAAGACTGTGTCTGGTGCAGTTACACGAAGCACTGGTGCCTCGAGGTGAAGAATTGCGCGTTCTTGAATTTCAGTTACGACGTTAGCCGCAATACCTGCTTGACGTTGTGCTTCTTGAACGACGATCGCACGGCCAGTCTTTTTAACAGACTCGACGATTGTATCGATATCAAGTGGGCTCACTGTCATGAGGTCGATGACTTCGACGTTGATGTTTTCTTTTTCGAGCTCTTCTGCCGCTTTGAGTGACGTGTGGACCATTGCACCGTAAGTGATGATCGAAACGTCAGTTCCTTCGCGTTTCACGTCTGCTTTTCCAAGCTCGATCGTGTATTCGCCTTCTGGAACTTCGCCACGGAATGAACGGTAAAGTTTCATGTGCTCGAGGAATACGACTGGGTCGTTGTCACGGATTGCTGAGATCAAAAGACCTTTTGCATCGTATGGCGTTGACGGGATGACGACTTTAAGACCAGGTGTCTGAGCCATCAAGCCTTCAAGGCTATCCGCGTGAAGTTCTGGTGTTTTAACACCGCCACCGAATGGTGAACGGATTGTGATTGGCTGGCTGTAAGCGCCGCCTGAACGGTAACGCATGCGCGCCATTTGAGCTGCGATTGAGTCGAACACTTCGAATACGAATCCGAAGAATTGAACTTCCATGATTGGACGGAAGCCTGTAAGACCGAGACCGATGGCAAGACCACCGATACCAGACTCAGCAAGCGGCGTGTCGAAGACGCGGTCTTCGCCGAGCTCGTCTTGGAGACCTTCCGTTGCACGGAAAACCCCACCGTTTTTACCAACGTCTTCTCCGAAAAGAAGTACTTTCTCGTCGCGCTTCATTTCAACGCGCATCGCATCAGTAATCGCTTGGATCATTGTCATTTGAGCCATAACTTACTTCGACTCCTTTGCTGTATATTCTTCAAGCTGCTCTTTCAAGTTTGAAGGAAGTGTTTCGAACATGTTGTTGATGAAGTCCGAAACTTTTTGTTTTGGTTCTTTGTCAGCGAGGCTGATCGCTTCTTTCACGTCTGCTTTCGCTTGTTCGATGACTTCGTTTTCCATGTCTTCGCTCCAAAGCTTCTTGCCTTCGAGGAAGAGGCGGAAACGAACGAGTGGATCTTTCTCTTGGTACTCTGTGTCGAGTTCTTTTGTACGGTAACGCGTTGGGTCATCCCCTGCGAGCGTATGTGGTCCGTAACGGTATGTGAGTGCTTCGATGAGCGTCGGAGTTCCATCAAGTGCGTCTTTACGCGCTTGTTGTGTTGCGGCGAGGACAGCAAGAACGTCCATTCCGTCAACTTGAATTCCGTTGATTCCCGCTGCGACAGCTTTTTGCGCGATCGTTTTAGCTGCAGTTTGCTTCTCGACAGGTGTCGAGATGGCAAAGCGGTTGTTTTGAACGACGAAGATGGCTGGTGATTTGAATGCACCTGCGAAGTTTAATCCTTCGTAGAAGTCACCTTGTGATGAACCACCGTCACCCGTGTAAGTAATGGCGACGTTTGTGTTGCCGTTGCGTTTGAGGCCCATTGCCACACCAGCAGCTTGGATGATTTGTGCGCCGATGATGATTTGCGGCATCAAGACGTTAACGTCTTCAGGGATACGGTTACCTGCGACGTGACCACGTGAGAACAAGAACGCTTGATAAAGCGGAAGTCCGTGGAATACGAGTTGTGGGATATCACGGTAGCCTGGAAGAATCCAGTCTTGTTTGTCGAGCGCATATTGCGTCCCGATCATCGTTGCTTCTTGACCAGCCACTGGCGCGTAGAAACCTAAGCGTCCTTGACGGTTGAGCGAGATGGCACGTTGGTCCCAGATTCGTGTATAGACCATGCGGCGCATAAGCTCCTGAAGTTGCTCGTCCGTTACATCTGGCATTGCGTCTTGGTTGACGACCTCGCCCTTCTCGTCGAGAATACGGAACGTTTGGAAGTTTTCTTCCACGTTTTGAAGTACCTGAACGTTGTTCATTCGTTTCACCTCATCCTTTCAACTATGAGACAATTGTCTTTTTTGTGATCAAACACTACCTCAAATCTTAAGTGTATCTGTCCAAAAAAGCAATCTGTATTAACGTGATTCAGGAAAGTTGCACTTATCCTGCCGTTTCCTAGTCAGTATAAAACGGGTTGTTACAATAACGCAAAAAATATGCTCACCCCATAAAAACGCTTACATTAACACATCTTTCCCCTTATTTCGCCTCTGTATCATTTTCGTTTCACCTTCTGTACCATCTAAGCGAAACGACTAATAAATATGATATAATTGGTCATATCGCAATGGGAAAGGAAGTTTTGCATGTTAACGATGAAAGATGTGATTCGTGAAGGAGACGAGCGGCTCCGCGTCCGCTCAATCGAAGTGCCGGTCCCACCGACGGCAGAAGACCTCGCGCTACTCGACGAAATGGAGACGTTCCTCGTCAACAGCCAAGACCCAGAGATGAGTGCGAAGTACGAACTTCGGGGCGGTGTCGGTATCGCTGCACCGCAACTCGGCGTCAATCGCCGTTTCTTCACGGTCCTGCTCCATGAAGAAGAAGAGACGTTCAAACTATCCATCTTTAATCCGAAGATTACGAGCCACTCGGTCGAGCAGACATATTTGAACGGTGGTGAAGGCTGTCTATCTGTCGACCGTGTCGTCAAAGGCAATGTCCCCCGCCATCGTCGCATCACGATTGAAGGGTTCGAGCGTGACGGCGCCCCAATCAAATTGCGGCTTCGCGGTATGCGCGCCATCGTCTGTCAACATGAGCTCGACCATTTAGATGGGGTGCTCTTCTACGACCGCATCAACACGACCAATCCGCTAGAGACCTACGGTGAGCCGATTTGAGGTGACGAGATTGAAGAAAAAGGCACTGTTGTTAGTATTCCCATTTTTATTTCTTTTAATCGGCGGATGTGTCCGCATCGAATATGATGCGACCGTCCATTACGACCAATCGGTCACGTTAGAAACGACGTATGCGTTCCGCGACCATCCGGTCATGAAGCTGCTCAATTTACGGCTCGATTGGGATACATGGAAACAACAGGCGAATGAGAACGGATATGCGACACGTGACTACTCGAGTCAAGACGACTACGAGGGCATGGTGCTCAAGAAAACGTTCGACAACGTCGACGACCTTCAAAACATTAAAGAGGAATGGAAGACCGGCCCAGCAGGCATTCTCGTGCCACCCGATATGAAGTTCGATATCGAAAAAGAGGATGGCATTTGGTTTGATTCATACGTCATGAACACGAACCTCGACCTGCGACTCGACCGCGTCGATTTGCCGGGTCTGAATCTAAGCGGCTCCCCGAAACAACTGGCCGAACGTTACGTTCGCCAAGCCGATATCCGGTTCAATCTGACCGTGCCGACCGGGGTGTTCGTCGAAGACGGCACCGGGCTCGATGTACGGTCGATGAAACATGTCGAGTGGCAAGTGTACGGTGGTCGCCAAAACAATATGACGCTCGTCGCCCACGTGCCAAACGTCAAGGCGTGGATTATCACCGGCGTCGTCATCGTCGTCCTTGGCCTAATCGCTTTCTTTGTCTGGCGGAAATATCGTCAAAATGTCGGCGATCCGGACAAGACATCGATTCGTTCCCGCATCTTCGGCGGCTTCATCCTCGTCTTGACCCTCGCCTTGATAATCGTGACGATTCGAGACGAGTTGACGACGGAACGGAAATCCGAGGCGATTCGCCAGGCAGCGCAGACGGACGAGTTCATCCCGACGTTCGCCGTTCACGGCTTGCTCGGGACCGACCGCACGTTCCTCCGCTTTTCGCAGTATATGGAACAACGCGGGCTGGCGAAAGATGGTGCGCTCTGTACCGTGACGGTGAAAGGCGCGGTCGATTGCGTCATCAACGACTATAGTTCGAACCGACCGATTGTCCGGATTGAATATGAGGATGCCGAGGCATCGCTCAACAACCAGACGAAGTGGTTGAATGCGGCGATTGAACGCTACAAACAGGAACGAAACCGTTCGTTCGACCGGATGTATTTGATCGGTCACAGCATGGGCGGTGTGGCGGCAGCGAACTATATTTTGAATCAAGATGAATACATCGTCGATAAATTCGTGACGTATGATAGTCCGTTCGCTGGGACACGCCTCGCCAACTTCGGTCTGTCCGCCAGTAATTTCGGAATCAATACCGGCAGTCCGGCCATCCGGGATTTGTCCCCGAGTTCTGACGGGCTGCAGGCGTTCCAAGAAAAACTGGAGACGTGGCCACGTTCGGTCCAAGTGTTCTCCTTCTCGGGACGCGGCGGCGAGTTCAACTTGATTGAGCCAGCGAGTTCGCTCTTGCTCGAAGAATATACGAACAACATCGAGACGGAAACCGTCACGTACGATCATTTCTCGCTCCATCGGAAGACAGACGTCCTCCGCGACACGGGCCGATTCCTTTATGAGTTCACGAATGAATTCAATCCCGTCGAAACAAATTGATGAAAAACTCGCCTTCATATGAGGGCGGGTTTTGTTCGTTGTCATGCCGGTCGTAGCCCGTCCACAACAAAGCCCACCTTCACAAGAAGGCGGGCTCGTATCAGTAGGTCATCGTCCAAGTGAGTTTCTGGAGCCAATAAATCACATACTTCCCGATTGGCAAATCGGTCTGAATCTCCTCATAGGCGAGCGTATACGTCCCTTGCTCGTTGTTCCAGAGACGCTTGAAGTATCCGTCGACCTCGCGGATGAACTCGGTCTCCTCCGTCGTGACGACTTCGACATCCGCCTCCAAGTTGTAATCGTTCATGTTGCGGGTCGTATAGTTGCCTGACCCCATGACGACGACGCGACGGTCGCCTTCCACGTACAGCATCTTCGGGTGGTACTGTTCTTTGCCGACTTCGTACCAGCGAATCTCGATCTGTTCCGGGTTCACCGTGTTCAACTCCGCGGCGACCGGCAAGTTCGGCAACCCCGACTTGTCGCGCCCGAACGCGTTCGTATTCGGGTCAAGAATCAGTTTGACGAATACACCACGTTCGGCGGCTTCGTGAATGGCTTGAATGATGTTCCGGTCGGCCAAATAGAACATGCCGATCCAAATCGTGTCGCCTGACTCCGCTTCTTCCATCGCACGGATGACGGCGTCCTGAATCTTAGATTCCGTCACATAACGAATCTGCATCGGGCCTTCCGACGGTTCGTCGCGCAGATTCGCGAGCTTCTCTTCGCTCGGGAAACGTTCGGCATCCCCTTTCGAGAACGTCGCAATCGCTTCCTCCCCTTCGAGGATGTCCGCTAAAATCGGACCATCGAGCCGCACCCCGACGTTCGAATGATACCCGCTCGCATCGTGCGGGTTGGCCGATAAGACGAAACCGTCATTCTCGGTCACCATCACTTTGCGGTGGTTCGCTTTCACGTTCAACAGGCGTAAATACGACCGAATCGTGATGTCCGGTGCCGACTTGGCCATCGGATTCGGCAACCAGCCGTTCTGACTGTCCCCGAACCATTGGAACCCGATCCGATAAAGCGTCGAGTATAAGATGTTCGGGTCGCGGAGCGCATCGAGGTTCGTGTAGACGATTTCTGCGCCCGCTTCCTTCAAGACGTCCAAATGGTCGGCCGCGTGACCGTTATAGGTCGTATTGATTTCATCCGTGATTAAGACGACGTTCAGGTCCGGATACGCCTCCATCTGTTCTAACAAGGCCGATGACAGACTGGCCGTGATGTCCGGATATTGACGATCTTCATTCGAATATGGGTTGAATAAGAAAAAGTCCATGACGATATATTCCCGCGCCTCGCGGATTGACCGCTCGACGTCTTGAAAAATCTCTTGCTCGTTTACTTCGGTGTCTTCCCCTTGATACGTCAAATCAGCTAAAAAATCGATTTGGTCATCCGAAATCGCGACCGGTTCCGACGCGCGTGACACCCCGTCTGGCAGCGGTTTGACTTGATGGTATACCATCGTGATGAGGAAGAGTAAGGCGAATGCGGCCAATCCCCATTTCAACCAACCTTTCTTCCGTTTCTTGCGTTCCATAAGGCATCATCTCCTTTATAATTTTCCTCTAAAAAACGGGCTGTAGTCCCCTACAGCCCGCTCGTTCATACTTCCATGATGATCGGAAGAACCATTGGGTGTCTTCGTGTTTTTTGTGCCAAGTATGGCGTGAGTGTATCCGAGACGAGTTGTTTCAACTCCGACCACTTCATCTGTTTGTTCGACAAGCCTTGCTCGACCGTCTTCTTGAGCAAGCGCTCGCCGTCACGAATCAAGCTACCCGATTCACGCATATAGACGAAGCCGCGTGAAATGATATCTGGACCTGAGACGAGTTTGCGCGTCTTGCCGTCAATGCTGATTACGACGACGACGAGTCCGTCTTCTGAGAGGATGCGGCGATCGCGCAAGACGATATTGCCGATGTCCCCAATCCCGTTCCCGTCGACGTACACGGCGTTGGCCGAGATTTTCCCGGTGATGGCGGCCGAGTCAGCGTCGACAGCGAGCACTTCGCCATTGTCCATGATGAAGCTGTTCTCTTTCGGGATGCCGACCGATTCGGCGAGTTCGGCGTGTTTCACCAACATGCGATACTCCCCGTGAATCGGCATGAAGAATTTCGGGTTGAGCAAGCGAATCATGAGCAATTGCTCTTGTTGCGACCCGTGACCCGACGTGTGGATGTTCGTCAATTTACCATAAACGACGTCCGCGCCGGCTTTATACAATTGGTCGATCGTCTTCCCGACCGAGATGGCGTTACCCGGAATCGGAGATGACGAGAAGATGACCGTGTCGCCAGGAATGATCGACACTTGACGGTGTGTCCCGTTGGCGATGCGGCTGAGCGCAGCCATCGGCTCACCTTGTGAACCGGTACAAAGAATCGCCACTTCATGCGGCTCGTAGTTCCGTAACTGATTCGCTTCGACGATCATGCCTTTCGGGACGTTGATGAAGCCGAGCTCTTGTCCGATCGTCATGACCTTGTCCATCGAGCGGCCGAAGATGGCCAAATGACGGCCCGTCTCGGCACACGCGTCGACGACTTGTTGCAGGCGATAGATGTTCGAGGCGAACGTCGCGAAGATGACGCGCCCTTCGGCTTTCCGGAACGTCTCGCTGATTGTGCCGCCGACAACTTTTTCACTCATCGTGAAGCCTTCGACTTCCGCGTTCGTCGAATCGGACAAGAGGCAAAGCACGCCTTCTTTCCCGATGTCTGCCATCTTGGCGATGTCAGCCGGTTCGCCGACCGGTGTGAAGTCGAACTTAAAGTCGCCGGTATGGACGATATTCCCTTGTGGCGTCTTCACGACGACACCGAGCGAGTTCGGAATCGAGTGAGTCGTGCGGAAGAACGAGATGCTCGTCTTTCTGAACTTGACGATGGCGTCCTCGTCAATCTCATGCAGTTCCGCTTCCCGGAGCAACCCGTGCTCTTCGAGTTTCACTTTAATCAAGCCGAGCGCGAGTTTTGTCGCGTAAATCGGAAGCTTCACTTGTTTCAAGAGAAACGGGATGCCGCCGATATGGTCTTCGTGACCGTGGGTGATGAACACCCCTTTGACTTTATCTTTGTTTTTAATCAAGTACGAGTAATCAGGGATCACGTAGTCGATTCCAAGCAAGTCATCCTCCGGGAACATGACGCCCGCATCGATGACGATGATTTCATCTTGGAATTGAACAACGTACGTGTTCTTCCCGATTTCTCCGAGTCCGCCTAACGCGAACACAGCTGTTTGGTGGTTCTTTACAAACTTCATTTAATCTCTCCTTACTACAAGTAGTTGATGTTCATCTATGTGAAACATAAGTGATTCTCGCAATATAATTACGTTCCGTAAGATTCTTTCTTCATTATAGCTCATATTGTGACAATATTTCACTAATGACGTAAGATTGAGGGCGGTTTCTCGATTTCGTGTTATGCTTTTTAGTATACAACTGACTTATTCAAGACAGAGAAAGCATGGTGAAGAAAAATGGAAGATAAGAAAGTAGTCTTTTTTGACATCGATGGCACGTTGCTCCATGAAGGGTCGTACATTCCCCCTTCGACAATCGCGGCCATTCAGCAGCTGCGTCACAACGGCGTCGAGACGTTCATCGCGACGGGGCGTGGCCCGGCGATGCTGTCTGATATCCCAGAGCAGCTCGGCATCGACAGCTTCGTCTGTTACAACGGACAAATCGTCGTCCACCAAGGCGAAGTCGTCTATCGGAACACGTTGCCGACCGACGCGCTCCGTCGCTTGACCGATCATGCCGGCTCAAACGACCATACGCTCGTCTATCTCGGACAACATCGTGGCGGTGCCACGAAAGCGAACGATCAAATCGTCGAACAGTCACTCGGAGAGCTCGATATGCCGATTCCGACGTATGATCCGAATTTCCATATCGAACAGGCCGTCTATCAGACGCTCCTGTATTGCACGCCTGAAGAAGAACATCACTATTTGGATGCGTACGGCGAATTTGATTTCATCCGTTGGCATCCGCACGCCATGGACGTCATCAATCGTGGCGCCAGCAAAGCCGACGGCATCCGTCACTTCATCGAGACGAACGGTTATCGGCTCGAGAACACGTACGCGTTCGGCGACGCCTTGAACGATTTGGCGATGCTCCAATACGTCGGAACAGGCATCGCGATGGGCAATGCCCGGGTCGAAGCGAAAGAAGTCGCCGACTTCGTGACGAAATCGATTCTCGAAGACGGGATCGAGTACGGTTTAAAATCAATGAAGCTCATTTAATGAAAAACGAGAGGCGCGCGCCTCTCGTTTTTTATCTGGACCGAAGTGTGCGTTCGAGACGATCCAAGTCCGTATCTTTCCCGATGATAATCAAGATGTCCTCTGGCAAAATCATCTCGTCGGCTTGCGGTGAGATGATGACGTCATCATTGCGGCGGACCGCAACAATGTTGACGCCGTATTTGGCGCGAAGGTCCAAATCAATGAGCGACTTGTTCGACAGCTTGTCCGACGCTTTGATTTCGACGATTGAGTGCTCGTTCGAGAGTTCAAGGTAATCAAGGATGCTTTGGCTCATCAATCCATTCGCAATCCGGATGCCCATGTCGCGCTCTGGGTGGACGATGTTATCGGCCCCGATACGGCGCAACACTTTCTCGTGATAATCATTCGTCGCCTTGACCGTGATGATTTGAACGCCGAGCTCTTTTAAGATAAGCGTCGTCAAAATCGAGGCTTGGATGTTTTCACCGATGGCCACGATCACATGTTCAAAGTTGCGAATGCCGAGACTTTTCAATACGTTCTCGTCGGTCGTGTCCGCGATGACCGCATGTGTCGCCAGCCCCATAAACTCGTTGACGCGTTCTTCGTCCGCGTCAATCGCCAACACGTCATAACCGTTCGACGACAGTTCACGAACGATCGAGCCGCCAAACCGTCCTAATCCGATGACTGCAAATTCACCTGTCATAATTTCATACATCCCTTTCCTACGCTGTTTCTGTTCCCGATTCTTCGTACAGTGTAACCGATTCCCTTCAAAAAAACTATACAAAAAAAGACCGGATAATCCGGTCTTTACGCTTTACCACTTGAACGCTTTCCACGTACGTAGTCATTGTCGAACAAGAACAGGCGAAGTAAGAGGTACAACGCCGGTACGAGCAAGAGCAGTCCGAGGATGAACACGACGACGAGGGCGATGGCCATCGACTCGTTGACGACGCTTCCGTTGATGTCGATGTACGGATAAAGAATGTACGGCAAGTGCGTATATCCATATCCGAACCAGGCCATAAAGAACTGACCCATGACCATCAAGAACGCGAGGCCGTAGTTCCGTTTCATGTAGACGAGGGCAACGGCTACCGCGAAGAAGACGAAACTTGCGGCGAACCACCACCAGTTGCCAGCTAAGATGCTCTCGTAATGCCAAGCTGCCTGCGACTTCAACCCGAAGAAGACGAGGCCCGACGCGATAATCGTCGGAACGCTCCAGAACAAGGCCCATTTCCGAACGAGTGGGACCGCCTGGGCGTCACGCGCTTTGTCGGCATAGAACAAGAGGAACATGGCACTAATATAGAGCACCGACACGATTGCCAAGGTGACGACGGTCCAAGAGTAGAAGTTGGTGAACAACTTCATGCCGTCAAAGAAGACGCCCGACTCGGTCTCATTGATGAATCCGCCTTGGCTGACCGTGAGCACGGTCGACATCGAGGCTGGAATTAACAACCCGGTCGCCCCGTACAAGAACATATAGAACGTGCTCTCTTTTGAGCCATAGTTGGCAAACGCATAAAAACTACCGCGAATCGCCAATAAAATCAACACGACCGAGGCCGGGACGAGAAGCGCTGTCCCGTAATAGTAAGCCGTATCCGGGAAGAACCCGACGATTCCGACGAAAAAGAAGACGAAGAACACGTTCGTCACTTCCCATGTCGGCGACAAATATCGTGCAATCAGGCGGTTGATCATGTGGTCCCGCTTCGTGTACTTACTATAGAAAGCGAAGAAGCCGGCACCGAAATCAATCGATGCGACGATGAGATAGCCGTACAAAAACGTCCATAGTACGGCAATCCCTAATTCTTGAATCTGCATGTCATACCCTCCGATCACACTTCATCCGCGAACATCGCTTCACCGCGATGTTCCGATTGTTTTAGTTCTTTCCCTACTGGGTTGTCCTTGAACAGACGAGTCAAGACGAGTACCGTGACCACGCCAAGAACTGCATACAGGATCGCAAAGGCGATAAGCATCCATCCGACGTTTGCGGATGTCGTCGCCGCTTCACTCGTGCGCATCAAATCATAAAGCGCCCACGGCTGACGGCCGAACTCTGCGAAGAACCAACCGAACTCGATGGCCATCATCGCGAGCGGACCGCCTGCGGCGATGGCAATAAGCATCGGTTTACTGAATTGAGGCAGTCGCTTGATATACCGTCCGAGCACGAACAAGAACGAAATCAATGCCAGTAACATCCCAATCCCGACCATCGCGTCAAACAGATAGTGGATGAATAGTGGAGGTTGATCTTCTTTCGCAAATTCATCAAGACCGGTCACCTCGTAGTTCGGTACACCGCCCGCTAAGATAGACAAGGCGTACGGAATCTTCAAGGCGCCACGCACTTCGTAACCGCCCGCTCCGTCTTCTTCAAGCCATCCGCCTAGAATCAGTTCGGCTTCCGAGGAGGTTTCAAAATGCCACTCCGCTGCCGCCAATTTGTCTGGCTGATACTTCGCCAAGTATTTACCTGAGAAGTCTCCCACGAGGGCAGTCGCAATTGCAAAGATGAGTGCGACCGTCATCGTCAAACGAAGACCCTTTTTATGATATTCGATTGACAACTTGTCGAGTTGGTTCCGTCGTTGACGGAGCAACTGGACAGCCGCGATAGCGGCCAGAATGAACGCCGATGTCAGAATGGCCGACGTCAAGACGTGCGCCATTTTGGTCGGCATCGCCGGGCTGAACATCGCCTCGAGCGGACTCACGTTGGCGAGTCGGCCATCGACGATATCAAATCCGACCGGCTGGTTCATAAAACTGTTGACGGTCGTAATGAAGAACCCTGAGAACAAGGCACCGACCGCGACCGGAATCCCGACGAGCATATGATGCCACGGGTTTTTAAACCGATCCCACGTGTACAAATAAATCCCGAGGAAAATCGCTTCAAAGAAGAAGGCGAACGTTTCCATGAACAGTGGGAGTGCGATCGTTTGACCGGCGACCCGCATGAGGTTCGGCCAAAGTAAAGACAGCTGGAGCCCGATTGCCGTACCTGTCACGACACCGACCGCTACTGTGACGACGTATCCCCGTGACCACCGACGGGCCATCACGGTGTATTTCGGATCTTTCTTTTTAATACCTAGAAACTCTGCCAATAAAATGAGTAATGGAACCCCGACGCCGATTGTGGCAAATATCACGTGGAAACCCAACGTGAGTGCCGTTAACGCCCGGCTCATCAGGACAGGATCTTGAAACATCTATTGATTACCTCCTATCTCTCTCTAGCGCGTAAAACCAATGTCTATCGCGCAACATCACAGATGATTTCCCTTGGATACCCTTATCATAATGATTTTATATAGCGCTGTAATGTCTCAATGCTTGAGTTCGCAAAATGTTCACATTTGAGCAAGCTTAACAATATCGACGCTTTACAACTCTTACTTTTTTCCCAAATCTTTAACGGTTCACGCACAATTCAACACATTTCATACAAAAAAACGGACACATTCGTGTCCGCTTGCCTCATTTAATAATGGCCGTTCTAAAGAAATGATCGAACAGCTCGATGGCGACATCGATGGCCCGTTCATCCGGATTGAGCGTCGATTGATGAAGTCCCGATCCCATATCGTTCACGCCGAGCCATACCATAAACCCTGGTACTTGTTTCAGCATGTAGCCAAAATCTTCCCCGGTCATGGCCGCTACACACGTCTTGTATGAGTATCCGACTTCCTCGACCGCTTCTTCAAATTGGAACAAATACCGCTCGTCGTTGACGACCTCATGGTATCGGTTACCGAACTCGAGGTCGATGTGGACGTTATACGTCATCTCCACCCCGGCGATGATTTGACGGATACGACGCTCGAGCACGACCATCTCTTTGTCCGACAAAGCCCGAATCGTACCATCGAGCTTCGCCGTGTCCGCAATGATGTTCTCTTTCGTCCCGGCCACGACTTTCCCGATTGAGACGACCGCGCTGCCCATCGGGTCGATGTTCCGCGAGACGACCGTTTGCAGCTGCATAATCAATGCGGCCTGGACGATGACGGCATCAATCCCGGCGTGCGGGAAGGCGCCGTGACCTCCTTTCCCATGAATCGTCAGATGCAATTCGCGCGCACTCGCGAACAACACACCTGGACGCGACGCAATCGTGCCGACCGGGTATTCCGGTGCGACGTGAAGCCCGAACATCGCATCGGGCCGGAAGTGATAGAACAGTTCCGACACGGCCATCGGTTCGGCACCGCCCGGACCTTCTTCGGCCGGTTGGAAGAAGATGACGAGATGGTGGTCTAGCGGTTCTTCGACGGCACGCTTAATCAATCCAAGGGCGATCGCCATGTGAACGTCGTGGCCACAGGCGTGCATCATCCCTTCATGAACCGAGGCGAACTCGAGACCCGTCTCTTCCGTGATCGGCAAGCCGTCCATGTCAGCCCGGTAACCGATCGTCTTCTCTCCGACGAGCCCATCGATGCGGACGAACAAACCGGTGCGCCAATGCGAGATGTGCACCCGCGACGAGTTCAAGGACCGAATCAGTTCCTCAAGTGTCGCCTGTGTCTTGAACTCCTCATAGCCTCGTTCTGGAATCAAATGTAACTGCCGTCTTGCCTCAATTGCCCAACTCATTCCACACTCTCCTTTGTCACTTCATCAACAATTTCCCAAAACGCCTTCACTTGCGCCAACTCGAGCATCGACTCGGTCGAGAGCATCCACGTATCCCGGACGAGCGGTGTTCCGTCTGACGAGGTGAGCGGAATCTTATTCATCGCCTCGACATCTCGAAGTGTCGACTCCGGTAAAATCGCGAATCCGATGCCGTGTAACGCCATCTGTTTGCACGTCTCGATTTGGTCGACGACAAGCGTCGTGAGCGGCGGGCTCGAGAAGCGCTCTTGCCACCACTCCAAAATTTCTTGATAATACGTCGAGTCGCTCTTGAATTGGATGAACGAACGCTCGTTATTTTTTAATTGTTTCAAGTCGGTCATGCGCAAGTCGACCAGATGGAGCGAATCCGAGAACAGTTTCATTTTCTCGCCGCGCCAATCCGGATTCCCGCGAATGATGCCGATATGGAAATTTTCCTCTAGCATATAGCGCATCATCTCGCTTGACCAGCCTGTGACGAGTTTGACCCGCACCGACGGATACCGCTCGACGAATCGTTTCAAAACGCGCGGTAGCCAATACTGCCCCATGATGGATGCGACGGCGATTTTTAATGTACCGTACACCTCACCTTGTTGCGCTGTCAACTCCCCACGCAGCTCCTGCTCTTCGCTATACATCTTCTTCGCGAAGTCGATGATTTTTTCACCGTCCGGCGTGAGCGCGAGGCCCCGTGTCGAACGAACGAATATTTTCTTGCCCCACTGATGCTCGATTGTGACGAGTCGCTGACTGAGGGCGGGCTGGGAGACGAACAAGCGCTCCGCCGCTTTCCGCATATTCAACTCTTCGGCGAGGACGATTAACACTTCCACTTCTGATACTTGCATGACGTCACCTATTTCTCTATCGTTTCAAAGATTGTATACTGGATACGTTATTGCTTCACTGTATCATATCATGTTTGTCGATTAGTTTTGAATCGTCAGGAGGAAATCAGATGCAACGTCATCATTTTGCCTTTATTGTCGCCACCATTGCGACGCTCGGCAGCCTTTATTTCTCAGAAATCATGTTGTACGTGCCATGCAAGCTATGCTGGTTCCAACGCATATTTATGTATCCGCTCGCCATCTATTACTTGACGGTGCTACTCTCGAACCGTTCCGTGAACAAATTGTTCGTCGGCCTTATGGCCGGAGCGGGTTGGGCGATTGCGCTCTATCACGTCATTCTCGAACGCATCCCGAACGGCGACGCATTCTGCAGTAACGATTGCTTGATTCGTTGGGTGAACTACTTCGGGTTCCTCACGATCCCGCTGCTCAGCTTGATTGCATTCACGCTCATCTTGCTCATCCAATTCGTGCCGACACACTCGAAGCGCTAATGAATCATTCGTCAAAATGGAACCGGTCTATCGATCGGTTCTTTTGTTTGATTTACGATTGCTTTGGCCGGCACCCTCCGTTCCTGGGGCGATGCGGATGCCTCCGCATCGTGAATCGCGCTTTACGGGGTCATCCTTGCATCGCTCTCCCCTAGGAGTTCGGTTGCCGGCTTTTGACATCGATTGATCTGTAGCATAGTGAAATCCCCTCAATCCGGCCCGTGGCGCCCTGACTCATGCAGGAAAGCAATCCGACGAAGACCCCGCAGTGCCGGATTCGGCGCGAGGAGGCTTCGGGATTGCCTGCTGAAAGCATGAGCGCCTAAAGGGACGGTTCGAAAATTACCACATAAAAAAGAACCAACCCGAGGGCTGGTCCACTGTGATTACTGCCACCACTCGTCATAGAGCGAAGCCGGCATATGATGTTTATGGCGCGACCGTTTGAAGATCGTCTCAATCCGTTCGGCGATGGCTGGATCGACTGACTTCCCTTCTAGATAGTCATCGAGTTGGTCATACGTCATCCCGAGAGCGACCTCGTCCGGGAGCCCCGGCTTGTCATCTTCTAAATCCGCCGTCGGTACTTTGTAAATCAAGCTCTCATGGGCTTCCAGTTCATGGAGCAGCGCCTTCCCTTGACGCTTGTTCAACCCAGTGAGCGGCGTCAAGTCGGCCGCCCCGTCCCCGTGCTTCGTGTAAAAACCAGTGACGTATTCGGCCGCATGGTCCGTGCCGACGACGAGGGCCCCAAACGTGGCCGCGATGTCGTATTGCGCTTTCATCCGCTCGCGCGCTTTCGTGTTCCCTTTATGGAAGTCGCCGAGCTCGAGTCCCGTCGCTTCAAGGAACGATTTGGCTGAGGCATCGACGGCCGGTTTCACGTTGACCGTGAGCGTCTTGTCTGGTCGAATGAATTCGAGCGCACGTTTGGCGTCGGCCTCATCATGCTGCTCGCCGTATGGAAGACGAACGGCGTAGAATGTATAGTCCGCGTTTGTTTCTTCACGCAACTCTTCCATCGCGAGTTGGCAAAGCTTGCCCGCGAGCGATGAGTCCTGACCTCCCGAGATTCCGAGGACGAGCCCTTTCGCGCCTGCCCGTTTAACATAAGCCTTCAAAAAGTCGATTCGGCGACGAACTTCTTCGGCCGGGTTGATGGATGGTTTGACGTGTGTCGATTCGATGATATGTTGCTGCATTCTCAACTTCCTCCCTGTCTAATATCGGTTTGCCTAATTGTCTGACAATCTATGGATGCCGTCAACTTGTTTCATTCCCGAAACAAAACGACGGAAACCTAAGTTTCCGTCGTCCGGTTATTGTATGCGGAACGATGCGACGTCGCCGCCGATCGGTGTCATCTCCAAGAATAACGTCTTTCCTGCCGCTGGTTCTTCATCCAATAAGACACCAAATGTGAAGCCGCCGCTCGTCACTTCGGCCGCACCTTGGGCATACAGGTTATGACCGTCCGAGACGCTCCATTCGAATTCTTCGACGTCCGTGTAGCCAGAAACGTCAAGCGTATTACCGTTCAATTTGATGGCTACATCGCGGAACGAACCGTCCGTTTGCGCAGGTTGATCGCTCGGCGCTTCTGCCGGTTCTTCTGTCGTCTCTTCGGTCGTATCTTCAGCCGGCTCTTCCGGCGTTTCTTCCGTCGGAACTTCGGCCGCTTCAACGGTCAACGACTGCTGATCTGTGACCGCCATCTCAGGAGCACCTTCGACTTGGGCCAGACCGACGAAATCCACCGTGTACTCGCCCGCTTCGAGCGTGAGTGGGAACACCTCGTCAAACACTTTCTTCTCGCCCGGCGCCCACGTCTCTTCAATAATCGATTCTGTAAACATATATTCACTGCCGTAATCAAATACGGTCGTATCCCCGTTCATGACCGTCATCTGAAAACGCTGCGATGAATTGAACGTCACGTTGACGGGCACCTCGTTCGGATTCGTCATCGACACCGTTGCCGACAACTGTTTTGTCTCGGCGTCGTAGCTTACATCCGTCTCAAGCGTCAATAAGGCAGGCGGTGTCGACGCGTTGCCGTCTACATCGCTCGGATTCGCTTCTTCTTTGCTGCATGCCGCGACGACCAATATCATCGTCGTAACGATGGCCAATAACCAAGTTTTCTTCACGTATCCCACTCTCCTCTGCAAAATAAAAAAACGTCTATAGCACTAGTGTATACGTTCGTGCAGACGTTTGTAATGGGTTTACGGATATTATTCACCTTTATTATGAAACTTGGACGTTTTCCACGTATTGTTGCCATCCTGTCATGAACAGCGCGTCAGCGACGTCGATATCGGATCGAACTTGTGCAGAGATCGAGAACGTCTCGCTGTGAATCGACTCAAAGATGACCGTGATCATACCATCGACGACTTCCTTATAGGCTACGAGTTCTGGTGTTTCTGCAAAAAGCATCATGAGTGTGGCTCCTTTTCGGTTATAAGATATGTATAGTGTATCAACGATTAGATTGAGAATAACGTCCCATCGTTCGACAGGCCAAAAGACCCGTTTACCCAACTGTCGAATTGCTGGTATCGATTGTTAGTCTTTTGGATGAATTATCAAATTATTCGTGCAAAAAGAGAGACGAATCGCAATCTGATTCGTCTCTCTTCCTGTAACTGTAAAAATAATTAAATGCAAAATTGTCGAATGATTTGTTACTTCGTTCGGTTTGAAATTTGTTGCCACACTGTCCCAAGCGCTGTTTCGCCGCTCGTAATTCGCTCTTTGGCAAGCCGAGCCTGCAACGACACCTCGAACTCACGATCGTCTTCGGCGATTTTGAGGGCGGGCACAGCCTGCTCATCTCCGCAGTCGAACAAGAATCGAGCGGCCCGCCACCGGACGAGCTTGCTCTTATCCTTGAGCGCCTCGATCATCGACGGCTGCGACTGCGGCAACGCCCAATCGGACACCGTGTCGCCGGCGGTACGGCGGACGATCGGTGACGAGTCGACGAGTGCTTGCTCGATGTACGTGACGTACTCTTCCCGATTCTCTTCGAACATGCCGATCATGACGACCGCTTGTCGACGAATGGCCATCACTTTGTCCTCGAGGGCCCGGCGGAAGTACGCCATGTTGTCCGGGGTAATCTCGAGCTCGTCCAAGAACGCCAAGCGCGCTTTCCAATCGTCTGATTGCAATTGGTTCGCATTGGCCTCATAGTCGGCTTCCCGGCCAAACGCCCGGGCGACGATGCGGGCGACCCGCTCTTCGGGATACGCCGCCTCGAGCTCTTCTTGCGCGACGACGCTTACGTCTTCGAGTTCGCCGTAACGTGGGGCTTGTTCGACCCAGCGCCGGTCTTGAATGACGTTTTTTACTTGAGCCTGCACGTCGAGTGCGGCATCGACGAACCGTTTCGACAGGCCGACCCGTTTTTCCGAGTCGCCTTTGACGAGTTTCAATTGCATCGGGACGTCGAGAACGAACTGGACCGAGACGTGAACTGGTTCATAGTCCGCCGCCATTTGGCTCGCCTCGACTTCCGGCACGTCTTCCCCGAACGCGCGGCGAATCTCGTTCATGACGTCGTGCCAATCATGTTTCGGATGGCGTTCGACGGCGAGGAAATCGGAGACGGCATAGACCGACTTGACCCCGCGTAAGCCGACGATGTCCTCGATAATCGGTGGCATGTCACGGCTCGCCTTGTCATACGTGACACCTCGGCCCGTGAACGCCGGTTCGACAATAATCTTCAAGTTGTTTGGACTTGGAGTTGGTTCGATTGCTACTAATTTCATCCTCATCACCTCACTCTCAATCGTGACGAAAACGACAAAAAAACGCAAGCGAGTCGCTTGCGTCGTGAACATCAAAATAGGGCGATGAACTGTTGGAGCGAATACTCGTCTCCTTCGACGGTGAACGTATCATCTGCTGACACGGGCTCGAGGAAGAAGCGCTTCTCCCCATCGGCCTTGACGTATCCGAAGATATGGCTCGTTTGATAGAACAACTCCACAATCGTCACCCGACCGAACGTCATCCCATCATTGATGATCGCCCGATCCTCCAACTCGCCGCCATTATACAGTTCAATATACGTTTGCATGTTTGTCGTCGCTCCCTTTGTGTTTGTTTTCACAATTCATTTCTATCAAACAATCAGGGCGACTTCAAGTTAATTTTTTGCGTGACGCTTCCAAAAATCAATCCAGTTATAATACTCAGATAACACTCGGTCGATTTGTTGACGTGACTTTTCATCATGCAATCCAGTATCATCAATCTTTTCTTTACAATGCGTGATAAAGATTTCGTTTCCTGGTAAAACGTTAGCACGATTTGTGGCAAATACTTGACGGAGATGAATTTGACATCGTGCCGTCCCAAGCATGCCCGGAGACGCCCCGGCAATCATGACCGGTTTCTCACGGAGCGGCGTACCCGGTTCGAGCGACAACCAATCGATTGCGTTCTTCAACACGCCCGGGATACTGTGGTTATATTCTGGGGTGACGACGAGCAGACCGTCCGCCTCGCGCACGGCTCGTTTGAAGTCGAGCACGACGTCGGGTTCATCCGGGTCGATCAAGTCGTCGTTATAGAGCGGCATCTCAATCGAAGCGATCTCGACGTCGAACCGATCTTGCCCGAGCTCGATAATGGAATGGAGTAGCGCCGTATTGTATGACGCCTTACGCAGACTTCCTGATACGGCAACGAGTTTGAATTTAGACATCCTGTACCTCCTTGAGCCATTCATTGATGAGTCGTGCTTCGATCTCAGGTACTTCCATCATGCCCATATGACTACAAGATACGCTCTCGCGTGTATGGCGCTCTGCCCCGAGGAAAGCGCGGGAGCTGTCCATGTTCGGGTCTTTGTCACCATAGATGAATAGACCCGGTAGTTCGGTCGACCGGACCGTCTCCGTCTCATCGGCACGGTCGCGGATGGCCATCTGTGCGGAAATGATTCCTTCTTTCGACATCTCGTAGCCGATTTGTTTGGCGCGTTCAATCAGCGCGGGGTCGGATTCAGCGGCAAACACACTCGGGATCATCGTGTCGATGAACGGATGCACGCCTTCTTCCATCACGCGTTCAATCGCTTCATTCCGCTTCGCTTTGGCTGCCTCTGAATCAGCCGCCGCTGTCGAATGAATCAATCCGAAACCGGATAGCGCGTCCGGATGACGGCGGACGAGGTTGGTCGTGATGTAGCCCCCGAACGAATGACCGAGCACGATCGGACGCTTGAGATCGCGCAGTTTCATCTCAGAAAGTACCCAATCCGCAAACTGATCTATCGTCTCTGGTCCGGCCTCCGTCCCGGCATGTCCCGGTAATGTCAGCGCGTATACGTCCGCGTCCATCAACGGAATGAGTTCCTCAAAATAGTCAGGTGATCCACACAATCCATGTAACAGCACAACTTGTCTCAACGTCATTCCTCCCTTTCGTTCCATTCGTCTTTCAAGAGACGATACATCGTCAAATCCATGAAACGTCCGTGACTATAGGCATAATCATGGAGCAGCCCTTCCTCCGTGAAGCCGAGCTTTTGCACCAACCGGTTCGACCCTTCGTTCCCCGGGGCGACGAGCGCCGAGATGCGATGAAACTTGAACTCGTCAAACCCGTATCGAATAACGGCAGACGCCGCCTCGTACGCGACACCCCGGCGCCAATGGCTCGGCGCGACCTCGAAGCCGATTTCGGCCCGAAAATACTGCGGGGTCCAGTTGTGAAAGCCAATCGTCCCGATCAGTTCGTTCGTTTCGCGGTCACAGATCGCCCAGCGAATCGCTTTTCCTTGCTGGAACTGATCTTTGAAATACGCGATGACGTTCTTCGCCTCGTAGACGGCCAGCAAAGGATCGGACCCGTAATAACGCATCACTTCCTCGGTCGAAAGAATCACATAGAGTGCCCTTGCGTCACGGGGTTCGAGTTCCCTTAAGATGAACCGACTCGTCACGAGCTCGGGAAAGCTTTTTTTCAACCCCCACATATGGAATCCGCCTTTCTGCTTCTTTTCCTCAATTATAACCATTTTCCCAAAAAAACCATCATCTCAATCCTCTAGAACCGCTCAAACATGGCGCACCACGAACGGATTTGCTAGAATCAAACTATAGTGACTTCGAACTGAGGGGATAAATATGTCAAAACAGTTGTTCTATATTAAACAAGACCGAGAACTGCAACGTTTTACACTGCATGGCGTGACTTTAAACGATGTCACCGAGGCGTTATCACTCGCCCGCCCGATGATTATTTGTCGGACGGACATGAAAGGGATGAGACAGTCGTCCCGGACCCGGTTCCGCTATATCGAGGCGCACGAACTGTCGACGTTCTCGACCAAGTATTTGAATAACCAAACGAGTTTCACCGCCATCGACTTTCCTGACTATCATCTGCTCGAATCGCTGTCGGATCACGAGATTGCTGAAATCTTGTTCCTCAGTCATATGGAACGCGGCTTAAAAGGACCGTTCCTGAACTCGATTCAAAACGAGATCGCCTTCTTCAACGAATCGAACGATCGTCACAGCAGCCTGTACATAAAAGACTGGTCGACGATCTCGCACTTCCTGCAGAGCGTGTTGCAAAGCAAGCTCGACCGTGACATTCGCAATATCAGTTTCGTCCCGATTCCGCTTCCGGTCATCGATGAGATTTTGGCGCTGTCACCGCAAGGCTTGATTATCGATTTTGATCATACGAAACGGAGCCTGTTCAATCGCCAAGTCTCGATCGCTTTTTATGTCGCCGGGCGTTACGAGGACATGTCGGTGCTTGAAGAAGACTTTGATGCGAAGAAAGAATCCATCGCATTGAAAGGACAATTGACGTATCGCCGTCGCACGTGGGAGATTGAGCGTTTTTGAGTTCATCCATGCAGTAATCATTGTCGAACCTGATTCAATCAGGTTCTTTTTTGTTATCCCGCTCATACGGATCACGTTTTAAATCCCATTGCCAAGCGCCTGAGACACTATTTTTAAAAATTGATAACAAATTGTCTTAATTTTTCGTTAAATTAACTCTTTTCTTTTATCGCGAGGAGGGTATACTAGGAATAACCTTCTGGAGGAATGGAAGGCAATATAGAGAAAGCGAGGTGAAAATCTATTCATCACGCGGATGAATAGATACACGAGATGGAACAACTGAAAGTACAGGGAATGTCTTCGTTCACCAAGTTTGCGACGAATGGAAAAATGCTGAAATTAAAAGATGCAGTAGCCGGCGAGCAACGGATTTCGCTTCAAGAAGCGACCGATATTCAAGTCTCGATGCTCGACGAGGACCATTCGCGCTTCACTATATTCGGTCAGTCACACCCACTTGTCGAACTGACCCTTCCTCACCATTCTTGTGAAGTGTTACATGCCTGGTTATTACACAAGTTAAAACGACAAAAAATCAAATTGGCTTCTAACGCCTAAACAAACAAAGCGCGTTCCTCTTATGAGGACGCGCTTTGTTTGTTTTTTCGATAAATCGTCACGCCTCCATGTTTCGCTTCCCCGACGACTTCAAACAGCCAGCCCTTGTCGACCAAGAGCGAGCGGACCGTCAAAAAATCGTCTTTCGGGACGATGAGTTCGTCGACCGTCCCGTCGAGAAGTTCTTGAATCTTTGGTTCCCATTCGTTCATTTCAGTTCATCCCTCTCCGTTTGTTGTCGGTTCGCCCAGGCGAACAATCGTTCACTCGTCTGCATCACATTTCCCGGCACGAACAAATCTTCGGGAACACGGGGATGCGACGCGGCCGGCTCATCGATGGCGAGCACGACCGTTTCACCGAGTGCCCGCTCCACATAATCGGCTACAAACGCGAGCCGTTCACTGTACGTTTTTGGCGCAGCGTCGTCAAGTGCGGCCGCATATGCCTCATCGACTTCGTTGTCCTTTAATAACACACGGCCCGATTCGAGGATGGCGAATGGCGGGACCGCGTCGACGTGAAACACCTCATAGGCGCGGTATGCCCCCTCATCGCATGATAAGAGCGGCACGAAACGACGTTGCCCCGTCCACTTCTTGAGCTGGAACAACGTCCGCATCGCTGTGAACGATTTTGCCCCGGACGCATCCTTTTCGACCAAAATCGTCGGAACATCGGCCGCGTCCGCTCGATGTTGGTCCATGAATAACCATGTTTCGACTTGTGAGACTAAAATCAATGTTGTTTCCTCCTTATCACTTCTGACCCTGCCACGATGACAAGCGCGACGAGCCAGCCGCCGATGACGTCACTGAAATAGTGGACGTTCAAGATGACCCGGCTGAACGAGACGGCCAACACCATCGCCACAAGCAGGCCGAACCCGATCAAGTTCTCATTGCGGCGGTACATCACAATCGCCAGCATGCCGTACAAGGCGAGTGACCCAGAGGCGTGTCCGCTCGGGAAGCTATACGTCGTCGCGTCGAGCGCGGCATCGATGGACGGTCGGTCAACCCCGAACACGAGCTTCAGCACTTGTGTCACGAGGAGTGTGGCGATGACGACGATCGGCAAACGGAACGCCTCAAAGCGGTTTCCTTGCCATAAGAAATAAAGCATGCCAATAAAAGATAGACCGATCAACACTTTCACACTGCCGAGCTCGGTCACATAAACGAACAACGGTCCTGCGAGTGGTTCAAGTGAAGCGGTGACAAAACGGTCGACCGGTACGATCCAACCTAAAACGACGACCACCGAGAAGAGAACGAATCCAATCGTCCCGGTGATCGCCAGCGCTCGTGAGCGAGAAGTCATCAATATAACCCTTTTCGTTCCCGCATCTCGTCTTCGCCAAAGTCGGTCATGTCACGCAGACGGTGCGCCAACCGGCCCGAGGCGTTCGCCGCGATGGCACCGACGAGGTCATCCATGAACGTGTGGACTTGGCCATCGTCCATTTTCGTGTCGAGTTGTTTGATGATCCCGATTTTCGCTTTGTCTAAGTATCCGAACGTCGTGACGGCAATCGAACCATATGTGTTGACGGCCCCGATCGCAATCGTCTCATCGACACCGAATAAACCTTCATCCGATGCCACGATTGACAAGAGCGGCTCCGACAATTGCCCGCGCTCGGCGAGAATATCGAGTTCTGACCCGACGAGAATCGCGTGTTGGAGCTCACGTTTATCTAACACGGCCTCGACCGAGTCCATGCAGTCTTTCAATGACAGGTGTGGCGAATACGGTGCTTGCATTTGATAGACGATTTCGGCGATCGATTCGATCGATACGCCCCGTTCAATCAAGCGAGCCCGTGCCGCGTCGCGTACGTCGCGTGAGTGTGGTACATGTTTCATCATAGATGCGGGAACATTCCCGCTACACATCCTTTCATCTCGAGAAAGAGCTTCTCGAAGTACTCATTGTCTATTATACTGAAAACTCGAAAAAAAGACTAAGCCCGCTTTGACTTCATTCAATAAATCGGTCATCATAAAAAAGTAGACCACTTTATAAAGGGGGAACTGGAATGAAGATTGGGGTAGTCTTATTTCCATCAAAACAAGTTCAAGACTTCGCTAACTCGTATCGGAAGCGATACGACACGAAGTATGCGTTGATCTCACCTCACGTGACGATCAAGGAACGCACTGAAATCGACGAGGCCGATTTGCCGAAGGTGCTCGAGTATCTCCAGCAAGTCGCCGACTCGACCAAACCGGTTCAATTGAAAATCGACGGGGTCCGCTCGTTCGCACCGACGAACAACGTCCTTTACTTAAAAGTATTGCCGACGCGCGAACTGTCAGCGCTTCACGACAAACTGCACGACGGTCTGCTCAAGCAACCTCCGAAATACGAGTTTCTGCCGCACATCACCATCGGGCAAGACTTGACCGATGCCGAACTGTTCGACGTGCTCGAGCGGATGCGGATGGAGCAAGTGCATTTCGAGGAGACGATCAATCGCATGGCCGTCATGTATGAGCTCGAAAACGAAACATGGAACGTCTATGAGACGTTCCGGTTCCGAGGTTAAGATTACACGCTCCGGTCGACGAAACGACCGGGGCTGTTTTGTTGTTCGGCTTCTAACCATTCTTCTTGACGGGGCCGGATGCGTTGGACACGTTGAATGCGTGTGACCGGCTCGATGTTCGCCCGTTCTGTTGGTTGAACTTGGCGATTTCCGTATTGGACGACTGTGAAATCAATCTGATAAGGACCCATGATTCAACCTCCTTCACAAGTCCTTACCCGAAATTGTTTCCCGATAATACAAAAAAGAGCGTATCGCTACGCCCTTCCCCATCTTTACAAAATGTGATACCCGCTGTCGACGTGGATGACTTCTCCTGTCACGCCGCTGCCCATGCTCGACAAGAGGAACAGGCCGGTCGAGGCCACTTCTTCTACCGAGACGTTGCGGCGCAATGGCGCTTTTTGCTCGAGTTCAGACAAGATGCTGTTAAAGTCGCCGACTCCTTTAGCTGATAACGTCCGAATCGGGCCAGCCGAAATCGCATTGACGCGGACGCCGTGCGGGCCGTACTCGTTCGCCAAATATTTGACGCTCGAGTCGAGCGCCGCCTTGGCGACACCCATCAAGTTATAGTTCGGGACGACGCGCTCGCCGCCGAGATATGTGAGCGTGATGACCGATGCGTCTTCTGCGAAGTACGGTTTGGCCGCTTTGACGACAGCCGTCAAGCTGTATGCCGAAATATCGAGCGCTTGCGCGAACTGGCCGCGTGTCATCTCTGAGAATTCACCGCGGAGCGCTTCTTTGTCTGCGAATGCGATCGAGTGCGCAATTCCTTGAATCGGGCCAGCTTGTTCATGGATCGTGCGGAACGTCGTGTCGATGGCTTCGTCGTTCGTGACGTCACACTCTAACAGTAAGGCTTCTCCGTTCAAATCGGCTGCAAGCGACTCGAGACCTGACTTGAAGCGTTCGCCCGCATATGTGAGTACGAGCTTCGCGCCTGCTGCGTCGAGCGTCTTCGCGATCCCCCAAGCGATCGAGCGTTTATTGGCGATTCCCATGACGACATACGTCTTATTCGTTAACGTTGGATAGATTGACATCGTAAACTCCCCTTTTTTAGTACCTGGTGATAATATCTGTTATCAGATTACAGAATGGTGTCTGTTTTGTCAACTAGCGCGTAACGTATTGCGATTTTTTTAACTTACGGTAAGATAAAATACGTAGAGAAAGGGTGAGACGACTTCATCATGAACCGCATTCAATCTTATTTTAAAAGTTTAGACACAACACTTTTGACAATCGTCTTTTTCTTGATGATCATCAGTCTAGGTGCCATCTATACGGCCCAGCCGATGTTGCCGACGCGATTGCAACATATTAACTTCGCCTTTGACCAAGGCATCCGCTATATCATCGGGTTCTTCGCCATGTTCGCCATCATGACCATCGAGTACGAACAGTTGCGAAAAATCCACTGGTATTTGTATGGCTTCGGGTTGCTGCTGCTGGCCGGCTTGATTCCGCTCCGCGATACGACTCTCGTTCCGAATATCAACGGGGCGTACGGCTGGTATAACGTACCGGGGTTCAGCTTCCAACCAGCCGAATTCATGAAGTTGTTCTTATTGATTTCCATGGCGACGATCGTCTATGACCATAATAAACGCTACGGTTCGTCCCAACAGGACACGTGGCTGTTAATGAAATTGGTGTTCCTCGCCATCCCGCCTCTCGCGCTGATTGTCACCCAACCAGACTTGGGGACAGGGCTCGTGCTAATCACGATGCTCGGAGCGATCATCATCGTGTCCGGTATCGGGTGGAAATGGTTGCTCGGACTGTTCAGCGCCGCTGCCCTGACGATCGGTGGCTTCATGTACTTGTTCTTCTCGCATTTCGAGTTGTTGCAAAGTTTTGTGCCGGGCCACGCCTTGAATCGATTCCAAGCTTGGATTTATCCGTACGAGTATTCCGATGACCTCGCGTTCCAGTTAATCAAATCGCTCCAAGCGATCGGATCTGGCCAAATGTTCGGGGCCGGCTATGGACAAGGGCTCGTCTATCTGCCAGAGTCGCAAACCGACTTTATCTTCGCCGTCATAGCTGAACATTACGGCTTCATCGGGGCAGCGATCGTGATTATCGTCTTCTTCTTGTTCTTGTACCGGATGATTCATATCGCCCTCGAGGCGAGCAGTCCGTTCGGAAGTTACATCGTCACGGCCGTGATTGCCATGTTCACGTTCCAAATTTTCCAAAACATCGGGATGACGATCGGCGTCCTCCCAATCACCGGTCTGACATTGCCGTTCATCAGTTACGGCGGGACCGGGATCATCATGAACATGATTGCCATCGGGCTCGTCATGAACGTCGCCTCTAAATCAAAAACGTATATGTTCGACGACGACTAAACAATAGTCCCGCACTCATCCGAGCGCGGGACTATTGTCGTTACGGCATCAATTGGAAATCAGCCGGTTCAGCGGCTTGGATGACCAGCCGCTCGCCGGTCATTGGATGATTGAACACCGCCGAGGCGCTATGGAGCGCGTGACGGTCGAGTACGGTCTTGCCGCCGTACATCGTATCCCCGAGCAACGGATGTCCGATATGGCGCAGATGGACACGGATTTGATGCGTCCGGCCGGTCTCAAGCGCAATCGATAGTGCCGTATACGCACCGCGCGGCTCCGCTTCGAGGATGTGTGTGACGGCGTGCTGTCCGTCCGCTGTCACGATTCGCTCCATGATTGAGTCGGGCGCGCGGCCGATCGGGGCATCGATCGTCTGTGGGTCGAGCGGCCCTTCAATCAACGCGAGATACGTCCGCGACAAGCCACCGCTCTGTTGCAACTCGCTGAAGCGATGATGCACGTACGCATATTTCGCGAACAGGACGACCCCGCTCGTGTCACGGTCGAGCCGGTTGATGACGTGAATCGCCGACTGCAATCCAATCTGTTCATAATAGCCGAGCACGGCGTTGGCGAGTGTATCGTCCGGATGGAGCCGGGACGGGATTGTCGCGATGCCCGCCGGTTTATCGACCGCGAGCAAATAGTCGTCCTCAAATAGGATTGTGAGCGGCCGCTTGGAACGGACCATCGTCTCCGCGGGCTGTTCGACCGGGAAGTGGACGGTCACCGTCTCCCCTTGCCGGATGTCATAGCGGACGGTGCGCGGCTGACCATCGACGAGGATGAGACCGCCTTGTTTGATTTGGGTCAACATCTTTCGCGAGATGCCGCAATCTGTCATTAAAAAGTCGCGCAACGGGACGGTTGTCTCCGCGACGCGACGTAATGTGAATCCGTACATCGGTTACTTCCCTTCTTCAATGAACGATTCGCGGACCCGTCGCCAAAATGGGAACGGCCGGAACCGGGCAAACGTCACTTTTTCTTTTGCGACCGCACAGCGGATGGAGCGCACGTTCGACCATGATAACGCCTCTTGATGATCGAACGCGAGTTCAAACTCGGTTTTCGTGTGCGGGGCAATCTTCACTTGATGATGTTTCGGCAATAACAGCGGTGATCCGATTGTGCGGTATACCAAGTTATTGATGGACGCCATCTCCGTCACTTGAATCGCCTCGATGGACGGATGGACGATGGCCCCGCCGAGTGCCTTGTTATAGGCCGTCGACCCGGACGGCGTCGAGATGCACAACCCGTCGCCCCGGAACGTCTCGAAGTAATCGTCGCGAATCGATAAGTCACAGACGAGTGTGCGCTTATAGTTTTTAATCGTACATTCGTTCATGGCGAGCTGTCGGTCAGTCGTCCCATCCTCGTAATCGATGAGCACCTCGACGAGCGGGTACGACACCGGCTCGAACGACTCGCTCGTAATCATCTCCGTCAACTCATCGAGTTCATCCGGTTGCCAGTCGGCGTAAAATCCGAGGTGGCCCGTATGGATGCCGACGAGCAACGTCTGATCGAGCCGATCGACATACTCGTGGAACGCCTGCAACATCGTCCCGTCGCCTCCGACCGAGACGACGATGCGTGGCTCTTTCGAGACCGAATGCCCCGCTTCGGTCAATTTATTCGTCAACTCTTGCGCGATGTCAGCCGACCGCGCGTCTCCCCGTGCTACAATCGCAAACTGCATGCCGTGGCCCCCTAGTCTTGGTCCGTCTGGACGTTCATTTCTTTATCCCGGAACACTTGCTGCGCATCTTGAATCTCGACGCGAAGCTGGCTCATCTCAGCGTCGAGCAAGAACGCCGCCTCGGCCGCTCGTCGCAACCGCTCTTGAACCTCGAGCGGCATATCCCCGTCGTATTTATAGTTGAGCGAATGCTCGATTGTCGCCCAGAAGTTCATCGCGAGCGTCCGAACTTGCACCTCGACGAGTGTCGGGAACTCACCATGAATCGTTTGCACCGGGTACTCGAGAATCAAATGATACGAGCGATAGCCCGATTCCTTTTGATGCGTGATATAGTTGCGTTCCTCGACGATTTTAAAATCGGTCCGATGATGGAGCAGTTCGAGGACGTGGACGATATCGTCCACGAATTGGCACATGATGCGCAGCCCGGCGATATCTTGCATCTCCGTCGACAACTTGTCATAAGGAATCTGCTTTCGCTTCGCCTTCTCGAGGATGCTGCCGACCGGTTTCACTCTTCCGGTGACAAACTCGATGGGAGAATGGTCATTTTGAGATTTATATTGCTTTCGAATCGCCTTGAATTTCACTTTCAGCTCATCGACCGCGATTTGATACGGCACTAAATATTGGTCCCAATCCATTGATTGCATATGCTGTCACCACTTTCGTTCGTATCGGAAAGCCCTGCTTTTTCCGTATGTATCCGATTGTATGGTATCATAAACCAACAATTGTTCATAGAATGGAGCGATGATTTATGACCCAAGAAGTGGAAATTGAATTTAAATCGATGTTGACGAAAGACGAGTACGAGACGTTGCTCGCCGCCTACGACTTGACGGACAAAGTGAAATGGCAAGCGAACGACTACTTTGACACGCCGACGTTCGAACTGAAGAACCACGGTGCCGCCCTTCGCATCCGTGAGAAAAAGAACGGCCAAGTGCTGACACTCAAGCAACCGCACGAGGTAGGCTTACTCGAGACGCACGCCGCCATCAACGAAGAGGAAGCCGAGAACCTATTCAAATACGGCATCATCCACGATGATCAAATGACGGCCGCGCTCGCTCCGTTCGACTTGTCTGGACCGCTCGAACACCTCGGTCGTCTCGAGACGAAACGGGCTGAACGAGAGACGCCGGACGGCCTGCTCGTCCTCGACGAAAGTCATTATTTGGAGATTCACGACTATGAAATAGAATTTGAAGTGACCGACGAGGCGACCGGTAAACTCGCGTTCGAACAGCTCCTCCGTGAGCACGGCATCCCCCTTCGTCCCGCTAAAAATAAAATCGTTCGATTCATGGAAGAAAAGGTGCGTCGAAATCAAGGTTGAGCAGATACGTTGCCAACCTTTTTTTTTCGTTGCTACAATGAGCATACGATATATTTGATTTTTGTTTACGAGAGGAGGCGACACAATGGAACTAGAACAATGTAATGAGTCATCCTGTTCACTGGAAGAATCTCCTATCCAAGTAACCTATAAGCCATTAGAGTTATTCTATTTCATGGACATTTCTGATCCAGACGGACTTCACGTGATGACGCTCATTAAAAAGCTCGAACTTGAATACGGTCACTTGATTCGTTTCCGTATGGTTTCGACGGTTCCTAGTTGTGTTGGCGGATGTCAAGAAGAGGTTCGCCTTCTCACGATGATTAAGGCTATGGAGTTACAAGGGAAACGTCATGCGATGCGTTTCTTACGCCATCTGCATATTAACGATATCTTTTTGAAGGATGGCTCGAGCGACAGCGACTTGTGGGAAATCGCCCGCTCATTCGTCGATTATGGGCTCGACATCGATGAGTTGGCGGCCGATATCCAATCCAATCAACTGCTCAGCGCCCTCGCGGTTGATCATGAGATTTTGAAAGATTGGGAGATCGAGTCATTGCCTGCTTTGACGTTCGTCACGCGTGACGAGGCGCTCAAAATAGAGGGATTGTACCCGTACGACGTCTATCAGGCCGTCATGGCCGAACTGCTCGGTTACGTCCCCTCTCGGGAGTCCGAGTGGAACGTCGAGAAAGTATTGGGGCGCTATGACGCCTCGACCATCACCGAGCTCGCTTTCATCTTGGAGCTCGAGAAGCCTGTCATCGAGAGAGAACTGAAAAAACTGTCACTCCAGCAACGGTGCCGACCTGTCCCAGGTTGCAGCGGACAAGCGTGGGCGACGAATAAATAACACAACAAAACCCACGGCCGGGGAGCCGTGGGTTTTTTGCGATGTTCCCCGCGGGGACGGAGAACATCACGACCCGAGTATCTATACAGATCACAGGTTGGGAGAAAGTTTACGGTCAATAAAGGGGTTTGTGATTGATTTCACACTTATAATATACCGAGACGGGCGCACCATGACAAGCACTTTGTTCATATTGTCACATAATGTTCACGCCCTTCCTCTCATTGGAACAATAACGTCTCCATCTCGTCGAGGACGGCCTCGAATTGATCGAGCGCTGCGAGCACCGGTGCTTTCGTCGTCATATCGACGCCGGCCGCCTTCAACACTTCGATCGGATAGTCGCTCGAGCCGGCCTTCAAGAACTTGTCGATGTAACGACGGACAGCCGGTTCGCCTTCGTCCATGATTTGTTGCGACAACGCGGCCGACGCCGAGATACCTGTCGCGTACTGATAGACGTAGTAATTGTAATAGAAGTGCGGGATGCGGGCCCACTCGAAGGCAATCTCACCATCGATGACGAGCTCGTCTCCGAAGTAACGCTTGTTGAGCTCAAGATACGTCTCATTCAAATATTCAGGTGTGAGCGAGACGCCTTCTTGGGCCGCTTTATGAATCATGTGCTCGAACTCGGCGAACATCGTCTGACGGAACAGTGTGCCCCGGAACGTCTCGAGTTGATTGTTCAACAGATAGAGTCGCTCTTGGCGGTCCGTGCGCGTCTTCAACAAGTAATCGTTCAAGAGCGCCTCGTTCGTCGTCGAAGCCACTTCGGCCACGAAAATCGAGTAGTCCCCGTACGGATACGGCTGGGTCGCCCGCGTATAATGGCTATGGACCGAATGACCGAACTCATGGGCGAGCGTGAACAAGTTGTTGACGTTGTCCTGCCAGTTCATCAAGATGAACGGTTGCGTGTCGTACGCGCCTGACGAATAGGCGCCGCTGCGCTTGCCGCGCGTCTCACGAACGTCGACCCAGCGGGAAGCGAGTCCGTCTTTGACGATTTGGACGTATTCGTCTCCGAGCGGTGCGAGCCCCTCGACCATCAAGTCTTTCGCTTCCTCATACGGGATTTTCATATCCACGTCTTTGACGAGCGGTGTATATAAGTCGTACATATGCAACTCGTCTACACCAAGTGCCCGTTTTCGGAGCGCGACGTAACGGTGCAACAAGTCGAGACGTTCGTTCACCGCCTCCACGAGTCCGTCGTATACAGACTCTGGAATGGAATTATGATGAAGTGCCGCTTGACGGGCACTCTCGAACTTACGGACCGTCGCATAGAAATTGTCTTTCTTCACGCTACCCGACAACGTCGAGGCGAACGTGTTCAAATATTGCTCGTACGTCCCGTACATCGCCTTGAACGCACCTTCGCGGACGCTGCGGTCACTCGATTCGAGGAACGTGATATAGCGGCCGTGCGTCAATTCGACCTCTTCGCCTTTCTCGTTCTTCACTTTCGGGAACTTCAAGTCGGCGTTGTTGAGCATGCCGAACGTCGAGCTCGACTGCCCGAGCACGTCACCGGCCTGGGCGAGAATCGCCTCTTCCGCTTCCGTCAACACGTGCGGACGTTCTTGCGCCAACTCGTCGAACGCGTGGCGGTAGACGTTGAGGGACTCGTGCTCACTCATGAACGCCTCGATTCGGCTTTCGTCGATGGCGAGTAGCTCTGGCGTCATGAACGCGAGCTGTGCCGAGATTTGAGCGGCGAGCGAACCGGCACGGTCGTTCAGTGCCTGATAATGGCTGTTCGACGTATCCTCGTCGTAGCGCATATGGGCGTATGTATAGAGCTTATGCAGTTGACGCGAGATGTCGTCACGCAGTTGCAGACCGGCGAACAACGAAGCAGCCGATTCTCCAAGTTTCCCTTTAAACTCGACCAAAGCCGGTACGCTTGCTTTCAACGCCTCAAAATCTTGTTCCCAAGCTTGATCGTCTGCATAAATCGTCTCTAAGTTCCACGTCTCCTCGACGGGGACTTGTTGTCGTGTAAGTACTTCTGACATATGTCCACTTCCTTTTCTTAGTTTGTATACGAATTCGCCATGAATCGCTGAAACCCTTGAAAGTATCGAAAATCGTGAAGCAACGCCGTGTCTAGCGTCTTAGGCACGTGCCAATCGCGCACAGCCTCCGTCACATCGAATACGTTCAACAGTTGTCTCCATTGTACTTCAAACGCTTGCAGAAAGTCGCTTGTCGGGGTCACCTCGAACTGGCGGCACGTCTTCTCGATGCTCCAACTGACGGAGTCTCCGGGCCAATCACGCCGGTTCAAGTAGAGTACCGTCTGGAACATGAACGGATGGACATGAATACCCCACAGTGACGGCATCGGCAAATAACAGTAGCTCGGCAATAAAGAAGGCAACATCCCGAGCGGATACAGCCGGTTCAAGATGAGTCGGCGATACTGTGGCGTCGGATAAGGCGGCGTCATCCGTCTCCGCCGAATGACTTGGGTCCAACGATGGGCATCAAAGCCATAATACGCTGCGAACGGTGAGATATCGAACGAGGTCGCGACCTGCCATTGGCCGACGCCCGCTCGGATGGAGACTGGGAACCCGACGAAGCGGTAGAGCGCCGGTCCGGTCGGAACGATCAGGCTATGTCGTCGCGCCAGTTCGGCCCGCATCCACGGTTTGAACGTCGCGACACCCCCGGGCTGCAGCCCGCTCGCCAACCAGACGACGTCGAGCTGGTTGTCACGATAATGTCTCGTCCGCTCGACGTAAGACTCGATTGAGAGCGTGGACGCCTGAATTTCGACGACGAGCCGTGTCTTGTCGCGTACGGCCACCAAATCGGCACGACGTGTGCCGATGACGACTTCTTGCTCAACCGCATACCCTTGGCCTTGTAGCCATTGCCGCACGCCCCATTTGTCTTCATGGTGTCCGGTCGACTCGCCGCATGCGCAAGGATTGACGTGGGCGAAATGGAGACGCCGTTTCACCCCTTGCCTGACGATGACCCGTTCCCCACATTCCGGGCACGAAAAAGGGGCAAACGGTTCAATCCGCCCCCGACTGAGCGTAAGGGCATCCACATACCCTCCAGTTCGACCGATGGCAAATCTCATTCCGCTTCCCCCTCATAAAAGTGGTGAAAACATCCGGGCCAATGATTCGACGAGTTTGATGAAGTAGGACCGTTCCGAGAACGCCCGGATCTCCAACTCGTGTGACCCTTCAAAATCTTTATACAAATCTTGTTTGAGCTGATGGACGGAGTTCGTGTTATACAAGAGCGCGTTCACCTCGAAATTGAGGTGGAAACTTCTGAAGTCCATGTTCGCCGTCCCGATCGTCGCCAGCCCATCGTCGACGACGATGACTTTCGAGTGCATGAACCCTTCCTCATACAAGTAAATCTTGACCCCGGCGCTGAGCAGCTCCTCGTAATACGATCGGCTCGCATAAAAGACGATTTTATGGTCCGGATAGCTCGGCAACACGATGCGGACATCGACCCCGGATAACGAGGCGGTCTTGAGCGCGCTCATGATATCCTCGTCCGGAATCAAGTATGGGGACGAGATGTACACCGACTTCTTCGCCGCATTGATCAGCGCGAAATAAATCGACTTCATCGTCTCATACGGCTCATCCGGCCCGCTCGCCACAATCTGCACGCCGCCGCTCGCGCTCCGCACTGTTTCGAGCGGCTCGAGATAGAACGGTGTGAATAGACGCTCGCCCGTCATGTAGTACCAGTCCTGCAAAAAGATGAGCTGGAGTTCCGACACCCCTTCCCCTCTGACGTATAGATGCGTGTCACGCCAAAATCCGAACTTCGAATGCTCACCCAAATATTCGTCGCCGACGTTCAACCCGCCCGTGAACGCCTCCGTCCCATCGATGACGACGATTTTCCGATGGTTCCGATAGTTCGTCTTACTTGATACGAGCGGCAGGACGACCGGAAAGAACGCTTTGACGTGGACACCCGCTTGGCGCATCTCGTCAAAGAACGTCCCGCTCGTATGAATCGAGCCGACCGCATCATAGAGGAAGCGCACCTCGACCCCGGCCTTCGCCTTCTGAATCAAAATCCGTTGAATTTCCCGAGAAATACGATCTTCCCGGAAAATATAATACTCCAGATGAATATGACGCGTCGCCCCTTTCAAAGCGGGCAACAACTTCGAGAACTTCTGTTGGCCGTTCGTCAACACTTGCGTATACGTGTTCGACGAAACGGGTAATTGATTCAGTGACGACGTCAAATGGAGCAACTTCTCATAATCGTCATGGGAGAACATGAGCGACGGCGACAGCGTCATTGCCTTCTGCCGATAGGCGAGGTACGTCTCTTCATCGAGCATCGCCTTTTCTTTGAACATGCGTTTCCGGCGGTAGTTCTGTCCGAACACAAAATAGGCGAACAGCCCGACGACCGGGAAGCCGAGCATGACGATGGCCCAAATGAGTGTCCGCTGCGGATTACGATTCTCGAGCAGGATGACGAGCAAGATGCTAAACGTCGTCAAAAAGACGAGCACCGAGAACAGCCCGATCACTTGCGAGCTCCAGTAATACGATAATACGGCAATGAGACCTGCGAGCAAAATCAGGGATAAAAGTACTTGTATGCGTCGCAACATATTATAAACTGACCTCGTTTCTGTCTTGTATTATCATAATTATACAACTTAACACCATCTTTTGAGGGGAGCGAACAAAATATGGGCACATTTTTGATTACTGGAGCGACGAGCGGGATTGGACGGGCCGTCGCCCTTCGTTTGGCAGAGGACGGACACGACGTCATCGGCATCGGCCGTGACGAGACACGAGGTGCCGCACTAGAGGACGCCTCATCCCGTATCACTTTCCTTACATGTGATTTAGCCGAATCCGAGCAAGTTGAAGCATTGATGGACCGTTTGAGCGAGGACAAGGTCGTCTTAGATGGACTGTTCAACAACGCTGCGACGTTCGGTCGCCCCGGGACACCAGAGCGGTTGCCGACGACCGCGTTCGACGACGTGTTCGAACTGAACGTCCTGGCGACGAATCGCATCATCCAACGCGCCATCCCCCTGTTGGTGACAGGAGGGAGCGTCGTCAATAACGCCGCCATCGTCGGTCACGTCAAATTCCCGCCGATGCTCGGTCCATACGCCGCCTCGAAAGCGGCCGTCATCGCTTTGACGAAGACGTTTGCCCACCGGATGAAAGGCAAAGTACGTTTCAATGCGGTCTGTTTCGGTCCAGTCGACACGCCGCTCAGTCATAAACTGTACGGTGGTGAGGCCAAATTCCAAGAGGCGATGACCCATCATTTCCGGGGACATGCCGCCAAGCCGGAAGAAGTCGCACCGGTCGTCACGTTCCTGTTGAGCGGCGCGTCAAGCTATATTAACGGACAAGCCATCACGGTGGATGGTGGCTATACGCTCTCATAAGCAGCAAAAGGGAGGGGTCTCGAGTGACCCCTCCCTTTCACGTCTGTACTTTTCGGGCACGCATCATCTGATTCGTCAGAAACGCGCGTTCTCGCGGATGCAACTCTTCAAAATCGAGCGACTCCTCAAAATAGTCGATGAACGCCTCGAACGTCTCTTCGTGTGAGGCATGCGCTTCTAACCGGGCGATGCGGATTGCCTCGAACACGGACGCCATCACAAAGATGTCATGGCTCGCATACGTCTTAATCGGAGCAAGCGCCTCGAACAACGTCGCCTCCATCGGCTTCCGTTTGGCGTGCCAGTCACTCTTGTCATTGGAAAATAAGAAATCCCCTTCAGGTAATCGGCTCAGTTCCCGCAAAATGTCCCCGATGTAATGAATGGCGTGAATCGCCGTATTCGGATCGTTAATCCCGGGCGAGATACCTTTTAACGCGATCTCGCTCAACTTCTCGATAACGAAGGCCGGATCTTGAATCGAGGAGCGAATCTCCCCGATTTGGAACACGTCAATCTCGAGCGCTTCTTCCCCGAGCCAATAGCCGAGCAAGTCCCCTTTCGCCACGAAATCCCCGACAGCCACGACCGACTCAAAATCGACGTCATGACTCTCGTGTTTCTCGCTTGCGAACAGTTGAATGTAGCCGGTGCGCGGGGCATAGATGGCGTGACCCTCGAACGTATGGACCGAACGCTTAGGAACGATATGCATCTTGCCGTCGTCGACCGCTTGTTGCTGTGTCTCGATGACGGACAACGCCTCGCGATGCAAGGCTGACAAGAGACGTTCGGCTTGAATCGAGACGCTGATTGTTTGGATGAACTTGACGAACGCCCAGACGGAACTGACGACGAGCAGCACGCTGACGCCCGAGGCGAGGACGACGTCCTCATCTGACGTCCGAATCAAAAATAAGTTCGTGATGCCGTACACGGTCGTCATGATGAACAAGCCGAGCGTATGCTTCGACGCCGAATTCGTCAAAAAGTTGTTGATCGTCCGCGGCGAGAACTGGGACGAGTACGTCGTCAAGACGACGAGAATCGTTGAAAAACTGAACGTCATCATCGTCATCAGACTCGTGAAGGACGATGATAAAACCGTCGCCGCCGAATCCTTATCTAAATAGACGATTTCGGGCAATAGTTCCCGAAAGAAACTTCCAAAGTATTGGGTAAGGAACGTCAAGGCAATCCCCCCGACCCCATACAAGAACGGGACGAACCAGGCACTATCGGCCAACATCAACTGCAAACGTTTCAACATCACGACACCTCGTTTATGTATAAGTTAGAAAAAAATCGCCTGTCCATATGAACAGGCGATTGGGGTTTAGAAATAGTGACGGACTTTGGCGAAGACGTCCCCATCGAGAATGAGCTTGCCGTATTCTTCGAGCATCGCTAACGTCTGCGTGCTGAACGTCAAGTACTCGGCCAAGAGGCTCAATACGTTCTCTTCTTCCTCTGGTTCCATCTCTTCCGGGAAGTCAATCCACAAGTAATACTTTTGATCGTAATGGAACAGTTTGAGGTCGATGTTACTTAACGTCTCTCCCGCCCGTTTGCTGAGCGAGATGATCGCCTCAAAGTCGTCCGTTTCCATGGCGAGCGGAGCCCACGCCTCCTGCTCGGTTTCTTCATCGAGTTCACTCAATTGGTCGAGAACCGATTGTTGATCGCGTGCCTCATCGATCGCCGAGCGCAGGAGTGATCCGAGCTCAGAATCATCTTCAGCGTCAATCACATTTTTCGCAATTGTCACGGTCACTTCAAGTCCTTTTTCAAAAGCTTGTACTTGTATCCATAGTGGACCATCAAACGAGATATCTTCTCGTTCGTGCGCTTCGTCCATCATCTGCCAGAACAGCTGCTCACCACGTTCTCGGTTATACCAGATTTCATCACGAGCGAAACCGCGTTTTTCGATATCGACATACGTAATGAAAAATTTGACGGTATTATCATTGATGCGCTCAATTTTCACGATTGTCCACTCCCTTCTCACCTCACTCCTACTTCAACAATTAAGGAGGAGAGGGGAAATTGTCTTGTTATCATAGTACCCTTTTTTTAACGTGTCAATCTATTGATGATGGGGTTATTACTATTATTTTATCGGAAAAACGGAATAATAAAAAGCACACTGCTTAGACAGTATGCTTCCTCACTCGTTGACGAGTCGTTGCGCTTCTTGAAGTTGGAACGTGCGGACCTTGCGCGGCAAGAATCGACGAATCTCATCTTCGTTATACCCGACTTGAAGACGTTTTTCATCAATCAAGATTGGACGGCGAAGTAGTCCTGGATACTCTTGAATCAAATCGTACAGTTGTTGAAGCGAAAGCGCATCGACCGATACGTCGATTTTAGAGAAAACTTTAGACCGGGTCGAGATGATTTCATCCGTCCCGTCCTCTGTCATACGTAGGATTTGTTTGATCTCATTGAGTGAGAGTGGTTCTGAAAATATATTTCGTTCCGTAAATGGGATATCATGCTCTTCAAGCCAAGCCCGTGCTTTTCGGCACGATGTGCAGCTCGGAGACGTGTAAAGTGTGACCATTTTCGTTCCTCCCTGATCAAATGTTCGTTCATCTTTTTCAAGTGACTCTATTTGTATACCCAAAAAATCGTTCACTTAATTATAATAATTCTTATGAATTGAAACTTCAATGATATTCTTTCTCATTCAGGTAAGAAAAGAGGACGCATTCTCGAGAATGCGACCCTTGATCGACCGTTCTAGGACGCCGGCATTCGAGAAACCGGTTGTGATACCGTCTCTTTGCCTGGCTTCACTTGCAAGTCTTTCAATTTCTTTTTGAGGACTTCCTTCAGAAGTTTCTTTTTCTGTTCCAATACTTTGTTACGTTCTTTCATGGTCTCTCACCCCCAACGCCAAAAGGACCGGACCGACCGTTACTGAATCTGAAAATCTTGAACTTGCACTAATCTACAATTAAATTATAGCACATTCTTATGAAAATGGTTGAACAATCTCCAAGTTTTTCATCATTTCACACGTTCCAGATTTGCTTTTCCTATTTGATTCCCGTATAGTTAATAGAAATAACCTTTGAAATCACCAAGGAGGAGAGCGATGATGAGAATTACGTTAGAGACGATTATGCAGCACCCGGTCACCCAAAAATACTTGACCCGTTCTGGCTTGAAACACGCTGTTGATGTGTGTGAACGCGCTCTCGAATTGGCGACGCGACGAGGCCTCGATACGGATTTGGCGACGAAAGCCGCCCTGCTCCATGACATCGGTCATTATGAATGGTACACCGAAGGGAAATGGAATTATGATTTGTATCGTCAAAACGATATCCATGCCATTAAAGGTGCCGAACGCGCCCACAAGCTGTTGATTCGCCTTGGCGAAGATCCGGCCCGGGCGAAAGAAATCTCGGTCATGATTTTACTTCACACTGACTCCTACTTGCCGCCTAACCGGATTCAACGGACGCCGCTCCAACAGCTCGTGCATGATGCGGACACGTACGTCGAACAACCTGGCGGACTGCACCATTATGAGACGATGGACATCGAAGACGCCCTGGCCCGCGTCCACCTGATCGATGCGGTCGTCGACCGGCTTTCGAATTTGCCACGCATCTCAAACGCCTGACACCGTCATCCTAGACGGTGTTTTTATTTGCCCAAAAAAGTCCCGCATCCGGTTGGATGCGGGACTTTTGAATTAAACGAGTTGTGCTTTATATGCTTCGTACTCTTCATCTGTCATTGAGACGTAGTGGCCAGGCTCGACTTCACGGAGTGCTGGGATGCTTGAATCCTCATCCGAACGTCCGACGGCACCGAGTGACTTCGACTCATACACGATCCGTTTACGTGTCCGCTCATGCTCTGGATCCGGAAGTGGGATCGCCGAGAGGAGTGACTTCGTATAGGCGTGGAGCGGGTTCTCGTACAAACGCGCTGCCGGAGCGAGCTCGACGAGGTGACCTTGATACATTACGCCGATTCGGTCCGAGATATACTTGACCATCGACAAGTCGTGGGCGATGAACAAGTACGTGAGATCACGGTCGCGTTGCAATTCTTTCATCAAGTTGACGACCTGGGCTTGAATCGATACGTCGAGAGCTGAAATCGGCTCATCGGCGATGATGAAGTCCGGTTCGACCGCGAGAGCGCGGGCAATCCCGATCCGCTGACGCTGTCCGCCCGAGAATTCGTGCGGGTAACGGCTCGCGTGCTCTTTAGTAAGACCAACTGTCTCGAGAAGGTCATAGACGCGGTTCATCCGGTCTTCTTTCGTCTTGGCAAGACCGTGGATATCGATGCCCTCGGCAATGATATCCGCGACGGTCATCCGCGGGTTGAGGGATGCATATGGGTCTTGGAAAATCATTTGCATCGCTCGGTTGAACTTCAACTTATCGGCGCTGCTCTTCTTGCCGTGGACGTTTTCACCTTTGAAGATGACGTCCCCGTCTGTCGCATCGTAAAGTCCGATGATGGTACGACCTGTCGTCGATTTCCCACATCCAGACTCACCTACGAGTCCGAGCACTTCACCTTTATAAATATCGAACGAGATGCCATCGACAGCTTTGACGACGCGGCCTCGGCCAATTTTAAAGTGCTGCTTCAGGTCTTTTACTTCGAGTAATTTCTCGCGTTCCATTATTCAGCACCACCTTTCAAAATCGATTTCGCGAACGCGCTGTCCGGACGATACTTGAGCGCAAGGTCACGGATCGCTTTCGGCGGGCTCACTTGCGGGGCTTGTGGGTGCAATAACCAGCTCGCCGCATAGTGTGTGTCGCTAATTTGGAACATCGGTGGTTCTTTTTCAAAGTCGATTTTCATCGCATACGGGTTACGTGGTGCGAAGGCATCGCCTTTAGGTGGGTTGAGCAAGTTTGGCGGTGTACCCGGAATCGCCGGGAGCGCCTCGTTCGGGTCATCGGTCGGACGCGGCATCGATCCGAGCAAGCCCCATGCGTATGGGTGACGTGGCTCGTAGAAGATTTCGTCGACCGTACCTTTCTCAACGATTTTACCAGCGTACATGACGGCAACGCGGTCTGCCATGTTCGCAACGACACCAAGGTCGTGCGTGATGAAGATGATTGCTGTGCCCGTCTTTTGCTGGATATCTTTTAAGAGTTCTAAAATCTGAGCTTGAATCGTTACGTCGAGGGCCGTCGTCGGCTCATCGGCGATTAACACTTTCGGGTTACATGCGAGCGCGATTGCGATAACGATCCGCTGACGCATCCCGCCTGACAATTGGTGCGGGTATTGCTTGAGGCGTGCCTCTGGGTTTGGAATCCCAACGAGTGTGAGCAATTCGAGCGTACGCTTCTTCGCATCTTCACCCGTCAGTCCTTGGTGTTGCTTCAAACCTTCGGCAATCTGTTTGTAAATTGTCATCGTCGGGTTGAGCGACGTCATCGGATCTTGGAAGATCATCGCGATATCGCGCCCACGAATTTTAAGCATTTCTTTTTCCGACAACTTCGCCAAATCTTTTCCTTCGAACAAGATTTCTCCGTTCGTGATTTCACCTGGCGGGTTTGGAATGAGACGCATAATCGCTTTCGATGTGACGGATTTACCAGAACCCGATTCCCCAACGATGGCGAGCGTCTCGCCTTTTTTCAAATCAAACGATACGTTGCGAACGGCTTGTACCGTTCCAGCATACGTATGGAACGAGACCGCTAAGTCGCGGACAGATAAAATCGTTTCCATGCACGAGTCCCCCTGTTTCTATAATTATTTACGCATTTTCGGGTCGAACGCATCACGCAAGCCATCGGCGAGCAGGTTGAAGCTGACCATGAGCAAGACGATGATGATTGACGGGATGACGAGCAAGTACGGGAATGTACGCAACTCTTTGTATCCGTCGTTAATCAACGTACCAAGCGACGCTTGTGGTGGTTGAAGTCCGATCCCGATGAAACTAAGGAATGCCTCGAAGAAAATGGCAGCTGGAATCGTGAACATAAGTGTGATGATGATGGCGCCGAGCGTGTTCGGAATCAAGTGTTTGAAGATCAAACGTGTACTTGAGGCACCGAGCGTACGGGCAGCCAAGACGAACTCTTGGTTTTTCAATTTCAAAATCTGACCACGGACGAGTCGACTCATCCCGATCCAGCCGGTGATGGTCATCGCCAAGATGATGGTGAAGACACCCGGGTCAAAAATCAAGATGAACAAGATAATTAAAATCAAGTTAGGAACACCAGTCAAAATCTCAACAATCCGTTGCATGATGTTATCGGTACGACCACCGAAGTAAGCCGAGATCCCACCGTAAGCGACACCGATGACCGTATCAACGATGGCCGCCACCAAACCGATGAAGAGCGAGATGCGCGTCCCTTCCCAAACACGTGACCAAAGATCACGGCCGAGATAGTCCGTACCGAACCAGAAGTTCTCTTCGACGTTCTTCTGTTCATAGAAGTTAATGTCATTGCCACCAAGGTTGGCCATCCCGTCAAATCCAGCCCATTCAAGTCCTGTGACTTTTGGCGGAAGTTTGGCTTGTGAGATGTTTTGTTCATATGCATCACGGCCAGACAGCATCGGGCCGAATAGAGCGAGCAAGACAAGAATGACGATAATCGATAACGACAAGATGGCTGCTTTGTTTTTCTTTAAGCGCATCCAAGCATCTTGCCAGAAGCTCAAGCTTTTACCAGAAATTCGTTCTGCGAGCTGTTCGTTCATCTCGACACGTTGGAACATGTCTTGGTCGAACTGCTCGAAATTCTTTTTGTTTTCAATCATCAGTTATTCCCCCCAAGACGAATACGTGGGTCAACGACTCCGTAGAGCAAGTCGACAAGTAGAATGATAATAATGAATAGGCCAGAGAAGAAGAGCGTCGTGCCCATGATGACCGAGTAATCATTCAATGTAATGGATGTGACGAACAATTCACCGAGTCCTGGTACAGAGAAAATCCGTTCAATAACAAACGTTCCGGTCAATAGACCGGCCGTCATTGGCCCGAGGATTGTGATCGCTGGAATCATCGCGTTACGCACCATGTGCTTCCAAACGATCGCATTCCCGGTCAATCCTTTCGCTTTCGCGAGCGTGACGTAATCTTGTCCGGTAACTTCTAGCATCTCGGTCCGGACGAAACGAGCGATGGACGCCGTGACCCCGAGCGAGAGCGAGATGGTCGGTAAAATTGTATGAGCCGGAGAATCCCAGAACGCAACAGGGAGCAATTGCAACTTAACTCCAACATAGTACTGAAGAAGGGCTGCAAAGACGAACGATGGGACAGAAATACCGATTACCGATATGAACATAGCACCGTAGTCAAGTACAGTGTTGTGACGAATGGCCGCCACAATCCCTAACAATAGTCCTGCTAACGTTCCTAGAACTAGAGCCTGAAGACCTAATTGAGCAGAAGGCCCGATTCGTTCCATAATCATTTCCGTCACTGGCCGGTTGGCCGTACGGAACGATACACCAAGGTCCCCTTGCACAAGGTTTCCTAAATAAGTCGCGTAACGAACTGGAAGCGGATCATTGAGTCCGTAACGATCGTTCAAGAGCTGAATTTGTGTGTCCGTCAATTTCTCCTGGTTTTGGTACGGCGAACCTGGAAGCAGGTCCATCAGGAAAAACGTGAACGTCGCAATCAAGAAGAACGTGATGAGGCCGTAAGTCAGCCGCTGAAGAATATAACGTCCCATAAATAAATACCCCCTGTTTTTCTAATGTGTCTATGCTTGCACCAACAGCATCACTATGACATATTTCCCTTTTCATGAATTCACAAAATGAAAGGAATTTTCTGAAAGAATAGGTCAAACGTCATCTCAAGGCTCTTAGCACAGCACATGAAAATTGAAGAATCCTTAGTTTGTAAAGTATTCTGAATTTTCACTGTTACTACATTATACTTTACCAACAAAACTTTTGAATAGTTTTTTCTCTGATTTCTAATTTTTTTTTAGAAAAGGGGGGACATGCGTAATGCATGCCCCCTTCTCATTTAGTTAATATCGACGTATTTGTACTGATAATCAGCACCGAATAGTTGACGGTTGAAGTTTTCGACGTTCGGACGGAGCAAGTAAGCGACACCGGCTTGGTAAAGCGGCATGATGGCTTGGTCTTGTTCAATCAAGAGCGTCTCTGCTTCTTTGAACTTGTCATAACGCGCATCGATGGCTGTTTCAGCTGATGCTTCATCAATCAACTTGTCGTATGCTTCCGACTTGTAGTTGATGTCGTTCTGACCGTTGTCTGATGTGAAAATGCCAAGGTTTGTGAGCGGATCTTGATAGTCAGGTCCCCAAAGGGCAAATGACATTTGATACTCTCCGTTCGCTTCGCGTTCGAGCTTGTTGTTGAACGGTTGTTGTGAGATGTTCACGGTCACGTTCGGCAAGTTCGATTCGATTTGACCTTTCATATACTCTGAGATTTGTTTCGCTACTTCGCTATCGAATGAGAGAAGTTCGATTGTGACAGCTTCGCCGCCAGTCGCTTCTTCCCAAAGCGATGCTGCTTCGTCAGCGTTCGTCTCAAAGTGTGTTACGCCTTCTGCATAATCTGTTCCGTCTTCATACTTGATGAATTCTTTCGGGACAAACGAAGTCGTTGCGATTGAGCCGTTGTTCAACAGCTGGTCGATAATCCCGGTTGGGTCGACCGCACGAGCGACTGCTTTACGGGCGTTGACGTCAGCAAAGAGTTCATCTTCGTGGTTGAACTTGAAGTAACCGACTGTTGAACGAAGACCTGTGCTGTAGTCATCATTCTCTTGGAACGCGGCAACTTGTTCAGATGAGAGGCCGGCGTAGTCGACTTCTCCTGCTTCATACAAGTTGACGACTGTCGATGTGTCTTTGACGACGCGAACGTCGACTTTCTCTAGAGCTACATTTTCAGCATCCCAATACGATTCGTTTTTTGTCAAGACGTATCCTTGCTCGCGATCCCACTCCGACCATGTGAATGGACCGTTGTAAATGTGGTTTTCTGGTGACGTTGAGAAGTCTGCGCCTTTTTCAGTCGCGAACGCTTCGTTGATCGGTGTGAACGTACCGAACGATGTGAGCGAGATGAACGATGGGTCTGGACGCTCGAGTGTGACTTCAAGTGTCTTTTCATCGAGTGCTTTCACACCGAGTTCTTCTTTAGGAAGCTCTCCTGTGTTGATGGCTTCGGCATTTTTAACCGTGTTCATGATGTATGCGTATTGTGAACCTGTTTCAGGATCTACAGCGCGTTGCCAAGCGTAGACGAAGTCGTTTGCTGTGACAGGTTCGCCGTTTGACCATTCCGCGTCACGGAGTGTGAACGTGTAGACTGTTTCGTCTTCACTCACTTCTGGCTCTCCTTCGGCGATTGCTGGAACGGCATTTCCGTCTTGGTCAAGACGGTAAAGACCTTCCATCGTGTTGGCAATCAAGTTGAACGCCACAGCGTCCGTCGCGAGTGCCGGGTCAGCTGTTGTAATGTCAGACGTGTCCGTCAACCGGAGAATCTTTTCTCCGTTCGAAGACGAACCGCCGTCAGAGTCTCCGCCAGTCGAGCAAGCGGCGAGCACTGAACCGAGTGCCAAGATGAGTGTCATCATGAGCAAAATCGATTTTTTCTTCATTGCGATGTCCCCTTTCTGTATCGTGAAGCATGGCGTTTCGTCGAACCGTAACATCTTACTTTTTCTTTAATTTTCTGAATATTTCATTTTGTATCCGACGAAAGAACGTTAGGGCTATTGTAAAAAATTTTTAATCAAACTGTCAACTCCCCAATAAACTGCTGTCATTTTTATCACGAACTTCTCGCCATACATGCTGTACAACGGTATTATAGAGCCATAGGGCGGATGACTCGGTGGAGCGCATCCACGCTGAAAGGAGTTTGTCATATTGAAAAATTTTAGAAGTATATTAATCGTTTGGGGAATTGTCACAATTGCCTACACGATTTGGTCGACTGTCTCCTACTATCAAGATGAGACGGTCTGGTTCCATTTAAGCGGCGGCTTGTTCGTTGGCGGCATTCTTGTCTTTGCCGTCGGTATGTTTTCTCACATGGGTGCCACGGGATTATTCGATGGATTCATGTACGGCTTCAGACGCAATCGCCGGGCCAAGCTGAAAGAAATCGACCCCGACTACGAGGAAGACGAAGAAGCGTCACCGGAAGAGCGCGCCGATCAAAGACGTTCGGCTTGGCGATGGGTGTATGTCGGTGTCGCAAGCGTCATTCTTTCCTACGTGATCACGCTCGTTTGACCTTCCGATTTCACGGTTGATATGCTACACTATGGCTAGAACAATACGAAACACAAAGAAGAAGACAAGTACCTCGAATCCCCTTTCCCCCAGAGAGTCTACGTTGCTGCGAGTAGATGGAAAGCGTCGAGCGAATGGACTTCGGAGTGGCTCGCCTGAACGGTAGTACGGCGAGACGGTCACGCCCGTTAACGCGATCAAGTGGCATGAGTTTCATGCAAATTTGGGTGGCACCGCGGTTATTCGTCCCGATTTATCGGGCGGGAAACCGCGGTTTTTTATATTCTCTGGAGGTGCAATCATGGCAAAAATCTTTTCTGGTATTAAACCGACCGGCGTCGTGACGCTCGGTAACTACTTAGGCGCGATGAAACAGTTCGTCGAGCTGCAAGAAGAACATGAAGCGTTCTACTGTGTCGTCGATCTCCATTCCATCACGGTTCAACTCGACCGCGTCGAGTTGATGGATAACACGCGCAAGCTTGCGGCACTCTATCTCGCTTGCGGACTCGACCCTGAGAAGTCGACGATTTTCGTCCAATCGGAAGTGAAGGCGCACGCCCAGCTCGGATGGATGTTGACATGTATCGCCGGCATGGGTGAACTGAGCCGGATGACACAGTATAAAGACAAATCACAGAACAGTGAAAACATCGGCGCTGGCCTGTTCGTCTACCCGACCTTGATGGCGGCCGATATCCTCTTGTACGGCACGGAACTCGTCCCGGTCGGCGATGACCAAAAACAACACGTCGAATTGACGCGTGATTTGGCCGAACGCTTCAACAAGCGATACTATGAGACGTTCACGATTCCTGAGCCGCTCATTCAAAAAGAAGGCGCGCGCATCATGAGTTTGACGAACCCTGTCAAAAAGATGTCGAAGTCAGATGCGAATGCGAAAGGATTCATCTCGATGCTCGATGAGCCGAACGTCATCCGTAAGAAAATCAAGAGCGCGGTCACGGACTCGAGCGGTGTCATCAGCTTCGATCGCGAGAATAAACCGGGCATCTCGAACTTGCTTGAGATTTACTCACTTTCGACCGATACCCCAATCGATGAACTCGTCGAGCGTTACAAAGATTCGAATTATGGAACGTTCAAGCAAGACGTCGCCGAAGCGGTCGTCGCCATGCTCGAGCCAATCCAGAATCGCTATCACGAACTCGTTGACTCAGCTGAGCTCGACGCCATCCTCGATGCGGGACGTGAGAAAGCAGAAGCCGTCGCCAACAAAAATCTCGCCAAAATCGAGAAAGCGATGGGTCTCAACCGGAAACGGGCCAAAGTGAAAAAATAACATGAAGCCGCCCTTTGCGTTCAAAGGGCGGCTTGTTTTTACAACGCGGTAGCTCAAACTGAAGGCACAAAAAAAAGAGACAGGCGTCCCTGTCTCTTTTTTGTATGCGTGTTGTTTCTTATTGCTCTTTGCCTTCGATGAATGCCCACTTGTACGAGTAGTCAGCGCCGAACGCATGTTCAACGATTCCTTTAACGTATGGCTTCGTGAGGCGAGCCGATCCACGTTGGTAAACTGGCGAGATTGCGTTCTCTTCAAGAACGATTTTCTCTGCAGCTTGAAGGTCAGCCCAACGCTGTTCAGCATCTGTGCTTGATTTCGCAGATTCGATGAGTGCATCGAATTCTTCGTTCGACCACTTACCACGGTTGTATGGTCCGTCAGTGACGAAGAGGTCAACGAATGTCATTGGATCCTGGTAGTCAGGGCCCCATCCAGCGAATGTCAACTCGAACTCACCTTTGTTCTCAAGGTCAAGTTTGTTGTTGAACGGTTGTTGCTTGATTGTAAGCGTGATACCTGGAAGGTTCTTCTCAAGTTCACCTTTGATGAACTCACCGATTTGCTTCGCAGATTCTGAGTCGTAGTTGAGGAGCTCGATTTCGACAGAGTCTTGACCGATTTCTTCAAGTCCTTTTTCCCAAAGATCTTTCGCTTTGTCCACGTCGTAGCCGCCGATGTCGCCGTTCGCTTCACGGAAGTCTGCGCCGTCTGGTCCAGTTACGAAGTCTTTTGGTACGAGGTAGTTGGCAGGGATTGAACCGTTCGCAAGGAGCGTTTCAGAGATCGCTGCTTTATCGTATGCCGCGTCGATCGCGTTACGGATGTTTTGGTTGTCGAGTGCTTCAACCGCAGTGTTGAACTGGAGGTAGAAGAGTGTTGGCTCAACGACAGTCGAGAAGTCTTCGTTATCTTGGTATTGAGCAACGAGTTCAGAAGTCAAACCAGTGCGGTCAACGTCACCGTTCTCGTACAAGTTTACGCCTGTTGAAACTTCTTTAACGACTTTGACGTTGATTTCGTCAAGTTTGACGGCTTCAGCATCCCAGTAGTCGTCGTTTTTGACCATTTTCCAGCCTTGCTCGCGCTCCCAGCTTTCGAGTTTGAACGGTCCGTTGTAGAGAGTTGTCTCTGCAGATGTACCGAAGTTCTCGCCTTGCTCTTTGTCGAACGACTCAAGTTTAGGCATGAATACGCCGAAGCTTGTGAGACCGAGGAAGTACTCAGCTGGTGCAGTCAATTTAACTTCAAGTGTCTGCTCATCAGTAGCTGTGACGCCGACAGCGTCGCGCTCGCCTTCGCCTGTGTTATAGGCTTCAGCACCTTCGATGATTGACATTACGTAAGCATATTGTGAAGCGTTGTCCGGGTTAAGGACTTCTTTCCAAGCGTATTCGAAGTCGTTAGCTGTTACAGGCTCGCCGTTAGACCAAGTTGCGCCTTCACGGATTTTGAACGTGTACGTTTTACCGTCTTCAGAAACTTCGTGTGACTCCGCGATCCCTGGTGTTGGATTATCTTCGTCGTCCATACGATAAAGACCTTCGTTAACGTTGTTCAAGACGTTGAATGAAACTGCGTCTGTTGCAAGCGTTGGGTTAAGTGAAGGGATGTCTGAGCTATCGAGCAAGTTGAGGACTTGCGCTTCATCAGTATTTTCTGATGCGTTGTTATCATTTGTTGCTCCCTCTTCCTCCCCTGTCGAACATGCCGCTAGGAATGCGCTAGATAGAAGCGTTACCGACGTTGCTAAAGCAAAACCTTTTTTCTTATTCATTGCGATGACCCCCTGATTTTTTTCGTTTTAACGAAATGAACGATGGTAGAAAATTCTGATAGTTTACTTTACAAAATTTGTTACCACAATCCCGTTGAAGCAATAATACAATATTCTGATAATTTTGCAAAGTGTTTATTTTGATTTTTCTAAAAAATTTTTACTATAGGCTAAAAGCCCGCCTAGGGAGACGGGCTTTTAGCTCATTTTTCATAAACTTTAGAAAATGTTAGGACGTACGAAGGACCGATGGTCGGAAAGCCGATTTCCGCATATTTGGAATCGACCGCGTAAGATCTTCCAGCTTGGTAGATTGGGATAACGACAGCTTCTTCCAGCAGTCGTTTTTCCGCCTCTCGATACACCTCATCGCGGGCATCGAGCTCTTCCGTCGAACTGGCCTGATTCATCAATCGATCAAACGTTTGGTCGGCAAATCCGCTCGAATTCAAATAATTATCTGTCTCAAATTGGGTCAAATAGGCACTGAATAGCGGATAGTCTGGCTGCCAACCTGAAAGCGACAACGCATACTCTCCTGCGACTTCTTGCCTAACTTTGTCCCCGAGCGGGAGTTCAACGACGTTCACTTGCAGACCCGGAAGTTTTTCAAGTTCCGTTTCAATCGTCTGGGCGATTTGACGTGCCTCGTCATCGACAAAACTGAGCAACTCGATTTCAATCTCGTCTTCCTCGAGTCGCTCGAGCACATCCTCGAACAGCGCGGCCGCTTCCCCGTCGAGTGAAGGATCGAGTTCCGCTTCATCGGTGACGAGCAATCGTTCGGTCGTCACTTCGGCCCGTGCGAGCGAATCTTCCAAGGCTTCCCGATTTAAAGCGAGGGCGAGCGAGCGCCGGAAATCGGCATCATCGAACGGATACTCATCCACATTCGGTTTCAAATAGAAGACGCCGCTCCGCGGGACGTCGACGAGCTTCCCTTCAAGCGAGTCGATGGTCGCTTCGTCCGTGCCGTACGGAATCGGATGGATGCCATCCGGTTCTGAATCCAGTCCTTCATCCGCCAATAGCATAATCTTTTCAAGCGTGATACGGTCGGCATCGTAATACGCCTCGTTTTTCGTCAGTGTGATTTGGGCCGCATCCAACGATTCGATTTGAAACGGTCCGTTCGCATCAAGCTCTTGCCATTCACCGACCATCGTCTGCGGCAGAAAGGCCGGCATCGCCAAAATCTGCTCGAACCCTTCCATCGGACGTTCGAGTGTCAACTCAAGCGTCCGCGCATCGACCGCCTTCACGCCGAGCGTCTCTGGTTCTTTCGTCCCGAGACTGATTGCTTTTCCGTTCAGAACGTCCTCCAAGAGGAAACTGAACGGAGAGTTCGTGTCGTCATCAGCGAGCATCCGGAAATGATCGACGAACGTCTCGGCTGTGACCGTATTCCCGTTCACGGTTTGACTTTCTTTCAACTTGAACGTGTATGTCGCGCCGTCTTCTGATCGGGTCATCGTCTCGACGAGTCCCGGTTCGATCTCCCCGTCCGCACCGAAGCGATACAATCCTTCATAAATATGCGATAGCACGGTCTGTGAACTCGGGTCGATGGCGAGCAGCGTATTCGGTTGCTCCGGCAACATCTCCCCATGAATCGTCACGATTTGTTCTTCAGGTGGTACTAATTCTCGTGCCTGCTCTCGTTGTCCGTACCATATAACGAAAAAAAGGATAAGGACTGAACTCAACAAGGCGGCACCGATGAAAAATCGTTTCATCTGGCATTCTCCTCTCTGTTAGCTCAACCCTTATACCCTACCCGTTTTTGCCACTTTTTTCTACTATTAGTCGTTTACTTTTGCGAACGCGAGCGTCGCGTTATGGCCTCCGAAGCCAAGTGAGTTGCTGAGTGCGTACTGGATATCAAGTTCCCGATTTCCGTCACGGACATAATCTAAATCACAATCGTCTGCCGGTGTCTCACAGTTGATCGTCGGGTGAATCCGTCCCTCATGAATCGATAGCGCTGTAATGACGGCCTCGACTCCGCCGGCTGCACCGAGCAAGTGCCCGATCATCGATTTTGATGAGTTGACGGCCAAGTTGTGCGCATGGTCACCGAAGACGTTGTGGATGGCTTTCGTCTCCAACATATCGTTGAGCGGTGTGCTCGTCCCGTGAGCGTTGATATATTGCACATCTTCTGGACGAATCCCCGCGTCCCGAAGCGCCTCGTTCATCGCTTTCGATCCACCTTCCGCTTCTGGTGACGGCGCCGTGATATGGTAGGCGTCCGAACTCATGCCGTATCCGACGACTTCCGCATACATTTTCGCACCGCGCGCTTTCGCATGCTCGTATTCCTCGAGAACGAGCACGCCCGCACCTTCACCCATGATGAACCCGTCACGGTTCGCATCGAACGGTCGGCACGCCGTGTTCGGGTCCGGATTCGTCGATAGCGCCTTGTTGGCACAGAATCCTGAGAACGAGAGCGGTGTGATTGGCGCCTCGGCCCCACCCGCGAACATCGCGAGCGCATCGCCGCGTTGAATGACTTTGAATGCTTCCCCGATTGAGTTTGTTCCAGAGGCACAAGCCGTGACCGAACAGTTGCTTGGTCCTTTCGCCCCGAGATAAATCGAGACTTGACCGCTCGCCATGTTCGGAATCATCATCGGGATGAAGAACGGGCTGATGCGGCGTGGTCCCCGCTCATGCAAGATGCTCGCTTGTTTGTCGATTGTCTCGACCCCACCGATTCCGCTTCCAATCCAAATCCCGACTTCGTTCGCGATTGCTTTCACATCTAGACCGCTATCCCGATGCGCGGCGTCAGCGGCTAAAATCGAATATTGGATGAACGAATCCATCTTGCGCGCCTCTTTCGGCTCGACCAAGTGATCAATGTTCCATTCTTTGACTTCAGCCCCGACTTTGGCGGGATATTGGCTAATATCAATCTTCGTTAACGTATCGACTGCATTGTCCCCGTTCAACAGTCGCTCCCACATTGCCGTAACATCGTTCCCGAGTGGGGATACGACTCCTAATCCTGTGATGACTACTCGTTTCATGCGTTAATCTCCTCCGTGATGTTAGCGTTATTCCATGTTAGACAACTCGCTCCCCATGTGAGCCCGGCGCCGAATCCGGCGACGACGACCGTCTGACCGTTTGAAATCTTCCCGTGCTTGACCGCTTCGGCCAAAGCGAGCGGAATCGAAGCGGCTGACGTGTTCGCATGGTCTTGAATCGTGACGACAACTTTTTCTTCTTGAAGCCCTAACCGTTCAATCGCAGCGTCGATGATGCGACGGTTGGCTTGGTGCGGCACGAGGACGTCCAGGTCATCAATCGATTTCCCGGCTCCTTCTAATGCCTCGAGCACGATATCCGGCATTTTACGAACAGCGAACTTGAAGACTTCGCGTCCGTTCATGACGATTTTACCTTCTTCGTTCTCATATAAGAACTTTCCGCCGGTCCCGTCGCTGCCGAGTACGATGGAATCGATGGCGGCGACGTCGTCTTCACCGAGGACGACGGCACCTGCCCCATCACCGAACAAGACGGCCGTCGAGCGATCGTCCCAGTCGATGAGGTTCCCCATCTTCTCGGCCCCGATGACGAGCGTCCGTTTCAAGCCTTTCGCCTGCATCATGCTCTTCGCCGTATCCATTGCGAAGATGAAGCCGCTACAGGCGGCACTGACGTCGAAAGCGACCGCTCGCTTGGCTCCGAGGTTGGCCTGAACGAGACACGCTGTCGCCGGGAACGAGGGCGCCGTCGCCGTCGCACAAATAATCGCGTCGATATCTTCAATTGAGACGCCTGCGCTTTGGAGCGCCCGCTCGGCAGCATGTGTGGCCATATCGGCGACCGAGAGATCAGCGTCGGCCAAATGTCGCGCCTCGATCCCGGTGCGGGTCCGAATCCATTCATCGCTCGTATCCATTCGTTTTTCCAAATCGATGTTCGTGACCCGGTGCTCCGGAAGGAACGAACCGATTCCAATGATTCCAATGTTCATATTGATGACCCCTATTCTTAGTATCTGGTACTAATATAAGGGAATAAAAAAGGGATGTCAACGCATCCCTCTCGATTATTCACTTTGACCGAGTCGTTTCGTGACGGCCATGACCATTTTTGCCGAGTTGATTGATGCCGTCTCTAAAAATTCGTCGAACGACAAGTTTGCTTCTTCGTCGGCACTGTCCGAGATTGAACGGGTCACGACGAACGGAATCCCGAACTGATAGCACGTCTGCGCAATCGGTGCGGCTTCCATCTCGACGGCCGCGACGCCTTCGAAATGCCCGAGGATGTCGGCGACACGTTTCGAGTCGTTGATGAATGAATCACCAGTCACGATGAGACCCGTATGCACGTTCACATCATGGAGGCTCTCAATCACTTCTTTACAGACATCCATCAGATGAGCATCAGCTTTGTACGCTGCCGGCATGCCTGGCACTTGGCCATACTCGTAGCCGAACGCGGTCACGTCAACATCGTGATGACGGACTTCGGTCGAGACGACGACATCTCCGACTTTCATTCCTTTTTTGAAGCCACCCGCCGAACCGGTATTGATGACGACATCTGGTTTGAACTTATCAATAAGAAGCGTCGTGCCGATGGCCGCGTTCACTTTCCCGATCCCTGACTTCAAAATGACGACTTCGACGTTGCCGAGGTACCCTTCGTAGAAGTGATAGTTAGCGATTTCCGTGTCCGTCCGTTCTGTCAATTCGTTGCGGAGCAAGTTCACTTCTTCTTCCATTGCTCCAATGATTCCAATTTTCATTATAAGTGCCTCCTCAGAAAGAGAGCGACATCCATGTGGAAGTCGCTCATTTGTGTTACTTGATTTCTTTGATTTCGACGACCATGTCGCCGCCTGGCGTTTGCACGTTGACGACATCTCCGACCGTACGGCCGAGAAGTGCTTTTGCAATCGGTGATTCGTTCGAGATTTTCCCTGTGAACGGGTCAGCCTCAGCGCCACCGACGATTGTGTACGTCTCGTTCTCGTTATCTTCTTGAATGAAGAACGTCACGGTCTTTCCGATTGCGACCATCGAGTTATCAGCCACATCGTCTTGGATGATGACTGCGTTACGAAGCATCTCTTCGAGTTGAGCAATCCGTCCTTCGACCATTGCCTGCTCTTCTTTCGCTGCATCGTATTCAGCGTTCTCAGACAAGTCTCCGAAATCGCGGGCAATCTTAATATTCTCAACGACTTCTTTACGGCGTACCGTCTTCAGTTCGTTCAATTCATTTTCGATTTTCGCTTTTCCGTCTAACGTCATGTAATGTTGTTTTTCAGCCATTTCTGTCACTCCTTCATTGTCTCCTAGTATATTACAGCTAGGTTAAATTGAAAACGATTTATTTCCTTTATGCCCGGTTGCGTTCCGTGAGCACCCAGCGAATCTTCGTCACGAGCAAATCGATGGCGACAAAGTTCTCTCCGCCTTCAGGGACGATGATATCCGCGTAGCGTTTCGTCGGCTCACAAAATTGAAGATGCATCGGCCGGACGACGTTCGTATACTGGGCGACAACCGAGTCGATTGACCGGCCCCGCTCATTCAAATCACGTTGCATCCGGCGTAAAATCCGCACGTCCGCGTCCGTGTCGACGAATACTTTAATATCCATCAAATCACGGAGACGGTCGTCCTCGAGCGCCAAAATACCTTCGACGATGACGACATCGACCGGTTCAATCAAAATCGTCTGATCCGAACGTGTGTGTGCGGCATAATCATATACCGGCTTCTCAACCGCCTTATGTTCTTGTAACTGTTTGATATGTTCAATCAATAAATCGTTATCGAATGCGAACGGATGGTCATAGTTCGTCTTATACCGTTCTTCCATCGTCATCTCTGACTGGTCTTTATAATACGCGTCTTGCTCGATCATGACGACCGATTGTCCTTTGAACGCATCCACGAGCGCGCGGGCCACGGTCGTCTTGCCTGATCCGGTGCCCCCGGCCACGCCGATAATGACGGGTTTATGTTGCATCAAAGTTAAATCCTCCTCATCGTAATTTACGACTGATTGCTAGGCCATCACCAAGGGGCAAAATTGCAGTATGATAATCGGTCCGTGCCATCAATTGCTCAGTAAACTCTTTTACGAGACGGACGAGCCGGCGGCGGCGGCGGTCAAGCACTGACACGTCTTCGAGCAGGACGTCCCCTCGTAAAAATAAATTATCGCTGTAAATCGTACCACCAATTGGTACTAAAGCGCCATACCCATCAAAGAATTTTTGATACTGGCCTTTGGCCGCATCGATAAAGACCGCATCGAATTCTCCTTCAATCGTCCCAATCAATTCGACCGCATCTCCATGGATGACGGTGATTCGGTCCGACACGTCCGAGCGTCCGATAAAGCCGAGCGCCTCTTCGTGACGTCGCGCATTCCGCTCGATTGTGACGATTTCAGCGTCCGGTAACAGCTCGGCCATCCGAATCGCGCTATAGCCGATGGCTGTCCCGACCTCGAGGATGCGGGCCGGGCGCTGCAACGCCAGAAGCGACAGCAACACTTCTGAACCGGTCAAGTCCATGATTGGCACGTGGTGTTCTTTCGCGAACGCCTCCATCTCCGCCAAGAGCGGGGACCGCGGCGTGACCAAGTTTTCCACGTAACCTTCATAGGATGAATGTTCCACGTCGTACACCTCTTACTCTCTATTCATTCAAACGACCGGAAGCCTAGGCTTCCGGTCGCATATCCGTCAATTGTTGTTTGCTTCTTCGAACGCTTCCCACTCCGGACGGTACTTGTTGACGTTTTGTTGGTGCGCCTCATAGTCCACTTCGAACAAGACTTCCCCGTTCGGGAATCCTTCACGTGGTGGTCGGGCGTAGAAATAAACGTTATCCGTATCGTTCGGGTTGAGTGTGGCGACGAACGCGTCACGACTGACCGAAGCGATCGGCCCAATCGGGATGCCTTCATAGCGGTACGTGTTGTAAAGCGAATCGTTTTGAAGGTCGTTGAACGATGTGAAGATTGACGTCTCCCCAGTGCCGTACCAGACGGTCGGGTCAGACTGCAATTTCATGCCATCGGCTAAACGATTTTCAAACACGCCGGCAATCTCTTGTCGGTCTTCCGTCGACACGGCCTCTTTCTCGACGACCGAGGCAAGCGCGAGCGTCTCATGGAACGTGCGCCCTGAAGCTTCGACTTCACTTTGATACTCGACATAGAGCTGTTCGGTCGGCTTCAACATCTCATCGATAATTTGTGTGAGTGTGACACCTTTGTCGAACTCATACGTGGCCGGGAACAAGTACCCCTCGAGTGGATGATAAATCCCATCGGCGAGTACTTCGTCGGTCAACATCTCATGCTCATTGACGAGCGAGCGGATATACTCCTCGTCGCTCAGCTGGGCCGAAATCTCTTCTTTCGGAATCTCCGCAACTTTAGCGAGACGTGAGATGACCTGGTCGATCGTAAAGCCTTCCGGAATCACCAATTTGATGTCCGGGACGACGATGACTTTCCCGGTCTTCAGCGTGGCGATCAACTCGTCAAGCGACTGTGACGGAGACAATGTATACGTCCCCGCTTGGAACGATGATTCATTTTTAAATCGTGTATAAAAACGGAAAATCGTGCTATTCCTCACGAGCCCATTCTCTTCGAGTAGTTCGCCAATGTACCCTGAACCTGCACCGAGCGGGACCTCGACCTCGACCGATTCGGTCGAAGACGGATCGACGGGTTCGAGCGATCGTTTCACGAACGCATACGACACCGCGGCACCTGTGGCGATAACTAGAAGAAAGACAGCAAGGATGATGACCGTAATTCGCCGAACGATCCGGTTACGTGCACGCTTCTCATCAAACATCGATGGATGGTTCATGCGCATTTCTCCCCTGTTCTTCTGTTATGAAGATGGGCGACGAGGGTTTCCCCTAGCCGCCCGCCCACGTATTAGTCTAATCCTACTTCGTCATTGACGATATCGAACGCTTCCATGACTTCCTCGAAGTCAGCGTCGTCTTCGACGATCTTCAAGACGAACTCTTCGTCTTCAAGTTCTTCGATTTCGAACGCGTATACTTCGATTGTGTCTTCATCTTCCGTTTCCGGGTTACCGACCGGCTCAAGAACGACAAACGTCTTGTTCGTGCGGTCACTCGTCATACGGAAAATTTCTGCGAATAAATGCTCGTCTCCATTTTCATCTGGAATACGGTACATTTCTTCTTCGTTACGGCTAAGTTCTGCCATACGTAATTCCTCCTTATTTGCCTGCGCGATCCAGGTAGTTTTGTAAAATCATGACGGCTGCCATCTTATCGATGACGGCCTTTCTCTTTTTTCGGCTGACGTCTGCTGAAATCAGCATCCGCTCCGCTTGCATCGTCGTCAAACGCTCGTCGACGAGAATCGTCGGCAAACCGGTCGCCTCGGTGAGGGCTGCGGCAAACGCCTGTGACGCCTCGCCCCGAGGTCCGATCGTCGCGTTCATGTTCTTCGGTAGACCAACGACGACTTCTTTCACATCGTACTGCTCAATAATCGGTTGAAGCAGACGGACAGCTTCTTCAAAATCCGGCTCGGTCCAGTAGACCGTCTCCACACCTTGCGCCGTCCATCCCATGAGATCGCTCACGGCGACCCCAATCGTCTTCGAACCGACATCGAGCCCCATGACTCGCTTCATATTAATCCTCTCTACGATCGTTCAAATACGATTTGACCAGTTCTTCGAGCAGTTCATCTCGTTCGATTTTGCGAATTAAGTTTCGCGCATCGTTATGACGCGGGATGTAGGCAGGGTCACCTGACAACAAGTATCCGACGATTTGATTGATCGGTTGGTAGCCTTTCTCCTCGAGTGCTTGATACACCGTAATCAGTGTTTCCCGAGTGTTGGCTCGATTATCATCTTCTGGAAAATTGAATTGCATCGTGCGATCCATTTGGCTCACAAGAATCCACCTCTTTCCGTTTGCACTTCACATTCTATTATGCCAGTGATTGAACGTAATGTGAAGCAAACTTCAATGCTTCGTCCAGTTTTGTCGCATCACGGCCACCGGCTTGCGCCATGTCAGGACGGCCACCGCCGCCTCCGCCACAACGTGTCGCCACTTCTTTAATCAATTTCCCGGCATGGAAGCCGCGGTCGTTCAAGTCTTTCGTCACCCCTGCGACGAGGTTGACCTTGTCGCCGTTCGCCGAACCGAGCAAGATGACGGCTGAACCGAGCTTGCCTTTCAATTCGTCGACCATACCACGGAGCGCGTCCATATCTTGTCCGTCGACGCGCTTGGCGATCAATTGGACATCACCGAACGTCTCGATGGCATCTGTGAGTGACGACGCTTCGATGTTCGCAAGCTTCGCTTTAAGCGATTCGCTCGCACGTTCGAGTTCTTTCATTTCAGCTTGAAGCGCTTGGACACGTGTCGGCACTTCGAGCGGTTTCGTCTTGAGCAATTTCGCTGCCGTCTCGAGCGTCTCGATATGCTGGTTCATCACTTCGTAAGCCCCAGCTCCTGTGACCGCCTCGATGCGACGTGTGCCGGCTCCGATTCCTGACTCCGACAAGATTTTGAAGAGTCCGATTTCAGCCGTGTTCCCGACGTGGCAACCACCGCAAAGCTCGACCGAGTCACCGGCCGCGACGACGCGGACGACGTCCCCGTATTTCTCACCGAAGAGTGCCATCGCACCTTTCGCTTTCGCGTCGGCAATGTTCATCTCTTCGATATCGACACCGATTGACGCCCAGATGCGTTCGTTCACTTGACGCTCGATCGACTGAAGCTCTTCAGCCGTCACTTGACCGAAGTGCGAGAAGTCGAAGCGAAGACGATCTGGTGTCACGAGTGAACCCGCTTGGTTGACGTGTTCACCGAGCGTGTCTTTTAACGCGCGATGCAACAAGTGCGTCGCCGTGTGGTTTTTGATAATCGCTTGACGTGAGTCAAAGTCGACCGTTGCCGTCACTGCGACCTCTGCCTTGGCGACACCCGATGTGACCGTGACCGTATGCAAGTTTTGGCCGTTCGGTGCTTTCGAGACATCTTTCACGTGAAGGACGAAGTCCGACCCGACGATTTGACCTTTGTCACCGATTTGACCACCGCTCTCCGCATAGAATGGCGTCTGGTCAAGGATGACTTGCGCTTCTTCCCCTGCTGCGACGACGTCGACGAGCTCACCATCATGAATCAAACTGATGATTTTTGCTTCCGTGCCGAGGTTCGTGTAACCGACGAATGATGAGGCAAGTGTGATGTCTGCGAGTACACCTGACTGGATTTGCATCGACTCGACGTCGGCACGGGCTGTCCGGGCACGTTCGCGCTGTGCGTTCATCGCTTGTTTGAAGCCGTCCTCGTCGACTGAGAGGTTATGGTCTTCCGCATACTCGATCGTCAATTCGAGCGGGAAACCGTACGTATCGTACAGACGGAACGCATCTTCTCCGCTGATGACGTTCGAACCGGCTGCTTTTTGTGCTTTCGCGACTTCGTTCAAGATGGCAAGACCGTCATGAAGCGTCTCGTGGAAACGTTCTTCCTCGTTCTTGACGACTTTTTTGATGAAGTCTTTCTTCTCACGGACTTGCGGGTAGAAATCAACCATGATATCACCGACGACATCGACGAGCTCATACATGAACGGACGCTCGATGCCTAGCATCTTCGCATAGCGGACGGCACGACGGAGCAAACGACGAAGGACGTAGCCACGGCCTTCATTCGATGGGAGGGCCCCATCCCCAATCGCGAACGACACGGTCCGGATATGGTCGGCGATGACTTTGAACGCCACATCTTTGCTGCTGTCGGCGCGATACGTCTCGCCGCTGATTTTCTCCGTCTCGCGGATGATTGGCATGAACAGGTCTGTATCGAAGTTCGTCGGCACGTCTTGCATGACGCTCGCCATCCGCTCGAGACCCATCCCCGTATCAATGTTCTTCCGTGGGAGCTCGGTATAGTTCCCGTGCCCATCATGGTTGAACTGACTGAAGACGATGTTCCAAATCTCCAAGTAGCGTTCGTTCTCGCCACCCGGATACAGTTCTGGGTCGGTCGGGTCGTCACCGAACGCCGGTCCGCGGTCGAAGAAGATTTCTGTGTTCGGGCCAGACGGGCCTTCCCCGATTTCCCAGAAGTTCTCTTCGAGCGGGATGATGCGGTCAGCCGGAACGCCTAATCCGAGCCAGATTTGTTTCGCTTCTTCATCTTCTGGGTGAATCGTCACCGACAGACGGTCCGGATCGAGTCCGTACCACTCATCGCTCGTGAGGAGTTCCCAGCCCCATTTAATCGCATCTTCGCGGAAGTAGTCGCCGACCGAGAAGTTCCCGAGCATCTCGAAGAACGTATGGTGACGAGCCGTCTTCCCGACGTTCTCGATGTCGTTCGTCCGAATCGACTTCTGCGCGTTGACGATGCGCGGGTTGGCTGGAATGACGCGGCCATCAAAGTATTTTTTAAGTGTCGCGACACCTGAGTTGATCCAAAGAAGCGTCGGATCCTCGACCGGTACGAGTGAGGCACTCGGCTCGACACTGTGTCCTTTTGATTTGAAGAAATCTAAATACATTTGGCGAATCTGTGCGCCAGTTAATGGTTTGAGCGGTTTCATCAACAATTCCTCCTTCAGTTTAAACGAAACGAAAAAAAGCGATGCTCATCCCTGTGGAAAGGGACGAAAGCATCGCTTCGTGGTACCACCCTCGTTCGCACGGCAAAGCCGTGCCTCGAACATCCGATAACGCGGATGAGGCGCCCAGGGTGAGTGGGGACTCCAGACTAGCTTCGGTCGACCGGATCCCCATCTTCTCACAGCCTAGGAAGATGTCTCTGGTGAGGCGGTTACGACGTACTCATTTCCTTCATCGTCTTTAATCGTTTCAGTTTTCTATTCGTCATTATCACACGTCAGTCGAAAGACGTCAAGACTTGCCGCCTAGCCGTTCGACGAGTTTCGTCCGGCGCACCGGTTCCTCTTCCCGTGTCGCTGCCTCGAGCGCACGCACGTCCCCGAACAAGAGCAAGCTCTTCTTCGCCCGCGTGACAGCCGTATAAATCAAGTTGCGCGACGAGCGGAAACCGCCGTTGAAGAAGACGGGCATGAGCACGATCGGGAACTCGGACCCTTGCGACTTATGAATCGTGATGGCATAGGCGTGGGTGAACTGGTCCCATTCGCTCCGGTTATACTCGACCTCGGTTTGATCGAAACGGATATAGATTTTATCGACCTTATCGACGTTCTCTTTGGCGTAAAAGATGTTCGTGATTTCGCCGATGTCACCGTTATAGACGTTCTCCTCGGCGTTATTGACGAGTTGGAGCACTTTGTCCCCGTTTCGATACGTCCGGTTGCCGTGCTTCACTTCACGGGCGGCCGATTTCGGATTGAACACGTTTTGGAGCGCCTCGTTCAACCCGTCGATGCCGCAAATCCCACGGTACGTCGGAGCGAGCACTTGGATGTCGAACGGCGAATAGCCTTTCCGGAGCGCGGCCCCTGCCATTTGGCAGATGGCCTGCAGCGCCGTCTCTTGGTTGGCCGTGTAAAAACGACGGTCCGGCAGTGCCGCCAGTAAATCGTCTGGCATTTGTTTCGCGTTGAGCGCGTGCGCCAGGCGCAGAATGCTCGACTCGGACGCCTGCCGATGGACGACATCGAGTCGGACGACCGGGATGCCGTCGGTTGCCATCAAATCGGCGAGCACTTGGCCAGGTCCGACCGAAGGCAATTGATCACGGTCCCCGACGAACAGAATCTTCATCCCGTTCGGCACGGCCCGGAGCAGACTCCGGAACAAGAAGATATCAATCATCGACGCCTCGTCGACGATGAGCACTTTTCCGACGAGCGGATTCGTATCATCGACTTGGAATGAACTGCCGTCAAACTTGAGCAACCGGTGAATCGTCGAGGCCGGCAGCCCCGTCGACTCACTGAGCCGTTTCGCGGCCCGGCCGGTCGGTGCGGCGAGCACGAACGGGAACGGTTGATTCTGTACGGGTTCGAGCTTCCAATCGAACACGTCGCTGAGCGCGTGAATGATGCCGCGGACGACGGTCGTCTTCCCGGTCCCCGGTCCACCGGTGAGCACCATGAGCGGCGACTTCAAGGCGAGCTCAATCGCTTCCCGTTGTTGCGTCGCATATTCGATTGAGAACATCTCTTCGACGCGTCCGACCGCATCGAAAATCGTCGTCATATCGACGTCTTCTGTCGTCGAGGTCGACATGATGCGCGCGAGTTCCTCGGCCGCTTTTTGTTCGGCCCGGTACACCCGCGGATGATAGACGACCCCGTCTTCGACGATGACACGCTCGTCATTCGCGAGCGTCTCGAGCGCCGAGACGAGTGCCTCGCCCGGATCGCCGCCGATGATGCGTGGCATCTCGCTCGCGAGTTGGTCGGCCGTGACGAACAAATGCCCGTTGCCTTGCTCGAGCTCAAGGACGTATAACACGGCTGCGGCAATCCGCTCCGGGTGAATTCCTTGAATCCCGAAGTGGGCGGCGATGGCATCGGCCGTCTTGAAGCCGATTCCAGGGACGTCATACATGAGGGCGTACGGATTTTTTTCAATCGTCTCCATCGCCCGTCCTTCATACTCTTTATGAATCTTTGAGGCGAGGCGCGGCGTCACGTCGAACGGCGCTAAAAATAAGAGCAACTGGTCGACCCCATACAAGATGTTCAACCGTTCGGTGATGACGCGGGCTTGTTTCTCTTTCAAGCCATCGACGTTTGACAAAAGGCTCGGATGCTTGACGATTTGGTCGATGCAGTCGTCTCCGAGTGCATCGGCAATCTTCTGGGCCGTCTTTTGGCCGATCCCGGGGAACGAACCGTTCGTCAAAAAGCGGACGGCGGCGCGCTTCGTCATCGGGACGACCCGGCGAATCCACTCTGCTTTCATCTGTTTCCCGAACCGGGGATGGTCGACGAGCCGGCCGTGCGCCTTATACGTCTCGCCTTTCTCAATACCGACGCCGACGCCGGCGATGACCATCTCGGTCTCGTCTGTCTCAAAATTCTTTTCTTTTATACGTACGAGCGCGATCGTGTGCGCTTCTTCTTCCGATTGAAACAGGACGCGGATGACTTTTCCTGTCAACTCGTAAGGTGCTGCCATCATTCGAGCCACCTCCAGCTAGTTTTCCATCCCCCATTATAGCCCGAGTTGAAACGATAGGACAAATCGCCTAACTGAACAAGTTGAGGATGCGCTCGAGTTGGTCGAGGTCGACCCGTTCGAGGATGCGAATCAGTTGATCGACGTCGATTCGGTTCAAAATCCGTTCCAGCTGTTCCAAGTCTACATTCTCGAGCAACCGCTCGAACCGCTCCAGTTCGCCCGAATTGACGTAGCCTTCGATCCGCTCGAACAATTCGGTCCGTTCGATGCGGAACAGTTGCTCGAGCGATGGCCGCTGAAGCAACAAGACAAGCCCTGCGGCAACGACATGGACGCCCCAATTGAGCACGACATGACCGAGCCGCACCGTCTGTCCGACGAACGGGATGAGCGGGATGAACGACAGTTGCAACACGATGATGACGAGCTGGACGTATGGATTCGGGATGAACCAAGCCACAATCGCGAGCAGGGCCGGTACGACCCAGGCCACCCCGACCGTCCCGAGCGTTACAGACCAAGACCGCTGGGCCGACAACACCCAGTGCATAAGGACACCAATCACGAAGAACGTCGCAAATAAAAGTAACAGGACAGTCGTCGCCCGCTCCGACTCGACGACGACACGGAACAACAGATTATTCGTCCATTCGCCCGTCGCTAAACGTTCGTCGATGGCGGCAAACAGACGACCGAGCATGAACCATTCGATAATCAAAAAGACAAAGACACTGACCAGACTGATTAAGCGCATACACTTCTCCCCTCTCAATTGTTATCTCATTTCCCGAACAATCGGACGGCTATGCACGTTTTTCGTCGAATCAAAGCGGGAACTGTCGGAGTGAACCTATGAAGGAGGGACTATGTATGACGAAACGTATTCCAATTAGTGGCTTGTGTGAACTCGTGTTAGAAGTGACCGATATGGAGGCAGCCGTCGACTTTTGGCACGGCAAACTCGGACTCCCCGTCGTCGAACAATGGGTCGGTGACGATGCCGAGCCGAGCGAAGCACAAGAACAGGCGGACGAACCGTGGGCGACGTGGCTCTATGTCGGCGGGAACACCCGTCTTGGTCTCTGGCTGAAACGTGATTTCACATCGGAAGAAGAATCGAATCGCCAAGAGGACGTGACCGAGTGGGACACACTCTATGATGAGGGCGGTGCCCACGTCCACTGCGCGTTCTACGTGCCGATGGACTCGTTCGATCAAGCGCTCGAGGTGTTAGAGGCGTCAAACATCCCGACGAAACTCCGGACGTGGGACGAAGACGAGACGGTCAATGGCAAAGAGCGTTCGGCCTACTTTAAAGACCCGAGCAAAAACGTCATCGAGCTGTATACGAAAAACATGGACGAGGCGTATGAGAAGTTCGGTGGCGAGCCCGTGAAAATCACGACGAAGCAGCTCTGATTCACATATACGCTCGACCACCTGCATGATACGATGAGAGAAAATGGAAAAGGTTGTGTCTTATGCGTTTCTTTCCGCTTCTCATTATGACGGGGTTAATCCTACTCACACTCGGACTCTATTTCGTGATTGATACGTTTCCCACACTCGACCGGCCGACTTCGTTTGCAGCGTTGTCGTTTTTGTCATTCGGCGCCATGTTGCTTATCGTAACGGACGGAATACGTCGGGCCAAATCAGGAACGGGCGTCATATGGAGCTATATCGCGCTCGCCGGTATGTTGTTCGTGACGATGTTTAATATTTCGGTTTGGATTATCGGGGAGGTGTCGGCATGACGCTTATTCTCCCAACATGCATCACCGGTTTTTCATACGGCGACTGCCCCACCCCCGAGTTTGATGATCGAACATTCCAAATGGTTTGTTTCGATTACGCCCGTCGGAAAGGTGGGACGTGTAGCATCATCCTCGGGGACTCGGTCACCCCGAACTATGACCAAGCGACGATCACCATCCGAGGACGAAGCATCTATGTGCTGCTCAGCAGAGTGTATCCGATCATAGGCATCTCGAAGCTCGAACCGTTCCAGTATGAATTCATCGATGTACCCGAGCTGACCGACTTGTTTGCTGACACTTACCAGACTCCATCGGCGGTGGAGCTTAACGAACGGTTCGATGTGACGCTGCAGCCGTTATTAAACGATGCAGAGCGGAACCAAATCGAATATTGGGAGCCAAAGACGATTGGTAACGTCATCTTCCATTATTGGGACTAACAAAAAGCGCTTCTCGCAAACACTGCGAGAAGCGCTTTATTGATTCAGTTGCCGAGCAGCTCATCCATTTTCGCTTTTGCGTCAAAGGCGAGCGCGTGATCCGGTTGCAACTCGAGCACACGTTCAAGCTCGGCGTACGTCTTGTCTTGTTCACCGAGGAACGCGTAGGCGATCGCTAAGTTGTAACGGGCGTCCGTATGGCTCGCGTCGAGGTCGAGCGTATGCTCGAGCGCTTCGACGGCCAAGTCGAGTTGTTCGTTCTGTGCGAGCGCGAGCCCGTACTGGAACGAAATCTCGACGTCTTCCGGCGCCTGCTTCATCGCTTCGCGAAGACGTGGCAACGCGCGAACGAAATCGCCCATCGCCTTGTACGTCAAGCCGAGCATGAAATGAAGGTCGGCGTCGTCCATCCCGGCAAGGAGCGCCTGACGAAGCGAAGCCTCGGCCAAGTCGAGCTGTTCGAGCTCATAGGCGAGCGCCCCCTTCGCATAGTGGGCCGCGCCGAACGCGTTGTCGAGTTCGAGCGCCTTATCGTAAAAGACGACGGCCCGTTCATGGTCCCCGATCGCTTGCAAGAGTGTACCCATATTGACGTAACCGGTCGGGTCGGTCGAGTCCGCTTCGATGGCCGCGTTAAACTGCTTGGCCGCCTGTTCGAACTCACCTTGTTGCATCGCTTGAATACCTAATTCGTTTGCGTTCATCCTCATCACCTCATCCGATATAGTCGAGTCGTTTTCCGTTTCGATACGCTTCGTCAATCGTCGCACCGCCGAGGCAGATGTCGCCGTCATAGAAGACGACCGCTTGGCCTGGCGTGATGGCACGTTGCGGCTCATCAAATTTGACGAGCACTTCGCCATTTTCAAGTGGTGCGATCGTCACCGGCACGTCCTGTTGACGGTAGCGGAATTTCGCTGTCGCCCGGAACTCGCCTGTTGGTACGGCACCTGTCCATGACAGCTTCGATGCGAGCAACGCGTCCGAATAGAGCGCGTCATGATGGAACCCTTGGCCGACGTAGAGGATGTTGTCTTCGACGTTCTTGCCGACGACGAACCATGGGTCCCCGTCGCCGCCGATGCCGAGGCCGTGGCGTTGACCGAGCGTGTAATACATGAGCCCGTCATGGTTTCCTTTTTGCTCCCCATCGAGCGTCTGCATGATGCCGGGTTGTGACGGCAAATACTCTGAGAGGAACTCTTTGAAGTTGCGCTCTCCGATGAAGCAGATGCCCGTCGAGTCTTTTTTCTTCGCTGTCGCGAGTCCCGCCTCTTCGGCGATGACACGGACGTCTTTCTTGTCCATATGACCGATCGGGAACATCGTCCGCGCGAGTTGGTCTTGTGACAACTGGTTCAAGAAGTACGTTTGGTCTTTGTTGTCATCTTTTCCTCGTAAGAGGCGATGCTCACCATCGACATACTCGACCCGTGCGTAGTGCCCGGTCGCGACGAAGTCGGCCCCGAGGCGAAGCGCATGATCGAGGAACGCCTTGAACTTGATTTCCTTGTTACACATGACGTCCGGGTTCGGCGTCCGTCCGAGACGGTACTCGGCCAAGAAGTATTCAAACACACGGTCCCAATATTCTTTCTCGAAGTTGACCGCGTAATAAGGGATCCCGATTTGGTTGGCGACCGCAATGACGTCTTCGTAGTCTTCCGTCGCCGTACAGACACCGTTTTCATCCGTATCATCCCAGTTTTTCATAAAGATTCCGATGACGTTATAGCCTTGCTCTTTGAGCAGATGGGCCGTCACCGATGAATCGACGCCGCCTGACATCCCGACGACGACCGTCGTCTCGGCAGGGGCTTTTGTGCGTAAGTTCATTTATTATCTCACTCCGTTCGTGAATGTCGAGACGACTTCCGATAGTCGTTCGGCGAGCCGTTCCACGTCTTCGACCGAGTTACCGTGTCCAAAGCTGATGCGGACGGATTGTTTCGTCCGTTCCGATGTCCCGAACATCGCCGTCAATACGTGTGACGGTTCAATCGACCCGGCCGTGCAGGCACTGCCGCTCGAGATGGCAAAGCCGCGCATGTCCATCATGATGAGGAACGGTTCGAGCTCGATGCCCGGGAGATACAAGTTGACGATGTGCGGCAGGCGGTTCGCCCCGTTCACGTCATACTCGACTCCGAGTTCATCGAGTCGCCCGAAGAGCGCCGTAGCCATTTGCTGGTACGTGTTCACCCGTTCGGCCTGTTCGATGTTAGCCAGTTCGACTGCTTGTTGGAACCCGACGGCACCCGGAACGTTTTCCGTGCCGGCTCGACGTTTCCGTTCTTGTTGTCCTCCAAAAGAACGCGTCGCTAATTTTACACCTGTTTTCATAAAAAGAAAACCGATACCTTTCGGGCCATTGATTTTATGGGCCGAGGCCGACAATAAATCGACACCGAGCGCCTTGACGTCAATCGTTTCCGTGCCGAGTGCTTGGACCGCGTCCGTATGGAAATAGGCCTGATGGTCGGCGAGGAGCGCCCCGATTTCCGCAATCGGTTGTAGTGTGCCGACCTCGTTGTTGCCGTACATGACCGAGACGAGAATCGTATCGTCCCGAAGCGCGGCACGAACGGATTCTAGCGTCACCGCGCCCGTCGCGTCGACATCGAGATACGTCACCTCGAAGCCTTCCCGTTCGAGTTGCTCCATCGCGTGCAGGACGGCGTGGTGCTCGATTTTCGTCGTAATCAAGTGTTTGCCTCTATGTTGATTCGCATAAGCCGTGCCGAACAACGCATAGTTATCCGACTCGGTCCCGCCCGACGTGAAGACGATCTCGTTCGGCGTCGCCCCAATCCACGTGGCGAGTGTCCGGCGCGAAGCGTCCAACGCGGCGCGGGCCGTTCGTCCGATGCCGTGGATGCTCGACGGGTTACCGTATTGCTCGAGCAAATACGGCGTCATCGCCTCGAGCACTTCCGGACGCATCGGTGTCGTTGCGGCATGATCAAAGTAGTTCATGTTCGTTCACCTCACCTTTAAATATAGAACATATAGCCGTCTGAATCTTCCTCAGCGAGATCGGCGAGTGTCGTCTCTTCGAGCACTTTCTCAATCGCTGCTTTGATTTTATCCCACAGCTTCCGTTTCACGGCATCGTCCGCTTCCGAGTCCTCGACAATCGTGAGCGGGCCTTCGAGCAAGCGGATGATTTCTCCCGCTGTGATGTCCGTCGCCGGTTTGACGAGCTGATAGCCGCCGTACGCCCCGCGGACGCTCTTGACGAGCCCGCCGTTGCGGAGCGGACCAATCAATTGCTCTAAGTAATGTTCCGGCAGTTCATGCCGGGCCGCAATCTTTTTCAAGCTGAGCGGTTTGTTGTCGGTTTCCCGGGCCAGTGCAATCATGATCGTCAATCCATAACGACCTTTTGTAGATATTTTCATCTTCATGTCTCCTTCTGCTATACTAATCGAACAAACGTTTGTCGAAAGGAATGTGTACGTATGAGTGATTTATTTCAGCAATCGAATAGCGGACCGCTCGCCAACCGAATGCGGCCGGAAACGTTAGACGAAGTCATCGGTCAACGCCACATCATCGGCGAAGGCAAGCTGTTGCGCCGGGCCATCGAGGCCGACCGCCTCGGCACAATTATCCTGTATGGACCGCCGGGAACGGGCAAGACGACGCTCGCCCGCGTCATTTCAAATTATACGAAAGCAACGTTCGTCCAATTGAACGCCGTCACGGCCAAACTTGATGAACTGCGAAGTGTCATCCGTGAGGCTGAGTCCCGATTCGACTTCGAACAAGAACGAACGATTTTATTTTTAGACGAGATTCATCGTTTCAATAAACTGCAGCAAGACGCCCTGCTCCCGGCACTCGAGGCCGGAAAGCTCATCTTGATCGGGGCGACGACCGAAAACCCGAGTTTCGAGGTCAACGCGGCGTTACTGTCGCGCGCGACCGTGTTTCGGCTCGAACCGCCTGGACCAGACGAACTTCGTGTCGTCTTGGAGCGGGCCTTGTCTGACAAGAAAGGACTCGGCAACTATCCGGTTCACATCGAGGAAGCCGCCGTGGACCATTATATCAAAATGGCAGACGGTGACTACCGTGTGCTGTTGAACGCCCTCGAATTGGCCGTGTTGACGACGCCCGAGATTGACGGCAACATCGACATCACGCTTGAAGTCGCCGAAGAATCGATTCAACAAAAAGCGATCAAATACGATAAGACGGGCGACCGACATTATGACGTCATCTCGGCGTTCATCAAGTCGATTCGTGGTTCCGACCCGGATGCGGCCCTCTATTGGCTCGCCGTCATGATTGAGGCCGGTGAATCACCGCGCTTCATCATGCGCCGTCTCTACGTCCATGCGGCCGAAGATATCGGCCTCAGTGACCCGAACGCGCTCGTCATCGTCGACGCGGCCGCTCGCGCGAGCGAACATGTCGGTTTCCCAGAAGCGCGCATACCGATGGCCCAGGCCGTCCTTTATCTTGCGACGGCACCAAAATCGAATGCGGTCATCACCGCCATCGACAAGGCAATCCATCATGTCCGCACAGTCGAAGGCGGTCCGGTCCCGGTCCACCTTCGTGACGCCCATAGCCCGGGTGCCCGTGAGCTCGGCAACGGTGCCGGCTACAAGTATCCACACGACGAGAAAGACGGATACGTCCCGCAAAACTATTGGCCGGAGAATCTGGCCCGGAAACGTCCTAAATATTATACGCCGACGAGCCGAGGCTTCGAGCAACAGCTGCAAAAACGGCTCGACTATTGGGAAAAACGACGCTGACTCTGATGAGCCGGCGTCGTTTTTTTATTTCTGGATGCGGTTAATCTCGACACCCGCTGTCTCGAGCATTTGATTGATGACGTAGCCCGCAGCGACGAGTCCTGCGACCGACGGGACGAACGCGTTCGAACTCGGTGGCATCTTCGCTTTACGGATCGGGGCATCTTTCTTCCCGACGACCTCGTTCACGTCTTCGCGTGTCACGATCGGTGACTCGTCCGAGAAGACGACCGGGACACCTTTATGGATACGCTCTTTACGGAGACGCGTCCGGACCATTTTGGCGATCGGGTCGTACGTCGTATCCTTGATGTCGACGACTTTAATGCGCGTCGGGTCCATCTTGTTGGCCATGCCCATACTCGAGATGACCGGGATGCCCCGGCGTTTGCACTCGACGATCAAATGAATCTTATAGATGATCGTGTCCGAGGCGTCGATGACGAAATCAAGGTCTTGGGCGAAGAACTCCTCGAACGTCTCTTCTGTATAAAACATCTTCAATTTGACGAGCTCAAGCTCCGGGTTGATGTCGAGGAGACGTGTTCCCATCGCTTCGACTTTCGGTTGCCCGACCGTCGACAAGAGCGCGTGGATTTGGCGGTTGACGTTCGTGATGTCGATGTCGTCCTTATCAACGAGGACGATGCGTCCGACACCGCTCCGGGCGAGTGCCTCGGCCGCGAAAGACCCGACACCGCCGACGCCAAGGATGGCGACCGTCTTACCTTTTAATGCTTCTAAACCTTCTTGACCGATGGCCAACTCATTACGTGAAAACTGGTGTAACATACTCTTCCTCCAAATTAATTCTATTTTCTCACACTATTTTACTCGGAATTATAATCAAAAAAAAGACGTCTAGCGACGTTTTTACAATAAAATCGATGGGACCCGGAGTGCCGTGACGATGCCCTGCTTTTGAACCTGCTTAAGCAGGTGGGTGACCTAGCGTCCCCTTCACAAGTCCTCCTGCACGTGATGAGGCAGTTGATCTGGATGGCAGTTCGGTCTCCCGTATTCAAAGTGTTGGCTCAAAATAACGAAGGCGGCTCTCGTACACCTCAGGTATCCCATCTGTTGTCCTTACTATAGCACTGTCTGTAAAAAGAAGTCAATCAGAAACGATGACTTCTCATGACAGTTTCGTCACAACCAACTGTTACGAAACGCACCGGTCGAGTCGTACGTATCTTGTTGCCGCGTGACGTTGAAACGGCGATCCCGCGAGTCGTTGCCGACCCCGGCCTGATACGCCCAATTGCCGGTATTGCTGGCGACATCATAGTCAATCAGCATTGATTCGAAATACGACGCGCCGATGCGCCAGTCCTGTCCGAGCTCTTTCGCAAAATAGCTCGCGACGATTTGACGACCCCGGTTCGACATCCATCCCGTCGTGTTCAATTCGCGCATGAACGCATCGACAAAGTCGACGCCCGTCTCGCCCGCTTGCCAACGTCCGATGACGTCATCGTCCACGCGCCATGTCTTCTGTTTTGAACGGATGCCTTGCGCGCGGAACAGTCGTTTTCCTTGCTCGAGGGCGACCCATTGGAAGAACTCGCGCCAGAGCAGTTCGAAATAGAGCCAATACGTCGACTCGTTCGCCCCGTATGACCGCTCATGTTGCTCGAGCTCGTGCAGCACCCGGCGTGGTGACAACGAGCCGTTGGCGAGATACGCCGACAACTTCGACGAATCGTCGACCCCGAAGCTGTTTCGTGTCTCTTTATACGTCCGGACCGGACCGGCCAGATAGGCGTCGAGCCGCTCTCGCCCCGCCCTTTCCCCGCCTCGAAACGGAAACGCAGTCCGTGCGTCATGCTCCGGCTGTTCATAAGCAATCGGAAAATCGACGGAGCGCAGTTCCTTCGCAGGTGAGCGCTCAATCAAACGGTCCGGTCTCGCATCAGCCTCCACTGCTTTCCGAAACTCGGTGAAGAGAAATGGCAGTTTCTCGAAAGGAATCTCGTCCCGTGGATAGAGGGTGAACCCGTCGAACGACTGACACTCGCCTTGCCACGCGGTCATGACCTCACGTTCGCGTCTCCGTTCGTTATAGCCAATCGCTCGTTGGAACAACAAGCGGTCGGTTGGGTCGAACATGTCGAGCGGATGACCGACATGGACGAAGAGCGGGATGCCGAGCGCTGCGAGCGAACCGGCCAAGTCGTCGAGTGCCTCGTTCAAAAACTGAAGTCGCCGTGGTCCGTGCGGAATGTGGCCGAACCGGTTTTCAATCAGCTCTTCTTGCGGAATGACGTAGTGGCCTTCAATCGGATCACCATGACGGAGCGCCTCCTCGAGCGGGCGATGGTCATCGACCCGCAAATCGTTTTGATACCAGATAATCGTCTTCATCTTTTTCGCCTCCTCCCCCCATTATGGGACATGGCTGCCGGTGTTCGCTTAGACGAAACTGTATGAAATATGTTTTCATTTCTGGAACAGGTGGAATATACATCATTAGAACAGAAAGGGGTGCAGCAACATGGCTAGAAAAGGTAAATTTGGTACACTCATTAAAGTCGCGACGGCGGTCGCACCGTTCGTCTACGATTACTATAAAAAGAACAAAGCAAAAAAAGCATCGACACCTAAAAAGTGAGCCAAGCGCTTCGGATTTCATCCGAGGCGTTTTTTTCTTGTGTTGAAACCAAATATGATATGATGATGGAACATTTTAGGGAATCGAGGCGACCATCATGCACGCGGTATGGGTACAATCTTTACGAATCAGTTTGAAGTGGGCGTTATTCATGGGTGGTCTGTTCTTGCTCGCCCTCGGGTCTTCGATGATGATTACGGCCGACCTCGGCGTATCGACATGGGACGTGCTCCATCTCGGGCTCGCCCGGCACACCCCGATTTCCGTCGGGACGATCATCTTGCTCGTCGGTCTCTTGCTCGTCCTCTGCAAGTACATACTGGACCGGATTCGGCCCCAGTTCGGGACGCTCGTCAACGCCGTCTTCGTCGGCGTATTCATGAACCTGATTCTCGACCATCATTGGTTGCCGCAACTTGACGGCATCGCACTCAACATCGCCTGGCTCATTCTCGGCATCTTCGTCATCGGGATGGGTGCCGGCTTGTACGTCGCCATCGGCTATGGGGCCGGCCCACGTGACGGGTTGACACTCGCCTTGGCCGACCGGTTCAACACGTCGGTCCGCATGATGCGGACGTGGATGGAACTGACGGCTTGCCTCATCGGCTGGGTGCTCGGCGGACCGGTCTTTTTCGGGACGGTGCTGTCGATTTTCCTGATCGGCCCGTTCTTCCAGTTTTGGCTTGAACAGTTCCGGCGCCTCGTCTCAGTCATCGACCGGGCGAAAGTGGCCGCATAAAAAAGAGAGGAAATCGGACATCGTCGTCCGGTCTCCTCTCTTTTCGTTATGGGACGAGAACGATTTTCCCGAACTTGCCCCGTTGCTTGAAATACGTTTGGGCGTCCCGCGCCTCAGCAAGCGGGAACGTCCGATCGACGAGTGGCCGAATCTTACCGGCCTCAATCGCCTCGAGCATCGCTTGGAACTCGGCCCGCGTGCCGAGTACGGAGCCGTACATGGTGATATGTTTCAAATACAGCTTCCGGAAATCGAGGTTCGTCTGTTGTCCCCCGGCCGAACCGGAAATACAGAACTTACCGCCGTTTTTCAACACCTCCAGCGACGTCGCGAACAAGGCGTCACCGACGACATCAAGGACGGCATCGACCGGCCCGCCGTTCGCCTCGAGAATCTCGTCGGCGAGCGTCTCGGAGCGGTATGAAAAAATACGGCTCGCGCCAAGTTCTATCAGCTTCGCCTCATCTTTCAAGTCGCCAACGATGGCGAAGACGTTCGCACCGTGCACGTTTGCCGCGATTTGGACGTTGAACGAACCGACCCCACCGCTCGCACCGGTGACGACAATCGTCTGCCCCGGCTGAATCTCAATCTGTTCATTCATATGCCACGCCGTCAATCCGCTCACCGTGAAGACGGCACTGTCGACGAAACTATCGAGCGGCATATCGTAACAGAGCGCGGCCGGCCAAGCGACATATTCGGCATACCCGCCATCGTACTCGGAACCGATGAACGACATATCGTCAGCGATATGTTCGGTATCGTCTGGACCACTCGACGTGAACGGGAACAGAATGACACGACGACCCATCATCGATTCCTCGACCCCACTGCCGACCTCCACGATCTCGCCCGTGATATCAGAACCTGGGATTCGGGGGAACTGGACCCCTTCGGGTCGCCAGCCAGACTCCTTGTCCGTCCCGTACGCCCCTTCTCGCATCCAAATCTCGGTATTGTTAATCCCGCACGCCTTCACGCGCACGAGCACTTCTCCTTGTTTTAGGCTTGGAACCGGGACATCGGTGACTTGCAATTGATCGACGTCACCGTACCCGATGACCTGTACAGCTTTCATCACTTGTCTTCCTCCTCATCACAACTATATTCCTTTCTATACCCTATCACGCACGACAGCCACCAAAAAATCTGGTGGCTGCTCATTTTTATAATTGTTGCCGTCTGAGTAATCCGGCGAAGACGCCGCCTTTCGCGCTCAGTTCATCGTGGGTCCCGTCCTCGACGATGCCGTCGGCGTTGACGACGAGGATGCGGTCGGCATTTTTCACCGTCGCCAAGCGGTGGGCGATGATGAGCGTCGTCCGATCGGCCGCGAGTTCATTGAGCGAATCTTGAATGATCGCTTCCGTCTCCGTATCGAGCGCGGACGTCGCCTCGTCCAAAATCAAGATCGGCGGATTTTTGAGGAACATCCGGGCGATGGCGATCCGTTGTTTCTGCCCACCCGACAGTTTCAAGCCCCGCTCCCCGATTTGTGTATCAAGTCCGTACTGTAACTCGTCGACGAGCGAGTTCAAATGCGCCTTCTCGACCGCATGCATGATTTCTTCATCGGTCGCGTCCAGTTTCCCGTAAGCGATATTCTCACGGAGCGTTCCCGCGAACAAGAACACATCTTGTTGCACGATCCCGATTTGGCGACGCAGGCTCTCTTTCGTCATATCGCAGATGTCCATGCCATCGATGGTGATGGCACCGCTCGTCACGTCATAGAAACGCGGGATGAGCGAACAAATCGTCGTCTTCCCGGCACCGCTCGTCCCGACGAGGGCGACCGTCGTACCCGACTTGATATCGAGGTCGATGTCGGTCAATACTTGGCGATAGTCCGAATAGCCGAACGAGACGTTGTGGAAGGCGATATCACCTTTCAGTGCCGTGACGTCGACGGCGTCCGGACGGTTCTCGATGTCCGGGGCCTCGTCCAATAATTGCGTGAATCGTTTGAAGCCGGCCATCCCTTTCGGATACATTTCAAGGAGGGCCGTGATTTTCTCGATCGGCTTGATAAGCAAGTTCATATAGAGGATGAACCCGACGAGCTGCCCGTAAGACAGTTGCCCTTGATACGTCAAATAGGCGCCGTAGACGAGGACGAGCAACGTCATGAGCCGCGTCGTGATATAAATGCCGGCGAGCGATTTACTCATGACCCGGTACGCCTCGATTTTCGAGCCACGGTAGAAGTTGTTGTCTTTCTGGAACCGCTTGATTTCGAACGTCTCGTTCGTGAACGATTGGACTACACGTGCGCCCGAGACACTGTCCTCGACGCGGGCGTTCACTTCGCCGATGTTCGTATACATCTTTTGCCACGCCTTGTTCATGTTTTTGTTGGCGTACGTGATCATGATGACGAGGAACGGCACGGCGACGACCGTGACAAGTGCGAGTTGCGGGTCGATCGAGAACATAATTCCGAACGCACCAAGCAGCGTCATGATGGCGATGAAGAAATCTTCAGGTCCGTGGTGCGCCACTTCGCCGATATCGAACAAGTCGTTCGTCACCCGGCTCATCAGATGGCCGGTCTTATGGTTATCGAAGAACCGGAACGATTGTTTATGGATATGGGTGAACAGCTCTTCTCGCATATCGGTCTCAATATTGATGCCGAGCTTGTGCCCCCAATAATTGACGACGTACTGCATCATCATGGCGAGTATGTAAAGGATGAGCAAACCGATGCTGATGATGATAATCCAGTTCCATTCCCCACCCGGCAACAGGTCGTCGATGAACCATTGCACGGCGAGCGGAAAGCCGAGCTCGAGCAGGCCGACGAGGATGGCGAACGAGAAATCGAGGATAAATAACTTCTTATGTGGACGGTAATAACTAAAAAAACGTGAGATCATGTCGTTTCCCCCTTCTAAACAAATAGTTTACGCCTTTTTGCAGGAAGTGGAAAACGGGAAGCACGTCTTTTTCAATCTTTTTTCCAGCGAGGTATAATAGAGGTAAGGAGTGATAGATATGAACGTACACATTACAGAACCCGCTCAGGAGCGGATTGATGCCTTGAAAGGTGACCGTGACGGACAGATGCACTTGTTTTATGAGACGGAAGGTTGCGGCTGTGGTAACAGCGGTATCTTCGAGATTCGCTACGTGACCGAGACAACATCGGAAGACGTCGAGATTGACTCGAACGTCGGTCCCATCCTCATCAAGAACTGGACGAAAATCTTTTTAGACGAGGACATGATCATCGACTATCGTGACGATAAACGGACGCTCGTCTTGAAGAGCAACGGCCAAGTGTTCAACTCGAACTTGCTCGTGACCGATGGGACCGGTTGCCAGTTGAACGTCCCGAGCCGATGAAGCAGGCGTTACAAAACCATCCTAGCCTCTGGCTATGGTTCATCCTCAGCTTCGGGCTCGGCCTGTTCGGCATTTACCTCGCGTTCGCGGACTCGGTCTACACGATGACGGCTGTGATCGCCTCGCTGTTCGCCTTCGGTTTCGCGTTGCAGCGGACGGCGAAGAAGATGAATGAGCAAGAGGAAAAATAACCACGAATACAGAATGAAGAGAAGGTGTCGGACAATTCGGTCGGCCCTTCTTTTTTATACATACAGTTTGGAGGAATGTTGAAATTGAAGTTCATCTTCATGTTAAGCCTATGTCTTTTGTTACCCGGCTGTGCGCAACCGTATGAAATCGAATCGGAGTTCACTGGCGTCGTCAAACAAATCAACGAGGCACATCAACTGCTCATCGTGGCTGATTCGTCAGAGACCACATATGACATCCCGGTCTCAGACATTCGTCCATATCAAGTCGGACAAAAATTGAACATCACCGTCTTTTCGAATACGGACGAGGATGTATGGGACTTGAATCATTTGAAGTTTGAGATTGAGACACTTGAATAACTACAAAAACATCGTCACCTCCATAACTGGAAGTGACGATTTGTTGGTTCGCTGTCAGTTCACATCGATGGTATAGAATGTAATCAACCCGTCATCCCCGAGTTCGGCGTAGGCGATTTGGCCATCCCGATAAATCGGCTTGGACGTCGTGCCGCCTCGACTCGGCAAATACGAGACCGTCGCTTCGTTCAAATCTGCAACTAATAAGCGATTCATGCCTTCGCGGAACAGGATGCGCTCATTCGGCAAGAAACGAAACGAGTCAAATGAAATCTTCGATTGCAAGCCCTTGTGCTGGAACTGTTTCCCTTTCGGTGCCGACGTGATGAATTCAGCCCGTCCTTCTTTTCCGATGGCGACGTAGTCTTCTCCCGCCTCAAAGTCGATTAACGCATCCATCTCTTCATCGAACGTCCCTTCGAGCGTGGTCAGTTTTGTCGTCTTTTCCCCATCCTCGAATTCGCTTCGATGGACGATGACCCCACCTTCGCTGTCGCGATAGTCGAAGACGTACTCTCCGTCTCGACGCTCTCCTTCTTGAAGGGTATACGTTTGTACCGTTTCGACCGCATCCGTCGCCGGAGAAAACTGCATAATCGCCGATGTCGTCACCGTTTCCGATGCCTCATAATCGACCCATGTGACATGTTCGTCCGTCGCGCTCAAATGTGGAACCGGCGTCTCGAACGCACTGACCCCTTCCGCGAGTTCGGTCGGTTTTGTTTCATTCAGCTTCATTCGATAAATCGTCCATGCGTAGGCATTGTCCTTCGTCATCTCATATTCAATCCAAATCAGTACGTCTTTGATGCCGACGAGATTACCGATCGTCTTAGATGTTTGATATATGCGGTTGTTGGACTTGTCGGTCGCATCATACACGTATACGTCATTTCCAATTTCCCCGACCGAATCCGTGTAGATGATGCGGTCATCGACCACGTGTTCCGGCCCAACCATCGCCGCCTTGTGCGCGAAGAACAACGTCAGATCATGCGTCGTCACATCCCCTAACGACTCGAGCTCTCCATTGCTTCGTAACACGATTGGATTTGCCCCATCACTTTCGGTAGGAGCCTTCGCCTCCTCGGTTGTCTCCTTCACTTGCGGCGTCGCTTCTGTCTCTTTGAAACAACCTGCTAACATGACACTCAGTCCGACCGTGATTCCCATCACTTTCATCGTTCTTGTTAATTTCATCCTTATCCGGGTCCCCCATTTTCAACATACAATTTATTCCATAATCATATCATCTTCTTCCTTATTCATATATACGCAAAAAGACCCGCCAATTGACGGGTCCTTTTGACTAGACGTTATTTCTTCTCTTTCACGGCTGTACGAATCGACAACTCTTGGAGTTGTGCGTCCGCTACCGGGCTTGGTGCTTGTGTGAGCAAGTCGCTCGCCGACGCCGTTTTCGGGAAGGCGATCGTGTCACGAAGGTTCGAACGGCCCGCAAGGATCATGACGAGACGGTCGAGACCGAGCGCGATACCCGCGTGTGGCGGTGTGCCGTATTCAAACGCTTCGAGCAAGAAGCCGAACTGGTCGACTGCTTCTTGCTCTGTGAAGCCGAGCAATTTAAACATGCGCTCTTGGATGTCACGCTCATAAATCCGCTGCGATCCGCCACCGAGCTCATAACCGTTCAAGACGAGGTCATAGGCGAGGGCGCGTACGCTCGCTGGATCTGTCTCGAGAAGATGCAGGTCTTCACGGTTTGGCATCGTGAACGGGTGGTGGTTGGCGTAGAAACGGCCGTCTTCTTCTTCGAACGTGACGAGCGGGAAGTCCGTCACCCAGAGGAAGTTGAACTTCGTTTCGTCGATGAGTCCGAGCTCATGACCGAGTTTGACGCGAAGCGCGCCGAGGCTGTCGGCGACGACAGTCGGTTTTGACGCCACGAAGAGGAGCAAGTCGCCCGCTTCTGCGTTCGTCGCTTCCATCAACTTCTGGGCGTACGTCTCGTCGAAGAACTTGGCGATCGGTCCGTTCAAGCCTTCTGGCGTCACTTTGAGCCAAGCGAGGCCTTTCGCTCCGTAGACGGCTGTGAACTCTTGAAGCTTGTCGATGTCTTTACGTGAGAACTTGTCCGCCTCGCCTTTGACGTTGATCGCTTTCACTTGTCCGTTTGACTCGAGCGCCATGTCGAACACTTTGAAGCCGGCACCTGTTACCGCATCCGCGACGTCGATGAGTTCGAGACCGAAACGTGTGTCAGGTTTGTCTGAACCGAAACGGCGCATCGCCTCTTCATGCGTCATGCGCTCGAACTTGGCCGGAGTGTCGGTACGACCGAGCGTCGCTTCCATGACTTGCGCCATCATCGATTCCATCATCGCCATCAAGTCTTCGACGTCCATGAAGCTCGTCTCGATATCGACTTGCGTGAATTCCGGTTGACGGTCGGCCCGAAGGTCTTCGTCACGGAAGCAGCGTGCGATTTGGAAATAACGGTCGAATCCAGCTACCATGAGGAGCTGTTTGAACAACTGTGGGGACTGTGGAAGTGCGTAGAATTCGCCGCCGTGAACACGGCTCGGGACGAGGTAGTCACGCGCGCCTTCCGGTGTCGACTTCGTCAAAATCGGCGTCTCGACTTCGAGGAACTCCTCTTCTGTCAAGAAGTTACGAATCGTGTTCGACGCCTTCGAGCGGAGACGGAACGTCTCTTGGAGTGCCGGACGACGGAGGTCGAGATAACGGTATTTGAGACGGAGGTCTTCCGATACGTTCTCGGCCTCGTCCCCGATTGGGATTGGTGTCATCTTCGCTGCGTTCAAGATGTTGATTTCAGAGGCGATGACTTCGATGTTCCCAGTCGGCATGTTCGGGTTCTTATTCTCACGCTCGAGGACGGTACCTTTAATGTCGAGTACGTATTCGCTGCGGATTGACTCGGCGAGCTTGTGCACCGCTTCGTTTTCCGGGCGAACGACGACTTGGACGATTCCCGTGCGGTCACGAAGGTCGATGAAGATGAGGCCTCCGAGGTCGCGACGTTTCTGGACCCATCCTTTCAATTGTACATCTTGGCCGATGAGTGACTCTGTCACGCGGCCGTTCATATGTGTGCGTCCGATCATTGTCCTGCTCCTTCCGATAGTTCACGAATTTTGTCTGCGACGGCCGAGAGTGGCACGTCGACTTGTTCCCCGGTCGCCATGACCTTGAGGGAGGCCGAGCCGCGTTCGACTTCATCGTCTCCGAGGATGACGGTGAATTTCGCGTTCAAGCGGTCGGCTTGTTTGAATTGTCCTTTGAATTTGCGGCCGAGATAGTCGCGGTCCGCCTTGAAGCCTTCGATGCGAAGCAATTGCAAAAGGCGTGTCGCCGTCACTTCAACTTCTGATCCGCCTTGGGCGACGACGAAGACGTCAAGTCCCGTCTCGAGCGCCGGGAGCACCCCTTCGTTCTCGAGAGCGAGGATGAGACGCTCGAGTCCGATCCCGAAACCGATGCCCGGCATGTCCGGTCCACCGATGTCTTGGACGAGACCGTTATAGCGTCCACCGCCGCAAAGCGTCGTGATCGCGCCGAAGCCTTTTGCCTCGGACATAATTTCGAACGCCGTGTGCGTGTAGTAATCGAGCCCGCGGACGAGCGTCGGGTCGACGACGTAGGCGACGCCGAGCGCATCCAAGTGCGCAAGCACTTTCTCGAAATATGTCTTCGACTCTTCGTTCAAGAAATCGAGAATCGACGGCGCCGACTTCATCGACGGGTGGTCGCGGTCGACTTTGCAGTCGAGGACGCGAAGCGGGTTCTGGTGCAAGCGCGTCTGGCAATCTTGGCACAGCTCATGCTGGACCGGTTCGAAGTGACGGATGAGCGCTTCGCGGTGAGCGTTGCGGCTCTCGGCGTCACCGAGCGAGTTGACGACGACCTTGATTTGCTTCAGGCCGAACGATTTGTAAATCGTGTAGGCGAGGCTAATCACTTCTGCGTCGACGGCCGGGTCGCTGCTACCGATTGCCTCGACACCGTATTGGTGCAGTTGGCGGAAGCGTCCTTTTTGTGGACGCTCGTAGCGGAACATCGGTCCCATGTAGTACAGTTTCGTCGGCTGGTCGGGGCTACCGAACAGCTTGTTCGTGACGAAAGCGCGGACGACCGAGGCCGTCCCTTCCGGACGGAGCGTATACTCGTCCTTGCCTTTCTTGACGAGCGTGAACATCTCTTTTTGGACGATGTCTGTCGTCTCGCCGACGCTGCGTGTGAACAGGTCGGTCGTTTCAAAAATCGGGGTACGAATCTCTTTATAGTTGTAACGGGCGCTGATGTCGCGTAACTTCTCTTCGACATACTGCCACGTCTCGACCGTGCCCGGAAGCAGGTCTTGTGTGCCGCGTGGTGCTTTCATCTAAATTCCCTCCTTAGAATACAAAAAGGCCCTCGTCCGCAAAGGGACGAGAGCCTGTGTAAGTTTCCCGTGGTACCACCCTCGTTGCAGAGCCATAATCGATACTCTGCCACTCGAAATCGGTTAACGCCCGATGAAACGGCTCCCCCTACTCTAAGTTCAAGGAAGCACCTCCAAAGTGTCGTTCGGGTCATCATCCAGTCGATGCTTTCAGCCTTGACATCGCTCTCTTTGCTGGTGGGGTGACCGTACTTTTCTTTATCGTAGGTGTTAGGTTATATGGTTCATGATGCCGAATCACGCCTGCTTCTGTCAAGCGTTTTTTTCGAGCATAAGCGTGACCGGACCGTCATTGACGAGCGCGACGTCCATCATCGCCCCGAACTTCCCTGTCTCGACGACGAGCCCGTGCGTCCGCAAACGCTCGTTGAACTTCTCGTAAAGGCGTTCGGCGATATCCGGCTTCGCTGCTTGCGTGAACGCGGGACGACGGCCTTTGAGCGTGTCCCCGTAAAGCGTGAACTGCGACACGGACAACACCTTGCCGGCGACGTCTTGAATCGATAAGTTCATCTTTTCGTCCGCGTCCTCAAAGACACGGAGCCCGGCCACCTTGTCGGCGAGCCAGTTCACTTCCGTCTCGGTGTCCTCGTGGGTCACCCCGACGAGGAGCAGATAACCGGCCTCGATTTGACCAATCGTCTCCTCATCGACGGTGACGGATGCTTCTTTTACTCGTTGCAACAATACACGCACAGAAATCTTCCTTTCGTCACGTCATCATGACTCGGCTGACCGAGTACACGTCCGAGATTTGCTTAATCCGGTCGACGACTTTTTGCAGATGATTCACGTTCGGAATCGAGATCGTCATCGAGATGCGGGCCTGTTTGTTCTGGTCCCCGCGTCCGCTCACGGCCACGATATTCGTGTTCGTCGCCGAGACGGCTTGGAGCACGTCGTTCAACAAGCCTGAACGGTCATAGCCGGTAATCTCGATATCGACGTTATAGTTCTTCTCTTTCGCCTGACCGACTTCCCACTCGACCGTGAGCAGCCGCTCCGGGTGCTGTTCATTGATGATGTTCAAGCAGTCCTTCCGGTGAATCGACACACCGCGTCCGCGTGTGATATAGCCAACGATTTCATCGCCCGGCACGGGGTTACAACAGCGGCTCATGCGGATGAGCATGTTGTCGATCCCTTTGACCGAGACGCCGGCCTCGGCCGTCTTCTTCTTCGGCGACTGACTGACTTTCAGTTCGTTAATCGCGTCCGATAGCTCGAGTTTCGGCTCTTTGCGTTGCTTCTCCGTCAACTTATGGGCGACTTGTGCGGCTGTGATGCCATGATAGCCGACCGCGGCGTACATCTCTTCCTCGTTCCCGAAGTTGAACTTCTCGACGACGACGGCGAGCGATTGGTCGTCAATCACTTCTTTCGGCTCGAAACCGAGCTTCTTAATCTCGACATCGACGAGCTCTTTGCCTTTCTCGACGTTCTCTTCACGCTGTTGGCGCTTGAACCATTGGCGAATCTTATTCTTCGCCTGGCTCGAGACGGCGAGTTTGAGCCAGTCCTTGCTCGGCCCATAACTATGTTTCGACGTGATGATCTCGATGATGTCACCTGTCTCGAGTTTATGGTCGAGCGGCACCATTCGTCCGTTCACTTTCGCCCCCGTCATCCGGTGACCGATCTCGGTATGGATGCGGTAGGCATAATCGATCGGGACCGAGCCCTTCGGTAACTCGAAGACGTCCCCTTTCGGTGTGAAGACGTAGAGCATATCGCTGAAGAAATCGACTTTGAGCGACTCCATGAATTCCTCGGCGTCGGTCGTATCTTTTTGTAGCTCTAAAATCTCGCGCAAATGGGCAATCTTTTCATCGAACCCGTTCGTCGCGACACTCTTTCCTTCTTTATAGGCCCAGTGCGCGGCAATCCCGAACTCGGCGATGAAGTGCATGTCCTTTGTACGGATTTGCACTTCGAGCGGCTCACCCTTCGGTCCGATTACCGTCGTGTGGAGCGACTGATACATGTTCGGTTTCGGCATGGCGATATAATCCTTGAACCGGCCTGGCATCGGCTTGTATTGCGTGTGGATGATGCCGAGGACGGCGTAGCAGTCACGAATCGAATCGACGATAATGCGGACGGCCATCAAGTCATAAATCTCATTGAACTCTTTTTTATGCTTCACCATCTTGTTGTAAATCGAGTAGATGTGCTTCGGACGGCCGTTGACGTCTGCCTCGATGCTCACGTCCTCGAGGACGGTATTTACTTCTGTGATGACGGAAGTGACGAGCGCTTCCCGCTCGGTCCGCTTCTGTTTCATCATCGAGACGATTTTATAGTATTGCTGCGGGTTGATATAACGTAACGAAATATCCTCGAGCTCCCATTTGATCGTCGAAATCCCCATCCGATGGGCGAGCGGTGCGAAGATTTCGAGCGTCTCTTCCGCTTTTTGAACTTGTTTCTCTTTCGGCATATGTTGAAGCGTCCGCATGTTATGCAGACGGTCAGCGAGCTTAATCAAGATGACACGGACATCTTCCGCCATCGCGATAATCATCTTGCGGTGATTCTCAGCGAGCTCTTCTTTTTTCGATTTATATTTGATTTTACCGAGCTTCGTCACACCGTCGACGAGCATAGCCACCTCGACCCCAAACTCGTCAGCGAGTTGTTTGAGCGTGATGTCCGTGTCTTCGACGACGTCGTGAAGAAGCGCGCCGATAATCGTCGTCGCGTCTAACCCGATATCAACGAGAATACCGGCCACTTGGACCGGATGCAGAATGTAGGGTTCGCCTGAACGTCGGAACTGACCGGTATGATGCAGTTTTGCGTATTCGTAAGCGCGTCTCACTTCGGCAATCTCGTCTTCACCCATATACTCCCCGAGCGCGTCGAGAAGGTCCTCAATACTTACGATTTGTTTTTTGGTCATAACATTCGACACCCTTTTTCTTACCGCTCCAATCGACTTGGACTCGTCGCAGCATGGTAGTAGTTAACGTACAGAATATGTTCTAATTTTATTTACTATTATCGAAAAAATCTGACGACCTGTCAAAGGTTGTGGGTTATTTTCCTCAAAAACTATTCAAAAACGGGAAGCTAATCGCTTCCCGTCTAGGTCAATCTTCGTAACGGATGAGTGAGAACACGTCGTACCCTTCGAGACGCTCACGTCCACCAAGTCCATCAAGTTCGATTAAGAATCCGATCCCCGCGACAACGCCGCCGAGTTGTTCAATCATTTTGATTGTCGCTTCAATCGTGCCACCTGTTGCGAGCAAGTCATCCAAGATGACGACTTGTTGGCCCGGTTTGATTGAATCTTTGTGCATCGTCAAAATGTCTGTACCGTATTCAAGGCCGTATGCGACGCGAACCGTCTCACGTGGCAACTTGCCTTCTTTACGGACCGGGACGAACCCGAGTTCAAGTGCGTACGCTGCCGGGCAACCGACGACGAATCCACGTGCTTCCGGACCGGCGATGAGTTCAGCACCGCGCTCCTGTGCGTAAGCGATGAGTTCGTCTACCGCTTTTTTGTAAGCTGGGCCGTCTTGCATGAGTGACGTGATGTCTTTGAAGCTGATTCCTTCTTTCGGGTAATCCGCTACTTCTTTAATATGCTGTTTGAAATCCATTTTATGTGTAAGCCTCCTGCATCTTGTTCGATCGCAATGATTGTAACCGCTCTTTCAGTTCTGCCAACGACGCATAAATGAAACGCTCCTCGAGTTGGACTCGTCCGACCCGGCGCTTGTAACACGGCGCTTCGGTCAAATCGCGTTTCGGCGCTTCTGGATTCACTCCAGGCAGTCCGTCTTCCATTGTAACAAGAAATTCGAGTTCAGAGAATACTTGATGCATAAATTGAATCGTATTTTTTGACCATTTTCGCTCGATTGACAATCGAATCAAGTTTTCGCGCAGGTTTTTCCGTTCGCACGTCGCCATATGGACGTAGTATGTTCGGAAATCTTCCCGTGTCGGCAACTTCTCGAAGAACGAGCCGCCTTGTCCGAACGCACAGTAGACGCGCTCAACGTCCTCGGTCAACAAGTCTGCCAATACGTCTTCCTCGTCCGGCAAATCGAGCAAGACGACGAACGGCTTGAGCGGCGTATCGAGGTCGTGGAGCGGGAAGTCGTCTCGCCCTTGGAACGAGATGAACGACGTCGTGTCGCCCGGCAGCTGTTTCAATTCGTCGAGCGAGTTTTTCTTGCCCCGATAATCGAACACTTGGAACCCGTCGACACGGATGTCTTGAATCATGAGCTGTGGCTTGCGCATCCCGTTCCATTCGTTCACTTGCAAACTGCCCATGACCGAGACGTGGGCCATCTTCGAAATCTCGGAGACGACATGACCGAAACCGAAGCCGATGCCATCGAGTTCCCGTTTGTCCCCGGCGAGCTGGACTTTCAAATGGGTGTTGTCGCGTCCGATTTGACGGATGTCGCGCAGTCTCGCATCTGCCACGACGACACGCGGTGATGGATTGCCCATCCCGAACGGGGCGAGCTTGCCGATTTCTGAGATCAAATCGAGCGACACATCGTTCACGTTGAGCTTCAAGTCGACGTTGACGCGGGCGACGAACGTCTCATCCGGAATCGACTCGGCTTGTTCGTTCAGACGGCGGCGCAGTTCGGCCACGTTCTCCGATTGAAGCGTCATCCCGGCTGCGGCCGGATGGCCACCGAAATGCGGCAAGATGTCTTCATTCTTCGATAGTTCTTTGAACAAGTCGAAACCGTCAATCGAGCGGCCCGACCCTTTCGCCTTCCCTGTCTTCGGATCATGGCATAACAGGATGACCGGACGATAATACGCCTCGACGAGCCGTGAGGCGACAATTCCGACGACGCCTGGATTCCAGCGTTCACTGGCGACGACGAGGACGCGGTCGTCCGTCATCGAGGCTTCGACGAGTTCCGTCGCTTCTTTGGCAATCGTCTTGACGATGTCTTGACGCTCTTTGTTCTGTTTATCGAGCTTCTGGGCCAGTTCGAGTGCTTCCTCAACGCTTTCGGCGAGCAGCATCTGGAGCGCCGGCATCGCCGAATCGAGACGACCGGCGGCATTGATACGCGGTCCGAAGGCAAACCCGACCGACTCCTCGTTCAGTGTCCCGTCCGTGAGCGCGCACACTTCACGGAGCGCCAAAATCCCTGGACGCTTCGAATCGTCGAGCGCCTTGAGTCCGAGTTTGGCGAGCAGACGGTTCTCCCCGTCGAGCGGGACGAGGTCGGCGATCGTGCCGAGGACGGCCAAGTCGAGCAGCTCATCCGGCATCCGGTCCAGCACGGCGTGGGCCACTTTGAGGGCGACGCCTGCCCCGGCGAGTTTATCGTACGGATACGACGGGTCGATATGGGGATGGATGATGGCGAACGCGTCCGGTAACGTCTCTTTCGGTTCATGGTGGTCGGTGATAATCAAGTCGACACCGAGCTCTTTCAAGAGCGCCGCCTCTTCAATCCCTGAGATGCCGCAGTCGACCGTGATGATTAGGGTGAACCCTTCACCAGCGGCCCAGCTGAACGCCTCTTTGTTCGGTCCATACCCTTCGGTGAACCGGTTCGGGATATAACATTCCGCCATGACGCCAATCTCGGTCAAGGCGTGCCACATGACGGCCGAGGCACTGACACCGTCGACGTCATAGTCACCATAAATCAATACCATCTCACCTTCGTCGGCCGCCTGTTTCAAACGTTCGACGACTTTTGGCATCTGTTCAAATAAAAACGGGTCATGGAACGTCAATTCATCCTCGACGTATAAAAACGCCTTGGCCGCCTCGACGTCGCGGTGCCCCCGTTGCGTGAGGAGCGTCGCGAGTTGCTCCGATATATTTAGTTCTGTCTGTAACTGTTCAACCGCCGCTGTATCCGTCTCTGGATACACCCAACGTTTCTTCGCATGATACATAATGCCTCACTCCAATCAATTGTAGATTATATCAGAACGAGCGAGTGAAGTGCCGTCTTGACATTCAAAAAGGTCCCCCGATTGATTCGGGAGACCAGTGATTACGCCTCTGGGGCAGCTGATTTCTTTTTGTTGAGCGACATGCCTTTGATAAGCAACCAAAGGTATGAGGCGATGAAGATCGACGAGTACATTCCCATGATGAGGCCGACGAGAAGCGCGAGCGAGAAGCCGCGAATCGATTCGGCGCCGAAGATGTACAAAGCGATGACGGTGAACAATACAGTGACGACCGTGTTGATCGACCGGACGATCGTCTCTTGAATCGCTTTGTTCACAAGCATACGATACTCGTCCATCGTCTTGATTTTCCGTTCTTTCTCATACGCTTGAATGTTCTCGCGTACCCGGTCGAACGTCACGATTGTATCGTTGACCGAATACCCGATAATCGTCAAGATGGCGGCGACGAAGTACAAGTTGACCTCGATGCCAAAAATCGAGAACGCCACGAGCATGAAGAACGCATCGTGGAGCATGGCGACCACGGTGGCGACACCGTAAGAAAATTGGAAGCGGAACGTGATATACAAGATAATCCCGAGCGATGCGAGCGCGACGGCGTAAATCGCGTTACGGGCGATGTCTCGCCCAACCTCGGCTGAGACGGTGCTGATGTTCGGGTCGTTCCCGAACGTCTCCGTGAACACGGTCTTCACCGATGCGACTTCTTCTTGGGTAAGCTGCCCGACGAAGGTCACGTTCGCGAGCGTCCCGCCTTCTGCGTATTGGACAGAAGAGATGTCTTCATCCACGCCCGCCTCGGTGAAGGCAGCCGCTAACTCGTCTTGTGACACTTGCGACTCGGTCTGGACTTCGACCCGCGTTCCAGACGCAAAGTCGATGCCGAGGTTCAACCCGCGGAAGAACAAGATACCGAGACCGATGATGACGACGGCACACGAGATGAGGAACATCGTGCGCATCGGTTTAATATAGTTTAATTCAGTGAGCTTAAAGTTCACGGATTTCACTCTCCTTCACACCAAACCAGCCTTTACGCTTGTCGAACAGACGACTTGCGACGAGGAGGTGCATCAAATAACGCGAGATGAAGACGTTCGAGATGAATGTCATCGCGATCGAAATCATGAGCATGAGCGCGAACCCTTTGACGGAACTCGTTCCGAAATAGAACAAGACCGCTGCCGAGATGAGCGTCGTCAAGTTGGCATCGATAATCGTACTGAGCGAGCGACGGTTACCGGCACGGAACGCCGATAGGACCGACTTCCCTGAGCGAAGCTCGTCTTTAATCCGCTCGGCCGTGATGATGTTCGCATCGACCGCCATACCGATTCCGAGGACGAGACCGGCAATCCCTGGCAACGTCAAGACGGCGTTAATGCCGTTAAAGAACAACATAATCAAGTTGATATACAAAATGAGTGTGATGATTGAGACGAGACCGGGTAAACGATAGAAGAACAACATGAACAAGAAGATGGCGATGACACCGATGACCGACGCGAATACGGTCTTCTCAAGCGCGTCTTGACCGAACTGGGCCGAGACCGACGTCGAGTAAATCTCTTCAAGTTTGACCGGGAGTGCCCCGGCGTTCAAGATATCGGCTAAACGTTGACCGCTCTCGGCATCGATATCTCCACCTGAGATGATGGCTTTATCTGAAAGAATCGGTCCGTTGACCGAAGCGTCCGAGACGATTTTCGAGTTCTCTTTTTGAATCTCTTCTTCGTACGTGTCACCTTCCTCATAATCGAGCCAGATGACGAGACGGTTTTCCGGTGCCGGACGCTGTGCGATCTCAGACGTCACTTCACCGAACTGTTCTGCCGACTGAAGCGTCAATTCGACGACCGGGTTCCCTTGCTGATCGTAGCTGATCGAGGCACCACGCGGCGCCAAGTCCTTCCCGTCGAGGAGGACGTTGTCGTCGATGTCACGGAACGTGAGTTGTGCCGTCGACGAGAGCACTTCGCGGGCATCGTTTTGGTTCGAAACACCCGCGAGTTGAACGCGGATTCGGTTGCTGTCCTCAATCCGGATGTCCGGTTCAGACACACCGAGCACGTTGACCCGGTTGTTGATGGCGCGAACGGTTGCATTCATCGCAGATTGATCGATGACATCGCCGTCTTCAAGCGGCTGGACTTCGTAAAGTACTTCAAACCCGCCTTTGAGGTCAAGGCCGAGGTTCGTGTTCTTCACGACCCAAGGTGTCGTCAAGACGGCGAGTAGGATCGTTGCAATCATGATGACCGCAAAGATCGCGATATTCCCTTTTTTGTACATACGACAAATTCCTTTCTAAACACATGTTCTCGTAAAAAAACTTCTCTCGTTAACATTACAAATATTCTAAACATTTATCAATCGTTTTCCTAAAATTGTAACACGGGAGCGTTGATTTCCCACGTTTTTTTGCGTATACGACTAAATGTTGCGTTAGGGCAAAACTTGAGCTATGATGTGATTATCAACTTACACACTACACGTAAAGGAGTCCTTTCCAATGGATAGCACGATTATCTATGCCTTTTTACTGACGTTGTTCGCTGGACTCGCGACGGGGATCGGAAGTATGATCGCCTTCTTCGCCAAACGGACTAACACAGCCTTCTTGTCGGTGTCCCTTGGCTTCTCAGGCGGGGTCATGATTTACGTATCCTTTATCGAGATTTTCCCAAAAGCGCTCGATGAACTCGTCGGCGCCCATGGCGAGCAGACCGGGACACTCTATACAGTCCTCGCGTTCTTTGGCGGTATGTTGTTAATCGCCTTGATTGACAAGTTCATCCCGTCTCCTGAGAACCCGCATGAAGTCAAATTCGTCGAGACGATGCAAAACGACCCGTCGTCCCAAGAACTCGCGACGACGGCGACCGAACGCGTCCCGTTGAATCATGAGACGAAACAGCGGCTTCATAAAATGGGAATCTTCATGGCACTCGCCATCACGATTCACAACTTCCCGGAAGGTTTGGCTACGTTCATCTCGGCCCTCGATGACCCGGCCGTCGGTTTAGCGATCGCCATCGCCATCGCACTGCACAACATTCCAGAAGGGATTGCCGTCTCGGTCCCGATTTACTACGCGACCGGCTCTCGGAAGAAGGCGCTGAAACTGTCCTTCTTATCCGGACTCGCCGAACCGCTTGGCGCGGCCGTTGGTTTCCTGTTGTTGATGCCGTTCTTAAGCGACACGGTGTTCGGAATCATCTTCGCGGCCGTCGGTGGCATCATGGTGTTCATCTCGCTCGATGAATTGCTCCCAGCCGCCCGCGAATACGGACGGGCCCACCATGCAGTGTACGGCATGGTCGCCGGTATGATGGTCATGGCAGCCAGCCTGATTTTGTTAATGTAATGAAATAGCGTCTCCTCGACAATCGAGGGGACGCTATTTTTATGCTTTGAAGAGATGTACGAGATCTTTCAACTCGACCGACATATGGCTCATCGTCTCGGCGATGCCGTTGATTTCTTGAATCGCGGCGAGTTGCTCTTCGACGTTCGCGCCCGCCTCTTCGACACTTCGTTGCGTCGAGACAGCATTCGTCGACATATCTTCGACCGAGACCGCGACTTCGGTCGTATTCGCACTTACTTCTTCCGTCGCTGCCGCAATCTCACTCATTTGACGAGACGTCTCTTGGATGACGGTGACGATTTCACGGAACGCACCGGCGACTTCGCCCATTTGGGTCACGCCGCTCGTCACATGCTGACTCGTGACATCGAACGCCGCCTCGACTTCCGACGTGTCGCGCTGAATATCGACGACGACCGCTTGAATTTGTTTCGCTGACTGTTTCGACTCTTCGGCGAGTTTTCTGACCTCGGCTGCAACGACGGCAAATCCTTTGCCGTGTTCTCCGGCTCGGGCCGCTTCAATCGCCGCGTTCAAGGCGAGCAAGTTCGTCTGTTCCGTGATGGCCGTGATGGAACGCGTGATTTTCTCAATCTCGAGCGATTGATTCGATAAGCGCTCGACCATCTGTTGCGTCAAGTCGTTCGCTTGTTGAATTTCCCGCATCTGCTGTTCGGCCAACTGAATCGTTTCGAGTCCCCCACTCGCCGCTTCGAGTGTATGAATCGTCTGCTCGTTCACACCTTGCGAGGCAGAGGCGATTTGGTTCAAGCCGACGACGGCTTGATTGACGCCGGACGTCCCTTCCTCGGCCCGTTTCGCCGACACTTGGGCGGCAAGGTTCATCTGTTCGAACAAGCCGGCCACACCTTGCGTCGTCGTGGCGACGTGGTCCGTGCTCGCATACAGTTCTTCCGAGTAGGCCGTCACTTTGTCCGAGGCCGCCCCGACTTGACGAATCAGGCCGACGAGATTGCGTTTCATATCGTTGAACGCCGTGACGAGGTCACCGAGCTCATCGTTCGAGCCGACCTCGATATCGCTCCCAGTCAAATCGCCTTCAGCGACGACGCGCGCTTCGCTCACGAGTCGATTGATCGGCTTCAAGAACAGCTTTTGGAGCGCGAGAAGCGAGAATAGACCGATGGCGACACCGATGATACTAATGACGATCATCCAAATGATTGACTGCCCGGCACTCGCTTGGACCGCTTCCGACTCAGCAGCGAGCGCCTCGCCTTGATACGTGACGAGATCGGTCACCGTCATCCGGACGCGGTCCGTCGTCGGCGTCACGCTCGTATTGAGTACCGTTTTATAGCCGATTTCATCTTGTTGTTGACGAAGATCGATGACGCGTGCCATTTCTGTGTCGAGATGTTGATTGAACTTCTCGAGGTCGCCAATCCAGGCGAGGACTTTCGAATCGGACGACGACTGTTCGAGCTTGTTCATCAACTCGTCGCGTTTCGTCTGCGCCGCTTCGAGGCTGATGAGCGTCTTCGGGTTCGAGACGAGCAGATAGTAGTTCAAATAGCGTTCGGCATCCGTCACGGTCAACGCCAAATCCTCGGCGACGAGCATGTCCTGCACACGTTCGTTCAATACCCGGTCGTACTCGGACGTCGCATTCTGTAATTGATACGAGCCGAGCGCACCGACCATCAATAAGGCAATCAACGTCGGTACGAGCGCGGTCGCCATTTTACGCCGCATCGACGACCGGCCTTTCACTCTCACAGGACGACGTCGAACCTTCAATTTTTTAAGCGGGCGTAGCAATCGTTTCACATCCATGTCTTCTTCTCCTTCTTTCCGATTCTTCTCAACTTGACGATAATGCAAACGTTTTCACGATTCAATTTGATTTTTAGAAATAAGGTGGATGATTCGTCGTATTGACACAGTTTGACAAAAAGCTGTCATTTCCGCTATGATACAAATCGTAACGATTACTATTTATGAGGTGACCCAATGATTTCTTCACATACACGGATTTTGATTATCGGTGGCGGCATTCATGGCATGACGCTCGCCGTATCCTACTTAGAACAAGGTGGGGCACTCGACGATTTGATGATCATCGACGCGAACGACTCGCCGCTCCGCAATTGGAAGACACAAACCGGCCGTATCTCGATGTCGCATTTACGTTCGACGCGAGTCCATCATCTTTCGTCCAACCCGCACGCGCTGAAACAGTTTGCCGCCAATTACGATTACGGCTCCCATCACTTTAAAGACACGTTCGGACGCCCGTCGCTCGCCCTGTTTAACGACCACTGCGACCAGACGATCGATGACTGGCAGCTACCGTCCCGTTTCGTCGGGAACGAACCCGTCGAACGAGTGTCTCGATTCGATGACGTCTACGTAATCGAGACGACAAATCGGCGGATCACGGCCGACGTGGTGATCGTCGCGACGGGACAATCGAACACCGTCCATCTTCCGGACTGGGCCGGACTTCCGGGATGCCGACATGTCTTCTCGCCTGATCAACCTCATGAACAACATGAAGTGACGATCGTCGGTGGCGGCATTACGGCGCTCCATTACGTCTTGTCTCGGCACCAACAAGGACATCACGTCACGCTCGTCACGAAACGACCGCTCGAGGTGAGCCAGTTCGACGCCGACCGTAGCTTCATGGGACCGAAAGGCTTACGGGCCTTCCATCAACTCGAAGACGATTGGGTCGAGAAACGCTCCTTCGTCAAAGCTGAGCGTCGACCTGGGACGTCCCCGAACGATCTCGTCCTCAAAGTGAAACGACTCATCCGTCAAGGCGTGATTGATCACGTCATTGGCGATGCGGTCCGTCGTGACGACCAGCTATATGTCGATGGACGCGCTCTACCGTCGTCGGAGATTGTCTGCTGTACGGGCATTCGACCGCTCGACACGAGACAGTCGTTTTTGCGACCGCTCCTCGAGCAGCTCGACTTGCCTCTCACCCCATGCGGTACGCCCGTCCTCGACGAGACCCTTGCTTGGACCGACAACTTTTACATGACCGGAGCCTATGCCGATTTAGTCGTCGGACCGTTCGCCCGCGCCATCTATGGCGGACAAGAAGCGGCACGGCGGATTATCCCCCAACTATTTGCTGCACAAAAATACGCCTGACCAGTGATGGTCAGGCGTTGTTTGGTTACTCGGCGAATGACGAGTTGCCTTTTTTCGTCACTTCAGCAATCGCACTGCGATTGAATTTGAGGAGTGACTGGTCACATTTCAATGTGACTTGTGTGTCTTCGATTTGGTGGACGACGCCGTGAAGGCCGCCGATTGTTACGACGTGATCCCCACGCTCAAGCGCGTTTTGCATCGATTGTACTTCCTTCTGACGTTTCGTCTGCGGACGGATCAACAAGAAGTAGAACACGACGAAAATAAGGATCATCGGTAATAGTGCTACGAGAGTTTCCATGCGTAAAATTCACCCTTTCCTTCAATATCAGGTTCATTATACCGTGAAACTGAAACGTTGTCACATAATCGCTGTCAGAACAATTAGAAATTCTTGGCGTTTGGTTTGTTATACCCATATTCTTCGAAAAACTCTTCCTTGAAGTCCAAGAGACGGTCTTCGCGGATGGCTTGACGTACTTGACTCATCAAGTTCACGAGGAAGTGCAGGTTGTGTGTCGAGCAGAGGTGAAGCCCGAACATCTCGTCGGCACGAATCAAGTGATGGACGTACGCGCGTGAATAGTTCTTACACGTGTAGCAGTCGCACTTCTCGTCGATTGGGCCGAAATCCGTCTTATGTTTCGCATGTTTGATCGTGACGCGGCCTTTCGATGTCATGAGCGTCCCGTTGCGGGCGATTCGGGTCGGCAAGACGCAGTCGAACATGTCGATGCCGCGAATCGAGCCTTCAATCAACGCATCCGGTGAACCGACGCCCATCAAGTAGCGCGGCTTGTTCTCCGGCATGAACGGCGTCGTGAACTCGAGCGCGCGGTACATGACGTCTTTCGGTTCGCCGACCGATAATCCACCGACGGCGTAACCTGGGAAATCAAGCGAGACGAGGTCGGCCGCACTTTGACGACGGAGATCTTCGTACTCGCCGCCTTGGATGATGCCGAACAACGCCTGATCCTGTGGACGCTCGTGTGCCGCGAGGCAACGCTCTGCCCAACGGCTCGTCCGCTCGACCGATTTCTTCATGTATTCATGTGTCGCCGGGAACGGCGGGCACTCGTCGAACGCCATCATAATATCCGAACCGAGCGCGTTTTGAATCTCCATCGCTTTCTCCGGTGACAAGAACAATTTGTCGCCGTTCAAGTGGTTGCGGAAATGGACGCCTTCTTCTTGGATGTTGCGCAGGTCGGCGAGCGAGAAGACTTGGAAGCCGCCCGAGTCCGTCAAAATCGCGCCGTCCCAGTTCATGAACTTATGAAGGCCGCCGGCTTGTTTGACGACTTCGTGTCCTGGACGAATCCAAAGGTGGTACGTGTTCGACAGGATGATGTTCGCCCCCATCGCCTTGACTTGTTCCGGGCCCATCGTCTTGACGGTCGCCTGCGTGCCGACCGGCATGAAGACTGGCGTCTCGAAAGAGCCGTGCGGCGTGTGGACGATTCCATGCCGCGCTCCCGTCTGTTTACATGTGTGGATGTGTTCGTATGTGACTGCGTGTTTGGTCATTTGTTCTCTTCCTTCCTCGTGATGAGCATCGCGTCTCCAAAGCTGAAGAAGCGGTAACGTTCTTGTACCGCCGTGCGGTACGCGTTCAAGATGATGTCGCGCGACGCGAACGCCGAGACGAGCATGACGAGTGTCGACTTCGGCAGATGGAAGTTCGTGATCAGTCCATCAATCGCCTTCAACGCGACGCCTGGGTAAATAAAGATGTCCGTCCAGCCCGATGACTCGACGAAATCCCCATGGTCACGCACAATCGTCTCGAGCGTCCGGGTCGATGTCGTCCCGACCGCGAAGACGCGGCCGCCGTTTGCACGGACGTCGCGGAGTGCCTCGGCCGAAGCGGCCGACAACTCGAAATACTCACTGTGCATCGTGTGTTCTTCAATCGTATCCGCCGTGACGGGACGGAACGTACCGAGCCCGACATGAAGCGTGAGCGGAATCAACTTGACGCCTTTCGCCTCTGCCGCTGCGAGCAGTTCTTCCGTGAAGTGAAGACCTGCCGTCGGTGCGGCCGCACTCCCGCGTTCACGGGCGTACACCGTCTGATAACGGTCTTGGTCGTCTAGCTGTTCACGGATGTATGGCGGGAGCGGCATCGTGCCGAGCTCATCTAAAATCTCATAGAAAATCCCGTCGTAATCGAACTTGAAGCGGCGTCCCCCTTCCGGCAGCTCTTCGACGCATTCGGCCCGGAGCAATCCGTTGCCGAACTCGACGATGGCGCCGACGCGGACTTTCTTCGCCGGTTTGACGAGTGCTTCCCAAACATCATCTTCCGTCTGTTTGAGTAAGAGCAGTTCGACTTTCCCGCCCGTCTCTCGCTTCGCCCCGAACAGGCGGGCCGGGAGCACGCGCGAGTCGTTGACGACGAGGGCGTCTCCTGCCTGCAAATAGTCGAGCACGTCGCGGAAGTGACGATGCTCGATATCGCCCGTGTCGCGGTCGAGGACGAGCAGTCGTGAGCTCGTCCGATCGAGGAGCGGTACTTGGGCAATCAGTTCTTCCGGTAAGTCAAAATCATAATCGTTTACGTTCAATTGAATGTCTTGCATATCGTTTACTCCTCTTCATAGCCAAAATGCGTCTTTGCGTACTGGGTGATCATGCGGCCGCGCGGCGTCCGTTGAAGGAACCCTTGCTGTAACAAGTACGGCTCATACACGTCCTCGATTGTCTGGGCGTCCTCCCCGATCGTCGCAGCAAGCGTCTCGAGTCCGACCGGTCCGCCTCCGAACCGTTCGACCATCGCCCGTAACAGCCGGTGGTCGACTTCATCGAGCCCGAGGGCATCGACGTGCAATCGGTCGAGCGCGCTCGAAGCCATGGCCGGGTCGATTTCTTTCGTCCCTGCCACTTGAGCGAAGTCACGGACACGGCGCAATAGCCGGTTGGCGATTCGCGGCGTGCCACGGGAACGTTTGGCGATGGCGCCACTCGCCTCTGGTGAGATGGACAGGCGGAACAGTTGGGCCGTCCGGCTGACGATGGCGGCGAGCTCATGCGTCTCGTAATATTCGAGCTTTAACGTCACACCAAAGCGGTCACGGAGCGGGGCCGACAACATCCCGGCCCGTGTCGTCGCGCCGACGAGCGTGAACGGCGGCAAATCGATGCGGACGCTTCGTGCCATCTCGCCTTGTCCGTAGACGATGTCGAGACAGTAGTCCTCCATCGCTGGATAGAGAATCTCTTCAATCGTGCGGCTCAAGCGATGAATCTCATCGATGAACAGGACGTCGCCCGGTTCGAGCGTCGACAGAATCGCGGCAAGGTCACCCGGACGTTCAATGGCCGGGCCGGCCGTCGTCTTGATGCCGACACCCATCTCGTTGGCGATGATTTGGGCGAGCGTCGTCTTTCCGAGTCCCGGGGGACCGTAGAGGAGGACGTGGTCGAGCGTCTCGCTTCGTAGCTTCGCGGCTTGGATGAAGATCGACAAGTTGCCTTTCGCCTTCTCCTGTCCGATATACTGCTCGAACTTTTGCGGACGCAAGCTCCACTCTTCTGAGTCTTCATATTGTTGATGGGATTGTGACAACAATCGTTCGTCCATGGTCTCCTCCTTATTTCAATAGCAATTGCAGGGCGCGCTTTATGTAAGCGTCTGTCGTCAATATTTCTGAGTTCAATTCCTTGCGGACACGTGTGATCTCACGTTCCGAATAGCCGAGGGCGACGAGCGCCTCGCACGCCTCGTCGAGTTCGGACGCGCCTTGGGCAAATAAGCCCGTGTTCGGCACATAGTCCGGGGCGAGCTCGGACAGCTTGCCTTTCAAGTCGAGCGCCATCTGTTTGGCCGTCTTCTTGCCGACTCCTGGGAACTTCATCAAATACTTTTCGTTCTCGGTCTCGATTGCGTCGATGAGGGCATCCATATCGCCCGAGGCGACGATGGCGAGTGCGCCTTTCGGTCCGATGCCGTTGACACCGAGCAGTTTGTTGAACAGTTCGCGTTCCCGGCGTGAGCGGAAACCGTACAGCGTCTGCTGGTCTTCACGCACGTAATGGTGCGTAAATACGATTACATGTTCGTCTTGTTCACGATAAAAAAACGGGTTAGGCACACTTACTTTGTAGCCGACGCCCGAAACATCCAACGTTATATATTCCGCGCACACATAGGCGACGGAGCCTTTTACGAATTCAATCACGGTCATATCTCCTCTTCATAGGAAAACTGCATTCATTGTACCATAACCATCGCCACGAAAAAAGGACAGGCGATTGCCTGTCCTTAGCGTGCGAGCATCCGTTCTAGGGCGAGTGTCGCCCACTTTGTCGTCTCTTGATCGACGCGGATGATATTGACCGGATCCGTCTCGAGCGACTCGAGTGCCCAGAGCAGATGCGGCAAATCGATGCGGTTCATCGTCAAGCACGGACACATGTACGGGTTGAGCGAATTGATGTCGAGCTCGGGGTGCGTTGCCGCAAGACGGTTGACCAAGTTCATCTCGGTGCCGACGGCCCACTTCGTCCCCGGCGCGCTCGCCTCGATTTGATCGATGATATATGATGTCGACCCAGCCTCATCCGCCGCCTGCACGACATCGAACGTACACTCAGGATGGACGATGATGCGTCGCTCCGGGTCGTTCTTCCGTAACGCCTCGATTTGGGCGACGTTGAACTTCTCATGGACCGAGCAGTGCCCTTTCCAAAGAATGACGCGGATGTCCTCGATGTCGCCTTCATAGACGAGGCGTTCCCGGAGCGGGTCCCAGACGGCCATCGCCTCGAGCGGCACGCCCAAATCATACGCCGTGTTGCGTCCGAGATGTTGGTCCGGCAAGAACAGAATCCGTTCGCCGGCCTCGAGCGCCCAGCGCACGATGTCATGGGCGTTCGACGACGTGACCGTCGCCCCGCCATTTCTCCCGACGAACGCCTTGATGGCTGCCGTCGAGTTGACGTACGTGATTGGGACGATACTGTCACCGAACGTGTCCGTCAGTTCTTCCCATGCGATCTCCGTCTGATCGATATCAGCCATATCGGCCATCGAACACCCGGCCCGCATGTCCGGCAAGATGACAATCTGGTCGTCGCGCGTCAGCATGTCCGCCGTCTCGGCCATGAAGTGGACGCCACAAAAGACGATGAATTCGGCCTCGTTCATCTGTTCGGCGAGCCGTGCGAGCTGGAGCGAATCGCCGGTCGCGTCCGCGAACTGGACGACCTCGTCCTTTTGATAATGGTGGGCCGGTAAAAACAGGCGGCTGCCTAGCCGTGCCTTGATGGCTTCTATTCGTTGTTCCATCTGTTCAACCGTCAAATCAGCGTATAGCGCTGGCATCGTTCCGAGTAACTGCATGTTTGATTCCTCCTACGAGATTTAAACTACAATCGAGCGCCGTCACCGAATGGGTCAACTGCCCGATTGAGATGACGTCGACGCCCGTACCGCGATACGAGGCGATCGTCTCGACGGTGATGCCGCCTGACGCCTCCGTCTTGATATGACTTGGGACGAGCGCGCGCCACGCCTTCAGTTCTTCTGGCGTCCGGTTATCGAACATGATGATGTCGGCGTTCGCCTTGATTGCCTCATGCAACTGTTCGAGCGTCTCGACCTCGACTTCAATCGGCGTCGTATGACCGGCCAGCGTCCGGGCCCGGGCGACCGCGTTCGTGATCCCACCGAGTGCCGTGATGTGGTTGTCTTTAATCATGACGGCATCGTCGAGCCGGAGCCGGTGGTTCTTCCCACCACCCGAACGGACGGCATGCTTCTCGAGCATGCGAAGTCCTGGTGTCGTCTTACGCGTATCGGTGACGGCGATCGTCGGGTCGGCGAGTCGTTCGACGCAGCGCCGCGTCATCGTGGCAATCCCGCTCAAATGTTGGACGAGGTTCAACAGCACTCGTTCCGTCTCGAGGAGCGTCCGTGTCTTGCCCCGCAACGTGAACAGTTCATCCCCGGTTGAGACAACCGTGCCGTCGGGCAGGCATGACTCGACGACGAGACGTTGCATCTGGGCCAGCTCCAGGACGACGTCCATGCCACAGAACACCCCATCCATTTTGGCGGTGACCGTGGCGAATGACATCTCGCGCTGATCGATTAGTCCGCTCGAAATATCGCCGAAGCCGATGTCCTCATGTAGAAATGCCGTCAGCTGTTCGCGCAAAGCGATCTTGTTCATAACCATCCTCCGTCCTCATCATGGCGCGGGCCAAAAGCCGTGCCGCTTCTAAACTCAATGTCTGTTCACTTAATTGTCTTGTCACGTGTTTCGTCCGTGGCAGTTGTTGGGTATTTTCTAAGAAACTTACGATTTTGCCGAGTTGCGGCGAGATTGTCAGCCATTCCCCAATCTGTTGCCGATAGCGGCCGAACAGATCCACCGACACTTCAAACGCGGTCGTCTCGTTCACCGTGAACGGCTTCTCCTCCACCGTCATCGCCGCCGCCACCCGCTTCCCGAACACCCAGCATTCGAGTAACGAGTTTGACGCGAGTCGATTCTTCCCATGGATGCCCGTATCGGCGACCTCACCGACCGCGTACAGTCCTTCGACCGTCGTTCGGCCAAAGGCATCGACGTCGACACCGCCCATATGGAAATGTAGTCCCGGCCGGACCGGGATGCGTCGGACATCGATGCCGTGCGTGGCACATGTCGCCACCAGCTTCGGGAACCGCTCATCGAGCCGTTCGACACGGCTCGTATCCAAATACACCGGTCCCGTATGGTTCGTGAGCGTTCGTGCGACCTCATCCCTCGGGGCGAGACTGCCGAGCGGATGTTGTCCCATCACATGCTTCCCAGACGTATCGACGAGCGTGGCTCCAGCCCCGCGCAACGCTTCCGTCACGAGATGGGGTGAATCGATTGCGAGCAGCGTCGGATGAAACTGAATCCGGGACAAGTTCGTCAGCCGTGCCCCGACCGCTTCCGCCAAGACGAGCCCGTCTCCTGTGACCGAGCGACAATTCGACGTCCAATCGATCAAACCGCCGATGCCACCGGTCGCCAAGACGACGGCCCCGGCCTGAACGTGGAGGCGCGTCTCCCCGTTGAAACCGGTCGCCCCGCTCACACGGCCATCGCTTTTCGTCAACGCATCGATCAAGACGTGCTCCATGACGGTCACATTGTCCGGCAGTTGACGCCGCAGCGTCGCCATCACGTGCCGTCCCGTCTCATCGCCCCCGACGTGAAAGATTCGATTCAAACCGTGGGCGCCTTCCCGACCGACCGCATAACCTGTCGCGTCGCGGTCGAAGACGACGCCGAACCGCTCCAGCTCTTGAATCGCCGTCCGCCCTTCCTCGACGAGTGTATAAACACGCTCGGGCACGGCCGCGAGTTTCGAGGCGACGAGCGTATCCCGCTCATGGTCGACGCTCGACGGTTCCAAGTACGAACTCGCGATGCCACCCTGAGCCAAGTCCGAGTTCGCACTCGTCACTTCATGTTTGGCGACGAGCAGGACGTTCAACGTCCGGGGCAGATGGAGGGCGACCGTCACGGCGGCCAGGCCGGCCCCGATAATCAAAACATCGACCTGTTCAAACTGTAAAGACATCTGTATATCACCTGTTTTTCATATGTAATGTTGACTTGTAAACTAGTTTCGCATAATTTTGTGAAGAAGACAACATGAGAAAAGGGGAACTTTACGATGAACCGTTACTTTGATTATGCGGCGACGCACCCGATGACAAAATCCGCCCTTGACCATTACGTCGCCATGGCGCGGAGCGTATACGGTAACCCGTCTTCCCTCCACACGCACGGATATATGGCCGAAGATTACTTGACCGAGGCCAGGCGTCTGGTGAAACAGGCCCTCGGGCTCGACATGCTCCGTGGGAAACTGCTCTTCACCGGCAGCGGCTCGGAGAGCAACTATATCGCGCTGACGAGTCTCCGCAAGCGCATGAAAGGCAGTGAAGTGATCACGTCGTGGCAAGAGCACGACTCTGTCGCCCTCCTCCTCGACGAATGGGAGGCGGAAGGCGTGACCGTCCATCGCCTGAAACTAAAGGACGGTCGCTTCGACCAGGAGACGTTCACGCGACTGCTCGACCGGGATATCGGGCTCGTGACGTTCCAGCACGTCAACTCTGACACCGGCTGGACGCTGCCGCTCCACAATATCCTCTGCCAATTGAAATATAAGAAAGTGTTGCTCCATATCGACGGCGTCCAGGCGCTCGGCAAGATTCCCGTCTCGGTCGACGGGATTGACGCCTACTCGTTCAGCGCCCATAAGGTCGGCGGTCCAAAAGGCGTAGGCGGCCTCTATATGGAACGACTGTTGCCGCCGCCCTACTATCCGGGACACCATCAGTATGGCATCCGTCCCGGCACGATTGACGTCCCCGGCATCTGCGCGTTCGTCAAAGCGTTCACCGATCGGCACGAGGCGCGGACACGTCATGAAAGAAATTTCTTGGCGTTTCGTGCTATCTTGAAAGAGAAGACATCGTCTTACGTGGACTGGCTCGAGTTCGATCAGCAGAGCCCCGCCATCTTCTCGTTCGTCTCGAATCAGCGGGATGGCCAATGGTGGATGACCGAACTCGACGGGCTCGGCTTCCAAGTCTCGGCAGGCTCGGCCTGCCGGGCCGGCCAGAACGGACCGAACCGGATGCTCGAGTCACTCGGCTATGAGACGAGCGCCTGCCACGGCCTCGTCCGCATTTCCTTCGGCGAAGACACGACCGTCGAAGCCACGACGGCACTCGCCGAAGCCATCGTCACTTTAGCAAGGAGAGTTGGATCTTATGAACAAACGCTTAGCCGGTGAAGAACGCCGGCGCACGTTACTTGAAATGATTGAACAGAGTTCCGAGCCGATCACCGGCTCTGAGCTCGCCCGCCGCGTCGCCGTCAGCCGACAAGTCGTCGTCCAAGACTTGTCGCTCTTGAAGGCGAAAGGCCATCAGATCGTCGCGACCGCCCGCGGATACGTCTATCTACCAGGCGAGTCGTCGCCGTCCGCCTACAGCCGTAAAATCGTCTGTCGTCACGAGGCCGAGGCCATGGAAGCGGAGATGAACGCCATCGTCGACGAAGGCGTCACGATTCGGGACGTCATCATCGATCACCCGGTTTACGGTTCGTTGACGGGTCAGATGATGGTGAAGAGTCGTCGCGACGTCCGTGCCTTCCTCGAACGAATCGAGGCGAATCAGGCCGCCCCGCTGTCGCATTTGACGGGTGGCTTGCATATCCACACGCTCGAGGCCGATAGCGAGGACGCCATCGATGCCGCCGTCTCGGAACTCGAGCGACTCGGCGTTCTCGTCTCCGAGCTCGACTAAGATGTCACAAATACGTGACATCTTTTCTTTTGCTTTCGGCTCATGTCCGTTATACTGATGGATGGAACAAAGACCGTACAAAATTTGGAAAGGAGGGGACGGTCATGTGGCATTTCTTTGAACAACTGTTGCTCGGTTGCGGCGTCTTCAGCGTCCCGCTCGGCATCTTCATTCAATTCATCCCGAACGAGCTCGTGCTCGCCTACGGCGGCCATTTGATTGGTTCTCTCGACGTCTCGTTCCTGCTCGTCTTCCTCCTCGCGTGGTCGGCGTTCGTCCTCAGTCAAGTCATTCTCTATTGGATTGGCCGCTATGGCGGTCGTCCTGTCGCCCTTCGGCTCTATAAGTCATTTCGGATCAGTGAAGCGAAGCAACAACGCGCCGAGACGTGGTTCGAGACATATGGCGCCTGGATCGTCTGTCTGAGCGTCATTTGGCGCCAGCTGTTCGCCGTCAGCGCCGGCGTCATGCGCTTGTCATTCCGGAAGTTTTTGACGGTGACCGTTATCGTCTTCGGCGTCTGGTCGTTTGTGTTCGTCAAACTCGGGATGATGCTCGGCAGCAATTGGCGTCACATCGGCGAAGTCACCCACGGGTTCTTGCCGTATGTCGCCATCGGCGTCGGACTGTATGCCTTCATCCGCTATATCCGCGCAAATCCGCGTCTATTTAAAAAGTCAGCCTGAGCAGATTCGCTCGAGCTGACTTTTTTGAATAGAGGGAAAAACAGATTCGGTACCGAATTAAGAACAGTGAGGAAAGCGTTTTTTTTCTCGGAATAGAGATTACCACCTTCAAAGGAGGAATTACCATGTTCCATCGTCGAAAAACGTATACCATCCGTCCTGAACGCTTAGAAGAATTCACCGAGTTTTTTCATACATACCTGTATCCGATTCAGGTATCGCACGGCGCCCGTCTCGTCGGTCGTTGGGTGACCGAAGACAAAGACGAGGTCATGGCCCTCTGGGAATATCGTGACCGCCAGCATTACGAACAAGTCGAACGTGATTACCGCTCGAGCAGTCTCCGCCGCGAGGCGATGAAGAAGCGGGCCCGTCTCGGTAAAGATTTATATATTAAGTCGAGCGAGGAGTTCATGATGCCGACCGGTCACTACACACCGCCGCGCACGATCGTCTCCGTGACGGCTTACGTCACGAACGCCGACGGCGAGGTACTCCTCGTCCAGAACACACACCGGAACGATACGTATGAGATGCCGGGCGGACAAGTCGAGGAACATGAATCGATCGTCGACGCCGTGCATCGCGAAGTGAGAGAAGAGACCGGGATTGAGATTGAGGTCGACGGGATCACCGGCATCTATCAAAACGTGTCCTCCCGCGTGCTCTGTGTCACGTTCCGTGCCCGCTACGTCTCGGGTGACCTGCAACCGCAAGAAGGCGAGACGCAAGAAGTCGGCTTCTTCAAAGTCGACGCCTCGAACGTCGGCGACTATATCAAGCGCGAACATTTCCAGATGCGCCTGCTTGACGCGATCGACCCGACGTATATGCCGCACGCCATCTATAAAGTTCGCCCATATGAGCTGCTCGAACGCGTCGAGCGCCATCATACCGTATAAACAAAAGGAGGGACCGCCGGTTGGCGGTCCCTCCTTTGTTCGTTTACGCTTGTTCCGCCGATTCGGATTGACCCGTCTCGACGAGCAACTTGCGAATCCGACGCTTTTCGACGTGGAGAACGGTGAACGTCATGTCCTCATACGTGACACGCGCACCTTTCTCTGGAATGTCTCCTAACAGTTCGACGATCCAACCACCCATCGTGTTGGCATCTACTTCAGGTTCTTTAATTCCCATCTCATCCGCAAACTCATCGACATCCATGTCGGCCATACACTCGTAGACGCCATCACGGAGTCGTTTGAGATAGACGATGGACTCATCGTGCTCATCCCAAATGTCTCCGACGAGCTCCTCGAGCATGTCTTCGAGTGTGATCAGGCCGGCCGTCCCACCGAACTCGTCGAGGACGATCGCCATGTGCGATTGTTTTTGCTGGAGTACAGGAAGCAGTTCAATCAACTTTGTCTGCGGTGATACGTATGTGAGCGGACGAATGAGCGAACGGACGTCCGTCACTTCATCCCGCATCATCGAACGAAGGAAATCACGTTCTGACAACACCCCGATGACGTTGTCAATCGAGTCTTTATATACCGGTAGACGAGAATGTCCACCGCTAAAGATTGTGTCTTTGATTTCTTCGAGCGTATCGTCGATGTCGACGGCGAGGATATCAATCCGCGGCGTCAACACATCGTCGACCGTGATGTCATTAAAGGCGAAGGCGCTATGCACGAGTTCCGCTTCGGTCTCGCCGAGCACCCCTTCTTCTTCTCCCATATCAACGAGCACTTTCAACTCTTCTTCCGTCACCGACGGTTCTTTGTCGTTCATCCCGATCATACGGAGTACGAGCTTCTTCAAGCCAGTGAAAATCATCGTCACCGGTTTCAAGACTTTGACGAGGAACAACAAGATGCCGCTGATGAGAAGCGAATACTTCTCGGCGAACTCTTTCGCGAGCGATTTCGGTAAAATCTCACCGAAAATCAAGATGATGACGGTCGTCGCGAACGTCGAGATGACGAGGCCGGTCCCGCCCGAGTAAATACTCGTGGCGATGGCCGTCGAGACGGTCGCCGCCCCGATGTTGACGATGTTGTTCCCGACGAGAATCGTCGAGAGCGTATCGTCGAAGCGGTCGACGAGATGAAGGACACGCTTGGCGCCCTTGTCCCCGTCTTCCGACATGCGAATCATCCGGACGCGGTTCACGCTCGAGAGCGCGGTCTCGGCAGAAGAGAAAAAGGCTGACAACATAACTAAAACTACGTAAAGAATCAAACTAGACGAGGGCACAGGGTCCACGTTTACTTCACACTCCATTTCCTAATTAAAAAGATTATTCGACGAATTCGAATTCAAAGTCCAAGATGGCGACGACGCTGCCGTCTTCGGCACCTAACTTGCGAAGGTCGTCATCGACGCCCATTTGACGCATTTGACGCGCGAAGCGTTTGATCGACTCATCATGGTCGAAGTTCGTCATCTTGAAGAGCTTCTCGATACGAGGCCCCGTGATCACGAAGCGATCGTAGTCATCAATATGAATCTGATACCCCTTCTCTTCCTTCTCGTAACGATAAACGACACGTGGTGTGGCCGTCTTCTCTTCGAGCTCTTCGAGTGGGAACTCAGGTGTCGAGTCGACAAGATTAGCTACTTCGATGAGCAGGTTGCGAAGTCCTTCTTTGGCGAGTGCCGAGATCGGGAAGACTTTGACGTCATCTCCGATTTTCTTCTGGAACTCCTCAAGTAATTCCTGCGCATCCGGCATGTCCATCTTGTTGGCGACGACGATTTGCGGACGCTCGAGGAGACGTAAGTTGTACGACTCGAGCTCGCGGTTGATCGTCGTGTAGTCTTCGAACGGGTCGCGCCCTTCCATGCCGCTCATATCGATCATGTGGACGATGACTTTTGTCCGCTCGATGTGACGCAAGAATTGGTGACCGAGGCCGACGCCTTGGCTCGCCCCTTCGATGAGTCCCGGAAGATCGGCCATGACGAAGTCACGGTCGTCCGCCGTCTTGACAACACCGAGGTTCGGTGTGATCGTCGTGAAGTGGTACGCGCCGATTTTCGGGCGTGCCGACGAGACGACTGACAAGAGCGTCGATTTCCCGACTGACGGGAATCCGACAAGACCGACGTCAGCGAGCAATTTCAACTCAAGACGCAATTCGCGCTCTTGACCTGGCTCCCCGTTCTCGGCGATCTCTGGTGCCGGGTTAGATGGCGTCGCAAAACGACAGTTCCCGCGGCCCCCACGTCCACCTTTGGCGATCGTGGCCCGTTGGCCGTGCTCGGTAAGGTCGGCGATGACCGTATCTGTTTGTGCATCGAACACGATCGTACCTGGTGGGACTTTGACGACGAGCGGCTTCGCTTTTCGTCCGTGCATGCCTTTCGACATCCCTTTTTCACCATCATGGGCGATGAACTTTTTCGAGAATCGGAAATCAACGAGTGTACGCAATCCCTCTTCTACTTCGAAGACGACGTCACCACCGTGACCTCCGTCTCCTCCTGCTGGTCCACCGTCTGGAACATACTTCTCGCGGCGGAACGCAACCATCCCTTTACCGCCGTCTCCAGCTTTTACAAAAATATTAACCTGATCGACAAACATTTAATTCCCCTCCTTTATAACGAACGTAGAACATTCTACTGTTTGCTCGTACACTTCATCTGACGTGAACACGTCGTCCGGTACGTGACCGAAGACGCGGACCATCAGTCCATCCGTGAACGTCACATGAATCGGTCCATCCGTTCCTGACAGAAGACGGACAAGCTTGTCCGCCACGCGCGTGTCGTCTAGCGACACGCGGTCGGCCGATACCTTATAGGTCAACCGCCCTTCCCAGTTCGCTTGCATGAGGACGAGACTCGTCGTCGGCATGTCCAAGCGAATGAGCGCACTCTCCTCGTCGGCGTGCTGACGATATCGCTCGTACAGCTCCTCAAGTTTTTCAGGCTCGAGCGCCGCGTACAAGGAGATCATCTGAAGCCGATTCATCCATTCGTGACGGACGGTCGATAATAGTTTCAGTGCTGCTTGTGGGTTCATGCAATCCTCTCCTAGTAAAACTAGTAAAAAAGACTCTAACCAAATAAGTGGCTAGAGTCTTCTGCGTGGTTCTACTTACGCAACTGGGTAAACGCTCACTTGTTTCTTGTCGCGACCAAGACGCTCGAAGCGTACTACGCCGTCAACTTTTGCAAACAATGTGTCGTCGCCACCACGGCCGACGTTTTCACCTGGGTGAATCTTCGTACCGCGTTGACGGTAGAGGATTGATCCAGCTGAAACAGTCTGTCCGTCAGCGCGTTTAGCGCCGAGGCGTTTCGAAATCGAGTCACGACCGTTTTTAGTCGATCCTACTCCCTTTTTCGATGCGAAGAACTGAAGGTTCAATTGTAACATGAGGTCCACCTCCTATTGTTCAATTTGGATATAATCACCGTAACTATGGGCGATCGTGTCTAGTTGCACGAGCATCCCTTCTAATAACAGTTGGGTGCGAGTCATGTCCTCCGGTGATACGTCAGGATATGTCTCGACATAAAAGTAGCCACCCTCTGTTTTGTCTGCCATTTCTACAAGAAGCGATTGACCGGCAAGTACCTCGACAGCGTTATATGCCCCAAAGATGATGGCAGAAACGCCGGCACAGACCAAATCAGAACCGGGTTCAGCAAAGTTGGCGTGACCTGTCACTTCAACGGAACGAATCGACTTCGTTTCGTCTCGTCTGACCATTACTCGAATCATAGCTTACGCTTCGATTTTCTCGATGCGAACTTTCGTGTAAGGCTGACGGTGACCTTGCTTACGACGGTAGTTTTTCTTAGCTTTCATTTTGAAGACAGTGATCTTCTTCGCGCGACCGTGTTTAACGACAGTTGCTACGACTTTAGCGCCCTCTACGAGTGGAGCTCCGACTTTAACATCGTCACCACCAACGAAAAGAACTTCACCGAATTCTACAGTACCCTCGACATCAGCATCGAGTTTTTCGATGTAGATCTCTTGACCTGCTTCAACTTTGATTTGCTTACCACCAGTTTTGATGATTGCGTACATATACGTGCACCTCCTTATTAAACTCAGACTCGCCATCCAGGGCAGGGCGGAACCATTTAAACCCGTTCTGTGCGGTTGTAGCCATTTGGGTGCTTCCAAACGAACTAACGTTATAGATAATACCACTCTCGCTCAAACATTGTCAATGACGAGATACGAAATTCTGACATTCCTCGAGCGTCCCGTAGAACGCCACATCTGGCTCCCCATCGACGAGGAGGACCGTACAGTCAAAACCGTCCGAGAACGCGTCATGCCACTTGCTCGGGAGCGTCACGACGACGCTCTCGACTTGAGGCGCGAGCTCCATCAGCGTCCGCTCCAGCTGCGAGAAGACGGCAAGCTTCGACGGGCTACCGTTATACGTCATCCGATCTTGTATCGATCGTCCGGTCCGTTCCCGCGACAGCTCGAACAAGCCCATCCGCGTAAAACCGTACACTTCGACACGGCGCGGATCGCGAGCTCCGAGCTCTTTCATCTTCTTCAAGAGCCGTGCCTGGCCGTCCTTTGAACCTCTCAGGAAGTCGATGACGACCATGCCGCCGATATTGCGCAAGCGGAGCTGTTCCATCGTCGTATAGAGCGCGGCCTCATTGATCGTGTCGGCGGCGCGCCCCTTGTCTTTGACGGCGACGTTCTTGCCGCTGTTGACGTCGATGACGGTCATCGTCTCGACCTGCTCGATCAACACGTACGAACCGCCATCGAGCCAGACGACCCGTTGGCCGAGCTTTTCGATGGCCCCGTCGAGCCGAGCCGCTTCTTTAATCCGGCCTTTGCCGACGTAGCGTTCGACGTTGACCTCGAGCCGTGTCAACCGGTCCTGTGCTTCCTTGTCATTCAACATGACCGATTCGACCGCATGGCGTCGCACGAACTGTTCGCACAACAACTCATCTTGTCCCCGGCGTGCCGTGATGACTTCCGCAGCACGCGCCCGGAGCAAATCGAGTTCTTCTTGAAGGTCGGCCGGACTCGCTTGCCCCGACTCGGTCCGGAACAGCACCCCTTCCGCCTCCTCGAGCTCGAACACTTTTGATAACCGGTCCTGGGTGACGAGGTCGAGCTTACGGCTATACAGCTGGCGCCGTCCATATGGGAAGTAGACGATATAGCGTCCGCCGAAGCGGATGTTCTCCGTCACTTTATGATGTTTGCCGTTGATGCCTTCTTTCGTCACTTGGACGAGTCGCTTCTGGCCGACGACGGCCGCCTGACCGATCGCCGGCACGTTCGGATACGCCTCGAGCGCTTTCAACGTCTCGGCAATCGGCAAGAAGAACGTCGTTTCGCCGGTCGTCAAAAAAGCGGCGCCAAGCGACGGGTGAATCCGTTCGATCGCGGCCTCGAGAATTGTTCCGATCGATAATTGGTCGATGAAACGTTCCTCGACTTCGAGCAGACGCTCCCCGTCGACGAGCATGGCCCGTTCGATGGATGGCGTCCGTTCATAGATCAATCGCATATGCGTCTCTCCTTTCGACACAAAAAGGCAACTTTCGTTGCCTTAGGCTTTTTTCATTCCAAATTTCATCATGAGCCGCGTCCAGAAGCCGACCGGTTTTTGTTCGGTCTGAATCGACATGAGCGGCACCGACTCGCCGAGAATGCGGCGCGTGATGTTGCGGTACGCTTGTCCGGCGTTGTTGTCCGGGTTCATCGTGACCGGTACCCCACGGTTGGCGGCGGCGATGACTTCTTCATCGTCGACGACGACGCCGAGCAGGTCGATCGACAAGATACGCATGATGTCATCGATGTCGAGCATGTCGCCTGATTCGACGAGGTGGTTCTTGACGCGGTTGACGATCAGTTTCGGCGCAGCGACATGTTCCGCTTGCTCGAGCATGCCGATGATGCGGTCCGCGTCCTGAACGGCCGCCTTCTCAGGCGTCGTCACGACGACGGCCTCATCGGCGCCGGCGATGGCGTTCATGAAGCCTTGCTCGATACCGGCCGGGCAATCGATTAACACGAAATCATATTCCGTCTTCAACTGGTCGATAATTTCTTTCACTTGCTCCGGTTGGACCGATGTCTTGTCTTTCGACTGGGCCGCAGGCAAGAGATACATCTCTTCGAACCGCTTGTCACGGACGAGCGCCTGATGCAGTTTGCATTGGCCGTTGATGACGTCGACGAGGTTATAGATACTGCGGTTATCGAGTCCCAAGATGATGTCGAGGTTACGAAGACCGATATCCGTATCGACGAGACAGACCGAGTGACCAGACAATGCGAGGCCGGTCCCGAGGTTCGCGGTCGTGGTCGTCTTCCCGACGCCACCTTTCCCCGACGTCACGACGATGGCCCGACCTTTCTTCACTTCTTTCGCTGTATGTACAGGCTCTACTACTTGCTCCATCTAACTCACCCTCTCTGTAATTCCATTGCATATGCGTCTTTCAGCCCAGTCATGACTTGACGGAGACGCGTCATTTCAATACCTTGATTCGTCTGATATGCGCATCCCATCTCGATCTCCGGAAGCTCTTCGCCGTCGTCCGACGCGAGCACGTGTTCACCGATCGCTAAAAACTTCGGATGGAGCAGACTGGCGGTGATGACCGCTTCCTCCCATCCTTCGACACCGGCACGCACATTTCCTCGTATCGTCCCTAAACAATAGATACTTCCCGTCGCCCGAACCTCGGACCCCGGGTTGATGTCCCCGATAATGAGCACCGAGCCATCAAAGTCGAGCACTTGCCCGCTTCGAATCGTCCCGCTATGGTAGTGGAACGTCTTTTTGCCGTAGGTCGCTTTCGCTTCTTCGGTCAACATGACCTCGCTCGATAGCTCCTCGATATAAAAAACGCCATGACGAGCGACGACTTCACGAATTTGACGTGACAGCTCCTCGTCTACATAACGAGTACCCGCGTGCAACTTGAGTGCAATCTTCCCAGAGGGCGGCTCCATTTCTTGTAACGTGGCCTCAAGCTCTCCGAGCACCTCATCGATGCCACTCCGTGGATTGAAGTGGATTGCAATACCGTTGCGATGTCCTTTAATCGTAATATGTCGTTTACGCTCCATCATGGCTACCCTCTTTTCGCTACAGGTCGCGGCGCCACGTATCGTGTCATCGGCACGTATAACAGTGCGATGGCGACGGCGTTGGCGACGAGCGTCCCTGGAATCTGTTCAACTAATAGTGTTTGAATGGTCATGGTCGTCCCACCGACCGCCGTCATGACGCTAAAGATCCCGAAAGAAAATACGAGAATCATGAACGTGAACGTGATGACGACCGAGAAGAAGTTCTCACCTATATATTTTAACACGAAGCTGACTAAGAGAGGAATGAGTGAAAAAGTAAATAAGTAAATTCCGAGCAAGTCGGTGTAGACGATGTCATACAACAGTCCAAAGACGAGTCCGAATCCGAACGCCGCCTCGAAGCGACCATACAAACTGACGTACATCAAGCCGATCAATGTCAAATACAAGAACGGCGTCACATAGTGCCACGAGAAGATGGCGGCCCATGTCCCTTCAATAAGAAAGAGGAGGAACAGGGCGATGAACACTTTCATGTTACTCACCCGCTGCTCCTCCTTCCTCGGGACCCGTCAAGAACGGTTCGTCGAGCGTTCGATTGATGACGAACATTTGCGAGAACTCATTGAAGTCCGCTTCTGGTTTGATGCGGGCGACTTGAGACACGCCATATTCATCCGTTTCGATCGACTCGACCGTTCCGACGACAAGACCGGCCGGATAACGGCCACCGAGACCTGACGTCGACACGATCTCGCCTTCTTTCAACTTGACGCTGTTTGAGACCTTCGTGAAAAAGAGCTCGTTCGTCTCGCTGTCGAAGCCGTCAATCGTCCCGTACGTCGCTTTGCCGTCCTCGTCCTTGACGACGGCCGAGACGTTGTTGGTCCGGTTGTTGTCCGAGAGGAGTTGCACTTGCGACGTGTAGGCGCTCGTTTGAATGACGCGACCGACCATACCGCCGGCGGCCGTGACGGCCATGCCTTTCTCGACACCGCGCTCTTCCCCGACGTTAATCGTCACATAGCGTTGCCAGTCGTTCGGCGTGCGCCCGATTACTTCGGCGGGAATCAAATCGAAGTCACGGAGCGACGTATCGGCCGCCTCGACCATTTGCCGCAATTCTTCGTTCTCACGGCGCAGGTCATCGGCTTCGACCGACACTTCCGCGTATTTCGTCAAATGTTGTTTCAATTGACGGTTCTCTTCATAAATATCGCGTACGTTCGAAATCGAGGACACGGTACTGTCCATCCAGCCGATCGGCACCGTGAACACCCGTTGGAACGTTCCGACCACATCACGCGTGACGTCCTGGTACCAGGCGGATTCCGACCGTCCTCGAATCGAAACCCCCAAGATGACTACGAACAAGATGATACCAATCAGCGTGATGATGAGCTTTTTATTGCGTACGAACCGGCTCATCGTGTGTCACCACTCATCGACGCGACGAGATGCCTGATTTTGAACGGAGGACGTCCATCATTTCAAGAGATTTTCCTGTCCCGATGGCGACGCAATCGAGCGGCTCATCCGCGACGAGCGTCGGGATATGTGTCTCGTCCGAGATGACGTCATCCAAGTTTTTGAGGAGTGCGCCACCGCCTGTGAGGACGATGCCGCGATCCATGACGTCAGCCGCAAGTTCCGGTGGCGTCTGCTCAAGCGTTTGTTTCACGCCAGCGAGAATCGCTTCGACCGTATCCGAAAGTGCTTCGCACACTTCAGAAGCCGAGACTTCGATTTGTTTCGGAAGGCCTGTCACGAGATCGCGACCACGGATTTCCATCTTCTCATCTTCGTTCGAAGCATCGATGCGAGCCGAACCGACTTCCATCTTGAGCGTCTCTGACGTCCGCTCCCCGATCATGAGGTTGTATTTGTTTTTGATGTAACGAATAATGGCGTCATCCATTTCGTCACCGCCGACACGAATCGATTGGCTCGTCACGATGCCGCCGAGTGAAATCACTGCGACTTCGGTCGTACCGCCACCGATATCCACGACCATCGAGCCTGTCGGTTCCCAAACCGGGAGACCGGCACCGATTGCTGCCGCGAACGGCTCTTCAATCGTATACGCTTCACGCGCGCCAGCTTGCTTGGCTGCGTCTTCCACGGCACGTTTTTCAACTGACGTGATGCCGCTTGGCACACAAATCATGACGTTCGTCTTCGATGAGAACAAACCGCTCTTCGACTTCTGCGCTTGCTCCATGAAGTATTTGATCATCGTCGCTGTCGTTTCGAAATCGGCGATAACCCCATCTTTCATCGGACGGCGTGCCGTGACGTTACCCGGCGTACGTCCAATCATATCCTTGGCCTGGTTACCCACGGCCTCAATTCTACCTGTATCTGTACGGAACGCCACTACCGACGGTTCACGAACAACGATGCCTTGACCTTTTACATAAACGAGCGTATTTGCCGTTCCAAGGTCGATTCCGATTTCTCGGTTAAAACTACGAAACATACGTGCTGCTCCTCTCTTGGTTACACTATTTTTTATTATAACGGAAAAATCATGTTTGAAAACGTTCATTCGATTACAGGTTATTTACAATAACGTTCATCTCAGTCCTGTCTCACCGTATATTAGTGTGCCTTCTTTTCGACAAAAACGCAAATCAAAAAGCAAGCGCGTGAAAGCGCCTGCCTAGATTGTTACGGGTTCTCGTCAAATCTGCTTCAACGCCTCGAACACAGCGGTTCGAAGCATCGGTCGGTTTGTGTCATCCAATTTCACGAAAAAGCTCTTCAAAAACGTTTTCACGTTATGGACGACGTGCCAATAAAGTTCGGGCTCGAGTTGCTGCTTTTGTACGCTCAATTGAGCCGGCAAGCCGTCTAATAGAACAATGATTTCGTGCTCATCCATCCCGCGCCCGAGCAAGGCGAAGATGGGATTCAGCAACCGCTCATCCTCATCATGCACATATATGCTTGGAATCAACACTTTGTCCCATAGCGCCTCAAGCATCTCGCTGAACTCCGTCTCGTCAAGGTGCGGATGCAGGACGAGCTCGTCGAAGGCATCGGCCACATGGGCGATTGAATGGGCCCAGCCTTTCCCAGGCACATAACCTCTCGTATCGATTTCACAATCGAGATAGGCAAGGAGCTTCGCCTTCAACATGTCGAGATCCGCTTCCGATAAAAAGCCTCGTTGCCGGTCCTGATACACAATCAAGGCGATCAACAGCGTCGAGAACGCCCGCGTGAAGACGGTATCCGATGCCGTCTCCCCGATGCCGTGGAACAAGTGGTATTTGAGCGTCGTCTGAAACATGTCCGTCAATTGCTCGTCCGTCAGTTGCTCGTCTTCGATGATGAATCGATAAAACAGCGTATAAATCAACTGGTCCCGAAGCTCCGCATCCGTCGAGCCGATGTGATGGAGCATCGACTGGAGGACCCGTTCCTCGTCCAAATCGTGCAATCGAACCGTCCCGTCCTTTATGTCTATCAATATCCGCTTTAAATCAAGTTCCTGATAGATGGTTTCCTCACTCATGTCTAATCACATTCCCTCTCAGTCAGTCGTATGTAAACGTATACTCTCGGGGTTCGACACCATATCAGATGACTCCTTCCAACGCAAAAAAAGCAGGCGACGTTTTGCCTGCTTCACATTCAATTCAATGCAAGTTCAAATCGAAAATCATATAGTATCTCACTTTAGCTAATAATAGAGAGGAGGAACACTTGCCAAAAAGGATATTTGTTTAATTATTTTATATCTAGCAAAGCGCTACAGTTTCTTTGAACATAAAAAAATGAACTGAATTGGAGATGCAATTTGGTTCGTCCGCAGCCTAAAGTAATACGAGTCATATTACCTCATTTTGTTCTTGCTCTTTTTCTTTTATATTTAGGATACTTCCTAGCGATTGTTTCCTCTGGTTTCACCTTAAATAATTCACTTAGTCTACCCACCGATATAAATAGGGTAGAAAGTGAAAATAACCCATAATTGATATATTTCACATATTCATCCTGCGTTTTTAATAGGGTATCATCAAAAGCTAAACCGTGCCATTGTTCATGAAGTCTTTTATAATCTTGTGATAAATCATTCATGTCATTATTATTTACATAATCGTTTTTGTCGCCTTCATATGACCATATAATATGTAATTTTTCATTTAAGCTTAATAAATCACTGTCAGCCTTCATTTCAGCAGTTAGATTTAAGATAATTGTCCATGTACTTAAGGTGATTAAAAATCCGTACCCAATTATTTCAAGCTTTCTCGCATTTCTCGGACTTAATTTTATCGTTAAAATTAACATAAAAAAAACTGCTATAGAGAATGACACGACTAAAAAAAACATAACGTTTATTGCTACCAATCTTATTCCCCCCCAAGTAATATTCATTTCCTAACAATCGGACACGAAAAGTAATTTAACTTTGATTGATCGATGGCGCAACAGTTTTTTAGAAGTTAAATAACCAACAAGGGCCCCATATATATTTTTTTGCATTGCTTGCACACGTATGTATAAGGGTCAACCTCTTCAATCGCATGCTTTTTAGATTCACAATAATATTAATCCATAAAGAGTCAACATATGGTATATGACGCCTTGCTAAGCCATTTTTCTTTTTAGAACAATGGAATGACAAGATTTATAAAGACAACTATAAAAGAATTATGAATAAATAAGATTTTATATAGGCCTAGGGCATCACTAAATCACCTCATTTTAGAAGAAACAAAAAATATAATTACATCAATCTACAAATAAAAAGCAGACGCATATGCGCCTGCCCACCGTTCACCCGTTCATATACCCTCTTTGCTTCATACTGACGTAATGGTCCTCCCCGATGATGACGTGATCGAGGCAAGCGATGCCGACGATATGACCTGCCTCGACGAGACGCTCCGACACCTCGATGTCTTCCCGGCTCGGGGTCGCGTCCCCGCTCGGATGGTTATGGACGGCGATGAAACACGCCGCCGACAGTTTAAGCGCCTCGCGAAACACGTCGCGCGGATGGACGATCGACGAATTGAGACCACCGACGAACAACGTCTTGCGGGCGATGAGCTGATTCTTCGTGTTCAAATACAGGCAGATGAAATGTTCCTGATTCAACAGCCGGAGCTCATCACGGAGCAGTTCATAGGCGTCCTGCGGCGAACGAATCGTCGGCGTCTCCACTTTCGGTTCCTCGACATAACGGAGACCAATCGCGAACGCCGCGAGCAACTGCTCGGCTTTCTTCTTCGTCATGCCTTCGATTTGACAGAGGTCGCTCACGGACGCCTGCGACAGCGCCCGGAGCGTCGGATATACGTCGGACAGCCGTCGGGCCGTCTCGTGCGGGTCGCCACCTCTGCCCCCGATTTGGAGCAGCCGGGCGATTGCGGATTCAACACTTCGGTCGAGCACCATGGTCATTCCTTCACCAACTTTCGCTTCATTCACAGAAAGCGCGGCGATACCCCGTGTCGTCCGAGCGTCTCGACGAGCGGACGAATCGGCAGACCGACGACGTTATAAAAGTCGCCTTCGAGCCGTTCGACGAACAGACCGCCCGATCCTTGAATCCCGTAGGCCCCGGCCTTGTCATACGGCTCCGTCGAATCGAGATAGCCGTCTAGCCATGCGTCCGGGATATCGATGAACGTGACGTGCGTCGTCGTGACGAACAAGTCTTGCCGCTCGGGCCCGATGATGCTGACGCCGGTGAGCACTTCATGTGTCGCGCCCGATAAGCGTTGCAGCATGTCCCGCGCGTCGTCCCGGTCTTTCGGCTTCTCTAAAATCGTCCCGTCTAAGACGACGACCGTATCCGAGCCGATGACGACGGCGTCACGGTTGTCACGGGCGACGTCCATCGCTTTCTCGCGGGCGAGGCGTCCGACGTACTCGTCCGGGTGCTCCCGACCGTTCGTCCCTTCGATGACGTTCGAGGGGATGACCTCATGGGTGATCCCGGCCTGGGTCAACAGCTCGGTCCGCCGCGGCGACATCGAGGCGAGGATGACACGTTTCTGTGTTGGTTTCATTGTAACGACTCCTTCCATATGTGCGTAACGGGCTTCTTTCCCGTATCACACTTCACTGTTGATTGTAGGCAAACGGGCAGGCGTTTACAATCCGCGACGCCTCAAAAAAACGTCCCTCCTTTTCGAAGGGACGCTCGAATCATGGTGTCGTATAGTCGTACACCGGGATGTCTTTCGGTGTGAACGTCTGGGCCGGTACGTACCGGTCCTCGACGAGTTGATCAAGGTCCGGGCGATAGAACGCGTCGAGTTCGACCGTGAAGTCGAGCGGCTCGGCCGTCTCGGTCGTGTTCGGTCCCGTCTCCGTCGGTCCGGTGAACTGGACCGTGCGCAAGATGTGAATCCGGTTCATCGACTCGACCGACTCGAGGAACAAGACGAGCGACTCGTACGTGTCCGCCTGGAGCGACACCGTCGAGCGGACCGATGAGGCGTTGACCGGCGTGATTTCGACCGGTTCGGCCGGTTCAGCCGTCGCGCTCACATCGTTCGGTTCCGGCTCGTCGATGTCTTCCGGCACTTCCGATTCGGCGATGATGCCGTCAGCGAAGGCGATGCTCGTCACGCGGACGTCCGACAGTTGACTCGCCTGCGACAACGTCTCGACGACCGTGTCGAGCGCCGCCTCGGTCGGGACACGCGTCTGCAGGCGCTGGGAGTCGGCGACGTCGACGACGTCGCCTTCTTGGCGCAACAGTTCGAGCTTCGTCTGTTCGAGCGAAAGTTCCCGTTCGAGCGACTTGACGTTGCCTTGGTGGATGAAATACTGGTAACCGAAATAAGAAGGTACGGCGATGGCCGCAAACAAACAGATTGTGAAAATCAAATAAATCGTCGAGCGTTTCATTCGCTCACCACCTCCTCATCGGTCGTCTCTTCCGTCTCGCCGTCCGGGATCTCACCATCTGGGGTCTCCCCTTCCGGCGTCTCCGGTTCGGCATCGAGGAACGTGAAGGTGAATTCGCCGATATAGCGCGGGAGCGGTTCGTCTGTCGAGTCGAGCACGCTCGGCGACAGCGTCGAATCCGTGTCAGTGTCCGTCTCTTCTTGTTCCGTCTCCGCTTTCGTCTCGGTCGTCACACCGAGCAGTTTGACGTTCTCAAACCGCACGTCGTTCAACAGCGAGCGTTGGAACACGTTCAAATCGGCGAGCGTCTCAAACTGCGTGCGCACGCTCATGAGCGAACCGTCGGCGTAGTTATACGTCAACACGTAGCCCGTCGGCGGCAATTGTTCCGTCAAGGCCCGCAGTGCTGGCACGGCCAATTTCTCTTCGGCCGAGAGCGCCGTCACCGTCTGGTCGAGCGACAGGACTTGCTGCCCCTTCGAGTTCACTTGCTCGGTCTGATAGATGCGGACGAGCTGCAACTGTTCCTCAACCTGCGCCTCGTTCTGTTTCATCTCGTTCACTTCATAGAACAAGTACCCGGTCGCCCCGCCGCCAATCAAGAGCGCGAGCAAGCTCGCGATAATCGGCCACCGGAGTGTCACATCGGTCGAGTTGATGAAGTTGGCATCGTGTTCCTTGTCGAGCGTCGCCATGCCGAGGAGCGGCAACATCTGGTGCGACAACGGCGTCGCGTGCGAGAGCGGGAGCGGGTCGTCGATGCGTTTGACCGGCACCATCGCCTCGCTTTCAATCGTCCGGACGAGGTCATCGAGGTTCGGGACCGTCCCCGAGACGAGCAACTCGTCAATCGGACGTCCGTCCGTCCGGAGCGAGTAGCGATAGAAGTCGAGGAAGCGAGCGAGTTCGTTCAACCACTCATCCGTCTGCGTCGCGAGCGTCTCCTTCGAGCCGCTATATGTATACGTAATGATTCCGTCCGTCGTCTCGGCGCGATACGGGAGGTCGGTCTCGATGGCCCGGATGAACCGGACTTGCCCTTCCTCAAGGACGAGCAACTGGTGCGCGAACGGTGTCACGTGCCAGAGGAGCGTCGATTTGAGCGGGTCGAGCGTCTCGAGTCGGCTCACGCCGTTCGCGATCGCGACCGGGCGTGGAACGATTTTCTTCAATTGGAACCCGCGTTTCTTCATGTAAGCGCGGATGGCTTTCGTCAAATCGACCGAGACGGCGTGGAGCATGACCTCGGTCTTCGTGTCCGTCTCGCCGAGCACCTCATAGTCGAAGGCGACGTCGTCGAACGGTAAGATGATCGAGCTGCCGATTTCCATGAACAGATAGCCGCGGATCTCATCTTTCGGGATCGTCGATGGAATCTCGACTTTGCGGGACAACACTTCGGTCTCGGCCATGTCGACGGCACAGACCATCCCTTTTCGTACTTTCAGTTTACGGCACAGTTCATCAAAGGCGAGACCGAATGCGTTCTCGTCTTCGATGCGTCCTCCCGTATAGGCACCTTTCGCCAATTGGACGGAGGCGCTGCGTTTGAACACGCCCTGTTTAATCACGGCCCCGTGGATGCTGAGCGCATCGAACGAGAAATACGCGACCGTTCCTTTCTCTATAGACCGGCTCATGCTGGTTTCCCCCTACATCAAATCAAAATACCAATCAAAGAAGCGTTCGCTGAACCAAAACGTCAGCATCGTGCCGAGTGCGATCGACGGCACGAATGGAATCGGTTGTTTGCGATCCATCCGTTTCAAGCCGATGAGCGTCAATCCGACGACCGCTCCAATCAGGCTCGATAAAAAGAGTGCGACGAGAACGTCGCGCGGCCCGAGGACGAGCCCGATTACTGTAAATAGTTTGACATCGCCGGCCCCAAGTCCCCCCTTGGAGACGAAAAAAACGGTGGCGAGGACGGAAAAGCCGAGCGCCGCTCCAGCAATCGGGCTCCACCAGACGACGCCTGCACTATAGGCGAGCAAGAGGAGGACCGGTGCCGTGAACATGAGAATCACGTTCGGCACGAGCATCGTCGACAAGTCCGACATCGCCAAAGCGAGGAGCGTCGATAAGAAGACGAAGGCGAGAAGCGTCGTGAGGCTAAAGCCATACAGCCAGAAACTGTAGGCGTAACCGACCGCTCCGAGCAGTTCGAAGAGCGGGTACGTCGGCGCGATCCGCCCGCCACAACCGCGGCATTTCCCGCGCAGGAACACGTAACCGAAGACCGGAATCAGTTCCCAAGCCGATAGGACGTGTCCACATGACGGACAATGCGAGCGCGGCGTGACGATGGACTGTTTGCGTGGCACGCGGAGCCCGACGACGTTCGTGAATGACGTGATGACGGCCCCGAGGACGAGGCTATAAATGAGTCCGATGAGTTCAACCAATCGAGGTCACTTCCTTACTTGTAAGTATATGCCAAAAACAGAAAACCGGCTAGGCTGAGCGAGTGCCCAGCGCCAGCCGGAAAAATTCATTAATCTGCTAAATCACTAACTGCATCACGATTGACGGAAGCTTCTGCCAAGGGCTCTTCTTCACCAATCGCTTTTGAAGCGCCAATTAATTGAACAGTATAAGTATATTTACCACTCGTTTCATCAATAACAACTTGTGCAGTTCCATATCCACCATCACCAAATGGATCTTTCAATCCTTCAACATATTCAAGTCCATTTCCACCAGTTGTAAATACTAAAGTGTCATCGCCTGGGTTTGATGTAGTGTGAATTTTAGCCGCGCTCACCATCTGCTTCGCATCGGCAACCATCGCATCTTTACGTGAGTTCTCGATAATTCCACCAATCGCGACAACGGCGATGGCTGCGATAATCCCCAAGATAACGACGACGACGAGCAACTCGACGAGCGTGAGTCCGCGCTCATCTTTCAATTGTTTGGCATCTTGCCAAATCATTTTCATTTTCTCTAACATGATTCATTCTCCCCTTTTGTGTGTTGTGCTGTGTTGTGTGCTGCATGCATTACCTTAGACCTAATAAAAAGTAGAACAATTTTACTATACATTCAAAAAATAGGATTGAAAAGATACAAATCTGCAAATAAATAAAAAGTTTCTACTGATTTTGGATATCGCCATAAATTTGGAACATCGGGACGACAATCGCGATGACGATGACGCCGACGATGCTCGCCAAGACGACAATCAACAGTGGCTCGATAATCGATTTTAGGCGGTCTGTCGTCGTCTCGACCTCGGTCTCATAAAACTCCGCGACCTCGTTCAACATCGAGTCTAAATCCCCGCTCTCCTCGCCAACCGCAATCATTTGCGTCATGAGCGGCGGAAAGCTATCGTTCCGTTCGAGCGGTTCATGGAGTGGAATCCCTTGCGCCATCATCTTCCGTGCTTGGCCGAGTCCTTTACGGATGACCCGGTTTGAAACGATTTTCTCAGTAATTTCAATCGCCGACAAAATCGGGACAGCCGCTTGAAGCAAGACGGCCAAACTTCGCGTCAATAACGCGATTTGCGACTTTAGGACGATTGGCCCAAAAATCGGCATCTTCAACAGCAATCCATCAATCACGTAGCGCTCCTTATCGCGTTTCAACATCCAGGTGAAGACGAGCAAGGCGAGGAGCGCCCCACCGAAGATGAGCCACCAATAGGCGGCGACGAAATCGGAGACGGCGACGACGATACGCGTGATGAGCGGGAGTTCCCCGCCGAGCTGTCCGAAGATGCTCGCGAATGTCGGGACGACGTTGACCATGAGGAACGCGACGACACCGATGGCGACAATCGAGACGACGAGCGGATACGTCAACGCCGAGATGACTTTCCGTTTGACGTCATATTGTTTTTGGAGCTGGAGCCCGATTTGGTCGAGCGCCTCCTCCAAGTTCCCGCTCGCCTCACCTGCGAGTGCCATCGAGCTAAAAAAGTTCGAGAACACGCGCGGATGTTTCTTGATCGCCTCCGAGAAGGCGATTCCTTCGCGTAAATCGTCCTCGACTTGGCTGAGCGTCTTCTTCAACACTTTCGATTCGGTCTGGACGCGCAAGATGGATGTGGCCCGAACGATTGGCACGCCGGCCCGGATGAGCGTCGCGAACTGACGCACATACATAATCAAATGTTCAATCTTGACCCGCTCCGGGAGCAGGTTCACTTCTTTATTCAATCCGGTCGACTCGAGTTCAGCGAGCTCGGTGACGAGAATCGATTCTTGGCGAAGTTTTTCTTTCGCCTCCCGGAGCGAGACGGCGGTGACTCGCCCTTTCTTACGCTTTCCGTTCAGCAGTTTGCCTTCATATTGGAAGATGGCCATTCAGTCACCTCTCTTCATTTGGTACGGCGTTCGGGTTGATGACTCCTTGACGGACGAGCTGTTCGATCGCCATGTCCATCGTCTGCATCCCGTTCTGCCGGTTCGTCTGGATGACGGTCGGGAGTTGGAACTCCTTCTCGTTCCGAATCAAGTTGGCGACGGCCGGATTGCCAATCATAATCTCCATCGCGGCGACACGACCTTTCGGGACGTCGACGCGCGGGAAAAGACGCTGACTGACGACACCGAGCAGGACGTTGGCGAGCTGGGTCCGAATCTGGTCCTGTTGCTCGGCCGGGAACGCGTCGATAACACGGCTGACGGTCGACATCGCGCTCGACGTATGGAGCGTAGCCATGACGAGGTGCCCCGTCTCAGCGGCCGTCATCGCCGTCGAAATTGTCTCGAGGTCACGCATCTCGCCGAGCAAGATGACGTCCGGGTCTTGCCGGAGCGCGGCCCGAAGACCGTCGACGAACTTCATGACGTCCGAGCCAATCTCGCGCTGGTCGACGATGCTCTGATCGTGCGAATGCAAATACTCAATCGGATCTTCGAGCGTGATAATGCGCTTGCGCTGCGTCCGGTTAATCTCATGAATCATCGCGGCGAGCGTCGTCGACTTCCCCGACCCCGTCGGTCCTGTGACGAGAATGAGGCCGTATGGCTTCTCAATCAACCGCTTTAACACTTGCGGCAAATCGAGCTCGTTCATCGTCGGGATTTCCCCGGAAATGGACCGGAACGCGATCGCGACCGTGCCCCGTTGGTAATAGGCGTTGACGCGGAACCGCGACACGCGCGGGACCCCGAACGAGAAGTCGAGGTCACGCTGCATCTCGAGCCGGCCCCGCATCTCTTCGGTCATGATCTCTTTCAAATAACTCTCGATATGGAGCGGCAACACTTTCTCGTCACCCATCGTGATGAGGCTGCCGTCGACCCGAATAATCGGCGGCGAGCCGGCGGTCAAATGGATGTCCGAGGCGCGTTGTTCGACCGCTTTCGTTAAAATCACTTCAATCGACTGATGGATCATAGGCTCACTCCGTTATCACTGTTCTCAATATTTCTTCGGTGTTCGTCAGTCCGAGTGCGACTTTCTCAAGTCCATCGGCGAGGAGGAAGCGGACGCCTTGTGCTCTCGCATAAGCGACCATTTCGGCCTCCGTCGCCTGGTTCATAATCAACCGGCGTAATCCTTCATCAATCGGCACGACCTCATGGATGGCGAGCCGTCCACGGTACCCCGTGAAGTTACACGAGGCGCAACCGTTGCCACGCATGATCCTTTCAACGGGGACGCCTTCAGCAGCAAACAGTTCCTGTTCGCGTTTCGACACCGGCTGTTCGTGCCCGCAGTCCCGACAGACGCGACGGACGAGCCGCTGAGCGACAAGTCCGGACGTCGAGGCGGCGACGAGGAACGGTTCGACCCCCATATCAATCAAGCGGGTGATCGAGCTGATGGCCGAGTTCGTATGTAACGTCGACAACACCAAGTGACCGGTCAATGACGCCCGGATGGCAATCTCGGCCGTCTCGGTGTCACGAATCTCCCCGACCATGACGATGTTCGGATCTTGTCGCAAAATCGAGCGCAGACCCGACGCGAACGTCAAGCCGACCTTGGTGTTTACCTGGACTTGGTTGATCCCGTCGAGCTGATACTCGACCGGATCTTCGACCGTGATGATGTTCTTCGATTCATCGTTCAGTTCGCGTAGCGACGCATAGAGCGTCGACGACTTCCCTGATCCGGTCGGCCCGGTGATGAGGATAATCCCGTTCGGCCGTTTCAACATGTCGCGGTACACCGTCTCGTTCTGGTCGCCGAAGTCGAGTTTCGTCAAATCGGTCAACCCTTCCGAAGAATCGAGCACCCGGATGACGATTTTTTCGCCATACATCGTCGGGAGCGTCGAGACGCGGAAGTCGTACGGGCGGCCCCGCAGCGTATATTTGATGCGTCCGTCCTGCGGCAAACGGCTCTCGGTGATGTCTAAGTTACTCATGACCTTGAGCCGTGTCAGCATGACGCTTTGAATCTTTCTCGGATAAATCGCCTCGGTCCGGAGGTCACCATCGACCCGGAAACGAACGTACAACTGTTTCTCGTGCGGGTCAAAGTGGATATCTGAGGCGCGCTGGTCAATCGCGCTCAAGAAGAGCTGATTGACGAGCCGGATGACCGGCGCGTCGTCGCGCGACGCCGTCTCTTCGCGCTCGAGTTCCGGCGCTTCTTCTTTTAAAATCTCGATGAGTGACGCGTCCATCTCGTAGTAGCGACCAATCGTCTTGCGAATCTGTTCGCGCGTGGCGATCCCGACCTCGATGTTCATCCCGGTCTGGAGCCTGACGTCATCGATGGCAATCAAGTCGAGCGGGTCCGCCGTCGCGATGAACAGGGTGTTCCCTTGTAACGAAATCGGCATGATGTCATGTTTTTGGGCGATGACTTTCGGGACGAGTTTCGTCACGGTCACGTTGATGTCTTCTGAATATAATGAGATGACCGGCACGTTCAACTGTTCGTGCAACACTTGAATCAGTTGGGTCTCGGTCAAATAGTTCAAACGCATGAGCGCATCCCCGAGCTTTTCCCCGGTCCGCTTTTGTGCGAGCGCTTCATCGAGCTGGGCTTGCGTGATGATTCCCGCCTCGACGAGCATCTCGCCGAGCCGTTTTTTCATTCTTCTCAACTTACTTCACCATCCTCTGTGGTACCTCCTGTGCGACGTCTCGCTGTTCGATGAACGTACTGAGTGCCGCACCGCCGGCCAAACCGAGGGCGAGGAGGACCCACGCCCACCACGTCCGCTCGAGCCCTTCAACATACAGGCTATAGACGCCGAGCGAAAGCACGGCGACGAGCAACACGATGACCCCTTTCGTCTCGCGTTTCCGAATGTACGGAATCGACAAGGCGAACACAGTCAATGTGGCGAGTACCCAAAAGGCAATCAAAATCAAATATCCGATCATCCGACTGCCCCCTCACTTGGTACCGGATCCGTGTCATGAACCGGTGGCTGTTCTTCAAACTGATTCAATCCGTCATCTTCTACATCGTCATCGAACGGGTCATCTTCCAGTGTTTCATCTGGGAAAGTTGGGATGACCGGTTCGACAGGCTCTGGAGGCGGAAGCGGGACGGAACTTTTCGTCACAATCTCCGGGATCGGCTCGTAAAAATCGAATCCGAGCAGTTCGAGCGACTCGCCCGTATCCGTGATGCGGACACGGTATAGCTTGCCTGACTCGCCGGTCTGTCCGGACTGGGTCACAGACGAACTGCCGGCCGTGAGCGATGGCGAGAAGCGGACGATATTTTGGTACGGGACGCTCGTCACGTCTTCGACGCGCGATTCATAGGCGCCGACGAACATCTTGCCGAGTAATTGGACGGTCATCGCGTTCCCTTCTTCCAACACGATGAGCGCGTACGGCGTCTGTTCCGTATTCTGGACGGCGAAGTTTGAGCGTTCATCGACTTTGACGTCGTAGCCGAGCTCGATGCCGGACGGGAGCGTCTCATGTTGCACCCGTTCGAGGATTTGGAACGGTGTCGCCGCGAACAATTGATACATCGATGATCCGAGCGTGCTGAGCGCGTCAAAATCTTCCCCGAACGCTTTCAAGCTGAAGATATCCCCCGCCTCCATCTCGAAGCCGTTCATTCGTTCAAGTGCCGAGCGCATCGCTGGTGTCGGACTCACCGTGATCGAGGCGACGACTTCGCTCTCCGTCGCCGTCATCTCGAGGACAACGTCCGAGTTCAAGTTCGATGCCGCTTCGACGAGCGGTGGTGTCACCATCGATAGCGTCACCGGTTGATTCTCTAAGTAAGGCGTCAATCGCTCTTCGTCGACCGTCGTGACGAGCGGATATGTACCTGGTTCAGAAGCCGTCTTGAGCGTCGCATCGACGTTGAATGAGACGACGTCCTTGCCGACCTCGAGTGCCGTCCCATCGACGAGCGTCACCGTGAACGGCGTGTTATTGAAGTCTTTGATGGCGTTATCGAGTCGGACGACCGCCTCTTGCTTCGTCATCCCCGACACGTCGATACCGGCCACGGTCGTCTCTTTATATGTAGCAGTCGTCTTCGCCGAGGCGTCGAGATAGTTCACGAGCCCAATCGTCGGCAATGACACGAGCAGCACGAGTCCCGCCAGGATGAACAAATGCATCCCATATCGCTTCATTCCATTTCCCCCTCTATTTCAAGTCAAATGAGACTTTTGAATTACTATCCGTTCCCACTGTAACTTTAGTATAATATGCATTGTACAGAAAATAACAATTATTTCAGGTGAAAAGTCTCTTTTTTCCTATCTTTAAATGAATTTTGAAAAGGAGGTCAATGCGTTGGACCGTTCCGAACAAGGTTTCACGCTCGTCGAAGTACTCGTCTCGATCGTCGTCGTCTCAATCCTGGCATTATCGCTCATGAATATCTTCTCCCAAAGCTTGCGAATCACCTCCTCGGATCTTGACCGGACCGTGGCGAACCAAGTCGCCCAAAACACGCTCAATACGTTGAAACGTCGGGCAGCCGAGACACGGGACCCGATCGATATCGCGGCGCTCCAACAAACACCGGCCAACGTCTGTGATTTGTGTGATGTCACCATCAACGGGCGCGCCTTCGATGTGACCATCCTCTCTCCGGGCAATGAGCCGGCCGCTGACCTCGTCAACGTCGAGATTACCGTCGCCTCGGAGACGTTGCTCCAACCGATTACCTTGAAAGGAGTGGTGACGAATGCGACGCTTCAAGATAAATTCCCTGAGACGGACGTTCCAGAGCTTCCGTGACCGTGAGGATGGCGTCACGCTCGTCGAGTTGTTGCTCGCGCTCGTCATCTCTGCCATCTTCGCCGGCATTGTGATCACCGTCTTTTTGTCCGGCTCGCTCGGTTTCCGTCTGACGAACGATACGAGCTCGCTTCGAAGCGAGGCCGACTATTTGATCACGAGTGTCCTCCAAGACATCAACCGGACCGAGTTCGACGCCTTGACCGTCAACGGGGATACATATTCGTTCCACCGTCTCCATACCCCACGCATCTCGACGGAAGGCATCCTGTATCGGCAAGGTGATTATATAGAGGACGCCGTGCTCGAGCTCGACCCCTCGAGCTTTGTGACGAATAACCCTAACGTCATCGTTCAGGCCGTCGACATTGACCTCCGTGACGAAGTGACCGACCCGAGACGCGGACGTGAGGCATATATCACTTCTGGATTGATTGAAATTCAAGTAACACTCGCCTCTCGTGAAGATACGACGCTCGTCAAAACGTTCACGAGCACTATCCCGTTATGAAAAGAGGGAGTCAAATGAAACAAGATGAACGAGGCTACGTCCTCATCCTCGTCCTCGTGACGATGGCGGCACTCGCCGTCCTCTCGCTCGCAGCGATTCAAGTCAACTTGGCCACGAACAAGCAGACGAATCTCCGTGTCGACGAGACACAGCTCGACACCGACGTCAAAGGCGTGCTCGATGTGCTCGTCGCCGACCTCCGAGCGACGTTCCCGCTCCACGATGCGAACGTCGTCCAACCATATATGGAGAACGAGCAATTGTTCCAGGCGAAAGTCGAGACTGTACTTAAACAAGATACGTTGTATGCAGGGACGCGCCAATCGGGCGATAACGATATCCGCTACTCAATTACCCGCTCGACAGCGGACCAGGCGAACGCCCCGTTCACGACGGTGCTCACGTTGACCGCGACCGGGACGACGAAAGCGAAACCGGAACAGCCGATGCAAACAAGCTCGTATAGCCAGGAAGTGTACGTGACGGCCCTCCCGTCATTCCTCTATTATGTGCTCGGGTCGGACGACACGTTGACGGTCAACGGTCCACCGAAGATTGAAGGGAACTTGTTTGCAGGTACGGAGCTCGCACTCGAACGCGACGCGAAGTACCAACTGAAAGACCAAATCAACACGCTGAACAATAGCGCTTCGAGCCGGTTTTATCTCGATGGCCGCATTGACCTCGGAAACGGGGCGACGTGCGACGGCTGTGAAACTCCGAACTATTTCACGAACTCGACTACTCCAGGTGTGAACCATGAACCTGAGATTGGTCCGGTCGAAAGCAGCTTCTCCAATTTCAATTACGGTTACTCGGTCGTTCAATACGTGAATCGGTTTATGGGTTCTTTGGCGGACATCCCGTATAATGCCAATCCGGCCGATGAAATCTTTGCTAAATCGAATATCACTCGAACGAATGAGCCATTCATCGAACAAATCTATCGCCCCGTTAACTCGAACAAACCAGAATTGCTGAAAACTAATTTGATCGATCAAGGTAAATTAGATGCCATCACTGGCATGCAAATCGTGAGGCTACACCCGGAGGCAATCGCTAACTATACGGGCAAGGACGGTATCTCGATTGTCATTTCAAAATCAATCGCTAGCAAGACAACCCCGCTTCTATTAGATGGCGACGTAACCATCGATTCATTGAATGAGATCACAATCAGTCGCCCCCTGATCATTAACGGCGATTTAACGATTCGTGGAAAGGTCGCTTTTAATACAACGGTATATGCGCTCGGTGATACGTATATCGATGGGGCTGACTTGTTGCCGGCGACCGCGGGGGGCAATGACAGTTCACTCGTACTCCTCTCCAAAGGGAAAATTTTGTTAAACCGAATCAATGAGTTCCAGAACACGTCTTCTACACTACAAGCGTTCATGTACAGCGCCTCGACTGAACCGACTCGTCTCTATGCTGTCGGATCAATCGTCAACATGAAAGGCGGTCTATATAGTAAAGGCCCACTCGAAGTGAACACGTTCCGCGGCACATTCAAATCGTTGCCGGAACAGGCAAATAAACAAGCATCTTTCGCCCCGGGAAATGTTGACGCTTATGCTGAAGTCGATAAATCTCGTCTCGTCATGGAATACAACGAAGGCGTATTCCGACAAATCACTACACTACCGGTCACGAACCAGTTGCAACTGTTTGTCGGCCAACAACTGAAGCAATAATAAAGAAGCTACTCGCGTGAGTAGCTTCTTTTCTGTGGCGTCATTAATAGAAATCAGTTGATGGCTCCGCAGTACCTGGATTCGGATCGGCACCTTCTTTGACCTGAACGTAGAACGTCTGGCTGATAACTTCAGGACCTTCTCCCGCCTCAAAGGAGGCGCTCACATCCTGCGTTACAAGCCCCACCTTAGCGATTCCTGGCCTCACGAGTGTCAATACGCCATTTTCAGCTTTGAGCACGTCCTTACCCTCTAACACTGTGAGTCCGTAACCCGTCACGTTCGCCGTCTCCGGCCAGAACTTAACAGGGTACTCGTAAGGACTGTCCGACATATATAACACAACGTTAGGTGTCGCGACACGTTGTGGGTATTCTTTCACTTCAATCAAAGACGTTTCTGTTTGACCTGGGTATTTCGTCAAAGCCGCGATTACCGATACGTTCCCGGTACTTCCGTGTTCGGCTTGGACCGTCGCCGTCGAGTTTTGACTCGATACGATGCTGAGTGCAGTAGAGTTCACGGCCCACGTGGCATCGAACGGATTGTTGACGACTTGGTTATCACCAATTAATTGCGTGAGGTTCAACACTGCTTGTTGTTTCACTAAGCTCCCACTCTTATTTTGATAGACCCATAACACTTTGTCCGTAGAGTCAATTGCGAGATCAGGCAATCTGACTTTTACCGTCACCGGTTGGGATTTCGATTCATATCCGTTGCTATGAACATAAACAGCTTGAATCGTCGTCGTTCCGACTTTTAACGCCTCAACTGATAAACTTTGCTTAGCGACATTTGTCTGTTTTACGACTTCAGGATTCACAATGCTCCATTTAAGCGTTACAGTGGAAGGCATTTTCGCTTTTACTGTCGATATCTCAGCATTCACGTTTCCAGTTTCATTCAAATACAAATTCAACTCTGATGGAAGTTTGATATTCAATGCTTCAACGGTAACAGTTGAGCTAGGCAATTTGCTACCTGGATCTGAAATTGAACGATCATGTTTTACTGAACCATTACCGTTCCCAGCGTGATCTGCCTCTAACGAATAAGAAAATCGACCGTTCGTAAATTGAAACGTTCCTGGCTTCGTAGCCGTCAACTCAAGTGTCAACGAATCGTAAAACGCCTCATTTTTGTATTCATTACAAGATTCTAGTCCCAAGTTCTTCTTACCACACATAATCTCAACCGTCCCTGTCAACGAACGTGTAGCAGAAGAATACACAAGCCCCTTTTTTTCTACTTCAGCCTTATTTACCTCGAAACCTTCCGGAATCGTCTCATTAATGGTTACCGCCCATTCAACGTATTTATACGAATTGATATTCGGACCTTTTTCAAAATCAAGAACGTTATTTAAGGCAAAACGATATTCCAACTTAACCTTTTCTCCTACTAATACCGCATCAGGTGTAACTTTTCGTTCTAACTCATCACTAATAGGATTTTTTAATACGATTCCTTGATTATTCGCAAACGTTGACGTATATGCGAACAACAATAAGACCATCCCTATCACTATGAGGAACCCGTACTTGGATCTTAGCTGCCTCTTCATCGTTGTGCCTCCAGTCGGTTTGTCATCACACTTCTTCAGTTAATTCATACCCCTTTTTCTTCCTGTTCACAAGCGGTTTTTTTCAAACTTTGGAAATAGGTTCTGACCTCACTGATGAAGTAGAGCGACCCGGTCACGACGAGCGTCTCGGATTTCGGTGTTTCGAGCCATGATGCCAACCAATCCTGCCAGTCCACGTAACGGGCCCCGTCGGCAATCAGACTGTCTTTCGTTCGGGTACGCGGAAAATCGAACGTCGTCTCATAGACGTCCGCCACCGTCTGGAGCGACGCGACCATCGCCTCGCGGTCCTTGTCTGCGAGAATGGCGGCGAGCACGGTCACGTCACGCTCGAGTTTCAATTGCTCGACGAGCGCGGCGACGCCTTCTGCGTTATGCGCCCCGTCGAGCACGATGCGAGGCTGTCTCGAGATCAGTTCATAGCGTCCCGGATGTTGCGCCGACTCGAGTCCCGCTTGAATCGCTTCTTTCTTCCAGCCAAGATAGTGCGCGACGGCGACGGCACATGCCCCGTTGTAAGCTTGATGATGTCCGGTCAAACCTAATGTCACCGGAGGCATCCCATCATACGTGACGACCGTGTCGGCCCCATCCTCAATTGACGTGACGAGTGACGTGACGTCTTGTATCGGCGCATCCATCTCTCGTCCTTGTTGTTCGAGCAAGGAAATCAACCGCTGCTCCGTCAAGCTATGGAACATCGGCACGCCCGGCTTCATGATGCCGAACTTCTCGAGGGCAATCTCTTCGAGCGTGTCACCGAGGATACCTTGATGGTCATGCCCAATCGATGTCACGATGGTCGCGAGCGGCTTCTGCAACACGTTCGTCGAGTCGAGGCGGCCGCCGAGCCCGACTTCCCAAATGACGAGGTCAGGCTGTTGCTCATAGAAATAGAGCCAGGCCATGACCGTCAGCAGTTCGAACTCCGTCAACGTCTCCGGCGACTTGGCGGCACAGTCGCGGACGCGATTGGCGATTTGGACGAGGTCGTCTTCACGAATCGGCTCCCCGTTCAACATGATTCGCTCCTCGAACTGGATGATATACGGCGAGATGAACGACCCGACGTTCAAGCCCTGTTTCATCGCCATCGCCCGCAAGAAAGCGACCGTCGACCCTTTCCCGTTCGTCCCTGCCACATGAATCGACGGTAACTCCTTGACTTGTAGCTCGTTCAGCATCCACCCGATCCGTTTCAGGCCCGGCTTAATCCCGAACCGTAGCTGGCCATGCAGCCAATCAAATACATCTTGTCTCGTCTCCATCTTCCATCACTCCCGTTTTCACACTTCTCTCTCATCTTACCAAAATTCGCGAAGCGCTACGCACGGAATCGGCTGTGCTATACTCGAGGCGAAGAAGGGGGAATCACCATGACAACCAATTGGAATTTCGAGGCGACCTACCTCGATCTCCGTGACATCTTTTACGACCGGGGGCCAATCCATCCGGTCGACAAGCCCGAGCTCGTCCTTTGGAACGAATCACTCGCCGGGACGCTCGGCCTCGACGACGAAGCGCACCAAGACGTCACGCTCTTCGCTGGGAATCGCCAGACCGACACGTCGTTCTCGCAAGCGTATGCCGGCCACCAGTTCGGCCATTTCACGATGCTCGGTGACGGGCGGGCACTCGTGCTCGGGGAACATGTCGCCCCGAACGGAAAGCGTTTCGATGTTCAATTGAAAGGTTCGGGTCCGACCGCGTATTCACGTGGTGGTGATGGACGTGCCGCCGTTGGACCGATGGTGCGCGAGTTCCTCATCAGTGAGGCGATGCACGCCCTCGGCATCCCGACGAACCGGGCGCTCGCCGTCGTCACGACCGGTGAGCCGATCATGCGTCAAGGACCGAAGCATGGTGCCATCTTGACGCGCGTCGCGTCGAGCCACTTACGCGTGGGCACGTTCCAATATGCCTCTGCGGCCGGATCGATTGATGACGTCATCGCGCTCGCCGACTATGCGATTCGTCGTCATGACCCGGACCTTGAAGGACAGCCGAATCGTTATGAACAGTTCCTCGGCCGCGTCATCACCCGCCAGGCGAAGCTCATCGCGGATTGGCAACTCGTCGGATTCATCCACGGTGTCATGAACACGGACAACACGTTCATCAGCGGTGAAGGAATCGACTATGGCCCGTGTGCCTTCATGGATACGTATCACCCGAAAACCGTCTTCAGCTCGATCGACCGCGAGGGACGCTACGCCTATGCGAATCAGCCGTATATCGGGTCTTGGAACTTGGCCCGTCTGGCCGAGACGTTGTTGCCGCTCCTCGCTGACACGCAAGAAGGCGCTGTCGAGATTGCCAACAAACTGTTAAACGACTACACGGAAACGTATAAAGAGGCGTATTTCACCGGGCTCGCCCATAAAATCGGGCTCTACGTCCGCAAAGATGGCGACGATGAACTGACGGACGAGTTGCTCCGACTCATGATGGAGTCTGAGGCCGACTTCACGAACACGTTCCGCGCGCTCACGCTCGGCGACACAAATTCGCTTGCCTTTGCTAAGCAAGATGATGGAAAGGCGTGGCTGTCCGCTTGGCAAAAACGCCTCGGAGAGCAAGGTCTCCCGGATGAGGACGTCACCCGGCTCATGCGTCAGCATAACCCGGCCGTCATTCCGCGCAATCATCATGTCGAGGCCGCCCTCACGGCAGCCGAGCGCGGTGACTTTGGACCAGCCCATGCCCTACTCGACGTATTGCGGAAGCCGTACGATTACGAAGCCGACTATGGACGCTATGTTTCACCAGGACCGCCACGACCGTATCCGTATCAGACGTTTTGTGGCACATGAACCATCTCGCTTTCGCGGGATGGTTTTTTGGAACCTTTTTCATTTTCGAACGTAAAGTGGATTACATCACTTTTAGTAGGTCCACCATGCTTTTACTCACTTCGCTCATCGCGTTAGGTTTTGCCTGTTTGATGTCAATCGAGCTATTGCAAGGACCCTTTTTAGACGGCTGGGCCTGGCTCATGCCTGCCTTTTTCTTTGCTGTTTCCTTTTCTACCTTTATGAGACACTTGAATAACCTTGAGTGGAATGAATCGAAATGAAGATGACCGTATTGCTCATGACAATCATCGTCGTGTCCACATCTTATCTCGTCTACAGTTTTTATTTGTCGTTTACGGGTCAGTCGATTCATCCGCAAGTCACCGGACTCGCAATCGGCGCCCTGCTCACGTCGTCTTACTTCGTGACGAACGGACGATTACCGTTTTGGACAGAGCCAGAGGAAGAGGACGTATGAAAGTTCTTTATTCAATTTTACTAGGATGCGGCATGATCCTTTATGTCGTCTATGCCATGCATCTTTTCCGCATCGGCCACCCTCAACCGCTCATCTTTCACACCTTGATTGCCATCGCTCTATTTGGCATCATCCACATTGGACGCAAACGAACCCCCGAACATCGATGAAGACGCTCGGGGGGTTCTTCTTGTCTGAAGACTCAAAGGCCAAAATGAATCATGTCCTTCTGTTCGACTTGGGCTTGAGCGATTTTCGAGATGAGTCGATGCAGTTCGTCTGATTCATGCGTGTACATTGCCTGTTTGACCACTTGATAGAACAGCGTCAATGACTCATGTGGAATGAGCGTGATCCCGCATTCGTTTAATCCAAATCCAGGACGGTCATAGGAGTGGAAATACGTACGCATCTGGTTCAACTCATCGATAAAACCATCTACTAGTTCCCCATCCATCGAGACACAGTCAAAGCGTTCCGGCGTATACATATCATATGACGATTGACGGTTTTGTAAATCTAACACACCGAATTCGTGAGTGTATGGCATGATATTCCCTCCTCCTGAATGAATGATTGCTTACTTTATCGGAAATTCAGCCGACCACGCCTCCGGCAGCGAGTCCGATAGGTCGAGCAATACCTCTTCCGACACATTGCCCGTCACGACGATGAGCTTGCCTTGATCTACATAAAACAAGCCGTTCCCTTCCGGTTGATTCAATCGATACCGCTCATTTGACACGTCCCGCCGTTCAATCAATTCTCCGTCTGCCACACTGAACGCATCGGTCACTAAAATCGTGATGCATTGCGTCTCATCATACAACGTCCACATCTCCACCGGTCGCTCTAACTGATTCATCTCGAAGTGGGTGACAAAGAGCTCTGATTCAGGCAAGTGCAACCCGTGTCGGACTTTTTTGGCCGTCTCGGGAATCATAAAATTTTGAATCCCGTGTAACCCCCACTCCTCGCCCCGTGAATAGTTGAATACGCCGAACGAATCGTCGCGGTTTGGTAACTTGATGGCAATGAGTCCGAGATCATCGATGACGGTTTCATAGATCACACCGTCTTTCGAAGGTCGTTCGGACGTGCCATCCGTATATTGAAGCGTATATTGGGCCGTGACCGCATCGACTAGTCGAACGGTCCCTTTCGGCACGTCCTCAATCATCGAGCCGAACACTTCTTTGTCCGTCGTTACGGGAATCTCCTCGGAAGACGTCTCTTCTGCACTTTCATTTATTGTCACTCCTGATTCCGTCGGTTCAATCGGCTCAGTTCGTTCCGCCACACACCCACTCAATCCCATCACTGCCATACTTAACATCATTCCGATTCGTCTCATGTCACGTCACCTTTATATCGTCTCCTCTCCTAAATTCCACCAAACGACAAAAAAACCTTCTTCGGAGAACAGGTCTCCAAAGAAGGTTGATGTCTTACTTACGCAACTCTTCCAAACGGGCGCGGACTGCGTCACGTTTGTCGAGGTAGTCTTTCTCTTTCGCCTTCTCTTCGTCGATGACGTGAGCCGGCGCCTTGCCAGTGAAGCCTGGGTTGCCGAGTTTCTTCTGAACGCGCTCGACTTCCTTCTCGTACTTCGCCACTTCTTTTTCAAGACGGGCGATCTCTTCTTCAAAGTTAATGAGGTCAGCGAGTGGGATGAACAGTTCCGCACCCGTCATAATCGCCGACATCGACTTATCAGGAGCCGTCAAGCCGCGTCCGATTTCGAGCTCGGTCGCGTTCGTGAACTTCCCGATCGTTGCTTCGTTCGCGCTCAAGTAACCTTGCGTCGCCTCATCTGACGTCGAGATGAAGAGCTGAATCGGTTTCGACATCGGAGCGTTCACTTCCGAACGGATGTTACGGACCGAACGGATGACGTTCATGACCGCTTCAAACGCTGGTACCGAGTCCGCGAAGTGGAGCTCGTCGCGACGTGTCGGGTAGCTCGCACGGACGATCGAGTCGCCTTCGTGCGGCAAGTGCTGCCAAATTTCCTCGGTGAGGAACGGCATGAACGGGTGCATGAGACGCATGATCGAGTCGAGCGTGTACGCGAGCACTGAACGTGTCGTCGCTTTCGCCGCCTCGTCCTCACCGTAGAGCGTGAGTTTCGCCATCTCGATGTACCAGTTACAGAACTCTTCCCAGATGAAGTTGTACAAGTAACGGCCGGCTTCGCCGAACTCGTACTTGTCGACGAGACGCGTCACTTGGTCAATCGTGTCGTTCAAGCGTGTGAGAATCCACTTGTCAGCGAGCGTCTTCTCACCTGACAAATCGATGTCCTCATACTTCATGCCGTCCATGTTCATGAGGGCGAAACGGCTCGCGTTCCAAATCTTGTTCGCGAAGTTCCATGTCGACTCGATTTTCTCCCAATAGAAGCGAAGGTCGTTCCCTGGTGTCGATCCTGTGAGGAGGAACCAGCGGAGCGAGTCCGCGCCGTATTGGTCGATGACTTCCATCGGGTCGACGCCGTTACCGAGCGACTTCGACATCTTGCGGCCTTCCGAGTCGCGGATGAGACCGTGGATGAGCACGTCGTTGAACGGCTGCTTCCCAGTGAACTCGAGCGATTGGAAAATCATGCGTGACACCCAGAAGAAGATGATGTCGTAACCCGTGACGAGCGCGCTCGTCGGGAAGTAACGTTTGAAGTCGGCTGAGTCCGTGTCCGGCCAGCCCATCGTCGAGAACGGCCAAAGCGCTGACGAGAACCATGTGTCGAGCACGTCTTCATCTTGGTGCCAGTTCTCACTGTCCGCCGGTGCTTCTTTCCCTACATATACCTCACCCGTCTCGTTATGGTACCAAGCCGGGATGCGGTGGCCCCACCAGAGTTGACGGCTGATACACCAATCGCGGATGTTCTCCATCCAACGGAGGTATGTGCCTTCGAACCGCTCTGGGACGAAGTTGACTTTCGTATCGTCATGTCCTTGTGCTTCGAGCGCTGCTTTCGCGAGCGGCTCCATGTCGACGAACCACTGTTTCGAAAGATACGGCTCGATGACCGCGCCTGAACGTTCCGAGTGACCGACCGAGTGCGTGTGCGGCTCGATTTTGACGAGCGTGCCGTCCGCTTCTAGGTCTTTGACGAGTTGCTTGCGGCATTCGAAGCGGTCGAGCCCTTCGTACTTGCCGGCGTTCTCGTTCATCTTGCCGCCTTCGTCCATGACGAGGATGCGAGGGAGCTCGTGGCGGTTCCCAATCTCAAAGTCGTTCGGGTCGTGCGACGGTGTGATTTTGACGCAACCTGTACCGAACTCCATATCGACGTAGTCGTCGGCGACGATTGGAATCTCGCGGTTCATGACCGGAAGCATGATCGTCTTGCCGACGAGGTGCGCATAACGCTCATCTTTCGGATTGACGGCAACGGCCGTATCGCCGAGCATCGTCTCGGGACGCGTCGTCGCGATCTCGATGTGGCCTGAGCCGTCAGCGAGCGGATACTTCATGTGGTAAAACGCACCCTCAACTTCTTGGTAGATAACTTCGATGTCCGAGACGGCCGTCTTTTGTGCCGGGTCCCAGTTGACGATGTATTCGCCGCGGTAAATCAAGCCTTTCTCATAGAGGCGGACGAACACTTCCTGGACCGCTTTCGAGAGTCCTTCGTCGAGCGTGAAGCGCTCACGTGAGTAATCGAGACCGAGACCAAGTTTTGACCACTGGGCACGGATCGTGTCGGCGTACTCGTCTTTCCATTCCCACGTCTTCTCGAGGAACTTCTCACGTCCGAGGTCGTAGCGCATGATGCCGTCCTCACGGAGCTTCTGTTCGACTTTCGCCTGCGTCGCGATACCGGCGTGGTCCATCCCTGGGAGCCAAAGGACGTCATAGCCTTGCATGCGCTTGAGGCGCGTCAATAAGTCTTGGAGCGTCGTGTCCCACGCGTGTCCGAGGTGAAGTTTCCCTGTTACGTTCGGTGGCGGGATGACGATCGTGTACGGCTGTTTTGAATCGTCCTCGTCTGCTTTGAATACGTCGTTCTCTAACCAGTAGTCATACCATTTCGCTTCCGTCGCACTTGGATCGTACTTCGTCGGCATGGTGATTTCGTTTGTCTCGTTGGCCATATGCCCAACCTCCTCTAATAATGTGGACAAAAAAACGGCTACTCTCGTCCTTAACGCTAAGGACGAAAGAAGCCGTATCTTCCGCGGTACCACCTTAGTTCGCCACATGTGGCGCCCTCAAAATCGAATAACGGTCGATGGACCGGACCTTCCTACTTCGTTCAAAAGGTCAGCTCCGAGGCGACTTCCGCACCATCCTTCGCGGCCTTGCACCAAGCGGCCGCGTCTCTGAAAAAGGATGTTGTTGGCGTACTATTCCTCATCGTAGCTTTTAATCGTATCTGTTAAACAATTGTAGCGACAGAAGCTGGTTCCGTCAAGATTACAATGAAAACTCTTGTTGCAGCTCTTTGAATGTCGCTTCGACCGCTGCGAGCGTCAAGTCGATATCTTCGTCCGTATGCACGGTCGAGAGGAACAATCCTTCGAACTGTGACGGTGGCAAGAACACGCCGCGCGCCGCCATCTTCTGATAGTAAGCGCGGAACAAGTCGAGGTTCGCCGTCTTCGCCTTCTCGAAGTTCGTCACTTTCTCGTTCGTGAAGAAGAATCCGAACATCGAGCCGGCCCGGTTCGTGTCGTGCGGGATGTTATACTTCTCGGCCGCTTTCGTATAGCCTTCGGCGAGACGGTCCGCTTTGCGTTCGAACTCGGCATAATGCTCAGGCTTGAGTTGCGACAACGTCGTATAACCGGCAATCATCGCGAGCGGGTTACCCGAGAGCGTCCCAGCCTGATAAATCGGTCCTTGCGGCGCGATTTGTTCCATAATCTCGCGTTTCCCACCGTAGGCACCGACCGGAAGGCCGCCGCCGATGACTTTCCCGAGGCACGTCAAGTCCGGCGTCACGCCGAAGTAGCCTTGGGCACAGTTATAGCCGACCCGGAATCCGGTCATGACCTCGTCAAAGATGAGGAGCGAGCCGTACTGTTCCGTGATTTCGCGGAGTCCTTCGAGGAAGCCAGGTTGCGGTGGCACGAAGCCCATGTTACCAGCCGCCGGTTCGACGATGACACCAGCGATATCGTCGCCAAACTTCTCGAAGGCGATGCGGAGAGCATCCAAATCGTTATACGGCACCGTGAGCGTCTGGCTCGCCAAGTCTTTCGGCACGCCCGGCGAGTCCGGGAGACCGAGCGTCGCAACGCCTGATCCGGCTTTGATGAGAAGCGAGTCGCCGTGACCGTGGTAGCAGCCTTCGAACTTCAAGATTTTCGTCTTGCCCGTGTAGCCGCGTGCGAGGCGGAGTGCCGCCATCGTCGCTTCCGTACCCGAGTTGACCATGCGCACCATCTCAATCGATGGGACGCGCTCGATGACGAGCTCGGCCATTTTCGTTTCGAGCTCGGTCGGTGTCCCGAACGTCCAGCCTTTCTCGGCTTGCTCTTGAATCGCCTTCGTGACGACAGGGTCACGGTGGCCGAGGATGAGTGGTCCCCATGAGAGGACGTAATCGATATATTCGTTGCCATCGATATCGTAGACGCGTGAGCCTTCACCGCGTTCAGCGAAGATTGGCGTCATGCCGACTGATTTATAGGCACGGACCGGGCTGTTCACCCCGCCCGGCATGAGCGGACGTGCTTGTTCGAACGCCGCTTCTGAGCGTGTTTGTTTGTAGGTCATGCGTAGTCTCCTTCCAAATAGCGACAGACGTCTTTTGCGAAATACGTGACGATGAGGTCCGCACCGGCCCGTTTAAAGCCGACCATCGTCTCCATGACGATGCGTTGCTCATCGACCCAGTCGTTCAAAGCAGCCGCTTTGACCATGGCGTACTCTCCGCTCACGTTATACGCCACAATCGGCATATCGAGCGAGTCGCGCATGTCACGGATGATGTCCATGAACGCGAGCGCTGGTTTGACAATCATGAAATCGGCGCCTTGCTCGACGTCCGATTGTGATTCGCGGAACGCTTCACGGCGGTTGGCCGGGTCCATCTGATAGCCTTTGCGGTCGCCTTCACCAGGTGCCGATTGCGCTGCGTCACGGAACGGTCCGTAATACGCCGATGCGTACTTGACGCCGTAACTCATGATCGGGATATGGTTGAACCCGTTTTGGTCGAGTCCTTCACGGATGGCGGCGACGAAGCCGTCCATCATCGAGCTCGGCGCGATGATGTCAGCGCCTGCTTGCGCTTGCGTGATGGCCGTCTGGACGTGAAGTGGTAGCGACGCGTCGTTATCGACGTCACCGTTCTTCACGATGCCGCAATGGCCTGTCGACGTATATTCGCACAGGCACGTGTCGGCGATGACCGTGAGCTGTGGTGCCCACTCTTTCACTTTACGGATCGCTTCTTGGACGATGCCGTGGTCATGATACGCTTCCGTACCTTCCGGGTCTTTATGTTCCGGCACGCCGAACAATAGCACCGATTGAATGCCGAGGTCGACGATTTCGTTGATTTCGTCCTCGAGACGGTCAAGTGAGAAGTTGAAGACGCCCGGCATCGAGCTGACCTCGCGTTTAATGTCCGTCCCTTCGATGATGAAGAGCGGGTAAATCAAATCTTCTTTGCGAACATGATTTTCACGTACGAGTGCACGCATCGACTTCGATGAACGAAGACGACGGTGACGGTCAAACTGGTTCATGAAAAATCCTCCCCTATACGCTGTATTAATGCATCCATAGTATAACACTCAGGCACTCGGACCGGTAACGTCGACACTTCCCGGACGGCGCGCTCGGTCACTTCACCGATGGCGTACCACGTCCCGTGGAAATGATCGAGATACTGCGTGAGCGCATGGACGGCGGACGGGCTGAGCACGAGGAGCGCCTCGATTCCTTCGAGCGCCTCGACTTCCGTCGCTGTCAGTTCACGGCCAATCGTCTCATAGACGACCCAGTCGTGGACGTTCTCAAGTTGTGCCATATGCGCCGTATTCGCCAAGTCGCCCCGGGCGAACAGGACGACTTCGCCTGCTTTTACGACAGTCGCAAGGTCGCGGAACAGCGCCTCGCCCGTGTACGTCTCCGGCATAAGCGCGACGGTGAATCCGACGGCCTCGAGTGCTTGTTTCGTTTTCTCTCCGACGGCCGCGACTTTGACGTCACGCGGGACGTCACGAAGGGCCGGCACCGCCGTCTGGCTCGTCACGACGAGCCAATCGAATCGGTGAATCGGCATCTGATTGTGCGTCAATCTCGTCTCGATGAGCGGGACGTGATGAACGGAAAGACCGCTCGCGGTGAGCCGGGCTCGCTGCGAAGCGGTCAGTCGTTTTGTCCCTGTGTACCAGACGTCACGCATTGACCGAGGCGAGAATTTCGCGCCCGCCGCGTCCGAGCAGGTCGTCTGCCACGTCTTTCCCGAGTGCGACCGCGTCTGACGACGTCTTCGTCACACGGAGCACTTCTTTGCCGTCGACCGAGGCGATGAGGCCTGTGAGCGTCACGTCGTCGCCATCGACCGTCGCATAACCGCCGACCGGTACGTGGCAGCTGCCTTCGATTGCCTTGAGGAACGTCCGCTCGGCCGTTGCGGCTTTCGCCGTCACGTCATCGTGAAGCAATTGTAGAATCGCCGTCACTTCAGCGTCGTCCTTCCGGCTTTCGATGGCGAGCACACCTTGTCCGACGGCCGGGACCATCATGTCAGCGTCAAGCGCTTCGAAGTCGACACGGTCCGTCCACCCCATCCGTTCGAGCCCGGCTTTGGCGAGCAAGATGGCGTTGAAGTTTTCTGTCTCGAGTTTTTTGAGACGCGTGTCGATGTTGCCGCGAATCCATTGGATGTCTAAATCCGGGCGCGCTGCGAGCATCTGGGCACCGCGACGAAGCGAGCTCGTCCCGATGACGGCACCTTCCGGAAGCGTCTCGAGCGTATAACCGTTCTCGCAGATGAGCACGTCACGCGCGTCGACACGTTTCGGCATGCAGCTGATGTAGAGTTCCTCTGGCAACTCGGCCGGAACGTCTTTCATGCTGTGGACGGCGAAATCGATGTCACCGGCAATCATCTGTTGCTGAATCTCTTTGACGAACAACCCTTTACCGCCGACTTTTGATAGTTGCACGTCGACGATTTGGTCCCCTTTCGTCACGATCTCTTTGATTTCGAACTCGTTTTGAGCTCCGGCTTTCTTCAATTGATCGATAACCCATTTCGTCTGTGTCATCGCAAGTTGTGAGCGGCGCGAGCCGACGATAATTTTACGCATAATCGGTATCCCCTTCATCAAAAAAGGCGACGAGAGTCGCCGCCTTTTTGGTTTTGTATTAGCGCATCAAGGCGCGAAGTGGTGCTTTCGCTGACATCGCTTCGGCTTCTTCCGTTTCCGGTTCGGCGTCCGGCACGTCGACATCGAGGCCGAACGTCTCCACGAACTGATTGATGCGTGTGTTCGCATCCGGTTGTGCGGCAGCGTCTTTAATATAGTCAATCGGTTCGCGAAGCATCTGGTTGATGATTGACTTCATGTGCTTGCCGATGACTTTTTTATCACGGTCCGACAGATGGTCGAGCTTACGCTCGAGGCTCTCCATCGTCTCTTCTTGAATGTTGAGCGCACGGGCGCGCAATTCGTTCATGATCGGCACGACACCGAGCGTGATGAGCCATGCTTGGAACTCTTGAATCGCCTCATCGATTTTGATTTCAATCTTTTCGGCTTCGATGAGACGGGCCGCCAAGTTTTTATTGACGATGCCGTTCAAATCATCCACATCGAACAAGTGGACGCCCGGAAGCGCCCGGACCGCTGGATCGATATCTCGCGGCACGGCAATGTCGATTAATAACAGTGGACGTTCTCGGCGGAGCAGTTGTGCTGCGGCGACGTCATCATAGGCGATGACCGCTTCTTTCGCACCGGTCGAGCTGATTAAAATATCGGCGTCGAGCAAGCCGCAGGCTAGCTCACGAATCGAGTGGGCCCGGCCTTTGAATTTATCGGCGACAGCTTTCGCTTTAGTTTCAGTCCGGTTGAAGACGGCAATCTGTTTCGCACCGGCCTCGAACAAGTTGAGCGTCGTCAACTCGCCTGTCTCTCCGGCACCGACGACCATGACTTGTTTGTCGTCGAGCGACGAATACATCTCTTGCGCGAGCGTGACCGCTGCCGCGCTGACCGATACCGACATTTCCCCAATTTGCGTGTCAGTATGGGCACGTTTGGCGAGCGTCACGGCTTCCTTGAACAGTTTGTTGAACACCGTTCCCGTTGTCCCATTCTCTTGGGCGCGGAAGAAGCTCGATTTCACTTGCCCTAAAATCTGTGTTTCCCCGATGATCATCGAATCGAGTCCAGACGTGACGCGGAACAAGTGGCGAATCGCCTCTTCTCCTTCACGAATCGACAAGTATGGTGTGAATTGGTCCATCTCTAAATCGAACCAGTTCGCTAAAAACCGTTTTGTATAATAGCGTCCTGTGTGGAGCTGGTCTGTGACGACGTATAGCTCCGTCCGGTTACAAGTCGACAAAATAACCGATTCAAAAATGCTTTTCTCTTCGCGAAGTGCAATCATCGCATCCACGATTTCTTGCTCCCCAAACGAGAACTGCTCCCGAATCGCGACAGGGGCTGTCTTGTTATTTAGTCCAACGACGACAATATGCATGTATCTCTTCCCCTCATCCAAAATCCACCGACGGTTGTCTTTTCTATTTCAATCTCTACCGTACATTATAACAGTTCTTATCTGGTAACTATAATCTTCTGTTTGATTTTCCTGAAATAAAATAAGAACTTTTTGTGACATAAAAAAGTAGAAACGGACATAGCGACCATTTCTACTTGATTCCTCATTTTAGAGAGGATGGATCGGTGATGATTGAACTCTCTTGTTTCTTTTCTTCTTCCTCCGCTTCGAGGTAATGTTTCCGTTCCCTCAGCTTGTAGATGCGGACGATGTTTTTCACGACGACCTTCGCCACCGCATAGAATGGGACCGCGATGAGCATCCCGATAATCCCGGCCAAGTTCCCGGCGACGAGCAAGACGATGATAATCGTCAGCGGGTGCACCTTGAGCGACTTCCCTTGGATGAGCGGCGAGATGACGTTCGATTCGATCTGTTGCACGATGATAATGACGACGATGACCCAGAGCACTTTAATCGGGTCTTGGATGAAGGCGACAACAACGGCCGGTGCCGCACCGAGGAACGGTCCGACGTACGGGATGATGTTCGTCACCATCATGAAGAGCGCGAGCAGAATCGCGTAATCGATGCCGATAATCCATAGCCCGATGAGCGACGTGATTCCGACGAAGAACGCCACAATCAATTGAGCGTGGACGTAGTTTTTAACCGTCGTGTGCATGTCATGCAAAATTTTGCGTGTCTCCGTCTCATAACTCGACGGCAACAACTTCACGATCGAGTCCGGAAGACGTTTTCCGTCAAGCAACATGTACAAGAGCATGAACGGGATGACGACGATTGTGATGACGGCCGACGTGATGAAGCCGACCAGACGACCGAATGACGAGGCGATATTCCCGAAGACGTCTCCGAGATACGACGTCACGTTGTTCGTGAAGTCAGTGAACATGTCATCGTTCTCGGCAATGAATCGTGATAAGAACTCATTTTGCATGAGCGAGTCACGGACGGCGAACGCCTGTACCTGCAACTCTTTAGCGATGCTCGGCATCGCGTTGACGAGCGACGTCACCTGTTCCGCGAGCACCGGTCCAAGGATGCTGAAGACAAGCGTAAAGACGAGCACGAGTCCGCCGAGCGTAATCCCGACGGCGAGCGGCCGTTTGCCTTCCATCCGTTTTTCTAAGAAATCGACAATCCCTACTAAGAAATAATAAAAAAGTCCGGCAATGATGAGCGGTACCGTGACGAGCGCCAAAATGACTTGAATCGGTTCGAATACGAAAGAAATTTCCGTCCCGACCCAGATGACCAAGAAAATCGTCAGCGTCCAAAATAAAAAGCGGTACCATTTGTTCTGAAACATGATTTGCATCTTTCCACCTCGTTCTCTATTCTCTTGTCTTATGTAATTAGGACAATTATACGATACTTACCCGCTCACGTAACCCTGAAAACAAAAAAGACGAGGGGGTTCCCTCGTCTTCGGTCAATCTTCTTCGCGTGTCAATAAATCGTAAATTGCTTTCCACGCCTCGTCTTTTCCTTCTGCCGTCTCCGCCGAGAACGCGACGAACCGGTCAGTCGATTCAAACTGAAGCTTTCGTTTGACGGCCGCTTCATGTTTTTGACGCTGCGCCTTCTTGATTTTATCGAGTTTCGTGGCCACGACGATGACCGGAATCTCGTAATGCTTCAAGAAGTTGTACATCGTCACATCGTCGCTTGACGGCTCATGACGGATATCGACCAACAAGACGACGCCGCGAAGCGCGCTCTGTGACGTCAAATATTGCTCCATCATGATGCCCCACTTCTCCCGCTCCGTCTTCGAAACTTTCGCGTAGCCGTAGCCCGGGACGTCGACGAACATGATTTCATCGTTGATGTTGAAGAAGTTCAGCGTCTGCGTCTTCCCTGGCTTCGAAGACGTCCGCGCGAGTGCTTTGCGCTGACAAATCTTGTTGATGAACGATGACTTCCCGACGTTCGAACGTCCGGCAAGTGCGACTTCCGGCAACTCGTGAATCGGGTAATGGTCCGGTGCGACGGCACTCGTGACAAATTCTGCTTTAGTGATTTTCATTATTTAATTTCCTCCAAATGCTACTTCTAATACTTGATCGAGCGTCGTGACCGGGACGAACGTCAGTTTCTCACGGACGGTGTCTTGAATGTCATCGATGTCACGCTCATTGTCTTTCGGAATGACGATGGTCGTCAAGCCGGCTCGGTGTGCGGCGAGCGCTTTCTCTTTCAAGCCGCCGATTGGCAAGACGCGGCCGCGGAGTGTGATTTCCCCGGTCATCCCGATGTCACGGCGGACCTTCTTCCCGGTCAACGCCGAGATGAGCGCTGTCGCGATCGTAATCCCCGCCGACGGACCGTCTTTCGGGACGGCACCTTCCGGCACGTGGATATGCACGTCTTGGCGCTCGTAAAACGTCGGGTCAATCCCGAACCGTTCCGCGTTCGAACGGACGTAGCTATACGCCGTCTGCGCCGACTCTTGCATGACGTCACCGAGTTTCCCCGTCAACTGGAGCTTGCCTTTACCAGGAGCGAGCGCGACTTCGATCGTGAGCGTGTCGCCCCCGAACGCCGTATAGGCGAGTCCGGTGACAGCACCGATCGAGTCTTCCGTCTCCCCTTTACCGTAGCGGTACTTCGGTTTCCCGAGGTAGTCGCCGAGGCTCTTTAACGAGACGGTGACGCGTTTCTTCTCGCCGATGGCGATTTGCTTCGCCGCTTTCCGACAAAGCGAACCGATGACACGTTCCAAGTTCCGGACACCGGCCTCACGCGTGTAACGGCGGACGACTTCATACAGCGCGTCCTCTTTAATCGTGAGCTGGCTCTTCTTCAAGCCGTGCTCTTTATATTGTTTCGGTACCAAGTGACGCTTGGCGATTTCGACTTTCTCGAGTTCCGTGTAGCCGCCGATTTGGATGAGTTCCATCCGATCGAGCAGCGGCGCCGGAATTTGCGAGACGTCGTTCGCCGTCGCGATGAAGAGCACGTTCGACAAGTCGAACGGTTCCTCGATATAGTGGTCCGAGAACGAGACGTTCTGTTCCGGGTCGAGCACTTCGAGCATGGCCGACGCCGGGTCGCCCCGGAAATCGGACGCCATTTTGTCAATCTCGTCGAGCAAGAACACCGGGTTTTTGCTCTCGGCCTGTTTCAAGCCACGGATGATGCGGCCTGGCATCGCCCCGATATACGTGCGGCGGTGCCCACGAATCTCGGCCTCGTCACGTACCCCGCCGAGCGAGACGCGGACGAAGTGACGTTCGAGCGCCGACGCGATCGAGCGGGCGAGCGACGTCTTCCCGACCCCTGGAGGTCCGGCGAGACAAAGAATCGGTCCACGGAGCGAATTCGTCAATTGACGGACCGCCAAGTACTCGAGGATCCGGTCTTTCACCGACTCGAGCCCGTAGTGGTCGTCATCCAACACATCGGCCGCATGTTTGACGTCGAGCTTGTCTTCCGTCTCGATGCCCCACGGCAGCGAGGCGATCCAGTCGAGATAGTTGCGGATGACGGCATACTCAGGTGACGTCGCCGGGACGACGTTCAATCGTTCGGCTTCGCGCATGACGTTCTTCCGTGTCGTCTCTGGCAAATCCAGCGCCTCGAGTTTCTCACGGAGACGGTTCGGTTCAGACTCTTGCGACTGGTCGCCGAGCTCTTGCTGAATCGTCTTCATCTGTTCGCGCAAATAATACTCTTTTTGTGCCTGTTCAATCGTCTTTTTCGTCCGTTCACGCAACTCTTGCTCGAGCTCGATGATTTCGACTTCATGCGTCATAATCTCGAGCAGCTCCAAGCCGCGTTTGACGGCGTCCGGTTCTTCGAGCATCGCTTGGCGGATATCGACGTCGACGTCGAGCTTCGATGCGATATAGTCGGTCAACGACTCGAGCCGCTCATACATCTCGAAACGACGGCGTTCGTCCGGTGACAATCCTTTGATGGACCCGACGAGTTTGCCGAACTGTTCTTTCAATAGGCGCACGAGTGCCGTCCGCTCGACTTCTTCCCCTTCGACGAGTTCGAGCGGCTCGACGTCTGCGAACCAGCCTTCCTTCGTCTCTTCAATCGAGTTGATCTTGACGCGCTCTTTCCCGACCAAACGGACGCGGACCGTCTCGTTCGACAGCTCGCTCATCTTGGCGATATGGACGCGTGTCCCGATTGCGTACAAGTCTTCCGGTTCAGGTGATTCTTTCCCCGTCTCTTTTTGTGTCACAACAATCAAATCTGTCTCGTGTTCCTTTGCGGCAAGGAGTGCCCGTAGGGAGAGCGGACGCCCCACGTCGATTGTCACTCCGATGAGCGGATACACCACGACTCCACGCAAAGGAAGGATTGGTAATTGTTCCATTACAACGCCTCCTGTGCAAAAAGGCCCAAAACTCGGATGTGCCGAGTGTTTGAGCCTTCTTCGTTCAAAATTATGCTGTCTCTTTATTGTCGCCTGTCTGTTCGACAGTACCATCGCGAAGGACGTATTTCGGACCGGCAAGACCCGTAATCGTTTCATCCGTGATGATGACTTTCTCGATATCGTCGCGCGATGGGACAGTGAACATCACATCGAGCATCATTTCTTCGATAATCGAGCGGAGACCGCGTGCGCCTGTCTTACGTTTGATGGCAAGTTTGGCGATTTCAACCAACGCCTCGTCTGTGAACGAGAGTTCGACATCGTCAAGTTCGAGCATTTTCTCGTACTGACGAACGAGGGCGTTCTTCGGCTTCGTCAAGATTTCGACGAGGGCTTCCTCGTCAAGCGTCGTGAGCGTCGCCATGACCGGTAAACGACCGATGAATTCCGGAATCAATCCGAATTTCTGAAGGTCTTCCGGAAGCGCGCGGGCGAGCAAGTCTTCTTGCGTCAACTCGCGGTTTTCTTGGTCGTTCCCAAATCCGATGACTTTCTTCCCGATGCGGCGTTTGACGACCGCTTCGATGCCAGCGAACGCGCCGCCGACGATGAACAAGATGTTCGTCGTATCGATTTGGATGAACTCTTGATGCGGATGCTTACGTCCACCTTGCGGCGGTACGCTTGCGACCGTACCTTCCAAGATTTTAAGAAGTGCCTGCTGAACACCTTCACCTGACACGTCACGCGTGATCGATGGGTTTTCCGACTTACGGGCAATCTTATCGATTTCATCGATATAGATGATCCCTTTTTCAGCCTTCTCGACATCATAGTCAGCCGATTGAATCAACTTGAGCAAGATGTTCTCGACGTCTTCCCCGACGTAACCGGCTTCCGTCAAGCTCGTCGCGTCCGCGATTGCGAACGGGACGTTCAAGACGCGAGCCATCGTCTGAGCGAGAAGCGTCTTACCGCTACCAGTTGGTCCGATCATGACGATGTTCGACTTCGAAAGTTCGACATCATCCGAACGGCCACCGGCGTTAATACGTTTATAGTGGTTGTAGACAGCTACTGAAAGCGCACGTTTGGCGCGGTCTTGACCAATGACGTAGTCGTCTAGGATGTTACGAATCTCTTGTGGTTTTGGAATGTCTTTAAATTCGACTTCTTCCTCCACACCGAGCTCTTCCTCAACGATTTCATTGCAAAGTTCGATACATTCGTCACAAATGTATACGCCAGGACCGGCGACTAATTTACGGACTTGTTCTTGCGATTTTCCGCAAAACGAGCACTTGAGTTGCCCCTTTTCCTCGTTAAATTTGAACATTCGGTACACCCCTTCTAAATGAAAATGGATGTAAGTGCGATAAATCGCCTATTTGTATTCCCAGGTGCGCATGCACCATGAAAAGACATTTACATCTCTGCGTTGCAATAATTGTAGCATGAACAAATCACTTCATCAAAGATAAACACATGCAAAGTGTCGTGACGAAAAAAAGGACGACTGCTGAGCAGCCGTCCTTCTGTCATCCGATTACTTCGCTTTCCCGTTTTCAACGAGAACGTCGATCGCTTTACGGAATTTGAGGTCACCTTTAAGTGTCTCGATTCCGCCTTGTGGCGCGAGCATCGTGCGGAGTTGATCCGGTGCGATGTTGTAAAGTTTAGACATTTCTTCGAGTTCTTTCTCAGCATCTTCGTCAGACACTTCGATCGCTTCTTTCTCAGCGATTGCTTTCAAGACGAGACGAGCTTTAACGCGCTCTTCAGCTTGCTCTTTCATCTCTTCGCGCATCGCTTCTTCAGTCGTTCCAGTAAGCTGGAAGTACATGTCGAGGTCGATTCCTTGTGAAGAAACACGTGTGCCGAATTCTTGAACCATACGGTCTACTTCTTGGTCAACGAGTACTGCAGGTACGTCGATTGTTGCGTTAGCTGTTGCTTGCTCGACGAGTTGGTCGCGCATTGTGCCTTCCGCTTCTTGTTTCTTCGCAGTCTCTAAGCGCTCACGGATTTTCGCTTTCAACTCGTCAAGTGATGAAACTGACTCGTCGATGTCTTTTGCGAACTCGTCGTCGAGCTCAGGAACTTGCTTCGCTTTGACTTCGTGAAGTTTGACTTTGAATGTCGCTGGTTTACCCGCCAAGTTGTCAGCGTGGTACTCTTCAGGGAATGTTACTTCAACGTCTTTTTCTTCGCCAGCCGTCAAGCCGACCATTTGCTCTTCGAATCCAGGGATGAATTGGCCTGAACCGATTTCGAGCGTGTAGTTTTCAGCTGTGCCGCCTTCGAATTGCTCTCCGTCAGCGAAACCTGCGAAATCAAAGACAGCTGTATCGCCGTTTTCGATTGCGCCTTCTTTGACAGCAAGCTCTGCGCCTTGCTGTTGAAGCGCGTCAAGTTCAGCTGCAACTTCTTCGTCAGTGACTGTTGTTTCAACAGCTTCGTACTCGAGACCTTTGTATTCGCCAAGCTCAGCTTCTGGCTCAACGACGAACGTTACTTTGAACGTTACTGGTTTGCCTTTTTCGAGCGTGCCGTCTACATCGATGTTTTCGAGAGCGATTGGTTCGAAACCAGCTTCTTCGACCGCACCTTGAACTGTGTCACGGTAGAGGATATCGAGCGCATCTTGATAGAGTGCTTCTTCTCCGTACATTTTGTTGAACATTGGGCGTGGCAATTTCCCTTTACGGAAGCCAGGCACGTTCAAAGTTTTGACGACATCTTTGAATGCGGCGTCGACTGCTTTATCAAAAGCTTCTGCAGGTGCTTCGTACGTGAGTACGCCTTGGCTACCTGATGTTTTTTCCCATTTTGCTGTCATGCTAAGTCCCTCCAACAATTCGTTTATACGTACAAGAATGTACAACAATCCGTATTATAGCATAAATCCGGCGACTGCACACAAGGATTTAGTCTAGAAACGCCTCGGTGAAACGCATGTCCGCCTCGAGGATTTCCGCTGCCAGGCCGTCCGTTTCCTCGTGTTGCAAGATGGCCGTTTTCGCCTGTCCGATCGCCGCCTCCACGTCAGACGCTTCTTGCGGTGTGAACGGGTAATGCGTATACATGTAGTTCATGAGCAGTTGTGTCGCGATTTCGTCCCCATATACGACCCGCTGCAATTGATTCGTCATCGCTTCCCACGCTTGTGTATGCACGGCCGCCTCGTCTCGCGTCAACCGATGCCGTGTCCCAAGATCGGTCCATTCGATGACCGGCAACTCGTCGAACGCTTTTTGAAGCACGATCAACTTCATCAATTTCGGACGGTCGGCGACGAGAAGTTCTTTCAAGACGTTGTCGAGGACGTCGTCGATGTTGAAATGGACGTGTTCGAGTGTCTCGATTTGTTCACCGATTCCGCCACGATTCAGGATCCGCTTCACTTTGGCGATTGCCGCCGGGAACTCGGTCAACTTCAACACTTGCAACACTTGATGCGCTTGCGTGTTGACGTGATCGGTCTTCTCTTGCCATTCGAGATAGCGATTGATCCAATGGGCCGCCTCGAACGGTTGGTCACGCATGATGTAATACTGGGCGATTTGAAGCCCGCCGGCTGCAGGTTCTTCTGCCACCGTCATCTGAGTCGTGACGAGTTCTTCGAGTTTCTCGAGCGTCTCCGGTTCTTCCGGACGTTCCATCAGACATTGGAATAGTTCCATGAAAACAAAGGGATCACCGGGCACTGCCTCATACCAATCCCATAGAATCGGTTCGACCCGTTGCCGTTCTCCGGCCGTGTCCGCTTCTTGAATCATCTTCTGAAGCCGCGACCAGTTCCCAGGAAACGGGTACGCTTTCTCTTTTGCCATCTCTCCACACCCTTTCCATTCATCTCCATCTTCCGTTAGGAATCGATTCGTTGTCAATCAATACCCCGAAAAACGAAAAAAGAGACAACCTCCGTGGAGGCTATCTCTATTTTAAATGGAAGTGTCCCAAGAGGGATTCGAACCCCCGACCGACGCCTTAGCTTACCACCATGGCTTTCGCCACCAACGTGTGTTGTTTGTAGTCTGGACTATATCTTCACCATTTCAGGTGCGACACGTGTAGTCTCTACGGAACCTCACGAGCAAACTGCTCCTTCAATGGCTCTACCTCTAAAGGATGACCTTTAGTCCTTCGAACCATCTTGTCCCCGAAAGGAAATAAGTTTCCTCGGTATTACCATCAGCATGATCTGTTAAGGCTTCACCGATATAGTGTCGTCCACTCTATAGGTTTCTGTTTCCCTATAAAGGCTCCTATTTGTCTTGAAGGGCGTTGCTCTATCCAGCTGAGCTATTGGGACATTGACAAGAAAACTATAATAGAAAAATGGTTTGCTGTCAATTCCTTCTTTTCATTCCGTCACAGCTTTCCGCTCACATCGAGATCCTCGACGGCCGAACCGTCCTCAGACCGATAAAAGCGGACGTTGGCCTGTCCGTTCTCGAGATCCATCAGTACATACGTCTTGTCACTCCGTCCGCGCGGCATCCGAATCGAGCCCGGGTTCACGTAGAGCACCCCGTCCTCAATCAACGCACCGGCGACGTGCGAGTGGCCGAACAAGACGACGTTCGCCCCGACCTCTTCGGCCCGGTAACGCAACCGGTTCAAGTCGTACTTCACGTCGTGATGATGGCCGTGGACGATGAGAATCGTGCCTTCGGCCGTCTCCTCGATTCGCTCGAGCGGCAAGTCGCCACCGAAATCGCAATTGCCGCGCACCGTGTGATACGGGAGCAGGTGCTCGTCGACGAGCGCGAGTTGCGAGTCGCCACAATGATACGCATCGTCGATTTCTTGTTCGTGCCGATTGAAGATGATCGATAGTTCTTCGGTCAATCCGTGACTGTCACTGACTACGAGAAAACGCATACGGGTCACCCTTTCATGAACGGAATGATTTCTGCCTCTAACTTTCGTAGTGCTTGACCGCGGTGACTGACCGCCGCCTTTTCGTCGCGTTCGAGTTCTGCTGCCGTCTTATGGAGCGACGGGACGATGAAGAGCGGGTCATAACCGAAACCGTTCTCCCCGTGCGGCGCGTAGCCGATCGTCCCTTCAATCGTACCGCGTACCGTCAACGTCTCTCCTGATGGTTTGGCCAGACAGAGGGCACAGATAAAGCGTGCCGTCCGGTCGGTCGCCCCGTTCAACTTCTCGAGCAAGAGGGCGTTGTTCGCCTCGTCCGATTTCTCAGGTCCGGCGAAGCGGGCCGAATGGACACCCGGTGCCCCGTCGAGTGCGTCGACTTCAAGCCCCGAGTCGTCAGCGAGGACGGCATGACCAAAGTAGCGGGCCGCTTCCTTTGCTTTCAGTTCGGCGTTCGCTTCGAACGTCGTGCCCGTCTCGTCCGTCTCCGGTGCGTCCGGATAGTCGAGCAATGACTCGACCTCGAAGCCGAGCGGCGTGAGCATGCCTTCGATTTCTGCGACTTTTCCTTTATTACGTGTTGCGACGATGAGTTTCATGTTGTTTCCTCCAATTGTTCCCCGACATACCACCATGAGGCACCGAGCGCGTCTTCGGCCGCTTTGAACAGCGTCTCGATCCCGCTCTGGGCCATCTGGAGCATCTCGTTCATCTCGAGCAACGTGAACGTCGCCTCTTCTCCTGTGCCCTGCACTTCGACGAAGCGTCCGCTCGCCGTCATGACGACGTTCATATCGACCTCGGCCGCAGCATCTTCTTCGTAGTTCAAGTCGAGGAGCAGTTGATCGGTCCGACCGACCGAGATGGCGGCGACGCCTTCTTTAATCGGTGTGTCGTCGAGCTTGCCTTGACGGATGAGCGCGTCGACCGCGAGGACGAGGGCACAGAAACCGCCAGTGATCGAGGCCGTGCGCGTGCCCCCGTCCGCTTGGATGACGTCACAGTCAATCCAAATCGTCCGTTCGCCGAGCCGTTCCAAATCGACGACCGAACGGAGCGAGCGGGAAATGAGACGCTGAATCTCCATCGTCCGGCCCGACTGTTTCCCGCGGACCGATTCACGTACGGTGCGGTTGCCGGTCGCACGCGGAAGCATGGAATACTCGGCGTTAATCCAGCCCTGTTTCTTGCCGCGCAAAAAGTTCGGGACGCGTTCTTCGACCGTCGCCGTACAGATAACTTTCGTGTCCCCGATCGAGATGAGGACCGATCCTTCCGCATGCTTGTTCACATGAGGAACGATTTCGACGGGCCGGAGCTCGTCCTGGTTTCGTTCGTTACGCATCGACACCGGACACCTCTACTTTCTCCGCTCTCACGGGCTGACCGAGCCACTCTGTCGCGAGCCGGTCAAAGATGACGACGTCCCCCGTCGCATAAAACTGGTGCGCCGGGACCGTGTCGAGGTCGTTCTCGAGCTCTTTGAAATCAAGGATGGCCGCCACTTCGAGCGCCGTCTCGTCACCTGACGAAATCAAATGGACGTCCGGTCCGACGACGTCTTGAATGACCGGAGCGAGCAACGGATAGTGCGTGCAGCCGAGGATGAGCGTATCCATCTCGGAAGACTGGAGCGGCCGAATCGTCTCGGCGACGATCGTGCGGACGCGTTCCCCGTCGAGTTCGCCGGCTTCGACGAGCGGGACGAACGGTGGACAAGCGAGCGAATACACATCAATCTCGCCGGCCACGTGCCGAAGTGCCGTCTCGTACGAGTTGCTCTCGATCGTCATCTTCGTGCCGATGACACCGATATGTTTATTGCGCGTCCCTTTGACGGCCGCGCGGGCACCCGGATCGATGACACCGATGACCGGGATGTTGAGACGTTTGCGCGCTTCTTTCAAGACGACCGCTGTCGCCGTGTTGCAGGCGATGACGATCATCTTCACATTCTTGCTTAACAGGAACTCAATCAGTTCCCACGTATAGGCTTCAATCTCGTCGTGCGGGCGCGGGCCATACGGACACCGTTCCGTGTCGCCGATATAGATAATTTCTTCTTTTGGTAGTTGGCGCATCAGTTCTTTGACCACCGTCAAGCCGCCAACTCCTGAATCGAGTACTCCAATCGCTCGTTTCATGATCATCACTTCCATTCCCATCTATCTTACCAAAAAAGCCGATTCTGAAAAAGAAACGGTCTCGTGACAAACAAAAAAGACGAGGTAGCCAATTGGCCGCCTCGTCCGTCGCTCAATTACTGAGCAAGACCTTCGCTTGTGAGCATGTCAGAAAGCGTGTTAACCGCTTCTTCTGCATCGTCACCAGCTGCAGTGATTTTGATTGTAGAATCTTTAGCGATTCCGAGTGAAAGAACACCCATGATCGACTTGAGGTTTACTGTTTTACCGTTGTACTCAAGGTTGATATCTGATTGGAACTTAGAAGCTGTGTTAACCAACTGTGTAGCTGGACGAGCGTGAATTCCTGAATCTGCAACGACTGTGAACGTTTTTTCCATGACGTGATAGTCTCCCTTCAAATTTCAATTCTACAGGCGGACCTGCAAAATAATTGTTTGTGAACTCATTATCAAATGATAGCGGATTCGCAAAAATTCTGCAAGCGATTTTTATATTCTGGAGTCCATTCGGTCGGACGACCGGATTTCGACAAGTGCACGAGGCTCGTGCGCCCCGCGAACATGAGTTGGTCTCCATCATATGCCCCGTAATGAATATCACATGAAGTGTTTCCGACCGTCAAGACATTGGCATACACCTTGATCGATTGGCGCGGCATCACTTGGCGGACATAGTCGCACTGGGCGTCCGCCACGACGACGAACCCATCTCTCAATGAGAATCCAGTCGCTTCAAGCAACTCGATTCGCGCATCCTCGAAATAGATGAACGGAATCGTGTTATTCATATGGCCATACGGGTCGCACTCCGAGAATCGGACTTTGACGTCTAGCGCTACCCCTGCTCTGACACGTGTTTCCCAATCGGCTTCCCGGAAGTACTTCGTCATCCGTGACCCTTACGCCTCGACCGCAGAACCGGTGCGGCCTTTGTCGCTACCGAAGAACGATTTGAACGAGTGAAGCGTCGTCTGACGGTTCATCGCAGCGATTGACGTCGTGAGCGGAATGCCTTTCGGACAAACTTCGACACAGTTTTGTGCGTTACCGCACTGTGCGAGGCCACCGTCTTCCATGAGCGCTTCCAAACGTTCTTCCGAATGGAAGGCGCCGGTCGGGTGCGAGTTGAAGAGACGGACTTGCGAAATGGCGGCAGGTCCGATGAAGTTCGATTTGTCATTCACGTTCGGGCATGCCTCGAGGCAGACACCGCACGTCATACATTTCGACAATTCATACGCCCATTGACGCTTGTTCTCTGGCATCCGTGGACCTGGTCCGAGGTCGTACGTCCCGTCAATCGGGACCCACGCCTTCACTTTTTTCAACGCGTCGAACATGCGTTGACGGTCGACTTGAAGGTCACGGACGACCGGGAACGTCTTCATCGGTGACAGACGGATCGGTTGCTCGAGCTTATCGACGAGCGCCGTACACGATTGGCGCGGCTTGCCGTTAATAATCATCGAACAAGCACCACACACTTCTTCGAGACAGTTCATGTCCCAGTTGATCGGTGTCGTCTTGTCCCCGTTCGCGTTGACCGGGTTCCGGCGGATTTCCATCAACGCCGAGATGACGTTCATATTTGGACGGTACGGGACGGTGAACTCTTCCGTGTAGGTCGGTTGATCCGGCCCGTCCTGGCGTTCAATGATAAAACGAATGTCTTTTTGGTCTGCTTGCATCGGCGTCGTCATTTCGTCTTCGCCCCTTTCTTCGAGTAATCCCGTTTACGTGGCGGGATTAACGAAACGTCGATCTCTTCAAACGAGATATCGACTTCCCCATTGTCGTAACGTGCCATCGTCGTCTTCATGAAGCGCTCGTCATCACGCTCCGGGAAGTCCGGTTTGTAATGCGCGCCACGGCTCTCGTCGCGTTTCAGTGCGCCGAGTGTGATGACGCGTGCGAGGTCGAGCATGTGGTCGAGCTGTCGGATGAACGAGGCCCCTTGGTTGCTCCAGCGTGCCGTATCGGTCGCGGAGATGTTGTTGTAACGTTCACGAAGCTCACGGAGTTTGAGGTCCGTCGCTTCAAGTTTGTCGTTGTAACGAACGACCGTGACGTTGTCGGTCATAAGTTCACCGAGCTCACGGTGGATTTGATACGCATTTTCCGTACCGTCCATCGCGAGGATATCGTTGAACCGCTCGATTTCTTCACGTTCGTTGAAGTTGAAGAGCGCTTCTGGCACGCTCTCTGTCGCTTGGTCGAGACCGCGCATGTAGTGAACGGCAGCCGGACCGGCTTCCATCCCGCCGTATACGGCTGAGAGGAGCGAGTTGGCACCGAGACGGTTGGCACCGTGCATCGAGTAATCGCACTCCCCGGCAGCGAACAGCCCTGGGATGTTCGTCATCTGGTCGTAATCGACCCAGAGTCCGCCCATCGAATAGTGGACGGCCGGGAAGATTTTCATCGGGACTTTCCGCGGGTCGTCGCCGACGAACTTCTCGTAAATCTCGAGGATGCCGCCGAGTTTGATGTCGAGCTCTTTCGAATCTTTATGTGACAAGTCGAGATACACCATGTTCTCGCCGTTGACGCCGAGCTTCTGGTTGACACAGACGTCGAAAATCTCACGCGTCGCGATATCACGCGGCACGAGGTTTCCGTAGGCCGGATACTTCTCTTCAAGGAAATACCATGGCTTGCCGTCTTTGTATGTCCAAACACGTCCGCCTTCACCGCGCGCCGACTCACTCATGAGACGAAGCTTGTCGTCCCCCGGGATTGCCGTCGGGTGGATTTGGATGAACTCGCCGTTCGCGTAGACCGCGCCTTGACGGTAGACCGCTCCAGCCGCTTGGCCGGTGTTGATGACCGAGTTCGTCGATTTACCGAAGATGACACCTGGTCCGCCGGTCGCGAGGATGACCGCATCCGATGGGAACGCTTTAATTTCCATCGAGCGTAAATCCTGACATACCGCACCACGGCAGACGCCGGCTTCGTCGATGATGGCCCGGAGGAACTCCCAGCCTTCATATTTCTCGACGAGTCCTTGCGCCTCATAGCGACGGACCTGCTCGTCTAGCGCGTAAAGGAGTTGTTGCCCTGTCGTCGCACCAGCATAAGCTGTGCGGTGATGGAGCGTACCGCCGAAACGTCGGAAGTCGAGAAGACCTTCTGGCGTCCGGTTGAACATGACGCCCATCCGGTCGAACATATGGATGATTTTCGGTGCCGCTTCCGCCATCTTTTGGACCGGCGGTTGGTTGGCGAGGAAGTCGCCCCCATAGACCGTATCATCGAAGTGTTGCCAAGGAGAATCCCCTTCCCCTTTCGTGTTGACGGCACCGTTGATGCCGCCTTGTGCACAAACTGAATGTGAACGCTTGACCGGTACAAGCGAGAAGAGTTTTACCGGAACACCCATCTCAGCCGACTTGATTGTCGCCATGAGTCCAGCCAGACCGCCACCGATGACGATCAAACTTTGATTTGCCATGTACTTTTCCCCCTATTACAAGATGCCAGCGAACGTCAAGATTGAACGGATGCCGACAAAAGATAGTGCCAAGAAGACCGCGCCTGAGACGTAGCTCATGAAGCGCTGTGAACGAGGCGACTGTGTGATCCCCCACGTGATGGCAAACGACCAAAGACCGTTCGCGAAGTGGAACGTAGCCGAGAGGATCCCGACTATGTAGAAGATAAGCATGAGCGGATTGTCGACGATGTTTTGCATCATCTCCGCATTCACTTCGACGCCACGCAATTTCGCCAAGCGCGTTTCCCAAACGTGCCATGCGATGAAGATGACGAGGAAGACGCCCGTGAAGCGTTGGAGCATGTACATCCAGTTACGGGCGTATGAGTAACGGTTCGTGTTGATCGAACCGAGGAACGCATAATACACGCCATACACGCCGTGAAAAATCATCGGCAATGCGATGACCGTGACTTCAAGGAAGTACAAGTACGGTAAGCTCTCCATGAATTTTGCTGCCTTGTTAAACGACTCCACCCCATCGACGATATAGTAGTTGACCGACAAGTGGACGATCAAAAACAGGCCGATTGGGATGACCCCAAGTAGCGAATGGACTTTACGACTGAAATAGTCACGCTGCGAAGCCATTCTAGTTCCCCCTTTGTACGAGCCCTTGGCTCGTTTTGTAAATAAAAGCGTTTTCAAATGTAAATATAGCTTTCTGTCTCCTATTCTACTCTTGTGAATTTTGTATGACAAGACAACCTGACCGATTTGTGACACATTCTTTTGCAAAATACCCGGTGACCAAAAGCCGATTCGTCGTTATAATGGTATAGAGAGATTGGAGTGATGGAAGAAGATGGAAACGATGAGCCAACCCACTTTCGCGATCGAACTGTTGCGCGATTATGTGTTGACGGATTTGCTTGGGGACGATTACGCCCAAGTCATCTATTGGTCGGGTAAACGGGTCGCACGCAAGTTCCCGGTCATGCCCAACGAGGAACTGAGCGCCTTCTTTAGTGAGGCCGGCTGGGGAGATTTGACGTTGCTGAAAGAAAAAGGAAATAAATTCTTGTTCGAGCTTACACCCCCACCCGCGACCCAAGAAAAGGCAACGGGCTACTTCCAGCTCGAAGCTGGGTTTTTGGCCGAACAGATTGCGGGTCGTTTCCAATGTGTCGCCGAAGGCTACGCCGAGGTGGCGCGCAAGGCCGTCCACATCACCGTCCAACTAGACCGAAAAGATACGTATGAATGACGAAGAGCCGATGCGATCATCAGACCGCATCGGCTCTTTCTTTTTGAGTTAATCCTCCAACTCATCCATATCTTCATACGGGAAGAGGCGCTCATTGGCAAAGATATAAAAGTCGATGAGCTCCGTTCTTGAGAACGTACTGTCTGCACCCGCATACGCCGCTGCCGCTTTTTGAATGACAAGCAGGAGATTGGCCGGAATCGGTTGTCGCTTCGCCCACTCGAGCACTTCTCGTTTGGCGAGCACACGTCCATCCGTCTCGTAGGCAATCACCCGCACGAGGTTCAATACGCTATACACGGGATGATTATCAAGCGAGCTCAGGCAATCCACCGCGTCGTCCTTGATTGCTTCTCGGTAATGTTCATCTTCAAACCCGAGCAACAACTCATGTAGCGGAGCCCCATACAAGACACAGCCTCGCTCCATGATGACTTTGAGGTGGGCGGCCAAATCCGGATCGGTCAACTCACGTTGCTCGTGGAGTAGCTCATCGATTGTTGCTTCCTCCAACCGAGAACGCCACTGCTCACTATAATGGAACTCGAACGGACTCGGATGGACCCATTCGTGTAACGCCCGTTCCGTCAGCACGGTCAACTCGAGCGGATACGGCTGCGTCGATGTCGCCAGGCACAGTCGCATCAAACCGAGCCGTTCCGCATCCGACAGGTCTCGGTCGCTCACGAACAGTAAATCGACATCACTCTGCCTCGGATGAAACCCTCCCATTGTCACAGACCCGTGCACGTATGCATGTCGAATCGCGTCCGTCACGTCACGAAGTCCACGAACAAACTGTTCGATGAAAGGTGCTGTCTTGTCTGGAAAATCAGCTAACGCGTCTCGGTTCATTCATCGGTCTCCTCATGGACGTATTGGATTACGGTCTCGGCCAACTTCTCAGGCAGACCCGCTTCTTTTAACTGTTCGAGCGAGGCGAGACGGATTTGCTTCATCGACCCGAAATGACGGATCAACTGCTGACGCCGCTTCGGTCCGACGCCCGGGATGTCATCGAGCACCGACTTCGTCATCTTTTTCGTCCGCAGGCTGCGGTGGAACGTGATGGCGAAGCGGTGGACCTCGTCTTGCATGCGTTGCAGCAGATAGAACGCGCTCGAACGCGAGTTGAGTTCGACGACTCCGCCCCCTTCCCCGAACAAGAGCTGGCTCGTCCGGTGACGGTCATCTTTCTTCAACGAACCGACGGGCAAGTCGAGTCCGAACTCATTCTGCAGGACGTCGAGGGCGGCGTTCAATTGACCGATGCCCCCGTCAATCAACAGCAAGTCCGGCAGACGTTTTTCTTCCGTCAATAGGCGACGGAATCGACGGCGGACGACCTCTCGCATCGTTTCATAGTCGTCCGGTCCCTGGACGGTACGAATCTTGTATTTCCGGTATTCTTTCTTGAGCGGCTTGCCATCCTCAAAGACGACGAGCGCCGAGACGGCGTCCGCCCCTTGAATGTTGGCGTTGTCGATGATGTCGACGCGCGACAAGTTCGGGATACCGATTGCCTCACCGAGCTCACGCATGGCGAGGAGCGTCCGCTCTTCGTCCCGCGCGAGCAGCTCGAACTTCTCGTTCAAGGCGATGCTCGCATTTTTCGTCGCCAAGTCGAGCAGTTGCCGTTTCGCCCCCCGCTTCGGTTGCATCACCTTCGTCCCGATTGCCTCGTTCAACAAGTCGATACGAACGATTTCCGGTACGAGCACTTCTTTCGGCACGACGTTCTGCTCATAGAACTGGACGATGAAACTCTCGAGTTCCTCGGACGGTTCCCCATGAAGCGGGAACAGCGACACGTCGCGTTCAATCATCTTGCCGCCCCGCATATAGAACACTTGGACGCACATCCAGCCCCTGTCGAGCGTATAGCCGAAGACGTCGCGCGCCGTCGGGTCGGCCGTGATCATGTTCTGTTTGTTCATAATCGATTCGACGGCCCGGATTTGATCACGTAGTTCGGCCGCCCGTTCGAACTGCATATCCTCGGCCGCCTTGCCCATGTCGACCTGGAGCTTGGCGAGCGTCTCGCTCGTTTCTCCGTTCAAGAAGCGACGAATCTCTTGGACGATATCCTTCTGTTCATCGGTATCGACAGCGAGTTCACATGGCCCGAGGCACTGCCCGATATGGTAATACAGACAGAGCTTGCGCGGCATCGGTTGGCACTTGCGGAGCGGATACAGCTTGTCGAGCAACCGTTTCGTCTCATTGGCCGCGTAGGCGTTCGGATACGGCCCGAAATAGTAGCCGCCGTCCTTCTTAAGTTTCCGCGTCGTGAGCAGCCTTGGGTACGGCTCGTTCGTGATTTTGATATACGGGTACGACTTGTCATCTTTGAGACGGATGTTGTATTTCGGGTCGTGCTTTTTGATGAGCGTCATTTCGAGCAGGAGCGCCTCGAGTTCGCTCGCCGTGACGATATATTCGAAGTCGCGAATCTCGGCCACGAGTCGCATCGTCTTAATGTCATGCGCCCCTGTGAAATACGATCGGACCCGGTTCTTCAGATTTTTCGCTTTCCCGACGTAAATGATTTCACCGTACTCGTTCTTATGCAAGTAACAGCCGGGTTCGTCCGGGAGGAGCGCCAATTTATGTTTAATGTGGTCAGAATGACTCAAATTCAATCACCTCAGTTTAGGTTCCTTCCAGACGGGAAAAAATTGATGAAGTCTCAGAGGGAGGGTTTTGGAATGAAACGGTACGATGTCATCATCATCGGCAGCGGCTCGGCAGCGAGCCAGGCCGCCAGCGTGTTACGTGACGCCGGTAAACAAATTGCGATTGTCGAGAATTGGACGTTCGGCGGGACATGTCCGCAGCGCGGGTGTGATCCGAAAAAGATGCTCGCGGAAGGAGCCGACCTGATCGCCCGGGCGGAGCGGATGAAGCCGCTCGGTGTGACCGGTGAGCTGAAACTCGATTGGCACGCCTTCAAACGTCGCGTCGACGAGTACCGTTTCGCCGTCCCGACGACGAAAATGCATCATTGGAAAGGGCATGGCATCGACTTGTTCGAAGGAGAGCCTCATTTCATCGACGAGGACTCGATTGTCATCGAAGGGCATGAAATCTCGGCACATCAGTTCTTGATCGCATCGGGTCAAATCCCGCGTCCGCTCGACATCCCTGGTGGAGACGGCGCGATCACGAGCGATGACGTCTTCGACCTCGAGGTATTACCGCGACACATCATCATCGTCGGTGCCGGCTATATCGCCTTCGAGTTCGCCCATATCCTGCGCCGTTTCGGGTGTGACGTGACGCTCCTCGTCCGGTCGCGGGCACTCAAACCGTTCGACCGCAAAGTCGTCAAGCGTCTCGTCGATGAGACGCTTCACATCGGAATCGATGTCCGTTACGGAATCGAACCGGTCAATATCCATGGCGACGTCGTGACGTTATCAGATGACTCTACCCTTGAAGGGCTCGTGCTTAACGCCACCGGGCGGATTCCAAGCATCGAGCGGCTTCGCTTGGACGCGGCCGGCATCGAGTCCGACCACAGCGGCGTCTTGGTCAACGAGTACTTGCAGACGACGAACCCGAACGTCTATGCGGCCGGCGACGTCGCCAAAAGTCGCAATCCGGCCCTCACCCCGTTCGCCGGACAGGAAGGTCGCATCGCCGCGCTCAACCTGCTCCGGAACAATACGCGTCCGCTCCCTGAGCGTCCGGCCCCGACGGTCGTCTTCACAACGCCCCCTATCGCCAAAGTCGGGCTGACAGTCGATGAGGCCAGAGCACAAGGCATCGACTATGAATGTAAAGACAACGACTTGTCCCATTTTCTCACGTATGAGCGCATCAATGACACGACCGCATTCTCCCGCATCTTGCTTAGCAAGGATGGTCATGTGCTCGGTGCCCACTTGATCGGGCAACACGCGCCGGAACTGATCAACTTGTTCTCATTCATTATACAAAACAATATGACCCATCAACACGTCAAACACTTGGAGTTCGCGTATCCGACGTCCGCGTCCGATGTCTCCTATCTCATCTAAAAAAGGCTCTTCCACGTCGGTGGAAGAGCCTTTCGTCATTCGATTCCTTTATCCTTATCTTCTTGCAACGCGTCCTGGAGCGATTTGTCCCAGAGCTTGACCCCTTGGGCGTGCGCCGCCCGCGCAATCAAGTGCCCACCGACCGGAGCCGTCAAGAGGACAAAGAACAAACCGAGCAGGAGCCGTGCGTCAAAGACGCGTTGGTCGACCCAGACATGCAGGAGCGCTGCGAACAAGACGAACATGACGCCGAGCGTCGCGCTCTTCGATGCCGCATGGGCCCGCGAGTAGATGTCCGGTAGCCGGATGAGACCGATGGCCGCGACGACGGTGAAGAATACCCCGATGATCGTGAAGACACCGGTCAAGATGTCATAAATCATTGTTGCGGTCATGTTGGATGATCTCTCCCTTCTCGAGGAATTTCGAGAACGCCACCGTTCCGATAAAGGCTAAAATCCCGAGCAAGAGGATGACTTCGAAGAACATCGTCGTGTCGAGCAGAATCGACAACAGTGAGACGACGGAGATCAAGCCAATCCCAATAGAATCGAGCGCGATGACACGGTCTGCCGTCGTCGGTCCTTTGATGACCCGATACAACATGCCAAGCATGGCGAGCACGAGGATGGCGAGCGCCACGTAAATGATGATATTTAACATTAGCTGGTCGCCTCCTTAATCTTCGTCTCAAAGTTATCGTAAATGTCTCGTCTGAGCGACTCTTTATCCGGCATATGGAGCGCGTGGATATAGAGCGTCTTATTGTCATCCGACACTTGAACGACGAGCGTCCCTGGTGTCAGCGTGATGAGCATCGACAGCCAACTGACCTTCCAACCGGCATCAAGCTCGGTATGGTACCGGAAGATGCCTGGTTTAATTTTCAGTTTCGGACTGAGGACGAGCCGGAGCACCTCGACGTTGGCGAGGATGAGCTCCCGGCAGAAAATCAAGAACAGTTTAAACAGTTTCAAGACGCGGATGAAGTAGAAATCCGTGTTCTTGAAGAAGCGACGCATCATGAAGATGACGAGTAATCCGAGCAAATAGCCGATGATGAATCCGCTCGTCGTGAACGTACCCGTGAAGAACATCCAAATGAACGCCAGGAAAAAGTTGATGAGTAGTTGATAAGCCATCTCTAAATCACTCCTTAATCACGGCATCGATATAGATTTCGGGTTGCACGAGCGGTTCAATTGCCTGGGTAATGAACGGATGCATCGCCTCGGCACCGAACCCGTAAGCCACGGCGACGGCGACGAGCAAGAACGTCGGCACGATGAGTTTCTTCATGTGCGGCACGAGCGGGCCGTCATAGGCACGCTTTTCTTCTCCCCAGAACCCGTACAAGAAGATTTTGATGACAGAGAAGAGGACGAACAAACTCGACAGCAAGATGAGGAGCGGTCCGAACAGGCTGCCCTCGGCGACACCACCTTGAACGATTAACAGTTTCCCGAAGAATCCGCTGAGCGGCGGGATTCCGGCGAGCGACAAGGCGGCGATGAAGAACGTCCAGCCGAACAACGGGAAGCGGGTAATCAAACCACCCATGTCGCGCAACTGACCGGACTTGGTGATGCCAATCATCATCCCGACGAGCATGAACAAGGCGGCCTTGATCAACATGTCATGAATCAAGTAGTAGAGCGCCCCTTCGAGCGATGTCTGCGTATCGAGCGCGATTCCGTATAGAATGACGCCGACCGCGATCATGATGTTGTAGATGATAATCAACTTGACGTCGTTGTATGCGATGGCGCCGATCATCCCGATGACGATCGTCAACACCGCGAGGGAGATCAAGAAGTTCTGCATGAACGCCCCGCCGTCAAACAAGAGCGTGTACGTCCGTAAAATCGAGTACACCCCGACTTTCGTCAAGAGTGCGCCGAACATGGCGAGAATCGGTGTCGGTGCAACGACATACGAGCCTGGGAGCCAGTAGTGAAGTGGAACGAGTGCCCCTTTCAATCCGAAGACGATGACGAACAGCACGCCGATGACGACGATGACGGATTGATTCTCGACGAGCGGAATCTTTTGCGCGAGGTCAGCCAAGCTGAGCGTGCCGACCGTTCCGTACAGCAACGCGACAGCCATGACGAACAACGCCGAGGCGATGACGTTCACGAGCAAGTACTTGATCGACTCGCGAAGTTGGACCCCTTTCCCACCGAGGACGATGAGCACGTACGACGAGATGAGGAACACTTCGAAGAAGACGAACAAGTTGAAGATATCGCCTGTCGTAAAGGCACCGTTCACCCCGACGAGGAGGAACAGCATCGCGACGTAGACGTAGTTCGATTCATACGCGTCCGAGAAGTAATGCGTCGCAAACCAGACAATGAAGAAGACAATCAATGTCGCCGTGGCGACGAGCAATGCCGACAGCATATCTGAGACGAGCGTGATGCCGAACGGTGCCGGCCAGTTTCCTAAGTTGACGGTCAAGATACCGTCTTGTGAGACGGTGAAGATGAGCAACACCGTCATCGCAAACGTTACAAGTAAAGCCCCGAGTGCCACTCCGCGTTGCAGACGAATCTGCTTCGGCGCGAAGAGGAGGATGATGGCCGCAAGCGCCGGGATGACAATCGGAAAGATCGGTAAGTTAATCATTCGATTCCGTTCCTTTCATTTCCTCAATATTATCCGTATTCAGTTCTTGATAGGCCCGATACGCGAGCACTAGGAAGAACGCGGTCACCCCGAAGCTGATGACGATGGCCGTCAAGACGAGCGCTTGCGGGAGCGGATCGGTATATTCCGTCACCCCGTCAACGAGGACAGGTGCCGCTCCGGTTTTCAACCCACCCATCGTCAAGACGAGCAAGTGGGCGGCGTGACTGAGCAGGCCGGTGCCGATGATGATGCGCAACAAACTCTTTGAGAGAATCATATAGACAGCGCTCATCGTCAAGACACCGATGATGATGCTAACGAAGATTTCCATTATTCACTCTCTCCAATCGTTTGAATGATCGTCATCGTCACACCGATGACCACAAGGTAGACGCCAAGGTCGAAAGCGATCGCCGTGTGAAGCGTCTGTTCGCCTAGAAGCGGCAAGTCGAACTTATCGTATGCATGCGTCAGGAACGGACGGTCCCAGAAGATGCTGTGCAGCGACGTCAGCATCGCGATAGCGAGACCGAGCGCCGTCATCTTGCGATAGTCGAACGGGAGCACGTTGGCGAGCGTCTTCGAATCGAAGGCGAGCAACAGCAGCACGAGCGCCGCGGCCGTCATCAAACCACCGATGAACCCTCCGCCCGGCGAGTAGTGCCCGGCGAAGAAGAGGTTGATCGAGAACACGATGATGATGAAGAAGATGATCACCGCGGCCGTCTGTAAGATGACGTCATTGACTTGATCATTTTTTCGGTTCATGTTCACGTGCTCCTTTCGTACGTTCTGTCGTTCTGAATTTGATCATCGTGTAAATCCCGATGGCCGCGATGGCAAGGACGACAATCTCGAACAACGTATCAAAGCCCCGGAAGTCGACAAGGACGACGTTGACCATGTTTTTCCCGGCTGCCAAATCATAGACATTTTCTTTATAGTACTCTGAGATTGATGACAGGGAACGGTTCGATAGCGCCATGAAGCTGAGGAGCATGACCGTCACCCCGACGATAATCGAGACGATTGCATTCTCGATTTTGAATTTCACTCGCACTTCTTTCTTGCTGATCTCCGGCATATGGTAGAAGACGAGCAAGAACAAGGCGACCGATACCGTCTCGATGACAAGCTGCGTCAACGCGAGGTCCGGTGCATTGAAGAAGACGAAGAACAACGCGACCGAATAGCCGACGACACCGAGCAAGATAATCGACGGCAGGCGCGAACGCATGAACGTGATCGCGAGCGCCGCCAAGATGATGACGGCCCCGAGGACATATTCATACGGAGCGACTGGTTCCATCTCGCCGAACGAGAAGTTGAACAAATCGAACCAGTACATCGAGAACAACATCATGCCTGACAAGAACAAGAAGATATAGACCAAGTACGAGCGGATGAAGCCCGTCATATAGTTATCTTTGAAGCGGTACGCCGCCTTGTTCGACCAGACGAGTGACCCGTCGTACATGCCGTTGAGCGTCAAGCGGTGCGGAATCCGGTTATAGATACCCATCCACTTGTTGATCGTGTAGAACATGAGCGTTCCGAGCAAGATGACGCCGATCGTCATGAACAACTCAGGAGTCAATCCGTGCCAGAAGTAGATATCGACTTTCACCTCTTGCCCGCTCGCGACGAGCGTCGGATAAATCGATTCGACGGCCGGCTTGATGAGCGAGTTCGATAACACGTTTGGCACGAAACCGAGCACGACGACGAGGATGGCGAGAATCGCCGGCGGGATGAGCATCCCGATTGGTGCCTCGTGCGGCTGTTTTGGCAAGCGGTCAAACTGCGCTTTGCCCATGAACGTCCGTGTGAAGATGATCAAGCTGTAGATGAACGTGAACACACTCGCGATGAATGCTACGACCGGAATCAAGATGCCGATTGTGTCGAGCGCGAAGAAGTCCATCGAGAACACTTTCGTCGTCGCCTTCAAGAACATCTCTTTACTGAGGAAGCCGTTGAACGGCGGTAACCCTGCCATCGACAATGAACCGATGACGGCGATTGTGAACGTGATTGGCATGACGGTCATGAGACCGCCGAGTTTACGGATGTCACGCGTCCCCGTCTCGTGGTCGACGATTCCGACCATCATGAACAGCGACCCTTTGAATGTCGCATGGTTAATCAAATGGAAGATTGCCGCGATTGTCGCGACCATGTAGATGTTGTCATCCATGCCGTCATAATGAAGCGCCGCGGCACCGAGTCCGAGGAGCGACATGATGAGACCGAGCTGACTGACCGTCGAGAAAGCGAGAATCCCTTTCAAATCAGTCTGTTTGACCGCGTTGAACGAACCCCAGAACAAAGTGAACGTCCCGACCGCGGCAATCGTCCATAGCCAGATCGGTGACTCTTGGAACACCGGGCTCATCCGTGCGACGAGATAGAGACCGGCCTTGACCATCGTCGCCGAGTGGAGGTACGCACTGACCGGGGTCGGTGCTTCCATCGCGTCCGGCAACCAGATGTGGAACGGGAACTGCGCCGATTTTGTGAAGGCGCCAAGCAAGATGAGAATCATCGCCGCGATAAAGAACGGGCTGTCCGCGATGACCGCCTGATTGGCGACCATGTCGCGGATGCTGAACGAGCCGACGATCGACTCGAGAATCACGATCCCCCCGAGCATCGACAGACCACCGAACACGGTGATGAGCATCGATTTACGCGCTCCGTAGCGCGAACGCTCTTTCTCGTACCAGTATCCGATCAAGAGGAACGACGAAATCGACGTGAGTTCCCAGAACATGTACATGACGACCATGTTGTCCGAGAGGACGACACCGAGCATCGCGCCCATGAACAATAGCAGATACACATAAAAATGACCGAGCGACTCTTTGTCTTTATTCAAGTAATAAATCGAATAAAGGACGACGAGCGCCCCAATCCCTGTAATCAGGAGGGCAAACAATAGTCCGAGCCCGTCCACGTAGGCCGTGAAGTTGATGCCGAGCGATGGCATCCATTCGACCGTTTCCGTCACGACGTCTCCCGCGCTCGTGATTCCGATGAAGCGGAAGAAGTACACGAATAGGACGACCGGAACGATTAACACGAACCAACCCGTATGGATTCGCTTCAGCGCCCGGAACAAGAACGGGATGAACGGTGCCGCGAGAAGCGGCAATAAAATAGCTAAATGTAACACCGACAAGAAAATTCCTCCTTCGAACAGAGTCTTACAAACGATGGCTTAATTATTAAGGTCATTTGACGCCATCACGTCTTCTTCATGAGTATAGCGTAAATTTTCAGTCTGTTTCCATGATAAAACCTTGCCGCATTTTCCGGTCTCTTCAAAAATTCCCGAACTGTTAAATATGAAGAGAGTCGACAAAAAGCGACGAAAAAAAGTTAGAATCGCAGTCTATATGTATGCGTTTTCAACTGGTGATTTTTCCGAATTCTCGCTCTCAATCCGTACCGAACCTTAACCGTTGTTATTCCATGCGAAACGACTAAACTCCTTCTTCCCTAACACGCCCAACAAAAAACAGCCGACCGGTTGCCCGGTCGGCTGTACGTGATTATTGTGCTGTCGCGATAAACTCTTTGAGTGCTTCTTTTGGTTGGAAGCCCATTGTTTTCGAAACAGGTTGTCCGTCTTTGAACATCATAAGTGTCGGGATACTTTGGATTTGGAAAGCGCCCGCTACTTCTGGGTTCTCGTCAACGTCGAGTTTGACGATTTGGACTTGGTCGCCCATCTCTTGGTCAAGCTCTTCGAGTACCGGTGCGATCATGCGGCACGGTCCACACCAAGCTGCCCAGAAATCGACGAGGACGACGCCCTCTTTTACTTCTTGTTCAAATGTTTGAGTCGTTGCGTGTTTAATAGCCATTTGGTAAATACCTCCCCAGTAAGATGTGAGAGCCGAATGAATCACTCTCATGCATTTCATGTTCAGAGTATACCACGGAGGGTACGTTTCCCCAAACGTTCTGCATATCAGCTATTGACGAGGTGTTTGCGGAACTCTTCCGTCAAGAGTGGGACGACGTCGAACAAGTCGCCGACGATGCCGTAATCGGCCACGCTGAAGATGTTCGCTTCCGGGTCTTTGTTGATGGCGACGATGACTTTGGCGTTGCTCATGCCGGCCAAGTGTTGAATCGCGCCCGAGATGCCGCAGGCGATATACAAGTCCGGCGTGACGACTTTGCCCGTCTGACCGATTTGAAGCGCATAGTCACAGTAGTCCGCGTCACATGCTCCACGTGAAGCACCGACGGCACCGCCGAGCAGTTCAGCGAGCTCTTCGAGCGGCTTGAAGCCGTCTTCGCTCTTGACGCCACGGCCACCGGCGACGATGACTTTCGCTTCTGACAAATCGACTTTCCCTGTCGCCTTGCGGACGACTTCTTTGACGATCATAGCGAGGTCTTTCAGTTCCACGCTCGGTGTCTCGACCGTCGCGCTTGCGCCGGCTGTGCGTGGGAGTGCGTCGATGTTGTTCGGGCGGATCGTGAAAAACATGACCGAGTCTTTGAATTTCACTTTCTCGAACGCCTTCCCTGAATAGATCGGGCGGACGAACTCGGCGTCTTTGCCTGACCCTTCGATTGAGACGACGTCACTGATGAGACCGGCATCGAGACGCGCCGCGAGTTTCGGGGCGATGTCTTTCCCGAGTGCCGTATGACCGAGCACGATCATGTCCGGTGACTCTTGGTCGATGACTTGGCGGAGCACTTGCCCGTAACCGTCCGGCGTGTAGTGCTTGAGACGCTCGTCTTCGATGACAAGGACGCGTCCTGCGCCGTACTCCCCGAGTTCCGTCGCGAGTGCTTGGACGTCATCCCCGATGACGACCGCCGTCACGTCGTCCGTCAACTGTTTCGCTGCAGCGATTGCTTCAAATGATACGTTCCGTAACGCGCCTTCACGCGCTTCTGCGAGTACTAAAGCTTTCATCTATGTTGTCCCCCTTAAATGACTTTGGCTTCCGTGCGAAGTAATTGAACGAGCTCGCTCACTTGTGACGACGTATCCCCTTCAAGGATGCGCCCGGCTTTTTTCTCTTCCGGCAAGAAGCGTTCAATCGTCTCGATTTTCGCTTCAATCTCGTCTTCATCGAGGTCGATGTCCGACAGTTCAAGTTCTTCGAGCGGCTTTTTCTTCGCCTTCATAATGCCTGGAAGGCTCGGGTAACGCGGTTCGTTCAATCCTTGCTGCGCGGTCACGAGGAGCGGGAGCGCCACTTCGATCACTTCCGTGTCCCCTTCGACGTCGCGTGTGACCGTCGCCGTCGTGCCGTCGATATCGAGCTTCGTGATCGTCGTCACGTAGTTCATATCCAACAGTTCCGCGACGCGTGGTGCGACTTGGCCGCTACCGCCGTCGATGGCGACGTTCCCCGCGAAGATGAGATCTGGCGCTTGCTCTTTCAAGTACGTGGCGAGCACTTTCGAAATCGTCACATGGTCTGCGTCCTCGACGTCATCCTCGATCGAGATGCGGACCGCTTTGTCCGCACCCATCGCGAGCGCCGTCCGAAGTTCTTTGTCCGCGTCTTCAGGTCCGACCGTCACGACCGTGACTTCTCCCCCGAGATCGTCACGCTTGCGGATGGCCTCCTCGACCGCATACTCATCGTACGGGTTGATGATGAACTCAGCGCCGTCTTCTTGAATTTCCCCATTCTCGAGCTGAATCGCTTCCTCTGTATCGAACGTACGCTTCAGCAACACAAAAATATTCATCGTAGTTCCCCCTTATAAGTTGTTCGCACCATCATTCATGAATCAGCGTTCATTTTTTGAGCTAGCGAGAGGGCTTACGGTTAAGCAAGCCCTTTTTTTAACATATGGTGTACTTTCGGTAGCGTCGACATCAAGTCATACTTGAAGCCGCTCGCCATCCAACTCGTGACCACTTCATCGATCGTGCCGAAAATCATCTGCCGAGCCAGGCGATAGTCGAGCTCGCGATCGAATTCGCCGGTGTCGATTCCATGTTGCACGACCGCATCGATTAAGTTCAAGTACGGTTTGAGCACTTCGCTAATCTTTTGACGGAGCGCCAAGTTCGACTGCCGGAGCTCGATTTGCGTCACGACGGCGAGGTCGTAATCGGCCGATAGTTGCTTCAAGTGCGACTCGATCAACTGATACAGTTTGTCGCCGGCCGTCGTCTCCCGCTCGATTTGTTGTTTCGAGTAGTCGATGAACAGGCCCATCTTCGTCTGGAACAATTCAATCAACAGATGTTCCTTGTTTTTGAAGTACAGATAAATCGTTCCGTCGGCGACGCCCGCCTCTTTGGCGATGGCCGTCACCTTTGCACCGTGATAGCCATGGTCCGCAATCACTTTCACTGCCGCATCGATAATGCGGTCACTTTTTGATCCATTCTTTGTCATAAACACCCAAGCTCCTTACCGCTGCATAAAAATGAATGATGGTTCATTCATTTATTATTCTATCATGTGACACCGTTGTGTCAACTGCTTTGTTTCACTTGTTTCGCCTTCTCTTCGTCGACGAGGACGCGGCGCAAAATCTTACCGACGAACGTCTTCGGCAACTCTTCGCGGAACTCATACAACTTCGGCACTTTATACGCTGCGAGCTTCTCGCGGCAGTGCTTGTCGAGCTCTTCTTCCGTCACGCTGGCGCCGTCACGCGTCACGATGAACGCCTTGACCGTCTCGCCGCGATACGGGTCCGGCACGCCGATACAAACCGCTTCCTTGACAGCCGGATGTTCATATAGCACTTCTTCGATTTCACGCGGATAGACGTTGAAGCCTCCGGCGATAATCATGTCCTTCTTCCGGTCGACGATATAGAAGAAGCCGTCCTCGCCCATATAGCCGAGGTCACCGGTCGCGAGCCATCCGTCCTTCAAGACGGCTGCCGTCTCTTCCGGCTTCTGCCAGTACCCTTTCATCACTTGCGGGCCATGTAGCATGATTTCCCCGATCTCGCCGATCTCGGCCAATGTCTCTCCGTCTGCCTTTACAATCTTAGCAGAAGTGTCCGACAACGGCACCCCGATTGAGCCGACAATCCGTTTATCCCATAAGAAGTTCGCGTGTGTGACCGGTGACGTCTCCGACAGGCCGTACCCTTCGACGATGCGTCCGCCCGTCACTTTCTCAAACTGTTCTTGCACCTCGATTGGCAGCGGGGCCGATCCCGAGATACATGCCTCGATTGACGACAGGTCGTATTTCTTCAGTTTCGGGTCGTTCAAGATCCCGACGTACATCGTTGGGGCGCCTGGGAAGAAGTGTGGTTTCTTCTTGTTGATCGTCTTCAAGACGTCGGTGACGTCGAAACGCGGCACGAGGACGAGCTCATATCCGTTCGCCATTCCGAAGTTCAGGCAGCATGACATGCCGTAAATGTGGAAGAACGGCACGACACACAAGACGCGCTTGTCGTCACCTCGGTTATATTTATAGAAGAAGTTCGAAATCTGGTCGACGTTCGCCGTCAAGTTGAAGTGGGTCAACATGACGCCTTTCGGCAACCCCGTCGTCCCGCCTGTGTATTGGAGCACGGCGACGTCTTCTTTCGGATCGACCGCGAGCGGCGTGATCGGGCCGAAGTCTTTATAGTCCTTGAACGCGACCGAACCCGTCGTATCGATGACGATATTGTTCTCGCGCTTCACTTTGATCGGATACAGCTTGTTCTTCGGGAACGGCAGATAGTCGGCGATGCTCGTCGTGATAATCGTTTTGACGTCCGTCTTCTGCTTCACGCGAAGCGATTTTGGATACAGGAGGTCGAGCGTGACGATGATGCTCGCTCCGGAGTCCGTAATCAAGTTCTCGAGCTCATGCTCCGTATAGAGCGGATTCGTCTGGACGACCGTTCCGCCGGCGTACAGGACCGCATAGAACGAGATGACGAATTGAGGACAGTTGGGGAGCATCAGACTGACGCGATCCCCTTTTTGCAGTCCTTTCGATTGAAGCATCGTCGCCAACCGTTTCGCCGCATCGTCGACTTCGGCGAACGTCAACTCTTTGCCGATGAAGGAGATGGCGGTCTTGTTCGGGTAATCGGTCGCGGCTCGGGATAGCGCCTCATAGAGTGGTTTCACCTCGTAATCGATTGTTTCAGGCATGTCAGCTGGATAATCTTGCAACCACGGTTTGTTCATCGCTTTTCCTCCTTGGAATGAATAGTCATTCAGTTAACTCTATTATAATGCGAAGAAAACGCTTTCATCTACCCTTTACCCAATAATTTTCAGAAAATATCGAAAAAAACGTGTGCGGAGGAAGTTTCCGCACACGTTCAAATTCTCTTGAAATAAGCTTCCGTCTGTTCTTCGTTGCTGATTTTCTCGTCCAAGCGGTCCTTTAAATCTTTTTCCCACTTGATTGTCGAGAAGTCGATGTCGAGCCACGCCTCCATCTCCGGACGTGAGAACGCGTATGTCCGGTTCGGGAAAGCGAAGCGCACGATTTCCGCGTTCCGAACGAGCGTGAAATACGTCGCCGCATTACGGATGGCCAACCGTTCTTGCTCGATGCGCTCGATTTCCGGGTCGCTATAGCGGACCGTCAAACCGTAAGGCCGCTTCGACGTCTGCAGCTCGATCGACTTGTAACAGTCATGCATCGGCAACGTCTGGGCAATCCCTGAGACGGCGCTGTTGTCACCGACATACGAACCTTTGTATTGGAAGGCGTTCGGTCGATGGGTATCCCCACATCCCGCGAGCATGACGAGCAAGACGACGAACAGACTGAGCCGTTTCATGGAATTCCTCCTTACGATTTGAGTTTCAAGTTAAAGCGGTAAAGCAATCGTTTCGCGAGCAAGTGGGCGATGAAGCCTCCAAGCACGAAACCGATGATGTATAAGACCATATTTGGCGAGAACGTGACGGCTGACAGCAGAATGCCGCCGAGCATACCGAAAGTGAGCACCATGACGAGATGGACGAGCCAGAGCCAGTTCGAGAACATGAAGAAGCGGCCGTTATTCTCTTGCGGGGCCCGGTTGAACGCCCATAAACCGAGACCGAACGAGATGACGATTGAAGCGAGTGCACTGAGCGGTGCCACCGTGACAAAGTCTTCCCATAACCCGTTCGATCGGAAGATGTCATACGTGTCGATGTTGAAAACATTCGCCAGCGGAGAGATGACGCGCAACGGGATACTCTCCATCCACATTTGGGTCAAACTGTACGACACATCCACAAAGCGCTCGAACGTGTATAGCGACCCTTCAATCAAAGTAACGATTCCAATCGGGAATAAAAGGGCAACGAACGACCAGAGCGCCTGGGAAATCGACTCGCCTCCAAATGAACCCATCCAAAGCGAGATCGAGAAGACCGAGATGCCGGTCAACATCATAAATAGAATCATGATGGAGACCTCTAAATCTTTTGGCTGAATCAAAAAGCTAAAGTCTGACAAGTGGATGATCGCCATCAAGAGCGGGCCGCCGAGCAACGTCGCGACGACGAAGCCGCTGGCCCCAATCAGCCATTTCGATATGTACAATTGGGTCCGTGTGAACGGCAACGACATCGAGAAGTCGGACATTTGGCTGTTCCGTTCCCCGCCAATCAATACCGACGCCATGAGCAGTCCGAAGACGACGTAAAGGAAGATGACCATCCCCATCGGAATGAGTGACATCAAACCGTTGTAAAGCATCCCGACGCTATCGCCCGATTCAAAGAACCATCTGTTCGGCAGGTTTGAGGCGTCCAATGGCACCCCTTCAAAAGACGAAGGGTTGGCCCGGATATTCTCGATTTCTCGATTGAAGTCTTCCAGCTGGGTCCACGCCGGTACCGTGAACACGATGACGCTCAACACGACGAGCAACATCCACAAAATCGAGACTTGTTTCCAATCTTTCTTTAATAGGACTTTAAAAGACACTTGCCTCACCTCCTAATTGGACCCGGAAGATGTCTTCGAGCGACATCGGGATCTCTTCGATTAACATCGGGTCGTGCGCATCGACGAACGTGTCGAGTTCTTTCGTCCGTTCTTTCGCCATGAACAGGGCGACGCGTCCCGTGACGTTGATGACCTCGATGTCTTTCCGTTCGAGCAGTTCGACCGGTACTTGCTCGTTAAAGACGACTTGTAGCTTGACGCTCGTCTCGCGCGCCTCATCGAGCGACATGACCGCCTTGACGCGGCCCTTCTCGATCATGATGATACGGTCGGCGATTCGTTCGAGCTCATGTAACTGGTGGCTCGAGACGATAATCGAACAGTTGCGCGCCTCGACTTGGGCAATCATCAGCTTTAACACGTCCGACTTGGCGACGACGTCGAGTCCGTCCGTCGGTTCATCGAGCAAGTAATATTTCGCTTGGACGGCGAACGCGAGCGAGAGCGTCACCATCGCCTTCTGCCCTTTAGAGAGCTGGCGAATCTTCTTGTTATCGATGTTGTATCGGGTGAGCGTCTCTCTGAAAACGGACCGGTTGAATCCTGGGTAAATCGATTCGTAGAGCGCTGCCGCTTCGTTAATCGTATAATGTTTGAGGGCGTCGGCCGAATCCGGGACGAAGATGACGTCACGCTTCAACTCGGCTTTCTCGAAGATGCTTGACGGTCCGTAACGGACATCTCCTTTATCCGGTCGGATGATGCCGACCATCGTCCGGAGCAACGTCGTCTTGCCGGCCCCGTTCCGGCCGACGAGCGCGATGATTTCCCCGGAGTTGACCGTGAAGTCGATATCTTCTAACACTTGCTGGCGATCGATCGTCTTACTCAGTTGCTGTACTGTCAGCATGGTTCTCCCCTACTTTCTTATACTCTGTCTCAAATAACGTCAGCGCTTCGTCGAGCGCGATGTTCGCGTAATGGCAATCGATGGCGAGCTTTTTGATCGCTTCAAGGATCGGTGTGCGCGGCGAGTCCTGGTCAATCCAGTCCTCGGACACGAACGTCCCGCGCCCGCGATGCATCTCTAGCAAGCCGAGCCGTTCGAGTTCCTGATACGCCTTGCTGACCGTATTCGGATTGATGACGAGATCGGTCGCAAGCTCTCGCACCGACATGACTTTGTCCCCCGGACGTAAGATGCCACGGATAACGAGTGCTTTCGTCTGATTGACGATTTGTTCATATAGCGGTTCCGCGCTCTTCATATCGATTTTATATAACATGGGTCACACCCTTTCTTGTGTACGTAACTTAAGTGTATTATATGTATTAGTACACGTAAAGATATTAGTTCTTCAAGGGCACTTTTAGTTTACAGGTATTTGGTAATAAATTGAATACGACTTTGGACCGAGGTAGTCCACTTCCATTTCAGGTACATTGGTAGAGAGGTGAATCAAAAATGAAAAAACGATGGTTAGTCGCGACCGCTGTCGCCGTGACGGCGCTTGGCACGACGTGGTCGACATATGCAAAACAAGCTGAGGAAGAACGATACGCGTCTTACATTGAAGATACATATGGAGAGGACGTCGAGGTCACGCTCAAGCGCGACTGGAAGATGGGCGGCTATGCGGCCGAGTTCACGTTAACGAGTCCAGAGCTCGCCGGTGATTATTGGGCCGAGACGTATCGGTCTGATCAAACAATTCATGACAACGTGCTCGAACACGTCTGGCAACAGGAGGCCGAAGACACAATCAAGGAGCGGCTCGAGCAGCTCGATTTGTTGACGGAGGCGGAGACGGTCCGCGCCAGTGTCCCGACCGGTGTCGATGAAGATGTTGCGACGACCGTACGCCCTACCCCCACGTCCGTATTTGACGTCGATTCGAAAGAGTTCTTGGACGTGTCGGTCATGTTCCATGAGAAGTGGGCGAACACCGATGCGCAGAAACAACGGATGCTCGATGTGATTCGCGCTTTGGAAGACGACGTCTACTCCATCCATTTCTCGTTCGACGGCACACCGTATGAGAATGACGACTTCACCGAGCGGTATTTGAACGTCTCACACGACTCGTTACCGGGAGAACCGGCGATGCATGAGCTGCAGTCAATCGACGATTTGAATCGGCACGACCGACTGTACGGTTTCGACGAGGCGACGTTCATCCACGACTATCACTTCGATGGCACCAAATATGAAGACTGATTTCCATTCGCAAAAGCGGATGGTTTTTTTGTGAGCATTCTCCTTTACAGGACGTCGTGAATGTTTTACATTTGACGAGTCAACAATTGACTTATCAAATGAGAGGGGTGAGATACCACAGATGGAGTTACGAGACATCAGCCGACTGCTATACCAAATCAAACTGGCGGACCAGCGCGTCGCGACCTCATTCGAGAAAGAGACGGGCTTCAGCCTGACACGCTACGAGATGCTCATGATCGTGCACGACAAGGGCATCTGTCCACAAAGCGAGATTCAGCAGGCGATGAAAATCGACAATGCGGCCATCACCCGCCATTTGAAGATCCTTGAAGAAAAAGGCTACGTCCGACGGGAACGGAACACCGCGAACCATCGCGAAGTGTTCGTCCATTTGACCGACGAAGCCAAACAAGACTTGATGAGCTGTGAACAAGACCACGACCGCGGCAAACACTTGATTACGAAAGTGCTGTCCGAGTCAGAAATCAACCAGCTATCGAGTCTGCTACAAAAGTTGAACCAACTATAACAAGAGAGAAAGAGGTAATCCCCATGGCAACTACATTCGAAAACAACACATTCACTGACGTGATGCTCGGTCGTAAATCGATTCGCGTCTACGACGAGAACGTCAAAATCTCACAACTTGAAATGCTTCAAATGATTGAGGAAGCGACAACGGCACCGTCTTCAGTCAACATGCAACCGTGGCGCTTCGTCGTTGTCGAGAGCCCAGAGGCGAAAGAGACGCTCAAGCCGCTCATCCGCTTCAATGTCCGTCAAAACGACACGTCGGCTGCGATGGTCCTCATTTTCGGCGACATGGAATGCTACGAGCTCGGTGAAGACATCTATGACCAAGCTGTCGCGGAAGGCAAGATGCCACAAGAAGTACGCGACCAACAGCTCGCTGCCATCCTCCCGTACTACAAAAACTTGTCGAAACAAGAGATGAACGACATCGTCAAAATCGATTCGAGTCTCGCCGCGATGCAATTCATGCTCGTCGCCCGTGCTCACGGTTACGACACGAACCCGATCGGCGGTTTCGAGAAAGACCAACTCGCGGAAGCGTTCGGCTTAGACAAAGACCGTTACGTGCCGGTCATGATTCTCTCGGTCGGTAAAGCAGCAGAAGAAGGCTACCAATCGGTCCGCCTCGACGCTGAAACCATCACATCATTCAAATAAGCTAATCGGAGGATACGAATATGATCTTAATTAACGCCATCTTTGACGTGAAAGAAACAGAATTTGACAACTTCTTGGCCGACATCAACAAGCTCATCGACTCGTCGAAGCAAGAAGACGGTTGCTTGAGCTATGAGCTGTTCCAATCGACGACATCGGAGAACCGTTTCGTCATGATTGAGAACTGGGCCGACCAAGCGGCCGTCGAGCAACACAACCAAAACCCGGACCTCATCGCGTTCGCTCAAAGCGTAGGCAACTACGTGACGGCGAAGCCAGTTATCCATGTGACGGAAGTCCCGACAGCCAACTAACATGTCCGGGCTCACACTCGTCCTCGGAACGCTCGTCGCACTCGAGTTCTTCTACATTATGTATTTGGAGACGTTCGCCACTCGTTCGAACACGACGGCTCGTGTCTTCAACATGACGGAACAAGAGCTCGCGCGCGACTCCGTGTCGGTGCTGTTCAAGAACCAAGGCGTCTATAACGGATTGATTGGCGTCGGTTTACTGTACGGTCTGTTCGTCAGCCAGTCGATCGAGATCGTCACGATGATTCTCATCTATATCGTGCTTGTCGCGTTGTATGGCAGTATCACAAGCAATAAAAAAATCATCCTCACCCAAGGTGGATTGGCGATTTTGACGCTGTTGTCCATGTTGATGTGAAACTAAAAAAGTTCTCCTTCCAAGCAATTGGAAGGAGAACTTTTTTTAATGGTGTGGTTCCGTCACGGCTTCAACCGGTGCAGCCCCTTCATATAAAGCGGCCCATTCGGCTTCTGTCAATTCCCCGACGATGAACTGTTTTGCCGGAAAGATCGTCGAGCCGTTCGCCTGCGCATGGACCCGGGCAATATACAGTCCATCTTCTTTGAAACTGGCCGTCAGTTCATACGTATCGTCGGCGATTCGCGTCGCTTCCTGCATGCCGTACGATACCGTCCCATCGGCCTTCTGTAACTCTAGATGCACGAAGTCAGGTTCGACGTCGCCTTCTACCGGAAAGCCGATTTCGAATGTGATTGGCTCTCCTGCTTCCACGACTTCTGGAAAATCAAGAGTCGCTTGAAGCGGAGTCTCTTGTTTATACAGTTCGACCGCATCTTCCTTGACTGCACAGGCCGATAACGCCGTGATGGCAACGAGGCTGATGCCTAGTATGAATCGTTTCATCGTCATTCCCCCTCACCCTGCATTCAAAAATCGTGTCAATTTCGTCGAACGACGAATAATCAACCAATCGAGCAGCGCGACGACAAGCAGCGACAGCCCGACGAGCGGGAAGATGATTCCGAAGCTGACGAGCAACACGATCAATACGTTTCGTCTTGTCCGACTCGGAGCCGATGGCGCCCCACTCTTTGCGACAGGTTTACGCGAGTACCAGAGATACACCCCGCTCACGACAACAAGGATGACACCGAGACAAATTGCGAGACTGATCAATTGGTTCGACAGCCCGAACTGTGTCCCTTTGTGGAGTGTAATTCCGAGCGCGACGGCCTTGCCGACGATGCCATAGTTGTCGTAACGATAGTCAGCGAGGACGGCACCCGAATATTGGTCGACATGCATCGTCGCCTCATCCTGGGCCCGGTCCGGATACGCGGATAACGTATAGACGCCATCGGGTGTGCTCGGGATGCTGATCGTGTAGCTCGGATCCATCCCGACCGTCCCGGCAATCGTCTCGACTTGCTCGAGCGACAGCGGTACGTACCCAGCGACTTCAGAGTTTGGTACCGGCAGCGTCTCGGCCGCCCACGGGACGTCGGCGACATCCTCGGTCTTCACGGTTGAAGTCGGTGCGTCTCCGCCCCAAATCGACGGTGGATACCCGACACCGGCATTCGTCGCAATCGATTGGAAATTCGCCCCCCAAAATCCTGACCATGGCAATCCGGTCAAAACGAGAAACAGTAGTCCTGCCGTCACCCAAAAACCAGGGACGACATGAAGGTCACGACGCAAAACCCGTTTCCCTTTCCGGAGTCGTGGATACATCGTCCCAGACGCCTGTAGCCCGTTTCGTGGCCAAAATAGATATAATCCGGTCGCCATCAGAACAATCGTCCAGCAGGCGACGAGTTCGACGATGCGGTCACCGAGTGGACCAATCATCAATTCACCATGAATCAATTCGACTTGGCTCATGAATCGGTCAGCATTCAATTGACTTCCGATGATGTCCCCTTTGTAGGGATTGACGAATACCGTCGTCGCTCCCTCTTCTGTCATGGCTCGGAACTCGGCCGAGCGGTCCGCGCTCTCACCAGGCCGATAGCGCGTGATAGGTGTATCCGGATATTCGGCTTGGACCCGATTGTACAATTCGGTCGCACTCAAGCGCTCCCCGGCCGGTTCGACTTGATAATAATCAGAATAGATGACTTGCTCAATCTGTGGTTTGAATAAATAGACGGCTCCTGTCACCGCGAGCACCAATAAGAATGGTGCGATGATAAGTCCTGCGTAGAGATGCCAGCGCCAAACGGCACGGTACCAATCGCGACTCGATGAAGATGATGTCATAAACGTTCCCCCGATTATGTATTGTGTCCAATATGTGAACAGATTAATTGTACGCACTCACAATTATTGTGACCGCTTTCTTTGTGTCTGTTCGTTGTCAATCGAGCGAAATAAACGTGAAGTGCGATTCATCAAAAATACACAACTTGACGCGATTGACGGTAAGATAACATTAGCGAAACGACACGGTTTCAATGTTTCGCATCTTAAAAATGATGAGGTGATGTTCGATGACATACACATGCCCTTGTTGTGGCTATCAAACACTTAACGAGGAACCACCCGGGACGTATGATATTTGCGGCATCTGTTTCTGGGAAGACGACGGGGTCCAGTTCAGAGACCCGGACTACGAAGGTGGCGCTAACACAGTGTCGCTCAGGCAAGCGCAGCAGAACTACATCCGCTTCGGGGTAAGTGAACTGCTTTTTAGCGATTCTGTCCGTACGCCAACTGAGCACGACATCAAAGACTCAAAGTGGCGACCGTTAACAAACACATAAGCATACAAAAGCCGCTTCTACACATTGGTAGAAGCGGCTGTTTTGTTTATACACCGAGAATCGCGAACGAGACTCCGACGACACCGATGAGCGCCATCGCATAAACTGGTACGCGCGGCATTTCACCGTTGTTATCGAGCGCCTTCCCGAACATGTAGAACACGATTGGGTGGACGAGGAACGGCATCGAGAAGATGAGCGGGATAAGAAGCGACGCTTCTGTCCCGAACATGCCGCCTTGGACGGCTGCGAAGAGTCCAAAGTGCGAGATGGCTGACGATTGAGCCATCGTCGTGTAGTCGAACGCGATTGAGCTGAAGCTGAGGATGACGAGTCCACCGAAGACCGCCATCATCTGCCAACCGAACGAGAACTGCATGAGCGCCTTCACTTCTTTGAAGTCTTCTCCGTTGGCACCGCGCAAGTTTTTGAGCGAGAGCGCCGTCAACGTGAGACCGACCAAGACGATGAGTGCCGTCGGCCAAATCCAGAGCGCCCCGTTATCGGCACTGACTGCCAAAATCGAGAACACGAAGATGTGACCGAAGAACGGGATGTTGATCATGATTGGGGCACGTTTGGCTGCTACTTGACCGAAATCACCAGCCGTACATGCGCCTGTGAGACCACTGTGCGAGAGCGAGCCGGCCATACCTGGTGCGAGGTTGCGGATGTGTCCTGTGCGGGCGAACCACATAAGGAGCGCAATCCCACCGAACATCCAGAACAATTGACCGAAGAAACCGTACACGAGAATCGAGTTCATACCTTCAATCGCGAACGCATCACCGATTCGTGACCCACCGACCATGAAGTTGGCGGCCAAGACGACCGGGATCCCGGCGAATAGAAGCGCGCGGACGGTCGGTCCATACGTCCAGTTATGGAAGATGGCACCAAGTGCTGACGAGATTAACATGGCGAAGAAAATTTGTGGCAATGCGATGATTGGTTGTACCGCCATGGCGATGCCGTACGAGACGAACAAGATGACGAGCATCAAGACTGTCTCGATGACACCTTTACGCATGTATACCTTCTTGTCGTCGATTTGCGCCTTGTGGTCGATCAAGAGGAACGATGCCGCGAGACCGATTAACGCGAGGATCGGGTAGTAGAGCATGATGCCCTCTGCCGCGCCCGGTTGAATCATCATACGGAAGAACCCTTCGAGACCGACGAGCAAGAAGAACGAACGGACGATGAAGATGAACTGTGTCCGCCCTGTCCCGAGGAACATCTCTTCTTTAGACGGCACGACGATATCCTTCACGTCGAGCTCTTGCTTGCTCAAAATCTTACGAAGCTCTTGTCCACCGACGAAGAACGATACGACGAGCGCGATGATCGTCGTCCGTGACATGAAGTCGACGAGCGGGAATTCAGGAAGACCCGGTGTCGCGATGCCCATCTCGACCATGGCGAAACCAAGTCCGAGACCGAAGATGACGATGACGAGGATTGGTGAGAACCGTGAGCCGGCCACGACCATCCGCGATAAAATGACCATCGGGATGACGAAGGCCATGAGCAACCAGAATTGGTTGAGTAATTGTACTTGCGATAATTGCTGAACGATTTCCATGGATAAACCCCTTATACATTTTTTTCACACTGTTTCGAAGTTTACAGGATTGAACATTCTGTGACAAGGGGGTGTGACGGATTGTAAACTTTGAAAGCGGAACCAACTGAAATGGTTCCGCTTTCGGTTACTTATTCGATTGGCGCAGGCCCCAAATGCCCTTATTTCCCGTGGAATAAAACAAGTCCTCTTTCCCCGCGAAGCTGGCCGAATCGCTCGAATGGGCCCGAATCTGTTTATTGACGTGCGCCTTCCAATCTTTATACCGATCGAGCTCGAGTTGATAGTATGAACGCTCGATATATTCGTTGATTTCTTTCAATGACGCCGTCCCGCCGTGATGCTGGAGGGCGAATTGGATTTTGCGAAGTAGTGCGCGTTTCAAGTTAAAGACTCCTTTCCCGATCATTCTGAAGCTTTACGACTGAAGTAATGATGTAGTCGTACTTCAACGATTTGACTGACCCATTCGTAAATCAAAGGATGAGCAAACGCTTCATTATGCTCGATATGTAGCGCTTCCTCTGACACGAAGAACGGTCCTTTAGCTATTTTATCAAATGGCATCCGTAAGAGTAACTTTTCAATCTTTTGTTGATGGAACGGTGATTGGAAGTCTTTTGTCTGTCCATCAATCTGTTGCCGATATGGGAAAGCATTGATGAACTCATAGAATGGACGAGCTGCCTCGCTCGCTGGTAGTGGCTGAAGCCATCCATCAATTCCACGACTTAACATGATGGATAACACAATCATCTTATAGCTCTTCGTCATGTCGGTGTATTCCACTTCAAGCAATAGCGACTTCGCCTCTTCAAACAGATGTTTTTCCTCGTCATTCAGCTCTCCCGTCCGGTTAAGGAATCCATAAAAACCACCGTCTTTCTTCCATTCAGAACGATAAGCGTCCATCGAGTATTCCCCTCGCTGGACCAACTCTAGATAACTCGGTCGTCTCCCGAGTTCCTCCTTCACCATGAAGTAGTTCCGCTCCAGCTGTTGTCGGCGTGTCGAAGAACGCGTGACCATTCGCTTCAATAAATCGATGGCATGTAAATCAAATTCGATGGTACAGCCATTAGGCAAGGTCCCGTTTGTCGGGAGCTCTTTGACAATCGGCTGTCGTTTTGTCGTCAACAACGCCAACTTCTTATCGATGTTTTTATAGTTGCCAATCAAATCGATGATGGTGCAGTGCGTCTTACCGCTCAATAGACGTAACCCACGACCGATCTGTTGTGTGAAGACCGTCAACGATTCCGTCGGGCGACAGAACAATAACGTATCAATCTCCGGGATATCGACCCCTTCATTGAATAAGTTGACCGCGAAAATGATATCGAGATGTCCTTGCTTCAATTGACTCATCACATCGGCGCGGTCATATTCGGTCTGACTATGTAATGCGACGGCTTGAACACCTTGCAGGCGGAAATAGTCGGCCAAATATTCAGCCTGTGTGACCGATGAGCAGAACCCGAGCGCTCGCGTTTGGTGATGCATCCGCCAGGCATCAAAGATTTTTTGAGCGACACTTTCCTTTAACTGCTCCGCCAACAATTCGTCTTGATCATAGCGACGACCGTTAATCAATCGAATTTGGGAATAATCGATCTCATCATAAACACCAACATAATGGAACGGTGTCAAATACGATTCTTCAATCGCTTCAGTGAAATGCATCTGATAGGCGACATTGTCATCGCATAATGCGTAGACGTCTCCCCCGTCTAGTCGGTCCGGCGTCGCCGTCAATCCGAGCAAAAACTTCGGCTCGAAGTAATCCAAGACACGGCGATAGGATGGTGCGGCCGAATGATGGAACTCATCGACAATAATCAAGTCGAATTGGTCAGGCGCAAGCTGTTGCATCCGATATTTGGATGCCAATGTTTGAATCGAAGCAAATAGCACGTCGGCGGTCTGCTCATCTCTCGAATCACCACCCAGCAACAAACCTGTCGTCCAATCACTAGACACTCTCTTGTATGAAGCTTCCGCTTGGAGCAGGATTTCTTTCTGATGCGCGATAAAGAGCACCCGCTTGAACTGACGGGCGAAGAAGGCACTCAAGTACGTCTTCCCTAGTCCAGTGGCGAGCACTAGCATCGCTTTGCGTCTACCTTCGTCCATCGTCTCGCGTAACGCCTTCAATGCAGCGTCTTGAACCGTGTTTGGCGTAATCGTATCGTCCTCGATATAAACAGGTGGTGGTTCTGCAATCAGCTCCGCTTCCTTCATCCGCTGTTGCTTCGCATCGTATTCTTCGCGATATGGCTGTAACGAGATACCGTTCATGATTTGGGCGTAATCACTATAAAACAGGTCATGAAACGCGTCGACTGACTGTTCAAACACGTCCTCCGAGATACTAGCCGGAATCTCGACGTTCCATTCGACGCCTCGATTTAAAGCGCTGTGCGACAGATTGGAAGAACCGACAAAGAACGTCCCGCCATCCTGGCTTCGGAACAAATAGGCTTTCGGGTGGAATGACTGTCCTTTCGATCGATAGAGCCGTAGTTCCACCCCTTGAATGTCCATTAACATCTCAAGCGCGTCCGGGTTCGTCAAATAGAGGTAGTCTCCAATCAGAATCCGGACTTGGGCACCGCGATTTACTGCTTGTCGAAGTGAAGCAGCAAGTTCTTGAACACCCGATACTTGCGCAAACGCGACGACCATATAGATTTCAGTCGCCGCGTTGATTTGGTGTTGTAATGGAATTCGTAAATGACTCGTGTGCAGACGTAACTCACTCATGGTCAAGGACCTGTTCCAAGAAGAGACCTTTTTCAAACCCGCCCCGCTTCTCTCGTTTTTCCTCACGAATGCGATTCAACTCTTCAAAACTTGCACCATGCATCTTTCCAAGCGTATAGACGAGTTCCAAAATGTCAGCAAGTTCTTCGAGCGATTCTTCATCGATGTTCGTCTCTTCGTACTCTTTGATTTCTTCATAGAGTTTCAAGCGAGCCTGTTCGAAATGTTCGGCTTGATTGAGGTGTTTGACGACAGGAATCTGCCCTGCTTCGTGAATGATTTCAGGGATACGGTCGCGGATTAGTTTGTTATAGATTGTCATATATTTATTTCCAACTCCTTTTAAAGTTGTTTTTCTAGATCTTATAACCAACTACATATACAATATTAACTATTATCCCACATATATACAGTTTGGAGTGATTTAATGGGTACAATAATACAGGCAGAAATTAATAAAATTATTGAATTTGCTCTTTCGTCTTCACCTTCGATAGAATTATCAGAGGAACAAGCTTTTAATGTTTTAATGTTACAATATTATTCTTTTAAGGAGGCTGATTTACAAAAAAACTGGCATGATATTAAGTTACTAATTACTGATGGGAAAGATGATGGAGGAGTAGATGCAATTTACTTCGATGAAGATGATTCTAAAATTGTACTTTTTCAAAATAAGTATAGTTCGTTGCCTTCCGCACAAGATGCGGTTTCAGAAATATCAAAAGTCATTAATACACTTGAAAATTTTATGCATGGGCACACAGGATCATACAACAACAAGGTACAAAAACTTTTACAAGAGTCTCTAGATAGATTATCAGAAGATAATGAAGGTAATATCGAAGTCGTATTTTCTTCTTTCGCACGATTGAACGAAGATAAAGTAAAAGATAGATTGATGAATATTGAGGAGAGAGTTGCCTATATTACTGTTTTCAATGATATACAAATAGAAGCAATGATTGAAAAGCTTCAACTGCAACATGACTTAATTATAGAAGATAGCATCAAAATTGATGAAGCAAGCAACTATTTGGAATATTCTAACGAAGAGTTAGAAGGTATTTTTGTAAATGTTAGTTCACGTTCAGTGAGTAGCCTATATAACAAATATAATCAAAAAGGGCTGTTCAACTTAAATATAAGAAAATACATCAGAAATAAAAATGTAGACGATGGGATTACACGTTCGTTAAATAATAATAGACAAGATTTTTGGTTCTTAAATAATGGCTTAACAATCGCTTGTACAGACTTTACAATTGATGGAGATAAAATTAAGCTATATAATTTTTCAATTGTGAATGGTGGTCAAACTACAACTTTGATTGGAAAATATAAAGGAACAAATAAAGACGAGTTTTACATTCCGTGTAAAATAGTATCTTATGGTGCGAATAAATCTTTAGAAGATTCGTTACATTTTTTTAACAACATAGCAGAAGCCACTAATTCTCAAAAGCCTATTCAACCTAAAGATTTGAAATCCAATGCTCCTGAAATGAGATCCTTGCAAAATCTTTTAAAAACGAAAAAGGTGTTTCTTGAAATAAAACGCGGCGAAATTATTCCTAGAGGGATGACAAGTAAAGTAAAGAACGATGAATTAGCTCAATTGATTTTTTCATTTGTAAATCAAAAACCGGGTACTGCTCGCTCAAATAAAAACGCTCTGTTTAACAATAATAAATTCTATAAGCAGATTTTTAACAAAAAGTATTCTAAGGATGTAGATAAAGCAGATTTTTTGATTGATTTGATTAAATTAAATGACCGTTTTACAATCATTCAAAAAGAATTTAAAAATGATATTGATAACGAGTTTGATGCAAATCAAGCCAATGTTTTTAATAATGGAAAATTCGTTCTGTTTGCTTTATTTGGGCTAGCTTATAGAATTCTTAACAGCGATGTAGATATGAACACATTAAAATCTGATCCTGGAATTGTTGATGGGGATGATTTTGTATATGGAAAATTTTTATCTAACTATGACCAAGATGATATTGATCAAAAAATCAAAGATTTACTTAAATTCTTTGTTGAGCATTTAGAAAACGAATATCGAATACAATTTGCAGAAAAAAACGTAACAAGCGTCAGTAATTTTTTTAAAACTGATAAGAAGTACCAGAACGATATCATCATCTCTTTTGCCAAAAAATTGAGTAAAACACGGGATAAAAATGATTTATACGACTATGGAGCATTTTTAAAAAGGGATTAAAAAACTCAATGGATAGTTCTCAAAGAAACCAGAAAAGATTTTCTTCTCTGGTTTCTTTGATTGAATTAATTATTTGAATACTATTATGCTCATTCCACAATCTCAAACGCCTTCACATAGACGACATGGTCGAGGAAGATGATCCACTCGTCCTCGAACTGGACGAACCCGTCCGTCGCATGACGGAACGACTGATAAATCGATTCGAGCGCCGCATAACGACTCTCCGCCTCCACCACTTGCGTCAACACCTCATCGTTGATCATATGGAACTCAATTTCAAACTGTTTCATCGTGTCCACTCCCCTTCACTCAATTCCATGCTTCCTTATCTCTTTTCCCAATTTGAGACGTCCCATTAACTATTCTCTGGCTTTCTCGCATCAATGATGAGTGAAGGGAAAGCAAGGCATTCCCCTTGGTTTCGGGGATCGTACTTCTTGGAACGAAAGATGACGCCATCGACTCCATCCCAATCCTGTTGATGGAATGTTCCGTCCTCATCGCAGTATTCAAGCAGGTCAACCTCAAAGCCCGCACTTTCAAACAAATCGATCATCGTGTGATACGCATAAACGATTTTGTGACTGGCGGCCGAATGGTCTTTCGGACCAGGTCCGCCGACTTGAACAATGTTTTGATACGATTCATCCGGAAAATATCCATCCGGCACTGCACAGCGAATGTAGCCCGAAGGCTTCAAATAGGTAAAACAAATTCTCGCTGCCGCTACTCCTTCTTCATACGTCAGGTGTTCCCAGACGTGTTCAGCCAGAATCGCCATGATTGAATTTGATTCGAATCGATGTTGCCACGTCGTCTCATCCCACACATTCAGTTCTTCCTCTTGCGTATGAAGCCAACCTGGATTGTTGTTGTATTCCCCGGCACCAATCACCAGCTTGATATCCTTCTGTGTTTCATTCAATCATCACATCCCCCTTCCACCCGGCTCAGTAATCTCTCTTACACTCTTTTCCCCATTCCGTCCCATACTCCTCTCAAAACCAAGACGAAAATTTTCTCAGCTTTCAACAGGAAAGTTTTTCCTTTACACTATGATAAATAGTCAGAAAATTACGTGTTCTTACATATTTAATAATGACTATTTCATCCCACCAAGAGAGGAAGCTTCCAATGGCCTATGATTTTGAATGCAAACACCTGACGAAACGGTTTGATAACGGCGACATCGCGACGCTCGCGCTCGAAGATGTGAACCTTCACTTCACCCACGGCGATTTCATCTCGATTATCGGTCCGTCCGGTTCGGGTAAGTCGACACTGCTCAGCTTGATTGGCACGCTCGATCGTCCGACCGACGGCACACTCTTATTCAACGGCGAACCGATCTCAACCTTGTCCGCAAAACAGCTCGCCGACTTCCGCTTCGACAACATCGGATTCATCTTCCAACAGTTCCACTTGATCCCGACGTTGACCGCGCTCGAGAACGTCATGGCACCACTGTTCGGACGGAAAGTCGATTATGACGGCGAACAACGTGCACTCGAACTGTTGAAAGAAGTCGGCTTGAGCGACAAGGCGAACTCACTGCCGTCGCAACTGTCCGGCGGTCAGCAACAACGCGTCGCCGTCGCCCGCGCCCTCATCCACCGTCCGAAGTGGCTACTCGCGGATGAGCCGACCGGGAACCTCGACACCCATACGGGTGATATCATCTTCGACTTGTTGACACGTCTGAATCGGGACAACGGCTGTGGCGTATTGTTCGTCACGCACGACCCGGAGCTCGCCGACCGGGCGAACCGAAAAATCGAGATGCGCGACGGGCAGGTCGTCGCCATGAGCGACGTCCATCATGCTTAAGTTCATCTGGAACTCATGGTGGCGGAATAAGGAACGGTTCATCCTGCTCATGGTCGGGATGCTCATCGTCAGTACCGGGCTCAGTTATCTTCTCGGTGTGACGCAGGCGAACAACGGGACGGTCGTCAACGAGCTCCAAAAACGTTGGGACTCGTCGTATCACATCGTCGTCCGGCCGGAAGGCAGCCGCAGCGTGACCGAGGATTTGAATCTGCTCGAACCGAACTATATGAGCGGGCTCGAAGGCGGGATCACGCGCGAGCAATATGAGACGATTCAACAGATTGCCGACGTCGATGTCGCGGCACCGATCGCGATGATTGGCTCGACTTATTCGAGTTCGTTCACCCAAACGCATACGTTTGATAAAGCTGGTCTTTATCGCCTCAAGATGAACACACTCATCGATACGGGCATTGAAAAAATCAATGACTTCCAAGACTTGAAAGCCTACTTTTGGGTCGGCTGGATGCCGAACGGCGATTCGACCCACATCGGCATCGGTCCGACCGCCCTGTATGAAGAATTCCCACTCGATTACGGAAGCGATGTCATGCTCGCCGGGATTGACCCGGTCGCCGAAGCGAAACTCGTCGGGTTAGACGATGCCGTACAAGCGACAGAGTTCAGTCGTTACTTCAATGAAGAGGATGCCCCAGAGCCTTACGATGAAGAAGTCACGACAATCCCGATTTTGATGAGTACAAAAGACTACGTCGATGCCTCGATCAACTACACCATCGAAGAAATCGATGTCGATACAAGCGATCAAGAAGCCTTTATCCAAACCTATCTCGAGAAAGGGAAAGACGAGTATCTAGATAGCTTGAAAGGGACAACAGTCGCCTCATACGACTTTACAGCGCAACAAATGCACGACAATATCACAAAACACATTTTAGAAGGGAAACCGCAGCCACAAGATCCTCGTCTCACCATGGAATATACGTGGATTGCGGAGAAGGCGTCGCCACTCGTCTATGAAGGCGTGACGAGCCCGTTCCCGAAACGGTGGCCATATTCGTATCAAATCAAGCCGTTCCTCGCTGAGGGTCGTGTAGCTTTTGGTCAAGAAAGTATGTATCGCAAGTCTAATTTATACGCGGAAGACATCAACGATGCACCAAAAGTGAGATATAACTACATCGGATTATTCGACCCTTCGAAACTAAAGCTGTCGAAAGACCCGCTGACGGAACTACCGATGGAAACGTATTTCCCGGCCAGTGCCGAATGGGTCATGAACTCGAAGGATGAGCCGGTCAACCCACCGACGACCGTCAAGCCGACGAACAACCCGTACAGCTTTCTCACAAAGCCACCTTCGATGTTGACGACACTCGACGCCGCATTCGCCATCGCCGGCGACAAAGCAATCTCTGCGATTCGCGTCAACGTGAAAGGCGTGGACGTCTTAAACGAAGAGAGTGAGGCGAAGCTTCAAGCGGTCGCCAAAGAGATTGAAGACAAGACCGGTCTCATCACGGACGTCACGCTCGGCTCGTCTCCACAGTATGCCGTGACGTATCTGCCTGGACTCAAAGATTCGAGCGCGCTCGGCTGGATTCAACAGCCATGGATTAAACTCGGATCGTCGATTACGATTTTCCAAGAAGCGAAACTCGGCTTCTCTGGCGTCGTCGCGAGCGTCATCCTCGTCGCGATGCTGTACGTATTCAGCTCGAACATCATCATGCTGTACGCGCGGAAGAAAGAGTTTGCCATTCTGTTATCGCTCGGTTGGCGGCCGAGCCAACTGTCGAAGCTGTTGTTCCTCGAAGCGACGATTCTCGGTTCGATGGTCGCGCTCATCTCATGGATGATTCTCGGGACATTCCTTTGGACGGCAGCCGGCTCGACGTCGATTACGCGCATCCTGTTGATTGGTTTGGCCGGTCTGTTGATTTACTGGCTCGGGACGCTCATCCCGATTCGACTCGTCCAGAAAATCAAACCGTATGAGACGATGCAGTCAGGAGAAGTATCGAAAGGGCGCCGCCTGCTCCGCTCTCGCTCGAGCGTCGGCATGAGTTTGAACCAGCTCGTGACGTATTGGCCGCGGACGACGTTGTCGATTCTCGCCATCGCCTTACCGACGAGTCTGTTCGGTTTCTTCCTATTCGTCACATTCCGCCTTCAAGGCGTCTTGTATACGACATGGATCGGCGAGTTCGTCGCCCTTGAAGTCGGGACAATGCATTACGTCGCCATGGGGGTCGCGTTACTCATCGCGATGCTGACGACGACTGAAATCATGTGGCAAAACGTCTCGGAGCGCAAGCCACAGCTCGCTGTCTTGAAAGCGCTCGGTTGGCAGAACACGTCCATCCGTCGCCTCGTCTTGACGGAAGGCGCGTTGACCGGTTTCTTCGCCGGGCTGCTCGGCGTGACCGTGACCATCATCATCGTCACCGTCATGTACCAACAGTTCCCGACGTCCGAGTTACCGTTCTTGTTCGCGACCATCCTCATTCCGGTCGTCACCGGTGTCCTCGGAGCCTTGTTGCCTGCCGAACGCGCCGTCCGGATCACACCGGCGGAAGCTATCGGCGGGCACGTCGTCAACCAGAAGAAAGTCGAAAAACGATTCCGTCTCGTGCTCGGGACGACCGCGACGGCACTCGTCGTCGGAATCATCAGCTTGTTCGTCTTCACGTCACCAGAAGTCAAACCGGTGACGGAAGACGCGAAGACGACACCAGCTCCGACCGCACAGACGACCGGTGCGAAACAAGCTGATTTAAAAGCGGATAAACCGAAAGAAGCCAAAGCTACCACACCAAAAGAAGATGACCTCCAAAAAATCATGAACCTCGGTACGTTCCAAACGTTTATCGGTGATCCACAAATGAAGAAACGTGAATTCCAAGTCGGACAGCCTGTCTTCGCCTCACCGGATGGGACCGAACCGGAAGCTGGAAAACGATTCGTCAGTCTGCCCCTCTCTCTCTTTCATGAGGATGATGGATATGGTGGCACTATGGACTATCGACCGAACGGGTTCCGCATGTACACGCCAGACGGGAAAAAATATAATCCAATCGATATGGTCAACCACAACAAAAAAGCGTTCAAAAACGGTTTTCGCTATTTCGCAGGCGAGAAATCCGAAATCGATTTAGTCTTCCTCGTTCCAGAGAAAGAGAAAACGCTCGTCTTGTATGCTTCAAGTGGCGCCATGCCGAAAGTGTATACCGTTAAAATTGATGTGCCGTAAATGAAACAAAGTCGTTTGATTTGAGGGAAAGCATTAAGAAATTCTCTCTATTTAAACAAAAAAATAAAAAATAGGGGTTGTCCTGACGTGAGTCGGAACAACCTCTATTTTCTTTAGAATTTTTCATTAAAATAATTAGATAAATAATGTATCATTCTCTCAATTTGAATATTTTAGCTAGTTCTTATTTTTTTCAAGACGATTAATATTTTTTTTAAGCTTAGCTTCGAACTTTTCAAATTCATAAACTTGATTCAAAACTTTAAAATCACGTGTTGCTAATATCGCGATATAATAATTTATTAACATACTCATAGCATAAATCATTGGCAATAAACCGTTCTGTAATTGCGAAGATATTAGTGAAAAATATTGGAATAGATAGAGAAAAAATGCCGATATAGTTGATAATAAAAGTATACGTAAAACACTAATTAAGCCAAATGAAATTAGTTTGCTTAAATTTTCCTTTAGTTTTCTTCTTTCGTTCAACTCATGCATTAAATTACTAACTCGTTTTACTCTACTTCTTTCAGAGTAATTTGAATAAAAGTTTACAATTCTAGGTGTTACTAAATTAGTTATAACCCCTAATGGAATTACTAAAATTATAGCAATTATTGAGAGAGTGTTCCCTAAGTTCATGTACTTTTTCCTTTTTTCATTAATTTATTATATTCTATATAACATTCAAAATAACTTAATATACTTTTTCTTTACCATATAACAGCTAAGATTATATTAATTAAATTTTGAATTTAGGATTTTTTTATAAAACTTTTATTTTCAAGCTATTATAAGTATTCAGTTGGATTTGGTATCTCATCTAATATAATTTGTTTATCAGTAAACTTTAAGAAAAAGAATAGTGTTGAATCGATAATTCGAAGCCGTCGATTTGTAATATCATAATCAAAAAGTGGTGGGACAACTGACTTTTTATTCTGAAGGACCCCGAGCCCATGTAATAAATTTGTCATATCACCAGGTCTAACATCTTCTGATCTGTAATGTACATCTTTAATTTTCGAATGTAGTTCTTGTCTTTGAATTCCTTGTTTTAAATCTTCAATGTCTGTTTCAAGAATAACTTTTACTATGTAATAGGGTAAAAAAAGACCTCTTTCATAAAGACGACTAGCGTCAGCTATACTTTCAAGCGCTCTAAGATGTCTCGAAGTATAACTCTCTACCTTAATACCAATCGCTTCCTCTAATATTTCTATATCCTCTAATATTAAACAATTTTCAGTTTTACCTATCACTTTAGAAGAAATACAGAATTGCTTACAAATTTCTTGCACAATACCGATATTCCCAAAAGAGACCTCGATAATTCGACGTTTCACTTCATCAGAAAAACGAATGTTTAATTGATTAACGCCTTTATTAATAACTTGATCAAAATCTTTATCCTCCCAAGGCTCAACAGGTATCTCTACTATTCTGTCAACTAAATCTCCATTAAATTGATTTAGCCGATTTCGCTCACGCCATATTCCTAAAATAATAAATCTTATTCCTATTTCTTGAAATGAACGTAAATCAAAGGCTAATTTACGTTGAACCTCATCACTTAAATAATGGAAGTTTTCTAACACAATTACTTTATCTCTTTTTGTAATATGAATTACTTCTCCAATATCTTGAGCTAACTCTAAATTAATATCAATTGACTTATAATTTATTACTTTTTCGACAGCATCCGAACCTTTAATTCCTAAACTCCCATCACCTTCACCTAAAAAAGGAACTTTAACCTTTACTTTAATTCCTGCATTTGCCTCACCGGCTTTAATTGTTTTTTCTGATGAAGAAGTTTCTAAAAGAATTTCAAATTGCCGTAGAATCGATGCATAGATGTCTGCTGTGTTATGTTGGGGACCGCATTGTATTAATATCTCTTTTTCCTCAGAGAGATGCTTTCTTCTGAGTGCAGATTTGCCTTGTTTAGAAGAACCATAAACAATGATATGTTTGTCTCCCTCTAATGCTTCTTTAAATTTTGCGTCTACTTGATCTCTTTCAATGTAACTAAGAACCATATCTTTACTCACACCAAATACTTGAGAAACCGTTAATCTCATTAGTATACACATCCATTTATTTTTTAATATATTTTACCACATACCTATTTTAAATATCCTATAGATTCCAAAAATAGAATCTTCATATAAATAATTTATGAAATTTTATAAATAAAAAACTGCAATCAGTGTAGAAGAATGCAGTCTTTTTTAACTTTAGTCTTAATAAAAGATAAACCACAGTGCCGCTGCCACTAAAAACAGGCCGGCCCCGATGAAGAGAATCTTCGCTAGTCTCTCATATACCATGTCTTCACCTCACCAACGCCGCACCAACGACGAGCGAGACCCCAATCGAGAGCAGGAACGCCATCAAGCCGACGGCGATATTCCCTTTCCCGATCTCCTCGTTCACTTTGAGCGACGGCGTCAAAAATTCGAATAGCCAATACGTCACCAACAAGAGCAAGAAGCCGAAGCTCCCGCCGACCAACACGTCCATCGTCTGATCGTGATGGCTCTCGACGACGCGGAAGATATTGGCGAGACCGACGATTTTCCCGCCGGTCGCGAGTGCGACGGCAATATTTCCTTTTTGAATCTCGCGCCAATTGCTGTACGGTGTCGTCACCTCGAAGATGGCGAGACCGACGACAATCATGAGCCCGGCAATCGTATACAGACCGAGCGACTCAAGCAATACACCGAACGTTACGTTCCCCATTATCATCATACCCTCACTTCAGCTCGACGACCGTGACACCGAGTCCGCCTTCCCCCATCCCCCCGGGGCGCTGACTCTTCACGTGACGATGTCCTTTCAGATACTCCTGCGTCGCTTGGCGCATCGCCCCGGTCCCAAGACCGTGGATGATGCGGACGTTGTCATACCCGGACACGAGTGCCTCGTCGATATATTTGTCGAGGCGGGAAAGCCCTTCTTCGACCCGGACGCCGCGCAAGTCGAGTTCCGACTTCGTCGAGCTCTGACGTTTGAGCGAGCTGCCTTTCGACTGGAGCGACTGCTCTTTCGACGGGCCGATCTTTTGAAGGTCGTCCGCTTTGACGTTCACTTTCATAATCCCGACTTGGACGTTGTACTCGTTATCGTTCAATTGCTTGACGATATAGCCCTTTTGGTTGAACGTCGTCACTTTCACTTCTTCGCCTTTACTGAACGTACGTTTCTGTTGCGCTTTTTGTTTCACTTTTTGGATCTTTTTGTCTTGGAGCGTCGGTTTCGCCGATTCGAGCTGTTTCTTCGCGGCGATAATCTCGTGCTCTTTGATGATGCCTTCCTCACGCAGCTTCTTCAAGCGGTCGATGACTTCGTTTGCCTGGCGCTTCGCCTGTTCGACTGCCTTCTCGGCACGGGCCTCGGCTTCACCGTACATCGTGTCGCGCTCGCGCTCGAAATCGGTCAGCTTCGCTTCGAACGCAGCCTGCTCTTCTTCGAGGTCGTGGCGTTTGACGATCAATTCTTTCTCGAGTTGCTCGGCGCGATGCTTGGCCGCCTCGAGCTCATTGATCATCGATTCGACCGACTCGGCGTCGGTACCAACGTGGCTCCGCGCCTTGTCGATGACCTGTTCCGATAAGCCGAGACGTCGGCTAATCTCGAACGCGTTCGAACGTCCCGGTACGCCAATCAATAGACGATACGTCGGGCTGAGCGATTCGATATCGAACTCCATCGAGGCGTTCATGACGCCTTCGCGGTTATAGGCGTACGCCTTCAGTTCCGAGTAGTGCGTCGTCGCCGCCACACGGGCGCCGCGACGTTTCACTTCGTCAAGGATGGCGATGGCAAGGGCCGCCCCTTCTTGCGGGTCGGTCCCGGCACCAAGCTCATCGAATAGGACGAGTGACATGAAGTCAATCTTGTCGAGCATGCTGACGATGTTCGTCATGTGCGAGCTGAATGTCGAGAGGCTCTGCTCGATTGACTGCTCGTCGCCGATATCGGCATAGATGGCGTCAAAGACGGACAGCTCCGTCCCGAATTCGGCCGGCACGTACAGACCTGACTGCACCATCAATTGGAGCAGTCCGAGCGTCTTGAGCGTGACCGTCTTCCCGCCGGTGTTCGGTCCGGTGATGACGAGCGATGTGAACGCCTCACCGAGCTCGACCGTGATCGGCACGACCTCGTCTTGCGGGATGAACGGATGGCGCGCCTGTTTCAACTTGATTTCTCGCTCGTCGTTCAGTTTCGGTTCCGTCGCTTTGAGCTGATGGCCGTAAGCGACTTTCGCGAACACGAAGTCGAGCGTGGCGAGCACGTCGAGGTTCGTCACGACCGAATCGGCGACACCGCCGACGAGGTCCGACAGTTCGCTCAAGATGCGGTCGATTTCGGCGCGCTCTTTCAAGCGTACTTCTTGAATCTCGTTGTTGATCGACACGATCGCCTGTGGCTCGATGAAGAGCGTCTGGCCCGATGCCGATTGGTCGTGGACGATCCCGCCGAACGCTTGGCGGTACTCCATCTTGACCGGGACGACGTAGCGGTCGTTCCGAATCGTGACGATGGCGTCCGACAGCATCTTCGCATTGTTGCGGAGGATGTTGTCAATCCGTGAGCGGACGCTGCCCTCGAAGCTACGGAGCTGGGTCCGGAGACCGCGGAGACGGTCGCTCGCCGAATCTTGGACCGTGCCTTGGTCGTCGATGGCCTGACGGATTGTCTGTTCGACCTCGATTAGTTTCGTCAAACGCTCGGCATACTCGTCGAGACGCGGGATGCGGAGGTCTTCATTGTCCTCGTGAAGCTTCTCGAAGAAGTTCTTCACTTGGCGGCCGCTGTACATGACGGCGGCGACGGCGAGCAGTTCGCTCGTCGAGAGGACCGAGCCGATGGCGGCCCGTTTCACTTCACTGCGGACGTCGGTCAGTCCACCGAGCGGGAGACGGTCCCGGAGCCTTACGACCTCGGTCGCCTCGCGGGTGACGTTCAAGTTCGACAATACCCGGTCGTACGTATAGTCGGGCTGCATGTTGAGCGCCCGTTCTTTTCCGAGCGAGCTCGCGGCGTGGGCGGCGAGCTGCTGGCGGAGTTTTTCATATTCTAAAACGCGTAACGCGTGATCCATCTAGCATGTTCCTTTCTGTCGCTTCGCGTCGATGAACGCCTTGGCGTCCTCGAACGAGAGGCAGTTGATGATGTCTGACGGTTCGAGATAGGCTTTCCGGGCGTGCAGGACGCCGAGTGCCATATCTTCCATCATATCAGGGTGGTGCGTGTCGGTGTTGATCATCAGTTTAACGCCGGCCGCCTTCGCTTTCTTAAGCGTCGAGGCTGTCAAGTCGAGCCGGTTCGGGTTCGCGTTCAACTCGAGCGCCGTCCCCGTCTCTTTCGCGAGGGCGATCAAGCGCTCCTCGTCGATCGGATACCCGTCACGGCGCCCGATGAGGCGACCGGTCGGATGGGCGATGACGTTGACGTACGGCGAGCGGCAGGCGTTCTCGAGCCGAGCCATAATCTCGTCGACGGATTGGTCCATCTTCGAGTGAATCGAGGCGACGACGTAGTCGAGTGTCGCCAAGAACTCAGGCTCATAGTCGAGCGTCCCGTCCGGGCGGATGTCCATCTCGACACCGCGCAGGACGTGCATATCGTGCTTTTTGGCGGCGGCGAGAATCTCTTCCCCTTGCGCCTCGAGCCGTTCCTCGGTCAAGCCGTTGACGAACGACATGTATTTGCCGTGGTCGGTGATGGCAATCCACTCATAGCCTCGCACTTTCATCGCTGCGACGAGTTCGTCGACCGTCAGCTTCCCATCCGACCAGACCGTGTGCATATGGGCGTCGGCCCTGATGTCGTCGAGCGTGACGAGCTTCGAGAGGTCGTGCTCGAACTCTGCGTTTCCGGCCCGGAGCTCCGGCGGGATGAACGGCAGCCCGTAACGTTCGAACAACTCGGCTTCCGTCTCCGGTTGCCAGAGGCCGTCCGCCGTCTCGACGCCGTACTCGGAAATCGACTCACCCTTCGCTTTGGCGAGCTGGCGCATGCGCACGTTATGGTCTTTCGAGCCGGTGAAGTGATGCAGTGTCGCGGCGAAGGCGCCCGGTTCGACCATGCGGAAGTCGACCGACACCATCTCCTCACGTTCGAGGACGAGTGATACTTTCGTCTCGCCGGCCGCGATCACCTCATTGATGAACGGGAGGGCGAGCAGCTTGTCACGGAGGGCGACAGGCTCTTCGGTCGCGATGATGAAGTCGAGGTCTTTACACGTCTCCTCGGCGCGGCGGAAACTGCCGCCGACCGAATGGCGCAAGACGAGCGGCTCGGCTTCGAGCACCGCTTCAATCTCTTCGACGACCGGACGCATCATGGCGTACGCGAGGCGTTCCGGGCGTGACTCGAGGTTCCGGGCCGCCGTGAGCAACTTCTCGACGCTCTTGGCGCCGAAGCCAGGCAGGCTCGCGGCCGTTCCGTCCTCTAATACGGTGATGAGCGTCTCGAGGTCGACGACGCCGACCTCACGGAGCTTGGCGAGCTTCTTGCCGCCGAGTCCTTGGATTTTGAGCAGTTTCATGAGACCGTACGGAATCTCTTCTTGGAGTGACTCGAGCACTTCACTGCGTCCCGTGTCCCGCCATTCTTCGAGGACGGCGGCCGTCCCTTTGCCGATTCCCGCGATTGTCGTCAAATCTTCGATGTCCTCGAGTTCGAGTTCCGTGTTCTCGAGCGCCGTCGCGGCTTTGCGGAAGGCGTTGATTTTGAACGGGTTCTCCCCTTTAATCTCCATATATTGCGCGATTTTCTCTAGCAGCATCATCGCTTCGACTTTATTCATCGTGCTTCCCCCTTTTCCATACAGAAAAGGCCGAGACACAAGCACTAGCTTGCATTCCGGCCTGTCGTGTTACAACATCTTATTCGAGAACCATTCAGAGAGATATGGCGTGTCTTGAATGATGTACGTCGCGAGCGACGAGTTGTCGACGGCGCTTTGGACGCTTGCCATCGGTACGAACGCGATGACCCACAAAATGAAGAACGTGATCACGTACGCCTCGAAGAAGCCGAGGACCGCTCCGATGATTCCTTTCAATTGACGCAAGATCGGCAAGTCCGTCAAGAAGTCGAGCATCGATAGGATGAGATGCAAGACGAGCTTCGTGATGACGAACAAGACGACGAACCAGAAGACGTTATAGAACGTCATCTCGAGTCCTGTCAGTGCGTTTAAATCGATGACACCTTCCGGAAGCGAGCCGTCGAGTTGCGACGGATATGGAATCCATAGCTTGAACGCTTCGGCAAGATCACGGTAGTAGGCATTGGCGACGAGGAAGCTGATGATGAGCGCGACCCAATGGCCGAGTTGCAAAATCGCCCCGCGACGGAATCCGTTAACGATTCCGATGAACAAGAAAAACAGTATAAGTAGAGTAACCATAAAGTGATTTATTCTCCCGTATTTCGTTTAGTTTTGACGTGATCACTCGCGATTTGGATAGCGGCGAGCACCGCTGCCTGACGAGCGTCTAGATGAGGGGACTGTTCACGAATCTCACGGATCTTGCTATCGACCAGAAAGCCCACTTCCCTCACATGATCGGCCGGCTCTTCGCTGACGATCGTATAGTCCTGACCCGCGATATGGATCGTTGTTCGTTGTACCTGCACGCGTCACCCCTCCTTTACGTCTATTCAAAATTAATCATAACATCGTTTGTATATTAGGAAAAGAAGAAGGTCCCTCCCTTTTCCACTCCAACATTTTGTGATACCCTATTTCAAAGTTGTCAAACGTCAATCTTCGTTGGAAAATGAAAGATAGGGTGGCAACACGTCACTAAATGTGCGAAAATAGCAACAATTCAAACATTAAGAGAGGATGATTTTTTTGAAATTACGTATTGGCCTTCTAGGTCGCATCATCATCGCTATCGCATTCGGGATTCTACTCGGTAGCATCGTACCAGAAAGCCAGAACTGGATTGTCCGAACGTTTGTCACGTTCAACACCGTCTTTGGGCAGTTCTTAGGCTTCGCCATCCCACTGATCATTCTCGCTTTCATCATTCCAGGAATCGGGGAACTTGGAAAAGGCGCTGGGAAATTGGTCGGTTTGACGGCCGCCATCGCCTACATCTCTACAGTCGTCGCCGGGACGCTCGCTTACTTCACAACGAGCAACTTATTCCCGCAAATCTTGGCACGCAGCAACACGTCAGCTGAAAACCCGGAAGAAGCCCTCTTGAAAGGCTTCATCGAATTCGAGATTCCACCGGTATTCGGCGTCATGACGGCGCTCATTCTCGCCTTCGTCATCGGCATCGGGATTGCCGCCATCGAAAGCAAGCGCTCGCTCGACCTAGCTATGGATTTCCGCGATATCATTGAACTACTGATCAGCAAAGTCATCATTCCACTATTACCGATTCACATCGCCGGAATTTTCATGAACATGACGTATGCCGGACAAGTCGCTGAGATTCTCTCGGTGTTCTCGCTCGTCTTCGTCACGATCATCGTCCTTCACATGACGATGCTCTTGATTCAATACTCGATTGCAGGGGGCCTCAACAAAGAGAACCCGCTCCGTCTCTTGAAGACGATGATGCCAGCTTACTTCACAGCTATCGGGACACAGTCGTCAGCGGCGACAATCCCGGTCACACTTCGTCAGGCGAAAGCGAACAACACGGACGAAGGCGTCGCCAACTTCGTGGTGCCGCTCTGTGCGACCATCCACTTGTCAGGATCGACGATCACGCTCACATCGGTCGGTGTCGCTCTCATGTACTTGAACGGTATGCCGATGTCATTCGCCATCGTGCTCCCGTTCATCCTCGCCCTCGGCGTGACGATGATCGCGGCACCAGGCGTACCAGGTGGAGCCGTCATGGCCTCACTCGGATTGTTCGGCTCGATTCTCGGGTTCGATGCGACGATGCAAAGTCTCGTCATCGCCCTCTACTTGGCACAAGATAGCTTCGGTACGGCGACGAACGTCACGGGAGACGGGGCCATCGCCAAAATCGTCCATTACTTCAAGCGCAACACAAAATTGCTCGACGATGCGAAAGCGCGCGAGGAAATCGCGTAATCCTGTCTATAATTTGATAGAATGAAAAAAACGGGCAAGCCATCAGGTTTGCCCGTTTTGTATACATACGATGAAAGGGTGTTCATATGGAACTGATTCGTTGGAACGACCTATCCGGATTTGAAGAACGTGTCATGCCCTACCTGCTCGAACATGAGGCCGAGAACAGCTTGATGATTGGCGTGCTCGATGCCATCAAGCAAGGCCGCTACGAGACGTATCATCAACTGACCGTCGAAGAGGACGGTGAGGTGCTCGCAATCCTTCAAGTGACGCCGCCTCATCCGCTCAACTATGTGCTCGTGAAGCTCGAGCGAGAGGATGACGTCCTTCGTTTGCTCGTGCCTGAACTGTTGAATGGGGATATCCCCTTCACCGAGGTCGTCTCGCAAGCCGATTTAGCGATGAACTTCTACACGCTCTGGTATATCCTGACGGCGCGAGAGCCGAAAGTCTTCATGGAGCAAGGACTGTATCGTCTTGATCACGTCAACGACATCCAACTGTCAGAAGGATCGATGCGACGGGCGACCGAGGACGATATGACGTTCCTCGTGAAAGCGTACAGCGCGTTCGAAAAGGAAACCGGTTTGCCTGTCTCGTCGAAGACGGACGCGACACAAAAGATAGCGACGATGCTCGAGAATCAAGAAGTGTACGTCTGGGAAGTCGACGGCAAGGTTGTCTCGTGTGCGAAAAAGTCGCGCGAGACCGCGAACGGCGTCACCGTCTCGTTCGTCTACACGCCAAAAGCGCTTCGTAAGCGCGGCTATGCCCGCTCGCTCGTCGCCGAGTTGAGCCGGGAGCTCTTGACGTCGAAACAATATTGTACGCTCTATACGGATTTGAGCAACCCGACATCGAACAAGATTTACAAAGAAGTCGGCTATCAAAAAATCTTCACTTCGGCGTGGATTCGATTGCCTAGCTGATTTGATGCGCCTCCCCTATACTGTAGGTGGAGGCGATTTTTGATGAACAGATTATTCGGTTGGTGGCAACGCATCCCGCGCCGGGTCCGCTTGACCGCCTTGACGGTCGTCACGCTCGCCGTGATCGGCTATATGGTGTTCCTCGGCGGGCGGAGCATGCTCGACGACCCGAACTGGGAGACGCTCTGGCTGAGCGTCATCGGGGCCGCTCTCTTGACCTTTATCGCGTATAAGGCAACAAAAAAGTGATCGACGCGTTCGTCGATCACTTTTTGTATAGGCTTAGAAGAATGAAGCTGGGTTGACCGTGTTGCCCGCGCTCGAAGAAGAGTACGAGTAACCACCACGGTGGATTTCGAAGTGCAAGTGTGAGCCAGTCGAGTTCCCTGTGCTACCCATGCCGCCGATATGTTGACCTTGTGTCACACGTTGGCCGGCCGATACCGATACCGAGCTCATGTGTGCATATACAGTCGTCCATACTTGACCGTTCAAGACGTGCGTGATGATGACGTGGTTCCCGTAAGCGCCACCCCATCCAGCTGTCGTGACCGTGCCTGTTTGGGCTGCATTGATTGGTGTGCCAACTGGTGCTGCCAAGTCAATTCCATTGTGGAACGTGTAGCCGTTCGCACCGCTAGCTGGTCCCCATCCCTGTGTGAGGCTACCGCCTGAAGGACGTTGGAACATGCCGCCGCTTGCCGGCACAGAAGATGCCGCTGCCGACGCTGTCGGCGTGCTTGCCGCGCTAGCGCCAGTGTTTGTCGCTTGTTTTTTCTTCGCAGCCGCTGCTGCCGCTGCCGCACGTTTCGCTTCTTCGGCCGCACGACGTTGTGCTTCCATTTCAGCCTTGATGGCTTTCTCTTGCGCTTTGAGTGTTGACTCCATTTCTTGGAGGCTCATCAATTTCGATTCGAACTTCACTTTCTCAGCGTTGAGTTTCTTAATCTTCGCTGCGCGCTCTTTCATTTTTTGGTTGAGCGTCTTTTGACGTTGTTCGAGTTCTTCTTTTTGTTTCACGAGAGCATCGCGCTCGGCTTTCAATTCAGCTTGCGCTGCAGCCAATTTTTCTTTCGTCGCTTGATACTCTTCGAAGATTTGTTTGTCGTTCTCTTGAATCGTACCCGCCGTGATCATGCGTGTGAGCAAGTCACCGAAGTCTTTCGATCCGAAGATGAACTCTGCCCAGTCGATTGAGCCGCCGCCATTTTTTTGCATCGTGGCCATGCGCTCTTTCATGAGCTCTTCTTGCGCCTTCATTTTCGCTTCATATTGTTTAATCTGCTTTTGAAGGGCTGCAATTTTTTGTTGTGTTGCACGAATCTCAGCTTTCTTTTGCGCGACGTCGCTGATGACGTCTTGGAGTTCAGCGTCTAACTTGTTGATTTCTTGCTGCTCTTTGCTGATCGCCTGTTCACGTTTTTTGATCGAGGCGTTCGCTTTGCTCTGTTCACTGTTATTCTGTTGTTGTTGCTGCTGCACCTTTTTTTGCTTGTCCGTAAGTGACGCTGCATAGCCAGGTGTCGTGCCGCTAATGAGAATAGCTCCTAAAGTGACGGTTGCTGCAAGTTTCTTCAAGTTAACCAATGTGCTTCCCTCCGCTGAGTTCTCTGAATTTCTATATAAAATAGATCGCATAAGTTATAAGTTAAAAGGCGAATTCCGATATCGCTCTGAGACTCATTATAGCAATCTAAACCTAAAGTTATTTTACACTTATATTTCATTCCCGTTACATTGACCTAATTTAGGTTTTATCCGTTTAAAAATGGGGGTATTAAAGGATTTCGAAATTTTTCTTGTCACACAAACGTTATAAATAAAAAAGAAAAGCACTTCATGAAAGCGCTTTTCAAATAACTACCTATATGATTTTTTTACCACCTTGGGGCCACGAACCCTGACCGCGACCGTTTATGACGGCCTTGTTTGAATAGTAGAAATCCGCCGATGAGGAGGATGCCGCAGGCGGCACCGAAACTATCGAGCAGGACGTCTTGAATGAGCGGCGTCCGTTCCGGCGTCAAACTTTGATGGAACTCATCGAAGATGGCGACCGTGTTCGCGAGTGCCCAGGCGAACAATAGTGTCAGCCCAGGATGGAGTCGCGTGCGCGAGACCGCTTTGACGAGGAGTGCCCCGAGTGCAAAGAAGACGGTGAAGTGCGCCGCTTTCCGAATCAAGAACTCGATCAAGCCGACGCTGCCTTTCGCCTCAAGCGATACCGGTCCCCCGGCATACTCGAAATCGACGGTCGAGAGGACCGGCTCGGCCCACGTCCAATTAATGCGTTCGAGCGGTGAGACGATACTTTGGTCCGAATACGGGGTCGCGCTCGAGAAGAATAAGCCAATCAGGATCAAACCGATCCATATAAATTCATTTTTCAATATGTACATGACACCTTTCCTTTCTACAACGAGTCTCATTATACGCCGTCCATCATGTTTCATTGTAACAACGACTTCATCATTTGATGACAATTTGATTGCGGACGACCGATTCAAAGTCGTGTCTCGAAATCGCGCTTGATATAATAAAAAGAAAAAGGGGGAAATGAGACATGATTTATCAATATGAAGCGGCCGACATGAGCGGCAAGCTCCAACCGCTATCTAAATACGAGGGGGACGTCCTGTTAATCGTCAACACGGCGAGCAAATGCGGCTTCACCCCGCAACTCGACGGACTCGAGAAGCTATACGAACGTTTGCACGGCCAAGGGTTCCATATCCTCGGCTTCCCGTGCAACCAGTTCGGCAATCAAGACCCGGGATCGAACGAGGAAATCAACGAGTTCTGTCAATTGAACTACGGCGTGACGTTCCCGATGTTCGCCAAAGTCGACGTGAACGGCAAGGACGCCCACCCGCTCTTCCAATACTTATCGAAAGAAGCACCGGGCCTGCTCGGCTCAAAGGCGATCAAATGGAACTTCACGAAGTTCCTCGTCGACCGGAACGGCAACGTCATCGAACGGTTCTCGCCGCAGACGACGCCGGACGAGATCGAGACGGCCGTCAAGCGCCTGTTATAAGTCAAAGGATGGTCCGCCGTAATTCGGCGGGCCATCCTTTTTGTCAACGCGGTGTGATGAAGTTGATCGTGTAGAACGGACTCGACTCCTCATTGTAGACGAGGCCGACCGACACGTGGGTGAAGCCATTTTTCAAGATATTCTCCCGGTGGCCGAGCGAGTTCATCAATCCCCAGTGGGCATGGAAGACGCTCATCTGTCCCATCGCCAAGTTCTCACCGGCGAGGGAGTAAGCAATCCCGGCCTCGTTCATCCGCTCGAACGGATCGCGGCCCTCGGGGTCGGTATGGCTGAAGAAGTTGTTCCGGGCCATGTTCTCACTATGGGCGCGGACGACCGGCAACAACGGTTCATAGTCGGCGAGCGCCGACAGTCCGAACTTCTGGCGGTCCCAGTTCATGAGCATCCGCATCAACTGTTCGTTCGCGACGAGATTGTCTTCTGATACGTCGCCGTAATAGCCGTCACTCGACTCCTCGACGTCCCGGTCGACGGTGAGTACGGCCTTCAGCTTGTCGTCGTCATGCTGATCGAAGAACAGCGTCACGTAGTCATCATCCATCGCATAGACGTTGAACGACGGGTCGTCGGGAATCAAATAACGTTTCAGTCCTTTATTGTATGACTTGACCTCATCGAAACCGATCTGTTCGACTTGTTGTCGCGTCGTCTCGCCCACGATGAGCCCTTCAAAGATGCTGCCCGTCTCAAACTGATACTGGCCTTGCTTCGACCCGTCGGCATCAATCAACTCGAGGCTGCGTTCCCCGCTCTTCTCGAGCAAGTACCAGTCGTGCCCGGCATATTGGCTCGTGAAACGCGGGGCGTCGGTCGAGCGTTCTTGCTGCTCCTCCGCCACTTCCGTCGACTTCACTTGAATGCTCGTCGGCGCCGACACGTTCGGCACTTCAAATTTCCAGGCCGCATACATGCCGATGGCGAGCAATAAAATCACTAATTTACGAAACATCGCGTCTCCTTTCGAAAACCTTACTCCTCTCGCTCACCGAACGCACGCAGTCGTGCCTTGATGTCGATGAGCATCTCCATATAAGCGACATACGTCGCTTCATCTATATTCAGCATACCACTCACTTTGAGCGGCACCTCTTCTGCCTGCTCACGCAGTGCGCGCCCGGACGGTGTGAGCGATAACAGGACACGGCGCTCGTCGTCGGTCGCCCGTACCTTCTCCACGTAGTCGAGTTGCATGAGCCGCTTGACGAGTGGTGACAACGTGCCCGAATCGAGCGTGAGCCGCTCCCCGAGCTGCTTCAAATCGATATGGTCCTCTTCCCATAAGACGAGCATGACCAAGTACTGGCTATATGTCAGGTTTAACGGCGCCAAGATTGGGCGATATAGTCTTGTAAGCTCTTTTGAAGCGGTATAGAGCTGAAAACAGATTTGATGCTCTAATGTTAACGAACTTTTCATAGAATGTCCTCCGGCTATAGTCTTAGGACAAGCATATCATTTGCTTATCTGTTTGACTGCCCTATAATTAGATTGTGCACAACTTAATTGCCTAAAAACGAAATGGAGGAATTGAATCATGAAACCATTATTCACAGCTTCTGCAACTGCAATCGGTGGCCGCGAAGGTCGCGTCACATCGACGGACGGCGTCATCGACTTGAACGTATCAATGCCTGGCTCTAAACACGCGGACGAAGCGACGAACCCGGAGCAACTCTTCGCAGCAGGTTATGCGGCATGTTTCGGTAGCGCCTTGAACCTCGTCATCGGCAAAGAACGTATCAAAACAGACGGCACGAACGTCACAGGACACGTGACGCTCAACCAAGACGATGAAGGCTTCTTCATCTCGGTCGAACTCGAAGTCGAAATTAAGGGTGTCGATCAAGCGACGGCGGAACGTCTCGTCGAAGCGGCACACGAAGTTTGCCCGTACTCGAAAGCGACACGCGGCAACGTCGACGTCAAGTTGACAGCCAAAGCAGCATAATCCGATGGCCCGCTTCTGAGCGGGCTTTTTTTTGCGTCCGGAGCATCAACAGAGTAAACTGAAGAAACGAACGATTCATCGAGAGGAGGCGGACGATGTTCAAAGGCAAACGCAAATATGTGACGATCGGCATCGGGGTCGCGTTCCTCCTCGCCGCTTTCTATAACGGGCTGACCGTCCGGAACTACGCGGTCGAATCGGACAAGCTCGCGTCGGGACAATCGTTCCGGGTCGTCCTATTGTCCGATTTGCATGGTTACTCGTACGGCGACGACCAACGCGTTCTAATCGACAAAGTGCGGGAACAGGAACCGGATTTGATCGCCCTGCCCGGCGATATTCTCGACCGCTTCCGCTCACCCGACGCCTCCTTCGAATTGATTGAAGGCTTGCAGGGCATCGCGCCGATGTATTTCGTGACCGGTAACCACGAGATTGACGGCTCTGACGATTTCGTGCGTCACGACGTCAAAGACGTGTTCCGCTCTTACGGCGTGACGGTGCTCGAGAATGAGACGGCGTCGGTAAATGTCAACGGTGTCGACATCCTCGTCGGCGGGCTCGAAGACCCACTCCGGACGTATACCGAAAATATTCATGCGAGCTGGGAAGAAACGGCGTTGACCTCGCTCGGCGATGTCGACACCGAGACGGCGTTCAGCCTATTGTTGTCACACCGGGCCGAACAGGTCGAGACGTACGCCGCCCTACCGTTCGACCTCGTCTTGTCGGGCCACGCCCATGGCGGTCAGGTCCGTATCCCGTATCTCTTGAACGGACTGTACGCGCCGGACCAGGGCTTCTTCCCGAAGTATGCCGGCGGCCTGTACGAGCACGAGTCATTCACCCACGTCATCGGGCGCGGCTTCAACTACAGCGTCAGCGTACCGCGCGTATTCAACCCTCCGGAGATTGTCGTCATCGACGTCACTGGGACTGGGGCTCCTCAGTGAGCCCCTTTTCCTATTTTCCCCAAAAATCCGGTTCGCATGCGTAAAGGAGGGGTACAGTACTCTTGTTGTGACTTACCTGTTTTTGAAAAAAGGAGGAAGTGAACATATGCGTGCTGTCACCTATCAAGGAGCGAAGAATATCGAGGTCAAAGACGTGAAAGATCCGGAGATTGAGAACCGGGAAGAGATTATCGTCAAAATCACCTCGACGGCCATCTGCGGATCAGATTTGCACATCTACTTAGGCAATATGCCGACCCGCCACGGCTATGTGATTGGACATGAACCGATGGGCATCGTCGAGGAAGTCGGGCCGGACGTGACGAAAGTGAAAAAAGGCGACCGCGTCGTCTTACCGTTCAACGTCTCGTGCGGACACTGTTATTACTGCGAGCACGAGATGGAAAGTCAGTGCGACAACTCGAACCATTCGCCGCATACCGATGCGGGCGGTTATTTCGGGTTCACCGAACAGTTCGGGAACCACCCGGGCGGCCAAGCCGAATATTTGAAAGTGCCATACGGCAATTTCATGCCGCTCGTCATCCCCGAATCGTGCGAGCTCGACGACGAGGCGCTCCTCTTCCTCTCCGACGTCATCCCGACCGCTTGGTGGAGTTTGGACAGTTCCGGGATGAAGGCCGGTGACACGGTCGTCGTCCTTGGTTCGGGACCGGTCGGCCTGATGACGCAAAAGCTCGCCTGGGTGCGAGGCGCGAAACGCGTCATCGCCGTCGACCCGGAAATGTATCGCTTGAACCGGGCCAAACTGTCGAACAACGTTGAGACCGTTCTCATGAAAGACCCGATCGATACGGGCAAATACATTTATGAGATCACGAACGGCGGTGCTGACGTCGTCATCGACTGTGTCGGCTTCGACGGCAAAATGTCTCCGATTGAGAAAGTCGAGCAAAAGTTGATGGTTCAAGGCGGCACGCTCAGCGCCATCAAAGTCGCCAAAGAAGCGGTTCGTAAGTTTGGGACGGTGCAATTGACCGGGATTTACGCGATGAACTATAACCAGTTCCCGCTCGGCGACTTCTTCACCCGCAACGTCAGCATCCGGACGGGACAAGCGCCGGTCATCCACTATATGCCTGAGCTGTTCCAGATGATCGTCGACAAGAAGTTCGACCCGACCGACATCATCACGCACCGGTTGCCGCTCGAGCAGGCGGCCGACGCCTATAAGATGTTCAACGATCATTTGGACGACTGCGTCAAGGTCGTCTTGAAGCCATAAGAAAAGCGGTCCCCGACTTCTGTCAGGGACCGCTCATTCGTTTACCAGATGGTTCGTTTCTCACAGCACTGTGCCTCCCGTTCGATTTGAACGGTCGAGCGCTCGAACGTGGCGAACTGCCGGATTCGTTCCGTCACGTCACGCAAGACGCGCTGGTCGTCCGTGTCCGCCTCAATCAAGACGTGGCACGTGACGGCGAGTTCGTTCGATGAAATCGACCAGACGTGCAGGTCATGGACTTCTTTGACACCGGCCACACCTCCGAGCTCCCGTTGCATCGCCACGACGTCGACTTGGTTCGGTGTCCCTTCCATCAAGATGTGAATCGCCTCCCGCGTCACCCGGTAGCCGCTCATCAAGATGAGTACGGCGACGAATAGGCTCGCAATTGGATCGGCGAGCGTCCAACCGAACGCCATAATCAACAATGCGGCCGTGATGGCCCCGACCGAGCCGAGCAAATCGCCGAACACGTGCAACAACGCACTGCGGACGTTCAAATTGTCACGTTCACCCCGCATGAGTAGCCATGCCGCGAGCACGTTGACGAGCAGCCCGATGATGGCGACCGTGAGCATGCCGCCGCTTAAAATCTCTGGCGGTGCGAACAAACGCTGATACGCCTCGATGATGATGTAGATGGAAATGACGAGCAACGTCAAGCCGTTGACGAACGCCGCCAAAATCTCGAAGCGCCGATAGCCGAACGTCCGCTCCGGCGTCGCTTGCCGTGCCCCGAACCGGACGGCGAGAAAACTGAGCCCGAGTGCCGCCGCGTCGCTGAGCATGTGGCCCGCGTCCGACAAGAGCGCCAAACTGTTCGTCCAGATTCCGCCGATGACCTCGACGACCATGAACGTCGCAATCAGGACGAACGACCAGAATAATGCCTGTTGGTTCGTCGTATGATGATGGTCGTGCCCGTGATGATCATGATGTGCGCCCATAGCGTCGCCCCCTCTCTCTATTATTCTATACCTTTCACCTTAAACATTCAAACGTTCATTTGAATGAATACCTAAAAAACAATCGCCGAAAGGGATGTCCTCTCGACGATTGTCGTTATTTCTGTTCGATCCGGACCCGCATGACGCCGTCATACGGGAACAACTTCAACTGGCGGGTCTCACCCTCATACCAACTGCCGGCGCTTTGACTGCTCGTCGCCGTCACTTCAGGCGTCGCGACCGCTTGGCGGTCCCAGTCAATCGCACGCACTTGTTGGTCACGTACCATCAAGAAGAAGCCGTCATAGAAATGGTATGCGTTCACTTGGTCACGCTGTATCGCTTTCGGGGCACCGAGCTTGGCCCGGACGCTGTCGATGTCTTGCCCGAGCACGTCGAGTGTCGCTTCATCTGCCGTCGGGACGACGGTCTTCCATGCTGCGGTCACATCGTCGTCCGAGACGCTCGTCGCTTCCCCTGTCACTTGCGCTTCCGTCACCCATCCGGTCGTCCGCTCGTTCAATTGGAGTTTGACGAAACCGCTGATGGACTCGAGCTGTTCGAACCGGTCCCCGAGGTCGGCCTCATAAATGACCGTCACCCTGTCGTCCGCGAACACTTTCGTATAAGGTGCCGCGATATAGACGTACGTTCCCGCCGACTCATCGGCCTCTGCTTCCGCATCGGTCTCTTCTGTCGCCTCTGCTTCACTATTGACCGACTCGGTCGCGATATCGTCCGTCTCCGGCAATGCCGATTTCTTCGAGTCCATGAGGGCCGCGAAGGCGATGACGCCGACGAGTGAGGCGATCAATGCGATGACCGTCGCCGTTTGCCATAGCCGTTTCCGTTTCCGTGATGCGGCCCGTGATGCCCGAACTTCTTCTTTCATATGATTCCACCCCTATTTGTTTCGTCTGTCCTGTTCGGATTCGGCAAGGGGGATGCCGTTTCCTGCCTCGTCGAAGAAAATGTGCGGCTCGCTCGTCAATGTCTCGAGCGTCTGTAGCGTCGCGTCGACGTCGACCGGCGGCATTGTATCTCCGGACTCGAGCACGCGCACCTTCTCTCCGAGCTCGATCGTCCGGTCCGTCAAGCGGTGGAACGTCCGGTCGTGCGAGATGAGAATCAATCCGCCTCGATACACCTCGAGGGCGGCTTCGATTTGCTCACGTGTGGCCACGTCCAAATAGTTCGTCGGTTCATCGAGGGCGAGCACATCCGCATCCGAGAAGTACAAGATGAGGAAGGCGATGCGGCACTTCTCCCCCATGCTCGCCTCTCGGATCGGCTTATACACCTCATCGCGGCGAAACAAGAAGTGAGCGAGTAGCGTCCGTGCCTCCGTCTCGGTGATGTCACTTTCGGCTAGGAGCGCGTCGAGCAACGTTCCTTCTGTCGGTAGTCGGGCGAGTGTCTGTGAGAAGTAACCGACCTTCAGTTTCGGATGACGCCTGACGTGCCCAGCATCCGGGACGAGTTCACCAATCAACAGTTTCAACAACGTCGTCTTCCCGCTCCCGTTCGGCCCGATAATGGAGATGCGGTCACCCCGGTTCACCGTGAACGAAAGTCGCTCGAACAGGGATACGTCGTAACCGAACGAGATGTCGTCGACCGCAATCCACGTCTTCGCCTCGAGCGGGTCGGCTTGGAAGCGGACCGAGATATGGGCCGCCTCTTTCGGACGGTCCGGTCGCGTCCCCTCGAGTTGTTCGAGTTTACGCTCCCGCGCCTTCATCTTGACGGCGAGGTTCGCCGCGCCTTTTTGAGCACCCGGACTTCGCACGCTCGCCGTCGCTTTCGCTTTCAAATGCCAGCCCTTGTATTGGGCGATCATATCGAGCAGCTCCGACTTTCGCGCCATATAGCGGGCATGGGCCCGTTCGTCGCGTACCCGTTCTTCAGCTTTCTGATGTTTATACGCCGTGTAGTTGCCCGGGTAGCGGACGATGGTCCCCTCATCTAGCTCGAGAATGACCGTCGCGACGTCATCGATGAATTGCCGATCGTGGGAGATGGCGAGTACCGTGCCCGGAAACGCGTTTACCCAGCGCGTCAGCCACTCGATCGACTCTAAATCGAGATGGTTCGTCGGCTCGTCTAAGAGGACGATGTCGACGTGTCGCATCGTGAGACGGGCGAGTTGGACCCGTGTCTGTTCACCGCCGCTCAACTCGCGGAGTCGGCTCGAGTCATGTCCGTCAAGACCGAGCCGTTTGAGCGCCTGTCTCGCCTCAAGCTCGAGCCCGAAGGCGTCGGTCGCGAGTGCCTCGTCATACGCGTCGAGCACGCGCGCCGCATCACCTGATGTGACGGCAAGATAGAGGTTGTAGCGCGCCAAGTCGCCTTGCATGACGTAGTCGAGCGCGGTCTCTTCCCCCTCAAACACGGTCTGTTCGACGACACCGACCGTGCCCAAGACGTCAATCACGCCCGACTGTGGGGCCAGTTCGCCTACGAGCAACTTGAATAGCGTCGTCTTGCCGGACCCGTTCTGGCCGAACAAGACGGCCCGTTCGCCTGCCGCGACGTCGAACGAGACGTTGTCGAATAATGGTTGCCGGTCGTGGTCGAACCGGACTTGCTTCATACTTAACATATTGTTTCACCTCGCTAGTTTGTCCGATACGCGATGAAACAAAAAACACCATCCGCAACGTGCGGTGGTGTGAAGAGATCCGGTCAAGCGGAAAGAAGGGTCACCCCCTTAGCCTGAAATTGGACACACTTCACCCGAGACTGTTCGTGCGAACAGTGATGATTCGTTTCATCAGTTGAGTGAGTGTGACTTTTTCATGGCACGATGTACCTTCCTTTCCTAAGTTACTGTCACCGTACCAAATTGTAAGCGGATTCGCAAGAGTCAGACCACAATCTCCCATTTTTTCTACACCTTCCGGCGGATGCGGGGTCGTCGGTCGAGCGGTATGATTAAACCATCTTAGATGATGAGGTGACTGTTATGCGATTACGAAACCTGCTCGTCCCGAGCGCCGTCTTGGCGAGCGTCGGTACGTTCTTATATACCCGATTGAAACGAAGACTGCCTCGTCCGGCCTTCAAAGTCCCGACGGTAAAACCAGACCTCGCCTCGTTCGACGAGACGATGGTCAGTGCCACCTGGGTCGGCCATTCGACCGTGCTCATTCATTGGTACGGCTTGAAAATCTTGACCGACCCGGTATTCTCGAAGCGGATCGGGGTCCACGTCGGGCCGGTCACGTTCGGCATGAAACGCCACACCGCCCCTGCCCTCTCGATCGAGGAAATCGGGCACGTCGACGTCATCCTGCTCAGTCACGCCCATATGGACCACTTCGACCATAAGAGCCTGAAACGACTCATCACCCGCGACACGGTCGTCATCTCGGCCCCGGGCACGAGCAAGCTGTTGCGCAAGTACCCGAGCTTGCAGACGCTCGAGATGCATCCGCACGACAAGTTGACGCTCGCGAACGGGCTGCACGTCCAAGCCATCCCCGTCGCCCACTGGGGCAATCGTTTCCCGTGGGACAAACATATGGGCTATAACGGCTACGTCTTGAAATATAAAGGCGTCCGCATGTTGTTCGCCGGGGATACGGCGTACACCGAGTCATTCAACGGGCTCGCCAACAAAGAACCAATCGACCTCGCCTTCTTCCCGATCGGCGCCTATCAACCGGAGTCGTTCGAGGAAGCGCACTGCACCCCGGAGCAGGCGTGGACGATGTTCAAACAGAGTGGCGCGAAGCGTTTCTTCCCGCTGCATTGGGACACGTTCGTCTTATCGTATGAACCGGTCGAGGAGCCGTATGAGCGCCTCGTCGCCGCTGCCAAACTCGAACGTGACCAAATCGTCATCAAGGCGCACGGCGAAAGCATTCGGCTGTAGCTTTCGCTTTCACTTCTATGCGATTTTCGGTAACGTATGAGTTGAGAGGGAGGGAATCAATATGGAATGGACAACACTCAACAATGATGTGAAACTGCCGATGCTCGGGCTCGGTGTGTACAAAGTGGAAGACGGGGCGGTCACGGTCGATACGGTCAAAGCGGCGCTTGACGCGGGCTATCGATTGATCGACACGGCCGCTATCTATCAGAATGAGGAGAGCGTCGGCCAAGCGATTCGCGAATCCGGCGTCCCGAGGGAAGACATCTTCGTGACGACGAAACTGTGGAACGAGTTCCACGGCTATGACGAGGCGCTCCAAGCGTTCCAAGACAGCCTCGACCGGCTCGGTCTCGAGTACGTCGACTTGTTCTTGATTCACTGGCCGATGCCGCGCTTCGGCAAGTTCGTCGAGACGTATAAGGCGCTCGAACAGTTGTATGAGGAAGGCAAGGTACGGGCCATCGGGGTCTCGAACTTCGAGGTCAGCCACCTCGAGCAGATCATCCAGTCGTGCTCGATCGTCCCGGCGGTGAACCAGGTCGAGATCCACCCATACTTGTCCCAAAAAGAGTTAATCGCGTTCTGCCAACGCTACGATATTCAAATCCAGGCGTGGAGCCCGCTCATGAAAGGGCGCGAGGCGCTCGAGGATCCGGTCATCACCGAGATCGCGGCCGAGCACGGGAAGTCACCGGCTCAGGTCATCCTGCGTTGGCACTTACAGAACGGCGTCGCCGTCATCCCGAAATCGGTCACGCCGAGTCGGATTCGCGAGAATATAGAGGTGTTCGACTTCACGTTGACGAAAGAAGAGATGCACGCGATCGACGGACTCAACCGAAACGAACGGACCGGGTCTGACCCGAACGAGATGCACAAAATCCACTACTGAGGAGAGATTTGACATGTTCAAAAAACTAGCTTCTGATTTGACGGGATTCAGCGATATCGGTGAAGTCATCGACCCGCAAGACTTCGATAAGGCGGATTCGGATGATTACGTCCTCCATGAGGACAACGAGAAGATTTACTTCCTCATCAAGTCGAAATCGGACGAGTATTGCTTCACGAACTTGGCGATGATTCACCTCGACGGGACGAGCGCGATGAGCTCGAAGCGCGTCCTCTATCGCTATCCATACGCCCACTTCCCATTGAACAACGTCATGTTCGAAACGGCCGGCACGGTCGACATGGACGTCGAGATCAAGTTCACCATCGGCGACAAGCCGTATTCGATTGACGTGAACAAGAAACAAATCGAGCATGTGAAAGACTTGTACAAATCGCTCCTCGCCATCGCCGAGAAACAGCGCGAAGGCCGGAAGATGATGGAGTATGCCAACGCGTCGCTCACGCATTCGGTCTCAATCTTGAGCGGGCTGCGTCAAGGGGATATGAACGTCGCCTCGACGTTCAAGGAATTGAACGAGCAGAGCTTCGACTGGCTCAAGGGTCACTATCATGAGTGGAACCGCAAAGACTTCGGTGACGTGTTCGAGAAATACATCAATAACTAACGAAAAATGGCCCGCGATTCAGACGAATCGCGGGCCATTTTCATTTACCTTCATCAATCAACTGTTCGGCGAGCCGTTGAAACAAATGGCTCATATGGACGGCCGAGGCGATGGCGAGCGACTGCTGGATGCCGTTCGTCTCGTTCGTGCGCACATTGGCGAGGAGCGTCTCGGCCTGCGCCTCGAACGCCTGCATGTTCTGCTCTTTCTGGACCTGGTACGCGTCATAGAAGTCCTCGAGCGAGAAGCCCTCGTCCGACTCGTTCAGCGGCCGGAGCGTCTCTTTGATGTCATTGATCGAGAGCAGTCCTTTCATCTCGTAAATCAGGCTGAGCAACATCAAGTGCTCGTTCGTATACTTCTTGTTTCTGACGGGATGGAACAACTTCCCCTTGGCATAGTTGTTAATCATCGTTTTCGTCAAAATCGTCTCGTCGTCACTCCGTTTCATCTTGCCGTAATGTTGCTCGAACAGCTGGATGACTTGGTCCATATATAAGTCGATCGTCGGGAGCACCTGCTTCGGCAGCGTCCCTTCCGTCTCTACAATCTCGTGCGGTTTCATCGAATCACCTCCCCTTCAGTATACGGACAAACCAGATTTGTCGAAACAAAAACCTTGTTGTTTTTAAGTATACAGCTTATCATGTAGTTATCGATACTACATGACGTGATAAGGAGTGTTTTTACATGAATTCGATTTTTCGGGAACCGATTAACGCACTGACCCATTTGGCTGGGGCCGTGCTCGCGTTCATCGCGTTGATTGCGATGACGGTGAAAGCATCAATGCTCGGCGAGCCGCTCGCCATCATGGCCGCGATTTTGTTTGGAATCAGCCTTGTTTTCCTCTACTTGTCGTCCGGTCTGTACCACAGCATCATCGCCTCACCGAACGTCATCGCCTTCTTCCGGAGAATCGATCATGCGATGATTTACGCCTTGATTGCCGGGACGTATGCTCCGCTCACGTTGCTCGCGCTCGAAGGACCGACGCGCTGGGTGCTGTTCGGCACCGTCCACGCACTTGCCTTGTTCGGCATCGTCTTCAAGCTCGTCTGGTTCCACGCCCCGCGCTTCTTGTCGACGGCGCTCTATATCGGCATGGGTTGGTTATCGGTCTTCTTCATCGGACCGCTCCATAACGTCATCGGCAACGCCGGCATCTTCTGGCTCATCCTCGGTGGCGTCATGTACACGATTGGCGGGCTCATCTACGGGTTCAAGCCGAAGTTCGTCAACTGGCGCGGTTGGGGCTTCCACGAGGTGTTCCACTTGTTCATCTTGTTCGGCAGCTTCGCCCACTTCGTCTGCGTGTTCTGGTACGTTTTCTAAGCCTTCCTCGTGAGGGCTTTTTTTCGTGAGCACATTCATTTACTTCGAATTCAAGACATCCTACACTGACTGTAGGAGGGATTGAAAATGAAAATTGAAGTTTGGTCAGACTACGTTTGCCCGTTCTGTTATATCGGCAAGCGCCGTTTAGAAGAAGCGCTCGAACAGTTCCCGCACGCGAACAACGTCGAAGTGGAGTTCAAGAGCTTCGAGCTCGACCCGAACGCCCCGACGACCGACTCGCGCTCGATTTATGAAGTACTCGCCAAGAAATATAGCATGCCGCTCGAGCAGGCGAAAACGACGACGGCACAAGTCGCTGCCCAGGCCCGCACGGTCGGACTCGAGTACGATTTCGACAACATGGTCGTCACGGGCACGCTTGACTCGCACCGATTGACGCACTATGCGAAGACGGTCGGCAAAGAGAAGGCATTGTCAGAAGCGCTCCTCAAGGCGTACTTCGTCGACGCGAAACATATTGGTGACCACGATGTCCTCGTCGAGATCGCGACAAGTGTCGGACTCGATGCCGACGCCGTGAAAGACGTGCTCGCTTCAGACGTATACACAGAAGACGTTCGCGCTGAAGAGAAGCGTGCGAGTGACCTCGGCATCACCGGTGTCCCGTTCTTCGTCTTCGACAATAAATACGGCGTCTCTGGCGCGCAACCGACCGAGGCGTTCACGCAAGTGCTCGAGAAGACGTGGGCCGAATCGGCACCGACGCTTCAAGTGCTCTCGGGCGGTGCGACGTGCACGGACGACAACTGCGATATCTGACGTTACAGAATAAAAGCAAAGCATTCGCCCATACTTGGACGAATGCTTTTTTGATTCAATTTACTTGTTCAAATCCTTTACCATATTATCAAATGAAATTGCCTCGGAATGCTTCTGGTGCACGCTCATCGCTTCACTATAAAGTTTTAAGTCGTGCTCATCCTCGATTCGTTTCAAGACAGCATCGCGAAAGAGAGTCGAGAGGGACAGGTTGTTAGACCTCGCATACCCTCTTATGAGGCGCTCATCCTCCTCATTGAGTCGTACAGATATCATTCCCATACGATTAACCTCCTTTATACACATTGTATTACGAATTGAAATATTGATGTAGTCAGCTCAAATCCCGGCTTCTTTTTTGTAGCTTTCTAAATCGTTCTGAAGGATAATTATTATTACCTAATAAGAATCGAGGACTGAACCATATGTGGAAAAATCGCAACGTCTGGATCATCTTGACCGGGGAGTTCGTCGCCGGTCTCGGGCTTTGGCTCGGCATCATCGGCAACTTGGAGTTCATGCAGGAGAAAGTGCCGTCTGACTTCGTCAAGGCGCTCATCCTCGCCGGCGGATTACTCGCCGGGGTCGCCATCGGGCCGCTCGCCGGCCGTCTCACCGACCAAGGCTCGAAAAAGAAAATCATGCTCATCTCAAGTATCGTCCGTGCACTGAGCGTCCTGTTCATGTTCGTCGCCATCGAGACGGGAAGCGTGCTGTGGATGGTCGTCTTCCTCGTCTTCCTGCAAGGGTCGGCCGCGTTCTACTTCCCGGCACTCCAGGCCGCCATCCCCCTTATCGTCAAGGAACGGGAGCTGCTCGCCTTGAACGGGGTGCATATGAACGTGTCGACGCTGTCGAGGGTCATCGGGACAGCCATCGCCGGGATCTTACTCACACTCATCTCGCTACGAGACGTGTACGCACTCTCACTCGTTGCCTATCTGCTCCTTGCCGTGGCGACGTGGTTCTTGAAGATTGATGAGACGGTCGTTCCGTCCGCGAAGAAAGTCGACAAGTCGTCCGGGGGCTTCAAGGACGTCTTCCCGATCATCAAGTCGATTCCGGTCATCTTTATGACGCTCGTCATGACGCTCATCCCGCTCCTCTTCATCGGCGGCTTCAACTTGCTCGTCATCAACATTAGCGAGTTGCAGGATTCGACGGCGATTAAAGGATGGATTTACACGGCCGAAGGGATTGCCTTCATGGCCGGTGCGTTCCTCATCAAACGGATCGGCGAAAAGTTCTCGGTGTTCTCGATTTTGTTCACGTTCTCGTTCTTGATCGGGGTCGCCCAGCTCATGCTCTACTTCGCCGACATCCCGGCCGTCTCGATCGCCGCGTTCGTCTTGTTCGGCTTCTCGGTCGGCTGCTTCTTCCCGACGGCGGTGACGATTTTCCAGACACGGATGCCGAAAGACTATCACGGACGTTTCTTCTCGTTCCGGAACATGCTCGACCGGATCGTCTTCCAAGTCGTGTTGCTCGTCACCGGCTTCTTCCTCGACTTGATCGGCTTGCAGCTCATGGTCGTCTTGTTCGGGATCAGCTCGATTCTCATGACGGGTGCGTTCCTCGTCTACACGCGCAAACACAAACTTCATATCGAGACGGATGAGGCCGAACGCCTCTCTTCGTAAAAACAAGCGGTGACCGAGTCGGTCATCGCTTGTTCGTGTCTTCGATTTCACGCCACCACTCACTCGTGTCGTTTCGTCCATCGAGCGTGATGCGCTCCCCGATTTTCGGGGTGAGCACGTCTTCGCGCGGCAAGAGTCCCACCATCTGTTCGGCCGGGTCGAACCAGGCGTGGAACGATAACGTGAACGCGCCCCAATGAATCGGGAGCATCTTGTCGGCCCGAACGTCACGGAACGCCTGTGCCGTCTCACTCGGTTGCATGTGCACGTCCGGCCAACGCTCATCGTATTGCCCGCACTCGAGCGCCGCGAAGTCGAACGGTCCGTACGTGTCGCCGATTTCTCTGAAGTGTGGCCCATACCCGCCGTCCCCGCTGAAGAACAGGCGGTCCGTCTCGCCGAGGACGACCCATGAAGCCCAGAGCGTCGCGTTGCGGTCGGTAAGCGAGCGGCCCGAGAAGTGCCGCGCCGGCATACAGACGAACGTCCATGGACCAAAGTTGTACGTCTCGCCCCAATCGCGTTCGACGATTCGTTCCGCCCCAACACCCCACCGTTTCAAGTGGCTGCCGACGCCGAGCGGGACGATGAAGACCGCAACTTTGTCTTTGATTGCTTGAATCGTCGCATAATCTAAATGGTCGTAATGGTCGTGCGTGAGCAAGACGACATCGATATCCGGTAAGTCGTCGAGTTCGAACGGCAAGTCCTCGCTGAACCGCTCGTTCTTCGCGAACGGAAGCGGCGATGGGCTACGGCCGAACATCGGGTCGACGAGCATCGTCTTGCCGTCCATTTGGACGAGCATCGCCGAGTGCCCGAGCCAATAGATGCGCGTGAAGCTCGAGCCGAGTTTCTCGCTGAAGTCGATCGGGACGACCGGTAAGCGCTCGCTCGGTTTCCGGAGCGAGTCCGGATTCAAATATTCCTTGGACATCGAGATCATGTCGTCCGATGAGAATCGCATCGGCGTGTCGAGCTGATTCCGGAACTTGCCGTTCACGAGGTTTGGCGACCGGAGCGCCTTCGGCTTTTGTCCGAGCGGTTTATATTGGGTGAGTACCGTCCCCGTTACAGCCGCTAGGCCCATCAATGAAAATAATAGTGTCTTCTTCAATCTCATCCACTCCTCTACGCTTTCATTATACGCCACGAGCGCCGATTCCCCTGTTTTTCGAATACAGAAAAGACGGCACTGGGCCGTCTTAAGACTCTTGTAAAATCTTGATGTCGCTGACGATGTCCTCAATCGGCACGTCTTGGAATCCTTGATACGCTTTGATGATTTTCCCGTCCTGATCGACGAGATAGAACCACGTCGCATGGTCGACTTGCGTGCCTTCCGACGGTTTTCGGACGAGCGCTTTGAAGTTCTGTTGCGCGAACGCCTCAATCTCTTCTTGCGAATAGCCCGTCAAGAACTGCCAATCGGCCTGTGCTAAGTCGTAATCAGACATGAACGCTTGAATCTTGTCCGGCGTATCGACGGTCGGGTCGACGCTGAACGACACGAACTGGACATCTTCGACGCCTTCCTCGACGAGCGCTTCATTAAGCTTCGTCATGTTGTACGTCATCGGCGGGCAGACCGTCTCACAGCTCGTGAAGACGAAGTCGGCCATCCAGACTTTCCCTTTCAAATCATCGAGACTGACTTGCTCTCCCTCTTGGTTCATATAGTCGAACGACTCAATCTCCCAATTGAGCGGGTCTTCAATCTCCTGGCCGCATGCGGCGAGCACCGCCATCAGGCTAATCAATCCGATGAGCATCCATTTCTTCACACGTTCCATCTCCTTCGTTGTCAGTTGCGTCTCACGCGCCAGACGAGGAGCGTGATCAAAGTAAATGCCGTCAAGGCAAGGAACGGAATCGTCACGAACCCGAACCAATTGATGTATTGCACGTTGCACGGTACGCCTTGGACGCACGGCTTGATATCGGCGAAACCTGGTACTTTTTGAACCAAATAATGGTACAGTGAAATCAGACCTCCGATGATGGAGAGCGGCAATACATATTTCTTCACCGCCCGGTCGTCCGTGAACACGGCGACCCCAAGCAAGATGACGAGCGGATACATAAAGATGCGTTGAATCCAGCAGAGCTCACATGGCACGAACTCGCGAATCTCGCTGAAATAAAGACTGCCGAGCGTCGCCGTGAGGGCGACGAGCCAAGCGAGATACAGACCATAACGGGTCAAGAATGACTGCTTCATGGCGTGCCTTGCTCAATCAATCGTTCAATCGTCTCGTAGTCGAACGGATCCTCGAGCATGACGCCGTTAATCATGATTGACGGTGTGAACTGGACACCGTGCTCTTTGACGAGCCCGTCATCGAGACTCACCTGTTCGAGCACCGTCGAGTTCTCACTCAAATCGTCCTCGAGCTTCGCCACATCGACCGATGTCGTCTCGCTCGCAATCTCTGTCAACCGCTCGACCGTGACCCATGCCTCGTCGTGCTGCTGACTCGCCGGTTGCGCGTCGTAAAGCGCCTTATGGAAATCCCAGAACGCGTCCGGGTCTTGTTTATACACCGACTCAGACGCGAGCGATGCCAAAATCGACTCTTGTCCGTGGAACAGCACGTTGATGTAGCTGAAACTGATTTTGCCTGTGTCGATATAGTCTTCTTCCAACTTCGGATAGACCGTCTCGCCCCACTGTTTACAAGACGGGCATTTGTAATCGCCGAACTCGACGACCGAGACGGGTGCGTCCGCATCACCGAGCGTCGGCTGGCCTTCCGTCGACACGTGTTCTGTCGTCGCCGGTGCCGCTGTCTCGGCTTGTTCGGTCGGTTGATTCATCAGGACGACCACGACGGCCACGAGGGCGACCGCGAGCAGTGTCGCGATGACCAATAGTTTATTCTGTTTCAATCGTCTCACCTCTATTTGTATCGATTCGTCTTTCATTATAACGAAAGCGCTATCTGTTTCCACGAAATCGACCTTGTTTTTTCTCAACTTTGCTTCATGTCACAAAAAAGATGACGATGAACAAAGTGGATGTTGTTATTGTAGGAGGAATTTGTTTATGAAATCGTTTTCGATGCGCCTCGGTCTCATCTTGGCGCTCAGCATCGCCACGCTCGTCTTTTTGCTCACCATCACGTTGACGTACATGACGAGTCAACGTTCCGCCGCCTCGCTCGAAGCGGAAATCGGGGAACGGTTGTCGATGACGTCGCACCAGCTCGTCGACAAGCTCGACTTTTACATGTGGTCGCGCTATCAAGAAGTCCAATTGCTACAAGGGCTCGACGCCTTGAACGACCCTGCTTCGAGCCGGGCGCTTCTCGACCAGGTCCAGACGAACATCCCTGCTTTCTCATGGATGGGCGTGACCGACGCATCAGGGAATGTCGTCGCGTCGACGAACGGGATTTTAGAAGGCGCTTCGATTGGCGAACGTCCCGTGTTTCTAAATGCACAGCAAGAGCCGTTCATCGGTGATGTGCATGAAGCTGTATTGCTCGCCGAACTGTTGCCGAACCCTAGCGGCGAACCGCTCCAGTTCGTCGACATCAGCGTCCCGCTCGTCCGCGACGGCGCCTTCCAAGGTGTGCTAGCGACCCACCTCAGTTGGGAATGGGGCAAGGAAGTGCTCCGCCACTTCAATCGGACGCTCCATCATCAATCCGACTACACCGACTTGTTCGTCGTCAGCGGACGCGACAACACGGTGTTGCTCGGACCAGATCATCTCATCGGCAAGCCGCTCCCGACGTCATTGAAGGAAGGCTGGCACGTCGACACATGGCAGGACGGAACGTCTTATCTGACCGGTGTCGCCACCGGCGAAGGGTATGAAGATTACGCCGGTCTCGGTTGGAGCGTCGTCGTTCGCCAGCCGACCGAGGTCGCATTCGCCCCGGTCATCGAACTTGAGAATAAAATCTTATGGATTGGTCTCATCGCCTCGCTCGTCACGTCCACGCTAGGATGGTTCCTCGCCTCGATTGTGACTCGACCGCTACAACGCATCACCGAGACGGCCGCTCTCATGAAACAAGGGAAAGCGAAGACGTTCCCGCACCAGTCGGGCATCCATGAAATCGAAACGCTCGCATTCGCCCTCGAGTCACTTGTCACGTCGCTCACCGAGTCCGAGTCGGAACGTGTCCATTACGAGTCACTCGCCAACCGTGACGTCTTGACCGGACTCGCCAATCGGACGGCGCTCCGTCACTATTTGAACGAAGCCCAGGCGACGAAGAACGAATACGTCTGTTTCTATATCGACCTCGACGGCTTCAAAGCCGTCAACGACACGTATGGCCACGCCACGGGTGATGTCGTCTTGATTGAGATCGCCGAACGATTGAAACGTGTGACGCTCGACGGTGCCTATCCGGTCCGGTTGAGCGGTGACGAGTTCTTCCTCTTGTTCGAACGGAATGGACAGAGCGAACAAGCGATCACACAGATTGGACAAGACCTCATCGCCTCCCTGTCCGAACCGATTGTCATCGAAGACGGGTCGACAAGCGTCGGGGCAAGTATCGGCGCCTCGCTCTGGCAGACAGAAACGGTGCCACACGCCGCAATCGAACGGGCCGACCAAGCGCTATACCGTTCGAAAGCGAACGGGAAACATCAAATCACGCTCGATGAAACGCTCATCGCATAAGCAAAGGTCCATGCCGCTCGGCATGGACCTTTCTGTATTACGCTTCGAACAACAATTGTTCTGGATCTTCAATCATGTCTTTAATGTGCTTGAGGAACGTCACGGCCTCACGACCATCGACGATGCGGTGGTCATACGAGAGCGCCACGTACATCATCGGACGGTTCTCCATCGTGTCCGCGTCGATGGCGATCGGACGGAGTTGGATTGAGTGCATCCCGAGGATGGCGACTTGTGGGCCGTTCAAGATCGGTGTCGACAAGAGTGAGCCGAAGACGCCACCGTTCGTGATTGTGAACGTACCACCTGTAAGGTCGCTCAACCCGAGCTTGTTGTTGCGGGCTTTATCGGCGAGGTGCAAGATATCCTTCTCGATCTCACCGAAGTTTTTGCGATCCGCTTCGCGGACGACCGGGACGACGAGGCCGTCCGGAGCCGACACGGCGATGCCGATGTCATAGTATTTCTTCAAGACGATCTCATTGCCTTGAATCTCAGCGTTCAAGTACGGCATCCGTTTGAGTGCCGCGACGGCTGCCTTCGTGAAGAACGACATGAAACCGAGTTTGACGTCATTGTCTTTGATGAACTTCTCTTGGCGACGTTTACGGAGCGCCATGACAGCCGACATATCGATTTCGTTGAACGTTGTGAGCATCGCCGCTGTCTGTTGCACTTCGACGAGGCGGTTGGCAATCGTTTGACGACGGCGCGTCATCTTGATGCGCTCCTCTTCTTTGCCGCTCGCCGCCGGTTGCGGTGCCGCTGCCGGTGCTTTCGGTGCTTGTGGCGCCGGTGCCGGTGCCGGTTTCGACTCGTGGCTCGTCACGTCATGGACGTTGATGCGGCCAATCGGGTCGTTCGTTTGGATGGCTGACAAGTCGATGCCTTTCTCACGGGCCAACTTACGGGCCGCCGGTGTCGCAATCGGTCCTTTGCCAGGGCTCGCGACGTGCTCTTCACGGCGCTCGACTTTCTTCGATTCCCCGACCGCTTCGACTTTCGTCTCGGCTGGTGCTGGAGCCGTCTCAGCAGGTGCTTCTGTCTTTGTCTTCGTCGCGACGGCCGTGCCGCCACCCGATCCTGAGCTGAGGCGAGCGATCACTTGTCCGACTTGGACCGTGTCCCCTTCGGCCGCCAATTGCTCGTCGAGCGTGCCCGACTCATCGGCCGGCACCTCGATGTTGACTTTGTCCGTCTCGAGTTCGACGATGGCTTCCCCTTTTTCGACGTGGTCGCCTGGCTGTTTGAGCCAAGACGCGACCGTTCCTTCCGTAATGGACTCTGCTAATTCCGGTACTTTAATTTCGATCACAATGAGTTCCCCCTTAACTTATTTACGATCTTTTTGGTATGTGCTCGTTCCGGCAGCAGCCGAGACGGCGTCACGTGAAATGGCTTCACGGATGATGCGTGCTTGCTCTTGTTTATGGGCTGTCGGGTTTCCTTCAGCCGGGCTCGAACGACGGCGACGGCCAACGTAGCGAACGTTTAGACGGTTCGATGTGACCGCTTCGAGACGTGGCTCAATGTACGTCCATGCCCCCATGTTCTTCGGTTCTTCTTGAACCCAGACAATCTCTTTCGCGTTCGGATAGCGGCTGATCAATTCGCGGATCTCACGGACCGGGAACGGATAGATTTCTTCGACGCGGATGATGTGCAGGAAGTCGAGTGACTCCTCTGACTTCATCGTCGCTTCTTGCAAATCGATCGCCATCTTCCCTGAACAGAAGACGAGACGTTCGACTTGCTCCGGATTCTCACCGAGACCGACTTGCTCGATGATCGGGCGGAAGCTGTTGTCTGACAGTTCATCGACCGATGAGGCTGCAAGCGGATGACGGAGCAGGCTCTTCGGTGTCATGATGATCATCGGACGGACTTGTTCCGTGCCGAGCATCTTCGCCTGACGACGCAAGATGTGGAAGTACTGCGCGGCCGTCGACAAGTTCGCGACCGTCCAGTTTTTCTCTCCGGCGAGCGTCAAGTAACGCTCCATACGGGCGCTCGAGTGCTCTGGCCCTTGGCCTTCATAGCCGTGCGGCAACAGCATGACGAGACCTGACTTCTGTCCCCATTTGGCGCGACCGGCCGAGATGAACTGGTCGAACATGACCTGGGCCGAGTTGGCGAAGTCGCCGTACTGGGCTTCCCAAAGCACGAGTGTATCTTGGGCAAACACGTTATAGCCGTATTCGAAACCGAGCACCGAGCCTTCTGAGAGCGGGCTGTTGTGGACCGAGAACGAGGCGTTCGCCGTCGACAAGTGATGGAGCGGCGAGAACTTCTTGCCTGTCTCGACATCGTTCAACATGATGTTACGTTGCGCGAACGTACCGCGCTCCGAATCTTGACCGCTCAAGCGGATTGGTGTGCCATCCGAGATAATCGAGGCGTACGCGAGCGTCTCGGCATGGCCCCAGTCGACTTTCCCGTTGTCCGCGAACGCGTCGCGGCGACGGTCGAGCACTTTTTGTAGCTTATGGAACACGCCAAAGCCTTCCGGCCAGACGAGCAATTCATCATTCAATTGCTGGAGCACGTCACGTTCGACGCCTGTCTCGACGAACGGGAAGCCTTTGTGGACCGCGTCCGGCAAGATGATGTCGGCATCTTCTTCTTCGGCCGGGACGAGGTCGCGGGCCGATTTGAGGCGGTCTTCAATCGATTGCTCGATCGTCGCTTTGTCTTCTTTCGACATGACGCCTTCCGCTTCGAGCACGTCCGCATAGACGTGACGGACCGATTGGTGTTCTTTGATGGCCTTATAGAGCACCGGGTTCGTGTTCATCGGCTCATCCATCTCGTTGTGACCGTAGCGGCGGTAACCGACGAGGTCGACGAGGATGTCTTTATGGAACTTGGCGCGATATTCGCTGCACAGTTTGGCGACAGCGACACACGCTTCCGGATCGTCCGCATTGACGTGGAACACTGGAATCTCATAGCCTTTGGCGATATCGCTCGCGTAGCGTGTCGAGCGCGAGTCGCTCGGGTCGGTCGTGAAGCCGATCGTGTTGTTGGCGATGACGTGGACCGTCCCGGCTGTCCGATAGCCTTTCAAATTCGTCATGTTGAGCGTCTCCGCGACGATGCCTTGACCTGGGAACGCGGCGTCCCCGTGAATCAAAATCGATGCCGCTTTGTCGTCATGTTGGACGGCCATCCCTTTTTCTGAGCGGTCGTCTTGCGCGGCGCGCGTATAGCCTTCGACGACCGAACCGACGAACTCGAGGTGACTCGGGTTGTTGGCGAGGTTCAAACGGACCTCTTTCTTCTCTTCTAACACTTTGCGGTCGAGACCGAGGTGATATTTCACGTCGCCGGACCAACCGAAGTTGATGCCAATCGATCCTTCCGACGGGATCAATTCTTTATTCGGGGCGTGCTGGAACTCGGCGAAAATCATTTCATACGGTTTGCCGAGCACGTGCGCGAGCACATTCAAGCGGCCGCGGTGGGCCATCCCGATGTTGATATGTTCTGACCCGCTCGAGATCAGTCCGCCGACCATGGCATCAAGGAGGGGCACCATCGCGTCGAGCCCTTCAATCGAGAAGCGTTTTTGGCCGACGTATGTCTTATGAAGGAACGACTCGAACAATTCCGTCTCGGCGAGGCGTTGGAACAACTCGATTTTCTCGTTCTTCGAGTATTTCGCTTTGAGTGCACCTTGCTCGATGCGGCGGCGAATCCAGCGCTTCTCTTCCATGTCATCCAAGTGACGGAGCTCGATCGCGACCGTGCCCGTATAGACGTCAAGCAAGTGACGCACGAGCTCGAGCGCGTTCGCGCCCGGCTTCGGCACGTCTTCCGACAACAAGTGGGCCGGGACTTGCTCGAGGTCCGCCTCACTCAACCCGTAACGGTCAAACGCAAATAAGCCGTGCTCGCGCGGGTGGTCTTTGAGCGGATAGATGTCGGCCGCTTTATGGCCGAGTGCCCGGATATCATTGACCAACCGTGTCGCTGCCACGACTTTCTCTAAATCAAACGATGCAGCCGGCGCGACAGGTGCGCTCGCTTCCGGTGCCCCGTGTTCGTCAAAGTATTGACGCGTCTCCGCATCGACTGATTCTGGGTCTTCCACATACTGCTCGTACAATTCAACGATGTAGCCTAAGTTTGGACCATAAAATGCTTGCACTTGTTCGCGACCGTTCGACGACTCTCCCATTGAATAAATCCCCCTATCCGTTCCTGTGCGTCCGATGTGTGAACGCTTTCATTTTAACATTAAGCACGAAGCAGTTCATCCTTCTGATTCGTCCTGCAAAAAGAGCCAAATCTTGCCTCTTTCTCTCCTCTCCATACTACACCTTTCCATATGGAAAGACCCATTCAAATTCACAATTCGTCCATACTATTTCGATAAGTTTTCCTTATCAATAAATTGTGAAATCACGCTTTTGTTTCAAACATTTCAAAAATAGGTGAAACCTTGTTTCAATCTGCCCCGTATAATACGGTAATCCAGTTGGAAAATACTCTCAACGAAAGCAAGGTGACCCTATGTTATCCGTACAAAACGTACACAAGAAAATGGGACAGACGAACGTCCTGACGAACGTCAGCTTCGACGTCACCCCTGGAGAAATCTTCGGATTCCTCGGACCGAACGGCGCTGGGAAAACGACGACGATCCGCATCATCACCGGCCTTATGCCGGCAACGCGTGGAACCGTCACCGTCGACGGGTTCGACGTCTCGACAGATCGCCAACAAGCGCTCAGTCGCATCGGAGCCATCGTCGAGAACCCGGCCTTCTACCCATATTTGACGGGCCGCGAGAATTTGATTCACGCGATGAACTTGATTCCCGGCATAAAGAAAGTCGACTTGAACGCGCTCGGCGCTCTCGTCGGACTCGAGACGAAGCTCGATATGAAAGTGAAACAATACTCGCTCGGGATGAAGCAGCGCCTCGGGATTGCCCGTGCCTTGCTCCATAATCCAAAAGTCTTGATTCTCGACGAACCGACGAACGGGCTCGATCCGGCCGGCATCGCCGATTTGCGCAACTACTTACGGCATTTGGCCGACCATCGCGGCATCGCTATCCTCATCTCGAGTCACTTGTTGAGCGAGATGGAGCTGATTACCGACCGGTTCGCTATCATCGACCAAGGACAAATCAAGTCGATTCAAGGCGACGGCGAAGCGAAGACGGAGAGCGTCATCCTCTGCAAAGTTGACCGCAAACAGATGAACGAAGCGCTCGATGTCGTCGCGCACGCGTTCGATGACGTGAAAATCATTCAACAGTCGGCCGAGACGTTCATCGTCCCGCGCCCGGAAACAGATATCCCCCACTTATTGAAACATCTTGTCGACCGTGACATCGCCGTCTATCAAATCGGCATGAAGCACGAGACGCTTGAGGAGCAGTTCTTGAAAGTGACGAAGAAAGAAGGAGGCACGAACAATGCGTTCATTACTAGCCAATGAATTTATGAAGTGGCGGCGCACGATTAAACCGTTGATCGCGCTCGGCATGTATACGGGGATCATCATCTTGACGTACTTCATCGTCCGGAGCGGTGATAATCCAGGTGACGCGGAAACGTTCGTCAACTATGCGACGATGGCCGCTATGACGTTCCTCGGAATTTTCACGATCGTGTTCACGGCCGAGATGATTGGGAACGAGTTAAAATTTGATACGTTGAAGCACTTGCTCATGAGCCCATACTCGCGCGACCGGATTTTACTCTCGAAGCTCGTCGCCGCGCTCTTGATCATGCTCGTCCAGTTCGTGTTCATCCTTGCCGTCACATATGGCTTCGCCTGGACACTCGACGGCGCGTTGACGTTTGAGCAGTTCCGCAACATCTTACTGAGTGTCTCGAGCGGCGTGTTCGTCATTTTCTTGACGCTCATGTTCTCGGTCGTCTTTAAGTCTGTCGGTGTCGTCATCGGGTTCACCGTGCTCGCGAACTTCCTCTCGACGATGATTGGTGGACTCCTCATCACGTGGAAACCGGACATCGCCAAGTGGATCGTCTTCTTGCATACAGACCTATCGATTTATTACCAGAGCCCTGGCTTCATGGAAACGATGGACGTGACGATTTGGTTCTCGGCGTTCTATGTGTTGATTCATATCGTCGCGTTCTACGTCATCACGGCGTTCGTGTTCCGGAGCAAAACGTTCGCGGAATGACGATTAACGTCGTCAACGGAGTGGTACCTCATAAAGTGAGACTCACTTTTGAATGGAGGGACCACGATGTCAAAGACGGCGTTACTCATCATCGATATGTTCAATGATTTCGACTTTGTCGGCGGGGAGGACCTACTTCGAAACACGGAGCCGATTGTCGACCCGATTTTGAAACTGAAACGACATTTCAAGGCGAACGACTTGCCGGTCATCTATTGCAACGACAACTTCGGACAATGGAAAGATAGCACTGAGGACATCATCCGTCACGTCGAGTCCTCGAAAGGCAGCGCCATCGCTGAACGGATCGCACCGGAAGAGAAAGAGTATTTCATCATCAAGCCAAGGCATTCGACGTTTTACGGGACGCAGCTCGACATCTTGTTGCGGCAGCTCGACGTCACGTCACTCGTCCTGACCGGTGTCGCCTCGGACATCTGTATCTTGTTCTCAGCGAACGACGGCTATATGCGCGAGTATGAGCTTCACGTCCCGCGCGACAGTGTCGCAGCTGAAACAGACAAACGAAATGACAGCGCCTTAATCGTCATCCATGAGGCGCTCGGCATTCCGATTGACGATGCCGAGACTTATATCGATCAGCAAAACGTGTGACAAAAGCCTCTGATTGTTGGACACAGAATCCCAACATTTCAGAGGCTTTTTCGTTTTGTTTTCAGCTATGCTAAAAGTATGAAGAAACCATGAAGGATGTGACAACATGTATCTCATCATTGGATTATCGTTACTCGTTTGTTTGCTCGCCCTCGTCTTTACCATCATGGTCGGACTAGGAAAAGACAAATCGGACTACAGCCAGAAGAAGAGTTGGTCGATGGTGTCGTGGACATATATCGTCCTCTTCCCGATCTCATTCTTGGCGCTCGGCCTGTTATACTATTTCATTACCCGATGAGCTCATGCATCGGGATTTTTTTATTTGACCGCGACGGTGATCCCAATCGGATAATGGCGCGTCCCCCGCTTCGGTTCGACGAGCACGCCCCGCTGGTAATAGAACTCGGTCGATGTGAACGGGGTGAACAGCGCCTCGAACTCGACCTCGGTGAACTGATGGACATGGAACGGCTCATTCGTCGGTTGCCCGACCCCTTGACCGAACGGTGTCGACAACACCAAAATCCCGCCTGGTTTCAATAAGTCCCACACGTTCGTCATGAACGCCTCATAGTCGGTGACATGCTCAATCGTCTCGAAGCTGACGATGCAATCGAACGTCCCGAGTTTGTCCGGCAACGTCCGGTCGACGACATCGCCGACGATATAGTCGACGTTCGGGTGGTGATAGCGCCCTTTCGCATAGCGCGTCGCTTCTTCCGACAAGTCGACGGCGACGACCTCGGTCACCGTCCCCTTCAAGTTCTTCGCAATCAATTGACTGCCATACCCGCTCCCGCTCGCAAAATCGAGGACACGCCCGTTCATATATAACAGGGCGAAATGGTAACGTGCGATATGTTCGAGCAACAAGCCGTTCAGCGGGTCCATGCGATCTGGGATGACCCGTTCTCCCGTATAATCTAATGTCATAAATTCTCCTTTGGAAAGTTACTCTGCTTTCATCTTAGTCCTCCTAGGGCGCGACGACCACAAAAAAAGAGAAAAGATTGTCTCCAACCTTTTCTCTCTTCATTATTGGTCTTGCTTGAAGCGGAGTAAATCCGAATAGATGAGCTGGTCGTTCATCTCAAGGATTTTGTTCGCTTCTTCTTCAAGTGGCGTACACGCCTCACCGTCTTCTGCGACTTCGCCCGTCTTGGCATCATAACACATTGACTGCGTGAACAGATGGTCTTGCGTCACGACCGTACCATCACGGAAGATGGCGCGGTCATAATGCTCTTTCGAGAACAAGTCATTCCCAAATCCGACCTGCTCCGACGTGTCGATTCCGAGCAAGTGCTGAATCGTCGGGTTCATGTCAACATGACTCCCGATCGTCTCGTGCACTTCACCTTTGTCTTGTCCCGGCAAGTGAATCGCGAACGGGACCGCTTGGAGCTTGGCGACGTCGAATGGCGTCAACTCGTCCTTGCCGAGCAAATCAGCCATCGCGGCGTTATGGTTCGTCGAGATGCCATAATGGTCACCGTAGACGACGAAAATCGTGTCATCCCATGTACCGTTCGCCTTCAACTCATCGATGAACAAGCCGAGCGCATAGTCCTGATAGGCGAGCGCTTGCGGGAAGTTGTTGAGCGTCGTCGAATTCGTCTCGAATTTCGGGACGAGCTCGTGCTTCTCGCTCGGCATCGTGTACGGGAAGTGGTTCGTGAGCGTGATGAACTTCGCGTAATACGGTTCCGGCAGTTCTTCGAGCATCGGGATTGACTGCATGAAGAACTCATCGTCGAGCAGACCCCACTCCGTCATATCCTCAGGGTTGCCGAGGTCATAGCTGGCTTCGTCAAAGAACTTGTCGACACCGATGTTTTGATACATCTGGTCGCGGTTCCAGAACGATTTATTGTTGGCATGGAACACGGCCGAGTAATAGTTGTCATCTTTGATGACCTCCGGTAACGCATTGTATTCGTTATCGGCGTTCGTGAAGTAGACGCCGCCACGCGACAGACCGTAGAGCGAGTTATCGAGAGCGAACTCGGCATCTGATGTCTTCCCTTGACCGGTCGTATGGTAATAGTTCGGCCAGTAGTGGGACTCTTCAATCAGTTTGTTCAAGTTCGGCGTGATGTACTCGCCGTTCGATGCTTTCATGTTGTGCGTGAAGTTTTGGGCAGACTCGAACGAGACGACGATGACGTTCTTGCCTTTATACTTCCCGAACATCTCCGGGTCCGGAGCCGCATAGTTCTGACGTGTGAAGTTCTCGACTTCATCCAGTTCAGAACCGTCCGCGAGCGCCTTCTGGGCCGATGTCTTCGTTTGAAGCATGGCATCATAGACGTGGAAGTTGAACGTACCTAAGTTTTTCACCAACAGCTCTCGGTCGAACGAGCGCGTGAGTAACTCTGGACGCTCTGTTTCGGCGAGGACGAGGTTGAACCCGAACATCGCTGCGGCTGCCGTGAACGTGATCAAGACGCGACGCTGTGACGCCTGGCTCGTCTCGTTCATCTTCCATAATAGGAATGGAAGTACGACGAGGTCACCTAACAAGAGCAAGTCTTTCCATTCGAGAAGTGACAGGAATGACGACGAGAGCGTCTCCATGTTCGACGACTGGAACAAGACCGGCACGGTCAAGAAGTCTGTGAACTCACGGTAGTATGTCGTATCCGCGAACAAGATGAGCGACGAGACGAGATATAGGCTGTATAGCGCCCACTTCCGCTTATTCCCCCCGAAGAAGAAGCTGAACGCGAACAGGAACAACGTGAAGCTGAGCGGGTTGATGATCAAGATGAATGCCTGGACCGCGTTCTCGGCCGGCATGTTGAAGAAGAACTGATACGCGATCAGTGACTTCGTCCATAACAGGATGGTGAACATCCAGAACAGACGGTGCGTCTTGAACGAGTCGAGCGCCGCCTGGCGGAATCGGTCCATCCTTCCTTTCGGTTGATTCGTGTGATTCATGTAAACACTCCTTATATGCAATTCAATTCAATTCTTAGTTAATGGTTCATTCTCTTTTAGACGTATACCCTGTATTTTAACGTTCCCTTGAACTCAATTCAACTAATTGACGTTTACAACTATACATAAACTTAACAAATCGATTGCAATGTTTACACAAAAAAGACTACCGAGTCGCCTCGGTAGCCGATTAGGAGTGATTCGCTCACCCGATGATATCCATCCAAATTTTTACTGTGCTCGCTAAAATGAGTAGCGCTAAAATCATCTGCAGTGACTTCGTCTTCATGTTTTTCCCGACGTTCGCGCCGAGCGGTGCGGCAATCAAACTGGCGATAATCATGATGACGGCCGGTTCCCATACGATTTGGTCGGTGATGATTTTTCCTGCAGTCGAGCCGATGGACGAGATGAACGTGATGGCGAGCGAACTCGCGATTGCCATCTTCGTCGGAATCCGAAGCACGACGAGCATGATTGGCATCAAGATGAACGCACCCGCCGCTCCGACAATCCCAGCTGCCACCCCGACAATGAACGCCGAGCTCGCCGCAATCAGTTTATTGAATATGACTTGGTCGAGCGGAACGTCCTCGACGTTCTTCTTCGGTAAGAACATCATGATTGTCGCGATTGTCGCGAGCATGGCGTAGACGACGTTAATCAAGTTCTCCGACAATAGCGTCGAGCCGTAACCTCCGATGAAACTTCCGATTAAGACGGCGACACCCATATATAAGATGAGCTGTTTGTTCAAGTAGCCACCTTTCCGATACGCATATATCCCACCAATCGTTGCGAAGAAGACTTGAATCGCACTAATCCCGGAAACCTCATGGGCGCTGAACGCCGCAAATCCGAGAAGCGGCGGAATATACAACAGCATCGGATATTTAATAATCGATCCACCAATCCCGACCATCCCCGAAATAAACGACCCGATAAAGCCGATTAAAAAGATGGTGATAATAAATCCAAATTCCATATTAACTCCTCCAATTCCCTATCCTCTATATAAGTAAGTTTTATTGTTGTTCCCAGGCGATCATGCCGCCTGAGACGTCATAAATCTCCGTATAGCCACGTTCTTGCAACAGCTTTGCCGCTTGGGCACTCCGGTTCCCGCTCCGACAGATGACAAAAATCGGTTCGTCTTTCGAATAAGGCAATTCGGTTGTATTTAATGATGAAAGTGGTGCATTCACCGCTCCTTCAATATGCCCCCCCTCGTATTCAGTCGATTCTCGGACGTCCAACAAGGTTATTTCTTCGTTTTCCAATCTGTTTTGTAGTGTTTCGACGTCGATTTTTGCAATTCCACTCTCATTTGACGTAAAAAGAACGATTCCGACCGTCGCCAACACTAAAATCGATACAATCATCATGATTTTCTTCAATTTTTGACCTCCGATTCTTTTTCTTGCATTCAGTATACCTCAGGGGGTATATTAAAAACAACGAAAGAAACTTACTTCAAAAATTCTTGAACCACAAAGGAGATTTATCACTCATGAAAACTATTTCGACGACTGAATTAGAAACGTTGCTTCAAGCTGACGAGTCACTCAACTTGATTGATGTGCGCGAGACAGACGAATTTGCAGGCGGCCACATCAAGCAAGCGAAAAACGTTCCCCTCTCTGAATTCGGTGCAAAAGTCGATGAACTCGATCGTTCGAAACCGATTCACGTCATCTGTGCGGCAGGCGGACGGAGCATGAACGCTTCGGCTTACCTCGATTCACTCGGCTTCGATGTCGTCAACGTCGATGGCGGCATGATGAGCTGGACAGGCGAAACGGTCTAACACTCTTCTATATATACAGTCAAAAAAATCACAATCGTTCACAGTCAACTATTCTTAGGGGGTATGTCACATGTTATTACGTTATTTCTATGATCAAAAATTAGCACAAGCATCTTATATGGTCGGTTGCCAAATGACCGGCGAAGCCGTCGTCATCGACCCGGCCCGTAACATCACACCGTATCTTCAAGAAGCTGCAAAAGAAGGCATGAAGATCGTCGCGACGGCTGAGACGCACATCCACGCCGACTTCGTATCAGGTTCACTCGAGCTTGCGAAACGCACCGGTTCAACAGCTTACCTCTCAGACGAAGGTGACGCGTCATGGAAATATGCATTCGCGAAAGACATCGATTCAAAACTCGTCAAAGATGGTGACACGTTCAAAGTCGGTAACGTCACACTCGAAGTCATGCATACACCAGGTCACACGCCAGAACATATCTCGTTCTTGCTTTACGACCGGAACCAAACACAACCGATGGGTATCTTCACAGGCGACTTCGTCTTCGTCGGCGATATCGGTCGTCCTGACCTGCTCGAAGAAGCAGCCGGTGTAAAAGGAACGACAGCTATCGGTGCCGAGCAAATGTTCAACTCGCTCAAGAAGTTCAAAGCGCTTCCTGACTTCGTTCAAGTCTGGCCGGGCCACGGTGCCGGCAGTGCCTGTGGGAAAGCGCTCGGCGCCATCCCGACATCAACAGTCGGTTACGAGAAAGCGACGAACTGGGCACTTCAAATGACTGATCAAGATGCGTTCATCAAAGAGTTGACGACGGATCAACCAGAACCGCCGAACTACTTCGCGATGATGAAGAAAGTAAACAAAGAAGGCATCCAAATGACGAACATGATTGCTCGTCCCGAAGTCGTCGGCACGGACCGCCTCGACACGCTCGTCGAAGAGACTCAAGTCGTCGATACACGTAAAGGGGAAGAATTCGCCAAAGGACACGTCCCGGGCACCATCAACATCCCATACAACACGAAATTCGTCTCATGGGCCGGCTGGCTCGTCAACTTCGACAAAGACATCACACTCATCGCGAGCGCGGAAGACGTCGAACAAGTGCAGACGGACCTTCAATCGATCGGCCTCGACCGACTCCGCTTCATCGTCCCAGTCGAAGAGCTCGGTCAAGAGCTGTTGACGGAAACGTACACGGACGTGACAGCGGAACAAGCGATCGAATCAGCTGAAAAAGGTGACGTCTTCGTCCTCGACGTCCGGAATGCGACGGAATGGAACGCGAGCCACTACGAGAAAGCCGAACGTATCCTCCTCGGTAAATTGGCACGCGACCACGAAGGTCTCCCGACAGACCAAACGATTGCTGTCCACTGTGCGTCAGGCGTCCGTTCACGGATGGCTGCTAGCGTGCTTCAATCACTCGGCTACAAGGATATCCAAAACATCCTCGGTGGTTACGGTGCGATGAAGACGGTCCTCAATGCAGCGCAAATCGGCTAATGCTATACTACAAACAAAGAAAGCGCCCACTCGTCTGGGCGCTTTTTCTCTAGGAGGGATTGTGTGATTGCGATTGGTCCATTGAACGTTCGACTCGATTTACTGGCTATGATGGCCATCTTGCTCATGCTCTACATTGGCTTTAAAAAAATCGGCTTATCGGAAAAAGACCGCGACGCCGTCCTCGGCACATGGTTCGCCGGTTTCCTCGCGTGGAAAGGAAGTGCAATCGTCCTCGGTCTCGCGTCGACGGGTAGTTTGGCCTTATCCCTTTATGCGACCGGCGGCACGTGGTCACTCCTGATCGCCGCCGGTGTGATTGCTTTTTTCGTCTACCGGCTCACACCTAGCTTACGTGGCTATTGGTTGTTCTCGGCCTTGTTCCTTTGGTTGGCGATGACGCTCGTCGTCCCGAAATATGGGACGCTCCCACTGCTTTCATCGCCGCAACCGCTCCATCTCTATATGGCATCCCTCATCGTCTTACTGCTCATCGCGACGTTGCGCTGGATGCGGACACCGACGCTCGGAGCACTGCTCTGGACGGGGATCGGTGCATTTTCGATTTGGTTGCTCGAATCAATCGTCACCGGTACGTTCGAGTTGTGGTGGATCATTCCGTTCTTCCTTCTAATCGCCGTCGCTGCCTACGTGGCACGACCGTCCAAGACGGCCATTCAATACGGACTCGGTCTCATCGTCGTGCTCGCCATCATCAACGCCAGCCTACCAGACGAGACACCACGGCTCGAGGCCGGTTCGTCTCAGACCGGTTTGAACATCGGTCAAGTACCGCCGAACTTCGAACTGAAGCGGACGGATGGTACGACGTTCAACTTGAATGAGTTGCGCGGCGAACGGGTCGTCGTCAACTTCTGGGCGTCGTGGTGCCCACCGTGTCGGGCCGAGATGCCCGACATGGCCAAGTTTGCCCGTGAACAAGACGATGTGACCATCGTTGCCGTCAATACGACGACGAGTGAACGGGATGTCGCTGATGCCGAATCATTTGTCGCCCCGTATGAAGACGCATTCGAAGTCGTCTATGACGAGGAAGGAATCGTCGGAGATGCGTATCGGATTCAGGCGATGCCGACGACATACGTCCTCGATGAAAATGGAGTCATCGTCGCCAAGCAATTCGGCGCCATCGACCACGCCTGGCTCAAAGCGCAGACAAACTGAAAACCGCCAAAATAAAATTTGGCGGTTTTTTTCATTGCTTCAAATAGCCTTGCGTCTTCAAGAAGTCTTTCACGTCGAGCCGAGTCGGTTTCGACAGCATTCGTCCCATCTGTCCGGTCCATGTGTCACTTCGTTGGTTCGACCCGCGTGCCGCGTAGTAGTCGTGAATCGTCGCATCATACGCATCGAGTTCTTGTTTCAGTTGCTCGGTGTCGGCGACGTATGTGTTCTCGTGATAAATATGTTCGAGCGGGAGGCGCGGTTTCTGGCCTTCGACGTGCTCCGGGACACCGACGGCAAGTCCGAAGAGTGGTAATACCCGCTCCGGCAAACCGAGTACTTCCTTCACAGCGAACATATCATTGCGAATCCCGCCGATATAGCAAATGCCGAGGCCCATCGATTCAGCGGCCACGACAGCATTTTGCGAAGCGAGCGCGGCATCAATGACCGCGACAAGTAACTTCTCATCCGTCTCAAGCGTCGCACTCACGTCGGCCCCCCGCAGTTCACCGATTAACTCATGTCGATATAAATCAGCGCAGAAGACGAAGAAATGACCGTTGTCGATGACGTACTGCTGGTTACCGGCGATTTCAGCCAGTCGAGCTTTCTTCTCCGGGTCGGTCACCCCGATGATGGAATAGGCTTGGATAAAGCTCGACGTCGAGGCGCGCTGGGCGCTCTCGACGATGAGCCGGATTTGTTCGTCGGTCAACGTCTCGTCCCTGAACGAGCGAACGGAGCGGTGGTTCAATAGTGTTTCAATGACTTGGTTCATGAAGCATCCCCCTTTTTTCCTATCTTGGCATAACCACAAGATCGGGACAATTTTGAAAGCTTCTAGTCAGTCATCCACCTCAAAAATCGCCCACGGTAACCAAAGGACAGATTCTGTCTCGACGTCTTCTTGATTGCTATATGTACAATAGCGTTCCGCTTCTTCAAGCGTCGGAATCAAGCCATGTTCATTCAAACGAAACTTGAACTGTTCAGCAAACTCTGACTCAAGACCATTACATAAATAGGAATGAAATATGCCCTTTTCATAACCAAGTACCTCATAACCTAACAGATGACCTGTTTCCACATTCTCTCTTCGCATGACAAAACGCTCGATTCCATATCGTTCAGGACTCTCACCCATTTCACTATCTTCTAAAAAGGTAGAGATGTGTGCTTCCGGTAATGCTAGACCAACCACTTTGACCGCCACATGACTGAGAAACTGACGTTTGAACGTATGAGCCAGGTCTAGCGATTGAAACGTTTGTGGATACCCAAGCTGTCCAGACTCATGATACGTATCGATCCATGCCATTAGTTCGGTACTCCCTTGTCGATTAAGCTTTAATTCATGCTCATATGTCGCTTTGGCTTGCGTTGACATACCCCAGAGTACGTCGATGTTCGGATGGTGCTCGCATATACATGTACTTATAGACAAGACTGTTTCAGGAATGAGACGACTATCCATATAATCTGGTCGCACCGACTCTGCGACGAGCACATAACCAGCACTACATATTGTCATTTTTTCTCTCCCACGTTTTCTAAGTATATGTAAAAACCTTATGACTCCCCAGGTTTATAGCGGACGAACGGTTGAAACGTTAGTTCAGCAACGTATTAGTTCTTTGTTTCATCATCATTCTTGCTCAATCGCTTTGATGATTTTGGCTGGGTTTCCAGCCACCACGACGTTCGGAGGAACATCTTTCGTTACGACGGAACCTGCAGCGATAACTGCACCATCGCCAATCGTTATTCCTGCCAAAACGACGCAACTCCCTCCAATCCATACATCGTTGCCGATATGAATCGGCGTAGCGACCCCACTCTTGTTTCGGTCACGTGAAGGTAACGCATGTCCTGCCGTATAAATCCCGACGTTCGGCCCAATCATGCAGTCATCGCCAATTGTTACTTCAGCCATATCTAAAATCGTACAATTATAGCCTGCATAAAATCGATTTCCCACATGAATGTTAGTGCCTAAGTCACAATGAAAATTGTGTTCAACGACCGGATCTTCACCCACTGTACCAAATAGCTCACGGAGGATTGACGCTCGTAACGTATCATCATCGACTTCAGATGCATTGAAGCGCTGCACGAGCCGCTGTGCACGTCTTCCTTGACGCTTCAGAGCGTCAGTTCCTCGTTCATAATAAATAGTCTCTCTCATCATATGTTCCTCCTGACGTATGGATTTGGGCCTGCTAGTCAAAACGAGCCATCCCTGTGCTCTTTATTATACGCAAAAAAGCAGAGCGGCTGTTGCCGACTCTACTTAAAATGATTATTCTGTCACTTGACTCAAGAACGGTGTGATATCGACGTTCAATTCTTTCGAGAGACGCGCGCCGAGGTCGCGGTCGGCCCGATAGAAGTTGCAAATTAAGAGGAGCACCGTGTTCTCATGGCGAACTTCTTTAATGTGTGCCACCAAGTTGTTCACGAGTGCCGTCTTCTCTTCTTCCGAGTAGCGACGGTACACTTCTCCGGCTTGACCGAAGTCGTTCGTCTTCTCGATTTTTTGACGGCCGGCCACGCCTGTGAGCGGCTGCTCCGTCTCGATATAAGCAGCATCCGGTTTCGGTGCGTCCTCATAGCGGTTCGGTTCATAGTTGACCGGGCTCGTCTGTTGTTTGAACGGCATCACCCCATCACGCTGGTTGTTCGACACTTGTGCGAACGGGCAGTTGATCGGGAGCTGCAAGTAGTTCGCCCCGATACGATAACGTTGCGTATCCGAATATGAGAACAAGCGACCTTGGAGCATCTTGTCTTCAGACGGTTGAATCCCAGGTACGAGCACGCCCGGGTTGAATCCGACCGATTCCGTCTCGGCAAAATAGTTGTCGACGTTTTTGTTAAGCGTCATCGTACCGACGAGTTGATACGGGATGACGTCTTCGAACCAGTCTTTTGTCGCGTCGAGTGGATCGAAATCGAAGTTATCCATATCGGCCGGGTCGAGGATTTGGACGTAGAGATCCCATTCTGGGAAGTCGCCTTCCTCGATGGCGTTGAACAAGTCGCGTGTCGCATGGTTGAAGTCTTCGGCCTGCACTTTCGCCGCTTCTTCCATCGACAAGTTTTTAATACCTTGTTTCGGGACCCAACGGAGTTTTATGTACACCGTGTTTCCGTATTCGTTGACCCATTTGAATGAGTGGACCGATGAACCGCGCATGTGACGGTATGAAGCTGGAATCCCTTCATCGCTGAACAAGTGGATGAGCATGCTTGTCGATTCCGGCGTGAGCGACATAAAGTCAAAGAAACGGTCCGGGTCTTGCAAGTTCGTCCGTGGGTCCGGTTTGAGTGAGTGGATTACGTCCGGGAATTTGATGGCGTCACGAATAAAGAAGACTGGTAAGTTGTTTCCGACGAAATCATAGTTCCCTTCTTCTGTGTAAAACTTGACCGAGAATCCACGTGGGTCACGAAGCGTCTCTGGTGAGCCGAGACCGTGGATGACGGTTGAGAAGCGAGCGAAGATTGGTGTCTCTTGTCCTTCTTCCTGCAAAAATTTGGCTTTCGTATATCGTTTCATGCTATTTTTAACTTTGAAGACACCGTGTGCTCCGGCACCACGGGCATGAACGACCCGCTCCGGCACGCGCTCACGGTCAAAGTGGGCGAGTTTTTCAATGAGTTGATAATCTTCGAGAAGTGTCGGGCCGCGGCGACCCGCTGTGATGGAGTTGGCGTTATCCCCGATTGGGACGCCTTGGTTAGTAGTTAGACGACGATGTTGATCCATATTATTGCCTCCTCTTTATAATCATTCTTACAAAGTTAATGATATTAAAAGATAATAATTATTACAAATAAAACGCTCGAGCAATGCTCGGGCGTTTTGCAATCGCTTTCAATTTTTGCGTTTCTTATGTTGTTCTTTGCGATGAATCTCGGTCACGAGCAAAGCTGCGATGATGCCCCCGAGCGATCCGGCGACGAGGTCGACCATCGTGTCGTCGTTCCCGTTGCCTTGCATCGTCGTGTTCAACACCAAGTCCGAGGTGAATTCATACATTTCCCAAAGCGCCGCCCCAGCCATCGAGAAGACGACGATATAGACGAAGACGAACCGTTTCGGCATCTCGAGCCGAATGTCCTCATCGAGCCGAGTCAAGAAGTCAAAGCCGAGAAACGCTAAGAAGACGCCGCTCAACACGTGCAGAAACGTGTCCCACCAGCCGTTCGAATATAGGCCGACAATCGAGCCCAAATATTGCGATGCGAACAAGAACAAGATATAGGCGACTTTCATTTTGGCGTCGAACTCGGTTTTGAACGTCTTCTCGAGGATGAACGGAATCAATCCCGACACGACCCCCGCCCCGGCGACGCTCGCATCAAACCACTCTCCTTCGATGATTGACGTCACGAGTATGACCGCCATGAACAATACGAACCCGAATTCCAGTAGACGTCCTCGAGTCAGTTTCATCTCCTTACGCCTTCTTTCGTAAGAATGTCTCACCTACTCCATTCCCGTTTCAGTGAATGTTTCAACAACCCTGTCCGAAAATTCGTGCTTTTGTCGGATTCTTCCGTCACCCGTTTGTCTCATACTGAAAGAAACGATTTGAGGAGGAACACGCATGCCAATCAACCCTTATCTCAATTTCAACGGCGACTGTCGCGACGCCGTCCTGTTTTATGCCGACGTCTTCGCCGAGCCCGCCCCAGACATCATGACGTTCGCGGCCCAGCCTGGACCGGACGGAGAACCGGTACCGGACGAGCTGGCCGATCTCGTGCTCCATGCCCGTCTGAGCGTTCATGGCACAACGCTCATGTTTTCGGACGCGATGCCGGACGGTCCTGTCTCATTCGGCCAGAACATCACGCTCGCCGTCGTGACCGATGACCTCGACGCCATCCGTCGAGAATTCGAGGCTTTATCTGCCGGTGGCCGTATCCTCATGCCGCTCCAAGAGACGTTCTGGAGCAAGGCGTACGGCATGGTCGAAGACCGTTTCGGTGTCCAATGGCAATTCAGTCACGAGGCGTAAACGAAAGACCCCATCGCAATTGATGGGGTCTCGTTTATTTCTGGGCGACAAAAAAGATTCGTTCTGCGTTCGGGCCCGGAGCTTGGTCCGTGAAGTCAGCGGTGACCGATTTCACATGGAAGCCGGCCCCGATGAGCCATTGCATATACTGCCCCGGCTCATACGTCCGTTGCTCATGCGTCTCCTCGACGCGCTCATACGTGCCATCCTCGAGGGCGACGAAGAACGTCAAATCGTGAACGACCGAGAGCGGTGCTTCGCCCGGGTCTGCGAACCAGATGTACGAGCAATCTTCCCCGTTCGAGGCATACGTCTTCTGATTGAAGAGCGTCTGCATCTTGTTCGGCGAATGCACATCAAAGATGAACATGCCGCCCGGTTTCAATTGTTCGTACACCGCCTCGAACGTGTCGATGACATCGGCCTCGTCCTCGAGATAGCAAAGCGAGTCACAGAGAATCGTCACGGCGTCGACCGGGTGTGGCAATTCAAGCTCCCGCATATCCTGTTGCCAGAGCGGAAGCGTGATGCCTGCCTCGAGCGCTTTCTCTTGGGCGACCTCGAGCATCGACTCGGATAAGTCGAGTCCGATCGTCTCGTAATGCTCCGCCAAGCGAATCGTCGCCGAGCCCGTCCCGCATCCGACGTCAGCAAGCGATGCACCGTCTTTGACATGGCGGCGCACGAAGGCGACCCAGTCCTCGTACGGGGCATCTTTCATCAACTCATCGTAGACGTAGGCGAACCCTTCGTACGCCATTAGCCGACTTCTACTTCCACGTGTGGTGCATCTGCCCACAATTTTTCAAGGTTGTAATAGTCGCGGTCATCGCGATGGAAGATATGGACGACGACGTTTTCGAGGTCAGCGAGCACCCAACGTGCCGAGTCCATGCCTTCGAATTTGTGGAGCGGGAGCTCATGCTCGCCGGCCACGTCTTTGATTTCGCGCGCGATTGCTTGGACTTGCTTCTCTGAGTTACCGTGGCAGATGACGAAATAATCTGCGACCGGTGAGATGCCTTCCATGTCGAGGACGACGATATCTTCGGCACGCTTATCGTCAGCGGCCTTCACGATCAATTCTAATTCTTCTTTTACAGTCATACTGTACCTCCTAGGGTGTTTTCACAAAATGGTTATACGTCTCAATCGTCAGCGGGAAAATCCGCACCGACTTGTTTAATAAATAAGCAATCGTCTGGCGCAACGTCGCGACGACGGCCGCTTCGAGCGAACGATCCGCGAGGTCACGTAAGGAGTCGACGCCGGGATACGACCGATTCGGTTCGATCGCGTCCGCAACGAATAAAATCTGGTCGAGCCGGGACATGCCCGGTTCTCCGGTCGTATGGTTCTTGATGGCCGACACGACGGCCGGGTCAAGGTCGTACGCTCGGTCTAACAGGATGGCCCCGACCGGCGCATGCAACAGCTCGTCATCGAACTCAAGCAAGCTCGAATCGAGGTTCTCCTCGATCACGACTTGCCGCATCATGTCGGCATCCAAATATTTCGCATAGTCATGCAACATCGCCGCGAGTCGCGCCGCTTCCACATCGGCCCCGTACAAGCGGGCCAACCGGTCGGCCGTCTCGACGACACCGAGCGTGTGGATGTAGCGTTTCTCGGGCAACGTCGCCTCAATCAATGATTGTGCTTCCTCATACGTCATACAAGTCGCGCTCCTTGATATAAGTTTCGACATCGAGCGGGACGAGATACTTGATCGACTTGTCCCGTCTCGCCCGTTCCCGGATATCGGTCGACGAGATCTCGAGTTGCGGCATATCGATCGTACGCACATCTGCCTGTTTCGGGATGCGGTAGCGGCTGCCTGGACGCGCGACGGCCCCGAACGTGACGAGGGTGACGAGTGTCTCGTAATCGTACCACTTCTCGAGTGATACGAGCGAGTCCGCCCCAATCAAGAAGAAGAACGTGTCGTTCGGATACAAGTCCCGCAACCGTCTCATCGTCTCGACCGTGTACGATGGCTCGTCACGTTCAAACTCAATCAAGTTCAGTTTGAACGCAGGTTGATCCACAATCGCCCGCCGGGTCATTTCAATCCGGTCTTTGGCCGGGCTGAAGCCCGCCTTGTGCGGCGGAATCGCCGCCGGCAGAAACCAGACCTCATCGAGCTCCAACTGTTCGCGCGCCTGTTCGGCAATCAATAAATGACCGAGATGCGGCGGGTCGAACGTGCCTCCCATCAGGCCGATGCGGCTCATGGGAGTTTGATTTGGCGATTTTCTTTCTCAGTCGCCTGTTTGTACAAGACGATGACTTTTCCGATGACTTGAACGACTTCGGCTTTCGTGCCTTCAGCCAATTCTCCGGCTACGTCTTTCGGCGTATCGGCACAGTTTTGGAGCACTTGGACTTTCAAGAGCTCACGTTTTTCGAGCGCGTCGCTGATGTCTTTGCACATCGCTTCGCTGACCCCATTTTTTCCGACTTGATAAATCGGCGAGAGGTGATGTGCCTCGGCACGTAAAAAGCGTTTTTGTTTACCTGATAACATACTATTTATTCCTCCAATAAGCGTTCAATTAACTTCATTCCGACAAGTTGATCCGGTCTCACACCTGTCCAATATTCAAACGCCAGAGCGCCTTGTCCGACAAACATGGCAGTTCCGTTGACGATTTTCGCGTCTGCTTTGGCGGCTTCCTTTAAAAACGGTGTGACGAGTGGACGATATATGATATCACAAACGACGGTGTTTTGTCGTAAACCTTTTAACGATCGTGGCGAATCGACGCCGTCCATGCCGACCGATGTCGTCTGGATGATGACGTCATAGCGTGCGATATCGACATCCTCGAGCGCCTGCGCTTCGATGCCGAACGCGTCCGCGAGGCGTTCCGCCCGCTCCATCGTTCGATTCGTGACCGTGACGTCACGGGTCGGCAAGGCGCTGATGATGCCGCGCGCTGCCCCGCCGGCCCCGATGACGAGCACACGGCCCGTCCAATCGGTCCAACGGTCGAGCGCGGCGACAAGGCCGGCCCCGTCCGTGTTCGTCCCAATCAACTTCCCGTCCCGCTTATACACCGTGTTGACGGCACCGGCGGCTTCGGCCGCCTGATCGAGCTCGTCCAGGTACGGGATGACCGTCTCTTTGTATGGGATGGTGACGTTGAAACCGTCCCAGACGCCGTCACGCATCTGTTGAAACAAGTCCGCGAGTTCGTCCGGGGTGACGTCGAGCGCCTCATAGCGCCCGAAAAGCCCAGACGCTCTCAGCCACTGCTCGTGCAGGACGGGAGAGAGCGAATGAGCAATCGGGTGACCGATGACGGCCAGTCTCATACGAGCGCCTCACGTAATGTGACGGCAACTCCTTTTGGTGCCCACGCGGCGATGCGTCCACCTTTTCCGTGAATCGCGACCCAACCGAGTCCGCTGAAGACGATGTCTGTCTTGACGCCGTCACGGAGACTGAACTCGTGACGCACGAGCGGAGGCAACAGTTGCAACGTTTTCTCGTTCGGCGGGTTGAGCATCTTACCGATATGGTTTTCGTATAGTTCATCTGCTTTGTCGAGCTTGGTCCGGTGTGTCTTCAACTCGTTCGACATGTAGACAACGAACGAGCGCTTGTTGCCTTCCATGTAGTCGAGACGGGCGAGTCCACCGAAGAAGAGCGTCTGCTGCGGGTTCAATTGGAACACGTGTGGCTTAATCTCTTTTTTCGGGGTGATTGTCTTCAAATCTTTCGCATCGACATAATGCGCCATTTGATGACGGTTGATAATCCCCGGCGTGTCGTACAGGTTGGCATCATCGTCGAGCGGGACGTCAATCAAATCGAGCGTCGTTCCCGGGAAATGACTGACCGTGATGATGGCCTCGTCTTCTGCTCCGAAACGCTTGATGATTTGGTTGATGAGCGTCGACTTCCCGACGTTCGTACAACCGACGACATAGACATCCTTGCCTTTACGATAGTACTCGATTTTCTCTGCGAGCTCGTCGATGCCGTGCCCTTTTTTCGCACTGATCAAGTGCACATCGACCGGGTTCAAGCCGAGTTCTTTCGCTTCAGACTTCATCCAGTTGGCCATCCGGTTCGGGTTGACCGACTTCGGTAATAAGTCGACTTTGTTCCCGACCAAGAGGACGGGGTTCGTGCCGACTGAGCGTTGAAGCCCTGGCAACCAGCTGCCGTTGAAGTCGAAGATATCGACGATTTTGATGACGAGCGCTTCTTTGGCACTGATGCCGTTCAAGATGCGCAAGAAGTCGTCATCTGTCAATTCGACGTCTTGGATTTGGTTGTAGTGCTTCAATTTGAAGCACCGTTGGCAAATGACGATTTCGCGATCAAGTGCCGATTTCGGTGCATAACCGGCACCGGTCGGGTCTTCCGTTTGAATGGCGACGCCGCAACCGGCGCAATAACGTGTTGTTTCTTCCATAGTGTTGTCTGCTGTCATTTAAGTTGCCTCTTCTTCATTCACTGTAGCGCCTCGCCGCTACTCCTGAAGCGTTAATTCCGACGCCTTACGCGCCGTACATGGACAGCCTCCTTCTTCCTGTGCGTTCGAGGTCCTTATTCATCTTTTTTATGTGAATCTTCGGAACGCGAGTGCATCGCTTCACCGATTTTCTCAGCGACCGCCACTTTGGCGCGCTTCGCATCGACGGCGAGCTCCTCAACTTTTTTCGTGATCAACACGTACTTTCCGCGACGTTTCATATGGGCGAACACGACTTTTTCAAGCATGCGATTGAACTTCGTGACAAGTCCGTCTGTCTTGACGACCGGTTGCACGTGGATGACGTGAATCCCAGCCATGTTGGCGCCGAGTACGTCCGTGAACAATTGATCGCCTAAGAAGATGGCTTCTTTCGTCGAATAGCCATATTTCGCAAGCGCCTGTTTGAATCCAGACGGCAACGGCTTTTTCGCACGTGCCACATAGTGAAGGCCGAGCGGTTCCGTGAACGTACGTACGCGGTTCTCGTTGTTATTCGAGACGACGATGACATCGAGTCCGTGTGATTTCACTTTTTCAAGCCATAGCAAAAGAAGCTCTGGTGCGTGCGGGACGTCCCAGGCCACGAGTGTATTATCAAGGTCCGTCAAAATGACGCGAACCCCACGGTCTTTCAATTCTTCAAGGTCGATGTCAAATACTGACGCGACGAACTGTTTCGGATAAAGTCGATTAAACACGATTAAATTCCTCCAATTAGCTAAAGCGATTCAACTACTATACATGTAGTGATATCCCTTCTATGGTAAACGAAAACCGACCAAACGACTAGTGTATCGTTCGGTCGGCCTAAAAAAGTTTTAAAAAATCAACCGTTTTGCATCGTCCCGATGACTTCTCCAAGTCGAACCGGGCCGATTTTGGCCGGATCAATGAAGACACGGCCTTTCTCAAAACAAAGGATGACGGTCGAGCCGAATGAGAAGTAACCGACCTCTTCGCCTTTGGCCGCCTGGTCGCCTGCGAGCGTCCATTCGATCGTATTGACGTTCAACGCACCGACCATGATGTGCTCGTATCGACCAGCGGCCGTCTCGAAGCGCGTGACGCGACGGTAGTTGCGTGAGAGCGGACGGACCGTCTCCGTCAACCCGATGTCGTTGACCGGCGCCGAACGGTCACCGAGTTCATAATGACTGAGCACACGCCCGGCGAGCGGGACATGTACCCGATGATAGTCTCGCGGACTCAAGTAAAGGACACAGACCGTACCGCCGGCGTAACGTCTCGCTTCTTGTTGCGAGCCGAGCAGTTCGGCAAGCGTGTACGACTGACCCTTGACTTCAAAGCGACTGTCGACCGTAATATCGGCCACGATGGACAGTTTCCCGTCGCATGGCGAGACGACCGAGCTCGGGTCGGCATCAATCGGCCGGGCCCCGTCTTTCAAATGACGCGTGAAAAAGGCGTGCAGGCTCGGATAAGCCTCAATCGGTTCCGCCGCTTCATCAACGTTGATTTGATACGTTTTCGCAAACGACGGGATGAAAGCCCGGCTCGCTGATGATTCGGCGAAGGCACGGAGTCGCTTGGCAATGACCGGGGTCGCGTTCAATTCAAACAATGTCTGATATAAGCGGCTTTTGATCACTGTGCGCCCTCCTCGTTTTTAAAGAACGTCTCGTACTGTTGCTCCGAGACCGCTCCTTCGACACGTCCGACTTCTTTTCCGTCTTGGAAACGAATCATTGTCGGTGTCCCGTTGATGCCATAAGTCGTCCAGACATTATGGTCGGCCAAGTTGATTGACACGGCGTCATATTCTTCGATGAGTGGCTCGACGTACGGTTTGACTTGCTCACAATATTCGCAACCTGTCTGCCAGAAGTAGACGACGACTTCCTCTTCTTCTGAGATTTTCGTCTCGAGCTCCTCCGGTGTGACGGCGTTGACTCCCGTCTCCTCGTTCGCATTGTTCAAGAAGAACAACAAACCGAGACCGATAACGATGATGACTCCGATGATGGCGAACGTGATGAAGTTCGCCCGTTTGGCACTATTTTTCATGACCGATTCCTCCTCGTAATATAAAAAGAACTGACTCGGATATGAGCCAGCTTGGTTGTAGACGTCTTACTTCTCTTGTGCGACGTCGCTAATCCCCATATCTTGGTTAAGCGTGTCTAAGAGTACAATAAAGATCGTGATGACGACGCCAAAGAATGTCGCGAGCATCGCGTTGAACGGCACGCCATCGACAGCAGAAATGATAAAGATTGCTGTATTCGAAAGCAAGATCGCCCAGAACAATGTGACTAAGTAACGCATCGATAGTCCCCTCCATCTCACAGATGATTCATGAAAAATTCATACGTCCTTAGTATAGCATTGTTACCGTAAAATGTGCGACCTCGATTGTATATTCTTTCCGTCGAAACGGGAAATATGGTACGGTTTGAGAAATAAGCAACTCGTAGAAAAGAGGAAACCCTATGTCACGTTATTTAATCGCAGTCGATTTGGATGGAACGTTGTTGCGCGACGACAAGACGATCAGTGAACGCAACGTGCGTGCGCTCCAGGCGGCCCGCGAGGCCGGTCATGAAGTCATGATCGCGACCGGTCGCCCACATCGCCACTCGATCATGTATTACGAAGAGCTCGGCTTGACGACACCGCTCATCAACTTCAACGGGGCGCTCGTCCATCATCCGAAAGATCCGTCATACGCAGTAACGCACCGTCCAATCCCGCTCAAGACGGCGCATGAGATTATTGAAGAAGTGTCGGACACGAAAGCGCACAACATCGTCGTCGAAGTGACCGATCACGTCTACTTCCATAAAGACCCGCAAGAGTTTTACAGCCCATACGCCGAACGCGCACTCAGCGTCACATCGGGCAACTTACTCAAGCACTTGCAGGAAGAGCCGACCTCGCTCCTCATCCACGCAACGAAAGAGCACGTCGACAACGTCCGCGCTCGGTTGAATAAAGTCCACGCCGAGGCCGTCTTGAACCGCCAATGGCGCATGCCGGAGCACATGATTGAAGTCATGAGCCAGAACACGTCGAAGGCGCTCGGTTTGCGCGAAGTGTCGAAACATCTCGGCATCAACCGTAAAAACATCATCGCGTTCGGCGACGAGGAAAACGACCTCGAGATGCTCGACTACGTCGGTACCGGCGTCGCGATGGACAACGCCATCAGCCAGTTGAAAGCCGTCGCAGATGAAGTGACCGCGTCGAATATGGAAGACGGCATCGCCATCTACCTCGAAGAGAAACTAGGCATCAAAGCATAATCCAAACACCGACTGTGCATGCAGTCGGTGTTTTTGCGATTTGCCTACAGGAAACGTATCAAATAGTCGTCGAAAATCTTCGTCATCACTTTCGGGGTATTGGCCAAATACACATTGATTTGTTCCGCATTCGAGGCAACGGCGTCACCTTGTCTCTCGTCTGTCGGAAAGTCGGAGATGCCTTTGATGATGATGCATTCGACGTCATTTTTCTTGCAGATGTACGCGATGGCACCCGCTTCCGTGTCCGCGATGGTGATGTCATGTTTCTTCAGTTCCAGGTAATCGTTCCACATCACGACCGCTCGATCGGCCGTCGCGATGGTACCGCTCAAAAAATCGTCCCCGTAATTCGCTAGTTCGATGTCGACGATGAACGATTGCTTGATGAGCGGCTCTACTTCTTTGACCGTACAATCGTATTGAACGGCTCGATGCGGGACGAAAATATCCAACGGGTCGAACGTATCGTCGATTCCAGCGCACGTCCCAGCCACGATGACTTTTACTAAATCGAACCGAGATATCATATATTGATTGGCACCGACCCCATTCGCTTTCCGTACACCGGTGCTGTAAAAAACAAGTTCGACGTCATCAAGCATCCTCCTGAAATACTCGCCATACGGGTAATCGAATCGCTCCTCCGCTTCGACGTCATAGTACGCCAATGTCGCTTCATATTCCCATTTCGTCGCAATGCTGACTCCAATCATTACGCGTCCCCCTCACATTTGTTTGATGTCTACCTATACAATAACCCCCGCTGAGCGTTCAGCGGGGGTTTATTTTAGCGTCGGAACGCACCTTCGACATCTTCAGTTGGGACCATATTGATGAAGACGGTCGGGTCGGCATCTTTACAGATGCGCGTAATTTCTCGCACTTCGTGGCGTTGGGCGACCATCATGAGCGTCGCTTTCTCGACTTTCGAGTACGTGCCAATCGCCGGCATGAGCGTGATGCCGCGGAAGACATGCTGGTGTAACTCTTTCGTCACTTCGTCCGGATGGCTCGTGACGATGAAGAGCGTCTGACGCTGCGTATTCGTGTAAATCTCATCGATGACTTTCGACGTCACATATAAGAAGACGATCGTATAGAGCGCGGTCTGCCAACCGAACAATGCACCGGCCCAAAGCGCGATCATCATGTTCATGAGGAACAGATAGACGCCGACCGAGTTGTTCGTGAACTTCGCTAAAATAAGGGCGACGATATCGAATCCGCCGGTCGAGGCACCAAAGCGAATCGTAATCCCCGAACCGATGGCGAGCAAAACCCCGCCGAACACAGCGTTCAACAGCGGGTCGTCCGAAATGATGGACGACTGCGGAAGCACGCGAATGAACACGGTAACTGCCGCGACGCTGATCAACGTATGAATCATCATGTTCTTGCCGAGCATGAAGTAACTGACGATCAACAGCGGCACGTTCAAGACGAAGAACCAAATTCCTTCCCCGAGCTCAAACGGTGTCCCCGCAAACAGTTGCGTAAAGATTTGGGCGAGCCCCGTAAATCCGGTCGAGTATACCCCCGCCGGGATTAAAAATAATGTCATGGATAATGCAACGAACACTCCCCCGATAATCGAAACGATCCCGATGCGTGCGTGTTCTTTAACGGCTTCCGTCAAGTTTTGTCTCCCCTTTCAAAAATGGCTAAGAATCAAGATAACATAGTTTTCTGGTGCTGCCTACTACAAAAATAATGAGATGTGTCCGCGCTTCTCATAAAAAAACAAGCCGGCCGAGGCCGACTTGTTGAGCTGATGCGTTTGGTCACGCTTTCACCGTCTCGATTGTCACGACATCATTTGCCGGGACCGTAACGACGTTTCCATATACGCGGATTGACACGTCCGTGCCACCCGTCTGTTTGATCGTCACTTGTTCACGCGTCGACGTGACCGTCAAGTGATGGCCGCGCCAGAGCATGTTGAACGAGTATCCGTTCCAGTCCTTAGGAATCATCGGGCTGAACGTGAGCTCCGAATCGAGGGCACGCATGCCGGCGAAACCATGAACGATCGACATCCATGAACCGACCATCGACGTGATGTGAAGCCCATCTTCCGTATCGTTGTTATAGTTGTCGAGATCAAGTCGCGCCGAACGTTGGTACAACTCGACCGCCTTGTCTTCATAACCGACTTCGGCCGCGATAATCGAGTAGACGCAAGGCGACAAGCTCGACTCATGGACCGTGCGCGGCTCATAGAAGTCGAAGTTGGCACGCTTCTGTTCGACCGTGAAGCGGTCGCTGAACGTATACAGTCCTTGGAGCACGTCCGCCTGCTTGATGAAGTTCGAGCGGAGAATGCGGTCCCATGACCAGTTTTGGTTGAGCGGCAAATGTTTCGGGTCGAGGTCTTTCACCAAAATCTGTTCTTTATCCATGAAACCATCCTGTTGCATGAACACATCCGGGACGAGGTCATCTTTCGGATAGTACATCTTCGTCTGGATATCGTTCCACTTCGCGAGTTCTTCATCTGAAAGACCGAGTGTCGCAATCAGTTCTTCAAGACGCGCCGGTTCTGCTTCTTTCAAGTAGTTGTACACGTCTTGCGTGTACTCGAGCGTCCACGCGGCAATCAAGTTCGTATACCAGTTGTTATTGACGTTGTTATCGTATTCGTTCGGACCTGTGACGCCTAGAATCATATACACGTCTTTGTGCGGGACAAAGTTGACGCGGCTAGCCCAGTAACGCGAGATCTCGACCAATACTTCAAGTCCGTATTGACCTAGGTATGACTTGTCGCCGGTGAAGTTCGTATAGTTGAAGATGGCGTGTGCGATCGCCCCGTTGCGGTGAATCTCTTCATGCGTGATTTCCCACTCGTTGTGGCACTCTTCCCCGTTCATCGTCACCATCGGATAGAGGGCGCCTTCCATGCCGACGTTCTTGACCGAGTTCTCTTTTGCTTGCGGCAATTGATTGTGACGATATTTGAGCAAGTTCCACGACACTTCCGGTTTCGTCGTCGCCAAGTAGAAGTGGAGGCAGTACGCTTCCGTGTCCCAGTATGTGGCACCGCCGTATTTCTCGCCGGTGAACCCTTTCGGTCCGATGTTGAGGCGTGAGTCCTCGCCTGTGTAGGTCTGATACATATTGAAGATGTTGAAGCGGATGCCTTGTTGCGCTTCAGCGTCGCCGTCGATGCGAACGTCCGCGTCTTCCCAACGTGCGAGCCATGCTTCCGTCTGCTCGGCGAGAAGCGTTTCAAAGCCTTTGTCGAACGCCGTCTCGACACGTTGCATCCCTTCTGACTGTAACGCCTCGACTTCGTAATCACGGTTCGTGACGACCGAGACGTACTTGTACGCCGTCGCCGTCTCGCCAGCTGGCGCCGTGACCGTGAACTTGTTGGCGACATAGAGGTCCGTCGCGTCGAGCACTTCGCAACGTGCCCCTTCGACGTCAGCAATCATCGATGCCGTGACGTGCCAGTCGAGCTTCTTCGTTTTCGTTGTCACGAAACCGAAACGCTCTTCGACGCCATGTTCCACCGGCAACCAGAACTTCTCGTCATAGTTCGAGTCTTCGTTGACGACATCCCCGTCCAAGTAAGGTGTGAACTCGACTTTCGCTTCATAGTTGACCGGAGTGACGTTGTAACGGATCGCCAAAATCTCTTTGTCGACGATGGAGAAGAAGCGGACGACTTCGACGTTCGTCTCTTCCGTCCCGTTCACGAGGGTGAACGTCCGCGTTAAGACACCGCGCTGCATATCGAGTTCACGTGTAAAGTCTTTCACTTCCCACTTCGCCAAGTCGACCGGCGTCCCGTTGATGGCGACACGAAGACCGATGACATTCGTCGCGTTCAATACTTTTGCGAAGTATTCCGGATATCCGTTTTTCCACCAACCGACACGTGTCTTATCTGGATAATAGACACCGGCCACATAAAAGCCTTGGTGTGTATCGTTTGAATACTCTTCTTCAAAGTTGCCGCGCATCCCCATGTGACCGTTCCCGAGCGAGGTGATCGATTCCGCCAGGCGATTTTCCTCTGGATGTAGGCCTTTTTCCGTTACTTTCCATTCGTCGACTGCAAACAATCGTTTCATCTGTCTGCCACTCCTTTTTCTCTACAAGGCTACTCGTCATTAGACAACCGAATCATGCAACCGTTTGTCTATGAAAGCGCTGTATTTCAATCTCACCTCTCATTTTACACGACTCGCACGAGAATGCAATCGTTTGCATAAACTTTTTTCTTACTTTTTCGAGCAAACAAAAAACCTACCACCTTGTCGTAAAGGCAGTAGGTCCACTAGTTACTTGTCTTGATCGCGTCCGAACGCCGCGTTCGCCTCGTGCCCTTCGAACGCCGGATTGTTTCCGTCATTGAACCCTGTGTCCGGTTCATCGAGAATCAAGGCGTAGCCACCGCTCAAAATATCACCGTACGCGCGATTGACGTCGTCGTCCGAAAGACCGAGGTCGAGCAACGCCCGCTTCACTTCCTGCTCGCCTTCGGCCACACCCGCAAACTTTTGCATCCAGTTCGCGCTCGCTTCTTCCACTTTCGCATCGGTGTTCCGTTTAACGAGCGAGACGTCATCTTTGTCTCTCGCGACGACATATAAGTCACTTTCGTCATAACCTTCCTCGGTCAGTTGATCGATTTTGGCGACGAGGGCAGCCTCGTCTTGATACGTGTCTACAAATCGACGTTTGCTCATTGTGTCTCATCCTTTCGGGTTGTCTGGTCTTGAATCGTGACGTCGGCCTGGCCGACCTCGGTCACTTCAATCTCTTCTTTACGGAGCGTTTCCGTCATCGTCTTGACGTCTTCGGTCACTTGTTTCCGGACGATAATCTCTTCGACGACGACTGGACGTTTGACGATGAACGCCCGCTCCTCGATGACTTGAATCCGGAGATGGTCCCCTTCGTCTATCGTACGAATGCCAGGCTGATTAAAGTCATAGTCCTCGAGTACATCTTCCGACCCTCGTGTCCGCTCCACATGAACCTGTTCCCTGCGGACCGGGACTTCAATCTCTTGAACTGTCTCCGCGACGTGCCGATTGATGACGACCTCGCCCGTTTGAACGGCTTGTTTCTCGATGATCAAGCGCTCCTCATGCAAGGCCAGCGTCTGTTCTTCCACCTCGGGTTCTGGTTTCACCTGTGGCCGGCCGGCGTCTAGGTGCTGGTCGGAACGGTCGGCATCGACGTACAGAAATAGTCGTCCCTGCTCGACTTCCCGAGCGAAGCGGTCTTGTTGCTCCTTCGTGAGGCGCATGCTGCCGAGCCAGCGTTCAATCGGCCGCTCGCTCGATGTGACGAGTGAGGCGACCGTATCCGGTTCGTCGGTGACGAGCACATATAACTTCGACTGGCGTCGGACCGTGTCCGCGACGTCGGCGCGCTTGACGAGGACGTACATGTCCTCTTCGGCGTACCCTTCTCGTTTCAAATCGACCGTTCGATTGAGCAGTAACTCTGGTTGGTCAAAGACTTCAGAGATAATCGCATGTTTCATGGCATTCGTTCCTCCTATGGTTACTTGGCGAAAAAAAGGATGGTCCCTCAGAGAGAGCCATCCTTGTCGAGGTACTTCGTCAATCGATTACAGGCGGTCACGCTCTTCGCGACGTGTGCGGTCGAGATCATGGTCGCGATCACGATGGCGCAGGTCGTCTTCCCCTTCGATATGCGCTTCTTCTTTACGCAACGTCTCACGTACCGTTTCCGTATCTTTGACTTTCTCTTTGCCGACGATGATTTCTTCGGCAACGACGTCTTTCTTCGTCACGTCAACGCGTTCTTCCGTGACCGGTACGCGAATCTCATCGCGGTCCGTCGTCGCATCGAACGAATGTCCTGTCGTTTCACGGTCCCCATCGACACGGCGACGCTCGACGTACACTTCATCGTGCTCGACTTCGACATCGACGCGTTCTTCGCGTTCGACGACATCTTTCTCGACGCGAACTTCACCGGTCTGCACACGTTCCTTGTTTACAAGGAGACGCTCTTCATGCAACTCGAGTTTCTGTTCGTCCGTCAAGTCCGTGCGGTTACGGATGTCGTCATCCATATCGTTAAAGCGGTTCGAGTCGACGCCTGCGCCTGTTGCACCGATGCCGGCACCTGTCACGCCAGTTCCGGTTCCCGTTCCGAAATCACGTGCGGTCATATTGCCGGCTTCATTGCCTTCTGATCCGTAACCGGCTGATGTGCGGCCGCCTTCGAACGTATCGTTACGTCCGTCGTCAAACACGCCGTCATTCTTGTCGAGCAAGAGAACCATGCCGCCATTCTCGATATCTTGGTGATGACGCGCCGTCTCTTCTTCTGAGAAGCCGAGTTTATCGAACGTATGACGTACTTCGTCTCCTCCGTCTGCCACTCCGAAGAAGCGATCAAGCCATGACGCTTTCGTTTCTTTTACTTCTGCATCCGTTTCGCCGCGTACCATCGAAAGGTTCGATTTATCTTTCACAACGACGTACAGATCGTCTTCGCGATGCCCTTGGGCGCGAAGTTCATCAATTTTTGACACGAGCTCTGATTCCTGATAGTAAGTGCCTACATAACGTTTGTTATCCATGATTGTATCTCCCTTTCAAATTCTATATTTTTTTGGTTATTGGCTGGGCGGATTCGTAATCATCTGCCATTCGGCCGGTAATGTAGATGTTCCCTTGCAACTCCGTTTCATGCGTTTCTTTCACGATTGTCATCTGTTTGTAATATCGTGACTTTCGACCGATTGATTCCCCTTCTACTTATATGCATCTGAATTGCACACAAAAAAACCTTCCGCCTGACACGGAAGGTTTGCCCTCATTCAACGATTTCAGTTTTCTTTTTCTGACCGCACGACTGACGAACGACCAAATAATGCGGGACGATGACGCGTTTCCCATAAGGTGGCGCACTGTCTCCAATCTGTTCAATCAGGCAGTTCGTCGCCTCGAAACCGAGGCCGAAGATGTTGATTTCGACCGAAGTGAGCGGCGGATTCGAATGCTCGGCGATATAGACGTTGTTAAAGCTGACGACGGCGACGTCCTCAGGTATTCGAAGCCCCATCTCGCTGAGCGTACTGATGACACCGAGTGCCATCATATCGTCACTGACGACGACGGCGGTCGGCGGCTCCTCTAATTGGAGCAACTCCCGCACTGCTTTGGCGCCGCCCTTGGTCATGAATTCGGCACGGGCGATATAGTCTTCCCGAACCGGGATGCCCGCCTCCATCAACGCCGTCGCGTACCCGTTGCGACGGTCTTGCGTGACGGCGAGTTTATCGGATCCTCCGATAAAGGCGATGCAGCGATGGCCGAGGTTGTATAAATGTTTCGTCACTTCACGTCCGGCCAAATAATTGTCCGTATCGACATACGTGATCGATGAGGCATCACCGAACGGCTTCCCGACGACGACGAACGGGAATTTCGTCTGACGTAAATACTGGACGACTTTATCATCTTCACGTGAGTACAAGACGATGACGCCGTCGACACGGCGACCTTGGACCATCTCGATGACACCCGACAACACCTCTTCTTCGGTCACACCTGTCGTCATGTAGAGCGAGTAGCCGTTTTGATGGGCTTTCGTACTGATTCCACGCAATACTTCAGGGAAAAATGGATTTTGTAGCGTCTTCGTCGCTGCGCTCGGCATGACGAGACCGATCGACTGCGTCGAGCGGTTGGCGAGGCTTCGCGCATGAATGTTCGGATGGTACCCGAGTTCTTCCATCGAACTGCGTACACGCTCTTTTGTTTTCTGACTGATACGCGGACTGTTGGCGATGACGCGAGACACTGTCGACGGTGCGACATTGGCGTGTTTGGCGACATCTTTAATCGTGATTTGCATGATGCTCCCCCTTGCTTCCGTTAGTTCAAAGTTCCCTATTACAGGGTATCGTCAGCTCGCGCTCTTGCGACGCTTCCACATGACCAATCCAGTCAAGAAAATCGGGATGGCGATGACAAGCAGACCGATCGTCCACATGTCCACTTCCGACTCCTCGACGATGTAGGCGTTCGCGCTCTCTCCTGCGAGCTTGATGGTGAACGTGTCACGTTTGTCGGTGACCAGTTGTGAGAACAAGAGACCACGAAGGCGTGTATCTTCTCCGACTTCGCTTACCTCGAATTCAATCTCTCGATCTTCGGCGTTCATATTGATGGCATACAAAGCGACATCGTCGCCGTCACGACGCTCGAACACGGCCATGCCGTCTTTCGAGGCGATCATGCGTTGCTCCCCGGTTGCGAAGACAGGATATTCTTCCCGCATCCGGTTCATCATCGTGACGTATTCATGGAGCTCTTCATTTCCAGGGAAATCGGTCATGGCCCGGTTCGCCGGATCGGCTCCACCGGTTTGTGCGTTCTCCGTGCCTTGGAAGACGATCGGCATGCCCGGTGACGCATAGAGGGCAAACAAGCCGAGGCGCAGGCGCCGTTCGGCCGACTCGGCCCCGCCGAGTTCTGCGACGTGCATGAATCGTTCCACGTCGTGGTTATCGAGGAACGTCGCCATTTGGTTCGGGTCGTTAAAGAACGTCTGGGCGTAGCTCGCGGCCACGTCGATTTCGTCCACGTTCGCCGACTTTTGCGTCATCGTCTTCGAGACGCGGTCGTAAAACGTGAAGTTCGTGATGCTGTTGAAGCCTAGGTCGTCATATTCCGCGACGTACTGTGGATCCGGGTCGAACACTTCGGCCAACAGATAAAAGTCGGGGTCGACGGCCCGAACCGCTTTGACGAAGTCTTCCCAAAACGGTTTGTCGACATGGCGGACCGTATCGAGACGATAGCCGTCAATGCCGGTCTCTTCAATCCAATACGTGGCCGCATCGAGTAAGTAGTCTTTCACTTCCGGGTCTTCTGTTTTGAAGTCCGGCAAATCGAATAGCCAGTGCGTCTCGACTTGTTCTTGATCATTCCATAGCACGATCGGCAACTCGTCATGGAACCAGTCCGGTCGTTCTTCGACCCACGGATGTTTCGGGCCGACGTGGTTGACGACGAAGTCGAGGATGACTTTAATGTCCCGCTTATGGGCCTCGTCGACGAGCTCTTGCAAATCTTCTTTCGTCCCGAATTGGGGATCGATGTTATAAAAATCTTTAATCCAATATCCGTGATAACCGTCCGGCATATTCTCAAACACCGGCGTCAACCAGACAGATGTGAATCCGAGCGACTCGATATAATCGAGCTTTTCAATCACGCCGCGGATATCGCCCCCATGAAAGGCTTTCGGATCTTCTTTGTCGACTTGGGCGTTGTTGTCCGGATTTCCGTCAACAAACCGATCGACCATGATAAAGTACATGCGTTCCTGTTCCCATGATGCTGCTTCTTTCGCTCCGACGATTGTTGGAAACAAAAGAAGCGACAGAAGAACGAGCACGACGCCTCGCCTCATATCGCTTCCCCCTTAAGTGAGTATTATCCTTTCGTACCACCGGCAGTGAGACCCGAGACGAAGTAGCGTTGGAACATGAAGAACAAGAGGACGATTGGGAGGGCCGAAAGGACGGCGCCTGCCGCGAACAACGTGAAGTTGTTGTCGAACTGTCGAGAGATCATGTTGTAAAGACCAACTGCGAGCGTCTGTTTCTCTGGTGAACGAAGGACGAGCGATGCCAAGATGAAGTCGTTGAACGGGCCCATGAAATTGAACAAGGCGATCGTTGCGACAATTGGCTTCGCGAGCGGCAAAATGATTTGCCAGAAGATACGAAGGTGACCGGCACCATCCATCCGAGCGGCTTCATCGAGCTCTTTCGGAATCGTATCGAAATAACCTTTTGCCAAGTACGTGTTCATCGGAATCGCGCCTCCGGCATACAGCAAGATGAGGGCTGTGTGCGTATCGAGAAGGTTGAGCATGTTCAAGAGCACGTAGATGGCGATGATGGCAACGAATTGCGGGACCATCTGCAAGACGAGGAACATAACGAGCGAGTTCTTCCGTCCGACGAAACGGTAGCGCGAGAAGACATAACCTGTAATCGTTACCAAAATAACTGAGAGCAACATTGTGATGACTGCAATTTTTAATGTGTTCACATACCATAAACTATAATCCGAAATCGATAGATCGAACAAGTTTTTATAGTGAATAAATGTCGGGTTCGACGGAATGATGGTCGATGTGATCGTACGACCCGGGTTGAATGACGTCCCGACCACCCAAAGCATTGGATAGAGAATGATGATCGACGCAAGCGTCAAGATGACATAAGAGAACGCCAAATTGATTCGTTTTTGTTTTTTCATATCAGATCATATCCTCGTCTTTGAAAGATTTTGTCCGACGGAACTGGATGACGGCAAGTGTCATGATGAAGAATGACAAGATGAGCGTGATCGCAGCCGCAAGTCCGTATTGCGGGTTGGCCCCGAGAGACAATTTGTAAATCCAAGAAATCAAGATGTCGGTACCGCCGGCCGTTTGACCCGGTACAGCCGGTCCACCACCGTTGAAGAGATAGATGATGTTGAAGTTGTTGAAGTTGAACGTGAACTGCGTGATGAGAATCGGCGCTGTTGCGAACAAGAGCATCGGCAATGTGATGAGACGGAACTTATCAAAGATGGTCGCACCGTCAATCGTCGCCGCTTCATACAAGTCACCTGGAATCGATTGCAACACCCCAGTCATGAGCGTCATGATGAACGGGAAGCCGAGCCACCATTGAATCAAGATGAGCGCACTGCGTGTCGCCGTCGGATCGGTCATCCAGTTGATCGGATCAAGTCCGAACGCCGGAAGAATCGTCGTGTTGAACACCCCGAACGATTCGTTGAACATCGAACGGAAGATTAAGATTGTGATGAACGCAGGTACGGCCCATGACAAAATTAAGATCGAGCGGAACAAACGACGGAAGCGAAGACCTTCTTGGTTCAAGAGCACCGCGAGGAAAATCCCGATGGCGATGACACCGACCGTCGAAGCGACTGTCCAGACGAGCGTCCAACCGAGAACGCCGACGAACGTGTCACGGAAAATATCAATTTCAAAGATACGTGTGAAGTTCTCAATCCCGACCCATTCGACGAGCTTCGCAGGTGGTGCGTTGTTGTAGCGATAGTTCGTGAAAGCAATCAAGAATGTGAAAATCAATGGAAGAATAACCGTGAAGACGAGCAAGATGAGCGACGGGATTAACATCAAGTATGGGAACCCGTGGTCGCGCAAGTTGCGAAGTTGCACTTGGAACGTTGCAACGTTTAGGTGCTGATCACGAATGCGACCGACTCGGTAAGCGTCACGAATGTTCCAGACGTAAAATGCGATACCGAAGAAAAGTAAGATTAACGCGACAATACCTTCTACCATCAAGAAGATGGAATGGTCGTTACGAGGTCCTGCCACTTCGCCAAGCGTGATCAATCCCCAAAGGCCGCCACGGTCGCCAGGTCCAGCGCCCGCCCCTTTGAAAAAGAGATCGTAGTTTACTGCAAAATAAGACATGATGACAATAAAGAAAGCAACGGCTTTCGCTTTTTGGTTGTTATAAAATTGGCCAGCTCCCGGAATGATCGAGAGTAATGCGGCGTTCCGAGCATGATTGGTCGGTTTGTCCGGACGTTGTTCCGGCGTATTCGGTTTCGGAATTGAAGCCATCCTCAATTTCTCCTTTCAATTTGAGCAAATCAATCGAGCAAGCGTTTGCTCAATTCTAGAAAATGAGGGGGAACGCCAGTCGGCGTACCCCATCATCTCTTGTCCTTATTGGTTGTTCGCTTGGATTTGTTGCTCGATGACTTTAACAGCATCGTCAGCTGATTTTTGTGCATCTTGCTTGCCAGTTGCGACGAGCTGAAGCGCTTGTGCCATTGGCTCCCAAACTTGTCCCATTTCAGGAATGTTAGGCATTGGGATTGCGTTCGTTGCTTGATCGAATACCGCTTTCGCAACTTCGTTCGACGTGATTGTTTCGTTCGACTCGAGTGCTGCTACTGGTGGAATCTCGTTGTACGCTTCGAACATTTTCAATGCGTTCTCTTCGTTTGTGAGTTCTGCGAGGAACATTTCAGCCCACTCTTGGTTCTCCGTGTATGCAGAGAGTGCGTATGTCTTCACGCCCATGAACGTCTTGATTGGCTCACCGTTTGGAAGTGTCGGCAATGCAGACGCTCCAAGGTTGACGCCAGCATCTTGGTAACCAGCTACGGCCCATGGTCCGTTCATGACTGTGTGTGCTTTCTTCTCAGTGAAGAGTTGGTCCATCGCTTGGCCGCCAGACTCGCCGATCAACCCTTTAGGGAAGAGGCCTTCTTGATACCATTTGCCGATGTAGTCGAAACCTTCAACTGCGCCTTCGTTGTTCAAACCGATGTCTGATGGGTCGAGCGCGCCGCCGTCTTCTTTGAAGACGTAACCGCCGAAGCCAGCCACTACACCGTGAGCGAAGTAGAAGTTATCCCAAAGACCGAGGAAACCGTACTCGCCTTTGTCTTTAAGATCTGTAGACAACTTGTACAAGTCGTCCATTGAAGTAGGAGCTTCTGATACCAAATCCTTGTTGTACATGAGGACTGGTGTCTCAACTGATTTCGGGTAGCCGTAAGCTTGTCCGTCGAACATGACAGCCGATTTCGAAGCGTCAGTGAACGCGTCAAGTGCGCCTTCGTCAGTAAGCGGGGCCAAGTGACCTTGGTCAGCGATCGTTCCGATTTGGTCGTGCGGTACGAGAACGATATCAGGACCTTTACCAGCTGGGCCATCAAGCGCCAACTTGTCTTTTTGGTCCGTCATTTGGACTTCAACGACTTCAACTGCGACGCCGTGTTCTTCTTCAAACGCCTTCGCAACTTCTTTCGTCGTTTCCGACTTTTCAATATCTTCCCAAATTACGATTTTTTCTGGCTTGTTCTCATTAGTAGAACCGCCTTCGTTAGTAGAACCGTTGTCCGTACCGCCACCACATGCAGCAAGTGCACCGAAAGCGAATACTGCCGTTGAAAGTCCTGCTACCATTTTTTTCATCTTCATGATGAAAAACCTCCCCAAGGAATAGTATGGTCAGATTTGCGCAATCGCACTGGCCTACTGATTTTAAACAACTCCGCTACAGAATCAGTAGGTTAGTGAAAACGTTTGCATCCTCACCTCAATTTTTATTATACAGTTGTGTAAGCGTTTTACAAGACTTTTTTTTAGGAATTTTTCCTGCCGTTGTCCCATTTATCTCTTTTTGAATTTTTTATAGGTGTTTTTCTTATAAAATGAGGAATTGGACGATTGACAAAATGTAAACGCTTTATTAACCTTTGCTTGAGCAAACGTTTTCACAACTGATGTTTCTTTTCTGAACAGACAGTGTAAAATGGTAACAACCCTAAGAGAGAAAGGAACGATTTCATTTGATTAAAGAAGCTATTTATCATCGCGCCATGTCCCCTTTCGTGTACAAGTACGACCGAGAAACGATACATATTCGATTCCATACGAAAAGAAATGATATCCAATCTGTTGACTTAATTTGGAATGACCCGTACGACTGGCACTCGGAAGATCCGGCCATGTGGAACTTCGATCCGAATAAACCGAGCTTCTGGCGCACGTTCGAGACACCGATGGAAAAAATCGGTCATGACGACCAATACGACTATTGGTTCATCGCCATCAAGCCGCCATTCCGCCGGCTCCGCTATGGTTTCCGTCTTCATGACGGCAACGAGACGGCCGTCTATACGGAAAAAGGTTGGTTCGAAGATAAGCCGCTCGATGACACGGGCTACTATTTCTGCGTCCCGTTCATCAATCCGATCGACATCTTCCACGCTCCATCATGGGTAAAGGATACGGTCTGGTATCAAATCTTCCCGGATCGGTTCGCAAACGGCGACTCGTCGCTCGACCCGGAAGGCACACTCGAATGGAACAGTGCCGAGCCGAGCCTGACGAACTTCTTCGGCGGTGACTTCCAAGGCGTCATCGACAAAATCGATTACCTCGTCGATCTCGGGATCACCGGTATTTACTTCTGTCCGATTTTCAAGGCGACGACGAATCATAAGTACGACACGCTCGATTATATGGAAATCGACCCGCAATTCGGGACGAAAGAGAAGTTCAAAGAGATGGTCGACCTGCTTCACGCAAACGGCATTAAAGTCATGCTCGACGCCGTCTTCAACCATGTCGGGTACAACCACCCGTGGTTCCTCGACGTCGTCGAAAACGGACCGCAGTCGGAATACCGGGACTGGTTCTATCTTCGTGACTTCCCAATCGAGACGACACCGAAGCCGAACTACGATACGTTCGCGTTCGAGAAGAACATGCCAAAAATCAATACGGAGCACCCAGCGTTAAAAGCTTATCTATTAGAAGTGGCCCGCTATTGGGTCGAGGAGTTCGGCATCGACGGCTGGCGTCTAGACGTCGCCAACGAAGTCGACCATGCGTTCTGGCGCGACTTCCGGAAAGCCGTGAAGCAAGCGAACCCAGAGGCCTACATCCTCGGTGAGATTTGGCACGACGCGCAACCATGGATTCAAGGCGACCAGTTCGACGCCGTCATGAACTACCCGTTCACGAACGCGAGCCTCAACTATTTCGCACTCGACCGGACGTCCGCTTCCGAGTTCCGGGACGAATTGACGCGCGTCGAGATGATGAACACGACGAACGTGAACGAAGTGACGTTCAACTTGATCGACTCGCACGACACGCCGCGTGCGCTCACACGGGCGAAAGGACATAAAGGCAAGTTCAAGTTGCTCATGACATCGATGCTCACATATACGGGCAGCCCGTGTATCTATTACGGGGATGAGATCGGTCTCGAAGGTGAACAAGACCCAGGCTGCCGTCGCTGCATGCCGTGGGATGAGACGCAGGAAGACCGTGAGCTGTTCCGCTATATCCAAAAATTAATTCGCCTCCGCAAAGAGCACCCGGTGCTCGCCAACGCCGGCTCGTATCGTTTCAACCTTGTCGATGACGAATCGAACGCACTCATCGTCGAACGTTGCACGAAAGACGAGACGTATTTGATATACTTCAATAACTCAGAAACGGTATCGAAGCTGAACCCGCTCTGGCATACGGGAAGCGCTTACGATTTGCTTCACGACCGCGATGTAGACTCACTTGAAGTCGAGCTCGCACCGTTCAGCGCCACGATTTTGAAAATGAAATAAATTCGGTTTTGCACCCGTCTCGGCGGGTGTTTTTTTTGTTGAAAATAATTTGCCAAATCCCTTTCTTTTTCATTTCAAAAGGAGTAACATGACCCTTGTGATTTTGACAACGTAAATATTTCATAGAGAGAATTGTAGAAACAAGGGAGAATACACATGCCGAATAAAAACACCGAACAGCTCAGTCTATTTAAAATATCGTGGCCCATCTTCATCGAGCTCGCGCTCCATATGGGAACCGGGATTATCGCCACGCTCATGCTTGCACATTACTCCGATGCCGCCGCTTCTGCCGTCGGCGTCGCCAACCAAATTTTGAACGTCTTCTTAATTGTCTTCAGCGTGACGTCTGTCGGCGCGACCATCTTGATCGGTCAAGCCATCGGCGCCAACCGGATGAAAAAGAGCCGCGACTTCGCCCGTTCTGCCGTCAGCTTGAACATGTGGCTCGGCGCAATCATGGTCGCCGTCGTGTTCTTGTTTGGTGAGACGTTCCTCCGCCTGTTCGGTCTATCGGATGAGCTGTTCGACCATGGTCTCTTGTTCTTACAAATCGTCGGCTTGTCGCTCTTTACCGAGGCGCTCATCATGGCACTCAGCTCCGTTCTTCGGAGTCACGGGATGACGAAGCACGCAATGCTCGCGACGCTTCTCATCGATATCATCACGGCCATCGGAGCCATGATTGCTGTCATGGGTTGGTTCGGGCTTCCGGTCACAGGTGTCGCCGGTGTCGCGTGGGCCATCGTCATCGCCCGTTTCTCGGCGATGGTGCTCTTGTTCTGGATCGTCAAGAAGCGGCTCATGCTTCGCTTCCCACTCAAAGAATTGATTAAGCCGCAACGCGATGATATCCGCGCCTTGCTCCAAATTGGGGTACCGTCGGCCGGAGAGAACTTATCGTACCAGTTCTCACAAATCATCATCACGGGATTCATCGCCACGATGGGCGAGGCGTCCCTCGCCGCCCGTGTCTACGTCATGAACTTGTCGATGCTCGCTTTCTTGTTCACGGTCGCCGTCGCCCAAGGGACGCAACTGTTAATTGCCCGTGACATCGGTGGGAAACGATTCAAAGAGGCATATACACGCGCCGTCAAGACGTTGAAGCTCGCCATGTTCGCGTCGCTCGTGGCCTCACTCGGACTCGCCGTCTTCGGTAAGTCGTTGCTCGGCCTGTTCACGTCGAACCCGGACATCATTGCCGTCGGCGTACCGATTTTATGGGCGACGCTCATCTTGGAGCCAGGTCGTGCCATGAACATCGTCTTGATGGGATCGCTCAAGTCGGTCGGTGACGTTCGCTTCCCGGTCATGATTGGAATCGCCTCAATGTGGGGCGTCGCCGTCGTCTTTAGCTATTTGTTCGGACTCCAGATGGGGCTCGGCGTGCTCGGGATTTGGCTCGCTTTCTCACTCGACGAGTGGTTCCGCGGTTTCTTCGCCTTCCGGCGCTGGAAATACGGGACGTGGCAACAAAAAGGCTTCCAATTCGAAGCAAAACCAACTTCATAATCAAGCAAAAAGAAGCGGTCGCTGTGACCGCTTCTTTTTTCATCGATTTAGGAACGCCTGCATCGCCTGGCGATGAACGTCCGTCTGCCCACACTTCCGTTGCCAGATAATCTCTTGTTCGAGCCCCTCCTCGAACGAATCGGCCCGGAACAGCGCCTTCATGCCTTGCACTGCCGTCGGTGACTTGGCTGCGAGCGTCTCGGCGTATGTCGTCAACCGCTCCAAGTACGCCTCATCCTCGACGAGCTCGGTGACGAGACCGAACGTTTCGGCCTGTTCGGCGTCAATCGTGCTGCCGCTCCACATCCAAGCGAGCGCAAGATCTGGCCGCATCAAGCGTCGTAACTGGTACGGTCCCCCGGCATCGGCGACGAGACCGATTTTGATGAATGCCGAACTGAACTTCGTCGACCTTGCGACGAGACGGACGTCCGCGGCGAGCGCCAGACTGAGACCCGCCCCCGCGACGACCCCGTGAATGCCGGCAATGATTGGTTTCGGACAGTCGGCAAGTGCCCGCACGAGCGGATGATACACCTCTTCTAAATACACCCCATAGTCGGCGTCACTCTCAATCGTCAAGTCCTGTCCCGATGAGAAAGCACGCCCTTGCCCGACGAGCACGATGACGTGGACGGCCTCATCCTCCACGAGCTGCTCCATCGCTTCCCTCGCCTCGCGAAGCAACGTTTCATTTAATGCGTTCAATTTTTCCGGCCGGTCCCATTTCAGCCAGCCGACCCCGTTCCGCTGTTCCAGTTGAATCGTTTCCATCCTGATTTCCCCCTTCATGATAAAATGAATCACTGTTCATTTCTCTATCATGGATTCTGTTTCCTTCTTGTCATGAAAACTTTCCGAGTTCGATTGCCCGACGCTACCACTATTTGCTATTCTTAAAAGAGTCGTTCAACGAAAGGGTGGGACTGATGCAACTGACAAACGCCGCAAGACAACTGAAACAACGGAACGTCCCGTTCACGTATCACACGTATGAAGTGGACGAGTCTGACGTCTCGGCCAAGCATGTCGCCGCATCACTCGGTAAACCGCTCGACCAACTGTATAAAACGATTTGTCTCGAGAACGAGCAACGTCGATTCGCCTTCTTTTTGATTTCAGGAGAGCTCGATATCGACTTAAAAGCGGCTGCAAAAGCCTGGGGTGCTAAAAAGGTTTCGCCCGTACCAGTGAAAGAACTCGAGGCGCTGACCGGGTACATCCGTGGCGGAGTTTCGCCGATTGGTGCGAAGAAGCGATTCCCCGTGTTTCTTCACGACAGCGCCAAACAAAAAGACACGATTATCATCTCGGCCGGAAAACGCGGCTATCAACTCGAACTCACACCGGCTGACTTGCTCGGATTCACAGACGGTCGCTGGTTCACTCAATAACAAAGATGGAGGCAATACCTATGTGGAAAGAACGAATCCGCTCGTGGATTCCTAACTCATTTACGTTCGGCAACTTGTTCTGTGGCGTCTTGGCCATCGTCTATGCGGCGCGCGGCGACTTTTCGAACGCGACGTTACTGATTATCATCGCCATGATGCTCGACAGTCTAGATGGACGGCTGGCCCGTATGCTCGGAGTGGCCGGTGACTTCGGGAAAGAACTCGACTCGCTTGCCGATGTCGTCACGTTCGGGGTCGCCCCGGCATTACTCGCCTACTATACGTTTTTTATCGATTACGGCAATTACGGCCTCTTCTTCGCGGCCTTATTCCCATTGTTCGGCGCTTATCGCTTAGCCCGCTTCAACTTATCGGCGACGAACGTCACCGCCAGCTACTTCTCAGGAGTCCCGATCACCGCGGCCGGTGGACTGCTCGCCGTCGTGACGACGTTCGGGGATCAGATTAATGAGCTACTCACCCCAATCTTTTTCACGGGTCTCGCGCTGCTCATGGTCAGCCGCGTGCGCATCCCGAGTTTCAAAGATGTGCCGCTCCCGCGCCATTCATTCATCATCACGGTCAGTCTCATCTACTTGACGTACATGATTCTGGCCCGTTGGAAAGAATGGCCTTCGTTCTGGTTCATCGCCGTCACATTCTACGTCTTATTCATCGCCTTCTCGTTCGTCAAGAAACGAAAACGGATGGCGAATTGATGGGTCCCTCTCGAGGGGCTCTTTTTTGCATGCATTTATTAGACGGATGTCACAAACCTCTCTAGAATGGTAAGTGAGGTGATGAAATGAAAGTGTATCCATGGATTTGGAAATGGTTTTTAGTTTGGTATGTCATCGGGGTCGTCCTCGTTGGCTTTGATTTGTTGCCGAGTTGGCTCGAATGGGCGAACCCGGTGTTCTTATGGCTCGCGGGGGCCATCGGCGGTTGGGTGATTGCGGACGGCGTCCGTCACGCCCGCTGGATTGTCCCGTTCATCTTCTTCGGCTCGATCGCTGTCGAGACGCTCGGTGTCAAAACCGGGTTCCCGTTCAGCGAGTACATCTACGCCGAGGCGTTCGGCCCGACCGTGTTCGGCGTACCGGTCACAATCGGCGCGGCGTGGCTCGCCGTCATCGGCTCGAGTTTTGCCGTTGCCCGTTTGTTCTCGTTCAAGAATCGCACACTCTGGCTCGTCCCGTTCCTCGCCGTTTGGCTCGACATGGCAATCGACCCGGTCGCCGCGAACGTGAAGGGGTACTGGGAATGGGCGAATGACGGTCTGTATTACGACATCCCGACGCAAAACTTCGTCGGTTGGTTTGGACTATCGCTCATTTTCTCTTGGTTGCTCGATCGATTTGAAGTCGAGGCGGAACCGATGTTGCTCGGGCACGGCCGTTATTTGTTCGTCATGCTTCACGCCTTATTCGGTGTCACGGCCGTCAACGCCGGTCTCTATGGGATTGGTGTACTCAGCCTCGTGACCGCCGCAGGTCTCATCTTGATAGAACGGAGGAGCCGTCATGATCGAAGCGAGCAAAAAGAAATGGTTCAATAACTTGTTCTCGACGTTCGTCAAAGAGCGTCAAATCCGTCCGTTTTTCCATACGATTCATGTCCGCGCCGATGACGTGCCGACACCGGGATTGTTTTTGAGCACACACAGCTCTTGGTGGGACGGGATGATTCTGCTCATGTTGAACGAATATCATTTGCGTCACGACGTCCACGTCTTAATGGACGAGGATGGATTGCGCCGCTTCCCGTTCTTTCGTCACTTAGGTGCGTTCTCCATCAAAAAAGGCAAACTGTCGGACGTGCGCGCCTCGCTCGACTACGCCAACCGGCTGTTACTCGCAGGCAAGTCCGTCTGGGTATTCCCGCAAGGACGTGAATATCCACAGGAGCACCGCCCGCTCGAAATCGGTTCCGGTGCGACGATGCTGATTCACAATCCGGAAGTCCGGCTGTGCGCCATCTATTATACGTTCGCGTCCCACGCCGCTCCGCTCGTCTATGTGCGGTTCCGCAACCATACGGTCGTCTCCACGACGCGACGCGACCAAAAACAAGAGCTCGCCGAAGCACTCGAGCGTCTCTATGACGATACGCGCGCTGACGTGATCGCGCAATCCGATCGCTATATCGAACTGTTCCCTCCGAAGCGCAGTTTGGCGGATTGGACGGAGCATTTGCTCCAAATTGGAAGAGGCCGCTCATGATCCTGCTCGTCATCACGTCCCTGATGCTCATCTTTACGTTGGTGAACTTGCTGTTTCTGCGGCCGCTCACCGCTCCGGCCCCTGTCCCGGCGACGGCGATTTGCATCCCGCTTCGGAACGAGGAACGGAACGTGCCAAAGCTCGTCGCCAGTTTGAAGGCCGCCTTGACGGATGAATGCCACGTCTATTTATATGAGGACCGTTCCGAGGATGATACATATGAGGCGCTCGTTCAAGCGATTGCCGACGATTCCCGCTTCACCATCTTCCGTGGGGTGCCACTCCCGGAAGGCTGGGCAGGCAAGGTCCATGCATGCCATCAGTTGGCGACCCGTACGACCGAGCCGTACGTCTTGTTCCTCGATGCCGATGTCACCATCGACCCGACGTTCATCGGTCGGCTCCACGGCACACTCGTCCGCGAAGGAGCGGTCTTCTTGTCCGGCTTCCCCCGCTTCCCGACACCGACTTGGCTCGGGAAACTGTTGATTCCGATGCAGCACGTCTTGATTGCCCAGCATTTGCCCCTGTTTTGGCGAAAAGTCCGCCATCCTGCCTTCGCTGCGGCCAACGGGATGAACGTGCTCGTCGAGCGGGCAAGCTACGAGGATGTCGGGGGGCATGCCTCGATTCACGATTCATTGATTGACGACATCGACCTCTGCCGCGAGTTCAAACGTCGGAAAAAGATCACGTCGCTCGTCAACGTCTCGCCGTACATCACGTGCGACATGTATGCGACGAATGAAGAAGTCTGGAATGGGTTTTCAAAGAACGTATTCAAGGGAATGAATGAAGCAGTGGGCATCGCCCTTTATTTCTTTCTCTACTACGGCATCCAGCTGTCTGCTTTCATCGCCTTTCTCGTCCGCATGGACTGGATTTCATTGTTGGCGTGTGCGTTCGTCCTGCTCGCACGACTCGCCATCGATGTCAAATCGGGTGGCCGCCAGTTTTGGCTCCATCCGTTTAGTCTCATCGCCTACTTGCTCCTCTTGTCGAGCGCGGTCATACGCAAATGGCGACGGAAGCCGATTTCATGGAAAGGCCGGACGTATCAATAATTAGGAGGCATAACATGAAACATATCGCCATTATCGGGGCCGGGCTCGGCGGCTTGAGTGCCGCCGTCACCTTGGCCGCCCGCGGTTACGACGTGACCGTCATTGAAAAGAATGAACATGTCGGCGGGAAGCTCATGCCGATCATCACCGACGGACACCGCTTCGACTTCGGACCGAATACAATCACGATGCCGGACGTGTTCCGCTCCGTCATCCGCAACAGCGGTGCCAACCCGGATGACTATTTCGAGCTCGTCAAACTCGAGTCGCACACGGTCAACCATTTCTCGGACGGATCAACATTCACGTTCGATTCGGACCGTGAAAAAATGGAAGCCGAGGTGCGCCGTCTGACCGGCGATAAGGCCGATAAAAATCAATTGGCCGCTTACTTAGACGAGGCAGAAAAACTATTCGAGATTGCCAATAACCGCTTCTTCACACGGATGGACTCGAAAATCGATACCGGTCTTTGGGCCGACATGATGAAAGTCCATCCGCTCAAGAGCCTACATGCGCTCCATAAGAAGTACTTTAAGGACCCGCGCATCATCCAAGCGCTTGACCGATACGCCACGTATATCGGCAGCAGCCCCTACGTCACACCGGGCACGTTCGCGCTCATCTCGCACCTCGAGCTGAATGACGGCGTCTATTTCGCCAAGGGCGGGAACTGGACGATTGCGAAAGGGTTCGCGAAACGGGCGAGCGAGCTCGGCGTCGAGTTCCGGCTCGGCCATGAAGTCACGAAAATCGAAGTGACGAACGGGAAGGCCCATGCAGTCGTCATCGACCATGAAGAGGTCATGTCCTGTGATGCCGTCCTCCTGAACGGGGAACTGCTCACGCAATATCCGCGTCTCGTCGACGCGATGGACCGTCCCTCGTTCCCAGTACCGACACGTGACACGATTGAGCCATCGGTGTCCGCTTTCGTCATCATGGTCGGTTTGAACAAACGCTTGAACCTCGCCCACCACAACGTCTATTTCTCAGACGACTACGAGGCGGAATTCCGAGCTTTGTTCGAAGAGGAACGCTATGCTGATGAGCCGACAATCTATATCTCGAACTCGGCCCATACCGACCCGTCCATGGGAGAAGCTGGCGACAACTTGTTCATCCTCGTCAATGCGCCCGCCCATATGACCGATATCGATGCCGAGACGTACGAGCATCTGATTCGTCGACGGCTTCGCACGTTCGGTGTCGATTGGGAAGACAGCGACGTCTTGTTCCATCGCCGCGTCACTCCGCTCGATTTGACCCGTGATTTTTACGCGTATTACGGATCTCTGTATGGCACGTCGGCCAACTCGAAAAAAGGAGCGTTCTTCCGTCCATCGGCCCGCTCCGAAGACGTCTCGAACATCTGGTTCGCGGGCGGTTCAACCCATCCTGGCGGCGGTAGCCCGATGGTGACGCTTTCAGGACAATTCGCCGCCCGATCGATGATAGAGGACATACCTCTGACAATTTGAACATTTTGTGAACAGAGTATTCGACACTTGTCGACACGGGATATACATGATAATATCGTAATCGAGTTCAAGCAGTTTCGTAACATCGGTTACACCTGTAGCGATCGAATGGCTTCCCCGAGCCTATCGCGTTTTGAACTTGTCACACCCGAGAAAAAAGTGATGAGCGAGTTTCCCCACTCGTATCCCGCAGCTGGAACAGCATGCATCTGATGTTCCCCCTTAGTCCATCAAGCATCCTGCTTCAGCGAAGATGCCCCATTGTCTCATTCCCCATGAGACGAGGCACATCTTTAGGGTTCATCACGTCCGATTCGTTCGTTTCCCCGATGAACGAATCACATAACGCTTACACCACTTTTGGTCCCCCGCCAAAAGTGGTTTTTTTATGCACAAAAAAGGCAGCCGTCTCGAGACGACTGCCTTTGCTTATAATCTGGCCAACAGCTTGCCTTTTTGAATCGTCGAGACGTACGCTCGCTTCGTGAAGACGTCATGCCCGTTCTGCCGGGCGGCGTCTAAAATGCCTTCGTAGAGGAGCGCCGCCGCCGCGACCGGCTTCCGGCTCGTCACGGGATACAAATGATGCGAGTCCCGGGCGCTGCTATATAACGCTTCCGCACGACGGGCCATCGTCTCCCAGACGTCGATGAAGGCCGGGGTCACTTGCCGCGCGAACAAATCGGCTTCCGCGACATTAAACTCGGTGAGCAACGACTGGGGCACATAAATCCGGTCCCGATCGAGGTCTTCCCCGACGTCGCGCAAGATGTTCGTCAACTGCATGGCAATCCCTAAATCGATGGCGCCTTGCTTCAATTGCTGGCGGCCGGCCGCATCGGCGTCCGGTACGAGAATCGGCAACAGCATCAAGCCGACCGTGCTGGCCGCATAATAGCTGTACCGCTCCGTCTCCTCGAGCGTCGCATAGCGCGTCTTATGTAAGTCCCATTTCATGCCTTCGGCCAACTCGAAGAACGGTTCGACGTCCATGTCGTACCGCTTCCAGACGTCCTCGAGCGCCACCCAGAGCGCATCCGGCAATCGTTCGCCCGCCAAGAAGCGGTCGAACTCGGCCAAAAATTGCGTCAAACTTTCCTCGGGACGGTCGGATTCATCGACCGCGTCATCGAGCGTCCGACAAAATGTATAGACCGCTGCCACGGCTTGACGGTCAGGTTTAGAGAGCAGGGAAAAGGCTCGATAGAACGTGAGCGAGCCTTTTTTCATTACGTCTTCACATTGACGATACGCTTCTTGTGTCGTCATGGTACAATGCCCCCATTTCTTCTTCCATTCTTTTCACTAACAGTTGCGAGCCGATCATGACGATGGGCACCCCGCCGCACGGATGGACCGATGCCCCGACCGCATAGAGACGGTCGATATGGGCATACGGACGGGCCTGCGGTTTGAACGCGGCCGACTGGGCCAATTTCGGGGCGATGCCGAAGCTTCCGCCCTCGAACAAACCGAATCGTTCCGCGTCCATCGGCGTCCGGACTTTCATCTCGATGATACGATTTCTGAAATCGGGCACCATCCGTTCGATGCGGCCGATTAAATGCTCGATGGCACCGCTCGCTTCAAAGTCTTCCCGTTCGAGTTTACGCGGCACCGGCACGAGCACGTACAGCACGCTCGTCCCCTCCGGTGCGAGCGAGTCATCAATGATGGACGGATTGAACGTATACATCGCTGGGTACTTGCTCAGTTTACCATCTTCAAAGATGGTCCGCATCGACCCGGCAAAATCATTCGGTAAATCAAACTGATGGACCGGCAAATCGATGTCACCGTTCACAGTGAAGTACAACAAGAGCGTCCCGCTCGACGGTTCATACGATTTCGGCTTGACACCATCAATCAATCGTTCCATGAGCGGGAAGTCGCCGTTGACGACGACCGCATCATACGGTTGGACGACACCGTCGACGACGACCGCATTGGCACGACCTTCGTCGACACAGATGCGTTCGACGTTCGCGTTCAGCTGGAACGTGACGCCGCGGCGTTTCAACTCTTGTTCTAATTTCGTCGCCAGCGAGAAATATCCTCCTTTGACGTACCAAATCCCTTCTTCTTGCTCGCGATACGGAATCAAGCCGTAGAGGGACGGCGTGTCATACGGGTTTCCGCCGATATAAAGCGTCTGCAGACTATAGGCGACGCGTAGACGCTCGTCTTTAAAGAAACGTTTCATGTTCTCATGGGCCGTCTCATACGCCTTCAAGCGCATGAGGAGCATCAATAGCTTCGGCTCGAACAAGTCCGTCTTGCTCTTATAGCCCCGGTCCAAGAACGCATCGAAGCCGAGGCGATATTCTTCTCGTTTTTGTGCCATATATTTTTTGAAACCGGCACCCTCGTTGAAAAGACGGTCGATTTCGGCCGCCTGGCGCTCGATATCGCGATACTTATAAAACATCGTCCCATCTTCATAGCGGAGGCGATAGAGCGGGTCGACTTCGAGCAGCTCGAGCTCGCGTTCCGGGAACCCGGCTTCTTGCAGCTGACTTTTCAGTTTCCCGGGTAATAGGACAATCGTCGGCCCTTCATCGACGCGGGCGCCGTTGTCGAACTCGACGTAATTGAGGCGTCCCCCGACACGGGATTCTTTCTCATAGATGGTCACGTGTAACGACGGATATTTATGGGTCAGGAGCATGGCCGCGTAGAGCGACCCGATTCCGGCACCGACGAAGCTGATGTTCATTGGCCGACACCTGCCCGGTCACGCAATAAGTTCGCGGTGATTCGCGCCGATTCAAAAATCGTCGGTAGCCCGCTGCCTGGATGGGTACCCCCGCCGACGAGCCAGACGTGATCAAGTTCCTCGAACTGGTTATGCGGACGAAAATACATCATCTGCGATAAGTTGTGTCCGAGGTTGAACGTGGCCCCTTCATACACACCGAACGCTTCCCAGTCGTTTGGCGTGAGCGGCTGCATGACCTCGATATGCTGACGAATGTCGCGATAAGGCGAACGGGTCTCAAGCGCATCGAGGACGCGTTCCGTCATCGTCGCCTCTAGCCTCTCCCAAGGCAAGTTCGACAGATTGTTCGGAACCGGTACGAGGACGTAGAGTGACGACTTACCGGCCGGCGCCAGCGTCGGATCAAGGTTTGACGCGTTCTGCACGTAAAAGGAGAAGTCTTCACTCAGCTTCAAGTCCTGCGTCATCTCTTTCACGTTTCGCTCGTAGTCGTCGGCGAAATGAATCGAGTGGTGAGCGACGTCGTCATAGACGCGATCGAGCCCGAGATAGAGCATGAACGTCGAGCACGAGTAGCGCTTCTTCTTCAGTTGCTTCGGACTCCAACGTGTGAGTGCGTCGCTCGGGACGAGTGTCGTCATCGCATGGGCAAAATCGGCCCCGATGATCACTTCATCGAACGCGTAATGCACGTTGTTCGCCACGAGACCGTTGACACGCTTCCCATCGAGCAAGAGACGGTCCACGCCTTCTCCGAGACGAATCTCGCCGCCCTCTTCTTCGATGACGCGCGCCATCGCCGTACAGAGTTGGTTTACGCCGCCAATCGGATGATGGACGCCGTAGGCATGTTCCATATACGACAAGATTGAAAAGCCGCCGGGACAATCCCAAGCCGACATCCCTAAATATTTGGCTTGGAACGTGAAGGCGTACTTCAGCTCCTCGCTCGTGAAGTATTCCGATAGCACGTCATACAACGATTTCCCGATCGACAAGAACGGCAGCGCCTTCAAGACGCGCGTGGCCACGTAGTCCGTCAGCTTGTCGTGCGCCGTCTGCAGGACTGGCATCAACTTCGACAGCTTGATGGCTTGTTCGGCCATGAAACGCTCATAACCTTCCCCGTTCCCTGGGAACTGCTCCTCAATCGCCCGATGCATTTGATCGCGATCGGTCGTCATTGACAGCACCCGGTTCCCACGATCGAAATAAAGGTCGTACATCGGTTCAAGTCGTTTCATCTCGACGTAGTCGTGTAAATCGCGACCCGTCTCTTCGAACATCTCTTCTAAAATATACGGCATATTTAAAAAAGTCGGGCCACGATCAAACGCGAATTCTCCGACTTGAAGACGAGACGTCCGTCCACCGACGAACGCCTGCTTCTCAAACACTGTTACCTTCACACCACGGCTTGCGAGCAGCATCGCAGCCGCAAGTCCTCCTGGTCCGGCACCGATCACGGCGACTCTTTTTTCCGACACGTTGAACAACTCCCTATGTGAATAGTCTCTTATGCTTCTATCTCATTATAGAAATGACTGGAGACAAGTTCAAATTTGAATCGGCTCGTCGTGTGTCCGCCATGTGTCAATTGCCGCGCTCGGCAATGACGATATACCATGATCCTTCCGGGATAAATGGGATAAAGCGAATATTTTCAAAGCCGACTTGTTGCATTTGACGGCGCAACTCTCGAATCGTCGGTAACGGGTGCAAGTTGTCGTGGAGGGTCATGAACGCATTGAAAGCTGACGCAAACCGAGAACCGAGTGGTGTCTCGGCGAGCGGCGTGACGAGGACGGCGACACCCGACGCCTCGAGGTTCTCGAGCATCCGCTCGAGCAATTCGACTCGTTTTTCGGGCGAGAAATAATAGAGCATGTTGTTCATCATGACGGCATCAAACCGATCATCATGATCCCATTCCATGAAATCGGCGACTTCGTAACGAATGTCGCCCGACTCGTCCTGCTCCCGGGCTTCGGCGATGACATCTTCTTCAAGGTCGATTCCGGTCAACTTCCATTCCGGTTCGAGGCCGTGCAGTTTTCGTAAATAACCACCGTGTCCGCATCCGATATCGAGCATCGTCTTCACATCGGCTTGCCGCAACAGTTGTTGCACGACCGGGAAAGCGACTGTCTCGACGAGCGTCGACGTCTGAGCGACGACTTGTCCATGCGTCGCCCCATCAAACGTCTTCTGTTTGCCCGACTCTAAAAAGTCAGGGTAAGCGATGAGCGCAGGGATGTGCAGCTCCATCATCTCTTGGAGCATGAAACCGATGCTGCGCTCGTCCTCATGCGACAATTGATATTTCAAACTACGCGTCGGGAAGTAGCGCCACCCTCGCTTCTTCAAATGACGAACGGCAACCCCCACTTCAAGCCAACGCTCTAACGCGAGCTTCGTCAACGGTTGCTTCAAACGAAGCGTCATCTCCGCAAAACTGGCCCCGCCTTGGAGCGCGTCGAACAATCCATATTTATAGCCGATATATCCGTGCCAAAGCGGCAGGAATGATTCCGTTTGTTTCATCCATCTTCGTGCGTGCAAGACGCGTGACCATTCATTCATTTGTTGTTCCATTGTTTCACCTCATCGTCGTTATCACTGATTTTTTTATTTTCCCCTAATAATTTACGGACAAACAAAAAAATCCCACTCCGATGTGCGGAATGGGAATCAACCTTAAATAAAGTTGCTGAAGAACGACTGTCCGTATGGCAACGCATAACCGATGAAGATTGTCACAAGTGCAAGTACGACAAAACCGCCGAACATCGCGCTCGCTGGTTTTTTCTTCTTCATACGGATGAGCGTCATCTCACCGAAGATGAGCGTGAGCAGTCCAACCGTGATTTTCACGTGGTAGAACATGCCGCCACCGTTCAATTGTAAATACAAATAAAGTCCTGTGCCGAACGCGACGAGCAACATGAGTCGAAACACCATGTGGGCAATCTTCCCGCTCTTGTTCGCGTTCTTATAGCCGACGTAGGCGACAGCGAACAAGACGAGTAGTAGAATCCAGCTCGTGACGTGCGTGTGTAGGAATGCAGTCAATGGCATTCAAAGTCCCCCTTTCCATTATGTACAATCTCTATTGTACACGAGTCGCTCGCTTTACGGTCAATCGGGTAATTGAAAAATCTTTATCGGCACCAAAAAGGCGCCCCGTTGACGGGCGCCTTGGCGTTGCTGACGTGATTAAGCTGTCGTTGATTCTTGTTCCCGGACCGCATATTCGTAACTCGGAATGACGACGGTGAACGTCGAGCCTTGGTGTTGCACTGACTCGACATGAATCTGACCGGCGTGACCGCGGACGATTTCTTGACAGATTGGGAGGCCGAGTCCGGTACCGCCGATTTCACGGCTGTCCGAATTGTCGACGCGATAAAATTTGTCGAAGAGTCGGTCGAGCGCATCGCTCGGAATCCCGATTCCTTGGTCTTTCACTTTAATCGAAATCGATTGGTCATGATGAGCCAATTCAACCGTGATTTTTCCGCCATGCGGTGAATATTTCACAGCGTTCGAGAGCAAGTTACTCATCAACTGTTTGAACTTTTGACAGTCAGCGAACAGTTCGTACGGGCGATCATCGGCCGTGACGAGCTCGAATTGGTGTTTCAACGACGACGCCTCATAGAACGTCATCATGTCGCGAATGACCGGCTCAACATCGAGCTGTTCGCGGTCATACATTTGACTTCCGGCTTCCATTCGTTGTACGTCGAGGAAGTCGTTGACGAGATGTGTCAAACGCTCCGTCTCGGCATGAATCGTCTCCAAGTATTTCGCTTGTTTCTCGTTCGGCAACTGCTTTTTGACCATGAGTTCAGTGAACCCGTAAATCGACGAGAGCGGCGTCCGCAATTCATGAGAGATGGTCGAAATGAACTCGCTCTTCAAGCGTTCTGCCTCGGTCTCGCTCGTGATGTCACGGAAGACGAGCAACGTCCCTTTCGAGATGCCGCCGACGACGATGCGCTCCGCATACATCTGCAGGTTCATCTCACCTTTACGAATCGAGAAGCTGACGCTGTCGTGCGGGAAGTCATCGGTAAAGAGCTGATCCGTGTACTTCAAGAAATCGTCATTTTGGTCGACCGTCGTCGCAATCGTCTCGCGCCATTCGTTCCATGATAATTCGGCAAGCTCGTTCGATGTGATGTCATCGAGTTCGGGGAACATCTCATAGAGCGGACGGTTGACGAAGACGTCATCCGTCGAGTGCTCGACATAGATGACCGCCTCGCGAATCGAGTCGAGAATGCGTTCCGTCTTCCCTTTTTCACGGGTCATCTCTTCGAATAGACGCATCCGGAGAAGCGAGAGCGACAATTGACGCGCGAACGACATGATGTCACCCATCTGCGTCTGCGTGAAGCGGTCCTTATACCGGACGAGATAGATGAACGCGATAATCGCGTCATCCGTCGGGTCATGGACCGGCACAGCCGTCTCATACATATAGTATGGGTACGGGAGCGGATGGTCGCTTGCGACTTGTTTCGATGAATGGACGGTCGTCCGTAGCGTCATCGCCCGGGTCAACACCGAATTCTCGCTGTCGAGCAACTGACGCGTGAGCGTCTCGTTCAAGCCGTGGCTCGTAATCGAGAATGAGCCTGTCGCGTCGAGGAAGACGAGTGCCCCGACCTCAGAGTCGGTGATGGCGACGAGCTTCTCGATAATCTCTGGATAGGCCGTCAGCGAATCCCGAGCCGCGAGCGTCTCGGTCAATTCGTTGCGGTATGCCAGGTGTTGCTCGTTCTGTTGCGTCTGCTCCAAGATTTCCTCGAGCTCTTGCTGCTGGGCTTGAAGCTCCTCTTGTTGCGCAATCAATTCTTCTTGTTGCGCCTGTAACTCGTGGTTTTTCTCAATCAAGTGACGTTCGTTGTCACGAAGCGTCTCGGCCATCTTATGGAACGACCGTGACATCGTCCCAATCTCATCTTCGCGTCCCATCTGATCGCTCAAATCGACGATCTCGCCCTTGAGCAGACGGTCCGAAGCGATGGAGAGACGTGAAATCAAGCGTGTTTGACGACGCAAGAACGGCTGGATGAACAGTAAAATCAAGGCCGCGAACGATAGAATGCTCGCAATCCACAAGAATTGAAGAATATTATTATTCAATTTCCAAGCGTCGTACACTTTTTGTTTCTCGCTATCCATCAAATCTTTGTAATCCGATAACGCCGTCTCAATCTGTTGAATCGGTCCGAGCGTGTCAATCCCGCGTTCTGGACTGTACGGCACGACGCCCTGCTCAATCAAACGTTGGGCGGTCGGTAATGCTAACACCGTTTCCGGATTGATGGTCGTCTCGGTGATTTCTCCGTCGGCCCGCAGTTGACCGTATTCTGTTGTCACCGGGAGGATGACACCGAAATAGAAGTCATGGAACTCTTGTAAATCTTCCGCGAAAATCTCGCCTTGTTTCGTCTGCACGACACTCTTGAACCAGTTGATTTCTTGTTGGAACTCGTTCTCTTTCGCTTTGGCGCGATCGAGCGACTCGGTATCACCGAAGACGAGATACCCTCGGGCCTCATACTGGACCCCTTGCCAGTCATCCCACAACGCGTTCAAGCGTTCGATGCGTTGATCCACGTCTTGTAGCCGTTGTTCGTTCGCGGCGACACGCTCTTCCATGTATACATACATGAAAATCGAGCCGACGAGCGCGAGTGCAAGGAAAGAGTAAAGGACGACCATGAGATCACGTCCGAGTTTTTGTTTAAACCATCTGTTCAATTCACGATGCCTCCTATAATCTTCACCAGTTCAAGGGGACTGAACGGCTTCGAAATAAAGTAGTCGACTCCAATCTCATTCGCGCAATCACGATCAGATTGTTGGCTCTTCGCCGTGAGCATCATCACTTTTGTATGTTGACGTCCTGGCAGTTTGCGTACTTTCTCAATGACCTCGAGACCGGTCATGCCTGGCATCATATGGTCGACAATCACGAGGTCATACTCGTTCTGTTCGATTAGCCGGTAAGCTTCAAGGCCGTCTGGCGCTTCATCAATGTCATATCCTTCATCTTCTAATGTATCTAAAACAAGCATACGTAATACTTCTTCATCTTCTGCTAGTAAAATTTTTACCATGACGATTCCTCCATTTTTTATCCCATTCCATTATTTTAACGGATTCAGTTCGTAATCACAAAAAATAAGGGTGTACGGTGTATAACCGTACCCCTTTTTCTTCACAACGTCTACATTATAATACAACAATTTCCTGCAATTCGAGAGAATAAATGAGCATCTGCCCGACCGTGATTCCCCAAATCGCCTCAATTGCCTCACGATAGAGCGAGAGTTGGACGTGATAGCGGTCACGCAACAGTTGTTTGGCCGCGTCACGGGAATCGCTCGAGAAGAGTACGGAGTCCGATTTATAGTCGAGGAGCACATACGTCTCGCCGTCATAAAACAGACAATCGATAATCCCTTGAATCAGCACGTGCTCGTCGGTGAACGTCCCTGTCGGATTGACCCGTGCGGCCGGCACGGTATACGTGAACGGCAGCTCCCGCCAACCGGTCCCGTTTTGAAGCGCTGCCGTCAACGCGCGCCCGGTATCCGAGGCAAAGAACGCCTCGATTTCAGGAATCGCGAGCCGGGCCGTCTCCGCCTCGACCGGACTGAGCATGCTTTCCGCTTCCCAGCGGTCGATTTGGACGTCGAGCGGCGCGGACGGGTCAATCAATTGGAAGACGAGATGTAACGTCGTCCCCCGTTCGGCCCCCGTCTGCTGGGATTGCTTCCATTTCGGTTCCCGATACGGCGTGTCCGTCGCCCGGTACGTCTCTTCAAACGCCGCCTGTTCGAGCTGGAGCGCCCGTTTCAACTCGGTCACCGTTTGTTTGGCCGCCGTTTCCGTCGCAGCATGCGCCGAATAGGCGTAGGCGAACGCTTTGTGGACGAAGTCGCTGACTTTCGCTTCGTCTTTGACCGGGAAATCGATCGCCTCGAACTGTTTAACGTGATGGAGCTGGGCCATCATCTCTTGGAGCGTGGCGACTTCCGCCAAATCGCCCTCACCGATGATACGGTACGTCCATGGTGTCGCTTCCTGTTGCGGCGCGACGACCGGTAAGCCTTGTTGTTCTAAGAACGAGGCTGCCCCTTCAAGTTTCAGGAGCGCCGGTGCAATCCAATCGAGATACGTCTTCGCGTCACGACGCGCATCGGCCGATAACGTCGTCCCGGTCTGCTCGACGTGCAGCCACTGCTGAATCTGTTTGCCCGGTTCTTTAATCGTCCCGACCAAAATCAATTTCTCTTTGGCCCGGGTGAGGGCGACATACAGGACGCGCATCTCTTCGGCTTTCATCGTGGCATCGAGATCACGGCGAATCATCTCTTTGACGAACGTTTCCGTTTTCGTACGCGTGACGACATCGATGGCGTCGAGCGAGATGCCATACTGCTTATGGAAGATGACACGCTGCATTTGGTCACGTTTATTGAACTGTTTTCCGAGCTGGGCGACGATCGTGACCGGGAATTCGAGTCCTTTTGACTTGTGGACCGTCATGATGCGGACGACGTTCTCTTCTTCGCCGAGCGAACGGGCCTCAGACAAATCCTCACCGTTATCTTGCAGCCGGTCCATCACCCGGAGGAAGCGATACAAACCGCGGTATCCGCTCCGTTCATAGGACAAGGCCCGGTCATAGAGCGCCTTCAAATTTTCTTGGCGCCCTTTCCCACCTGGCAAGCCGCCGGCGAAATCGTAGAAGCCGGTGTCGTTGAACACTTGTTGAATCAGTTCCGACAAACTATGGTTCCGGGCGAACGTACGCCACGCCGACAAGGCATCGAGCACATCCCCGCATTTCAGACCGAGGTCATCCTCATCGTCCGCTTTCGCCTTGAGCGCCTCGAAGAACGAGTCCTCCGATTCAAGGCGAATCTTGGCCAATTCCTGATCACTGAAACCGAACATCGGCGAGCGGAGCGCCCCCGCGAGCGGGATGTCTTGGAGCGGGTTGTCAATCAGTTTCAACACGGCGAGCATCATGCGAATCTCCGTCGCCTGAAAATAACCGCCGTCTGAATCGGTATAGGCCGGGATGTTATATTGCGTCAAAATATCCATCAGCTGTTCGACGCGCTCTTTTTTCGAGCGGACCAAGATGACGATATCGCGATATTCACACGACCGCAGCAACCCGGTCGCCTCATCGGTCACCTTGAACGGCTCCTCACCAGAGACGAGCTCTAAAATCCGGGTCGCGATGGCGCGGCCCTCTAGCTCTTGTTTCGAGAGGTCACGGCTCTCACCATTGACGAGAATCAATTCCGGTCTCGCCTCGAGTTCCTCATACGCCCGTCCCGGCACGAGTCGGGCCGCCTCATCGTACTCAATCTCACTCACTTCCTCGTCCATCAACCGGACGAACAAGTCGTTGATACCATGGAGCACTTCGGCCCGGCTTCTGAAGTTTTGGGACAGGTCGATGCGTTGCCCCGAACCACCTTGTCTGAAACGGGTCGCCTTCTCGATGAACAGACGCGGCTCGGCATGGCGGAACCGATAAATCGATTGCTTGATATCGCCGACCATGAACAAGTTGCCGACGTGTTCGGCTTCGTGGCTGACGAGCCCGATAATCGTCTCTTGAATCTCGTTCGTATCTTGATACTCATCAATCAACACTTCGGCGAAACGCTGTTTATAGAGCGATGCGACCGAGGACGGTCCGTCCCCGTCCCGCAGAATCGCGAGCGCATAATGTTCAAGGTCACTGAAGTCGACGAAGGCACGGTCCCGCTTCGCCTGCTCATAGGCGGCACCGAACGTCCGGACGGTCTTGACGAGCGTCTCGACGAGCGGCCGTTGCGTCATCAACACATCTAAATAGTCCGCTCCGCTCGTGCCGGCCTGGGCAATCGCCTCGCTCAACTTCTTCTTCGCCTGGTCATAGGCCGGTTTCAACACCGTGTGATAGACGTGGTGCTCGTCTTTCTTCTGGACCGATTTCATCGTCCCGAATTTGACGGCACGGGCCGCCGTCTCGAGTTCGCTCCACTTGAACGAGTCAGGATCAAGGTTCGCGAACGGCAAAATCGCCTGTTGCACGTTCTCAGATTGCGCTTCATACCCGGCGAGCCGAAGCTCGATGGCGACGCGCCGGAGTTGCCGCAACGCTTTCTCGATGTCTACCCAGAGTAGGTGACCGAATTCGATCAGCAGTTGTTCATCGTCCGGGTCTCCGTCAAATTGATACAACGAGACGAGTTCGTCCAAATACGCTTCCGGGTCCGGCAGTGTGCGCGCGTAGTGATAGAGTCCGAGAATCAACTCTTCGATCTCACTGTCACCGCGGTCGGATGTGTAGGCGTCAATCAAGGCGAAGAAGGCATGGTCCTGTTCGCCGTAGGCGTCTTCGAGCACGTCTTCGAGCACATCGTCCTGCAAGAGCACCAAATCCCGTTCTTCCGCGATTTTGAACGCCGGGTCGAGGTCGAGCAAATAGTAATTCTCTCGAATCACCTCGAGACAAAACGAGTGAATCGTCGTAATGAGCGCTCGGTTGAGCATTTGGCGCTGTTTGCGGATGTACGCGTTCTCCGGGTCGTCACGGAGTGCTTGATCGAGCGCCTTGGCGATTCGCCGCTTCATCTCGGCCGCGGCCGCATTCGTGAATGTAACCACGAGCATGCGGTCGGCTGTCAGTTCGTCCGTCTCATCCAAGAGACGGCTCGCGAGCCGTTCCACGAGGACGGCCGTCTTACCGGAACCGGCTGCCGCCGAGACGAGCACGTGCGAGCCTCTGGCATCGATGGCCGCTTGTTGGTCATTCGTCCACTTCATCGACGTCACCTCCTAATCTTGACAAGACGTCATCTTTTTCTAGCTTTTTCAATTGCCGCGCCTCGTTGGACAACGCCTCGTCAAAGTGACAGACACTTTGGAACGGGCACGTCTGGCATGGCCGGCGTTCTTTATACTCATACGGTTCGACCCCGATTTCCCCGTCATACATCGCCTCGGCGCTCGATTGGGCCAAATCGATGGCATGGTCCATCAACTGTTCGAGTTGTGGTGGCGAGACGACTTTTTTCGTCGTGTTCGCATCGAGCGTCCCGTCCTTCTTGTATTTGACCGGGATGACGATCGATTTTTTCTGGTCGAGTTTCGCCGTCCGGTCCATCATCTCTAAAATGGCCGGGTCATCGACGAGCAATCCTTGCATCTGATACGATTCGAGCACCTTGCGCTCGGTGTCGGTGTCCGTCTCGGCCGGAGCGACGAGCGGGCGATGGACGTGGAAATAGAGCGCGGCCGCTGGGGCGACGTTCTCTTGCGTCCAGGCGTTCGCCTGTTCAATCAATACTTTCAAATAGATGAGCATCTGCATCGCGAGCCCGTAATAAATCTCGGCGAAGTCGATCTCTCGTTTACTCGACTTGTAATCGACGATTCGAACGTACAATTGGTCATGAATCGAAGCCGTATCGACCCGGTCAATCCGACCGACGAGTTCGCACGTCGCCCCGTTACTGAGCGTGAACGACACCGGCGGGAAATTGCCGCTGCCGAAAGCGAGCTCAAAGGCGACCGGGTCGAACCCGTCTCGTTTCGACTGCTCGATTAACACTTCCGCCGTCTTGCTGACGACGTCGGTCAATTTCTTCTTCAAATAGCCATACCGGTTCGAACTCATCAAAATCGCGTTTTGAATCTCCGGTGTGACGAGCTCGACGGCCGCCTCGGCGAGCGACGAACATTCCTCCCGGCTCACATCACGCCATTCTTTCCCTTCCATCTGCACGGTCTGCGACATGTGCTCGATGGTGCGATGATACAGGTTGCCGATATCCGGCGCCTCCAACCGATACAAGCGGCGCTCTTTCAGACGAAGGCCGTAACTCGCGAAGTGGCGGTACGGACAGGCTTGGAACGTCTCGAGCCGCGAGACGCTCGCTCGAATCGAGTTCGTGTACAGCGACTTGGCGACGTCTTCCGGTAACGGTTTGGGCACGTTTTGATAGAAGAGCGCGCTCGTCAACAACCGAATCCGCTCGCGGCCTTCCGGATGTTTCAACAGCTCGTTATAGACCGTGAACCACGTGTCTTGAATCGGATAATGGCGACTGAGCCGCTGTAATTCGAGCGCCGTCACCGCTGCCGTCTGATTCACGTTCGTGATGAACGACAACTGGTCGCTCGGGCGATGTTCCCCGGCTTCTGCGAAGTGGGTCGTCACGACCTTCCCGCCGCCAAGCCGCGCCTTCAGGTCCGCGATGAAGCTGGCCGGCTGAATCGCTTTCCCGGAGCGATCGACGAGGGCGTAACTGACGAACAGACGGTGACTCGGTGCGGTGAGCGCCTTATATAGATAGTACGTCTCATCGTCAAACAAGTGCTCGGTCGCTTTGCCGGCCCGGACGCCGTTCTCGTGCATGAAGTCGAGGTCTTGGTCGGTCAATAGTTTCGACTGGGTCGAGACGAGCGGGATTTGATCTTCGTTCGCCCCGAGCAAGAAGACGACTTTTTTATCAAGCAACCGGCCCCGGACATAATCGGTGACCGTCAATTGATCCAAAGAGGGCGGGACGAGCGCATAGCGCAGGCTATCGAGCCCGGTATCCATCATTTGGAGGAACAGCTCGGTCGAGAGCATCTCGTCCGGTGCGGCGGCCTCCAGCTGTTCGAGCAAATGCAACACGGCGTCCCATACTTGCGTATGTTCGCGCGCCTCGAGCAAGCGTGCCTCCTCGAGCGCCTCATCGCGCCAATGGGCAAGACAAGACGACACACCGACCCGCTCCAAGAACGCGTAAATGGCGTGCGTGTACGCCTGCATCGTCTTCGCCGCCTTCAAGTCATCCAACAACGGGTCGAACGTGTCGACGACGGTTTGACGATAGCGATTGAGCGCCGTCTCTGCGTCGAGTTCTTCCCCGGTCAAGCGCGCCTCTTCCTCGGCGCGACGTTTCAAGTACCACGCATCGTGCCAATGGTAATGTTTGATGCCTCGTTCAATGACGAACGCCTCGAGCCGGTCAACTGACGTGCGCCGATGTTCTGCATCTAGCAGAATCAGTTCCGTCTTCAGCGCCCGAAACACGGGCTCTTCCCGGTATCCGCGCTGCGCGACTTCAATCGTCGCCTTCAATAATTCGACGACCGGATGATCGAGCATCGGCTGCCGCTCATCAAGGAAGAACGGCAAGTTCATTTTTTGTAGCGCCTGCGTCGCCAAATCGCCGTACGCTTCAAGCGACCGGGACACGAAGGCGATATCGCGGTATCGGAAGCCTTCCTCACGAACGAGCCGCACGACTTCACGGACTGCGGCCTCGACTTCCACCGACCGGTCGACGGCCGCGTGTAATACGACGTTCGAATCAGGTCGTGAGTACGGAGCTGCCGTCACTTGCCCGAATGTGGCCTCGAGATAGGCCAAGCTCGGATGTTGGAAACGAGGCGCACCCGTATGAGGCATGTCACTCGACGAGATGCCCCGTTCGGATAACAACTCTTTGAAGCGCATGAGCGTACGCTGTGTCGGTCCGAACGACGGATGGGGCCGGTAGAGCGAATCCGGGTCAATCGTCAACAGGACGTCGAGCGGCGCCTTCTCCGCCAAGGCGACGAGCACCGCCAGCTCCTGCTCGGAAAATTCATTAAACCCATCGACGTAAAACCGGGTCCCGGTCAAGTCGATGTCCGGTAACAGTTGCAACAGCACGTTAAAGTAATCTTCGGCATGAAGCGATTTTCCCTCTGTCATCGTCAAGAAACCTTCGTATAGGATGGACAAGTCCTGAAGTTTCAACGACCGGTGTTTGTCTTGTTCGCTCAAACGGAGCAACTGCTCCGGATCGACGAGTCCTCGTTTGAGGAGCGTGATCAACGCATTCAATTCCTCATAGAAACCGAACTGATTCATCGTCCGGCGGAACAGGGTCAAGCGTTCCTCGTTCATCTCGACGACACGGCGCAACAGCAAATGCGTCCCGGTCTGATCTAAAAACTGTTCGGTCGCGACGCCACGGTCGCGCATCATCAAAAAGGCGAGACGGCGCATCGATAAGACTTGAATCCGGGTCGACCCGTTCAAGCCGTCGGTCATCGCCATCTTCCGTTCCATTTCAAACGACATTTGGTCTGGGACGAGCATATAGATGGTCGGTCCGCTCGGGTCACGCTTCAGCTCTTCGATGACATGTTTCGTCATCCATTCGCTTTTACCGCTCCCGGAACGCCCGACGTGAAAAGTGACCGTCATTTAGGCGAACACCCCTTCCCTTTTTTCTTTATTATGACCCATTCGGCACCGTTTGTAGAGGGAAATCCTTTGAGACCCCGGTAAGAAAATTGGCCAGCTCGCATCCTTCCCATTTTCAAGGAAAATCGATTAGACTGGACGTATGAGGGGGAAATGAACATGAGTGCATATGAACAATTCGGCGGCGAGCGTGGAGTCCAGCAGCTCGTAGACGCCTTTTATGATCTCGTCTACGCCGACCCGGTGTTGTTGCCATTGTTTCCGGACGATAAAGATCGGGTCAAAGCGCATCAATTCGAGTTTTTAACACAGTTGCTCGGGGGACCGAAACTATATACGGAACGTCGCGGCGGCGGCAACTTGGCGATTATTCACCGGGACCATCCGATTTCTGAGACGCATGCCGGACATTGGCTCGGCTGTATGGAGCAAGCGCTCAAAACGGTCGATGCCCCCGAGTCGATCAAACAACAGCTCTTCCACCGCTTGATCATGTCATCCTCGAACGTCGTCCGCGTCTGCTCGCACCATTTTGAGTAGTCAGCCTTTCGAAAAGCGGGTATGATAAGAAAGTAAGTAAAGGAGGTCGTTTTTCATGACAGAAGAAGAAAAGAAAGAGGCCGTTTCGTCTGAAGAAGAAACGGAAGAAGTAGAACCGACGGCAGTCCTCGCCGACGCCTTGGATGAGGACGACGAGGAAGAAGACCAACCCGAAGAAAAGAACATGGACCACATTAAAGGTGTGTTCAACTATATGCACGAGAACGGACGAGAATATCGCGTCGTCTTCTATCAAGACCGGAAAAACCTCGTCTTCCGTGAACTCGGCAACGGGAAAGTCGAATTCGTCGGACGTTTCACTGACGAGGCATACGATGAAGAGAATGAAGCAGAGATGCGCGAACTCGGCGAGCAACAGCTCGAACGGATTCTTGCGGACCGTCTCAAATAAAAAAATCGCCCGAATTAGGGGCGATTTTTTTATTTGTTCTTGTTTTGTCTCTTCTTCCGAAGCGCGTAAATCGCACCGGCGAGTCCTCCAGCGACGGCAATCCCGGCCATGACCGGCACGAGTACTTTCTTCGTCGGAATCATTTCTTTCACGCGCTCATACGGTGTCGGTACCGACAGCTCAAGTTGAACGGCCGACTCTCCATGTCCATGCGCGCGTGCTTGGCGAGCCGCGTCAGTGATGACGACACGCCCCGTTGTATAACGGCGGTTGCCGTGCTCATCCGTATACGGACGACGTACGCGTTTGACGCCGCGAACTGTCTTCCCACGGGCTGCATCCGGACGGACGACACGTTCGCTCGTCCACGCTCGGCCCCCTGTCGCACTGTAAGCCGGGCGAATCGTCCGGCGATTTAACCATGTGTATGAATCATTCATCGTTGATTCCCTCCAATATTGTGAAGTCCTTCTCTTATTATACCCATAGAGCATCTCACAAAAACATGCCTTCCATCGACATCTAGACAGCCGACATGAAAAAAAGACCGGCACGATGGCCGGCCTTCCCCTTACTCCGTGAACGGTTTATCTCGGTGGCGACGTTTCGCCAAAATCAAATAGTACGCCGGGACGAGCACGAGCGTCAGTACCGTCGAGAACAAAATCCCTGACACGATACAGATGGCAAGTGGTTTGAAGAGTGGGTCTTGCCCGAACGCGACTGGCAACAGGGCGACGACGGCGGTCAAGGCCGTCAACAGGATCGGACGAATCCGGGCCCGGCCTGCCTCATAGACAGCGGTCGTGACCGCCATGCCGTCCCGAATCCCTTGCTCGATGAACTCGAACAAGACGACGGCGTTCCGGACGACGATTCCGGCGAGCGAGACAATCCCCATCGAAGCCATGAAGCTAAATGGCGTCTGCGTGATGAACAGCCCGACGACCGCTCCGGCAATCGCCAAGTAAATCGTGAACAAGACGAGTAACGGCAGTGACAATGAATTGAACTGGAACGCAATAATCAAGAAGATCAAGAACAGGACGACGACGAACAACGTAGCAAGTTCAAGGAAGAACTCGTTTTGTGTGTCGCTTGCCCCCGATTGATCAAACGCGATCCCGTCATCGGTCAAGGCAGACTCCGCATCGTTGAGCACACGGTCGACGTCTTGTTTGAACGCCTCCTCGTCCATGCCTTCGCTCGCATAGATTTGAAGCGTCACGGTCCGTTCCCCGTTCTCACGCGGAATCTGTTGAATCTGTTCCGTCGTCGTCTCGGTGACGAACGTGCTGAGCGGTGCGACCGGCGGGCCGGCCTCCGTTTCGACCGGGACGAGAATCTCGTCCAAGGCGAGCGCCTCACGGTTCGCTTCCGCATCGACGACGATTTTCACATCGCGCTGTTCGACACCATCATCGAACGTACCGATTGGAATTCCGTCCGTGACGAGACGAATCTGGTCACTGATCGCTTTCGCTGTGACGCCAGCTGCCGCCATCGCGTCACGGTCGAGCTCATACGTGAGCGTCTGGAACGGTTCTTTAATGTTGTCGAGGACGAGCGCACCATCAATCTCCTCGAGGTCCGCTTTCACGGCATCACGAGCTGCCACGAGCTCGTCGATCGTCTCGCCGCGCATCGTGAATTCGACAGGTGCCGACGTCGGCGGTCCTTGTTGTTGCGTATCCAAGAAGATTTCAGCGTCCGGGTTATTCTCACGGATTTGCGTCGTATACTGATCAATCAATTGAATCGCATCGATTGTCTCGTTATCGACGCGGACGACGACTTGACCGGTGTTGTCACCCGTTTGGTCGAGTCCACCCGTGAATAGGCTCGGTAACCCGCCCCCGGCAAAGATTGACGTCTCGGTGACACCATCGATGCTTTGGAACTCTTCCTCGATGGCTTGAAGTCTCCGTTCCGTCTCTTCCAAGTCGGTCTGGACCGGGAATGTGACGCTCGTCACGACTTCTGGTCGGTTCGCGGCCGGGAAGAATTCAAACGGAGTCAAAAGAATCAATCCGTACAAGGCGGTCGTGATGACGAAACCGACGAGCCCGAACGTCCACGGGCGCTTCGCAACTTTCGGCAGCAACTTGTCCGCATAGAAATTACTGAGACGGTTGAGCGGTTTTCCTAGCCAACCTGGCTCTCGTTTGGAAACTTTGACTTGTTTTCGGTTCAACCAGTATTGGGCAATCGGGACGAGGGTCAAACTGATGACCATCGAGGCGAGCACCGACAGCGCCAATACGGTCGGCAAGGCGCGAATAAAGTTCCCGTTCGCACCAGACAAGAGCGTCAACGGCAAGAACGCGAAGACGACGGCGAGCGTCGATGTGACGATTGAGCCCCACACTTCTTTCGTCCCGCGTACGGCACCTCCCATCGCCGTGTCCCCTTTCCGATAACGGCGCAGGATATTGTCGTTGACGACGATGGCGTCATCGACGAGAATCCCGAGGGCGATGATGGCCCCGATGATGGAGATTTGGTTCAAGTCGACCCCCGTGAAACGAAGCGGGATTAACGCGAGCAAGAATGATAATGGAATCGCCAAGCTGACGATGATTGATCCTGAGACCGTCAATCCGATCGTCGTGACGACGATGACGGCAATCATGGCGACGATGAACTCTTTCGTCAACGACGAGAAGATCGCGTCGACCGCTTTGGCCTGCTCGTAATAAGGGACGAGCTCGACACCAGCGACATCACCGACTTCTGTGGCGACAACTTCATCGACGCGTTCTTGAAGCGTCGGGATATCTTGTCCCGACTCGATCGTGACCGTCAAGGAAATGGCGGGCTGTCCATCGAGCGAGACGAGGTCCGTGACCGCTTTTTCCGTCTCTTCGACCGTACCGACGTCTTCGAGTAGAACGGGCGTCCCGTTCACCGATCCGACGACGACTTGACCCATGTCATTGACGTTCGTCAAACTGTCGATCGCCAACTGATAGATGCCTTCTTCCGTCGACTGACGGCCGAGCGGAGTCGTCTTATATTCTTCATTGATGGCCGTCAAGACGTCCGGGAAGGCGAGTTGACGCTCGCCGAGTTCGGCCGAGTCGAGCGAGACGACGAATTCGGTTTCTGGTAATCCTTTGATGGTCACACCCGTCACGCCATCGGTCCGCAATAAGCGCTCCTCCAACCGCTCGACATCTTCACGGGCCGCCTGCAACGATTCGCGGTCGTCCGCAGTCAACAAGTATGACGCGACCGGCAATTGTCCGATCGAGTCATTGACGGTTGGTGCGAGCGCATTGTCAGGCAAGCGCGGCGCGGCATCCGAAATGGCTTGACGCACGTTCGCCTGGAGCTCACTTCGGTCGAAGCCGTCTTCATACTCGACGGTGATGTTTGAGAACTCGGATGCGGATAATGATGACACATTCTCGATTCCATCGAGTCCTCTCAATTCAGTCTCCAAAATATTCGTGACGTTCCGTTCGACCGTCTCTGCGGTCGCGCCTGGATATGGCGTCTGAATCAAGATGATATTGACACTCGTCTCCGGAATTTCACGCTTCGGAAGTTGGAAGAACGTGAGCACTCCGACGACGACTGCGACGAGTAAAAACACGATGACCAGTTTCCCTCGTTCAATCATTTTTTGAAAAAACATGTTGACCCCTCGCTTTCAGATAATGTGCAAATACACATATGAACTATTCTTCTTCATCATAGAGGGGTTCGTCATCGATTTCAATCTTTAAACCTGACTGAATGTGTTTCAGTGAAAGCGTTTCTGGAAGGAGTACGATAATTGGATGGCGCGTTGTTTTTGTTTATCGACCGTGTGACTGGATACCGGGACATCGACCGTTTCTCCCGAATGGAATAAAATTTTGCTCCCTTTTCCACTTTTATTCGCCTTGTGCACATGTGAAAAATTGATCCAAGCACAGTCCGGGCTTTCTTTGGCGATGGTCGGGAAAAAGATTGTATCTGCGTGCCAATCCATGATGACGGGCGTTTTCCGGTGCGGGCCGAGTACGCCACGGGCCGCTTCAATCCGTCCTTGGATACTTGAACCGTAATATAGACAGGCGGATTCGAGTAAGTGAAGGGGTGAGCCTTTCAAGCGTTGAACCCCATCTGATTGATAGACGAGCGTCTCCGCCTCCCCGTACTCATTAAACACCGGAATCAAAGCTCTTGTTTCATTCGTCAACTTAGTCATCTGATCTGCCTCCATCATGGATGTATTGCCTTACCTCTCATTCATAACAAGGAATCATCGTTTTCACAAATCGAACTCCAACATTTCCCATTAAAAAAATCAGCCAACGCGTGGCTGATTTTTAATTTCGAGAATCTAACTTTAGTTTTTTTATCGAATTCGAGGGCGGAAAGTGAAAATGCACAGCAACTCCGTCACTTGTATTTCCCAATGCGACCGTCCCCTCATGAAGCGTCACAATCCGTTGAACGATGAAGAGACCGAGTCCAAACTTCCCTTGTTTTCCACGTGAGAATTGATGGAACAAGTCGAGGTTCTCGTCGACAGGTGGACCATCATTCTCAATCGTGATCTCGACTCCTGCCTCAGTATGCGACAGACGGATATGAATCCTCGATTCGGCGTAACGCAGAGCGTTATCGAGCACATTCTCGAATGCGACACGAATCTGTTCCCCATCACCGAGCATCTCACCGGCATGCCCTTCGACCGTCCAGTCCACGTTGCCACGCAATTTAAACCGGCTGACGAGTAGTTCCACCAATTTATCGAGATTGATCGGTTCAAGCCGCATCTCTTGGCCCTTGAAATATTCCAACTTGGTGACGTATAGCAAATCGACGACTTTCTTCTCGAGCCGTGAGGCCTCTTCGTCGATGACCTCGGCCGACCCTTTCAAGTCTCCGGTCGGATAGATGCCGTCTCCGATGGATTGGGCATAACCGCGGATGACCATGATTGGCGTCTTCAAATCGTGGGAGATGTTTTGGAGCAACGCCTGTTGAGCCACGTCCTGCTCTTGCAGCTCTTGCCGCATCGCATCAATCGAGCGGGCCAATTGGCCGAGCTCGTCTTGACGCGCGAGCGGAAGCACCGTCTCCCATTGACGGTTCGAGATTTTTTCGACTGCCCGTTCCATCTCGACGATCGGTTTCGTCAGCTCACGCGACATCCAGAGGGCCGGAATCAACGACAGCAAGCTGATGACTCCGATTAAAATCGAGATGCGCCAGTAGAGCGTCGAGACGAGTTCACGGCGATAGGCGTCCCACGCATAAGATGCCTGATAGATGAGCTCGCCATCATACTCGTTTTGACGGATGATATAGTAGACGTCCTCTCCGTCAATCGTCGTCTGATATTTGGCGACCTCGCTCGTCTGGTCGATTGCTTCTTGATACATCCGGTTCGTCAGCTCGAGCGGTGCCGATCCATAAATGATTCGTCCATTCGGTAAAAAGATGAGCTGGTTGACCGAACGGGACTCTTGTTGCCGGCGATCATACTCAATCGGATTTTGCGGGATATTTTCCAACTCGTTCGTATTCCCCAGGTAATAATCGACATCTTGCAACGTCTCATACACTTGTTCATCGATGAATTGCGTGATCGAGGAACGGATCGTCAATAAAATCATCAAGGCGAGCGTCACGATGATGAGGAGAATCAACACCCAGATTTTCCACATGAGCCGCTTCGGCTGAAGGTGATCGAGCTTCATGGCTTAACGAGTCGATAACCGACGCCATAGAGCGTCTCGAGCTCCAAGCGATGCAATTTCTTCCGCAGGCGCCGCACCAAATCATCGACGACGCGGTCCGAACCGAAATAGTCATGGCCCCAGACGCCTTCAAGAATCTGTTCACGCGACAACGCCGAACCCGGGTGTTCAAGGAACAGCAGCAATAAGTCAAACTCTTTCGACGTCAAATCGATTTCATCCTGTTCGTGTCGGATGAGACGTTTCTCGGGATAAATCGTATATTCCCCATACTCGATATGTTCGTTCGATTTTGAGCCGTACACCCGGTCAATCAACTTCTTCACCCGGATGACAAGCTCGCGTGGCAAGAACGGTTTGGCGATATAATCGTCAGACCCCATTTCGAGTCCGATGATTTTATCGATATCTTCGTCACGTGCCGAAATGAAGATGGTCGGTGTGAAGGCGTTCGTCGCCTTGATTTGTTTCAACAACTGGAATCCGTCCAAGTCGGGGAGCATAATATCGAGCACCCATAGGTCCGGCTCGTCCTTGATGGCAGCTTGGGCCGAGATTCCGTCGGTGAACGACCGGACGCGATACCCTTCCTGCTCCAAATATGTGACGAGCATCTTGTTCAAATTAATTTCGTCATCCACTAAATAAATTGTGTACATTCGAGTCACCTCTGCAACGTTTTTACATATCATATCAAACAATTATGGACTAAAGATGGGAATGGGCTCGTTTCTTGGGCTTTGAATGTGCTCGCTACACGTCAACGAATCGACAAAAAAAGAAGGGTCTCCCCTTCCTTACCGTGTCGGCCGCGTGCGCATCTGTTGCGCGAGGAATACTGTGCCTCCACTCAGTAAGGCCAGTACGCCGCTAATCATCATGATTTCCATCTTGCCCCACCTTCCTCGTTGATACCGATTCTCATTATCACCTATAATATAGCATGTTTCGACTCGGTTGAACATCACAAAAAAAGCTCCCGCTGTAGGCGAGAGCGTTGAATCATGCGTTGACGTCGTAGCCTTGTTCTTCGATGGCTTCAATCATCGCTCGTTTCGAGATTTTATCGTTATGGATGACATCGACCCGATGGTCCTGGAGCGAGACGATCGCTGATTCGACGCCGTCTAATTCCGTCAGCGCCCCTTCGACCGCTGCTTTGCAATGGTTGCATGTCATACCTTCTACTTTTAAAGTCGTTTCATTCATGTTGATTTTCCTCCTTGTGTTTTCAATCGTAATGCATTCAAGACGACCGAGACCGAACTGAACGCCATGGCTGCCCCGGCAATCCATGGGGCGAGCAGACCTGCCGCTGCGACTGGGATGCCTAGACTGTTATATGCCAGCGCCCAGAACAGGTTTTGCCGAATGTTGCGCATCGTCAATGAACTCATCTCGATGGCGCGGTTCACGCCCTCGATGTCTTGTCCCATCACCGTGACATCAGCCGCTTCTAACGCGACATCCGTCCCGCTCCCGAACGCAATCCCGACATCCGCGACGGCGAGAGCCGGCGCATCATTCATGCCGTCCCCGACCATGGCGACACGTCCTTGGCGCTTCAACGCTTCGACGTGATCCGCTTTCTCGACCGGTAGCACCTCGGCGATGACGTTCGCTTCGGGAATCCCGAGTTGATGGGCAATATCCAATGCGACTTCTTTGCGGTCACCGGTCAAGACGTACACTTGTCTCGTCATGGCGAGATGTTGCACAACGGCACGGCTCCGCTCTTTTAATTGATCTTGGAGACCGAACGCCGCGACGATTCCGGACTCGTCGGCCACATAGACAGGCGTCATCGCCTGCATATCCCAATCCGGTAAGGCGAAACCGGCTTCTTGCATCATGCGGACCGAACCGATACGTAGAGGTTTCCCATCCACGACCGCTTTCAATCCTCGACCGGCCAACTCTTCGACGCGTTCGACCTGGCCGCTGCCTTCACCACGACCAATCGCCTCGGCAAGCGGATGGGTCGACTGACGCTCGGCCATAATGGCCAACTTCAAAATCGAAGCGTCTCCGAACGTCGCCACGACTTCCGGCGTCCCTTTCGTGAGTGTCCCCGTCTTATCGAAGACGACGATGTCGACACCGTTCAACGATTCGAGTTGGCCGCCTCCTTTAAATAAGACGCCCCGTTCGGCGGCACGACCTGTCCCGACCATAATCGATGTCGGTGTCGCCAAACCGAGAGCACACGGACAGGCGATGACGAGGACGGCAATCGAGGCTCGAATCGCCGTATCAAAGTCGTTGAACCCGAGCGTCCAGACCGCGAACGTCAAGGCGCTGATGGCGACGACGATTGGGACGAACACACCCGAAATCCGGTCGGCCTGTCGCTGAATCGGTGCCTTATCCGTCTGGGCCTGTTCAACGACGCGGACAATTTGGGCGAGCATCGTCTCGCTACCAACACGTTCAGCGACCATCAACACCCGGTGTGAACGGTTAATCGTTCCGCCGACGACATCGGCTCCGACAGTTTTCTCGGATGGGATCGACTCTCCGGTCAGCATCGACTCATCGATGACCGTCTCGCCATCGACGATTTTCCCGTCGACCGGCACTTTCTCACCAGGACGAACGACGATGACGTCGCCGGCTTTGACCAAATCGATTGCGACCGAACGTTCGACGCCGTCGACGAGTAAAATCGCCTCTTTCGCCTGTAACGACAGAAGCGACTTGAGCGCGTCGGTCGTTTTCTCTTTGGCTCGAGCCTCTAACCATTTCCCGAGCAATACGAGCGTGATTAAGACTGCGCTCGTCTCGAAATAGAGCGACGGGTGCATCGGATGGGCGAGCATCTCGAAGACGGAGTAAAAGTAGGCCGCCGACGTCCCTGTCGCCACGAGCACGTCCATATTGGCCGCGCCGCTCTTCAAACTCTTATACGCCCCCTGATAAAACTGGGCCCCAATCCAGAATTGGACCGGCGTGGCGAGCGCGAACTGCCACCACGGACTCATCAGCCAATCGGCATGGAACGTCACACCCGGGATGTGCGTAATCATGACGAGCAGAAGCGGCGCCGACAACAGCGCCGAGATGAGCACTTTTCGCTCGAGCGGGCGCAGGTCGTGTTTGGGCGTCAGTTCCGCCTTCCGTTCTGCGCCGTAGCCGATTTTCTCGATGCGGGCGATCAGCTCGTCTTCGGTGATGCCGTCGTCGACGCGAATTGTCGCCGTCTCGAGCGGCAAGTTGACGGTCGCCTCGACACCGTCCATTTTATTCAATACTTTCTCGATGCGGGCCGAACATGCGGCGCATGTCATCCCTTGAATCGACAGTTCGACGGTTTTCATCCGAGCACCTCCTTACTTCTTGATGCGGCTGACGATTGTCATCAATTCGTCAATGTACGGGTCCATGTTTTCCGTTTCACTCGCATGGACCAAACATTTACGCATGTGACGTTCGAGCAGTTGCATCTCGACTTGTTTGAGTGCCGCTTGAATGGCTGACGTCTGGGTCAAAATATCGACGCAGTAGCGGTCGCTCTCGACCATCTTTTGAATCCCACGTACTTGTCCTTCAATCCGGCGTAGCCGTTTGCTGAGCGCTTCACGTTCGGCGTCTTCGCGCGGAACGATCGGTTCGTCATGCATGAATTCTTCCATGATTATCACCTCACCACTAATATACCCCTACCCGGTAACGGTGTCAATTCTTTCGAATAAAAAGGAGCGACCGGTTTCGTCGCTCCTTCCGTAGTCAATTACGTTGGAATTGCTCGCTCTTCAAGACAGTCCGTAAAATCTTCCCGGTCGTGTTCCGCGGCAGCTCCTCGATGATTTCGATATGCGTCGGCTGTTTGTATTTCGCCAGTTTCGTCGCCGCGAACGCTCGAATCTCGTCGAGCGTCACCTGTTCGTCTCGCGTGACGATGAACGCTTTGACCGCTTCCCCTTGCTCGGCATCCGGCACCCCGATGACGGCTGCTTCGACGATGCCCGGATGTTGATAGAGCACTTCTTCGACTTCGCGCGGATAGACGTTATAGCCACCGACGATGACCATGTCCTTCTTGCGGTCGACGATATAAAAATAACCGTCCTTGTCACGTTTCGCCAAGTCGCCCGTATAGAGCCAGCCGTCGCGAAGCGTCATCGACGTCTCTTCCGGCAGTTTGTAATAGCCTTTCATCACGTTCGGTCCACGGACGATCAGTTCACCGACCTCATCGACTCCGACCTCTTCTCCGAGCTCATCGACGACCTTGTTCTCCACGTGGACGATTGACGGCCCGATCGATCCGGCTTTCCGCTCACCGTGGAGCGGATTGAAACACGTGACCGGTGACGCCTCGGACAGGCCGTATCCTTCGAGAATCTTACACTCGAACTTTTGCTCGAACGATTCGAGCAACTGGACCGGCAGACTCGCTCCACCGGATACGAAGACGCGGACATGCTTGAGCGCCGAGGCATAGGCCGGAACTTTCATCGCCGTCTGCAACAGGAAGTTGTACATCGTCGGTACGCCGGCAAAAATGCTGACGCGATGTTTCGGGACGAGGTCGAACACGTCCTGCGGTGAGAATTTTGGCAAGATGACGATGGTCGCCCCGCGTAGGAGCGGTGCGTTGACGATGACGGTCAGACAGAAGACGTGGAACATCGGCAAGGCAGCGAGCGCTTTGTCTTCCGGCGTGATCTCCAAATACTCCCCAATCGAATGGGCGTTCGAGAACAAGTTGAGATGCGTCAACAAGGCGCCTTTCGGTTTCCCGGTCGTCCCGCTCGTATACAGGATGACGGCAACCTCGTCCTCATCGACTTCGACCACTTTGGCTTTTGTCGTCGCGAACGCCTCGTTGAACGGCAAGAACTCGATATCCCCATCTCGCTTCAACGCCGGTACGTCCGCATAAGGGACCGAGATGACGAGTCGGAGTTGCGGTAATTTCGTGAGTGCGGCTTCCGCTTGCGCGACGAGCGGCGACAAGGCGACGATCGCCTTAACGTCGCCATCGAGCAAGATGTAGGCCATCTCGTCCGGCGTGTATGTAGGGTTGATCGGAATGACGACCCCACCCCGGGCGAGCACCGCGAAATACGAAATCAAGAACGCGGGGCTGTTGCCGAGGACGAGCGCGACGTGGTCGCCTTGACCGATGCCTTTTTGCTCGAGCGTCGCCGCCATCGCCTCGACTTGTCCATAGAACTGTCCGTAGCTGACCGTGTCTTCCCCAAACACGTAGGCCGCCTTGTTCGGATGCGCGGCCACAACGCCTTGTAGTGCTGTGACTAAGTTTGCCATGATAATCCCCCTTTGAAAATGAATGACTATTCACTTTTGAGCCGTAAAAAAGAGCACGGCAGCCGCGCTCTTTTTCAGTTATCTTCATTGTACATGAAACGTTTCAATAAGAAAACGCTTTCAAGTCCATCGTCTGCAAATGATACAATCCGGTCCGACTCTGGACGTGCACGAGCGCCTGTAATGCCTCGTCGTCCATGAGCAAATCGTCCATCAACTTGTGGAGCGCCGACTGTTTCGCTTCCGTCGTCGCCGTGATGAAGAAAATCGCTTCGGCGCGGATGCTCTCTCCCGCAATCGTCTGCATCGCAAACGGCTGATTGAGATGAAGCAAGCTGATGCCGTCCTGTTTCGAGACGCGGATCGGCACATCGACGACGGCGACCGGTACGGCGACATCGGTCACGCCCGACGGAATCGTCCGCTCTTGCTCCGTCACGACGCGCGCGAACGCGTCATTGACGATGCCTCGACCTTCGAGTTCAAGGCCAATCGCTTGGACGGCGAGATCAAACGTCGGTTGTTCCGTCACCCACATCAAATTCGTGTCCATCCATTCAGTGATAAATCGATACATATCGTTTCCTCCCATTGGTTGACTCCATCTCACGAAAGCGCTTGCACTGATTATGATACGCCTCGCCGGAACGACGCGCAACGCTCCAGACAACCTGTCACGAAAACGCCAAAAAGAAGGACCTCTACGGAGAGGCCCTTCTGCGTGAAAAACCGCTTCAGCTAATGAGATCGACGAGTTCTTCGAGTTCGACGTTGCCGAAGTAATGTTTGACGTCAAGCTGTGACAATTGTTCCCGAATCGCGCCGCGTTCGAATCGCGTCCCGACGAGGGCTTGTTCGACGTCATGGATATCCCCGACACCGAAGAAGTCCCCGTAGATTTTCGCTTCCGTGATCGTTCCTTTGTTGACGTTCAAGCGCACGTCAATCGTACCGATCGGGAAGCGACGTTTTGACTCGACATCAAACTTCGGCGATTTCCCGAAGTTCCAGTCCCAGTTCGCATAACGCTCTTTCGAGATATCCTGAACGATCTCCCAGTCCTCGTCACGAAGCACGTAGCGTTCCGGCTCCTGTCCGTCGTAAATCGAATGGAGCAGCGCCTCGACGAAGTGCTCCATCGCCATCTCTTCTTCTAAGAATTCCGTGATGTTGGCGACGCGACTACGGACCGACTTGATTCCTTTTGAACGCATCTTCTCTTCCGAGACGTTGAGCGAGTTGACGACTTCCTCGATGTTCGAGTTGAACATGAGCGTCCCGTGGCTGAACATGCGGCCGCGCGTCGTGAACTGGGCATTCCCGCTGATTTTCCGTTCGCCGACTTGGATATCGTTACGTCCTGTCAACTCTGCCTCGACGCCGAGTTGCTTCAAGGCGTCGACGATTGGTTGCGTGAACTTCTTATAGTTGTTGAACGAGTTGCCGTCATCTTTTGTGATGAAGCTGAAGTTCAAGTTGCCTTCGTCATGATAGACGGCACCGCCGCCCGACAAGCGACGGACGACGTCAATCCCGTTCTCTTCGATATATTTCAAGTTGACTTCTTCTGATGTGTTCTGGTTCTTGCCGATGATGATCGACGGGCCATTAATATAGAACAAGAAGTAATCCTCATGCTCGACGTTCAAATGTTTGAGGATATATTCCTCGACCGCCAAGTTGAGTTTCGGGTCCCGGATATCCGGGTTGAAAATAAATTTCACAGTAGGTTCCTCCTAAGGATAATCGTTAATTGTATTATACGAGACCGCGGCCCGACGCTACAACTCGTTTACTTCCATTCCCCGTTCATGACGCGTTTCAATGCGTTCGCGACGCCATATTCGTCATGACGCTCTGTGACGTGGTGGCTGATGGCAATCAAGTCTTCATGACTATTCGCCATCGCGATGGCTTTACCGGCCACTTCAAACATCGGGACATCGTTCAAGTTGTCCCCGATGACGACGACTTCTGATAAATCGACACCGAAATGCTCGGCCAATTTTTTGACGCCGTGCCCTTTATCGGCCCCGTTCGCCATGACTTCAATATTATCGTTACCTGAAGACGTGACGTACACGCCTTCCACGCGCTCATCGATTTCCGTCCACAATGACGACATCTTCTCGAAATGGCTCGAGAAGGCGATGAATTTATAGACGCGTCCGGCCTCGTTCTTAATAAAGTCCTCGATGTCTTCGACAAGACGGACGTCCTCGTTGACGTAATACCGTTTCTGGAAAAACTCATACATCTCGAGCGACCGCTCATCGCCGTTTTGCTTCAAGTTCTCCATCGTCGCATCGATCAAATCGAGTCGGCTCGCGACGAGGCCCGCCTCTGAATACATTTCATAGAAGACGTCTGAATATTTGTGGTCTTGATGCAACACCGAAACGACCTCGAGCGCTTCTTCCGTCGTCAAATCGATTTCGTGCAACACGTCACCCGTTTCCGTCAGTACGCGGCCGCCGTTCGAAGAGACGATCGGGCACGTGAGGCCAACCTCGTCGAGAATCTCTTTCGCGTTGAAGTAATTGCGTCCCGTCGCAATCGCAAAGCGAATCCCTTGTGCTTCTGCCGCACGGACGATTTCTGCCGTCTCGGGTGCAATTTTCGTGTGGTTGTGCAGGATCGTGCCATCCATATCGGATACGAACAATTTGTACGTTGTCATCAACATCCACTCCTCTTTTTTCTGTTTCGCTTATAACTATAACAAAAAGAGAGGCCATCGGAATAATCCGACACCTCCCCTTCCGAATCTTTACCCTTCTTCCGCGAGCGCCTTAATCTGTTCATGGACGCTCTTGATGCAGTCCGGCATGCCGATCCCGTCATAGGCGATGCCCGCGAGCAGAATGCCGGGATAGACGCGGCCCATCTCGGCGCGCAACGCGCGGACCCGGTCGGAATGGAAGACCGCGTAAGGTGGCAACCCGTCCCGGAGCCGGCTGACGACCGTCTCGAGCGGAGCTGCTTTAATCGTCATCAAGCCGCCAAGGTCACGTAACGCCGTCGCGACAATCTCCTCATCGGACGCATCGACGATCTCATCGGCGCCCGGACGTCCGAGAAAGACGCGCAGGACGTGATACCCTTCCGGCACGGCGTGCGGCCATTTCTGGTCGATGAACGTGCACGCCGTAATCGTCACATCCGCCTCTTGGCTCGTGACGAAGCCCGTCCCGACGAACGGCAGCTCAATATCGTCTTCTTTGAATACGAGCGAACACGTCGCCGTCGCGTGCGGCTTCATATCCGCAAGAAAATTACTGTCGACTTTTGGTAAGAACTGACGGATGAGCCGGGGCGGGACCGTCAAGATGAGGTGATCGGACTCGATATCGCCTCGATTCGTCAGCAGGCGATATCCGCCCTCAATCTCCTCGACTTGTTCGACCGAACAGTTCAAGACGATCTCGGTGCGCTCTAGCCGCTCGGCAAGACGATCGGTGAGCGACTTCAACCCTCGTTTGAGTGAAGCGAACTGTCCGACTTTCTTGGCACCGACTTCCGCGACCCGTTGTTCGGGGCGCAAGTGACGCATCCCTTCATACAAGTTTCCGTGCTTTTTCTCGCCTTCGATGAACTGAGGGAACGTCGACAAGGCGCTCATCTTGTCGATGTCTCCCGCGTAAATCCCGGAAAGGAGCGGTTCGATCAACCGGTCGACAATCGGGTCCCCGACCCGTTCCCGCAAGTATAGGCCGAGTGAGACGTCCGTTTCCGGCGCCTCGACGTCCGGTGGCGATAAGAGCATCGCCCGGAGCGCGGCATGTTCTTCGTCCGATAAGAGCGTCGTGTCCTTGAACGCATCAACGTCGAGCGGGATGCCCATGACCGTCTGTTTCGGAATCGGATGCAACCCGTCATGATGGAGTACGTACGCTTGTCCGACCCCGTTCCGGACGATTTCATCGCCGAGACCGACGTCATGAATCAAATCCGTCATCGCCGTCTTACGGAACACGTAAGAGTCGGGACCTCGTTCGACCGCAAATTCTCCCGTCTCAAACGTATCGATTTTTCCGCCTAGCCGCCCGCTCGTCTCGACGAGCTTGATCGTGACATCCTCCGGTAAATAACGTTCGGCATAAAAAGCGGCGGTGAGACCTGTGATCCCACCACCGACAATCGTTACATTACGCATGATGTACAATCACGCTTTCCATGCGATCGGCGATGGCTTCAATGAAGCTCCGCTCCGCGTTTGGCATGTTCGGGCGCGCGTAGTGAACGCCAAGGCGGTCACAGACGACTTTACATTCCACGTCGTTATCGAAGAGCACCTCGAGGTGATCCGCGACAAATCCGACCGGCGTGTAAACGAACGCCTCATAGCCATGCTTTTCATAAAGTTCAGCCGTCAAATCTTGGACGTCCGGTCCGATCCACGGGTCAGGCGTGTTGCCTTCCGACTGCCAACCGACCTCATAGTTCGGTACGCCCGCCGCTTGGGCGATTTTGTCAGCCGTCTCTTTCAATTGATCCGGATACGGGTCGCCGCCTGCCAAAATCTTCTCTGGGAGACTGTGCGCCGAGACGATCAAGCAAGCCTTCTCGGCAGGTACCGGCAAGTTCGCGAACGTCGCTTTGATGGCTTCCGCCCACCAGTTGATGAATTTCGGCTCATCGTACCACGATTCGACCGAACGGATTTCGACGCCATACTTCGCGGCTTCTTCATGCGCCCGTCCATTGTACGACTTGACGCTGTATGACGAGTAGTGCGGGGCCAATACGACCGATACGGCTTCTTTGATGCCGTCGTTCGCCATTTGCGCGACCGCATCTTCTACGAACGGTTCGATGTGCTTGAGCCCGATATAGAGCTTGAACTCGATTTCGCCGACGTGGCGCTCGTTCAAGATGTCACGGAGCGTCTCCGCTTGATCGATTGTGATTTTCGCGAGCGGTGACACGCCACCGATGGCCTCATAGCGCTCCGTCAAGTCTTGAAGTGCTTCCGGTGAAGGTTTGCGGCCATAGCGGATGTGCGTATAGTAACGCTCGATATCTTCAGGTTTGTATGGTGTCCCATAAGCCATTACGAGTAATCCGACGGTTTTCATAATGATGTGCCTCCCATTTTTTCACGTGAGTAGTCATGGATAAATGCTGTCAATTTGACGAGCACAGACGGATCGACTTCCGGGAACACCCCATGTCCCAAGTTGAAGACGTATCCAGGTTGTTTCATCCCCTCATCGAGGATTTCTTTCACTTTCGCCTCGATGATCGGCCACGGAGCCAGCAAGAATGACGGGTCAAGGTTACCTTGGACCGCTTTTGTGATGCCGCGGTCGCGCGCTTCTTGAATCGACAGGCGCCAGTCGAGTCCGACGACGTCGAGCGGCTGGTCTTGCCACTCCTCGACGAGATGGCTCGCTCCGACACCGTGCATGATGAGCGGGATGTCGAGCTTGCGCAACTCGGTGAAGATTCGTTCCGTCGTCGGTTTGATATAACGAACATAATCTTTGCGGCTGAGCGTCCCGACCCATGAGTCGAACAACTGGAACGCTTGGATGCCGGCCTCCGCCTGCGCCGTCGCATACGTGATGACCATGTCACCAAGCTTGTCCATGAGCGCGTTCCAAACGTCCGGCTCGGCGTACATGAGCGCTTTCGTCCGGTGGTAGCTCTTCGATGGGCCGCCTTCAATCATATAGCTTGCGAGTGTGAACGGCGCGCCCGAGAACCCGATGAGCGGGACTTCTAAACGTTCCCGAAGCAAACGGATCGTCTCGAACACGTACGAGATGTCGTCCGTGTTGAGTGGTTTTAGGCGTTCCACGTCTTCCATCGTCCGGTACGGGTTATCAATGACCGGCCCGATGCCGCTCTTGATTTCCACATCGACACCCATCGACGGAAGTGGCGTCATAATATCTTTATACAGAATGGCCGCGTCGACTCCTAGTTGTTTTACCGGGAGCTCTGTCACGTAGGCACACAGTTCGGCATCATGGGTGATTTCGAATAAGGTCCTCGTTTTTTTGATCTCACGATATTCTGGTTGGTAGCGTCCGGCTTGGCGCATGTACCAGACGGGCACATAGTCTGTCGCCTCTCCTTTAAACGCCTTCAAAATAGTATCGTTCATACGTCGCGTCATTCCCCTCTATAATTCTCCTACACTCTTCTTCTATAGGTATGTGAACTCAAAAACATTATACAGAAATTAATTAGAATAATGCTAATGTGAAGCATTTTCATTGTGTTTTCTTTGTGTCATTTCTTTGGCGGATACGTGCGGAAGGCCGAATTAAGCTGACCACGAATCAAATCGTCACGCTGTTTCGTCGACAAGCGCTTCTCGCGATCTTTGATATCTTGAATCCGCCACCCGTCCTCGAGTTTCGAGGCCACATCAATCAATCGTTCCACGTCATGGAAAGAATATTTACGTGAACCACCTTTTGTCCGTTCCGGAAAAACAAGCCCTTTCGACTCATAATAGCGGACTTGCCGCTCCGAAAGTCCCGTCAGTTCAGTGATGACGCCCATCCCGATCACTTTCTTCGATTTATAGTCCATCGCCCGTCCTCCTCTTCATAAAAAAACTATGTCAGATAATCTGACAATTTGCAATCCAAGTTGATTTTTTCGTCTTACACTGAAAACAACTTTTGAATCATCAATCGGAAAAAAGGAGGAATCGCAACATGGAAGACATCTTATATTATATGGACACGCTGTTCGTACTCATCGCCGCCTTGCTCGTCTTGACGATGCAACTTGGATTTGGGTTGCTCGAGACGGGGACGCTCCGGGCTAAAAACGCCGGGCACGTCGCAGTCAAACAAATCATCAGCCTCTCTGTGGCGGCACTCGCCTTTTGGGCTGTCGGCTTCGGCCTCTCATTCGGGGACGGGACCCGCTGGTTCGGGACGGAAGGTTTCTTCATGAACGGTTCGTTCACGAGCCTAGATTGGGCCAACGTCTCCATCGATATCAAATTCTTGTTCCAGTTGTCATTCGTCGCCGTCGCACTCGCCATCGCTTGGGGTGGTTTCGCAGAGCGGGCTAAACTATCTGCTTACGTCTTGTTCGGCATCTTCTTCGTCGCCATCCTGTATCCAATCGTCGCCCGCTCGGTATGGGCCGGTGGACTTCTTGGGACGATGGGCATGCAAGACTTCGCCGGTTCGGCTGTCGTCCACCTTCAAGGCGGGATGGCCGCACTCATGGCCACCATCATCTTGAAACCACGTCGTAAAACGGAATCGCTCGCCGGTCATAACCACGTCTTGACGGTCGTCGGTGGACTCGTGCTCTGGCTCTGCTGGTTCGGTTTCAACGCCGGATCGACGATGTCGGTCGCGGACGGCTTCTTCGGTTACGTCGCTCTCACGACGATGCTCGCCACGGCTGCCGGTGCGCTCGGCGCTCTTGCCATCGTCATGATTCACAAGAAAACGGCCGACATCCCGACAATCGTCAACGGTGTCCTCGGGGCACTCGTCGCCATCACCGCTGCTTGCGCCTTCGTCGAACCTTGGGCCGCCATCGTCATCGGCGCGCTCGCTTCGATCGCCACGTACGGTACAAGCATCCTCATGGCAAAATATATCGACGATCCACTCTGCGCCTTCTCGGTGCACGGTGTCGCCGGTATCATCGGGACGCTCGCCCTCGGATTCTTCGCCTCACCTCGTTTGGTCGAGATCACTGGCATCGGTTCGGCCGGCCTCTTCTACGGCGGCGGCTTGACTCAACTCGGTGTCCAAGCACTCGGTGTATTGATCGCGATGGTCATCGCCGGTGGCGGTAGCTACGCCTTCTTGAAACTCCTTGACGTCACGATCGGTCTTCGTGTCACAGAAGAACAAGAAGATATCGGCCTCGACATCGCCGAGCACGGGGTTTCGGCTTACGGTGAAGTCGAGACAGAACCAGAAGCACCGGCACGTCTCCCGAAAATTCTCGGGTCGAGCGTATCGGTCATGTCACCTAAGAAATAAAGCTTATACGAATCGGCCAATCAACTTTTGAAAAACGAAAACGACTCCGGCTTCTTTTATCATAGGCTGGAGTCGTTTTAGTTTTCCCTTAATAATCTCATAATGTTAAGTCCTAGACACCCAAGGCTTAGACTTAGATGCAGGTAACCACATCTGACCTTGACAACTCCTTGTCACGCCCTCGTCGAATCCGGTCTGAAAGTTGCGACGAAGGTTGAAGCGTTTCCCCTTTCATTCACATAGCAAGGTCTACAGAACTTACATCAAACGCAATACGTAATGGAGAAACTGCGTGTCCTGCTCGTATCCGTTTTTTTCATACAATCTTTGCGCAGCCGTGTTTTCCGGTGCCGTCTCCAGGCTGATACCCTGGGCGCCCAATTCCATCGCGAAGTCCCGTGCTTGGTCCAACAGAAGTTGCCCGACTCCAAAGTTTCGCGCCTCCTCTTTCACGAACATGTCATTCAAGATCCACGACTTGTTCATCGAGATCGATGAGAACGTCGGATAGAGTTGAATAAACCCTAGATACTCCTGTTCATTCTTCACAACGAAAATCACGGACTCCTTGTTTTCGATGCGTGCTTTTATGTATGACTTTGCTCCTTCCACGTCTGATTGCTTTTCGTAAAACATACGGTACGAATCGAAGAGCCTCGATACTCCCTCTATATCTGCAATGGTCGCTTGATATACTTCCACTTGTCCCCCACCTTTTTAATTTTTTCTACCTTCTCATTCAATTAAACAGAACAGTTTGACATCATGCTAATGCCAGTCACACTGCTCACTTGAATTATGACAACAAACAAGAGCGCCCTGAGAGTATTGATAGAAATCGACTATGGCTTATCACTTTGATTCATTCGTGCACATATTGACGAGCTCGGCGACTCAACGCAATCCTCTCTCCAACTCTTCTTTCGAGGCGTAGGCATAAGAGATTCGCAAATGGTTTTGTTCCAATTTGTCGTACACCACTAGGGTTCAATAAAACACCTTCCTTCAGGGCTAAGTGAAACAGCTTGGTAATCGAGACGTCTCCCTTCAGATCGAGCCAAAATCCACCGCTAGGGATATTCCACGTGGCGATGTGGGTGAAATGCTTACTCAATAGCTCCACCACGAAATCTCTCTGCTCTTTCAGTCGGATTCGAGTCTGCTCGATAAACGTCTGGTACATCACCCTTCTGATCCACTTTTCTACGAGATGTTGCGAGATCGAACTCGATCCATAATCGGTCTGCATCTTGATATCAGCCAGTCGATTGATGACCGGCTCCGGACCGACGACCCACCCGATTCGCAGTCCAGGACTCAGTGACTTCGAGACGCTCCCGATGTAAATCACATTCTATTCTCTAAGGATGCATTACTTTAATTATTTATTACAATTTCACCTTCACCTGTGGGTACTTCAAAGCCTTTCAGATATGACAATAAAAGCTCATCTGAGACGCGGAATGCATTTGCATCGAAACGCTTACTTCGCAGCAGAAGTCTTTTCCGCAACTCACTTTCCTCAACTTTCAAATAAATAAGTAACCACTTCCCATCGAAATCTTCAATAATTTTTTTGTATCTTTCTCTTCTCTCACGATCCCAAAAACTAAAATCGATAACGACATCCTTTTTTCCCTTTATCAGCTCAATGAGTAAACCGAATAACTTGTTTTCAGCCTCTAAACGGTATTTTTCGAAATCTTCCATTGGAAAATCGATTCCCCAACGGCCATGAGTCCTCCATATTTCTTCGTCAATAGAGAGGCGAACAAAACCATTCTGTTCTAATATTTTTGAGAAAGTCGTTTTTCCTGACCCCGCGATACCGCACATCATTATAACTAAAGAGTTTGAAGTTTCTTTTTTTTGTTGGTAGATTTGATTAAAATCAAAATCATCAAACATTTCGATTGCACCCCTTTCAAATTAAAACGCTTGTCAAGATGGTCTGAATCTATTCTTTTTCATCTTAAAATTATCACTATTGACTCTTTGATTCATTTTAATGATTAAAAATGCATTATCGCCTTGTATGCTTCTATTTGTCTCCCAACTGTTCAATTATTTTCTATATTCATGTTTAATGAAAAGGAAACATATTGATGTCTAAATTTTATACAGTTCAGACATATTTCTAAACAGCCATATGATGAATGGCAATCTATCAAATTTATATTTCTGCACAAAAAAACGCAGAATCACAATTTCTCTGAAATTATAAATCCTACGTTCAAAACTATTTGCCATTCTTACCTCAATCACGATTAATGAATGGCTATTTTTTATTTGACATCAAATCAACGTTAACGTGTCTATTTTACTTCAATCTCGCCAAATAATAACGGACGACCGCGTAAGCCAAGACGAGACCGACGAGCGCGTCCCACGTCGCCCCGAACAAGAGCGAGGCAGCACCGAGGGCGAGCAGTTGCGCGAACAGCAACCGAGTCGCCCACCATTTATAGGCGACGAGCCTTTCGGTACGTGTGATTGGCAACCACGACGCCATCGACACCGTGTCGAGCCGTTTAAATAATGGGACGAGTTGGAGCGCCGTCAACCCGACGAAGAGCGGGACGACCAGTCCGACGTACCATCCGCCCGAGAGCCACATGACGACGAGCGCGACGGCGGAAAGCCGCAATACGAGGTCGAGTGAATCGTTCGACCGCATGACCCGGAGTCCGTACACGTAACGGGCGGCATCGGCGCGGGTCAATACCGAACGTTCGAGCAGGCTCACGATGAACGACCGCTCCCGAACGTCTTCCCGCAGCGCCGGCACATCGACGAACCAACTGACGACCCGGTTGAACTGGGCTTTGCTCTTCTCTTCGAGCAATAGCCAGTCGAGCAGCGGGATGCGCTGGTTCCGTCGCACGTGGAGCAGGACGAACGGGACGAGCGCGGGCACCGGGGTCAATAGCGGTACGCCGAACAGGATGAGGAAGCCGCTGGCGAGTGCACTCGCCAAGACGACGTATTTCACGCCTTCCAACTTGGCGAGACGACCCGCGGCTGAAATGAGCACACTCGTCGCGAGGATGGCCCCGACTTCGACCGACGTGAGCGCTTGCGTCCGAACGAGCAGCGGCAACACGACGAGCATGACGAGGATGGCGCGGACGGCAGCGAAGACGACGTTGAACAGGCGAACGCCTGTCATGAACGCTCGAATCTCACCGAGTTGCGGCAATAAGAAGACTTGGTCCGCTTCTTGAATCAACGTCCGGGGACGATGCCCGAGCGGCAGCAACAACCAAATCAGCGCCACGATCCATTCACTCGGAAAATCCGGGTCCAAATCCGTCAAAAACTGGTTATACACGAACGCCCCGTAGATGAGCGTGAAATAAAGCGTGAACAACAACCCGCCGTTTGCGACGTAGCGGCTGTATTTCACGACGTCTTCCACCCAGACGCCAAATCGTTGTTTGAATACGTTCATCGTTTCCGCTCCTCGGCCTCAATCGCCTCGACATAGATGTCATCGAGCGTGGCGTCCGGACGCAGACCGTATGTCTCGCGCAGCTGCGCGGCCGTCCCGGTCGCGATGACCGACCCTTGGTGCAAGAAGACGAAACGGTCGCAGTGGCGCTCGGCCGTCTCTAAAATGTGTGTCGACATCAAGATGGCGCAATCTTCCTTATACTCGTCAAACAATCGGAGCAATTGCCGGATTGCGAGTGGATCGAGTCCGACGAACGGTTCATCGACGATGAGGAGCGGTGACTTCGTCACGAGCGCACATAGGATCATTGCTTTTTGACGCATCCCTTTCGAGAAGACGGACGGGAACCAGTCCAGTTGCTTCTCCATCCGCATATCTCGTGCCAATCGCTCGGTCCGGCTCGTCAAATCCACCGCGTCGATGTCATACGCTTTCCCAATCAACGTCAGATGTTCACGCAACGTCAGCGTGTCGTACAAAATAGGGGTCTCGGGTATATAACTAATTTTCTTACGATAATTTTTTTCTGACGAGCTGAGTGTCTGGCTATCGACTTCGACCGATCCTGAAATCGGATCAAGCAATCCTAAAATATGTTTGATTGTTGTCGACTTGCCGGCTCCGTTTAGCCCTATCAGCCCGACGAGCTCACCTTTTTTTACATCAAACGAAATATCGTGTAACACTTGCTTACCTATATAACCGCCATTCAAATGGTCGACGTGCAACATGAAAACTCCACCCCTCATTTTCAACTTTTTTTTGTGATATATGTTTTAAAAGCTGTCACATGGGAATAATCTGAACTGTAAGGCATTTTAAAACTTATTCATTACTTCCATTGTTCCATAAAATTGTTAGTGAGAACAATGGACAAAACAGGACAGAGAGGAGAATGTTGTTATGGGTTGGATTATCACATTAATCGTCGGGGGTATCATCGGTTGGTTAGCAGGTCTTATTTTAGGTAAAGACGTGCCAGGCGGCGTCATCGGGAACATCATCGCTGGTATCATCGGTGCTTGGCTTGGTGGCCTCATCTTCGGAGACTTCGGTCCTGCAGTTGGCGGCATCGCGATTATCCCAGCACTTCTCGGTGCGATTATCTTGATTTTAATCGTATCGTTCGTTATGAAATCAATGAACCGCAAGCGTTAAGCTACGGCTCATGAAAACGGGACCCTCGCCGAGGGTCCCGTTTTTTGTCATGTCAAAACGAGATAGATGGCCTCATCCCGCTCGATGAACCGCTTCTCGCTTTGTAAGCGCAGGAACGTGAAAATCGACTCGAGCAACGTCCGGTCGTAGCGCCATTCGACGCCAAAATCCGTGTCGACCCGTTCATTCGGCTCACCTAAGAGCGCGATCAGGTCGTCGGGCCGCTTCTGTAAATCGATATCGATGCGATCGACCCGGCCGTCGACAAATCGGAGCTCCATGCCGTCGTAACGCCAGACGTCGCCCCGTTCGATCGGTTCGCCGAGCTCGTCGACGACCGTCTGTTCCCGTTTGTTCATGAGCGCCTCAAGCGTCTCAATCGAATGACCCGTTTGCGCCTCGACCTCGATTTCAATCAATTCGGCCCGTTCGAGGTCGAATTGTCCGGCGACCGTCTCGGATTGGTCCGGCAATAAGCCAAACGCTAGTTGCGCATCTTCCGTCAACGTCACGTCCTCGGTCTCGGTAACCGTTTCCCCATCAATGACGGCGACGGCTTTGACGTCGTAGCGGCCCGGCATGCGAACCATCTCAACTGCTTCGCCTGCCTCATCAATCCGTCCCGCCTGCACCCCGTCGATCCAAATATTCGTCAGCGGGACGTCTGCCGACGTCCGCAACGTCTTCGGCAACAACTCGATTCGATAATCCGCAAAGCCGAACCGCCCTTCGCCCGTATCGACGAGCCGGAACAATCCGTCCGTCTCCATGCCTTGCGTCCGGTCGGACCGGTCCTGTGCCACTTCCGAGATGGCCTCACCGCGGATCGACTTGTCTTCATTCAACCACCCCATAAACCGGAGCGCCTCGGCTTGCGTGAGCGGTTCCGTTTCATATTCGACGTTCTCCTGGAAAAAGCTGACGTCTTCGGTCAACAAGGCGTCCTTGAAGCGGACGTGAATCTTGTCGTTAGCGGCAGCCGGTTTATATCCCCATTGATAGAACGCACCGACCGCGAGGCCGATCCCGAGCGTCACGAGGAGACCGAGGTAAATGTTTCGTCGCCGCGACGGTTTCTTCGATCGTACATATGCCATCCGTTCCCTTCCTCTCTCTACTTGCTATTGATATCAGTGTAGGGTGAATCGACTGTCCGGACAATCGTTCTTCCGCCCGAATTTCCATGTTATGATGAAATGGATTAGTCATTCATGAATGGAGGAGTCAGCATGCACACTGAGGACAACTGTATCTTTTGTAAAATCGTCAACAATGACATCCCGTCGTATAAGGTATACGAGGATGACGCCGTCGTCGCGTTCCTCGATATCTCTCAAGTCACGAAAGGACATACGCTCGTCATCCCGAAACACCACGCCCGTAACATCTATGAATTGCCGACCGACGTGGCCCGTGACGTCTTCCAAGCCGTCCCTGCCGTCGCGAACGCGATTCAGCGTGAAACAGGCGCGATCGGGATGAACGTGTTGTCTAACGCCGAAGCGATTGCCGGGCAGACCGTCTATCACTTCCACATCCACCTCTTGCCGCGCTACGGGGAGGCGGACGGATTTGGCGCCAAATGGGAAACGCATCAAGACGCGTACTCATCTGACGACATGCAGGCGATTGCTGCCGGTATTAAAGCAAACCTATAACAAGCAAATGGACCGATCGCCCCATGTGCGACCGGTCCATTTTTGTCTCGCGCCTCATGACGAGTTGATTGAATCGAGATGGCGCTTCCGCTCCTCTTCGATTTGGGCACGCTCGACTTGTAATTTAATCGCCTGCTCGTATAACTGTTGCCGCGATTTGACAGATTCCGCTTGTTCGAATTCTTTTCTTAACAAATTTAGACGGGCGTCTATTTCAATCAGTCGCTTTTCAAGCAAAGTTTGTTTCCGCGTCTGTTCGTTCTGTTCCGACGCTTCATATCCCGCCTCGAGTGCTTCCATTATTGTCTGTGCCCAAGGGTCATCTCCCAGTCGCTTGGCCGCGTTATACAGGTCTAACATGTCATCAACCCAACGCTTTTGCATATTCACTGGAGGTCACCTTCCTTTACCCATAGTTTAAAATAAAATGATTTTTCGGTCAAAATTGAATGTTCTGAAAAATTTTATTTAAGATATAGGTTTTTAATCTCTCTTTTTTGGTAAAATAATATGAAAAGAATGTATTCTAGTATCAGCGTGCTCGAGGAGGGGAAAGTATTGTCGAATCACAATCGTCGCGATTGGGTTGCTTTCGGCTTTGTCGTAGCGTTTCTAGGAGCTGTGACCGTGAAAAAACTCGCCCGTGGAACGGCGAATGACGCGGCGGCCAATCAACACCGAGCGTCTACAATCACTACGTTGAAAGAACAATTCCAAAAAGTCGCTAAAGATGCGTCGCAAGTTGCGGCGGCCGGTAAGTTACAAGGAAAAGAATTGACAGATCAAGTGAAAGCCGAAGTCGAACGCTATCAACAAGACATTCAGCCTTCAATCGAGCGGATCCAAGGAAACCTAAACGAGCTTTCGAACGTACAGTCAGATGCGACCGAAGCGAAAGCGGAAAAGGCCAACTGACCCAGTCTGTCGTCATCGCCCGTCGTTTTAGTCACATTGTATCGGAAAGGATGGATCGACATGGAACACGAAAAAGAATTCACTGGCCCTGAGGCCATGCTCTATAGTCATAAAATCATTCAGCTTAGTAAGGCACTGTGGAAGACGGTCGAGAAAGACTGGCAAAATTGGATTAAACCGTTCGACTTGAACATAAACGAGCACCATATTTTATGGATCGCTCACGCCCTCGGCGGCGCTTCGATTTCAGAGATTGCCAAATACGGGGTCATGCACGTATCGACGGCGTTCAACTTCTCGAAGAAGTTAGAAGACCGCGGTTTGCTCACGTTCTCGAAAAAGGAGACGGACAAACGCAATACGTACGTCCAATTGACGCCTGAAGGTGAAGCGCTCTTGCTAGAGACGATTCATGCGTTCGACCCGGAAGAGAACGGCGTCTTCCGTGCCTCGCTCCCGCTCCAAGAACTGTACGGAAAATTCCCGGACTTGACGGACATCACGGCGATCGTTCGCCGCTTGTATGGCGACAACTTCATGGACATCTTCGCAGAAACGTCGAAAATGATCACGGAAGAAGCCGGACGTCGCCCTGAGGACGACGAGATCAGTAAAGAAGCTTGACCTGCCGATACAACGGTTCCGTGACGTCTAGCGCCATCCCTTGGCGCACACACGCCGCGAGAATCGTCTCGGCCTCTAACTGCGGATGAAGCATCCCGACGAAATGAACGAGCAAAGGCTCCACGGACGACAGCCCGTAGCGCATTTGCTCGTTTTGTCGTTCTCGGATATCATCCAACAACGCGAAAAACGCGACGACGTCTTGCCTTGTCAAATTCGCCTTGAGCACCTCATGTTCGAACGGCCGCTCCGACCAATCGACCGCCCCGAGCAACAGTTCCATTTGAAACGATAATTGATTGATTTTCTCTTCTAACGACACGCTCTCCACCCCATCATTTCACATTCTCTTTCATCATTATACGACACGTTTCTGTGCTATGATACTACACAGGCAAGAGAACAGCTGTTATCATTAACAAAATGTGGTATAGTCGGATTTAGAAACTTATAGATTTATAGGGGTGGAATATATGTCAAACGGAATGACGAATGAACCTAACAAACAGAACAAGAAGTTTTCAACAGGCGCCCTCGTCGGCGCGTCAGCGATTGCACTTCTCATCGGTGTCGGCGGCACGTATGCGGCGACAAGCGGCGGGTCTTCTGACAACTCAACAGTTGTTTCTTTTGAAGGCGGCGAAGTGACACGTGGCGAAATCGTGGACAAGAGCTACGATAGCATGGTCCCACAACTTGCGTTCCAAGAAACGATGAACGAATTGCTCGAAAAAGAATATGGCGACAAAGTCGAGCAAGACAAAGTCGATGAAGAGTTCAGCAAGACCGAAGAGCAGTTCAACTCGAAAGAAGAGTTCGAGCAAGCGATTCAACAAGCCGGCATGGCCAGCACGGACGAGTTCAAAGAAGCACTCCGTGGTCAAATGCTCGTCGATGCAGCGAAATCAGAGCTCGTCGAAGTAACAGACGAAGATATCGAAGCGCAATTCGCGAAAGAGAACGTCGAAGTCAAGGCGAGCCACATCCTCGTCGAGACAGAAGAAGAAGCACAAGCGATCATTAAAGAATTGAACGACGGTGCCGACTTCGCTGACGTCGCGAAGGAAAAATCGACAGACACAGGTTCTGGTGAAAAAGGTGGCGACCTCGGTTACTTCTCAGCCGGCGCCATGGTCCCTGAATTTGAAGAGTACGCGTTCCAAGAAGACGTCGTCAACAAAGTCTCTGAGCCGGTTCAGTCACAGTTCGGCTTCCATGTCATCAAAGTCATGGACCGTAAAGAAAAAGACCTTAAACTCGAAGACGAGAAAGATCGTATCCGTGAAGAATTAGCGACTGAAAAAGCCGCTTCTGTCGACGCGAACAAAATCTATGCCGAGTTAATCGAGAAATATAACGTCGATGTGAAAGATGCGAAAGCATCGAAGCAGTTCGACGCCGTGAAAGACGCGCTCAAAGCGGAACAAGAAGGTACAGAAGAAGCTCCTGCCGAGGAATCGACAGAGCAGTAATCAACAAAAGACGTCCCGCGGGACGTCTTTTTTGCATGCCTTTATAATTTCGGTTTATAGAACGCCCGGTTATCGAGCGCCATGACCCGTTCTGTGAACGTCCCTGGCTCGACGCCTTCGAACGCCTTATCGAACATGTTCATCCGGGCATCGATGTTGTCGATAAAGAAGAGCATCTCGGCTTCCGGGAGCTGCGGCGCGTTCGCCGACCCCCACTCCGGTTTCCCGTGATGGCTGAGGACGAGGTGTTGAAGCAACGTCACGACTTCACGGTCGGTGCCGAGCTCGCGTGCCACGACCTCAATCTCGGATGCCATAAGCGACAAGTGCCCGAGCAGTTTGCCTTCGAGCGTATATTCCGGTGTGATTGCGTCCGACAACTCGATCACTTTCGCCAAGTCGTGGAGCACGACGCCTGCAACGAGCAAGTCCCGATTCAATTGCGGATACAGGTCGCACATCGTGTCAGCCAGCTTCAGCATCGACAGGACGTGGAACGCGAGTCCTGAATAGACCGCATGGTGATGGCGTACCGCCGCCGGATACGTGAAGTATGCCTCCTCGTTCCGGTCGACGAGCGCCGTCACGAGTTGTTTCATCCCCGCGTGCGCCATCGCCTCGATATAGCCGCGAATTCCTGTCTCGAGTTCCGACTTCGGCACAGGTGCCGAGCGGACGTACGGCGCGATGTCAGTCTCGCCTTCAATAATGGAAATTTGCTTGAGTTTCAACTGGGTCCGTCCGCGATAGTCCATCACTTCCCCGGAAGCGTGGACGATTTTTTTCGTCGCATATTTGTCCGTATCGGCACTGTCCCACACTTTCGTCTCAATCTCCCCGCTCTCGTCGCATAGGATGAGTGTCAAATATGGTTTGCCGTTGCCGGCGAGTCCGCGATAGGATTGTTTAATCATCACATATTGGTTCAACGTGTCGCCCACTTTGAGCTGACCGATTTTAGTAGTCGTCAAAAAAAGCACCTCTCCTCTTGTCAGTACCTACATCTTAACGAAAGTTCAGGCCAGATGCCAACTTTCTAAGAAAAGCGGGAATACTTCAGAGAGAAGCATATTGGGGGAATGGAAGATGAATTGGAATTGGTATACACGACCAGAAGAAATCGTACATGTCGACAATCACTATGAGGAAGCGTACACGTATTGGCTCGAACAATTGACGACGGCGAAAGTCACAAAAATCATCGTCGAACGTGATTATATGTACGGGTCGCTCACGCTCGACTACGAACAACTCGAACGCGAACCACAAAAAATCGGGCACTATTTCGTGACCCGGGACTTTTTATGGACAATCGGATTCGATGAGCTGTATTGCGAGACAGTGGCCGCGAAGCAATATGACTCACCAATCGAGGCATTCTATGACCTGCTCTCTGAAAAGATGGACTATTATTTCCACGGTATCGATGAGTATGAAGAACGCTTGATGATGACCCAACGCGAGATGAGCGGGCAAGTCCCGCCCGAATTTATGAACGAGATTTTCGGGCTCCGCAGCGAGATTGAACGATGGTCCGACACTGTCGTCCCATATCGTGAGTTACTCATGGCCGGACGTGAGGCGTTCCTTGATGTCGACTTAGATGAATTGAAAGCCTATCGCCTTGCCACGTATCGGGTCGACCGTCTATTGACGTTAATCGAACATTATCAAGCCGATGTCATCGCGTTAACCGACCTCGCCTCGACGCTGTCGAACTTTCGCGGCAACGAAATCATGAAGGCGCTGACCGTCTTCACGGCGTTGACGACACCGGTCGTCGCCTTCGGTGCCATCTGGGGAATGAACTTCAAAGAGATGCCTGAACTGAAGTGGCCGCTCGGTTATCTGTTCGCCTGGATGATGATCATGCTCTTCACAGGCTTGGTCTATGCGTGGTTGAAACGAAAAAATTGGATTGGTTCGCTCTTACAGTTCCCAAATCAAATTCGGAACCAAGAACGCTTGGAAAAACAACGTAAGAAACGAAGTGAGTGAAAAGACTAAAAAAACGAACAAAAGTTCGGTATACTGAAAGGAGCAGATGAGACAGAAAGGTGATGTACATGGAACGATTGATTATCCACGTCGATATGGACGCTTTTTACGCCTCGGTCGAACAACGGGACCGTCCTGATTTACGTGATAAGCCTGTCATCGTCGGTGGCGCCCCCCACAGCCGTGGGGTGGTCGCCACCTGTTCGTATGAGGCGAGAAAATACGGGATTCACAGCGCCATGTCATCACGGCGTGCGTTCGCTCTCTGTCCCCAGGCGACGTTCGTCAAACCGCGGTTTCACGTCTATCGGCAAGTGAGCCAGCAAGTGATGGCCATCTTCAAGTCCATCACGCCGCTCGTCGAACCGCTCTCGCTTGACGAGGCGTATTTGGACGTGACCGAGAACACACTTATGAGCACGTCCGGCCCTTATATCGCGCGCTATATCCTCGGCGAAATCAAGCGCCGGACGGGGCTGACGGCCTCGGCCGGAGTCGCCCCGTCAAAGTTCGTCGCCAAAATCGCCTCCGGGTTCAACAAACCGAACGGACTGACGGTCGTCGAAGCGGCCGATGTCAAATCGTTCCTCGCCCCGCTCCCCATCACGACGATGCACGGCGTCGGCAAAGTGACGGCCCAAACGCTGTTCAAGCACGACTACCATACGATTGCTGATTTGCAGCGCGCGCAACCTGAACAATTGAAAGCCATTTTCGGATTCGACCGCGGGAACCAACTGTATGAACTCGCGTCCGGTCGCGATAGCCGCCCCGTCGTACCGACGCGGGAACGAAAATCGATCGGCTCCGAGACGACATTCGCGTTCGACCTCGATGATCCGGAAGAAGTATATGAACGGGTCGTCCCGGAAATCGAAGACGTGCTTCATCAGCTCGACCGGCGCGAACTCAGCTGCCAGACGGTGACGATTAAAATCAAGACGAGCGAGTTCCAGGCCCGGAGCCACCAAATCAAACTGAATCATCCGACGCACGACCACGACGAGATTAAACGGCTTGCCCGCCGCCTATTCGACGAGATGGCAATCGCTGAACCGGTCCGCTTAATCGGGATGACGGTGTCCGATTTAATCCCCCGTACTGAGACTGCCCGTCAGCTCACGTTCGAGGAGCTGACAAAACCTCCGCTTGAAGAATGAATGACCATTCAGTACAATGAAAGAAAAGGGGGCAGACGGATGGAACAGTATACGATCACAGCGTTCGAGAACGACGGCACGACCGTCTTGAACGATTCATTTACCGCGGCAAGCGATGACGAGGCGAAAACGAAAGGCCTCACGTTGCTCGAGGAAGCCGGGCACCTCCACAAGGGAGCCCGCATCGCACGTAGCGGCCAACTGATCTACTTCGAGCGCTGTAAACTGCCAGGAAAACTGAAAGGCACGGCCTCATAACAGAAGCGCCTCGGGAATCCCGAGGCGCTTGTTCATTCACTATATTTAGCTTCCCACTCGCTGCGCCACTCCGTGTAATCGGGATGCAACTCTTCCGCCGTCTTCCCATCGAGTGAATAGCTCGATCCGGTAAGCGGCTCGGCCGAATCCGGATATGACGTCCCGCCGATGATTTTGCCGTCCACCATCATGACCGAGACGTTCGTCTGGCCGAGTTCTGCGACTTCATCGAGCGGATGGTCGCGGACGATAAAATGCTCTTGTCGAATGTCGCGTCCGATATAGTCATCCGGAGGTGTCATCTGCACTTCCCACGTACTGCGTGTCGGCAATTCAAGCAAATCCGCCTTCTCGAAGCTTGACGTTCCATCCCCTTCATAAGACACGATCTCATAGCCTTGCTCCTCTAAGTACGCCTTGGCCACTTTCGCATCCGTCCCGAGCGTCGGTTTTGACTGTTCACCTTCGTTCGAGCACGCTGCCAGCAAGAGTGCACATACAATGATTCCGATTCGTTTCCACATCGTCTCTCCACCTCATCATTTAGCATTTTTTTACATATTCGGCAGATCGACCAACATGTCCTTCAAAATGGGAATAGGAGTAAAATTGTGAAGATAGCGATGACGGCTGTCACCACTTGCAGCGGCAAGCCGACTTTGACGAAATCGAAGAAACGGTAGCCCCCGATTCCGAACACCATCGCGTTCGTCGGCGAACCGAACGGGGTCATGAATGCGAGTGATGCCGCAATCGCGACGGCGACGACAAGCGGGACCGGGCTCACGTGAAGCGCCGCGGCGAGTGATACGGCGAGCGGTGCGAACAAGACGGCCGTCGCCGTGTTCGAGATGATTTGACTGAGTGCCATCGTCGCGAGGAAGATGGCGACGAGCACCAAGACCGGTCCAGCTTGACCGAACGAATCGCTGATCCACGTGACGAGCCAGCTCATAATCCCGGCATTGTCGAGTGCTTGACCGACGGGAATCATCGCGGCAATCAATAATAGTGAGGACCACTGAATCGATTCATAGGCGACGTCCATGTGGCGCACGGCTCCCGTGAGCACCATCGCCAGCGCAGCGAGCCACACCGCCACGGTCGGATCGACCCATTCGAAAACGAGGAGCGCAATCATCATGAGCATAATCAGCCCCGCTGCCAACTGATGACGCTCCGACACGGCCCGGTTCGCGACATCGGTTACCCGCTCATTGGCGAGCAATAAGGCCGTCTCGTCCCCGGCTCGCTCTAAGTCGTCCCACTCCCCTTGCGCGACAAGCATATCTCCGCGCTCGAGCGGGACGTCTTTCAATCGTGTGAGGGCAATCTCTTCGTTCGGACGAATGACTTGAAGCACGTTCAACCGATATTCGTTGCGCAAGTGACTATCCGATAAACACCGGCCGACGAGCGGGCTATCCGTCGGGATGGTGAAGACGGCAACGCCGCCCGCTTTCCCGTAGACGGCCTTCAAGTCGACCTGTTCGACCGCCACTCCTTCCCTTCGAGCAATCCGCCGGACATCCGCCTCCGCTCCGCTGACATACACTTTCCCTTCGATCAGACGGGTTTCCGCGCGAGCCGTGACGAAGCGGTGCGTCACGCTTTTTTCTTGTTCGCCGACGACGATCAGACCATCTCGCGACCAGTTGACGTCGCGAATCGTCCGTCCGATTAACGGATGCCCTTTCGAGAGGATAAAGGCAAACAGGCTTATGTGCGGCACGGCCGACCGGTGCATCGCCGAGGGTCGCACCTCGTTCGTACCGAGCAATCGGTTGCCGATGACGTGAAAATACAGCAGCCCGACGACTGCCATGACGAGCCCGATCGGAAAGAGCGCGAAGAAACCGAGCGTGCCGGCGGACGTATTTCGTAACGTCTCGGCCGCTACCAGGTTCGGCGGCGTCCCAATCAATGTCATCGTCCCCCCGATACTCGAGAAGAACGCGAGCGGCATCAACAGTTTGGCCGGACTCGTCCCTATCTGTCTCGACATGGCGAGGACGACCGGAATCAATAGGGCGACCGTCCCTGTATTCGACATGAGACTCGACAATAACGTCACGGTGACCATCAAGACGAGAAAGAGACGCACCTCACTCCCTTTCGCGTACGGGATGAGTGCGGCGCCTAACCGCTCGGCCAAACCCGTATGAAATAGGCCGGCCCCGACGATGAACAGTCCGGCAATCATAAGCACGACCGAATTCGAAAATCCGGCCATCGCTTCAACCGGCGTCAATTGATTCGTCAAGACGAGCAACAAGAGGCCGAGGAGTGCTACCAAGTCGGCTCGGAGCCATCCTCCGATAAACCCGATTATCATGATCGTTAAAATCACCAAGGTGACCATTACGTCCACCCTTTCTTGTGAAAGATTCTACAATCTTACTATACCACGCGCATTGTAAGCGTTATCATCAACGGCGTGACAATCTTGGCAACAAAAAAACGGATGGCTCGATTGCCATCCGCATTACGTCTTATTGAACTTCGTTATCATTGACCATCGGAGCGTAAAGCTCTTCAAGTGGCTTCATGATAATTTTCGTCACTTCTGTGACGAGTTGATGCATGCGTTGCTCTTCTTGCATGAGCTCCATGATCAATTCGTTCTGTTGAACGCCCATCATTTTCGTTTGTGCGTCCATCATCTCTTGTTCAGAGATTTCTTCGCCTTGCATCTGCTTCTGTTGAAGCGTCATTTGGATGTCACGGAAGTCAGCGAATAACTGGTTCGCTTCTGCATCCGCATTGACACGATCGTATAGTGAAGAGAGATTTGTGAACTCCTCAGAATCGCGAAGTGCTTTTTCCAATTGGTAAGCATGATCGTACAAGTTTGTTTGTGACATGTGACGTCCTCCTAAATACTATTAGGGCGTGCCCCTCAAATAATGGCAATCAACCCTTGAATCAACCCAATCATACCACCTAACAAGGCGCCAAGCCATGTTATTGCCCGGAACTCTCGTTTTGAGATCGACAGGACGATCTCTTCGAGGTACGACGTATCAAGCGAGCTTACCTGCTCTTGCACGATTTGGTCGATTTTGAGGCGCTCCATGACCGTCTCCATTTGATCCGTGAAGCGAGTGATGACGAGTCGGACTCCGGCCGGGACGAGTTCGTCGACGACGCGGTCTTCGATGTCTCGTGTATACGAGTGGACCGTCCGATCGAGCAACGCTCCGACCGGCAAGCGCGAGACGACTTCCGTCGTCACACCGTCAATCAACCGTTCCTCGAGACGATCGTCAAGCAACGTATCGACCGACCGTTCGCTGAACCGTTCGAACTCGCGCGTAATCATTTCAGCCATCCCCGATCGCGTCGAGCTGCCACGGAGGATATTGATAATCTCAGGACGGATCATTTCGACAAAATTCAAATTTTGCACGAACCCGGCAATGAACCCGAGACGACGCTGGACGAACGAGTCGACCATGTGTCGAAGTTGGGCCTCGCCTTCGACCGAATAGAAATACTCTTCCGATTTGACGAGCAAGGCGTCGACGATTTCGGGAATGATGCCCCGGACGCGGTCCATGCCGTCCTCACCGAGAATCTCATACAGCTTACGCGTCTTTACATCCTCGAGGATGAGCCGAAGCTCTTGGCGGAGCTTCGTGTCCGCTTCTGCCAAGACACGGGTCTCCGCATCCGGATAGAGCGGTTCGATGAGCGACCGAATCGTCTGATCGGAGCGCAGCATCGTCCGTACCTCGCCTTGAACGTAAAACGTGATATGGCCGCCGACCTGTTCATCGAGCAGGCGCTTGCGCATCCCTTCCGGCGTCAACAAATGTTTGACGACGGTCTTACCGAGGCTCGTCGCCAACTCATCTCGCCGTTTCGGGATCAAACCTGGCGTGAACGGGACGCGCATGTTCCCGATATATTTAGGGTGATGGGGCCGGAATAACATTTTGATGGCGAGGAAGTTGGTCACTCCCCCGATTGTCGCACCGATAGCGATCATGATGAATACTTTGACTAGACTCTCCAAACTGTCTGCCTCCGATCTGAAATATGATACATTTGTTGAAGAGGTGATTGTTTTGACTACGTTTGAACGAATTAAATCGATTTTCCCGATGGCTGTCCATCGGTCGGAAGAAGCGTCTGGTGACGTTCGCTGGTATCAAGCCCCGGACGGCACGATTTTTGGGCTCCCTAAACTGGAACTGACGGAGCGTGAGCGACAGTTGCTTGAATGGTCCGCCACGCCGCTACTGACAAGGCTCGACCCGCGACAAGCCAAATGGCAGGATCGACTACTCACCGACACGTACCGGTTCGACCGGCCGTTTCGTCTCATGTCGCTCGTCCTTCATTATCAGGACGCTGAGGCGCTCGAACAATTTTTAGACGTGTTGGCCGACTTTATGCCTGAAGCAGAGATCGTTCTCATGACCCGGTCTCACGTTGAAATCATTGAGACCGATCAGTTCGTCGAGCTGACCGAGTTCGAGGATGTCTTGCGGGCGATTGCGAGCGATTGTTACGTCGAGGCTCACGTCGTCTATAGCGTACGTCCGCTCGGTGACCTAGGACCACTTTATCACCAGCATCAGGCGCTACTCCCACTCGCCAAGCTCTCTACTAAAGCTTACCCTGCTAGTCAATTATTATACCATTATTTACTACAACGCCATGAGACTTTTGATGTACGTCCCCGTCTGACGGCCACTGTCGTCGCGTCACTCGACAAGACGACAATCGATGTATTGGAGGCGCTGTTCGCCAACTCGTTGAACGTGTCGCACACGGCGAAGGCGTTATTCATGCACCGAAATACGCTCAACTATCGGCTCGACCGGCTCTATGAAGCGACCGGTTATGACGCCAGACAGTTTTACGATGCCGGTCTGCTTCAATTGATTGTCACGTTGCACAAATCTGAGTAATCGTTTTTGTGCAACGTGTACATATTCGATGCAAGCGGTTTCATCGTATAATCAGTCTTGTAAGCGCTATTATCCAAGAACAGATTCTCAGGAGGCTAACGACATGGCAGAAATTCAATTGAATCATATCGATAAAATCTACGCTGGTGGCGACTCGAAGGCAGTCAGCGATTTCAACCTACACATCAAGGACCGTGAGTTCATCGTCTTCGTCGGACCGTCTGGTTGCGGTAAATCGACGACGCTTCGTATGATTGCAGGACTCGAAGAAATCTCGAGCGGTGACTTCATCATCGACGGCAAGCGCATGAACGACGTCGCACCGAAAGACCGCGACATCGCAATGGTTTTCCAAAACTACGCCCTTTACCCGCACATGAGTGTCTATGACAACATGGCGTTCGGTTTGAAGCTTCGCAAGTTCCCGAAAGATGAAATCGATCGTCGCGTCCAAGATGCGGCCCGTATCCTCGGACTTGAAGAATACCTTCAACGTAAGCCGAAAGCACTCTCGGGTGGTCAGCGTCAACGTGTTGCCATCGGCCGTGCCATCGTTCGTGATGCCAAAGTGTTCTTGATGGATGAGCCGCTCTCAAACTTGGATGCCAAACTTCGCGTTCAAATGCGTAAGGAAATCATCCAATTGCACAACCGTCTCGATACGACGACGATTTACGTTACCCATGACCAAACGGAAGCGATGACACTCGCGACTCGCATCGTCATCATGAAAGACGGAATCATCCAACAAGTCGGTTCGCCGAAAGAAGTATATGAAAACCCGGACAACATCTTCGTAGCAGGCTTCATCGGATCACCATCGATGAACTTCTTCCGCGGAAAATTGGCTGATGGGAAGTTCCTCGTCGGCGGTGAAGAAATCAACGTCCCTGAAGGCAAAATGAAAGGTCTTCGTGACCGTGGTTACGTCGGCAAAGAGCTCGTACTCGGAATCCGTCCAGAATCGATTCACGATGAGCCAATCTACATCGACTCGCCAACGACGCACACGTTCCGCACGCACATCGACGTCGCCGAACTCATGGGCGCTGAGTCGTACTTGTACGCTGAACTCGGTGGTCACCAGTTCACGGCACGGATTGATGGTCGTTCGAATATCCACATGGGTGACGACGTCACACTCGCACTTGATATGACGAAAGCTCACTTCTTCGACACGGAGACAGAACTCGTCATCCGTTAATACAAAAATCCCTTCGATTTTAGAATCGAAGGGATTTCTTTGTGTTAGCGAATCGCATACCGACGTTCGAGACGATGCTGCCCCGCTTGGATGAGCGTCGACAAGATCCAATAGATCGATGCCGAGAACAAAAGGAGCGGCATGACGAGATACGTCGTCGCTGCGATTTGGTCTGACACGTACGTCAACTCTTGGACGGCAATGACCGAACCGAGTGACGTCGATTTGATGATGTCGATGACCGAGTTGGACACCGGTGGGATTGCACGGGATAACGCCTGTGGGAAGATGATATCCTTGAAGCGCTTCGCACGCGGAATCCCGAGGGCGACACTCGCCTCGACTTGTCCGCGGTCGACCGAATTGATGGCCGCCCGGAACGCTTCCGAGATATAGGCCGCAAAGTGAAGGCCTAACCCAAAAATGAGCGCCTGCATCCCGCTCAACTGGACGAAACCGGTCAGACCGACGTACAAGATGAGCAATTGCAAGAGGAGCGGTGTGCCCCGGAAAAACGAAATATACGTACGCGTGAACAAACGAACGACCTTGACAGGACTGCTGTGCAAGACAGCGATGATCAGACCGAGCACCAAGGCGAGGAGAATCGACAGGATACTGGCGATCAACGTCAATTGTACGGCTTCGATATAGGCCGAACGGTTCTCGATGACGGTCGTGATCAGTTCATTCATTGACTGATGTCCTCACCGAAGTACTTCTCACCGATTTCAGCCATCGTGCCGTCTTCTTGCATTTCAGCCAACGCCTCGTTCAAACCTTCGAGCACGTCTGAGTCTTGACGCGTCATGTAGCCCGCCTCACTCTTATTGAAGACGTCACCGACCGCTTTCACGTCGTAACCTGTCTTCTCAAGCTCCGTCAAGATGAAGAGACGGTCGTTGAGTGCCGCATCGAGACGTCCGACTTGAAGGTCTTGGAGCACTTGGTTCGCGCCTTTGTAGAACTTCACTTCAGCACCGGCTTCTTCAGCGAGCTGTGCGTAGACCGAACCTTGTGTCGAGCCGACAACTTTGCCTTCGAGGTCGTCGATGCCTTGAATGTCGTTGTTGTCCGAAGCGACGATGACTTGCGCACCTGATACCGCGTACGGCGTTGAGAACGCGTATTTCTCTTCACGTTCCGGTGTGATGCTCATCTGGTTGGCAATCATGTCGATGCGTTCTGCGTCAAGAGCCGGTACGAGTCCTTTGAAGTCCATCGGCTCGTATTCGACCGTGTAACCGGCACGTTCGGCCGCTTCATTCAACACGTCGATGTCATACCCTGTGATTTCACCTTTATCTTTGTACGTGAACGGCGGGTACGTCGCTTCTGTCCCGACTGTGATGACGGCTTCTTCTGAACCGCTGTCTGTCTCTGTCCCGCAAGCCGCGAGCACCCCGAACGATGCTCCGATTGCGAGGACTGCTGTTAATGATTTTTTCATAGTAATTTCCGCCTTCCTGATAATCCTTATATGATTACATGGTTATGAACAATATACTCATCATACTGAGGGGGGCATAGCTTGTCAAACAAAAAACACCACCCTCGTCAGGGCGGTGTCTTCCATTAATCGATAGCTTTCGCTTGCTTCATGACATCGCGTTCAATCGCTTCCCGTTTCACTGTCGTTTTCTCCGCGCTATCGGCGTGGACACTGAAATAGAATTTGATTTTTGGCTCGGTCCCAGAAGGACGCAGGCAGAACCATGAGCCGTCCTCGAAGATGAACTTGAGCACGTTCGACGACGGCAAATCGATCGCTTCCGTCTCGCCTTGCTGCAAGTTTTTCGCGACTTGTTGCTTATAGTCCTCGAAACGGACGACTTCATAGCCGCCGACTTCTTGCGGTGGATTGGCGCGGAACGCCTCCATCATCCGACCGATCTGTTCGAGACCGGCCTTTCCTTTCAACGTCATCGATTGGAGCGACTCCTCGTAGAAGCCATACTTCTCATAGACGGCTTGAAGGGCATCGTATAACGTACGGTCGTGCTGTTTGTGGAAGGCCGCCATCTCGGCGCCGAGCAAACACGCTTGGACGGCATCTTTGTCACGACAGAAGTCCCCAATCAAATAGCCATAGCTCTCTTCATAACCGAATAAGAACTCATACTGACCCGACTCTTCATACTGTTTGATTTTCTCACCGATGAACTTAAAGCCAGTGAGCGTATTCTCGAGGTGGACCCCATACGCCTTGGCGATGGCTGCCCCAAGTTCGGACGTGACGATCGTCTTCGCAACGAAACCGTTCGTTGGAAGCGTGCCCGTCTCCACTTTTTGAGACAGGATGTAATCCATAAGGAGCGCCCCGGTCTGGTTCCCCGTCAAGACGAACCATTCGCCGTTGCGGTCACGGACCGTGAAACCGACACGGTCGGCGTCCGGATCCGTCGCCATGAGCAAGTCGGCCCCGACGCGATCGCCGTACTGCATCGCGAGTTCAAAGGCAGCCCGTTCTTCCGGGTTCGGATAACTGACCGTCGGGAATGCCCCGTCCGGCTCAGCCTGTTCGTCGACGATGGTGACTTGTTCGAAGCCGTATGCTTTCAATCCTTCCATGACCGGACGACGTCCTGTCCCATGAAGCGGTGAATAGACGATTTTGAGCGGATCGCCTTGGACGTCCGTATGAATCCGAATCGATTGGAGGGCTTCCATGTAAGCTGCATCGACCGATGAGTCGACCGTGACGAGTGTGCCCTCGGCCCGAAGCGGTGCCTCCTCTTTGACGGCAATCGTCAATTCATCCTCGATGGCATTGACGTACGAGACGAGTTCATCGGCCTCGGCTGGTGGCAATTGCCCACCGTCGGCGCCATACACTTTGAAGCCGTTATATTCAGGCGGATTGTGGCTCGCCGTGATGACGATGCCGCCGAACGCGTTCAAGTGACGGACCGCGAATGACAACTCTGGCGTCGCTCGCAAACTAGGGAACAAGTATGTCTTAATCCCGTTCGAGGCGAGTGTGCGTGCCGCCTCGAGTGCGAACTCCGGTGAGAAGTGGCGCGAGTCATGGGCAATGACGACGCCGTGACGTTTCGCTTCTTCTCCCGATGCAGCGATAAAGTCGGCAAAGCCTTGCGACGCCTTGCGGATTGTATAGATGTTCATCCGGTTCGCCCCTGGACCGATTTCACCGCGCATACCGCCCGTCCCGAATTCGAGCGTCTTATAGAAGGCATCCTCGAGTGATGTCTCGTCTTGTTCGAGCGCTTCGAGTTCAGCGCGTAAATGTGGCTCGAGTGCCTCGTGTTGTTTCCATCGGTCATATGTCTGTTGCCATGTCATGGTCAGTTCCCCTTTCGACATTCAAAAATTCAATCGAAGTACTCGCCAATTTGTTCCATCTTGTATACGATGGGAGTAACGAAACTTCGAGGTGATACTATGTTTCCAACAATGCGTGCCCAAGAATTGAAACACATCGTCCATACGGACTCGATCCGCTTCATTGATTGCCGCTATTCATTAAACGACGCCTCATACGGAAAGTATGTGTATCGACAAGGACATCTGCCGAACGCCGTCTTCCTCGACTTGATGGAAGACTTGTCCGGACCGTTGTCCGAACACGGCGGCCGCCATCCGCTGCCGTCTAAACAGGCATGGACCGAAACGCTCCGCCGCATCGGGATTCAACGCGATGACTTGGTCGTCATCTACGACGACGGCTTCCCGTTCGCCGCTCGTGCGTGGTGGTTATTCAAGTGGGCCGGCCATGAGCGCGTCATCGTGCTCGAAGGCGGCATCCAATCCGGCATCACCTATTGCGGGGAGACGACGACGGACGTCCCGTCCTATCCCGCTTCTGACTACACACCCGTCTTCCAAGACGAGATGATCGCGTCGATTGAAGACGTACGTGCCGCCACCATCACTGGTGGCTTATACGATTCAAGAACCGCCGACCGTTACGACGGCAGCCACGAACCGATTGACCGCAAGCCCGGGCATATCCCGAACGCCGTGCTTTGCCCCTATACCGAGGCCGTCACCGACCTCGGCACACTTCAAGACTTCCATGATTTGAAAGAGCATTACGCCGACGTCCTCGATGTCCCGAATCCAATCTTTTATTGCGGGAGCGGGGTCACCGCCTGCGTCAACATCTTGGCGCTACACGCCCTCGGTAAAGACGATGTCCGGCTGTACCCCGGCTCTTACTCCGATTGGATTAGCTATCCAGAAAACAAGGTCCACCCGTAACGGGTGGATTTTTTTATTTGACGCTCGTCGGTTTAATGTTCCAAACGGCGTTTGCATATTCCGTGATCGTCCGGTCACTCGAGAAGATCCCCGATTTGGCCGTGTTGACGATTGAACTCTCGGCCCAGCGTGCCTTGTCTGCGAATACTTCATCGACACGACGCTGCGCCTGCATGTATGACGCGAAATCTTTCAAGACGAGGAAGTCGTCATTATAGACGAGGAGCGAATCAAAGATTGCTTGGAATTGGTATTCCCCGACTTTGTCGAACGTCCCGTTGACGAGCGCGTCGACGACGTTGCGCACTTCCGTGTTCGCATGGTAGATGTCGGCAGCATGGTACCCGCCGAACTTCTTATAGTTCATGACTTCTTGCGGCGTCAATCCGAAGATGAAGATGTGGTCGTCGCCGACCGCATCGCGAATCTCGATATTGGCCCCGTCGAGCGTCCCGATCGTGAGCGCCCCGTTCATCATGAACTTCATGTTGCCGGTACCTGACGCCTCATAACTTGCTGTCGAGATTTGTTCACTCAAGTCCGAACCAGGGAAGATGCGCTCGGCCATGGAGACGCGATAGTTCTCGAGGAAGACGACTTTGATGAAGCGGCTCGCCCGTTTGTCATTGTTGATCATCGAGGCAAGGGCGTTGATATAACGAATGACTTCTTTGGCGTAATAATAACCAGGTGCCGCCTTCGCCCCAAAGATGAACGTCCGTGGGACCATCGTGAACGTCGGATCGGCTTGAATCTTCTGATAGAGCGCATGAATGTGCATCGCGTCCATCAATTGACGTTTATAGGCGTGCAGCCGCTTGACTTGGACGTCAAAAATCGAGTCCGGGTCGACGGCGATACCCGTCTCGGCTTGAATATAGCCGGCCAGGTCCAGTTTGTTCTGTTGTTTCACGTTCATGACCTGCTCTTGGAAACTCGTGTCTTTTGAGACACCCATCAACTTCTCGAGATCGTTCGGATGTTCAATCCATGATGGACCGATCGCATCCGTAATCAAATTCGAGAGGCGTGGGTTCGACTTGAGGAGCCAGCGTCGATGTGTGATGCCGTTCGTCTTGTTGTTGAACCGCAGTGGGAACATCTCATACAAGTGACGCATCTCACGCTGCTTCAAGATGTCCGTATGAATTCGGGCCACCCCGTTCGTCGAGTGCGAGCCGACGACGGCAAGGTTCGCCATGTTGATGTGTTGGTTCGACACGATGGCGATTTCACCCATATGCGGCTCGAGATGCGGGTAGTTGACGAGGACGTCTTTACAGAAACGGCGATTGATTTCCGTGATGATTTGATAAATACGCGGCAGTAACCGCTCATACATCTCGACCGGCCACTTCTCGAGCGCCTCGGCGAGGAGTGTATGGTTTGTGAATGACATGACGCTCTTCGTCACGCGCCACGCTTCATCCCACCCGTAACCGTGGTCGTCCATCAAAATCCGCATGAGTTCAGGGATAGCCACGACCGGATGTGTGTCGTTAATATGGACGGCATAATGGTCGCCGAGGTGTTTCAAGGATTTATTATGACGTAAGTAAGACGCGATCATCGACTGGACGCCCGCCGAGACGAAAAAGTACTGTTGTTTCAAACGCAACACTTTTCCTTCGTACGTCGTGTCGTCCGGATATAGGAACTCAGAGATGGTCGCAATCGATTGTTTGTGTTTGAGCAGGTCTTTGTACGAACCTTTCGTCCGTTCCATGTACTCCTCGTCATCAAACGGTGACTCGGCGTTCCAAAGACGGAGCGTATTGACGACCTCATTTTTGTAGCCGATGATCGGCATATCGTAAGGTACCGCTCGAACGACTTCATCCGGATGGTGAACGACGCGAAGCCGGTCCCCGATTTGGCGCATCTCAATCCAACCACCGAAATTGACGTCGACGGCTCGATCGGCACGGCGTGTCTCCCACATGTTCCCGTCACGAAGCCAGTTGTCTGGCAACTCGACTTGATAGCCGTCGACGATTTTTTGTTTGAACAAGCCGTAACGGTAGCGAATCCCGTTCCCGTGTCCCGGGAGACTGAGCGCTGCCAGCGAGTCGAGGAAGCAGGCGGCTAGGCGGCCGAGACCGCCGTTGCCGAGACCTGGTTCCGGCTCATACTCGGTGATGTCGGTGAAGTTGAATCCGAGTTCATCGAGACCCTCTTGCACGACTTCGAGGACGTCCATGCTGAGCAAATTGTTATACAGAAAACGACCGAGCAAAAATTCAAGTGAGAAATAAATGACTTGTTTACTTTGTTTTTCTTCTTGTTTGTCGCGGGTGTTGATCCATTTCGGAATCGCCTGTTCGCGCACCATCGTTGCCAACGTTTGATACACTTCCTGCTCGGTCCCTTCATCAAACGACTTCCCGTTTAATGCGACAAATCTCTCTTGGAATGAAGTGACGAAGCTCTGTTTGTCTGTAAACATATGTGTGTAAAACTCCTTCCGGTCATGCAAATAGGTGATACAACTCACGGTATTGCTTCGCAGATTGTTTCCAGCTAAAGTCCGCGGTCATCGCTTGATGGACGAGCGCGTTCCAATTGTTGTCATCGTAGAAGACGCGAATCGATTTCTCAATCGTCGCGAGCATCTCGTGAGCGTTATAGTTCAAGAAGCCAAAGCCTGTGCCTTCTTGCGTATACTCGTTATACGGTTTGACCGTATCGCGAAGTCCACCCGTCTCGCGTACGATCGGGAGCGTCCCGTAACGCATCGAGATGAGCTGGCTGAGACCGCACGGCTCGAAGCGGGACGGCATGAGGAATGCGTCCGATCCGGCATAAATCAAGTGTGCGAGTTCGATATCGAAACCGATATACGAACCGACCTTGCCAGGGTGTGACGCCGTCATGTGATGGACGATGCCCTCATACTCCGGTTGTCCCGAGCCGAGGAACACGAACTGACAGTCCAAGTTCCCGAGCTCTTCGCTCACCGCTTCAATCAAATCGAGTCCTTTTTGTTCGACGAGTCGACTGACGAACCCGATCAACATGACATCGTCACGCACCTCGAGGCCGAACCGTTCTTGGAGCACACGTTTGTTGGCGAGCTTTCCTTCTTTGACCGTATCGAGGTTGTACGTCTTTGCGATGCGCTTATCCGTGCTCGGGTCATTCGTCGCCAAATCGAGGCCGTTCAAGATGCCTCGGACATCGACAGACCGATAACGGAGTGTCGCGTCGAGCCCTTCCCCATAATACGGTTCCATGATTTCATCACGATACGACGGGCTGACCGTCGTGATTTGGTCAGAGTGGACGATGCCCGCCTTCATGTAGTTGACGAGACCGTTATGTTGAATCCCTTCCGCCGTGAAGTGTTCCGGACCGAACTGTAACAGCTCGCCGAGGACCGCTTCCGGGAAGATGCCTTGATATTGCAGGTTATGGATGGTAAAGACGGTACGAATGCGTTGATACGCCTCGATATGTTGATAATGGATCCGCAAGAAGGCCGGGACGACACCGGTCTGCCAATCATGACAGTGAAGCACGTCGGGCACGTCTTCCGCTTCGAGCTTCCCGATCATCTCAAGGACGGCACGAGAGAAGAATGCGAAGCGCTCGGCATCATCGTAATGGCCATAGAGCACGCCTTCCCGTTTGAAGTAATATTCGTTGTCGATGAAGTAGTATGTGATGCCATCCCGTTCGAGTTTGAGGACGGCACCGAACTGCTTGCGCCATCCGACCGGAACGATCAGGTCGAACATGTACTCCATCTCATCTACGTACTCTTGAGCGATCGTGCCATACTTCGGCATGATGACACTCACTTCTTCACCAAGGCTAGACACCGCTTGAGGGAGCGAGCCGATGACATCGGCAAGCCCCCCCGTTTTCATGAACGGTGCCGCTTCTGAAGCGACATACCATATTTTCATAATATCCCCCTTACACCGTTGTCCGTTTTCCGATTACGATCGGCTCATCGACCGTACCGCGAATGACTTGTCCTCGTTTGACGACCACTTCTTTATCTAAAATGGCGTTCTCGACGACAGCACCTTCTTCGATGATCGATTTGGATAGAATGATTGAGTTTTTAACGCGGGCGTGTTCGCTGACGACGACACCGCGGAAGAGAATGCTGTTTTGGACTTCACCGCTGATTTTACAACCGTTCGCGACGAGCGCCTCATTCACTTTCGACCCGTTCAAATAGCGCGTCGGCGGCTCATGTTTAATCTTCGTATAGATGTGCGGGAAGTCATATATGATTCCCTCATGACGAAGTAAGCGCATACTCTCATTATAGTATGAAAGCACAGAGTGAATCACCTGCATTTTGCCAGTATAGTGATACCCGTGAACGTGAAGACGGTGAAGCTGCGGACGGATGACACCATCGAGCAAGTCGTACTCACCCTTTGACGTCGCTTCATCAACGAGACGAAGGAACAAGTTTTTCGACATGACAATCGTCTCCGTGTACGTATATTCGTCGCTCGGACTGTATCCGCGCTCGCCGATCCCGACGACACGGTCGTTCTCGCCGAGACGGATTGGGCGGCAATAACCACATTTCTGTTCATGGCCCGTATAGGCGAGCGTGATGTCCGCCCCCATCGATTTGTGATGCTCGAGCATGTCTTGGAAATCGATTGTCGTCAATACGTTCGAACCTGTGATGACCACATACGGTTGCTTGCTGCGCACGAAATGTTCGCGGTGCATCGAGAAGTTGGCCAAATCGCCGAGGTAGGCTTCTCCGTCAGGCTTGAGTGCCGGCGGGAAGATGTGCAGGCCGCCTTGTGAGCGGTCCAAATCCCATTCTTTCCCTGATCCCAGATGGTCCATGAGTGAGCGGTATTTATCCAGTGTGAAAATACCAACTTGGTTGATGCCTTGCGTGATCATGTTCGTCAATGTAAAGTCAATCAGGCGATAACGCCCTGAGAACGGGACAGCCGCTAAATTGCGATGCCCCGTGAATTCAGGAAATAAGCCCTCTTCGGTTCCTAGGTTGATGACCCCTAACAAATCATTCGTCAACAGTAACGCCTCCTTGCGTCGGTCTTTTTTTAAATCAAGCACGTTGTTTGAAGACTGTGCCGCTCTCGATATTTTCATGTGGTTCAATGACAACGATCTCACCACCCGGCTCGCCAACTGTCGCCCCGTCTTGAATGACGGCACAGCTCGCGACGATTGCTCGATGAATCGTTACGTCTTTTCCAATCCGTGCTCCCGGCATGATGACCGAGTCTTTGACGAGCGAGCCTTCACCGACACGCACATCGTAGAACAAGACCGAATGTTGGACCTCGCCTTCGATTTGGCAGCCTTCGTTGATGACCGACTGTTCGATACATGCATCTTTCCCGATGAATTGCGGTGTCTGGTTCGGGTTGACCGAATAGATTTTCCAGTTCGGATCGTAAAGATCGAACGGTGGATCTTCCTCGAGCAAGTCCATATTGGCTTCCCAAAGCGATTGGATCGTTCCAACGTCTTTCCAGTAGCCTTTGAATTTATATGCGAACACGTCTAAGCCGTCGAGGAGCGTGTTCGGAATGATGTTTTTCCCGAAGTCGAAACTTGATGTCTCGTCTTCCGCGTCTTGAATCAAATGCTCCCGAAGTACTTTCCAGTTGAAGATATAAATCCCCATCGAGGCCAAGTTGCTCTTCGGCTTCTCTGGCTTCTCGTCGAACTCATTGATGCGAAGATCGTCGCTCGTGTTCAAAATCCCGAAGCGCGGCGCCTCGTCCCATGGCACTTCCATGACGGAGATTGTGACATCGGCTTGCTTCTCTTTATGGAAATCGAGCATCTTCTCATAGTCCATCTTGTAAATGTGGTCCCCCGATAGGATCAACACGTACTCCGGATCGTAGTCGTCGATATAGCTCAAGTTCCGATAAATCGCATTAGCCGTACCCTCGTACCAATTTTTCCCCGACTGTGCTTGGTATGGCGGTAAGATGGCCAAGCCCCCGTTGCGGCGGTCCAAGTCCCAGGCTGACCCGATGCCTAGGTAACGGTTCAATTCCAGCGGCTCATATTGTGTTAACACGCCCACCGTCGTGATTCCCGAATTGGTACAGTTCGATAATGGAAAATCGATGATCCGGTATTTCCCCCCAAAGTTGACAGCAGGTTTTGCCGTCTTCCGTGTGAGAGGCCCGAGTCGTTTCCCTTCTCCTCCTGCGAGGAGCATCGCAACCATTTCTTGCTTCATAGTACAGCCTCCTAAATTCATAATATAAACATCTATTACCCTCTTTCTCTATTTCCTAATGTATTCCTGCCCAAATTATTATATGATAACGTTTACATTTTGAATTTTTTTCAAAGATTGACGATATAATGTATGAAGAGAGAGGTGAGACGATGCGAGCGTGGATTGGGACCCTATTTTTTGCTGGACTGTTAGCCGTCGGCGGAACGATCAGCGGAGCGTTAAAAGAAGAGATTGAGCAAGCGAAACAGATTATGACGTGGGGCGAAAAGACGGTCAGCGCGACCCCGCTCGCGTCGCAACATGCCGTCACGTTGACGTACAAAGGCGGGACGGAACGGCTCTATTTGAACGGTCGGCGCGATGACGTCTCCGTCGCGCGCTTTCCGCCCCACCTCCGTGAAGCCATCATGACCATCGAAGACCGCAAGTTTAACGCCCATCCGGGATATGACCTCGGTGGCATCGCTCGGGCGTTCATCAATAACGCCAATGAATCATCGCGCCAAGGCGGCAGCACAATCACCCAACAGCTCGCCCGGAACGTCTATTTGACGCACGAGCGGACATATGAGCGCAAAGTAAAGGAATTATTGCTCGCCCGGGCACTTGAAAAACAATATAGTAAAAAAGAAATTATGACAGCCTACAGCAACGTCATTTTCTTCGGGCATAACGTATACGGGATTCAAGCGGCGGCCGAGACGTATTTCGCTCGTCCGCTCGAAGATTTGAACTGGAATCAAATCGCGTTCCTATTGACCGTCCCGAACAATCCATCTTTATATGATCCGCTCGATCCATCGGAATCGTTTTATGAGCGTAAAGATCGAATCCTCACCCAGCTCCGCGATGCCGGCGTCATATCGAGACAAGCGTATGAGACGCATCACGGGGTGAAGCTGACGGCGACGTATCGTCAACACGTCGTCCGATATCCCGATTATATGGATGCGGTCATGAAAGAGGCGATCCGACTCGTCCGCTCGCGTTACGACCTCGATGAAGAGGCCGCCAGAGACTACTTGGCGACCAATCAAGCGACCATCGAGACGCATCTGTCCGTCGCCCGGCAACAACAGGCGAAACAAGTCATGACAAAACTGCCGAACGGTTTGAACGGCGGCTATGCCGAGCTGACGCCGAACGGACGCATCATCGCCCTCGTCGATTCAGAGATGACCCAATCGGGTGAATTCAATCGGGCCACGCAAGCGTTCCGCCAACCGGGGTCGGCCATCAAGCCTGTCCTCGTGTTCGCACCCTATATAGAAGAGACCGGAGCAAAACTCGATACCATCCTCGACGGTCGGCCGGTCTGTTACGGGACGTATTGTCCGACGAACAGCGGAAATCGTGTCCTCGGTGATGTGTCGTTCCGCGACACGGTCGCGTATTCCTACAACACGCCGGCGCTCGCCGCTTTCACCGCCATCGATCAAGAGGCAGCGTATACGACGGCGGACATGATGTTCAGCCAGTGGGACGCCAAAACGGATAATAGCTTGGCCAGCGCGCTCGGCGGTTTGACCCAAGGCGTGTCGCCCAAAGAGCTCGCCGCCGCCTATACCCCGTTTCTCAACCAAGGCGTGTACGTTTCCGGACAGACAATCAAACAGATTCGGTTCGAGTCTGGCGCAGCTACGATCACGCCGAGCATGACGAAGCAAGCCGTTTGGTCGAAAACGACCGTCGCGACGATGCGAGAGGCGCTGTCCGCCGTCACCACATATGGGACGGGACGTTACGCCAACCAAATCAAAGCGCCTTACATCGGCGGGAAGACCGGCACGACGAACTCACACAAAGACATGTGGTATGTCGGGTTGACCGATGAGACGATCACGGCCATCTGGCTCGGCGCCGACACGCCGCGGCCGTTCCCGGAGCTCGCCAACCGGGCCTATCCTGCCATCGTCTGGACGGAGGCACATCGCTAAAAAAGCCAGGGACATCGTTGTCCCTGGCTTTTTATGATTGTCGATATGTATGGCACGTGTAATCTCCCCATGCCTCGAACAGTTCATGTTGTTGAATCAGTTTCCACGGATTGAACAGCGTCTGCCCGTTCTTGTTGAAGAAGAGCCCGGCGCCGATGCAGTACGTCGCGTGTTGGACCCGCCCTACCTCATCGACGAACGTCAGCACATCCCCTCGTTCGGTCAGTTCCGCCTCGGTTCTCATATAACCGGCCTGACCGAGCGTCTGCAGGAACGTGCCGGGATGGACCCATTGCGTGGCCATCCAGTCCGCACCCGTCACCGCAAACAGCGTCGCCGCGAGGCAATTGCTGCCTGACGTGTCCGGGAAAGTGTTGGCAAGGCGTCGCACATGGGTAGGACACGTGTCCGGGACGGGGCACGCCGTCCACTCGTCCCAAGCTTTGGCGTACTCGAACGTCAGTTGATGACGCATCTCGTCTGGCATTACCTGAAAGGCTGATTGATGTAAGATAAGATACGGCGCATCGTCTACTGTCACCATCGAAGTTGCCAACGAAGCGATGTCCATGTCAGTCGCCGGGAAAACGAGCCCCCGTCCGACCGTGACTTGATAGGCAAGCAACTCGCGTCTCACCTCTGTCGTTAGCGTCGCGATCCAACCAGGCGGCGCATGCAAAACAAAGGCTGCCTCGCGATCAATCATCCAATACGTATAGGCGTTGGCCATCCGGATGTCGCGATAAGACGGATGCGCGTCGAATTCCGCTCGCGGGATGATTAAGACGTTCGCATCCGCGCCGAGTCGCGTCACGAGGCTCGTGTCCGCCATGAACAAGTCCATTGGTGGCATCAGTGATGCCATCCAAGCTTGAACGACTTCTTCGGTCGGCATGAGGCGAATCGTTGTGTTCACCGTCATAGGATGATATCCCCGACCGAGTTAAACAAGCGGAGCATCGCCCAAGCGAGGCCGCTCAACAGGATGGCCCACATCATCGCTTGAATCAAGAGCAAACCGATTGCCCGAAACGTCGACATCAACTGACTGACTTGCCATATGTAATAGAACAAATAGAGAACGAAAGTACCGAGCAGTACCGCGATGACGGCAAGGAGCGAGTTCAAGAACAAGAAGCTGATTCCCGACCCGACCAGGAAAATCGTCGCCCCTGGCTTTAGACGATGGAGTGAACTACCGTTCGTCTCACGCGCGAAGAAGGCGAAGCCGAGTTGATTGAATGTGTCGGCCACGAGCTTAAAGGCGCTGAACAGCATGAAGTAAATGGTAAAGAATACGACAAGCACGAGCACTTTCGACTCCTGGACGGACAACAGTGCGATAATCTCACTGTAGACACCGACACGGGTCAGCCATTGAATCACATACTCGCTCGTGGCAATCGCAAGCGACATCGAGAACAGAATAATTCCAATCAACGGGGCATAGCTTAACAAGTACACGTTTGTTTTCATATCGGCTCCAATTTCACAAGAATTTCTCATATTCAGTGCAAATCTATTATCAAGTATATTATAATATTCGTAGTCACGGAGAACAAAAGGGGGATTTTCAGATGGGTTTATTACTAATGGTCGGAATCAGCGTCGTCTTCCTCGCAGCTATCTTAACAGCTGGATACAACAGAAAACCTGAAGGTAATCAATAAGAGCCGAGATTCTCACGAATCCGGCTCTTTTTTTATTTCAGTCCAGCATATCCTTGTTGGCGGAGCGCCTCATAGACGATAATCGCCGCCGTGTTCGAGACGTTAAGCGACCGCACGAGGTTCGATTGCGGCAAACGGATGCAGCGGTCGAGGTTATTCTCAATCACTTCCATCGGCAACCCTTTCGTCTCGCGTCCGAAGACGAAGAAATAGTCCTTGTCGACCGCAGATACGTCGAGGTCACTCGGGTACTGTTCCCCATACTTGGTAATGTAGAAGAACTCTCCATCCGGGTGTTTGGCCCATAGTTCATCAAGCGAATCGTGATACCGCACGTCGACGAACTGCCAATAATCAAGCCCGGCCCGTTTGAGCATTTTATCGTCTGTTGAAAAACCTAACGGACGAATCAAATGAAGTACGGAATTGGTCGCGGCACATGTGCGCGAGACGTTACCTGTATTCGCCGGGATTTCTGGTTGGAACATTACTACATGGATTGCCATAATCTACTCCTCACTTCACTTGTTCGAGATCAAGTAATCGTTGTTTTTGATGAATACCACCTGCGAAACCGGTCAACTGTCCTCCGCTGCCGACGACCCGATGGCATGGGAAAATGACAGGTAACGGATTCCGGTTCAGTGCCTGGCCGACCGCACGAACCGCTTTCGGTCGTCCAATCTGTTCGGCGATTTGTTTGTACGTCCGCATCTCTCCAAACGGAATCGTCAAGAGCGCATCCCATACTTCTTGCTGAAAGACGGTCCCGTTCATCTCGATCCACTCGCGATCAGACGGTTGAAGCCCGTCTTGTTCGACACGTTGAATCAGGTCGGTCAGCCAAGCTGGTGCCGAACCATCATCTGCTTTTGTCTCCGCGAAGTCTAACGCACATAGCTTTCCATTCGCGTTCAATTCATAGGCTAACGTTCCCCATTTAGATGACACGGTCTTCACGGTCCCACTCCTCTCGGAATAATCGAATCTCTTCATGTACGAGCTCCGACGTCTCCGTCGACTCGATTTGTTGATAAATCGTCTCGGCTTCGGTTCCGAGAATCGCCCCGATCGCCCAGACGGCCGTCGCCCGCATGTCTTCGCGCTCATCCTGTTGGATGAAGTCTTCGAGCACTGGCACGGCTGACGGTTCCCGATAGTGGGCCAATGCTAGAATCGCATTTCGCTGAATCGGTTTTTTCCCGCGCCATGCGCCAGACAGATGACCGAATTTCGCTTTGAACTCGCGATTGCTCATATTCAAGAGCGGGACGAGCAACGGTTTGACGATTTCCGCTTCCGGAAGCAGTTCCTCATGATGACGCCAGTCCTTCTTCCGATTATACGGACAGACTTGTTGGCACGTGTCACAGCCGTATAGCCGTCCGCCGAGCTTCGAACGGAACTCGCGTGGCATGAGTGTCTTCATTTGCGTCAAATAGGCGATGCAACGTTTCGCGTCGAGCACACCCGGTTCGATGAGCGCCGTCGTCGGACATGCCGTCATGCATTTCGTACATTCCCCGCACCCGTCCTCAATCATCTCGTCCGGCGGTAAGTATGCGTCTAGAATCATCTCGCCTAGGTAGAGGTACGACCCCTTCTCAGGCGAGATGATGGAACAGTTCTTGCCGCTGAAGCCGATTCCGGCCCGTTCGGCCACCGCCCGATCGACCAGCTCTCCCGTATCGACCATCGAGCGTGTCCGGACGCCCGGGACGAGTTGTTCAATATACGCCTGCAATTGTTCGAGTCTCGAGCCGACGGCGCGATGATAGTCGAGCCCCCATGAGGCCCGGGCGAACAAACCGCGGCGCTCATCGGCCACACTTCGTGGCGCATCCTTCAATTTGCTCGGATACAAGATGGCGATTGCAATAATCGACTGCGCTTCTTCCAGCAACAGCGTCGGTGTTGTCCGCTTGTCCAAGTCAGGCTCTTCGAACCCGGAAGCGAATCCCTTTTCTTGTTGTTTCACGAGACGTTGCTTCATGACGATGAACGGATCGGCCGTCGTCACTTTCAACTCGTCAATCCCAATCGTCGTCGCATACGCCACAATCTTCTGTTTAAGTGTTTCCGGGCTCATCCCGTTCATCGAATCACCTCTTTCATGCCTATTTTCGCATACAAAAAATCTCTCCGCCAGTCGGCAGAGAGATGATGAAGCGGGTGAAGAGAATCGAACTCTCGTCATCAGCTTGGAAGGCTGAGGTTTTACCATTAAACTACACCCGCATGGTTCAAATGAGTCGGCTGTAAAAGCGACTACAATCAATATACATCTATACCTTTCAGAAGTCAACACTTTTGAATAAATTTCTTCGACAGCTTATGAATTCTATATTTCGAATGCTTGAATACATCTAATTCCCTTATTTCTCTTATTCAAACCATATCTCAATATAAGATAACCATAACGATATAAAAATATCCTGCCGACTTTGTCGGCAGGAATATACGTCACAACGATGATGTCTTCGGTTCCCGAAGCAAGTGCTTAATATCGCGGAACGTGACAAACGTCTTATTCTGAGCATCGTATAGTTTGTAGCGCAACGATTTCAAACTCGACCATAGACCGATTGTCGTCGCTTTTTGGAGCGGTGGAGTCGACGTATGGGCTTGTTCAAGGTTGTAGTTCGGCACACGCGGGCTCAAGTGATGGACATGGTGGAAACCGATATTCCCGGTTACCCACTGCAACACTTTCGGCAACTCGTAATATGAGCTTCCCTCGATCGCAGCTTTCACATAGTCCCACTCGCTCTCGTCTTCGAAATACGAATCTTCGAACGTATGCTGTACGTAGAACAACCAGATTCCAAGGACACCAGCTGTGAACATCGTCGTGCCTTGAACGATCAAGAACGCTTTCCAACCGACGAGCGCGATGACAAGCGCATAGAGCACGACGAGCGACAAATTGATGAGATATGTGTTGTTCCGTTCTTTTTTACGCGCATCTTTACGGTTAAAACGGCTCGTGATAAGAATCAAGAACAACGGACCGAGACCGAACATGACGAGCGGGTTACGGTATAGACGATATTGCATTCGAGTCCATCTCGATGCCTCGACATATTCTTCAATCGTCATGACCCAAATGTCACCGACGCCACGCTTATCCAAGTTCCCACTCGAGGCATGGTGAATCGAATGCTCTCGTTTCCATTTCTCATATGGGAACAACGTGAGAATCCCCATAATCGTCCCGACGATTGCGTTCGCTTTCTTATTCTTGAAAAACGAACCGTGCGTGCAGTCGTGGAAAATGATGAACATCCGGACGACGAAACCAGCCGCGACGATGGCGAGCGGAATCGTCAAGAAGACCGAGATTTGGAGCGCCTGATAGGCAAGAATCCAGGCGGCAAGAAACGGCAAGATCGTATTGATCATTTGCCGGACGCTCTTCTTCACATCGGCCTTTTCAAACGGCGAGACGTGTTTTCGGAGCTGGGCGATTTTTTCTTTACTCATGTACAACTTCCTCCTCAATTGCAAACAGCGATGACGACAACAAAAATGAAATATGAAACCAAATACACTATTAAATTGACGAGCCACGTGACCGTCACTAGAATTTATTCATCATAAATTATTATTACCAGGTAATTATATCACATCACAGATGGAAAAACGTTTATTCAAAATGAGTTATCAAATCAATTTTTTGTTTCTTTTATCTATTTTTCCATATAAATTCCTTATATGGGATTAATGGTATTTGAAGTATGTTAAAATCCAACTATGTACAGATAGGAGGAAATGATATTGTTCAAAAAACTGAAACAGGTATTTACCCCGAAGCGACTCATCATCGTAACGAGTGTCTTCATCTTGCTCATTCCAGTCTTTTGGATCAGCTATACGTTTTATAAAAACTTAAGTCAAGGTGTCGAGAACGAGAATCTTGACGACAAATACGCCAAACGCGTCAAAGAATTACAAATCGAAGTATCTAAAGAAGATCCATTAGATCGGAGAGGCAACTCCACCGCAAAGACTCGCGTTGAATTAGAGGTCTCTTTCAATGAAGAGAAACCAAATCGAACTGAATTGATCAAAAGCATGCACTTGATGACACATCAAAAAATATCAGCCCGTTCCAAATGGGGAGCGATTCCGATGACACCACAGAACATTCAACAATCAGCTGAATACTTGGAGCTCTTAAAAACTAAATTTAAAATAGACGATCGAATGTACGCCGAATTGAAAACGATGCTTGATCACTGGTCACAAGGTGACTTCACTCTAGCTGACAAGGAACAGGATCGCTTATTGGACTTTCTCCAAGCGAGTAGAGGTTTCTCGAACGGATTAGCTACCAAGAACGAAGAAGAACTCTTTATTTTGAACAACTTCGGACCTGAATACTTGAACACATTGAATGAAACGACGTACACGTCATATGAAGAATCATCTCCGTGATGATTCTTTTTTCATGGATCCTAAAAACCCTAACCGAGGTTAGGGTTTTCCGAGTCTTCGCTTAAGTTTTTCTTCCGCTTCAGGTGATAGCAACCAGTTGAACCAACGTCCATGCCCATCCGTTTCGGCGAGCACGAACTCACTCTTTCTGCCGTCTGTGATGAAATCGAGGTGGAGCAGCTTGTCTTGGACATTATTATAGATGTGACAGACGTCCCTGTTCTCCCCTATCAAGTCGACTTGATGTAACAGCTCATACTTGGTTTCAAGCGACATTTGATTCGCCACGTGTGTATGGAAGATACAGACGATGGTATCCCGATCAATCGAATCGACCCGTGGTTTTAATAAGCGAACCCCATCGCCTTGAATCAACTCCATTGGTTGTGATCCAATCAACGCACTCGCCTGCTCAAATAGCTCTAGACGCGCTACATGTTCAGGCCAGATGAGCGCCTTCAACCACAATTGTTCATCTGCATCGGTCAATTCGACGATATTCAAATCGAACCCGATTCGTTCCCGGACTGGAGGAAGCGGTAGATTCAGTCGGGGTCTCCCCTCGCCAATCACCTCTGCTGTAATCTCAAAGGATGACGTCACGTTCCCAACCGGTTCGTTGTTGTCATATCGATAGCTGTATTGATCCCATAGAAGCTGCAGGCCGGCACTCGTACCAATCTCCACTAAAGCCAACGTGTGCTTGGAATGTTCATAAATCATACCGAACACCGGGTATAAATACGCACACCGTCTCACTTCGTTCGTTTGAACGAGTCTCGTCTGTAAGAGAGCAACCAACTCAGTTTCATAGGTCGCACAAAATTGCTGAAAACTTGGAAACAGTTCCTGATCAACCTCTTTCGCTTCATTAGATACGCTTGGATAGTAGTCGCCTAATCGATGTTGGTGCCCACTCAAGAGCAGATAATGGACTGCCCCAAATAACAGGTTCGGAATAGGCTGCCCTGGATTAGCTCGTTCACACAATGTGAGAATCGATACGTCCGTCGCTACCTCGTTCGATAATAATTCATAAAGAGTACTCGAACCTCTACACTCGTTTGCAGCAAACTTGATAAAAGCTTGAGCGATTTGATCTGTCGGCAATGTACTTCCCCCTTCGTTCGCTTGCACAATCGCACACTCCTTGCTTATTCCTTACGCATCGCTCACTTCCCTTTATTTCTAAAGTTTCACATACAAAAAAAGACCCTAGCCTCAGCTAGGATCTACGGATACCGGTGGTCGGAGTCGAACCGACACTCCAGAGGAACACGATTTTGAGTCGTGCGCGTCTACCAATTCCGCCACACCGGCATATTATGTTGGAGGCGCCAGTCGGAATCGAACCGACGATAGAGGAGTTGCAGTCCTCTGCCTTACCACTTGGCTATGGCGCCAAATTTAATGGAGCGGAAGACGGGATTCGAACCCGCGACCCCGACCTTGGCAAGGTCGTATTCTACCACTGAACTACTTCCGCATAATGGCTGGGCTGGAAGGGATCGAACCTACGCATGTCGGAATCAAAATCCGATGCCTTACCACTTGGCTACAGCCCAATAAAATGGGGCGACTGAAGGGAATTGAACCCTCGAATGCCGGAATCACAATCCGGTGCGTTAACCACTTCGCCACAATCGCCATAATTATATTAGAAAGCAGGGGCAGCAGGAATCGAACCCGCGCTGACGGTTTTGGAGACCGTAGTTCTACCGCTAAACTATGCCCCTAAGTGGTGGGGGGGGGCGGATTCGAACCGCCGAACCCGAGGGAGCGGATTTACAGTCCGCCGCGTTTAGCCACTTCGCTACCCCCCCACATGGTGGCTTTGGACGGAATCGAACCGCCGACACAAGGATTTTCAGTCCTTTGCTCTACCAACTGAGCTACAAAGCCATGTATGTAGTAATTTAATTAAAAAATGGCGGTCCTGACGGGGGTCGAACCCGCGATCTCCTGCGTGACAGGCAGGCATGTTAACCACTACACCACAGGACCACACTAATTGCGGGGGCTGGATTTGAACCAACGACCTTCGGGTTATGAGCCCGACGAGCTACCAGACTGCTCCACCCCGCGACGATATAAAATTTAAATGGTGACCCGTACGGGATTCGAACCCGTGTTACCGCCGTGAAAGGGCGGTGTCTTAACCGCTTGACCAACGGGCCATACTATTGATTGAAAAACTGGCGGAGAGCAAGGGATTCGAACCCTTGAGACGGTTTTGCCGCCTACACGAATTCCAATCGTGCTCCTTCGGCCACTCGGACAGCTCTCCAAAAAGAGAAAAGTGGCTCCGCAAGTAGGATTTGAACCTACGACCTACCGGTTAACAGCCGGTTGCTCTACCACTGAGCTATTGCGGAACGATCTTGCCTGGCAGCGTCCTATCCTCACAGGGGGAGACCCCCAACTACTTTCGGCGCTGAAGCGCTTAACTTCCGTGTTCGGCATGGGAACGGGTGTGGCCGCTTCGCTATCGCCACCAGACAAGTATTATATTAACATTATTTAGTCGTAACGTCAATATATTTTAAGAGATTGTTCTCTCAAAACTGAAGACTCATCAATTCACACAAACCATTAGACTAGATCAAAGCCTCGACCGATTAGTATCATTCAGCTCCACACGTCGCCGTGCTTCCACCCATGACCTATCT
>NZ_JAEQBB010000020.1 GCF_018616375.1 Exiguobacterium sp. J17977 | reverse complement strand
CCGAACACGGAAGTTAAGCGCTTCAGCGCCGAAAGTAGTTGGGGGTCTCCCCCTGTGAGGATAGGACGCTGCCAGGCTGTTTGTTTTTTCAAAAAAATTATTGACTTTCTTCTTGATGAGACTTAAAATAGGTAAAGTCGATACAGTAATTATTTAAAACGGTCCCGTGGTGTAGTGGTTAACATGTCTGCCTGTCACGCAGAAGATCGCGGGTTCGAATCCCGTCGGGACCGCCATTTTTTATTTTATTTAATAAGTTGGCTTTGTAGCTCAGTTGGTAGAGCAAAGGACTGAAAATCCTTGTGTCGGCGGTTCGATTCCGTCCAAAGCCACCA
>NZ_JAEQBB010000019.1 GCF_018616375.1 Exiguobacterium sp. J17977 | reverse complement strand
AGACACACGGTCCTCACGGACCATATGTGAAATAATTGGTTTGATGTCTTGATGAATCTTCAGTTTTCAAGGAACAAAGTGGAGCCTAGCGGGATCGAACCGCTGACCTCCTGCGTGCAAGGCAGGCGCTCTCCCAGCTGAGCTAAGGCCCCGTATTGGAATTCTCAAAAAAATGGTGGGCCTAAGTGGACTCGAACCACCGACCTCACGCTTATCAGGCGTGCGCTCTAACCAGCTGAGCTATAGGCCCTCATATTTTGATTGTCGAGAGATTTTGGTCTCTCAAAACTGAACGATGGGCAATGCCACATGGGCATTTTCCTTAGAAAGGAGGTGATCCAGCCGCACCTTCCGATAC
>NZ_JAEQBB010000018.1 GCF_018616375.1 Exiguobacterium sp. J17977 | reverse complement strand
GAGGACTTGAACCTCCACGGTGTTAACCACCACTAGGCCCTCAACCTAGCGCGTCTACCGATTCCGCCACGACCGCAGCGTATTAAGGTGTTACGAGGGATAAAAAATGGTGAGTCATGCAGGGCTCGAACCTGCGACCCTCTGATTAAAAGTCAGATGCTCTACCAACTGAGCTAATGACTCAAATTATAAGCTGGGCCGGAAGGGATCGAACCTTCGCATGTCGGAATCAAAATCCGATGCCTTACCACTTGGCTACGGCCCAACGTAAATGGCGGTCTTGACGGGATTTGAACCCGCGATCTCCTGCGTGACAGGCAGGCATGTTAACCCCTACACCACAAGACCGTTATACGTGCTTAAATTTGAAATGGTGGAGGATGACGGGATCGAACCGCCGACCCCCTGCTTGTAAGGCAGGTGCTCTCCCAGCTGAGCTAATCCT
>NZ_JAEQBB010000017.1 GCF_018616375.1 Exiguobacterium sp. J17977 | reverse complement strand
AAAAATGACGAAGCTTGCGCTTCATTCAAAAATTGTAAATCATTTTTGCCTCATCGTTCAGTTTTCAAAGACCAAATTGAATTAAGAAATGGTCGGGAAGACAGGATTCGAACCTGCGACCCCTTGGTCCCAAACCAAGTGCTCTACCAAGCTGAGCTACTTCCCGTTATAAATGGTGCACCCTGAGAGATTCGAACTCCCGGCCTTTAGATTCGTAGTCTAACGCTCTATCCAGCTGAGCTAAGGGTGCATTAATGCGGTCGAGAGGACTTGAACCTCCACGGTGTTAACCACCACTAGGCCCTCAACCTAGCGCGTCTACCGATTCCGCCACGACCGCATATAATTGGAGCGGAAGACGGGATTCGAACCCGCGACCCCGACCTTGGCAAGGTCGTATTCTACCACTGAACTACTTCCGCAATATAAAATTAGATTAGAGATGCGGGTGAAGGGACTCGAACCCCCACGTCAAAGACACTAGATCCTAAGTCTAGCGCGTCTACCAATTCCGCCACACCCGCATATAATATTTAAGTATAGTAATTAATGAGAAATGGTGAGCCATGCAGGGCTCGAACCTGCGACCCTCTGATTAAAAGTCAGATGCTCTACCAACTGAGCTAATGGCTCATTAATTTTTAAAAATGGGGCGGCTGAAGGGAATTGAACCCTCGAATGCCGGAATCACAATCCGGTGCGTTAACCACTTCGCCACAACCGCCATGAGAAAAATGGTGCCGGCGAAAGGATTCGAACCCTCGACCCTCTGATTACAAGTCAGATGCTCTACCAACTGAGCTACACCGGCGCTGTAAATGGTGGCTTTGGACGGAATCGAACCGCCGACACAAGGATTTTCAGTCCTTTGCTCTACCAACTGAGCTACAAAGCC
>NZ_JAEQBB010000015.1 GCF_018616375.1 Exiguobacterium sp. J17977 | reverse complement strand
TCAGCTTGTTGACTAACATCAATAGAATCGCTCGTCCTTCCGGCGCCCACGCTTTCCGCAGGCAATCCCGGAGCCGCATCGCGACTTGTGTCGCTGCTGGGTCTCCGTTGGATTGCTCTCCTGCAGGAGTCGGGGCGCCGTCGGGCGAGCAATGCAAACGGTCGCCGTCAGGTGGCCGTTTGTCTTTTTCTGAGGCCTCGATGGCTGAAGAAAAAGTCCAGGACATGTTCTTCGAACCGGGGAAAACGGGAAAAGGCAGATAGACACCGAACCCGTCCGATGACTAGGGAGGAACCCGACATGTACCGTGCCCATCCGGAGAAGAGACATGAACCGATCCAGACGCAGACCACCTTGGACCAATTGGTCCCGCAGGACCACCTCGTCCGAAAGCTCGACCGCCACATCGATTTCTCGATCGTGCACCGCCTTTGCGCGCCCCTGTACTCGAACACCGGGACGCCCGGCATCGACCCCGAGATCATCATCAAGATCATCCTCCTCGGCCCGCTGTTCAACATCCGTTCCGTCCGCCAGACGGTCAAGGAGGTCCAGACGAACCTCGCCTACCGCTGGTTCCTCGGGCTCGGGATCGACGAGAAGGTGCCCGACCATTCGACGATCAGCCAGGCCTATCGGCGCCGCTTCCAGGGGAACGACGTCTTCCAACAGATCTTCGAGGACATCGTGGGCCAGGCCGAAGCCCACGGCTTCGTGTCAGGGCGCATCCTGATCACCGACTCGACCCATATCCGTGCCAACGCGAACAAGAAGAAGTTCGACAAGGTCGAGGTCGAGCGTGTGGTGAATGCGATCGAGGGCGAGCTTCTCGACCGGGTGAACGAGGAACGGTCGGACCGGGGAAAAAAGCCCTGAAGCCCGCATCACCGAAACGGGAGAGCCGGTTCATCAAGGTGAGCCGGACCGACCCGGACGCGGGCTACATGTATCGTGACCAGAAGCCGGAAGGCTTTTTCTGGCTGGCGCACCGGACGGTCGACGCCAAACACAACTTCATCGTCGACGTGCACGTCACGCCCGGGAACGTGTCGGACAGCACCGTCTACGTCGCCCGTCTCGAGCACATCCTCGGCCGGTTCGCCTTTCCTTTAGAAGCGGTCGCCCTCGATGCCGGGTACTTCACGACCGAGATCGCGAAGGCGCTCGTCGAGCGCGGTGTCTTCGGCGTCATCGCCCGGCGTCGCTTCGGCGGGAAGAAGGGGATGTACCGGAGGACGAGCTTCAACTATGTATCAGAAGAGGACGTCTATGTCTGCCCGGCGAAACAGCGTCTCACCTATCGCACGACCGACCGACACGGCTATCGCCACTACGCCTCCGACCCCGCCATCTGCCAGAACTGTCCGCTTCTCGAGAAGTGTACGTCCAATCGCGCCCACCGGCGCGTCATCACCCGTCATCTTGATGAAAGCTACCGCGAAGCGGTGAACCAGAACCGGCTGTCCGCATCCGGACGAACCCTCTATCGCCTCCGGCCCCAGACCGTGGAGCGCTCGTTCGCCGACGCGAAAGAGCTTCACGGGCTCCGGTTCACGTTCTACCGAGGGACCGATAAGGTCCAGCGCGCCAACCTAGTGGCAGCCATCGCACAAAACATGAAGAAGCTGGCCAACCTGTTGGCCGAGAAAGACCGTCTACATAGCATTTCTTCAATTTTATGTCGGGCAGAGCGCCTCGAGCACATGGAACACAAAAAAAGACGAACCAAATCGCGATGGGCGATTTGGTTCGTCAACAGCCTGA
>NZ_JAEQBB010000014.1 GCF_018616375.1 Exiguobacterium sp. J17977 | reverse complement strand
TTAGACTAGATCAAAGCCTCGACCGATTAGTATCATTCAGCTCCACACGTCGCCGTGCTTCCACCCATGACCTATCTACCTCATCGTCTCTGAGGGGTCTTTCTTGATTGCTCAAAGGGAAATCTCATCTCGGAGGGGGCTTCATGCTTAGATGCTTTCAGCACTTATCCCGTCCGCACGTAGCTACCCAGCGATGCTCCTGGCGGAACAACTGGTACACCAGCGGTGCGTCCATCCCGGTCCTCTCGTACTAAGGACAGCTCTCCTCAAATTTCCTGCGCCCACGACGGATAGGGACCGAACTGTCTCACGACGTTCTGAACCCAGCTCGCGTACCGCTTTAATGGGCGAACAGCCCAACCCTTGGGACCTACTCCAGCCCCAGGATGCGATGAGCCGACATCGAGGTGCCAAACCTCCCCGTCGATGTGGACTCTTGGGGGAGATCAGCCTGTTATCCCCAGGGTAGCTTTTATCCGTTGAGCGATGGCCCTTCCATGCGGAACCACCGGATCACTAAGCCCGACTTTCGTCCCTGCTCGACTTGTAGGTCTCGCAGTCAAGCTCCCTTCTGCCTTTGCACTCTTCGAATGATTTCCAACCATTCTGAGGGAACCTTTGGGCGCCTCCGTTACTGTTTAGGAGGCGACCGCCCCAGTCAAACTACCCACCTGACACGGTCCTCCAGCCGGATCACGGCTGCGAGTTAGAGACTCTATACGCAAAGGGTGGTATCCCAAGGGTGTCTCCACCGAAGCTGGCGCTCCGGCTTCACAAACTCCCACCTATCCTGTACATCGCGTACAAAGCCTCAATATCAGGCTGTAGTAAAGCTCCATGGGGTCTTTCCGTCCTGTCGCGGGTAACCTGCATCTTCACAGGTACTATGATTTCACCGGGTCTCTCGTTGAGACAGTGCCCAAATCGTTACGCCTTTCGTGCGGGTCGGAACTTACCCGACAAGGAATTTCGCTACCTTAGGACCGTTATAGTTACGGCCGCCGTTTACTGGGGCTTCGGTTCAGTGCTTCTCTTGCGATGACACATCCCCTTAACCTTCCAGCACCGGGCAGGCGTCAGCCCCTATACTTCATCTTGCGATTTAGCAGAGACCTGTGTTTTTGCTAAACAGTCGTTTGGGCCTATTCACTGCGGCTTATGTTGCCATAAGCGTCCCTTCTCCCGAAGTTACGGGACCATTTTGCCGAGTTCCTTAACGAGAGTTATCCCGCGCGTCTTAGAATTCTCATCTCGCCTACCTGTGTCGGTTTACGGTACTGGCGCCGACCTCCTTACTAGAGGCTTTTCTTGGCAGCGTGAAATCCGGTACTTCGCCCTACGGGCTCCACGTCACAGCTCAACCTTGTGTGCCGGGCGGATTTGCCAACCCGACGGCCTCGCTGCTTGTCCGTGCACTTCCAGTCGCACGGTTACCTTATCCTTCTGCGTCCCCCCATCGTTCAAACGGTGGTACGGCGGTACAGGAATATCAACCTGTTGTCCATCGCCTACGCCTTTCGGCCTCGGCTTAGGTCCAGACTAACCCTGAGCGGACGAGCCTTCCTCAGGAAACCTTGGGCTTTCGACGGAGGGGATTCTCACCCCTCTTTTCGCTACTCACACCGGCATTCTCACTTCCAAGCGCTCCACGGCTCCTCACGATACCGCTTCACTGCTGCTTGGAACGCTCCCCTACCATCCCTTACGGGATCCATAGCTTCGGTGGTATGTTTAGCCCCGTTACATTTTCGGCGCGGCGTCACTCGACTAGTGAGCTATTACGCACTCTTTGAATGGTGGCTGCTTCTAAGCCAACATCCTAGTTGTCTGTGCAACGCCACATCCTTTTCCACTTAACATACACTTGGGGACCTTAGCTGATGGTCTGGGCTGTTTCCCTTTCGACTACGGATCTTATCACTCGCAGTCTGACTCCCGAGTACAAGTTGCCGGCATTCGGAGTTTGACTGAATTCGGTAACCCTGTGGGGGCCCCTAGTCCAATCAGTGCTCTACCTCCGGAACTCTACACCTCGAGGCTAGCCCTAAAGCTATTTCGGGGAGAACCAGCTATCTCCAGGTTCGATTGGCATTTCACCGCTACCCACACCTCATCCCCGCACTTTTCAACGTGCGTGGGTTCGGACCTCCAGTCAGTGTTACCTGACCTTCATCCTGGACATGGGTAGATCACCTGGTTTCGGGTCTACGACGACGGACTGATGCGCCCTATTCAGACTCGCTTTCGCTGCGGCTCCGCCTCATCGGCTTAACCTCGCCCGCCATCGTAACTCGCCGGTTCATTCTACAAAAGGCACGCCATCACCCGTTAACGGGCTCTGACTACTTGTAGGCATACGGTTTCAGGATCTGTTTCACTCCCCTTCCGGGGTGCTTTTCACCTTTCCCTCACGGTACTGGTTCACTATCGGTCACTAGGAAGTATTTAGCCTTGGGAGATGGTCCTCCCGGATTCCGACGGGGTTTCACGTGTCCCGCCGTACTCAGGATCCACTCTGGAGGGGATGGGATTTCGGCTACAGGGCCGTCACCTTCTCTGGCCGACCTTTCCAGGTCGTTCACCTATCCTATCCCTTTGTAACTCCGTATAGAGTGTCCTACAACCCCAGGAAGCATGCTTCCTGGTTTGGGCTGTTCCCGTTTCGCTCGCCGCTACTCAGGGAATCGAATTTTCTTTCTCTTCCTCCGGGTACTTAGATGTTTCAGTTCCCCGGGTGTGCCTCACGCCGTGCTATGTATTCACACGGGTGTCCCGCCAGTCTCCCGGCGGTGGGTTCCCCCATTCGGATACCCCTGGATCAAAGTGTACTTACCACTCCCCAGGGCATTTCGCTGTTCGTCGCGTCCTTCATCGGCTCCTAGTGCCAAGGCATCCACCGTACGCCCTTTCTACCTTGATCTAGCGTCTAAGACACACGGTCCTCACGGACCATATGTGAAATAATTGGTTTGATGTCTTGATGAATCTTCAGTTTTCAAGGAACAA
>NZ_JAEQBB010000013.1 GCF_018616375.1 Exiguobacterium sp. J17977 | reverse complement strand
TGACGAAGCTTGCGCTTCATTCAAAAATGGTAAAACTTTTTTTGCCTCATCGTTCAGTTTTCAAAGTTCGTCTGTCGTTTCTTGGCGACTTAAATATCTTAACAAGCTATTAACTGGAAGTCAATATCTTTTTTTCGATTTTTAAAACCGCTCTCGGCGACGTCTATTAATATATCAATAAAACTTTAATTGCACAATAGCTTTTTCAGAAAAACTTTAAATTATTTTTCATGTCTTGTCTCTACCAGATTAAATCTCGAGATATAATTCTAGTTCCTTCATTATATAGAGAAAAAATAATCGGTATAGCCTAACGTGATTCAGCATAGAAAAAGGCGAGATGGAATATCTCGCCTCACGACCTCAAGCTAGAAAGTGAAACATTGCGTTGCTTCGCCTCTTTCAAATAAAAGAAGTACAGTGCTTCCGCTTGTTTTACTTGGGCTGCTAACTCACCGGTATCTTCGATGCTCACTTCAAGAATGTGACGTTTCGATTCGTACTTTGCCTTAGCATCTAACAACTCCGACAAAAAACGTTGATCGTAACCATAGCGTAAAGGTTTACGAAACCACTTCATAGTTCCCGTCGACCTTCCATCGCTCTAGATAATGTCACTTCATCCGCATATTCCAAATCGCCACCTACGGGCAACCCGTGAGCAAGACGCGTTACACGGATACCCGTCGGTTTTAAAAGTCGAGATAGATACATCGAAGTCGCTTCCCCTTCAATGTTCGGGTTAGTTGCCAAAATGACTTCACTAATTGCTTCATTTTCTTGGAGACGCGTTAACAAACTCGAAACGTTAATGTCTTCAGGACCAATTCCTTCCATCGGACTAATCGCCCCATGCAAGACATGATACTTCCCGCGGTACTCTCGCATCTTCTCCATCGCAATCACATCTCTAGAATCTTGAACGACACAGACTACCGTCTCATCACGATGCGAATCTGTACAAATGGCACATGGATCCACATCTGTAATGTGTCCACACACCGTACAATATTTAATATCACGCTTAGCACTGACAAGCGCCTTAGCGAACGTCAATACATCGTCTTCTTCCATATCAAGTACGTGGAACGCTAGACGGATAGCAGTTTTCGGACCAATGCCCGGCAATTTTGTAAAGCTTTCAATCAAACGTCCGATCGCTTCAGGGTATTGCAACTCGCATCTTTCCTTTCTTCACTTAAAAACCTGGAAGGTTCATCCCTTGCGTAAAACGTCCCATTTTATCATTAACTAGTTGGTCAGCTTGTTTCATCCCGTCGTTGACCGCCGCCAACACAAGGTCTTGCAACATTTCGACGTCGTCTGGATCGACAGCATCTTCAGCAATAATGACATCAAGCACTTCTTTATGTCCGCTGACGACCACTTTAACCATGCCGCCGCCTGCTGTACCTTCAACCGTTAAGTCCTTTAATTCTTCTTGGGCTTTCGCCATATCCTTCTGCATTTTCTGCATTTGCTTCATCATGTTGTTCATGTTTCCCATTCCACGCATGTAGAGCGCCTCCTTTTAAACTTCTTCAATTTCAACGACGTCACCGAAACGTTCGAGAGCCTTTGAGACCAGTGGATCTTCTTCATCCACTTCCTCTTCCTTATGATCCGAACGTTCAGCTTGTTTACGAAGGATGAACTCATTCTTCAACTCAACCCAATCGGTCTCGAGTACAGCCATGATTTCTCGACGAATCCCCGTCACTTCGAATAAGGCTTGTTCAATCACATCTCGCGTACGACCGTTCGAGCTAACCTGCTCGTAATGCCACGTCATCCCATCTTTAAATTGTACCAGTAAGGTGTCACTAGCACAAAGCACAGCCTCACTCTCATAGAACAGTGCAAAAATCGGACCGTCTTGCGTGCGAATGTTCCCCATGATGTCTTCCCAACTATCACGGATTGCGTTTAAGTGTTGGCGTTCCGCTCGTTGCAATAATTGACGAATGCGTTCTTTCGGGACTCGAATTTGAGTTCGCTTGGCAACTTTCGGTTTCTCCGCCGTCGCTTCTGCTACAGGGACACCCGTTTTCTTGACTTCATTCAACTCGCGACTCAGTTCACGGACTTGCTCTTGAAGTTGTTTCATCTGCTCTGTCATCGTCCGTCCTTGTTCGGCAATCCGAATAAACGTTAACTCAACTAAGACTTTCGGATGGTTCGATAATCGCATCTGTTGCTGACAGTCATTCAACTCTTCAATTACTTGGAACAGTTCATCCGTCGACGTCGCTTCAACAAATTGTCGGAACGTCTCTGTCGGACGGGCGCGTTCGAGTAAATCGACGGCTTGAGGTGAAGCCTTTAATAATAAAGCATCACGATGAACGAATACGAGATCTTCAATGAATCGCTTCAAATCCTTACCTTCACGAAGCATCGTTTCCAACGTACTCAAAATTTGATCGAGTTGCTTCTGTTGTAGGCCATAAGCCATATCAAGCAGGGCATCATCCGTTACCGCGCCGGTCACTTCTAGAACAGCGTCTTCGGTCAAACGGCCATCGCTAAAAGCGAGCGCTTGATCGAGTAGGCTGAGTGCATCGCGCATCCCACCATCGGCAGCACGGGCAATCAGCTTGAGCGCCTCCGGATCATAGTCATAATCTTGATCGTTCAAGATATATGCCATACGTGTTTGCAATTGACCGACTTCATGCCGTTTCACATCAAAGCGCTGGCAACGTGAGATGATCGTCGCCGGGATTTTGTGCGGTTCCGTCGTCGCCAAAATAAAGATGGCATGCGCCGGCGGTTCTTCCAACGTTTTTAACAACGCATTGAAGGCACCGGTCGACAACATGTGCACTTCATCAATGATATATACTTTGAAACGCGCTTGAGAAGGCGGATATTTGACCTTATCCCGAATTTCTCGAATCTCATCGACCCCATTATTTGAAGCCGCATCGATTTCAAACACGTCCGGGCTCGTCCCTTCCGTGATGGCGATACAAGTCGGGCACGTGTTACACGGTTCTCGTGTGGGTGCTGTCTCACAGTTGATGGCTTTCGCGATAATTTTCGCCAAACTTGTCTTACCGGTCCCTCGTGGACCCGAGAACAAATAGGCATGTGACATTCGTTCTTCAAGCAACGCATTTTGAATCGTACGTGTGATATGAATTTGACCGACAACCTCTTGGAACGACTGCGGACGATAAACCCGATACAACGCTTGATACGCCATGTCCCCGCCTCCTTTCTTCCTTACATTCTCTATTTCATCATACAAAAAAATCTACAACCCTGGGGCCGTAGATTGAAGTTATTAAATAAATCTGCCGCGCACCGATTTCTGAAAGCACGTCAATGTGCGTTACTCATGCAGTTTGCTCGGCCCAAGCACCCCTGCGGCACACGGTACGTCACCACTTAAGGCTGCTTCCTTCCGGACCTGACCTGGTTCATGGGTGACCGTTGCGCAGGACTCAGACGTCAACGCCACTTACACGAGGACAGGCCACACCAATGCACTCCCTCGAATCGGAATTCAGTCTCGCTATAGCGGATTGCGAGTTACAGGGCACCGCTACCTCCCCGCCTAGCACGGCAAATGGGTAAATGAAGTTAGGCACTACGTTGAGTGCTATTACATTATACTGTTTAATCAGATGGGTTGCAACCTCTCTGTTCAAGCCGCGCCTGCTTCTTCCTTTCTCTGAGGTTTCGGAAGAAGACTGTCAGCAACTCGCCACATTCTTCTGCTAAAACATTTTCCGTCACTTCGGCTTGGTGGTTGAAGCGTTCGTCTTGAACGAGATTCATGAGCGTACCGCAACACCCTCCCTTCGGATCATGGGCACCAAAGATGACACGTTTCACACGAGACAGCACGATGGCCCCCGCGCACATCGGACAAGGCTCTAACGTGACGAACAGTTCGCAATCTTCCAAACGCCAATTGCCGAGCGCCTGGTTCGCCTGTTCAATCGCAATCATTTCGGCATGGGCCGCGGCCAATAAGTCCGTTTCTCGGCGATTATGACCCGCGGCAATCACCTCATCACCTTTAACGATGACGCATCCGATCGGCACTTCGCCGATTGCTTCCGCCTTCTTTGCTTCTTCTATGGCGAGCCTCATAAATCGTTCATCTCGTTCCATATACACACTCCGTTTCTGATCACTTATTATGAAAAAAAATGAAAATCATTTCGCTCGCCCTATCCACTTCATTGTATGCTAGAATGGAACTTGCACTTTGGATAATGGAGGATGACATCATATGTTTATAACGGTAGAGGGACCGATTGGTGTCGGGAAAACGTCACTGGCCCATATCATCAGTCAGCACTTTTCAATGCAGATGCTGAATGAAATTGTAGAAGAGAATCCGTTTCTCGGCAAGTTTTACGAAGATATCGACGAATGGAGCTTTCAAACGGAAATGTTTTTCCTTTGCAATCGCTTCAAGCAATTAGACGATATCCACAAACACCACTTGAGTCAACAGCAATCCGTCGTTTCGGACTATCATATTTTCAAAAACTTGATTTTTGCCCACCGTTCCCTGAGACCAGCTCATTTGAACAAGTATGAGCAAATCTACAAGATTTTGACACACGATATGCCCAAGCCTGATGTCGTCATCTACTTACACGCCAGCATCGAGACGTTGATGAAACGTGTCGCTTTGCGTGGACGTGAAGTAGAAGAGAATATGTCTCGCGACTACCTCGAACAGCTCGCCCGCGATTATGAAACGTTTATCGAATCATACCGCGCGACACACCCCGAAGTGACGATTCTTTCGTTCAGTGGAGATGAGCTCGACTTCGTCCAAAACCCGGATGATTTGACGCACGTCCTCGCAACGATCGAACGTGAATTAGAATTGACTAAAGGAGCACAAATCAAATGACGCTGAATGAAAAATATAACATTCCGAATGACACGATCATCACGATCGGTGGAATGGTCGGAATCGGTAAATCGACAATCACGAACTCACTTGCCGACGCCCTCAACTTCCGCACTTCACTTGAGAAAGTAGATACGAACCCTTATCTCGATAAATTCTATCATGACTTCGAGCGTTGGAGCTTCCACCTCCAAATCTATTTCTTGGCGGAACGCTTCAAAGAACAGAAGAAGATTTTCCAATACGGCGGCGGCTTCATCCAAGACCGTTCGATTTATGAAGATACAGGCATCTTCGCCAAAATGCACTACGAAAAAGGGACGATGTCTCCAACCGACTACGAGACGTATTCGAGTTTGTTTGAAGCAATGGTGCTGACTCCGTTCTTCCCGCATCCTGACTTGCTCATCTATCTCGAAGGTTCGTTCGAGCAAGTGCTCGACCGCATTCAAATGCGCGGACGTGAGATGGAGCAACAAACACCAATCACGTATTGGGAAGAAATGTACGAACGCTATACGGAGTGGATCAACAACTTCAATCTTTGCCCGGTACTTCGTCTCTCAATCGAAGAGTATGACTTGATTAACGACCCGAACTCGGTCGAACTTATCCTTGAGAAAATCGAGAAACAATTGACGATCGCTCGCGAAGCGAAAGTCAGATAAACAAGAAGGTGCACTGCTCACTTGAGCGGTGCACCTTCTTTTTATGTGTGGGCGATATGAGATTTCCGATACGTCGGTGTCTTCCGAGCTTTTCGGAATCCATCGATGGAATCGAATACGGTTGCCACAATCGTGATGGCCACGACCAAACCGAATACCCATCCAAACGAATTGACCCCATTCGGGACATTCGTCTCCAGCCAATTCAAAAAGCGTGAATCGAACAACTGCGGAGAACTCGCCATCCAAATGATGAACGTGGCCGAGACGAGATTATAAACCAAATTAAACGAAGCGAGCGCATACGTCCAATGCCCTTTGATCCATTTCCATACCCCGAGTACGACTTGAAGCAAAATGACGGTCACGAACAACCAAATCACTTCTAGTAAGAACGACTGATTGAAGATTGGCGTGATCATCGCGAAACCAGCGCTCGTCGATTCATAGATTCCTAGCAAGCGTTCGGCGTTGAGATACACCCCAAACCAAACCACTGTCCAAAATAATCCGAATCCCGCATCAAATTTACCGATTCGACCGCCCTTCACCCGTTCTTTCAGCTTCGACACATCCCACTTCATGTCTGGCGCCGGTATATTATCAGGTGCATAGCGCTCAATCAAAAAGAAGATAAGCGTAATCCAAAACACGAGTTGAATCCCAACATCCCATAACGCATCGAACATGTTCGTCAAAAAGGTGCCGACTGTCGGCATAAGCGGTCCTGAGAACGTCGGCATGCTAGCGAATACAAGCCCAAAGAAAACGACAGCTAAGACGATGGGAACGACAAGCTTAACGACAGTCACATACACGGGGAAAAAACGTGGGCCGATGACATACTGCCCTTCCTTATAACGCGCGGCCACAACGGCCGGATGCCCCATCTCTGCTAACACCCGTTTCACGTCTGCCTCAGACGGTTGTTCGGGCAACGCTGACTCAATCGATTGCCGAACCGAGGCAGCGGCTTCCTCACGCCGCTTCGGTGGAACGTGCCGTAGGACCTCATCAATATATACGTCAATCCAATCCATGACGCTCCTCTCCTTCCTTTTGCGCCATCACAGTCTATATGATTAAGATTCCCGATTGATTAACGAATTAGTTGATTTTCGCTAGATTGACACAAACAAAAAAGCCGCAGACCGGAGTCTGCGACCATAAAAAAACGCATCTGCCTATGCAGATGCCAAAACAAGCGGAGTTGGTGGGATTCGAACCCACGCGAGCCTTACGACTCCTAACGGATTTCGAGTCCGTCCCCTTCAGCCGGGCTTGGGTACAACTCCAGGCTTAAAAAAGTGTAAAAAAAAGAAAGTGGAGGAGGTGGTGGGATTCGAACCCACGCAGGCTATTACACCCCTGACGGTTTTCAAGACCGTTCCCTTAAACCACTTGGGTACACCTCCAAAATAGTATGAAATTGTTGAGCCTCCAAAAATAAAAATGGAGGAGGTGGTGGGATTCGAACCCACGCAGGCTATTACACCCCTGACGGTTTTCAAGACCGTTCCCTTAAACCACTTGGGTACACCTCCAAAGCTCATATACAATTGGTGAGCAAACATCTCGCTCGACATGATTTATAGTACCAACTTGGCAGACAGATGTCAAACCCTTTTGTGAAAAAACATTAAAAAAAACCGAAAAAAATCCCGCCTGAACAATCCGGTTCAGACGAGCTAATTTGTTCATTACTGAGGCATTTCAATTTTCTCGACGCCGCCCATATATGGACGTAATACTTCTGGGATGACGACTGAACCGTCAGCCTGTTGGAAGTTCTCTAAAATCGCAGCGACAGTCCGTCCGACTGCGAGGCCAGAACCGTTGAGTGTATGGACGAATTCTGGTTTCGCGTTCGCTTCGCGACGGAAACGGATTCCGGCCCGGCGCGCTTGGAAGTCTTCAAAATTCGAACAAGATGAGATTTCACGATACATCCCTTGCGCCGGCATCCACACTTCGATGTCATATTTCTTAGCAGCCGTGAAGCCTAGATCTGCCGTACACATGCTAAGCACTTGATATGGGAGACCGAGACGTTTGAGCACTTCTTCCGCGTGGCCCGTCAATAGTTCGAGTTGTTCATAAGATTCTTCAGGTTTCACAAACCGGACGAGCTCAACCTTGTTGAACTGATGCTGACGAATGAGCCCACGCGTGTCGCGTCCGGCTGATCCCGCTTCTGAACGGAAACAAGCGCTATACGCCGTGTACGTGATCGGAAGCTGATCTTCCGTCATAATCTCGTCACGGTGCATGTTCGTCACCGGGACTTCTGCCGTCGGGACGAGGAAGTAGTTCGTGTCCGCCACTTTAAATGCGTCTTCTTCGAACTTAGGAAGTTGTCCCGTCCCGGTCATCGCGTCGCGGTTGACCATGTAAGGAGGAAGCACTTCAGAATAGCCATGTTCATCGGCATGCATATCCATCATGAAGTTGATGAGGGCACGTTCGAGTCGGGCGCCGAGCCCTTTATAAAACACAAACCGGCTGCCGGTCACTTTCCCTGCTCGTTCCACATCGACGATTTTCAAGTCTTCCATGACGTCCCAATGCTGTTTAAGTTCAAATTCGAACGTCGGTTTTGTTCCGACTTCACGGATCGTGACGTTATCATCTTCCGTTTCACCAATCGGCGTTGATTCGTGCGGGATGTTCGGGATGCTGAGGAGAATCAAGTTCAGCTCGGCCTCGACTTCACGCAACTCTTCATCGAGCAATTTGATTTCATCCCCGAGACGGCGTGTCTCGAGAATCGGTCCATCCGCATCTTGCTTATTGCGTTTCAATTCCGCAATTTGCTTCGTCGCTTCATTTCGTTTCGCTTTCTTCACTTCGACCTCATTGATCAAGTTGCGGCGTTTCTCTTCTAACTCCGGGAAACGATCGAGCGCACTCAAATCCTCGCCGCGATGAGCTAGCTTCGTTTTAATCTCTTCAAAATCTGTTCGTAATCGTTTAATGTCTAACATTCGTTATTCCTCCTTTTTTCACATAAAAAGGTGGCACGCCCCTTTCCCGTAGGAAAGGGACGAACCACCTTGGATCCGCGTTGCCACCCTCGTTGCCCGAAATCGGGCCACTCGATGCACGTAACGTGTGCGTAACGTGACTTGTTTCCAAGCCAATGCTCCGAGGCCGATTCGGTTACACCATCCCACTAGTTTGCACCAACCACTAGCTCTCTGTCAGTAGATGACCGTAACGTACTTTTCCTCATCATTGCATCTGTCATTGAATTAGTTTTACTTTACAACATCTCAACTCTATCGACAAGGCTCAGTTTTCCGAGAACGAGTCGAATCTCATCTAAAAAGTCCGAGAAGGCACGCGTCATGCGTGTCAAAAACGACGCCATCTCGACTGGTTCGGCCGCGACGAGCGTTCCTTTAGGTGGAAGTTCACCGTCTAAATACCGGACGCTTCCGGAAGGCTCGATCGTGACGGTCCCGACTTGTTGATTGGCCGCAATTGGGGCTTTCGTATCAGGAAGGTCATACGTCGGTTCCGGTACGGTCTGTCCTTTTTCAACGAGCACTTCAAAGGCTGACGTCGTGCGCACTTTTGCCGACTCGACTGTACCTTCGGCGACATGCAGCGTCGCTGGGACGATTTCACCGGTCCGTAAAATCGGGGTTAAGACGAAATCGCCATAGGCATAGTCATGTAGCGCCTTAGTCGCGGTATAGCGTCCTTGATCGGTCTTCGCTCCGAGAACGACCGACAGCACGGTGCGTCCATCTCGCGCCGATACGCCGATGAAGCAGTACCCGGCATCATCGGTCGTGCCGGTTTTAAAACCGAGCATACCCGGATAGGCCAAATCACGACCGGCGAGCATCCGGTTCGTCGCTTCAAAGCGGACGCCGTCGATATCGACATACGCTTGTTTCGTCACATCGAGAACCTCTGGGAATTTCGTCAAATACGCCAAAGCGAGCATCATCAAGTCGTTGGCCGATGTCAGGTTCTCCCCAGGGCGTCCCGCTGACACCGAGTCGAGTCCCGATGCATTGGCGAACGTCGTTTGAGTCATACCAAGTTCGGTCGCCCGCTCGTTCATTTTCTTCACGAACACCCCTTCCGAACCAGAGACGGCCTCGGCTAATGTGACCGCTGCCTCGTTCGCGGAACGAATCAACGCCACATCGTAAAGTTCTTTCACTGTGTACGGTTTATTGACGAGCGGAATTCGAGCTAATCCTGGCTTTCGGGTCAGCGCTAACGCCTTGTCGCTCGGGGTCACTTCCTGATTCCAACTGAGCTCACCCGCTTCGATGGCTTCCCGGACGAGAAAAGCGGTCATCAGCTTAGTGATTGATGCGGGAGGGAGCATCGCGTCCTCTTCTTGGGAGAACAGGATTTGTCCCGTCGTCATGTCCACGAGCATCGCGCCGGTCGCGTCGACTTTAGGTGCCGCCGATGCATCCGTCGGCACAATCATATTTAAAAGGATTGCCCAAATGAGCATCCATCCGATCCATCTTTGTCTCACGGTCTTGCCCCTTTCTATACGTATCTCGTTACAGTGTAGCAAAAAAACACATGAAAAAGACTCCCTATTTGCTAGGGAGTCTTTCAATCAGGCGAGTTGTCGCTTCGTCGCTTCAACCATGTCCAAGAAATAGCGGTGCATCGATAAGTCGGCTGTCAATTCCGGATGGAACGAGCAGGCCATATACTTGTCATACCGAACCGCGACAATCGCTTCCTCGACCTCGGCGAGCACGTCGACGCTCGCTTCGACCGAAGCGACTTGTGGTGCTCGAATGAACACGGCTTCGACAGCGTCATCGATTCCTTTGACCGCTAAATCGACTTCAAAGCTATCGACTTGTCGTCCGAACGCGTTCCGTTTGACCGTCATCGGGATTTTACGCAAATGCGCATCGTACCCTTCGACTTCGGTCGCGAGCAAAATCAAACCGGCGCACGTTCCGAACATCGGCAATTCCGTGTTTTCACGTAACGGCTCGAGCAACTCGTACCGATCGAGCAGACGACGCATCGCTGTACTCTCCCCACCCGGTAAAACGAGTCCATCGATTCGATTCAAGTCATCGGCCGAGCGGACGACGAGCGTATCTGCCCCAAGCGTTTCGAGCATGTGGACGTGTTCACGAATCGCACCTTGCATTCCGAGTACACCAATCGTGGTCATCTTACCAACCTCGCGGTGCCATGAGTTCTTCTTGTTTGAGCGTGCGGACATCGAGACCTTTCATCGCTTCGCCGAGTCCTTTCGACAAGTGCGCGATACGCTCATAGTCATCATGGTACGTCGTGGCTTCAACGATGGCACGCGCAAACTTCTCAGGGTTCTCCGCTTTGAAGATTCCTGATCCGACAAAGACGCCGTCCGCTCCGAGGTGCATCATGAGTGCCGCATCGGCTGGTGTCGCAATTCCGCCTGCTGCGAAGTTGACGACCGGGAGTCGCCCTGCTTCACGGATTTGCATGAGTACTTCGAACGGGGCACCGAGGTCACGCGCTTCCGTCATCACTTCATCGATGCTCATCGAGAGCAAGCGTTTCACTTGGGCTTGAACGGTACGCATGTGACGAACCGCTTCGACAATGTTGCCTGTTCCCGGCTCACCTTTCGTCCGAATCATCGCTGCACCTTCCCCGATGCGGCGTGATGCTTCACCGAGGTCCCGCGCGCCACAGACGAACGGTGCTTTATAGTCGCGTTTGTAAAGATGGAACTCTTCGTCAGCAGGTGTCAATACTTCACTCTCGTCAATGAAATCAACCCCCATTGATTCAAGGACACGTGCTTCAGCGATGTGACCGATGCGGCACTTCGCCATGACCGGTACTGATACTGCACCCATGACGTCTTCGATGATTGTCGGGTCGGCCATACGCGCGACGCCGCCCATTTTCCGGATATCTGAAGGTACGCGCTCGAGTGCCATGACGGCAACTGCACCTGCTGCTTCAGCAATTTTGGCTTGCTCTGCGTTGATGACGTCCATGATGACGCCACCTTTTTGCATCTCGGCCATACCGCGTTTTACTTTGTCTGTCCCTACTTGTCTCTTTTCCAAATGGATCCCCTCCAATAAGCTAGTCTACTTGCAAGTATAAATTGATTTGACTATATTGAAAGTGCCAGTTTTATATTTTTTGAAGTGGTCAGTTTAAACAAAGGACTTCATTTCCCGATTCTCGAATGGTGTAAAGATTAAAGGAGATGATGAAATGGAACAATGGAACAGTCGTGACGACGCGCAGGAGCGAAGCTTTTTCGGAAAAACAGGAGCGGTCTCGCTCCTTCTCGTCATCGGATTCGTGCTCTATTTTTTCTTTGGCTGACTAGAAAGGACACATCATGGATATGCTCACGTTCTCGCTCGAGGCTGACTCGAGCGTCCCATTATATGAACAACTTTATCTACACATTCGACAAGCCATCGTCGACGATACTCTCACCACCGGGACGAAACTTCCGTCCAAACGAAAGCTAGGGGAGTTTTTAGACGTCTCGCAAACGACCGTTGAACTGGCCTACGCCCAGCTGCTCGCGGAAGGATACATCGAGTCGTTGCCACGCAAAGGCTTCTATGTATTACCGCAAGAAGAATTGTACGTCCGGCGCGGCAGTAGCGTCATAGAACCGCTCCCGATGAAAAAATCATATGACTTCGACTTGTATCCGAGTCAAATCGACACGACCGCTTTCCCGTTCGAACGTTGGCGCCGGCACTTAAAACAAGTCGTGTCGGAAGAAAACCACGATTTGCTGTCACTCGGCTCTGTCCAAGGCGATTTCGTCCTTCGCCAAGAGATTGCGACCTATCTCTATCATTCACGTGGTGTGCATTGTTCTCCCGAACAGATCGTCGTTGGATCCGGGACCGAGCAGCTGTTGCCCCAATTGTTAGAACTGTTGCCGGATACTACGACGTTCGGCATCGAGGATCCCGGTTATCCACTGACTCGTCAGCTGTTCGCGCACCAACAGCGGACGTTCATCCCGATTCCTGTCGATGAGAGCGGCGTTCGTGTCGACCTGGTGGAGCAAGCATCCATTGATGCCCTCTATGTCACGCCGGCCCATCAATTTCCGACCGGTACGATTTTATCGGTCAGCCGGCGCCAACGTCTGCTCAACTGGGCATCAGAGCGGCAGACGTATGTGATTGAAGATGATTACGATAGTGAATTCCGTTATAGCGGCAAACCGATTCCCTCTTTGCAAAGTATGGATCAAAACGAGCGTGTCATCTATTTGAGCACATTCTCGAAATCATTGATGCCTTCCTTGCGTATCGGTTATATGGTACTCCCGCCTCCGCTGTTAAATCGCTATCGAGAACGCTATCGTCACTTCACGTGCAGCGTCCCCCGTTTCGAACAACATACGTTGGCAGCATTTATGGCGACCGGCGATTTTGAGAAACACTTGAACCGGATGCGAAAGACATACCGCCGGAAACTTGAAATCATTATCACCGCCTTCAAACCATATGAACCGACCGTCTCAATCACCGGGGCGAGCGCTGGCCTTCACGTCGTCCTGTCTGTGCGGACGAGCGAGACGAGCGGAAAATTGAAACGGTTGGCCGAGAATTCGAATATCCGCATCAATGCGATGACAGACTATCGCATCGAATCAAGCGACACGATGCCTCAGTTTTTATTTGGCTTCGCCGCCCTATCCGAAGAAACGTTGCCCGCTGCTGTCAGTGCGCTCATGTCGTGTTGGAACATTGAGAAAGGACGAGGTGGATGAAACGGTCACGCTATGTCATCGGTGGGCTCCTCTTGTTAATTGGTACACTCCTGTTATCGGAATCGTGGTGGAAAGACCAACTCACGGCATGGAACAGTCAACAAGTGACCGCCGAAATCCAACCGAAACAGCCAGAAGCCGGTGAATTTGAGTTTTCAAACGTCGAGCCGTTATCATGGGAACAACTTCTCACCGTGCGCAATCGGTTTCATGATTTACCGACCATCGGCCTCATTTCGATTCCAGATGTCGAGCTCGAGCTCCCGATCTTATATGGGCTCGACAATGAGAATTTGGCGGTCGGTGCCGGAACGATGGATCCGGACCAACGAATGGGAAGCGGAAACTATGCGCTCGCGGGTCACTATACGCAAAGCCCGACCGCCCTGTTCGGTCCGCTTCACATCATCGACGTCGGTATGTCCATCTACTTGACCGACATGACACATACGTTCGAGTACGAGGTCACTTCGCTTGAGACCGTTCCCCCGACACGGGTCGACGTGCTCGACCCGACAACAGAACCGATGATTACACTCGTCACATGCACGTTCGATGCGACCGAACGCCTGATTGTCAAAGGACGCTTCTTGAACCAAACGCCTCTCTAACCGATAGGCGTTTTTATTATTTTTAAAAAAATGTATTGTGAGCGCTTACATATTCAGCTAAACTATTCCTGAAACCGTTTGCACAATTTTGACAATTCGTTGCCCTGTAGACGACACATTCCATGAAAGAGGTGCTTTATGAAGAAGAAAACGGCACGACAGACGACCACGTTACTTTTATCATCCGTTCTCCTCATCCAAGCCGGTGTTCCAATGAACGCATTGGCCGAGCCTGCGACAATCTCGATTGATGGCTTAAAAACGGATTGGACGAACACGCCAGCGCTCGCCACATCCCCACAGGCAGGTTGGCAAGGATTTGATTTAGGAGACGTCTATCTGCAGAACGATGCGCGTAACCTTTACTTTTATGTGGATGCGAACAACGTCCCGAACTGGGGCGACAATGGTCAGTACATAAATATCGCTCTTCAAATCAATGAACAAGATTCAGGCGTCGCGACTAACCCGCTCGGCTATCCGTTCAACTTTAGCCAAACTGATAAAAAACCACAGTATCATATTTTACTTCGCGTCGATGGTGACACGTCGGTAAAAGAAGCCGCTCTGTATGAAGCAGGGAAATCCACGCCGCTCGCAAACTTGAGCAACTTAAACGGCGCCTCGTTTGCCATTGATCGTACGAAAGGATTTGAAGGCAAAATTCCATTGTCCCTGCTTGGTCTAAGCAATGAGGATACCGTTCGGGTTCTCACGGTACTCAGCGGGAATAACGCGACCGAGCACGGTGCGTTCGACACGATTCCAAGCAATACGGCCAATAAAGTCGCCGATAGTTGGAACGTTTCGGCGACGCCATCGACACAATCAGTATATAGCCCAGCCTTCACGTTGAGCGGTGTCGAGACGGTCAGTCAACTCGAAGTGACAGCGGTCACGCCGGCCAACCAATCGGAACAAGTGGACATCAAATCCCCAATCACATGGACGTTCAATGAACCTGTATCGCTAGACGCCTCGAACATCAGTTTGATGAATGGTGAGACGGCTGTACCGTTCACGGCTGAAGCGAGTGGATCGACAGTGACCGTCACACCAACCGAGGCACTCGGTTTGAATCAAACGTATACCGCCACCCTACCGGCGGACGCCGTGAAAGGCAACCTGTCGAACACGACGTTGCCGGCATTGACGACGTCTTTTAAAACCATCACTGAAATCGCCGATCCATGGAAAACACAACGCTACATCGAGATGTTGTACGTCCGGGCCGATAACGATTACACGGGCTGGAACTTATGGACGTGGAGCACGGGTGCCAAAGATGGTCAAGTTGACCCGTATAAAATCACCGAAGACGGCGCCATCTTCCGAATCCCAGTCGGAAAAGATGCGACCAATGTCGGTTTTGTCATCCGTAAAGGCACGGATTGGGCCGTGAAAGATGGTTACGGAGAGGACCGCTATGTGAAACTCGGGAGCGACCGGGTGACGAAAGTCGTCGTCGAGAGCGGCAAAGGGACATTCCACCAAGTACCTACGATTCAAGGACCGGTTTTAGAAAACGGTGCTGTCACATTCTTCTACCGTGACAAAGCGTTGTATGAAGCAGGACAACTCGATGAAATCGACAGTGTCGCGTTAAAAGTCAATGGCACGACGTACCCGATGACGTATGAAGCAAAAAATGAATGGTTCCGTCATACGGTCAAATTACCGGAAGGGAAACATGATTATACGTTCCTTGTCACAAAAGACGGCGTCACGACCGAAGTGAAGGATCCTTACTTCGAGGCTTCGAGCGTCGAGTATCGTCGTCCAAACGTTAAACTAGCGGCAAGCGTGGCACCGAAAGCCCTCAGCTATCGAGAGAACGCGGTCGTCCAAGTGAAACCGACGTTGCCGAAAGGCGTCAAGTTACGTCAACTGTTCATCGATGCGCGTCCTCTTGGCGGACCGGCTAAACTAGAAGTCGACCCGGCTCTCAACAAGCAGACGATCGCGGTCAAGGATACCGTAAAGCCGGGCAATAAATTCTTAACGATTACTGCGATTGACCAATACGGTAACGTCCACAAGACGAAAACATCGTTAACGGTCCGACCGGTCTCGATGAAAGACAAGCAAGAGTTCGACTGGGATGAGGCACGGATTTACTTCATGCTGACCGACCGCTTCTACGATGGGGATAAAACGAACAACAATCCAAACGGTGAGTATTATGACCAAGACCATCTTGAGTCGTATCACGGCGGCGACTTTGCCGGTGTGACGAAGAAACTCGATTACTTGGATAAGCTAGGCATTAACACAATTTGGATTACACCGATTGTCGACAATATCGATTGGGATCTTCGTTATGGTAAAGACGGATCACAGTACGGCTATCATGGATACTGGGCGAAAAACTTCGAAAAACTCGATGAGCACCTCGGCGACATGAAAGCATTCCATCGTTTGATCGACGAAGCGAACGCTCGCGGCATCAAGATTATGGTCGACGTCGTCTTGAACCATCCTGGCTATGGGATGGAACCAGGAGCTGTCGATACGGGCGCCACAAACTTCCCTACTAATAAAGAACGCAAAGTCTTCGACGGCATGATTCGCTCGAACCCAGTCGATGGCGATGACTTGAAGATGTCTCTCTCCGGACTGCCGGACTTTAAGACCGAAGAGGCTGCCGTCCGTCAACAACTTGTCAAATGGCAGACGGACTGGATTAAGCGCTCGAAGACGAAAAAAGGGAACACCATCGACTATTTCCGCGTCGATACGGTCAAGCACGTCGATTCCACAACATGGAAGTCGTTCAAAAACGAATTGACGGCTATCAAACCGGATTTCAAAATGATTGGTGAACATTACGGTGCGAGTGTGAACAACACGGGCGGTTACTTGCAGAGTGGCCAGATGGACTCACTTCTCGACTTTGATTTCAAATATCAAGCCGAACGTTTCATCAACGGGAATATTGATGATGTCGAGAGCGCGCTTCAATATCGCAACACGCAACTCTCGAATGAAGCGACACTCGGTCAATTCCTCAGCAGCCATGACGAGGACGGTTTCCTCGTATCACGTGCTGGAGGCGATGAAGGGAAGCATATGGTCGCCGCCTCGCTTCAAATGACGGCGAAAGGACAGCCTGTCATCTATTATGGTGAAGAGGTTGGACAATCCGGAAAACATGCGATGGATATGGATAAGGGCGAATTCAATGAAAACCGTTATGACTTCGATTGGAAACGAGTCAAAGGCGAAGGGAAAGCGATGCATACGCATTACCAAAAACTGCTCAACATTCGTGCCGACTATTCAAAAGTGTTTAGTAAAGGGACGCGTGCGGTCGTTGCTGGTGGCTCTGCTACAGGATACTCTGTCTTTGAACGGAAACATGGCAAGGATTCAGTTCTCGTGGCCTTGAATACGACAGAGGCCAAACGAACGATTACGTTCCAGACAAAACTCAAGCATAAAACGACGCTCGTCGACCGCTATAGCGGACGTCAGTACGTCGTCAAACGAGATGGAAAAATAACCGTCAGCTTGCCTGCACAGGATGATGGTGGTACTGTCATTCTCGTGGCCAAGTCAAAAAAATGATAACGAAAAGCCGTTGCCTCTAATTTAGAGACAACGGCTTGTTGTTTAGCGTGAATAGTTTGGAGCTTCTTTAGTGATATGGACATCGTGAGGGTGACTTTCTTGTAACCCTGCACCAGTCATGCGGATAAACTGAGTGTCCTCACGTAGCGCACGGATATCGGCAGCCCCACAATAACCCATTCCAGATCGAAGACCTCCGATGAGTTGATAAACAGTATCGGCTAGTTCGCCACGATAAGCGACGCGCCCTTCAATACCTTCTGGTACGAACTTTTTATCGGCTTCTTGGAAGTAGCGATCTTGGCTGCCTCGTTTCATCGAAGCCTCAGAACCCATTCCACGGTACGTTTTGAACTGACGACCTTGATAGATTTCCATCTCTCCTGGGCTTTCTTTCACACCTGCGAGAAGGCTACCAAGCATAACGGCATGAGCTCCAGCTGCAATAGCTTTCACAATATCACCAGAGTACTTGATTCCACCATCAGCGATAACCGTGACACCGTGTTCTCTAGCTTCCGTGACACAATCATATACTGCTGTGATTTGTGGTACACCGACACCGGCGACAACACGTGTCGTACAGATCGATCCTGGACCAATCCCGACTTTAATGACCGATGCTCCGGCTTCAATCAAAGCCCGCGTCGCTTCAGCTGTTGCCACGTTTCCAGCGATAATTGGAAGCGTCGGGAACATGTCGCGAAGTTCTTTCACTTTCTCGATGACACCGGCTGAGTGTCCGTGAGCCGTATCAACGACTAATGCATCGACACCTGCATCAACAAGAATTTGAGCACGTGATGCGGCATCTTTCGTGACACCAACGGCAGCTGCGACGAGCAAACGACCTTGCTTGTCTTTTGCAGCATGTGGGAACTGTTCGACTTTCTCAATGTCTTTTGTCGTAATGAGTCCTTTCAACACGCCTGAATCGTCGACAAGCGGCAATTTCTCAATCCGGTGTTGATGAAGGATGCGCTCAGCTTCTTCTAGGGACGTCCCTACTTTTGCCGTGACGAGGTTTTCCGTCGTCATGACGTCCGCAATCACCGTCGAGTAATCTTTAATGAAACGAAGATCACGGTTTGTCAAAATCCCAATCAATTTGCGCTCGGTTTCTGAATTGACGATTGGGACTCCCGAGATTCGGTATTTACTCATCAAGTACTCTGCATCGTACACTTGACGCTCAGGCGTCAAGTAGAACGGGTTCGTGATGACGCCGTTCTCTGAACGCTTAACGCGATCGACGTGCTCAGCCTGCATTTCCATCGACATGTTTTTATGAATGACACCTAGGCCGCCTTGACGTGCCATCGCAATGGCCATCGGTGCTTCCGTGACCGTATCCATACCTGCACTGATGACTGGAACGTTTAACTCAAGACCTTCACACAGTTTAGTGCTTAAATTCACATCTCTTGGCAAGATATTTGAAAAGCGCGGTACGAGTAAGACGTCATCAAACGTTAATCCTTCTTTTGCAAACTTGTTTTCCCACATAAAAATCGATTGCCCCTTTCTCTATCGGACCCGAATCTTTGTTTCGAAATATTTCTGTAATGGTAACAGGTATAGCCCGAAAGTGCAATTCAATTCACGATGTTCAGAAAGTTCAGAATTGTGTTCGTTTGATTTGTTTTCCGCTGATAATGTTCGGAAATAGTTTATATGCGTTGCAAAGGAATCCAGATTCGAAATAAAATCTACAAAAAAGACGACCGAGCGGGTGCTCGATCGTCTTTCGCGTTGGCCTGGCAACGTCCTATCCTCACAGGGGGAGACCC
>NZ_JAEQBB010000012.1 GCF_018616375.1 Exiguobacterium sp. J17977 | reverse complement strand
GCGCTTCAGCGCCGAAAGTAGTTGGGGGTCTCCCCCTGTGAGGATAGGACGTTGCCAGGCCAACGCGAAAGACGATCAAGCATCCGCTTGGTCGTCTCTTTTTGTATATAAGTCGCATCTATTTGGATAGGAAGGTTGCCTATATGACTCGAAAACCTAAACATAATCCTTTTACATTTATGGAAACGTTGGAGCAACATGTACGCGAAGATCGTGTCTCTTTTCATGTACCTGGTCATCACAATGGAACAGTAAGAGATGAGAAACTTCCGACTGTATTCCAAAAAATAATGCCATACGATTTAACAGAACTCGGACACTTGGATGATTTACATCATGCTGAAGGTATTATTCTAGAAGGAGAGAGGGCACTAGGATCTCTTTATCACAGTAAAAGTAAATGGTTAGTCAATGGGTCAACAGCGGGAAACTGGAGTCTGTTGGCGGCGACTGTGAAGCGGGGAGAACGAGTATATGTACAACGTAATTCTCACAAATCCGTGTGGAACGCCATTGAGTGGCTCGGTTTAGAACCCATCTTACTTACGCCTGAATTAGATAGAGGAAACAGTCTACCGACGGTGGTGGCATTAGAAACAATTCAAGAAGCTGTCACGCAGTACCCAGGTGGGAAAGCCCTCCTACTGACGTCTCCTACCTATTACGGAGATATGGCAAACATCCCGGAAATCAGTGCTTATTTGCGTCCGTTGCATATTCCTCTCTTAGTTGATGAAGCACATGGCGCTCATTTGATTCATCCAACATTTCCAAAGCGATCCGCTATCTTCGAAGGAGCTAGCGCCGTTGTCCAGTCTGCTCATAAAACTCTTCCAGCGCTCACGATGGGCGCATGGGTCCATTATAAGGAAGAGATTGATGAGAAGCGTTTATTTCATGCGCTCTCTTCTTTCCAAACGTCTAGTCCATCCTATTTGATTATGGCCTCACTTGATTATGCTAGGGAGTATCTCGAAAATCTGAGTGACCGGGATTGGACGCATATTCAAACGAGTCATTTCGCATTCATCATGGAAATGAGACGAGCTGGCTTTTCAATCAAAGTTGGCGATGACTTCACCAAAATGACCGTCCTGACATATCCGAAAAATGGTCTCGTCTTTAGTCAACATTTGGCGTCAATCGGTATCGATGCGGAACTGGCTGCAGAAGATCACGTGTTATTCTGCCTACCGTTAAGGGAATTAAAAAGCCAAGAGATTCAACATTGGGTGAAACTGATTAAAAATGCATCCCAACACGTCCCGCTCATCGTCGAAGATGAAACAATCTATCCTTACCCGATGACAGAACGTGTTTCGGTGTTGCATACTATTTCAGATGATGCGGATGTCATTCGCAAATCGTTTGAAGAAGCAATAGGAGCCGTTGCTGCAGAAACCGTTATCCCTTATCCACCAGGAATTCCGTGGATACTAAAAGGAGAAGTCATCACACACGAGAAAATTAGAGTGTTGAATGAATGGATTTCACTAGGACGGAACCTTCAAGCGAGTAGGCATGTTATGATGAAACAAATTGATGTTATCGTAGAGGAGTTTTAATCGTGAAAGGTATGTTTATTACTGTAGAAGGTCCCGACGGTTCAGGGAAAACCACGCAGTTACAATTGTTAGTTCGTTCATTGACTGAAAAAGGATACGAAGTAGTCGTCACTCGAGAACCGGGAGGGACAAAAGTCGGAAATAGTATTCGAGAGGTCTTATTATCACCAGAACATGATGAAATGACCCCGCGAGTCGAGATGATGCTGTATGCCGCGTCCCGTGCCCAAAACATCGATCAAGTGATTCGACCTGCTCTTAAACGAGGGGCGATTGTTGTGTGTGATCGATTTGTCGATGCCTCGATTGCCTATCAAGGATATGGACTCCAATATGATTTGGATCAAATTCTATCACTGAACGAGTGGGCAACGGTTGGGATTAAACCCGATTTGACTTTCCTCTTTGATTTGACCCCTGATCAAGCGAGCCGTCGCATGAAAGATCGAGGTCAATTAGACCGTATCGAGAGCCGAGATGAGTCTTTCCATCAACGCGTATACGATGGGTTCAAAAAATTATTAGAACAACATCCGGATCGGATGGTTCGTATCGATGCGAACGCTACAATTGAAATGATTCAAGATGAAGTGTTAGATATTACGTTAGAACGATTAAATGAAAGAGGAGTGACGCAATGATGAAGATGGTAATCGCGATTGTACATGATAAGGACAGTGCTCGGTTGTCAGATGCCTTAATCGAAGAGGACTTCCGCGCAACAAAATTAGCCACAACGGGAGGCTTTTTGAAAGAAGGTAACACAACGTTCATGATTGGTGTACCCAAAGAACGGTTAGACGATTTGCTCGCGCTAATCAAATCGAATTGTTCGAGCCGAGATCAAATGATCACGCCGATTTCACCGATGGGCGGTCACGCTGATTCATATATTCCGTATCCGGTAGAAGTACAAGTTGGCGGAGCGACGGTGTTCGTCTTGCCGATTGAAGGATTCCATCAGTTTTAATGGGAACGGTCACGAATATGAGCTTTCAAGAGTTAGGGAAATCTCAAACGGTTATCGCCAAAGTCATTGAAAATTCGATTGTCGCTCAAAAGGTGGGTCACGCCTATATTTTCTCGGGAGATTATGAACCTTATTTAATTGAGACGGCGCAACTGTTTGCAAAATCCCTTTTTTGCGAGTCGCCTGACGGGGTAGAGCCGTGTGGCAGTTGTCGAAACTGTAGACGGATGGATTCGGGCAACCTCGTCGACTATATGGAAGTGGAACCGGATGGGGCCAGTATCAAAAAGGAACAAGTTCAACAATTGTTGAGCGACTTGTCGCTACGTGGAGCAGAAGGAGACCGGCAAATATATGTCATCCATCAAGCGCATAAAATGACACCTCAGGCGGCCAACAGTCTCTTAAAGTTTTTCGAAGAACCGGGCGTTGGGAAACTGGCCATCTTGGTGACGACCCAGCCGCAACTCCTATTACCAACCATTCGCTCGCGGGCTCAGCATTTAGTGTTTCGACCGATTGATCGAGAACGCCTCGTGGAAACGTTGGTCGCAGACGTGCAATGTACGAGCGATTTAGCGCGTCTTGCTTTAGAGACATATCCGAAATTCGAAGACGCGCGTGAGGCGCTTCACAACGACTGGTTTGTACAGGCGTATGGGCTAGTGGTACAATTAGTTGAAGTATTGACAAAACGCCCGCAAGAATTGCTTTTATTCGCCCAAGAAAAATGGCTCGGTCATTTTAAAGGACGGAATGAATTGCGAGTCGGTCTCGAGCTGTTCGGAAATTGGTTGGAGCAAGCGCTCCACTTCAAAGTGCGAACAGACTATGTTCCGGAGTTGTTCACGAAAGAACAAGCGCTATATACCGCGTTTGTAAAAGATCGTCCGGTTCATAAAATCGTCCATGCTATTGAATCTGTCCATGAGGCGATTCGACGGCTTGAGGCAAACGTCAATCCTCAATTAACGTTCGAACGGTTAACGTTCGATTTGCAGAAAGGATAGGAGAGCGTGCTTGAAGTAGTCGGAGTCCGTTTTAAAGAAGCGGGAAAAATCTATTACTTTTCACCAGGCGAAGCAACGCTTGAACGTGGAGACCATGTCATCGTAGAGACGGTACGAGGCATCGAATACGGTGAAGTCGTCCAAGTTGGTAAGCAACTGGGTGAAGACGAAGTAGTATTGCCGTTAAAGACAATCCTTCGTGTCGCCGATCAAAAAGATGCCGAAATCGTTCAAGACAATCGATTGGCAGCATTTGACGCTCACGCCGTCTGTGAAGAAAAAATTCGTGAACATCGACTTGAAATGAAGTTAGTCGATGTTGAGTATACATTTGATCGTAATAAAGTCATCTTTTATTTCACGGCAGAGGGGCGCGTTGATTTTCGGGAACTCGTCAAAGATTTAGCAAGTGTGTTTCGCACCCGGATCGAACTCCGTCAAATTGGAGTTCGGGACGAAGCGAAACTGCTGAGCGGAATCGGGCCTTGTGGTCGTGTGTTGTGCTGCTCCTCGTTCTTAGGGGAATTTGAGCCGGTATCGATTAAAATGGCCAAGGATCAGAACTTATCCTTGAATCCGAATAAAATCTCCGGTGTGTGTGGTCGTCTCATGTGCTGTCTGAAATACGAGAATGATACGTATGAAGAATTGAAACGGGATTTACCAGACGTCGGAAAACGAATCAAAATTCCAGAAGGTGACGGACGTGTCATCGGTCTCAATATCTTGGATCAATTGATTCAAGTCGAGTTGAACGATCGGACCCGTGTTGTGACGTATACAATCGACGAGCTCGTCGAGGTCGGTGCAGTCAAACGAAAACCGTCGAAACAGTGATGGGGTGCTGAGCAGTGGAAAGAATGGATAAAAAGGAAGTCATGATGCGGGTCGATGCGATCGAGCAACAAATGCAATTGTTGACGGAGCATTTAGGGGTGCTCAAAGAGCAACTCGCCTATTTGCTCGAAGAAAACCAACACATGTATCTCGAAAACCATCATTTGCGTGAAAAAGTGGAGCAACTTGCAGAAGTCGAGACGCCTGATGGGGATCCTCAAATTGCGTTGTCCGGAAAAGGACAGAACAATCTGGCGGCGTTATACCAAGAAGGATTTCACATTTGTAATTTGCACTATGGACAAGTTAGAAAAGACGGAGACTGTCTCTTCTGCATGTCGATGCTAAATAAACATTAATAAGGGGCGATAGACGGGGGTATTCCCGTCCGTCGCCTTTGTACGTTATGTAGGAGGGAAATGGCGTGACTGTTAAACAAGGTGAACGTCTTGATGATTTGTTAGGGCGTCCCGGCAAAATCATTCAAAGTGATGACGTTTTTTCATTTTCATTGGATGCCGTATTACTCGCCGAATTTGTATGGGTGCCGATTCAAAAAGGAAAGCTCGTCGATTTGTGCGCCGGCACGGGGGCGATTCCGCTCTTTTTATCATATCGAACGAAAGGGACGATCACGGGTGTTGAAATCCAACCTCGCCTCGTCGACATGGCCAATCGAAGCATTGCCATCAACGAGTTGGACGGGAGGCTTAATATCGTTGAAGGGGACGTGAAAACCGCTGCCAGTCAATTAGGTCATGCCCGTTACGATGTCGTCACGTGCAATCCCCCTTATTTTTTGGCGAACGAGACATCGCTGCGCAATCAAAATGAACATCATACGATTGCACGCCATGAAGTCCTGTGCACGTTAGAAGACTGTATCCGTTCAGCCAGTCAACTCGTCAAACCGGGTGGGAAGGTGGCCTTCGTCCATCGTCCGGAACGATTGCTTGACATTCTGACGCTCATGCGGGCGTATCGGATTGAACCGAAACGAATGCAACTCGTTTATCCGAAGCAAGGTCGAGACGCGAACACATTGTTAATAGAGGGGTCGAAAGATGGAAAAGCAGGGCTCACAATCTTACCTCCGTTTGTCGTTTATGAGGAAGATGACACGTATACGAGCGACATGCGGGCAATCCTCGATGCGTAAGCACTTTGCCTATATCCTCGAGTGCAACGATGGCACGTACTATACCGGATATACGACGGATGTGGAGAAGCGGATGGAAGTGCATAACAACGGCAAAGGTGCGAAATATACACGAGCTCGCCTCCCGGTGACGTTGCGATATGTCAGGTCGTTTGCAACCAAACGCGAAGCCATGCAGTATGAATGGTCCATCAAACAACTCACGCGGGCTCAAAAACAGCAATTGATGGAGGGAACGAGTAATGAACTCACAGAAAAGTTATCAGACTGATGGGCCCACGCTCTATGTTGTGCCGACGCCGATTGGAAATTTAGAAGACATGACGTATCGGGCGGTTCGGATTCTAGGAGAAGTCGATTTGATTGCGGCCGAAGACACGCGCCAAACGATGAAACTCTGTCGCCATTTCGGTATCGAGACGAAACTGGTCAGCTACCATGAGCACAATAAGCACGTGAGTGGCCCACGCTTAATCGAAGATATCGAGGCGGGCAAGTCGGTCGCCGTCGTCTCAGACGCGGGCATGCCAGGGATTTCGGACCCAGGGAGTGACCTCGTGCGGCTGGCCATTCAAGCGAAGCTCCCCGTCGTCGTGCTCCCTGGAGCGAACGCAGCGTTGACGGCTCTTGTCGCCTCTGGCCTTGCGACCGAGCGGTTTTTGTATTATGGATTCTTGCCACGCAAAAAGAAAGAACGGCTCGATGTGTTGTCATCCTTACAATATGAACCGGGCACCATCATTTTCTATGAAGCGCCACATCGGTTGAAAGAGATGCTGACCGGGATTCAAGATGTGTTCGGCAATCGGCAACTCGTTCTCGGACGAGAGTTGACGAAAACGTTTGAAGAGTTTTTACGAGGGACGGTAGAAGAAGCGCTTGTCTGGTGCGAAGGTGAAGTACGCGGCGAATTCGTCGTCATGGTGGAAGGATCGACGGAAGCGGCACCGACGCATGACTGGTGGGAGGTGCTATCGCCCCTCGAGCACGTCGACCGTTACATTGAGGACGGCTTAAAACCAAACGCCGCCATTAAACAAGCCGCTAAAGAGCGGGGTCTGTCACGGAGTGAAGTGTATGACGCGTATCATCAAGTCGACAAAAAAGAGTAAGCAAGGAATTCCTTGCTTACTCTTCGCTGTAGTAGTTTTCGAGCATGTTTTTCAACTCGACGAGAACGCGTTGTGCGCCTTCTGGTGAAAGGATCAATTTACCGTCAGCCAACTTGAAGTTGTCATCTGATACTTCGCCCGTCACTTGGCAAGTCATGTTCGGTTTGTATTTTTTCAACACGATTTGATCGTTGTCGACGTAGATTTCAAGTGCATCTTTCTCAGCAATCCCGAGTGTGCGGCGCAATTCGATTGGAATGACGACACGACCGAGCTCATCAACTTTCCGTACGATACCTGTAGATTTCATTTTGTGTTTCCTCCTCCAATGGTGTCGAAATCTCTTGGTGACATGAGTCGTCAAAATTCGACAATGTTACTACAGCAAAAAGCATACTAAACTTTCCAATTGCAGTCAACTGCTTACTATTGGAAATCTACATTTTCGAAAAATGACGATGTAGGAGCGATATATACCTAAAATTCCCCGAAAGTTAGGACCTGAAACAAAGAAAGGGTTTTTTTGGAACATATTTTATGAGATAACAACAAAAAAATTCCAAACAATTGGTTTGGAAATTCTTTTGTCGAACCGTGTATAATGGAAATTGCAAATGTCGAAAGGATGGAGAACATACAATGGCGAAGCCTACTTTTTATATTACGACTCCGATTTACTATCCGAGTGCCAAACTACACATCGGTCATGCTTATACGACGGTGGCCGGCGATGCGATCGCGCGCTATAAACGTTTGAAAGGTTTTGACGTTCGTTATTTGACTGGGACGGATGAACACGGTCAAAAGATTCAAGAAAAAGCGAAAGAAGCCGGTGTGACACCGCAAGCGTTCGTGGATGAAGTCGTCAAAGACATCAAAGTGTTATGGGACCGTCTTGAAATCTCATACGATGACTATATCCGTACAACAGACGCACGCCACAAAGCCGTCGTCGAGCATGTGTTCGAGACGCTTCTTAAAAACGATGATATTTATCTCGGGGAGTATGAAGGCTGGTATTCGATTCCCGATGAGACGTATTATACAGAGTCTCAGCTCATCGACGGGAAGAGCCCGGACAGCGGCCACCCGGTCGAGCTCGTGCGTGAAGAGTGCTACTTCTTCCGTCTCAGCAAGTATGCGGATCGTTTGATCGAGTACTTCGAATCGCACCCTGACTTCATCTTGCCAGAATCGCGTAAAACGGAGATGATCAACAACTTCTTGAAGCCGGGTCTTCAAGACTTGGCTGTTTCACGGACGACGTTTGACTGGGGTGTCCAAGTCCCGTCGAACCCGAAGCACGTCGTCTATGTATGGGTTGATGCCCTCACGAACTACATCTCGGCCCTCGGCTACGGGTCGGACAACGACGAGTTATTCAACCGCTATTGGCCAGCCGACGTCCATTTGGTCGGAAAAGAGATCGTCCGGTTCCATACAATTATTTGGCCGGCATTGCTCATGGCGCTTGACCTCCCGTTACCGAAACAAGTTTTCGCACATGGTTGGTTGCTCATGAAAGACGGCAAAATGTCGAAATCAAAAGGCAACGTCGTCGACCCGATTCCACTCATCGATCGCTACGGACTCGACTCGCTCCGCTACTATCTTCTTCGTGAAGTTCCATTCGGAGCGGATGGCACGTTCACACCGGAAGCGTTCGTCGATCGCTTGAACTTTGACCTCGCGAATGACCTTGGGAACCTGCTCAACCGCACCGTGGCCATGATCAAAAAGTATTTTGATGGCGAGATTCCTGCTTATGCGGGCAACGTGACGGAGTTTGATGCCTCGTTGCTACAAGTCGTCAATGAGACGACAGCGAAGACGGAAGCTGCCATGGAACACATGGAGTTTTCAGTCGCGCTCACAAACATCTGGCAACTCGTCAGCCGTGCCAACAAATATATCGATGAGACACAACCGTGGGTCCTTGCGAAAGACGAAACGAAACGGGACGAACTGGCGTCGGTGATGACCCACCTTGCCGGCGTACTCCGCCACGTCGCGGTCATGATTCAACCGTTCATGACGCGAGCGCCAAAAGAGATGTTCCGTCAACTTGGTCTCGAAGGAGAAGATATGTCATGGGAAGCGCTCGATACGTTCGCGGCGTTCGATGGAGCCGTCGTCACAGACGGGACACCGATTTTCCCGCGTCGTGACGTCAAAGAAGAAGTCGATGCGATTCAAGAGATGATGCGTCAAGCGTCGCAAGCACGCGCCGAAGAAGCCGAAGCGGAAGCGGGCGACGTCGAAGATGAGGACGTGCGTCCGGAAATTACGATTGACGTCTTTGACCAAGTCGAATTCCGTGTCGGTCAAATCGTCGAAGCCGATAAAATTAAGAAGGCGAAGAAGTTATTGAAACTTCAAGTCGACATGGGCGGTGAGACGCGCCAAATCGTCTCGGGCATCGCGGAATGGTATGCACCGGAAGACTTGGTCGGTAAGAAGGTCATCGTCGTCGCCAACTTGAAGCCGGTCAAACTGCGTGGCGAATTGTCACAAGGGATGATTTTAGCGGCGGATAAAGACGGCAAGCTTGAACTTGCGACCGTATCTGAGAATATGCCGAACGGGGCCATCGTCAAATAATTGTTTGGGGGAGACTTCGGTCTCCCTCTTTGTCTATACAAGGAGGAACCATCATGTTGATTGATACACATACCCATATCAATGCAGAACAGTTCAATGAAGACGTCGAAGCGACGATTGAACGGGCTCGTGCTGCTGGCGTTTCCCCGATGCTCGTCGTCGGGTTCGACAATCCGACCATCACGCGTGCGATCGAGCTCGCGGAAACGTATGAAGACATTTACGCGATTGTCGGCTGGCACCCGGTCGACGCCATCGACTGCACGGAGGCCGACTTGGCGAGAATCGAGACATTGATGGATCATCCGAAAGTGATGGCGCTCGGGGAGATCGGGCTCGACTATCATTGGGATAAATCGCCGAAAGATGTCCAACAACGTGTGTTCCGGCAACAAATCGCCATTGCGAAGCGGACGAACATGCCGATTGTGATTCACAATCGGGAAGCGACCGCCGACGTACTCGACATTTTAGAGGAAGAACATGCCGAAGAGGTCGGTGGTGTGTTCCATAGTTACAGCATGTCCGTCGAATTGTTGGAGCGCTGTCTGCGTTTGAACTTCTATATTTCGCTTGGAGGACCGGTGACGTTCAAGAATGCGAAAGTACCGAAAGCGGTGGCGCAACAAGTCCCGCTTGATCGACTCCTCGTAGAGACAGACTGTCCGTATTTAACGCCAACGCCGTTCCGTGGCAAGCGGAACGAACCGGCTTACGTCACGTATGTCGCCGAAGAGATTGCATCGCTACGTGACATGTCTTACGACGCACTTGCTGAGGCGACGACCGCTAACGCGAAGCGCCTGTTCCGTCTTCCATGATGTTCAGACGAATCGTATTAAGTCTCGGCATCGTCGCTACCGCTGTGTTCGCCTATATGGCGATGCAACCAGAACCTGTCACCATCATCGATGACGGAGTGACGATGGTGCATGAGAGTCGGGGCGAGTCGGTGTTAGACGTGCTTGAAGAGACGGGAATCGTCATCGACGAGGCAGACGTCGTGACACCGGCCTTGAGTGCGGACATTCCACTCGACCGAGTCATTCAAATCGAGCGGGCCCGTACCGTCTCGCTCCAGATCGGTTACGGACAAACCGAAACGATTGAGACGCGTGAACGGACTGTCGAAGACGTGTTGCTTCGTTACGGGGTGAGTGTCCGTGACGGGGGCGATGTGTACCCGGGCGTCCGCACCCCAATCACATCAGGCATGACCATCCGGTATCAGCCTGTCGTCGTCCTCGATGTCATTGTCGGCGACGAGGCGAAGACGATGTATACGATGGCTCAAACTGTCGAGCAGGCGCTACAGGAGGCGAATGTGAAGGTTTCCGACAAAGATACCGTCGAACCGGCTCTGACGACACCAGTACGAGACGGGATGACGATTACAGTCAACGTGAGTCGGGACGTCGTGCAGTATGAAAGTCGGCTCATCCCGTTTGAGATCGTCAGAGAAGAGGATGACACGCTTGCGCTCGGAGAAACCGAGATCGTTCAAGTCGGCGTCCCTGGACTCGAACGGACGCGGTATGCACTGACAGTGGAAAATGGTACAATTACAAATCGGACCGAAACGAGCGTGGAAACGCTGCGAACCGTGCGCCCTCAAATCATAAAACTTGGAACGAAGGTCGTAGCTGAACCAGAAGCGAGCCAAGAAACAGAGCAAAAGCAAGAGGCGACGGCAACGTCTGAACCGTCGAGCCCGTTTCGAGAGGAAGCGGAGATTAAAATCGAAGAGACGCCTCGAGCCGAGGATGTCTTAGATTTCACCTCTGCGAAACAGCTTCTCGTCGAGGCGACGGCGTATACGAACAATGCAGAAGATACAATCACGTTTGACGGCAGGGTGCTGACGCGCAGCGGTTACGATGTGACGGACACGATTCTGTATGAAGGCATGCGAATCATCGCGGTCGATCCAGCCATCATCCCACTCGGCACACGCGTTTACGTCGAAGGGTTTGGCATGGCGATTGCCTTGGACACAGGCAGTGCCATCAAAGGCAATAAAATCGATGTGATGATGGACTCAAAAGAAGAGGCGGTGACGTTTGGGCGTCAGCCACTCACGATTTGGGTCATCCCGAAGCAAGAAGAGAAAGAAGGAACCGATGATGCGTGAAAAGATACAAGAAGTGATCGTCGTCGAAGGTCGAGACGACACGACGCGGCTACAGGAAGTATATGACGTCGATACGATTGAAACGAACGGATCGGCCGTTTCGAAGCAAACCATCGAGCGAATCAAACGTGCCCAGGAGACACGAGGCGTAATAATTTTGACGGACCCGGATTATCCGGGTGATCGCATCCGTGCAATCGTCGAGGAGCAAGTCAAAGGATGCAAGCACGCCTATTTGCCACGTGCCGAAGCGAAAGGCAAGCGCGGTAAAATCGGGGTCGAGCATGCGTCTCCCGCGACGATTCGCCGTGTGCTCGAAGCGGTTTATGAACAGCGGGTCGAGACTGACATGCCGCTCGTCACCCGTCAGATGGTGCTCGAGGCCGATTTGATTGGCGGAGCAGACGCGGCGCGGCGGCGCAAACGACTCGGGGTGTTACTTCGCATTGGTGAACCGAACGCGAAACAGTTTGTGAAACGCGTGGAAGCGTTACGGGTCACGATTGAAGAATGGGAACGGGCACTGGCTCAGTTAGAGGAGGAAAATCATTGAAAGACATCGCCACAATTCAACGCACGAAATCAATTCTAGAACGTCACGGCTTCTCGTTTAAAAAGTCGCTTGGACAGAACTTTTTAATCGATTTAAATATTTTGAATAAAATCGTAGACGCCGCGGAGCTAAGTGAAGCGAGCGGGGTGCTCGAAATCGGTCCCGGGATTGGGTCGTTGACGGAACAGTCTGCCAAGCGGGCGAAAAAGGTCGTCGCGCTCGAAATCGACCAACGTCTGCTTCCGATTTTGGAAGATACGATGTCCCCTTATCCACACGTGCACGTCATCCACGGCGATGCGCTCGAGCTCGATATTCAAGCCATCGTCGAGCGTGAGTTTTTCAGTCAAGGCATCGAAGACATCTCGGTCGTGGCGAACTTGCCGTATTACGTGACGACGCCAATTATCATGCGTTTACTGGAAAGCCAAATCAAGTTCCGTTCACTCGTCATGATGATTCAAAAAGAAGTTGCCGAGCGGATTGGAGCGAAGCCTGGGACGAAAGCATACGGCTCGCTCTCGATTGCAATTCAGTATTACGCAGAGGCGAACGTGAGCTTTATCGTCCCGAAAAGTGTGTTCATGCCGGCCCCGAACGTCGATTCAGCGGTCATCACGTTGAAGATGCGTCCGAAACCGGCGGTCGACGTGAAAGATGAAGCCTTCTTCTTCGAGATTGCCCGTGCCAGTTTCGCGCAACGTCGGAAAACGATTTTGAATAACTTGACGAACCATCTGGGAAAAGATAAGAAACTGGAAATCGAACGTCTCTTAGGTGAGGCCGGAATCGATCCGAAACGGCGTGGCGAAACGCTTTCGCTTGAAGAGTTTGCCCGGTTGGCAGACACAATTTTACCACTTAAAAACAGTTGACGACCGGATAACGAGTCGCTATAATATTAATCTTTATTTTCATTTCTGAATGTGTTATACTTGTAACAGTGAGGTGAAGCGTATGCCAAAGACGTTGCAAGAAATCAGACAGAAACTCGAATCGCATGTTGGAGAACGATTGACGTTGAAAGCAAACGGCGGTCGTAAGAAAGTCGTTACTCGGTTTGGAACGCTCGTTGAGACGTATCCCGCGGTGTTCGTCGTCAAATTGGATGAAGATCACCATAACGTGGAACGTGTCTCATATAGCTACGCTGATGTCCTAACGGATACAGTTAAAATTGAATTCAGCAATTGAACGATAAATGAGGGGCGGATGCATTGGCAGCTGCTTCTTTTTTTGTGCGCTCGTTTACGGTACAATGGCGAACAGGAGATACATGGGAAGGGTGAACGATATGCGCACGATCAGTGTGAAAGCGCCGGCAAAAATCAATTTGACGCTTGACGTCCTCGGGAAGCGGGCAGATGGCTATCATGAAGTAGAAATGGTAATGACGACAGTGGATTTATCGGATCGACTGGAATTGACCGTCCTGGATACAGATGAGATTCGGATTCAATCTGAACATGCCTATGTGCCGAATGACCATCGGAACTTGGCGTATCGTGCGGCCGAGTTGTTGCGGAAGCGATTCAATATCAAGCAAGGTGTCGAAATCGTATTGGATAAGCAGATTCCGGTCGCGGCGGGGTTGGCTGGCGGGTCGAGTGACGCTGCTGCGACGCTCCGCGGAATGAACGACCTGTTCGATCTCGGTCTGTCGTTAGAACAGTTGGCCGAACTTGGAGCTGCCGTCGGGTCGGACGTATCGTTTTGTGTCATGGGCGGAACGGCTATCGCGCGCGGACGCGGTGAGCAGTTGGAGACGATCCCGTCACCGCCACCGTGTTACGTCGTCTTGGCGAAACCGAAAATCGGCGTATCGACGGCCGACGTCTATCGCGCCGTAGAGATGGAGAAGATTGTGCATCCGAACACCGAGGCGATGGTGACGGCGATACGTGATCGTGATTTTGACGGCATCTGCGAAAACCTCGGCAATGCCCTCGAGGCGGTCACGCTCGAACTGCATCCCGAAGTTCGTCAAATCAAAGAGACGATGCTCCACTGCGGGGCGGATGGGGTGCTCATGAGTGGAAGCGGTCCGACCGTCTTCGCACTGATTGAGCATGAACAAAAAGCACATCGTGTCTATAACGGACTGAAAGGATTTTGTCCTGAAGTGTTCGTCGTTCGGATTCTCGGCAAAAAACATTGAACAAACACGAATGAGAGTGATATATTCTGTTTAGAACATTCGTCTATTATTGAAGAAGTGAAGGGGAATCCGTATGAAAATTCGTAGAAGTGGTCGTCTCGTCGATATGACCCGTTATTTGCTGGACCATCCGCACCAGCTCGTCTCGTTATCAATGTTTTCGAGTCGTTATAAAGCAGCCAAGTCATCCATCAGTGAAGATTTGGTCATCGTCAGTGAAATGTTGGCCCACGATGGCACAGGTAAACTGGTCACGGTGCCGGGAGCGGCCGGTGGCGTCATGTTCATCCCAGGATGGAGCAAAGACAAGTCGCTCTCGATGATTGACGGGCTATGTGAACAGTTGTCGAAGCCAGAACGGTTGCTTCCGGGAGGCTATCTCTATTTGACAGACGTCCTCGGTAACCCGCGGCAAGTGAAGCCGATGGGCCAAGTCTTCGCCTCGGTATTCGCCGATCGGAAAGTCGATGTCGTCATGACGATCGCGACGAAAGGGATTCCGCTCGCTTACGCTGTCGCCGAGCAACTCGGGGTACCGTTTGTCATCGTTCGGTCCGATAGTCGCGTCACCGAAGGTTCGACCGTGAGTATCAACTACGTCTCTGGTTCGTCGAAGGCGATTCGCACGATGGCGCTCGCGCGTCGCAGTTTGCCACGTGGCGCGAACGTGCTGTTGATTGACGATTTCATGAAAGCTGGCGGAACGATTCGCGGGATGATGAGTCTCTTGAACGAGTTCGAAGCGAACCTTGCCGGTGTCGGCGTACTGATGGAAGCAGAAGGCGCCGAGAAGAAAATGGTGAGCGAATACGTCAGTTTAATGAAATTGACGAACGTCGACTCGGATGAAGGTCTCGTCACGATTTCGCGTGGAAACGTCGAACAATTCTTAAAGTGATTGGCAAAAAATTGATTTCGTTTTATGATGAAAGGGTATAAGATTCGTACGAAGTCAATCGGTTCGCTTGGAATCATCTCAGCCTTTTAGAAAGTACACCACGGTCCAGACAACGATGAAAAGGGGATGCGAAACATGCAGATCACAGACGTAAAAATTCGCAAAGTCGCGACGGAAGGTAGAATGAAGGCACTGGCCTCCATTACACTCGACCACGAATTTGTGGTACATGACCTTCGAATCATTGAAGGGAGTACCGGTCTGTTCGTAGCGATGCCGAGCAAGCGGACGCCAGAAGGGATTTTCCGTGACATTGCTCACCCGATTAATGGAGATATGCGTCAGAAAGTCGAGGCGGCCGTCTTAGAGGCGTACGGTCAAGAGGACGTCGCCATCGCCGAGACGCAAGCCCAATATAATGCCATAAACGAGTAACATGTGACAGCGGATGGGGATCCTTCCGCTGCCTTTTTACGTTTCATTGGTTACGAATAGGTACAACGGTTGAAACCGCGTCATGGTTTCGATATAGTAGATACGGTGTAAATAAGGTTTGAATGCAGATAAAACCGAACATTTGAGTACATTACAGTCGATATGAGATAGGAGCGAATCAAGAATGGATCGTTTTGCAGTCATTTTGGCAGCAGGTAAAGGGACGCGCATGAAGTCGAAGCTTTATAAAGTACTTCATCCGGTCCTTGGAAAACCGATGGTCGAACACGTCGTCGATCAACTCGACAAAATCGGGGTCAGTCGTCAAATCGTCATCGTCGGCCATGGGGCTGAAGCGGTACAAGAGACGTTGGGCTCACGCGTGGAGTATGCGGTCCAAGAACAACAGCTCGGTACAGGTCATGCGGTACAGATGGCAGAAGCTGAACTCGCAGGCAAACCTGGCGCGACGCTTGTCGTTTGTGGTGATACGCCGCTATTGACAGCGGAAACGCTCGAGGCGTTGTTGGCCCATCACGAAGCGCAACAGGCAAAAGTGACCGTGTTGACGGCGATTGCTGATGATGCGACTGGATATGGCCGTGTCATCCGTGGTGAAGACGGAAACGTCACAAAAGTCGTCGAGCATAAAGATGCGTCTGACACTGAACTAGAGATCCGTGAAATCAACACCGGAACGTATGTGTTCGATAACGAGCTCTTGTTTGATGCGCTGAAGCAAGTCGGGAACAACAACGCTCAAGGTGAGTACTACTTGCCGGACGTCATCTCGATTGCGAAAGAAGCAGGCGAAGTCGTGGCAGCACACACGGCGCCGACATTTGATGAAACGATTGGCGTCAACGACCGCGTTGCCCTCTCACAAGCTGAGGCAGTCATGCGCAAGCGCACGAACGAACGCCTCATGCGTGAAGGTGTCACATTCATGGATGCAGCTTCGACATACATCTCACCAGATGCCGTCATCGGTTCGGATACGATCATCTACCCAGGGACGGTCATTCTCGGGAAAACGATTATCGGTTCAGAGTGCGTGATTGGTCCGAATTCAGATATCCGCAATAGCGTCATCGAAGACGGCGCGACGGTTCGTCAATCGGTCGTGAGCGACAGCCGTGTCGGAACTGAAGCACAGGTCGGGCCGTTCGCCCACCTTCGTCAACAAGCAGTCCTCGGCGCGAATACGCGCGTCGGTAACTTCGTGGAAATCAAAAAATCAACGTTCGGAGACGGTGCGAAAGCATCACATCTCAGCTATATCGGAGATGCTTCGATCGGGGAACGTGTCAACCTCGGTTGTGGCTCAATCACGGTCAACTATGACGGCAAGAACAAGTTCGAGACAGTCGTCGAAGCCGATGCGTTCGTCGGATGCAACGTGAACTTGATTGCTCCGGTGAAAGTCGGGAAAGGCTCGATCGTCGCAGCCGGTTCGACAATCACGGATGACGTTCCGGAAGAGGCGCTTGCGATTGCACGCGAACGCCAAACGAATAAAGAAGGTTACACGAAACGATAAGTTGCTGCCTATTATTATGGAAAACGATGGAGGAGAATCCTAAACATGTCTACTGTATATGAACGTGAAATTCGCCTATTTAGCTTAAACTCAAACCGCCCACTCGCCGAAGAGATTGCCAAGGAAATTGGCATCCCGCTCAGTGATTGCCAAGTGAAGCGGTTTAGCGACGGAGAACTTTACATCAACATCGAGGAGAGCGTACGAGGCGATGATGTGTACATCATTCAATCGACGAGCTCACCGGTGAACGAGACGCTCATGGAGTTACTCGTCATGATCGATGCGTTGAAACGGGCATCGGTTCGGACGATTAACGTGGTCATGCCATACTACGGCTACGCCCGCCAAGACCGCAAGGCGCGCTCGCGTGAGCCAATCACAGCGAAACTTGTCGCTGATTTATTGACAGTTGCAGGAGCCACACGTTTAATCACGATGGACTTGCACGCTGCTCAAATCCAAGGTTTCTTCAATATCCCAGTAGACCAATTATTAGGTGTTCCACTCATCTCGACGTATTTTGAGACAGAAGAATTCAAAGCGAAAGACATTGTCGTCGTCTCACCGGACCACGGTGGCGTCACACGTGCCCGTAAGCTTGCCGAGCGCTTGAAGGCTCCAATCGCCATCATCGACAAGCGTCGTCCTGAAGCGAACGTGGCCGAAGTCATGAACATCGTTGGCAGCGTCGAAGGCAAGACGGCCATCTTGATCGATGATATCATCGATACGGCTGGAACGATCACGCTCGCGGCCGATGCCATCGTTCAGGCAGGTGCCAAAGAAGTGTACGCCTCGTGTACGCACCCGGTGTTGTCTGGACCGGCAATGGAACGAATCGATAACTCGTCAATCAAGGAACTTGTTGTCTTGAACACGATCGATTTACAAGGTCGCGAATGTTCAAGCAAAATCAAGCAGATGTCGGTTGCCCGTTTGCTTGGAGAAGCGATCATGCGCGTCCACGAGCACAAATCGGTGAGCACGCTGTTCGATTAAAAAAACGAGGCCCGAAGGCGTTCGCCTTTGGGCTTTTTTGTTCAGGAGGAATAAGATGAAATGTATCGTCGGCCTCGGGAATCCAGGCAAAAAGTATGAGATGACCCGTCACAACGTCGGATTTTTAGCGATTGATCGCCTAGCCGACAAGCATGGGATTAAACTCGATGAAGCCAAGTTTAAAGCGTTGATTGGAACGGGAAGAATCAATGGAGAACGTGTCGTCCTCGTCAAACCACTCACGTATATGAATTTATCAGGCGAGTCGGTCCGTCCGATTTTAGATTATTATAAGATTGAGATTGACGACTTGCTCGTCATTTATGATGACTTGGACATGGTCCCAGGCAAACTGCGGTTCCGTCCGAAAGGCAGTGCCGGCGGACATAACGGCATCAAGTCGTTGATTCAGCATTTAGGCACACAAGACTTTAAACGTCTGAAACTAGGGATCGGCCGTCCGCCGCATCCGATTAAAGTGGTCGATTGGGTGCTTATGAACTACCGTAAAGAAGACATGCCAGAATTGAATGATACGCTCGATCAAGCTGTGTCCGCCGCAACCGATTTTGTGGACACGGAATGGATTGCGCTCATGAATCGATATAACTAAAGGGTCAACGTACCCTTTTTTGTCGTATGAGGTGGAGGAAAACAAATGAATGCTCTAGAGAAATTCATGGTGACGTTACCTGAGACGAACGTGATTCGGGAGCGGTTGCCAAAAGTCGATCGACAACTCGTCACCGGATTGACGACAAGTGCCAAGGCGCTTGTATTGGCGGGTTTGGCGAAAAACTCGCCAAGACGTCTCGTCGTCGTCACGCATAACATGTATCAAGCCCAAAAAATGTACGACCAACTCGAGTCGCTCATCGGACCGAGCAACACATTGCTTTATCCGATTGATGAGACGCTCGCTGGTGAACTATCCCTCACATCGAGCCCAGAATTGCTGGCTGCTCGGATTGAGGCTCGGACACGTCTCCTGGACGAAACGGGAGGCGTCATTGTCGTGCCGCTCGGTGGCTTGCGCCGTTATATCCCGAACCCGTCAGACTGGCAGACGAGCCATCATCACATCAAACCTGGACAAGAGCTTGATTTAAAGCCGTTCGCCGAGACGCTCATCACGCTCGGTTATGAACGGACGGCCACCGTAACCGCACCGGGTGAGTTTTCTGTCCGCGGCAGTATTTTAGATGTCTATCCACTTACGGCGGCGCGGCCGTATCGCATCGATTTGTTCGACACCGAAGTCGACTCCATCTTTACATTCGATGTTGAGACGCAACGTTCACTAGGTGTCGTCGGCGAAGCAGTCATCCCGCCCGCCACCGAATTTATCGCAACGGCAGATCAGCTGAAAAAAGCTGGACAAGCACTCGAACGTCAATACGAGCGGACGCTCTCGCTCATCGAGACCGAGACGATCCGGCAAGCGCTCGAAGATGGAATTGCCCGGGACATCGAACAGTTCGGTCGAGGCGAGGCTCCTGAAAAAGTTGGAAAGTATACACCACTCTTGTATAGCTCGACGCTCCTCGATTACGTCGGGCCGGAAGCGGTCTTAATGTTAGATGAAGTGGCCCGGATTGAAGATGCTGCCGACGTGCAAGACCGCGAGGAAGCGGAATGGTTCTCGTCGCTCATTGAACGCGGGGAGTCGGTCAGCAATTACACGCTCGCCGTCCCGATGCATAAAGTATTCCGTTCGTTGAAACAAGTCGCGTTCTCCTTGTTACCGTCACGACGGTCCGGGATTCCCGAGACAAACACGGTCCATCTCAGTTGTCGTCCGCTCCCGGCGTTCCATGGCCAGATGCACTTATTGAAACAAGAAGTCGAACGTTGGCAACAAGGTGACCATCGTATCGTCTTTTTAGCAGGTGATCAAACACGGGCCGATAAAGTGGTGGCGTTGCTTGACGATTATGGCATATCGTCCACGTTCACGAATGTGGACGGTGAGCTGTTGCCACGTCACGTCCATGTCATGATCGGACAAATCGAAGGCGGATTTGAACTCTCGACGAGCCGTCTCGTCGTCGTCTCCGAAGAAGAGTTGTTCAAGCGCGTCACGAAGCGGAAACGACAGACGAAGAATTTGACGAACGCCGAACGGATTAAAAGTTATCAAGAATTGAAGCCGAACGACCACGTCGTCCACATCCATCACGGGATCGGGAAGTACCTCGGCATCAAAACAATTGAAGTCGGCGGCATTCACCAAGATTACTTACATCTCGTCTACGCCGGTGATGATGCGCTGTACGTGCCTGTCGATCAAATCGATCTCGTTCAAAAGTATGTCGGGGCTGAAGGCAAAGAGCCGAAGATTTACAAACTCGGCGGGACCGAGTGGAAGAAGGTCAAATCGAAAGTCGCCAAATCGGTGGAAGATATCGCCGACGAATTGATTAAGCTGTACGCGGCGCGCGAAGCGTCCGTCGGCTACGCGTTCCCAGGTGATGACGAAGAGATGAGTCAGTTCGAAAGCTCGTTCCCGTACGCAGAGACGGAAGACCAGGTCCGCTCCATCGCCGAAATCAAAGCGGACATGGAGCGGTCACGGCCGATGGACCGTCTCCTGTGCGGCGATGTCGGCTACGGCAAGACGGAAGTGGCGATTCGAGCCGCGTTCAAAGCCGTGCTCGCCGGGAAACAAGTCGCGTTCCTCGTTCCGACGACCGTGCTGGCGCAACAACATTACGAGACGATGCTCGAACGGTTCAGTGAATTTCCGATCAACGTCTCTGTCATGAGCCGCTTCCGCTCGAAAAGCGAGATGGCGGCGACGAAGAAAGGCTTGAAGGAAGGAACGATTGACGTCGTCGTCGGGACGCACCGCGTCTTGTCGAAAGATGTGACGTTCGCCGACCTCGGTCTCGTCATCATCGATGAAGAGCAACGGTTCGGGGTCAAACATAAAGAACGGCTCAAACAGTTGAAGACGAATATCGACGTCCTGACGCTGACGGCGACACCGATTCCGCGGACACTCCATATGTCGATGATTGGCATCCGAGACTTGTCGGTCCTCGAGACACCGCCAGAGAACCGCTACCCGGTGCAGACGTACGTCATGGAATACGATGGGATCGTCTTGCGGGAAGCACTTGAGCGCGAACTCGCGCGAGGCGGACAGGCATTCTTCCTCTACAACCGCGTCGAAGGCATCGAACGAAAAGCAGAAGAGATTCGCGCCTTGTTGCCGGAAGCACGGATCGCGACGGCACACGGTCGGATGACGGAGACCGAGCTCGAGAGCCAGCTCATCAGTTTCCTTGAAGGGGAAGCGGACGTGCTCGTCTCAACGACGATTATCGAGACCGGCATCGACATCCCGAACGTGAACACGCTCATCGTCCACGATGCGGACAAGATGGGGCTGTCACAGCTGTATCAGTTGCGCGGTCGTGTCGGGCGTTCCAACCGGATCGCCTACGCCTACTTCACGTATCGGAAAGACAAGCGCTTGACCGAGGTCGCGGAGAGTCGGCTACAGGCCATCAAAGAGTTCACGGAGCTCGGAAGCGGGTTCAAAATCGCGATGCGCGACTTATCGATTCGCGGCGCCGGAAATCTGCTCGGGGCTCAACAATCCGGATTCATCGATTCGGTCGGATTCGACTTATACTCGCAGATGTTGTCCGAAGCCATCGAAGAGCGGAAAGACCGGATGCGCGGACAGGCGAAACAAGTCGTCTTCAAACCGGAAATCACGTTCCAAGCGGATGCGTATATCCCGGACGACTATTTATCGGACAGCGAATTGAAAATCGAGATGTATAAACGCTTCAAGTATGTCGATACACCAGAGGCGCTGTTCGCCCTCCAGGACGAGTTGATCGAACGGTTCGGCGAATTCCCGGAACCGGTCGCGCTCCTCATCCAACTGACGCGTCTGCGCATCTATGGCGAGATGGCGAAAGTGGCGCGCATCAAACAGTCACCGGGCCGCATCGAGATGGTATTATCGCTCGAATCGACGACGGCGCTCGACGTGCCGTCATTCATGGAGTGGACGATGCCGCTCGGTCGAAAGCTCGGTGTCGGACAAGACAACGGCGCCCTCAAATTGTCGCTCAGTGGCCGGATGCCGGTCGTCGAACTGTTGAACGATGCCGATACGGTGCTTGAGGAGCTCGTGAAGAGGTTGGCGCATGCGGTCGCCAAGTAAGTTTGCGACCGGCGTCGTCTTATTTGCGCTCGCAGGCTATCTTTCAAAGTTCATCAGTTTCGCGTACCGAGTGCCTTACCAAAATATCGCCGGAGACTTCGGGTTATATGCTTATCAAACCGTGTATCCGTTTGCTGCGATCGTCGCCTCGCTCGGCATGTATGCGATGCCGGTCGTGATTGCGAAAATTGGGGTCGGGGCCCAAGGACCGAGGCGAAAGCTCGAAGTGTTATGGGGCAGTTTTTATGTCTTGCTCGGTCTGGCCGTCATCCTTGTCGTCACGATGTGGATGTTGGCACCGGTCATCGCCCGTCTCCTCGGGGACATGGAACTCGCACCGACGCTCCGCGTCATCAGCCTGAGTTATTTACTCATGCCGGCTTTGGCCGTGCTCCGCGGGTCGTTCCAGTCCGTCGATGACTTGCGGCCGAGTGCGATTTCGCAAGTGCTCGAGAACCTCGTTCGTGTCACGGTATTGCTCATCGCCTTGTTGATTGGCGTGCGTTTCGGTCAAGACGCCTATACGCTCAGTCGATACGCATATGGGGCGACGCTCGTCGGAGGTGTCATCGCCATCGTCATCTTGTCGTTATGGGCGAAGCAGTTACGGCTCGTGCCGGTACAACCCGCGACGTTGCGGTCTGTCCTTCGAATCTTGCTGACGACGGGGTTTGCCGTCGGTTTCGCCTCGCTCGGCATTTTATGGATGCAACTCGTCGACTCGTTCACGATTGTCAATCTGATGGGCGGGGATTACGCGGCGAAAGTCGGGAAAGGGGTGTTTGACCGAGGCTATCCGCTCGTTCAATTCGCGATTTTGTTCACGACGGCGCTCGGAATGGCAAACGTCCCGAACTTGGTGCGGCATTATCGTGCCGGTCGTATCGAAGCGACCTCTTCCGGACTCAGTTCGATGATTCGCGTGACGACAACGGTCGCCGCTGCGGCGACGATCGGCTTGATGGGTGTCATGTTCCCGTTGAATGTCGCGCTATTTGAAAACGCGGCCGGGACGACGGCGCTCGTCCTGCTCTCAACGAGTACGTTCGCCGCGTCGCTCGCCGTGGCGAGCATGACGTGTCTACAGGCGATTGATCGGGAGCGCACAGCTGCTGTCGGCATGATTCTCGCCATCGGTGTGAAGCTCGGCAGCAACTTGTGGCTCGTCCCTTCCTATGGCATCGCGGGGGCGGCCCTAGGGACATCGATTGCCTTTTTAGCGATGGCCGCCTTCAATTTCAATCGGCTCGATCAAATCATCCCGCTCGGCAGACTCCGGTTTCGACATTATGGACGTCTCGTCAAGACGGTGGCGCCGATGGGTGTCATCTTGCTTGGCTTGAACGTCATGGCGCTGGATGGACTGACGCATCGTCTCGATGCCCTCGTCTGGCTCGGCTTCATGCTCGTGCTCGGGGCCGGCAGTTATGTCTGGCGGTTATGGAAAGAACAAATTTTGACGATAGAAGAATGGGAAATGATTCCGTTCGGAGGTCGTCTCATCAATCTGCTAGAAAAAAAGGAGAACTGATATGAGTTACGGAATTACGGTCGTCGGCCTCGGGTCTGGCGAACTTGATCAACTACCGCTCGGTGTCTATCGTCATTTGAAGCAGCAACCGCTCGTTTGGTTGCGCACGAAAGAGCACCCTGTCGTCAGCGAACTGGAGGCGGAAGGCGTGACGTTCGAATCGTTTGATGCGATTTACGAGGCGAGTGACACGTTCGAGGACGTCTACCGACAAATCGTTGAGACGTTGCTTGAAAAGAGCGAAGAGCTAGCCATCACCTATGCCGTACCGGGGCATCCGTTCGTGGCGGAGCGGACGGTCGAGCTGCTCGTCGAACAAGGTGCGGACGTCACGTTCCTCGGCGGTCAGAGCTTTTTGGACGCTATGTTCCAAGCCCTCCGCATCGATCCAATCAACGGCTTCCAATTACTCGATGCGACGGCGCTCGATGTCGAACGGATTCAAGTGACCCAACACGTATTGATTGGTCAAGTGTATGACGGGTTCGTGGCCGGAGACGTGAAAGTCCAATTGATGGAACGATATCCGGATGAACATATCGTCAAACTCGTGACAGCCGCTGGGACGAAACATGAGCGGGTCAGTGAAATACCGCTCTACGAGATGGACCGCGTGGCAGAAGTCGACAACTTGACGACGCTCTATGTGCCGCCGTTGACGGACGAGACGCATTTGGCGCGCGAATTTTCGACGTTGAAGCACATCATCGCGACGCTCCGCAGCCCGGACGGCTGTCCGTGGGACCGGAAGCAGACGCATGAATCGCTCCGTAAATATTTGCTTGAAGAAGCGTACGAATTGATTGAAGCAATCGATACGGAAGACGATGATGCCATCGTCGAAGAGCTCGGCGATGTCTTGCTCCAAGTCATGCTCCACGCCCAAATTGGAGCGGACGAAGGCTATTTTGATATCCGAGACGTCATTGGAACTGTCAGTGAGAAGATGGTCCGCCGTCATCCTCATGTGTTCGGGGATGTGACGGTCGACGATGCCGATGAAGTGGTAACGAATTGGAATGCGATTAAACAAGTGGAAAAAGGGGAAAAGAGAAAATCGCAGCTAGATGGTGTACTCATGACGCAACCTGGGTTGATGCGGGCCGAGCAATTGCAGAAAAAAGCTGCGCAAGTCGGTTTCGAATGGGACGATGTTCAAGGTGCGTTCGAGAAATTGGAAGAAGAGCTCCACGAGTGGAGAAGTCAGCCGGAAGATGAACGAGAACTTGGCGATGTCCTCTTCTCAATCGTCAACGTGGCGCGCTATTTCAAGTTGAACGCCGAGCAGGCGCTCGAACGAACCAATCAAAAATTTAAGAGACGATTCGAATACATTGAAGCGAACGGCTCCCTCGAAGAGATGACGCTCGAAGAGATGGATCGGCTCTGGGATGAAGCGAAGGAGAAGGGATTATGAGATTAGACAAGTTTTTGAAAGTATCCCGCTTGATTAAGCGGCGTACGTTGGCGAAAGAAGTCGCCGACCAAGGCCGAATTCAATTGAACGGACAAGTAGCGAAAGCGAGCACCGACGTCAAAGTCGGTGACGAGTTGCAAATTCGATTCGGGAACAAGCTCGTCACGGTCGTCATTGACTCGATTGCCGAGCATGCCCGCAAAGAGGATGCGAAAGAAATGTACCGCCTGCTCAAAGAAGAAAAGGTGAACAGTGGTACGGAAGCGTAAAAAAAAGGTATACTGAACGTAACAGGACAGGAGGAAGGTGATTCGATGAATGGACGTAACCCGATGGAACGCAAACAGCGGATTCGGGCTCTTGATGAACGGAGAGAACAGCTGGAAAAAGAACAGAACCGGCGACGTATCCATCTTCGACGCCGCCTGGCTGCGGCCTCACTTCTCTTTTTGTTAATGGTTGTCTTCATCGGTCAGAGTTACTTCTCGAAAGTCGGATATGTGTCCGAGCAAGAACGGAAACAAAATGAGGCGCAAGTCGAACTTCGGGAAACGAAGGACGAACAATCAGAACTGAAAGAGCAGGTCGAGCGTTTACAAGACGAAGAATACATCGCTAATCTAGCGCGCAACGAGCTGTTGTTCTCGAAAGATGGCGAGATTATTTTTTACTTCTCACCAGAGGAATAAGTGGGTTCGTTGACCGTTGACGAATCGACTCGTATAATTGTAGGGAATCAATCAAAAAAAGGAGTACATTATTTTATGTCAATTGAAGTAGGAAGCAAGGTACAAGGTAAGGTTACAGGGATTACGCATTTCGGAGCGTTCGTAGAACTTCCAAATGGCAAAACGGGTTTGGTGCACATCAGTGAAGTGGCAGATTCTTACGTCAAAGACATCAATGAAGTGCTAACGGTCGGTCAAGAAGTGACGGTCAAAATCTTGAACGTCGAAACAGATGGCAAAATCGGGTTGTCTATCAAAAAGGCCGTCGATCGCCCTGTCAGTGAACGTCCAGAGCGTCCAGCAGGCGAGCGTTTCTCTCGTGGCCCACGCCCAGGCGGCCCGGGTCAAGGCGGCCCACGCCCAGGTGGTCCAGGACAAGGTGGCCCACGCGGTGGCGGCGGTCCACGCGGTGGCGGTCCACGTGGTGGCGGCGGACGTCGCGAAGTACGCCGTGAGCCAGAAACGTTCGATACGTTGATGAGCAAGTTCTTGAAAGACAGCGACGAGCGCTTGACGACGTTAAAACGTCAAACCGACTCAAAACGCGGTGGACGTGGAGCCAAGCGCGGGTAACCCTTCGTAAACCATCAGCTTCTACTCGTAACGATAGACGGTCTTCCTTAAGAAGACGACGAACCACAGACTTTTATAGTCTGTGGTTTTTTTTTGATTCATTTTTGTTATGAAAAATAACTAAAAAGGGTTGCATTTTTTCGAGGAAGCGAGCACAATAGGGAACATGAAAAAAATAGTTATGTTTTATAAGTGAAAGGTGAGAATGAAGATGAATGGATGGAAACTGTGGTTGGCGGAATGGAGAAGCATCGGGAAGAACCCTCGGGTCTGGGTCCCGATTCTCGCGGTCGCACTCGTCCCGCTCATGTATGCCGGGATGTTCTTATGGGCGTTTTGGGATCCGTATGGACAGATGAAAGACTTGCCGGTGGCGATCGTGAACGAAGACCAGGGAGCGACGTTCGACGGGGAGCAACTTGCCGTCGGGGACGAACTCGTTGAGAAGTTAAAGACGTCTGAGGCGTTCGAGTTTATTGAGACGACGAAACAAGAAGCCGAGTCAGGGTTGAACGATCATGACTATTACATGGCGATCGAGATTCCGGCAAACTTCTCAGAAAAAGCGACGACGGCGCTCAGTGAAGAACCCGAGCAGCTTGAACTCAAATATATCGCCAATGAATCGTATAACTTTTTAGCGGCTCAAATCGGTGGCTCCGCGATGGAGCAAGTGAAAGGTGAACTGTCGACCGAAGTCGCGAAACAGTATGTCAGTGCGATGCGTGACGGAATTCAAGATGCTGCTGCTGGACTCGATGAAGCGGCGGCTGGGGCGGGAAAACTAGCAGATGGCTCACAGACGGCCGAACAGGGGGCGACCCGATTGGCCGACGGGACCGCATTGCTCGCTTCCAAACAACAAGAATTGGCTAACGGGGCGAGTCGGTTGAATGAAGGTGTGGCCCAACTCGAGACGGGGACGACAGAGTTGGCGAAGGGAAGCCAGCAAGTCTATGCAGGTAGCGCCGCCTTATCAGACGGGGCACGTCAAGTGAATGACGGGGCGTCTGCCCTTCAAGACGGAACGAGCCAACTTGTCGAAGGGACAGGCACGTTCGCCTCGAAGTTGGAGGAATTGCACAACGGGACGGCTTCTCTCAATCAAGGCGTGCAACAACTCGCGGCCGGGATTCAGCGTTCGAAGGACGGCAGTGAGCAATTGAGTGCCGGTTCAACTGAATTGGCGGCCGCGATGATGGCGGCGAAAGAAGGGAATGCCGCCTTGCTGGCAGGAGAGACGGAACTCGTGGCCGGAATCGGTCAGATGAAGACGGAGATGTTGGCCAGTCAAAATCAGTTGATGGCCCAGCTGTCAGCACTCGCCGAGGCGGGGCAACCTGCTTCACCAGAGATGTTACAGGCGATTGTGGCCCAATTGGCGGAAGGTCAAACCGCGACGGCCGCTGGATTCGATGCACTCTCTACGGGAGCGATACGTGTGAAAGAAGGACAGGCCGCACTCGGTGACGGATTGACGCAAGCCGAGACTGGTGCCAATGAACTCGCTTCGGGACTGGTAACGTTACGTGACGGACAAGCCGAGCTCGCAAGCGGGGCACAGGCGCTTGCGGATGGGTCGACACAAGTGGAACAAGGGGCGCAAACGGCAGCCGTGAGTTCGAAAGAGTTGGCTTCAGCAAGCAACCGCTTAAACGCAGGCGTCGGAGCATTAAAAGACGGGACCGCCGAACTCGCGTCCGGCAGCACACGGTTGACCGAGGCGACAGGCGCCTTGTCAGAAGGAAGTTCGAAACTTGCGGACGGGGCGAAGAGCGCTGGCGCGGGCACGAATACACTCGCGGACGGGGCTGTACGTTTGGCAGAGGGCGGCAAAGACCTTCAGTCAGGTAGCGACCAACTCGCAGACGGAGTGTCTGAACTTGCGTCCGGCAACAGCAAGTTACGGGACGCACTCGCCGATGGGGCCGAAGCGGCCGCCATCGACATTCGAGACGAGAACGTCGACATGATGGCTGGACCGGTCACGGTCGTCAACGACTCGATTCACAAGGTCCCGAACTACGGAACGGGATTTGCACCGTATTTCATGTCACTCGGACTATTTGTCGGGGCGCTCTTGCTCTCGATCGTCTATCCGCTGTACGACCCAGCTGGAAAACCGAAGCGCAGTCTGTCATGGCTCGTCTCGAAATCAGGTGTGTTGCTCGTCGTCGGATTGATTCAAGCGCTCGTCTTGGACGTGGCGATGGTCATGTTGCTCGGACTTGAAGTCGAGGCGCCACTCCAGTTCTTCGGATTCAGTTGGCTCGTCAGCATCACGTTCCTCTTAATTGTGCAGCTGCTCGTCACGACACTCGGGAATCCGGGTCGTTTTGTCGCTATCGTCTTATTGATTCTTCAATTGACGACGTCGGCCGGAACGTTCCCGCTCGAACTGATTCCGAGCGCCCTTCAACCGTTCAACGCCTGGTTGCCGATGACGTATACCGTCTCGGGCTATAAAGAAATCTTGTCAGCGGACGGCTGGAGTTACTTGCAACAAGCGATCGTCTATTTGGCGTTCGTCTCAACCGCTTGCTTCTTCCTGCTCTGGGGATATTTCCGCATCGCCTGGAAGAAAAAATATCGGCTGACGACGTCAGAAGCGTGATGCACAACGAACTGAAAATCGTGTATAGTGGATAAGACGACACTATACACGATTTTTTTGTGAAAAAACTTTTAAAAAAGAATTGACACTGACGTTGGTACTGGTTATTATAGAAAATGTGCTTAGGACACAACAATAACATGGCGGTGTAGCTCAGCTGGCTAGAGCGTACGGTTCATACCCGTGAGGTCGTGGGTTCGACTCCCTCCGCCGCTACCATTTTATTTAGGCCCGTTGGTCAAGCGGTTAAGACACCGCCCTTTCACGGCGGTAACACGGGTTCGAATCCCGTACGGGTCACTTACCTAAGCGAAAAGAAGCCATCTCACTCGAGATGGCTTCTTTTGTTATATCGAGGAGGCGGGCGAATGACGAAAGTATTGGTTGCCGTGTCCGGTGGGGTAGATTCGGTCGTCTTGTTGGATCGAGTCATTCGGACCGGTGTAGAAGTGGGTATAGCCCATGTCCATCATGGGTTACGTCCCGAATCAGACGAGGAATATCGGTTTGTGCAGCGTCTCGCCGCATCCTATGAGGTTCCATTTCACGGAAAGCGACTCACTTTTCCGGATGGCGGGTCGCAAGCGAGTTACCGGACGGGACGATATGCGTTCTTTGAACAGGTCATGCGGGAGTTCGGCTATACACAACTGATGACGGCCCATCACGCAGACGACCAACTCGAGACCGTCCTCATCCAACTGCAGCGTAACGTCATTGAAGTGACGGGGATTCCCGAGCGTCGCCCGTTCGCAGGAGGAGAACTCGTCCGCCCGCTCTTATCGGAACCGAAGCGCGAACTGGTTGCCTATGCTAAACGATACGGACTTGAATGGCGAGAAGATGCGAGCAACGCCACGACCGATTATTTGCGCAATCAGTTGCGGCATCAGATTGTTCCCCGACTCCTCGCGTCGCAACCGGATCTCGTTCGAGTTGTGAGCGAGACGGCTCGGCATCAACGTGATTCGTGGCAGGACCGCTACCGTAAGATGGAGGTTTGGCTTGAGGGTAACGTGCAGTTCGAGATGAAAGCGTTTCACGTGGAATCAAAGGACTTGGGTCGCCTGAATCCTATCGAACGATACACTGTCGGTCGCCTGCTCTCAAAGCGCTACGGGGTAGAGGTGGGCACCGCGTTGGAACGTTTGTTGACGAGTACCCAAGGTTCAGCCCACTTCGACTTAGAGGGGCCATGGAACTTGCGGAAACAAGACGGGCTCTTATCGTTACAATCAAATGATTCAGCGGTCCTATCCCCAAACAAACAAGTGGTGACAACACTTCCGGCACGCGTCACGTTCGGGAAGACGTTATTTTCGTTAGACGTTGAGCATGGTACGGATGGCATCCCGCTCGAAGCGGTCGAGCTGCCGTTCGTCATCCGCTCTGTCGAGGCTGGCGACGTGATGAAATTGTCTGTCGGGACGAAAAAAGTCGCCCGCATCTTCATTGACGCGAAGATTCCGCGGGAAAAACGGCCATTCGTCCCATTGATAGTTGACGCAACGGGACGGATTATCGCTATAGTAGGGGTAAGAGTTTCCGATTTTCCGGATAAGTCGGGTGCGATGTGCCCACGATTAATGGTAAAATGATGATTGTGTCGGATAAGAAAGAGGAGGATTTTAAGATGTCATTAATGAACGATATGGAGAAAGTACTGATTTCAAGTGAAGAGATTCAAGGTAAAGTGAAAGAACTCGCTACAACACTTAGCGAAGAATATAAAGAAGAGTTCCCACTCCTCGTCTGCGTGTTAAAAGGTGCGATGCCATTCATGTCAGACCTCGTCAAAGAAATGGATATCCATTTAGAAATGGATTTCATGGACGTGTCGACGTACCATGGCGGGACGTCATCGACAGGTGAAGTGAAAATTGAGAAAGATTTAAATACATCTGTAGAAGGACGCGACATCTTGATTGTAGAAGATATCATTGATAGTGGACTCACGCTCGGCTATCTCGTCGACCTGCTCAAGTACCGCAAAGCCAAATCGGTTAAAATCGTGACGCTTCTCGATAAACCGACAGGCCGCAAGAACGGATTGTCGGCAGATTATAGCGGTTTTGTGATTCCGCACGAGTTTGTTGTCGGCTATGGTCTCGATTACGAAGAGAAATATCGTAACCTTCCGTACGTCGGTGTGCTCAAGCCGAGCATTTACGGGGGCTAACGTTTTTCTTTTGAAAATGCGTCGTGTTAAGATAAAAGAAATACCCAAAGTATACACATATACTGAATGGGCGAGAACATCGTTTCTCGGAATAGGAGGCAGAGAATGAATCGTGCAGTGAAAAACACCTTAGTTTTCGGTGTGATTTTCCTAGCCTTGATCTTGTTCCTTCAATATTTACAAAACCCGAATAGCCAGAGCGAGACGCTTACGTATTCGAAGTTCTTGGAATATGTGGAAGAAGGTCGGATTGAAACGGCAACCGTACAAGAAATTCCGGGAGCCATCTCAATCACAGGAGATCTAACAGGAGACGAAGATCAGCGTTTTGAAACGAACATCCCGGCCAACGAGGCCGAATACGCCGAAGTGCTCTCGTCACTTCGTGCGGATACCGACATCCAAATCGAAGAGGCGGAGTCGAGTGGGAACTGGTTCAGCATCGTGTTTGCGATCTTACCGTTCATCATCATCTTCATCTTATTCTTCTTCTTGCTTAACCAAGCCCAAGGTGGCGGCGGTGGCGGTCGTGTGATGAACTTCGGGAAATCGAAGGCCAAACTATACGACCAAGAGAAGCGCCGTGTGACGTTTAAAGACGTCGCCGGAGCAGACGAAGAGAAACAAGAGCTCATCGAAGTCGTTGAATTCTTGAAAGACCCACGTAAGTTCTCGAAACTCGGGGCACGGATTCCGAAAGGTGTCTTGCTCGTCGGTCCTCCGGGAACTGGTAAAACATTGCTCGCTCGTGCAGCTGCAGGAGAAGCCGGTGTACCGTTCTTCTCAATCTCAGGTTCTGATTTCGTCGAAATGTTCGTCGGTGTCGGGGCGTCACGTGTTCGTGACTTGTTCGAGAATGCGAAAAAGAACGCACCGTGTATCATCTTCATCGATGAAATCGATGCGGTCGGACGCCAGCGTGGTGCCGGTCTTGGTGGTGGCCATGACGAACGTGAGCAAACGCTTAACCAATTGCTTGTTGAGATGGATGGATTCAGTGACAACGAAGGCATCATCATGATTGCTGCGACAAACCGTCCGGACATCCTTGACCCAGCCTTGCTTCGTCCAGGCCGTTTCGACCGTCAAATCACGGTTGATCGTCCAGACGTCAAAGGTCGGGAAGAAGTCCTTAAAGTTCATGCGCGCAACAAACCGCTCGATTCAACAGTCGACTTGAAGTCGATTGCGCAGCGTACGCCTGGGTTCTCAGGGGCAGACCTTGAAAACTTATTGAACGAAGCAGCGCTCGTCGCAGCCCGGTCTGATCGCTCGGCGGTCTCGGTCGTGGATGTCGAGGAAGCGATTGACCGCGTCATCGCCGGTCCTTCGAAGAAGAGCCGTGTCATCTCGGAGAAAGAACGACAAATCGTCGCCTATCATGAGGCGGGTCATACGATTATCGGGATTGAACTCGAGAATGCAGATGAAGTGCATAAAGTGACGATCGTTCCTCGTGGCAACGCGGGTGGCTATGTCGTCATGCTTCCAAAAGAAGATCGCTACTTTATGACAAAACCTGAGCTTGAAGATAAAATCGTCGGTCTCCTCGGGGGCCGCGTGGCGGAAGACGTCATCTTCGGTGAAGTGTCAACAGGAGCAAGCAATGACTTCCAACGTGCGACTGGTATCGCCCGGAAGATGGTCATGGATTACGGGATGAGCGACAAGCTCGGACCACTCCAACTTGGGTCGAACCATGGTGGACAAGTCTTCCTCGGCCGTGACTTCCAAACGGAACAAAACTACTCGGATGCGATTGCACAAGATATCGACCTCGAGATCCGGGATATCATCAACCGTTGTTACGCAAAAGCGAAACAAATCTTGACGGATCGTAAAGACGATCTCGAACTCGTCGCGAAGACGTTGCTCGAAGTCGAGACGCTCGATTCGAAACAGATTCGTCACTTGATTAAGACGCGCGAATATCTTCCACATGAACCGGAAGAGCCGTCTGAACCATCGAACGATGATGCAAGCGACGAAGCGAAGAAAGATGAGGCGGCCGTCAAGCACGGACAAGTCATCGATCAGCCTGGAGTCGTTCAAGAAGCGAAGCCGGACGTGGTCCCAGAAGGCGATAAGCCGGAAGCGACGCCGACGGAACGCCCGAACAACGATTTGCGGTAACAAAATCAGGACGAATGCCCTAAACAAGGCATTCGTCTTTTTTCGTGTTATAATTCGAGCGAACTGTAATTGACAACAAAGTGAGGAACGCTATCATGATTTTAGTGATTGATGTTGGGAATACAAATATTGTCCTTGGGATGTATGACGGTGAGACGCTCGTCCATCATTGGCGCATCTCGACAGACCGGACGAAAACGACCGATGAATACGGCATGCTCGTGAAATCGCTGTTCGATCATTCGAACGTCTCGTTCGATCAGATTGACGGCGTGATTCTGTCTTCGGTCGTTCCACCGGTCATCTTTCCGCTCGAACAGATGTCGCAACGTTACTTCAATGTCCGGCCGATTGTCGTCGGTCCCGGTGTGAAAACCGGCCTCGACATTCATGTCGATAATCCGCGCGAAGTCGGTGCGGACCGCATCGTCAACGCGGTCGCTGGAATTGCCAAATATGATGGACCGCTCATCATCGTTGATTTCGGAACAGCGACGACGTACTGCTATATTGATGAGAACCGCCGTTATCACGGAGGCATCATTTCACCGGGGATCATGATTTCGGTCGAGGCGCTTTATCAACGGGCGGCCAAATTGCCGCGCATCGAGCTCGCGACACCGCCTACGGTCGTTGGGAAAAATACAATTCAAGCGATGCAGTCCGGAACGTATTACGGCTATGTCGCACAAGTCGATGGAATTGTCGGTCGTATGAAGCGGGAAGTCGGAGAAGCGACCGTGATCGCCACGGGCGGTCTCGCGCGTTTGATTAGCGAGCATGCGGAAACGATTGACGTCGTCGATTCATTTTTGACGCTCGATGGGCTTCGTCTCATCTATGAGCGCAACCAGAAATAAATTTAAAGGAGTTACTCGATATGATTCAACCAGAACAACAAGCATTACTTGACCAAATGAAAGCCGATTACCTTGTCCGTGCCCTTGGGTTCAACGGGGAAGTCCGCGCGTTTGCCGTCCGGACGACAAAAACAATCTTTGAAACGCAACTTCGTCATCAGACGACACCGGTCGCTTCAGCAGCGCTCGGACGCACGATGACAATCGGGACGATGATTGGTGCGATGCAAAAAGGCGCCGCTCGTGTGACGCTCAAAGTCGAAGGCGATGGACCGATCGGGAAAATCATCGTCGATGCCGATACGGCGGGAGACGTGCGCGGTTACGTGTCACATCCTCGCGTCGAAGGCGGGACGTTCGTGAATGATCACGGGTTGACGAAGTTGAAAGTCGGCGAAGTCGTCGGTCGCGGCACGATCTCGGTCATCAAAGACCTCGGTTTGAAAGACTTTGTCGGCGGCTCGTCTGAGATTCAAACGGGTGAGATTAGCGAAGACTTCACGTACTATTTTGCGACGTCAGAACAAGTGCCGTCAGTCGTCGGTGCGGGTGTGCTCGTCCTTCCGGAAGATGAATCGATTCTTGCGGCCGGTGGGATTATCGTTCAATTGATGCCGGATGCGTCAGAAGAGACGATTCAAGCGCTTGAGCAGGCGCTCAAGACATTCCCGCCGGTATCGGTACTCATCGGGGAAGAGAAGACACCCGAAGAGATGCTCCATATGCTCCTTGGTGACAGCCTTGAAGTGTTGGATCAAAAACCGGTCCAATTCAATTGCACATGTGGTCGCGACCGCATGGAAAGTGCCATCATCGGACTCGGCGCTGACGAAATTAGCCAAATGATCGAAGAAGATGGCGGCGCTGAGGCGGTTTGTCACTTCTGCGGCGAGAAATACCACTTCTCGGCAGAACAGTTAGAAACGATGAAACAACAAGCACGCTGACCGCTTTGCTCCAAATTGCATATTTTGAATCTGATAGGGTATGATTACAATATCGGAATAGTCGGAATTATGGAGGAGGAAATGAAATGCGTATCGTAGATTCAGTAACAGACTTAATTGGAAAGACACCGATTGTGAAGTTAAATGGATTGACTGGCGCCGAAGATGCCACGGTTTATTTGAAATTGGAGTATATGAACCCGGGCTCTAGCGTAAAAGATCGGATTGCGCTCGCGATGATTGAAGCGGCGGAACGAGAAGGGGTCTTGAAGCCAGGAGATACGATTATCGAACCGACCAGTGGGAACACAGGAATCGGTCTCGCCATGGTCAGTGCGGCCAAAGGCTATAAAGCGATTTTGGTCATGCCGGAAACGATGAGCATGGAACGTCGCAATCTGCTTCGTGGCTACGGTGCCGAACTCATTTTGACGCCGGGTCCTGAAGGAATGGGCGGAGCGATTCGTCGTGCGACGGAAGAGGCTGAACAAAACGGTTATTTCCTCCCGCAGCAATTTAACAATGAAGCCAACCCGAACGTGCACGAGATGACGACGGGACCTGAAATCGTCGACGCATTCGATGCGTCAGGCCTTCAAGTCGATGCGTTCATCGCCGGCGTCGGGACAGGCGGAACAATCACGGGAGCGGGTAAAGTGTTGAAAGCCCACTATCCGAACGTTCAAATCCTAGCGGTCGAACCGGTCGATTCACCGGTCTTGTCGGGTGGTAAACCAGGCCCGCATAAAATCCAAGGCATCGGGGCAGGCTTCATCCCGTCGATTCTCGATACGGAGATTTATGAAGGTGTCCTTCAAATCACGACTGATCAAGCGTTCGAATACGCACGTCTTGCGGCCAAGACGAACGGCGTGCTCGGAGGCATCTCGTCTGGGGCGGCGATCGCTGCCGCTGTCGATACGGCCAAACGTCTCGGCAAAGGGAAAAACGTGCTGGCGATTATCCCGTCAAACGGAGAACGCTACCTCAGCACACCGCTCTATCAATTCGATGAAGAATCAGATAGCGTACGCTCGTAAACAAACGGCAGTTACCGGGAGACAACTTCTTTCGGTAACTGCCTTTTCTTGTGTACAATTAAAGGCATGAATCAGTGGAACGGGGGAATGTGGCGTGAGACAAACAGCGTTCAAAACCATGCGCATGACAAAAGAGAAGATGTACGACACGTATATGACATTGACTGAAGGGGAGAAGCACTACGCGTGGTTAGAGAGTGGACGCGTCGGCCGCTATACGATGGCCGGGATTGAACCGTTCGCTACGCTTCACGTGAAAGATGGGGTCGGAACGTTCGTGACAGCAGATACGACGGAAACACTGTACGGTGAGCCGCTCGACATCGTCGAAACAATCCGGACCCGGTACGCTACCGAGCGGCCGGCTGGCGCTCCACCGTTTTTTGGCGGGATGATTGGTTATGTGAGCTATGACGTGGCCCGAACGCTCGAACGGTTACCACGGCAGGCAGCAGACGACTTGGCGACACCGGACGTCTCCTTCTTACTGTTTGATGAAGTGGCGGTCTTCGATGAAGAAGAATCGCTCTTATATATGCTCGTCACGGCGGACGACCAGGTAGAGGTGAAACTCGATCGCTTTGCCGCCCTTTGGCGGACGGAGACGCACTATGCGTTCCCGCCGGTCGCAAGCGGGACGCTCGAACGTTCACGCTCGCTGTCACAAGAGAAGTTCGTGACGGCGGTGCAAAAGATTCAAGACTATATCGTCGAGGGTGATGTGTTTCAGGTGAACTTGAGCGTGCGGCAATCGGAACCGTTGCTCGCGCATCCACGTCACATCTACGACACGCTCCGGAAAGTGAACCCGTCACCGTATATGGGTTATTTCGCTGACGACTCGCTCACGATGGTGTCGGCTTCACCGGAACTGTTGCTCGAGAAACATGGCGCCGCCATCTCGACACGTCCGATCGCCGGAACGAGACCGCGAGGCCGGGACGAGGCAGAGGATCTGGAACTGGCTCGGACGCTGCTCGACAATGAGAAAGAGCGGGCCGAACATGTCATGCTCGTCGACCTTGAACGAAACGACTTGGGCAAAGTCGCGGCTTACGGGACGGTGCATGTCGATGAATTGATGGTCATCGAGAAATACTCGCACGTCCAACATATCGTTTCGAACGTGCGCGGTTTGATGCGGGACGGTGTATCGGGCGCCGAGGCACTTGGCGCGATGTTCCCGGGGGGCACCATCACCGGAGCACCAAAAATCCGGACGATGGAAATCATCGAGGAACTCGAGCCGGTCCGGCGCGGGATTTATACCGGCTCATACGGCTGGCTCAGTTGGGATGATGACCTCGTGTTCAATATCACGATTCGGACGATGGTCGTCAAGGACGGAATCGCCCATGTCCAGGCTGGTGCCGGGATTGTGATTGATTCGGATCCGGAAGCGGAGTACGCCGAATCACTTTCCAAGGCGAAAGCGCTATGGGCGGCGAAAGAAATGACGGAGGCGACGGTATGATTTTACTCATCGATAACTATGACTCGTTCACATACAATTTAGTGCAATACTTTGGGGAGCTCGGGGAACAGCTCGTCGTCCGTCGTAACGATGACATCACGATCGAGGAAATTGAAGCTCTCGCCCCAAGTTATCTCGTCATTTCGCCTGGTCCGTGCACACCGAGTGAGGCGGGTATCAGCATCGATGCGATTCAGGCGTTTGCCGGTCGCATCCCGATTCTTGGCGTCTGTCTCGGACATCAAGCGATTGCTCAAGCGTTCGGTGGAAAAGTCGTCCATGCCGAGCGGCTCATGCACGGCAAGACGTCAGCGATTCAACATGACGGCAACACGCTGTTTAACGGTATCCCGCAACAGACGATTGTGACACGCTACCATTCGCTCGCGGTCGAACGAGATGCGTTACCGTCGTGCTTGCAAGTCACGGCCGAGACGAGCCTAGGAGAGATTATGGCACTCCGGCATGAAACGTTACCGATTGAAGGGGTGCAGTTTCATCCGGAAGCGATTTTGACAGAACACGGCAAAGACATGATTCGTAATTTCGTCGAGGTGTATCGTCGTGTGGCTTTGGCATAACGGGGAACTAAGGGGCAGCTCTGAAGTAACGATTCCGGTGGAAGATCACGGATTTTTATATGGGATGGGCCTATTCGAGACGTTTCGAACGTTCAATGGCATCCCGTTCTTGTTTGATCTTCACTGGGAACGTCTCGAGAAGAGCTTAGCGGAACTATGGATTGATTTACCGTATACGAAACAAGAGATAGAGCAGGCGATTCAAGACGTCGTTCGTCAAAACGGGACTCCGAACCTGTATGTGCGCTTGAACGTGTCCGCGGGGGTGGCGCCACTTGGACTCTATGACGGACGCTACACTCGTCCGAACGTGACGCTACTCGTCAAACCGCTGCCGGATTCGTTTCAACCCGTCGAAAAACGGTTGGAAGCCATTCCGTTTCCAAGAAGTCGGCCCGAAGCGGCATTCCGCTTAAAATCCCATCATTATATGAACAATATTTTAGGGAAGCGCATGCTCGTTGATCGGGAGGCGGAAGGACTGTTCGCCGATGACGAAGGACATGTGGTGGAAGGGCTCGTTTCGAATATCTTCTGGGTCGAAGCTGACCAACTTTGGACGACGCCGCTTGCGACGGGACCTTTGGCTGGGGTCACGCGACGTTGGGTGATGGATACGTTTGAGGTGAAGGAACGTGATGTGACGTTTGCGGAACTTGCTCGGGCAGACGAGATTTGGTTGACGAATTCGGTTCAACAGATTGCCCCGGTCACAGACTATGCCGGGAACAGCTATCCAGGCAAAGACGGGGCAAAATTTAAAGCATGTTGGTCTGTCTTGTTACATGCGATTGAAAGGGAAGAAACGCGATGACAAAAATCATGGGCATTTTAAATGTGACACCGGACTCGTTTTCGGACGGAGGACGGTACACGGCGCTTGAACAGGCGGTCGCTCACGCCAAGCAACTCGTTCAAGACGGAGCGGACGCAATTGATATCGGCGGGGAATCGACACGGCCGGGAGCCCGGTTCGTCTCGGCGGAAGAAGAGATCGAGCGAGTCGTTCCGGTCATTCGTCAACTGAAACAAGAGCTCGACGTGCTCATCTCGATCGATACGTACAAACCAGTGGTGGCAAAGGCGGCATTAGAAGCCGGGGCCGACATCATCAATGACGTCTGGGGCTCGAAGTGGGGCGATCAGTCGATGGTACAAGTGGCCCAGGCGTTTAACGTTCCCATCATCTTGATGCACAATCGTGACAACCGCAATTATGGCCATTTCATCGAGGAGGTCGTCGGTGACTTATATGAATCGATTGAAATCGCCCACGCGGCAGGTGTGCCGGATGAGATGATTTGGTTAGACCCGGGGATCGGCTTTGCGAAAGACTATGCGCAAAACATGGAGTTGATGAATCGACTCGACGTGATCACGAACCTCGGTTATCCGGTGTTACTCGGAACGTCGCGGAAGTCGTTTATCGGGCAAGCGCTTGATTTACCGACCGAAGAACGACTGGAAGGGACATTGGCAACGACGTGCCTAGGCATCATGAAAGGCTGTGCGTGGATACGAGTTCATGACGTACGAGAGAATAAACGAGCGTCACTCATGATGGACGCGATGCTGGGAGGCGGACGAATTGGATAAGATGTTTGTGAATGGGATGCGTTTCTATGGCTATCACGGTGTGTTTGAAGAAGAGAATCGACTCGGTCAACGGTTCAACATCGACTTGATGTGTGAATTGGATTTGGCACCGGCCGGTCAATCGGATGATTTATCAGACGGGGTCAGCTATGCCGGTCTCTATCAATTGACGGAAGACATCGTCACCGGGGAGCCGGTCAATCTGCTTGAGGCGCTGGGCGAACGCATCACGACGGCTGTCTTGGCCCACAGTGACAAGATTCAAAGCGTTACCGTCAAAGTCATCAAGCCGGACCCGCCCATCCCGGGTCATTATGACTCGGTCGCGATCGAGATGACACGGAGACGGAACGTATGATGTACGTAGCGTTGGGATCGAACATTGGGGAGCGTGCCAACTATCTAGCAGAAGCGATTCAAGCGATGGCGGTAAACGGTCTTCAGGTAACGAAAGAGTCATCCGTATATGAGACGGCACCGGTCGGATACACAGATCAGCCATCCTTCTATAATATGGTCGTCGAAGTCGAGCCGTCCCTTTCTGCGGAAGCGGCCTTGCTTCAACTCCAACAGATTGAACGGGACCTAGGGAGAGAACGACTATTCAAGAATGGACCGCGTACAATCGACCTTGACATCTTGGTCTATAACAGCGAAGATATACAATCGAAGCAGTTAACTGTTCCGCATCCACGGATGCATGAACGCGCTTTTGTCCTTGCCCCGTTCGCGGAGATTGCTCCGGCGGTCGAGGTAAAGGGAATGACGGTGCGGGCATGGCTAGAAGCCCTTCCTGCGTCGGAACGACAAGACGTCGTCCGTCTCGGACCGTTACAATCATTGGTCAGCTCGGTTTAACGTTAGCAAAGGAAGTGGAGAAGTGTCAGGGTTCAAAATTGGTAACATCGATATAAAGAACCGCGCCGTCCTTGCCCCGATGGCCGGAGTGACAAACCCTGCGTTTCGTTTGATCGCGAAAGAATTCGGCGCGGGACTCGTCTGTGCGGAAATGGTCAGCGATAAAGGGATTTTATTGGAGAATGCAAGAACGCTCCGGATGCTGTACGTCGATGAACGGGAAAAGCCGCTCAGCCTTCAGATTTTCGGAGGTTCGAAAGACACACTCGTCAGAGCGGCCCAGTACGTGGATCAAAACACGAATGCAGACATCATCGATATCAATATGGGTTGCCCGGTCCCGAAAGTCACGAAGTGTGAGGCGGGCGCCAAATGGTTGCTCGACCCGGACAAAGTTTACGAGATGGTGAACGCCGTCTCGAATGCGGTCGATAAGCCGGTCACGGTCAAAATGCGTCTCGGTTGGGACGAAGACCATATTTATATTCTCGATAATGTTCGGGCGGCTCAATCTGGCGGAGCGGCGGCGATTGCGATTCATGGTCGTACGCGGTCTCAACAATATGAAGGAACCGCAAACTGGGATTGGATTGGCGAAGCCAAGAAAATTGCGACGGTTCCGATTATCGGTAACGGCGATATCTCGACACCACAAGAAGCGAAACATGCGATTGATCACTATGGTGTCGATGCTGTCATGATCGGGCGGGCAGCGCTCGGTAACCCATGGATGCTGTATCAAACGGTGCAGTATTTGGAGACGGGTGAACTTCCGCCAGAACCAGCGGCGCGTGAAAAGATCGACATCTGTATGTTGCATCTCGATCGCTTGATTGCCATCAAAGGAGAAGTGACCGCCGTTCGCGAGATGCGTCAACATGCGGCATGGTACTTGAAAGGGTTGAAAGGCAGCGGCCCGGTTCGGAAGCAAATCAACGAAACGGAATCACGAGATGCTTTTGGCGTCGTGTTGTATCATTTTGTGGAACAGCTCGAGCGACAAATGCAAGAAGTGTGAACTAGTGAAAAAAATTGATTTGTGGTAAGCTTGTTTGGCGAAAAAGTGAACCACACAAGCAAACGGTTTAGGCTGTGCTGTTGGCCGTGAGGCTGACAGTTTTTTATTAGGAACATCCCCAATACGTATAGAGGAGTGAATGGAGTAGTGAGTCACGAGTTGGAAATGAATGACCAAATGCAGGTTCGGTTTGAAAAAATGACCGAGATGCGTGATCAAGGGCTTGACCCGTTCGGACATCGGTTCGAACGTTCTGCCCATGCCGGTGAACTACATGAACAATATGAGGCGATTGAAAAAGAAGCCTTGGCCGAACAAGACGTCGAAGTGACGCTTGCCGGACGGATTATGACGAAACGTGGAAAAGGGAAAGTTTTCTTTGCCCACATCCAAGACGTCACAGGACAAATCCAAATCTATGTGCGTAAAAATGACGTAGGTGACGAACCGTTCGATTTATTCAAATCATCTGACCTTGGTGACATCGTTGGAGTGAAAGGGAAGCTGTTCAAGACGAACGTCGGCGAATTGTCGATTCATGTTGAAGAGTTCGAACTCTTAACAAAAGCACTTCGTCCGCTTCCGGATAAATATCACGGCTTAAAAGATGTCGAGCAACGCTATCGCCAACGTTATTTGGATTTAATTACGAATAACGATTCACGTCAAACGTTTATTCTGCGTAGCCGGATCATCTCGGAAATTCGGAATTTCTTGAACCATCGCGGTTACTTGGAAGTCGAAACGCCGATGTTGCATACAATCGCAGGTGGAGCGGCGGCCCGTCCGTTCTTGACGCACCATAATGCGCTCGATATGGAATTATATATGCGAATCGCCATCGAGCTTCATTTGAAGCGCTTGATTGTCGGTGGTCTCGAGCGCGTGTATGAGATTGGCCGTGTCTTCCGTAATGAGGGGATTTCAACACGTCATAACCCAGAGTTCACGATGATTGAATTGTATGAAGCGTATGCGGACTATAATGACATCATGGATTTGACAGAAGAACTCGTAGCTCACGTAGCCCAAGAAGTCCTTGGAACGACGGACGTTCAATATGGAGAAGATACGATTCATTTGGCTGTTGGTTGGAAACGTGCGCACATGGTCGACTTGGTTAAAGAAGAAACAGGCGTCGATTTCTGGCAACAGATGTCTGATGAAGATGCACGTGCGCTTGCAAAAGAGCACGGTGTCGAGATTCAGGACCACATGACGTTCGGTCACATCGTCAATGAATTCTTTGAGCAGAAAGTCGAAGAAACATTGTTACAACCGACGTTTGTCACAGGTCACCCTGTCGAAGTATCGCCATTGGCGAAAAAGAACGATACAGATCCACGCTTCACGGATCGATTTGAATTGTTCATCGTTCGTCGTGAACATGCTAACGCCTTCACGGAATTGAATGATCCGATTGATCAGCGTGAGCGTTTCGAAGCTCAACTTCTTGAGAAAGAAGCTGGGAATGACGAAGCCCACGAATTGGACAACGATTTCCTTGAGGCACTCGAATACGGAATGCCGCCAACAGGCGGTCTTGGAATCGGAATCGACCGCCTTGTCATGTTGTTGACGAATGCACCATCGATTCGCGATGTCCTCTTATTCCCGACGATGAGACACCAACAATAAAGAATCGTTTTAACCTCTCGCTCTTACGGGCGAGAGGTTTTTCTATGGAGAGTGTTGCCGGTTTAAAGATGCCAAAAACTTTTTTAGAAAAACTTTTGTAAAAAGTCTTGCGTTCTATTTAGGGATGCGGTAAAGTAATAAACGTTGCCGCTGATGGCAGCGGAAAAGAATAAAAAAAGTGGTTGACAACTGTGTCGATGACTTGTATTATTTTAAGAGTCGCCAATGAGCGACAGACGAACTTTGAAAACTGAACGATGAGGCAAAAAAGTTTTACCATTTTTGAATGAAGCGCAAGCTTCGTCATTTTTTAAAGAGCTATATCAAATTCTTTGGAGAGTTTGATCCTGGCTCAGGACGAACGCTGGCGGCGTGCCTAATACA
>NZ_JAEQBB010000011.1 GCF_018616375.1 Exiguobacterium sp. J17977 | reverse complement strand
CTGAGCCAGGATCAAACTCTCCAAAGAATTTGATATAGCTCTTTAAAAATGACGAAGCTTGCGCTTCATTCAAAAATTGTAAATCATTTTTGCCTCATCGTTCAGTTTTCAAAGACCAAATGTTGTCGTGTTAGCGACTTTTTAATAATAGCGATTTGACTTTTTAAAGTCAACCGTTTTTTATTATTTTTTTCATTCGCTTTCTGTTGTTCATATTTGAACAGCAGCGACGTTTATTAATATATCAGCGCCCCCCATTTTCGTCAACTGTTTTTCTAAAAAAACTTTATTTTTGTTTTACACGTTGTAGCTGAACGAAAGAACGTTTCAAACAAACAAGCCCAGACGAATGTCTGAGCTTGTACGAGTACGCTGTCACGATGATTTAGATGACACACGTTTCTTCGTCTTGGCCTTGCCTGCCGTCGACGGTTTGACGCTCTCTGCCTGAGCAGGTGCTTGGAAGCGATGCAGCATCAAGACTTGATACGCATTGGCAAACACGAGCGTCGCTAACGCCGGCCACAAGAGGGCAATTTCATCCGTCGCCTGAAGGGCTGGAATCCATTCAATCAACGTGATAACGATCATCAAGAAGAGCGTCGGGATGAACGCACTCGCGTTCGTCTGTTTCGCCTTACTCGTCGCGATAATCCAAGATACTAACACCAATACGACCATCTCACCGATATAGCGCCACATATGATCGTTGCCGAACGCGAGCATGCGAAGATATACCGCATCAAATAACGCAAAGGCGATCAATACTACTTGCACGCGATTCCATAACCTCGGTCCTCGGAACAAGTCCAACCCAACCCGGTGGACAATCAAATAAGCAAAGAACCCCATCATGCTAATTCCCGTCCACGTGCTCGAGTAGCTAAGCGCCGTGACGATTGCTTCCCAAGATTGACTCACTAAATAGCCTGGATTGGCCAGTAAGTTCATGACAAACCCAAACAACGTCCCAAAGACGAGCGTCGTCCAAAACAATCTTAAAAATCCCTGTACCTTCATTTGTGAACCATTACCCTTCTATCTGTTGAATGACCGCTTGTGCCAATCCATCGTATGTTTTCTCAAACGGATGCCCGTCCCGATAAACCGATGGGGCAAAGTCTTCTTCGTTTTCGTACGGCTGACCGAGCGGGATTTGCGCGAGCAACTTGCTCTTCAATGCCTCAGATAATTTTTCGCCTCCGCCGTAACCGAAGACGTACTCTTTCTCTCCAGTCACTTTACTTTCGAAGTACGCCATGTTCTCGATGATACCGAGCACTTTATGGTTCGTCTTAATCGCCATCGCCCCAGCTCGTGCGGCAACGAACGCAGCCGTCGCATGCGGTGTCGTGACAATCAACTCTTGACAGGCCGGAAGCATCGAATGGATATCGAGCGCGACATCACCTGTCCCTGGCGGTAAATCGAGGAGCAAGTAATCCAAGTCACCCCACTCGACGTCATTAAAGAAGTTATTGAGCATCTTTCCGAGCATCGGTCCACGCCAAATGACCGGCGCGTTATCTTCGACAAAGAAGCCCATCGAGATCACTTTCACACCGAACCGCTCGACCGGGATGATTTTTTCTCCGCGCACGACTGGTCGTTCTTCAATCCCAAGCATATCCGGCACACTGAATCCGTAAATATCGGCATCAATCAATCCCACTTTTTTCCCGGCCCGCGCGAGCGCGACCGCCAAGTTGACCGATACCGTCGATTTCCCAACGCCGCCTTTCCCTGACGCGATTGCGATGAACGTCGTGCCTGCGTTCTCACGAAGAATCGCCGGCTTTGTCGCTTCTTTCAAGCTTTCGTCATTGAGCGCCTCGAAGCGGAGGCCGACCGTCTTGAAGCCCTTCCCTTTTAACAGCGTGACAATCTCTTGTTGAAGTTGAAGCTGTTCCCCACTCCCGGTCTGACCGAGCGCGACTTTCACACTGACATAATCTTCTTTAATGCGAATATCCTTCACGCCAGCTGTATCTCCAAGCGTACGGTTGATTGTTGGATCGATCAACCCCGCCAATTCTTCACGAACTTGTTCTACTGTAAGCATGTGGTTTCCCCCTAATTTCTGTCTCGCTAACAGTATATCAAAAAAAGCGTTTTCTTGAGGGAACGGAATGCAACAATTTCATGCGCAACAAAAAAACTCTCCGCCCCAATGGACAGAGAGTTTGAACCAAATTGTTCGAAGATTAACGCTTCGAGAATTGTGGTGCGCGACGTGCAGCTTTAAGACCGTATTTTTTACGTTCTTTCATGCGAGCGTCACGAGTCAAGAAGCCTTTTTCTTTGAGGCTTGGACGGAATTCTGGGTCCGCTTGAAGAAGCGCACGTGATACGCCGTGGCGAATCGCTCCAGCTTGTCCTGTGAATCCACCACCGTTAACGTTAACGATTACATCGTATTTACCTTCTGTTTCAGTCAATACGAGTGGTGATTTTGCCATCATGATCAAAGTCTCATGACCGAAGTATTCTGAAATATCACGGCCATTTACAACAACTTTGCCGTCACCTGCAACGAGGTGAACGCGAGCCACCGAGTGTTTGCGGCGGCCTGTTCCGTAGTAACGTACATCTGCCATCGTTTAGTTCCTCCCTGTGTCCCGATTAACCGCGAAGTTCGTAAACTTCTGGTTTTTGTGCTGCGTGGTTGTGCTCAGCTCCAGCGTAAACGTGGAGTTTGTTGAATGATTGACGACCAAGTGATCCTTTTGGAAGCATCCCTTTGATTGCGAGTTCAAGCATACGCTCTGGACGTTTTGCGAGAAGCTCTTTTGCAGTTTGTGATTTCAAACCGCCTGGATGACCTGAATGACGGTAGTAAATCTTGTCGTTCAATTTGTTACCAGTCAAGTGGATTTTCTCAGCGTTGATGATGATGACGTGGTCTCCGCAATCAACGTGTGGTGTGAAAGTCGGCTTGTGCTTACCGCGAAGAAGTGATGCTACTTCACTAGTCAAACGACCAAGTGTTTTGCCTTCTGCGTCGATAAGGAGCCATTTGCGTTCTACTTCAGATGCTTTTGCCATGAATGTCGTGCGCATGTGGAATACCTCCTAAAATGTCTGTTTACTTAATTTTTTTAGTGCTTGTTTGATGCTTTATCATAATCCTAGTTTACGGGGCTAAGATTGTGGTTCATCTCTCAATGTGAAAATGAAATGCCAATGAATATAATACGATTTTATAGGGGGAATGTCAATCTACTTTTTCATAATTCACATTCCACAAATATAGACCGTGCGGTGGGGCTGTAATCCCAGCGCTACGCCGGTCTTTAGAAGCAAGCATTCGACTCACATCGGCCGGCTCATATTTCCCTCGTCCGACCTCGAGCAACGTACCTACCATAATCCGAACTTGGTTATAGAGAAAGCCGGAGCCGACGAATCGGAAGTACATCTCATCACCTGCTTCAACGAGCTCCGCTTCATAAATTGTCCGGACGCGGTCCTCCACTTCCGCCTTCGTCACCGAGAAGGACGTGAAGTCATGAGTCCCGACCAATAGACGAAGCGCTTGGCGCATCCGCTCATAATCGAGCGTATACGTGACCGTCACGGCATGGTGGCGTCGGAACGGATCGGCGTCGCCTCGAAAGAAATAGCGATACTCTTTCCGTTTCGCCCCGTACCGTGCGTGAAACGAAGCATCGACCTCTTCGGCCGCTTGGACGAGGATATCATCCGGTAACATCGCATTCAACGCTTTGACGAACCGGTCGACCGGCATCGAGAGGTGCGTATCGAAATGCAAGACTTGCCCCCTCGCGTGGACCCGGGCATCCGTACGGCCCGAGGCCACGACTTTCACGGCTCGGCTATGCATCCGCGCCAAGACGGCCTCCACTTCGGCTTGAATCGTGTTTCCATTCGGTTGTACCTGGTAGCCCGCATAGTTCGTCCCGTCATACGCCACCGTCAGTTTGATTCGCTTCATCCAATCCCTCGCAATCCGATTAGAATGAGTGTCACGATGACAAAGATGAGGAGTAACGCCGTATCACGACGATGCCACGTCATCTCACGCAATCGTGTCCGTCCTTCACCCCCACGGTACCCTCGAGCTTCCATCGCCGTAGCGAGGTCCTCAGCACGTTTAAACGCAGATACGAATAAAGGGATCATGAGCGGGACGACTGCCTTGAGGCGATCCATGATGGGACCGCTCTTCAAATCGACCCCTCGTGCCTGTTGGGCCTTCATGATTCGATCCGTCTCGTCGGCCAACGTCGGCAAGAACCGGAGCGAGATCGACAACATGAGGGCGATCTCATGCGCCGGTACTTTAAAGCGTTCGAGCGGGCGGAGCCCGGCCTCAATCGAGTCGGTCAGTTCCATCGGTGTCGTCGTCAGCGTCACGAGCGTCGTCAGCATGACGAGATAGAAGAAACGGAGCGAGACGATTAAGCCCATGCGGACACCTTCCGAATAAATCGCGAACGGTCCGAATGAAATCAACTCGGTTCCCTCACGATTAAAGAACAACTGAAGCAACAGCGTAAAGATGATGAGGAATAGAATCATCTTCAGTCCGTTCCATAAATATCGCCAAGACAGTTGAGACAATCGCACGGCGAACAACGTGAAACCGAGCAAGAATACGTTCGTCCACAAGTTATCCGCCAAAAAGACGATTGGGATGAAGGCGAGGATAAACAACGTCTTCGCCCGCGCGTCGAGTGTGTGGAGCCACGAGTGTCCGGGAATGTACTGTCCGATAATCAAGTCGCTCTCCCCCTTCCTAGCTCGAACGCAATCCAGTCCGCCAATTCGTGCTCTGTTCGGAGCGACGGTGTGTCGACACCAAACACTGGGGCAAGTTCATTGGCGAAACGAAGCACATGTGGTATCTCGAGTTGGAGCGACTCGACGAGTACCTCGTTTTTGAATAAGTCGAACGGATCGCCGTCAAAGGCGACCTGTCCCCGTTCCATGACGACGACACGTTCCGCATAGGCCAACACGTCATCCATATCGTGCGAGACGAGAATGAGTGTCAAATCGAGTTCTTGTTTTAATCGTTTGAATAACGCCAGCATCTCGCGACGGCCGAGCGGATCGAGCCCTGCCGTCGGTTCATCTACGACGAGAACGTCCGGACGACTCGCGAGTACACCGGCGATGGCGACACGGCGCATCTGTCCGCCTGAGAGGTCGAACGGCGAACGGCTCCACAGTGCTTCATCGAGCCCGACAAGGCGCAATGCGACATGGGCCCGTTCTTTCGCTTCGTCTTCAGACGCCCCGAAGTTACGTGGACCGAACATGACGTCGCGTTCGACCGTCTCTTCAAATAATTGATGTTCCGGATATTGAAAGACGAGCCCAACGCGGCGCCGAAGCGGGAGTAAGTTTTGCTTTTTATCGCGACGCTTCGTGATCGCACGGACTTCGATGTCATCGACGACGACACGCCCTTTTGTCGGCCGCAACAGGCCGTTCATATGTTGAACGAGCGTTGATTTCCCAGAGCCAGTATGGCCAAGAAACGCAACAAGCGCCCCCGACGGAATCATCACATTCACATCGCGCAGCGCGGTTCGTTCAAACGGAGTATTCAATTGATATTGGTATGTCACTTCTTCAATGCTAATCGGCATAGATGGTTCACCAACTCCGAATGTTGTAGCATCAGACGATCGAGTGGTATGCCCCGTTCCTTCAGTTCGAGTTGCATCCGGACAACAAACGGTACGTCGAGCTGAATGGCTCGTAACGCCTCCGGATTTTGAAACACGTCTTCGGGTGTGCCAGTCATCGCAACCTTGCCTTTCGACAATGCAATGATACGGTCGGCAAACAACACTTCGTCGAGCTCGTGGGTAATGGCGACAACGGTCATCCCTTCTGAGACGAGCTGTTGCACCGTTTCAATCACCTCTTTGCGCCCAATCGGGTCAAGCATCGAGGTAGCTTCATCGAGCACGAGGACATGCGGGCGCATTGCGAGAGCCGAAGCAATCGCAACACGCTGCTTTTGTCCACCGGATAACTGATGCGGTTCACGGTCCGCTAGTTCCGATAATCCAACGCGCGCTAGACTGTCATCAATTCGACGAACCATTTCTTGACGTGGAAGCCCCATGTTTTCGAGAGAGAATGCCACATCATCGCGCACGGTCGCCCCGACAAACTGGTTGTCGGGATTTTGGAAGACGACACCGATCCGTTTCCGAACGTCCCACACGTCTGTGGCGTCCGTTGGATCGAGTGCCTCAACCCGGACTTCTCCTTCTTGAGGAAGCAAAAGCCCATTCCACAACTTCGTCAACGTCGACTTGCCAGAACCGTTATGGCCAACGATTGCGAGCCATTCCCCTTTGTATACGTCGAGTGACAACCCATTGAGGGCTGGCTCGGTCTGTCCCGGGTAACGAAACACGATATCGCGTACCATAATTTGAGATTCCATCTGCCGACTCCTTTCCGATGTGGAAACAGGGCAATACGTCACCGCATGCCCTGTTGACTGCCTAATGAATTAGACGAGTTCGATGATTACGACTTCCGCACCGTCACCGCGGCGTGGGCCGACTTTCATGATGCGTGTGTATCCACCTTGACGTTCAGCGTAGCGTGGTGCCACGTCTTCGAACAATTTTTGGATTGCGTCTTTTTCTCCAGCGTTCTCTTTGCGAACGAATGAAGCTACTTGACGACGGGCATGAAGATCGCCACGTTTCCCAAGAGTGATCAATTTTTCAACGACTGGGCGAAGTTCTTTCGCTTTTTGTTCAGTTGTTTGAATGCGCTCGTTGATAATAAGGTCAGTTGCAAGATCACGTAAAAGTGCCTTACGTTGCGAGCTTGTACGGCCGAGTTTCGAATAAGCCATTACATTTCCCTCCTTCGTTTGAACTTAGTCTTCTTTACGCAAGCCCAAACCGAGTTCGTCCAACTTGAGTTGAACTTCTTCGAGTGATTTACGTCCGAGGTTACGAACTTTCATCATCTCTTCCTCTGATTTGTTTGCGAGTTCTTGAACCGTGTTGATGCCAGCGCGCTTCAAGCAGTTGTACGAACGAACTGAGAGATCGAGTTCTTCAATCGTCATTTCGAGTACTTTTTCTTTTTGGTCTTCTTCTTTCTCGACCATAATTTCTGCATTGAGAGCTTCGTCAGTCAAGCCAACAAAGATGTTCAAGTGTTCTGTCAAAATTTTCGCCCCGAGCGATACCGCTTCTTCCGGACGGATTGAACCATCTGTCCACACGTCTAATAGAAGCTTATCGAAGCTAGCATCTTGACCGACACGTGTTTTATCTACTTCGTAGTTCACGCGTTGAATCGGTGTGTAGATCGAATCGATTGGAATTACGCCAATCGGCATATCATCACGTTTGTTATCTTCTGCCTGGACGTAACCACGGCCACGGCGAGCAGTCAAACGCATGCGAAGCGTCGCGTTGTCAGCGAGAGTCGCGATGTGGAGCTCAGGATTCAAGATTTCAACGTCGCTATCATGGGTAATGTCTGCCGCAGTGACAGCACCGGCACTTGAAACGTTAATCTCAAGCGTTTTCTCTTCGTCCGAGTACACTTTGAGAGCCAACTTCTTGAGGTTTAATACGATTTGCGTGACGTCTTCGACGACTCCGTCAATCGTAGAGAACTCATGAAGTACGCCATCGATTTGAACCGCTGTTACCGCTGCACCAGGGAGCGATGACAAAAGAATCCGACGTAGTGAGTTGCCGAGAGTCGTGCCATATCCACGTTCAAGCGGTTCCACCACGAATTTACCAAACGTAGCATCCTCGCTGATTTCGACCGTTTCGATCTTTGGTTTTTCAATCTCGATCATCTGAACCCCTCCTTGAGTGTATCCTGCCATGCAGCGCAAGCTGCATTGTATATGCTGTTTGTGCTAGGTAAGCCCTTCACACGCACAAGCGATTATACGCGGCGACGTTTTGGAGGGCGGCAACCGTTGTGCGGAACTGGTGTTACGTCACGGATTGCAGTTACTTCAAGACCAGTAGCTTGGAGGGCACGGATAGCCGCTTCACGTCCAGCACCAGGACCTTTAACGTTAACTTCTACTGTACGCATACCGTTGTCCATTGCAACTTTCGCTGCAGTTTCAGCAGCCAATTGTGCTGCGAACGGAGTCGATTTACGTGATCCTTTAAATCCAAGGTTACCAGAAGTAGCCCATGAGATCGCGTTACCTTGCGTGTCAGTGATTGTAATGATTGTGTTGTTGAAAGTAGAACGGATGTGTACCACACCGACTTCAACATGTTTTTTGACTTTACGTTTTGAACGTACATTTTGCTTACGTTTCGCCATTGTTCAATTCCCTCCTTTACTTCTTCTTGTTCGCTACTGTACGGCGTGGGCCTTTACGAGTACGCGAGTTGTTCTTCGTGTTTTGTCCGCGAACAGGGAGACTACGACGGTGACGAACACCGCGATAAGCGCCGATCTCGATCAAACGTTTAATGTTGAGTGAAACTTCACGACGAAGGTCACCTTCAACTTTGATTCCGTCAATTGCTTCACGGATACGGTTGATTTCGTCTTCTGTCAAATCACGTGTGCGTGAATCTTCAGATACGTTTGCAGTCTTCAAAATTTCTTGTGCTCTTGTTTTACCAATACCAAAGATGTATGTGAGCGAAATAACGATACGTTTTTCGCGTGGAATATCTACACCAGCAATACGTGCCATGTGTGCACCTCCTCTTAGATTAACCTTGTTTTTGTTTGTGTTTCGGGTTTTCGCAAATTACCATTACTTTACCCTTACGACGAATAACTTTACATTTTTCGCAGATCGGTTTTACCGACGGTCTTACTTTCATGATTATACCCTCCTCCTGGAAAAATCGGAGTTACTTGTAACGGTACGTAATCCGCCCGCGAGTCAAGTCGTACGGAGACAACTCGACAGTTACGCGGTCACCTGGAAGGATTCGAATATAGTGCATCCGAATTTTCCCTGAGACGTGCGCGAGCACCGTGTGGCCGTTTTCTAACTCCACTTTAAACATTGCGTTTGGAAGTGGTTCGACAACAGTGCCTTCCACTTCAATGACATCTTGTTTCGCCATCATTTATTCCCCTTTCTATATGAAGATATTTAGGAGCACAGACGATCTATCGCATTGTACTGTGAGAGAAGGATCCGTTACGGATCAGCACGAAGCAATAGAGCCTCATTCACCGGAATCGAGTTTCGTTAAAATCTCGTATCCATCGTCTGTGATGGCGATGGTGTGCTCAAAGTGGGCGCACATGCTACCGTCCACTGTCACAACTGTCCAGTTGTCAGCCAGTGTTCGAACATAGCGTTGACCAGCATTGACCATTGGTTCAATGGCTAACGTCATTCCAGTCTTCAGGCGCGGCCCTTTCCCCGGTGGACCATAGTGCGGAATTTGCGGTTCTTCATGCAAATTTTGTCCGACACCATGACCGACGTATTCGCGGACGACAGAGAAATCATGAGATTCCACATACGCTTGAATCGCATGCGAAATGTCTGTCAGACGCTGCCCAGCCTTAGCGTGCTCCAATCCTTTATACAGACTTTCTTCAGTTACGTCAAGTAACTGCTGTGTCTCTGCTGAGATTGTTCCCACTGGATACGTCCAAGCGGAATCTCCATGGTATCCGTTATAGTAGGCACCGATGTCGATCGAGATGATATCTCCATCGTTCAATACCCGCTTTCCGGGAATCCCATGAACAAGCTCTTCGTTCACTGAAGCACAAACGCTACCGGTAAACCCGTTGTAGCCTTTGAACGACGGTGTCGCACCTTGGCTGCGAATGTATTCTTCCGCGATCCGGTCGAGTTCAAGCGTCGTAATACCTGGTTTGATATGCTCTTTGAGCACCTGGTGTGTTCGAGCAACAATTTGCCCAGCCTCACGCATAATCGCTATTTCACGAGGCGTCTTCGTGATGATCATTCAGTACCACCGAGTAACGCTTTGACATCGGCGTATACGACATCGATTGGACGATCTCCATCCAATGTACGAAGATACCCTTTTTCAGCGTAAAAGTCAATGAGTGGTTTCGATTGCTCGATGTTGACGTCAAGGCGACGGCGGACCGTTTCCTCTTTATCGTCTTCACGTTGCATGAGAGCCGACCCATCCACATCACAGATGCCTTCCACTTTAGGTGGATTGAAGATCACGTGATATGTCGCACCACACGTCGGGCAGATCCAACGACCTGTCAAACGCGGGACGAGAATTTCCGCATCCACATCGATATTCACGACATGGTCAATCTGTTTTCCCAAATCTTTAAGCAAACTTTCGAGTGCCTCTGCTTGAGCAACAGTACGCGGGAATCCATCGAGTAGGAAGCCGTTTTTCGTATCATCTTGACTCAAGCGCTCACGTACGATTCCGATTGTTACCTCATCCGGTACGAGTTCGCCTTTATCCATGAACGACTTTGCTTCTTTGCCGAGTGGCGTTCCGCCTTTGATTGCCGCACGAAACATGTCGCCTGTCGAAATGTGTGGGATTTGGTACTCTTCAACGATTTTAGCCGCTTGAGTCCCTTTCCCTGCACCCGGTAAGCCCATGAGTACTAGATTCATCTCAGTTAGCCTCCAGTTTTGATTTTCACAACACGTCGTAAACACGACAGGAAGGAAGGGTGTACCCTTCCTTCCGCTTTAACGGATAAAGCCTTTGTAGTGTCGTTTTACGAGTTGACTTTCGATTTGTTTCATCGTTTCGAGGGCTACCCCGATCACAATCAACAAGCTCGTTCCTCCGATTTGCACCGAAGTTGGGAGACCGGCAAGCTTAATGAAGATTGTCGGCATGATCGCGACGAGCGATAGGAAAATCGCTCCGAAGAATGTCAAACGATAGAGCAACTTCGTGATGTACTGTTCTGTTTGCGCCCCAGGACGAATCCCAGGAATATAGCCACCTTGCTTCTGCAGGTTTTCTGCCATCTGTTCAGGGTTGACCTGAATGAATGTGTAGAAGTAAGCGAACGCGATGATGAGCGCTACGTAGATGGACATTCCGATTGGAGATGTCGTATCGAAGTAAGTCTGCAACTTCTGCGTCGTTTCCGGAGAAGCAATGAAGCTTGCAACAGTTGGTGGTGTCACCATGAAGGAAATCGCGAAGATTACCGGGATGACACCGGCAGCGTTTAATTTGATTGGCAAGTGCGTCGACTGTCCGCCCACAGGGGTACGGTTCGCCGTGCGTTTTGCGTATTGAATCGGAATTTTGCGAGCGGCCTGTTGAACATAAATGATCCCCATGGTCACCGCAAGGATAACGAGCAATAATACAACCAAGTAAACGATGTTAATGAATAACGCATCTCCAGCATTTTGGAGCTTCGTCTCATAAATCTGCGTGAAGATTCTTGGGAACCCAGCGACGATACCGGCGAAGATAATGATGGAAATACCATTCCCAACACCTTTCTCCGTCGTCATCTCACCAAGGAACATCAAGAACGCCGTACCGGCAGTCAGTACGATCGCGATCACGAAATAGGTTGCCGTGCCCCACGTCTCATTGACGAGACCTGGATAGAGGCGGTTAAATCCAAACGACAATGACGTCGCTTGAATAAACCCTAAGATGATCGTCCCATAGCGCGTGACCGTCGCTAGCTTTTTACGTCCAGACTCGCCTTGTTTTGCCCATTCGGCAAACTTCGGAACGACATCCATTTGTAAGAGCTGCACAACGATCGATGCCGTAATATACGGCATGATCCCCATTGCGAACAGGGAGAAGTTCTGTAAAGCATTTCCTCCAAACAAGTTCAAGAAGTCGAGTAGACCTCCTGAGTCAAAACGCAACACATCCGTATTCACCATCGGCACCGGGATATGGGCCCCGATGCGGAAAATGATGATGATTGCGAGTGTGAAGAGAATACGCTGTCGAATATCTTTCACGCGCCACATATTGGAGATCGTCTGAAACATCAGATCACCTCAACTGAACCGCCAGCTGCTTCGATCGCTTCTTTCGCTGCACCCGAGAATTTGTTGGCTTTAACAGTCAATTTTGTTTCAAGCTTGCCGTTAGCAAGTACTTTGATTCCGTCTTTAGCAGAGCTGACAACACCAGTCTCGATTAAGAGTTCTGGAGTAACTTCAGTACCTGCTTCGAAACGGTTAAGCGTGTCTAGGGAAACAACTGCATACTCTTTACGAGTAGGGTTGTTGAAACCGCGTTTTGGAAGACGACGGTAAAGTGGGTTTTGCCCACCTTCAAATCCTGGACGAACGCCACCGCCCGAACGAGCTTTTTGACCTTTATGTCCACGGCCAGAAGTTTTACCGTTACCAGTCGCCATACCGCGACCGACACGGTTGCGTTCGTGACGCGAACCTGGAGTTGGCTTCAATTCATGGAGTTTCATAGTGGCACCTCCTTATTTAGTAAGATCTTTATTATTCGTTGATTTCGTTTACAGTCACAAGGTGCGACACCTTTTTGATCATACCACGCATCGCTACGTTGTCAGGGACAACGACAGTCTGATGCATTTTACGAAGACCGAGTGTACGTACTGTTACACGCTGATCCTCAGGACGACCAATAGTGCTGCGTGTGAGGGTGATTGCGAGTTTCGCCATGTCTAATTCCCTCCCTTATTTAAGAAGTTCTTCTACGCTTTTACCGCGTAGTTTAGCAACTTCCTCTGCTTTTTTAAGCTCTGTCAAGCCTTTAACCGTCGCACGGACGATGTTGATTGGTGTGTTAGATCCAAGCGATTTCGAAAGGATGTCACCTACACCTGCAAGTTCGAGCACTGCACGAACCGGTCCACCTGCGATAACCCCAGTACCTTCAGAAGCTGGTTTCATGAATACACGACCTGCTCCGAATACTCCTGTGATTTCGTGTGGAATTGTTGTACCAACCATCGGTACTTGAACCATGTTTTTCTTAGCGGCTTCAATAGCCTTGCGGATCGCTTCTGGCACCTCTTGTGCCTTACCTGTACCGAAACCGACGTGACCATTCTTGTCACCTACGACGACGAGAGCGGCGAAACGGAAGCGACGGCCACCTTTCACGACTTTCGCGACGCGGTTTACGGTAACAACGCGTTCTTCAAGTTGTTCCATGTTAACGTCTAACTGGCGCATCGAGTGTCCCCTCCTTTTTGTTAGAATTTAAGACCTGCTTCACGAGCTGCTTCAGCAACAGCTTTGACGCGGCCATGATAGAGGTATCCACCACGGTCGAACACAACAGTGTCGATACCTTTCTCGAGTGCACGTTCAGCTGCAAGTTTACCAACAGCTTTCGCTGCTTCAACGTTGCCGCCGTTTGTAAGATCGAGAGCTTTATCTTTCGAAGATGCTGACACAAGCGTTGTTTGTGCTGCATCATCGATGAGTTGAACGTAGATGTGCTTGCTCGAGCGGAATACGTTCAAACGTGGACGAGCTGCTGTCCCCGTGATCGTACGACGTACACGAGCATGACGTTTCTTACGAACTGCATTTTTGTCTGCTTTTGTGATCATTTATGCCACTCCTTTCCGTTCATTTCGTGACGAATTACTTACCAGTCTTACCTTCTTTACGGCGAATACGTTCATCAGAGTAACGAACACCTTTACCTTTGTAAGGTTCTGGAGCACGGTACGAGCGGATTTGAGCTGCAACGTGACCGACGCGCTCTTTGTTAATCCCTTTAACGATGATTTGCGTGTTTGAAGGAACTTCAATCTCGATACCTTCTTCAGCAACGTACTCGATTGGGTGCGAGTAACCGAGGCTGAGGACGAGTTTGTTACCTTGCTTAGCTGCACGGTAACCAACCCCTGAGATCTCAAGTGTTTTCTGGAATCCGTTAGACACACCTTCCACCATGTTGGCGATAAGGGCACGTGTCGTACCGTGGATCGTACGGTTCTCTTTCGAGTCATCCGGACGAACAACAGTCAATTCGTTTTCTTCAACTTTGATTTCCAAGGCCGGGTTAGCTGAAAGCGAAAGTTCACCTTTAGCACCTTTTACTGTGACCGTGTTGTCTTCTGCAACCGATACAGTAACGCCAGCTGGAATCGTAACTGGTTTTTTACCAATACGTGACATTGATTACACCTCCGTTCTTGTTAGAAAAGTGACTTACCAGATGTAGGCGAGCACTTCGCCGCCGACTTGTTGTTGGCGAGCTTCTTTATCAGTCATAAGACCTTTTGATGTCGAAAGAACTGCGATACCGAGTCCTCCGAGTACTTTTGGTACTTCATCTGCTTTTGCGTATACACGAAGACCTGGTTTCGAAATGCGTTTGAGACCAGTGATAACACGTTCGTTGCTTGCTCCGTATTTAAGGAACAAACGAAGTGTACCTTGCTTAGCGTCCTCGATATATTCAACATCGCGAATGAAACCTTCACGCTTGAGGATCTCTGCAACCTCACGTTTGATATTAGAAGCTGGAAGCTCTAATTTTTCATGGCGAACCATGTTAGCGTTACGGATACGTGTAAGCATATCTGCAATTGGGTCTGTCATTACCATGCGATGTACCTCCTTTCACACTGTTAGTGGATTACCAACTTGCTTTTTTAACACCAGGGATTTGACCTTTGTATGCAAGATCACGGAACTTGATACGGCTGATCCCGAATTTACCCATGTAACCATGTGGACGACCTGTGATGCGGCAACGGTTATGAAGACGCACAGGTGAAGAGTTACGTGGCAATTTGCTGAGTCCGATGTAGTCGCCTTCAGCTTTCAATTGTGCACGTTTCTCAGCGTACTGGGCAACGAGTTTCTCGCGTTTTTGTTCGCGATTCACCATTGACTTTTTAGCCATGTTGTCGACCTCCCTTTAGATTATTTTTGGAATGGCATTCCGAGAAGTGTGAGCAATTCACGAGCTTCTTCGTCTGTGTTCGCTGTTGTAACAACAACGATATCCATACCGCGTACTTTTGTTACTTTATCGTAATCGATCTCAGGGAAAATAAGTTGCTCTTTCACACCAAGCGTGTAGTTACCGCGTCCGTCGAATGCTTTCTTCGATACACCGCGGAAGTCACGTACACGTGGAAGTGAAACAGTTACCAATTTGTCGAGGAAATCGTACATACGCTCGCCACGAAGAGTAACCTTCGCACCGATTGGCATGCCTTCACGAAGTTTGAAACCAGCGATTGATTTCTTAGCCTTCGTTACGAGTGGTTTTTGACCAGAAAGAATTGATAATTCTTCCACTGCCATGTCAAGCGCCTTCGAGTTCGAAACAGCGTCACCTACACCCATGTTGATGACGATCTTGTCGACCTGTGGGACTTGCATAACTGAGTCATAGTTGAATTTATCCATCATCGCTTTCACGATGTCGCTTTTATACTTCTCTTGCAAACGGTTCATAGTCGAATGGACCTCCTTTCGTCACGTTCTTCTTATTTATCGAGTACTTCGCCCGATTTCGCGACACGAACTTTTTTACCATCGACTACTTTGAAACCAACGCGAGTTGGTTTGCCCGTTTTAGGGTCGAGTGGCATGACGTTCGAGACGTGAATTGGTGCTTCGATTTCAAGGATACCGCCTTGTGGATTCGCTTGTGATGGTTTCGAGTGTTTTTTAATCACGTTGATACCTTCTACGACTACGCGGTTCTTGCTTGGCATAGCTTTAAGGATAACCCCTTGCTTGCCTTTATCTTTACCAGACATTACCTGGACTGTATCGCCTTTTTTAACATGCATCGTTTTGCGCACCTCCTTATAGGATTGAAATTGGAAATTAAAGTACTTCCGGTGCCAACGAAACGATCTTCATGAATTCTTTTTCACGAAGTTCACGTGCAACTGGCCCGAAGATCCGAGTGCCGCGTGGGCTCTTGTCATCTTTGATGATGACTGCTGCGTTCTCATCGAAACGGATGTACGAACCATCTTTACGACGAGCGCCGCGTTTTGTACGAACGACAACTGCTCTGACAACGTCACCTTTTTTAACAACGCCACCTGGTGTTGCTTGTTTTACCGTTGCAACGATGATGTCACCGATGTTGGCAGTCTTACGACCTGAACCACCGAGGACTTTAATTGTCAACAGTTCACGCGCGCCAGAGTTGTCTGCTACTTTCAAGCGAGATTCTTGTTGAATCATGCGAGTGTACCTCCCTCCGGATGTTTATAGATCCGAACTGTTATTAGATGATTACTGACTCTTCTACCACTGTTACGAGACGGAAACGTTTGTCTTTAGAAAGCGGACGTGTTTCCGCGATGCGTACGACATCGCCGATTTTAGCGACATTGTTCTCATCGTGTGCTTTAAATTTCTTCGTGTAGTTTACACGTTTGCCATAAAGCTTATGACGTACTTTTGTTTCAACTGCAACGACGATCGTTTTGTCCATTTTGTCAGACACGACGCGTCCAGTGAGTACTTTACGCTTATTGCGTTCCATGAGTGTTACCTCCTCTTAAAGAATCCGATTAGATTAGCCGTTGTTGATGCCGAGTTCGCGTTCACGAAGAATCGTTTTAGCACGCGCAATCGACTTGCGTACTTCACGGATACGAGCAGGATTCTCAAGCTGACCTGTAGCCAATTGGAAACGAAGGTTAAAGAGTTCTTCCTTCCACTCGCCTACTTTACCGTTGAGCTCTTCAGTTGTTGATTGACGGAGATCAGTTGCTTTCATTCGTATCACCACCATTTTCTTCACGTTTCACGAACTTACATTTAACTGGAAGTTTGTGTGCAGCAAGACGAAGCGCCTCACGTGCTACTTCCTCAGATACACCCGCGATTTCAAACATAACTTTGCCAGGCTTAACTACAGCTACCCAGCCTTCTGGAGCACCTTTACCCGAACCCATTCGGACTTCGAGAGGCTTTTTCGTGTATGGTTTGTGTGGGAAGATCTTGATCCACACTTTACCACCACGTTTCATATAACGTGTCATTGCGATACGTGCTGATTCGATTTGACGGTTTGTGATCCAGCTCGCTTCGAGCGATTGGAGACCGAATTCACCGAAATGAACTGTTGTGCCGCGTTTTGCATTTCCGCGCATTTTACCACGGTGCACACGACGATATTTCACGCGTTTAGGTAACAACATAGTGTGTTGCCTCCTTCCTGAAAGAGTGTTTATTATTCAGCGTTTTTAGCTGTGTTGTTTTTTGTTGGAAGAACTTCACCGTGGTACAACCAGACTTTAATTCCGATTTTACCATAAGTTGTGTCAGCTTCAGCTGTTCCGTAGTCGATGTCGGCACGGAGTGTGTGAAGTGGAACTGTTCCTTCCGAGTACTTCTCTGAACGAGCGATATCAGCGCCACCAAGACGACCAGAAACTTCTGTTTTGATCCCTTTGATGCCAGTGCGCATCGAACGTTGGATTGATTGTTTCATTGCACGACGGAATGACACACGGCCTTCCAATTGACGAGCGATGTTTTCAGCAACAAGTTTAGCGACAGCGTCCGCGTTTTTCACTTCAACAACGTTGATGTGAACACGTTTGCCTTCAGCAAGCTTGATGATGTTTTTACGGAGTGATTCGATTTCCGAACCACCTTTACCGATAACCATACCTGGTTTCGCAGTGTGAAGTGAAATGTTTACGCGATTTGCAGCGCGTTCGATTTCTACTTTAGAAACACTAGCATCCTTCATTTTGTTTTCGATGTATTCACGAATAACGAAGTCTTCATGAAGGAGATCTGCGTAGTCTTTCTCAGCGTACCAACGCGAATCCCAGTCTTTGATAATACCAACGCGAAGACCGTGCGGATTTACCTTTTGACCCACTACATATCCCTCCTTATTTCTCAGTTACCACGATGTGGATGTGGCTTGTGCGTTTGTTAATGCGGCTTGCGCGACCCATCGCACGTGGGCGGAAGCGTTTGAGTGTTGGACCTTCGTTGACGAAGATTTCCGACACTACAAGGTTCTCAATATTCATATCGTAGTTGTGCTCTGCGTTTGCAATCGCTGACTTCAATACTTTTTCAACGATTGGCGACGCTGCCTTGTTCGTGTGAGCAAGGACAGAGAGCGCTTCGCCGACTTGTTTCCCGCGAATTAAGTCTACAACGAGACGTGCTTTGCGAGGAGCAAGACGGACCATATTAGCTGATGCTTTAGCTTGCATGGATTTGACCTCCCCTCAAATTACCGTTTCGTTTTCTTGTCTGATCCGTGACCTTTGTACGTGCGTGTTGGAGCGAATTCACCAAGTTTGTGACCGACCATGTCTTCTGTCACGAATACTGGTACGTGTTTACGACCATCGTGTACACCGAACGTGTGACCCATGAATTCTGGGAAGATTGTCGAGCGACGTGACCAAGTTTTGATGACTTGCTTCTCACCAGATTCGTTAAGTTTGTCAACTTTAGCGAGTAAATGGTGATCTGCGAATGGACCTTTTTTCAAGCTGCGACCCATGATAGAACCTCCCTTTGGAATGATTCGGGAACGGCCCTTTCGAACCGCCCGAGAATCATGTAGTAATTATTTCTTACGGCGACGAAGGATGTACATGTCGCTCGATTTGTTTTTCTTACGTGTTTTAAGACCAAGAGCTGGTTTACCCCAAGGAGTAAGTGGGCCCGAACGACCGATTGGCGCACGACCTTCACCACCACCGTGTGGGTGATCAACCGGGTTCATTACAGAACCACGTACTGTTGGGCGTTTGCCTAACCAACGTGAACGTCCTGCTTTACCGATGTTTACGAGTTCGTGTTCTTCGTTACCAACTGAACCGACTGTCGCGCGGCAAGTGCCGAGGAACAAGCGTGATTCACCTGATTGAAGACGAACGATAACGTACTTGCCGTCACGTCCTTGGATTTGTGCCGATGCACCAGCCGCACGAACAAGCTGACCGCCCTTACCAGGCTTAAGCTCGATGTTGTGGATAGTAGTACCGACAGGGATGTTCATAAGTGGAAGAGCGTTCCCCACTTTGATATCCGCTTCTGGGCCAGCCATGATTTCCATGCCTACTTTGATGCCCTTAGGAGCGAGGATGTAACGTTTCTCACCATCTGCATAGTTGATGAGGGCGATGTTTGCTGAACGGTTTGGATCGTATTCGATCGTAGCAACGCGTCCGACGATGCCATCTTTGTTACGTTTGAAATCGATGATACGGTATTTACGTTTGTGTCCGCCACCTTGGTGACGTACAGTCAAACGACCTTGGTTGTTACGACCGCCTTTTTTCGAAAGCTTTTCAGTTAACGATTTTTCAGGGCGATTCGTTGTGATCTCTGCAAAGTCGAGAGATGTCATGTTACGGCGACCGTTAGTGGTCGGCTTAAACTTTTTAATTGCCATCGAGGATTCCCTCCTTTTCTTCTAAGGTAGTAAATTAACCGAGGAAGTCGATTGTGTTGCCTTCAGCAAGAGTTACGATCGCTTTTTTACGACGCGATGTGTAACCAGAGTGACGACCGACACGTTTCGCTTTCGGTTTCATGTTCATTGTGTTTACCGAAGCAACTTTCACGTTGAAGATTGTTTCGATAGCGTGCTTCACTTGTGATTTAGTTGCTTTAACGTCGATCTCGAAAACGTATTTGTTAGCTTCCATGAGGCTAACAGAACGCTCAGTGATGATAGGACGTTTGATGATATCGTATGCTTGAGCCATTATGCAAGCACCTCCTCTACCTTCGCAACCGCATCTTTAGTGAAGATGACTTTGTCGTTAGCAACGAGGTCAAGAACGTTAACGCCGGCTGCTTCGATCACAGTCACTCCTGGGATGTTACGAGCTGCGAGAGCGATAGTCTCATTGTAGTCCGCTGTGACTACGAGAGCCTTACGTTCTACTGATAGGCCAAGAAGTACAGCGACCATATCTTTTGTTTTTGGTGCATCGAAAGCAAGGCCTTCGAGGACGATCATTTCGTTGTTTTTCACTTTTGACGACAAAGCCGAGAGAAGTGCAAGACGACGAACTTTTTTAGGAAGCTTGTAAGAGTATGAACGTGGTGTTGGACCGAAGACTGTACCACCACCAACCCATTGTGGTGAGCGGATAGAACCTTGGCGCGCACGACCAGTTCCCTTTTGTTTCCATGGTTTACGGCCGCCACCGCGTACTTCCGAGCGACCTTTCGTATCGTGAGTACCTTGACGGCGTGATGCTTGTTGCATAACGATCGCGTCATAAAGTACTGAGTCATTTGGCTCGATACCGAAGATGGCTTCTGCCAATTCGATTTCGCCAACTTGTGAACCTGTTTGGTTAAGCAAAGCTACTTTAGGCATTCGTAATTCCTCCTTTCCGTGCAGTTAATTAGTTACCCTTTACCGCTGTTTTGATGATGACGTTCGACTTGCGAGCGCCTGGGATTGCGCCTTTTACGAGTACAAGGCCGCGTTCCACGTCAACTTTGACAACTTCAAGGTTTTGAATCGTTTTACGCTCGCCACCCATTTGACCAGGAAGAAGCTTCCCTTTAAATACGCGGTTAGGAGCTACAGGACCCATCGAACCAGGACGACGGTGGTAGCGCGAACCGTGAGCCATTGGTCCACGTGATTGTCCGTGACGCTTGATCGCACCTTGGAATCCTTTACCTTTCGATGTACCTGTTACGTCTACTAATTCACCTGCAGCGAAAATGTCCGCCTTGATCTCTTGACCGATTTCGTATCCTTCTACTGAAGTACGAATCTCTTTGATGAAGCGCTTAGGTGTCGCACTTGCTTTCGCAGCGTGACCTTTTGCTGGTTTGTTTTGACGTGATTCTTTGATGTCGCCGAAACCGAGTTGAAGTGCCTCGTAACCGTCTGTTTCAACTGTTTTAAGTTGAAGCACAACGTTTCCTTCGACAGCAACTACTGTTACCGGTACGACTTCGCCTGCTTCGTTGAAGATTTGAGTCATACCAAGTTTTGTTCCTAAGATTCCTTTAGCCATGAGATACACCTCCTATTAATAATTATTGTCTCTTCTGGCTAGTATCTACTATATGAAGAATTAAAGTTTGATTTCGATGTCAACACCTGATGGTAATTCGAGACGCATAAGCGCATCAACCGTTTTTGGTGTTGGGTTAACGATGTCGATCAAGCGTTTGTGTGTACGCATTTCGAACTGTTCACGAGCATCTTTGTACTTGTGAACGGCACGAAGGATCGTGTAGATCGATTTGTCAGTTGGAAGCGGGATTGGTCCCGAAACCTTTGCACCTGAACGCTTCGCAGTATCAACGATTTTCTCAGCTGATTGATCGAGTACGCGATGGTCGTATGCTTTTAAACGAATACGGATTTTTTCATTTGCCATGTAAGTTTCCCTCCTTTGTCGCCTATTTTTAAAAATAGACAGTTCTCCGCGGAAATTTCCACACCGGCCATGGCAAAGCTGCCTGGCGTGTCATAACCTCCCGCTTCATCGCAGCGTGCTTGTGTCAGCAGAGGTATCCGATCATTGCAAATCAACGATTGGACCCGATTTCTGCTGTAAAGTCTCTCACCACTCGCACAAACACTTAATCATTATATCGAATCTACATATGAAATGCAAGATTTGATTTTTTAATCGTGCCGGATGTCTGATGAGTTGTTCAACGTTCACTAATGTAACAAGATTCGAACCCTTTTGCAAGCTATTTTCTTTCTTTTGTTGAACTATTTCTTTCGAGAACCGCCGTGCCAACTCGACCTAGCGTTTCATGTGTGTTCCGAAGCGTTCGGTGACGGCTTCAACCACTGAGGCAGGGGCTCGTTTGAGGCAGGTTTGGACGACCCCTTCATCGAGCTCATGCGTCTCAAAATATTCCGCTAGTCGATTTAACTTATCTTCCCGACCGATGACCGTGTACAGCACGATCCACTCTTCGAGTCGCATCCAGCTGCCGACCGGTTCAATGTAAGGATGCGTATAAATCCCATCAGTACACTTCATCCGGAAACTGGCCATCACATCGATATCGCCACCTTCAAACGTATACTCGCTAAAGTAAGTCGTCATGTAATCGGCGTGCGGTGCCGTTTCCACTTTCTCACCGACTCGACTCAACACTTGATCCAATCGTTCGAACTGATCCGGTTCCACGAATACATCCAAGTCATTCGTCGTCTCGATGAGTCCGTGGTGCTTCAATAACGTCGACCCACCGAACCGACACGCAATCCCATTTAAGCGACATAACGTCTCGACTTGTTTTTCCATCCTCGTCACCCCTTCCTGCAACATATGTCCCATCTTACCACGTCTCGCCTTAAAACAAAAAAGCAGCCCGCAAAATGCGGACTGCTTGAAAGGTCAGTATTTCAATCGATTACTCGATGATTTCAGTTACTGAACCAGCGCCTACTGTACGGCCACCCTCACGGATTGAGAAACGTGTTCCGTCTTCGATCGCGATTGTAGAAATCAATTCGATCGTCAACTCGATGTTGTCTCCTGGCATTACCATTTCAGTACCTTCTGGAAGGTGAACGATACCAGTTACGTCAGTTGTACGGAAGTAGAACTGCGGACGGTAGTTCGCGAAGAATGGCGTGTGACGGCCACCCTCTTCTTTAGAAAGAACGTAGATTGAAGCTTTGAATTTTGAGTGCGGCGTGATTGAACCTGGCTTAGCAAGTACTTGTCCACGCTCGATGTCTTCACGTGATACACCACGGAGAAGAGCACCGATGTTGTCGCCAGCTTCAGCGTAGTCGAGAAGCTTACGGAACATCTCTACACCAGTACATACAGTTTTCTTAGTTTCTTCTGTAAGACCAACGATTTCAACTTCGTCGTTGACGCGGAGAACACCACGCTCAACACGACCAGTCGCTACAGTACCGCGACCAGTGATTGAGAATACGTCCTCAACTGGCATCATGAATTCTTTGTCCGTGTCACGAACTGGCTCAGGGATGTACTCATCAACTGCGTTCATGAGTTCCATGATTTTTTCTTCCCACTGTGGTTCGCCGTTAAGCGCGCCAAGTGCAGAACCTTTGATTACAGGGAGGTCGTCGCCTGGGAAGTCGTACTCAGAAAGAAGTTCACGGATTTCCATTTCAACGAGCTCGAGGAGTTCTTCGTCATCAACCATGTCAACTTTGTTCATGAATACGACGATGAAAGGAACACCTACTTGACGTGAAAGAAGGATGTGCTCACGTGTTTGTGGCATTGGGCCATCAGTTGCCGAAACAACGAGGATCGCGCCGTCCATTTGTGCAGCACCAGTGATCATGTTTTTAACATAGTCAGCGTGACCTGGGCAGTCAACGTGTGCATAGTGGCGTTTGTCAGTTTCGTACTCGATGTGAGCTGTTGCGATTGTGATACCGCGCTCACGCTCTTCAGGAGCACCATCGATTGCGTCAAACTTTGTAGCTGTTTTCCCTTGTGCTTTTGAAAGTACAGCTGAGATCGCTGCAGTCAAAGTTGTTTTACCGTGGTCGACGTGGCCGATTGTACCAACGTTAACGTGCGGTTTAGAACGGTCGAATTTTTCTTTACCCATTCTAGATTCCTCCTCTATTAGACAATTAGTTTTTTATTTAACTAGGAAGACGTAGGCTACTTTTAACATACGTCCTCCTTAGCTTACAACAATCAATTAAGCGTTACAACCGTTATTAGCCGTTCGCTTTTTTGATGATTTCTTCTGCGATTGACTTCGGTACTTCTTCGTAGTGATCGAAGTGCATCGAGTACGTTCCGCGTCCTTGCGTACGTGAACGAAGCGATGTCGCATATCCAAACATTTCTGAAAGTGGAACCATTGCTTTAACGACTTGAGCGTTACCGCGTGCTTCCATACCTTCTACGCGTCCACGGCGTGACGTGACGTCACCCATGATGTCTCCCAAGTATTCTTCTGGGATGACAACTTCAACACGCATCATTGGCTCAAGGATGACAGCTTTCGCTTGTTCCTTAAGTTGTTTAACCGCCATCGAAGCAGCAACTTTAAACGCCATCTCGTTCGAGTCGACATCGTGGTACGATCCGAAGACGAGGGCAGCTTTAACGTCAACTACTGGGTAACCAGCGAGGATACCGTTTTCGAGAGCTTCTTCAATCCCGTTCTGAACAGCTGGGACGTATTCACGTGGTACAACACCACCGACGATCTTGTTCTCGAATGCGAATCCAGCGCCTTCTTCGTTCGGCTCGAATTCTACGACAACGTGACCGTACTGACCGCGTCCACCTGATTGACGTACGAATTTCGAATCGATCTTCGCAGCGCCACGGATTGTTTCACGGTAAGCAACTTGTGGTGCACCAACGTTAGCTTCTACTTTGAATTCGCGACGCATACGGTCAACGAGGATATCAAGGTGAAGCTCACCCATACCAGAGATGATCGTTTGACCAGTCTCTTGGTTTGTTTCAGTGCGGAAAGTTGGATCCTCTTCTGCGAGTTTCGCGAGGGCTTGACCCATCTTGTCTTGGTCAGCTTTCGATTTAGGCTCGATAGCGACCGAGATAACCGGTTCTGGGAATGTCATTGACTCGAGAACGACGTTGTCTTTTTCTGAGCAAAGCGTATCACCAGTCGTAGTATCTTTAAGACCAACGGCTGCGGCGATGTCACCAGCGAATACCATTGGGATTTCTTCACGGCTGTTCGCGTGCATTTGAAGGATACGACCGAGGCGCTCACGCTTACCTTTAGTCGAGTTCTTCACATACGAACCAGCTTGTGCTGTACCAGAGTACACGCGGAAGAACGTCAATTTACCGACGTAAGGGTCCGTCATGACTTTGAACGCAAGTGCCGAGAACGGAGCTTCGTCAGAAGGCTCACGCGTGATTTCTTCTTCTGTGTCGAGGTTAACACCTTTGATTGACTCAACATCAACTGGTGATGGGAGGTAATCAACAACAGCGTCCAACATCAATTGAACACCTTTGTTTTTGAAGGCAGAACCAACGAGTACAGGGTAGAATTCTACGCTGAGTGTTGCTTGACGGATACCAGCTTTGAGTTCTTCGATTGAGATCTCTTCGCCTTCGAGGTATTTCATCATCAACTCTTCGTTGTAGTCAGCAACCGCTTCGATCAATTGACCGCGAAGTTCTTCAGCTTCGTCAGCCATGTCAGCTGGGTAGCCATCCGTTACTTCGATGTCAGTACCGAGGTCGTTCGTGTACATGTATGTCTTCTTCTCAACGAGGTCGATGATTCCTTTGAATTCATCTTCCGCACCGATTGGAAGTTGGATTGGATGTGCGTTTGCGTGTAAACGTTCGTGAAGTGTTTTCACCGAGTACAAGAAGTCCGCACCGATCTTATCCATCTTGTTGACGAATACGACACGTGGAACACCGTAAGTCGTCGCTTGACGCCATACAGTTTCTGTCTGTGGTTCAACACCTGACTGAGCGTCAAGTACCGCAACAGCGCCATCAAGTACACGGAGTGAACGTTCAACTTCAACTGTGAAGTCTACGTGTCCAGGTGTATCGATGATGTTTACACGGTGGCCATTCCACTGTGCAGTTGTCGCTGCAGAAGTGATCGTGATTCCACGCTCTTGCTCCTGCTCCATCCAGTCCATTTGTGAAGCTCCTTCATGAGTTTCACCAATTTTGTGGATACGACCTGTGTAATAAAGAATACGTTCAGTTGTTGTCGTCTTACCGGCATCGATGTGAGCCATGATCCCGATGTTACGAGTATTCTTTAGGGAGAATTCTCTTGCCATACTGGGTATTCTCCTTCCGCATGTGTTTTTCGTGTGCTGGCACACGATATGATTATACCCGAAAGCCACTCCATTAAGCCACCGCTTGGTGACGTGGAGTGGTCTTTACGTTTAACTTACCAACGATAGTGAGCAAACGCTTTGTTCGCTTCTGCCATCTTATGCATGTCTTCGCGTTTCTTAACAGACGCACCAGTGTTATTGGCTGCATCCATGATTTCGTTCGCGATACGTTGCTCCATCGTTTTCTCGTTGCGGAGACGAGCGTAGTTCACGAGGTAACGAAGACCAAGTGTCGTACGGCGCTCTGGACGAACTTCAACAGGAACTTGGTAGTTTGCTCCACCAACACGGCGAGCTTTAACTTCAAGTACAGGCATGATGTTGTTCATTGCTTCTTCGAACACTTCCATAGGCTCTTTGCCTGAGCGTTCAGCGATGAGGCCAAATGCGTTGTAAATGATAGTTTGAGCTGTACCTTTTTTACCGTCTAACATGACACGGTTAATGAGGCGAGTTACCAATTTCGAGTTGTAGATCGGATCTGCGATAACGTCACGACGTTCTGCACGGTTTTTACGCATCCGAGTACCCTCCTTTCAAAATTTCAGTAGTTTTTAGTTTCGCGAGAATTACTTCTTCGCAGCTTTCGGACGTTTCGTACCGTATTTAGAACGGCCTTGCATACGTCCGTCAACACCTGCAGTGTCAAGCGCACCACGAACGATGTGGTAACGTACCCCTGGTAAGTCTTTTACACGTCCTCCACGGATAAGAACAACGCTGTGCTCTTGAAGGTTGTGGCCAATACCTGGAATGTACGCAGTCACTTCGATTTGGTTAGTCAAACGAACACGAGCATACTTACGTAATGCCGAGTTCGGTTTCTTCGGAGTCATTGTACCAACACGTGTACAAACACCACGTTTCTGTGGCGAGCTCACGTTAGTTTGTGACTTGATGAAACTGTTGTAACCTTTGTTAAGTGCTGGAGAGTCAGATTTAACGACTTTCGATTTACGTCCTTTACGGACTAGCTGGTTGATAGTAGGCATCTTTGAAGATCCTCCCTTCCTGAATTATGCTATTTTCTAGACCCACCGACCCGGGTGGTTCATTTAAGGTCATAACGAAACGCTTTTACGAGGCGTAGGCATTCCATGACCTCGCAAAAACGTGAGTTATACCTTGAAAGTGGCAATAATAGCAGCCAAACCTTTCCGGAGAAAGATCGGGTGACGTCCAAGTAGCTTGCCGACTGCTGGACACCGTTGTCATCGACAACAACCGATTGGCGGCACTAAATCATAGTAGCACCGCCAACCCATGCTGTCAAGACGTTTTTATTCTACCGTCGTGTCTTCGAGAACGGCTTTCGTCTCTTCTTCTTTGAGTTTAACATCACGGTAAACCGGCATCCCAGTACCAGCTGGAACGAGTTTCCCGATGATGACGTTCTCTTTGAGTCCGAGGAGATAGTCGCGCTTGCCTTTGATGGCAGCATCTGTCAATACACGAGTCGTTTCTTGGAACGAAGCGGCCGAGAGGAACGAATCTGTCTCAAGCGACGCTTTTGTGATTCCGAGAAGGACCGGTTTCGCTGTTGCCGGGCTCTTGCCTTCGCGAAGCGTATCTTTACACGCTTCTTTGAAGACGCTGATATCGACGAGCGAACCAGGGAGAAGCGGCGTGTCACCAGACTCGATGACTTTGACGCGACGAAGCATTTGACGAACCATGACTTCGACGTGTTTGTCGCCGATTTCTACCCCTTGCATGCGGTAAACTTTTTGTACTTCTTGAAGAAGATAGTTTTGAACACCAGATACACCACGGACGGCGAGCAATTCTTTCGGATCGATCGAACCTTCCGTAAAGACTTCTCCGGCTTCTACTGTATCTCCGATTTGAACACGAAGACGTGCTCCGAACGGAATCGTGTACGTACGTGTCTCACTGAGTCCTTCGACCGTGAGTTCACGCTTGTCACGCGATTCTGTAAAGTCGATGACCGTACCAGGGATTTCCGAGATGACCGCTTGCCCTTTCGGGTTACGAGCCTCGAATACCTCTTGGATACGTGGAAGACCTTGTGTGATATCATCTCCGGCTACACCACCTGTGTGGAAGGTACGCATTGTAAGCTGCGTTCCTGGCTCACCGATTGATTGCGCGGCGATGATTCCGACAGCTTCGCCGACTTCAACGTTCGAGCCAGTCGCCAAGTTGCGGCCGTAACATTTTTTACATACGCCGTGTGACGTGTTACATGTAAAGGCTGTACGGATTTCAACTCGTTCGATTCCAGCGTCGACGATGTCGCGAGCGAGATCTTCGGTAATCAATTGGTTCTTCTCGACCATGACTTCACCCGTTTCCGGATGTGCCACTGTCTCGAACGCTGTACGGCCGACGAGGCGGTCATACAAGTTTTCGATTTCTTCCGTGCCTTCGCGGAGTGCGGCGACGCGGATTCCGCGGTCCGTTCCACAATCTTCTTCACGGATGATGACATCTTGGGCTACGTCAACGAGACGACGCGTCAAGTAACCTGAGTCAGCCGTCTTAAGGGCTGTATCGGCAAGACCTTTACGCGCACCGTGCGTCGAGATGAAGTACTCTTGTACCGTCAAACCTTCACGGAATGAAGATTTGATCGGAAGTTCGATGATGCGGCCAGATGGAGCGGCCATCAAACCACGCATCCCTGCGAGCTGCGTGAAGTTGGACGCGTTACCACGGGCACCTGAGTCAGACATCATGAAGATTGGGTTCAAGCGATTGAGGGATTTCATCAATCGTGATTGAATCTCATCCTTCGCTTCGTTCCAAGAGCGTACAACGCGCTCGTAACGCTCATCTTCAGTGATGAGACCGCGACGGAATGACTTCATGATTTGATCGACTTGGGTTTGCGCTTCATCAAGGATCTCTTGTTTGTCCGGAAGAACGATGATATCGGCGATTCCGACCGTCACACCGGCTTTCGTCGAGTGTTTGAAGCCGAGATCTTTCATCCGGTCAAGCATGCGGCTTGTTTCAGTCGTTTCGAACTTCTGGAACACTTCCGCAATGACTTTTCCAAGGAATCCTTTTTTGAACGGCTCGACCAAAGGACGCGAGGCGATTTCTTCCGCCACGTTGGCACCTTTGTCGATGAAGTACTTGTCAGGCGTTGCTTCCTGCAAGTTTTCCATCGTCGGCTCGTTCAAGTATGGGAACGTGTTCGGCAAGATCTCGTTAAAGATCATCTTACCGACCGTTGTGATCAACAATTTCTCGTTTTGCTCATCTGTGAACGTTGGGTTGTTGAGCGTACGTGCTGGAAGAGCGACACGTGTATGCAAGTGGACATAGCCATTTTGATACGCGATGAGCGCTTCGTTCACGTTCGACAAAATTTTCCCTTGTCCGACGGCATCGTCGCGTTCAAGCGAGATGTAGTAGTTACCGAGGACCATATCCTGCGATGGTGTAACAACTGGTTTTCCGTCTTTCGGGTTCAAGATGTTTTGCGCTGCGAGCATGAGAAGACGAGCTTCCGCTTGTGCTTCAGCAGAAAGTGGTACGTGAACCGCCATTTGGTCACCATCGAAGTCGGCGTTGTAAGCCGTACATACGAGCGGGTGAAGGCGAATAGCGCGACCTTCGACGAGAATCGGTTCGAAAGCTTGAATCCCTAGGCGGTGAAGCGTTGGGGCACGGTTCAAGAGAACCGGATGCTCACGAATGACTTCTTCGAGGACGCCCCAGATTTCTGGTTGCATCTTCTCAATCTTACGTTTGGCGTTCTTGATGTTCGACGCGATGCCGCGACCGACAAGTTCTTTCATCACGAACGGTTTGAAGAGTTCAAGGGCCATCTCTTTCGGGAGACCACATTGGTACATCTTCAAGTTCGGACCAACGACGATAACCGAACGTCCTGAATAGTCGACCCGTTTACCAAGAAGGTTTTGACGGAAACGACCTTGTTTCCCTTTCAACATATGTGAAAGTGATTTGAGGGGACGGTTACCTGGTCCTGTGACCGGACGACCACGACGACCGTTGTCGATGAGGGCGTCAACCGCTTCTTGAAGCATACGCTTCTCGTTTTGCACGATGATGTTCGGCGCGCCGAGATCGAGCAAACGTTTGAGACGGTTGTTCCGGTTGATGACTCGACGATACAAATCGTTCAAGTCAGATGTCGCAAAGCGTCCACCGTCGAGCTGCACCATCGGGCGAAGCTCTGGCGGAATGACAGGAAGTACTTCAAGAATCATCCAATCTGGATCATTGCCTGACGTGAAGAACGCATCGAGCACTTCAAGACGTTTAATCGCACGTGTACGACGTTGGCCTTGAACCGTCTTCAATTCTTCGCGGAGTTCTCCGACTTCCTTCTCGAGTTGAACGTCTTGAAGGAGTGTACGGATCGCTTCTGCACCCATGTCTGCTCTGAAGTCGCTGCCGTATTTTTCACGGTAGAGACGGTATTCTTTTTCCGAGAGAAGTTGTTTCTTCTCAAGCGGAGTATCACCTGGCTCTGTCACAACGTACGACGCGAAGTAGATTACTTCTTCGAGCGCACGTGGTGACATATCGAGAACAAGCCCCATTCGGCTTGGAATCCCTTTGAAGTACCAGATGTGCGAAACTGGTGCCGCGAGCTCGATATGGCCCATACGCTCGCGACGCACTTTCGCTTTCGTCACTTCAACGCCACAACGATCACAAATGACTCCTTTATAACGGATCCGTTTGTATTTCCCGCAGTAACATTCCCAGTCTTTCGTAGGACCGAAGATTCGTTCACAGAACAATCCGTCCTTCTCTGGTTTAAGTGTACGATAGTTGATCGTTTCCGGCTTTTTGACTTCCCCGTAAGACCACGAACGGATCTTCTCGGGTGAAGCCAAGCCGATTTTCATATATTCAAATCGATTAACATCTACCAAGGGGCCGACCTCCCTTTTCGCCTTATTCCTCTTCCGTAACAGTCGGTTGAACGACTTGTTCTAACGCCGATGTTGCGTTCGGGATGTTGTCGTCATCTTCATCTTTCATTTCAACTTCTTCATCGTCCGCAGACATCATCTTGACTTCCATACCGAGCGCTTGGAGCTCTTTAATCAAGACGCGGAACGACTCAGGAACGCCCGCTTTCGGAACGCTCTCACCTTTCACGATGGCCTCGTATGCTTTCACACGACCAACCGTGTCATCCGACTTGATTGTAAGGATCTCTTGGAGCGTGTAGGCTGCGCCGTACGCTTCAAGTGCCCATACTTCCATCTCACCGAAACGCTGTCCACCGAACTGTGCTTTACCACCGAGCGGTTGTTGCGTGACGAGCGAGTATGGTCCTGTCGAACGAGCGTGAAGTTTATCGTCAACCATGTGCGCGAGTTTGATCATATACATGACACCGACCGAGACGCGGTTATCGAACGGTTCACCAGTACGACCGTCGTAGAGACGAGTCTTGGCATCTTTGTCCATTCCAGCTTCTTCAATCGTTGCCCATACGTCTTCCTCACGCGCACCATCGAATACAGGTGTCGCCACTTTGATGCCGAGCTTTTTAGCCGCCATTCCAAGGTGGAGTTCGAGTACCTGACCGATGTTCATCCGTGATGGTACACCTAGTGGGTTAAGCATGATGTCAATCGGTGTGCCGTCCGGCATGTATGGCATGTCTTCTTCAGGGAGAATGCGCGAGATAACACCTTTGTTACCGTGACGTCCCGCCATCTTATCCCCTTCGTGAATCTTACGTTTTTGAACGATGTAGACACGAACCATTTGGTTCACGCCTGGTGAGAGTTCGTCACCGTTTTCACGGTCGAACACTTTGACGTCCAAGATGATGCCGTCGCCGCCGTTTGGTACACGGAGTGACGTATCACGGACTTCACGTGCCTTCTCACCGAAGATCGCGTGCAAGAGACGCTCTTCCGCCGTCAATTCAGTCACACCTTTAGGCGTAACTTTACCGACGAGGATATCGCCATCCTTGACTTCCGCACCGATGCGGATGATCCCACGGTCGTCCAAGTTGCGAAGTGCGTCATCCCCGACGTTTGGAATATCACGTGTGATTTCCTCAGGTCCGAGTTTCGTGTCGCGTGATTCTGACTCGTACTCTTCGATATGAATCGATGTGTACACGTCATCTTTCACGAGGCGTTCACTCATGATGATCGCATCCTCATAGTTGTAACCGTCCCATGTCATGAAGGCGACGACGACGTTACGGCCGAGCGCGAGCTCACCCATATCCATCGACGGACCGTCAGCAAGGATTTCTCCTTTTTCGACACGGTCGCCAGCGGCGATGATCGGCTTCTGGTTGTAGCATGTCCCTTGGTTCGAACGGACATACTTTTGGAGTTTGTAGCGGTCAAGGTCACCTGATACCTCAGAACCGTTCACGTCAGACGTGCGGCGGACCAAGATTTCACGCGCTGTGACACGCTCGACGACACCTGGGAATTTCGCGATAATCGCGGCCCCAGAGTCTTTCGCTGACACATACTCCATCCCAGTACCAATAATCGGTGAATCTGGTTGAAGAAGTGGTACAGCTTGACGTTGCATGTTCGCTCCCATGAGGGCACGGTTCGAGTCATCGTTCTCAAGGAACGGGATACATGCCGTTGCGGCAGAAACAACCTGTTTCGGCGAAACGTCCATATAATCGACTCGGTTCGGCTCAACTGACAAGTTTTGTCCGCGGAAACGGCAAAGGACTTGTTCGTTGGCGAATCCGCCTTCTTCTGTGAGCGGCATGTTCGCCTGGGCGACGACGTAGAGATCTTCTTCATCCGCCGTCATATATTGAATCTCGCTCGTGACGAGACCTGTTTCAGGGTCGACTCGACGGTACGGAGCTTCAATGAAGCCGTACTCGTTTACTTTCGCATAAGACGAAAGCGAGTTGATGAGACCGATGTTTGGTCCTTCTGGCGTTTCGATTGGACACATCCGACCGTAGTGCGAATAGTGAACGTCTCGAACTTCGAAACCGGCACGCTCACGTGTCAAACCACCCGGTCCAAGTGCAGAGAGACGACGCTTGTGCGTGAGCTCTGCGAGCGGGTTTGTTTGGTCCATGAACTGTGACAATTGCGAACTACCGAAGAACTCTTTCAGCGACGCGATTACCGGGCGAATGTTGATTAACGCCTGTGGTGTGATCGCGTTTTGATCTTGAATCGACATCCGTTCTTTAACGACACGTTCCATACGAGAAAGCCCGATCCGGAATTGGTTTTGGAGAAGTTCTCCGACTGAACGAAGACGACGGTTTCCTAAGTGGTCGATGTCATCTGTTGTTCCGACTTCGTGTAGTAAGTTAAAGAAGTAGTTGATCGATGCGATGATATCAGCCGGCGTGATGTGTTTCACGCTGCGGTCGATATTGCCGTTACCGATAATGTTCAAGATACGCTCTCCATCTGGGTCATCTGGTGAGATTACTTTGATCGATTGAAGACCGAACGGTTCACCTTCAGCGACGCCGCCTGTCGGCTCAGCATCCATATAACCGAGGCCGTTCTCCAAGTGTGGAAGAACGCGGTCAAGGTTGCGACGATCGAGGACAGTTCCAGCTTCAGCGATGACTTCGCCTGTTTCTGGGTCAACGAGCGTCTCGGCCAATTTTTGACCGAAGAGACGGTTTTTAAGATGAAGTTTTTTGTTCATCTTGTAGCGACCGACGTTTGCGAGGTCGTAACGTTTTGGGTCGAAGAAACGAGAAACGAGAAGTGACTTCGCGTTCTCAACCGTTGGTGGTTCACCAGGGCGGAGACGCTCGTAAATTTCGATTAACGCTTTTTCTGTTGATTCGGTATTATCTTTTTCAAGGGTGTTACGAAGATACTCGTCATCCCCGAGAAGGTCGATAATCTCTTGGTCCGTACCGAAACCGAGGGCACGCAACAATACCGTTACCGGGATTTTGCGGGTACGGTCAATACGAACGTAAACGATATCTTTGGCATCTGTCTCAAGTTCGAGCCATGCACCACGGTTCGGAATCACAGTCGCTCCGAAGCCACGCTTACCGTTTTTATCGAGTTTCGCGTTGTAATAAACGCTTGGTGAACGAACGAGCTGGGAAACGATAACGCGTTCTGCACCGTTAATGATAAACGTTCCCGATTCTGTCATGAGCGGGAAATCCCCCATGAACACTTCTTGTTCTTTGAGCTCACCTGTCTCTTTGTTTTGCAAACGTACTTTTACGCGCAATGGCGCAGAGTAAGTTACGTCTCGCTCCTTCGACTCATCGATCGAATACTTCGGCTCACTGAGCGAATAGTCGATGAACTCGAGCACGAGGTTTCCGGTGAAGTCGGAGATTGGCGAAATGTCCGTAAACATCTCTTTCAATCCTTCACGCAAGAACCACTCGTAAGAAGCAGTTTGAATTTCAATCAAATTCGGAAGCTCTAATACCTCACTGATACGGGCAAAGCTTCTTCTCTGACGGTGACGACCGTACTGAACAAGTTGACCAGTCAACTGATTCACCTCTCAGACCCCCAATTCTCTATCGAATTTTTCGGGCGTAATAATCGAACATTGTCATTGAATGTCGCCTCTTTTCCGCGTCTAAAAAGCGGCAAACGCGGCAGTTCAAAGCGAATTCCATTCCAATGGCATTTTATAATGTTAGCATATACGTTATAGCGAGTCAACAAGACTTCACCGTTTGTCAAGAGCGAATTGCTCGGAAAATAAAATACCCTTTTTCTTTCGCGACCGTCTCGACTTGACCGAACACATCTTCAAGCAACTTCTTGGCAGAAGGCGCTCCTTGTTTCTTTTGGATAACGACGTAGAGCGCTCCACCTACGACCAGGTGTGTATACGCGTCGCGCAAAATCGTGTGGACCACTTGTTTCCCGGCCCGAATCGGCGGATTGGTCACGATTGCGGCGAACTGTTCATCACCGACTCCGTCATAAGCGTGGCTGAGTCGCGTCTCAATCGTCACCCCGTTTTGGGCGGCGTTTTGCTCTGACAAGGCAAGCGCTCGCTCGTTCACGTCGACGAGGAGTGCTTCACGCCCAGAGGCGTCGGCAAGCGAGATCCCCATCGGACCGTAGCCGCAGCCCACATCTAAAATGCGTCCTTCAACATCAGGCACTTCAAATGATTCGATTAAGAGACGTGACCCAAAATCGACCGATCCTTTCGAGAACACGCCGCGGTCCGAGGTGAAGCGATATGTCTTCCCTCGTAACTCAAACGTCCATGTCTCAGGGGCACTTTTCGAACTAGGGTCGTTCGTATAGTAATGATCTCCCATGCATTGAACCTCCTAACCCACTCTTCAAGGAAATAAAAGAAGCTCGCCATAGCGAGCTTCTATAGGTTGTAGAAGTAAAAGTTAGATTACTTAACTTCGACAGTTGCGCCAGCTTCTTCAAGCTTAGCTTTGACTGCGTCTGCATCTTCTTTAGAAACGCCTTCTTTGACTGGAGCTGGAGTTCCGTCAACGAGTGCTTTTGCTTCTTTAAGACCGAGGCCTGTAAGTTCACGTACCGCTTTGATGACGTTAATTTTACCAGCGCCAGCGTTTGTGAGGATTACGTCGAATTCAGTTTGCTCTTCAGCTGCTGCTGCGCCTGCACCTGCAACTGCTACTGGAGCTGCTGCTGATACGCCGAATTCTTCTTCGATTGTTTTTACGAGTTCGTTAAGTTCGAGAACCGTCATTGATTTGAGGTCTTCGATGAATTGCTCTTTGTTGAAAGCCATTATGGTTTTCCTCCTTTGATGTTGTAAAGATTGGTTTTGGTTACGCTACGAGACAAAAATTAAGCAGTTTGCTCTTCTTTTTGTTCTGCGATTGCGTTTGTTGCGACTGCGAGCCCACGGATTGGAGCTTGAAGGACGCTGAGAAGCATCGAGAGAAGACCATCGCGTGATGGAAGTTCTGCAAGGGCTTTAACTTCTTCAAGTGAAGTTACTTTGCCTTCGATGATTCCGCCTTTCAATTCGAGCGCTTTGTGCTCTTTCGAGAAGTCGTTCAAGATCTTCGCTGGAGCTACAACGTCTTCGTTCGAGAACGCGATTGCTGTAGGACCTGTGAAGACTTCGTCAAGACCTTCGAAGTTCGACTGAGCTGCCGCGCGGCGAAGGAGACCGTTTTTGTATACTTTGAACTCGATTCCAGCGTCACGGAGTGATTTACGGAGTGTAGTCACTTCTTCAACTGTAAGTCCACGGTAGTCAACAACGATTGTCCCAACGCTTGCTTGCATTTTCTCAGCGATTTCGTCAACGAGTAACGATTTCTGAGCTACGATTTTTTCGCTTGCCATGTGTTTGCACCTCCTAGTCATTTCTTATACCGGACGAGAGGCTGCTCTTCAAAAAGAAATCCCTCGTATGAAGACATACGAGGGCGTAATTGTTTGAAAGTAAACCTGTGACAACAGGCTCAAGTTCGAGCAAAGACACCTCGGAAGGGTTTACGGACCGATGTCCACCTTCTGTCTACGGTAATCCAACATATTCGGTTGAACGTGTATTACTTTAACAGCGGTATCACACGTTGTCAACAGTTTATTTCAAGTAGATTACTTGATGAAGTCGGCAGTCGCGACACGGATCCCAGGACCCATTGTCGAAGAAAGCGCGATGTTTTTAAGGTAAGTTCCTTTTGCAGTAGCAGGCTTCACTTTCATGAGCGTCTCGATGATAGTCTCGATGTTCTCAGAGAGTTTCGTTGCTTCAAACGATTTCTTACCAACTGGTACGTGGATGTTACCGGCTTTGTCAACGCGGTACTCTACTTTACCAGCTTTGATGTCAGCGATTGCTTTCGTCACATCAAACGTAACTGTGCCTGTTTTCGGGTTAGGCATGAGGCCTTTAGGTCCGAGAACACGACCAAGTTTACCAACTTCGCCCATCATATCAGGTGTCGCAACGATTACATCGAAGTCGAACCATCCTTGTTGGATTTTAGTGATGAACTCAGAGTCACCGACGTAGTCAGCGCCAGCCGCTTCAGCTTCTTTAACTTTTTCGCCTTTTGCGAAGACGAGAACTTTTTGTGTTTTACCAGTACCGTGTGGAAGTACGACGGCACCGCGGATTTGTTGGTCCGCTTTCTTCGGATCTACGCCGAGACGGACAGCAACTTCGATTGTTTCATCGAATTTAGCAGTAGCTGTTTTTTGAACGAGTTCAACGGCCTCAGCGAGTTCGTATGACTTCGTGCGGTCAACAAGCTTAGCTGCTTCTTGGTGTTTTTTACCCATGATTCTTTTCCTCCTTGTGGTTAGCGGAATTTCCTCCCACATAATGAAGGGATTGAAGGTGAGCATAATATTCACCGACAATCCCAGAGACTAATAAATTAGTCTTCGATTACAATACCCATACTACGCGCAGTACCTTCAACCATAAGCATCGCTGTTTCAACAGACGACGCGTTAAGGTCAGGCATTTTAAGTTCAGCGATTTCGCGAACTTTATCACGCTTAACCGTTGCTACCTTCTTACGGTTTGGTTCACCAGAACCGCTCTCGATACCAGCAGCTTTCTTCAAAAGAACTGCAGCTGGTGGAGTTTTCGTAATGAATGTAAACGAACGATCTTCGTATACCGTAATGACTACAGGAATAATCAATCCGGCTTGGTCTTGTGTACGAGCGTTGAACTCTTTACAGAATCCCATGATGTTAACACCTGCTTGACCAAGTGCTGGTCCTACTGGTGGTGCTGGGTTAGCTTTACCAGCTGGGATTTGAAGTTTAACGAGTTTAGTAACTTTTTTCGCCACGAGACACACCTCCTTAAGTCTAAAATGTGGTTTCTTGGACGTTGTGCGCCCTCCCACTCAATCTATTAGGTCGAGTTTGTACCGAAATAAAGCACAACATCAAACATTTCCGATTGTACCATCCGTTTCCGAAGATGGCAAGTGGTTTAGTTAATTTTCTGAACTTGTTCGAAATCAAGTTCGATTTTTGTTTCACGGCCGAACATGTCAACGACAACTTTGAGCTTCTCTTTCTCGGCTTCGATTTCATCAATCGTTCCTTCGAAGTTCTCAAATGCGCCTTCTTTGACACGGACGAGGTCGCCGAGTTCGTAGTTGTAACGATCTTTCTTCTCGATGAGACCCATCTGTGACAAGACGTTCGTCACTTCGTCCGGTTGAAGCGGAATCGGCTTAGCGCCGCCGCCCGTCGAACCGAGGAAGCCTGTGACGTTCGGTGTGTTCCGAACGACATACCATGAATCATCCGTCATGATCATTTCGACGAAGACGTAACCTGGGAAGCTTTTCACTTCTTTTTCTTTAATCTTCTTCTCGCCACTCTTGAGCGTGACTTCTTCTTGCGTTGTTTCAGTCGGAACGAGGACGCGGAAAATTTTATCTTCCATGTTCATCGAACCGATTCGACGTTCTAGGTTTTCTTTGACGTTGTTTTCAAATCCAGAATACGTCTGGACAACAAACCATTGTTTCTCCACGGCTTTCACCTCTTTCCTTAGTTAATCAATAGGTTGACGAGATAACTGACACCAGTATCTACGCCGAACACGAACAGGCCGATCACGACGACCGTCGCGATGACCGTGATGGTATATTTTGTGAGCTCTTTACGAGTCGGCCAACTCGTTTTCTTTAACTCTTTCCATACATCGCGCAAAAAGTTCATGGTAGCTTCCTCCTACGTTGAATGCCAATCTACGTTACTTTGATTCTCGATGTGTCGTATGTGCATTGCAACGACGACAGAACTTTTTCAGTTCGAGCCGCGTCGTCACGTCGTCTTGCTTCACGGTCGAGTAACCGTTCGCTCCGCAATCCGAACACGCGAGACTTACTTTCTTTGCCATTCATAAGCGCCCCTTTCGACAGCTCTCCCACTAAAAAAGAGCGAAAAAAAAACGCCTCCTGTAAATGGCGTCTACGGACAAGGCGCTGCCTTAAAAGTATCACATAGGAGGCGTGCGGTCAATATCGGTTAGCTCGTCAGCGTTTTGACGTCGACATGCCGCTCAAACTTTTTCTTCACGCGCTGTAACGCGTTATCAATCGACTTCACGTGACGGTCGAGGTCGTCTGAGATTTCTTGATACGAACGGCCGTCCAAATAAAGACGTAACACTTTTCGTTCCAAGTCACTCAGGAGCTCTTCCATCTTTTCTTCCATGAACAGTTGCTCTTCACGCGTGACGAGCAGATCTTGCGGGTCCGTCGGATGCGGCGGCAAAATCACATCAAGTAGCGTCCGGTCCGACTCGTCGTCAAAAATCGGCTTATCGAGCGAGACGTAAGAGTTGAGCGGAATATGTTTTTGACGTGTCGCCGTTTTAATGGCAGTGATCATTTGACGCGTGATGCACATCTCGGCAAAACTTTTGAACGAGGCGAGCCGTTCGTCCCGATAGTCTCGCACGCCTTTATACAGACCAATCATCCCTTCCTGAACGATATCTTCATGGTCGGCACCAATCAAAAAGTAAGACCTTGCCTTCGCCCGTACGAAATATCGGTAACGTTCAATCAAAAACTCAAGAGCGTCGCTATCCCCTCCGTTACGCGCAAGAAAGACGAGCTCTTCGTCAGACATGTTTTCAAACTGCTCGTATGGCCATCCGTTCATGTTTCCTACCCCCCGGCGATTGATGAACTTATGTAAGTTTGTGCTCTCATTATAGGCGTCGTCTGAAACGACCGTCAAATAAAATTCTAAAAATTCCGTCAATTACAATTCGTGTAACTCATACATGTAATAGTATACAACATTTCTTTTCAAAAAAATGTCAAATTAAAAACAAAGACGAGTCCATTTCATGAACTCGTCCGTGAGTTTCGTCACCGCTTCATTTCCGGCGACGAATTTCTTCTAATCGAGCCCGCACGTCTGGCGTGAGGTCGATTGTTTTTCGGTTGGATCGGTCCTGCTCAAGCGCCGACCGTTCTTGGTCGATTAACTGTTGCGCCTGTTTCCAATCTTTGAGCAGTTCGGCCGCGGGTACACGTAGCGCACCTTGACCGAAGATGACCCATTGCTCGGTGAAATCGTTCGTCGCGACGAATAACGTGACGAGACGATCATCGACGAGTTCATGGGCGCGTCGCTCAATCCATTCATCTGCGGTCTCGTTCTCTTTCGTGTAGATGACCGCAATCCGACTCTGTTTCGCTTTCGACTCTCGTCCATAGCGCATATGCGCATCGAAGACGATCGTTACTTCACGACCGGTGACCGCCTGATACTCGGCCATCGCTTCAATCAAGTCGGTACGTGCCTTCTCAAAATCGATGTCGCGCAGCTTGCGAAGGTGTGGCCAAGCGCCAATGATGTTATACCCATCCACGAGGAGCAGTTCCCGTTTCTTGATACTCATGACAACGGGTTACGTGAGCGATGCACTTCATACAATAGAAGTGCGGCCGCGACCGAGGCGTTCAGCGATGTGACATGACCGACCATCGGCATGTGGACGAGGAAGTCACACGACTCGCGCACGAGACGGCTCATCCCTTTGCCCTCACTGCCGATGACAACGACGAGTGGCATGTTCCCATCGAGGCGGCGATAGTCTTGGCTCTCGCTCGCGTCCGTCCCGACGACCCATAACCCTTTTTCTTTCAACTCTTCAAGCGTCCGCGTCAAGTTCGTGACGCGTGCGACCGGGATGTACTCGATTGCGCCCGTTGATGCTTTCGCCACCGTCTGCGTCAATCCGACCGAGCGGCGCTTCGGAATGATGATTCCGTGGGCTCCGACCGCATCCGCCGTCCGAAGAATCGAACCGAGGTTGTGCGGGTCTTCGAGCTCATCGAGCAAGATAAAGAGTGGCGTTTCCCCTTTCGACTCAGCGAGCGCGAACATGTCTTCCACCGACTTATATTCGTAAGCGGCAACCGCGGCGACAACGCCTTGGTGATGTTCACTGCCGGCCATCTTCTCGAGTTTCGTCTTCGGGACGAATGAGATTTGGACTGACGCCTCATTGGCCATCCCGATGATTTGGGCGAGCGGCCCTTTCTGTTGGCCTTCCATGATGAAGACCTTGTTCATGTCACGTCCGCTCCGGAGCGCTTCCATGACCGGGTTGCGCCCGTATAAGAAGTCGATTCCTTCTTCCATCACATCGACTTCTTGGTAATCCGGTCGTTCTAGTTTCTGACGTTGCGGACGGTCGTTCCGTTCGCCACGTGGGCGTTCATTCCGTTCGCCGCGCGGACGGTCGAATGAGCGTTGCTCCCTTGCTCCGTCATGTCGTTTCGAATGACTCGGTTTCGAGCCATGTGAACGCTTGTTCGATGAGTTCTTCAAGACGATCCCTTCTTTCCATTAGGTATGTGTAACCAATCAATGCTTCGAACGCGGTCGAGTAACGATACGTATGAACATCTGTCCGCTTCGGGATTGAACCGGATTTTGCGTTCTTCCCACGGCGGACGATGGCCGTTTCGTCCTCGCTTAAAAATCCTGTCTCGAGCCAGTGGGTCACGACCCCGGCCTGTGCGCCCGCATTTACATAGCGGATGGCGCCGCGGTGGAGATCGTTCGGCTTCGTCATTCCTTGTCCGAGTAGCCGTTTGCGTACCGCCATCTCATAGACGGCGTCCCCCATGTAGGCGAGGGCGAGAGCGTTCAGTTGAGGAGCCTGTTGTTTCATGACCGCTTCCACCGCACCCCTTGGGCCGTATCTTCGAGTTGAATGTTCTGCTCTTTCAACAAGTCACGAATCTCATCGGCACGCGCGAAGTTCCGCTCTGCCCGGGCCGTGTTCCGCTCTTGAATCAATTGATCGATTTCCGCGTCAAGCAATTCCACTTCGTTCGCAATCGTTAAACCGAGTACGCCCGTCAACTCTTCGAACAGGGCGATTACGTGTTCCAACGTCGTTTTCGAGACGTGGTCCGCCTTTGCGTAAATATTGGCTTCACGCGCCAAGTCGAATAAGACCGTCACCGCGTTCGCCGTGTTAATATCGTCATCCATTGCTTCGATGAACGTGGTTTTAATCGTCGCGAGCTTACGTTCCATCGCCTCACTCGGCTCTTCAAGGCCGGCTGTGACCGACAGGCGGTACTCGACGTTTTGGTACGCTTCTTTGATGCGGTCCCATCCGTTCGCCGCTTGTTCAATCAACTCACGACTGTAGTTGATCGGGTGGCGATAATGGACCGATAACATGAAGAAGCGGAGTACCATCGCATCGACTTCTTTCAACGCTTCGTGGACGAGCAGGAAGTTGCCGAGCGATTTGGACATCTTCTCGTTCTCGATATTGATGAATCCGTTATGGAGCCAATAGTTGGCGAACTTCGTATGGTTGCATGCCTCCGACTGGGCAATCTCGTTCTCATGGTGCGGGAATTTGAGATCATGCCCCCCGGCGTGAATATCAATCGTCGCGCCGAGGTGTTTTTTCGCCATCGCCGAGCACTCGATGTGCCAGCCTGGACGACCTTGCCCCCATGGACTTTCCCATGCCGGCTCACCTGGTTTCGCGGCTTTCCATAGGACGAAATCGAGCGGGTCTTCTTTCTTCTCCCCGACGTCGACGCGTGAGCCTGCGCGTAAGTCTTCAATCGACTGCTGGCTCAGTTTGCCGTACGTCTCAAACTTGCGCGTCCGGAAATAGACGTCCCCGCCTGCTTCATACGCAAAGTCTTGTGTCTCGAGTTCGCGGATGAATGTGATAATCTCTTCCATCGTGTCTGTGACACGCGGGTGGACGTCCGCCGGTAACACGTTCAAGGCACCTGTGTCTGCCAAATACGCGTCGATATACCGATTCGTCAACATCCCGACGTCTTCTCCGAGCTCATTGGCGGTCCGGATGATTTTATCGTCGACATCTGTGAAGTTGAGGACGTATTTGACGTCATAGCCCCGGTACGTCAAGTAGCGGCGGACCGTATCAAAGGCAATCGCCGGACGGGCGTTGCCGACGTGAATGTAATTGTAGACGGTCGGTCCACAAACATACATCGACACTTTCCCTGGTACGATTGGCACGAACGGTTCTTTCTTATTCGTGAGGCTGTTGTAAAACTGAATCATGTGTGTTCTCCTCCATCCGTTTCTCTAATGAAGCAAGTTTGTCTTCTAACTGAGCGACAGCACGTTCCAACCGCTCTTGGCACTCGCGGTCCGGGTCAGGGAAGCGATGATCAAGATCGTGCTGTTTGACCCGCTCGCCGTTTCGGATGACGACCCGGCCTGGAATCCCGACGACGGTCGAGTCAGATGGGACGTCTTTTAAGACGACGGAACTCGCCCCGATTTTGGCGCAATCACCAATCGTAATATTACCGAGCACTTTCGCACCGGCCGAAATCAACACGTCGTTCCCAATCGTCGGGTGACGTTTTCCTTTTTCTTTTCCCGTTCCGCCGAGCGTCACGCCCTGATAAATGGTGACGTCATTGCCGATAATCGCCGTCTCGCCGATGACAATCCCAAACCCATGGTCGATGAACAGCCGTTCGCCAATGACTGCCCCCGGGTGAATTTCCACCCCCGTTAACCAACGACTCGTCTGCGCAATCAACTTGGCTAACAGCTTCGCATTACGTTTCCATAGGCCATGTGCGAGTCGATGCGCCCAAAGCGCATGCAATCCTGGATACGTTAAGACAACTTCCGCCTTTGAGCGAGCAGCCGGGTCAAGTTCGAGCACATTTTGAATGTCGGCCCGTACACTTTTCCAAAATCCCATAATTGTTCTCCTTTTCCATATCAAAAACAAAGACGCCCCTGTGCCAAGGCACAGAGACGCCGTAAGCGCGGTTCCACTCTGTTTGGGAAAGTTCCCCTCTCATGTCTCGTTAACGCCGAGTCGCGGTCCCGACTACGTATCGCCGGAACGGCTCCGAGGTGCACTTCGACGGGGGACGCTTCTAGAACTTCCAGCCTAGGTTCTAGTCTCTGTTAAGTGTCATACCGCTTACTTTCCTCATCGTTGCCTTTAAGCTAATAATGTTGTGAGTCGTGCCAAGACACGCTCTTTGCCAATCAGTGAAATGGCGTTCGGAAGCTCTGGTCCGTGCGTCTGCCCGGTCGTCGCGACCCGGATCGGCATGAACAAGTTCTTTCCTTTTTGGCCAGTCGCCTTTTGTGTCGCTTTCGTCGCTGCTTTGACGGCTTCCGGCGTGAAGTCTTCGATTGCTTCAAGTTGAGTCTTGAATTCGGCGAGGACAGCCGGTACCGTTTCGCCAGCGAGGACCGCATTGGCCTCTTCGTCGTATTCGACCTCATCCTTAAAGAACAGATCTGTCAACGTCACGATTTCAGCACCGTGTGTCATTTGTTCTTTATAGAGGGCAATCAACGCTGTCGCCCAATCGGCTTGTTCCATCGACAAGGCGTTTGGTAAACGACCTGCTTCTTGTAAGAATGGTAAACTGAGTGCCACCACTTCGTCAAGCGAAGCCTGTTTCATATAGACGCTGTTGATCCACGCAAGCTTCTGTTGGTCAAAGACAGCCGGGCTCTTCGACAAACGACCCGCATCAAACATCTCAATGAACGCTTCCTTCGTGAAGATTTCCTCTTCTCCGACCGGCGACCAACCAAGGAGCGAGATGAAGTTAAAGAGTGCCCCCGGAAGGTAGCCAAGATCAGCGTATTGCTCGATGAACTGAATGATCGACTCATCACGCTTCGATAACTTCTTATGGTTCTCATTATAAATCAATGTCATGTGACCAAATGCCGGATAGTCCCAACCGAGCGCGTCATAGACCATCATCTGTTTCGGGGTGTTGGCAATATGGTCGTCCCCACGCAACACGTGACTGATTTTCATCAAGTGATCGTCGACGACGACAGCGAAGTTATACGTCGGGATGCCGTCCTGTTTGACGATGACCCAGTCGCCGAAGTCTTTTGATTCGAACGAGACGTCGCCTTTGACGACATCGGTCCACTTATACGTGACCGACTCTGGTACACGAATCCGAATCGACGGTTTACGCCCTTCGGCTTCGAACGCAGCCTGCTCTTCGTCGCTCAAGTTACGGTGGGCACCCGAATACCGTGGTGCCTCGCCGCGCGCGATTTGCGCTTCGCGTTCTGCCTCGAGTTCTTCCGACGTCATATAGCACTTATACGCGAGTCCATTATCCATCAACTCGTTCACGTATTTATTGTAAAGGTCGAGTCGTTCCATTTGGAAGTAAGGACCGTAGTCGCCGCCGCGGCCTGGACCTTCATCCCAATCAATCCCGAGCCATTCCAAGTACTTCATTTGACTCTCAACACCGTTCTCAACGTTTCGTTTCTGATCCGTATCCTCGATTCGGAGAATCATCTTCCCGCCGGCATGGCGAGCATACAAATAGTTAAATAGCGCGGTCCGGGCGTTCCCGATATGAAGGTGACCCGTCGGACTCGGCGCATAGCGTACGCGCACTTCACTCATAATATTTCCACCTTTCTTCTCTTCTGCCCAAATAGTATACCACTTTTGTCAAGCGCGGTTGAGCAGGATGACCGCCTGGGCGGCAATTCCTTCTTCACGTCCGGTGAAGCCGAGCTTTTCAGTCGTCGTCGCTTTGACGTTCACTTGGCTGATGTCCGCCTCGAGCAACTCGGCGATGACCGCTCGCATGTCGTCAATGTACGTGCGAAGCTTCGGCCGCTCCGCCATCACTGTCGCATCGACGTTGCCGAGCACATAGCCTTCCGCTTTGACGAGTTGCCAAACGTGTTGCAACAACACTTTCGAGTCCGCATCTTTAAACTCTGGGTCCGTATCGGGGAAATGCTTGCCGATATCCCCCGCCGCAATCGCTCCGAGCGCTGCGTCGGCAATCGTATGCAATAAGACGTCCGCATCCGAGTGGCCAAGCAAGCCGCGGTCGTGTGGAATCTCGATTCCTCCTAAAATGAGCGGCCGCCCTTCGGCGAACGCATGTACATCAAATCCTTGTCCGATTCTCATCGATAGTCCTCCTTCGTTAAAATCGCTTCACCAAATAATAAGTCTTCCGGGGTCGTCATTTTAATGTTGTGATAATCCCCCGGGATGATCGTCACCTGTTGGCCGGTCCATTCGAATAGACTGGCATCGTCCGTCCCGATAAAATGAGCGGTTTCTGCCCGCTCATGGGCGGCTTGAATGGCGCTTGCCGGGAACGCTTGAGGCGTCTGCGCCAACCATAGCGACTCGCGCGGTACCGTCTGTGTGATGTGTCCGTCCGTGACTTGCTTCACCGTATCTTTGACCGGAACAGCGAGAATCGCCCCTTCCGTCTTGGCCGCTTCGGCGATGGCATGAAGTTGGTCGAGGCGCACGAATGGTCGTGCCCCATCATGAATCAAGACGACATCTTCGGGATCGACGACTTGTAGTCCAGCTCGAACGCTCTGTTGTCGTTCTTCCCCACCCGCCACATATGTAATCGGGGTCGTGACATGATGCAACTGTTGCTCGAACCATCCTTGCTCCTCGGGACGCACCGCGAGCACGATGCGCGCGCACCATGCATCTCTCGCGAACGCTGCCACGGTCCACACGATAATCGGCTTTCCTTGCAACGTCAGCATCAACTTATTCTCATCGGCTCCCATCCGCTTTCCTTTTCCTGCGGCCGGAATGACAACCGTATAGCGTACCATTCCATTCACCCCTTTTCGCGAAAAAAGAGAGCGCCGATGCGTCTCTTTTTCCACTTATTTATTCAGGACGAGCAAAAATCATACGGCCAGCCGACGTCTGAAGCACGCTCGTGACGACAACAGGTAACGTCTTCGAGATCAGCTTGCGCCCACCTTCAACGACGACCATCGTGCCATCTTCGAGATAGGCGACACCTTGATTTTGTTCTTTTCCTTCTTTAATGACCGTCACGACCATCTCTTCTCCTGGAATGACGATCTGTTTGACCGAGTTGGCCAAATCGTTAATGTTCAGGACTGGGACGTTCCGAACTTCACACACTTTGTTCAAGTTGTAGTCGTTCGTGACGACGATGCCTTTTTTCAATTCGGCCAACTTGATCAATTTGATATCCACTTCGGCGACGTCTTCAAAGTCCCCGTCATAAATCTCCACTTCAATTCGCTCGTTGTCTTGTAACTCTTTTAAAATATCAAGACCGCGACGGCCCCGGTTACGCTTCAACGTATCCGAAGAGTCCGCAATATATTGGAGCTCACCGATGACGAACTGCGGCACGATGAGTGTCCCTTCGATGAAACCAGTCTTCGAGATATCGGCAATTCGACCATCGATGATGACGCTCGTATCCAAAATTTTATCGTTAGAGCGGCGCAATGGTTCTGCGGCCGGCTTCTCTCGTTCACTTTTGACGAACAGTTTAATCCATTCATTCCGTTTCCGGTAACCGACGGCAAAGCCGAAGTAACCGAACAGAGCGGTCACAAAAATCGGTACAATCTTGCTGAGCAAGAAGATATTCGTCACTTCTAACGAGACGCTAATCAAAAAGGCAATCAACAAACCAATAATCAATCCGATCGAGCCAAACAAAATATCGCCGACCGGCAAACGGACGAGCCGTTCTTCGATAAAACGGATAAATTTAACGACCCCATCGGTCAAGAACAAACTAAGAATGAAGAAGATAAGTCCACCAATCAAACTAGCAACGTAAGGAATCGTCAACCAAGCCGGTACGTTCACACCAAGGTCACCTAGCAATAACATCGCTTCGATAATCCCGAACCAACCGACGACGAGTCCGATCAATATAAATCCGATTCGCACAGCAATCTTCACTCATTCCACCTCCTTTATTATGAATTTAAATTTCAAGAAATTAACACTTTCATTGTAACACGGTTCTTTTGAAAGCGTTCGTTACAAAGCGTTAAAAACTGCCGGAAGCGCCCCGTCAGAACGGGATAGCCAGTTGGAGCGCTTCATCGACAGTGCTGACACCAACGACATCGATACCAGGCGGGGCCGTCCAGCCCCCGAGATTGTTTTTCGGAATGATGGCCCGGGTAAAACCGAGCTTGGCCGCTTCGGCGACACGTTGCTCAATCCGTGACACACGCCGTACCTCACCGGTCAATCCGACTTCACCGATACATACATCCGTCGGTCGGGTCGGCCGGTCGCGGAAACTTGACGCAATCGAAATACAGATGGCCAAGTCGATGGCCGGTTCGTCCAATTTGACGCCGCCGGCCGCTTTCAAATAAGCGTCTTGCGTTTGGAGCAAGAGACCCGAACGCTTCTCGAGCACGGCCATGAGAAGGGCGACCCGGTTCTGGTCAATCCCGGTCGCCATGCGCCGCGGGTTCCCGAACGAGGTCGGCGAGATGAGCGCCTGTAACTCGACGAGCACGGTCCGCGTCCCTTCCATCGATGCGACGACGGTGGAGCCCGAGACGCCAGCGGTTCGTTCTTCCAAAAAGATTTCGGACGGATTGAGCACTTCTTCGAGCCCGCCTTCTTTCATTTCAAAGATGCCGATCTCGTTCGTCGATCCGAACCGGTTTTTGACGGCCCGTAAAATTCGGAACGTGTGGTGACGCTCCCCTTCGAAGTAAAGGACCGCATCCACCATATGCTCGAGCAGACGAGGACCGGCAATCGAACCTTGTTTCGTCACGTGACCGACGATAAAGACGGCCACTCCTCGTGTTTTAGCGATTTTCATGAGCGCTGCCGTACATTCTCGGACTTGGGCGACACTACCTGGCGCCGATTGAATTTCATCCATATAAACCGTTTGAATCGAGTCGATGATGACGAACCCTGGTTGTTCTTCATCGATGACCCGTTCAATCATCAGCATATCCGTCTCGGCGAGGACATATAAGTCTTCGGTCGGCAGGCCGAGCCGTTCGGCCCGGAGTTTCGTCTGTTTGAGCGATTCTTCCCCGGAAATATAGAGCACTTTCCGTCCACTATGAGCCAAATGTGCACTCACTTGAAGCAGAATCGTCGACTTCCCGATGCCCGGGTCCCCACCGACGAGGACGAGCGAGCCTGGGACAATCCCGCCTCCAAGCACACGGTCAAACTCTTGACTGTTCGTATGGACGCGCGTCTCTTCTTGCGACACGACATCCGATAGACGCTCTGGCTTCAACTGTCTCGAGGAGCTATGGACGAATGCGGCCCCTCGCTTCGCCTTTTTCTCTTCGACAAATTCTTCGACGAGCGTATTCCACTCGTTACAACCTGGACAACGTCCCATCCATTTTGCGGATTCGTATCCGCATGACTGACATACGTACTTCGTTTTAATTTTTGCCATGATGTTCCTTTCCGTCTAAAAAAGCCCCCTCACACGAGAGAGGGAGCCTTGTAGTTACTGAACGACACCTTCATTACGGACGACGAATTCGCCATCTTGTACATCGAGCGCCACTTTGCTGCCTTTTGTGATGCTGCCACTGAGCATCGCTTCTGAGAGTCGGTCCTCAACCTCACGCTGGAGCGCACGGCGGAGTGGACGAGCCCCGTATTCCGGGTCGTACCCGACTTCGGCGATTTTCTCGAGCGCCGATTCCGTCAAGCTGAAATCAATCCCTTGTTCCCCGAGACGTTTTGTAAGTGTCTCAGCCATAAGTTTGACGATTTCTTGGATGTGTTCTTTTTGGAGCGAGTGGAAGACGGTGATTTCGTCAATCCGGTTCAAGAACTCAGGACGGAACGCCTTTTTCAATTCTTCCATGACTTTATCTTTCATTTCCGTATATTCACGCTTCACGTCATCTTCAACCGTGAATCCGACGTACTTGTTCCGTTTGAGCGCTGCTGCACCGACGTTGGATGTCATGATGATGACCGTGTTCCGGAAGTCGACCGTACGCCCTTTCGAGTCGGTCAAGCGCCCGTCATCGAGCACTTGGAGTAAGATGTTGAATACTTCAGGGTGAGCCTTTTCAATCTCATCAAGCAAGATGACCGAATATGGCTTGCGGCGAACCTTCTCTGTCAATTGACCGCCCTCTTCGTAACCGACGTAACCTGGAGGCGATCCAACGAGACGACTCGTCGCGTGTTTCTCCATGTACTCCGACATGTCGATTCGAATGATGGCGTCTTCGTCACCGAACAACGCTTCAGCCACAGCACGAGCCAACTCAGTTTTCCCGACACCAGTTGGTCCGAGGAAGACAAACGAACCAATCGGACGTTTCGGATCTTTCAATCCGGCACGAGCCCGGCGAATCGCCCGCGAAATCGATTTAACTGCTTCATCTTGACCGATGACTCGGCCGTGGAGAATCGATTCGAGTTTGAGGAGACGGTCTGTCTCTTCTTCAGCAATCTTCGTCACAGGTACTCCTGTCCAGTTGGCAACGACTTGCGCGATGTCTTCTTTCGTTACTTCGAGTTTTTCGTTCCCTTGCTTATTCTGCCATTCCGATTTGAGCTGTTCGAGTTCATCTCGAAGTTTCTGTTCGGTATCGCGTAGTGAGGCAGCCTTCTCGAACTCTTGACTCTGTACAGCCGAATCTTTTTCTTTGCGAATCGACTCAAGACGAGCCTCGAGCTCTTTCAAGTTCGGCGGTGCCGTGAACGAGCGAAGTCTCACTTTCGAAGCAGCCTCATCGACGAGGTCGATCGCTTTATCTGGAAGGAAGCGATCCGAGATGTAGCGGTCCGAGAGAACGACGGCTTCGTGAATCGCTTCATCTGTGATTGTGACGCGATGGTGAGCTTCGTAACGGTCACGTAACCCGAAGAGGATTTGTTCTGCCTCATCCGTCGTCGGTTCGTTGACTTGAATCGGCTGGAAGCGACGTTCGAGCGCGGCATCTTTTTCGATATACTTCCGGTACTCATCGAGTGTCGTCGCCCCGATACATTGGAGTTCACCACGTGCGAGTGACGGTTTCAAGATATTCGACGCATCGATTGCGCCTTCTGCACCCCCGGCACCAATTAACGTATGCAACTCGTCAATGAAGAGAATGACGTTCCCAGCTTGGCGAATCTCATCCATCACTTTTTTCAAACGATCTTCAAATTCACCGCGGTACTTCGTTCCAGCGACGAGTGTACCCATATCGAGCACCATGACGCGCTTGTTCCGAAGTGTTTCCGGCACTTCATTGTTGATGATCTGTTGGGCGAGTCCTTCGACGACTGCCGTTTTCCCGACCCCTGGTTCCCCGATGAGGACCGGGTTGTTTTTCGTCCGGCGTGATAACACTTCGATGACACGTTGGATTTCGCCTGAGCGACCGATGACCGGATCAAGACGTGATTCTCGCGCTTGCTGTGTCAAGTCACGAGCTAAGCCGTCAAGCGTCGGTGTAGCAGCACTTGTACCTGGTTGTGATGCATTCGCTGACGACTCAGTGTTTCCTAAGAGCTGGAGCACTTGCTGACGCGCCTTCGTCAAACTGATTCCAAGGTTGTTCAAGACTCGGGCTGCCACCCCTTCGCCTTCACGAATGACGCCGAGGAGAATGTGTTCAGTCCCGACATAAGAGTGACCAAGTTTTCGCGCTTCATCCATCGATAGCTCAATCACTTTTTTCGCACGTGGTGTATAGTGAATCGTCGATCCGTTTTCGGAACCTCGTCCGATGAGCGCCTCGACTTCTTGCTGAATTTTTTCCGACGTGAGTCCGAGAGCGAACAGTGCCTTAGCGGCAATCCCTTCTCCCTCACGAACAAGTCCGAGTAAAATGTGCTCTGTACCGATATTATGATGGCCAAGCCGTACTGCTTCCTCTTGTGCTAAAGCTAATACGCGCTGAGCTCGTTCTGTAAATCGACCAAACATCATTGACAAAACCTCCTTAAAGTTGGATCAAACTAACCCATGATCTAACGTTCGACGAACGAGCGTCGCACGTTCGCGATCTCGTTCTTTCGTAGATAATGTTTTCCCGAAATGCTTTTGTAGGAAACCTGATTGAAGTTTTACAATCAGTTCATGAAACTGAGGCGGACTCCAGTCCGATAAAATACCCAGGTCACTTGCCAAGTGAAGATCGGACAGGCGTTCGACAGCCTCTGTTGACGATAGCAGTTTGGCATACCGTAAAATCCCGTATGAGCGATAAAACTGATCTTCTAACTCGTCCTGGTTGCGAGCCAATAACTCTTCGCGGGCTTGTCGCTCTGCCTGAATGACTTGTTCCGTGATTTCCATGAAGTCGGTTAACAGTTGGGCTTCATGGCTCCCTAACGTGCGCTGGTTCGATAGTTGGAACAGTCGTCCCGCCGCATCACTGCCTTCCCCGTAACGTCCCCGAATCGTGTATCCGAGCTTACGAAGTTCTTTTAGAATAGGAGTTATCCGTCCGGTCAACGTCAATCCCGGCAGATGAAGCATCACCGAGGCGCGTAGACCTGTCCCGATATTACTCGGACATGTTGTCAAATAACCTAGCTGTTCATCAAATGCGTAAGGAAGGGACTCCCCACAGAGAGCATCGACACGTCTTGCCAGTTCGAAAGCCTCTTCTACTTGATAACCTGGGAGTAGCGTTTGAATTCGTAGATGATCTTCTTCATTGATGAGTACGCTGATGGTCTCATCTTCGCTTAAAAAGACGGCACTTTGTTCTTTCCCGGCAATCGTCGGGCTAATCAAATGCTTTTCAACGAGCGCTTGTCGGGTCACTTGATCATAATCACCCATATGCAGGTATTCAAAGCCCTGCAATCCTCCAAGTGACGTTTCAATCCGTTCACAAAGTTGATGCTGTCCTTCTTCCGATAATACGGGAGAAAAGACGGTATCTTTTAAATTGCGCGCCAGACGAATGCGAGTCGAGATGACCAAATCATCTAACTTGGCTCGCTCTCTCATTTTAGGACCAAGTGGATGTTTAAGATAAGACTCCATCACGCCTCACCTCGCCCTTTCAATTGATTAATCTCTTTTTTCAGCCTGGCTGCGCGTTCATAATCTTCTTGTTCGACAGCTCGTTCCAACTCCCCTGCCAACTTTGCAAGTCGCTCTTCGATTCGCTCGTCGGGAGTCCGTAACGCATCTGGCATCGAACCTACATGTTCGTCATGACCTTGTTGATACTGACGTGTGATTTTAATCAATTCTTCGCGAAAAACGGTATAACAAGTGGTACAGCCCGCTTTTCGAAGATGAGCTAATTCAGTTTGTGTCAATTGACAGCCTGGGCACCGTTTCACGGCTGGCACGTAACCTGCCATCAGTTCGACTGTACATTGACGACATAGTCGTCTCGTCACCGGTATCCCGTTCTCGACTACTTGGATCTCATTGATGGCAGGTCGCCGTTTGCATCGTTCGCATAACATCTTTTTATGCCTCCGTCGGTCAATGGTAACTAAGTAACTTCATTAATGCGAGTAACTGTTGTCTTCGAATCAAGTGACGATCGTCAGCGTGCAGCCCTAGCGCTTCATCAGATAATAAATGATAGAGCAACCGCACTTCACGCTCGCTCAACATTCCTTCTTCAAATAAGCGAATCAAGATGTTCTCGACAAGCTGTTCGGAAAGACGAGGATGGTCTTGTAAAATATCCATCAAGCTGACCAACACGTCTTGCTTTTCATGTAAAATCACACGACGAATGCGAATATATCCCCCGCCTCCACGCTTACTTTCGACAAGATAGCCCTTCTCGACCGTAAAGCGCGTATTGATGACGTAGTTGATTTGAGACGGAACACATTCGAAACGCTTGGCAATATCTTGCCGTTTAATCTCGATTGCTTCGGCCTGGCTCTCCTTCAGCACTTGTTTTAAATACTGTTCGATTACATCCGATATGTTTCTCATCTCCACCACCCTCTGACCATCTTTGACTTTTGACTATATTCTATCATTGATTCAAAAAAAGGCAAACGAAAAGCGATGTCGCAACTGCGACACCGCTTTAAACAGAAAAAAGACGACCGAGCGGGTGCTCGATCGTCTTTCGCGTTGGCCTGGCAACGTCCTATCCTCACAGGGGGAGACCCCCA
>NZ_JAEQBB010000002.1 GCF_018616375.1 Exiguobacterium sp. J17977 | reverse complement strand
AGAGCGCCTCGAGCACATGGAACACAAAAAAAGACGAACCAAATCGCGATGGGCGATTTGGTTCGTCAACAGCCTGAAGCGAGCCGGTCCATGTGGACCGGCTCGCTTTCGTCTTAACGGATGGCTTTCGTCTGTTGGATGACTTTAATCATTTGAAGCGACTCGTCTTCAAGTCCTTGAACGGGAAGACCGGCCTCGATGTTCGCCATGATATAGTCGAGCGTCGATGTCGTGATGAGCTCACCTGGGATAATAATCGGGATTCCTGGCGGATACACCATGATGAACTCGGCCGAGATGCGTCCGACGGCGTTCTCGAGCGGAATCGTTTCCGTCTCCTCATAGAACGCGTCACGCGGGCTGAGCGCGAGTGGTGGAATCTCAGGAAGCATAATCGATAGCGAATCGTTCCCAGACTGGTCATACACGGATACTACGTCACGCATGCCGTCAATCAACGCTTGAATCGTCGACTCGTCGTCAGCGCTCGTCACGATGAACAGCACGTTCAACAGATCTGACATCTCGACTTCGATGCGATGCGTCTCGCGCAAGTACTTTTCGACTTCAAAGCCGGTGATGCCGAGCTCACGAACAGAGACGAGAATTTTCGTCTCGTCGAGTGCGTATGTCGACTCTGAGTGAAGTTCGGCGTGACCGTATACCGCTAAGTGGGGCATGTTGTCGATGGCGGTACGGGCCGATCGTGCGAGCGTGAGGGCACGTTCGTTCATCGCCTCTCCTTTCGTCGCCAATTGACGACGTGCCGCATCGAGCGACGCGAGGAGGAGATAAGACGTCGACGTCGTCGTGATCATCGACAACATCGCGTGAATCCGTTCCGGCGAGACGAGACCGCGACGGACGTTCAAAATCGAACTTCCCGTCATCGAGCCGCCGAGCTTGTGAACGCTCGTGGCCGCGACGTCCGCTCCGGCTTGCATCGCCGAGAGTGGGAGCTCGTCGTGGAACGGCAAGTGGACACCGTGTGCCTCATCAACGAGGACCGGTACGTCTTGTGCATGGGCGACGGCGACGATGCGCTCTAAGTCACCGGCGATGCCGAAGTAGGTCGGGTTGATGACGAGGACCGCTTTCGTGTCCGGGTGCATCTCGAGGGCGCGTTCGACGGCGCTTGCTGTGATCCCGTGGGCAATCCCGTACGTCTCATCATATTCCGGATGGATGAAGACCGGGTGGGCCCCGGTCAAGATGAGCGCGGACATGACGGATTTATGCACGTTCCGGGGAACGATGATTTTCTCGTTCGGACCGACGACGCCCATGATCATCGCCATGATGGCACTTGACGTCCCTTGGACCGAGAAGAATGTCTCGTCGGCACGGAACGCCTCGGCAGCGAGGCGCTCGGCCTCGGCAATCGATGCTTTCGGATGATGGAGATCATCGAGCGGGGCGATGTTGATCAAATCGATCTTCAAGGCGTTTTCGCCGATGAAGTCACGGAATTGCGGGTCCATCCCTTTCCCGCCTTTATGGCCTGGGATATGGAACGCGATCGGGTTCGTATCCACGTGCGTAAGCAACGTGTCAAAGAGCGGTGTCTCGAGCTGTGTAGCACCTTTAAGTTTCAATAGTAAGTCCTCCTTGATAACAGTGTGTATATGGGTTGTCGGTTTGGTTTCAAGCTTTGGGCAATCTGAACATTTCGATTCAAAAACAATGCAACAAAAAAACTATAGTGATTTCTATCCCAACTTGCAATAGTTTTTTTTGTTGATACAATGGTTGTCGAGGTGAAGAATATGCAAATCAACTATCCGATCAATCCGGACTGGACGACAGATGAACTGATTGAAGTCGTCGAGTTCTATAACCAAGTCGCCTTGGCCAATGAAGGCGGTGTCGACCGCGAGTCGTTTTTGGACGCTTATCGGTCGTTCAAACAAATCGTGACGTCGAAGTCAGAAGAGAAACAGCTGAGTGCCGTCCACGATGAGCAGACCGGATACTCTACCTATCGTACGGTTCAAGCGGCCCTAAAATCAAATGCAAAGATTATAAAGTTGTAACTGCTGGAAAGCATGAGAGGACGTAACCGTTTTCTCATGCTTTTTTTGTTATTTCTCTTATAAATAGGGTACATATCATTAACAGTTCAATCAGGTTTAGGCTCAGTTGAAATGGGAATATACTCACTAAGATAAAAAATTCAAAATAGTCAGACAATTCTCTTTCTTTTTTGAATCTCATCTGATATACTCAATTCAACTCACTAAACCGTAACTTGTAGCCCAACTAAAGGAGTGTGGCATCTCATGAAACAAGTAATCGAGGCATTCAAAAGAAAAGACGCAGAAAAACGGATTCCGGTGCTGCGCTTAGAGATTGATTATGAATTGGCAACGCTCTTCGATGCAATGGCGTCACAAGATGATGCCACTGTCCAGGCTAGCAAGCATCGGTTAGAGAAATATCGCCAAGAACTATTGCGTCTCGAAGCCTGACCCACAACTACCCATTCAACCAGTATTCCATGCGGATACTGGTTTTTGTTTGGTACAATACATAATAGAGGTGATAAACATGTTGGAATGGTTCGCGATTGACTTGATTAAACAGGCAGGGGAGTATATTCGCTTACAGATTGACGAGAGCTATCGAATCGAACGCAAGACGGGGAAAGGTGATTTGGTCACGGAAATCGATCGGGCCGTCGAACAGTTGATCGTCGATCGGATACGTGAGTCGTATCCGGAGCATCATATTATCGGGGAAGAAGGCATCTCGACGAAACCGGATGATTTGTCGGGCACGGTCTGGTTCGTCGACCCGATTGACGGCACGTTGAACTTCATCCATCAAAAGCGGATGTTCGCCATCTCGATTGCCATCATGGTCGATGGGGTCGTCGAGTACGGCTTCGTCTATGATGTGATGGCGGACGAGCTGTTCGTCGCACGTCGCGGTTACGGGACGACGCTGAACGGACGGAAACTGACGCCCATCAAAGAGCATCATGTCCGGGACGCTTTCCTTAGTATGAACGCGACATGGGTGACGCCGAACCAGCAAATCGCACCCGAAGTGCTCGCACCGATTGTACGCGACTCGGTCGGTACACGGGCGCATGGGGCTGCTTCGCTCGAACTCGCCTGGCTCGCAGCGGGACGGGTCGACGGCTATATCACGATGCGCAATATGCCGTGGGACTATGCCGCCGGTAAACTGCTCGTCGAAGAAGTCGGGGGACGGGTCGCCTCGATTTATGGGGAGCCGGTCCGCTATAACGGGAAGACGTCCGTCCTCGCGGGGAGCGAGACGTTCGTCAAAGACGTCGTGAAGCATTACGTCATCGCCAAGGGCGCGACCTTTGAAGCGAAGCCGGACTTGCAAATCGGAATCAACGGGTCTTACGACCGCGTCCGTGACTTACTTGTCTTGGCCAACCCGAATGAGGCGATGGTGCGCGACCAATACAAAGCAGGGACGACGTATGAGGCCACGCTCGGCGGGGAACGTGTCGGGGCGTACATGCTCGTCACACGCAGCGAGTCGTTAATCGAGCTCGTCAATATCGCCGTCAAACCGGAACGGCAGAACCAGACGATCGGGCAACGCCTGCTCCAAGACGCGATTCGTCGGGCCGAGAGCAGCGGGGCTAAGCAGATGCTCGTCTGTACGGGCAACTCGAGCATCGTCCAGTTGCGCTTCTATCAGCAAGCCGGTTTCCGCTTTGAATCGGTCGAGCGCGACTACTTCCCGGACCACGGGTATCCGCCGATTGAAGAGGACGGGCTCGTCTTGCGTGACCGTATCTGTCTGACGCGCGACCTATAAGCATGGGCGCCAGAAGGACAACATCATAAACAAGGCCCGGGCTAATCGCCCGGGCCTTCTGTTATGGACGTCGGCTCGAGAGGACCCGACGGCGCAAGTTGATTCCAAAGAATGTGGCGATGCCGCTCAAGGCGAGACTGCCGATGATGATGGCGGCACTTCCTTCAGCGACACCGATGCCGATGCCGACGAAGCCGGCGACGACCGCGGTCGCGATTAAAACGAACATGAGTTGCATGGAGATTCCCCCTTTTTTCGCTAGTCTTCTTCATTGTAGTCAAAAATGATGCGTTTGAAAACGTTAACAGTCGATAACACTCGACAAAGGTGGTGGGACGTGTGCTATACTCTTAAAGTTGAATAAAAGATGAAACTTTTTTAAATAAGAGAGGACTAACTACATGAATGTAAGAACTAACCTTCGGAACGTAGCCATCATCGCCCACGTTGACCACGGTAAAACAACGCTCGTCGATGAATTATTGAAACAGTCTGGTACATTCCGGACAAACGAAATGGTCGCAGAACGCGCCATGGACTCGAACGACATCGAACGTGAACGCGGAATCACGATTCTCGCGAAAAACACGGCAATCGATTATAAAGATACACGCATCAACATCGTTGATACGCCAGGTCACGCCGATTTCGGTGGTGAAGTAGAGCGGATTATGCGTATGGTTGACGGCGTTATCCTCGTTGTCGATGCACGTGAAGGCTGCATGCCGCAAACGCGTTTCGTATTGAAGAAAGCACTCGACCAAGGTCTCCGTCCAATCGTTGTCGTAAACAAAATCGACAAGCCGATGGTACGCCCACTCGACGTCGTCGACGAAGTTGTCGACTTGTTGATTGACCTTGGAGCAGATGAAGATCAACTTGAATTCCCTGTCGTCTATACGTCTGCTGTCAGCGGTTCAAGTTCGTTCGATCCTGATCCAGAGAAGCAAGAAGATACAATCACGTACGTGCTCGACACGATTCTTGAGAACACACCGGCACCAATCGATAACTCGGATGAGCCGCTTCAGTTCCAAGTCACGATGCTCGACTACGACAACTACCTCGGCCGGATCGGTGTCGGTCGCGTCTTCCGTGGGAAAATCAAAGTCGGCGAATCAGTGTCACTTTGCAAAACAGACGGATCAATCAAACAACTCCGTGTCACGAAATTGTTCGGTTACTTCGGCCTCAAGCGTGTTGAAATCGAAGAAGCCAAAGCTGGTGACTTGATTGCCATCGCCGGGATGGAAGACATCAACGTTGGTGAGACGGTCACGCCAGTCGGTAAAGAAGAGCCACTTCCGCTCCTCCGTATCGATGAGCCGACGCTTCAAATGCGTTTCATGACGAACAACTCTCCATTTGCAGGACGCGAAGGCGATTTCGTGACGGCACGTAAAATCGAAGAGCGTTTGATGAAACAACTTGAGACGGACGTTTCACTCCGTGTCGAGAACACAGATTCACCTGACCAATGGGTCGTTTCAGGACGCGGTGAGCTTCACCTCGGGATCTTGATCGAGAACATGCGTCGTGAAGGCTACGAGCTTCAAGTTTCGAAACCACAAGTAATCATTCGTGAAGACGAAGATGGATCGAAAATCGAGCCGTTCGAACGCGTCATCATCGACGTGCCAGAAGAGTACACAGGTTCAGTCATGGAGTCAATCGGTCTCCGTAAAGGTGAACTTGCCAACATGAACACGAACGACAACGGTCAAACACGTATGGAATTCATCGTTCCTTCACGTGGTCTCATCGGATATCGTAACGAGTTCTTGTCAGCGACACGCGGATACGGAATCTTGAACCACACGTTCGAAGAGTACCGTCCGTTCATCGCTGCTGACATCGGCGGACGCCGCAGTGGTGTCATGGTTTGTATCGAACCTGGTAAGTCTACGGCTTACTCGATCGGTGCACTTGAAGACCGTGGAACGATCTTCATCGAGCCAGGTACAGATGTATACGAGGGAATGATCATCGGTGAATGTAACCGTGACGTCGACCTCGCCATCAACGCCGTCAAAGGGAAACAGTTGACGAACATGCGTGCTTCATCAAAAGACTCGACACAAGTCTTGAAACGTCCACGCGTCTTCTCACTCGAAGAGTCGCTCACGTTCTTGAACGATGACGAGTACTGTGAAATCACGCCGGAGTCGATTCGTCTCCGTAAAAAAGTCTTGAACAAGAACGAACGCGAGAAAGCTGACAAGCGTCGTAAACTTGGTAAAGAATAAGTCGGAAAAAAGGGAGCGCCTAGGCGTTCCCTTTTGTTTTGGATAGTGTAGAATGGTTGTGTAGGAAATAAAGGGGGATTATCAGCTTGAAAGCTTCTCAAACGATGGACATCACACAAATCGATGTGCCGTGGATTGCCTCGCTACTTGGCGTCGGCAGTGACGCGAACGACTTCTCGGTCGGGTTCAACGCGTTAATCATCACGGTCATCTTATTGACAATCCTTGTGTTTAAATTAGGTTTTGCGAAACAATTGACGTGGTGGAAGTCACTCGTCGTCTATATGTTGCTCGCACTCGGTGCAGGCACGATGGCGCTCGTCTTCTTCACATGGCCGATTCCAGAAGTTCTCCTTGTCATGGCTGTCGTCTTGGCAATCTACCGGGGTCGCCTCTGGTGGAACCGTCGACAAGGCATCGAATCACATTAAAAAATGGACGTAACGCCCTCGGGCGATACGTCCATTTTTGATTACCATCTCCGTTTTTGCCGGAACGATGGATATAGGTGGAATTGGCCGGTCGCGACACGTTCCGCGGTTCGCGCGGTGATGCGTTCTTGACACGTCTGGCACATATACGTTTTAGCAGGTTTATTACGAAGTCGTTTCGCTTCGAACGACCACGAATCAATCGTATCGATTTTGTCACAAAGAGAGCACTTTACGCGCATGGTCTCACCTTCCTCTTCGTTGATTATAGCATGATTTCAGGAGAGAAAAGCAGGGAAAGAGGATTGTAAGGGCGAATCCATTTCGTATACCCGTTCGGGAGGAGGGGAGTCTATGGCGAGTAAAGCTGCGTTCGAACTTTCGAGGGCGCAACAAGACGTATTGAACGAGATGCCGTTGACGTTTTTAGTCACGTTTGATGAGCCGAAACGGTGGCCGATCACCCATGCGATCAGCTGGGTGCAAGCGCCGAACGAGAGGACGATTCGCTTGGCGTTGACGAAGAATTCGCATGTGATCACGTTGCTCTCGCAGGAAAAGACAGCGAGTCTCATCTTTCTTGAAGGAGGACTTGCCTACAGCATCGCCCTGTCACACGTACACGAGTTCGAGCCGAGCGTGAAGCCGGCGTTACACCTTCGCTTTTTTGAAGGGAAAGTCGAGGAGGTCCGTAATATATCCTTTTATGGGGCGACGTATGGACAACCGGACATCGTCAAGACGTACGATGTCGAAGCAGCAGAAAAGTTGGACCGTGAAGTCAAGGAGAGTTTGAATTCTTGATCACCAACAATTTTCGAGGGGCGGCAAAGTCTATGAAAAAAACGTATGTGCTCGATACGAACGTACTCTTACACGACCCACTATCCCTGTTCCAATTCGATGAGCACGATGTCGTCATCCCCGCCATCGTTTTAGAAGAGCTTGACGGTAAAAAACGCAACATGGATGAAGTCGGCCGCAACGCCCGAGAAACGGCACGCGTGCTCGACCAACTGCGGACGACCGGAAAACTGCACGACGGGGTCCCGCTCGAGAACGGCGGACGCTTGTTCGTCGAGATCGGTCACGAGCATACCGTCGATTTCCCGTTCGACGTCATGACGAACGACAATCGTATCCTGACCGTGGCACTCGGACTGATGAAACAATACGAGCACGACCGGACCCGTAAAGTCGTGGTCGTCTCGAAAGATATACTCGTCCGTGTCAAAGCGGACGCCATCGGCATTGAAGCCGAGGATTACTTGACCGACCACATTGTCGATACGACGAATTTATACGCCGGCTATCGTGAAATCGAAGTCGATCAGGCCATCATCGATGAATTTTATAAAGTCCGCCAGCTTCCGCTCGAGGCCGTTTCCAAAAATCAGCTATATCCGAACTCATTCGTCGTCTTAAAGAGTAACGTCTCGAAAGCGAGCGCACTCGCGGTCGTCGATGGATTGCAACCGATTCTTCGTCCGCTGTCGCTAGATGTGGAGCACGTGTGGGGCATCCATCCTCGTAACGTCCAACAACGGATGGCGCTCGACTTGTTGCTACGGGATGATATCCCGTTCGTGACACTGCTCGGGAAGGCCGGGACCGGGAAGACGTTGCTCGCGCTCGCGGCAGGCCTGTCGCTCGTCGAAGACGAACGTCGCTTCAACAAGCTCGTCGTGGCCCGACCGGTCGTCCCGATGGGGAACGATATCGGTTATTTGCCGGGTGAGATGGAAGAGAAGCTCCGACCGTGGATGCAGCCGATTTATGATAACTTGGAGTTCTTGTTCAATGCCAACTCGAAAGACGAACTTGGGAACATCTTGGCCGGTATCAAATCGATTCAGCTCGAGGCGCTCACGTATATCCGTGGCCGCAGCATGCCGGATCAGTTCATCATCATCGACGAGGCCCAGAACTTGACGAAACATGAGATTAAGACGATTCTGACCCGGGTCGGCGAGAACTCGAAAATCGTCCTCGTCGGGGATCCGTATCAAATCGACCACCCGTACTTGGACGAGTATTCGAACGGTCTCACGTACGCCGTCGAACGCTTCAAAGGTCAAAACGTATTCGGACACGTCCAACTCATCAAAGGAGAGCGTTCGTCGCTCGCCCGGTTGGCCGCCGATTTACTATAACGAAAAACGCCGAGCAGCTGCTCGGCGTTTATTTCGTATTCGGATGAAGTGCGACTTGCACGTTCGATTTTTCTAGGAAGGCGTTCATCAGCATAATCAGGCCGGTCACGATAAACAGTGCCGAGAATCCGAAGTGGGCGACGACTTGCGAACCGAACAACGGTCCGAGCAAGTTGCCCATGAACTGGGCCGACTGGTTGTAAGAGAAGATGCGACCGGTCGCCCGGCTCGGCGTATGTTGCCGGAGCAACGACTGTACCGACGGCATGAGTGCCGCCGTGGCGAAGCCGAGCCCGAACCGCATGATGACGAGTTGGGTCGTCGATGTCACGAACGCCTGGGGAATCAAGAAGGCACTATAAATAATGAGCGCCCAGAACAAGATGCGTTCAGCCCCGTAGCGGTCGGAGAGCCGACCGAGACGTTGGGCGGAAATAAGGGCGGCTACACCCGGTGCCGATGCGACAATCCCTGCGATAAAAGCGAGCGACGTCGTATACGGGTTCAATTCACGGACGTACAGCGTCAACAGCGGGCCGATTGATTGGGCCGAGAACGTGATTAAGAACGTCGTCAGAAACAGGCTGAAGATGAGTTGTGGGTGACGGAGCGAGGCGATAATCGATCGCGTCGAATCAAGCCGCTCGCGCGCCACCGGCACAAAGTCCTCTTTGACGAACACGAGTGTGATGAGAAACGTGATGAATAAGGCACTGCCGGTCAAGAGAAAAACGGGTCGAAGCCCAATCAAGTCTGCGAGGAGTCCGCCGATCAATGGACCGAGGAGTCCGCCGGTGATGCCACCGGTCGACAATGTGCCGAGCGCCCAGCCACTTTTCTCTTTAGGCGTTTGCGAAGCGACGAGGGTGATCCCCGCCGAGATGAATCCGGATACGGCACCCATCAAGAGCCGTAAGCCGACGAGCTGATATACGTCTTGGACGAAACTGATGAGCGTCATGACGGCGGCCATACCGAGGCTGGCACGGACGAGCATCAGTTTGCGGCCTTTTTGGTCAGCGAGACGTCCCCACAGCGGGGAGACGATGGCAGCCACGAGGAAAGTGGCGCCGAAAGCGACCGCGGACCACGTGACGACGTGGTCGGGATCGGTGACCCCGAGCTCTTCGATGAACAAGGGGAGGAACGGCAGGACAAGACTCATCGAGGCCGCCGTCAAAAAACTACCGATCCAGACGATGATTAGGTTTTTTTTCCATAAAGGGTACGTAAGCGTCACGACCTTTCGAGCTTTAAGTTTTTCGATACCCTATATGTTACACTTTGTGAAGTAAAAAGTCCAAAAAAGAGAAGGCGCTGTGCCTTCTCCGTCATCCTTCTGTACGTACGGCGATGTGATGGACACCACGCCATACTTGTTGATCGTGCAAGACATACACTGGGCCGTCTGCGAGTACTTTTCCGTCCTGAGAGAACTGTAAGTAAACGCTTTGCGCCTCATCGATTGGCAACGTGAGCACCGTCTCCCCATAAAAACTGACGTGCGTCGCCGTGGCGATCGGTTCGGCGTTTTGAAGGAATGGCGCGAACGGCATCGCGAACGAGTCGCGCAGCGCCGCATCCTTATCGGCTCGAGACATCGGCTTGTTATGGTCGACGCGTGACCCTTGCGTCAAACCGTCATCCCATGCCTTCCCCATCTTGGCATAGTATGCGTCGTTATCACTTTCTACCGCGCGGTCGAGGTCCTCGACGTTTCGCTTGCGGTCATCAAAAATCCATACGGTCGGGTCGATTGTCAGCGCGTGACGAACCGCTCCGTCTAGTGGAAAAATCATGGATACGCCCCCTTTATTCACAATACACTGTACATTATACAGCTCTTTCTCAGAAAAAGGGAACCTGCGAGAAACTCGCCCTGAATCTAGACTGTTCATTGAATTATGATGAAATATAATGTACAGTTGAGTTATGACAAACAGTCTGTCATTGTACGGAGGAGGGGTCGTAGTGGCGACAAATTTGGCTGCAGTCCAACGGGAGCAAGCGCTTCAACTATTAGAGGCCGATGCTGAAAAAATCCGTTGTTTGATTGAAGTGCAGTTAGAAAACCTAAAAATGCCGAAGTGCCCGCTTTATGAAGAGGTGCTTGATACACATATGTTCGGTCTATCACGCCAAATTGATTTTGCGGTCCGTCTTGGACTCATTTCAGACATTGAAGGTAAAGGACTGCTCGATTCATTGGAACAAAAGTTGTCCGCCCTCGCGGAAGCTTCAGATTTATGAACCTTATACTCAAACTGTGCAAGCGGCGCTGTTTGAGTATTTTTTTATAATGGGTCAGTGATTGTTGTACATAAGGAAGTGAAAACATGAAAACACGGTTTCGGTATTTTGATTTCTCGTTGTTCATTGCAGTGCTCATGCTCGTCGGAATCAGTTCGATCATGATTTATAGTGCGAGCGTGTGGAATCGCGGGGATTACGCGAACAGCAGTCTGTTCTATCGTCAACTCGTCTATGCAGGAATCGGTATTGTCGTCTATTTCATTGCGACGATGTTCCGCTATGAGAACTTTAGAAAACCTAATATTTTGTACGGCCTCTATCTCGTATCGGTCATGCTGTTGTTCATCACGTGGGCGATGCCGGCTCTTAACGGGGCGCGCGCCTGGCTCATCATCGGCGGCTTTACGATGCAACCGGTCGAGGTCGCGAAATTCGTATTGATTCTATTGCTCGCCAACTATTATCACCAGTTGTGGAATGGGGAACTGAAAGGGTTGCCTGGTCGACTAGGGCGAGCCGCTATCATGAAAAAAGGAATCCGGGCTCAGTTCGGTGCCTTCTTCATGATACCGGTCATCTACTTCTTTTTCCCTTACGCCATCGCCATCAACGGTCAACCGGATATGGGGGGCTTGTTCGTCCTCGGGGCCATCATGTTCCTCATGTGGCTCGCCGTCGGGGCGCCGCTTCGGATCATCGTGCCTGCCGTGCTCGCCGGATTGGGACTTGTCTATTTGATGTTCACGACAATCTTCTCGGAGAACCAGCGCAGCCGCATCGAAGTCGTCTTCAATCCATTCATGGACCCGGAAGGCTATGGGCACCAATTGCTCATGTCGATCATCTCGATCGTACATGGGGGCTTGACCGGCGTCGGTCTCGGGAACAGTTATCAGAAGTACGGATACTTGCCGGAACCGGAGACGGACTATATCATGTCCATCATCGCCGAGGAGCTCGGCTTTATCGGGGTCGTCGTCGTCCTCGCCTTGCTGTTCTTCATCGCTTTCCGGGCCGTCAATATCGCCAACCATAGCGACAACCATTTTGCGATGTTCGTCTCGTTCGGCATCGCCGCTCAAATCATGGTCCAAACCGGAATCAATATCGGTGCCATGTCCGGTTGGTTCCCGGGTACAGGTGTCACGCTCCCGCTCGTCAGTTACGGCGGGACGTCACTCATCATGACGATGGGGATTCTCGGTGTGCTCAGTAGCATCTCGATGCGAAATCGGCATCGGGAAGCGACGAAACGAGCCGAAATCCGGGAGAAATCCGCAGAAAACGTTCAAAGTTCGTCATTGCATGTTGTAAGGTAAAAAAGATTGAACTACTTAAATGGGGGGATTTATGTTGAAATCAATTAGCAAATTACTCGTAGCCAACCGTGGTGAAATCGCCATCCGCGTGTTCCGTGCCGCCACTGAATTAGGGATGCGCACGGTCGCCGTCTATTCTCAAGAAGACAGCGGCTCGTTACACCGCTTTAAAGCGGATGAGGCTTACTTGATTGGTCTCGATAAAAAACCGATTGACGCCTATCTCGATATCGAGGACGTGATCCGCATCGCGAAACAGTCGGGGGCTGACGCGATCCATCCAGGTTACGGTTTCTTGTCTGAGAATATCGAACTCGCACGTCGTTGCCGCGAAGAAGGCATCATCTTCGTCGGACCGAACGAAGCGCACCTTCATGCGTTCGGGGATAAAGTTCGGGCCCGTCAAAATGCGATCGCAGCCGGACTCCCGGTCATTCCAGGTTCGAACGGACCGCTCACGTCTTATGAGGACGCTTTAGACTTTGCGAACGAGCACGGTTTCCCGCTCATGGTCAAAGCCGCGATGGGCGGAGGCGGCCGTGGGATGCGTGTCATCCGTACGGAAGCCGAGATGAAAGATTTGATTGAACGTGCCAAGTCAGAAGCGAAGCAAGCGTTCGGTTCAGACGAAGTGTACATAGAAAAACTAGTGGAACGCCCGAAACATATCGAGGTCCAAATCCTCGGGGATGACCATGGGAACATCATTCACTTGTTCGAACGCGATTGCTCGGTGCAGCGCCGTCACCAAAAAGTCGTCGAAGTCGCACCTTGTGTGACGTTATCGGATGCGTCGCGTCAAGCCATCTGTGACGCAGCCGTGAAACTGATGCGCCACGTCGGCTATATCAATGCCGGTACGGTCGAATTTCTCGTCACGGAAGACGAGTCATTCTACTTCATCGAAGTCAACCCGCGTATCCAAGTCGAGCATACGATCACCGAGATGGTGACCGGATTCGATATCGTCCAGACGCAACTCATGATCGCGCAAGGGGAGTCGCTCCACGGCGACGTCATCCACATGCCGAAACAAGAGGATATCAAATTGCTCGGTTACGCCATCCAATCGCGTGTCACGTCGGAAGACCCGGCCAACAACTTCATGCCGGATACCGGTAAAATCATGGCCTACCGCTCGCCGGGCGGCTTCGGGGTCCGACTCGACGGTGGGAACGCCTACGTCGGTGCCGAGATTTCGCCGTATTACGACTCGCTCCTCGTGAAGCTGTCGACACACGGCATGACGTTCGAACAAGCCGCTTCGAAGATGGTCCGTAACTTGAACGAGTTCCGGATCCGTGGCATCAAGACGAACATCCCGTTCCTAATCAACGTGATGAAGCATCAGAACTTCATCAGCGGCGACTATAACACGTCGTTCATCGATGAGACGCCGGAACTGTTCGTCTTCCCGAAACGGAAAGACCGCGGGACGAAATTGCTCAACTATATCGGTGACGTCACGGTGAACGGATTCCCGGGCGTCGGGTTGAAAGACAAGCCGATCAGCCGTTCGGTCCGGATTCCGCACGACTTGCCGGCCGAAGCCAAACCGGGCACGAAACAGATTTTGACGGAACTCGGTCCGGACGGCCTCGCCGACTGGATTAAGCGCCAGCCCGAACTGTTATTGACGGATACGACGATGCGCGACGCCCACCAATCGCTGCTCGCGACACGGATGCGGACGCAAGACATCATCAATATCGCTGAACCGACGAGCAAACTCATGCCGGAGCTGTTCTCGGTCGAGGCGTGGGGCGGGGCCACGTTCGACGTCGCCTATCGCTTCCTCTCGGAAGACCCGTGGGTACGCCTCATGCGTCTCCGTGAGAAGATGCCGAACGTGTTGATTCAAATGTTGCTCCGCGGTGCCAACGCCGTCGGGTATAAGAACTATGCCGACAACGTCATCGAGAAGTTCGTGCACGAGGCGGCCTATGCCGGCGTCGACGTGTTCCGGATCTTTGACAGCTTGAACAACCTTGAGTCGATTCAACTCGCGATTGACGCGACGTTACCGACCGGCAAAGTCGCCGAGGCAGCAGTTTGTTATACGGGTGACCTATACGACGGCAGCCGTCCGAAATATCACTTGCCGTATTACGTCGACTTGGCGAAGAAACTCGAAGCGAGCGGGGCCCACATCCTTGCCATCAAGGACATGGCCGGCCTGCTCAAACCGGAATCGGCGTATGCGCTCGTCTCGGCATTGAAAGATGCCGTCGACTTGCCGATCCACTTGCATACGCATGACGCTTCGGGCAATGGAATCTTCACGTACGCCCGGGCGACCGATGCGGGCGTCGATATCGTCGACGTGGCGGCGAGCTCGATGTCAGGAATGACGTCGCAGCCTTCAGGCGGCAGCTTGATTTATGCGCTTGACCATCACGCACGTCAACCGAAAATCGATGCGAAGCATTACGAGGTCATCAGCGACTACTGGCAAGATGTGCGTCATAACTACGAGCCGTTCGAGAGCGACATGCGCGCTTCGAACCCGTCGGTATATGAGCACGAGATGCCGGGCGGACAGTACTCGAACTTGCAGCAACAAGCGAAAGCGGTCGGATTGGGTGACCGTTGGAGCGAAGTGAAGGCGATGTATGCCCGCGTCAACATGTTGTTCGGAGATATCGTCAAAGTGACACCGTCGTCGAAAGTCGTCGGCGACATGGCGCTGTTCATGGTCCAACATAACTTGAGCGAACAAGATGTGATTGACCGCGGTCACCAACTCGACTTCCCGGATTCGGTCGTCGAGATGATGCGCGGCGAACTCGGGACGCCTCCAGGAGGATTCCCGACCGATGTCCAGCAAGCGATTCTAAAAGGTGAGAAGCCGCTTGACGTACGTCCAGGCAAGTTGATTGAGCCGTATGACTTTGAGGCGGCCCAGTCGAAACTGTTCGAGAAACTCGATCGTCCGGTGACGGACTTCGAATTGCTCTCGAACGCGTTGTATCCGAAAGTGTTCGAGGATTACGTCACGCATTCGACTACGTACGGGGATGTATCGGTGCTCGACACGTTGACGTTCTTCTACGGATTGAACGTCGGGGAGACGATTCAAGTCGAGATTGAGACCGGGAAGACGCTCATCATCAAACTCGTTCAAATCAGTGCCGCGAACGAGGACGGCATCCGTCTCGTCTCGTACGAGATGAACGGTGTCCCGCGTGAAATCGAGATTAAAGACGTGAACGTGAAGTCGGCGACGACGAGCCGTCCGAAAGTCGACCGAGCGAACCCGAAACAAGTCGGGGCTTCGATGCCGGGATCGGTGTTGAAAGTGCTCGTCGAACCAGGTAGCCGTGTCCACCGCGGGGAACAGCTCCTCGTCACGGAAGCGATGAAGATGGAGACGACGGTCCAAGCCGCACAAGACGGGGAAGTCAAAGCGGTCCATATTAAAGAAGGCGACACAATCCAAAGTGACGACTTGTTGATTGAGTTTGTATAATGAAAAGAAGCATAGCGCGGCTATGCTTCTTTTTTAGATAGGAGTGGGAGAGATGAGACGAGTATGTTGGTTTCGATCAGATTTTCGATTGACAGATAATCATATGTTACACCGAGCTTTGAAAGACGCTGATTCCGACGATGAGATGGAGTTCGTCTTTTGGCTCAACCCTAAGTATTGCGAACCGTTCGAGACGCGCCACGATTACTTTTTCGCGACGATGCGTCAGTTCATGGACGAGTTAGACGAACGTGAACTCGGACTTCGTGTCATCGTGGCCGATACGGCCGAACAGTTCGTCAAAGCACTCGGTGAGCTCGATGTTCTCTATTTCAACGCCGAATATGTCGAACCGTTCAAACAGCGGGACGACGCCGTCATCAAGGCGCTCGGGGAAGGTGTCAAAGTCATCCGCCTGCTCGACCGCCATTTGTTCGCCCCGAACGCGTTCACAAAAAAAGACGGCGATCCGTATAAAGTATATACGCCATTTAAAAAAGCAGCCTATGCCGAGACACCGCCCGCTCCGTATGAGGTCGACGTGAATGCGTTGAAGCGTCACGTGACGACGGGGCATGAAGTCCCATCTGACTTGAAACGTCAGTTCGACCGCTGTGAGCGTTCGTGGAAAGCACTCGGCGAAGCGGCCGCGAAACGTCGTTTGAGCGACTTTGTCGCGAACCGAATCGATGCGTACGATGAGGACCGTGACATCCCAGCCATCGCCGGGACGAGCCGGCTGTCGCCATATCTTCGGACCGGGGTGCTGTCTATTCGGACGGTGACGGAAGCGGTGTTACAGGCGCCGAAATCGAGCGGACGCGACACATATTACGACGAGCTGTTATGGCGCGAATTCTACTATATGATCATGGTCCAATTCCCGGGACTGAAAGACCGTCCGTTCAACGACAAGTATAAGCATCTTGATTGGGAGAACGACGACGCGAACTTCCAGGCGTGGTGTGACGGGAAGACGGGCTATCCGATCGTCGACGCGGCGATGCGGCAATTGAACGAGACGGGCTGGATGCATAACCGGCTTCGCATGATTGTCGCCTCGTTCTTGTCGAAGCATCTGATGATCGACTGGCGGAAAGGGGAGCGCTATTTCGAACAGAAACTGATCGACTATGAGGCGGCCTCGAATATCGGGGGATGGCAATGGGCGGCATCGGTCGGGACAGATGCGGTGCCATACTTCCGTATCTTCAATCCGACGACACAGTCCGAGAAGTTCGATGGGGACGGGACGTTCATCCGGAAGTATGTGCCCGAACTCGCCGATCTTGACAACAAAGCGATTCACTTCCCTGACTTGACCGAGCGGGACGGATACGTCGACCCGATTGTCGACCACAAGGAAGCACGGGCCCGGGCACTCGAGCGGTTCAAGGACGCGCAATAACTAGGCATCAAAAAAAGGAGCGATGCGGTCGCTCCTTTTTGTGTGCGTGCTTAAATGGATTGTTGTCGCGCGGCCTCGGTCGTCTGCTTCTGGCTCCGATACGCATGATATGCCAAGTACGAGATAATCCCGAAATAGCAGGTAATCAAGAAGGCGTGGAGAAGCGGGACGTACGTGGCGTGTCCCCCAAGGACGATCCACGCACCCGTGCCGACTTGAAGCAGGATGAAGAACAGTGAGGCCCACATGCCAGTCTCGACGAGTCGGTTCGTCTCCCGACGCGCCAAGTAGAGGACGTATAACGTATAGAAGACGAGCAGGCCGGCCATGATGCGGTGCCCCATTTGGACGTACGACTCGAACGTCCACACGTTCTGGTCACAAATCGGCCAACCGACACAGGCGTACGTCGCGCCGAGGTGACGGACGTAAGCGCCCGTATAGACGACGACCATCGTATAAATCGTCAAGCCGTACAGATGAATCTTCAACCGTTCGGAGACGGCCCGATGCACGCGTTCCCCTTCGAACAAGAGAATCGTCAAGATGAGCAGCGATGCGAACGAGACGAGCGAGATGCCGAAGTGGAGCGCTAGAATCGCGTCCGACTGTTGCCAGATGACGGCACCGGCACCGATAATCGATTGGATGAGCATGAAAATGAACGCGAGGAACGCGAACACTTTGACATCATACCGGTTCTTGACGACCGCGAACGTCCAAATCGTCAAGGCGATGATGAGCAGTCCCTCGATGCCCGAGACGACACGGTGACTGTATTCGATCATCGTTTCGACGCTCGGATTGGTCGGGATCAGTTTCCCGTGGCAGAGCGGCCAATCCGTTCCGCACCCGTCGCCGGAGTCCGTCTTTGTCACGGTTCCACCCATGATCAGGACGAGCATCATCCCGAGCGTGACGAGCGCTGAAAATAGTGCGAGTTTTTTATGCATTCGTTTCCACCTGCTTTTGAGAAAATCACTAGAATTGTACCTTGTAAGTTTATATTTTTTTCGCCATACTTATTATACGGCTTTACGTCGTAAAAACGAAACGGAAAAGCTTGCAATCGCTATCAAAATCGTTATTCTAGTATTAACATGGCGTTTTTAGTGTGACAATTATCACACGTTTGTCACAAAAAACTAGCTATTTTACAAGCATAAACGACGTATTCTTTTTGAAAATATGGTATCTTTGTTATGAGTTAGGTGAACTTTGTTCATATTGTGTTTTTTCTGTGAAAAGAATACGTGGATTTCGTGATTAGTAGGGGGGTCAGTATGACAAAAGTCAACCCAGGGACAATGGCAGAAGTAGAATATACAGAATCCGCCTCGTTCCGCGACTATGTTGCTCTGGCAAAAATGGGAATCGTCCGTGCCAACTTGTTGTTGGTCTTCGCCGGTTTCTTTGTAGCAGCAACGTATCAGAGTGATACGCCAGTCTTTTATTTATTTGAGGTTTGGCCGCAGCTCTTATTAACGATGTTAGGAAGCGCACTCGTCATCTCCGGGAGTTGTTACCTAAACAACTTCGTGGACCGTGATATCGATTACTTGATGGGACGTACAGACAATCGGCCGAGTGTCACCGGTAAAATTTCGGGAGAGCGGATTTTGCTCCTTGGATTAGCGCAGCTTGCGATCGGGACATTGCTCTTATTGATCGTCTCGTATGTGGCAGCAGTCTTCGGTTTAATCGGGGCATTTTTTTATGTCGTCATTTATACGATGTGGCTTAAACGGACGCACACGTTGAACACGGTCGTCGGCAGCATCTCCGGAGCGGTACCGCCGCTCATCGGGTGGGCAGCCATCGATCCCGCGCTTCATATCGACGCGTGGCTCATGTTCCTCGTCATGTTCTTGTGGCAACCGCCACACTTCCTCGCGCTCGCCATGCGACGTACCGAGGAGTATCGAGCGGCCGGCATTCCGATGCTACCGGTCGTCAACGGTTTTGCGATTACGAAGCGTCAAATCATCTGGTGGATTGCGACGCTGATTCCAGCATCGCTCTTGTTCATGCATTACGGGTTAGTCTACGTAATCATTGCAGCCGGTCTTGGGGGCTACTGGTTATACCTCGGTTTGAAAGGTTTTAAAGCTGAGGATGAAATCAAGTGGGCAAACAAAATGTTCTTTTATTCATTAATTTATTTAGTCGTGTGGATTGTCGCGCTGATTTTGACGGCAGCATTAGCGTAATCACACTCACTATATAGAAACCATTACACATCATTTTGGGAGAAAGTGGGGATTGTTGTGAAATCATTTAAAAAGCTTCTGTTTGGCATCGTCCCGATGATGATGTTCGCACTGCTATTGTCAGGGTGCGGCGTTGAGGGATTGTCTGCATTGAAGCCGATGGGAGAAGGCGCTGAAATTCAGCTCCGGATCATTATCATCAGTTTGGTACTTATGCTCTTCGTACTCGTCATCGTATCGATCATTTACGTTTACGTGCTTATGAAGTTCCGTCGTAAAGACGATTCGATTCCGAAGCAAGTCGAAGGAAGCAGCACGCTCGAGATGATTTGGACAGTCGTGCCAATCATCTTGCTCATCATTCTCGCTGTACCGACAATCACGACGACTGTCGAACTCGCGAAAGCGAAAGAAGCGAAAAAAGAAGAAGAAATCAATGTTACGGCTAACTTGTACTGGTGGGAGTTTGAATATCCGAACGCAGGCGTCGTCACGGGACAAGAACTTGTCATCCCGGTCGGTAAACGCGTCGGGATCAACTTGACATCGAAAGACGTCATCCACTCGTTCTGGGTACCGGCTTTATCTGGTAAAACGGATACGAACCCAGGCCTTGATAACGAAATGTGGTTGCATGCAAATGAACCAGGTACGTTCTTCGGGAAATGTGCCGAGCTTTGCGGACCGTCTCACGCGCTCATGGACTTCAAAGTCATCGCGCTCGAGCAAGAAGATTACGACCAATGGCTCGAAGACATGAAAGCTCAGCAAGACGCGAACACAGAAAACCTTGTTGCAGATAACCAAAACTTGACGACAGGTGAGGCCGTGTACGTCGAGAGCTGCTTGAGCTGTCACGGTGGCGGGAAAGTCGCGCCTAGCTTGACGAACTTTGGTGATCGCGAATGGTTGATCGGTTACCTCGAAAACAACGAGGACGACTTGAAAAAATGGATTCGTGATCCACAAGAATTGAAAGAGGGCGCGCTCATGCCTGGCTTCAGTGAAGGCCAAATCAGTGATGAAGAGTTAGATGCACTCGTTGACTTCTTGTACGATCAGAAGATTGACTAACGGGAAAAGGGGGATTTCACGTGGCACAGACCACTGCATTGCAGCAACCGCGTAAATACAATGGCATCATGGATTGGGTTACGACGGTTGACCACAAAAAAATCGGTATTTTGTATTTGTTCTCAGGAATCTTCTTCCTCCTTCTCGGTGGAATTGAAGCATTACTTATTCGCTGGCAACTCGTTCGTCCGATGAACGACTTCGTCAGCGGCGAAACGTTCAACCAATTGATTACGATGCACGGGACGACGATGATCTTCCTAGCGGCCATGCCGATGTTATTCGGATTCATGAACGCCGTCGTACCGCTTCAAATCGGGGCACGCGATGTCGCGTTCCCGTTCATTAACTCGCTCGGTTTCTGGTTGTTCTTCTTCGGTGGTGTCATGTTGAACCTTAGCTGGTTCTTCGGCGCTGCACCGAACGCAGGCTGGACGGCGTACGCGCCGCTCTCGACACAACCGGAAGCATCAGGGGTCGATTTCTACGCCCTCGGTCTTCAAATTTCAGGTTTCGGTTCACTCATGGCCGGGATTAACTTCCTCGTCACGATTTTGAACATGCGTGCTCCAGGTATGAAACTCATGCGGATGCCGCTCTTCACGTGGACGACGTTCGTCGCTTCGGCGTTGATCGTCTTCGCGTTCCCGCCGCTCACAGTCGGTTTGTTCATGTTGATGTTCGAGCGCTTGTTCGGGGCCGTCTACTTCGACCCGGCAATGGGTGGTAACGTCATCATCTGGGAACACCTCTTCTGGATCTTCGGACACCCGGAAGTATATATCTTGATTTTACCGGCGTTCGGTATTTTCTCGGAAATTATTCCGACATTCGCTCGTAAACGCCTATTCGGTTACACAACGATGGTCTTCGCAACGATGCTCATCGGTTTCCTCGGATTCATGGTTTGGGTCCACCACATGTTCACGGTCGGTCTTGGACCGGTCGCCAACTCGATCTTCGCTGTCGCAACAATGGCGATCGCCGTGCCGACAGGGGTCAAGATCTTCAACTGGTTGTTCACGCTATGGGGCGGACAAATCAAGTTCAACGTCGCGATGCTCTACTCGGTCGCATTCATTCCATCATTCCTCGTCGGGGGGATGACAGGGGTCATGCTTTCGGTCGCACCGGCCGACTATCAGTACCACGATAGTTACTTCGTTGTCGCTCACTTCCACTACGTAATCGTAGGTGGGGTCGTTTACGGTCTATTTGCAGGACTTTACTACTGGTTCCCGCTCATGTTCGGCAAAGCGCTCTCTGAGAAGCTTGGCTACTGGCAGTTCTGGTTGTTCTTCATCGGGTTCCACTTGACGTTCTTCCCGCAACATTTCCTCGGATTGTTCGGGATGCCACGCCGCGTCTTCACATACCTTCCGAACCAAGGGTTTGAGACGATGAACTTGCTGTCGACAATCGGTGCCTTCTTCATGGGTGTGTCGACGATCGTCTTGCTCGTCGCTGTTGTGAAAGCATTCTTGTCAAAACAACGCGTCAAGCCTGACCATTGGGAAGATGGTCGTACATTGGAGTGGACGCTTCCTGTACCGACACCAGAGTACAACTTTGCACAAACACCGCTCGTCAAAGGTCTCGATACGTTCTGGCTCGAGAAGATGGCGGGCAACAAACGGGTATCTGTCGCTGAACCAGTAGCAGACATCCACATGCCGAACAACTCGATTATCCCGTTCTTCATGTCACTCGGCTTGTTCATCGCCGGACTCGGAGCGATTTTCCAAATGGATAACGCGGTTGTCGGTTGGTCACTCATCGTGGTCGGATTGCTCATCACATTCGTGTCGATGTTCCTCCGTTCATGGATTGACGACCATGGCTTCTACATTCCAAAATCGAAAATCGAAGCGGATTTGAAAGCGATTCGTGAGAAAGGAGACCAATAAATGGCACATGCAGTCGAAAAACACCCGGTGACCGGAATTCCGGCCAATCCAGAGAAAGCCACGCTGGAAGGGAAAAATAAATATGTAGCCTTCTGGTTCTTCCTCGGTGGAGAGACCGTTCTCTTCGCCTCGCTCTTCGGAACGTATGTCGGTCTACTCAACTCTGGTGCGCCAGAGGAACTTCGTTCGTACAATATCTTTGAGATGGGGCTCGTCTTCTTAATGACGATGCTCCTCCTCACAAGTTCGCTCACAAGTGTTCTCGCCATGATGAACATGAAAGCGAACAATCCAGGCCGCATGAAGTTTTGGTTGGTGATCACGCTTCTCCTCGGGGCAGGATTCCTCGGAGCTGAGATTTACGAGTTCATCCACTACTACCATATCGGTCACACGTTCACATCGAGCGCGTTCGGATCGGCGTTCTACACGCTTGTCGGTTTCCACGGCGCGCACGTCACGTTCGGTCTTCTTTGGATCACGACGTTGTTGATTCGCAACTGGAACCGTCCAATCGATGTCTACAACGCACCGAAGTTCTACGTGTCGAGCCTGTACTGGCACTTTATCGACGTCGTCTGGGTTTTCATCTTCTCAATCGTCTACCTCTTAGGGATGGTGAGCTAACATGGAAAAACAACCAATCAACGAATCACACAAGCAGTTAGAGCTTGAAGTCAAAGCCGAGTCGCGCCGCGAGTATCAACTCCAGTTGATCAGTTTCGCGATGATGATTTTGCTCACATTCGTCGCGTTCGGCGCCGTATACGCTGAACTCATGCCGGTGTGGGCGGCAGGTGGTTTCTTAATCATCCTCGCCATCATCCAAGTGTTCTTGCAGCTTTATATCTTCATGCATATGAACAACCGTGGCAACACGTGGATCGTCGGAATGATGTGGCTTGGTATCTTCGTCGCCATCATCACAGTCGCTGCACTTCGCTTGCTCATTTGGTAAATGTGACAAAGGATTGAACATCTGTGGAAACATAGATGATTCAGTCCTTTTTGCTTTACTTCAAAAATAAAGGAATAGTAATCTTGAAGTGAACGGTTTCATTGGTTTGGGAGAGAAAGAAAAGGGGTGAAGGGATGCTCTGGAATACATCAGAGCTACTCAAACAGTTCGATTGGATGACACTTTGGAGTCCTTGGTTCGGATTGTTGATGGTAGGGTTGTACGTCCTCTATGCGGTCGTCACAGAGAAAATGGCGAAGCGAGGGTACGAGTCGACCACGTTGTTACAAAAGTTCAGCATGTTATTCGCCATTGTATTGTATTATATCGGTTTCGGAAGTCCGGTCGATGTGCTCGCACACATCATCTTCTCGGTGCACATGTTCCAGATGGTGCTCGTCTATGTGCTCGCACCGGCGCTTGTCGTGTACGGGATGCCATATTGGGTGTTCGAAAAATTATTTAGCTATAAGGTGATTGGGCCAACGCTCAGATTTATGACAAAACCTTTAATTGCCCTCGTACTGTTTAATGCATTGTTCACCTTGTATCACATGCCATTCATCTTTGACTACGTCTTGACGAACTATGAAGTGCATCGCATTTTCCACGGCGCCCTCGTCGTCTTCAGTTTGACGATGTGGTATCCGGTCATCGCACCGTTCCTCTCAGAGGAAGAGGAAGGGATGTCGGATTTGCGACGGATGGTGTACATCATCGCGAACGGCGTGTTGTTGACACCGGCCTGTGCCCTTATTATCTTCAGTCAAGGCATTCTTTATGACGCCTATACGGACGCTGAGACGTTCGCAACGGTGCTCGGCTACTGTATGCCGAACGGCGACGTATCAGGTCTCGATTTGAATGCCCTCATGGGGGCGACGAACAGCGCGCTTGAAGACCAACGCTTCGGCGGAGTTCTCATGAAGCTCGGTCAAGAAGTTGTCTACGGTTTCTTCTTCGGCTGGACGTTCTTCGGTTGGGTGCGCCGGACGAAATCGCTTGCGCTTGACGAAGGCATGTCATTCACACCGCAAGAACCAACAGAGAAAAAATGAACTAAATCAAAGGGGAAACTACGATGAACTATCTTGCCTTGATCAGTGTGACATTCATTGTCATCAGTGCTATTTTAGTCGCGATCGGATGGACGATTATTGCGCGCGATCGCCGCAACGTCGACAAACATAAGAAAGTCATGACGGCCGCGGCCATCGCCGCGACGACATTCTTCATTCTCTACGTCTCACGGACGATTTTCGTCGGCAACACCGCCTTCGGGGGACCAGATTCCGTGAAGCCTTACTATTTGGCGTTCATGATTTTCCATATCCTGCTCGCGACGACGGGTGGGGTGCTCGGATTGATCACGCTTTACCTCGGCTATAAAAATAAAGTCGAGAAACACCGTAAAATCGGACCGAAAGCCTCGGTCGTCTGGTTTTTCACAGCGATTACCGGCGTGACGGTATACGTCCTCCTTTATGTCGCCTATGACCCGGGTGAGACGACGAACGTCTTCCGTGCCATTATCGGTGGGTGAATCGAGAGAGGGGGATGAGGATGAAACGGAATAGCTATATGACGGTCGGCTTGACGGTCGCCATACTGGTGGCGATCGGCGTGGCCTCGTACTTCTTATTCATTAAAGAAGAGGACTTGCCCGTCATCCAAGAGCCGACCCCGTTCACGTTGACGAATGCGCTCGACGGTCAGTCGTACAATTCGGACAATGACAAAGTTAAAATCGTCACGTTCTTTTATACGAACTGTCCGGACATCTGCCCGCTCACGTTGCGTGATTTCATGAAGCTCGAGCAAGAGTTGAAAGCGGAAGACCTGTATGGGACGGACGTCGAGCTCGTCGCCATCACGGTCGACCCTGACGTCGATACGGTGCCGGTCCTCGAGAATTACGGGGAGGCGTTCCAAGCCGAACCGACGGGCTGGAAGATGTTGACCGGTGACCAGGCCGATATCGACCGCATCACGCGTCAGCTTCAGTTCTACTATTCGAAAGCGAACAGCGGACTCGTCACGCATGCGACGACGATGTATATCATCGACCGTCACCATGACGTCCGTGCGGTCGCCCAAATGGCCACGGCAGGAGAAAAACCTGTCGATATCGAAACCATTATGGAGGACGTGTTAGTACTCGCGGCAGAAAAGGAGTGAAGAAGATGAATGATACGATGGCTGTCATCGGAAATGATTATTCCTATGGAGATGTGACGATCGCTGAACGGGCTATCGAGGATTTGATTGCTTGCAGCGCAATCGAATTCGGATTGCGTGAAGTGAAGGTCGTGTCCGTCTCGAAAGAGCGATACGATTATCAAATCGTTGCACCCGTCTCACTCGTTGAGGCTGAACGCTTATATCGGTACGTGCGCGACCAGTTCGACTTGTTGCTCGGACAAGTCGATGTGACGCTCAACGTCATCGCGACATGACAAAAGGGAGACCCTCGGCGGGTCCTCCCTTTTTTGTATGTGGATGATTCATTTTGTCTATATTTTCCAAGATTCAACTCTGGTAAGATGAAAAGAGTAGTTACGGTACACGACTCATCGAGGGGGAAATCAGATGCAACAGCAAGCATTGGTCGTCATCGACATTCAGAATGACATCACGAAAAATTACAAAGCGGTCATCGACAACATCAACACATCCATCGATTGGGCGGTCGACAAGGGGATTCACGTCGTCTACATTCGGCATGAGAACTTATCCGCGGGGACGAGAACGTTCAAAACAGGGACGCGCGGTGCGGAATTAGCCCCAGATTTGAAAATCGTGTCTGATCACGTGTTCACCAAATACAAAGGTAACGCCTTGACGAGCGAGGCGTTCGCGGCGTTCATTGAACAGCATGGCATCGACACGTTCTATGTCACCGGGGCCGATGCGACCGCCTGTGTGAAGTCGACGTGCTACAATCTGCGGAAATCCGACTATACGGTCAGCGTCCTGTCGGATTGTATCACGAGCTATGACTTGAAGAAAATTGACGACATGATTGCGTATTACGAGGGCAAAGGCTGCACCATCATCCGATCAGAGGACTTGTCGGCGTAAGCTGTTGGGTCAACGTATATCTCTGCTCATGAGAAACCAAAAGAAAAACCCCTTCGCTTATGCAAGGGGTTTTACTTCGAGTGTCTCAGCGAGTGCGGCTAGACGACGCTCGCAATCACGGACGATTTCTTCTGGGAACTCTTCGTCGTACTCGACGCCGTGCGGGTAGTAATGTTTTCCGAGAATCGGTGTCAACATTTTGACGACCGCATGACGGTCCTCGATTTGGCCTTCGATTGCATATACCGGTAAGCGAAGGTAGAACGTCTCGCCCGTCGATTGTTTCTCGTACTTCATGTCATACGTTGCACGCTCATAGTCCCAAGCGCCTTCACGGATGAAATGATGATGATCCATGATCGTCTCGAGCAAACCGAAGCGGATTTCTTTTCCCTCGATGTGGAACTGCTCAAATTTCATCATAATCCCCCTTTTCCCTAATAAACCTCATATGTCATCATATCATATTCGAAAACGTTCTTGGAATAACGTGTGTTCAAATTGTGAAAAAAAGATGAACGCCTCAAGCCCGGGTGTCGAGGTAATGGGCGATTTTGTCCGAAAGCCTCACACCGAGCGGCATGAGTCCCTCTGAGCCGAAGAAGACGTTAAACTCTAAAATGTAAAATTCACCGTCGGCGACGATGACGTCGAAGGCCGCGTGATTGATGTGGAGCGTCTTGGCGATGTCGAGCACTTCCGCGACGACGTCTTCCGGGATATCGTCATATGAGAACTGGGCGCCTTGGGCGACGTTGTTCAAGAACGCCTCGCTGACACGCCAATATGAACCGACGACTTCTTCACCGATGACGATGATCCGCAGGTCGCGCTCGTTCGGGATGTATTGTTGGACGTAGAACGTGTCGTGCTTGTCGACGTACTCAAGCCAATCCTGTTCATGTTTGATGAGCCAGACGCCTTGTCCCATCGACGACTTGGCCGTCTTGGCGACGAACGGATACTCGAACTCTTCCAAGACACGCTCAATCGTATACGGATTCTTCCCGTAGATGAGCGTCTTCGGGATTCGGTGCGGGAACGTCGCCTTGAAGGCACGCGTCATCTCGATTTTATCGTGGCCGAGATGGTACGTCGCCGGAGACGGGAAAATCGGTTTGTTGAGTCCGTAGATAATCGAGTTGACCATCCAATATTCGGGGAACAGGACGAGGTCGGCTGCTCTTACTTTATCGAGCTGGTCGTAATAATATTCAGCTTTCGCATAGTCGGTCTTGATGCCGGCCGAGCGAATCATATTGAATGAGACTTTTTTCATAACGAGGTGCAAGTGCGCACCTGTTCACTTCCTTTCTGATTGGACGCTTGACAGTCACGTTCAATTATAAAGCCGATTGCTTACAGAGGGAATCAAATGTGTTAAAATCATGGCAGAAAGGGTGAAAGCCATGATTATTACTGAACAGACGATCGCCCTGCTCGATCAAACGGAATCGTTAGCCGATTTGATTGAAGCGAGCGAGTCGTTCCAAACATATATCGCCACGAAACAAGCGCGAGCCCAATCAGAGGAAGCGCGCCTCGTGGAACGTGAGTTCTTGCGGATGAAAGAAGATTACGAGTACGTACAGCGGTTCGGGAAACATCATCCGGACCACGATCGCATTAAAAAAGAGATGCACCTCGTCAAACGGCGTCTCGATGTCCAGCCGGAAGTGGCCGCGTTTAAAAAAGCGGAACGCAGTTTGGATAAACTGCTCGGGGAAGTGAGTGAGCTGTTGGCCTTCTCGGTTTCTCCAAAAATCAAAGTCCCGACCGGAAACCCGTTCTTCGACGAAGGCGGATGTTCAGGCGGGGGAAGTTGTGGAGGCGGAAGCTGTGGATGTGCCATCTGAGTCGTTTGAATTAAATGGTCGAATCGGGTTCGTCGTTTACGTCCAATCGTTGAAGCAAGTGAAGGCGTTGCGTCGTTATGCGAACCTGTATTACGTGTCCAAGCGGGAGAAGTATGCCTTCCTCTATACTGACCTCGATGGGCATGAGGCGATTCTCGAACAAGTGAGCGCGTTGCCGTTCGTCGAAGCGGTCGTCCGCAGTGAGCGGCCGTTCGTCGCGGAGACGTACGAATCGAAGCAGAAATAACACAGAGATGAAGGCGGCACCGCCTTCATCTTTTGTGGTGAAGGAGAACGGATATGCGAGTGATTTCAGGAGAACGAAAAGGGACCCGACTCAAGGCGGTCCCGGGGTCGGCCACACGACCGACAACAGACAAAGTGAAGGAATCGTTATTCAACATCATCGGTCCTTATTTCGCCGGGGGCGATGCGCTTGACCTATACGCCGGGAGCGGGGGATTAGGCATCGAGGCGTTGTCACGGGGGTGTGACCATGCCGTGTTCGTTGACAAGCAACGAAAGGCGATTCAGACGGTCACAGACAATTTGCAGACGACGCGTTACGAGTCGAAAGCGACGGTGCTCCAACAAGACGCCCGGTCGGTCCTCGACCAACTCGTCCTTAAAGGTCAACCGTTCAAACTAATTTTCATGGATCCGCCGTACCATGCGGAAGAACATGTGCCGTTTTTAGAAATCATTGAAACGAACCGGCTGTTGACGGACAACGGCGTCGTCGTCTGCGAACACGGCAGCGACGTGACGTTGCCAGACAAGGTCGGACAGTTGGAAAAAATCAAGGTACAGCGCTACTCGGACGTGATCACGATCAGCTTTTACGAGTATGCAGCGACCGAGGAGTGAGAACATGTCAAAACGTATCGCGATTTGCCCGGGGAGCTTTGACCCGATTACGAATGGCCATTTAGATATCATCGAGCGGGCGGCGGCCATCTTCGACGAAGTCATCGTCGCCGTGCTCGAGAACTCGAGCAAGGCACCGCTCTTCAACGTGGAGGAACGTTTATCGCTCATTCGTGACGTGACGACGCATTTGCCGAACGTCACCGCTGACGCGTTTGGCGGGTTGCTCGTCGAATATGCCGCCAAGCGTGAGGCGGCAACCATCGTCCGTGGCCTACGTGCCGTCTCGGACTTCGAGTATGAGCTTCAAATCGCATCAATCAATAAGAAGTTGAATGAGAACGTGGAGACGCTGTTCATGATGACGAACAGCCAGTACTCGTTCCTCAGTTCCTCAATCGTGAAAGAAGTCGCCAAGTACGGGGCTTCCGTCGCCGAGCTCGTCCCGGAGCAAGTCGAGCACGCGTTACGGCAAAAATATGAAGTGAGTCACGGGCAATGAAGTCGCTCAAAATCGGCTTTGGTCTGCTCGTGGCCATCCTAATTTTCTTGTTCGTGCCGCTCCCGTATTACATCACGTATCCGGGCGAGGCGACGACGATTGAAGAGTTCATGACGGTCGAGGGCGGGGACAAAGAACCGGGCGAACTGAAGATGGTGACCATTTCCCAACGCCGGGCGACACCGCTCTGGCTCGTCGGCAGCTGGTTCACCCCGTTCACGGAGGCGAGCCCGGCCAGCCGCTATCTCTATGACGGCGAAAGCGAGGCGGACTACGAACGCAGACAAGAGCTGTTGATGGCGTCGTCGCAACAGGCGGCGATCCAATACGCCTATGAGTTGGCGGACGCCGATGTGACGGTGACGTTCGACGGCATGTACGTCTCGGCCCCAATCACCGGGTCGCTCGCTGCGAACGTCTTGAAGCCGGGTGACGTCATCACCGCACTCGATGGCCAGTCATTCGTGTCGCGCCTTGATTTCATCGACCGCGTCGCTTCATTTGAAGCCGGCGATGAAGTCTCCGTCACGCTCGAGCGGGACGGACGCGAGCGCGAGGTCGATACGCTGATTCAACCGATTGACCGGAGCGGGGACCGGGTCGGGCTCGGGATTTATGAGCCGCTGCCGGTCCAGGACGTACGCACGGACCCGGACGTCTCGTTCGAACTGACGAACGTCGGCGGACCGTCGGCCGGTCTCATGTTCACGCTCGAGATTTTTGATCAGTTGACGCCGGGCGATTTGACGGGCGGTGCCGTCATTGCCGGAACGGGAACGGTCGATGAGTTAGGCAACGTCGGGCCGATCGGCGGGGCATGGCAAAAAATCGTAGCTGCGGACGAGGCTGGGGCATCCGTGTTCTTCGTGCCGGCCGGGTCGAACTACGACGAGGCGATGGAATCACTCGACCGGCTCGAGAGCGACATTGAAGTCGTTCCCGTCAAGACGGTCGAGGAAGCCATCGATTATTTAGAGTCGATGAATTGAGGGGTTTGCATATGTTCGACGAGTGACCGATTTCCAAGCGGAAGGCGATACGCCTCGGTCACTCGAGCCTCGAACGCCAGGTCAGGATGATACTTGCTCATGAGCGGTACATCTTTTTTTATGTCGTTTAACACGGTGCGCCCGATTGTGTTGAATGCGAGCGGTCGGATATACGGCACGTCGTCGAACCGCTCCGGCAACTCGTCCTGCCGCCAATGGATGAGGATGGCGACGAGCGCGCGTTGGATGGACGTCCGGGTATACCGTCTCGTCAGCAGGCGGGCGAGCGCCTGCTCGAACGTCGGCTCGAGCCCGGCTTGAATCAGGCGGGGCGACAGCGAGCTGTCGATGCCGACGAGTTGTTCAAGAACATCTTTCGGCGTCGTACGCAACTTATATTGAAGGACGGGCCAATAGAGCGACCAATGGGCCATCGGATTGGCTTGAAACAACGCTCTCGTGGCGTCAGGGACGGCCCGGACCGTTCCGGACTCTAAGTAGTGGGCGCGCACGCCCGTGGCCGACATGACGTCTGAGACACTCGGGTCATGATAGCCGGCCCCGAGACGGCGGATCGTGTGTAGCTCGATGGACGTCGCCGCTTTCGCGTAGTGATAGGCGAGGATATTGTTCGGCAACGTCAAATCGAAATCGGGATAGAGCGACCCGAACGCCTCACTCGACGCCTTGGCCGAAGAACGTCCTTTGTCCAACGCTTCTTTTAACGCCGTCTGATAGGCCGGGGTCGCTTCGATGTTGGCTGCCGCGGCCCGGGTCACGGCGCTGATGTCGCCGCTCTCGCTACCGAAGGACAGCGTTTGACAACGCACACGTTCGGCGATGGCGACCGCGGCGCTCGCGAACCGGTCGGCCCGGTGCACGCCGAAACGGGTCGGCAGTTCGATGACGAGGTCGATGGCACCCGTTTGGACGGCGGCACGGGCGCGGCTCCACTTATCGAAAGCTGCCGGCTCGCCGCGCTGAGTGAACTGGGCACTCATGACGGCGATGACGGCGTCAGCATCGGTTTCGATCCGGGCGCGTTCCGCCTGATGTAGGTGCCCGTTATGGAACGGATTGTACTCGGCAATGATGGCCGTTTTTCGCATAAAATTACTCCTTTGCATTGTCGATTGGATTGGTGTAAGATGGATAAGTACGCTTTGGCAAAGCGCCGTCGTCAACTGATTTTAGTGTAAAGAAAAAACATTGACAAAACAAGTTGGCCTATCTATAATTCATATTGTTGCAATTGAGGTGATTCGGATGAAGTGGTCTATTGCACAGCTACTTAAGCTACGAAACCAGGGTGACAGTTTTACCATCGATGAGATGGTCGAACTACCAGAGCTTACTCAGCTCCATCCGGATATCCGTTCGATTCGTCCGGTGCATGTGCACGGGGATGCGTCGTTCACATCTAATCAAGTTACATTCAATTTGAAGGTTCAAGGTGACCTGACGTTGCCAGATGCGCGTACGTTGGATGATGTCATTTATGAATTCGATATTGAATCGCTCGAGCCTTTCTTTTTGGAGAATGGGCGTTATACGGAGCAATTCGATGATGTCAATTTGCCAGAAGGAAATACGATTGATCTGCGACCGATCGTAAAAGAGCTCATCATGTTAGACGTCCCGATGCAAATCTTTGGGAACGAAACAGACAAAACTCAGGTTGAAGGGGAAGGCTGGTCCGTCATTGACGAGCAGCCGGACGACCAACCAAAAATTGACCCGCGCCTCGCGGGGCTCGCTGACTTGTTCTCTAAAAAAGAGGACGAGAACGGCTAACTTTTCAAGGAGGTGGACAACGATGGCAGTACCATTCCGTAGAACGTCGAAAACTCGCAAACGTCTTCGTCGTACTCACTTCAAACTCAACGTACCTGGTATGAACGAGTGCCCGAACTGTGGCGAAATGAAGCTTTCTCACCGTGTATGCAAATCTTGCGGACACTACAACGGTAAAGAAGTAACAAGCAAATAATTGCGGAAAGAAGCGGTCTCCTCGGAGGTCGCTTCTTTTTTATTTTTTGGGTCGTGGCAAAAGATTGTGGTAAACTTTTCAGTGCAGACTAGACGTGGAGGGATGGCTAGATGAAGCCGATTAAACGAATTGGGATTATCGGGAACGGGGCCGTCGGCATGCTGATGGCTTCGCTCTTCGGACCGGACTATACGGTGACGCTTTATGGGCGTGTCGACGAGGCGTCGACCGTGACGATTGACCGCACCGGCGTCACGAGCGGGACGGCCGACGTGCGCCTCGTTCCAGTGTCGACACTCGACGAGACAGAGCAGGACGTGTTCTTTGTGACGACGAAAGCGCATCAGGTCGAGGCGGCGACCGAACGATTGTCCGGCGAGGTGCCCGTATTCATCTGTTCGAACGGAATCGCCCATCTCGACTATGCACGGGAGCGCGGGTTTCATCTCGGTGTCGTCGAACATGGCGTGAGTCGCGAGGGCAATCGGCTTCACCATACCGGGCTTGGGCGCATCCGCATCGGCAGTCTCGACTCGCTCGAGGCGATGTCGTTCAGTGCGTCACCGCTTGCTGTCGTCTGGGAAGCGGATATCGAGCAAGTCGTCACCGAGAAACTATTCGCCAACGCCATCATCAATCCGATCACGGCGCTCTGCCGTGTCGAGAACGGTGCGGTCGCCGTTCCGCCTTGCCGTGATGTCGCGACGGCGATTTATGAAGAACTGACGACGTTGTTCGACCGCCACGTCCCGTATACATATATCGACACGATCATCGACAAGACGGCGCACAATCGTTCTTCGATGTTGCGTGACATCGAGGCGGGGCGTCAGACTGAGGTCGATGCGATCTTGACGCCGCTCTTGAAACGGGCCGACGAACGAGGCGTCACATTGACCGTCATTCCGGTCATGCAAAAATTAATTTTAGGAGCGAGCGTATCGTGCTAGTGTATATCGTTTCATTTCCACTCGTCATTTGGTTTATGGTGTATATGGTACTTAGAAAAATTATGCCGAAATCGGTTAATACGTTCAAACTCGCCTGTGATGCCGGCGTGATTCTTTGGTTTTATGCATGTGCGGTTCTGCTCGAAGCGATTGTCGGAATCGATTTGATCTGGCTGTTGCTTGCGGTCTGTGCCGCCATCTTCCCGGCCAACGCGATTTGGCAACGGATTCGCCATGAGGATGTCGTCTTTACGAAGATGTTCGTGCACGGGTGGCGCTTATTGTTTTTGCTGCTCGTCCCGACCCATATCGTCTTGTTTACGATCGGCATCGCACGAGAGATGATGTATTAATCGTTTGAAAGGAAGTCGTTATACGTGAGGATAGAGTCGCTAGACGCCATGTACGCCCCGTCGTCTCCGATGATGCAAGTGGAGACGGGCTATTCGAAATGGCTGGACTATACAGGGATGGATGAGCTCGAGGTGAGGGCGGACGAACTGATGAACCGTCCGTTTACGCATTTGCCCGCGCTCGTCGACATTTTGCGAGACCAACAAACCGTCCACGGTCCGATTTCTCCGGCGCTCGAATCAAAACTCGAAGCGTTGGCAGCCGGTGAGGCGTTCACGATGGTGACCGGGCAACAAGTCGGGGTGTTCGGCGGTCCGTTGTTCGCGGTGTATAAGCTGTTGACCGTGCTGAAGAAGGCCAAACAGGCGGAAGCGAAATTGAACAAACCGGTCCTCCCGATTTTTTGGATGGCGACGGAGGATCACGACTATGCGGAAATCAACCACGTCTTCGTGAGCCAGTCAATGTCGCGTCAACTGCGCAAAGAGGCGCTTTCGACCGTCCCGCTCGCCGGAAAGGCGTCGGTCGGGGAATTGGAGTTCGATCGCCTTAAAATCGAACTCGTACAAATGTTGCAACGCCTCTTGTTATCCGAGACGGAGACGCGTTATACGACGACGCTCTATCATGAGCTCGTCGAAGTGATCCAAGCGAGCCGTTCGTTCGCCCAATTCTTCGGGCAGATGATGCGCCGGTTTGTCGGCAAAGACTTTATCCTGTTCGACCCGCACCAGCCGGAAGTCCGGGCCCTCGAGCGCGACGCGTTCAAACGGTTGATTACGGAACATGACCGCTTGCATGCGGCGTTGCACGATTCGTTCGAGGACGGGATGCCGACCGTCGAGTTGAATCGGGACGCGGCCCATCTGTTCTATCACGACGGGACGCGCGAACTGTTGACGAAACAGGACGGGTTCTTCACGACGAAAAGGGGGCATCGCTTCACGGAGGCCGAGCTGATCCAACAAGTGGACACGCATCCGGAGCGGTTCTCGAACAACGTCGTGTCCCGTCCGCTCATGCAGGACCACTTGTTCCCAACGCTCGCCTATATCGCCGGTCCCGGTGAAATCGCCTACTGGCTTCAACTTCGGCCCTTGTTCCATGTCTTCGAGTGGAAGATGCCGCTGTTGATTCCACGGCTCGGGGCCGTGCTCGTCTCGGCGAACGATGAGAAGAAGCTCGCCCAAGAAGGCGTGACGCTCGTCGACTATTTGGCGGACCCGTTACCGGACCACACGTTCGACGACGAAGCGTTCGACCAAAACCTGTACGCGTACCGGACGCTCACGGAAGCGATCGGACGCGAGGCAGGCAAACACGGACACCGGTTTGATGCGAAGGCCCGCCATGTGCTCGAGCGTCTCGGCGACGAGATGCGAGCCGAAGCGAAACGCGACCAATACCGCTTGAACAGTCGACGGATCCATCTATCGACAAGGCTCTTGCCGATGGATGCCCCGCAAGAACGGATTTGGTCAATGGTCCCGTTGTTGAACCGTCACGGTCTCGATATGTTCGAGCGCTTGCGCCAGTCTTATGAACAAGCCGATTTTGAGCGATGTTTGGTCAAATTGTAACCGAAATGAGCTCGATGGAGATGGTTCCCAGAAATTTGTGGGAACCATTTTTTGTTTGTTACCTTTTTGTTTCCTCTTTTCGCTAAAAAGCTATGCGGCGCTTGACATTTTTATGATAAAGTAAACGTAATAAAATAGTTGAAAAATGTAGGTTGAGAGGGTTTTTGTATGTTTGAGCATGAAACGGTATTAAAAATGGAGTCCATTGAGGGATTAAATATTAAGCCAGACGGGATTTATGTCGATTGTACGTTAGGAGGAGCCGGTCACAGCGAAGAAATCGTCAAGCGTTTGACGACAGGCCATCTATACGCCTTCGACCAAGACGACGTCGCGCTCAAGCACGCGAGTGAGCGGCTGGCTCCATATGAGGACCGGGTTACGTTCATTAAAAGCAACTTCGTCCATTTGAAAGACGAACTGTTGGCGCGGGGAATCACTCAGGTCGATGGGGTATTGTTCGACCTTGGCGTGTCCTCGCCGCAGCTCGATGAGGCCGAACGTGGCTTTAGCTACAATTACGACGCACCGCTCGATATGCGTATGGACCGTTCACGCGAGCTGTCCGCGTATCACGTCGTCAACGAATGGCCGTTCGGAGATCTTGCCCGCATCTTCTTTACATACGGGGAAGAAAAATTCTCCAAACAGATTGCGCGCAAGATCGAGCAGGCCCGTGCCGTCAAACCGATCGAGACGACGTTCGAACTCGTCGAATTGATTAAAGACGCGATTCCGGCGCCGGCCCGACGAAAAGGCGGTCATCCTGCGAAGCGGACGTTCCAAGCCATCCGCATCGCCGTCAACGACGAGTTGAACGTGTTCGACCGTGCCGTCCAAGACGCGATCGACATGCTTGCCATCAACGGACGCATTTGTGTCATCACGTTCCACTCGTTAGAAGATCGAATTTGTAAACAAGTGTTTAAAGAGAAAAGCCAGCATCCGCCGTTACCGCCCGGATTGCCGGTCATCCCGAAAGAGTTTGAACCCGAACTGAAATTGATCACGCGCAAGCCGATCACAGCCGGGGACGACGAGCTCGAAGGCAACCGCCGGGCCCGTTCTGCCAAACTCCGGGTCGCAGAAAAACAAAAATAGACTGTACGTAGGAGGGATACCTGATGCCAGAAGCTGCTCGCAAGGCTCTGCAGCCTCAAGTTACGCCGAATCGAAATCCGATTCCGCAAGAACGACCAATACCAGCTCCAAAACGACGTACGTTGACTTTGTTCGAATCCATCCTGTACCCGACCATGATCTGTTCAGTTGTCCTGTTCGGTGGCATCACGGTATCGAAACATAATGAAGCGTACAACATCATGCGCGATACGGCTCTGATCACACAAGAGACGAACACGATTGCCAAAGAGAATGAAGAATTGAAGTATGAGATCGCCCAACTAAGCTCACCTGAGAGAATCTATGCGATTGCTGAAAAGCTCGGAATGCAATTCAATGAGAACAACGTCAAGGTGATTGACTGATGAATTCTCTACAACAGAGTAAAAAAAGAGTGGCGTGGGTGGCGATTGTTTGCTTCACACCGCTCTTTTTATTTTTTGTCGGTTGGTTCTTCTATTTGTCCGTCTTCCAGACGTACAAAGGAGAGAACATGCTCGCGTTCGCCGAGGAAGAGCGCTGGAAAGCGGTCAGTACGCTAAAAGCGGAGCGGGGCGAGATTTATGACCGGTTCGGACAGCCGATCGCCATCAATATCCCGTCGTATCGCATCGTGGCCGTCCTAAAACTCGGCGGCGAGCGGGTCGAGAACAAGACGCTCATGCCTGATGAGTTCGCCGAGGCCGCCAAGCAGCTCGCGACCGTCATTCCGATGACTGAGGCCGACATTTTGAAACGGCTCGAGCAGAACAAAGATCGCGGTCAAATCGAGTTCGGCGTACCAGGCCGCGATTTGACGGTCGAGCAAAAAGAAGAGATTGAAGCGTTCGAGATTCCAGGGGTCACGTTCGTGGAAGAGCCGAAGCGCTACTATCCGAACAAAGTGTTCGCGTCGAGCGTCGTCGGCTACGCCCAGAAAATCGACCAGAACGGGCGCATCGAACTCGTCGGGGAGCTCGGCATCGAAAAATCACTCAACGATGTCTTGAGTGAGTCATACGGGTTGTACCGGTTCGAGAAAGACTTGGCCGGACGCCAAATCGTCTCGAGCGACGAGCAATTGAAAATCGACCCGGAAGACGGGGCCGACGTGCAACTCACGCTCGACCACCGGATTCAACAGCTGCTCGATACGAAAATGGAGGAGCTGTATCAAGAATACAAGCCGAAGAATGCGACGGCGATTATCATGGACCCGAAGACCGGTGAAATCATCGCCTTGTCGGACCGTCCTTCGTTCGACCCGAACACGCGCGAAATCAGCTCGTATAGCAACTTCTCGGTGTCGTCTCGTTTCGAGCCAGGGTCGACGATGAAAATCTTCACGTTGGCCGCCGCCATCAACGAGGGTGTCTATAATCCGAATGAACTGTATAAATCGGGTTCATATAAGTATGGCAAGACCGTATTCAATGATTACAACATTACCGGATGGGGTACGATTCCTATGGTAGAAGGCGTCTGGCACTCGTCGAACGTCGCGTTCTCGATTCTTGCGAACGAGCGTCTCGGCCTGAGCCGCTATGAAGATTATTTCAACGCCTTCAAATTCGATCAACGTACGGGCGTCGATTTACCGGGCGAGGTCAACAGTCAATTCGACTTCGAGAGCCCGTTGAACGTCTTGATCACGGCATGGGGCCAATCGACGGCCGTCACGCCGATGCAGATTTTACAAGCGACGTCGGCCATCGCGACCGATGGGACGATGAAGCAACCGCACGTCATCAAGAAAGTCGTCAACCGGGAGACCGGTGAGACGATTCGGACGACGAATCCGAAAGTCGTCGGCCAACCGATTACGGCCGAGGCGGCCAAACAGACGCGGGAAGCGCTCGACGGCGTCGTCAACAGCGATGTCGGGACGGGGCAACTGTACGCCCTTGACAACTATCGCGTCATCGGGAAGACCGGAACGGCGCAAATCGCCGAGAACGGGAAGTATTTGAGTGGACAATATATCCACTCGTTCGTCGGCATGGCGCCGGAGGACGACCCGGAACTCGTCATGTATATCGCCGTCGACCGTCCGAACAGTGACTCGTCGACGACGGGACCACGCATCATGGCACCGCTGTTCAAAGATGTGATGGACGTCGCGCTCCGCTACCGGAGCGTCGAGCCAGACAAGCAAGCGAAATCGATTGACGCCTCGACGAAAACGACGGCATCGTTCGTCGACCAAGGTCGTGATGCCGCAGTGAAAGAAGCCAAAGCGGCCGCGTTCACACCGCTGGCACTCGGCAACGGGGAGACGGTCACGGCGCAAAGTCCGGTCGAAGGCCAACCGTACGTCGTCGGTGAGCGGTTGCTGTTAAAGACGGCGGACTCGTTCACGATGCCGACGCTCAAGGGCTGGTCACTTCGTGACGTGAAACGTCTCGCGACGCTGTATCAATTGAATTTAGAAATAGACGGCACCGGCTTCGTCACGTCCCAATCGATTGGGAAAGGCAAGCCCGTCAAGACGGGAGCGACACTCAAAGTGAGGCTCGCGTCACCGTCGAACTAACGCAAAGGGATGAAGAGGGCCTCGGCTCTCTTTTCCTTTGTCACAGGAGGAAATGGTTATGGAACAGTTGACGATTCAAACACTCGCATCTTGGTTTGGGATGGAAATACAGGATTCGCGTGAGGTACGCCACGTCGCGACCGACTCGCGAGACGACAATGCCGACGGCTTGTTCGTCCCGATTATCGGGGCACGCGTCGATGGGCATGATTACATCGAGGCTGCCATCAAGCAAGGGGCGATCGTGACGTTTTGGGAACAAGACCGTCCGTTGCCGGAAGGGATTATCGCCATCCCGGTCGCATCGCCGTTAACAGCGCTCCAAGAAGCGGCGGCCCGCTATTTGGCGGAAATCAATCCGAAGGTCGTCGCCATCACTGGCTCGAACGGGAAGACGTCAACGAAAGACATGATTGCCGTCGTGCTCGGTGAGACGTTCAAGACGCACAAGACGGCTGGGAACTTCAATTCGGACGTCGGATTGCCGCTCACTGTGCTGCGGATGCCACGAGACACCGAAGTCGCTGTGCTCGAGATGGGCATGAACGGATTCGGACAAATCGAACTGTTATCGAAACTCGCCAAACCGGACATCGCCTTCGTCACGAACATCGGCGAGTCACACGGCGAACAAGTCGGAGGGCGCGAGGGCATCGCCAAGGCGAAGCTCGAGATTAAAGCAGGATTGAAACCGGACGGCGTCTTAATCGTCGATGCCGACGAGCCGCTCCTCAATGAGGCAGGCGGGTACCGCGTCGGATACGACTCGACCGCGGACGGTAAGCTCGAAGTCGTGGAAGCGACGTTTGACGCCTCGATTTTCCGCTACAATAACGAGCTGTATGAATTGAAAGTACTCGGGGCCCACCAAATACGCAACGCCGCCTATGCGATCGCCTGCGGCCTCAAGTTCGGATTAGGACATGACACGATTCAACGAGGTCTCGACCGCGTCCAGTTAACGTCGATGCGGATGGAAAAACGGATGTTCGGCGATGCCCACTTGGTCAATGACGCCTATAACGCGAGCCCGACCTCGATGATTGCCGCCGTCGAGACGATTAAAACGTTAGAAGGGTTTTCTCGCCGCGTCCTCGTCCTCGGGGACATGTATGAACTCGGGACGGACGAGGTCGCCCAGCACGAAAAAGTCGGCCAAGCCATCACGGCACCGGTCACGGATTGTGTGCTCATCGGAGAGAAAGCAAAATGGATTGCGGCAGGCATCACGGACCCGCGTGTGAACGTGACAATGGTGCCGACAGTCGAGGAAGCGAAAGTCCTCCTCGGCAGTTATCAACGCCCCCAGACTGTGATATTGTTAAAAGCATCGCGAGGACTGGCGCTCGAGCGTCTAGTTCAATAAACAGAGTAGTGAGGTACGAACATGTTAATCAGTTTAATCGTCTTAATCAGTTCATTATTGACCGTATTGGTCGTCATGCCGCGGGCCATCCCCGCACTGCGTAACTTAAAGTTTGGCCAAGAAATCCGTGACGAAGGTCCAGGTTGGCATCAAAAGAAATCAGGTACGCCGACGATGGGCGGAATCGTCATCTTGCTCGCCCTCATCATCGGCTTCCTCGTCTCGGTCGTCTTCGGTGAAGCCGTCGCCGGGTTCGGCACGCTCTTGTTCGTGACCCTCGCCTTCGGGGTGATCGGCTTCCTTGACGACTACATCAAAGTCGTCAACAAACGCAACCTCGGTTTGACGTCGCTTCAGAAATTGATCGGTCAAATCGTCGTCTCGGTCTTGTTCGTCTGGTTCCTCTCCCTCGGTGGGGCACTCGATACGACGATTCAAATCCCGTTCACTTCGATCGCGTTTGATACGGGCTGGTTGTATGTCGCCATCGTCATCTTCTGGCTCGTCGGTTTCTCGAACGCGGTCAACTTGACGGACGGCCTCGACGGTCTCGTCTCGTTCTCGGCCATCCCGACATTCGCGTTCTTCGGCATCTATGCGCTTGGACAAGATGAAGCGGGCATCGCTTGGTTCGCCTTCAGTGCGGTCGGTGCCTTGCTCGGATTCCTCGTCTTCAATAAATACCCGGCGAAAATCTTTATGGGGGACACGGGCTCGCTCGCCCTTGGTGGTGCGGTCGCCGGCCTTGCCCTCATGCTCAAGCTTGAGCTGTTGCTCGTCTTCGTCGGCATCATTTTTGTCATCGAGACGCTCAGCGTCATCTTGCAAGTGCTCTCGTTCAAGACGACGGGCAAACGAATCTTTAAGATGAGCCCGATTCATCACCATTTCGAAATGGTCGGTTGGTCAGAATGGCGCATCGTCTTGACGTTCGGTGGAATTAGTTTGATCACGGCAGTCTTGTCGTTACTACTCATGTAATGGATGGTGGAAGACATGCAACAACAGTGGAACGATAAACGAGTCCTCGTACTCGGCGCGGCACGGAGCGGCATCGCCGCAGCCGCTTACTTAAGAAATGTCGGCGCGGACGTGACCATCAACACCGGGAGCGAACCGTCAACGGAAGAACGGATGAAAATCGAAGCGCTCGGAATCAACGGCGTTTTCGGAGCCCATCCGCTCGAATTGCTAGACACGACGGACATGATCGTCAAAAACCCGGGCATCCCGTATCACATCCCGCTCCTTCAAGCAGCGCTTGAGCGGAAGATCCCGATTTATACAGAAGTCGAACTTGCCTACTTGGCGACCGATGCCACGTTCGTCGCAATCACCGGCTCGAACGGAAAGACGACGACGACCACGCTCGTCCATGAATTGCTCAAAGGGGGGAGTCGTCCTGTCCATGTGGCAGGGAACATCGGTTTCCCGGCGATCGAAGTCGCTTCGAAAGCGAAGCAGGGCGACGTCATCGTCATCGAACTATCGAGCTTCCAACTGATGGGCGTCGAACAGTTCCATCCGCAAGCGGCGGCGCTGTTGAACTTATCGCCGGCACATTTGGATTATCACGGCGACTTCGAGTCGTATGCGGACGCCAAAGGGAACTTGTTCCGGAATATGACGGCATCAGACCGTGTCGTCGTCAAGGGCAGTGACACCGAAGTGATGAAACGCGTCCCGACCGGTCTCGATGCTTCGACGTTCGGCTACGACAGCGGAGACGCTCACGTCACCGATGGCTGGGTCACGCTCCACGGCAAGCCGGTCATCCGGGTCGAGGATCTCGCCCTCGGCGGGGCCCATAACGTCGAGAACGTGTTGGCGGCCTTGTTGCTCGTCGAACCGTTCGATATTCCGGCAGCCCATATCGATCATGTGTTGCGCACGTTCGGCGGTGTGGCCCACCGGACGGAAAGTCTCGGCCAAGTGCTCGGACGCCGGGTTTATAACGACTCGAAAGCGACGAACAACGTGGCGGCGGAAGCGGCATTGAGCGGATTCGATGCCCCGATCGTTTGGGTGTGCGGGGGACTTGAACGTGGCGCCGAATTGGATTCACTCATCCCGGCGCTCGGACGCGTCAAAGCCATCGTCTCGTACGGTGAGACGGCAGGACGTTTAAAAGCACTCGGTGAAGCGGAGCAGATTCCATCGTTCGCGGTCGATACGCTCGACGCGGCCGTCCCGCTCGCATTTGAACAGTCGGCCCCAGACGACGTGATTTTATTGTCACCCGCCTGTGCGAGCTGGGACCAATATAAGACGTTTGAAGAGCGCGGCGAACATTTCGTCCGCCTCGTCCATGCATATGAGGAGGCCAATCGATGAAAATCATGATTTCTGGTGGAGGAACGGGTGGCCATATCTACCCGGCACTCGCTCTCCTTGATACGCTCAAACAGCGCCATCCGAACCTCGAGGTGCTCTATATCGGTACTGAGAACGGTCTCGAGGCCGACCTCGTCCCACGCGCCGGTGTGCCGTTCAAATCGATTCGAATCGCCGGTCTCAAACGGTCGTTATCGCTCGACAACGTCAAGACGGCCTATTGGTTTGTGCAATCGGTGTTGACGTTGCGTAAAGAGATGAAGACGTTCCGTCCGGACGTCGTCATCGGCACGGGCGGATTCGTCTCAGGTCCGGTCGTCTTCACGGCGCAACAGCTCGGCATCCCGACGATTCTGCATGAACAGAACAGTATCCCGGGTTTGACGAACAAGTTCTTGTCGAAGAAAGCCGACCGGGTCGCGTTGTCGTTCGCCGGTTCAGAATCACAGTTCCCGGATGCGAACGTCCGTGTCATCGGTAACCCGCGCGGGAGTGAAGTGTTGAAGACGACGGTGAACGAAGCGGCCGTCCGGGCCAAATATGACATCGATGAACGTCCGATTGTCTTGATTTACGGCGGAAGCCGTGGAGCCGAGGCAATCAACCGGGCCGTCATCGAGGCCATCCCGGAACTTGCGACCGAACCGGTGAACGTGCTTTACGTGACCGGGAACGTCCATTATGACAACGTCGTGGCGAAGGCGCCGAAAGCCGATAACGTCCATGTGTTGCCATACGTCTACGACATGCCCGAACTGCTCGCGTGTGCGAGTCTCGTCGTGTCCCGGGCCGGTGCCTCGACCATCTCGGAATTGACGGCGCTCGGTTTGGCGAGCATCTTGATTCCGAGTCCGTACGTGACGGCCGACCATCAGACGAAAAACGCCTCGGCGCTCGTCGAAAGCGGCGCGGCCGAACTGATTAAAGAAGGGGACTTGTCGGGCGAGACGCTCGTCCGCTCGATCCGACACGTATTGGCCCATCATGATGAGATGGCCGCAGCCTCGAAACGGTTAGGATTCCCGCACGCCGCAGAATCGCTCGCCGACCTCGTCGAAGAAGTCCGCGCATAAAAGGAGAGTAGCCATGGAGACACGTCAGAATACCGTTCGTAGTTTGGAAGACCGAATCCCGTATATGAAAGATCAACGCCGTAAGAAAGCGAACCGACGGTTGTCGACCATCCTGTTATTGTTCGCGGTATTGATTGCGCTCGTCGTATATATGCAGACATCGGTGTCTGACGTGAAAGCGGTGAACGTGAACGGCCTGTCTTGGTTGACAGAAGCGTATGTGCTTGCCGAGACGGACATCGACACATCCACGAAAATCGTTCAAGTCTCGCCGAACGGAATTGAGCGGGAACTTCGTAAAGTGCCTGGCGTGAAAGACGTGAACGTCGATCGCTCTTGGTATAACGTCGTGACGATTGACGTCGAGGAAGAGAAGATGATTGCCTATTCACGAACGGACGAACAGGAAGTCGTCGTCCTCGCTGACGGTTCGTTGCATCCGACCGGGTCCATCACGGATCCAGCGAAATTAAAAGACGGTCCGTTGTTGCGTGAATTCACGGATGCGGCGGAACTCGAGAAAATCGCGAGCGAGCTCGAGCAAGTCGACGATGCGATGCGGGCCAGGATGTCAGAAATCGTCTTCTCGAAACAGAAAGGCGAACCGACGCGATATGAGATTTATATGAACGACGGCAACACGATTCAGACGCCGACGTTCAAGCTCAGTCAAACGGTATCCAAATACGGTGAAATCTACGAGAACATCCCGAAAGGACAACGGGGAACCGTCGTCATGGATGGCGGATATTATTTCGTCCCGTACGAAAAACCGAAAGAATAATCTGAATTTTTACAGCCCTTAGACACATAAGGGCTGTTTTTTTATCGATTGTAATCGAATTGACACCCCAAAACCGCGTAATTTGTAGGATTCTACCTTTTCTCACTATCTTATTTGTTGTAAACTTAGACGTGAGATATCTTGCCGGACCTAACAATATTTTTGGATATCTGTAACAATGTAACGGAATTCAAGCACAGAAATTAAAGCGCGGAGGTGTTTCCCTTTTGGAAGCGAATGGTTATGTGGCCGCATTGGATATAGGAACGTCAGAAATTAAGCTCGTCGTGGGTGAATTACTCGGGGGAACGCTTAACATTTTGGCGGAGGGGTGTGCCCCGTCTGCAGGAGTAAAACGTGGCGCCGTCGTCGACATCGATAAGACGGTTCAAGCCATCAAACAAGCCGTCGAACATGCCGAAGCGGCGCTCGGTGATCAAATTCGGTCGGTATACGTTGCCATCGAAGGGGAACATATCCAAATCGCCCCATGTCATGGAATTGCATCGGTCAAACGAGAAGACCAAGAAATCACGGACACGGACGTCATCGAAGTCATCAACTCGGCGCAAGTCATGCGCTTGCCGGATGAGATGAGCGTCATCGATGTGATTCCTTCTTCCTTCACGGTCGATCAACAGACAGGTGTCGTCGATCCCCGCGGAATGCTCGGTTACCGCTTAGAGATGCACGGCAAGATGGTGACTGGTTCGAAGACGATTTTACATAGCATTCGTCGTTCCATCGAACGGGCAGGATTGAAACTAGAAGGTTTCGTCCTCGGCAACTTGGCGCTCGGCATGAGTGCGGCATCAGTCGATGAAATCGATCTCGGTATCGGCTTGGTCGATATCGGTCATGAAAAAACGACCGTCTCGGTCTTCTATCGTGGCGACCTCGTCTACTCATATATCCTTCCTGTCGGAGGCGATCATATGACGCGCGACTTGGTGTACAAGCTCAATTGTAAGTACCAAGACGCCAAAGTGGCGAAAGAAGAATACGGACTTGCCCTCGAAGAGATGGCGGACGCCTCAGAAGGGTTCTCGTTCACGAACATCAACGGCGAAGTCACATTCGAACCGCAATCAGAAATTAGTTACGTTTTAGAGGCAAGAATAGAGGAAATGTTCACGCTTGTGTTGAATAGAGTGCAAAAGGTAGGCGTTCCAACGCTCAGCGGAGGTTATCTCCTCTGTGGTGGGGCCGCTGCTTTACCTGGCATCCAAGAACTAGCGACTCGTGTCATGGGTCAAAAGACGAGACTGTATCAGCCATCGTCGATTGGCGTCAGACATCCGAAATACGCGACCGCGGTCGGCGTCCTCAAGTACGTGCTTATGAGCGATCATCACGTCTCGAAATCACGACTTGAGAGACCAGACGAGCCTGTCGCCGTCTCGAAAACAGACGGTGCGGCGCAGCGAGTGCCTGACCACGAAGAAGAGGTGGACCGGGAAGATCGCGAGACGAAAAACGGTTTCGGTCGATTAATGGAAAAATTATTTGGCGTGTAAATTTGACGTTGTGTTAACAATTGGAAATTACGTAGGGGGATACCTGAAATGATGTACTTTGATGAGGCGATTGACGCCGTAGCAAAAATTAAAGTAATTGGAGTCGGGGGCGGCGGTTCAAACGCTGTCAACCGCATGATCGAGCACGGAGTACAAGGTGTCGAGTTCATCGCCGTCAACACGGACGCGCAAGCACTCAACATGTCGAAAGCGGACGTTAAGCTTCAACTCGGAGCGAAATTGACGCGTGGCCTCGGTGCCGGCGCGAATCCGGATATCGGTAAAAAAGCAGCAGAAGAGAGCCGCGAGCAGTTGATTGAAGCGCTCGATGGCGCGGATATGGTCTTCGTCACAGCAGGTATGGGCGGAGGAACCGGAACGGGGGCAGCACCTGTCATCGCCGAGATTTCAAAAGAAATCGGAGCGCTCACGGTCGGTGTCGTCACGAAACCGTTCATGTTCGAAGGACGCAAACGCATGCAACACGCCCAACACGGGATTCAAGCGTTCAAAGAAAAAGTCGATACACTCATCGTCATTCCAAACGACAAGTTGCTTGAAATCGTCGAGCGCAACACGCCGATGATCGAAGCGTTCCGCGAAGCGGATAACGTCCTTCGCCAAGGTGTCCAAGGAATCACGGACTTGATCGCCATTCCTGGTCTCATCAACCTTGACTTCGCTGACGTCAAGACGATCATGACCGAAAAAGGTTCGGCGCTCATGGGTGTCGGTGTCGCCACTGGCGAGAACCGTGCCGTCGAAGCAGCGAAGAAAGCCATCTCATCTCCACTTCTCGAGTCTTCAATCGAAGGTGCGAAAGGTGTCTTGATGAACATCACAGGCGGACTTAGCCTCAGCTTGTACGAAGTCACGGAAGCTGCTCAAATCGTTCAAAGTGCCGCTGATGAAGAAGTGAACTTGATTTTCGGTTCGGTCATCAACGAAAACTTGAACGACGAGATTATCGTTACCGTGATTGCAACTGAATTCGCAGAAGAAGCGCAAGGGACGAACCCGTTCCTTCAACAACCGAAGAAACAACCGGAAGCTGAAGTGAACCGTGAGGCTCAACCGAAAGCGCAAGAAGCTGCGCCACAAGATGAAGGGAACTTCCATAGACCGGTCTATGGTGGGGACGTCCCAGACGAGACGATCAACATCCCAGCGTTCGTAAGACAACGCCGTAACTAAACAACAGGGGGTGCCGGTTCTCGGCATCCCCTTTTTCTAAAAAAGGAGAATCATATGCGACTGTTACATACATGGGAAACCGAAACGTATCGCTATCAGGCTTATGTGACGACCCGGACGGACGGACATAATGAAGGCAACGTCGGACTCCACGTCGGCGATGACGCAGAGCAGGTCGTCGCCAATCGGAAGTACTTCTTTGACGTGGCGGGTCTTGCCCTCGCGGATTCGGTCTGGGCCGATCAAGTCCATCAGACGAACGTCGAAGTCGTCGGCGACGCCGACCGCGGCAAAGGCGCCTATCGCTATGACGAGACGATACCGGCGACGGACGGCCTCATCACCACGGCCGACGCGTTGCCACTCGCCCTCGTCTTTGCCGACTGCGTCCCGCTCTTCTTCTGTGCCGAGGACTATGGCGTCATCGGTGTGGCACATGCCGGCTGGAAAGGGACGGTCGGGAATATCGTCGCCGCGATGACGGATGCGTTCGCCACACTCGGTGTTCCGGCCGACGCGATTGACATGTTTGTCGGGCCGGCCATCACAGCCGAGCATTATGAGGTCGACCGCCGCGTCTTGGATGCGGTCGAAGCGGTCTCACCGGCTGCATATGCATCATCGGTCATGGACGAACGAGCGGGCCACGCCCGTCTATCACTCCAACAAGTAAATGAGACGCTCGCTCTGGAACGAAATATCGAGGTCACCCAATCGAACTTGTCGACCGTTTCTGATCAAACCTTTTTCTCGTATCGAAACGGTGACGCCAAGCGTCGCTTTGCGGCCGTCCTCGTCAAGGAGAAGAAATCGTGAGTATAGCCAATAATGTGAATCAAGTCAGACAGACAATCGACGCGCATCGGACCGAGCAAGCGGTGACGCTCATCGCGGTCACGAAATCGGTCGGCCCCGACGTGGCGAACGCCCTCTATGCAGAAGGCATCCGCGACTTCGGCGAAAATCGTCCCGAAGGTTTGCTTGAAAAAGTCGAGCAGTTGCCGGCTGATGCCAAGTTTCATTTCATCGGTAGCCTGCAGACACGTAAAGTGAGACAAATTATCGACCATGTGGCAGCGATTCATTCGCTCGACCGCCTCTCGCTCGCCGAAGAGATCGATAAACGCGCCCAAGGCGTGATCGATTGTTTCGTGCAAGTGAACGTATCGGGCGAAGCGTCAAAACATGGTCTCGAAAAAGAGGAAGTCATCCCGTTCATCGAGAACTGTAAACAGTATCCTCACGTACGGATCATCGGCTTGATGACGATGGCCCCGTTCACAGAGGACGAGACGGTGATTCGGGAGACGTTCCGAAACTTGAGACAATTGCGCGATGACGTCGCGCGTCATGCCTATCCGCATGCACCGTGTACCGAACTGTCAATGGGGATGTCGAACGACTACACGTTGGCAATCGAAGAAGGCGCATCGTTTGTTCGTATTGGAACCGTACTTGTGCAATAATATATTTTAAGGAGGAATCCGTTATGTCAATCAAAAACAAAATGAAGGACTTCTTTGGACTCGAGGAAGATCCGAACAACCAGTTCGAAGGAGACGAGTATGCTGTCGCCGAAACGAAGACACAACCGATGACGGAGGCAATCGTCAAAGCGGAGGACCGTCCGAAAGCATCGAACAATATCGTCGCGTTGAACACGAAGAAGAAAGAACGTTCAAAAGTCGTCTTGGCCGAGCCGCGTGTATTCGCCGAAGCTCAAGACATCAGCGACCAATTGAAAGAAAACCGGGCCGTCATCGTCAACCTTCAACGGATGTCGAAAGAGCAGTCTCGTCAAGTCGTCAACTTCTTGTCAGGTGTCGTCTATGCGTTAGAAGGGACGATGACGTCGATTGGACATAACACGATTCTATGTACTCCGAACAACATCGAGTTGACGGGGTCGATCTCGAATTTGATTTCGGAGGACGAACTCAATAGTAAAGGGTGGTAACTGAATGGAAAATGCTATACCTGCGTTAGGCAACACGATCGTTACATTACTTGGATATTATAGTTGGGTCTTGATTGCCTATATTTTATTATCATGGTTCCCGAATGCGCGTGAATCGAAGTTTGGTCAAATCTTGTCGTATCTGTGCGAACCGTTTTTGAATCCGTTTCGTCGCATCATCCCACCAATCGGCGGGATGCTCGACATCTCCCCAATCGTCGCTTTATTTGTGCTACGGATGGCGCAATTTGGAGTGCGTGCGATTTTCGGTATTTAAATGAGCGTCTTCGATCATTATCGACCGAATGAACGGGCATTTATCGAGCAAGTGCTCGATTGGGTTCAACAAGTCGAGGACAACTATATGTTGAAAGTGACGGACTTTTTAGATCCGCGCGAGCAACAAATCGTCCGGCAACTCGTCGGCAAGCAGCTCGCGATTTACGAGGATGGCGGATTTGTCGGCGCGGAACGGCGTCGCCTCATCTTGGCCCCGGATTATTACGAGCTCGACCCGAACGATTTCGAGATTGCGATTCGTCAAATCGACTATCCAACCAAGTTCGTCGAATTGACGCACCGTCAAGTGACGGGAACGCTCTTGAACGCCGGGTTGAAGCGGCAGAAGTTTGGCGACGTCGTTCTCGACGATGGCATCGCCCAGTTCGCCACGACGCGTGACGCGGCTAGTTTCATCGAGATGAACGTCGACCGGGTCGGCAAGGCTCGGATTCGCATCTCCGAAGTGGCGCCTGAGGCGGTGCTCGTCGTACCTGAAGTCAAATGGAGCGATGAGTTCGGCATCGTCTCATCACTCCGGTTTGACACGGTCGTCAGCGAAGTGATCGGGTTGTCCCGGCAAAAAGCGCAGGCGCTCGTCAAACATGGAGACTGTAAAGTGAACCATAAACCGATCGATGATCCGAGCTTCATCCTTGAACCAGACGATTTGGTCTCGATCCGAGGGTATGGCCGTGTCAAACTGACGGCGATTCTCGGCTCGACAAAGCGTGAGAAAATAAAAATCCAGTATGGCATCATACGTTGAACTTAGGAGGAAAGTCGAATGGCGTTGACACCGATTGATATTCATAATAAAGAGTTCTCGACTCGTTTTCGCGGGTACGATATCGATGAGGTCAATGAATTTTTAGATCAAATCATCAAAGAATTTGAACTATTGATTCGTGAGAATAGAAGGTACGAAGAACTCGTCAACGATATGCAAGCCCGTATCGACTACTTCTCTTCGATGGAAGACACGTTGAACAAATCGATTATCGTCGCCCAAGAGGCAGCAGAAGAAGTGAAGACGAACGCGGCCAAGGAAGCGAGTCTCATTTTGAAGCAAGCCGAACGCGAGGCGCTCGCCCGTGAGGAAGAAGCGTCGCGCAAAGAGCAACTCGCCGAACGTGAAGTCATTCAAATGCTCAAGAAAGTCGAATTGTACCGGACCCGGTTCCGCGTCCTCGTCGATGCTCAGATGGAGCTCTTGAACAGCACGGAATGGGACACGATTGTCGGGGAGCCCCCGGTCCAGACGGTTCTTGACGATACGACTGAACTTGCGTATAATGACGACGAAGTCATACCAACAAAACATCACGGATAATACACAATACGTCGATTAGGACACGTCGATAAAGTCATACCTACGAAGCGACTTAGGGAAGGTGCAAGCCTAAGAGAAAGACTTTATCGGTATCCCCTATGAGTGTCGGGCTGAAGTTAGTAAGCGCGACCGCCTGACCTCGTTATCGGTTACCAAGAGCGGTCTCAGGGGTTTCCTTGAGATTAGTAGGGTGGTACCGCGAGTCGACCAACTCGTCCCTATTAGGGGCGGGTTTTTTTGTTGTCAAAAAAAGATGCAGGAGGAGTTTCAATGAACTACAAAGACACACTATTGATGCCTGACACAGAGTTCGCGATGCGCGGAAATCTGCCAAAACGTGAGCCAGCGATGCATGAGGCTTGGGAACAAATGGACCTCTACAACCGCGTCCAAGCGAAAAACGCCGGGAAACCGCAATATATCCTTCACGACGGACCTCCGTACGCGAACGGTGACATCCATATGGGCCATGCGCTCAACAAAGTGTTGAAAGACATCATCGTCCGTTTCAAATCATTGAACGGCTACCAGTCACCGATGATCCCGGGCTGGGACACGCACGGTCTCCCGATCGAGAACGCGCTCCAAAAAGCGGGCGTCAACCGCAAAGAAATGACGGTCGCCGAGTTCCGTGAGAAGTGTGCGGCGTATGCGATGGAACAAGTGAACTCGCAACGTGAACAGTTCAAACGTCTCGGATTGCTCGCTGACTTTGACAACCCGTATATCACGCTCCTCCCAGAATACGAAGCGGCTCAAATCCGTCTCTTCGGAACGATGGCTGAAAAAGGCTACATCTATAAAGGGAAGAAACCGGTCTATTGGTCACCGTCTTCTGAATCGGCGCTTGCTGAGGCTGAAATCGAATACTATGACAAGAAGTCACCGGCCATCTACGTGGCGTTCCAAGTCGTCGACGGGAAAGACGTCCTGCAGACGACCGACCATTTCGTCATCTGGACGACGACACCATGGACAATCCCAGCCAACCTCGGGATTGCGGTCAGCGACGAGTTGACGTATACGCGCATCGAGCATGACGGCAAAGGTTATATCGTCGCCGAATCGCTCGTCGAAGAAGTGACGACGGCACTCAAGTGGACGGATTACACGGTGAGCGGTTCTTGGAACGGACGTGAGTTCGAACACATGACGGCACAACACCCGCTCTACGACCGGACGTCGCTCGTCATGATCGGTGATCACGTCACGGCTGACGCGACAGGTCTCGTCCATACGGCACCTGGACACGGGGAAGACGACTATCGTGTCGGACAAGCATACGGACTCGACGTCCTCTGCCCGGTCGATGACCGTGGTTATATGACGGATGAGGCGCCAGGTTTCGAAGGCTTGTTCTATGAAGACGCGAACAAACAAATCGGGATGAAACTAGAAGAGAACGGCTATCTTCTCAACTTGAAATTCATCAAACACTCGTACCCGCACGACTGGCGTACGAAGAAACCGGTCATCTTCCGTGCGACACCGCAATGGTTCGCGTCCATCAAAGATTTCCGGGACGACATGCTCCGTGAAATCAAAGAAGTGAACTGGGTGCCGGAGTGGGGCATGACGCGCCTTTACAACATGGTCCGTGACCGTGGGGACTGGGTCATCAGCCGACAACGCGCTTGGGGCGTCCCAATCCCAATCTTCTATGCCGAAGACGGCACAGAGATCATCACGAATGAGACGATCGACCATATCGCCAACTTGTTCCACGAGCACGGCTCGAACGTCTGGTATGAGCGCGAGGCGAAAGACTTGTTGCCAGCAGGCTTCACGCATCCGAACAGCCCGAACGGCGAGTTCCGTAAAGAACTCGACATCATGGACGTCTGGTTCGACTCAGGTTCGTCACATGCGGGCGTACTCGAACAGCGCGACAACTTGCGCCGCCCGGCCGACCTGTACCTCGAAGGATCGGACCAATACCGCGGCTGGTTCAACTCGTCACTCTCGACGGCTGTCGCGACGACTGGCAAAGCGCCGTATCGCAACGTGCTCAGTCACGGTTTCGTCCTCGATGGAGACGGACGCAAGATGTCGAAGTCGCTCGGTAACACGATTGCACCGAACGACCTCGTCAAACAGTACGGAGCAGAAATCGTCCGTCTTTGGGTGTCGTCGGTCGACTATCAGTCAGATGTCCGCGCGTCACACGATAACTTTAAACAAGTGTCGGAAGTATACCGGAAAATCCGCAACACGTTACGCTTCTTGCTCGGTAACTTGAACGGCTTCGACCCGTCGATGCGTGTCGCGTTCGAAGACATGCCGGAAGCGGACCGCTTCATGGCGACAAAACTCAAACAGCTTCAAGCGAAAGTCGTCAAAGCGTACGACACGTTCGACTTCATGGCCGTCTATCACTTGAGCCATAACTTCTGTGTCAACGAGTTGTCGTCATTCTATCTCGACTTCACGAAAGATATCCTGTATATCGAGCGCGAAGATGACGCGCGTCGTCGTGCGGTTCAAACGGTCATGTATGACACGGTCGTCACGCTCACGAAATTGCTCGCTCCAATCCTTCCGCACACGGCGGATGAGGTATGGCAAGAAGTGCCGGCGAAACAAGCGGATAGCGTCTTCTTGACGGACCTAGACGAAGTAGCGGCATTGTCGGAAGACGAGAAGGCGTTGCTCGCGAAATGGTCGAAATTCCTCACGTTCCGGGATGACGTCTTGAAAGCGATCGAGATCGCCCGAGGTGAGAAATTGATCGGGAAACCGCTCGAAGCGAAGTTGCTCGTCGCGCCGAAAGGTGAGACGAAGCAGTTGCTCGAGACGATCGACAACGTGCGCCAATTGTTGCAAGTGTCACAGCTCGATTACGTCGACTCGGCGGATGTCGATTATGCGACAGCCGAAATCAGCGTCTTGAAAGCTGACGGTGCCCCTTGTGCCCGCTGCTGGACGTACTCGACCGAACTCGGTCAAGACGAACAGCACCCAGAGCTTTGCCCGCGTTGTACAGAAGTCATCGCATAAGCCGGACCGGAGTGGCGATCGTCCACTCCGGTTTCTTATGACTTGAAAGGAGAATCTGATGAAACGTTACTACGGATTAGCACTTTTCCTCATTTTGCTCGACCAAGTGACCAAATGGATCGTCGTCCAGACGATGACAATCGGACAGTCGATTGAACTCATCCCTGGGTTGCTGTACTTGACGTCTTACCGCAATAAAGGTGCGGCTTGGGGCATGCTCGAAGGGCAGATGGTGTTTTTCTTCATCGTCACGGCCATCGTCGTCGTCGGATTGATTTACTTCCTGCACAAAGAAGTGAACGGGTTCGATCTGCTCGGTTATAGCGTCGGGTTACTGCTCGCCGGTGCCATCGGGAACTTTATCGACCGTCTCTTCCGCGGAGAAGTCGTCGACTTTGTTGACACATATCCGTTCGGATACAATTTCCCCATCTTTAACGTCGCCGATATGGCGCTCACGTTCGGTGTCATCTTTATGATTATCGGCGTCTTGTTCGAAGAAAAATTAAACAAAGAAAGGGGACAATCGTAATGGAAACTTACACATTTGTCGCCGAAGAAAAGGCTCGTATCGATAAATGGATGAGCGAACAAAGTGACTGGTCACGTTCGCAAATCCAAGACTGGATCAAGGCGGGAGATCTGCTCGTCAACGGGAAGGTCGTCAAGCCGAACTATAAGCTGCAAGAAGGCGACGAAATCGTCGTGACGGTACCGGATGCCGTCGAGCTTGAAGTATTACCTGAGAATATCCCGCTCGACGTCGTCTATGAGGACGAGGATGTCATCGTCGTCAACAAGGCCCGCGGCATGGTCGTCCATCCGGCGGCCGGCCATACGTCAGGGACGCTCGTCAACGCGCTCCTCTACCACTGTGACGATTTGTCAGGCATCAATGGTGTCAAACGCCCAGGTATCGTCCATCGCATCGACAAGGATACGACAGGTCTGCTCATGATCGCGAAAAACGATGTGGCCCACGAATCGCTCGCGAACCAGTTAAAGGATCGTAAAATCAAGCGTGAATATATCGCCCTCGTCCACGGCGAAGTCGCCCATGAACTCGGGACAATCGAGGCGCCAATCGGGCGTGACACGAACGACCGTCAACGGATGACGGTAACGGACAAGAACGCGAAAGAAGCGATCACACACTTCCGTCTGCTCGAGCGGTATAAAGACTTCACGCTCGTCGAGTGTAAATTGGAGACGGGACGGACGCACCAAATCCGCGTTCATATGCGTTATATCGGCCATCCGCTGGCTGGAGACCCGAAATACGGTCCGCGCCGCACGATTCAATTGAACGGTCAGGCGCTCCACGCGGCGACGCTCGGTTTCTTCCATCCGCGCACGAACGAATGGCTTGAATTCGAGGCGAAACTCCCGGCCGACTTCGAGGCGGAGCTTGCGAAATTAGACAAAATCGAGAAAACGCGTTGACTTTCAACCGATTCCGATTTATAGTCTAGGAAGCATAACACCTTTAAACCCAGTCCAGAGAGGCTGTGAAAGGATTGTGGCCGCGGCCACGACACGTCGATTATTTGAGGCAGAGGTCTGCCCTCATATATGAAGACTTCCTTTTCCAGCCGGATGAGGAAGTCTTCTTTTTTATATTATTTGTGAGAGGGGGGAACCAGTTGAAACGTTCCACCATTTTGGATGAAGCGGCGATTCGTCGCGCACTTACCCGAATCGCCCATGAGATTATCGAGCGGAACAAAGGGACGGACAACGTCGTGCTCGTCGGGATTAAAACCCGAGGCGAGACGCTCGCCGACCGACTCGCCCGCCGTATCGAAGAGATCGAAGGTAAATCGATCGCCCTCGGCAACTTAGACATTACGCTCTACCGGGACGACTTATCGAAGAAATCACTCGACCCGGAAGTGAAGGCGACCGAGTTACCGCATGACATCAACGGCAAGACGGTCGTCTTGATTGACGACGTCCTCTACACAGGCCGGACAGTGCGGGCCGCCATGGATGCGCTCGTCGACCACGGTCGGCCGGACTATATCCAGCTCGCCGTCTTGATTGACCGCGGCCACCGCGAATTGCCGATTCGCCCCGACTTTGTCGGCAAGAACGTCCCGACGTCGAAGTCGGAACAAGTCGTCGTCAGACTCAGTGAAGTCGACGCGACCGACGAAGTATTCATCAAACAGCAATAACCTAAAAAACCTTTAAGGTGGTCCAGAGAGGCCAGGAAGGAGAACCACATATGAAACCCATCCTCAACATCCACGAGCGTCCCGCTCACTTACCGCAATGGCTGCTCTTCAGCCTGCAACACGTCTTCGCCATGTTCGGAGCGACGATTTTAGTCCCGATTTTGACGGGGTTGAACACGTCCGTCGCCCTCGTCGCTTCCGGTGTGGCCACGCTCTCATTCCTAGCCATCACACGATTCAAAGTCCCAACGTATCTCGGATCGAGCTTCGCGTACATCGCGCCGATTATCGCCGTCAGTCAACAGTGGGGTGTCGAAGCCGCCTTGTTCGGAGGCATCATCGCCGGTGCCGTCTACGGTGTCGTCTCGCTCATCATCTATAAGACAGGCGTGAACTGGTTGCTGCGTTTGTTGCCGCCGGTCGTCGTCGGTCCGGTCATCATGGTCATCGGTTTATCGCTCGCGCCGGTCGCCATCGACATGTCGATGAATAAGGATGGGGCTTACAACGGCACGTTCATCACGATCGCGCTTCTCACGCTCGGTATCACGATTCTCGCCATGACGACGCTCAAAGGTGTCTGGGGCGCCGTGCCGATCTTGTTCGGCATCATCGGCGGCTACCTTATCGCCGCGCTGTTCGGCATCATCGACTACTCGGCAATCGGTCAAGCGAGCTTGTTCCAACTGCCTGACTTTACGATGGTGTTCGTCGACTACATGCCAATGTGGCAGGTCGGGGCATTGCTCGCCATCGTCCCGGTCGCCCTTGTCACGATGACGGAACATATCGGCGACCAGATGGTCACGTCGAAAATCATCGGACGTGAGACGATGAAAGACCCAGGTCTCCATCGGACACTCCTCGGTGACGGGGTCGGGAAAGCGGTCGCCTCGGCGCTCGGTGGTCCACCATGTACGACATACGGTGAGAACAACGGGGTCATGGCCATCACGAAAGTATATAGCGTCTACGTAATCGCCGGAGCTGCACTCATGGCCATCAGCTTCGGATTCCTCGGACACGTCGAAGCGTTCATCTCGACAATCCCGAACCCGGTCAAGGGCGGCATCTCAATCCTCTTGTTCGGGGTCATCGCCTCGAACGGTCTCCGGACGATGGTCGAGAGCAACGTCGACCTTGCCGAGAAACGTAACCTCATCATTGCCTCGGTCATCCTCGTCATCGGACTCGGTGGGGCGATGGTCCAACTCGGTAGCTTCCCGGTCCAAGGGATGGCGCTCGCAACGGTCGTCGGGATTCTCTTGAACGCCTTCTTGCCAAAAGCGGAGAGCGTGGAAGAACCTGCTGCCGAAACAACTGAAGACACACGACAAGCAAGTAACTTTTAATTCGATCCCGTGAGGTCGGCAAAGTGAAGGCTCGTTTATTTGGGTGTGTTCTGCCCAGATAAAGGCGTCCCTTCACGTAGGTGAAGAGGCGCCTTTTCTCTTTGCCTTCATATAAAAGGAGGAGACGAACATGAACATCATCAAACAACAACCGAAGCATTTTGTCAGCCTGGACACGCTATCCCTCGACGAGATTATGGGCTTGATTGAGGAGTCGCTCCGCTATAAACAAGGCAACATGCCTCCGCTGTTCGACGGGAAGACGGTCGCGAACCTGTTCTTTGAAAACTCGACGCGTACGAAAAACTCGTTTCAAATGGCCGAACGGCACTTGAAAGTCCAGGAAATCCCGTTCGACGTGGCAACGTCATCGGTGACGAAAGGGGAGACGCTCTACGACACGTGCAAGACGCTCGAGGCGATCGGGGTCGACGCCCTCGTCATCCGCCATCCGGAGTCGGGATACTACCATGAACTCGTCGAAAAATTGAATATCCCGGTGTTGAACGGCGGGGACGGGAGCGGGGAACACCCATCCCAGTCACTCCTCGACCTCGTCACAATCTTTGAAGAGTTCAAGACGTTCGAGGGCTTGAATATCGCCATCTGCGGTGACCTCGTCCATAGCCGTGTCGCCCGCTCGAACGCCTCGGTGCTCAAGCGGCTCGGCGCGAACGTCGTCGGCTGCAGTCCCGCTTCCTGGTGGGACGAGTCGATGGGGCTCGAGCATCGCGACCTCGACGACGTGTTGGCCGACTGTGACGTCATCATGTTGCTACGCGTTCAGCACGAACGTCACATCATGGGCGATATCTTCTCGAAAGAAGATTATCATGTGCGCTACGGCTTGACGCCGGCCCGCGTCGAGCGGATGAAGCCACACGCCATCATCATGCATCCGGCCCCGGTCAATCGGGACGTCGAGATTGCCGGTAGTTTAATCGAACATCCGCAGTCACGCATCTTTCCACAGATGACGAACGGCGTTTACGCCCGGATGGCCATCTTAAATCGAGCATTAGGGGGACAATTATGATACTTCAACACGCAACTTGGTATGACGGGAACACGAAACGGACGACGACACTATTGATTGAAGACGGCGAGATTCGCTCGGTCGACTATCACGGCACGGCTGAAGGACACGACGTGATCGATGCGACAGGGATGCTACTCATCCCGGGACTCGTCGATGTTCACGTCCACTTGCGCGAGCCAGGAGGGGAGAAGAAAGAGACGATTAAGACCGGCACTGAGGCAGCCGCGGCCGGTGGATTCACCACCATCTGTGCGATGCCGAACACGCGTCCGGTCCCAGACGACCGCGCCACGATGGACCAACTGTTGGCTAAAATCGAGCAAGACGCCATCGTGCGGGTCCTGCCATACGCCGCCATCACGAAACGACAGCTCGGCATCGAGCAAGTCGACATGGCCTCGCTCGCCGATTCGTTCGCTTTCACCGATGACGGGGTCGGCGTCCAATCGGCGGCGATGATGCGCGCGGCGATGCGGGAAGCGAAACGACTCGACAAGGCAATCGTTGCTCACTGCGAGGACAATACGCTCAAGGCCGGTTCGGTCCACGAAGGCCGGTTCAGTGAAGAACATGGCATCCAAGGCATCCCGAGCCTCGCTGAGAGCATCCATATCGCTCGCGACGTCTTGATCGCCGAAGAGACAGGCTGTCACTATCACGTCTGCCACGTCTCGTCCCGACAGTCGGTGCGCGTCATCCGCGACGCCAAACGAGCCGGTATCCGGGTCACGGCCGAAGTGACACCGCATCACCTCGTCCTCTGTGAAGAAGACATCCCGGGCCTCGACCCGAACTTTAAAATGAACCCGCCGCTCCGGAGCGCGGACGACCGGGAGGCGTTACTCGAAGGTTTGTTCGATGGCACGATCGATATGATCGCGACCGACCACGCCCCGCACACGGCCGAGGAAAAGGCGGCCGGTATGGAACGGGCCCCGTTCGGGATTACCGGTTTCGAGACGGCGTTTCCACTCCTGTACACGACGTTTGTCAAAACGGGACAGATGGAAGAGGCGGCGCTCATCGAGTGGATGACGAAACGACCGAGCGACGTGTTCGGATTGCCGTACGGTGTGATTGAAGTCGGCCGGGCGGCGGACTTCGCCCTCATCGACCCGGAGACGGAGCGGATTGTCGATCCGACGACGTTCCGCTCGAAAGGGAAGAACACACCGTTCGCTGGGAAGAAATTAGTTGGCTGGCCGGTAATGACCATCGTGGCTGGAAAAATCGTATATAAGGGGAGATTCGATGAAACGAACATTATGGCTTGAGGACGGTACTTCATTTGTAGGAACAGCGTTTGGTGCAAGTGTGGAGACGATCGGGGAAGTCGTCTTCCAGACCGGGATGACCGGGTATCAAGAGATGTTATCCGACCCGTCTTACTGTGACCAACTTATCGTGTTGACAAATCCGTTGATTGGGAACTATGGCGTCAACCGCGAAGATTTCGAGACGACCGTCCCGATGGCGAAAGGGCTTATCGTCAAAGAAGTGTGCGACGCACCGTCGAATTTCCGCTCGACCGCGACGCTTCATGACACGCTCAAACGGTTCAACATCCCAGGGTTGGCAGGAGTCGACACACGTATGTTGACGCGTCACTTGCGCTCACTTGGCGTCATGCGCGGTGTCATGGTCGACGGCGATTCGACGTGGGAGACGGTCAAACACCGCTTCGATGTTCTCCAGCCGACCAATCAAGTCGAGCGTGTCTCGACGAAGCGGGCGTACGTCAGCACCGGCAGCGGCCCCCGGATCGCCCTCATCGATTTCGGCGCGAAGCTCGGCATCATGCGTGAACTCGTGAAGCGCGACTGTGAAGTCGTCGTCTTGCCGCACGACGTGACGGCAGAAGAAGTGATGCGCTATGAGCCGGACGGCGTCATGTTGTCGAACGGACCGGGGGACCCGAAAGACGTCCCGACGGCGTTACCGCTCATCGAGCGCCTCATGCCGACACTCCCGATTTTCGGAATCTGTCTCGGCCATCAGTTGATCGCACTCGCGAGCGGTGCCAACACGTTCAAACTCCCGTTCGGTCATCGCGGTGCCAACCATCCCGTGGTCGAACTTGAGACCGGAGCGGTGACGATCACGTCACAAAACCACGGCTACGCAGTCGATGAAGCATCACTCGCGACGACAGGGCTCGTCGTCACGCATCGCGCCGTCAACGATGGCACGGTCGAAGGTGTGAAGCATCTGCATCATCCGACGTTCTCGGTCCAATACCATCCCGAGGCGGCACCGGGTCCATACGACGCCAACGATTTATTTGACCGTTTCATGCAACTCGTTCAAGAAAACAAACAGAAAGTAGGAATGTGACATGCCAAAACGACCAGATATTCAGAAAATCCTTGTAATCGGATCCGGCCCAATCGTCATAGGACAGGCGGCAGAATTTGACTATGCTGGTACCCAGGCGTGTCTTGCCTTGAAAGAAGAAGGATATGAAGTCATCCTCGTCAACTCGAACCCGGCGACAATCATGACCGACCCGACGACGGCGGACCGTGTCTATATCGAACCGCTCGAACCGGAGTTCGTCGAACGGATTATCCGTCAAGAGCGACCGGACGCGCTCCTCGCCACACTCGGCGGCCAGACCGGCCTCAACTTGGCGATGGAACTCGATCGCCGCGGCGTGCTTGAAGATTGCGGCGTCGAATTGCTCGGAACGAAATTGTCGGCCATCGAACAGGCCGAGGATCGGGAACAGTTCCGCGACCTCATGTATAAGCTCGGCCACGGGGTACCGGAAAGCGAAATCGTGCAGTCGCTCGAATCGGCTTGGGGCTTTGCCGACCGGATCGGCTATCCGATTATCATCCGTCCGGCGTACACGCTCGGAGGAACCGGTGGCGGGATTGCCCATGACCGGAATGAATTCGAACAGTTCGTCGAATCAGGACTGAAAGCGAGCCCGGTGACACAAGTGTTGCTCGAAAAATCGATTGCCGGCATGAAAGAAGTCGAATATGAAGTGATGCGCGACTCGAGCGACCAGGCCATCATCGTCTGTGCGATGGAAAACTTTGATCCGGTCGGGGTCCATACGGGCGACTCGATCGTCTTCGCCCCGACGCAGACCCTGTCGGACCGCGACTATCAGATGCTCCGCAGCGTCTCGCTCGACATCATCCGCGCCCTCGGCATCGAAGGGGGATGCAACATCCAGTTCGCCCTCGACCCAGACAGCTTCACGTACTACGTTATCGAGGTCAACCCGCGTGTCTCGCGCAGTTCGGCGCTCGCCTCGAAAGCGACGGGATACCCGATTGCCAAGTTGGCTGCGAAAGTAGCGGTCGGATACAAGTTGTCAGAATTGAAGAACCCGGTGACGGAGACAAGTTACGCCTCGTTCGAACCGGCGCTCGACTATGTCGTCGCTAAAATTCCGCGCTTCGCTTTCGATAAGTTCGAGACGGCTGACCGCCGGCTCGGCACTCAGATGAAAGCGACCGGGGAAGTGATGGCGATCGGCCGCAACTTGGAGGAAGCGCTCCTTAAGGCTGTCCGTTCGCTTGAACTCGGGACAGAAGACTTGGCCGTACCACGGCTCGCACAATTGACGACGGATGAGCTCGATCGCGAGTTGACGACGCCGACGGATGAGCGACTCTGGATGCTTTATGAGGCACTCCGTCGCGGTTATTCGACGGAACAGTTGCATGAGCTGACGAAAATCGACCGTTTCTTCCTATCGAAACTCGCACGGATTTGGCAACATGAAGAGACGCTTCGGCTTGAGCCGCTCACGAAAGAACGACTCGTCGAAACGAAGCGTCTCGGGTTCAGCGATAAGATGATCGCCCGCATCGTAAACGAGAATGTGGAGACGGTGACGACGCTTCGGAACGACTGGGGCATCCGTCCTGTGTACAAGATGGTCGACACGTGTGCGGCTGAGTTCGCCTCGGAGACACCATACTTTTACGGGACGTACGAAGTTGAGAACGAGGCTGTGAAGACGGACAAGCCGTCGATTCTCGTCCTCGGATCGGGCCCAATCCGCATCGGCCAAGGTGTCGAGTTCGACTACGCGACCGTCCACTCGATTCAGACGATTCGTGACGCAGGTTATGAAGCGATCATCATCAACAACAACCCGGAGACGGTGTCGACCGACTTCTCCATCTCGGACCGGCTCTACTTCGAACCGCTCACGACTGAGGACGTGCTCGAGGTCATCCGCAATGAACAGCCGCTCGGTGTCATCGTCCAGTTCGGCGGCCAGACGGCCATCAACTTGGCGGCCTCGCTCGAAGCGGAAGGGGTCCGGATTTTAGGGACGTCGCTCGAAGACATCGACCGCGCCGAAGATCGGAAAGCGTTCGAAGCGACGCTCTCGGCCGAACGACTCGCCCAACCACCAGGCAAGACGGCGGTCACGGTCGAAGAGGCCGTCGCCTGCGCCGACATGCTCGGCTATCCGGTGCTCGTCCGCCCGTCATACGTCCTCGGCGGCCGGGCGATGGAAATCGTCTATGAGCGCTCGGAACTCGAGCGGTACATGCGCCACGCCGTCGTCGCCTCGAAAGACCGTCCTGTCCTGATTGACCGCTACTTGACGGGCATTGAGATTGAAGTCGACGCCATCTGTGACGGGACAGACGTCTACATCCCAGGCATCATGGAACATATTGAACGAGCCGGAGTCCACTCGGGTGACTCGATCGCCGTGTACCCGCCGCAACGGTTAAGCGAAGCATTGAAACAGAAAGTCGTCGATTACACGATCAAACTCGCCAAGGCGTTCAATATTAAAGGGTTGCTCAATATCCAGTTCGTCTACGCGGACGACTTATACGTCATCGAGGTCAACCCGCGGGCGAGCCGGACCGTGCCATTCATCTCGAAAGTGACGGGGTTGCCGGTCGCACGCATCGCCACGCAGACGATTCTTGGGACGAGTTTGAAAGACCTCGGATTAGGGACCGGCTTGCATCCGGAAGCGGACGCCATCTCGGTCAAAGTACCGGTGTTCAGTTTCGCGAAACTGAAAGAAGTCGACCCATCGCTCGGACCGGAGATGAAATCGACCGGTGAAGTCATGGCGACCGACCGCACGCTCGAAAAAGCACTGTATAAAGGACTCGTCGCCGCCGGCATGACGATTGCCTTGAAAGGGAACGTCCTGTTGACGGTCGCCGACCAAGATAAAGATGAGGCGCTCGACATCGCCCGCCGCTTCAACCGACTCGGATTCCGCCTCATGGCCACGTCCGGTACGGCGCAGGCGCTCGCGGCTGATGGCTTGCCGGTCCACCCGGTCGGGAAAATCAATGAGGCCGGTGAGACGATGCTGAGCGTCATCGAGCGCGGGGAAGTCGATATCGTCTTGAACACGACGACGCGGGACGCCCTGGCGACGAAAGACGGGTTCATCATCCGCCGGGCCGCGGCCGAGCAAGGAGTGCTCTGCCTGACGTCGCTCGACACGGTCAAGGCGCTGCTCCAAGTCATCGAGAGCCTGTCGTTCCAAACGACGAGTTTACCGGCGTTCACGACGTTCGGGGTGACCGTATGAGACAACTCGCGACCATTGTATCGAACCGATTGATTGCGACCGCGACGATGGAGATGAAAGTCGAGATCGCACCGCAAGAAGTTGCGCCGGGAACGTTCTTCCATGTGAAGACGTCAGAGCTGTTGCGCCGGCCGCTCTCGGTCGCGAACGTCGAAGCCAACGTCGTCACGTTCCTGTATAAAGTCATCGGGGCCGGCACGGCAGATTTGGCCGCGCGTCGGACGGGTGACGTTTTGGACGTCCTCGGCCCGCTCGGCAACGGCTTCCCGCTCGAACAGACGGATAAACGGGTCGTGCTCGTCGGTGGGGGCATCGGGGTGCCGCCGCTCTACTACACGCGGCGTATGCTTGCCGCCCGTGGCATCGAGACGGTGGCCATTCTCGGGTTTGATACGAAGACGAGCATCTTTTATGAAGACGCGTTCCGTGAACTTGGGGAGACGATCATCACGACCGTCGACGGAACGTATGGTGAAATGGGATTTGTGACCGGGCCGCTCGCACGGGTCGACGCCGATGTGTTGTTCAGTTGCGGGCCGGAACCGATGCTGAAAGCGGTCGCTGCGTCACACATCGAAGAGCGCTATCTCTCAATCGAGAATCGGATGGGGTGTGGCATCGGCGCTTGCTTCGCTTGCGTGTGCGAAGCGCCAGGCGGCTACGTCAAAGTATGCAGTGACGGACCGGTATTTAGGGCAGAAGAGGTGACGCTATGAGACTACACGTCGATTTGCCAGGCTTACAGTTAAAGAATCCGATTATGCCGGCATCAGGCTGTTTCGGATTCGGGGAAGAGTTCGCCAAACTATATGACTTATCCATGCTCGGTGGCATCATGATTAAGGCGGCGACAGGCGAGTCTCGGTTCGGCAACGGGACGCCTCGGGTCGCCGAGACGGCACAAGGCATGTTGAACGCGATTGGTCTGCAAAATCCGGGTGTTGACGCCATTATCGAGGACAAGCTTCCGTTCTTGTCCACGTTCGATACCGAGATTATCGCCAACGTCGCCGGCTCGACGCCCGAAGAATACATCCACGTCGCACGCCAGATGAGTGCCGACCCGACCATCAAAGCGCTCGAACTGAACATCTCATGTCCGAACGTGAAGTGCGGCGGCATGCAGTTCGGGACCGATCCCGATATGGCGGCGGAATTGACCCGACTCGTCAAAGCGGCGTCAACGAAACCGGTATACGTCAAACTGTCGCCGAACGTCACGTCGATCACAGCGATGGCGAAAGCGGTCGAAGCGGCCGGGGCCGATGGCATCACGATGATCAACACGCTCGTCGGGATGCGCATCGACGTCACGACCGGGCAGCCGATTCTCGCCAACCGGATTGGCGGCCTGTCCGGGCCGGCCGTCAAACCGGTCGCCATCCGCATGGTGTATGAAGTCGCTCAGGCCGTCGACATCCCGATTATCGGGATGGGCGGCGTACGGACGGTCGATGACGTCTTGGAGTTCATTTATGCGGGGGCTTCGGCAGTCGCGGTCGGAACGGCCAATTTTGAGAACCCGTACGTCTGTCAGGAAATCATCGAAGCGTTGCCGGGACGACTCGACGAGCTTGGCATCAATCACATTTTAGACATCAGGGGGAAAGCTTATGAACAGACTGTATCTCGCGCTTGATGTTGAAACGGCCGCCGACGCGTTCCGCTTATTGGACCGAATCGATCAAAAACCGGCCGTCAAAGTTGGGATGGAACTGTTCTATCGGGAAGGGGGCCGCTTTGTCGAGCAACTCGTCGACAGCGGCTACCCGGTCTTCTTAGACGTCAAAGTCCATGACATCCCGGAGACGGCACGACGGACGCTCCGCCAAATCGGCCGCCTCGGTGTCGAGTTGACGAACGTCCATACACTCGGTGGAGAGACGATGATGCGTTACGCCTTAGATGGCTTACGTGACGTGTCCGACACGACGAAATTGATTGGCGTCACCCAGTTGACGTCGACCGATGAACGGATGCTTGCCGACGAGCTGCACATCGACGGGGGACTCGAACAGTCCGTCTTAAGACAGGCTGCGATGGCCGACCGGGCCGGGCTCGACGGCGTCGTCGCATCGGTGCACGAGGCCCGCGCGATTCGCCAGGCGCTCGGCTCGTCATTTTTGACCGTGACGCCAGGAATCCGTATGAACGAGACAGCGGACGACCAAGTCCGAATCGCCACGCCAAAAGCGGCTCGTGACGCCGGCGTGTCGGCCATCGTCGTCGGCCGACCCATCACCCGAGCCGTTGATCCGAACGCTGCCTATGCATACTACTTACAAGAATGGAGTCGAACTTATGAGACAAATCGCTGAAGCTTTACTACAGATTGAGGCCGTGACGCTGTCACCGGAAAAGCCGTATACGTGGTCGAGCGGGATGAAGAGTCCGATTTATTGTGACAATCGCTTGACGCTCAGCTATCCTGACGTCCGCAATCTCATCATCGATGCGCTCGTCGAGGCGGTCCGCCCGCTCGACGTCGACGTCATCGCCGGGACAGCGACAGCGGGGATTCCCCATGCGACGCTTGTCGCCGATCGGCTCGGGATGCCGCTCGTCTACGTCCGTTCAAGTGCGAAAGGACATGGGAAAGGGAATCAAATCGAGGGTCGGTTTGAACCGGGGGCCCGTGTCGTCGTGATTGAAGACTTGTTGTCGACCGGATCATCGAGCATCGAGGCCGCCAAAGCGATTCAGGAAGCGGGCGGGGAAGTCGTCAAAATTCAAGCCATTTTCTCCTACAGTCTGAGCCGTCTCCACATCAATCTGTTGGACTCGGGCTTCACGGCGCATGCACTGATTACACTTTCGGATGTGCTCGACGTTGCCGTCAAGAAGCGAATTATCAGTAAAGAAGAAGTTGCATCCTTACACGATTGGCGAAACGATCCGACCGGTTGGAGTGAACGTGTCTTATCTTCATAACCTGCAACGAGAATCCACCTCCGGGCGGATTCTTTTTCTATTCGGTACATGGCATACTGAACATGTTAGAATAGGGAAAGCAGTCAACAAAGGAGATGTGTATGGCGTATTCTAGAATGAAGGGAAAATCCTTGAAAGTCCGTTTTCAAGCGATCCCGAAACATCGTAAACTTGCGTTCGGACTCGTCCTCACCGTCTTGCCCCTCATTTTCTTCTTGAATTTATTCATATTCAGTCACGTGTTGGCACTTGGGGACACGTACGAGGACCGCTATCAAATGAAGAAACTTCGGCTCGAGACGGCGCACGGAAATGTCGAGTTCGTTCGCAGCACAAATGAGAAAGTCCACATTGATGTGTTACAGACGAACTCTAAAGAGCGTCGCATCAAAGTCAAATCGGTCGGCGATACGATTTCGGTCGTCGAACGATACGGCCAATTCAGTCAATTTGGCAGTCGAGCGAGCGATGAACCGTCTCGTTATAAAATCCGAGTCGCTTTGCCGAGCTCGATGACATCGATTGAAGTCGAGGCCGAGCAAGTGACCGGCCAAGGACTCATTGCCAAGACAATCGTCTTGGAGGCGAACGCCGTCAATGTAAAAAAACTCGAAAGTGATCGACTTCGTGTCGAGACGCGTAGTGATACGACGCTTGAGACCGTCCGTGTCGTCACAGGCGATATCCGCTCGTATCGAAATGCGACGGTGAGCGACATCGTCGTCAATCAAAGCATGACGATTCAAACGGAGGCGGGGACGCTCGCGTACGCGCCGCGTAATGCGACCGGACAAGTGAACGTCACGACGACGGGTAATGTGACGGCGTCGGAACGGTTCAATGAAATCGGGGGCGGCGTGTACCATCTGTCGAACTCGAACCGACCAAACATCGAACTCATTTCCGAGACAGGAAAGGTCGAGCTGAAATGATGAACAAACGTTACATCCCAAAAGTCGGACTTCGAACTTTGAAGACCGGCATCGCCGTTGCCATCACGATTGCCTTGTCCTGGTACGTGTTCGGCATCTATTCAGGCATGGGGGCCATCGCGGCCGTCGTCGCGATGCAACCGACCGTGAAACGGTCATCAAAAATCGTCTTCAGTCGCATCTTCGGAACGATGGTCGGGCTCATGTGCGGTCTCCTGATTGTCTATGCGTTCGGGGTCAACCCGATTTCAATCGGGCTCGCCGTCATCGTCGCGCTCACGCTCAATACGACGTTCGATAAGACGCACATGTCGACGTATGCGGCGTTCGCAATCGTGCTCATGCTCGAGAACCCGACGACCGACTTCTTCCACTATGCTTGGACCCGTTCACTGTTGACGGCCGTCGGTGTCTTTGTCTCGCTCGGTGTCAACTATGCGTTCATGCCGCCTCGTTACGAGGAGCGGTTGCTCAGTGAGATTCGGAAGACATCGGCGTACATGTTCCAGCACTGGCGCGAGCTCGTTGGTTCGCCGTCCGAGCTTCTCGAGACACGGGCCCGCATCCTCGGCCATCAGGAGCTGCACATGATGCTGCAAGAGGATATGAAAGTGACGAACGTGAAATTGAAGCATTTGACGATGAAGCAGTACCGGTTGTTGATTCACCTTGAGGACAAGCTCGTCTTGTTGCTCGAGAGTCTCGCTGAACACCGGGAGGCGCTGTTGGTCATGGACGAGGAAGAGCGCCGGGCGTTCGAGTCCGAGTTTTTATACCTGCTCGCGCATCACCACGATATCCTTTATACGTGTGACAAGCCGCATGCGCTGTTCACGTTGCCGCATGAGGATTTATCCGTTTCTGAAATCTTACACGGGCACTTGCTCGACTATCATGAACAGCTCGAAGCGTTCAAACATAATCCGAAATGAAGCAAGGCCCCGTTTAGCGACGGGGCCTTTACTTGTTGCCAGTATAAGTGGAAATGTCATATTTACACATGCTTTAGCCGGCACCCTCCGTTCCTGGGGCGATGCGGCTGCCTCCGCAGTGCGTGCCGCACTTTACGGGGTCATCCTTGCATCGCTGTCCCCTAGGAGTTCGGGTGCCGCCCTTGGCATGTGTCTGCTCGGCTGTCAATCAGACGTGCACCGTCCGTCGGCGCCCCGACTCCTGCAGGAAAGCAACCCAACGGAGACCCAGCAGCGACATTGAGTCGCGATGCGGCTCCGGGGTTGCCTGCGGAAAGCGTGGGCGCCGAGAGGACGAGTTACCATGGACTAACAAAAAAAGACCACGTCATGTGACGTGGCCTGAACTTATTGCTGGAGTGATTTGACAAGCCGCTCATCCGGCGTGACGTAAACCGTCTGTTGATCCGTATAGATGACGAATCCAGGCTTGGCACCGCTCGGTTTTTTCACATAGCGTGCTTTCGTGTAGTCGACCGGCACGCCGCTCGAGGCACGGGCCTTCGAGAAATAAGCGGCGACGGTCGCCGCCTCGAGCAACGTCGTCTCATCGGGTTCGCTCGAACGGATGATGACGTGGGATCCGGGTATATCTTTCACATGGAGCCAAATCTCGTCGCGACGGGCGAACTTGAACGTCAAATGATCGTTTTGCGTATTGTTCTTCCCGACGAAGAACTCTGTCCCCGTTGACGATGTATACGCTTCGAGCGAAATTTTCTTCGTCTGTTTCTTCTTTTGATTCCGTTGTTTCATGTAGCCGCCTTCGGCCAACTCTTCTCGAATCTCGACGATATCGGCCGGTGAGGCGACGTCGAGCTGGGCGACGAGAGTCTCTAAATACTCAATCTCGGCGTCGTTCAATTCGATTTGTTTCTGCACTTCGACTTTGGCGACTTTCAACTTGTTGTATTTCTTGTAGTACGCTTGTGCGTTCTCGTTCGGTGTTTTGAGCTTGTTGAGCGGGATGTCGATCATGCCGCCTTCCTCGTCGTAATAATCGACGACGTGGGCGACGCTCATGCCTTTCTCGAGCTGGAACAAGTACGTCGTCAACAGCTCCCCGTATTTTTGAAGCTCGTCGGACCGTTCCGTCGCCTTCAAATCGTCAAGCAGTCGCTTGCGCTTCAACAGGTTTTTCTCAAGCTCGGACTTGAGCAGACGCTCGACATCGTGGGCTTGTTGTTTGACGCGGTCGCGGTTCGCTTTCTCATAGAAGAAACGGTCGAGCACGTCTTTGCTCGTCTCATAGCGCTCTTCAGAGGCGATCTCACCGGACGTGAGCACAAGCGGGCTGAAGCGCTCTTTGCCCGACGCGAGCTGTTGGAAGACGTAAGGGCCTTCGAGGTCGCTCATCACGCTGACGAACGACTCCTCGATGCTGGCCCGGTTCGGGAGTTTGGCCCGGTGGACAATCTCTTGGGCGATTTGCGGGCTCAGCCCAGCGAAACTGGCCACGAGCTGCTTGTCGAGCGAGCCGGCGTTCCAGTCGATTCGTTTCAAGCCGGCTTCACGCTCCGTCAACGGATCACACTTGTCTTGGGCCGGTGGCAATAAGTACTCGCTGCCCGGCATGATCGTCCGGTACGTGTTCTGTGACGGCGGGAGATGTTTGATGGCGTCTAAAATCTTGCCATCCTCGTTCGTCAAGACGACGTTCGAGTGGCGCCCCATCAGTTCGATATACACTTTCTTATTCTCTTCGTCGCCGAGCTCGTTTCGTGAACGGATTGACAGGACGATGACACGGTCACGTCCGACTTGTTCGATTGCCGTGATGAAGCCACCTTCGATGTGTTTGCGGAGCATCATACAAAACATTGGCGGTTCTTGCGGGTTCTTGGTCGGGTTATCAGTCAGTTGGAGCCGCGCGTACATCGCATTCGCCGAAACGAGCAATTGGACGCTTTGGCGGTTCGAGCGGACTTGAATCATCAAATCGAGCGAATACGGTTGGTGCACGCGATTGATGCGCCCACCGACGAGCGCTTGTAATTCTGTTACAACACGATATGTCATTAATCCATCATATGCCACTAGTCTCATCACCTTTGTTCTTTTTCTGTCTCTACGTTATCAGATTCACGGAAAATATGGTACGATGAAGTAGGAAATCCGAACTTCTTCTTGCCGGAACAATTGATTGACTGCTATTATAATTAAATGTGATGTTAGAAGATGGAGGTCTTGCAGTGAATTTTAAAGAACGAGGATTATTAATCGTCTTGTCTGGCCCGAGCGGCGTCGGGAAAGGTACCGTTTGTCGAGTACTCCGTGAAGAGAAGGACAACAACCTTCAATATTCGGTCTCGGCGACGACCCGTAAACCGCGCGAAGGAGAAGTGGAAGGCGTACACTACTTCTTTAAGACGAGAGAACAATTTGAACACATGATCGAGCATAAGCAACTGCTCGAGCACGCTGAATTTGTCGGCAACTATTATGGGACACCGGTTGAATGGGTTCGTGAGACACTCGAAAGCGGGAAGGACGTCATCCTCGAGATTGAAGTCCAGGGCGCTTTCCAAGTGAAAGAGCGTTTCCCGGAAGCGGTCTTTTTATTCTTGGCTCCGCCAAGCCTGCAAGAACTACGTAACCGCTTAGTCGGTCGAGGCACGGAATCGGAAGACGTAATCAAGCAACGCTTGCTCGTCGCCCGGGAAGAAATTGAATTGATGGATGCATACGATTACGTCGTTACGAATGATGAAGTGGATAAAGCGATCGATCGTATTAAAGCGATCGTGACGGCCGAACATTGTAAACGTGAACGTGTCGCGTCTCTCTATAAAAAAGCCATGATGGAGGTCATTTAATGTTATACCCTTCGATTGATGCCTTACAACGTATCATCCCGTCGAAATACACAATCGTCACGGTGGCCGCGAAGCGGGCCCGCCAAATTCAGGACGGAAAAGCAACAAAAATCGCCGCGCCAAAATCGTATAAGCCGGTCGGTCAAGCGCTAGAAGAATTGTATTCGGGTGACACGACAATCATCACGAACGAAAAAAACAACGGATGAATTGTGACCCAAGTCGGATGCGACTTGGGTCTCATTGTCTATAAGGGGGAGAATTGTGAATGTTGAACGATCGGAATATCTTGCTTTGTGTGAGCGGTGGTATCGCGGCGTATAAGGCGTGCGCGCTCACATCGAAACTCGTCCAGGCCGGTGCGAACGTTCGAGTGGCGATGACCGCGTCAGCCGAAGAATTCGTCGGCAAAGCGACGTTTCAGGCGCTCAGCCGAAATCCGGTTTACACCGACGTGTTCGAGGAACACGATCCGACTAAAATCGCCCACATCGACGTCGTCGATACGAGTGATTTAATCGTCGTTGCACCCGCCACGGCGAATATGATTGCGAAACTCGCAGCCGGTATTGCCGACGACTTCATCACGACCTCGATTTTAGCGGCCAAGTGCCCCGTCATCGTCTCACCGGCGATGAACGTCAATATGCTCGAACATCCGGCCACGCGCCGCAATATCGAGACGCTCAAAACGTTCGGCTATCAAATCATCGAACCGGGCGTCGGAAATCTCGCGTGCGGGTGGATTGGTGGCGGACGCCTTCCGGAACCGGAAGACCTCGTCCGTATCGTCGAGAGCCAGTTCGTCCCGAAACATCTGCTCGGGAAACGCGTGCTGATCACGGCCGGTCCGACGGTCGAACGCATCGACCCGGTCCGCTTTTTATCGAACGACTCCTCTGGCAAGATGGGCGTCGCGCTCGCCGCGGCTGCCCGCGATATGGGCGCATACGTTACGCTCGTACACGGACCGCTGCAAGTACCCGTACCGGACGGTGTGACCGCCATCGCTGTCGAATCAGGCACGGATATGCTCGAGACGGTGCTCGCCCGTTTCGATGACCAAGACCTCGTCATCAAATCGGCCGCCGTCGCCGACTATCGCCCGAAGACGGTCCATAGCGAGAAACATAAAAAAGTGCACGGCCCGTTGACAATCGAACTCGAAGAGACGACCGATATCTTGAAGACGCTCGGGGAGAAGAAGACGCACCAGCTCCTCGTCGGTTTTGCGGCCGAGACGGAAAATCTCGAGCAACACGCCCGCGATAAAATCGCCCGCAAACGAGTCGACTATCTCGTCGCCAACGATGTGTCCAAACCAGATATCGGATTCCGCGCCGATGACAACGAAGTCACGTTGTTCCGAGCGGACGGGGCTCACGTCCGCTTACCCCGACAGAGCAAGCGTGAACTCGCTGTCGAGTTGCTCACACATTTTAAGGAAGATTTGCGATGATTGCCCACGTCCATGTCGACGCGCCCGTCATCACGATTGACCGTCCGTTCGATTACGAAGTGCCGCCCCAGTTCGAGACGTTAATCGAACCGGGCATGCGCGTCTCGGTCCCGTTCGGCTCACGACGCCTGCTCGGAATCGTCACCGGTGTCTCAGAAGGGACGCGCGAAGGGTTGAAACCGCTCGAAGCCCTATTAGATGAAGAATCATCACTGACGGACGAGTTGCTCGACTTGTCGACCCACGTCAAAGAGACGACGCTCTGCTTCCGGTCGTCGGCACTCCTCGCGATGCTACCGGCAGCGCTGAAAGTGAGCTACGACAAAGAGATTAAAGGCGAGACGCTCCCGGACGGCGTTCGAGCCGGTACCCATCTTTCCGAGTATCCGAAAGAGACGCAGTCTATCATCTTGGCGCTCGCCAAAAAAGGGGACATCTTGCTCGCACCGGTGTTAAAAGAGAAACGGACGGTGAAGACGGACCTCGTCATCGAGCTCATCGATGCGACGCTCATCCCGGCCCGGGCGAAGAAACAGCAAGAAGCGATTCAGTTGCTAAAGGACGTCCCGCGGATGTACTGGTCGTCGTTACGCCAAATCGGCTTATCACGCGCGCAACTGCAAAAGATGGAGACGCTCCGTGCCGTCAAAGTGACCGAGGTCGAACTGAACCGCGACCCGTATGCCACGATTGAACAGGTCATCGAGACGGTCGAACTGAATGAAAGTCAAGCCACGGCCGTCCATGCCATCCGCGACGCGGAAGCCGGAGAGACGTTGCTGTTGCACGGTGTCACCGGCAGTGGGAAGACCGAGGTCTATTTAGAAGCAATCGGTCAAGTCGTCGATGACGGCAAACAGGCGATTTTGCTCGTCCCGGAAATCTCACTCACGCCGATGATGGTCAAACGATTCAAACGTCGCTTCGGAGACCGGGTCGCTGTCCTCCATAGCGCTTTGTCGCAAGGTGAGAAATATGACGAATGGCGCAAAATCAAACGACGTGAAGTCGATGTTGTCGTCGGGGCACGCTCCGCGATTTTCGCACCGCTCGAAAACATCGGCCTCATCATCTTGGACGAAGAGCATGAAACGACGTACAAGCAAGAAGAGAATCCGCGCTATCACGCGCGGGACGTCGCGATTTGGCGGGCCGAGTATCACGAGTGCCCGGTCGTCCTCGGAAGTGCGACCCCGTCGCTCGAGTCTTACGCCCGCGCCCAAAAAGGCGTCTATCGCTATTTACAACTCAGCGAACGGTATGGCGGCGAGATGCCGCCGGTCCATATTATCGATATGCGGCGTGAGCTCGCCAAAGGCAATACGACGATGTTCTCAGAAGATTTATTCGTCGCCATCAACGACCGCATCGCCAAAAAAGAACAGTGCGTCATCTTGCTCAACCGGCGCGGCTTCACGACGTTCGTCATGTGTCGCGATTGCGGGGAAGGGCTCACTTGTCCGCACTGCGCCGTCAATTTGACGTATCACCAACATGGCGACCGGCTCAAATGCCATTATTGCGGCTATGAGATTGGCATGCCGTCGAAGTGCCCGACGTGTGACAGCAAGAAAATCAAACAGTTCGGCACCGGCACGCAAAAAATCGAGACCGAGCTGTTGAATCGCATCCCTGAGGCGCGAATCATTCGGATGGACCAAGATACGACATCCCGTAAAGGATCGCACGAACAACTGTTGAAACGCTTCGAGGATGGGGAGGCTGACATTTTGCTCGGTACCCAGATGATTGCCAAAGGGCTCGATTTCCCGAACGTCACGCTCGTCGGCGTGCTCGCGGCGGATGCGACGCTCGGCATGCCCGATTTCCGGGCGACCGAGCGCACGTTCCAACTCGTGACCCAAGTCGCCGGTCGGGCCGGGCGCGGCAGTCTGCCGGGTGAGGCGTACGTTCAGACGTATAACCCGGATCATTACGTCATCGAGACGGCGAGCGAACACGATTATGAATCGTTTTACGCCCGGGAGATGCAACTGCGCCAAGTCGGTAACCATCCCCCGTATTGGTACGTCACACTCGTCACGTTCGCAGCGGAAAGTCCGCTCGTCGCCCAAGCCGAGGCCGAGCTGTTCGCCGCCGATTTTGTCGAGGCGCACGTGGCCCAGTCGCGATTGAACGGGCCGATGCCGGCGCCGTTATCGAAACTGAAGAATTTGTTCCGCTATCAGTTGTTCATCAAGACGAAACATCCGGAAGCGTTATATCCCGTCCTCGCCATGCTGCAACAGGCACGGGCGAAAGCGATAAGTAAAAAAGAATATCAATTGAGTATCGATGTAAACCCATACGTATTCATGTGAGGTGGAACCAGATGTATAAAGTAGTAGAGATTCCAAATGAGATTTTACGGGTCACGTGTGATCCAGTGACAAAGTTTGATAAAAAATTGCGTCAGACGGTCGATCGACTGTTCGACACGATGTATGAATATGATGGGGTCGGCGTGGCCGCCCCACAGGTCAATTTGAATCAACGGCTCGCCGTCGTCCATACGGATGATGAGACGGGACCGCTCGTGTTGATCAACCCTGAAATCATCGAGACGTCGGGGACCGAAGTCGGTCTTGAAGGCTGCTTGAGCATCCCAGGTGAGTTCGGGTTCGTCGAACGGCATGAAACGATCGTCGTCAAGACGCAGGATTTGAAAGGCCGCACCCAACAAGTGAAGGCGAGCGGATTCTTCGCCCGGGCGATTCAACATGAGATTGACCATTTGGACGGGGTATTGTTCACGGACAAACTCGCCGTGCCGGACAAAGGGACGGATCAACGCATCGTCTTCATGGGGACGCCGACGTTTGCCGTATCCGTACTTGAGCGCTTGCTCGAAGAAGGATACAATGTCGTAGGTGTCGTCTCGCAACCGGACAAGCCGGTCGGACGTAAACGCGAACTGAAACCGACGCCGGTGAAAGAGTGTGCCCTGCGCCACAATATCCCGGTGTTACAGCCTGAAAAGGTGCGGACCGATTACGCGGATATCTTGGCACTCGAACCGGACTTGATTGTGACGGCGGCGTACGGACAAATCGTCCCGACCGAACTGTTAGAAGCACCGAAACATGGCGCTATCAATGTCCATGCCTCGCTCTTACCGAAACATCGAGGTGGCGCACCGATTCATCAAGCTATCCTCGATGGGGACAAAGAGACGGGCGTCACCATCATGTATATGGTCGATAAGCTCGATGCTGGCGACATGATTGCCAACACGGTCGTCCCGATTGAAGAATTGGACACGGTCGGTACGTTGTTCGACAAGCTCGCGGTCGCAGGATCAGACTTGTTGCTTAAGACGCTTCCTGCCTTCCTCGCTGGTTGGATTGAAGCCATACCGCAAGACGAGCGTGACGTCACGTTCGCACCGAACATCAGCCGAGAGCGGGAACAGATTGACTGGACCCGTGCCGGTGCAGACATTTATAACCACATCAGAGGGATGAATCCGTTCCCGACGGCGTATACGACGATTGCCGGAGAACGGGTCAAACTGTTCTTTGGGTCGAAAACGACAGGGACGGGTGAACCGGGAACGATTGTACGGCTTGAAGAGGATGGATTTGTCGTCGCGACAGGCGACGCGGTCGCCATTAAAGTGGTCGACTTGCAACCATCTGGGAAAAAACGAATGGACGGGGCCACATTTATGCGTGGGGCCGGCCAAAAGTTACAAGTCGGCGATCGACTAGGAGGATAATATGAACGTACGAGTTGCAGCACTGGATACGCTAATCAAAATCGAACAAGGCGGCGCCTATTCGACGATTGCGGTCAATGATTTATTGAAACAGAAGAAATTGGCGACGAAAGATGTCGGCCTATACACAGAGCTCGTCTATGGGACGCTTGGCCGGAAACGGACGCTCGATTATATTTTAGAGAAGCGGGTCCAAAACCCGAAAAAATTGGACCGTTTCGTTTTGCCGCTCTTACGGATGAGCGTCTATCAACTGTTTTATCTCGACAAGATTCCGGATCGTGCCGTCTTGCATGAAGCGGTCGAGATTGCGAAGAAACGGGGCCACTCTGGGACCGGCAAGTTCGTCAACGGTGTGTTGCGCAACGTCATTCGGGACGGGTTCCCGGATTTGAGCACGCTTCCGGACGCCGAACGGATTGCCATCGAACATAGCCATCCCGATTGGCTCGTCGCCGAATGGGTGGAGACGTATGGTGTTGAAGCGACCGAGGCGATGTGTAAATTGAACAACGAGCCGGCGCCGGTCACGGTACGGGTCAACCGCCAACGCGTCACGGTCGAAGAGATGATCGAGCGGCTCGCCGAAGTCGATGTCATCGCGACACGTTCGGAGCTATCAGCGGACGGACTCATCATCGAATCCGGGAACGTTCACGCGACAGCGTTCATCAATATGGGCTTGTTGTCGATTCAAGACGAGAGCTCGATGATTGTCGCCGATGCGCTGCAAGCCGGTAAAATGGAACACGTGCTCGACGCATGTGCCGCACCAGGTGGAAAAGCGATGCATACAGCGGAACGCATGGACGGTGGAACGCTCGTCGCCCTCGACTTGCATCCGCATAAAGCGAAGTTGATTGAACGTCAAGCGAAGCGTCTGCATATCGATGGAGTGACCGCACTTGCCCTCGATGCCCGCCAGGCCGGGGACAAATTTGAACCGGAGAGCTTCGACCGGATTTTACTCGACGTCCCATGTTCAGGACTCGGTGTCATTCGTCGCAAGCCTGATATCAAATGGACGAAAGACAAGTCCGCCCTCGCCGGACTGCCGAAAGTGCAACGTGAAATCATTGACGCCGTCTTGCCACTGCTTAAACGAGGTGGTACGCTAGTGTACTCGACATGTACCATCGATCCGACTGAGAATGAACAGCAGGCCGATTACATTTTGTCGAACGGATTGACGTGGGATGAGACACTCCAAGACCGTCTTCCACAAGTATTGCGCCCGATGGTGTCATCGGACCGCGCTGAACTCAAATTACTCCCGACGTCGTTCGGGACGGACGGTTTCTATATCGCCGCATTCAAGAAAGAGGTATAAACATGAATCCAAAAGCAGTTGAAAAAAATCCATTAGTCGGTGCCAAGCCGTCACTCTATTCCCTCACGTACTCAGAGCTCGAACAGTGGCTCATCGAGGCAGGAGAAAAATCATTCCGCGCGAAACAGTTATATGACTGGATGTACGTCAAGCGTGTGACATCGTTCGACGATATGACGAACGTCTCGAAACCGCTCCGCGAGAAATTAGATGCGGCGTTCCAATTGACGACATTGAAAGAACTCGTCCGTCAAGAATCAAAGGACGGGACGATCAAGTTCTTGTTCGAGCTTCAAGACGGTTATTCTATCGAGACGGTGCTCATGCGTCATGAGTACGGAAACTCGGTCTGTGTCACGACACAAGTCGGCTGCCGCATCGGTTGCACGTTCTGTGCTTCGACGCTCGGCGGTTTGAAACGTAACTTAGAAGCCGGTGAAATCACGGCCCAAGTCCTCGACGTCCAACGTGCGCTCGACGCGAGCGAAGAGCGGGTCGACTCGGTCGTCGTCATGGGAATCGGCGAACCGTTCGATAACTACGACGAATTGATGCGTTTCTTGCGCACGGTCAACCACGATGACGGCTTGAACATCGGTTCACGTCACATCACCGTGTCGACGAGTGGGATCGTACCGAAGATTTACAAGTTTGCCGATGAAGGCATGCGCATCAACTTCGCCATCTCGCTTCACGCGCCGACGACGGAGATTCGGACACGCCTCATGCCGATCAACCGTGCTTACAACTTGGACAAGTTGATGGAAGCCGTCAACTATTATACAGAGAAGAGCGGTCGCCGCATCACGTTCGAATACGGTTTATTCGGCGGGGTCAACGACACGGAAGAACATGCGCATCAACTCGCTGACTTGTTGAAAGGCGTCAAATGCCACGTCAACTTGATTCCAGTCAACCACGTGCTCGAGCGCGACTACGTCCGCACACCGCGTAAACAAATTTTTGCCTTTGAAAAAGTGCTCAAAGATCGAAAAGTGAACGTGACGATTCGTCGCGAACAAGGTTCGGATATCGATGCGGCTTGTGGGCAGCTTCGAGCGAAGGAGCGCGAACAAGAAACGAGGTAATCAGGAAGATGGAATTAGCATACCGAACCGACCGCGGCCAAGTGAGGGCACAGAACGAGGATGCCGTCTTGATTTTAGGGGACGAACATGCCGGGATTGCTCTCGTGGCCGACGGGATGGGGGGGCATGAAGCCGGAGAGGTCGCGAGTCAGCTCGTCATTGAGCAGTTTCGTCGTGCCTTCTCGACGCTTCCGGCCTCGCCGATGGAGATGGAGAATTGGTTCCGCCACAACGTGGAACTGGCCAATGAACAAGTACTCGATTTTTCGAAACAAGCCAACCTGCTCATGATGGGGACGACGATCGCTGGTGTATGTTGGCACGATGAGACGATCGTCATCGTCCACGTCGGGGATAGTCGTGTGTATGCCTTGCGTGATGACAAGCTGCAACAATTGACGGAAGATCATTCCTACGTGAACGTGTTGAAACAACTTGGCGAATTGACTGAAGAAGAGATGCGCGTCCATCCGAAACGAAACATTATTACCCGTTCAATCGGCTCGAATGAGCATGTCGAACCTGATCTGCAAGTGTTTGCCGAACCCGAGTTTGACACGATTTTAATCTGTACGGACGGTTTGACGACCCATTTGACCGATGAGGAGATTAAGCAAGTCTTGAAACGTCCCGTCTCGGCGGACGTCAAGGCGGATTTATTGATCGATCAAGCCAACCGTTTGGGTGGGAGCGACAACATCACCGTTGCCCTCGTCCAGTTCACAGATAGAAAGAGAGGATGAATCCGATGCGAAGTGGAGAACGAATCAACGATCGTTATCGGATCGAACAGCAAATCGGCAGCGGCGGCATGGCAAATGTCTACCGGGCTCACGATGAGATTTTAAACCGAACCGTCGCCATCAAGGTGTTGCGATCTGAATTCTCGCATAACGAACAATTTATACGCCGGTTCGAACGGGAAGCCCACGCGGCCACTAGTCTGAACCATCCGAATATCGTCGCCATCTACGACGTCGGAGACGAGCGCGACATCTATTACATCGTCATGGAACATGTCGATGGGATGACGCTCAAACAATATTTGCAAGAAGAGTACATATCTGTCGACGAGGCGCTCCGCATCATGGGACAGATTTGTGATGCCATCGACCACGCCCACGCCAATCGCATAATTCACCGGGACATCAAGCCCCAAAATATGATGATTGACCAGAGCGGGAACGTCAAAGTGACGGACTTCGGGATTGCGGTGGCCATGTCGAACGCGACGCTGACCCATACGATGTCAGTGCTCGGCTCGGTCCATTACTTTTCGCCAGAACAGGCGCGCGGGAAGTTCGCCGATGAGAAGTCAGATATTTATTCACTCGGTGCCGTCCTGTATGAACTTGTGACCGGACGTGTTCCGTTCATCGGCGAGACACCGGTCGCCGTCGCACTTCAACATTTGCAAGACGACCCGATTCGACCGATGGATTTGAACCCGAACATTCCGCAAGCGCTCGAGAACTGCATCATGCAGGCGCTCGCGAAATCACCGGGCGCCCGTCACACGTCGGTCGCCGCCTTTAAAAAGGATTGCATGACGGCACTCGACCCTGAACGTGCGAACGAGCCGAAACGCCTCAGCACGGAACAGGATGCATTCGACCAAACGCTCGTCATGTCGCCGGTCGTCCCGGACGAACCGAACGTCAACGAGACACCGGAACAACCGGTCGCTTCGAGCGAACCTGAGACCGCGAAACCGAAACCGAAACCGAAGAAGAAGAAAAAGTGGTGGCTTTGGCTCATCCTCTTGTTCTTGTTGATCGGCGGCGGAATCGGGGCTTACGTCATCGCCGATGAGATGTCCCGTGCCGTCGTGCCGGACGTCGTCGGGATGACGACCGACGAAGCGACGACCGAACTCGAAACTGCCGGTTTCGTCGTCGAAGCGACAGAACGGGCGAGCGATAATATCGCCGCTGGGGACGTCATCTCGCAGACGCCACAAGCCGGTCGGAAACCGAAACGCGGAACGACCGTGACGATTATCGTGTCGGCCGGGAAAGAGACGGTCGCGATGCCGGACGTCGAAGGATTGTCCCAGTCGGCGGCCGAGCGGACGCTCAAAGACCTCGACTTTGCGGATATCGAGATTCAATCCGAGGCGTCGGAGACGGTCGATAGTGGCGATGTCATCTCCCAATCGATTGCTCCGGACAACGAGGTCGTACCGTCTGAAGAGACGGTGACGCTCGTCGTCTCGACCGGCAGCAATAAAGTCGAACTCGCCAATTTGGCCGGGTATACGTTCGAGGAAGCGACGACGTACGCCGAACAGAATAGCTTGAAAATCGTCAAACGGGACGAGTATTCAACGAGCGTGCCCGCCAATCAAATCATTCGTCAGTTACCGACGGCCGGAACGGCCGTCGACCCGGGGACGGAATTGACCGTCATCGTGTCGCAAGGGGTCGAACCGACCGACGTCTCGATTGAACGGGAAGTCAACGTCGAAATCGAACCGCCTGCTGAAGGCGAAGAACCTGAGGCACTCGAGGTCGTCATTCGGACGGTCGACGCCCGTGGCGAAGTCGAAGTGTTGCGTGATAAGATAACGGAGACGACGACTTACTCGTACACACTCGTCATTGCACCGGACGAAGTCGGAACCGCGACGATCGAAGTCGATGGGGAAGTCGTCCGGACCGATACAGTGACTTACGCACAAGCAAAAGATGCACAATGAAGAGGTGGCGCGCGCGTCGCCTCTTTTTCTAAGGAGGTAATAGGATGAAAGGTACGATTATTCGATTACAAGGCGGGTTTTATGACGTCATGACGGAAGAGAAACAAGAGATCCGTTGTCGCGCCCGCGGCAATTTCCGCAACCGGAACATCTCGCCGGTCGTCGGCGACGATGTCGACATCCAAGACCAAGGGGACGGCACAGGCTACATCTTGGCCGTCGACGAGCGGTCGAACCATCTCGTCCGTCCGCCAATCGCCAACATTGACCAAGCGTTCTTGCTGTTCTCGGTCAAGGAACCGGCGTTCTCGTTCCATCTGCTCGACCGTTTCCTCGTCTTAATCGAGTCGAAGCAAGTCCACCCGATTATCGTCTTGACGAAGATGGATTTGTTGACGGAGGCGGAGCTTGAACCGATTCAAGCGGCAGCGGCCTTATATCGCTCCATCGGCTATGAGGTCATCGAGACGTCGACGGAGAACGGGGCTGGCATTGAACAGATTCGGGGGTCGTTCAAAGACAAGACGAGCGTGTTCGCCGGACAGACCGGTGTCGGTAAGAGTTCGCTCTTGAACGCGGTCGCGCCGGAACTCGAACTCGCGACCGGAAAAATCTCGAAATCGCTCGGCCGCGGCAAGCATACGACGCGTCACGTCACGCTCATCACGCTCGCGGACGGGCTCGTCGCCGACACGCCTGGCTTCTCGAGCCTCGAGTTCCCGGAAGAACTCGAAGTCGAGGAGATGCGCTGGTGTTTCCCTGAGTTCGTCGAGCGGCATGACGACTGCAAATTCCGGGGCTGTGCCCATTTGAACGAACCGGGCTGTGCCATCAAAGCGGCCGTCGAGGCGGGAGAAATCGCTTCCACCCGTTACGAGAATTATGTTACGTTTATGGCAGAGTTAAACGATAGACAACGGAGGTACTGACATGATTAAAATTGCACCATCGATTTTAGCGGCGGACTTCGCCAACTTAGAGGCAGAAGTGAAGGCGGTTCAAGAGGCCGGCGCGGATTACATCCACTTTGACGTCATGGACGGTCAATTCGTCCCGAACATCTCGATCGGTCTCCCGGTGCTCGCGAGCTTACGGAAGAAGTCAGATATGGTGTTAGATGTCCATTTGATGATCGACCAACCGGAGCGATTCGTCGAAGACTTCATCCAGGCGGGAGCAGATATCGTCACTGTCCACGTCGAAGCGACGAATCATTTGCATCGCGTGCTCCAACAAATCAAGGCGGCCGGTGCCAAATGTGGCGTCGTTCTCAATCCGCACACGCCTTTGTCATCGATTGAACACGTGCTCGGTGACGTTGATATGGTACTCCTCATGACGGTGAACCCTGGCTTTGGGGGTCAGAAATTCATCGAATCGGTCGTACCGAAAATTGCGGCGCTGAACGAGATGCGCCAAGCGCGTCGTCTCGACTTTGAAATCGAGATTGACGGTGGCGTCAACGCGGAAACAGCTAAATTATGTATCGATGCCGGCGCTGACGTGCTCGTAGCCGGATCGGCCATCTATAATGAGCCGAGCTACAAAGACGCAATCGATAGCATTCGCAACGCATCTCGTGTATAATCGTCCATAGAACAACAAATATTGTCGCAAGGGGTGTCACATTCTGTGGCTGAGAGGCATACGCTAACCCTTTGAACCTGTTCCGTTCACACGGACGTAGGGATGTGGCGAAAATGCACGTTGCTACTCGATAGCAGCATGGCGTTTACGTCATGCTGCTTTTTGTCGTTCGCTCATATATTAAGGAGGGAAATAGATGAAACAACGTTTAAAATTACAGGCGCTCATTGAAATCTCATTGTTCGCCGCACTCGGGCTGATTTTTGATTTGCTCATCCCGTTCCGGATGCCGCAAGGCGGGTCAATCAGCTTGGCGATGTTGCCGATTTTCGTGATGGCGTATCGTCACGGCTTGAAAGGTGGACTGGCGACCGGTGCACTTGTGGGAACGCTGCAACTCTTGTTCGGGGCCTATATCTTTACACCGGTCCAGTTCCTGCTCGACTACACGTTCGCTTACGGTGTCGTCGGTATGGCCGGACTGTTCGCTGGTCAAGTGAAACGAGCCGCCAAAGAGGAGGCGAAAAAGACGCTCATCGTCTATTTGGTGCTCGGGGCGCTCCTCGGATCATTGTTGCGTTACGGCGCCCATGTCTTGTCGGGAATCGTCTTCTTCGCCGAATATGCGGAAGGACCGGTCGTCGCCTACTCATTCGCCTATAACATGACGTACATGCTCCCGTCCTTCCTCGTATCGGCCGTCGTCCTCGTCCTCTTGTTCGTCTCGGCGCCGCGCTTTGCGACGCTCGCGACCCGAGACGTCCGCTAATGCGGGTGTTGATTGTGGCGGCGAGCCCGGAACCGATTTCAAGTCTCCCTGCTGACGTCGATTACATCATCGGCGTCGACGGGGGATACGAGACGCTGTTGGCCCACGGGCTGACTCCGAATCTCGTCGTCGGCGATTTCGACTCGTTCACAGGTGAAGTACCGCTCGACGCCGTCCGCTATCCGTCTGAGAAAGATGTGACCGACCTCGAGATTGCGCTCGAGGCGGCGCGGGGGCATGGTGCGACAGAGATGCTTGTCTATGGTGCGCTCGGCGGCCGGCTCGATATGACGCTCGGCAATATCGGTCTGCTCGAGGCGTATCCGGAGATGCGTCTCGTCACGGCAGGGCAGACGGTATGCCTCGTCGGCACGGGGCGCTATGAGCTCCCGCGTCAAGATGAGCACTATTTGTCCCTGATTCCGTGGAAGCAGGCGAACGTCACCATCCGTGGTGTCAAATATCCGCTCGACCGTCACGATGTCGTCAGCCATGAGGCGCTCACCATCTCGAACGAATGGGACGGTGAAGCGGCGGAATTGATCGTGCACGAAGGCATAGTGCTCGTGCTGTCTGTCAAAAAATGAACACAAAAAAATCCCATCGGCGAATGCCGCTGGGATTTATTTCGTTCGTGTATAAAAATTATACGCGTTCAACGAGACCTGATTTAAGAGCGCGAGCTGAAACCCAAACTCGTTTAGGTTTACCGTCAACGAGAATACGAACTTTTTGTACGTTTACACCCCAAGTGCGTTTTGTCTTGTTGAGTGCGTGCGAACGGTTGTTACCTGATTTAGGTGATTTACCTGTTACGTAGCATTTACGTGCCATGCGTTTCCCCTCCTTTTTTATGTGGGTTCGTCCTAATAGACACTCGTTTATATTAGCACGGGTTTTTTCACGATGCAACTAGAAAATCATAGGATGACAAGAAAAAAACTTGACATTACTGGAAAGGATTTTAATAATGAATGAGGGTTACGGCTACAATTGACCGAGTTTATGGAGCAGGTTCTTTTAATAACTAGGTACTTATTGTAGAATGTAGTGAAGGAATCATTCCGAATAAAGGAGGCTACTCCATATGGCAATTGAAATGAAGACAACATATGGCAATATTGACATCACGAACGACGTGGTCGCGACACTCGCAGGCGGTGCGGCGATGGAATGTTTCGGCGTTGTGGGAATGGCGTCTCAAGCTCAATTGAAAGACGGGATCGCAGAACTATTGAAACGTGAAAACTACGCCCGAGGCGTGGTCGTACGTCAAGATGGAGAAGACGTACATATCGACATGCACATCATTGTGAGTTACGGGACGAAAGTGTCGGAAGTCGCATACAACGTGCAAAGCCGTGTAAAATACACGCTCGGTGAAACTTTAGGATTAAACGTTTCGTCGGTAAACATATTCGTACAAGGCGTTCGTCTGACGAATGACTGACGAGAACGAAGGAGGATTTGGTGTGGGTTTAAAACGTTTAGATGGATTGGTGTTCGCGAACATGATCGCGAACGGTGCAGCCAACTTGAGCCAGAATGCGGATTATGTAGATTCGCTTAACGTCTTCCCGGTGCCGGACGGCGACACGGGGACGAACATGAATTTGACGATGACATCAGGTGCGAAAGAAGTGGCCGCACTTGACTCGGCGAATATCGCTGACGTCTCATCGAAGTTTGCGCGCGGTCTCTTGATGGGCGCACGTGGGAACTCCGGTGTTATTTTGAGCCAGTTGTTCCGTGGTTTCGGTAAAGCGATCGAAGGAAAGACAGAAGTGTCGACAGTCGATTTCGCCGAAGCGTTGAAACGTGGCGTCGACACGGCATACAAGGCGGTTATGAAACCGGTTGAAGGAACGATTTTGACGGTTGCTCGTGAAGCGGCCGACGAAGCGCTCCGTGCTTCAGAGTCGACGAGCGACTTCAACGAGTTCATGGAACTCGTGATCGTCGAAGCGAAAGCTTCACTCGAACGGACACCGGATTTATTGCCGGTCTTAAAAGAAGTCGGCGTCGTCGATTCAGGCGGTCAAGGCTTGCTCGTCATTTATGAAGGGTTCCTCGCGAGCCTCGAAGGCAAAGAACTTGAGAAACCACATGCACCGGTCATGGATGCGCTCATCGAAGCTGAACATCATGCCCATGCCGCGCAAGGATTCATGTCGACGGAAGACATCGAGTTCGGCTATTGCACGGAAATCATGGTCCGGTTCCAAGACGAGAAATTGAAGGACGACCCGTTCAACGAGGACGCGTTCCGCAATGAACTGTCTGAACTCGGTGACTCGCTCCTCGTCGTCGCAGACGAAGAATTGCTCAAAGTTCACGTTCACGTCGAGACGCCAGGTGACGTCATCACGAAAGGACAGCGGTACGGGGAACTCGTCGCTGTCAAAATCGAGAACATGCGTCAACAGCACTCGACCATCTTAGAAGAAGAGCATGGCGTCAACCAGCACGGCGTTCAAACGGCTGCTCCGACGGCTCCGAAGGCGAAAGCGCCGTTCGCGATCGTCACGGTCGCGATGGGCGAAGGTGTCAGCGAATTGTTCCGTTCACTCGGGGCGGCCCACGTCATCGAGGGCGGTCAGACGATGAACCCGTCGACGGAAGATATCGTCAAGGCGATTGAAGCGGCCAACGCGGATCACGTCTTCATCTTCCCGAACAACTCGAACATCATCATGGCTGCTGAACAAGCGGCCTCGGTCGCACCTTGCGGCGTCTCGGTCATTCCGACGAAGACGGTGCCACAAGGACTCGCGGCAGCCATCGCTTTCAATCCGGAAGCGGATGTGGAAACGAACGAGAGCGTCATGAAGGCTGCGGCAAGCGCCGTCAAGTCTGGTCAAGTGACGTATGCGGTCCGTGATACGAGCATCGATGGTGTCGAGATTCGTAAAGACGATCACATGGCAATCGCCGAGAAGAAAATCGTCGCCTCATCGGCCTCGAGCCTCGAAGCGGCGAAAGCGCTTGTCGACGCGCTCGTGGACGCCGATGACGAGATCATCACGATTTTGACGGGCGAAGGTTCGTCAGCAGAAGACGTCGCAGCACTCTCGGCGTACATCGAGTCGAAGAACGACGAGATTGAAATCGAGGTCCATGACGGGAAACAACCGCTCTACTCCTACATTTTTAGTGTGGAATAAGCTGTAACTCAGCCCTACCTTCTGTATAATGAAGGTAGGTTTTTTTTGAAAGGGGGAAATGCGATGAAATATCGCAGTGTGTTTGATATCATCGGTCCGGTCATGGTCGGTCCATCGAGTTCGCATACGGCCGGCGCCGCACGCATCGGTCTCATGGCTGGGAAGTTGTTCGGGCGAACGCCACGACGCGCGCACATCACGTTTTATGGGTCGTTCGCCGATACGTATCGGGGGCACGGTACCGATGTCGCCATCGTTGGCGGCATCATGGGCTTCGATACGTTCGATTTGCGAATCCCACAAGCGCTCGACATCGCGCGTGAGCGCGGCATCGAGGTCGTCTTTGAGACGAGCGATGCGTTGACGGACCACCCGAACACGGCCCGGGTCCACCTTGAGGATGAGGACGGCACGTTTGAAATCGTCGGGATTTCAATCGGCGGCGGGACCATCGAAATCACTGAGTTGAACGGATTCCCGCTCAAACTGTCAGGTGGCGGCCCGGCACTCGTCGTGTTACATCACGATCGCTTCGGGGCGATCGCGGCCGTGACCGGCATCTTGGCCCGGCATGAGTTAAATATCGGGCATATGGAAGTGAGTCGTCACGAGAAAGGCAAGCAAGCGCTCATGGCGATTGAGATTGATGAACACCTATCAAAAGACGTGTTAGCGGAAATTGAGCGGTTACCTCAAATCGAGCGGGTAGCCATCTTTGGGGAATAAGGAGAAACCAATATGTTTAAATCAGTAGAAGAATTAGTCAGAACGGCAACAGAGCGAGGCATCCCGATTTCAGAAGTGATGATCGAGCAAGAAGTGCACGTCAGACGCTCGACGCGGGAAGAAGTCGTCGGCATGATGGAGCGCAATCTAGAAGTGATGGAAGAAGCAGTCGCCCGGGCACTTGAAGGCGTGACGTCCGTGACGGGTCTGACGGGGAACGATGCCGTGCTCATGACCGACTATATCCGTTCCGGCAAATCACTCGCCGGCGACTTGATTTTAGATGCGGTCGCAAAAGCGATTGGCACGAATGAAGTCAATGCGGCGATGGGACGCATCTGCGCGACCCCGACCGCCGGAAGCGCCGGCGTCGTACCGGGTACGTTGTTTGCGGTCAAAGAACGTCTAGAGATGGACCGTGACGCGATGGTCCGCTACTTGTTCACATCAGGGGCGTTCGGTTTCGTCGTCGCCAACAACGCCTCGATTTCGGGAGCGGCTGGTGGGTGTCAGGCCGAAGTCGGCTCAGCGACCGGGATGGCCGCCGCGGCCATCGTCGAAGCGGCCGGCGGGACGCCGGAACAATCGGCGACTGCGTTTGCGATCGCACTGAAAAACATGCTCGGTCTCGTCTGTGACCCGGTGGCAGGGCTCGTCGAGGTGCCGTGCGTCAAACGGAACGCCATGGGCGGGGCGAACGCCATCGTCGCGGCCGATATGGCCCTTGCCGGGATCACGTCACGGATTCCATGCGACGAGGTCATCTCCGCGATGCATGAGATTGGCCAGATGATGCCGACTGCATTGAAAGAGACAGCGCGTGGCGGTCTCGCCAATACGCCGACGGCACGCCGTCTCGAACGAAACATCTTTGGAGAGAAAGAAAATGTCCAGAAGTGAGGCGTTGACGACGCTGAAAGGGGTCGGGCCAGAGATGGCCAAAAAATTAGAGACGATGGGTCTCGAACGAATCGAGGACGTGCTGGAGCACGTCCCGTTTCGTTATGAAAATTATAATAGCGGCACGGTGACGACGGCCATCCACGGCGACCTCGTCAAATGGAGCGGCACCGTCCAGGCGGCACCGCTCGTGCGCTATTACAGCAAAGGCAAGAACCGGCTCCAATTCCGCCTGTTGCTCGAGGAGCGTTATGTCGTCCACGTGACGATGTTCAACCGGGCCTTTTATAAAGATAAGCTCGCACTCGGCGCCACGGTGACGGTCAAAGGGAAATGGGATATGAACCGGATGACGATCAGTGCGACCGACCTCGAGTTCGGTGAGCTCTCGGATGGGTTGCAACCGATTTATTCGCTCCGGGCCGGACTGACCCAAAAGAATTTCGGACGCATCGTCAAACTCGCATTCGAACAGACGACCTCGTTCGAGAATCGCCTGCCCGAATCGATTCGGCAACGTTATCGTCTCGAGGACCGGGAGACGATGTTGAAAGGGATGCATTTCCCTGATTCTGTCGAGACGTATAAACAGGCACGCCGAAGTTACGTCTATGAAGAGTGTCTGCTCTATCAATTGAAACTCCAGGCGTTCCGTAAGATGGAGCGGGCGGGGAAAGGGCGCGCGCTCACGCTCGACAAGCAGCGGTTAAACGAGTTCGTCAAACAGCTCGCATTCCCGTTGACAGGGGCACAGACGCGCGTCATCCGGGAGATCGTCGGCGATTTAGAAAAGCCAGAACGGATGAATCGGTTGTTACAAGGGGATGTCGGGAGCGGAAAGACAGTCGTTGCCGCGATCGCCTTGTATGCGACGGTGTGCGCCGGCTATCAAGGGGCACTCATGGTCCCGACGGAGATTTTGGCCGAACAGCATCTCGCCTCGTTGCAGGCGCTGTTCGAACCGTATGGCATACGCGTCGGGCTACTGACGAGTTCGGTCAAAGGCAAGGCCCGGAACGAATTGCTTCAGGCGATTAAAGACGGCGACGTCGATATCATCGTCGGGACGCACGCCTTGATTCAAGGACCTGTCGAGTTTTCACGTCTGCATCTGGCGATCACCGATGAGCAGCACCGGTTCGGGGTCGAACAGCGGAAGATGCTCCGTGACAAGGCGGAGCTCGCCGACGTGCTCTATATGACGGCGACGCCGATTCCACGCACGCTCGCCATCAGCGCTTTCGGGGAGATGGACGTCTCGACGATTGATGAGATGCCGGCCGGCCGGAAGCCGATAGAGACGTATTGGGCTAAGACCGATCAAATCGACCGGGTCCATGCGATGGTGAACCGTGAGCTCGCCCTCGGACGTCAAGCGTACGTCATCGCGCCGCTCATCGAGGAATCGGACACGCTCGAAGTCGAGAGTGCGACCGCGCTCTATGACATGTTACGGGAGCGTTTCCCGAATTACGCGGTCGGTCTCATGCACGGTAAACTGTCGAGCACCGAGAAGGACGAGGTCATGAAGGCGTTCGCTAGCAACGCCCTCCAAATCCTCGTCTCGACGACGGTCGTCGAGGTCGGGGTGAACGTGCCGAACGCCTCGCTCATCATCATCCACGACGCCGAACGATTCGGCTTGGCGCAACTGCACCAGCTGCGCGGGCGTGTCGGTCGAGGCGCCGATCAATCTTATTGTATATTGGTAGGGGATCCAAAGTCCGACGTCGGGAAACTTCGTTTAAAGACGATGACCGAGACGAACGACGGATTCGTGCTGGCCGAGAAAGACTTGGAACTCCGCGGGGCCGGTGACTTCTTTGGGACGGCCCAGAGCGGTCTGCCGAGCTTCCGCGTCGCCGATCCGGTACTTGATTTAAAAGTGATGGAAGTGGCGATGCAAGACGCCGTCCGTCTGCTCGGGAGCGAGGCGTTTTGGCACGAGGCGACGTATGCCCCGCTCCGGCAGTATTTGAAACGACTCGACTTACTCGTCGGAGAACGATTGGAATGACAAACAACACTTGAAAATAACATCTAAAGAATATATACTGCTATTAGTACCAGGTATTAAGTTCTTTAGCATAGAGTTTAGGAGGGAACTGAATGCGGGTACCTAAGAAAGAGCGGCAACGCTTATTGCAAGAAACGATTGATCGCAACCCGTTCATCAAAGACGAAGAGCTGTCGAAACAGTTTGCCGTCAGTATTCAAACGATTCGGCTCGACCGGATGGAGTTAAAGATTCCGGAAGTGAGAGAACGGATCAAGCACGTTGCCTCAGAACACCTCGATGAAGTGAAGTCGCTCGCCATGAGCGAGGTCATCGGTGATATGATTGACTTGAAGCTCGATGAATCGGCCATCTCGGTTTTCGACATTGAGAGAGAACACGTCTTTAGCCGCAATGAGATTGCCCGGGGACACGTATTGTTCGCCCAGGCCAACTCGTTAGCGGTGGCGCTCATCAACGATGAATTGGCGTTGACCACTAAAGCGGACATCCGGTTTAGTCGCCAGGTCCATCTTGGAGAGCGAGTCGTTGCCAAGGCTCGTGTAATCAAACTACGTCGGGACGGAAGAACGGACGTCACAGTGGATAGTTATGTCGGCGAAGAGTGTGTCTTTAGCGGAGACTTCACAATCTATCGTCGCGGTGAGGAGGAACAGGCATGAAATTAGCAATCGATGCAATGGGCGGGGATCATGCCCCGAAAGCGATCGTGGAAGGCGTCAAACAGTTTGCCGACGCGTTCCCGAATGAGCAGATGGAACTGTTTTTAGTCGGAGATGAGGTCAAACTCGCCTCTTATGGGTTGACCGACCCGCGAATCAAAATCGTTCCGGCAAGTGAAGTCATCACCGGAGACGACGAACCGGTCCGGGCCGTCCGCCGTAAAAAGGACAGCTCGCTCGTCGTGGCGGCCAAACTCGTCAAAGACGGAGAGGCCGACGCCCTCGTCTCGGCCGGGAATACCGGCGCCCTCATGGCGGCGTCACTGTTCGTCATCGGACGGATTCCCGGCATCGAGCGTCCCGCGTTGTCACCTACGTTCCCTACATATACGGGTAGCGGTGTCGTCATTTTAGACGTCGGGGCCAACCCGGACGCGAAGCCTGAGCACTTGGTCGACTATGCGATCATGGGCTCGCTCTACGCAGAGCACGTCCGCGGCGTCAAACGTCCGCGCGTCGCGCTACTGAACATCGGGACCGAGGCTGGGAAAGGAAACGCCCTCACGAAAGAGGCGTACCCCCTCCTTGAACAAGCACCGGTCCACTTTGTCGGCAACGTGGAAGCACGTGAGGCGATGTCCGGTGACGTGGACGTCATCGTCACCGAAGGGTTTGCCGGAAACATTTTGCTTAAAGGTGTCGAAGGCTCGTCATCGATGCTCATGAAGATGATGAAAGAGCAGTTCACGAGCGATTTCGTCTCGAAGCTCGCCGCTCTCGTCTTAAAACCGAAGTTGAAACGATTGAAACAAACATTAGATTATCGGGAACACGGTGGAGCCGGTTTATTCGGCATCAACGCCCCGGTCATTAAAGCGCACGGTTCGAGCGATGCGCTCGCCATCATGAGCGCGCTCAAACAGGCGAAAATCATGGTCGATCACGACGTCGTCGCGAAGATCAAGCAAGCCAAAGCCATAAACTAATTTAAAGAAGGTGAGTACATGGGGAAAACAGCATGGGTATTTCCAGGACAAGGGTCACAAGCCGTCGGCATGGGCCAAACGTTCCTCGACAATCCTGAACAACTGCACGCGATCAGCCGTCGCCTCGGATTTGATTTACTCGACGCCATGGCGGCAGGATCAAAAGAAGAGCTTCAACGGACAGAACTGGCCCAACCGGCCATCGTGGCGCATGCGGCATCACTCGCACAAGCTCACGCCAAAACAGGGGCCGCGCCAGACATGGTGATCGGTCACAGCGTCGGAGAATATGCGGCACTCGTCATCGCCGGCGTCATCGATTTGGAAGAGGCGAGCGTGCTCGTCCACGAACGCGGTAAGCTCATGTCAGAAGTGAAGGATGGGACGATGGCAGCCGTCATCGGGATGACCGATGTCGACGAGGCGTTCCATGTGACGGAGAAAATCAGTGCTAGCGGAAACCTTGTACAAATCGCCAACTACAACTGTCCGGGTCAGTTCGTCATCTCGGGACACGTCGACGCCGTCAAACAAGCCGAGACGGAATTGAAACAGGCCGGCGCGAAACGCGTCTTGCCGCTCAACGTCTCTGGAGCGTTCCACAGCTCGTACATGATGCCAGCCGCGACACGGTTCAAGGACGTGCTCGCCTCGTCACCGTTCAAGCCGGCGGCGATCGGGATCATCTCGAACGTCGATGCCGATTTGCATACCGACCCGGAGAAATTGAAAGCACTCCTCACCGAGCAACTGTACGCCTCGGTCCGATTCGAGGCATGTGTCCGCAAAGCGATTGACGCTGGCGTCGACACGTTCATCGAATTCGGTCCGACGTCGCCATTGTCAGGTCTCATCAAGCGAATCGATGCGAACGTGACGATCAAACAGGCGACGACGCTCGAAGAGGTGGCCGCGTTAGGAGGAGAAGTACGTGCATGACCAAGTTGCAATCGTGACAGGCGCATCCCGGGGGATCGGGGCCGCCATCGCGAAGCGTTTAGGGGAAGACGGCTTTCGGGTCGTCGTGAATTACTCGGGTAGTGTTGAGAAAGCAAAGGCTGTCGTCAGTGAGATTGAAGCGAACGGGGGCGAGGCGATCGCCGTCAAAGCGGACGTCTCGAACGCGGATGACGTGAAGGCGCTCATCAAGACGACGGTCGACACGTTCGGCCGTATCGATTGCCTCGTCAACAATGCGGGCATCACGCGTGACGGACTGCTCATGCGCATGAAAGAGGCCGATTTTGACGATGTCCTGTCGACGAACTTGAAAGGTGCATTCTTGACGTCGCAAGCTGCGACGCGGACGCTCTTGAAATCGAAGTCGGGTCGTATCATCAATATCGCCTCGGTCGTCGGCATCACGGGCAATGCCGGACAGGCGAACTATGCGGCCGCCAAAGCCGGGCTCATCGGCTTGACTAAATCGGTCGCGCGTGAACTCGCCGGACGCCATGTCACGGTGAACGCCGTCTGCCCTGGATTCATCCAGACGGACATGACTGATGCCTTGACCGACGCCCAACGTGAGGCGACGCTCGGGCAAATCCCGTTCAACCGTTTCGGCCAAGTCGAGGACGTGGCGAACGTCGTTTCATTCCTCGCTTCCCACCAAGCGGCTTACGTGACGGGTCAGACGATCGCCGTTGACGGTGGGATGACGATGGCTTAAAATCAGAACTTTACCAATCGAATCACATTTTATATACTTTAATTTGGAGGGATTTTATCATGACAACAGAACAAATCTTAGTAGACGTACAAGCAGCAGTGGCAGAGAAACTCGGGAAAGATGTATCTGAGATCACAGCCGACAAATCATTCAAAGATGACCTCGGCGCGGATTCGCTCGAAGTGATGGAAATGGTCATGGACCTTGAAGACAAGTTCGATATCACAATCGAAGACGAAGATGCAGAGAAACTCGCAACTGTCGGCGACGTTGTCGCTTACATCGAAACTAAATTGTAATCAAGCCTCCCACCGCTCGTCATGAGCGGTGGGCTTGTGCTTATTCACGGAGGGAACTATGACAAAGGACAAGCGACGGTTTGACCGTCAAGTGTCGGCGCAGCGACGCCGACGAAATGAGCTCGAACGGTCTCGCATTCTCGAGCAGTTCAAGACACTTGAAGAACGGTTATCCGTTCGATTTACAAATCAAGACTTATTGATGCAAGCGTTCACCCACTCCTCATACGTCAACGAACAACGCGGTCTGAAAAAAGACAATGAACGCTTAGAGTTTTTAGGCGATGCGGTGCTCGAGTTGACGGTGTCTCGATTTTTGTATGAGACGTATCCGGAGCGCTCCGAGGGGGAATTAACGAAGTTGCGGGCGGCCATCGTCTGTGAGCCATCGCTCGTCAACTTCGCGGAAGCCTATGCTTTCTCTGATTTTATCTTGCTTGGGAAAGGCGAAGAGTTAACCGGCGGTCGCAAGCGTCCGGCGTTACTCGCCGATGTGTTCGAATCTTACATCGGTGCACTCTATCTTGACCAAGGGATTGAACCAGTCGAACAGTTCCTCGCCGAAGCGGTTTTTCCGAAAGTCTTAGCCGGTGTGTTTGAAGAACAGACCGATTATAAGAGTCAGCTTCAAGAGAGCGTGCAACGTGAAGGGCTCGGCCCGGTCTCGTACACGATTATCGAAGAGCGCGGCCCGGCCCATAGCCGGGAGTTCGTCGCCCATGCCCGTCTGTCCGACGATATCGTCGGGGAAGGCATCGGTCGGTCGAAAAAAGAGGCCGAACAGCTCGCGGCGAAAGAGGCGTTAATCGAATTCAACCGGCAATACGCCGGACTGTAACAAAAAAAGGAGTGGACCGCTCAAACGGTCCACTCCTTTTGTGTCATCTTGTTACGTCAATTGTCCAAGTTCTTCGACGATTCCGTCGACTTCAGAGATGGACAGTGACGAGCGGTTCATCACATAGTCATAAATCTCTTTGACGGCCGAGGCGTCAGCACGGTTATATTCTTCCGCTTTAATGGCGCCGCGGTTGATGATATTCATTTTGTCGAGAATTTCCTCAATCATTTGTTCGTTCGTCATCGGTCGTACCCCTTTCTACAGTTCTTTTTAGAATAGCATGATTCTAGCATTTTGACGAACTGGCAACTGTGGTAAAATAAACAAATGAATGCTTACTGAGGATAGGATGGTCACGATGCACTTAAAACGAATCGAACTCGCTGGCTTTAAATCATTTGCCAAGCGGATTGAACTGGATTTTCGTCCCGGCGTCACAGCCGTGGTTGGACCGAACGGGAGCGGAAAATCAAATATATCGGACGCTGTTCGCTGGGTACTCGGTGAGCAGTCGGCCAAATCGCTCCGCGGAGCGAAAATGGAAGACGTCATCTTTGCCGGCAGTGAAGGGGAGAACCATCGCAACGTCGCCGAAGTGACGCTCGTGTTGGACAATACAGACGCCCATTTGCGGCTGCCGTACGAGGAAGTGAGCGTCACGCGCCGTGTCACGCGGAGCGGCGACAGCGATTACTTCATGAACAAGAAGCCGTGCCGACTCAAAGATGTGATCGACCTGTTCATGGATACGGGTCTGTCGCGTGATGCGTTCGCCATCATCGGCCAAGGACGGGTCGAGCAGGTCATCTCCGGGAAACCGGAAGACCGCCGCGCCGTCATCGAAGAAGCGGCCGGCGTCTTGAAATACCGCCAGCGTAAAAAACAAGCAGAACGGAAACTGCAGGACACCGAATTGAACTTGTCCCGCGTCGACGATATCTTGTATGAGCTCGCCGACCGGGTCGAACCGCTCCGTGAGCAAGCCGCACTCGCCCGTGAGTATCAAGTCGCCAAAGCACGGCACGATGAGCTCGAGACGGGCATTCTCGGCGCCGAGATCACTGAACTCGGCACCGGAATCACTCGCACGAACGAACAACTCGGGACGGCGTCCGCCCATCTCGCCGAGCAAGACGGCGCGTTGACCGCGATTGTGGCGGAACGGACGGAGCTCGAGGCGACACTCGCCGCCGATCGGGAAACGCTCGACACGCTCCACCAAGATGAACGGGCGCAGGCGACCGAACTGGAACGGTTGACCGGCGAAATCAAGCTCGCCAAAGCCCGCGAAGAGCACGGGGCGGAAACGAAAGAACGCCTCGAACGCCAGCGGGTCGAGTTGGCCGAAGAGACCGAACAGTTGACGCAGAAATTGCACGTGGCCGAGGCGAATTTGGCGTCTAAAACCGAGGCGTTACATACCGTCGAATCGGCACGCGTCACACTCGACACACAATTGACGGCAGCGACACGTGATTTTAACGCGGAAATCGAACAGCTCCAAGGCGAGGCGTTCGAACTGGCGACGACTCGCGCCACGCTCAGCAATCAACAGAAGCGGGAACGCCGTGATATCGAGCAAGCCGAAGAAGCGAAAGCCCGCCTATTGCGTGAGAACAAGGATCGCCTCGATGTGCGGACCGAACAGACGGCTTCGCTTGAGGCCGAGCAGGCTCGTCTCGACGAAGCGCGGACGACGTGGGAAGGGCTGCTCGCACAAGAAGCCGATTTGACCGAGCAAGAGACGACACTGCGGGACAAACTGGCCCGGGCCGAGCAGTCGTATCACGACCTCGACCGCCGGCGCCAGAAGACCGAGGACCGCATCGAATTGCTCGAGCGGATGAAGCAGTCGTATGAAGGCTACTTCCATGCCGTCAAATTCGTGTTGAAAGAACGGGGACCGGGCGTGCTCGGTGCGGTCGCCGAATTGATTCGCGTTCTCCCATCTTACGAGGCCGCCATCGAGACGGCGCTCGGTCAGACGCAACAACATATCGTCGTCGAGACGGATGTCGTCGGTCGCCGAGAAATCGATCGGCTTCGCAAGGCAAACGCCGGACGGGCCACGTTCGTACCGATGACGAGTGTGAAGGAACGTTACGTCCCGAGTGAAGTCGCGCACCGGCTCGAATCAGTCGACGGATTCGTCGGCATCGCCGCCGATCTCGTCGAGACAGACCCGGCCTTCGACAAGTTGAAACGGTCCCTGCTCGGTGCCGTCATCGTCGCCAACTCACTCGAGGTGGCCAACCGGATCGCCCAGACGACCGGATATCGCTATCGCATCGTCACGCTCGAAGGGGACATCGTCAACGTTGGCGGATCGATGACCGGGGGAAGCCGGAAGCAAGGCGTCGCCTTGTTCACGCAATCCCGTGAACTCGACGACTTGAAGCAAGGGTTGACACAAGGACTGGCCATGCTTCATGAGCAACAGTTGCGCGTGACGACGTATACCGATGAGATGTCCCGCTTGCGGGAGTCGCTCCAGTCAATCAGGCTCAAGAAGCGTGAGGCCGAAGAGACGCTCCGTTCGACGGAACAGGCGTACCGAAGCCTTGAACGGGTGTCACAAGACGCCAAGGCGCAACTTGAACTGTTCGACCATGAGATGGCCCGCTATGCCCATACGATTGAAGCCGCGACGAATGAATTGACGCGGCTCGCCCAAGAGCTCGAGGCGACCGATGTGAAACAGGCCTCGATTCGGACCGAGCTCGAGGCGCTTCGTGGTGAGCAGGCGAAAGGTGCCGCGACGACGGGGCAATTGCAAGAAGCCATCCGTCAGAACGAACTCGATCGCCAACGGCACATGCTCGATCTCGACCGAGTCCGCTCGGAAGTTGAACGGCTCGAGGCCGAGGTAGCCAAACAGACGGCACGCCTTCAGCAAATCGAGCGTGAGCTCGAACATGTGGCGAGCGGCCGGGTCGTCTCTTCCGCCGAGCTCGAGCTCGAACATGTCGAGGCGGTCAAACAGATGGACGTGCTCAAAGCGCGCCTGACGCAACAGGTGAACCAGCTTCACGCGAAAGAAGAATCGTACCGGATTCTAAGGCAGCGCGAACAACAGGCGACGGACGTGCGCCGTCGACTCGATGCGGACGTCCGTAAACTCGAGACCGACGTGAACGAACTGGAGTTGAAACGGAAGTGGAAACTCGATGCGCTCGATGAACGTGGACTCGTCTTCGAATTGCTACCGACGCTCACGATTCCGCTCGATGAGGCGAAAGAGGAGTTCAAACTGCTCGTCCGTCAAATCGAGGAAATCGGTCCGGTCAACTTGAATGCGATTGAAGAGTTCGATCTCGTCAATGAACGGTTCATGTTCTTGTCTGAACAGCGGGACGACCTCGTCAGCGCCAAAGAGGACTTGTATGACATCATCAACGAGATGGACCGCGAAGTGACACGGTTGTTCAAAGAGACGTATACGCTCGTCCGCGGTCACTTCAAACAGACGTTCCACGAACTGTTCGGTGGCGGCGAGGCCGATTTGAAATTGGTCGACGAGTCCGACTTGCTCAATACGGGCATCGATATCGTCGCCAAACCACCCGGGAAGAAACTGCAGACGCTCAGTCTGCTCTCAGGGGGAGAACGGGCCTTGACGGCGATTGCGCTTTTATTCGCGATTTTGAAGACGCGTCCGGTGCCGTTCTGTGTACTCGATGAAGTCGAGGCGGCGCTCGATGAGGCGAACGTCCATCGGTTCGGGGAATATATCCGGACGCTGTCGATCGACACGCAATTCGTCATCATCACGCACCGGAAAGGGACGATGGAGGCGGCGGATACGCTCTATGGCGTGACGATGCAACAAAACGGGGTCTCCGAGGTGCTTTCGGTCGAATTATCTGAAGCGAAGCGCGTCGTCGAGACAGAAGAAGAGATGGAGGAATTAAGTTGAGTTTTTTTAAGAAGCTAAAAGATAAATTGACGACCTCGACGCAAGAAGCGTCACAAAAGTTTACCGATGGCTTGACGAAGACCCGCGACGGGTTCGCCAATGCCGTCAACGATCTCGTCTATCGGTTCCGGGAAGTCGATGAGGATTTCTTCGATGAACTCGAGGACTTACTCATCCAGGCGGACGTCGGAGTGACGACGACGATGGACCTTGTCGAAGATTTGAAAGAAGAAGTGAAGCGCCGCAACTTGAAAGATCCGGTCGCCGTCCGCGACGCGCTCGTTGAAGTCGTGGCGAAGCGACTCCAAGAGGACGAGTCGGACCGTGAGCTGAACATGCAAGACGGCTTGACGGTCATCTTGTTCGTCGGCGTCAACGGTGTCGGCAAGACGACAACGATCGGCAAGCTTGCCCATCAATTGAAGTCGGAAGGCCGTTCGGTCATGCTCGCGGCAGGCGACACGTTCCGGGCCGGTGCCATCGACCAGCTCCAAGTATGGGGCGAACGCGTCGGAGTCCCGGTCATCCGTCAAGCCGAAGGTTCCGACCCGGCCGCGGTCGTGTTCGACGCCGTCCAGGCAGCGAAATCACGTGGCGTTGACGTCTTGATTTGTGACACGGCCGGACGTTTGCAAAACAAGGTCAACTTGATGAACGAGCTTGAAAAAGTGAAACGGGTCATCGAGCGCGAAGTGCCGAACGGGCCGCATGAAGTGTTGCTCGCGCTTGACGCGACGACTGGGCAGAACGCGATGGTCCAGGCGAAGGCGTTCAAACAAGCGACGAACGTGAGCGGGATTGTCTTGACGAAGCTCGACGGCACGGCCAAAGGCGGCATCGTGCTCGCGATTCGAAACGAGCTCGATATCCCGGTCAAATATGTCGGGCTTGGCGAGAAAATCGATGATTTGCAGGCGTTCGACCCGGAACAGTTCGTATACGGATTATTCGGGGACATCTTCGAAGAAAAACAACAGACAAACGATGACCTCGCCTAAGTTTCTCTGTTAAGAAAAAAACTTGACAAGAGCTAGGGACGGCTGTACTATTGGTAGTTGTAAAGGGATTTCACTTAACATGTGGAGGTGGAGGTCATGTCGCTCGAAAAGACGAATCGAATGAACTACTTGTTCGATTTTTATCAAGCACTGCTCACACCGAAACAGCGCAACTATATGTCTCTTTATTACCTAGATGACTACTCGCTCGGAGAGATTGCGGAAGAGTTTGAAGTCAGCCGTCAAGCGGTCTACGATAACATAAAGCGTACCGAAGCGATGCTTGAGCAGTATGAGGAGAAGTTGGCCTTGTTCGAGAAATTCGAACAGCGGCAACAACTGCTTCAGACGCTCAAACGTCAAGTCGAGCATTCGCCCGACGCGACGGAAACGATTTCGGCGCTTGAGAATTTAGAGTAGGGGGCTGAAGCATGGCATTTGAAGGATTATCCGAACGGTTGCAATCGACACTGGCGAAAATGCGGGGGAAAGGTAAAATTTCCGAAGCAGATGTCAAAGAGATGATGAGAGAAGTTCGTCTCGCTCTCCTTGAAGCCGATGTCAACTTCAAAGTGGTCAAACAGTTCGTCAACGACGTGAAAGAACGGGCCATCGGCCAAGACGTCATGAAATCGTTGACACCGGGCCAACAAGTTGTCAAAATCGTTCATGAAGAGCTAACGACTTTGATGGGAAGCGACGTCGTCCCGATCACATTTAACCCAAAACCACCGACAGTCGTCATGATGGTCGGGTTACAAGGTGCGGGGAAAACGACGACGACCGGGAAGCTCGCGAACTTGATTCGCAAAAAGCATAACCGGAGTCCACTTCTCGTCGCGGCAGATATTTATCGGCCTGCGGCCATCAAACAGCTCGAGACACTCGGCAAGCAACTCGATTTACCGGTGTTCTCACTTGGCGACCAAGTGAAGCCGGAAGAAATCGTCACAAAAGCGCTCGAGTACGCCAAAACCAATCATCACGATTTCGTGTTGATCGATACGGCCGGTCGCCTTCACATCGACGAGACGCTCATGGGCGAACTCGAAAACGTGAAGACGATTGCCAAACCAAATGAAATCTTCCTCGTCGTCGATGCGATGACGGGTCAAGATGCGGTCAATGTGGCCGACAGCTTCAATGAGAAACTCGGAATCACCGGCGTCGTGCTCACAAAGCTCGACGGTGATACACGTGGTGGGGCAGCCCTTTCAATCAAGGCAGTCACGGGAGCGCCGATTAAGTTCGTCGGTCTCGGTGAAAAGTTGGATGCCCTCGAACCATTCCACCCGGAACGCATGGCGTCACGGATTCTTGGGATGGGGGACGTGCTCACGCTCATTGAGAAAGCCGAGTCACAGATGGACCAAGATGCCGCGAAGGAGCTTGAAAGCAAAATTCGCGATGCATCGTTCACGTTCGATGATTTTATCGAGCAGTTGGGTCAAGTGAAAAATATGGGCCCAATTGATGAATTGCTCTCGATGTTACCTGGTGCAGGTAAGATGAAAGGGTTGAAGAACGTCCAAATCGACGAGAAGCAACTCGATCATGTCGAGGCGATCATTCGCTCGATGACGAAGCATGAGCGCTCCAATCCTGAAGTGCTCAACGCGAGTCGTCGCAAGCGGATCGCAAAAGGGAGCGGTCGTTCCATTCAGGAAGTGAACCGTCTCATCAAACAGTTCGATGACATGAAAAAGCTCATGAAGCAGATGTCAGGACAAATGAAAGGGAAGAAAAAAGGTCTCGGCCTTCCGTTCTTCTAAGAAAACTTTTGTCAGTCGGGCAAAAAAACAGTATACTATTAAAGTTGTCAATTCTTAAACACATGATGGAGGTATATTACCATGGCAGTTAAAATTCGTCTCAAGCGCATGGGCGCAAACAAATCACCTTTCTACCGGATCGTTGTAGCTGATTCACGTTCACCACGTGATGGCCGTTTCATCGAACAACTCGGTCACTACAACCCGGTTGCAAAACCAGAAGCAGAAGTTCGCATCAACGAAGAACTCGCTCTCAAATGGTTGGCAGACGGCGCGAAGCCATCTGACACAGTACGTAACTTGTTCTCTAAAGCAGGGATCATGGAGAAATTCCACAACGCGAAAAACGCGAAGTAAGGATGTGGCCGACCTTTTATGAGGTCGGCCCATTTTTTTGAGGAGGCATAACAATGGAATGGTTATACGTAGGTAAGATCGCCAATACCCACGGCTTGAAAGGGGAACTGAAGTTGCTCGCCGCGACCGATTTCCCGGCCGAACGCTTCAAGAAAGGCGAGACGCTCTATTTGGACGTCGACGGCAAGAAGCTCCCGTTTGAGGTGACGACGTATCGTCCGCACAAACAGTTCCATCTTGTGACGTTCAAAGGGCTTGAGAATATCAATCTCGTCGAGAAGTATAAAGGGATGAAGCTATACGTTCACGTCGAGCACGTCCACGAGTTGCCCGAGCATGAGTTTTACTATCATGAGATTATCGGTTGCGAGGCCGTCGTCGACGGTGAGGTCATCGGTGTCGTCGATGATATCTTCGAGACCGGCGCCAACGATGTCTGGGTCATCAAACGCCCTGGCAAGTCGGACGCTCTCATCCCGTACATCGAATCGGTCGTGAGCGACATCGATGTTGAGGCGAAACGTGTCGTCATCACCCCGATTCCGGGAATGATTGACGATGAAGATTGATGTTTTAACGTTATTCCCCGAGATGTTCGCCCCGCTCGACCATTCCATCGTCGGACGGGCCCGGACCCTCGGACAAGTCGAGATGGCGTTCACGAACTTCCGTGACTTCTCGACGAACAAACACCATAAAGTCGACGATTATCCTTACGGGGGCGGGGCGGGCATGTTGCTCACCCCGCAGCCGATCTTTGACGCCTTCGACGCCATCGACAAGAAGCGTCCCCGCGTCATCGTCACGACGCCGACCGGGCGCCGTTTCGACCAACAGCTGGCGGAAGAATGGGCGGCCGAGGAACATTTGATTTTTTTATGCGGCCATTATGAAGGGTTCGACCAACGGATCCATGATGAGCTCGCGACGGACGAGGTGTCAATCGGTGACTTCGTCATGACCGGCGGTGAGCTTGCCGCGATGGTCATGATCGATGCGACGGTCCGCCTCATCCCGGAAGTGCTCGGCGATCAGGCGAGCCATGAGGACGACTCATTCTCGACGGGGCTGCTCGAATATCCACACTATACGCGTCCGGCGGATTTCCGTGGTCTGAAAGTGCCCGACGTCCTCTTGTCGGGCAATCACGCCAACATCGAGAAGTGGCGCCGGGAGCAGTCGCTCCTGCGCACGTATCGCCGGCGGCCGGAACTGCTCGAGCGGATCGAGCTGTCGAAGGCAGATAAAAAATTCATTGAATCGTTGCGCGATTGACCAATTTATGCTATGTTTGAGCATGTGGGTTAACCCCACCAATTACCAATGTTCCGCTGTTGGATGCTTGGGCAGATGAAGATATGAACATTGAAGAAAAAGGAGAACTATTCATGAACACACAAAAACTGTTCCGTGAAATCACAGAAGAACAATTCAAATCAGACGTACCTGCTTTCCGTCCTGGTGACACAGTACGTGTCCACGTTAAAGTCGTAGAGGGAACGCGTGAGCGTATCCAGATCTTCGAAGGCGTAGTCATCAAGCGTAAAGGTGGCGGCATCGGCGAAACATTCACAGTTCGTAAGATCTCTTACGGCGTAGGTGTTGAGCGTGCATTCCCGCTTCACTCACCACGTGTCGCGCAAATCGAAGTCGTTCGTTACGGTAAAGTCCGTCGTGCGAAACTCTACTACCTCCGCAACCTTCGCGGTAAAGCAGCACGTATTAAAGAAATCCGTCGTTAAGATGGGGATTAAGCTTGTCGCTTGCGACAAGCTTCTTTTTTTCTAGTACAATAAGTTCAAACGGACAGAGGAGTGAGGCAAGTTGAAAGAAGTGTTCAGTTGGCTTAAGGCGATCGTCGTTGCGCTCGTCATCGCGTTCGTGATCCGGACGTTCATCTTTGTACCTGTCATCGTCGAAGGAGAGTCGATGATGCCGACGCTCCAAAATGCCGATCGCATGATCGTCAGCAAAATCTCGAACTACGTCGGTGAGCTCGACCGGGGCGATATTATCGTCTTCCACGCGACGGAATCGAAAGACTATATCAAACGCGTCATCGCCATTCCCGGCGACACGCTCGAATATCGGGACGATACGCTCTACTTGAACGGTGAGGCGGTCGAAGAACCGTATTTAGAGGATTTCCGGGCACAGATGAACGGCTTTCCTCTAACCGAAAACTTTACGCTCGAACAAGTAACGGGCGAGACGGTCGTCCCTGAAGGCTCGTACTTCGTCATGGGTGACAATCGTCAAAACTCGAAAGACAGCCGTGAAATCGGCTTTGTCCCGAAAGAGGACGTCGTCGGCAAAACGAACTTCGTGTTCTGGCCGATCGGCGATTTCGGGACCGTACAAGAATAAGGTGGTGTTTGTTTGGCAATTCAATGGTTCCCTGGCCACATGGCCAAGGCACGAAGACAAGTAACAGAAAAGTTAAAGCTCATCGATGTCGTCATCGAACTCGTCGATGCGCGTGTTCCACAATCGAGCCGTAACCCGATGGTCGATGAGATCACGGAAGGCAAACCGCGTCTCATCGTCTTGAATAAAGCCGATATGGCCGACCCGGTCGTCACCGACGCCTGGCTCCGCGCCTTGAAGCGCGATGACATCGAGGTCGTCGCCGTCGACGCGAAACATAGCAAAGGCTTGAAGCAACTCATGTCGGGCGCCGAAAAACTCATGCAAGAGAAGCATGACCGCATGCGTGAGAAAGGCCGGAACCCCGGTCCGATCCGCGCGCTCATCATCGGCATCCCGAACGTCGGGAAGTCGACGCTCATCAACCGCCTCGCTGGGCGCAATATCGCCGTCACCGGCGACCGTCCGGGTGTCACGAAGCGTCAGCAATGGATCAAGATGAAAGGCGGCGAGATGGAACTGCTCGATACGCCAGGGATTCTGTGGCCGAAGTTCGAAGACCAGATGGTCGGCTATCGCTTGGCGGCGACCGGGGCCATCAAGGATGATATCTTGAACCTTGATGATATCGCGCTCTATACGGCCCGCGAGCTGTCGGCCCGCTATCCGGACCAGTTGAAAGAGCGATTCAAAATCGATCAACTGCCGGAAGACGCCGTCGAATTGCTCGAATTGATCGGGAAGAAACGCGGACTCGTCAGCGGCGGCTACGTCGATTTCGAGAAAGCGAGCGAATTACTATTGAACGAACTGCGTCATGAGAAAATCGGACGCGTCTCCCTCGAGACGCCGGCCGACCATGACATGGCGTGAAGTCCTGTGCAAACAGGGCTTTTTTGAATAGGAGGAACGGAATGACGATTCAAGCGATTAAACAACGGTTACAGACGGTCCGATATGAAGAGTGGGAGCAAGTGCGGGCCGAGTTGACAGACGACCCGCGGGCGGGTGTCCAGGCGCTCATCCGGCAACGAGAGCGGCAGTTCGCACAAGAACATGCCCTACGTGCCGATTATACGGCCCGTCACGCGTTCGAAGACGAGTGGAAGGCCCAAGGGTTCAGTCTAATCGGCGGCGTCGATGAGGTCGGTCGTGGGCCACTCGCGGGTCCCGTCGTCGCGGCGGCCGTCATCTTGCCGGAAGGGTTTTATCACCCCGGCCTGAACGATTCGAAAAAGATGTCGAAACGGGCGCGGGAATCGGCATACCGCATTCTCATGGACGAGGCGTCGGTCGGGGTCGGCATCGTCGACGCCGACGTGATCGACCAGGTCAATATTTATGAGGCGACGAAACTGGCGATGGTGGAGGCGGTCCGACAGCTCGGAACGGTCGATGCGCTGTTGATTGACGCGATGCGGCTCGACCTCGACATCCCGCAGCAGTCGCTCATTAAAGGCGATGCGCGGAGCGTCTCGATCGCGGCGGCGAGCGTCGTCGCCAAAGTCGTTCGCGACAACATGATGGAGGATTACGCCGTCCTCTATCCCGGGTACGGGTTCGAGCGGAACGCGGGCTATGGCACGAAAGACCATTTGACCGGCCTCGCGGAACACGGCATCACACCGATTCACCGGAAATCGTTCGCGCCGATTAAACAAATGTAGGAGGGGACACGATGCGCATCGATCACCAAGGCGTCCTGCCGTTCAAGGTCACCGAACAAAATTCACGGCACCTGCTCGTCGGCAATACGGTCGTCGGCCGGGTGCTCCAGCTGTTGCCTGGCGGCGAGGCGGTCATGCAGCTGCCACAAGGCATGTTCCGGGTCGGGGTGAACGCCGACGTCAAAGAGAACGTGACGTACAAGATGGTCGTCACGGAGCTCGAGCCGAAGCTTGTCTTGAAAGTCGTGCCGCAACAAGCCGAAGCGCTCGCACAAGCAGCGCGGTCACCGCTCGCCCAGCTCGGCAGCGAGCTCGGGCGCATGGCCCGTCAGCCGCTCGCTATGCCCGAGCCGCTCCAGGCGCAAGGCCGGCAACTGCTCGAGAGCGGGGCCGGGGCCGACGTGAAGCAGCTCGTCGGCGAGCTGTTCAAAGCGAAAGGCGACCCGAAGTTCGAACAGTTCGTCCGGACCCAGGAGACGTTCAACGCCGTGCAGGCCCCGCCGTTCGTCGTTCAAGCATTTCACATACCGCATTTAGGACCGTTTGAACAAGTACGATTCCGTCTCGAGGCGCCGAAAGGCGAGGTCATCGACTCCGACCATGCCCGCATCGTTCTATTCCTCGAGACGCCGAAATATGGAGAGACGGGCATCGATTTGCTCGTCCAGAAGCGGTACGTGTCGGTTAAAGTGTTCAACGAGCAACATGATTTGAGTCCGTTCGTCAACGCCTATGAACCATTGCTCGGGCGCGCACTCGAAGCGAGCGGTTACGAGCTGTCGCGCTTCTCGTTCGAAGCAAAGCGGGAAACAGCGCTACCGGACACGTTCGCCCCGCTCGGAAAGGTGGACCAACGCATATGACCGATCGCAAACAAGCCATCGCCTTGTCCTATGAGCAATCGATGGAGTCGCCGCGCGTCGTCGCCAAAGGGGGCGGACTCGTCGCCGAGCGCATGCTCGCGCTCGCACAAGCGAGCGGAGTGCCGATTCATGAGGACCCGGCTTTGTTGTCGCTCTTGTCCGCCCTGCAGATTGAAGAGCAGATTCCGGACGACCTGTATCAGGTCATCGCCGAGCTTTTCGTGTTTCTTTATCAGATGGAACAAGGAAAAATCGAAGATGTCTAGGGGTAGATGTGAAAAAAAGATGAAAACTTAAAGCAAGAACGATAGACAGCGCTTTCAGTTTTTCGTTACAATAGACGTGCCGATATTAAAGGGGACTAAGGGGGAAACGAAATGAATATCCATGAGTATCAGGCGAAAGAATTGCTTCGGGCGTTTGGAGTGGCCGTACCTACGGGCTATCCGGCGTTCACGGTTGAAGAAGCAGCCTCAGCCGCCGCCAAGCTAGACGGTGAACTAAAAGTTGTCAAAGCCCAGATCCACGCAGGGGGCCGCGGGAAAGCCGGCGGTGTCAAACTTGCGAAGTCGGATGAAGAAGTCAAACAGTACGCGTCAGAGATTCTCGGCAAGACGCTCGTCACGCATCAGACTGGACCAGAAGGAAAAGTCGTGCAACGCCTTTACATTGAAGAAGGCTCTGCGATTGACCAAGAATTTTACTTAGGACTTGTGCTTGACCGTTCGATCGGCCGAATTGTCATCATGGGTTCATCAGAAGGCGGTATGGACATCGAGGAAGTCGCTGAACATACACCTGAAAAGATTCATAAAGAAGTCGTCGACCCAGTCGTCGGACTCCGTCCGTTCCAAGCACGCCGTCTTGCGTTCAAGATGGAAGTGCCGACCAAGCTCGTCAACAAATTCAGCGACATGGTCATGAAATTGTATAAAGTGTATGTCGAGACAGACTGCACGATTGCGGAAATCAACCCGCTCGTCACGACGAAAGATGGCAACGTCATCGCACTCGATGCGAAGCTCAACTTCGACAGCAACGCGCTGTATCGTCATAAAGACATCGTCGACCTGCGCGATACGACAGAAGAAGATCCGCGTGAAGTCGAGGCGTCAAAACACGACCTCAGCTATATCGCGCTCGACGGCAACATCGGTTGCCTCGTTAACGGTGCCGGCCTCGCCATGGCGACGATGGATATCATCAAGCATTATGGCGCCGAACCCGCTAACTTCCTCGATGTAGGCGGCGGTGCAACGAAAGAAAAAGTAACGGAAGCGTTCAAATTGATTTTGTCAGACGACCAAGTCAAAGGAATCTTCGTGAACATCTTTGGTGGCATCATGAAGTGTGACATCATTGCTGAAGGTATCGTCGCGGCGACGAAAGAAATCGGTCTCGATTTACCACTCGTCGTTCGGTTAGAAGGTACGAACGTGGATGCGGGACGACGCATTCTCGATGAATCTGGACTTGCGATCACTTCGGCGAGCTCGATGGCTGACGGTGCAGAAAAAATCGCGGCACTCGTTCGATAAGGGGGAAACGACATGAGTATTTGGGCGAATCAAGATACAAAAGTGATCATTCAAGGGATCACGGGGAAACAAGGTCTGTTCCACGGCGAACAGATGCTGGCATATAACACGAAATTGGTCGGAGGAGTGACACCTGGTAAAGGTGGCACGACCGTCCTTGACGGCGTACCGGTCTTTAACACGGTATCCGAGGCAGTCGAAGCGACTGGCGCGAACGCGTCAATCATCTACGTGCCACCTGCATTCGCAGCCGATTCGATTATGGAAGCGGCCGATAGCGGTATCGAGTTGATCATCTGTATCACAGAAGGTATCCCGGTCATCGATATGATTCAAGTGAAGCGTTACCTCGAGGACAAACCGGCCCGTCTCATCGGACCGAACTGCCCGGGGATCATCACGCCAGGGGAAGCGAAACTTGGTATCATGCCAGGCTATATCCACACGAAAGGCCACGTCGGTATTGTCTCGCGCTCAGGGACGCTCACGTATGAGGCGGTCCATCAGTTGACGACTGCCGGAATCGGACAATCGACAGCTGTCGGAATCGGTGGAGACCCGGTCAACGGCACGAACTTCATCGACACGCTCCAAGCGTTCAATGAAGACGAGGACACGAAAGCGGTCATCATGATTGGTGAAATCGGTGGAACGGCTGAAGAAGAGGCTGCGGAATGGGTGAAGGCGAACATGACGAAACCGGTCATCGGTTTCATCGGTGGTCAAACAGCCCCTGAAGGCAAACGGATGGGCCATGCCGGCGCCATCATCTCGGGCGGAAAAGGTACGGCCGCTGAGAAAATCAAGACGTTGAACGCCAACGGGATTGAAGTCGCCGAGACGCCTGCCGTCATCGGAGAGACACTCATCCGGGTGTTGAAACAACAAGGTTTGTATGAAGCTTGCGTGACGGGTCAACCGACAACGTAAACCATTCGGAATGGGGGATGCGCAGCATCCCTCATTTTTTAGAGGTGATTGTGATGAATCAAACAATCGCTCGATTCGCAGCCGAACGGTTGCCGGTCGAGTTCGTCCATCATTACTTGTCTCACACGCATATGAACATGCATCAGTTCCATCCGCGCGTCCGGAGCAAGGCCGAACGGGCGCTTCGTTCCACGGTCACGTACGATCGTTTTTTGACGTGGGAGGACGAATTGTTCCCGTCCGCGCTGCTCCACATCCCGAATCCGCCGTATTGTTTGTTTTATCGAGGCGATTTAGAGGTACTACATCAACAAACGACCGCATTGGTCGGAAGCCGTGAATTGAATCGCATCAGCCGTCGACTTGTCGAACATTTCCGTCCTTTAATAGAAGAAACTGTCTCCGTCTCGGGTGGGGCGCTCGGCATCGACGGTCTCGTCCATGAGCTGTCGCTCGATCATGACCGGCCGACCATCGCCATCCTCGGAGCGGGCTTTTCGCACTTGTATCCACAGGTCCACGCCCCCTTGTTCGAGCGGATTTCGCGACACGGGTTACTCCTCACGGAATACACACCGGAAACACCTGTCAAAAAATTTCAATTTTTAGAACGAAATCGTCTTGTCAGCGGACTTGCCAATCGACTCGTCGTCATCCAGGCCCGTCACAAAAGCGGGACGATGAACACGGTCGGACATGCCCTCGAGCAAGGAAAGACGGTATTCGCAGTGCCTGGAAGCCCGCTCGATCCGCTCGCGGCCGGTCCGAATCAATTGATTGAAGACGGGGCGATTCCATTGACGACTGCCGATCAAATTCTAACCTGTTCAAGGATTGGACGTTGACAAACCATCGACAACATGAATATTATGGTAGGGATTTAAATGACCTCTAAAAGGGGAGCAGATGTATGGCAAAATACTTGGTGATCGTCGAATCACCCGCGAAAGCGAAAACCATTAAACGTTATTTAGGATCGAATTACACGGTCAAGGCTTCGATGGGTCACGTCATCGATTTACCGAAAAGTCAACTCGGTGTCGACGTGGAACATGACTTTGAACCGAAGTACATCACGATCCGTGGCAAAGGTCCAGTTTTGAAAGAATTGAAGACGGCAGCCAAAAAAGCGACGAAAATCTTTCTCGCGGCTGACCCGGATCGCGAAGGGGAAGCGATTGCTTGGCATTTAGCACGTGCCCTCGGTGTCGACGAAACGACGGAATGTCGCGTCGTCTTTAACGAGATCACGAAAGATGCGATTAAAGAGTCGTTCAAACACCCACGTAAAATCAACCATGACCTCGTCGACGCCCAGCAGGCGCGTCGAATTTTGGACCGTCTCGTCGGATACGGGATGAGCCCATTACTATGGAAGAAAGTCAAAAAAGGATTATCGGCCGGACGCGTTCAATCCGTGGCCGTTAAAATGATTATCGACCGGGAGCGGGAGATCAATGCCTTCGACCCAGAAGAGTATTGGACAATCAAACTCACCCTCAACCATGAAGGCGAATCGTTCGAGACTTCGTTTTATGGAAAAGACGGGAAAAAAATGGAGCTCAAGAGCGAGGCGGATGCCGACGCGGTGCTCAAAGCGATTGACGACTCATTCAAAGTCATCGACGTCACGAAGAAAGAGCGGAAGCGCAACGCGTCGCTCCCGTTCACGACGAGTTCGCTCCAGCAAGATGCGGCCCGTAAATTGAACTTCCGTGCCAAGAAGACGATGATGCTCGCGCAACAGCTATACGAAGGGATTGACCTCGGCAAGAAAGAAGGCACCGTCGGTTTGATCACGTATATGCGTACCGACTCGACGCGCATCTCGGATTTGGCGAAAGCAGAAGCGAAAGAGTATATCGAATCCACGTTCGGAGAAGAGTACGTCGCGTTGCAGAAACAAAAAGAGAAGAAAGCCGCGAACGCCCAGGACGCCCACGAAGCGATTCGTCCGACTTCGGCGTTACGCGACCCGGCCTCGGTGAAAGCGTACTTGTCACGTGACCAGCTCCGGTTGTACAAGTTGATTTGGGAGCGTCTCGTCGCGAGCCAAATGGCGCCGGCTATCCTCGATACGGTGAAAATCGACGTCGAGTCGAACGGTATGACTTTCCGTGCCAACGGGTCGACCGTCAAATTCCCTGGTTTCATGAAAGTGTATATCGAATCGAAAGATGAAGATATCGAAGACACGAACCCGGAGAAAGAAGGGTTGCTCCCGCCGCTCGAAGTGGATGACCTCGTCAAGTTCGAGACGATCGAACCGAAACAGCACTTCACACAGCCGCCGCCACGATACAGTGAGGCGCGCCTCGTCCGGGCGATGGAAGAACTCGGGATCGGTCGTCCGTCGACGTATGCACCGACGCTCGATACGATTCAAAAACGCGGATACGTCGTCCTTGAAGAGAAGAAGTTCGTTCCGACAGAACTCGGCGAACTCGTCATCGAGATGATCGATGAGTACTTCAACGACTTCATCACCGTCCAGTTCACGGCCGACATGGAGACGCTCCTCGACTCGATTGAGAACGAGGAAGTCCAATGGACGGAAGTCGTCGCTCCAATCTATCGCAGTTTCGAGAAGCGTTTGAAACGGGCGGAATCGGAGATTGAGAAAATCGAAGTGAAAGATGAGCCGGCCGGCATCGACTGCGAAGTGTGCGGTTCGCCGATGGTCATCAAGATGGGCCGTTACGGGAAATTCATGGCATGCTCGAACTTCCCGAACTGTACGAACACGAAACCGGTACAAGTCGAGATTGGCGTCCCATGTCCGAGCTGCAAAGACGGACAAGTCGTCGAACGACGCAGTAAAAAGGGTCGTCTGTTCTATGGTTGCTCGAACTATCCAGACTGTGAGTTCGTCTCATGGGACAAGCCGGTCGCGAAACCGTGTCCGGAATGTGGTAAAATGATGGTCGAGAAAAAAATTAAAGACGGTGTGAAATATCAATGTACGAACTGTACCCATGCCGAGGTACATCAGTTAGAGGAGGATTAACTTTGCAGCAACGTGTAACTGTGATCGGAGCGGGCCTCGCCGGCTCCGAGGCGGCTTGGCAACTCGCGAAACGCGGAATTCAAGTCGATTTGTATGAAATGAGACCGGTCCGAAAGACACCGGCACACCATACGGACCAATTCGCTGAACTGGTCTGCTCGAACTCGCTACGAGCGAACGGGCTCCAAAACGCGGTCGGCGTCTTGAAAGAAGAGATGCGCACGCTCGACTCGCTCATCTTGAAAGCGGCCGACACGGCAAGTGTACCGGCCGGTGGCGCTCTCGCCGTCGACCGTCATGACTTCGCCGGCTTCGTGACGGACACGTTGAGAAACCATCCGAACGTGACGGTGCACAACGAAGAGATTACGGCGATTCCGGACGGGATCGTCATCATGGCGACCGGTCCGCTCACGTCACCGGACCTCTCGGCTTCGCTCAAAGCGTTCACAGGGGAAGATTACCTTTACTTCTACGACGCCGCGGCACCGATTTTAGACGGCGAGACGATCGACCGGGACAAGGTCTATTTGAAATCACGTTACGACAAAGGTGAGGCGGCGTACCTCAACTGTCCGATGACGGAAGAAGAGTTCGACGTGTTCTACGACGAGCTCGTCAAAGCAGAAGTCGTCCCGCTCAAAGAGTTCGAGAAAGAGATTTACTTCGAAGGCTGCATGCCGTTTGAAGTCCTCGCCCAACGCGGCAAGAAGACGCTCTTGTTCGGACCGATGAAACCGGTCGGCCTTGAAGATCCGAAGACGGGCAAACGTCCGCACGCGGTCGTGCAGTTACGTCAAGACAACTCGGCCGGCACGCTGTTCAACTTGGTCGGTTTCCAGACCCACCTCAAATGGGGCGAACAGAAACGCATCCTTCAACTCATCCCAGGTCTCGAGAACGCGGAGATCGTGCGCTACGGTGTCATGCACCGGAACACGTTCATCAACTCACCGAGCCTGTTGAAACCGACGTATCAGGCGCGGTCACGCGACACGTTGTTCTTCGCCGGGCAGATGACCGGTGTGGAAGGGTACGTCGAATCGGCGGCGTCAGGGCTCCTCGCTGGGATTAACGCAGCGAAACTGATTGCCGGTGAAGAACTCGTCGTCTTGCCACGCGAGACGATGCTCGGTTCGATGGCGCACTATATCACGACGACGGACGGCAAGCACTTCCAACCGATGAACGCAAACTTCGGGCTCGTGCCGTCGCTCGAAGATGCGCCGAAGAAAATGAAGAAACAAGAACGGTACGAACGTTATGCGAACCGTGCCCTTGAAACGATTCAGCAATATAAAGAGATTTAAGGGGAAGGAGCCAATTTTTGGCTCCTTTTTTGTGAATTTAAATTTCAATTGTGTAATTTGTACAACACTTTGAAAATTTTCAGATTATTGAAGGGCTATCTATTGTCACCTCTGACGGTGTGTGCTATGCTAATTTCGATTTGACGGGAACATGCGTTTTTAAGCTGAAAACGAGGGGGCGAGAGAATGGGATTCGGTGACGATCAACAGTCATTTTTGCGCTATTGCCAAGTCGAACGCCGACTGTCTCCTCATACGAAACGCTCTTACGAGCAGACGCTCGACCAGTACGCCGCTTATTGCCAATCGACACATCAAGATCCGTATGATGTGCAGTCGGCGCGGCGTTATTTATATGCCCTTTATGAGGCGGACAACGCCACGACGACGGTCGCCCAAAAAGTGTCGTGCCTCAAACAATTCGGGAAATTTGTGGCACGGGAGACGGGTGTCGATCCACTGTTCCACGGCCTGACGTCACCGAAGCGGCGCAAGACGCTTCCGACGTTCGCCGTGCCGAGCGAGGTCGAACAGCTCATCGCGACCGCGGACGGACAAGATGATCCGTTCCTGAGGGCCCGTGATGTCGCCATCGTCGAGATGCTATACGGGACGGGCATGCGCGTCGCCGAGTTGTGCGGGATGGACGTGTCGTCTTACGATGCCGAACTCGCCTTCGTGCATGTCGTCGGGAAAGGGAAGAAAGAACGCTACATTCCAATCGGGCAGTTCGCCATCGAGGCGCTCAATCGTTATCTCGATGCACGCCGAACATGCGCTTCCCCCCAAGAAACGGCATTATTCCTCAGTCAAAAAGGGAATCGAGTGACAACAGACCAAATTCGCTACGTCATGAAGCGTCTGAGGAAACAAGGCGGCCTGCATAAGCCGTTGACGCCTCACTCGCTCCGTCATAGTTTTGCGACGGACTTGCTCGAGCGCGGGGCCGACCTCCGTGCCGTCCAAGAGTTGCTCGGCCACGAGTCGCTCTCGACGACGGGGCGTTACACCCACGTCTCTACGGAACGCTTGCGAGCGGTCTATCAAGCCACACATCCGAGAAAGTAGGAGGTCATCAGATGTTTCACGCAACCACGATTTTCGCAGTCCGTCACAACGGGCATGGTGCTATGAGCGGGGATGGACAAGTCACGTTCGGAAACGCCGTCATCATGAAAAACAAGGCCAAAAAAGTAAGACGTCTCTACGGCGGTAAAGTCGTCGCCGGATTCGCAGGAAGCGTTGCCGACGCATTCACGCTGTTCGAGAAGTTTGAATCAAAGCTAGAGATGTATAACGGAAACTTGCCGCGTGCGGCCGTCGAGCTGGCCAAAGAGTGGCGCGGGGATAAGATGCTCCGTCAACTCGAAGCGCTCTTGATTGTCATGGACCGTGAGCACCTACTGCTCGTGTCTGGGAACGGCGAAGTGATTGAACCGGATGATGGCATTTTAGCGATCGGTTCGGGCGGGAACTATGCGCTCGCTGCCGGGCGCGCGCTCGTGCGCCATTCGCCTGAGAAATCAGCGGAAGACATAGCCCGCGCTGCTCTTGAGATTGCCGGAGAGTTGTGCGTCTATACAAACGACCAAGTCATCGTAGAAACGATCGGAGGCGATTCTGAATGAAACGTGAACTGACACCACGCCAAATCGTAGCGGAGCTAGACCGCTTCGTCATCGGACAAAAGGATGCCAAGCGCGCCGTCGCCATCGCACTCCGCAACCGGTATCGTCGCCAAAAGTTGAGTGCCGACCTGCGTGATGAAGTGACACCGAAGAACATCTTGATGATCGGACCGACCGGTGTCGGGAAGACGGAGATCGCACGCCGCCTGGCCAAACTCGTCGGCGCGCCGTTCGTCAAAGTCGAGGCCACGAAATTCACGGAAGTCGGCTACGTCGGCCGCGATGTCGAATCGATGGTCCGTGACCTCGTCGAGGCATCGGTCCGTCTCGTGAAGGAAGAGAAAAAGGAAGGCGTGAAAGAGCAAGCCGAAGTCGCTGCGACGGAACGCATCCTCGACGCTTTGCAAGGGAAGGCAAAAGTCGAACCGACCGCTGCTTCGAACCCGTTCGAGGCGCTGTTCGGCGGCCAAACCCAAAAGACCGAGGAGCCGACGAGCACGCAGTCGTCCGACCGCGCACAGTTGCGTCGCTTGCTCGAACTCGGTGAACTCGAGGAGCGATTGATTGAGGTCAACCTCGAGGAGAAGCAGACCGTCGACTTGTTCCAAGGGCAAGGTATGGAAGGGTTATCGAACTTGCAGGACATGCTCGGGCAAATCGTGCCGAAGAAACGGAAGAAACGCAAGTTGCCGGTCCGTGAGGCACGTCCGCTCATCATCGCCGAGGAAGCGGAAAGCTTGCTCGATATGAACGAGGTTCATGACGAGGCCGTGCGCCGCAGTGAACAGATGGGCATCATCTTCGTCGATGAGATCGATAAGATTGCGACGAAGTCGCAAGACCATGCCGGTGTCTCACGAGAAGGCGTCCAGCGTGACATCTTGCCGATCGTCGAAGGATCGACCGTCGTCACGAAGTATGGTCCGGTCAAGACGGACCATGTGCTCTTCATCGCCGCCGGAGCGTTCCATATGGCGAAGCCGTCCGACTTGATTCCTGAACTGCAAGGTCGGTTCCCGATTCGTGTTGAACTGAGCAGCCTGACCGAGGAGGACTTCGTTAAAATTTTGACGGAACCGTCCCAGGCGCTCATCAAGCAGTACACGGCACTCCTCGAGTCGGAGGAGATTAGCGTCGAGTTCACGCATCCGGCCATCGAGGAGATTGCGCGCATTGCGACGCACGTCAACCGAGAGACGGATGACATCGGGGCCCGCCGCTTGTACACGATCATGGAGCGCGTCCTTGAAGACTTGTCGTTCGAGGCGGCCGACATGCCGCAAACGCATGTTCAAATCACACCGGCCTATGTCAAAGAGAAAGTCGGCTCGATTGCGGAAGATCGAGACCTTAGCCAATTTATACTATAAGATTCTGTATGCACATACAGGGAGGAAAATAAGAATTATGAACTTACTAGACAAAACACGCCAATTGAACACGATGCTTCAACAAGAGGCAAGCGCACACGTAGACTTTAAAGAAATGGCGGATAAGATGCGCGAAGTACTCGAAGCAAACACGTTCATCGTCAGTCGTCGGGGCCGCTTGCTCGGCTTTGCCATCAAACAACAAATCGAGAACGAACGCATGAAGGCGTTCTTGGTCGACCGTCAATTCCCGGAGCCATACGCCTCGAACCTGTTCAACGTCAAAGAGACGACGGAAAATATCGGCATCGACAGTGAGTACACGGCGTTCCCGGTCGAGAACCGTGAGTTGTTCCTCGACTCGATGACGACGATCGTTCCAATCATCGGTGGCGGCGAGCGTCTCGGTACACTCGTGCTCGGCCGGCTCAACAACGAGTTCACGGAAGACGACCTCGTCTTGGCCGAATATAGCGCGACGGTCGTAGGGATGGAGATTCTTCGTGAGAAAGCGGCCGAAGCCGAGGCGTCAGCCCGTAAAAAAGCGGTCGTCCAAATGGCGATCAACTCGCTCTCGTATTCTGAGCTTGAAGCGATCGAGCACATCTTCGAAGAGCTTGGTGGCAATGAAGGTTTACTAGTTGCTTCCAAAATTGCCGACCGTGTGGGAATTACACGTTCGGTCATCGTCAACGCGCTCCGTAAATTGGAAAGTGCGGGAGTCATCGAGTCACGTTCACTCGGGATGAAAGGAACGTATATTAAGATATTGAATGATAACTTCTTGTTTGAATTACAGAAGTTGAAATCGAACTGAAATAAATCAGATTTACTTGATGAATATAAGAAAGTCTAACGAAATAGGACTTTCGACTTACAAAGTCGCTCCCAATGTAATGGGGGCGACTTTTTTTAGTGCAAAAGTAATTATTTTCAGAATTCGTCGTAAATTCGACAAAAACAGAAGACAGCATTTACCTGTTTTAATAAAAATATCTTTCAAGACTGTTACAGATTTGTTTCAATGAAATAGTGGATTTTCCAAATAAGGTATATACATGCATTCTTTTAGTGAAAGCGAGTGAAACGCATGAATTGGATTGGCAGCGACTATCAATTAATGAAGCAAGCGATCAATCATTCGGTCGTAAATCAAAAAGTCATCAGCCATAACCTATCGAATATCGATACCCCGAACTTCCGGGCGAAGCAAGCCGTGTTCGAACAGACGCTGAACAACGAGATGCGTCTCATGCTGGCAGGCGGTCGTCCGAGCGAGCGCGCGGAGACGACGATCACGGATCGGGCCGGAGGCGCGATGCGAAGTGACGGCAATAACGTCGATCTCGATTACGAGATGAGCGAATTGGCACGGAACCAGCTTCAATATGAAGCGATGATGGAACAGTTGAACCGCCGACTCGGCGGACTCAAAACCGTCATTAGAGGAGGACGTTGACGATGGGCATGTTTGATAGTTTTCATATTTCGGCGACGGCACTGACGTCGCAGCGGTTACGGATGGACACGGTGTCCGCGAACATCGCGAACGCCCAGACGACACGCGGCAAACTCGTCGACGGGGAGTGGCAACCGTATACACGAAAAATGACCGTGATGCAGGAAGCGCCGTTTCGCCAACAGCTGTCCGCTGTCAGCGGCGGCGTCGAAGTCTCACAGATTGTGGAAGATGAGAGTCCGTACAAGCTCGTCTATGACCCGAGTCATCCTGATTCGGATGACCGCGGTTATGTCCAGATGCCAAACGTCGACCTATTGAAAGAAATGGTCGACTTGATGGGAGCGACGCGGTCGTACGAGGCGAACATCGCCGCGATGAACGCCACGAAGGCGATGCTCGTCAAAGCGATGGAAATTGGCAAAGGATAAGGAGTGACGATACATGCAAATCAACCCGATTCAATTGATGGGCACACAGCCGACGGTCGCGCCGGCGGTGAAAGAGACGCCGTCCCAGTTCGGAACGTATTTGAACGAGGCCATGCGCTCGTTAAATGACGTCCAACAAGCGACGAGCGCGGCCCGAGCCGACCTCGCCGTCGGCAAGGCCGATTTACATCAAGTCATGATACAAAGTGAAGAGTCGTCGATTGCGATGCAACTCGCGATAGAGGTGCGCAACAAAGCAGTCGAGGCCTATCAAGAAATGATGCGAATGCAAGTTTAAAGTAGAGGATGACGAGTAGCGATGAATGAAAAGTTAAAAGAACGATTCGGTTCACTGACCGGTTCGCTTCAAACGATAAAAACGAACCGTAAAATCATTTGGGGTCTCGTCATCGCCGGCGTGCTTCTCGTCGCGGTGCTCTTGACCGTCTGGCTGTCGCGCCCGAACATGGCCCCGCTCTATACGAACCTGTCCGCCCAAGAGGCGGGCGAGGTGACGGAACAGCTGACGGCCGACGGCGTGAAGGCTGAGATTAAAGCGACTTCGAACGGTGTCAGCGTCTACGTGCCGAGTGAGCAAGTCGACCAACTGAAAGTCAGTCTGGCGGCAGCAGGCATCCCGAAATCGGGTGCAATCGATTATAGCTTCTTCAGCGAGAACGCTGGCTTCGGAACGACGGACCGTGAGATGGCCGTCATCGAGCGGAGCGCGATGCAGACCGAGCTCGAACGGTTGATCACGCAAATCGAAGGGATCAACCAGGCGAAAGTCATCATTTCGATTCCAGAGAAATCGGTCTTCTTGGCCGAAGATCAAGGTGAACCGACGGCCTCCATCGTCCTAAATTTAGGAGCTGGTACGAATCTTGAGCCGGCCACGGTGAAAGGGCTCTATCATTTAATCAGTAAGAGCGTACCGAACTTGAAACCTGAAAATATCTCGGTCATGGACCAATATTTCACGTATTACGATTTAGACCAGACGACGACGGCCGGTGGATCATCGACCGACCCGCTCGTCTTGAAACGCCAAGTCGAGAAAGACGTTCGTCAACAGATTCAACAAATGTTGTCGGTGTTGCTCGGGGAACGAAGCGTGCTCGTCTCGGTCACGGCCGATATCGACACGACGCAATCGGCTGAAGAGCAAAACCTTGTGACACCTGTCAACGAGGACAGCATGGAAGGCATCGTCACTTCGGCGGAACGGATTGCTGAGGCATATACGGGCGGAACCGGCGCGGCGACCGCTGCCGGCACGGCCGAGAACGATACGGTCAATTTCCCGGCTGCCACGGGCACCGGGGAAGAAGAGAGCGAAAAGAATCATGAAATCATCAATTATGAAGTCAACCGAATCACGAAACAGATTCAAAACGCACCGTACTCGATTCGTGACCTCGGCGTCCAATTGATTGTCGAACCACCGAACGGGGCGACGACGATCGATCCTCAGCTCGAGGGTGACCTCGAGACGATGATGTACTCGATTATCCGAACGTCACTCGCCAAGACTGGAGAGGCACTCACTGAGGCGGAACTTGAACAGAAAGTCGTCGTCGTCTCACGTCCGTTCGCAGAAACGGAAGAAGCGGCCGCGGTCGAACAACCGACGCAATGGTGGATGTATGCCGCCGCAGCCGGTGCCGTCGTCTTGCTCGCGCTCTTGTTCTTCGCGATGCGCAAGCGCAACCGCGAACCCGTAGCCGAGTCGAACGAGTGGGAAGTCCCATATGAAGACGAAGTGCCGGACCTCGACCTCGAAGAACGGGGCGAAGGGGCCGTCAAGAAGAAACAGTTGGAGAAATTGGCAGAGAGCAACCCAGAAGAGTTCGCCAAACTTCTCCGTACATGGATGTCTGAGGAGTGAGTACTGTGAATTACGCCAAACAACCGAACCGAGAAAAAGCGGCCATGCTCATGATCTCGCTTGGACCTGAAGTGGCAGCGAGCGTCTACAAGCATCTGTCCGAAGAAGAGATGGAGCAATTGACGCTCCAGATTTCGGCGTTGAAAAAAGTATCATCCGAACAAAAAGAAGCCATCATGGGTGAGTTCCACGAGCTCGCTATGGCGCAGAGCTATATCACGCAAGGTGGCATCGGATTCGCGAAAACGGTACTCGAGAAAGCGGTCGGGGAAGAGAAGGCGATGGCCCTCATCCACCGCCTCACCTCGACGCTTCAAGTCCGACCGTTCGAGTTCGCCCGCAAGGCCGACCCGAAACAGTTGTTAAACTTTATCCAAAACGAGCATCCGCAGACGATTGCTTTGATTTTGGCGCATCTCGAACCGGTCAAATCAGGACAAATTTTATCTGAGCTGCCGCCTGAGATTCAGTCGGAAGTCGCCAAACGGATCGCGACGATGGACCGGCTCAACCCGGACGTGATTCATGAGATTGAACAGATTCTCGAGAAGAACTTGTCGCAAACGGATATGCAAGACTACGCCCAATCCGGTGGCATCGAGGCGGTCGTCGAAGTGCTCAACGGCGTCGACCGCACGACCGAGCGCACGATTCTCGATGCGCTTGAAATCGAAGACCCGGAATTGGCCGAAGAAATCAAAAAACGGATGTTCGTCTTCGAAGACATCGTCACGCTCGATTCGCGGGCGATTCAACGGATTATCCGCGAAGTGGCGAACGACGATCTCTTACTCGCCCTCAAAGTGTCGTCCGACGAAGTCAAACAGATCATCTTCAAAAACATGTCGCAACGAATGGTCGACACGTTCAAAGAAGACATGGAATTCATGGGGCCTGTCCGGTTGCGTGACGTCGAAGAGGCACAAAGTCGCATCGTCGGCATCATCCGTCGCCTAGAAGACGTCGGAGAAATCGTGATCAGCCGCGGCGGAGGAGATGACATCGTTGTCTAACGTAATCAAACGTCACTATGCGACACCGCTCGAACCGCAACGGATTGATTCAAAGCCGTTCCTCGAGCCGGTGAGTCCGCTACACCACGAAGAAGAGCAGGAGCGGTTGGCCCAAACGCGCGCACGGTTAGACGCGCAAGCAGCCGAACTCGAGGCGCGCCGCACTGCGATGGAGCATGAACTCGCCGACTTGCGGGAAGAAGTGCTCGCGTCGGCAAGGCAAGAAGGTTATGACGCAGGTTTCATCCACGGAAGACGGGAAGGCAAGGCGGAGTATGACGAGTTGACGACCCGATTGAACACGGTCAGCGTCGAGCTCGAGCAGTTGTTTGATACGAAATGGCGGGACGCCGAGCAACAGCTCGTCGCCCTCGCCGTCGAGGTCAGCGCCCGCGTGACGACAGAACTCGTCCGAAACGATGAGGCGTTGTTCGCCGACCGCGTCCGTGAACAGTTGCACCGTCAACTCGATGCCGAATCCTTGACGGTGTACGTCCATCCGACGCGACTCGCCTCGATTCAACGGTTTGAAGCGGACTGGGTCATCCCAGACGGCCCGGCCATCAAATACCGGGCGGATGCCGGCTTGGATGAGACGAGCGTGAGGATTGAGACCCCGCATCACGGAGATGAGCTCGATTTGAGCTATAGCTTTGATCGCGTCCGCTCCAAAATCGAGGAGGTCCTGGCCGATGGCGCTTATTGACCACGTGCTCGAGGCGATCACGTCCTCGCCCGATGACGAGTACGTCCGAAAAGTCGGACGCGTCCGTCGGGTCGTCGGGCTGATGATTGAGTCGAATGGACCGAGCGCCTTTATCGGCGAACGTTGTTTGATTGAGCTCCCATCGGGTCAACACGTCGAAGCCGAAGTCGTCGGATTCAATGAGGCACGCGTCCTGCTCATGCCGTACGGCGAAACGACGCAAATCGCACCGGGCTGTATGGTCAAAGGGACGGGACGGATGCTTCAAGTGCCGGTCGGCGACGAGTTGATTGGCCAAGTGCTCGACGGTCTCGGCCGTCCGTTGTCCGGTGAGGGTGCCACGCCCGGCGCACGTTACGACGTGCTTCGTAAGCCACCGAACCCACTTGAGCGCCCCCGGATTCTAGACGTCCTGTCGACAGGCGTTCGTGTCATCGACGGTCTGTTGACGGTCGGGAAAGGGCAACGGGTCGGATTGTTCGCCGGTTCCGGCGTCGGGAAGTCGACATTGCTCGGCATGATCGCCAAACGGTCATCGGCCGACATTAACGTTATCGCCTTGATTGGAGAGCGGGGCCGGGAAGTGAAAGAGTTCATCGAGAAAGAGCTCGGTCCGGAAGGGATGGCCCGCTCGGTCGTCATCGTGGCGACGAGTGACCAGCCGCCGCTCGTGCGGTTAAAAGGAGCCTATACGGCGACGGCCATCGCCGAATACTTCCGCGACCAAGGCAAGGAAGTCGTCCTCATGATGGACTCGGTGACCCGGTTCGCCATGGCGCAACGGGAAATCGGACTCGCCACAGGGGAACCACCGACGTCCAAAGGGTATACGCCTTCCGTCTTTGCGATGCTGCCGCAACTGTTAGAACGAAGCGGGACCGCCGTGACGGGGTCGATCACCGCGTTCTACACCGTCCTCGTCGATGGGGACGATATGAACGAGCCGATCGCGGATGCGGTGCGCGGGATTTTAGACGGACACTTCGTCATGGACCGTTCGCTCGCGAACCGCGGACAGTTCCCGGCGATTCACGTCTTGAAGTCGATCAGCCGGGTCATGAACCAAATCGCCACGCCGATGCACCGTGACGTCGCCCAGACGTTCCGTGGTTGGCTGGCCACGTATTTGGATGCCGAAGACTTAATCAATATCGGTGCCTATAAAAAAGGGACGAACCCGGCCATCGATACCGCCATCGAGCAGTATCCGAACTTGTTGACGTTTTTAAAGCAGTCCATCGAAGAAGAGGCCCCGCTCGAGCAATCGCTTGAACGCCTGGCCCAAATCGTGCGAGGTGAACGATGAACAGATTATTGTTAGAGCGCATCATGCCGATCGCAGAACACGAGAAAGAAGAGTCGGCGACGGAGATGAGACAATACAAAGCGCGGTTCGAGACGGAGATGGAGACGCTGTATCGGCTCGTATTGACGTATGAGTCGCTCATGAAGAGTCAAGATGAACAAGCTGGCGTCATTGACTTGCTCATGTCGCAATACCGGGAACAGACACGTGAACGGTTGAAGCGTCAAATCGAGACACAACAACTCGTCGTCCAGCAGGCGCGCAACCGCTACCATTTGTCGCAGGAACGCCTGCTCGGAAAAGTCGTCGAGGAAAAGAAATATGTAACGTTGCATGAAAAAGTCAGTCAAGGTGAAGTGGCCGCGACAAAGCTCATCGAACAGCACTTCATCGATGAGTTGGCAGTGATTCATCACGGGAAAGGGAAGTAAACCGATGGAAAAAGACAACACGAAGCGGGGTAGACAGCTATTGGTCGCACTCGTACTCGTCCCGGCCATCTTTCTGCTTGTCGGAGGGATTGTCGTCATGAACTATGCGATGGACCGTCCGTTGTTATCGGTCCCGTTTCTAGAGACCGGTTCAAAACCAGAGCCGGAAGAGAAAGTGAAGACGAACGTGAACGTGACCGGCGTGGACGCCGATGCCGCAAATCGATTGAAAGTGGCGAATGCCGAGATCGAGAAGCTTCGGGCCGATAACACCGAGTTGACGAACGAAGTGAAGGCGAGACAAGAAGAAGTCTCGAAGCTGATTCAAGAGCGAGACCGGCTCGTCGCGGAATTGGCGACGGCCAGTGCGGTCGAAGAAGAGACTTCGGACGTGTCTCGCGTCTATGAAGAGATGTCAGCGAAGCAAGCCGCTGCCATCATGAACGAGCTCGAGAGTCCGCAAGTGGCGAACCTATTGAAGGAATTGTCGCCAAAGCAACAAGCTGACATATTGGGACGGATGGATGCCCAGCAGGCCGCCGTCGTCACCCAGTTGCTCCAGTGACTGGAAAGGAGGACATGATGATGAATATCGCCTTACTGGCCCAATCGATGCAAGGGGCACCACAAAAAGGCGGGGAAGCGACTGCGACCCCGACCGGACAGTTTTTAGAATTGCTCTCGGCCATGCTCGGTACGACCCCGACCGCGGCGCCTGAAGCAATGCCCGTCTCGGAAGACGAAACATCACTCCCGCTCGAGAACGTATCGAATCGTTTAGAGCAGTGGCTTCAACAGCCGGATAGCCTGCAATGGCTGAAGTCGCTACCGGCCGATGCGTATCGCAAGTTCATGGATGCCTATATCGGGATCTTAAACCAAGTCGCCCCGGAACCGGCAACGGTCCCGGTCCCGGAGGAGTTGCCAGTACTCCTCACAAGCCAAGCGGCGGCGCCGACGCTCTCATTCACGCTCACGAAGAAAGAGACGGACACACTCGTCCAAACGGTGCCGGCCGATCAAGTCGAGGAGAACGTGCGCATCATCCAGCAAGTCGTTGCGCAATTTAAAGGGACGCTCGGACAGACCCCAAAACCTTTACCCGGTGTGACACAACCTGAAACGCAACCCGTACAGGTACAACAGCCGGTCAAAGAGACCGACTGGCTGCCGAAAAGCATGACGTGGTCCAAACCGAGCATCGACTCTGAGATGGTAATGTACGCTTCGAAAGGCTCATTGCCTGAGAACATGCAGGCCCGGATCGAAGCGGCCTTGCAACGGGCACCGTTCAAGAGCGGGGCCGATGGGTCGAAAGTGTTCACGGTCCGGCTTTATCCGGAACAGCTAGGGGAACTCGTCGTCAAACTCGAACGGCAGAACGGGGAACTCGTCGTCAAGCTGTTTGCGAGTAACCAAGAAGCGAAGCAGTTACTGCAATCACAATTAGGACAGTTGCAACAGACGCTCCAACCCGCGAACCCGAACGTCCGCGTCGAGGTCAACTTGACCCAACAAGCGCTAGAGACGAAAAACTCGAGCTTCAATGAGTTCGACCAACCTGAACCGGAACACCATGAACAACCGAAAGGAGACCCTGACGATGACGATCATCCAGCCGAAGACGAATGATTACACGCTCCCGGATCAATCGATGCCGAAAGCGACGAACCAATACGATCAAAGTATGTTCTTGAAACTGTTGCTCGCCCAGCTCGCCAACCAAGACCCGATGTCACCGATGGAAGACCGTGAGTTCATCGCACAGATGGCTCAGTTCTCGTCTCTCGAACAGATGCAGACGATCTCGAAACAACTCGACTCGGTGCTCGTCGACCGACAAATGGCCTCGATTTCGGAGTTCAGCAATATGATCGGGCAAACGGTCGCTTATACAAATGAAACGGAAACCGAGACGATTAAAGGCTCGGGACGTGTTATCTCGATTTCGAAGACCGAAGCCGGCTATGTGGCCGACCTTGAAGACGGAACGTCCGTCAACGTGTACAACATCACTTCCATCAAATCAGCATAGGAGGATTCATCATGTTAAGAGCAATGTACTCAGGTATCAGTGGATTAAAGAACTTCCAATCGAAGCTTGATGTCGTCGGGAACAACATCGCCAACGTCAACACGTTCGGTTATAAAAAAGGGCGCGTCACGTTCAAAGACCTCGTCAGCCAACAAGTCGGCAGTGCGACGGCGGCGAACGGTTTGAGCGGCGGGGTCAACCCGAAAGAAGTCGGTCTCGGGGGCACGATGGCGACCGTCGATAACGTCTATAACCAAGGTGCCATGCAAAACTCTGGCCGGGCGCTTGACGTCGGAATCTCGGGTGAAGGGTTCTTCGCCTTGGACGTGAACGGACAGACGCAATACACGCGGGCCGGTAACTTCTACACGGACAACGCCGGCGACCTCGTGAACGGGGATGGGGCTTATGTCCTTAATACGAACGGAGGCCGCATCAATATCCCGACTGGGGCGAAGTCGCTCTCAATCGGGAAAGACGGACAAGTCAGCTACGTCGATAACGCCGGAGCTTCGACAGTCGTCGGTCAAATCCAAGTCGTCACGTTCGCCAACAACGCCGGATTGTCAAAAGTCGGTGCGAACAACTTCATTCAATCGCAAAACTCAGGCGTGCCGAACGGCGGAATCGCTGGACAAGATGGTCGTGGCGAGCTCGTCTCGGGCGCACTCGAGATGTCGAACGTCGACTTGTCTGAAGAGTTCACAGAAATGATTGTCGCCCAACGTGGTTTCCAAGCGAACACACGAATCATCACAACATCGGACGAAATTCTCCAAGAACTCGTCAACTTGAAACGCTGATGATTCACGTCACGACGCTCCGGGGTGAAGAACTTGTGCTGAACGCCTTGTTCATCGAGACGGTCAAAGCCGAGCCCGACACGATCATTCACTTGTATAACGGCAAGACGTATATCGTCAGCGAGACGAAACAACAAATCATCGACCGGACGACGGCGTTCTATGCCTCGATCGGTCTGGTTGGAACGATAGGCATACGAGGTGAAGAAGATGAGTGAAGAAAAACAAAAAGGCGGCGCCATGAAGATGGTGCTCATCCTGTTAGTCGTCCTGCTCGTCATGGGCGGGGCCGGATTCATGACTTATAAATATTTGTTCGGGGACAACGTGACGGCGAAGACGAAACCCGTCACCGCCGAAGAGTTGGCCGAACGCAGCTTCACGACGGACGATATGACGACGAACATCCAAGATGAGCGTTTCATCAACGTCCAGTTCACGATCGTGACCGATGCCGCGGAGACGAAAGAAGATCTCGAACTTCGAAAGTTCCAAGTGCATAACGTCATCCTCGGTGACTTGGCCGGCATGACGAAAGCGAAGCTCACGACGAAAGAAGACATGCAAAAGTTTGAGCAGTCGCTCCGTAAACAATTAAACGGGCTGTTGGAGTCAGGTGAGGTCCAACGCGTCTATATGACGAAGAAAATCATACAGTGAGGTGGCATCATGGGAGAAGTCTTATCTCAACAAGAAATTGATGCCTTGCTATCGGCGTTAAGCAGTGGCGACGTCGAAGCCGACTCCTTTTTGGCCCAGGAAGAAGAGCGGAAAGTCCGGCAATATGACTTTAAACGGGCGGTCCGCTTCTCGAAAGACCAAATCCGAAGCTTGACCCGGATTCATGAGCATTTCACACGGATGCTGACCACGTTCTTCTCGGCCCAGCTCCGGACGTACGTCCAGTTTACGGTCAACTCGGTCGAACAGCTTCCGTATGACGAATTCATTCATTCTATTCCGAGCATGACGATGATCAACTTGATTGAAGCGCCGCCGCTCAATGGCCGTTTCATCATCGAAGTGAATCCGAACATCTCGTACGCGATGCTCGACCGCTTACTCGGCGGTCCCGGGGTCGAGATTGAAAAAGTCGAGAGCTTCACGGAAATCGAGATGCGCATCTTGACGCAATTATACAAACGAGCGTTTGCAGGATACGGAGACGCCTGGGAATCGATTGCCGAAATCAAGTCAGAGATGACAGCGGTCGAGGTCAATCCCCAGTTCCTTCAACTCGTCTCGCCAAACGAGACGGTCGTCCTCGTCTCGATCGGCGTCACCATCGGCGAAGTGAGCGGCACGATCAACGTCTGTTTGCCGTTCGTGACGATTGAGCCGGTGTTATCGAAACTGTCGAGTCATTACTGGATGCAAGAGGCGAACCGACGGAATGCGAGCGGGAACAGCAAAGAACCGCTCAAAGCCCAGTTGATGAACTCGTCGGTCGAGGTCGTATCCCTGCTCGGGGAGACGACAATCACGTTCGGCGACTTGTTGCATTTAGAGGTCGGGGATTGCTTGACGCTCGATCAATTGGTGAAAGACCCATTATCGATCATGGTAGGAGAAAATAAAGTGTTCAGAGGGCAAGTCGGTGTGAGCGGGAAGCGGATGGCGGTCCAAGTGCTCCACCGGGTGAAGGAGGAAGAGCAATGAGTGAGATGTTGTCACAAGATGAAATAGACGCGTTATTGCGCGGGACGAGCGAGTCGTCAAAACCGGAGGCAAATCCTGAAGAGCATCTTGATTCGATGGAAAGCGACGCCTTAGGAGAAATCGGAAATATCTCGTTCGGTAACTCGGCGACGGCGCTATCGACGTTATTGCAACAAAAAGTAGAAATCACGACGCCGATCGTCAGTGAAGTCACCATCGATGCGCTGCGCGAGCGTTATCCAACGCCGCACGTTGCACTTCGAGTCGGCTATACGGAAGGCTTGCAAGGCGAGAACGTGCTCGTATTGACACGTGAAGACGCCGCCATCATCTCAGACTTGATGCTCGGTGGGACCGGGATTGGCGTCGATCCAGAAGGACTTGATGAAATTCGTCTGTCAGCCGTCCAAGAGGCGATGAACCAAATGATGGGAGCGGCAGCGACATCCCTGTCGACCGTATTCTCGAAAAAAATTGATATTTCACCACCGCTTGTCGAAGTGTTCGATGCGACGAAAAACCAAACGATTATCGACCGTCTCGAGCTTTGGGAGACAATGGTACTCATCGAGTTCAACTTGAAGGTTGGCACGTTAATCGATTCGAAAATCGTTCAAATCGCACCGGTCCAGTTCGGGAAACAACTCGTCAACGAACTGATGGCCGCCACATCACCAGCCCCGGTCGCTCCGGCTCCGGCAGCTGCCCCTGCCGCACCGAAACAGGAAGCGCCGAAAGCACCGGCACCAGCCGCTCAGCAACCGGTACGTCCGCAAGCGAAATCGGTACCAGAGGTCGCCGTGAGCCAGGCAGAGTTCATGCCGCTCCACGCACCGACGACGAACGACTCGATTCCAGCGAATCTTGGGTTGTTGTATGACGTGCCGCTCAACGTGACGGTCGAACTCGGGCGGACGAAACGTTCGGTCCGAGAAGTGCTCGAGCTGTCACAAGGTTCAATTATCGAACTCGATAAGTTGGCCGGTGAGCCGGTCGATATTTATGTGAACCAACAACGGATCGCCCGCGGCGAAGTCGTCGTCATTGAAGAGAACTTCGGCGTCCGTGTAACAGAAATTATCCAACCGCACGAGCGGATTGGCATCGTTTAAGGAGGAAGAACAATGAGTGCAAAAATTTTAGTAGTAGATGACGCGGCGTTCATGCGCATGATGATTAAGGATATCTTGACAAAGAATGGATTTGAAGTCGTCGGAGAAGCGGAGAACGGTGTCGATGCGGTCGCGAAATATCGTGAACTCATGCCCGACCTCGTCACGCTCGACATCACGATGCCAGAAATGGACGGCTTGGCCGCATTGAAAGAAATCCGTGGGTTCGATTCGAACGCGAAAGTAATCATGTGTTCGGCGATGGGACAACAAGCAATGGTCATCGATGCGATTCAAGCAGGAGCAAAAGACTTCATCGTCAAACCGTTCAACGCTGAACGCGTCGTCGAAGCAGTCTCAAAAACGGTCGCACAATGAACAAGTGGTGGTTGATTATCCTTCTCGTGGCTGGGTTATTCGTCCCGGCCACGGTCGAGGCCGCCACCGTCGACCAACAGTTCGAACAGCAACAGCCAGACACGAAAGACGAACCGGTCACATCGGCCGTCTCATCGGTCGGCATGGCCATCAAGCTCATCTTGAGCATGGTCGTCGTCATCGGTGGGTTCCTCGTCCTCGTGCGTTGGTTGAACGCACGGACGCAAGGCGTGAAGTCGGCTCAGCATTTGACCCATCTCGGCGGTGTCCCGCTCGGCAAAGACCGTTCGGTGCAACTCGTCAAGCTCGGTGAACAAGTGTACGTGCTCGGTGTCGGCGACTCGATTCAATTGCTCGACCGGATTGATGCCGAAGCGATGGACGAAGCGGCGCTCGATGCCCCGACCTTGAACCAGTCGAACTCGTCGGCTTTTCTCGACACGTTCAAACAACAGTTGGCCCAGATTGAAGAAGTGAGGAAGAAACGATGACGACGATTGAACAATTGATTAACTTGGAGACGCCAGATAGTACATCGACCTCAATCAAACTATTGGTCGTGCTCACTTTGCTCACGCTCGCGCCCTCGTTTTTAATCTTGATGACTTGTTTCACACGGGTCGTCGTCGTGCTGTCGTTCATCCGTCCGGCACTCGGGACGCAACAGACGCCACCGAACCAGTTGATTATCGGGCTCGCCCTGTTCATCACGTTGTTCGTCATGTCGCCTGTGCTATCGGAGTTGAATGACAAAGCATTGTCGCCTTATATGGATGACGAAATCAGTCAAGACGAGGCGTTCGAAGAGGCTGGGAATACGATGAAACGATTCATGGCCCAATATACGCGCCAAGAGGATTTGCAATTATTTATTAAATATGGGAACTATGAGCAACCTGAGTCGGTCGAAGACGTCCCGCTGCTCGCGATGGTCCCGGCCTATGCGATTAGCGAGTTGAAAACGGCGTTCCAAATCGGGTTCATGATCTTCTTGCCATTTTTGATTATAGATATGGTCGTAGCAAGTGTCCTCATGTCAATGGGGATGATGATGCTTCCGCCGGTCATGATCGCCTTGCCGTTCAAATTGTTACTGTTTGTGTTGGTGGATGGATGGCACTTGATTGTGGAGTCCTTGCTTAGAAGTATGTAGGAGGAACGAATATGACGCAGGAAATGGTCATTTATTTGGCGACGGAGAGTGTGTGGACGTTATTGAAAATCTCGATGCCGCTCTTATTGATTTCGCTCGTCGTCGGTCTCGTCATTTCGATTTTACAGGCGACGACACAAATTCAAGAACAGACGCTATCGTTCGTCCCAAAGATCGTCTCGGTCTTTATCGGGCTCGTCGTCTTCGGACCTTGGATGCTGCAACAGATTGAAGGGTTCACCCGTTTGATTTTTGAACTCATGGTCGAGGTCGCCTCGAAATGAACGCGGTCGATTTCATCAGTCTGTATGGATTGACGTTCGCCCGTCTGTCAGGCTTCTTCGTGAGCGTCCCGTTATTTTCATCCCGGCAACTGCCGGTCATGCACCGCGTCGCGTTCAGTGCCTTTTTAGCGTACTATGCGATGTTCACGGTGACAGAGCCACTCGATCTCGGCCAAGCCTATATCTTGCAGGTATTGTACGAGGTGTTGATCGGCTTGGTGCTCGGTATATTGATTAACATATTATTTTTCGCGCCCCAGATTGCGGGTGGCGTCATCGATTTACAGCTCGGACTCGCGATGGCATCGGCCTATGACCCGATGTTTGGAGGCCAGTCGCCGCTGATTGGTCGATTCTACTATATTTTCACGTTGTTTATCATGCTGTCGAGCAACTTACATCTGCTGCTGATTGATGGCATCTATTATAGCTTTCAAATTTATCCGCCGGGTCAGCCAATTATCGACTTCAGCGAAGCGTCACTCATGATGGCCGTCAAGGTCGTCACGATGACGATGATGGTCGCCTTGCAACTTGCCTTTCCGCTCATGGCATCGCTCTTGCTCGTCGACATGGCGCTCGGATTCTTGGCGAAATCGGCGCCGCAATTCAATATTTTTGCAATCGGATTTTCATTCAAGCTGATTGCGGGATTTTCGGTCATGGTCGTCATGATGGGGTTGACCTTGAACGGCATCAGCCAATTCATCCCGATTTTACAAGAAGTGTTACGTGATTTTATGACTGTGCTAGGAGACGCCTCATGAAGCCTCTATATACCTTATCGGTCGATCTTCAATTTTTTGCAGGAGAAAAAACCGAAAAAGCAACACCGCGTAAACGAGAGGACTCGCGCAAGAAAGGCCAAGTGGCCAAGTCGGCCGATTTGACCGGGGCTTTCGCCTTGTTCGCGATGTTTCTCATGTTATCGTTCTTAGGGCCGTATCTCGGCAAACAGTTGTTCAGTGTGACGAAAGATTTGCTCGGTCCGAGTTATTTGCTGTTCGATCTGTCGAACGGATTGTCCGGCATGCTCACCGACTTGTTGCTTCGCGTCGGACTGATCGTGGGCCCGTTCTTCGTGGTCGCCGTCGTGTTCGGGATATTAATCAACTACCTTCAAATCGGGACGTTGTTCTCGGCAGAAGCGATTCAACCGAAACTCGAACGAATCGATCCGATTAAAGGGGTCAAACGGATTATCAGTATGAAAGCGGTCGTCGAATTTTTAAAGTCCTTATTCAAATTATTGATTATCCTGACGACTGCCGTCGCCGTGCTCTGGCAGAACCAAAAAGAACTGTCCCGCATGGCGGTCGAACATATCCGTGAATCGGTCATCGCGCTCGCCCATATCACGATTGAACTCGGACTGTGGGTGAGTGTGGCCTTGCTCGCGCTCGCGTTACTCGACTTTTTCTATCAACGGTTCGATTTTGAGAAATCGATTCGCATGTCGAAGCAAGATATTAAAGACGAGTATAAGAACAGTGAAGGTGACCCGCTCATCAAGTCGAAAATCAAACAACAACAACGGGAGATGGCGATGCGCCGCATGATGCAAGAAATCCCGAATGCGGACGTCGTCATCACCAACCCGACCCATTATGCCGTCGTCATCCGGTACGACGACACGAAAGACTTCGCGCCGCTCGTCGTCGCCAAAGGGGTCGATCGCGTCGCCTTCAATATCCGTGACGTGGCCAAAGAACATGATATCCCGATTGTCGAAAACAAACCGTTGGCCCGTGCGTTGTACGCCCAAATGGATATCGGGGAAGTCGTTGACGAGTCGTTTTATCAGGCGATCGCCGAAGTGCTCGCATTCGTCTATCAATTGAAACAACCGTCTTGAGGAGGAGTATGTATTGGCTGTAAAAGCTAAAGATTTTGCGGTATTGATCGGCGTTCTCATGATCGTCGTCATGCTCGTCATCCCGTTACCGGGGTTCATGTTAGATTTCTTAATCATTGTCAATATACTCATTGCGTTGCTCATTTTGCTCGTCGCGATGAACGCCCGGGAAGCACTCGACTTCTCGGTTTTTCCTTCGCTGTTGCTGATTGTGACGTTATTCCGGCTCGGATTGAACGTGTCGACGACACGTTCGATTCTCTCGACCGGATACGGTGGGGAAGTCATCGCAACATTTGGAGACTTTGTCGTCGGCGGGAAAGTGCTCGTCGGATTCGTCGTCTTTCTCATCCTCGTCATCATCCAGTTCGTCGTCATCACGAAAGGGGCCGAACGCGTATCCGAAGTGTCGGCACGTTTCACCCTCGATGCGATGCCAGGGAAACAGATGGCCATCGATGCCGATTTGAACTCGGGATTGATTGATGACAAAGACGCGCAAATCCGCCGGAAAAAGATTCAAAGCGAAGCCGACTTTTATGGGTCGATGGATGGGGCCTCGAAGTTCGTCAAAGGGGACGCCATCGCCGGGATTATCATCGTCGCCATCAACTTGATTTTCGGAATCATCATCGGTGTCGTCGACATGGGTCTACCGGTCGGCGAAGCGTTCCAAAAGTTCTCGCTCATGACGATTGGGGACGGGCTCGTCGGTCAAATCCCGGCGCTCCTCATCTCGACAGCAACCGGGATTATCGTCACACGTGCTGTCTCGGACGGGAACCTCGGCGAAGACGTCGTCGACCAGCTCGGGCAAAACCCGACGCTGCTCTATATCGCCGGCTCCATCGTCATCATGCTTGGAATCATCTCACCGAGTCTGCTCCCGGTGACACTGATCATTGCCGGCGCCACGTTCTACGGCGCTTATACGATGCGTCGCAATTTGAAACGGACCATCGACACGCCGTTACCGGAAGAAGAACCGGCGGCACCGACTGAGACGGTCGTCTCGCTGTTACAGATTGATGCCATCGAGTTCGAGTTCGGCTACGGACTCATTCCGCTCGCCGATGAATCGCAAGGCGGCGATTTGCTCGACCGGGTCGTCATGATCCGACGTCAGCTCGCACTCGAACTCGGGTTCATCTTGCCGACGGTTCGGATTCGCGACCATCTGCAACTGTCACCGAATGCGTATCGGATCAAAGTGAAAGGGAACGTCGTCGCGGAAGGCGAACTCTTGCTCGATCATTACTTGGCGATGAGCCCCGGCATTGAAGATCCGGAAGTGTATGGAATTGAAACGACGGAGCCGGCGTTCGGTCTCCCGGCGCTATGGATTGATGAAGAGACGCGCACCCGTGCCGAAATGAGCGGGTATACCGTCGTCGATCCGCCATCCGTCGTGGCGACACATTTGACCGAGACGCTCAAGAAACATGCCGCCGACCTTCTCGGCCGCGAAGAGACGAAACAACTCGTCGAACATTTGAAAGAGACACACCCGGTGCTCGTCGAAGACGTGACACCGTCCGTCTTGTCGATTGGCGACATTCAAAAGGTGCTCCGTCATCTGTTGAAAGAACATGTCTCGATTCGCAACTTACCGCTCTTATTCGAGACGATGGCCGATTACGGCAAAGTGACGAAAGACGCAGACATCCTCGGCGAATATTGCCGGCAAGGTCTGTCCCGCCAATTGACGGACCAAGTCAGTCCGCCCGACGGACCGCTCTATGTGGTCACGCTCGGCGGTCAGACCGAACAGTTGATACAAGACGCCGTTCAAAAAACGGAGTTCGGCAACTATTTGGCGCTCGACCCGGAACAAGCGCGCGAGATAATCGAACGCTCGGGCGAGCAACTATCCATGTTCGAACGTTATGGTGCTTCGGCCGTCATTCTCTGTTCGCCGACGATCCGTCTGTTCGTGAGACAATTGCTCGAACGGTATTATCCGGACGTGCCGGTCCTCGCCTACAACGAACTGCTCAGCTCGGTTGAAGTGAAAAGTATTGGGGTGATTTAAATGCAAATCAAAAAATATACAGGCAAGACGATGGCGGAAGCGATGGCGAAAGTCAAACAAGAATTTGGCGATGACGCCGTCATCTTGAATTCGCGCCAAGTGAAGAAAGGGTGGCTCGGCTTGTTCGCCTCACAACATGTCGAGGTCATCGCCGCGCTCGAGAAAGCACCGCTCGCCGTCAAACCGCGTACGGTCACGAAGCCGGTCACAGCACCGAAACCTGAGCCGGCGCCAAGACGTCAATCGCAGCCCCTAAACGTGGTGGGCGCTGCGCCTGACATGTCGGCAGCGAGACGGTTGCCGGCACCACTGGCACACGTCGAAGCACTGCTCGCGTCCGAATCGTTTCACGGCGAGTCGTGGGACGAAGCGATTCAGGAGCTGTATTACACGACAAAATCGGTCGATGCCGTCGAGCGTTACGTCCGCGATCAAATCCGAAGTTCCTTCTTGCCCGTACCCGAACCGAAGCGGTACATGATGCTCGTCGGTCCGACCGGCGTCGGCAAGACGACGACGCTCGCGAAACTTGCCGCGCACTACAAGCTCGAGCATGGGCTCTCGGTCGGCTTGATCACGACGGATACGTATCGGATTGCGGCGATTGAACAATTGAAGACGTACGCCGAGATTTTAGACATCCCGGTCGAGGTCGCCTACGATTTTGATGACTTCAAGCGGGCGAAACAGTTGTTCGCTCGCAAAGACATCATTTTGATTGATACGGCCGGCCGTAACTTCCGCGACGAGGCGTATGTCGAGCAGTTCGAGCGACATCACGACTTTTCGGAGACGAGTCTCTCGCTCGTCCTCAGCCTGACGTCGAAGATGCGAGATATGGACATGATTTATCGTCAGTTCGAGCCGTTGCCGCTCGGGTCGCTCATCTTCACGAAAGCCGATGAGACGAGCGACATCCACGCGATGTACCGGATGGTTCGCGAGAGCGGATTGCCGGTCGCTTGGCTGACGGACGGACAAGAAGTGCCGGACGACCTCGTCAACGGGGACCCGGCCCGGCTGACCGATCGGTTGCTTGAGAAAGAAGGGTGGACCCAATGGACCAAGCAAGACGTCTAAGGGCGAAAACAGAGGCCCCACCGACGACAATCGCTTTCGCGAGCGGGAAAGGCGGGGTCGGCAAGACGAACGTCTGTGTCAACACGGCCATCGGCCTCGTCGAGCTCGGCAAGCGCGTGTTAATCGTCGATCTCGACATCGGGATGGCGAACGTGCATATCTTGTTGAACGCCTCGCGGTCGCGGACGATGATGGATTCGGTCAAAGCCCGAATTCCGCTGGCCGCCTCGGTTCAGAAAGGCGTGCATGGTGTCGATATATTACATGGGGGGAGTGGACTCGACGAACTAGTCCAATTCTCACATGCCGATATGCAATTTTTTATGCGTGAACTCGAAGTGCTCACTGAATACGATTATGTCCTGTTCGACATGGGGGCTGGGGCGACCGACACATCCCTTCAATTCATTGAAGGATGCGATGAGATGTTTCTCATCTTGACGCCGGAACCGACCTCGCTCATGGACGGGTACGCCTATACGAAGCTGGTGCATCGTCAGAGCCCAGACTTGCCGCTCGGCGTCATCGTCAATCGGGCCCAATCGGGTGAGGAAGCGCTGCAATGTTTTGAACGAATGGAAGTTGCGTGTGAGCAGTTTTTAAAGAAATCGATTCGATTCCTCGGGTATTTACCAGATGACGCCACGGTCAGACGAGCGGTCATCGCCCAAGTCCCGTTTTACCATCTGGACCGGAAAAGTGATATCAGTTGGCGGTTAGAGCGGATTTTAACGACCTTGACCGGGACACCGCCGAAACCACGTCATTTCATGGATCGTTTGATGGGGAACTTGAAACGTCAGTGGAACCGAGTTTAACGACAGGGAGGCATTATAGATGGACGTGAACGAATACTTAGGATTGTTTTTAGATGAGTCGCAAGAACATATTCAATCGGTGAACACCCAACTGTTAAAACTTGAACAGACGGGCAGCCAAGATGCGATTCAAGAGATTTTCCGCTCCGCGCATACGCTCAAAGGCATGTCGGCGACGATGGGTTACGAGAGTGTGGCCAACTTGACGCATGAGATGGAGAGCGCGCTCGACTTGGTTCGGGCCGGCAAGAAAGAGAGCAACCAGCTGTTGCTCGACACGATGTTCTCTGCGATGGAACAAATCGAAGAGATGATCGCCAATATCGAGACCGGCGGCCGCGGCGCGAACGTCGATGTCGCTGCGACGGTGTCTGCGTTCCAGTCGTTCATCGGCAGCACGCCAAAGGCGGCTCCGACGGTCGAGACCAACGTCTTCACGGCCGACCTTTATACGGATTCGGTCATCACGCAAGCGAAGGAGACGGGCTTCGAGGCGTTCCAATTGCACGTGAAACTATCCGATGCCGTCGTCTTGAAAGCGGCGCGTGCCTATATGGTATTCGATCGCCTGCAAGAGCTCGGCGAAGTCGTCCGGACGTTACCGGAAACCGAGGCCATCGAACAAGAGCAGTTCGACCTCTCATTTGACGTCTTGTTTGTGTCACAAGAGACGGCCGACGTGATTGAACACGCCGTGTCGCAAGTATCAGAAGTCGAGTGCGTCCACGTGACGGTGTATACGAGTGCATCAAGCGAACCGGAAGTCGCCGTCAGTGTTGAGACGGGCGCCGTCGCGGAACCGAAACCGAAAGTCGAGGCGGACGAGCCGAAAGAACAGGCTGTCGCCCAGGCGAAGACGATTCGCGTCAACTTGGAACGGATTGATCGCTTAATGAACTTATTCGAAGAATTCATTATCGACCGCGGTCGTCTCGAGCGGCTCGCCGATGAAGTCGGACAGCCAGAATTGAACGAGACGGTCGAGAAAATCAAACGCGGGACGAACGAACTCCAATCACTCGTCCTGACGCTCCGGATGATGCCGATCGAGCAAGTGTTCAACCGCTTCCCACGCATGGTGCGTTCGGTCGCGAAAGACATCCATAAGAAAGTCCAGCTTGATATCACGGGCGCGGAGACGGAACTTGATCGGACGGTCATCGATGAGATCGGCGACCCGCTCGTTCACTTGATTCGCAACGCCATCGACCACGGCATCGAACTGCCGGAAGTCCGTGTTGCAGCCGGGAAGCCGGAGCAAGGAAGTCTTGCGCTCCGGGCCTATCATGGCGGCAACCGTGTCTTCATTGAAATCGAGGACGACGGGGCAGGAATCCACGTCGATAAAGTCCGGTCGAAAGCGCTCGAGCGCGGTGTCATCACGCCGGAAGAAGCAACAACGATGACCGATAACGAAGTGGCCATGCTCATCTTCGCCCCAGGTTTCTCGACGGCAGACGTCGTCACCGATTTGTCTGGTCGTGGTGTCGGTCTTGACGTCGTCAAAAACAAAATCGAGTCACTCGGTGGGGTCGTCACGCTCGAGACGGTCGTCGGACAAGGGACGAAATTCCAAGTCAGCCTTCCGCTCACGCTGTCCATCATCTCAGCGATGCTCGTTCAAGCGGGTGAGGAGACGTACGCCATCCCGCTGTCATCGATTCTCGAGACGACGCTTCTCGACGAGGCCGACATTTTGACGGCCCATCGCGAACGTGTCTTCGATTTCCGAGGTCAGCTCGTCCCGCTCGTCTATTTAAAAGAAATGTTTGCGATTGAGACGGAAACGAAGACGCAATTCCCGGTCGTCGTCGTCCGCAAAGGAAATAAACTCGTCGGTGTGGTCGTCAACGATTTGATTGGCCAACAAGAGATTGTCATGAAGCCGCTCGGTACGTATCTCGAGGGCATTCCGGCCATCTCGGGTGCGACGATACTCGGAGACGGGCGTGTCGCCTTGATTGTCGACAGCAACGATCTGTTCTAAGGAGGAAGAAGCATGGAACAAAAATGGGTAGTCTTTTCACTGGGAACGAACACGTACGGGATCGATGTCCAATCGGTCCGCTCGATTGAACGGGTACAACCGGTCACACGCGTCCCGAACGCACCGGCTCACGTCAAAGGTGTCATCAATCTGCGCGGTGTCGTCACACCGGTCATCGACCTTCGCCTCCGCCTCGGTTATGAAGCGATTGAACCGACCGACGAGACCCGGATTTTGATCGCCTCGCTCAATCAAGGCGATGCCGGCTTTATCGTCGACCGCGCCAACGAGGTCGTCGAAAGCGAAGACGTTCGCCTCGAGCCGATTCCTGAATCGAGTCGAGACATGTTGTCGGCTCATTTGACGGCGATCGCGAAAGGGGAGGACAAACTGTTCTCGCTTCTAGACGCCAACGCGTTGTTCGAGGAACAACATGCTGAGTGAGTTCGAGCAAGATTTATTGAAAGAACTTGGTAATATCGGATCGGGCCATGCAGCGACGGCATTGTCGACGCTGTTGGCCAAGCCGGTCAACATTACCGTCTCCTCGGCCGAGATGGAACCAATCACGTATTTGCCGGAACGGGTCGGCGGTCCTGAGCGTCACGTGGCGTCCGTGCTGTTAGAGCTCGGAGGCGACATCAGCGGCATGATCCTCATCCTATTCCCGGTCGATGACGCCGAGATGATGGTCTCATCACTCATCGGGAGCGGGTTCACGTTCCAAGCGGCCGATGAACTCGGTCAGTCGGCATGGGAAGAGATCGGAAATATCATGAGCGGGGCCTACGCCCGGGCGCTCGGCGATTGGTTGAATACACCGATCCCGATTCACGTCCCGGCGACAGCGGTCGACATGGCCGGTTCAATCGTCGAATTCGTCGTCACATCGGTCCAGCCCGAAGAAGATGCGGCGCTCTATATCGATACGACGTTCCGCATCGACGGAAAAGTAAGTGCCGGACATGTGTTGTTCCTACCGACGCATGGCTCGCTCGAACGGATTAAGCAGCGGTTGATGGGCCATGGCTGAAGTACTCAAAATCGGGATTGCGGAATGGAAGCAGACGACGGCGCCGAACAAGTTGCGAACGGCCGGGCTCGGTTCGTGTGTCGGGGTCATCCTGTACGACGTCCGGCTCCAAGTCGCGGCGATGGCCCACGTCATGTTGCCGGATTCGGCGATTGCCCGGAAACATCAAACGATTGAAGTAGGAAAATATGCGGATACGGCCATCGATGCACTCGTCGCCTCATTGAAACAGGCCGGGGCCGGTCGGCTGCAAGCGAAGATGGCCGGGGGCGCCCAAATGTTTCAATTCAAGTATGAGAACGAGGCGATGCGTATCGGTGAACGAAATGCCGAGGCCGTCCGCAATGCTTTAAAAGCGCACCGGATCCCGCTCATCGCCGAGGACTGTGGTGGACACAATGGGCGAACGATTGAATTTGATGTGGCGACTTGCGTCCTGTCGATTCGAACGGTCAGCGTGGGAACAAAGGAAATTTAGGGGGGATCGACATGACGACTCAACTTACCGAGTTGTGGGATCGTTGGAATACTGACCGCGATATGGATACGGCGAATGAACTTTTGACGCACTATGAGTTCCTGATCCATTATCACGTGCAACGAATGATCGTGACGCTCCCGAAGAGCGTCGAACGCGACGAATTGAAAAGTTTGGGTTACATGGGATTGTACGATGCCCTCATGAAATATGATCCAGAACACAACAACAAGTTTGACACGTACGCGGCGTTTCGGATTCGGGGCGCGATCATCGACGGACTACGGAAAATCGATTGGTTGCCACGATCGGTGCGTGAACGGGTGAAAAAGATTGACCACGTCGCCGAACAGCTCGAACAGAAGCTGCACCGGGCCCCGACGAAAGAAGAGCTGGCGCACGCGTGCGAATTGCCGGTCTCTGAAATCGAGAAGGCAATGGCGGAAGGCTACTTTGCGAACATGTTGTCCATCGATGAGGCGGTAACGCTTCAAGAGGAAGGCAAGGTCATGTCCGTCACGTATTTCGACCCCGATTCCGAAAAACCGGAAGATACACTTCTGCAGCGCGAGCTGCTCGATGTGTTGACGAACGAGATTGAGCATTTATCTGAGAAAGAGCGGCTCGTCGTGTCGTTATTCTATTTCGACGAGTTGACGTTGACGGAAATCGGTGAAGTGTTGGAACTATCGACGTCCCGCATCTCCCAAATTCATTCCAAGGCGCTGAAGACGTTGAAGCTGGCGCTCGGACGTTCCTATTTAGAAGAAAAGACATCGTGAAGGAGGGATGGAGATGACCGTCGTCTATATCGGGATCGCCTGTATCGTCGCGTACGGACTGTTGATTTTGTTTCGTCAAGTCCAGGCGCTGACGGCTCGTGTCACGCGACTCGAACAAGAGAAGCGTGAGACCGAGGCCCTCCTGTTGTCGTTCATGGAATCGATAAACGATGTCGTGAAACACCCTGCGCCTTCGAGCGAGGAGTCGGCTATGGAACCTGCACTTGAGGATTCGCTGCTGGAGGCACCGTCGTCCCGTGAGCGCCAACAGGCACCGCACGTCGAAGACGTTTTGCTGAACCATTCGGTCCGAGAGACGGCCCGACTGCTCGGAAAAGGTGAGGGCGAAGTCGCCCTTTATGCCAAACTTCGCAAAAAGTGAGAGTTGCCGGATTGGCTGACATATGCTATAGTAATTTTCGGTGTTAAACACATCACACACGTCTCGGGATGGTATTCCTCGGTGCCGAAAGGTCGGAATACAACGATGAACGAGGCGGAGGACTTTTTTAAACCACAAGGAGGAAATTTATCATGGCAGTAATCTCAATGAAGCAATTGCTCGAAGCTGGTGTACACTTCGGTCACCAGACACGCCGTTGGAACCCAAAAATGGCGAAATACATCTTCACGGAGCGTAACGGAATCTACATCATCGACCTTCAAAAAACGGTCAAAAAAGTAGACGAAGCTTACAACTTCGTTCGTGAACTCGCGGCAGAAGGCGGAAACGTCCTCTTCGTAGGTACGAAAAAACAAGCTCAAGACACGATCAAAGAAGAAGCACTCCGTTCAGGTATGTACTTCATCAATGAGCGTTGGTTGGGTGGAACACTTACTAACTTCTCAACAATCAAAAAGCGTATCAACCGCTTGAAGCAGCTTGAGAAAATGGAAGCTGACGGTACGTTCGAAGTACTTCCTAAGAAAGAAGTCATCATCTTGAAAAAAGAAATGACACGTCTTGAGAAGTTCCTCGGCGGAATCAAGGACATGCCAGGTGTTCCTGATGCCCTCTTCATCGTTGACCCACGTAAAGAGCGTATTGCGATTGCAGAAGCTCACAAATTGAACATCCCAATCGTTGCGATTGTCGACACAAACTGTGACCCAGACGAAATCGACTACGTCATCCCAGCGAACGACGATGCGATTCGTGCGGTTAAATTGCTCACTTCTAAGATGGCAGACGCGATCATCGAAGCGAAGCAAGGCGAAGAAGAAGTAGCTGAAGAAGCAGTAGCTCCAGAAGCTGAAGCGACAGAAGCTGAGTAATCGGTCAGACAACAGGTGATAAAGGGAAAGCCTTTTATCACCTTTTTTTAGGACATGTATATAAAAGCCTTAGTGCTTTTTCTTAAAAATTCGTAAGTTTTACAAGGAGGAATTTCCGATGGCAGTTACAGCAGCAATGGTAAAAGAACTTCGTGAAAAAACAGGCGCAGGTATGCTCGATTGCAAAAAAGCACTCACTGAAACAAACGGTGACATGCAAGCGGCAATCGACTTCCTTCGTGAAAAAGGGATCGCTAAAGCAGCAGCTAAAGGCGACCGTATCGCAGCAGAAGGTTTGACGGCAGTAGCGGTTGACGGCAACAAAGCTACACTCGTCGAAGTCAACTCAGAAACAGACTTCGTTGCGAAAAACGAGAAGTTCCAAACACTCGTTTCAGACGTGGCGAACGCAGTTCTCACTTCAGGCGCGACAACGGTTGAAGCAGCACTTGCTTCTGAGTTCGTAGCAGGTAAAACACTTGAGACGCACATCCAAGAAGAAGCTTCGACAATCGGAGAGAAAATCTCACTCCGTCGTATCGCAGTTCTTGAAAAAGCTGACGATGCAGTCTTCGGCACGTACCTTCACATGGGTGGACGTATCGGTTCGATCGTCATCATCGACGGTACAACAGACGAGACAGTTGCGAAAGACGTTGCGATGCACGTCGCAGCAGCACGCCCACTTTACGCGACACGCGACGAAGTATCGGCTGAAGAAGCAGACCGTGAGAAGAAAGTCTTGACTGAGCAAGCCCTCAACGAAGGTAAGCCTGCTAACATCGTCGAGAAGATGATCGCGGGACGTATGAACAAGTACTTCGAGGAAATCTGCCTCGTTGACCAAACATTCGTTAAAGACGCTGACTTCAAAGTTGGGAAATACGTAGAGTCTAAAGGCGGCCGTGTCAACTCATTCGTACGTTTCGAAGTTGGAGAAGGTATGGAAAAACGCGAAGAAAACTTTGCTGAAGAAGTAATGAACCAACTTAAAAAATAATCTGCATCACCCGTGATGCAATCAAAATTGGGAACACGTCTGTATAACCTTGAGTTAGTTCGTTAAGGGAGCGTGTTCCCTTTTTTCAAGCAAGAGGAGGCAAAGTATGGAACCGAAATATAAGCGAATTGTGTTAAAATTGAGTGGAGAAGCGCTCGCAGGAGATCAAGGGTACGGGATTGACCCGGCCATCGTCAACTCGATCTCTGGACAAATCAAAGAGTTGGTCGCCTTGGGCGTCGAAGTCGCCGTCGTCGTCGGTGCCGGAAACATCTGGCGCGGAAAAACGGGCAGCGAACTCGGCATGGACCGGGCGAATGCCGACTATATGGGCATGCTCGCCACAGTGTTGAACTCGCTCGCACTTCAAGACAGCCTTGAATCGAACGGTGTCCAGACGCGCGTCCAAACCTCAATCGAAATGCGCCAAGTGGCTGAACCGTACATCCGTCGTCGGGCGATGCGTCACCTTGAAAAAGGTCGAGTCGTCATCTTCGCGGCTGGGACGGGGAACCCATACTTCTCAACAGACACGACAGCGGCACTCCGCGCAGCGGAAATTGAAGCTGACGTCATCTTGATGGGGAAAAACAACGTCGATGGTGTCTATTCGGCGGATCCGAAACTCGTTCCGGATGCGGTCAAATACGACACACTCACGTACTTGGACGTCTTAAAAGACGGACTCCAAGTGATGGATTCGACAGCCACATCACTATGTATGGACAACCATATCCCACTGATTGTATTCTCATTGCTTGAAGAAGGAAACATCAAACGTGTCGTACTCGGGGAACATATCGGGACGGTAGTAGGAGGAATCAATTCATGAGTGTAAATGACGTATTGAAAACTGCTGAAGAAAAGATGGAGAAAGCCCATGCTGCCTTGAAACGTGATTTCGGGACACTTCGTACGGGACGCGCGAGCGCGTCAATCTTGGACCCGGTCCAAGTCGACTACTACGGCGTACCGACTCCGCTCAACCAAGTGGCGAACATCAACACTCCGGAAGCGCGTCTACTCTTGATTCAACCGTGGGACAAGTCGATGGTGTCAGATGTCGAGAAAGCGATTCAAAAAGCCGATCTCGGCCTCTCACCGTCTTCTGACGGGACGGTCATTCGTCTCGCCATCCCAGCTTTGACAGAAGAGCGCCGTAAAGAGCTCGTGAAAGTGACGAAAAAGTATGCGGAAGAAGCGAAAGTGGCTGTCCGTAACGTACGTCGTGACGCGAACGAAAACTTGAAGAAGCTTGAAAAAGATGGGGATTTGACTGAAGACGACCTTCGCGGTTACGCGGATGACGTTCAATCGTTAACGGATTCATACATCAAAAAGATTGATGAATCTGCAGCGACGAAAGAAAAAGAAATCATGGAAGTGTAATCACGGAAGTGGTATACCAAAAAGCTGTGTGGGGACCCTTTTACTGAGAGGGTCCCTCTTTCATACAATCAGGAGGATAGAGTATGTTTAAATGGGTGAATCCTAAAACAAAGACCGAGGCGGAACTGAGCATTCCCGAACACGTCGCCATCATCATGGACGGCAACGGCCGTTGGGCGAAGAAGCGTGGGCTCCCTCGCATCATGGGTCACCGGGAAGGGATGAAGTCGGTCCGGGAAGCGGTACGCACCGCCCAAGAACTCGGCATCCGTTCCTTGACGCTTTATGCGTTCTCGACGGAGAACTGGACGCGTCCTGAAGAAGAAGTCAACTTCTTGATGAAGTTGCCGAAGCAATTTTTAGAGACGGATTTAAAGGAATTGGATGAACAAAACGTACGTGTGCTCGTCGCAGGCGATGAGACGAAACTGCCGCGCGGGACGCGGGAAGCGGTCGATGAGGCCCGGACCCGTACGGCGATGAACACGGGGCTCGATCTCGTCTTCGCCCTCAACTATGGTGGACGTGACGAACTCGTACAAGCGATGAAACAAATCGCGAGTGACGTGGCTCACGGCACCATCCAACCGGACGAGATTGATGACGTCATGATTGGCGAGCGTCTCATGACGAACATGCAAGACGTCGATTTGATTATCCGCACAAGCGGAGAACAACGACTCTCGAACTTCTTGCTCTGGCAAGGTGCGTATGCTGAATTACATTTCACGGACGTATTATGGCCTGAGTTTAAACGGGACCACTTCGTCGAGGCGATTGAGGCATATAACGCGCGGACACGTCGGTTTGGTGGGGTGTGACATGAAAACACGAATCATTACCGGTCTTTGGGCCGGGGCTATCTTTGTCACGTTGATCGCCCTAGGCGGCAGCCCGTTCGTCATCTTGATGGGCGTGCTCGCCTTAATCGGATTGAGCGAGTTCACGTTGATGCGCAATCATAAATTGATGGCGTTCCCGTTTCTCGTGACGTCACTTCTCGTGGCGTTCCCATTCATCTTGTTGTTGCTCGAACGCCGACTCGTCCTTGACGATTTGCCGATGTCGACGAACCAGTGGATGGTGCTCGGTTTGATGCTCCTCTTGTTTTGGACGGTCGTCACGAAAAACCGTTTCACGTATGAGGATGCGAGCTTTTATTTCGTCTCGGCCGTCTATCTCGTCGTCGGATTCTCGAGTTTTGCACTCGTCCGTCTGTCAGAAGACGGACTTGTCAAAGTGTTGCTCGTCTTGTTCATGATTTGGGCGACCGATTCTGGTGCCTACTTTACCGGGAAAGCGATCGGAAAGACGAAGCTATGGCCATCCATCAGCCCGAATAAGACGATTGAAGGTGCCATCGGCGGGATCATATCGGCGATTGTCCTTGGCATCGTCTACGTGCTCATCGAGCCGGTATTGCCGATTCTCGAGGTGTTGGTGCTCGCGGTCGTCGTATCAGTCGTCGGTCAGCTCGGTGATTTGGTACAATCAGCGTACAAGCGTCAATATAATGTGAAAGATTCGGGTCATCTGTTACCGGGGCACGGTGGAATTTTAGACCGGTTTGATAGTATGATCGCGGTATTCACCGTCATTTGGGTATTTAATTTGTTATAAAAGAGGAGTGTCAAGATGAAGCGAATCAGCTTAATCGGGGCGACTGGATCGATTGGCGTACAGACATGTGACGTCATCGAGCAGCACCCCGACTTGTTTGAACTTGAGGCATATGCGTTCGGAACGAACGTAGACGTGGCGGAAGAATGGATCAATCGCCTGCGGCCGAAATACGTATCCGCTAAAAATATCGAGGTACTCGAACAGCTCAAGCCACGCCTTACATATGAACCACTCTTTTTCATCGGACTGGAAGGATTGATTGCATGTGCGACGGCTGAACGGGCCGATGTCGTCGTGACGGCAGTCGTCGGTGCCGTCGGGCTTGAACCGACCCTTGCCGCCATCGAAGCGGGGAAAGACATCGCGCTCGCGAACAAAGAGACGCTCGTCACGGCAGGGCATCTCGTCACCGCGGCCGTTAAAAAGCATGGCGTCAGCCTGCTCCCGGTCGACAGTGAACATTCGGCCGTCTATCAATGCTTGAACGGGGAGCGTCGCGAGGACGTCTCGAAAATCATCTTGACGGCTTCGGGCGGAAGTTTTCGTGACAAGTCGCGGGAAGAGCTCGAAGGCGTGACCGTCGCGGAGGCGCTCGCGCACCCGAACTGGTCGATGGGTGCCAAAATCACAATCGATTCAGCGACGATGTTCAACAAAGGACTCGAAGTCATCGAAGCGCACTGGCTGTTCGATATCGATTATAATGATATTGAAGTAGTGCTCCATCGCGAGTCGATCATCCACTCGATGGTCGAGTTCAAAGATGCCGCTGTCATGGCTCAGCTCGGCAACCCCGATATGCGAGGCCCGATCCTCTATGCGCTATCGGGCCCGAAACGTCTTGAAATCGACGGGAACAAGCGGTTAAACTTGAGAGAAATCGGAACGTTGCACTTCGCGGAAGCCGATTTGACACGTTATCCGGCGTTACGCCTCGCCTATGAGGCCGGTCGCGCCGGTGGTTCGATGCCGACCGTGCTCAATGCGGCCAACGAGGCGGCCGTCGAGCTGTTCTTGAACGGGAAGATCGCTTTCCTCGATATCGAACGCATCGTCGAACAAGCGATGGAGACACATACGGTAATTGCAGAACCGACGCTCGAGGAGATTCTTCAAATCGACCGAGCGGTTCGAGAACAAATTCAGCAAGGAAAGTGAAGGTGGGGAATAGACAATGACGACTTTTATCGCCATCGTTTTGATGTTTGGGGTACTCATTTCGGTTCATGAATGGGGACACCTCGTCATGGCGAAACGGGCAGGGATTCTCTGTCATGAATTTGCAATCGGGTTTGGACCGAAAATCCTCTCATTCCGAAAAAATGAGACGCTGTATACGATTCGACTATTGCCAATCGGCGGTTATGTCAAAATGGCCGGGGAAGATTTTGAACCAATCGAAGTGAAGGCCGGGCAACACGTCGGATTGCGTCTGACGAGTGCCGGGACGGTCGATCGCCTCTATTTCCAACCGGACCAGGCCCAAGACGTTCATGTCGTCGGGACGGTCGACAAGTTTGACTCGGTCCGCGAATTGAAAGTCCAACTGCTCGTCGATGATGAAGTCCGTGTTTACTCACTCGAGCGGGACACGCTTCTCGTCGACCAAGGTATGGAGATTCAAATCGCGCCTTACGACCGCACGTTCGGAGCCCAATCCGTTTGGAAACGGGTGCTGGCGATTGCAGCCGGTCCGGCGATGAACTTCGTCCTTGCCTTCCTTCTTCTCGTCATCGTCGGTCTCGTCCAAGGGACACCGACGGACGACGGTCAAATCGGTACGGTCCAACCGGACTCGGCCGCCGATCAAGCCGGACTCGTCGCAGGCGACGAGATCGTCTCAATCGAAGGTCAACCGATCGACAACTGGCTCGATTTGCGGACGGTATTGGCTGATCGTGCCGACACACCGACCGAAGTAACGTATGTTCGTGACGACGTCGAGCAAACGGTGACGATTACACCGCAAGCGGTCGAGCAAAATGGGGAGACAGTCGGGATTTTAGGCGTGACGAACGCGCTCGAACGTTCACCTGCCAAAGCCTTCACGACAGGGGCCGAGACGACGTGGACGATGTCGACGCTCATCTTCTCCGCGGTCGGTGACTTGGTGACAGGTCAGGTCGGCGTCGATCAGTTGGCCGGTCCGGTCGGGATCGTCCGCATGACCGACGAAGTGGCAGCGAGCGGATTCATCATGCTCCTCAACTGGACGGCACTTCTATCCGTCAACTTGGCCATCTTCAACTTGTTGCCGCTTCCGGCGCTCGATGGGGGACGACTCATCTTCCTCTTGTTCGAGGCGGTGCGCGGACGGCCGATTGATCCGAAAAAGGAGGGCTTCGTCCACTTTATCGGATTCGCCTTACTCATGCTGCTCATGTTGATTGTCACCTGGAATGATATCCAATCATTCTTTAAATAATTAGATCCAATCGAGTTACAGAAGGGAAACGTTGATACCTATGAAACAATCGAGACTGTTCATGCCTACATTAAGAGAAGTACCGGCCGATGCAGAAGCCGTCAGCCATCAGCTTCTCGTCCGTGGGGGCTTCATGCGCCAAAACGCCGCTGGGATTTATTCATATCTCCCACTCGGCCATCGCGTATTGCACAATATCCAAACGATTATCCGTGAAGAGATGAATCGGGCCGGAGCGCAAGAGTTGCTCATGCCTGCGATTCAACCGGCTGAACTATGGGAAGAGACGGGACGCTGGGGCATTTACGGTCCAGAATTGATGCGATTGACGGACCGTCACGACCGTCGTTTCGCACTCGGTGCGACCCATGAGGAACTCATTACGTCAATCGTGCGCGATGAACTCAACTCGTATAAAAAACTACCGGTCAACTTGTACCAGATTCAAACGAAGTATCGCGACGAACGTCGTCCGCGTTTCGGATTGCTCCGTGGCCGTGAGTTCTTGATGAAAGACTCGTACTCGTTCCACGCTACACAAGACGACTTGGACGAAGAGTACAAAAATATGTATCAAGCCTACTCGAACATCTTTGATCGCATCGGCTTGAAATATCGTCCGGTCGTAGCCGATTCTGGTGCCATCGGCGGGAAAGATACACACGAGTTCCAAGCGCTCGCCGAAATCGGTGAGGATACGATCGTTTATACGGATTCATCAACGTATGCTGCGAACATCGAGATGGCGGAAACGCTCGACCGTTACGACATGCAAGCGGCCGACGTGCTCGCCCTCGACAAAGTCGATACAAAAGACAATAAGACGATTGAAGACGTGGCGCGTTTCTTGAACGTCGATCCGAAGACGACAATCAAGTCGGTTCTCTTCAACGTCGACGGCGAGACGGTCATGGCCATCGTTCGCGGCGATCACGAGGCGAACGACGTCAAAGTGAAGAACGCCCTCGGTGGACTCGACATCCAAATGGAAGAAGAAGCGACGATTATCGACTTGTTCGGCTGTGAGCCGGGCACGCTCGGACCGATTCATTCACCGGTCAAAGTCGTGGCTGATTACGCCGTCAAATATTTGGTCGACGCGGTATGTGGCGCCAACGAGGCGAACACCCATTATACGCACGTCAACGCCGAACGCGACTTGTCGCATTTGACGTATCACGACCTCCGTTTCGTCGTCGAAGGCGACATGGCACCTGACGAGTCGGGTCCGGTCCGCTTCGCCCGCGGGATTGAAGTCGGACAAGTGTTCAAGCTCGGCACGCGCTATTCAGAAGCGATGGGCGCGACGTTCTTGAACGAAGAAGGGCGGGCCGAACCGCTCATCATGGGCTGCTACGGCATCGGCGTCTCGCGCACGTTGTCGGCCGTCATCGAGCAACATCATGACGACCGCGGCATCGTCTGGCCGAAGAGCGTCGCTCCGTTCGATTTGCACTTGATTGCCATCAACACGAAGGACGAGGCGCAACTCGAACTCGCGAACCGTTTGTACGATGAGCTGTCATCGACGTACGATGTATTGTATGATGACCGTAAGGAACGGGCTGGCGTCAAGTTCGCCGACGCTGATTTAATCGGTCTTCCGATTCGGATCAACGTCGGGAAAAAAGCAAGCGAAGGAATCGTCGAAGTGAAAGTACGTGCCACTGGCGAAGTCCTCGAGACGACAGTCGATGAGTTGCCACGTGTCATCACGGCGCAACTGAACGAAGCCAAATGATCGATGAAGGTGACGGTTTCTTGCCGTCACCTTCATTTTTCGACATTGAATGATAAAAGGGGGACTTCTTACCCGTGGAAGCTAATCAAAAAATGCAATTGCTCTTGGGTGACCTCGGCATCACGACGGAAACGGATCAGTTCGACGGAGCAGAATTGTCACGACTCGTCGTCAACAAGCAACGTCGGACGTGGACGTTCTATTTCCAATTACAACAAGTGTTGCCGTATGAGGTGTACCAACTGTTCATGAGCCGGCTCGAGAGTCGTTATGCGACGTTCGCGGACGAGGTTTACGCTCGGTTCACGACGACATCAGGTGGGGGCGAACAGGACTATATCGACTATTGGCCCCGGATCGTCAGTGAGCTGAGCCAAGTGTCAGGCGCGATGCGCAGTTATTTCGCATCGGTCTCACCGCGCTTCGAGCAGAACAAATTGCTCATCCCGGTGCGCTCGGCCCCTGAGGCGAACTATGTCGATAAAGAGTTATGTCAAGAAGTCCAGGCGCTCTACAGCGCCTACGGCTTCATGAAAAAACCGTGCCAAGCGTTCTTCTCAGAAGATGCCGATGCGAACCAGGCGTTGCGCGAACAAGTCGTCCAAGAAGATTTGGAACAGGCGAAGCTCGCCCTCGCGGCGCAGTTCGCCAAGTCGACCGAGACGAACGATGAACCGGTCACGGAAGTGCGGATGGGTGCCTTGATTAAAGATGAGATCGTCCCGATCAAGACGATTATCGAAGAAGAACGGCGCGTCGCCATCCGTGGCCTCGTCTTCTCGGCCGAACGGAAAGAACTGAAGAGCGGGAAGAAACTGTTCACGTTCAAGATGACGGACTATACCGACTCGCTCATCGTCAAAGTGTTCGCGCGCGATGACGACGATGACCGGATGCTCAGTGCCGTCAAAAAAGGCATGTGGATTCAAGCGGCCGGTCGGGTCGAAGATGACAGCTTCATGCGCGAACTGTGCATGATGGCGTCGCAACTGCAAGAAGTGAAAGTCGAGCCGGTCCGGGACGAATGGGCCGGTGAGAAACGCGTCGAACTGCATGCGCATACGCAGATGAGTCAGATGGACGCGGTCACGAACGTATCGGCGCTCGTCGCAAGAGCGGCGAAATGGGGCCACCGCGCCATCGCCATCACCGACCATGCCGGTGTCCAGTCGTTTCCGGAAGCGTATTACGCCGGGAAAAAGAACGACATCAAAGTGTTGTTCGGGGTCGAGGCGAACGTCGTCAATGACGGCGTACCGGTCGCCTATCATCCGACCGACGTCCCGCTCGACGATGCGACGTACGTCGTCTTCGACGTCGAGACGACCGGGCTTTCGGCCGTCTACAATAAAATCATTGAGCTTGCTGGCGTCAAAATCAAAGACGGCGAGATTATCGACCGCTTCGAGGCGTTCGCCGATCCGAAGCATCCGCTCTCGGCCACGACGATTGAACTGACGGGTATCACGGACGATATGGTCCATGGCCAGCCTGATCCAGAAGTCATCGCCAAACAGTTCGTCGATTGGTCCGGGGACAGTATCCTTGTTGCGCATAACGCCGCGTTCGATATGGGCTTTCTCGAAGCGACGCTCCGGAGCGGCGGGCACGAGCCGGACGATTATCCGGTCATCGATACGCTCGAGCTCGCCCGGACGATTTTACCGACGCTCAAGAACCACCGTCTCAACACGCTCGCGAAGCGATTCGATATCGAGTTGACGCAACATCACCGCGCCATCTATGATGCTGAGGCGACGGCGTATTTGCTCATGAAGCTGCTCGAACTCGCCAAACAGATGTTTGAGATGCAGACGCATCGCTCGCTCAATGCCAAAGTCGGAAGCGATGTCTCGAAGATTCGTCCGTTCCATGCGACGATTTATGCGAAAACAAAAAAACCGGGACTTCGGAATTTATACGAATTGATTTCCTTGTCGCACATCGATTACTTGTTCCGCATGGCACGCATGCCGCGCTCGGAGATTATCAAACGACGCGAGGGCCTCTTAATCGGTTCGGCGTGTGACAACGGCGAGATTTTCGACGCCGCCCTGAACAAGTCTGACGAAGAGTTAGAGAAGATGATGGCGTTTTACGATTTTATCGAGATTCATCCGCCGGCGCTCTATATGCACCTCATCGATAAAGAAATCGTCGCCAACGAACTCGAATTGCGTGAAATCATCAAACGGATCATTCGCGTCGCCGGTCAAGCCGGACTGCCTGTCTGTGCGACCGGCAACGTCCACTATCTCGATCGGACGGACCGCTCGTATCGAGAGATTTTGATTCGGACGCAAGGTGGCGCCAACTTTATCAACACGCGGAAAGAACTCCCACACGCCCATTTCCGCACGACGAAAGAGATGATGGAAGACTTCAAATTCCTCGGGGACGAGCTCGCCCGTGAGATTGTCATCACGAACCCGAACGCGATCGCCGATCAAATCGAGTCGATTCAAATCATCCCGGACGACTTGTATACGCCGAAGATTGAAGGCGCCGACGACGAAGTCCGGAATATGAGTTATGACATGGCCCGCTCGATATATGGTGAACAACTGCCGGAAATCGTCGAGGCTCGGCTTGAGAAAGAGTTGAAGTCGATTATCGGTCACGGGTTTGCCGTCATTTATTTGATCTCGCATAAACTCGTGAAAAAATCGCTCGATGACGGCTATCTCGTCGGATCGCGTGGTTCGGTTGGATCGAGTTTCGTTGCGACGATGACCGAAATCACTGAGGTCAATCCGCTGCCACCGCATTACGTCTGTCCGAAGTGTCAACATTCCCACTTCTTCGACGACGGATCGGTCGGGTCCGGGTATGACCTTCCCGATAAGCAATGCCCGGAGTGTGGGACTTGGTATACGAAAGACGGGCACGATATCCCGTTCGAGACGTTCCTTGGTTTCAAAGGGGACAAAGTACCGGATATCGATTTGAACTTCTCGGGTGAATATCAACCGCACGCCCACGCCTACACGAAAGTGTTGTTCGGTGAAGAGTATGTGTATCGTGCCGGCACAATCGGGACGATTGCCGATAAGACGGCGTACGGGTACGTGAAAGGCTATGCGACCGAGAACGATAAGATTTATCGGAACGCCGAGGTCGACCGGCTCGTCTCGGGTGTCACCGGCGTCAAACGGACGTCCGGGCAACACCCGGGGGGGATTATCGTCGTCCCAGACTATATGGACATCGCCGAAATCTCGCCGATCCAATATCCGGCCGATGATAAGTCGTCCGAATGGAAGACGACCCACTTCGACTTCCACTCGATTCACGACAACTTGCTCAAACTCGATATTCTCGGTCACGATGATCCGACCGCCATCCGGATGCTCCAAGATTTGTCCGGTATCGATCCGAAGACGATTCCGACGGACGACCCGACGGTCATGAAAATCTTTTCGTCGCCGGAAGTGCTCGGTGTGACGCCGGAGCAAATCGAATCGAAGACGGGAACGCTCGGGATTCCAGAGTTCGGGACGAAGTTCGTCCGGCAGATGCTCGAAGAGACGAAACCGTCGACGTTCTCCGAACTCGTTCAAATCTCGGGACTGTCTCACGGGACAGACGTTTGGATCGGCAACGCCAACGAGCTCATCTATAACGGGACGTGTGAACTCAAAGACGTCATCGGGTGTCGTGATGACATCATGGTCTATTTGATTTATGCGGGCCTCGAACCGTCATTCGCCTTCAAAATCATGGAGTCGGTACGGAAAGGGAAAGGCTTGTCGGAGGACATGGAGACGGAGATGCGGGCCAACGATGTCCCGGAATGGTACATCTCGTCTTGTAAAAAGATCAAGTATATGTTCCCGAAAGCACACGCCACGGCGTACGTGCTCATGGCCGTCCGCATCGCCTACTTCAAAGTGCATCATCCGATTCTATATTACGCGACGTACTTTACGGTCCGAGCCGGCGACTTTGATTTGTCGGCGATGATTAAAGGATCGCAGGCCGTACGGAAAGCGATGTCGGATATCCGCGAAAAAGGATTTGAAGCCACGGCGAAAGATAAGGGTCTCCACACCGTGCTCGAGCTCGCACTCGAGATGTTAGAGCGCGGCATGAAGTTCCAAAACATCGATTTGTATCGTTCGAGCGCGACCGAGTTCTTGATTGAAGGGAACACGCTCATCCCGCCGTTCAATGCGGTCGACGGTCTCGGGACGAACGCGGCGAAAGCGATCGTCGATGCACGTGCCGAAGGGCAGTTCCTATCGAAAGAAGACTTGCGCAAACGGGCCAAGTTGTCGAAGACGATCGTCGAGACGCTCGATACGATGAAATGTCTCGAAGGCCTCCCGGATGAGAACCAACTCTCGTTCTTTGATTTTGGGGTGTAAGTTGCGAAAAACCGGGAAAATATGATATATTGGTATCGAACAATGTTGGATACTACGACGGAAAGGAGTAGGGAACCCTACTCCTTTCTTGTATGTAAAAGCCAGAAGGAGGGATGAGAGTGTCCAAAATAACAGAAGTTGTCGAAGCGATTGCGTTGCCGATCGTGGAGCGTGAGAACATGGAATTGGTCGATGTCGAATTCGTGAAAGAAGGGCCGGATTGGTTCTTGCGCGTCTATATCGACAAGCCGGGGGGCGTCGATTTAGATGATTGCGTCAACATCAACGAACAACTCTCGGAAAAACTAAACGATAGCGATCCGATCGAGCAAGCCTATTATCTTGACGTCTCGAGTCCCGGTGCCGAGCGACCGCTGAAGAAGCCGACCGACTTTGAACGCGCGATTGGAAAGAACGTCTATATCAAGACGTTTGCCCCGATTGAAGGTGCTAAAGAGTTCGAAGGGATTTTGACAGAATATGACGGCGAGACCGCCGTCGTCGAGACACGCATCAAGACAAGAAAAAAAGCGATATCGCTACCGGTAGACAAAATTGCACAAGCCCGCCTAGCGGTCACGTTTAGTTAAGGAGAGGTAAAGATGGGGCCACAATTACTCACAACAATCGAACAGATTGCTAACGAAAAAGGAATCGAGAAGGAGATTATCATCGATGCACTTGAACAGGCGCTCATTTCGGCATATCGCCGAAACGTCGCCAATCCGAATGAAAACGTAAAAGTTGAATTCGACCAAGTGACCGGTGATATTCGTGTCTTCGCACTTCTCGAAGTCGTTGAACGTCTCTCGCATCCCGAGCAACAATTGTCGCTCGAAGAAGCGCATGAGATTGACCCGAACTACGAGTTAGGGGACTTCCATAAAGAAGAAGTCACACCGAGCGACTTCGGTCGCGTCGCGGCGATGACGGCCAAACAAGTCGTCACGCAAAAGATGCGGGAAGCCGAGCGCGAGCGCATCTACAACCATTTCGTCGATAAAGAAGACGAGATCATGACGGGGATTGTGGAACGGTTCGACCCACGCAACTTGTATATCGGTCTTGAAAACAATATCGAAGCGGTACTCACACCGAACGAGCAGATGCCAAATGAATCGTATCAGATTCATGACCGCATCAAAGTGTATGTGACGAAAGTCGATTCGACGACGAAAGGGTCTGGCGCAGCCATCCAAGTCTCGCGGACGCATCCAGGTCTGTTGCGTCGTCTGTTCGAGCTCGAAGTGCCAGAAATCGCGAGCGGAACGGTCGACGTCATGTCGGTCTCACGCGAAGCGGGTGACCGTTCGAAGATTGCCGTCCATTCAGACATCGTCGATCCAGTCGGCGCTTGTGTCGGTCCGAAAGGGCAACGTGTCCAAACGATCGTCGATGAGCTCAATGGTGAGAAAATCGATATCGTCCGTTGGTCGAACGACCCGAAAGAGTTCGTGAAAAACGCACTCAGTCCGGCTCAAGTCGTGGACGTGTACGTCAATGAACCGAATAAATCGACGACGGTCGTCGTGCCGGATTATCAATTGTCACTCGCCATCGGGAAGCGCGGTCAAAACGCCCGTCTTGCCGCGAAATTGACGGGATGGAAAATTGATATCAAGAGCGAGACGGATGCAGAAAGCATGGACTTGTATGATACGTACGCCGAAAAAGTTGAACCGGAGCCAGAAATTGTTCACAATGAAATGGAACAGACTGACTCGGTTGACGTCGCCCTCGAGCCGACAACGGTGAAAGAAGAGGAATGACCATGAAGCAAAAGAAACTTCCTTTGCGCAAATGTGTGGTCACGCAAGAAATGTTACCGAAACAAGCGTTGATTCGTGTCGTTCGGACGCCGGAAGGCGACGTCGTCATCGATACGTCTGGTAAATTGAACGGACGTGGGGCGTATTTGTCGAAAGATGCGGATGTGATTCGTTTAGCAGAGAAAAAACGGACACTCGATCATCATTTAAAAGTCAAGACGAGTGATGCGCTTTATGAGCAGCTGCTGCAAGCTGTGACAGGAGCCGAATCATGAGTCAGTGGGAATCATTGTTAGGCCTTGCCGCACGAGCGAGGAAAGTAACGATGGGAGAAGAGTTTGTGTTGAAGGATGTGCGAGCTGGCCGAGCCAAGCTTGTCATCCTTGCCGGAGATGCGGGAGCGTCTACGAGAAAACGGGTTACCGACAAGTGTACATCGTATGGTGTTCCATTGATTGAAGTGAGCGACCGATATACAATCGGGGCTGCTTTAGGTAAAGACATGCGAGTCGTCGTGTCTGTGACAGAATCCGGATTTGCGAACAAGCTTAAGCAACTTCTCTCTTAACTATTAACGGAGGTGGATGCTTTGGGAAAACGCGTCTATGAATTTGCAAAAGAACAGAATGTAACAAGTAAACAAGTCATTACTCAGCTAGAGAAAATGAACAAGCCAGTGAAAAACCACATGGCTGTCTTAGATGAGGAGTCGGTCAAGCAACTCGACCGTGTCTTCAATCCTGAGAAATACCGTTCGGCTGACAAGCAAGAAAAGCCAGCTGCAACGAAGTCTGCCGAGTCAAAACCGGCTGACGCGAAACCTGCTGCCAAGCAAGAAGCACCGAAAGCACGTCCACAAGCGTCTGGCGGTCAAAGCAACCAAGCGGGCAACCGTGGTGGCAACCGTTTCGGCAACAACCGCAACGACAACCGCAACAAGAAACGCGGTGGTAAATTCAAAGGCAAACCTGCGAAAGCAGCAGTGCCATTAGAAGCGGATCCGAATTCAAAAACGAGTCAGCGTAAAGCAGCTCGTTTGGCGCAAGAGTCTGAAATGGGCAACGTCATCAAGTACGATGATGTCCTCAGCGTATCGGACCTCGCTGCGAAGATGGATAAAAAGCCAAACGAGATCATCATGAAGTTGATGGGTCTTGGTGTCATGGCGACAATCAACCAAACACTTGATGACGAGACGATTGAGTTGCTTGCAACTGAATTCGGTTACGAAGTCGAGAAAGAAGTTCTCATCGACGAGACTGACTTTGAAGAAGTAGAAATCGACTTCTCTGAGTATGAGCTTGTCGAGCGTCCAGCTGTCGTCACAATCATGGGTCACGTCGACCACGGTAAGACAACACTTCTTGACTCGATCCGCAACACGAAAGTCGTTGCTGGTGAAGCCGGCGGAATCACGCAGCACATCGGGGCTTATCAAGTTGAAGTCAACGATAAAAAGATCACGTTCCTCGACACACCAGGTCACGCCGCCTTTACGACGATGCGTGCCCGTGGAGCCGAAGTGACGGATATCGCGATTATCGTTGTCGCAGCGGATGACGGCGTCATGCCACAGACGGAAGAAGCCATCTCACACGCGAAAGCGGCAAACGTGCCGATTATCGTCGCTGTGAACAAAATGGATAAAGAAGGAGCAAACCCTGACCGCGTCAAACAAGAATTGACAGAGTTCGGTCTTGTACCGGAAGAGTGGGGCGGCGAAACGATTTTCGTACCGATCTCAGCTTTGAAAGACGAAGGAATCGATGAGTTGCTCGAGATGATCTTACTCGTTTCTGAAGTCGAAGAGTACAAGTCGACGCCAGAAATGCCAGCTCGCGGTTCGGTCATCGAAGCGAAGCTCGACAAAGGCCGCGGTCCTGTCGCAACGCTTCTCGTCCAACACGGTACACTCCGGATCGGTGACTCGATTGTCGTCGGCAGCACGTTCGGACGCGTCCGGGCGATGGTCAACGATATCGGTCGTCGTGTGAAAGAAGTCGGTCCATCGACGCCGATCGAGATTACAGGATTGAACGATGTCCCACAAGCGGGTGATCAGTTCATCGTGTTCGAAGATGAGAAGAAAGCACGTGCGATCGGAGAAAAACGTTACCAACGTTACCTCGAATCACAGCGTCGCGAATCGGCTAAAGTTAGTCTTGATGACTTGTTCAGTCGTATTCAAGAAGGCGAAGTCAAAGATTTGAACGTCATCATCAAAGCAGACGTTCAAGGTTCGGCTGAAGCACTCGCTGGTTCACTCCGCAAAATCGACGTCGCAGGCGTCAAAATCAACATCGTCCACCAAGGTGTCGGTGCCATCACAGAAGGTGACGTCATTCTCGCTTCGGCGGCCAATGCGATCATCATCGGATTCAACGTCCGCCCAGATGGTAACGCCCGGTCGATGGCCGAGCAAGAGCATGTTGAAATGCGTCTGCACCGCATCATCTACAACGCCATCGATGAAATCGAGAGCGCGATGAAAGGGATGCTCGACCCTGAGTTCGTTGAAGAAATCACAGGACAAGTTGAAGTCCGTGACGTCTTCAAAGTCTCGAAAGTCGGTACGATTGCCGGCTGTTACGTCACTGAGGGTAAAATCTCACGCGACGCCGGCGTCCGCATCATCCGTAACGGGATTGTTGTGTACGAAGGAAAACTCGATACGCTCCGCCGCTTCAAAGACGACGTCAAAGAAGTCGCGACAGGCTACGAGTGTGGGATTAAAGTAGAGAAGTTCGACGATATTAAAGTGGATGACGTCATCGAGGCGTTCATCATGAAAGAAGTCGAACGTAAATAAAGCGAGGAGGGAACACGTATGAACATTCGTGCCCAACGCGTCGCAGAGCAGATGCGTAAAGAGATTACAGATATCTTGCTCCGTGAAGTCAACGACCCACGTACGAAGAACGCTACAATCACGAGCGTTGATGTGACGGGAGACTTGCAGCAAGCGACAGCCTACTACACGGTGCTCGGTGACGACGCCACGGTGAAGGCTGAAACGCAAGCTGGTCTCGATAAGGCGAGCGCATTCATTCGCCGCGAGATCGGAAGCCGCATCCGTCTTCGGAAAACGCCAGAATTGTCGTTCGAATACGATTCATCGGTCGCATATGGTAGCCATATCGATTCATTGATTCGTGACTTAAATCGGAACGACCAATAAATTGAAGGGGGGACTCGCGTCTCCCCTTTTTTGATGGGAGGAATTCAGATGGAACCAACTGGTGTATTGATTTTAGATAAAGACAGCGGCATGACGAGCCACGACTGTGTGTTCAAGCTCCGTAAATTGTTCCAAACAAAAAAAGTCGGACATACCGGCACGCTCGACCCGGAAGTGACCGGTGTCCTACCGATTTGTCTCGGACGGGCGACGAAGCTGTCACGGTTTCTGACCGATGAAGGCAAACGTTACGCCGCCGAAATCACCATCGGGACGGCGACGATGACCGAGGATGCCCATGGCGAGGTCGTCGAGACGCGCCAGGTCGGTCCGGAGGCGTTCACCGCTGCCGACATCGATCGTGTCCTCGAGACGTTGACGGGAAAAATCGAGCAAATCCCGCCTTACTTCTCTGCCGTCAAAGTGAACGGAAAAAAATTGTACGAATACGCCCGAAAAGGTCAGACGGTGGAACGGCCGCGCCGCATCGTCGAGATTCATCGTCTCGTCCGGACGAATGAGCCGGTCATCGAAGACGGCGTCTGCCGCTTCCGGATTGACGTCGAGTGCGGCAAAGGGACGTTCATCCGGACGCTCGCCGTTCAAATCGGGGAGAGGCTCGGCTATCCGGCCCATATGAGCGATCTGCGTCGGACCCGGTCCGGTTCGTTCGAGGAGACGGCCGCCGTCACGTTGCAGCAACTGGCCGACCTCGAGACGGTCGAGGAACGGATGAACCACCTCATCCCGCTCGAAGAGGTCATCAAACGTTGGCCGGCCATGACGATTCCAGCCAATCGAGAACGGTATATTCGAAACGGAGGTCGTTTGAACGACGTCTCGCTCGAATTTGAACTGTTTACTGTCTATAATGAAGAAGGAATTCCACTTGCCCTCTATCGACGGCTTGACGGAACAACAGACGCAACTGTCGAGGTCATGTTGACCATCGACTAAAGGGGAGATTGAAGTATGGAAACGATCCATCTGACGTATCCTGAGACACCAGACCTGGTCCCTTCGGTCATGGTGCTCGGATTTTTCGACGGCGTCCACACCGGACATCAGGCCGTGATTCGGCATGCGCAGGCGCAGGCGAAACAACTTGACGTGCCCGTGACCGTCATCACGTTCGACCCGCACCCGAAACAAGTGTTATCGAACAAACCGGATGCGGTCCGTTATATCACACCGCTCCAGCGGAAATTGAACCGGATTGCCGCCCTCGGTGTCGAACGGTGCATCGTCATCACGTTCACAAAAGAGTTGGCGAGCCTGTCGCCGCAACAGTTCGTGGATGACTATTTGATTGGTGCCGGTGCGGTTCACGTGACGGCAGGTTTTGACTATTCGTACGGTAAATTCGGGGAGGGGACGATGGAGACACTGCCGTATCATGCGCGCGGTCGTTTCACGACCTCGGTCGTTGCTGAACAGACGAGCGGCGGCGAAAAAGTGTCGTCGACGCGGATTCGTCAGTTGCTCGGTGCCGGAGACGTCGATGTGGCGAGCGAGCTGCTCGGTACGCCGTACGTCATCTGCGGGGAAGTCATCCACGGCGACGCCCGGGGCCGGACGATTGGCTACCCGACGGCGAACGTCGTCATGGACGCGTCGTACGTCATGCCGCGCCTCGGCGTCTATGCGACGCGCGTACGGCTTCAGGACGGTCGGACGTTCGACGCAATGACGAACGTCGGGCGGCGTCCGACGTTTTATGCGACCGGTGACGTCTCGATTGAGAGCCACTTGTTCGATTTCTCAGAAGATTTATACGGACAATTGATTGAAATCGAATGGATGCACTATTTACGGGACGAGCGGGCGTTCGACGGACTCGACTCGCTCATCGCCCAACTCAAGCAAGATGAGACGGCGGCTCGGGCAATCCTGTCTTGACTTTGGATGGGTGGTACGGTATCCTATTTTGGTACGCAAAGTACACCGCTTCGCTTGGCTGATCGATTCACCAACGTCGGCTCGGCAACGCGGCAATTTTCTATTAAATGGAGGTGGAGAGGCAATGGCACTCTCAAAAGAACGTAAGAACGAAATCATCGCGGAATACGCGACAAAACAAGGTGACACTGGTTCACCGGAAGTTCAAGTTGCAGTATTGACTGAACAAATCAACACTTTAAACGAGCATCTTCGTACACACAAGAAAGACCACCACTCACGTCGCGGTCTTTTGAAAATGGTTGGACGTCGTCGTAACTTGCTTACGTACCTTCGTAACAAGGACGTTACACGTTACCGTGAATTGATTCAACGCCTTGGTCTCCGTCGTTAATCCGAACGGACCATGTGACGGGCTGGGACACTTGTTCCTAGTCCGTTTCTTCTTTTTTAAAAGGAAAATCATTAGACATTCATAGGAATGAGTTACATAATAAACTAGATAAGGTTTGAGAGGAGAATGTTCATGTTAGGTACGAAACAAGTATTTTCTACAGAATGGGGCGGACGTCCGCTCTCTGTAGAAGTCGGGCAGCTTGCGAAACAAGCAAACGGCTCGGCACTCGTCCGTTATGGGGACACGGTCGTGCTCGCCACGGTCACAGCATCGAAAGCGCCGAAGGATTTAGATTTCTTCCCGCTCACGGTCAACTATGAAGAAAAATTATACTCGGTCGGTAAAATTCCAGGAGGTTTCCTCCGTCGGGAAGGTCGTCCTGGGGAAAACGCGATTTTGACATCGCGCCTCATCGACCGTCCGATCCGTCCGCTTTTCCCGGACGGCTTCCGCCACGATATTCAAGTGATGATTTACGTCATGTCGAACGACCCGGACTGCCCAGCTGAGATGGCCGGTATGCTCGGAACGTCAATCGCACTCTCGATTTCAGACATCCCGTTCGATGGCCCAATCGCCGGAGCGACAGTCGGACGCGTCAACGGTGAGTTCGTCGTCAACCCGACGACGGCTCAGCTCGAACAGACAGATCTCGAACTCCAAGTCGCCGGAACGGCAACTGCAATCAACATGGTTGAAGCAGGTGCTAACGAAGTACCGGAAGACGTCATGCTCGAGTCAATCTTGTTCGGTCACGAAGAGATCAAGAAATTGGTCGCTTTCCAAACCGAAATCGTCGAAGCTGTCGGGAAACCGAAGTTCGAATACACGGTATCGAAGTTTGATGACGCTTTGACTGCTGAGCTCGAAGCAGCTCGTCCAGAAATCGTTGCCGCGGTTCAAGTCGAAGAGAAACATGCGCGTGACGCAGCCATCAACGAAGTGATTGCCAAGTACGTCGCCATCTACGAAGCGCGTCTCGCTGACGAGCCGGCCAAGTTGAAAGAAGTATCTGGCATCTTGAACAAGTTCGTCAAAGATGAAGTCCGCCGCCTCATCACGGTCGAAAAAGTTCGTCCAGACGGTCGTCGCCCGGAAGTCATCCGTCCACTTGCGTCGGAGACGGGCTTATTGCCACGCGCCCACGGCGTTGGCTTGTTCACGCGTGGACAAACACAAGTCATGTCGGTCGCGACACTCGGCGTCATCGGAGATGCGCAAATCATCGACGGCATCGGTCTCGAAGAGAACAAGCGCTTCATGCACCATTACAACTTCCCGCCGTTCTCGGTCGGAGAAGCTCGTCCGGTGCGTGCGCCAGGTCGTCGTGAAATCGGACACGGTGCCCTCGGAGAACGTGCGTTGCTCCCGGTTATCCCGAAAGAAGCCGACTTCCCGTACACGATTCGTCTCGTCTCGGAAGTGCTCGAGTCGAACGGTTCAAGTTCACAGGCATCAATCTGTGGCTCGACGCTCGCGCTCATGGATGCTGGCGTTCCAATCAAGGCACCAGTTGCCGGGATTGCGATGGGTCTCATCATGGAAGGCGAACATTACACGGTCCTCACGGACATCCAAGGTCTCGAAGATCACCTCGGTGACATGGACTTCAAAGTCGCTGGAACGAAAGACGGGATCACGGCGCTCCAAATGGATATCAAAATCGCCGGAATCACGCGTGAGATTTTGGAAGAGGCACTCGAACAAGCTCGTTCAGGTCGTCTCCACATCTTGAACCATATGCTTGAGACGCTCGACGCACCGCGTCCGCAGTTGTCTAAGTATGCACCGAAAATCGTGACGATGACGATCAATCCGGATAAGATCCGCGATGTGATTGGGCCGGGCGGGAAGATGATTAACAGCATCATCGACCAAACGGGCGTCAAAATCGATATCGAGCAAGACGGAACGGTCTTCATCGCGTCGACCGACCAAGATGGCATCGATATGGCGATGGCCCTTATCGGCGACATCGTGCGTGAAGTCGTCGTCGGCGAAGAATTTGATGCGACAGTCCGCCGCATCGAGAAATTCGGCGCGTTCGTCGAATTGTTCAAAGGGAAAGACGCGCTCGTCCACGTCTCTGAGTTCAGCTTAGACCGTGTCGCGAACGTAGAAGACGTCGTGAAACTTGGCGATACAATCAAAGTCCGTGTGACGGAGATTGACGACAAAGGCCGAGTCAATGCCTCGCATAAAGTGCTCATCCTTGAAGGATTGTCACCGGAAGAACGCGAAGCATACGAAGCGAAACGTAAAGCGCAGCGCGAGAGCCGTCCACCACGTGACAGCCGTCCGCCGCGTCGTGACGGAGATCGTCGTCCGCCACGCTCGACAAACTAATCATGATGGCCATCGTCTGGTGCGATGGCCTTTTTCATAGGAGTGATAACATGGAATGGATCACATTAGACAACGGCGTCCGCATCGTGATTGAACCGATGGCGGATGTCCGCAGCACGTCGACCGGTGTCTTTATCAAAGCCGGGACCCGGACCGAAGACATGACCGAAATCGGGATCAGCCACTTGATTGAACATATGTTGTTTAAAGGAACAAAGACGCGAACGGCGAAAGAAATCGCCTCGTTCTTCGATGAGCTCGGGGGCAGCGTCAACGCGTTCACGTCGAAAGATCACACGTGCTATTACGTGAAGACGCTTGACGAGCATGCGGTCATCGCATTCGATGCACTCGCCGACATGCTGTTCGATTCGTTGTTTGATGAGACGGAGCTCGAGAAAGAGAAGCGGGTCGTCTTAGAAGAAATTAAAATGTACGAAGACACACCGGAAGACCTCGTCCACGAGCTGCTCGCGCAAGCCGTCTATAAGGACGACATCCTTGCTGAACCCATTCTCGGGACGGAAGCGAGCGTCCTCGGCCTCTCGCGGGACCAACTGCTCCGTTACGTCGCTTCGACGTACACGGGCAATCGTGTCGTCGTATCGATTGCCGGACACGTGACCGAAGAATTGATTGAGGCGGTCAAGACAAGGTTTGCCGACCTCCCATCAGGGGAATCACCGAAAGAATCGACGACACCGATATTATACAGTGACGTGATGAAAAAACAGAAAGAGACGGAGCAAGCGCACCTCTGTTGGAACTTTGAGGCGATTGCCGCCAAAGATGACCGTCTGCCGCATTTGGCCTTGATGAACAATGCCATCGGGGCGACGATGTCATCGCGTCTGTTCCAGTCGATTCGAGAAGAAGAAGGGCTGGCGTACTCGATTTACTCGTACTACACGACGTTCGACGACCACGGGACGTTCACGATCTATATCGGGACATCCCCGGATACGCTCGCCCAAGTCGAAACGATCATGACGCGCGAATTCGAGACGTTGATTGCGGACGGATTGTCCGACGAGGAAGTCGAGAAAGGTAAACGCCAATTGAAAGGCTCACTCGTCCTCGGGAATGAGAGCACGAGTGCCCGCATGAACCGAAACGGTCGCAACCTCGTCCTGCTCGACGACGTCGAGGACTTGAACGAGGTGCTCGATAAAATCGATCGCATCGATGTGCATGGTGTCAACGCCTTAATTAGAGAGGTGCTCAGCCACGCCCCTGCCAAATCTTATGTCCTTCCGTCCGAAGACTGACTTGAAACCGAATTGTAAGTTCTCTACACTGATTAAGAGGTATTCTTTACTTTGGACAGGAACAGGTGAAAGAAGGGAAAGACTTGAACTTAACGGATTTAGCTAACCACATTCAATTGATTAATCAACCAAACTTACAAGCCATCCCAGTGACCCATGTGACGACCGACTCGCGAGAAGTCGTCCCTGGGACGCTGTTCGTCGCCATCAAAGGCTATACGGTCGACGGCCATGACTATGCCGAATTGGCGGTCAGCAAAGGGGCCGTAGCCGTCGTCAGTGAGCGTCCGCTCGAATTGAGCGTACCGAACTTGATCGTGCGCGACAGCACACGATCGGTCGGTCTTTTAGCGTCGGCGTTCTATCAGTATCCGTCTGAACAGATGCGTCTGTTCGGGATCACGGGAACGAACGGCAAGACGACGACAACGACGATTCTGCGCGACGTCCTTACCGAGCTCGGTCATAGCACCGGTTTGATCGGCACGGTCGAGGTCCGCATCAACGATACGGTCGTCCCGAGTAAAAATACGACGCCGCAAAGCTCGGAGCTGCAACAGTTGCTCGCCCGGATGCACGCAGAAGGCGTGACCGATGTGATGATGGAAGTGTCATCGCACGGACTCGAACTTGGCCGCGTCATCGGGACGGACTTTGATATCGTCGGATTCACGAACTTGACGCACGACCATCTCGATTTCCACGGCACGTTCGAGAACTATGCGCGAGCGAAAGGCTTACTGTTCGCACAGCTCGGACAGATGGCGTCACGTCACAAAGTCGCCGTACTGAATGCGGACGACCCGTACAGCAAGCTGTATGAGACGATGACGGGGGCGCGAGTGATTACTTATGCGATTGACGCGATGGCAGACGTGACGGCATCAGATATCGTTCAGACGCTGTCAGAGACGAGCTTTTGCCTCAACTATCAAGGCGAACGCCATCCGTTGACGGTTCAATTCATCGGCCGCTTCAACGTGTATAACATCTTGCTCGCGACAGGCTGCCTGCTCGCGGCAGGTTATCGTTTGCCTGAAATCGTCCAGGCGCTCGAAGCGATCCATCCGGCCAAAGGTCGGATGCAACGTCTCGATGTGCCAGGCTATAACGTCTACGCGGATTACGCCCACACGCCCGACGGCATCGAGCAATGCTTGAAGTCGCTCGTCGGTGTACCGAAAGAGAAGATTGTGTTCTTAATCGGGACAGGCGGAAATCGGGACGTCACGAAGCGTCCGACGATGGGGGAGATGGCCTCAAAATATGCGGGAACGGTCGTCATCACGACGGATGACCCGCGCTTTGAAGCCTACGACTCAATCACGAGTGGTATTGCAGCCGGCATGACCCACGACAATTTCGTGGAAATCGGGGATCGCGAAGAAGCGGTCCGCTACGCGGCCAAATTGGCCGAGTCCGATAACATCGTCGTCCTGGCCGGCAAAGGACATGAGAAATATCAAATCATTGGCAATGAGAAAATTCCGCTAGATGAAGAAGCGATCGTCCGAGCGACAATTTTGAAGACGGAGGAATCATGATTTATGGCAGTACAACCGATTACCTTGACAGAAAAAGAGCATGACGAGTTCGTCAAAACACATGACCGTGGGGATTTGCTTCAACTCTCAAGTTGGGCCAATGTCAAACGACAAAACGGCTGGTTTGCCGAGCGGATCGCCGTCGCGACCGATGGTGTGACGAGCGGGGTCGCGTTGCTGTTGTTCAAACGCGTCCCTAAACTTCCGTTCACGCTTTGCTACGCGCCACGCGGTTTCGTCGTCGACTACGACGACGTGGCTTCGTTGACCGCGTTGACCGAAGAAGCGAAACGGGTCGCCAAAGCGAATAAAGCGATCACCGTGAAAATCGATCCAAATATCGACCGAGACGAAGTGCCTGGCCTGTTGACGGAAATGGCTAGCCTCGGTTTTAGCCATAAAGGATACGGCGGCGGGTTCGATTACGCCCAGCCGCGATTCACGATGGAGACGGACTTGCGTCCGAGCGAGAAAGAGATTTTCGGCAAGTTCCACCATAAGTTCCGCTATAACGTGCGTTTGGCAGAACGAAAAGGAATCGTCTGCACGGAAGTCGGTCGCGATGGTCTCAAGACGTTCGCCGACTTGATGAAAGTGACGGGCGAGCGGGACGGCTTTGCCATCCGCGGCCTCGACTATTTCGAGAATTTGTACGATTGCCTACAGCCGGGGGACGCGCGCCTGTTCTTGACGAAACTTGAACCGAAGCTCGCGCTCGACCAACAGATGGCCACGCTCGAAAAAGCCGAACGTGACCTCGGCAAGATTGAACGTTCCCTCGAGACGGAGACGGTCGAGAAGAAACGGACGAGCCTGTTGAACCGTCAAAAACAGACGGGCGAACAGATTGAAAAGATTAAAGCCGCGTTGCCTGAACTGAACGAGTTGCATGACAAGTATCCGAATGGGCTCGTCTTATCGGGCGGTTTGCTGACGTTGGCCGGTCGACGCTCATATTACTTGTACGGCGCGTCTTCGAACGAGTTCCGTGACTTCATGCCGAACCACCTCATGCAATGGACGATGATGCAAGCGGCCAAGGCGAGCGGGGCCGAACGCTATGATTTCGGTGGCGTATCGGGCAGCACCAACGCCGATGACGAGTATGCAGGTCTGTATGCGTTCAAATCAGGTTGGGGCAGCGATATGATTGAAAAGGTCGGTGAGTTCGATCTCGTCTTGAATCGTCCGCTCTATTTCGCCCTTGAAACAGGATTACCGCTCGTCAAAGGACTCCGTAAACGGTTGCGCCGATGAAGTGGACCGGCGTCTTGACGTTCGCGATGACGGCTTTTTTAGTCGGAATCTTTTTAGCGTACACGTTGTCACGTCCGGGGCCGATGCCATGGGTCGATGAACCGACGTTCGAGGCGGGGATGTGTGAGCGCAATACGCGCTCGGAAGCGGTCATCGTCGAGCGTAGCGAGAAGGCGTTCGCCAAGCTGCATCCGCACGTGCGGGAGCGGAGTGAGTCGTTCGTACGGCTAGCCTATTCATGTCTTGGTCTCGAGGTGCGCCTGACGTCGGGGTACCGTTCAGCCGATGAGCAGAACGCCCTGTATGCCCAAGGCCGCTCGAAACCAGGTCAAGTCGTGACGAACGCCAAAGCTGGTGAGAGCTACCATAACTATGGGCTTGCCGTCGACTTCGTCATCATTCACAACAATCGCGCCGACTATGATTTAGAGTCGGACCATAACCGGTCGGATGAACCGGATTGGCAAGAATTAGGGGAGCTCGGCAAGGCACTCGGCTTCGAATGGGGAGGGGACTGGAGAAGCTTTCCGGATTACCCACACTTACAAATGGACTTCGGTTTGTCGATTCGTCAGCTCGCTTCCGGGAAACGCCCGGATGACAAAGCGACGATGCCGCTTGCCGATGTGATGAAACCTCTCGTCGATTGAACGGAAATGTTGGCATATCAGCAGTTTTCCGATACAATATTCAGTAGCGATAAGTGGACGAAACAGAATATGCAACATCTAGGAGGTTTTTGTTAGTGTCAAAGAAGAAGACAGAGAACGTTAGCGTCTTTGCGCTTGGAGGCGTAGGCGAAATCGGGAAGAACATGTACGTCGTGGAACTAGACGACGACATCTTCGTCATCGATGCCGGCCTTATGTTCCCAGGCGATGAGATGCTCGGGATTGATATCGTCATCCCGGACATTACGTATTTGAAAGAAAATAAAGATCGGGTACGCGCGATTTTCATCACACACGGTCACGAAGACCATATCGGTGGACTCAGCTACGTACTCCGTGACTTGAAACATGTTCCCGTATACGGGACGAAATTGACGCTCGGCTTAATCGAGCTCAAATTGAAAGAGGCTGGCTTATTGAAAGAAGTCGACCTCCGATTGATTGACGCCAAAACGAAATTGACTATCGCTGATCATTTCATCACTTTCTTCCGCGTCAACCACTCGATCCCGGATTGTGTCGGGGTCTGTATCCAAACGTCACAAGGCGCCATCGTTCACACGGGCGACTTCAAGTTTGACTACACACCGGTCGATGGGAAACAGTCAGACTTCAACAAGTTGGCGGCAATCGGTCAACGGGGCGTCCTTTGCCTCTTGTCGGATTCGACGAACGCGGAACGTCCAGGTCAAACCGGTTCGGAATCGCTCGTCGGCGCCGAGCTGAACGATGTCATCTATCAAGCCGAAGGCCGCGTCATCGTCGCGTCCTTCGCCTCGAACGTGCACCGTCTGCAACAAGTGTTCGCGGCAGCCGAAGCGAACGACCGCAAAGTGGCCGTCGTCGGCCGCAGCATGGTCAACATCGTCGAAGTGGCCCAGAAGCTGAACTACTTGCGCTTCAAGCCGAAGACGCTCGTCGAGCTTTCACAAGTGAATCGCTTGCCTGACAACAAAGTCGTCATCTTGACGACTGGTTCGCAAGGTGAGCCGATGGCGGCCTTGACGCGCATGGCGCGCAACGCCCATAAACAAGTGAACATCCGCTTGAACGATACGGTCGTCATCGCGGCGACACCGATCCCGGGGAACGAGAAGTCGGTCTCGAAGACGATTGATCTGCTCTTCCGCTCAGGCGCCAATGTCATCTATAACCAACGCAAAGTACACGTCTCGGGACACGGTTCGGCCGAAGAGCTCAAGCTCATGTTGAACCTCGTCAAACCGAAGTACTTCCTCCCGATTCACGGGGAGTACCGGATGCAGATGGCCCACTCGAAACTCGCCGAGCAAGTCGGTGTGAAATCGAACAACATCTTCATCGTCGAAAAAGGGGATGTTGTCGAGTTCACGGGCCGCAAAGCCCGGATGAGCCGCAAAGTACCGGCCGGAAACGTATTAATCGATGGAATCGGCGTCGGGGATGTCGGGAATATCGTGCTGCGTGACCGTCGCCTCTTGTCACAAGACGGTGTCGTTCTCTGTGTCGCCACGTTGAACCGGAAACAGAAGAAATTGATTTCAGGACCTGAACTCATCTCACGCGGATTCGTCTATATGCGTGAATCGGAAGAGATGATTTCAGAAGCGAACCGCATCGTCACGAAACAGATTGAGAAGAGTCTCCAAGCTGGAAGTGATTGGACCGAGTTGAAATCAAATATCCGCGAACGGCTCAGCGTCTATTTGTACGAGCAGACGAAACGTCGTCCGATGATCTTGCCGATCATCATGGAGATTTAAGGAATTGAGATTAAGGCAAAAGTCATCAGACTTTTGCCTTGTTTTTTTAGGAGGAATCTAAGGTGGCACAAAAAACGAGAAAAACTCCGGTGAAGCGGAAGCGACCGACGACGAGACGTGCGAAAAAACAGCCCATCCCACTGCGTACATATGGCTGGATCGCCTTCGTCCTGTCGATTACGGCCTTCATCTTCTCCCTGTTCGATTTCGGATGGGTCGGCAATCAGACGTCGCTCCTCGCGACGACGTTGTTCGGGGGCTGGGGGGCACTGACGTATTTGGCAATCGCGTTCACGTTGCTCGTCTTTTTAAATGAGTTTCGCCCGATGCAACGGACCGGGATGTTATTGTTGTTCACGTCGTTCCTCATGTTCGGCGACTTGGTCTGGGGCGCCGAACGGGGGGCGGTCAACGGTGCGCTCTATCGGCTCAACCAATACTTGCTCTCCGACTTCGGGATCGTCTTTTTAGGCGCCCTCTGCATGATTGTCGGGATTTCCCTGTTGTCGCCAACGATTTGGCGGACGATAGGTTCGCGGTTACTTGAGACGGGCACGGCCATCAAACAAGAATGGCACGACCGGGAACGGGTCAAACCGGCCCCTGTGAAGCGTCAGAAGGCCGTCCCAACCCCGGCGAAGGTCGTCGAACCGACACCTGCCGAAGCGGAGCCTGAGGCGGATGCGGTGACGATGCACGATATCCCGATTGTCGGGTTCAGCGAGAAAGTCGTCGCCGAGAAGCGTCCGACTGCGGAGTCGGCGGCCCCGTCGGAAGAAGTGGCCGACCTGCCGACCGAGGATATGATGATGACGGCGTCACAGGATGTATCGGACACGTATGAGCTGCCGACGTTCACGATTCTCAGTGAACCGGTCGTGACCGATCTATCCGGCGAGAACGCCCGTTTGAAAGCGAATGCGACGAAACTCGTCCAAACGCTCAAATCGTTCGGCGTCGGCGTGAAAGTATTGAAGATTCATCTCGGCCCGACCGTGACGAAGTATGAGCTGCAACCGGATATCGGAGTCAAAGTGAGCCGCATCACCTCGCTCAGTGACGACCTTGCCCTCGCCCTCGCGGCGAAAGATATCCGGATCGAGGCGCCGATTCCGGGTAAAGCGGCCATCGGGATTGAAGTGCCGAACCAGGAAGTGGCCCCGGTCTGTCTCCGTGAAGTGCTCGAGGCCGATCCGGTCAAGCGGGAACAGTCGCCGCTTCTCGTCGCATTGGGCCGCAGCATCAGTGGCGAGACGGTGACGATTGCCTTGAACAAGATGCCGCATTTGCTCGTCGCCGGGTCGACCGGTTCGGGGAAATCGGTCTGTATCAACGGCATGATCGTGTCACTCTTGATGCGGACGCGTCCTGATGAGGTCCGGCTCATGATGATTGACCCAAAGATGGTCGAGTTGAACGTCTATAACGGCGTCCCGCACTTGTTGACGCCGGTCGTGACGGATCCGAAGAAAGCGGCCCAAGCGCTCAAACAAGTCGTCGCCGAGATGGAGCGACGCTATGAGCTGTTCAGCCGCTACGGCGTCCGGAACATCGAAGGCTATAACGAACTCGTCGACAAGTCGGACGACGAGGATGCGAAGCGCCTGCCGTTCATCGTCGTCATTGTCGATGAACTCGCCGATTTGATGATGGTCGCCTCGAACGACGTCGAGGACGCGATTATGCGCCTCGCCCAAATGGCCCGGGCCGCAGGCATTCATATGGTGCTCGCCACGCAGCGTCCATCGGTCGATGTCATCACCGGCGTCATCAAAGCGAACATCCCGTCACGGATCGCGTTCGCGGTCTCGTCGCAAACGGATTCACGGACGATTCTTGACGGCGGCGGGGCGGAGAAGTTGCTCGGACGGGGTGACATGCTCATGCTCGCCAACGGGATGAATAAACCGATCCGTGTCCAAGGCGCCTTCGTCTCAGATCAAGAAGTCGAGACGGTCGTCAATCACGTCATCGCCCAACAACGGGCCCAATACGTCGAGGCGATGATGCCGAAAGAAGAGGAAGTCACGACAATCGACTCGGACGATTCGTTGTTCGAAGAAGTCGTGCAATTCATCTTGACGCAAGAGACGGCGTCGACTTCGATGATTCAACGAAGATTCCGCATCGGTTATAATCGGGCCGCCCGATTGATTGATTCGCTCGAACAGGCTGGATATGTCGGGCCGTCAGAAGGCTCGAAGCCGCGTAAAGTGCTCATCAACCAGCCAGAGGTATAAAAAATAAAACGAACGATTAGGTATTGTTATTCCTAATCGTTCGTTTTTTGTATATTTTAAGATTGTCCGGTTCGAACGGCATGAATCGGGATAAAGTCATGTTCAGACGAACTAATATAGCACATCTGACCTATTCGAGGCATTAAGACATACTACTAAAAACGTTGAACCGCTTTCATTTTTTAATACCGTTTACATTTTACGTTTTCTTTTCAAACGGCTCAACAACAGGTAATATAGACTAAGAGGTATACATAATCCCTTCACATTAAAATATTTCCCTGATTCCGAACAAAAAGTATTGCGTTCTAATTCTCGAATCCCTATACTTAATATTGGCAAGGACATTCATACGTCAGATGTCTGAGCACTGGTTAGAATAGGTAAAGGTGGTGAGGCCCATGTCGATCAAGCTCGATCATCGCTTGCTCTATCTTCGCGTGATTGAGAAAATCAAGCAAGATATCGACGATGGTGTCTATCGTGAAGGAGAGAAACTTCCTTCAGAGTTCGAGTTGTCGAAGCAATTAGGAGTCAGTCGAGCGACACTCCGGGAAGCCCTTCGTATCCTCGAAGACGAGAAATTTGTCGTGCGGAAACATGGCGTCGGAACATTCATCAGTTCAAAACCCCCGTTCACTTCTGGGATTGAAGAACTGTTCAGTGTCACGGACATGATTATGCGCGCCAAGATGACACCAGGAACGAAAGTATTGGTGGCCGAAAAGGTTCTAGCGACCGAGAGAGAAGCCGAGCGTCTGAAAATTGAACCGAACTCGCCGATTTATCGGATTGTCCGGATTCGTTACGCAGACGAGACACCAGTTGTATACTGTGTCGATAAGATCCCGGCCCACCTCGTCTCGAATCCTAAAGCGTTGACGGAAGGTAAGTCGTTGTTTGATGCGCTCGAACAAGAGGTAGGACGTCGGGTCGCTTATGCGATTACGCACATCGAACCGAGTGTGAACGCGGAAATCTCGACGCAACTTCAAACGGACCAACCGTTACTGGCATTAAAGCAATTGCATTACGATGAGAGCGACTTACCGCTGCTCGATTCGGCGAACTTTTTCCGAGCGGACCGCTTCGACTTCCACGTCGTTCGCAAACGCGTCTAAGCACGTTCGTTTTATCCGGAAACGGTTATTTTTGGGGAACAGCGTGAAAGCGCTTTCTTATACCGGTGTAAAGACTACTGATGACATGACAACCTTAATTGTTATGATCCGAAAGGGGAAACACGACGATGAACATGAAAAAAACGATTCTCTCAGCTTTAGCAGCAGGTCTCACACTCTCAACAGTACTCGCAGCATGTGGCGGGGATGACAATGAAGGTGCTTCAAACAGCGACGGCGGCGGCGAAGGTAGCGACTTCAAAGTAGCCATGGTAACCGACACTGGCGGTGTTGACGATAAATCGTTCAACCAATCAGCTTGGGAAGGTCTTACGAAGTTCGGGGAAGACAACAGCTTGACTGAAAACGAAGGCTTCAAATATCTTCAATCTTCAAAACAAGCGGACTACCAGCCTAACTTGCAGCAATTGGCACGCGATAACTTCAACTTGATTTACGGAATCGGCTTCTTGATGGGCGAAGACATCCAAAAGGTTGCTGAGCAGTTCCCAGACAACAACTTCGCAATCGTTGACATGGTCGTTGATGCACCGAACGTCGCATCGATCACGTTCAAAGAGCAAGAAGGTTCGTTCCTCGTCGGTGTTGTCGCTGGTCTTACTACGAAAACTGACAAAGTCGGATTCGTCGGTGGCGTTGAGTCTGACTTGATCAAGAAGTTCGAGAACGGTTACAAAGCGGGCGTCATGGCCGTTAACCCGGATGCGACAATTGACGTGAAATACGCTGAAGATTTCAACTCAGCTGAAAAAGGTACAGCTATCGCTTCAGGTATGTACGGAGCAGGCTCTGATATCGTGTATCACGCAGCAGGCGGTACTGGGGTAGGGGTATTCACAGAAGCGAAAAACCGTAAGAAGAACGGCGAAGATGTATGGGTCATCGGTGTTGACCGTGACCAATATGAAGAAGGTCTTCCAGAGAACGTAACGCTTACTTCAATGGTTAAACGTGTTGACACGGCTACTTATGAAGTATCGAAACTTGCGATGGAAGATAAGTTCCCTGCAGGCGAAATCGTTGAGTTCTCGTTGAAAGACGACGGTGTAGGAATTGCTGAAACTTCTGATGAGAACGTTGCAGCTGACGTCCTCGCAAAAGTTGAAGAGTACCGCACGCAGTTGATCGACGGAGACATCACGGCTCCAGCGACTGACGCTGAGTTCGAAGAGTTCATGAAAACAGTAAAATAATTCATTGAGTTAGGGGGGACCCATGCGGTCTCCCTTTACTTAAAGTTAGGGGTGGACTTTCTTGGAATATGTAATTGAAATGCTCAATATTCGCAAAGAGTTCGGAACGTTCGTTGCCAACGACAATATCACCCTCCAATTGCGCAAAGGGGAGATTCATGCGTTGCTCGGCGAGAACGGTGCCGGAAAATCGACGCTCATGAACGTCCTGTTCGGCCTTTATCAGCCGGAAGGCGGGGAAATCCGCGTGCGCGGGGAGAAAGTGGACATTGAGAATCCGAACATCGCCAACGACCTTGGAATCGGTATGGTACACCAACACTTCATGCTCGTCGAGAAGTTCACGGTGACCGAGAACATCATCCTCGGCTCAGAGCCGAAGAGTGGATTGACGGTCGACCGGGCCACGGCGCGTAAAAAGGTTATGGAGATCTCGGAACAATACGGTCTCCGCATTGATCCGGATGCCAAAATCGAGGACATCTCGGTCGGGATGCAACAACGTGTCGAAATTTTGAAGACGCTCTATCGCGGCGCTGAAATCTTGATTTTTGACGAGCCGACCGCTGTATTGACGCCACAAGAGATTCAAGAACTCATTCAAATCATGAAGCGTTTGATCGAAGAAGGTAAATCGATCATCTTGATCACGCATAAACTGAAAGAGATCATGCAAGTGGCCGATCGCTGTACGGTCATCCGTCGCGGTCGTTATATCGGTACCGTCGATATCGATGAGACGGTAAACGAAGATCGTTTGGCTGAAATGATGGTCGGGCGTGAAGTTAACTTTGATGCGGAATATTCCAAGGCAGATCCACAGCAAGTCGTCCTCGACGTCCAAAAACTCGTCGTTAAAGACAGTCGCGGACTTGAAGCCGTCGACGGCTTGGATTTACAGATTCGTTCAGGTGAGATTCTCGGCATCGCCGGGATTGATGGGAACGGACAGACCGAGTTGATTGAAGCCATCTCAGGCCTGAAGAAACCGGAGTCCGGAAAAGTATTGTTGAACGGGAAAGATGTGACCGGATTCACGCCGCGTAAAGTGACGGAGTCTGGCGTCGGGCACATCCCGCAAGACCGTCATAAACACGGACTCGTCCTCGATTATTCGATTCGGGACAACATGGTCCTGCAGACGTATTATAAGGAGCCGTTCTCGAAGCGGGGCTTGATGAATTATAAAGCCGTGGCTGAGAAAGCGAAAGCGTTGATTGAGAAGTTTGACGTCCGAACTCCATCAGTCGATGTGCCGGCCCGCGCCTTGTCAGGTGGTAACCAACAGAAAGCGATTATCGCCCGTGAGGTCGACCGATCGCCTGACTTGTTGATTGCGGCCCAACCGACGCGCGGACTTGATGTCGGAGCGATTGAGTTCATTCATGAACAGCTCATTAAAGAACGTGAAAAAGGGCGTGCCGTCCTCTTAATCTCGTTCGAACTCGAAGAGATTTTACACGTCGCGGACCGAGTCGCCGTCTTGTATGAAGGCAAGATTGTCGGGATTCGTGATCCGAAAGAAACGACCGAGCAAGAACTCGGCTTCTTGATGGCCGGCGGTAAGAGAGGAGAAGAAACAGTATGAATAAGTTAGGATTCAATCGACTGCTCATCCCGCTCTTGTCGATTTTGATGGGACTTCTCGTTGGGGCAATCGTCATGCTGATTGGCGGCTATGACCCGATTCAAGGGTTCTCTTCATTATTCGAAGGTATGGTCGGAAGCCCATATGCAATCGGAGAAACACTTCGTGCCGCAGCGCCGCTCATCTTCTCAGGTTTAGCGGTCGCGTTCGCGTTTCGGACTGGTCTCTTCAACATCGGGGTCGAAGGTCAAGTGTTAATCGGTTGGGTGGCAGCCGTTTATGTCGGAATCAACTTTGATTTACCGATGTTCATCCACCTCCCGCTCGCGCTTCTCGCGGCCATGTTCGCGGCAGCGCTCTGGGCGTTCGTCCCTGGTTTCTTGAAAGCCAAGTTCCACGTCCATGAAGTTATCACATCGATCATGATGAACTATATCGCCTTGTACACGACGAACGCGATTTTGCGTAGCGTCATCGGGGTAACGAACGAACGGACCGAGTCAATCAAGGAGTCCGCGTCGCTCGCGTCGCCATGGCTTCAAGAAATGACGCAGTTCTCCCGCTTGCACTGGGGTGTCATCATCGCCGTGCTCGCGGCCATCGTCTATTACTACATCTTGCAACGGACGACGCTCGGTTATGAGCTTCGGGCCGTCGGATTCAACAAACACGCGTCACAATACGCGGGGATGAGCGTCAATCGCAACATCATCCTGTCATTCGTCATCTCAGGTATGTTCGCTGGACTCGCCGGCGCGATGGAAGGCCTTGGTACGTTCAACGGCATGACGCTCAGCGCCTCGTTCACTGGGGTCGGATTCGACGGGATCGCCGTCGCCCTTCTCGGTGCGAACACGGCCATCGGTGTCGTCTTGGCAGCCATCTTGTTCGCCGGACTCAACATCGGTGGACTCGCGATGCAGCTCGGTGCCAACATTCCGTCTGAGCTCGTCAAAGTCATCATCGCGGCCATCGTCATCTTCGTGGCGTCGGGTTATGCGTTCAACTACGTGATTGACAAATTCAAAGGAAATCGTAAGAAAGGAGTGGAGAAAAAATGAGCTTCTTAGAAGTCCTCTATATTGTCGTCCCGGTCGCGTTGGCCTATGCGACTCCACTCATCATCGCGGCGCTCGGCGGCATCTTCAGTGAACGTTCGGGTGTCGTCAACATCGCCTTGGAAGGCATCATGGTCATCGGTGCCGCCACGGGCATCATCACGACGCTCACGTTGACGAGCATGGGGCTCGGCGGTCTCAGTCCTTGGATTGCGCTCTTGGTCGCCATGGTCGTCGGTGCGCTCTTCTCGCTCTTCTTGGCAGTGCCGGCCATCCTTTGGCGCGCTGACCAGACGGTGCTCGGGGTCGCCATCAACATGCTCGCGATCGGTCTCGCCATCTTCGTCGTCCGTGTCCTCTACAACAAAGGACAAACCGATTTCATCGAGTATCGGATTGCGAAAGAGAACGTGCCGATTTTATCGGATATCCCGGTGCTACGCATGTTCTTCATCAACGTCCAGTACACGTCATTCATCGCCATCGCGCTCGCGTTCGTCGTCTGGTTCGTCATCTTCAAGACGCCGTTCGGCCTTCGTCTCCGCTCGGTCGGGGAACACCCGATGGCGGCTGACACGATGGGAATCAACGTCACGAAGATGCGCTTCATGGGCGTCATGCTCTCAGGTGCGTTCGGCGGTCTCGCCGGTGCGGTCTACGCCGTCACGGTCACGACGAACTTCAGTGGGACGACGATTGTCGGTCAAGGTTTCTTGGCCATCGCCGCCATGATCTTCGGGAAGTGGAACCCGCTCGGCGCGCTCGGAGCCGGCCTCTTCTTCGGTTTCGCCCAAGCGTTGTCGATCATCGGCAGTAACTTGCCGGTCATCAGCAACGTGCCGCAAGTGTTGCTCTTGATTGCGCCGTATGCGCTCACGATTCTCGCCCTCGCTGGTGTCGTCGGACGTGCGGATGCACCGAAATCGGTCGGTATCCCATATATTAAAGGGAAACGCTAATCATCAAAAGGACAAATGTCCATTTCACCCAGGTTGTTTGACGCTTAAGTCAAACAACCTTTTTTGTTATACTGGTGTAGAGGTGAGACAATTGAAAAAAACGTGGCAACTGCTGATCGCCGTCGTGCTGAGCATCTCGCTCGCGGGCTGCTCGGTCGATGACTGGTTCGCCGAGCAAGTCGACCCGCCGGAATCGCTCGTCGAACTCGAGGCCGACTTTCCCTCGGCCTCGGTCACGCAACAAGTCGCGCGGCCGCTCGGGAAGACCGAGACGGTCACGCTCGACCGCGTCATTGACGGGGACACGCTCAAAGTCGAGTTTGAGAACGGAGCGACCGAATCGATTCGCCTTCTGCTCGTCGATACACCGGAGACGAGCCATCCGACGCTACCGGTCCAGCCGTTCGGAGAGGATGCGAAATCATTCGTCGAACGGTGGCTGCCGGAAGGGGATACGATCACGCTCGAGTATGACGTCGGACGCTACGATCGCTACCAGCGGACGCTCGCCTACGTCTGGTACGACGATGCGATGCTGAACGAGGAACTGTTGCGTCGCGGGCTCGCTCGTGTCGCCTATGTGTACGCGCCGAACACGCAACACGTCGATGCTTTCCGGGACGTCGAACAGGCCGCGCGTCAGGAACTGCTCGGCATCTGGAGTCTCGAGAATTATGTGACCGGCAACGGATTCGACCACGAGGCGACCGAGCCGGCCCAGCCAAGACAAGATTCGGGTGAATGTGACATTAAAGGGAATATCAATCGGGAGGGAGAGAAAATATATCACGTTCCGGGCGGGGCGAGCTATGAGCGCACAGTCCCGGAAGAGATGTTCTGTACGGAAGCAGAGGCACGGGACGCCGGTTTCCGCAAAGCGACACGATAAAAAAAGACATGCGTGCCGAAGTGGCACACATGTCTCGCTTATTCGTACTTGAGTGCGTCGCCGTCGAACGATTCGTCCGCGACTTTAATTGAGTCAGTCGGGCAGCCTTCGAACGCGTCCATCAAGTCCTCATACAATTCATCCGGGACTTCAATCGTACCCGTGTTGTCGTCCATCAAGTTGAACGCGAGGCCTTCGTCATCATAGTCGAAGATGTCCGGGGCAGCTGCTCCGCAGGCCCCACATGCGATACATGTATCTTTATCAACAATCGTAAATTTTGCCATTTGTAACCCTCCATACGTTTCGTCTCTCTGCATAGAAATGATTTTCTACTGACTATGAGTAATTGTAGTCTACATACCCAAATATTTCAATGAGGAAACGAATAACGTTTTGGAAGCATAATTTTAACAAGGAGGTGGAACGATGGTTCATTTGGCGGACGGGGTGTTGTTGCTATCCATCCAGCGCTTGAAAGGTGAACGCAGCGAGCGTAGTTTGTTTCACGTATTGAACGGAAAACGATCGGCGACGACGCTGCAAGATGCCTTTTTTTATGATTTAGAACCGATTTTTGGCTTGTTCCCCTACACGAAGTACGACTATGAGAAATTGCTCGCTTCGTTCGAAAAGCGTGGTTGGCTCAACCGCTCGAGTTTTACCTTGACCGAAGCCGGGGCCATGCTCGCTTCGCCCGAGGCCGTCAGTGACTTGTTCGACCGTCTCGGCGGTGAGTATCGAGACTATACGACGATGACATGGAAACGGCTCAGTCTGTTCGTGCAGACGTTCATGTCGCTCGAGCATGAGCGCACGTTTTATCCGGTCCAGGCCGACCGTTTAGCCGAACGTTGGGTCAAACAAATCGTGCGGACCGAACGTGAATGGCGACCGTTGATTCAAAGCTTCCACCACGAGCTCGAGACGGCGCTTGAAGACATCGGCGATCCTTATGCGACCGCTGTCGTCTACCGGTTCACAGGGGCGTTCGAGACCGGATATACGTATGAGCAAATCGCGGCCCTCCTCGACGTTGATGCACGGACAGCCCGGCTTTACTTTTTGGCCGGATGGAATGCGCTCCTATGGAAACTGCCGCGAGATGCAAAACTGTTAGGATTCGCCCACGGCTTATCGAGTGAACGGATGACTTTATCGGCGCGGGGGTCGTATGAACAGTTCTTGGCCGGCCGGTCGTTCCAGCAAGTGCAATCGCAGCGGCGATTACGCACCAGTACGATTGAGGACCACGTCGTCGAGATGGCGATGTATTTGGACGAATTTCCGCTCGATCAATTCGTACCGCTCGAGCAAATCAAGCAAGTCGAGCAGCTACGTGACGAATCGAGTTGGGCGCTCAAGCCGATTTTTGAACAAATCGACGGAATCAGTTACTATCAAATCCGATTGGTGTTCGCACGATTGAAACGAGGTGAGACATTTGTTTGAGAAGACGTTGAAGCGAGTTTTCGGTTATGACAGTTTCCGTCCGGGACAGCGCGAGGTGATCGAAGCGGTCGCCGATGGGCAGGACGTGCTTGCCATCATGCCGACTGGTGCCGGGAAGTCATTGACGTTCCAACTCCCGTCCTATATCAAAAACGACGGGTTGACGATTATCGTCTCGCCGCTCTTGTCACTGATTGAGGATCAGATGCTCCACATCCGCGAACGCGGCGAACGCGGGGTGGCGCGATTGACGTCGATGGAGACGCTCGAAGAGAAGCAAGAGATTTTAAATCATTTGAAACGGTACCGCTTCTTGTATTTATCGCCGGAGCAACTCGCTGTGCCCCATGTGACTCGGGCGCTGGCGCGGACGAAAATTCAAATGCTCGTCGTCGACGAGGCGCACTGCATCTCGCAGTGGGGCCATGAGTTCCGGCCGGAGTATGCGCGCCTAGGTGAACTGCGCAAACAGCTCGGCAGTCCGCAGTGTATGGCCGTCACGGCGACCGCGCCTGAGACGGTGAAACGAGATATTGTCGAGAAACTGGCGCTCTTCTCGCCGGCGCAGTTCGTCCACTCGGCGAACCGTCCCGAGATTCGCCTCATCGTGGAACGTCTCGGGTCAGAAGATAAGATGCGTCGTCTGAGTGAACTCGTCCACGACGTGCCGAAACCGGCCGTCATCTATACGGCGACACGGCGTGAGGCCGAAGCGCTCGCCTTGCATCTCGATGACGCCTTGTTTTATCACGGTGGCATGTCGACCGAGGACCGGCGCCTTGTGCAGTCACAATTTTTACGTGACGAAGTCGCCATCATGGTGTGTACGAGTGCGTTCGGGATGGGTGTCAATAAAGATAACGTCCGTTCCGTCATCCATTATCAAATCCCGGCCACGCTCGAGGCGTACATGCAAGAGATCGGTCGGGCTGGGCGTGACGGTGAGCCGGCTTTCGCGGTCTTGCTATACGCCGAAGGGGATGAGCGGATTCAACAGTTTTTGATTGACCAGCAATATCCGAAAGACAAAGATATCCGTCTCGCTTATTTTGAACGAGACAATGGCACGAGCCTGGCCCAGTTGCCACGCTTATTGCGCTTGAACGAGGAAGACCCGGTTTGGGGACTGTTGAATCAGATGCTTGCCGAGCGGACGCTTGCCGAGGCGGTGGATTGGGTAAAAGATAGAAAGCGGGCCCGGTATCGTCAACTCGGGCAGATGATGGACTATGCCCTCATCAAAACGTGTCGGCGTGATTACTTGTTACATTATTTCTCGGAGCAACCGGTCAAGCAAAGCGATTGTTGCGACATCTGCGGCGAAATCGTGTTCCCGCCGTCGGAGCAACTTGTGTCTAAAAATGTGACAGATTGGAAACATCGGTTGGCTCGTATCTTTTCCTTTGATTGATATCATAGTAAAATGATAAAAAAGGTAAAGGAGGGCACACGTTGCGACATCGGAATCAAGCGGACTCACTTCGTGAACAAGTGGTGGACACGTTGCCATCTCGCGCTGAACGGCAAGAGCATGAGCGAAAAGAGAAATTGAACGACAACTGGCTGAAGCGGCCGCTCGCCATGATGCTTACACTGACGATGTTTGCCATTATTCTTGTATTTTTATATATAGGTCGTCATGACATCTTTTTCTAAACAATACGACGAGAACGTCGTATTTTTTTTATGATTTCGTGCCCGAGGTTGTGAATATGCACAATCTCACCAATTTCTCACAAGATTTGCACAATAAAACAGGTAAAGCCGTACAGATGGGTCTATACTGAAAGAGAAGAACTAGTAGGAAAGGAGGGGCTGCTGTGCCGAAGTACTCCATCAAGACGGTCGCGTCACTCACCGGAGTCAACCCGACCACGATCCGGGCGTGGGAACGACGCTATCAATTCATCGTTCCGAGCCGGACAGATTCGGGTCATCGATTGTATTCCGACCAAGACGTCGAGAAGATAAAATGGGTCGTTGAAAAACAACGGGAAGGATTGACCGTATCCCAAGCAATTCAACAGCTACATGAAGCCCCGAAGCCGAAGCCTGCCCGCCTTTATGACGAGGAGCTCATGGACGGGTTGCTCGAGGCGTTACTTTCATTTGATGAACGTAAGGCGCACGATTTGATTAATCGTGCCTTTAATACGTTCAGTTTTGAAAAGGTTACGAAAGATATCATCGGTCCGTTATTGATGGAAATCGGGACACGTTGGGAGAATGGGACGATCACGATTGCGCATGAACATTTTGCGACGGCCTTTTTGCGTGCCCGTCTATCGACGCTCTCGCTCCAAATGCCGATGAATCCCTTTTTGCCGCGCATCATTTGCGTCTGTGCCCCGGGCGAGATGCATGAAATCGGGCTCTTGTTCGTGACGCTTTACTTACGCCAATACGGTTATGACGTGATTTTCCTCGGTGCGGGATTCCCGAAAGAGGATTTGAACGAGGCGTTGCACGATATCGATGCCAAGTGTCTGATTTTCTCATGTACGTTGACAGAACATCTCGATGGCCTGAAAGACGCGATGCAGTTCATCCAAGCCGACCACCCGAACCTCGTCATCGGGGCCGGTGGTTACGCGGTCAGCCTTCAAGCGTCCGAATTCGGATCGGCCTTCCTCGGGGACACGCCCGAGGCGTGGACCGAGTGGTTGTCAACGATTTGACAGCTCGAACAAACGGGAGTAGCTTATAAAGTAGGATTGATTATTCTTTGGAGGTTTTCGTTTGAGATTTGAAAAGCAAACAAAAGAACATTTAAGGGTATATTTGACCGCGAGCGACCTATCCACTCGAGGCATCGCCATCGATACCATCGTGGGGGAGAGCGGTCAAGACCTGTGGCGGGAATTGCTTGAGACGGCGGAAGCGGAATTTGGCTTCATGCCGCAAGGGACCGTCGACTTGAACGTGACGATGTTTCCCCGTGACGGGCTCGTCATCGACGTCCAGAAAGTCGATGCGCCCGTAGCAGAGTCGGATCAAGAGCAAGTCGAGATTCGGCTCACCATCGACGTGATTCATCATTTGATTTATCAATTTGACGATATCGAGGACGTCATCAACGCCTCGATTCGCTTGTTCCCACATATGCGAGACACCGAGCAGGGCGGAGCGTTCTATCATTACGAGGGACGATATTATCTGCACTTTGTCGAGGTGCTCAAACCAGACGTGGAAGAACGACTGGCCGCCATCTTGTCGGAGTACGGTCGAACGACGACCGTCAGTCCGTACGTCATGATGGAGTACGGCAAGACGATTCAAACTGAACAGGCCGTGAAACAGCTGTACGATACGTTCGCGTAAGTACGGCTTTTTTACTGTTCTGTTTCTATTGTTTTCCGCCGACACATGGTATGATAAAACTTGAATTTTGGAGTAGCTAGCTGAAGGAGAGATTTGATGAAAGTCGCGGTATTATATGGTGGTGTATCAGGTGAGCGGGAAGTGTCGCTCACGAGTGGTAAAGGAATGATTGAAGCGCTCGAAGAACGGGGTCACGACGTCGTGGCGATTGATTTTCACCCGGACCGGGCCAATGAGCTGTTGACGCTTCAAGCCGACGTCGTCGTCAGCGCCTTGCATGGCAAGTACGGTGAAGACGGACGCGTGCAGTCGCTCTTGGAGATGGCGGGCTTGCCGTACACGGGGTCTGGTGTGTTGGCGTCCGCGCTCGCGATGGACAAAGCCCGTGCGAAAATCATCTTCGCCGCTGCCGGCATCCGAATCGCCCGTGACGTCCTCATCGAGACAGGGGACGATATCGACGCGAAAATCGTCGAGTGGGGCGGTGAATTCCCATGTGTCGTCAAACCGGCCCAAGAAGGGTCTTCGAACGGATTGACGATCGCGATGGACGAAACGATGCTCCGTGAAGGAATCGACAAAGCGTTCGCCTGCGATACGGCCGTCTTGGTCGAACAATATATTAAAGGTCGTGAATTGACGGTACCTGTACTCGGAAACCATGGCGCCGAAGCCGCGCTCCCGGTTATCGAGATTATCCCGAAAAACGAGTTTTATGACTATGAGTCGAAGTATTCAGAAGGTGGATCGATTCACGTCTGTCCGGCCGAGTTGCCGGCTTCGTTGACCGAAGAAGTTCAGGCGGCTGCGATTCAAGCGCACCGTGCCCTCGGCTGCAGCGGATATTCCCGTTCAGACTTCCTCGTCTCAGAAGACGGGCTCGCCTATATTTTAGAGACGAACACACTGCCTGGCATGACACCGCTCAGCCTGTTCCCGGACAGCGCTCGCGCCGTCGGTATCTCGTACGGTGAACTGTTAGAGCGATTCATCGCACTCGCACTTGAAAAGTAAGAAGGGGCACTCCCTTCTTTTTTCGTTTTAGAAAACGCTTTCATTATTTTTGTAAAAGCCTTTCAAATTGGGCGCGTATCAGATATACTTTTAAACGAATACGAGGTTGATTCTTGGGGGAGAATCGACAATTTAGGGGAGGAAACCTTCATGATTACGGATCAAGAAAAAGGTCATCAAAAACGAAAAAACATCCTTGAATCGACACAAGAAGTGATACACGAGGCGCTCGATAAACTCGGGTATCCAGAAGAGATGTACGAGCTCTTGAAAGAGCCGCTTCGGATGTTGACCGTCCGCATCCCGGTTCGGATGGATGATGGATCGACAAAGATTTTCACGGGATATCGTGCGCAACATAACGATGCGGTCGGACCGACAAAAGGTGGAATCCGATTCCACCCGAGCGTGACCGAGGTCGAAGTGAAGGCGTTGTCGGTCTGGATGAGCTTGAAAGCCGGCATCGTCGACCTGCCATATGGCGGCGGTAAAGGTGGAATCGTTTGTGATCCGCGTGAGATGAGTTTCCGTGAAATTGAGCGGTTGAGCCGTGGTTACGTTCGGGCTATCAGTCAAATCGTCGGGCCGACGAAAGACATCCCGGCACCGGACGTGTTCACGAACTCGCAAATCATGGCATGGATGATGGACGAGTATAGCCGAATCGATGAATTCAACTCACCAGGTTTCATCACCGGGAAACCGCTCGTGCTCGGTGGCTCGCACGGTCGCGAGACGGCGACGGCAAAAGGTGTCGCCATCATGATTCGCGAAGCGGCGCTCCGTCGCGGCATCGAGTTAAAAGGCGCCCGCGTCGTCGTCCAAGGGTTCGGCAACGCCGGTAGCTTCCTGTCGAAGTTCATGCATGACGCCGGAGCGAAAGTCATCGCTGTCAGCGATGCGTACGGAGCCATCCATGACGAGAACGGTCTCGACATCCCGTATCTGCTCGACCGTCGTGACTCGTTCGGGACGATCTCGACCTTATTCAAGAACACGATCTCGAACAAAGAGATGCTCGAACTCGACTGCGACATTTTGGTCCCGGCCGCAATCGAGAACCAAATCACCGAGGACAACGCCGACAACATCAAAGCGTCCATCGTCGTCGAGGCCGCGAACGGGCCGACGACGAACGAAGCGACCCGCATCTTGACGGAACGTGGCATCCTGCTTGTCCCGGACGTGCTCGCTTCGAGCGGTGGGGTAACGGTTTCATACTTCGAATGGGTTCAAAACAATCAAGGGTACTATTGGACGGAAGAGGAAGTGGAAGAGAAGCTTGAGAAAGTGCTCGTCCACTCGTTCAATACGGTATACAATACCTCGTCGGCCCGTAAGGTCGACATGCGTCTCGCCGCCTATATGGTCGGTGTGCGTAAGATGGCAGAAGCGTCGCGCTTCCGCGGTTGGGTATAAGAAAAGAGAGGGAAGGCCTGATACCAGGTCTTCCCTCTCTTTGTTTATGATGTGACACCGTTGCGCTCCCGAAGCGTCTCGGCGATCGCTTGACCATGGAAACGTCCGTTCTCGATAAAGATCTTATTGGCATCGTTTCCGGCCGCGACGACACCGGCGATGAACAAGCCGTCGACGTTCGTCTCGTACGTCGCTTCATCGAACGCCGGCACACCGGTCTCCTCATCGACTTGGACCCCGGCATCGGCGAACAGCCCATGGTCGGGCAAGTAGCCGGTCATGGCGAGGACGTGGTCGGTCTCGAGCCGATGTTCTTCACCATGCTGACGATAGACGACGTGATGCGGTTCGATGCGAACGATTTCCGCTTCGAGCTCGAGCCGCACCTTGTTATGACGGACGAGCGAGTCGAACGTCGGCAATACCCACGGTTTGACGGACGGACTGTAGCCGTCCCCGCGATAAAGTACCGTGACGTGGGCACCGGCCTTCTCGAGCTCGATGGCCGCGTCGACGGCGGAGTTCTTCCCACCGATGACCGTGACGCGTTGCCGATAGAACGGATGCGCCTCTTTGAAATAGTGGGCGACGTGCGGCAACTCTTCACCGGGCACGTCAAGCCGACGAGGGCGTCCGTAATAGCCCGTCGCCAAGATGACATAGTCGGCTTGGCGCTCTTTGGCACCGTCCCGGTCGTGTCGGGACCGCACGACGAAACCGTTCTCGGTCCGCTCGACCGCCTCGACCGTCTCGAACGGATGGACATCGAGCCCAGTCCGGCTGACGACTTCCCGATAGTAGACGAGTGCGTCTTGCCGGCGTGGCTTCAAATCTTTACAGATGAACGGGATATTCCCGATTTCAAGCAGATTGGCAGACGAGAAGAACGTCTGATGGGTCGGATACCGATAGATGGCATCGACGATATTGCCGCGCTCGATAATCGTGCACGAGATGCCGATGCGTTCCAATTCGATCGCAGCCGACAGCCCGCACGGTCCGGCGCCGACGACGATAGCGTGTTTATTCAATGAAATCACCTCATCCCTCATTGTATGGAAGGACGAATCGGTTGGCAAGTCGCCAACTCATTGTTGGAAACTGAAGCTGTGTTCCATGACCGCTTGCGACGAACCGGACTCGAGTTCAACGAGAAGCCGCAGTCTCGCTTTTTGTGAGTTCAAGCCGTTCGAAAAGATGATGCCCATCTCTTTCAGTTGCTGGCCACCGCCGACGTAGCCGTAGACGTCCTGAACGATTCCATTAAAGCAGCGGCTGACGATGACGACCGGCATGCGTTCGACGAGCAGTTCGAGCGCGGGAACGATCGACGGCGGGACGTTGCCTTGACCGAGCACTTCGAGGACGAGTCCGTCATAGCCGAGCGCGAGTACCGCCTCAATCAAGTCCGGATCCATCCCGGCAACGACTTTCAGCACCGCGACCCGTTTCGTGATTGTCGAAATCATCTTCGGTTGCTTCGTCGTCGGCTGGCTATAGATGAGGACGTGGTCTTTCGTCACCATGCCGACGTTCCCGAAGTGGACCGATTTGAACGTGTCTACCGAGGACGTATGCGTCTTCGTGACGTTGAAGGCGGAATGGATCTCGCCGTTGAAGACGACGAGCACGCCTTTGCCACGCGCGACATCGCTTTGGGCGACCCGAAGCGCCGTGATGAGATTGAATTCGCCGTCGGAGCCGACTTCGTTCGACGAGCGCATCGCCCCGGTCAAGACGATCGGGACCGGGGCACCGAGTGTGATTTGTAAGAAATAAGCCGTCTCCTCGAGCGTATCGGTTCCGTGGGTGATGACGACCCCGTCATACGTGTCTTGCGTCAGTTGTTGATTGATGAACTGGGCGAGCTCGAGCATTTTTTCAGGCGTCATGTGCGGCGATGGGATGTTTGAGAAGTGTTTCGTCGTGATGTTGGCGATATCGGTCGCTTTCGGCAACGTCGCATCAATCGGATTGACCTCGCTCGGCATGACATGTCCCGACCCCGATTGGGACATGGCGATTGTGCCGCCGGTGTGGATGAGTAATAAATGATTCATAACAGACCTCCAACTTTTTTGTTCGTTTCTTCCAATTTCTAGGCGTGCCCTACTTTTTCTTTCCTCTATTTCAGTGTATGCTTAACGTGAGAAAGGAGAGATGCATCATGATTGCAATCGCCTTGTCTGCGGTTGCGCCAGGGTTCGCCCTTCTTTCCTACTTCTATCTCCGGCATGAACTGGAAGCGGAACCGCTCGGCTATGTGATCCGGTCGTTCGTCGCCGGGGCCATTCTCGTCTTTCCGATCATGTTCGTCCAGTATGCGTTCGTGGAAGAAGGGGTGCTCGTGGGCCCGTTTTGGAAGGCGTTCGTGGCCACCGCGCTTTTAGAAGAATTTTTTAAATGGTTCATGATTTATTATACAATATACATACATAAAGTCTTTGATGATTACTACGACGGGATTCTCTATGCGGTCGCCTGTTCACTCGGCTTTGCCACGTTAGAGAATTTTCTATATTTATGGGTGTACGACTCAATCGAGATCGCCATCTGGCGCGCCGTGCTGCCGGTGAGCGGCCACGCGCTGTTCGCCGTCGTCATGGGGTTTTGTCTCGGCCGTGCCAAACATTCCAACCACGAGCGGTTTTGGCTGTTCACCGCTGTCATGGCGGCCACGCTGTTGCATGGCATGTTCGACTATATCTTGCTCGTCGAACCGATGAACAAAGTACCGGCTGTCGTCTATATCGTCGTCTTATGGATGGTTGCCTTATTGCTCGTCCGCACTGCCAATCGCTCCAATCATCGTCAATATAAATAGAATAAAGGGGAATCGTTTCATGTTAAAAGTAGGTCAAGAGTTACGGGTGGAAGTCGAAGGGAGAAAAGAAGGAAAGACGAAGGTCGCGGCCATTAACGATCAAGTCGTCTGGATCGAGTCCCCGAGTGAAACGGATACGTTAAAGACGTTCTTCTTGCACGAAGACGAGCCGATGCGCGTCTATTTCTTTAAAGGAGAAGAGCAACTATATGCCTTCGACACCGTCATTTCGAGACGGGTGAGCGATGCGCAGTTGACGCTTCGTTATGCATTCCCGATGCCGGATGAGAAGAAAATCAAACGGGTCCAGCGCCGTGAATATTTGCGGGTGCCGGAGATGATTCGCGTGACCGTATCCGCGGAAGATGGGCAGGCGTTCCCGTCGTTCGAGTCGACATCACTCGACTTATCGGCCGGAGGCATGCGCATCATCTCCAATCGGGCACCGGTCGCTGTCGACGAGGCCATCATCGTCTCGTTCCATATCAATGACGACCGCGGGAATCCGCAAACGTTCCGCGTCAAGAGCCGACTCGTACGGATTCACGAACAGGCGGCGAAACAAGAGCTGTCGCTTCGTTTCGAAGAATTATCGCACCGGGACCAGGAAACGATTTTACGTTATTGCTTCCGGGCCCAACTTGAAGCGAGAAAACGGACGGGCTCTGTATTTTCTTCACGTTAAAAAACTGGTATGATGTTCTCGGAACAAATGACCGAGAGGAGGCGGGTATCGGGATGAGCCGATACCCAATTTTTATGAATAAACCGTTACAGATTGCATTAGATGGACCGGCCGGAGCCGGGAAGAGTACGATCGCGAAAACACTTGCCAAAAAACTAGGGTATGTCTATATCGATACGGGTGCGATTTATCGTGCCGTGACGTATCGTGCCCTCAGAGACGGGGTCGGTCTCGAAGACGGGCCGAAACTCGCCGAGATGATCGGCAACATGGATTTACGGCTCGTCCCGTCCGAGAACGGACAACGTGTGTTCGACGGCGCCGACGAAGTGACCGACGTCATCCGGACGAGCGAAGTGACGAACAACGTCAGTTTCGTCGCGCGCCAACCGGAAGTGCGAGATGCTCTCATGGATTTACAGCGCGACCTCGCCAGTGAGGGTGGCATCGTCATGGACGGCCGCGATATCGGGACCCACGTTTTGCCGTCAGCCGATTTGAAAGTGTTCATGACGGCGACGGTCGAAGAACGGGCCCGCCGTCGCCACGAGGAGAACGTATCGAAAGGGTTGCCGAGCGACCTCGAACAATTACAGCTCGAGATCGCCTTGCGCGACAAACGCGATTCCGAGCGTGAGGTCGCCCCGCTCCGTCAAGCTGACGACGCGCATTATCTCGATACGACCGAGCTGTCGATTGACGGCGTCGTCGAGGCGATCGAGCACTTGATGAAGCAGGTGATCGAACGATGAAACCGCTCAACAATGGACCGTTCGGCATGTATCGACTGGCCGTAGCTGTCGTCAATGTCATCCGTAGATTGAGCTTCCGTGTCGAGTATATCGGGCGCGACAACGTCCCGCTCGACGGTTCGATGATCGTCTGTTCGAACCATCAATCGAACTGGGACCCGGTCATGCTGGCCGGGGCAATGCCGAAACAGCGTCAACTCCGGTTTTTCGCGAAAAAAGAGTTGTTCGACGTGCCGGTGTTGAAGCACATCTTGAATCGGGCCGGACAGATTCCCGTGTCGCGCGGGGAAGGGGACCGACAGGCACTCCGGGTCGTCTTGCAAAAGTTGAAGGAAGACGAGGTTATCTCTATTTTCCCGGAAGGAACGCGGTCGAAAGATGGCACGCTCGGTAAGGCCCAAGCCGGCGTCGGGTTCTTCGCGCTACGTTCGGACGCGTCGGTACTCCCGGTGGCAATCATCGGAACGTACAAGTTCCGCTCGAAGCTGAAAGTCGTCATCGGACCACCGATCGACATGAGCGGCTTGAAAGCGGACAAGGCGAGCGCCCAAGTCGCAGCCGACTTGATCATGACGACGATCGGTGACTTGTACATGCAGCATTCACGGAACGTTCGTTAATTTCAGGTTTAATCTCGCGCCAGGAGAGGAACTAACCTGATAACACCTTGACAAATCTTTCGAATTATAAGAAGTTTATACTAGGTGTAAGCGCCTCAGGGCGCTCCTTTTTGTACTCATCGTGAGGGGGTAGTGTTGGAATGGTCGAAGAAATGAAAGATATGCCTGATTTTGAAATCAATCGAGGTCAAATTGTGACCGGTACTGTCGTCAAAATCGAGGACAAGCAAGCGTTGATCGATATCGGTTATAAAACCGAGGCAATTTTACCAATCAGCGAAGTATCAAGCATGCATTTAGACGATTTAAACGAATCACTCCATGTTAACGACGAAATCCGTGTCAAAGTGAAAAAGGTCACGGACGAAGAGGTGGTCGTTTCGAAGAAAGACGTAGATGCCGAGGCAGCTTGGGATCAAATCGTCGAGAAATTCGAATCCGGCGAAGTGTTCGAAGTCATGGTAAAAGACAAGGTCAAAGGTGGTCTTGTCGTTGACATCGGTATCCGTGGATTTATCCCGGCTTCGCTCGTAGAGAACCATTTCGTCGAAGACTTCTCATCCTACTTGAATAAACCGATTACGGTTAAAGTCGTCGAGATTGACCGCGAGAAAAATCGCGTCATCTTGTCGCATAAAGCGGTTGCCGAAGCGGAAATGAGCGCCAAGAAAGCGGAGACGCTCGAATCGCTCGAAGTCGGTCAAATCATCGAAGGGACGGTTCAACGTCTCACAGATTTCGGTGCGTTCGTCGACATCGGCGGTGTCGATGGCCTCGTCCACATTTCGGAGATGGCGCATAGCCGGGTTGAGAAACCGAGCGATGTTGTGACTGAAGGAGACAAAGTCAAAGTGAAAGTGCTTGGACTTGACCTCGACAACGAGAAAGTGAAGTTGTCGATTAAAGAGACGCAGCCTGGACCGTGGGAATCGGTGGAAGGTAAAATTCAGCCGGGCGACGTGATTGAAGGGAAAGTCAAACGTCTCGTCACGTTCGGTGCGTTCGTCGAAGTGGCGCCGCAAGTCGAAGGTTTGCTTCATATCTCGCAAATTGCGAACCGACACATCGCGACACCGTCTGAAGTCTTGTCAGAAGGCCAAGAAGTTACCGTCAAAGTACTCGACGTCCATCTTGACGAGAAGAAAATCTCGTTGTCGATGCGTGCGCTCGAGTCGAGCGATTCATCACGTGGCGACGCGGATCAATCGCTGCTTGACGAGTATAGTGACCAAGGAGGTTTCTCTGTCTCTGAATTGACAGGTGACGAGGCCTCGGACGATTCTAAATAAGACGATCGTTCAAGCGGGAGCCAGACTCCCGCTTCTTTTTGTATGGTCACAGAAATTAGCCTGTGATATGATAGTACAGTTGCAATTAGAAACGATAGACTTATTGAATGAAAGTTAGAGAGGTGTTTATATGGGAATTCCAGCAGTGGCCATCGTAGGCCGCCCGAATATTGGGAAATCCACGATTTTTAACCGGATTATCGGAGATCGCGTGTCGATCGTCGATGATAAGCCCGGTGTAACCCGCGACCGCATTTATGGAACGGGTGAGTGGTTGAACCGTAAGTTTCATTTAATCGACACAGGCGGAATCGAGGTCGGCGATGAGCCGCTCCTCGTGCAAATGCGGCATCAGGCCGAGCTTGCGATCGATGAGGCTGACGTCATCGTCTTCATGGTGAACGGACGCGAAGGCATTACAGCAGCAGACGAAGAAGTGGCGAACTTGTTGTTCCGTTCGAACAAACCGGTCGTCCTCGCCGTCAACAAAGTCGACAACTTCGAGATGCGTGAACTCATGTATGAGTTCTATTCACTCGGATTCGGCGACCCGTTCCCGATTTCAGGGACGCACGGTCTCGGTCTCGGGGACTTGCTCGACAAAGTGCTCGACTTGGCTCCAGACAAAGACGACTATGAGTACAACGAAGAAGTCATCCAGTTCTCGCTTATCGGACGTCCGAACGTTGGGAAATCGAGCTTGACGAACGCGATTCTCGGTGAAGAACGCGTCATCGTCTCGGACATCGCGGGGACGACTCGTGATGCCATCGATACACCGTTCACACGGGATGGGCAAGAATACGTCATCATCGATACGGCCGGGATGCGCAAGCGCGGGAAAGTATATGAATCGACCGAGCGCTACAGCGTCATGCGGGCCCAAAAAGCAATCGAACGCTCGAACGTCGTTCTCGTCGTCATCGACGGTGAAGAAGGCATCATCGAGCAAGACAAACGTGTTGCCGGACTCGCCCACGAAGCGGGGAAAGCAATCGTCCTCGTCGTCAACAAATGGGACGCCGTCGACAAAGACGATAAGACGATGAAGAAAATGGAAGAGAAGATTCGTAAAGAATTCTTGTTCCTTGACTACGCACCGATCGTCTTCTTGTCGGCGCTCACGTCGAAACGGTTGCAGACACTTCTGCCGGTCATCAAAGAAGTGGCCGATTCACATCGCCGTCGCATCTCGACGAGCGTCTTGAACGATGTCATCGTTGACGCTGTCGCGATGAACCCGACACCGACGGATAAAGGACAACGACTCAAGATTAACTACGCGACGCAAGTGGCCATCGAGCCGCCGACGTTCGTGTTGTTCGTCAACGATCCAGAGTTGCTTCACTTCTCATACAAACGTTATCTAGATAACCAGATTCGCCGCGCATTTGACTTTACTGGTACACCGATTCATATCGTGGCTCGTCAGAAAAACTAGTAATGGGGGTGCCTCCTATGGCAAAAGTAGCTGTCATCGGCGCGGGGAGCTGGGGAACGGCGATTTCGCTCGTCCTCGCTGACAATGGGCATGATGTTCTGTTGTATGGACGTGAGGAAGATCACGTTCATGAAATCAACACGGCCCATACGAACGCGACCTATTTGAAAGACGCACCGTTGCCGACTTCGATTCGGGCGACGACAGACTTGGCGGAAGCGGTCAAAGGCCGCTCCATCGTGTTCCTTGTCGTCCCGAGTTCGGCAATCCGTCCGGTATCGCGAGAATTGAACGCGCTCCTTACGGAACCGGCGGTCATCGTGCATGCCGCCAAAGGAATCGAACCGAAGACGCATAAGCGTCTGTCGGAGATTATCGCCGAAGAGATCGACCCGTCGAAACGTCGGGCCATCGGTGTCTTGACGGGACCGACGCATGCCGAGGAAGTGGCCGTCCGTAAATTGACGACCATCACCATCGCTTGCGAGGACTTGGATGTGGCCGATGAGATTCAAGAGTTGCTCACGAACGATCAGTTCCGGGTCTATTTGAATTCGGATGTCATCGGGGCGGAGTACGGGGGCGCGCTTAAAAACATCATTGCGCTCGCCGCAGGAATGACGGACGGGCTCGGCTATGGCGATAACGCCAAAGCGGCCCTCATGACACGCGGGATCGTCGAGATCGCCCGGCTCGGGGTCAAACTCGGTGCCAACCCGGCGTCGTTTTCTGGCTTGACGGGAATCGGCGATTTGATTGTCACGGCCACGTCTCAGCATAGCCGTAACTGGCGCGCCGGGAACGCGATCGGTCGCGGCGAGAAGCTCGAGGATGTGCTCGGTCAAATGGGCATGGTCGTGGAAGGTGTTCGTGCCTGTGAAGCGGCGCATACGCTTGCTCGAGAAGCCGGTGTCGAGATGCCGATTACAGAGGCGCTCTACAACGTGTTATTCGAAGGCAAGAGTCCGCACGATGAAGTACAAAAGTTAATGAGACGCCCACAGAAGCATGAAATGGAAGAAGTGTTCCATTTCGAAGGCGACGTAGAGCAAAGGGACTGACGTTTTCGTTCAGTTCCTTTGTTTTTTTTGCTACACTAATGTACGGAGCTAGAATTATAGAGAAAGTCGAGGGGATAGACGTGACACCGTCACTGATCAAGATGTGGATTTCATTTGCGGGCATCGGGGCGTTTGCCATCGCCGCGCTCATGGTGGCAGTCAGCCATACGAAACTAACGGGATGGTTTGCGGCGCTCGTCCGCGTCATCGCATTCGTCATATTTTTATTTGGAACGATCATCATGATTTATGTGGTCGCTTCAGGACCGACAGGGGGATAAGACGTGAAACGGATTTTTTTGGTCGTGAGTCTATTGGCGGCGACCGTGCTCAGTGGATGTATGTTCCCGGATTCGAACCGGGTCGACAACGTCCCGTATGAAGACCAACTGCAGTCGGTACAGACGGCCGTCGACTCGTTCAAGGAGACGACCGGCGTGTTGCCGATAAAGACAAGACCGGCCGAGACGCCGCTCATGGAGCGCTATCCGGTCGAGTTCGCTCGGCTCGTGCCCGGGTATTTGGCTGACCCGCCGGCGAACAGCTTTGAAGGAGGCGGCCTATTTTTGTACGTCCTCGTGGACGCTGAAACGGAGCCGACGGTCAAACTCATTGATTTACGAGTGTCTGAAAGTTTGCAGCAGTTGCAGACGAACATTAACGCGTTCCGGGCCAAAGCAGGTAAGTTCCCGTTTGACGGGTCGCTCGGAAAGAATCAATTCACGATCGATTACGATCTCATCTTCGTCTCTGAAGAGCCGAGTATTCCGAGCCCGTACACGGAAAACGAGTTGCCGATCTATGTCGACGGCACCGGACAATTATTTGTCGACTACCGGGCTGACCTGGAGGCCGCCCTTGAGAACACGGATGTAGAGCCAAAAGTCGGTGAGGACATTCGGTATTTGCTCTATAATGACTCCCCATTCGCCCCGGCTTATTCGCAAGGGTATACGATTAATGAACAAGGTGAAGTCGAGTTTTTAAACAACTGAGCGACTGGGTGGGTCGAATATGGGCCGATTGCTTAAAAAATGTTGTCATATCAACGTTTGTACGATATGATTAATCCCGTAAACTCTCAGTGAGAGGAGGTGAATCGTGATGAACAAAACTGAATTGATCCAAGCAGTTGCGGAGAAAGCAAATGTTTCGAAAAAAGAAGCTACACAAGTTGTAGAAGCTACTTTCGAATCTATCACTGAAGCACTCCAAAACGGTGATAAAATTCAATTGATCGGTTTTGGTACTTTTGAAGTTCGTGAGCGCGCTGCCCGTAAAGGTCGCAACCCACGTACGAAAGAAGATATCGAAATCCCGGCAAGCAAAGTTCCTGCCTTCAAAGCAGGTAAAGCGCTTAAAGATGCGGTCAAATAATGGGCAATACATAAGTCGCCGAAAGGCGGCTTTTTTTGTGTCGGAAAGCGAGTTCACATGGCGTGAATGTGACAAAAATGTGCTATACTATGTCAGAATGACAACGAAGAGGACGAGGGGGGATAGCATGGAACAGATGACATACGAAACCGTTGTCACCGACCTTGCTCGTCAAATCGAAGAACGCATGAACCATCCGTATTTGACGAGACACGAGATTGTACCCGTAGTCGACATGCCTTTACTTCGTTGGATGGTCGAGATGATTGAAATCGAATCGAATCAACAACGTCAGCTCGTGCTTGCGACATATTTTGCACATCAAGCACTTGAACTGCACGATCAAGTAAAGGATTGCCCGAACGGCTCGCTCGAGCGGCAACTCAAAGTGCTCGCCGGCGACTTCGCCTCGGCTCAATTTTATAAAATATTGGCACTGTTCCCTGCCGACTATAGCAATCGCTTCGGTCGGTCGGTCCAGCTTGTCAATGGGGCGAAATGTACGCTCGCACTCGATGCGGACGTATCCGTCACGACTTGGATGGAAGCGAACTTCGGATTGATTAAAACGTTTTCTGAAGTGATAGGTCGGTCCTATTTGACCACATACGGAAAAGCGATCATCGAACGAAAGGCGACAGTACTGCGCCAAGATCAACGAGAACAGCTAACGACGCTTCTGGCGCACGCTGTCGCTTAGAACGGAAAGGATGTTACGTATTGCAACCGAAAGAAAAAGAGCAAAAAGTATATGACGTGTTTCAATCAATCTCACCGAGCTACGATACGATGAACTCGATCATCAGTTTCCGTTTGCATAAATGGTGGCGCAAAGCGACGATGCGTCGCATGCAAGTGTTCCCGGGCGCAAAATGTCTCGACGTCTGCTGCGGGACGGCCGACTGGACGATTCAACTCGCCGAGGCGGCCGGGAATACTGGTGTCGTCAAAGGTCTCGATTTCTCCGAGAATATGCTCGCGGTCGGCCAAGAGAAAGTGGCCGCTTATCCGACGATCGAACTCATCCATGGTAACGCGATGGCATTGCCGTTCGGAGATCACTCATTTGACTATGTGACGATCGGCTTCGGCCTTCGCAACGTACCCGATTACATGACGGTACTCCGTGAGATGCACCGGGTGTTGAAGCCGGGCGGGACGGTCGTCTGTCTCGAGACGAGCCAACCGACAGCGCCGCTGTTCAGCGAGCTGTATCGCTTTTATTTCGGCTCGGTCATGCCATTATTCGGGAAAGTGTTTGCCGGCTCATACGATCAATATAAATGGCTCCAAGAGTCGACCGACCAATTCCCGGACCGGTTAACGCTAAAGCGCATGTTCGAGACGGCAGGCTTCGAACAAGTCGACGTGAAGGCATTCTCCGGCGGCGCGTGTGCGATGCACCTAGGAAAGAAGTGGTGACCGATGTCTTTAAAGCGACTTTATCGCCACATGAACCGAGAGATTGAGCAGATTGACCGATTCTTGTCGACGCGGGTCCATTCAGATCATGCGGTCATCGAGGCGGCCTCGAAACAACTGCTTGATGCGGGCGGGAAGCGGATTCGTCCGGCGTTCGTATTGCTGAGCGCCGGTTTCGGACAAGCGAAAGATATCCGCTTGACGAAAGTGGCGGCGAGTCTTGAACTGATTCATATGGCCTCACTCGTCCATGATGACGTCATCGATGACGCCACACTCCGCCGGGGCAAACCGACCGTCATGGAACGTTACGATGAGCAGGTCGCGATGTATACGGGGAACACGTTGTTCGGCGAAGCGATTCGGCTCGTCTCTGAGGTCGACTCGCCGCGCGTGATGCAAATCATGGCCGACACGATGGAACTGATTTGCATCGGTGAAATCAATCAAATCCAAGACCAATACGACTGGGGCCAGTCCCCGAAACGATACCTCGATCGGATTGCCCGGAAGACGGCGCTCTTGATCGAGACGAGTTGTGCGGCCGGTGCCGTCGTCTCAGGGGCGTCACCCGAAGTCGTCAAACAGTTGCGGCTGTTCGGCTATGATATCGGGATGGCGTTTCAAATGACGGACGATTTGCTCGACTTCACCGCGAAAAGTTTTCAACTCGGAAAACCGGTCGGAGAAGATTTGAAGCACGGCCATAAAACGTTGCCGCTCTTCTATTCAGCCGAAGACCCTGAATTCTTTGGCCGGTTGCAACAGGTCAACCAATCGTCCGATTACGCAACGACCCATACGCTCGTTCGTGAAGTGCAGCGCAACGGGACGCTTGAACGAAGCCAGCGGACGATTGACCGGTACGTGAACCGGGCGATTCAACGTCTCGATGGCTTGCCGGATGTCCCGGACAAGCGCTCGCTCATTGAAATCGCCGAGTATATCGGGAAACGTAAATGGTAAAAACCACCTTGTAAACCCTTTCAATAATCAAGATGACCGTGTAAACTAATAAAGTACATGGTACACATATTGATTTAGGGGGATTAGGGGAATGGAAAAAACATTTTTAATGGTAAAACCGGATGGAGTGAAACGCGGTCTGATTGGGGAAATCATCTCGCGCTTCGAAACGAAAGGATATACGTTGAACCGTCTCGAACTATTGACACCGTCGGTTGAAGTCGCACAATCGCATTATGCGGAACATAAGGAAAAGCCGTTCTTTGGAGAGCTTGTCGAATTCTTAACGTCTGGTCCTGTTGTAGCGATGGAGTGGGAAGGCGAAAATATCGTCGCCGTCTCTCGATTGATGATCGGGAAGACGAACCCGCTGGACGCACAACCTGGAACAATTCGTGGCGATTTGGCCTCGACGATGTCACAAAACGTCATCCATGGTTCAGATAGCGTGGAGAGCGCAGAGCGTGAATTGTCACTCTGGTTCGCCACTGAAGCATCACACGTTTGATGACGATAAAAGGGACGGGAGCCTCCTGTCCCTTTTTTTATTGGGATTGAAGCGCTTTCGCACGTTTTGGCACGACATGATCTAGGAGAAGAGAAAGAATTGAGGTTGGAACTGGTGATAAATGATTATGCCATCTTCGTAAAAAAGTTTTATATGAAGTCGGGGATCGACTTAAATCTATATAAAGAAGCCCAGATGAAGCGGCGCATGATTGCGCTCCGCGAGAAGAAAGGGTATGCCACGTTTATCGAATACTTCAAAGCGATGGAGTCAGACCGGGGCTTATATGATGAATTTTTGGATCGCATGACCATCAACGTGAGTGAGTTTTACCGGAATCCGGTTCGCTGGCAGCAACTGGAAACGGACATCTTGCCAGAACTTATCCGGAAGAGCCAAGGTAAGTTGCGCGTCTGGAGCGCGGCGTGCTCGACGGGCGAAGAACCGTATTCGTTGGCGATGCTGTTATCGAAACATTTGTCACCCGCACAGTTCACAATCACGGCGACGGACCTAGATGACGTGGTGATCGAAAAAGCGAAACAAGGCAAGTATCATGAGCGGGCGCTCGTCGACTTGCCCGTAGAGTTTCGGCAACGTTACTTCACCCGCCGCGGTGATGACTATTACATCACAGAGGACATCAAAAAGTTGGTAACGTTCAAAAAACACAATCTGCTGGCCGACGTGTACGAGCGGAACTTTGATTTAATCGTCTGCCGTAACGTCTTGATTTATTTCACCGAGGAAGCGAAAGAAAAAGTCTATAAATCGTTCCACCGATCGCTTCGACCAGGCGGCATCCTCTTCGTCGGAGGGACCGAACAAATCTTTCAACCGAAGCGATACGGCTATAAGATGAAGCAGAGCTTCTTCTACGAAAAATTTGAAGAGTGAGGTGGCAGCTATGCGCTATTTGACGGCAGGAGAATCGCACGGACCTGGACTTACAATCATTATCGAGGGTGTACCGGCCGGGCTTGAGGTCGATGTGCAAGCCATCAATGCGGAACTCGCGAAACGGCAGTCCGGCTATGGCCGCGGCCGCCGCATGCAAATTGAGTCAGACCGAATCGAGGTGAGGGCCGGCATTCGTCACGGGGTGACGACAGGGGCCCCAATCTCGTTCTGGATCGAGAATAAGGACCATACCCATTGGCGGAACGTCATGCAGGCCGAACCGATCGATGCGGACGTGGAAATCAAACGCCGCGTCGTCCGTCCGCGACCGGGACATGCAGACCTCGTCGGCGGCTTGAAATACGACCATCGTGACCTGCGTGACGTCCTCGAACGATCGAGCGCACGTGAGACGGCCGCCCGCGTCGCCGTCGGCGCACTCAGCAAACAGTTGCTCGCTGCCGTCGGGATGTCGCTCGTCAGCTACGTCAAAGTGATTGGCGGCGTCGAGGCCGATGCCTCTTATGAATCGCTCGAGACATTGCGCACCACGATCGAGGCGTCGCCGGTCCGGACGATGGACGAGGCAGCAGGCCAGGCGATGATGCAGCGAATCGATGAGGCGAAAGCAGCCGGCGATTCGCTCGGCGGTGTCGTCTGCACGGAAGTGCATGGCGTCATCCCAGGGCTCGGATCGTACGTCCAATACGACCGGAAACTCGATGCGACCATCGCTCGCGCCGTCATGAGCGTCAACGCCATCAAAGGTGTCGCGTTCGGCGACGGGTTTGAGATGGCGTATCGACCAGGGTCGGAAGTGATGGACCCGATTGCTTATGGTCCAGACGGCTATACTCGGCTGAGCAACCATCTCGGCGGTTTTGAAGGCGGGATGACGACAGGGATGCCAATCGTCTGTACCGCTGTGATGAAACCGATCCCGACGCTCTACAAGCCGCTCCAATCCGTCGATATCGATACGAAAGAACCGTTCCTCGCCCAAATCGAGCGAAGTGACGCTTGTGCCGTCCCGGCCGCCTCACTCGTCGTCGAGGCCGTCGTCGCGTTCGAGCTCGCCCGTGAGTTATGCGAGACGTTCGGACATGATACGGTCGGGCGCATCCAAGCGCGCGTCGACGCGTATCGTAAGGAGATTCGCACGTGGTGACGATTCGAGTGAACGCCTCGACGCCGTACGATGTCACGATTGAACGAGGGGACGCCTGGCTCGACCGCGTCCCTTACTTCACGTGCTCGACTGTTTGGGTCATCACGGACGAGACGGTGGACCGCCTGCACGGGACGGCGTTTCGCGCTCATCTTGAAGCAAACGCGCGTCCAATCGTCTGGTCGGTCGTTCGTCCGGGTGACGGATCGAAATCACTTTCGACAATCGAACGCCTCGTCGCGGACGGATTGACGGCTGGCTGCGACCGGGACACGCTCATCGTCGCCTTTGGCGGCGGCATGATTGGCGACTTGGCCGGCTTTTTGGCGAGTGTCTATATGCGCGGCCTGCGTTACATACAAGTGCCGACGACGGTGCTCGCCCACGATTCGGCCGTCGGCGGGAAAGTCGCGGTCAACCATCCGCTCGCAAAAAATGCGATCGGTGCCTTTTATCAGCCAGCGGGCGTCCACTATAACGTCGACCGTCTCGAGACGTTGACGGACCGAGATGTGCTGAGCGGACTCGGCGAATTGATTAAACACGCTTACTTGTCACGATATGTCCTCGAGCGCTCGTTCGAGACCGAACTGTTCACGGCGCTCGCCCGGGGGCCGCTCGAATGGGAGGCGTGGCTCGCGCGTGGGATTGAAGTGAAACGAGTGGTCGTCGAGACCGATGAACGAGAGCAAGGCGTGCGGGCATGGCTGAACTTTGGCCATACGTTCGGCCATGCGTTAGAGTCGGTCGAGGCGTATCGATTAGCGCACGGGGAGGCCATCCTATACGGGATGGTGTTCGCCTTCCTAGTCGGCGGGGACGTCACACGCGCGGAAACGCTCGCCGGATTCATGAAACGGCAAGCGATCACGCCGGTCGTCTGGCAGCCGTTCGAGTCGTATCTCGAGGCGATGGGGCACGATAAGAAGAATCGGAGTGGACAGATACGTTTCGTCCTGCTCGGTGAAGACGTGACCGTGACGAGCGTCACGACCGAGCGGCTCGTCGATGCGTACGAACAGCTGAAAGGGTGGTTTTAAGATGGGATTGAACGGATTCATACGCGTACCGAGCGATAAGTCAATCACGCACCGGGCGTTATTGCTCGGGGCCGTTGCACACGGACAGACGACAGTGTACGACCCGCTCCTCGGTGAGGATTGCCGGTCGACGCTCGAGGCAATCCGACGTTTGGGCGCACAAGTCGATGAACAAGCGGACCGACTCGTCATCACCGGCAGCCCGTCGCTCACGTCGGCGGAACTCGATTGCGGGAATTCCGGCACGACGATGCGTCTCTTGACGGGACTGCTTGCAGGCTACGACGGGACGTTCATGCTCACTGGCGACGCCTCGCTCTCGAAACGACCGATGCGTCGTGTCACGGCCCCGTTGCGTGCCATGGGAGCTGACTTGGCAGGTGACGTCGCCCCGCTCCATATTCGCGGGCGGGCGTTGACGGGCATCGATTACACGTTGCCCGTCGCGAGCGCGCAAGTGAAATCGGCCATCTTATTGGCCGGACTTCGTGCGGACAGTCCGACCATCGTGCGCGAGCCCGTGTTGTCAAGGGACCATACCGAGCGCATGTTGCCGCTGTTCAAAGGGGAGATTGAAATCACCTCGGACGAAGGGGTGCGGTCGATTCGGCTGACACCGTCCGTTCTCGAAGGGGCGACAGTGGCCGTCCCGGCCGACCCGTCCTCGGCCGCCTTTTGGTGGGCCGGGGCCGCGCTCGTCCCGAACAGCCGCGTCACGACGACCGACGTCTGCTTAAACGAGACACGGATCGGCTTTTTGCGCACACTTGAACGGATGGGAGCGCACGTTGACGTGACGAACGTGCGCGCTCTCGGGGAAGAATCGGTCGGGGACGTCACCGTGTCGACGAGCACGCTCCACGGCATCCGGTTGGACGGGACCGCCATCCCGCATCAAATCGACGAGTTGCCGTTATTCGCACTCGTCGCGTCGCAGGCGTCGACCCCCTCGTCGGTTCGGGATGCGGGGGAGCTCCGCGTGAAAGAGACGGACCGGATTCAGACGGTCGCGAGCGAATTGAAGGCGCTCGGCGTCGACCTTCGCGAGACGGATGACGGCTTCGACGTCTATCCGAGCCGTTTGCACGGGGGACGCGTCTCCTCGCATGGAGACCATCGTCTGGCGATGATGCTCCAAATCGCGGACTTATTGACGACGGAACATGTGACGATTGACGACGTCGAGGCAGCGGACGTGAGTTACCCGCGCTTCCGTGACGATTTACAACGACTCGGTCGTGAGATAGAATAACGTCAATACGAGTAGCCGCTAGGAGGAATTTGGACGATGTTAGACGAAACAGAATTAAACCATATCATTGAGATGCTTGAAAAAGGTGAGACGGAACATGCCCTCATGCATCTCGAATCGCTCGAGAAGGAAGGGTCAGATGAGGACCGATTGGCTATCGCCGATCTCTACCTCGAACTCGGCCTCGCCGATCGGGCCGTCAAGTTGCTCGCGGCGCTCTATGTCGATTATGCGGGCAACCCGCACGTCGCCTTGTCGCTCGCTGAGGCCTACTTGGATAGTGACCGGGAAGAAGAGGCGATTGCCGTCCTCGAGAAAATCGATACGACGGACAAGGAGGCGCATATGCGCAGCCTCGTCCTCCTCGCCGATTTATATCAATCGCAAGGCTTGGACGAGGTCGCCGTCAAGAAACTGATGGAGGCGCTCGAGGCGAACCCGGACGAACCGCTCCTCATCTACGGACTGGCCGAGTTGTATGCGTCAATCGGCTCGTTCGAACAGGCGGTCCCGCTGTATGCGCGTCTGCCGCACTTGCGCTTGCCGGAAGAACTCGATTATCAGGCCGATTACGCCGAGGCGCTCACGATGATCGGCTCGTTCGAGGAGGCGCTCGATGAGTATGAGAAAGCGGAAGACCGCAACTTGAACACGATTTTCGGTCACGCCATGACGGCCCACCGCATCGGCCGTGACGAAATCGCCGTCAAACAGTTTGAGTCGTTGCGCTCGATGGACCCGGACTTCACGTCGCTCTATCTGCCTTATACGGAAGCGCTCGACGAACTCGGCCGCTTCGATGAGGCGCTCGAGGTGATTGGCCAAGGCATCGACCGTGACGACTATAACGACGAGTTGCGCACGGTGAAAGCGAAGCTGTTCTTGAAACAAGGCAGGACGGATGAGGCGGTCACGGAACTGCGCGAGGCACTCGCCTTGAATCCGGAGTCGCTCCAGGCGACCGAGTTGCTCTTATCTGTGTTGTTCGAGGCTGGGGACATGGAGGCTGTGCTCGAGACGATCGATGCGCTCGAGGAACATTCGACGTCTCCGCTCATGACATGGTACAAGGCGAAAGCGGCCTATGAGCTTGAGGACTACGATACGGCCGTCGCGTTATATCGGTCGATCGAGCAAGTTTATAAAGAGGACGTGTCATTTGCGATCGAATGGGCTACACTATTGATAGAAGAAGGGCAGCGTGACCAAGCGCAACGAGTGCTCGAGCAAACGCTTGCGCTCAGCGTCGATGTCGATGACCGCCAAGCACTTGAAGAGCGGCTCGAGCGATTGACAGATCACGATTAAACGATATAAAGGAGATGGGGTCATATGGTCGAGCGGAAAAGAACATTTTTAAAGCGATTCCTCGCTCATCATACGCTTCGTAAACGAGAAGCCAAGTGGATTATCGACTACTGGCTCAGACATCCAGAAAAACTCGGGAACGTTCACTTCGTCACGAACGCCTCGGTCTCACCGCGTAGTCTGATCATGACGGCGTATGGATTTGACGGCGAACCGTTCCGTTACCGTCGGGGTGACCTCATCACGGTCAATCCCGAGAAGGCGTATCACGACATCCGACTCCACGACGGCGCCATCTACGTGGAGTTAAACTTTCAAGGCATGATGATTGATGAGCTATGGATTGATATCGTGGAATTGAATCCGTTCGAACCCGTCGCCGAAGTGAAAGATGAAGTGACGACGTCGGCCCAGACGGTCATCCGAGCCTCGGTCGCCCAGTTCGAGGAGGAGCGTCTGCTCGTCGAGATCGACAAGGCGCTCGACCGCCGGGACGAGAAATTGTTCCGCAACTTGACGAGTCAACTCCATCAAGTCCGGGCCTCAAAATTATTTTAATAAAAACAAGCGCTTCCGTTATGGGTTGCGCTTGTTTTTTGGTATATTAATGACGTAGGAATACACAATAATTTCACATTTCGTTCATAAGTTTTGCAAAGGGAACGATTGTAGGTACGCTACAATGAACATAACGATGTATGTCGAATGGAGAGGAGGAGGAAGATGAGGTTCGATGGTCTAGACGCGATGAAGTCGCTGACGGAACGCCAATACGTCGACACGCTCGTCGTCCCGCTCGTCGAACTCGCGTTTGATGAGGACATGGTGCGGAAAGCCGAAGGGAACGAAGTCATCCAAGCGGTGGCACTCGAGACCGAACGCCAACTGTCCGGACGGACGATGCTCAGCCCGACGCTCAGTTATGTCGACGTGGAAGCCGGACGTTCGCTCGCCGAACAAGTCACCGTCCAAGCGACGGCATCGGGGTTTGCCCACGTGTTGTTCATCTCCTCGGATTTGCGTTTCAAGGGCTCTGAACTGCCGATTATTTTCGTGCCGCCGCTCGCTTTGAAAGGCATGTCCGGCGAGCAGTCGCACACGATGGTTCAAAATTTTGCGACGCAAGTCATCACCGAGCTTTCGAGCCGTTGGATGGCGACATGAAGCGGTTGACGTGGAGGTTTTATTGATATACTATTTTGTTGAGTGAGAAATTTTTGTGAAGAATGCATAAAGAATTATGGGGTTATGCACACGAATGAGGGGGGAACGAAATGGCTCAAAATGGGTCAAAAGTCACACGCCGTCAGTTCTTAACGTATACGTTGACTGGTGTAGGTGGCTTTATGGCGGCAACATTGATCAGTCCGATGGTCAACTTTGCGATCGATCCGGTCTTAAAAAAATCGGGAGCGGGCGATAAAGTAAAAGTCATCAGTCTTGATGAGATCACGACTGAGCCGCAACGTGTCGACTACAAGAAACAAACGCAAGATGCTTGGTATGAATTTGAAGAAACGCTTTCGGCGTGGGTATTTAAAGATGAGAGCGGCGAAATTATCGCCTTGTCTCCAATTTGTACGCACCTCGGCTGCCAAGTAGGATATGGTGGAGACCCGACTCGACCGACAGAATTCTTCTGCCCGTGTCATTTCGGTCGCTATGAGAAAGATGGAACGAACATTCCTGGTACGCCTCCGACTGCACCACTTGCACGCTACGAAAAAGAAGAAAAAGACGGCTTCCTATACTTGGGCAGTCCAGTCGCACAGTTGTGAGAGGGGGAATAGTCGATGTTACAAAAAATTTATGATTGGGTCGATGAACGCGTCGACATCACGCCGTTATGGCGCGACATCGCTGACCATGAAGTTCCAGAACACGTCAACCCTGCCCATCACTTTTCAGCATTTGTTTATTGCTTCGGCGGTCTGACGTTCTTCACGATCGTGATTCAAATTCTGTCAGGGATGTTCTTGACGATGTACTACGTACCAGACATCATCAACGCGCACGCGTCGGTGTATTATCTTCAAAACGAGATCGCGCACGGACAAATCGTTCGTGGGATGCACCACTGGGGCGCATCGGTTGCGATTGTCATGTTGTTCTTACATACGCTCCGCGTATTCTTTACCGGGTCGTATAAGAAACCACGCGAACTCAACTGGGTCGTCGGCGTTCTCTTGTTCTTCGTCGTCTTGGCGCTCGGTCTTACAGGGTACTTGTTGCCGTGGGATATGAAAGCGTTGTTCGCGACGAAAGTTACACTTCAAATTGCCGAGAGTGTCCCGGTCATTGGTGGTATCGCCAAAACGCTTCTCGCCGGTGGTGAGATCGTCGGCGCACGGACGCTCACGAACTTCTTCGCCATTCACGTCTTCTTCTTACCGGCGGCCTTGTTCGGACTCCTCGGAGCCCACTTCTTGATGATTCGTAAACAAGGGGTATCTGGACCGCTATAAGCCGATTCGAAGACAAAAAGGAGGAGAAACGATATGCATCGCGGTAAAGGGATGAAATTTGTAACCGACTCTCGAGTAGGAATCTCGAATCGGAAACAAAATATTGCTAAAGACTATTCAGAGTACCCAGGGCGCACGGAAGCGTTCTGGCCGAACTTCTTGTTGAAAGAGTGGATGGTCGGTTCGGTCTTCTTGATCGGATTCATCGCCTTGACGATTGTCGAGGCACCACCGCTCCAAAACATCGCCGATCCAACGAACACGTCATACATTCCGCTTCCGGACTGGTATTTCTTGTTCTTGTATCAATTGCTCAAGTATCAGTTCGCAGCAGGGGATTGGATCTTGCTCGGGACGGTCATCTTGCCAGGGGTCGCTTTCACGGCGCTCTTGATCGCACCATGGCTCGACCAAGGGCTTGAACGCCGTCCGGCGAAACGTCCGGTCGCCATCAGTTTCATGTTGCTCGGCGTCTTATCGGTGTTCTACTTGACGTGGGAATCGGTTCAAACGACGCACTGGGATCAAGTTCATGAACAAGGGATTTTGGAAGTTCCGGGCGAAGGCCCTGAAATCGATACGGCCGCACCTGGCTATGAGATTTACGCGGCACAGTCATGTGTGAACTGTCACGGTCAGAACCTCGAAGGCGGAGCAGCGGCTCCAGCCCTCGTCGGCACACAGTATACGGCCGAAGAGATCGCGGATATCGCGGTCAACGGTGTCGGTACGATGCCAGCCGGTCAATGGGACGGTTCGGATGAAGATCTCCAAGCCATGTCTGAATTCATCGCTTCATACGGTGAAGGCGGCGAAAACAACCAATAATCGATTGGTTCAAGAAGCGTGGCCCGTCTAACGGGTCACGCTTCTTTTTACTTCGGCTCCGTTGCGCTACAATAGAGAAAAAAAGGATGGAATCCACGCATGATACATATGTTACGCCCAATCCTCACCCATCGAATCGTCTTGGTGCTTCTGTTCATCATCAACTTGCTCGGCACGATTTACGGATACGTCTGGTATGAGCCCCAGCTCCGTGACACGCCATTCATTTATTGGCCGTTCGTGCCGGACAGTCCGACGGCCTCGCTCTTCTTCACGGTCGTACTCGGTTTATGGATTGCCGGGAAGAAGTCGCCGCTCATGGAGACGCTCGCCTTCGTGACGCTCATCAAATACGGGGTATGGGCCGTCATCATGAATATCTTGTTCTTACGGGAACTCGGACCGGATGCGGAGACGTTCACCGTGCTCATGGCCGTCATGTTGATGGTGTCACACGGGGCGATGGCATTCCAGGCGCTGTTATACGCGCCCTTCATGAGATGGACGGTCCGTTCGTTCGTCTTGACGCTCGTCTGGGTCATCCATAACGATGTCGTCGACTACGTGCTCGGGCAATGGCCGCGCTATCCGTCACTCGCCGAGCATATCGCCTGGATCGGCTACGGGTCGTTCTGGTTGACCGGAATATGTTTTTTTATGGGATACCACATCATCCTACGCACTTCGCTTGATAATAAGTTCATAAGAATGTAAAATCAGATTATCAAATACACGCAGAGGTGATAGAGAACATGTCATTAGGTGGCTATATTTTCTATCTTGCACTGATTATGCTCATCCCGTTATGGGCCCAGATGCGAGTGAAAAGTACGTACAAAAAGTTTCTCCAACAACCGATTCAAAGCGGCGTCACAGGTGCACAAGTCGCTGACTTCATCATGAAACAGAACGGCGTTCACAACGTCCGGATCGAGATGGTCGATGGCTTGATGAGTGACCATTACGATCCGGTCAATAAAGTCGTCCGTCTGTCGCGCGAAGTATACCAAGGTTCGACAATCTCATCGGCTGCGATTGCGGCCCACGAGATCGGCCACGTGATTCAAGATGCGACCGATTATAAGATGATGCGCGTCCGTCATCGTCTCGTCCCGGTCGTGAACATCACGTCGAACTTGTCGTTCCCACTTCTATTGGGTGGTTTCTTGCTCGGCGCGATGGGTCTCGCCCAACTCGGTGTCATCATGATGCTCGGGGCGGTCGTGTTCCAGCTCGTCACGTTACCGGTCGAATTCGATGCCTCGAAACGGGCCATGGCCGAATTGACGAGCCACGGTATCGTCACGGCAACGGAAGAGTCGGGCGCACGCAAAGTGCTCAACGCGGCAGCTTGGACATATGTGGCGGCCACACTCGTCGCCGTCGCCGAACTGATCCGTTTGGCGCTCATCGTCTTTATGCCACGTGATGAGTAGAATCAAGGGTCCCGTCCACGTGACGGGACTTTTTCATTTCGCTTTTGAAAGGAGCAGCCGATGAATCACCCACGATTGACGAAAGCGGGGCGTCTCCGCTTGCAGGAACAGCTCGAGACGTTGCGTGGCGATAGCCGGCGCGAGGCGCTCGAACGCGTCAAGACGGCCCGGAAGTTTTGTGATTTCCGTGAAGACGTGACGTATGCGGACGCGGTCCGGGAACAAGAGCGGATTGAGACCAAGATTGTCGAACTCGAGCGTCTGCTCGCCGATGCCGTCATCGTCGACGCGGGTCGACCCTACGTCGTCGCGTTCGGGAGCCGTGTCATCATTCGGGAATTACCGGACGGGAATGATGAGACGTATCGCCTCGTCGGTGAGCTCGAGGCCGATTTGGCGGAAGGCACGATTTCCGTGTCGTCCCCGCTCGGCAGCGGATTGATGGGCGGCGTCGTCGGGCAAACCGTATCAATCGCTTCACCGAGCGGCCAAATCGACTTTGAGATTGTCCAGATCGAGCCATAACGAAACGCCCCGTTCATCCGAACGGGGCGTCGTTTGTCGTGACTTATTTCAGCGGGACACGGTTCTCGTCGAACGTGAACCCTTCACCTCCGACCTCATAGACGTGATGGAACGTCACGAAGGCGTGCGGGTCGATCTGTCTGACGATCGTCTTCAACCGGTTGACCTCGTTGCGCCCGACGACGACGTATAGCACTTCGAGCTCTTTATTCGAATAGCCGCCCTTGGCGAGGAGCCGGGTCGTCCCGCGGTTCATCGTGGCGTGAATCCCGTCCGCGATGGCCGTCCGGTGGTCGCTGATGATCATGGCGGCCTTGCCGGCATACGTCCCTTCTTGCATCGAGTCGATGACGCGGGCGCCGATATAGACGGCGAGGAGCGTGTACATCGCCTCGCGATAATCGAGATACGTCAAACTGAGGACGATGACGAAAAAGTCGAACACGAGGAACGTCTTGCCGATCGACCAGCCGACATAGCGTTGGACGAGCCGGGCGATGATATCGACGCCGCCCGTCGTCCCACCGTTGTTGAAGATGATGCCGAGACCGACCCCGATGAAGAGACCGGCGAACAGACTCGCGAGCACCATGTCGTCCGTCAAATCGATAATCAAGTTCGAATACTTGGCGATGAGGGCGTACCAGAGCGAGAAACTGAACGTCCCGATGAGCGTATAGATGAACGTCGTCCGCCCGAGCAGCTTGTAGCTGACGAAAAACAGCGGGATATTGAGCGCCAAGTTCGTGATTGACGGCGACCAGTCGAACAAACCACGCAGAATCAACGTGATGCCCGTGAATCCGCCTTCCGCCAAATTGTTCTGGACGTTGAAATGATAGACGCCGAACGCGAAAATAAAGGAACCAATTAAAATAAAGAATATATTGCGAAACCGGATCGGTAATTGTACCGTCATTTGGTTCACCTCCCACCTAGTAGCGTACTCGAAAAACCTCTCGATTGACTACCCTCTACATATGACATTCCGCGATGAGTCCGATATACTTTTCACAGAAGAGGTGATTTTATGAAAATAGTAGCAATCGGGGCCCATCCGGACGATATCGAAATCGGAATCGCCGGCATGACCGCCCAATGGACCGAGGCCGGAGTCGACGTCGTATACGTCGATTTGACGAGAGCGGAGCTGTCTTCGAACGGGGACGTCGTGACGCGCTGCCTTGAAGCCGAAGCGGCCGATCGGGTGCTCGGTATCCGCCGCATCAATCTCTGTTTCCCGGACCGCGGTTTGACCGGGGACGCCACGCAACTCGAGGCGATCGTCCGATTGATTCGGACCGAACGTCCGACACACGTCCTATATCCATACGGCATCGACCGCCATCCTGACCACGGCGCCTGCGCCCGACTCGTCGAGGAGGCGCTCTTTAACGCCGGAATCCGTAAATACTTGCCCGACATCCCGGCGTATCGGCCGACGAGCGTCTATCAATATATGATTAACGCCCATACGACACCGGACGTCTGCATCGACATCACGGGGACGATCGAACATAAACTGAACGCTTTACAGGCCTATGCCAGTCAGTTCACACCGGTCGACGGTGTGGCGACACCACTCACGGACGCCTATCTCGAGCGGGTGTTGGCCCGTGAACGTCATTTCGGCAGTTTAATCGGGACCGCGTATGCGGAAGGGTTGATGACGAGCCGCCCGTACGTCGTCCATCAGGCAGGTGAGCTCACATGAGTCTACGGATCGGAGTTCTCTGTTATCCATCGGTCGGGGGGTCAGGCATCCTCGCCACTGAGCTCGGGATGAAACTGGCCGACCGAGGTCATGACGTCCATTTCATCACGTCGAGCATCCCGTTCCGGTTGAACGCCTATCATCCGAACATCACGTTCCACCAAGTCGAGATCAACCAATACTCGGTGTTCCGGTATCCCCCGTACGACATCACGTTGGCGTCGAAGATTGCGAGCGTCATCAAAGCGTTCGGTCTCGATGTCATCCATGCCCACTATGCGGTGCCGCACGCCGTCTGTGCCGCCCTCGGGCGCGAGATGGCCGGGACGAAGACGCCGATCGTGTCGACGCTCCATGGCACCGATATCACCGTGCTCGGGGAAGATGAAGAATTGAAGCCGGCGATTTTGTACGGCTTACGCCAATCGAATGCCATCACGGCCGTCTCGGACAGTTTGAAGCAAGAGACGCTCGAGCGGATCGGGTCCGACTTGTCAATCGACGTCATCCACAACTTCATCGATGAGGCGGTCTATCAACCGCAGGCCGACACGTCGCTCCGCGAACGGTACGGCTTGTCAGACGAGGACCGGGTCGTCATCCATATCTCGAACTTCCGGCAAGTGAAACGGATCGATCTCGTGCTCGAGGCGTTCCAGCAGATGGACGTCCCGCACAAGAAACTGCTCCTCGTCGGTGACGGGCCGCTCATGGGGGCGATGCGTCGCCTCGTGAGCGAGATGGACCTCGAGACACAAGTCATCTTTGCCGGGAAACAAGAACAAGTGGCGGCACTTTTGTCGATTAGTGACGTCCATATCCTGTTGTCGGACAAAGAGGCGTTCGGTCTCGTCGCCCTTGAGGCGATGGCGACGGGCGTCCCGTCGGTCGTCAGCGATGCGGGCGGATTGCCGGAAGTCATCACCGACGGCGCGGAAGGCTTCGTCGTCAAACGCGGCGACGCGCAGGCGGCGACGAAGGCACTCGAAGCGATTTTGCTTGACGGGGAACTGCATGCGCGCTTCCGTACGAACGGACTCGAACGGGCCAAACAGTTCGCCTCGGCCGATATCGTCACGGCGTATGAGAAACTTTATGAACAGGTGGTGCGCCCATGACAGAATGGGAATACGCCAAACGGATTATCGAGACGATTAACGCCCATGGCGGGGAAGCGTATATCGTCGGCGGGGCCGTCCGTGACTATATGCTCGGGACGCTCCCGGACGATATCGATATCGCCACCTCGCTCTTCCCGGACGAGGTCATGCGCTTGTTCCCGAAATCGGTGCCGACCGGCATCGATCACGGGACGGTGACGGTCATTCTTGATCATCATCCGTTCGAAGTGACGACGTTCCGGTCAGAAGGGACGTATTCAGATTCGAGACGGCCCGACCACGTGTCGCTCGGCGTCTCGCTCGAGGAGGACATGAAACGGCGCGACTTCACGATGAACGCGATGGCGTTCCACGACGGCAACGTCGTCGACTTGTTCGGCGGACGGATGGATCTCGAGGCACGTGTCATCCGCACCGTCGGCAGTCCGTACGAACGCTTCAATGAGGACGCGCTCCGCATCATGCGGGCGTTCCGTTTCATGGCCCAGCTCGATTTCCGGCTCGACGACGACGTGCAACGGGCCTCACGCGAACTCGGTCACAAGCTGCAAGACATCGCAATGGAGCGGGTCGCCATCGAGTTCGAAAAGCTGATGGTCGGCCCGGCGTATCGAAAAGCGCTCGGGGCGATGCTAGACCTCGGCATCCATCAGTATCTGCCGAACGTGTCAGCCGAATTGATGGAGCGCGTCATCGCCGACAGACGGACACCGGTCAATCCGGTCGGCGGCTGGGCGCTGTTCGTCCATCATGCCGCTGCGCCCGATTGGTTGACGCCGTGGAAACGTTCGAACGCGCTGAAGCGGGAGGCGAACGTGCTCGCCCGCTTGTTCACGACCGGCCTCGACACGTTCACGATTTATGAGACGACGACGGCGACGCTCTCGACGTATCTCGACATGTCGGGTCGGACTGAGACGGCTGAACAGTTGAAGCGGCAGTTGCCGATTCAATCGCGCCGGGAGCTTCGTTTCGACGGTCGCGACGCACTGGAAATCGGGGCCCGAGGCCCGCGCATCAAACAAGTGCTCGCCCACGTCGAACGGCTCGTGCTGGACGGCGAGCTCGCTAACGAGCCGGAACCGTTACGAAAGGAGGCCGAGCAATGGCTTCGACACGCGGAAAAGTATTGAACCTGTTACAGGACGGGGCCGTCTGGAGCGGTCAAGAGTTGGCCCGTCAATTAAATATTTCACGTACCGCAATTTGGAAGCATATCGAGACGTTAAAACAAGACGGGTATGCGATTGAGACGATCCCGCGAAAAGGGTATCAACTGTTCGGCCAGACCGACCGGCTCGATGAACCGGCGTTCGTCTCGTTCCGGAAAGGGCGATTCGGACAAGTCGTCCATGCGTATGAGCAAGTCGATACGACCCAACGCATCGCCCATGAATTGGCGCAAAAGGGTGTCCTTGAAGGCACGCTCGTCATCAGCGAGGAACAGACGGCGGGCCGAGGCCAACTCGGCCGGAACTGGTATAATCCGAGCCGCGTCAATATCGCGGCGAGCGTCATCTTGCGTCCGGCGCTGCCGATTCGCGACGCCTCGAAGCTGACGCTCATGGCGGCGAGCGCGTTCGCGCGCGCCCTGCATGCGCAAGGCATCCCGGCCAACATCAAATGGCCGAATGATTTGTTGCTCAACGGGAAAAAAATCGGCGGTATCTTGACCGAGATGCAGACGGAAGGGGACCGGATTCAAGCCGTCATCCTCGGATTCGGGCTGAACGTCAATAGCGACGTCATCCCGGACGAGCTGGTCCATCGCGCGACGTCCATCAAGCTTGAAATGAAACAGACGTATCAGCGAAGCGAACTGCTCGCCCACTTGCTCGCTGAGCTCGAGACGGAGTACGATTTGTTCCTCGCGTCAGGGTTTGGGCCTGTGCGCGCCCATTGGCTCGAACACGCCGCCTATTTGAATGAATCCGTGACGTTGACGGCGTCCGGGAAGCCACGACGCGGCACGATGCGCGGTATTTCAGAGGACGGGGCGCTCCTGCTCGAACAGGAGGGGACGGTCGAGCCGATTTACTCGGCCGAGATCGCGGTTTGGAATGATTGATGGAAACGGATTCGTGGTCTATAATGAATGTGCCGGACGCTATCGCTCGCGAAGTGTACCAGCACTGCAGACCGTCACTACATTTTTTTGTCTGCCTTGATCATTTTGACAGGGACAGAAGGACACTCATCTACTTGAGATTGTTTTCGTGCGCCTTCTTACCATTCGTGTAGGAAGGCGTTTTTTCTAACCTGTCTCCACATTAGGAGGAGAAGCATATGCATACGATGACTTCGTTATTGAAGAAGATGAAACAAGAAGAGAAATTGGTCATGTTGACCGCCTACGATTATCCGTCCGCAAAACTGGCCGAGGCTGCAGGCGTCGATATCATTTTAGTCGGGGATTCGCTCGGGATGGTCGTGCTCGGTTACGATTCGACGATTCCGGTGACAATCTCGGACATGGTCCACCATGCGAAAGCCGTTCGCCGTGGGGCACGAGACACGTTCGTCGTCGTCGATATGCCGTTCGCAACATACCACGGTGATTTCGACCGCACGCTCCAAGCGGCCGCGACGTTGTTCCAAGACGGACAGGCTGATGCGATTAAACTTGAAGGGGCTGGCGAGGTACTTGAGACGATCGAGCGGCTGACGAAAGTCGGTATGCCGTGCGTCGCCCACCTTGGCCTTACCCCGCAGTCGGTCGGTGTGCTCGAAGGGTATAAAGTACAAGGCAAGTCGCTCGAGGACGCGGAACAGTTGATTGCCGATAGCCTCGAGGCGGAGCGGGTCGGTGCGAAAATGCTCGTCCTCGAATGTGTGCCGCATCAGTTGGCCAAAAAGATTGCCGAGGCGCTCACCATCCCGGTCATCGGAATCGGGGCGGGTGCCGATGTGGACGGCCAAGTGCTCGTCTATCACGACATCTTGAAATACGGCGTCGACCGCCTTCCGAAGTTCGTCGAGGCGTACGCCGACGTGAACGAAGTGGCGACGGCGGCGATCCGCAATTATGTCGATGCGACGAAAGACGGCTCGTTCCCGCTCGAACGGCACACGTTCACGATGGATGAGTCATTACTCGACACGCTCTACGGGGGCAAGGCATGAACATCGTCACGACCCCACGTTCGTTACAGGAGGCATTGACAGGTGTCGGAACGATCGGTTTCGTCCCGACGATGGGTTATTTGCATGAAGGGCACCTCAGTCTCGTCGAGGCGGCCAAGTCGGAAAATGACTTCGTCGTCATGAGCATTTTCGTCAACCCGACCCAGTTCGGTCCGAACGAGGACCTCGACCGCTATCCGCGTGATTTCGAGCGGGACGAAGCGCTCGCTCGCGAGGCGGGTGTCGACGTCTTGTTCTATCCGAACACGGAGACGATGTATCCGCTCGACATGGCACGTGTGACGGTGCGCACCGGCGCTGACGTCTTATGCGGGGCCAGTCGTCCCGGTCATTTCGATGGCGTCTTGACCGTCGTCTCGAAACTGTTCAATCTCGTCCGTCCGACCCGCGCTTACTTCGGGTTGAAGGATGCGCAACAAGTCGCTTTAATCGAAGGCTACGTCCGTGACTATTTCGTCCCGGTCGAGATTCGGCGCTGTGCGATTATCCGTGAACCGTCGGGCCTTGCGAAATCGTCCCGTAACGTCTATCTGTCGGAGACGGAGCAGGCGGATGCGAGTGACATCAACCGTGCCTTGGTCGAGGCGCGAGATGCCCTCGCGCAAGGCGAGGCGATTCGAGACGTGATGGCACGGCTCGAGGGGCGCTTGGAGCACATTCCGAACAGTACGATCGACTATGTCGAGATCAAAGATTATCCGACGTTGACCGAGGTGACCTCCGCGTCAACCGAACTATTGATTGCTGTAGCGGTGCAGTTCGAACGGGCCCGCTTGATTGATAATGTGATTTGGAAGAGAGGATGAATCCAATGATTCGAACATTTATGCACGCAAAACTACACAAGGCGACCGTCACAGAGGCGAACTTGCATTACGTCGGTTCGATCACGATCGATGAAGATTTAATGGATGCGGTCGGGATCATGGAAAACGAGCATGTCCACATCACGAACAACCATAACGGCGCTCGCATCGAGACGTACGTCATCAAAGGCGAACGGGGTTCAGGCGTCGTCTGTTTGAACGGTGCTGCGGCCCGTCACTTCCAAGTCGGCGACGTCGTCATCATCATGGCATACGGTCAAATGACGGCCGAAGAAGCGAAGCAACATCGTCCGAAAGTCGCCGTGTTGAACGAGCGAAACGAGATCGATCAACTTCTATATGAAGAGATCGCCCATACGATTTTATAAGACGAACGGGGATGTCCGCGAGAGGCATCCCCGTTTTTTCGTGTATCGTTCTATGGTAAGATGAGACAGACAGAAAGCACGAGCGTGCCGAAGATGGGATGGATGTTATGGACACCTATGTGATAGTGGATTTGGAGACGACTGGTCATTCCGTCAAGTCCGGCGACGAATTGATTGAATTTGCGGCGGTGGTCGTTCAAGGGAGTGAAGTGATAGAGCGCTACAGTACCTTGATTCGCCCGAGTCGCCCAATCCCGCCTTTTATCACGCAGTTGACGACGATCACGAATCAAGACGTGGCGGAAGCCCCGACGTTTGAGGAAGTGATCCCTGATATATGGAAGATGCTAGACGGGCGGATTTTTGTCGCCCACAACGTATCGTTCGATTTGAATTTTTTGAATGAAAGCTTAGAGTTGGCCGGGTATATCCCGTTCCAGGGACGGGCCATCGACACGGTCGAGCTGGCACGGATTCTATACCCGACGCTCGAGAGCCACGCGCTCGAGTCGCTCGCCGAGACGTTCAACCTCGTCCACACCGACGCGCACCGCGCGCTCAGTGATGCCGAGGCGACAGCGGAGCTGTTCGTTCGTTTGGTCGAGCGGTTGCGCGCGTTACCACTCGTCACGCTGAAACAATTACGGCGGTTGTCCGAGTCGTGGACGAGCAACGTCGAGCCGCTGCTCGATGAGTTGATCATTCAAGTCGGGATCCGGGCCGACGATGAGACGACGTACGATATTCATCGGAAAATCGCACTAAGACGTCTCGTCGACACGTTCGAGCCCGCCGTCGAGCGCGAGCCGTTCGAGCCGTTCCTTCACCGGACGATTGAAGAGACGCTTCCGGCACTGTTCGGCCAATTCGAGCCGCGACAGAGCCAGTTCGAGATGATGCGCCACGTCTATAAGGCGCTCGATGACGAAGCAACGCTATTGGTCGAGGCGGGGACAGGGACCGGAAAAACGTTGGCATATTTGATTCCGAGCGCCCATCATGCGCTCGAGACGAAACGTCCGGTCGTCGTCAGCACACATACGATTCAATTGCAGGAACAGCTGTTGACTCGAGATTTGCCGATTTTAAAAGCGATTTTCCCTGAAGTCGAGTTCACGTTGTTGAAAGGGAGACGCAATTACATCGACCTCCGCAAGTTCGAGATGATTCTTGAGGAGGCGAACGAAGGCTTACTCCCAGCGATGTGCAAAGCGATGGTGCTCGTCTGGTTGACCGAGACGGAGACGGGCGACTTGGAAGAGTTGTCGTTACCGGGCGCGGCGTCACAAGGGCCGGCCTCGTTCAAACGGCTTATCCAAGCAGACGCGGCCTCGGACTTTGGCCGCTTCGACCCATGGTATAGCCGAGACTTCTTCACCCGGGCCGTTTTGCGCTCGAAAGAGGCCGATATCATCGTGACGAACCACGCTTTATTGTTCTCCGATTTGCAGCATCAGGCCGGGATTCTTCCGACCGATACGCCGCTCATCTTAGATGAGGCCCATCAAGTCGAGGAAGTCGCGTCGCATCACTTCGGTGTGACGTTCGACGCGATTCAGTTCGACCGCTTGTTCAAGTGGTTCGGTTACGGTGCCGATGGCAAGTTCCATTCACGCGTGCTCGGACTCGCTGATTTGACGGCCGTCTCAGAAGAAGCCGAGGCGTTCAGCAAGGCGACCGATCAAGCGCTCGCCCGCGTCGACGATGAGCTGAACGATTTGCTCACGGCGCTCCAGTCACTCGGGAAAAAACGGGAGCAACGTCAAACCGTCCGCTTCGAGCGGGAAGGGGAGCCGTTCCGTCCGATTCGGGAAGTGGCGAAGCGATTGGAAGACCGTCTGCGGACGCTGCGGACGACGCTCCGGCAACTCCATCGCCTCCTCGATGAGCATAAAGAACATATGACGTTCAAACAACGGGCCGTGCTCGGCGATTTGAAGGCGTTCATCGGGGACGTGCGCGATATCGAGAGCGTGCTCTACGAGACGATGCTCACGCGGGATGACGATGCCGTCAGTTGGGTCGAACTCAACCTGGCCAACCGTAAGTTGACCTCGGTATATACGCAACCGGTCGAAATCGGTCCACTCTTGCATGAACGATTGTTCGCCAAGCGTCCGACCGTCTTGACGTCGGCGACGATGACCGTTTCAGGCCGATTCGGATTCATCGAACGCCGTCTCGGACTCGACGGCGAAGATGTCCGTCGCGTCGTCCTGGCGTCACCGTTTGATTTCAAGAAACAAGCGAAACTGTTCGTACCATCCGACATCCCGCTCATCAACGAAGTTCCGTTGCCACGGTTCGTCGAACAAATCGCGGACTCGATCGCTCAAATCGCCAATGTGACGAAAGGGCGGATGCTCGTCTTGTTCACATCGAACGAACTGTTGCGATTGACCCATGAGGCCGTCAAAGACCAGCTCGATGAGGGCTATACACTCCTCGCCCAAGGTGTCAGCGGCGGGTCACGCAGCCGATTGACGAAACAGTTCAAGCGCATTGACCAAGCGATTTTGTTCGGAACGGCCAGCTTCTGGGAGGGCATCGACATTCCGGGTGAGGCACTCACTTGCCTCATCATCGTCCGCCTCCCGTTCGCCCCGCCCGACCAACCGGTCATGCAGGCGCGGTCCGAGAAAATTGAGGCGACCGGCAAATCATCATTCTTTGAGCTGTCACTCCCGCAAGCGGTCATCCGCTTCAAACAAGGGGTCGGCCGTCTGATTCGCTCGAAAGAGGATTACGGCGCCATCTTCGTCTTCGATCGTCGTGTCGAGACGACCCGTTATGGCAAGCAGTTCATCAACAGTTTGCCGGCCGTCGACCGAATCGACGGTCCGCTCGAGACCGCACTCGCCGAACTGGAGCTGTTTTTAGACGAGAAAGAGAAGACCGGCCTAGGAAATCAGAGATAACGCTAGGCATCGTGATATTATCGTTTTATAATGATGGGTATAGTGTTTTTTGAAGGAGGAGTAATCATGAATTCGAATATTGAGACGTTGGCGACGGTTCGAATCGAGCCGACGGCAGATGTATACAAAATTGTCGACTTGTTGAATCGCACGTTGAAGGGCCAAGATTTAATGTTCGGTCTTGCTTTAGAGAAAAAAGTGAATGATCCGAAGAAAGAAGAGATGGTGTTCACCATCTATCGGACGGAATGACACGGAAGACCAAAGTAGTGGTTGCGTTCATGACGGCACTGATCGGTGTCGTCATCGTATTTAGTGGCATCTATTGGTTCACGGTCGGTCATACCGAACGCGCGAAAGACAAAATGATTGAGGCGGCACGTGAGCGTCTCGAGACCGAACAACCGTCCGTTAACATCGAACGGGCCGAGCTGTATAACGGGACGGAACCGTACGTCGTCTTCGAGGAGACGGATCAAGTCCAGTTCGTGCCGGTCGATGAAGAGTTGCCGATCGTGACGCGTGACATCGCGTCTATCGACCTCGACCAAGTCTGTGCCGAATCGGTCGCAGAAACGGGCGGGTCACTCGTCAGCTGTAAATACGGGTTTGACGAACGGGCCTTGATCGAGGTCGTGACGAAATCGGGCGCATCGTATACGTATTCGTATTATACGCTCCAAGCGGGCGAATTTATTCGACGGGTCCAATTGACGGACTCGTAACAAAACCAAGGGGGAGTTTTTGTGGAACATCTATTGGCACAACGTGTCAAGCAGTTGACACCTTCAACGACACTCGCCATCACGGCGAAAGCGAAAGCGTTAAAGGCTTCGGGACAAGACGTCATCGGCCTCGGTGCCGGGGAACCGGACTTCAATACCCCGGAACGCATCATCGAGGCAGCCTGTCAGGCCGCGCGCGATGGTGACACGAAGTATACGCCATCCGGCGGGACGGTCGAATTGAAAGACGCGATTATCGAAAAGACAAAGCGCGACAGCAATTTGACGTTCACACGTGCAGAGGTCATGGTCGCCTCTGGTGCGAAGCATGCCCTCTATACCTTGTTCCAAGCGATTTTAGATGAAGGCGACGAGGTCATCATCCCGGTGCCGTACTGGGTCAGCTATCCGGAGCAAGTGAAGCTCGCCGACGGCGTCCCGGTCTACGTCGATACGAATGAGGCGACGATGTTCAAATTGACGCCTGAGTTGCTCGAGGCGGCCATCACGGATCGGACGAAAGCGGTCATCTTGAACAGTCCGTCGAACCCGACCGGTATGATTTATACCGAGGCCGAACTGTCGGCACTCGCGGACGTCATCAAACGACACGATTTGCTCGTCGTCAGTGACGAGATTTATGAGAAACTCGTCTACGGCGATGCGGAGTTCGTCTCGATCGCGACGCTTCCAGGGATGTTGGAGCGGACAATCATCATCAACGGTGTCTCGAAGTCACACGCGATGACCGGATGGCGCATCGGCTATGCGGTCGGCGATAAGACGATTATTGAGGCGATGACGAACCTCGCATCGCACTCGACATCGAACCCGACGTCAATCGCCCAAGCGGCGGCTGTCGAAGCGTATAATGGACCACAAGACGACGTCGAGATGATGCGCGTCTCATTCGCGGAACGACTCGAGATCGTCTATGAGCGTCTGATTGCCATCCCTGGCATCACATGCTTGAAGCCGCAAGGCGCATTTTACTTATATGCCAACGCCAAAGAGGCGGCAACGATGAGCGGATACGACTCGGTCGACGCATGGTGTGAGGCCGTGCTCGGCGAAGCGTTCGTCGCCCTCGTCCCAGGCTCAGGTTTCGGACAGGACGACTACGTCCGCTTGTCTTATGCAACAGAATTGAAACGGGTATTAGAAGCGCTCGATCGAGTAGAAGACTTCATTACACGTAACGCTCGATAAGCGAAAGGATGGATATGGACATGACAACAATTTCAATTAGCCAATTTAAAGATTACGAAGGCCAGACGGTACGCGTCGGAGCCTGGATCGCCAACAAACGTTCGAGCGGAAAGATTGCTTTCCTTCAACTTCGTGACGGGAGCGGCTTCGCTCAAGCGGTCGTCGTCAAAGCCGATGTAGCTGAAGAATTGTTCGCGCTCGCCAAAGGCGTGACACAAGAGACGTCTGTCTGGGTCACGGGTACGGTCAAATCGGACGGCGGACGCACGCCGCTCGGCTTCGAGCTCGAAGTGACGGCGATGGAAGTGATTGCAGAATCGGTCGACTATCCGATCACACCGAAAGAACACGGTACCGAGTTCTTGATGGACAACCGTCACCTTTGGCTCCGTTCGCGTCGCCAGCACGCCATCATGAAAGTCCGTAACGAATTGATTCGGGCGACGTATGAGTTCTACAACCAAGAAGGGTTCGTCAAAATCGATCCACCGATCATCACATCGAGCGCACCGGAAGGCACGACTGAGTTGTTCGAGACAGATTACTTCGGACAACCGGCCTACTTGTCACAAACGGGCCAGCTATACATGGAAGCTGCCGCGATGGCACTTGGCAAAGTATTCTCTTTCGGACCGACGTTCCGGGCCGAGAAATCGAAGACGCGCCGCCACTTGATCGAGTTCTGGATGATCGAGCCGGAGATGGCATTCTTCGATCACGACATGAGCCTTGAGCTCCAAGAGCGCTACGTCTCGTATATCGCCAAATCGGCGCTCGAGAACTGCCGCAACGAATTGGAACTGCTCGGACGTGACTTGTCGAAACTTGAGAAAGTCCAAGCACCGTTCCCACGTGTCCGTTACACGGATGCGATCAAGTTCTTGAAAGACGAAGGCTTCGACGACATCGAGTACGGCGACGATTTCGGTGCCCCGCACGAGACGGCCATCGCCAACGCGCATGACCTCCCGGTGTTCATCACGCACTGGCCGAAAGACATCAAGCCGTTCTATATGAAGGTCGACCCGGAGAACCCGGAACTCGTCCTCTGTGCCGACTTGATCGCACCGGAAGGCTACGGTGAGATTATCGGCGGTTCGCAACGTGAAGACGATTACGACCGATTGAAAGAAGAAATTATCAAAGAAGGTCTCGATGAGACGGACGCGTACGACTGGTACCTCGAACTCCGCAAATACGGGTCGGTCCCGCACTCTGGCTTCGGTCTTGGCCTTGAGCGTACGGTCGCTTGGATCAGCGGTATCGAGCATATCCGCGAAGCAATCCCGTTCCCACGCCTCTTGAACCGTATTCACCCATAATCGCCAATCGGGGATGACTTCGTCTTCCCCGATTGATTTGTCTAGAAAGGATGTGCGACATGGATGCACATAATCTAATCAAGCTGTTCGAACAAAATCCAGTCGTCGTTCCGAGAAAACTATTCACGGAGGCGCGTCGCCTCAACTTGAGTCCGGTCGAGTTCAATCTCATCATTCACTTGTTAGAGATGACGGGGGAGGGCATCGAGATGCCGCTCCCGAGCGAACTCGGCGACCGGATGAACGTGGCCGAGAGCGAGGCCCGCGCCGTCTTGCTCGGTTTGCTTCAAAAAGAGTTGATTGCCATCGACGCGTCGGCCGAGGTCGAACGATATAGCTTATTGCCGTTGTTTACGGCGCTCGACGGAGAAGTGACACCGGAAGCGTCGACCCATTCGTTGAATGAAAGCATCATTCATACGTTTGAGCGCGAATTCGGGACAATCACCCCGTTCGAGATTGAACAGATTGTCGGTTGGCTGACCGAGGACGGCTTCAGCGAAGAGCTGATTATGGCCGCGCTCCGGGAGGCGAAACTGCGTAACGTACGCAACTTTAAATATATGGACAAGATTCTCCGAGTGTGGCAAGACCATAACGTCGAATCACTCGAGGACCTCGTCGATTATCAACGGAGGAAAAAGTGATGTTGACGAGAGCCCAATTGACCGAAGTGTCTGACACGATGCGTCGCATGTTCCCGGACGCCCACTGCGAGTTGACGCATCGCAATCCGTTCGAGCTTGTCGTGGCCGTGGCGTTATCGGCACAGGCGACCGACGCGCTCGTCAACAAAGTGACGCCAGGTCTGTTCGAGGCGTATCCGACCGTCGAAGCGATGGCAGCAGCTGAGGTTGCCGATATCGAGGCGTTAATCAAACGTATCGGTCTGTATCGGAACAAGGCGAAAAACGTGAAGGCGCTCTCGATGCAAATCGTGGAACGTCACGACGGAATCGTCCCGTCCGACCGTGAATCGCTCGAGGCGTTGCCTGGTGTCGGACGAAAGACGGCGAACGTCGTCTTGTCGGTCGCGTTTCACGAACCGGCATTCGCCGTCGATACGCACGTCGAGCGCGTCTCGAAACGTCTCGGCATCTGCCGTTGGAAAGACAACGTCCGTCAAGTCGAGGACACGCTCATGAAGAAGTTCCCGCGCGACGAATGGTCGCAACTCCATCACCAGTTCATCTTCTTCGGCCGGTATCACTGCAAGGCACAACGTCCTGCTTGTGAGAAGTGCCCGCTGCTCGATATGTGCCGCGAAGGGAAGAAACGGATGAAGTCCAAGCAAGCGACCGGACAATGAACGTAAAAACTGCCTTGCCGAACATGTCGGCAAGGCAGTTTTTAGTGGTTCCACGGATGGTCGCTCCATTCGCGGCGCTTTTTCGTAATCGGTACTTTTTTGAATCCCCAGTTGCGGAAATCTTGGTCAGGACTTTCTTTACGAATGTAAATCTTGTCCTTGATGGCTTTAAAGATGCGGTTCTCATCCCCATAATGGACGAACCGTGGTTTTACTTCGATGACGCCGCGGCGCACACGCGAGAGCGGGAGGCAGACGAGGTCAGCGATTTCAAGCCCAGACTGATACACCGTGTTCTGCTTCTCGGAAAAGATGAAACCTTTGATTTTTTGACGGCTCTTCTCGACATCGAGATGGACCGTTCCCGAATTGAAGATATCGAAGAACGCTTTTTGGATGAGCAAGTTCTGATAGTCATCTCGTGACTCCAAGACGACGCGGGCGCTGACGGCTTCCGTCTCTTCCAAGAACGCATAAAACGATTTCATCAAGTGGGCGAACGCGACGACGTACGGGTCTTTCGGTGTCGAGTAGAAGTCATGTAGCTTTTGTTTATCGACCTCGACGCTGACGATCGTGCAGTCGATATCGCGCAAGAAATCAGGCAACTTGTTCCAGAAATCACGAAGCATATCGATCGTGATGCCGTCTTCTTTCCCGTAAGGATGCTCGGCCTTTAAAATCTCTTTTAAATGGAGCGGGATGTTCTCTGTCTTGAACACGTCGCGTTTGAAGGCGTGTAACCGACGTTTCAATTCGCAAGGCATACCGGCTTCGTCGGCATCAATTGCATATTTATATTCCATCAAGACGCCGGTCAAGTTGAATTGCGTGTTCCCCTTGGGCGTCCCCGTCTCGTCGACGAACATGACATACTTCTTTTGTGTTTCCATCTTACTCCTCCAACCATGGCTCTACTGCTTATAAAAGCGGGCCTGCTCATTGTTTATCAACCTTGGTTTACACTATTTATTGCACACTTTTTAAAAACTTCCGTCAATCTGCGTTTAATCCGGCCTGATACTGGCTAATAAGTACAAGACTTATTTCAGAAAAATAAATAGCTGTTCCGTAACAAGGTCGTGTCAATTTGACTACACAATACACTACATACTAGTTTAACATACGGGAGTTTGGTACGATATGGGTTGCGGAAAATCCACGCAGGAGTCGAGCGACAGAACTCGACAATCAGACTTCAGACGGAAGGAACGGCTGGGCGAACCTGTTAAACTAGATATTAGGGGTGACGACATTGTTCCACTATCCAAACGGAAAAAAGCCGAAACCTTCGGCTGGACCGGCCCGCTCGAATCCGCAGACGTATGCGAACCGAGGGATGAACCTCGAGACGCTGCTGAACGACACGAACGAGTTTTATCGGCTCCACAGTCGGGCGGTCATCCATAAGAAACCGACGCCGCTGCAAATCGTGAAAGTCGATTATCCGAAACGGAGTGCGGCAAAAGTGACCGAGGCGTATTTCAAGCAAGCATCGACGACCGATTATAATGGGGTGTATCGCGGCAAGTATATCGATTTCGAAGCGAAAGAGACGAACAATAAAACGTCGTTTCCGCTCGGAAACTTCCACGACCACCAAATCCACCACATGCGCGAGTGTGAGCGGCATGGAGGGATTTGTTTTGTCATCATTCGGTTTAGCCGCTATAATACGCAATATGTGTTATCAACGGAGCAATTATTAGTTTGGTGGGAACAGCGCGAATCGGGACGCAAGTCGATTCCGCTCTCCTATATCGAGCAAGAAGCAATTGAAGTTCCAACCCGGGCGATGCCCGCCATCGATTATTTGACGGCGATTGAAGCATGGCTCGATTGAAATAGAAGGAGTGAAGCGTGAATGGAACGAAGTCGGATGGCACGTCGACAAGACACGACGACCAATAAACGTAAACCAGCGGCCAAAAAGCCAAAACCAAAAGCGAAGAAATCGAAGTTTCGACGCATCATAACGATTTTAGGGATTTTATTCATCATCGGCGTCATCGCCGGCGGCGCATACACCGCGTATGCGATCGCGACAGCACCACCGCTCGATGAAGAGAAATTGGTCGATACGTACCCGATTCAGCTGTTATCGGCTGAAGGAGAACCGCTCGAGGAGAACGGACAAATCCGTGAGTACGTCTCAATCGACGATATCTCAGAAGTGATGCAACAAGCGGTCATCTCGATTGAGGACCGTCGTTTCTATGAGCATAACGGGGTCGACTTGCGCCGTATCGGTGGCGCCGTGCTCGCGAACGTGACCGACGGCTTCGGAGCCGAAGGTGGTTCGACGATCACGCAACAGCTCGTCAAGCAGTCGTTCTTATCAACGGATAAAAAGTTGAAACGGAAACTGCAAGAACAGTGGCTTGCCATCAAACTTGAGCGTGAGTACACGAAAGAACAGATTTTAGAGATGTACTTGAACAAGAACTATTACGGTTCAGGGGCATGGGGCGTCCAAGCGGCTTCGAAGACGTATTTCAATAAGCCGGTCTCGGAAGTGAACTATCAAGAGGCGGCCATCTTGGCCGGTCTCCCACAACGTCCGAGCGCCTACGACCCGATCAGTGGCGACCAAGAACTCACGCGTTACCGTCAAGAGCAAGTGCTCTCGTCGATGAAACGTGACGGTCACATCACGGAAGAACAATACAACGAGGCGCTCGACGTCGAGATTGCGGACATCATCTCACCAGGTGCCCAATCGGAAGAAGAGTCGTATACACGTTCGATTTACGCTCGCGTCCAAGCTGAGCTTGAAGAAGATTACGGTCTCGAGCAGGCGGACATTTACGGGACAGGGTTGAAAGTGTACACGTCAATCAATAAAGAATTGCACACGAAGTTCAATAGCGACATCAAGAATGATAACGTCAACCTTCAAACTAGTGAGTTCCCGGACGATCTTCGTATGGGGGCGACCGTATTGAACACGAAGACAGGTGAAATTATCGCCGTCATCGACAGTGAACAAGCGAAACAAGGCGATAAGAACTATCGCGACTATTCGCGTGAGAAGCGCCAAATCGGGTCGACGGCGAAGCCGTTCTTCGATTACGGTCCAGGGATTGAGAACGCGCAATGGTCGACCGGGAAAATCTTGATGGATGAACCGTTTGGCGAGGATGAATTTAATCCTGGAAACTATTACACAGGATATCGCGGCGCCAACACGATGCGCTACTACTTGACAATTTCGGGTAACACGCCGGCCGTCCGTGCCTTCAATGAAGTAAAAGAAGAGTTCGGACCTGAGGCAATTGAATCATTCGTCGAGAATGTCGGCATCGAACCGGCGCGTTCGGGTGACGAGATGCTACCTGCGAACAGTCTCGGTGTAGCGGAAGCAAGCACGACGCAAATGGCGGCTGCCTATGCCGCGCTCGGCACGAACGGCATGTATACGAAGCCGCACTTGATTCAAAAGATTGAATTCAATGACGGCTCGACCATCAACTCACCGATTAAGGCGAAACAGGCGATGGAAGACTACACAGCTTACATGTTGACGGATATGCTTCGTGACGTCGTCAGCGGTTCGAACGGGACATACAAACCAGGTGCATTCCCTTGGGACGTCGCCGGTAAGACCGGGACGACGAACGATAAAGATAAAAATCCGAATGATAAGTGGTTCACGGGTTATACGACCGACTATTCGATTTCGGTCTGGACCGGGAAAGCACCAGGAGCTGATAAGAATGCGCTCGCGGAGGACCATGCTCAGTACTACTTCGAGTATATGATGCAAGAAGTGACGAATGCGACGGGTCAGCCGGAACGCTTCCAACAACCGGAGTCGGTGCTCTCGCTCGGCAACGAGTTGTACGTCAAAGGGACGAAACCGAAAGACTTACAGCCGGATAAACTGGCCGCTCCGACCGGCGCATCGATTGACTATGATGTGCCTGCTGGAAGGGGTACACTCTCGTGGTCTTATGACACACAAGGGGTACAAGCCGCTGGCTACCAAGGACTTTCGTTCACGGTGACCGAAAAACGTCCGGACGGAAGCGAGCGTGTCGTCGGGACAACCGAGGACACGAGCATCGCTATCGCTGATCTCGCTTCAGGTCAGACGACGTTCACGATTGTCGCCAACGCGACGAACGCGCTCGTCGGCGATCAACAATCGAGCCCGCTTCAGACTACGTATACCGTCGAACGGAGCGAGGAGCCTCCGGCCGAAGAGGAAGAAGAGCCAACCACGGAAGAGACGCCGCCTGAAGAAGAAGGCGATCAAACCGATGGTCAAAATAATGAGAACAACGGCAACAACGGCAATAACAGCAATAACAGCAATAACAATAATGGTAACAATGAGAATAACGGGAACGACACGAACACCGAAGACGAGAACACGGAACCACCGACCGAAGAAGAACCGCCAGCAGATGAGACTGATGGCGAAACGGATTCGAACGGAGACGTCAGCCGTCAATCGACAGACTCGAATGGCCGGGGTAACGGCAACGGGAATGGCAACGGTGATCGTGACTAAAACCGATTCACAGGAAACAGGGCGACATCAGCGCCCTGTTTTTCTGTTTCGTTTGCTATAATGAAAAGAAAGCGAATAGGATGGTGACACATGGTACAACTCTCACTGAAACGCAAGATGAAAGTGTTGTTTGTGATCGACCGACTGCAAGACGATGATTTAGGTATTCCGTTACACGGTATCAACGGCTTGAAAATGAGCCGATTGCTCGTCGAGGAGTCGATTCCGTTCGGACGTTTGATTGATGATCAAGCGATAGCCGAGGCCAGTGGCCATCCTTATTTGAAACGAATCGGCGTCGAGACGATGTTCCTCGGCGACGAACCATTCTATCCAGAACTTCTGCGAGGCAAGCGTCAAGCGCTCGCAACGCATGAAGACTACCATAAAGCGGTGCAGCGTTACACGAAACATTTGCAAGCCGTTCATTCGAAATGTACGAAGCTACATACCATCGTCTTGTTCGGACGGTCGACGCAACGGTTGTACGACGATGCGATCATTCGACTCGAAGAAGAGAATGGACATGTCGCCGAGTCTTTCAAAGAAATGGCTGTGCTGCGTTTACCTGCCGTCCATCGGCTCGTGCGCGATGAACGGATTGGCGAAGTGAAAGCAATCGTGGAGCGACTCGCACCTTCGAAATCGTAAAGAAGGTGAACCTCATGCGGAAAAAACGTTCCGTGGAAGAAATGATCCATACGCTCAAGACCGACCCGGTTTTTTCTCAAAACGTGACACATTGGCATACGGTCGACGCGAAACCGGCCCGCTATGCACCGATTCCGTCGAGTGTGCCACCAGATCTCGTCCGGGTGCTGCATGGCCGGGGAATTGAACAACTGTACACCCATCAAGCTGAAGCGATCGAGCAGACGTCGCGTGGAAACTCGACAGTCATCGTCACACCGACCGCCTCCGGGAAGACCCTCTGTTACAACCTGCCCGTCCTGTCGAAAATGATTGAACAACCGAATGCTCGGGCGCTCTACCTGTACCCGACGAAGGCGCTCGCGCAAGACCAAAACAGCGATTTGATGGAGATGGTCGAAGCGCTCGAGGGCGATTTGCGTTGCTTCACCTATGATGGCGACACGGCACCGGCAGCCCGGACGAAAGTACGTGACGCCGGCAATATCGTCATCACGAATCCAGACATGCTACATTCCGGCATCTTGCCGCACCATACGAAATGGATTCGCTTGTTCGAGAATTTAGAATATATCGTCGTCGATGAGTTGCATACGTATCGCGGTGTATTCGGCAGCCATGTCGCCAACGTCTTCCGCCGCCTGAAACGGATTTGCGCCTATTACGGGAGTCATCCGAAATGGATTATGACGTCGGCGACGATTGCCAACCCGGTCGAGCTGGCTGAACTGTTGACCGAAGAAGACGTCGTCCTCGTCGACAATAACGGGGCACCACAAGGCAAAAAGCATTTGATTTTCTATAACCCGCCCGTCGTCAATGAAGCGCTGGGTATTCGCCGGAGTGCGACGCTCGAGACGAAGCGCATCGCTTCAAAACTGGTCGAGGCGGACATCCAGACGATCGTCTTCGCCCGCTCACGCGTAAGGGTCGAAGTGTTGTTGACGTATTTACAAGAATTGACGCGGCGCGAGCTTGGTCCTAAATCGATTGTCGGATACCGGGGTGGTTATTTGCCATCGGAGCGTCGCGAAATCGAACGCCGGCTCCGTAACGGAGAGATTAAAGCCGTCGTCTCGACGAATGCGCTCGAACTCGGCGTCGATATCGGCCAATTGCAAGCGTGTGTCTTAAATGGCTATCCGGGCACGGTCGCCTCGATGTGGCAACAAGCCGGGCGGGCCGGACGCCGTCATTCCGAGGCGCTCGTCATCTTCGTCGCCTCGTCGTCATCGCTCGATCAACTCGTCGTCGAACAACCCGATTTGATTTTAGACCGGTCTCCGGAAGCGGCGCGGCTCGATCCGAACAATTTAATCATCCTCGTCGACCATATGAAATGTGCCGCCTTCGAACTGCCTTTCCAGAAAGGGGAGCGATTCGGAACGGTCGAGACGGAAGAGATTCTCGATTTCTTGACGGACGCCCACATCCTGCACGAACGGGCCGATAAATATTATTGGATGACCGATGCGTTCCCGGCCCATGACATCTCGCTTCGAACGAGTGACCAAGAGAACGTCGTCATCGTCGATCAAACCGCGAAGAACCAAGTCATCGGCGAGATGGATACGTTCAGCGCGATGACGTTACTTCATGACGAAGCCATCTATTTACATGGCGCCGAGCAGTATCAAGTCGAACGGCTCGACTTCGAAGAGAAGAAAGCGTACGTCCGACGTGTCGACGTCGACTACTATACGGACGCCAATTTGGCGGTCGAACTGAAAGTGTTGGAAGAGAACAATACGACCGGCGTGAAGACGTTCGGGGAAGTGTCGGTCATCGCGATGGCGACACTGTTCAAGAAAATCAAGTTCGGGACGCATGAGAATATCGGTTCCGGACCGATTCACTTGCCGGAACGGGAACTGCATACGACCGCGACCTGGTTCACGCTCGATGAGCGGTTCGCCTACTCGGAAGCCGACATGGAAGACCAGCTCGAAGCGGTCAGCGACCTGTTGCGACGCTTGGCCCCGCTCTATTTGATGTGCGACACGCTCGATCTGTTCACGACGATTCAAATGAAAGCGACGCATACGAGTAAACCGACCGTCTATTTATATGACCGTTACCCGGGCGGCATCGGGCTGAGCGAGGCACTCTATCGCGACGCCGACGACGTGTTGGACGCGGCCATTCGCACGGTCGACGATTGTCCGTGCGAGAGCGGCTGTCCGCGCTGTGTCGGGATGATTGGCTACGGTGACTTTAAACAACAGGTCGTCAGACAGTTGCAAGCATTGAAAGGAACGATATGAAAGCAAAACTATCACGACTTATTAAAACGAATGAACCGAAACAAGTGACCGTGACGCCGGACGACGTTGAACAGGCGAAATGGCGCGAGCGCGGCGGAGAGATTTTGACGTTCGAGCAAGAGTGGTGCGTCCGCTTGAAACAGATGTATCCACTCGATGAGACGTATCACGACTATACGTTCGGAGCGGCGAAAGCCTCGCTCGCGACATCGACCCATCCGTTCTTTCAAGTCGATGTCCCCTCCGAACAAGTACTGTTCATGGACACCGAGACGACCGGGCTTCGTGGCTCCGGCACCTCAATCTTTTTAATCGGGTTCGCGCGCTTCCAAGACGATCATCTGGAGATGATTCAATATGTGTTGCCGCACCCGGCGTTCGAGACGGCGTTCTATTATCACTTTTTGAACGACATCGGCGACGAGGTTCGTTTCGTGACGTATAACGGCAAGTCGTTCGACTGGCCCCAAATCAAAACAAGGCACACGTTCGTCCGTTCAAAAGTGAAGGCGCTCCCGGCCGTCGGCCACGTCGATTTGTTGCATGCCTCACGTCGTCTGTTGAAACCGACGCTTGAATCGGTCTCGCTCAAAGCGGTCGAGGCCCACTTCGGCCATGCCCGGACGGACGACATGCCCGGCTTTTTGGCGCCGATGCACTATTTCCAATACGTGAAGGAGCGGGAACCGGATATCATCCAGCCCGTCATCGAGCACCACCATGCCGACTGCTTGAGTCTCGTCTCACTCTATAAACGGCTTTGTCATCTCGTCGAAGCCGATGAGACGCCGTTCGGGGAAGAGCGGGCCCATTGGTTGAACGATCTCGGCAACGCCGAGGCGGCGCTTCAAGAATATGAACGCCTTGAGCGGCCGACGAAACGTGCCTTGATGCGTCAAGCGCTCCTGTTGAAACGGACCGGGCAGATGGAGCAGGCGCTACCGCTGTTCGAACAGGTCGGTACGGTCGAGGCGCTCGTCGAGTTGGCGAAATATGCCGAGCATCACCAAAAAGACATCAACCGAGCCATCACGTTCACCGAGCAGGCGCTGACGCTCTCGGAACGGAAAGAGACGGTACTTCGACAGACCGCCTTGACCGAGATGCGGGCACTCCGTCATCGGATGAGCCGGTTAGAAAGGAAGCGGTCATGAAAGTTGTCGCCATCACCGGATATCGTCCACATGAGCTCGGCATCTTCAAAGCCGACCATCCCGGCATCGATATCATCAAGGAAGCGTACGAGCGAAAGATAATGGAAGCGATCGAACTTGGGGCCGAATGGTTCATCTTTAGTGGGACGAACGGTTGTGAATTGTGGGCTGGAGAAGTATTGTTAGAGTTAAGGGAAACGTATCCAATCAAAATTGCCGTCTTTCCACCTTTTTTACAGATGGAAGAGAAATATAAGCCGTTTGAACAAGAACTGTTCATCCGCATGCAGCTCGAGGCTGACTTTTTTGAACCGCTGACCCAACGTCCATATGAGGACCCGAGCCAATTGCGCGCAAAAACCGCCTTCTTTTTGGACAAAGCAGCAGGATTAATCACGCTGTATGACGAAGAGACGGGGGGAAGCCCTCGTTTTCTCGTCGAAGGGGCTAAACGAAAACACCAGATGGAGTTATTCTTGATTACGCCGGAAGAGTTACGTGTAATCGAAGAAGAAAAACAATGGGAACAACATTGGGAGTGAAAAATCATGCAGACCGAACTAACAGCTGAAGCCATTTATAAACAAGAATTCAAGACCGCCCTCCGTGGCTACTCACAAGAAGAAGTCGACCAGTTTTTGGACGTCGTCATCCGCGATTACGAGAAGATGACGAAAGAAATCGAACGGTTGCGTCAAGAGAACGAGTCGCTCCGTCGCGGTTCGAATGAACAAGTAGCAGAACCGGTCAAACCGGCCCAGCCTGTCGCATCGAACTATGACATGTTGCGTCGCATCTCGAATTTAGAAAAGGCCGTCTTTGGAAAACAGGTCGGTCCAAGCGAATAAAGGGAGGAGGTGGAGAAGATGTTACAAGTATTGACGGCCGTCAAGAAAGAACCTGAGAAACGACAGACGAAAGGCTTGTTCCGCACGAAAGAAGAAGTCATCGCACCACCGAAATCGTACACGGACGAGATTGTCGAGATCATTCGTCATACATGTCGATTTGATTGGATGATGATTGAACACGTCCAGCTCGGCGATGACGTGCTCGATTATGTGTTGGTCGGGCCGAAAGGCGTCTTTTTAGTCCGCATCAACCGGACGACGTCGGCCGTCCATATGACGAACCGGGATTGTCGTCTCGAGACGCCGCTCGGTTGGAAAAACATCTATCCGCATCCGATGGAAGAACTTGAGCGGATGACGAAGCACGTCCGGAGCGTCTTGAAGAGGCAATGCGGACAAGCTGTCCCCGTCACGTCATTTTTAATATTCCCGGAGACACCGCGTCTCAAAGTGGAACGGATTAAAGCGAACTGTGCCGAGACGTTCGACGTGATGGATGACGTCATCACGAAGACGAAGCTCGAGTTGTTGTCCGAGGCGACGATTAAACAGATCGCCTATTATTGCTCGGAACGTCAACTACATAAATAAAAATGGCGCTGAAGAGTCAGCGCCATTTTTATTTCAATAATTGTCGAGCCTTCTGTTCATCTTTGCGATGGACGAACAAGGCGACCCGATCGTCCAAGTTTTTGGCGAGCGGGCGGAACAGCCGTCCGGTCGGCAAGCCATGTTCGACACGGCACGTGATGCCTTGTTCCGTCAAATACGTATAGTCGTCTAGGAGCGCCTCGCCTTGTTTACCGAACGCCTCACCGAAGCGGACCCACTGCAAATTGCGGACGGCGCGGATCGAGACGAGCACGACGAATGTGATGCCTAAGACGATAATTAAAATAGTTTCCAAATTCAAAGCGTTCAACCCCTTCTTTACATAATTTTAAGGGCGCAACCGCTTGAAAGCAACAACGATGGACCGGTATACTCAAAAGAAAGTGGGGGATGACTATGAAAACAACGATTCAATCGCGTCGCGAAGCCGTGACGCTGCTAGAAGACAAGCACGTGCTCTACATCCGCATCCATAATGGACAGACCGGGATGATCAAACAGACCGATGATGGCATTATCGTCGCAATCCCGAATGAAGAGACGGACAAAGTCGATTTTCGCAAGTTGGAAGACATGGAAGCGTTCGAGGCATTCTACGACTTGACGCTGTCGAAACCAGGGACGCTTTATTATAACCAAGCGTAATCAAAAGCTCCGCTCATTTTCGAGCGGAGCTTTTGTCATGGGGACGGCAACCAAGCTGCCATTGTCGCTTGTAGCGATTCCGGGCGAAGGTGCCGCTGTTTGTGGAGCAGATACCCGTCCGGCCGGATGACGAGGACGCCGCGTTTCATGAACAGCGATTTCGCGAGCTCGTTACCTTGATCGAAGAAGGGACGGCTCGTCTTCGACAGCGTGATGATTTGGAAGAACGATTGATGGTCGTTCAAATAGTCGTACAACGCACTCGCGTCCCGTTTATCGTCGTCGAGCACGAGTACTTGGAAGCGGCCGTCGGCAACTTCTGAAATCTTCGTACGGAGTCCGTCGTCCGTTCGGATAATCTCGATCTCTGGGAAGATCTTACCTTCAGTGACGCGTAAGAACGGCACGCGGGAATGTCCGGGATACGACAAGTGTAACTGGGCAATCCGTTCCGTGATTTTTTGGTTGATGAGATTGACACGCGTGAAGACGTCGGCGCCGAGCGCTTGGAACGGCAGCAGGACCGGGAGCGTCGTCTGTAACACTTCGGTCGCCACGTTCGTCGTCTGTAGCACGTTTCGGGCCACATGCTCGCGCTCATCGCGATACGAATCGACGACGCGGAACGGGGCACCCGCCTTCAGATGAAGCCACAGCTTCCAGCCGAGGTTGAACGAATCGGCGATGCCGGTATTCATCCCTTGTCCGCCGACAGGTGAATTGATATGGGCGGCGTCCCCCATGAGGATGACGCGATTGTGAATGAACGAGTCGACCATGCGGTTATGGACCCGGAACAGTGAGAACCATTCGACCTCGTCGATTTCGACATCCATATGGCTGCGCTGTTCAATCAACTCACGCAGTTCCGCCTCGCTGAACGATTCATCGCTCGCGAGATTGCCGGTGATGCGAATCGTGTCGTCCGTGAGCGGGAAGACTTCCAACACGCCGCGGTCCGAAAAGAAGATATGCACTTCTTCACGTGAAATGTTCCATTTGGCTTTCATGTCGGCGAGCACCCACGATTCCTTGAACGATTTTCCACTGAACGGAAGAGCGAGCATGCGTCGAATCGAGCTGTTCGCCCCGTCGGCCGCCACGACATACTTGGCCTCGATGGTACGGTTTGAGTCCGATTCCAGATGCGCGAGCACGCGGGACGGGTAATGTGTCAGTGACACGAGCGATTCACCGCGTTGAACGTAATGCCCATGCTCGTTTAACGCCGCCTCGAGAATCGCCTCGGTCTCGTTTTGACGGAGCAACGTCACGAACGGATAGGGCGTGACGAGACGGGAGAACTCGAGCTTGGCCGTCCATTGCCCTGAGAAATATAGATTTCCTTTCTCGATTGTCCGCGCCCGACCGAGCACTTCTTTGGCGACATCGAGCCGAGAAAAGACTTCAATCGTCCGCGGTTGAATCCCGATGGCGCGGGAATTGTTCGACGGCGTCGTCTTGCGATCGATGATTTCAAAAGAGATTCCATATCTGGCCAACGTCAGCGCGAGCGTGAGTCCGGTCGGGCCCGCCCCGACTATCAATACATCAACTTGTTTGTCCACCACATCTACCATCTCCTATCATTAATAATGATATTTCCGACATTTGATGCGTTTAAACGAGGAGACAATGGTGGAAGTGTAGAAACAAAGAGAATGAGGTGGAAAGAATGAAACAATCATGGATCACGGAACAACAATTACGTGACAGTTTCTCGATGGAGGAGAACTATGAACAGACGGCTGCCGTGTTGATTCCATTGGCCGAGGTCGATGGGGCGTGGCATGTCATCTTTGAAGTGCGCGCCCACACGATGCGGCGTCAGCCTGGAGAGATCTCTTTCCCGGGCGGCCGTCTCGACTTGGGCGAGACTCCGGTCGAGGCGGCTGTTCGCGAGACGAGTGAGGAGCTGTTGCTCGCGCTGGAAGAGATTGAAGTAATCGGTCGCCTGCAACCGCTCGCGACGCCACACCGGCAATTGATTTATCCGTTCGTCGGAGTGATTCCGGCAATCCCCGATGTCCGTCACACCGACGAAGTCGACCATTTGTTCTCCATCCCGGTCGAGACGCTCTTGTTACTCGACCCATTCCACGGTGAGATGGAATGGACGATGAATCCCGATCAAAATATTCCGTTTGACCGGATGGCGAATGCTAAAGCGTATGAAAAACGGGTAATTAAAATGAGAGAACCTTTTTATGAACATGAAGACTACATTATTTGGGGATTGACTGGAAAAATTTTGACACAATTTATTAAACGGCTTAAAGAAAACGTATTCAAACCGATATAATTTCGTTATAATGATAGAAACAAATTTAAGATTGGAAGTGAATGGGTGTGTCTGTAGAATTCGTTGTGGGTGATATCGTCAAGTCAACTCGTGAAGGTTGGGTCGCAGAAGTGACTGCCGTATTGACCAATACGGTCATCGGGGACGTTTCCATCATGGAAGAATTTCAACAGCTTGGTCTCGAATTTGAGAAGCAAGTTTTACTGAAAAAAGATTTGGAACTGATCGAACGCGCCAGCTGACCTTTTAAGCGAAAGGGATGATTCAGGTGTCCATTGACAAAAAAGTTCGTGAATGGGAAGAGGCCGGTTTACTAGATGAAGTGACCGGTCAGCGCTTGGTCGAGTACGAACATAAGAAATTGGCGGTCGGTGACAAACGTGAGCACAAACCGCCGATTCTTGTGATTATTGGATCAATCTTGCTCGCACTTAGTCTCTTCAGTTTCGTCGCGGCCAATTGGCAAGCGATTCCTGACCTTGTGAAAGTCGCCATTTTCCTTGTGTTTATGGTCGGGATGTATGTGACCGCCGAACGGCTGCAAGTGAAGGCGTCACGCTATGTGACGTTGTTCCGGCTGTTAGGTGTCGCCTTTTTCGTCGCCACGATGATTGTCATCTTTACCACGTATAATCTGTCCTCGCAAATTCCGTTCTTATTCTGGCTCTTCCTTGCCGTCGCCGTCATGCACAAATTGATTTTCAAACATCCGATTTTTACGTTTTTGGCCGCACTCGCTGCCTTTTTGGCCATCACGAATAGTTTTGAAGGCATCGGCATCACATTGATTGCGTTCGGATTGATCGTCACGTGGGTCTGGTTCCATTATGGGGACAACGAGCTCGATCGCATCTTCGCCTGGTTCGGCTTCTACGGCCTATTGATCACAATCGGTCAGTACGTCGACTATGAAGGCCGCTTTTGGCCGCTATGGGCACTCGCCGCGTTGCATGTCTTGTTTCTTGTGTATCGGGAGCGGGCTCAATGGAACTATCTGTATCTCTTCGTCGCAGCCGTCCTATCGATCGGTTACTTGATCAATGCGACGGAAGGGTGGTTGTCGCAACGAACGCCGTCGGTCATCGAGGCGACGGTTCTCTCGGTCGTACTGGTCGCCGTCTATTTGTTGCACCGACGTCCAGATTTGATGTGGGTCAGCCTGCTCGCCGTCATCCCATTCTCATTATTCGAGGATTCGGGCATCTTGCTGGCCATCCTGCTTGAAGTGGTCGCCCTCGCTTATCTCGTCTATCAAGACCACAATCGCAAACCGATCGTGCTCGCTTTCATCTATTTCTTGCTCGTTCAAATGACGATTTACTTCATCTACGTTTGGGACAAACTCGACATTTCGCTCTTCTTCCTCATCGGAGCATTGATCGTCTTCGCATTGTCGCTCGCCTTGTGGTGGCGCAGCCGTAGTCGTACGAGAGGGGATGCTCAGACATGAAACGATTGACGCCTTGGTTAGTGCCGATTGTGCAAGTGTTGATTGCCGTCGGGTTTATACTGCTCGTCTATGCGGTCTCTTGGTTCGGGGAGACGTATACGTTCAAAGCGACCTCATACGAACCGTATGACCCGTTCTTTGGAGATTTTGTCTACTTGGAGTATGACTCGTTCGAAGGCAGACAAGATGTCGAATCCGGGACGGTATACGTGTCGTTCAAAACGGGCGACGATGGCTATGCGACCATCGACCGGGTCAGTTCGCGGCCGTTCTTCGGTGGCACGCGGGCCAACTATTACGATCGCCAAGTGTATATTGATGACATGAGTTCGTATCGTGTCGCTGAGGAAGAAACATCAGCAATCGAAGGGGCGAAGTCGTTCGAGGTCGACGTCGATGTGGCACCTTGGGGCATGGTAAGACCTCACGATTTGCGCTCGACCGAAGCTGAAACAGAATGACAATCAGATTACAGGTTTGTTACACGATATGTTGTAACGAATCTGTAGTTTTTTATGAGAACGCTTGGTAATGCTATGTTTCTTGTAAATGTTACAGATTGTAACCGGCATTGAGTCGATATGTCAGAAATATTTCACTTCATCAAAATCCCTTCTCGGGGTCCGACGGGCATGGTAAATTAACTCCTGTTCGTTAGATGACGAGAAAGGTGCTGACCTATTGATTATGCATTCCTTAAAATATATGATGACTCTCCTACTTATGGCTGTTGGAACGTTCGCGTTTGCCGCGACGGCCGATGCCGCCCAAATCGGGATTGGGACGGAACAAAAAATTGTCCAAAACCCACTTGAATTGGAACGAAAAGCAATCGAGCAAGAACGTCAACAACAGATTGAACAAGAAAAACGACTAGCCGAACAGAAACGGATCGCTGAAGAAAAACGTGTCGCTGAAGCGAAACGGATTGCGGAAGAAAAACGAGCGGCCGAAGAGAAAGCTGAGCGTGAGCAGGCGGAACGTGAAGCCAAAGCAGAACGTTTGGCCGAAGAAAAACGTGTCGCTGCCGAGCAGGCACGACAAGAAGAAGCGAAACGCCAAGCTGTAGCTGCGAAAAAGCAGTCCGCGCCGACGGCAACCGCAACTCCGGTGTCAACAGCAGGACGCTCCATTCAAGCCGAATCGACGGCGTACACGAACGATGCAGCCGACAACGGCTCATATGGGGGGCGCGTCTTGACGGCGACCGGGCATGATGTCACGGATTCGATTTACTATAACGGCATGCGCATCATCGCCGTCGATCCAGCCGTCATCCCACTTGGAACGGTCGTTCAAATCGAAGGTGTCGGTCAAGCAATCGCCCTCGATACCGGTGGACGCATTAAAGGAAATATCGTCGACTTGCTCGTTGATACGAAAGACGAGGCTATCAACTGGGGTCGCCGTCACATCACAATTACACTTCCATAACACCAGGTTCTCCTTCAGGAGGACCTTTTTTTTGTGTCTTGTCTCATGATTCTGGTGGATGCAGGCACCAGATTAGCACGTCCAATTGTTTAACAAACGTTGGAAACGGGCAAACTAATATCTGACTTTCATGAAAAGTTACGAGCCGAGGAGGGGTAGAGTTGATAGAATTTCAAAATGTATCCAAGCGCTACGAAGACGGGACGCTAGCCGTCAGAGACTTGGATTTGACAGTACGTAAAGGAGAGATTTTTGTCTTAATCGGACCATCGGGGTGCGGGAAGACGACGACGATGAAGATGGTGAATCGACTGATTGACCATACAGATGGAAAAATCCTCATCGACGGGAAAGAGATTTATCAATTCGATATATACGAGTTGCGACGTAACATTGGCTATGTGCTTCAACAAATTGCCTTATTCCCTCATTTAACGGTCGAGGAAAATATTTCTGTTGTTCCCGAATTATTGAAATGGCCGAAACAGAAGACGAAGGACCGGGTGACTGAACTCATGAAGATTGCGGGGCTCGACCCGGTCTTGCGCGCGAAAAAGCCGACCGAACTATCCGGCGGCCAGCAACAACGCGTCGGCGTTCTCCGGGCGCTCGCAGCCGACCCGGAAGTCATCCTGATGGATGAACCGTTCTCGGCGCTCGACCCGATTAGCCGCGGTCAGCTTCAAGACGATATTAAACGCTTGAACGATGAGCTCGGGAAGACGATTCTGTTCGTGACCCATGACATGCAAGAAGCGATGAAGTTGGGTGACCGCATCGCGTTGATGCGTGATGGCGAATTGGTCGTCATCGGTACTCCGGATGAAATCAGAGCGAGTACGGACCCGTTCGTCCTCGACTTTACACAACGCGGAAGAGGTGAGGTAGATGCTTGAGACATTTCAAAACCGGCGCGGAGAACTCGTTGAGGCGCTGATTGAGCACTTGCAGCTCTCCGTCGTATCACTCTTGATTGCCGTCTTAATCGCCGTTCCGCTCGGGATTTGGTTGACACGCCGCAAGAAAGTGGCTGAGACCGCAATCGGCGTTACCGCCATCATTCAAACGATTCCTTCTTTGGCGCTCCTCGGTCTCATGATTCCGCTCGTCGGAATCGGTGCTTTACCGGCAACGATTGCCCTCGTGTTATATGCGTTGCTCCCGATATTACGAAATACATTCACCGGGCTGAACGAAGTCGACAAATCGCTCATCGAAGCGGCCCGTGCTTGTGGGATGAAACCGAACCAAAGCTTGATGAAAGTAGAGCTGCCGCTCGCACTGCCGGTCATCATGGCCGGGATTCGGACGGCGATGGTGCTGATTGTCGGAACGGCGACACTTGCCGCCCTCGTCGGTGCAGGTGGGCTCGGGACGTTAATCCTTCTCGGAATCAACCGGAACGACAACTATTTGATTCTCCTCGGGGCAATCCCGGCCGCCATCCTTGCCTTGTTGTTCGATTTCTTGCTCCGCCAAATGGAAGGTGCGACGGCGACACGCAACAAGACGAAATTGATAACCGTCTCGACCGTGTTGGCGCTCATCATCGCGGCCCCGCTCGCCTTCGGTCGGACACAGCAGACCGATCTCGTCATCGCAGGGAAACTCGGGCCTGAACCTGAGATTTTAATGAACATGTATAAGTTGTTGATTGAAGATCAGACCGATTTGTCCGTATCTGTCCGTCCGAACTTCGGAGAGACGACGTTCGTCTGGGGTGCACTGCAATCCGGAGATGTCGACATCTATCCAGAGTTCACGGGAACGGTGCTCGCAAGTCTCGTGAAAGAGACACCGAACTCGAACGACGCCCGCGAAGTGTATGAACAGGCTCGTGACGCACTCGCCGATGATGGCTATGCGTTGCTTGAACCGATGCAGTTCAACAACACCTACGCCATCGCGATTCCACGTGACTATGCCGAGCAAGAAGACATCACGGCCATCTCAGATTTACGAAACGTGCAATCAGATATTAAAGCCGGGTTCACGCTCGAGTTCACGGACCGTGAAGACGGATACCCGGGACTCCAACAAGCGTATGGCCTCGATTTCCCATCGGTCGTGTCGATGGAACAAAAGTTGCGCTATCGTGCCATCGCCCGCGGGGACGTCAATCTCGTCGACGCGTACGCGACCGACCCGGATATCGCGGAGAACGAATTGATAGTCCTCGAGGACGATCAACAGTTCTTCCCGCCTTATCAAGGAGCTCCGTTAGTGAAACAAGAGACGCTCGACGAACACCCGGAAATCGAGGACGCCCTCAATCAATTGGGCGGCCAAATCACAGACGAAGAGATGTCTGAATTGAACCGTCGCGTCGCGTACGGGAACGAGCGAGCGTACGATGTCGCGAAAGACTTCTTGGAGCAGGCGGGCTTATTATGAGAGCTTTGATTATCTCCAACCCGGCGTCAGGCGGAAATGAGACAATGCTCGGTGAGGTCGTCGGGACGATTGAATCGTTGTACGACGAGATTTTGATTCGGAAAACGCTCGCGCAAGGAGACGCCGGCCGCTTCGCCGAAGAGAGCGGTGCTTATGAGCACTTGATTGTCATCGGTGGGGATGGGACGCTCCATGAGGTCGTCAACGGCTTGATGAAGCTTCCTCGGGACGAACGGCCGACAATCGGTCTGATTCCGGCCGGCACGTGCAACGATTTCGCCCGTGCTCTCGCACTACCGGTCGAACCAATCGAGGCGGCCCGCTTGTTCAAGATGAGTTATGCCCAAGCGGTCGATGTGATGCGAGTGAACGAACGATATGGACTTAACTTTATCGGCGTCGGGCTGATTGCGGATGCCTCGAGACAAATCGACCCGCTCCAAAAAGAATCTCTCGGGTCGATCGGGTATTTCTTGGCGACGATTCGCCAATTTCGGGAAGCCGACCCGTTCGACATCCGCATCGAACACGGCGGGAAAATCGTCCACGATGGACCGGTCAGCTTCTTATATGTTGGGAACGGGGCTTATCTCGGGACGGTGCCGACGAAGCTCCCGACCCAGTCGTTCACGGACGGACTCGTCGAAGTCGTCCATAGTTCGGCCATCGGCTTCCCGATGATTCGTCAACTGTTGACCCAACAACTTGGACTCGAACAGTCGTCCCCGGAATGGGTGCATCTACAGATGTCGCAACTAAGCGTCCATTTAAGTGAATCTCAAATCATCGACGTCGATGGGGAGCACTTTGAGGCGGAGCGGTTGGACATCCATGTCTTGCCGAGCGAGATGTCATTTCTTGTCCCGTCACACTAAAAAACGATAAACATTGCCAACAGAGAAAAGAATTCAGACTTTTCTCTGTTTTTAGTTGTTCTCGTTTCTGAACCGTGTTAGTATTTCACTATTATTATGAAATAAGATATGAAAACAGGAAGTAGGGATGGTAATGGCGCAAAATTCGTTCGCCTCAAAAATTGGATTCATCTTAGCGGCCGCAGGGTCTGCGATTGGTCTCGGTGCAATCTGGAAATTTCCGTATGTCACCGGCACAAGTGGAGGCGGCGCCTTTTTGCTCATGTTTTTAGCGTTCACGCTCTTACTCGGGTTACCGTTATTGATCGGTGAATTCATCGTCGGACGCTCGACACAAAAGACGGCACTGCTCGCCTTCAAAAAATTAGGCCCCGGCCGTTGGACGGTCGTCGGTTACCTTGGTGTCATCGCATGTTTCTTATTGCTCTCATTCTACAGTGTCATCGGTGGTTGGGTCTTGATTTATGTCGGGCTCGGACTGAGCGGGACGTTGAACGGACGTTCGCCTGACGAATTCGGTGCCGTGTTCGGAGATGTCGTCTCATCACCAGGCATCGCCGTGTTCGGTCAGTTCTTGTTCTTATTGATCACGCTCTTGATTGTCCTAAAAGGCGTCGAGGCTGGCATCGAGCGCATGAGTAAGATTTTAATGCCGCTCTTGTTCGTCAGTTTCATCGTGCTCGTCATCCGTTCGTTGACGCTCGACGGGGCGATGGAAGGGGTTCGCTTCTTCTTACAACCGGACTTCTCGGCGTTGAGCGGAGAATCGGTCTTGTTCGCTCTCGGTCAAGCGTTCTTCTCGCTATCGCTCGGGGTTGCGGCTATGTTGACGTACGCGTCGTACATTCAGACGAAAGGGACGCTCAATCGTTCGGCGAACATGATTGTACTGTTGAACATTGCCGTGTCGCTCTTGGCAGGACTTGCGATTTTCCCGGCCGTCTTCGCTTCGGGTCTTGACCCGGCAGAAGGACCGGCACTTCTCTTCGTCGTCTTGCCGGCTGTCTTCAATCAAGTGCCGCTCGGTGGATTCTTCATGGTGTTGTTCTTCCTCTTGTTCACGTTCGCCTCAATCACATCGTCGATTGCGATGCTTGAAGTCGTCGTCGCGGGTGTGACGGATAAATTGAACGAGAAGAAACAGACGATGTCGAAGCGCAATGTGACGTTGATTTTGGCAGCGGCTGTCTTTGCGGTCGGGATTCCGTCGGCGCTCTCGTTCGGTGTCATGAGCGAGATGCAGTTCTTGAACGGTCGTACGTTCTTCGATTCGATGGATTACATCGTCAGTTACGTCTTGATGCCGGTCGGTGCACTCTTGACATCGATTTTCGTCGGCTATGTCGTCGATCAGCGCATTTTGAAAGAAGAAATTCAAACGTCAAACATTGGTGTGAAGTTGTATCCAATCTGGCACTTGTTGATTCGTTACGTCATCCCGGTGACCGTCGCGATCGTCATGGTATCGACGTGGATCACATTATAACGGAAGCAACCTCCTGATTCGTCGAATCAGGAGGCTTTTTTTACAGTCGTCTTTAGTACTTTTCGTTCTTGCGACCGAGAGAGTGAGTAGGAACGTTATGCTAAGCTTATAAAGATGACGAAACTTTTTTTGAAGGGTCACGTAAGGTACAATAGAAGTATCATGAGACGAGGTGAAACGGATGAAAACATGGATGAAATGGGCCCTGACCGGGGCGATCCTATATTTTGCCATAAGCGTTTTTGATTTCTCTTGGTTGTTTATCATCGTCGGGGCGCTCGTATTGAACGAAGTGTGGTCGAACAACAAACGCCGGAAACGGGCCCCGGCGCCCGTCGCCAAGCGGGCCAAAAAGAAACTGTTGCTTGATGAAGACGAACCGTTCGTCGGTTCACGCATCTTGAAACCGCTCGAAGAAGCGGCGCCGGTGCGTCAATTCGAAGCGACAGATGATTTAGAGCTTCAATTTTTACAGCGGACGATTGAACAAGGTTATGAGAAGTTACAACAGATTGACCGCGTCCTGCCTGAGATTAAAGACATCGAGGTGCGACGTGAGATGAAGGCGGTCTCGAAAGAAGCACACGAACTGTTCGCTGAGCTGTTCGAGAACCCTCAAGATGCCAAGCATGTCCGTGACTTGTTCACGTTCTACTTGGACTCACTCGTATCGGTCGTATTGAAATTCAAAGAACTAGAAGGAAAACGCGTCGTCATTCAAGAAGAGACACGTGAACAGTTGATGACCAATATGCGACTCATCGTCGACAAGTTCAAACAACAGCGCAGTCGTCTTCTCGAAGATGACGCGGTCGATTTTGAACGAGAGTTGATCATGATGGAGAGAGTGTTGGCCGATCAACCAGAAGGGAGAAAAAAGCATGACTTCATCGAATGAAACGAACTGGCAGTCATGGCCAGAAGAAGAACTTACTTCCCAAACGAAAACGAAGACGGAAACCGACGCGATTTCGGACCCGTCCGTGGACTGGTCAGCGATGACCGAGAAACATGAGGTGCCGGCCATTCAAGTGAATGCCGACGTCCCACAAGCGCACCGAGAACGGATTACGCGCATCGCGGAGTCGATCGATATTAAAAAGACGGATTCGGTTATGCTGTTCGGCTCGAATGTACAACGTGAACTATCACAATTCTCGGACCAAATCTTGACCGAGGTCCGGATGAAAGATGGCGGAGACGCCGGCAAACTATTGTCCGACTTGATGCAGAACGTGCGCAAGATGGACCCGGACATGTTGCAACCGGAGAAGAAGAGCTTCATGGACAACCTGCCGCTCATCGGTCGTGCCAAGAAGAAAGCCGAGAACTATAAGTTACAGTTCGAAAAGATGAGCGTCTATTTAGAAGAGGTCATCCATAATCTAGACCGAGCCAAATTCGGATTGATGAAGGATATCACGATGCTCGATCAAATGTACGATAAGAACAAACGCTACTTCGAGGAGCTTAACGTCTATATCGCCGCCGGGGAGACGAAACTCGATCACGTACGGAGCTATGAGATTGCCCCGCTTCGTCAAGAAGTCGAGATGTCGAAAGACCAGGTCAAACTGCAGCAGTTGAACGACATGATTCAACTGGCGGACCGGTTCGAGAAAAAGTTGCACGATTTGAAACTGAGCCGGACGATCAGCCTGCAAATGGCTCCACAAATCCGGGTCATCCAGCAGAACAACCAGATTCTAGCCGAGAAAATCGAGTCGGCGGTCGTCAATACGATTCCGCTATGGAAGAACCAAGTCGTGCTCGCCCTCAGCTTGACGCGACAAAAGACGGCGCTCCGGATGCAGCAAGACGTCACGAAGACGACGAACACGTTGCTCGAGCAGAACTCGAAGATGTTGAAAGACTCGTCCATCGAGATTGCCACAGAGAACGAGAAAGGTATCGTCTCGGTCGAGTCGCTCAAAGTGGCGCACGAGAACTTGCTCTCGACGCTCGATGAGACGCTTCGAATTCAACAAGAGGGACGTCAGAAGCGTCGTGAGGCGGAACGTGAACTCGATCGGATGGAGCACGAGTTGAAAGAAAAAGTCATCGAGATTGCCTCAAAAAACAAAGAGTTGCCAAAAGAGACTGGATATTGAACGGGGAAAGTCTGAGCACTCAGACTTTCCTTTTCTTCGAGGAGGATGAACAATGGATAAACAGCACCTATGGGACGAGACGTGGTTACAGTTTGCCGATATGATGGCGGTCCGTCACTCGAAATGTGCCTCTAAAAGTGTCGCTTGCGTCATCGTCAAAGACGAGAAACCAATCTCGATCGGTCTGAACGGCACGCCGCCGGGGCATACGAACTGCAACGAAATCTTCATAAAGCGAGACGACGGGTTTTATAAGCGGGCCGAGTACGTATCAGCGAACGCGGTCGACTTGCTCGAGACGCCGGTCCAAATCATCCATGATGGTGTGACCTATATCAAATGCTCAGACCCGTACGATCATCACAATTGGTCGAAGCAGCATGAGATACATGCCGAAATCAATGCAATCGGAAAGTTAGCTGCCGACTCGACGAACGCGTTCGGGGCGACGGCCTACGTGACCCATTCGCCATGCCACGCCTGCTCGCTTGCCTTGATTGCGTCTCGCGTCGCCCGTGTCGTCTATGCGGTCGGATATGAACACGGTGATGGCCTCGACTTGATGCGCGAGAGCGGGATTGACGTGGTACATATGCCACTTGAAAAAAGTTTTAAAAACACATTGTAAACGTTTACATTCGGTGTTATATTATTAATGTACTGCCAATGGTGTTTTACTCTTCCATTATTTGTCTCTCTTCGGAGGGACCTTTTTTGTATGTTCACATCTAGGTGAGATAAAAATTCCACATAATGTTCAATATTTCACAAACTTTCAGTGTGTTTCTCTCTTATAATGAAAGTAGATTAACGAGAGGGGAAATGTTACATGGAAAAACAAGTTTGTTTCACAGATGGTGCCTATGATGTGGAAGCGTTGATCACACTCGAAGAGGTGTGGGAAGATAAATTCGCAATTGGAACGCATAAAGAGTTGGCGGTCAAAGCATTAAAGATTAATGGCAACGATATTTCAGAAATGAAACATGTCCGCGCGTTGCTCCGTTACTACCCGACGCTCGGTGTATCGGGTATCTTGCTCGCGCTCGACGATGCGGCAGCCGAGATCGTTCGGATGTCGGGCGACAAGGATCCAGCCCTTCAATTCGTCGAACTCGTCGCGTTACAGATGGACGAAGCGGCTACGAATGAATTAAAAGATTTATACGCTGCAATGGCGGTCTAAATAGCAATGGATGACAATTCCGTCATCCTTTTTTCATTTTTAGGTTGCATTGCCGAATTAGTATGGTATTATTGTCAATAGATGAAGAAATGGAACGCCATATCGTTATCGACAACCAAAAATGGGGATCTAGATAGCTAGATCGCTGTGAAAAAGCCACGTTCATAGGAACGTGGCTTTTTTTTGTATGCTTTCGAATCCGGCACCCACATCTTTGGCAATATGGGCGTCCGAACCGAGCACGAACGGGATGCCGAGTCCGGTCGCCTCAGACGCGACCTCGATCGCATACGGCTGTCCGCATTCGGGTTTGCGGAGTCCGGCCGTATTCAAATCGAGCCCGAAACCGCGGGCGGCCACCGTCTGAAGCAGGCGCGACTGTTCGGCCTGGACGTTGGAGCGGTCCCATTCATAATTGGTCTGATATTTGATGGGTAAATCGATATGCCCGATCCGGTCCACTTTCAGACGCTCCCAAGGGAAGGCGAGTCCGGCAGCGAGCGCCGTATAGTATTGTTTCATCACGGCCTCGAACGAACCGACACGTTCGACGAGGACTTGAAACGTCTCGAGCGAGAAATCGACTGGCAGGAGCTCACCGTCGACGAGTAGAAAGTGTTGAGACAAGATTGTTTCATCTAGTACGTCGGCATACGGCTCGAGCAAAGCCAACGTCTCGGACTCACAACCAGGCAAATAGTCGATTTCTAGGCCAAGCCGTAAATCGAGCTCAGGATACGACCACTTCAGCTTCTGAATCGCTTCAATATAAAGCGGCAACGACTCGAGCGACATGGCTGAGTCTTTGTCGGGTGTCGGGTCGAGGAACCGGGCCGGGAGCGGAGCGTGTTCGGTGAACGTTAGCGTCTTGATTCCACGGGCTAACGCCTGCTCGACATACGCCTGGAGCGGGTCTGTCGAGCCATGTGGACAAAATGGGGTATGAAGGTGACCATCACGGGTAAAGTCAATCATCAGGCGACATTCCTTTCGAGTTCGCCGGTTGACAGCACCGGCTTGGTTTGATAAATTTAACACACTACTTTAGTTTGGTAAAGTGATAATAAGGTAAAGGGTGATATCGATGATTTGGTTTAATACAAAAGGATCCATCCCGGAAGGATGGCACGAATTGCAAGGGGAGGACGTTCTGCGTCCGAAGCAGTGGATGTTATCATTTCTAGAGCGAGCCGAATCAAACGGCTATAGCGTGATTGAACCGCCACTCGTAGAATATTATTCGCACTATCAAGACTTGGCCTTGTTCGATGAGTCGGCCTATTATCGTCTGTTCGGGAATGACGGCGAATTGCTCGTCATGCGCCCAGACTATACGTTACAAATCGCCCGGAAACTCGCGGACGGTCATGAGCCGATGCGTGTCGCGTACGCCGGTGCCGTGTACCGGCGTACCCCGAAGCACTCGGGACAGCCGCACGAACGTCAACAGCTCGGTCTCGAATGGATTGACGGGGACGCTCCAGATATGGAGTTGATCGCCTCGTTTCTCAGTATGACCGAGCGCGTCCTGCCGCAAGACGGACTCCGGATTCAAGTTGGATCGGCTGCCTTGGTCGCCGCAGTGGCGGACGAGGCCGGTATCCCAGAACGGACGTTACGCCAATATTTGGCGCTCCGTAACTTGGAATCGCTCCGAGAACTCGCCGATACGTATCAATACCCGTTAATCGCGAAATTACCGTTCCTGATTGGTGACTCGGCACTTGATGAGTTACGGGAAGTCGCTGAGCCAAGCTTGACGGCTGCAATCGAGGAAGTCGAGCGGGCGGTCGAACATTTACGGTCCATCGGTTTGAACGTCTCGTACGACTTTGGTCAGACCGGTGATTTTGATTACTATTCAGGATTGACGGTGACAGGCAGCATCGACGGACGGCGCGTCCTCTCGGGCGGTCGCTATGATTCACTATACGGACATTTCGGCCAATCGCGACGGGCGTTCGGCCTGTCCCTTGATTTAGAACAGTTAGGTGAGGTGATTTTATGAAAGTAGCGATTGCCAAAGGGCGCATTGAGAAAGCGGCCCGAGACTATTTCGAACAAGTCGGGCTTACCGTTTGGCCCGAAAAGCGTGGCCGCGAACTGACGGTCGAAGTCGACGGGCATGAGTTCATCTTCGTCAAAGGGGATGACGTCTACAAATACGTCATGCACGGCGCGGCAGATGTCGGTGTCGTCGGCGGAGACATCTTGCGCGAGAAGACACCGGGCGTGCTTGAAGTCGTCGACTTACCATTCGGCCGTTGCCGTATGGCGGTCTGCGGACCGAAAGAACGAAAGAACGGGACGAAAAAATTGAAAGTCGCGAGCAAATATCCGAATATCGCCATCTCTCACTTCGCCTCGAAGCGACAGAACGTCGAAGTGATCGCGTTGAACGGATCGGTCGAACTCGCACCACTCACGGGACTCGCCGATTGCATCGTCGACATCGTCGAGACGGGGGCGACGCTCCGCGCGAACGACCTTGAAGAATACGAGACGATTTTCACGGTGAACGCCAAGTTCATCACGAGTGAGGCGGCTCTCGCCAACAATCCCGATGAATTGAAGGCTTGGATTCGTCGCTTGAGCAAGGAGGAAGCGAAATGAGTACGGAAACGAACCGGACCCGGCGAGAAAGCTGGGCGGAAGCGGTCAAACCGATTCTCGAGGCCGTGGAGTCGAACGGGGACGAGGCGCTTCTCGCGTTCACGAAGAAATTTGACGGTGTCGATAAAATCGAAACGGTCGATTTGACGACGTTCACACCACCTGAAGCATATGCTGAACTGACCGAGGCGTTGACGCTCGCGGCCGAACGGATTCGCACGTTCCACGAGCGCCAGCTACGCCAAGACGACGTGTATGAAGACGAGATGTTCCGACTTGGACGACGTTTCATGCCGCTCGACTCGGTCGGTGTGTACGTGCCGGGCGGGACGGCCGTCTATCCGTCGAGCGTGTTGATGAACATCATTCCGGCGAAAGTGGCCGGCGTGAAACGGGTCGTCATGGTGACGCCGCCGAAACAAGATGGCATCGACTTATCGTTATTGATTGCAGCAAAAATCGCCGGGGCGGATGAATGCTATCTCGTCGGCGGCGCACAAGCCGTGGCCGCCTTGGCGTTCGGCACCGAGACGATTCAGCCGGTCGATAAAATCGTCGGGCCCGGGAACGCCTATGTCGCGACGGCAAAATCGCTCGTGTCCCACATCGTCGGCATCGATTCGGTCGCAGGACCGTCAGAGGTGCTTATCATCGCCGATGAGACGGCCAACCCGAGATGGATTGCCGCCGATTTGCTCGCTCAAGCCGAGCACGATATCGAAGCGACGGCACTCGCGCTCGTTCCGACAGAGGAGTTGGCTGAATCGATTCGACAAGAACTGGACCGACAGTTGGACGAACTGCCGCGCCGTGAGATCGCGACGGTGGCGATGAAGCGAGGGGGTGTCCTCGTGAAGACGAAGGCTGAGGCGATTCGTCATGCGAACGAGATGGCGGCCGAACACGTCCAACTCGCCGTCGCCGACCCGGAAGACTACATGCAAGCCATCCGCCACGGCGGATCGTTCTTCCTCGGTCATGAAGCGGCGGAGGCGTTTGGGGATTACATCGCTGGACCGAATCACGTCCTGCCGACGAGCGGAACGGCCCGCTTCTCGAGCGGACTCTCGGTCGATGATTTTTACCGGCGCCAGACGTTCCTACAAATGACGGAACTCGATGAACGCATCACACGTGCTGCGATTCGAATCGCGAAACAAGAACAACTTGACGGCCACGCCCGGGCGATGGCGGTCCGATTGGAGGACGTATGAGACTGAACTATGAATCGATTCCACGCTACGTCCCGCATGCGGTCAAAGGGCACGCGTTGAATCAAAATGAGAGCCAGTATGCGTTCCCTGAGCGCTTGAAGACGGCGATACGTGAGCTGCCGCTCGACTTGAGCCATTATCCGGTCGACGAGTTGACGGCGTTGAAACAAAGCTATGCGGCATATGCCGGTGTAAGCCCACAACAACTCATGGTCGGCAGTGGCAGCGATGAATTGCTCGCGATTCTCTGTCAGGCCATCCTCGATACCGAGGACGTCGTCGCCGCACCGATTCCCGACTTTTCGATGTACGGGATATATACGCACATCGCCCGTGGGAATTTCGTGCAGCCGGATGCGAACGGACTATCGTTCGAGGCGCTGATGGAGACGATTGAGGCGGAACGGCCGAAACTCGTACTCATCTCGAATCCGAACAATCCGACCGGAAAGATGTGGTCGCTCGATGATCTCGAAGCGATTGCCAGCCGAGTCCCGTATTTGGTCGTCGATGAGGCGTACATCGATTTCACGATGGAAGATTCATTCAAAGACCGCCTGGCGAAGCATGCGAACGTCATCATTCTCCGGACGCTGTCGAAAGCGTTCGGACTCGCGAATCTGCGCATCGGCTTCATGATTGCCGACGAGCGTTTAATCGAGAAGATTGACCGGTTCCGCTCTCCGTTCAATGTGAGCGGGTTGAGTGCGGCCGTGGCGACTGTCGTCTTGAACGACCCCGATTATATCGATGAGTCGATCAACTTCCATCAAACGCAGCGACAAAAGCTTGAGGCGTTGCTCGCACCGATCGGGAACGTCTTGCCGAGCCGTGCCAACTTCCTATACGTCGAGACACCGGACAGCGAAGCCTGGGCCGCCCGATTCCTTGAAAAAGACGTGCACGTTCGCGCGTTCGCAGACGGGATTCGTGTCAGTGCCGGTACGGACGAGGCGTACCGCTTGCTTCAACAAACGATAGAAGAGGTGACTTCACTTGAGAACAGCTGAGACGAAACGAGAGACGAAAGAGACGAACATCGAACTTAAACTCGATTTGAACGGGACGGGACAAAGTGACGTCAAGACAGGCGTCGGCTTCTTTGACCACATGCTGACCCTGTTCGCATTCCATAGCCAAATCGATTTGACGGCCCATGTCGAAGGGGACACGTGGGTCGACGCCCACCACACGGTCGAAGACGTCGGGATTGCCCTCGGCCAGATGATCAATCAAGCGCTCGGTGACAAAATCGGTATCCGCCGCTACGGCACGAGTTATTTGCCGATGGACGAGACGCTCGCGCGTGCGGTCGTCGACGTGTCGGGCCGACCGTTCCTCGTCTACCGGGCCGATATTAAAAATCCAAAACTCGGTGATTTTGATACCGAGCTCGCCGAAGAGTTTTTCCGGGCCGTGGCGATGAACGCTCGCTTGACACTGCATCTTGAAGTGCTATACGGGTCGAACTCGCACCATATGATTGAAGGACTGTTCAAAGCGTTCGGTCGCGCCCTCGCCGAAGCGATCGGGCAAGACGGATCGAATCGACTGCCTTCGACGAAAGGACTGATTGAAGGATGAAGGTCGCGGTCATCGATTATGGAATGGGCAACGTGTTCAACGTCGAACGGGCGCTCCAAGCCATCGGCTGTTATGTCACCATCACGAACGATCCTGTCGTCATCGAGGCGGCGGACGCCATCTTGCTGCCGGGCGTCGGGGCGTTCCCGCAGGCGATGCAATCGCTGAACGAGACGGGACTGATTCCGTTGTTGAAGCGCTCGGCACAGGAGAAGCCGTTCCTTGGCATTTGCCTTGGCATGCAACTGTTATTCGAGTCGAGCACGGAAGGGATCCCGACGGAAGGGCTTGGTTTGATTGAAGGCCGCGTTGAACGGATGCGTGCGAAACGTCTGCCGCACGTCGGCTGGAACTCGATTTTGCGAGACGAGGACGTCTATTTCGTTCACTCGTATCACGTCGTGACCGACCCGGTAAATGTAATCGCCTCTGCCGATTATATGGGTGAAGACGTGCCGGCCATCGTGCAAAAAGGACTCGTCACGGGAATGCAGTTCCATCCGGAGAAGAGCGGCGCGTTTGGACTCAGTTTATTGAAAGAATGGAAGGAGGCGGTCGAACGTGAGATTACTACCGGCCATTGATTTGATTGACGGAAAAATCGTCCGCTTGACAGAAGGGGATTTCAATACAGAAGAACAGTACGGGGACCCGTATGAGAAATTGAAGGAGTGGCAAGGGCGTGTCCCGATGCTCCACTTGATTGATCTCGAAGGGGCGAAAGCTGGCGAACCGAGACATCTCGATGTCGTCCGCTTCGCCAAAACGTGCGGTTTCTTCGTTCAGACCGGCGGCGGCATCCGTTCCGAGGAAGCGCTCGACGCGGTCATGGCGACCGGCGCGGACCGGGTCTTGCTCGGGACGAAAGCGTTCACGGACCCAGATTTCTTGGATCGGGCGCTCGCGAAGTACGGTGATCGCGTCGCCGTCGCCCTCGATGCCTATGACGGCATCGTCGCCGTCAACGGCTGGCAAGAAGCGACCGACTTGAAAGATATCGATGCCGCGAAAGGGCTCGTTGCCCGTGGCGTCAAGACGATTCTTTATACGGACATCGGATCGGACGGGAAGTTGAACGGACCGAACCTTGAACGGATGAAGGCGCTCCGTGAAGCCGTATCGGTCACGCTCATCGCCTCGGGCGGTGTGACGACCGAGGCTGACGTCGAAGCACTTCAAGCGGCCGGCATCGATGAGGCGGTCGTCGGGAAGGCACTACTCTCCGGCCAAGTCAGTCTCGATGACTTGATCGAGTGGGAGGCGCGCCATGCTTAAACGTCGGATTATCCCTTGTCTTGATGTGAAAGACGGCCGTGTCGTCAAAGGAATCGAGTTCGTGGCACTCCGCGATATCGGCGATCCGGTCGAGATTGCCAAATATTATGACGCCTCGGGTGCCGATGAACTTGTGTTTCTCGATATCACCGCGAGTACAGAGCGCCGTCAGACGATGCTCGACGTCGTCAGTGCCGTTGCGCGGAAAGTGTTCATCCCGCTCACGGTCGGCGGTGGCATCCGGTCGCTTGAAGACATCTCTTCACTGTTAAAGGCCGGAGCCGATAAAGTGTCCCTCAATACGCTCGCCGTCGAATCACCCGATTTGATTAAACAGGCCGCTGATCGGTTCGGGTCACAATGTATCGTCATCGCCATCGACGTCAAGTTTGAGGACGATGAATACTTCGTCTATACGTATGGTGGCAAACATCGGACCGAGTTGCGGGCCGTCGATTGGGCGAAGCAAGTGGCCGCTCTCGGAGCGGGTGAACTGCTCGTCACGTCGATGAACCAGGATGGGAGACAGAGCGGCTACGATTTGAGAATCCTTGATTTGCTCCGGGACGCCGTCGATATCCCGATTATCGCCTCTGGCGGTGCCGGGAACGCGAATCATGTCGTGGACGCGCTCGAGAAGGTCGATGCGGCGCTACTCGCCTCGATTTTGCATGACCGGAAAACGACAGTGGAAGAGGTGAAACACGTATGCAGCGAGCACAACTTGCCGATGCGGTTCGTTACGACACCAACGGATTGATTCCAGCCATCATCGTATCTACAGAGGATGGCGCCGTCCTCATGTTAGGCTACATGAACGATGAGGCGATTCAGAAGACGCTTGAGACGAACACGGTCACGTTCTGGTCACGTTCGAAAGGGCGACTCTGGATGAAAGGAGAGTCAAGCGGAAATACGCTTGAACTCGAGAGCATCCACGTCGATTGTGACCAAGACGCGCTGTTGGTCCGGGTCCGTGCCAACGGGCCGACGTGCCATACCGGAAATCGAAGCTGCTTTTTCACGGAGGTGGAAGGATGATTCACGAATTAGAGAAGTTGATTCAAGAACGACAGGCATCACCGAAAGAAGGATCATATACGTCTTATCTATTCGACCAAGGTGTCGATAAGATTGCCAAAAAGTTTGGAGAAGAGTCGTTTGAGGTCGTCATCGCGGCATTGAACGATGAAGATTTAGTCGAAGAGTCGGCCGATCTGTTGTACCATTTGCTCGTCTTGCTCGCCGCCAAAGGGGTATCGTTGCAGGACGTCGAGACGCTCCTCGCCAAACGACATGGGACGACGACTCCGGCGAAACCACGCCGTGACGTCACTGACTGGTAACATAAAAGGAACGAAGCCGTTTGTGGCCTCGTTCCTTTTGATTAGCGGTTGACCGAGGCGGCCATGCGGATATACGTATGGCGCCGTCCCCGGATGGCGATTGATAACGCCTGAATGTTCTCCGGTGTGGCGATTCCGGACAAGCCGGCATCGCCGATATGGAACAGATCGGTCCCGCCGCGTTTCGAGGACAAGGCAATGTCACGAATCGTCGCCTCATCGGACCCTTCCTGCGACGTACCGATGGCGGCGACGACGAGTTTGTTCAACGCTTGAATCTCGCGCGTGACTTCATAGAATTCATCTTCGCGGACGCCTGGAACGGTGCCGGGCGCTGGAATCAAGATGATGTCGGCCCCAGCCTCAGCGAAACGGACGTACGCCTCTTGATCGAGCACGCGGCCGACACCGGCTTGATGCATCTTCCCGGCGATGATGACGCCCGCGAACTCTTGGCGCGCGTTGATGATGGCTTGCTCGATTGCCTCGTTCGTCACCCCTGTGTTCGGGTTGCCGGTCAAGCAGATGAAGTCGATGCCGAGCTCGGACGCTCGCGCGAACGCCTCCCGTGTCGCGAGCCGTCCTTGTTTCACGTCATACATGTCCTCCGATTTCTCGGAGAAGTCGACCGGTTCGAGGTTGACCCCGATCGGCAAACCGACGAGCCGTTTCAATTCCATAATCGGATTGTCAGACATCGTCTCACCCGGTACGTTGCCGAACAAGGCGTGGCTTTCGAGACCCTTTATGTACGGATGGAACACGTCGAGCATATTCAACAAGATCATATCAGCCCCGAACGCCCGAGCGAGTTCGGCGTTCGTCACTTCCGGATAGAGCGGCTGCACGGTCGGGATGACCTCGGCGAGGACGGTCCGCCCCTCGGCCTTCCGAATCGACCCGATCAAATCCGAACGGTTGAACGTCAAGAAATCACTGGCTCTGCAATCAAGAATTCGTTTCATCTGTCTCTTCCTCCTCTAGTTCGTCATGTTCCTATTCCCCGTTTCGTCAGAAATTCCTCTATACTAAAAAAAGAAAAGGGGGAGAAGCAGATGACAGAAAAAGAAAAGATGATTCGGGGCGAACTGTACGTGGCCGGGGATGAGGAGCTCGTCGCCGACCGGCGTCAGGCGCGACGCTTGACGGAGCGGTTCAATCGGTCCGGCATCGATGAACTCGACGTCCGAAAAGCAGTGTTGGCTGAGCTGTTCGGATCGACCGGGGACTCGTTTTATCTGGAGCCGACGTTCAAATGCGACTACGGCTATAACATTCATCTCGGAGAACGGTTCTTCGCTAACTTTGATTGCGTCTTCCTCGACATCTGTCCAATCACGTTCGGTGACGATTGCATGCTCGGTCCGGGTGTCCACGTCTATACGGCGACGCATCCGCTCGACCCGACTGAACGGATTTCAGGTCTTGAATACGGGAAGCCGGTCACGGTCGGGCATCGGGTATGGATTGGCGGCGGTGCCATCTTGAACCCAGGGGTGACGATCGGGGACGATGCCGTCATCGCCTCTGGCGCCGTCGTGACGAAAGATGTTCCGGCTCGGGCTATCGTCGGGGGCAATCCAGCAAAAGTGATCAAATTCATACCATGACGAAACGACCCGACATCATGTCGGGTCGTTTGTTTATACTGTTGGTTGTGACGTGTAGGTGACCAGTGCCCGACGTGCTGCTATAAGAGCAGATTCACTGCCGAGCGTGATGCGAATCCCGTTCGGTTGTTTCGATGTGTGAACCCCGTGCGCGGCGAGGTGGGCCCAGACGGCCTCAGGCTCATCGAGCGTGACGTAAATGAAGTTCGCCTCGGCGGGATGGACGTGGCCGATCGTGGCGAACAAATCGGTCCACTGTCCACGCATGTCGGCGTGCCAAGCGATGGCCTCGTCGAGATACGTCGTATCTTGTAGGAACATGTTGGCGATTTTCGCGCTGACACCGCTGATGTTGAACGGCGGGACGAACTGACGGAAATAAGCGGCGAGTTCGGTCGTCGTGACCATGAAACCGAGGCGGACGTTGGCCAGGCCAAACGCCTTCGATAACGTCCGCAACACAATCACGTTCGTGAATGAGTCAAGGTGGGCCACCATGCTCGCCGTCGGCGTGAAGTCGATATACGCCTCGTCGACGATCAAGTACGGGACGAGTCCGGCGAGTTCGGCCAATTCAGCGACGCTCCACAATTTGCCGGTCGGATTGTTCGGGTTCGATAACAGCAACAGCTTCGGTTCATGTTGCGCGATTGCCTGGACGAGTGCATCATACGATAGATTATCGGCTTGCACGTGCCGGCCATGGGCAATCGTCGTGAAAATCGGGTAGAGCGCAAAGTCCGGACTCGGTGACAAGACGACGTCCTCCGGTGCGAGCAATGCCTGAGTGACGACGTGAATCATCTCGTCACTGCCGCAACCGACGAGCAACTGATTCGGCTCGACACCGGCGTAGGCCGCATAACGGGTGAACAACTCGTCAATCGGTTGGACCGGATACTCATGTAAGTCTTGGAATGAGATCGTCGCGAGCTGGTCATACAACCGCGATGGCACCGGGAACTGACTCTCATTTTGATTCAACCGGTAGCCTTCTGGATAGGTGACTGGGTAAATCGGCAGCGAGACTTGTCTCATTCCGTCGGCTCCATCGAGAACCATTTCTTGGCGAGTTCGTCGATTTCACCTGAATCGATCATCTTGTTCAACTCCTCGTTGAACTGATCGCGAAGGTCGTCCTCCAATTTAAAGGCGGCGGCAGAACCTTTCTCGCCATCTTCTTTCAAGGCGAACGTGTACAGTCCGGCATCTTGGTCCAAGTATTTTTGGGCGACCGTGTCCTCGATGACCATCGCGTCGATCCGACCCGTGTTCAACTCTTGAACGATTTCTGGAATTTTGTTCAATGAGACGAGCTCAGCCTCCGGAGCTTGGTCTTTGGCGATGTTCTCTTGAATCGATGCGGTTTGGACGCCGATTTTCTTGCCGGCGAGCGCTTCAATCGATTCGAGTGACTCATCTTTCGTCATGACTAAGTTCGTCGCCGACAAATAGATGTCCGAGAAGGCGGCATTTTCTTTCCGCTCTTCGGTCGGCGTCATACCGGCCATGACGAAGTCGACACGTCCGGCGTTGAGTGCCCCAAGCAGGCTACCGAAGTCCATGTCCTCAATTTTGAGTTCGTAGCCGAGGCGTTCCGTGACCGTCTCGGCAATCTCGATATCGAATCCGACAATCTCGTCCCCGTTCGCCGTATCAACAAACTCATACGGGAAGTAATCGGCGCTCGTTCCCATGACGAGTGTCTTTTTCTCTTCGCCCGTCGTCTCTTGGCTACATCCTGCTAATAATGCACTTGCCACTAATCCCCCTGTAATGACCCACTTTTTCATGTATGAATTCCTCCTTAAAGATATGAGACTAAGTGTATATGTATGATTATTAATTGTAAAGCATAAAAATACAAAAAAAGATTAAAAAATGCATCAGGTCAAAAGTCGCAGGATGCATCAGGTGGTCTATCAATCGCTTGAAGATAAGCGATGACTTCGGAAAAATACGTCTCGAGCGGGCGATTCGTATCGATTGTAAGCGTATGCATATGTGCAGGTCTTTTACTGGCTGCGACGGTCCGATGAAAATCTTCTGGTGACACGCTTCTGATTTGACTGAGCTTTCGCTCGCGCTCGCGCAACCGGCGATTGATTTCGTGAACGTCGTCGACGAGACACTCGACGTAACGATACGTGGCTCCGCTATTTGCCGTCATCGCCAGGCCGCGGTCAATCATTACGTCATACAGACAGGGGCTATCTAGAATGACGTTCCGTCCTAAAGACAGATGGAACTCGACGAGCGCCCAATCGAGATCATAGGCGACTTTTCCGGCCAGCCCCGGGTCGAGCGAATGTTGTGCGGTTGATTCGAGCAGTGCCGTCTTCGTGACATCGTGATCGACGATGATCGCATCCAGTCGTCGGGCGATTTCCCGAGACAGCGTCGACTTACCTGATCCGGGGAAACCGGACATTTGTAGAAAGAACATGGAGACCCCTCACGTTTCGTTTGATTTCCCGCGGCTGAATCCGGCGAACAACCGGCCGCCCAACGGGGAGAGCGTCCCATCGACGTAACGGATGAGCGCGTCGGTTTCGTTCGTTTGATAATACGCCTCAAGGGCGTCAGTGAGTTGACGTGCGGCTGACGCATCAAATTGTTCAAGCGAACGATACGTCCATTTCGATGAACCAATCCATTTTTTGTTCGTACGCAATATGAACTCAGCCGTGAGCTCACCGATTTTTGCGGCGATGAACAGTCCTTCCGAGCGACGGGTACATCCAATCAAGTCATCGAGTGCATCGGTCAGACAGTATCGTTTCAACTCAATCGTCTCGTCCGACCAATCCTCCGGCCCGCTGTCGAGCAACGCGCTCGCTTCACGTTTGATGTCTTCGACGATGTCTGTGTCCTTCAAGACGATGCCTTCGGTGACCATTCTCGGTAACGATGGAATGGCACGCTGGCAATCCTGTTCGAAGAACGTACGATACGACGTCAAGTTATGGGCGAATAGTTCGATGGGCCATCCGGACTCGATGAACGATTCTCGGTAAGACGAGACGAGGGTGTCGTCGAAGATGATGATGTCTAAATCCGACGTCTCGGTCGCCTCACCACGGACGACGCTCCCGGCGAGCAACGCGGCCTGACAGTAGGGAAAATGTGTGGAGATAAAGTGATGCGCCGCTTCAAGCGGGTCAATTTTAGAAGGCATCATGGACTCCTTTCAAGTAGATGTGCTTAAGGCGTATAAGTAATCGGAATAATTTGGACCGACCGATTCACTCAGCCTTGCTGCCGCTAGGATGGGTAGCCATTTCAAAACCTCGTCTCGAGGTGTCCCGGTCTTTTCACAATAGTGTGACACATAACGTTCCGCCAATTCGGGATAATTCTCTAGATAGAGCAGATACGTCCGGCAGAGATCGGCTCGTGTGTCACCGAGGCTGGCATCCATCCAGTCGATAATCGTGATGCCCGTCTCGGTTTGAATCAAATTATGTAGATGAAAGTCACCATGACATAGTCTCGACATGAACTGAAATGACTCCATCCGCGTCACGAGTCGTCTTTTTTCATCCTCGTTCAATCGGGGAGCCCTTCTGATTTGACTACGCAACCGCTCAACCATCGATTCAATTTCGATGGATACAATCTGATGGATGGCGAGTTGCAATTGAATCGAACGGTCAATATATTCAGACAGACGGCCAGGTTCGCTGAGTGCGAGTTGACCGAGCGAGAAGCCGGGCACATATTCCATCACGAGCACAGCATATCCCTCTGCCTCGGATACCTCATAGACGACTGGGACAGGAAGGCCTGACGCGTAAGCCAACTGTTGCTTCTTCGCCTCATATTCTGCCGTGTCTAAGGAAATCGGCAGCTTAAATCGTTTATATATTTTTTTGTCTTCAAGATAGACATGAGCACTATTTCCTTCAGCAATCAAATGTGCATGTTGCATCGGCGACCCCCCAGTGCCAGGCAAGTCCGAAATGGGACAGTCATCACGTGGATTGTCCATGTCAGGTCTCGGCCAATAATTTGTAGTAGATGACAGTCGCATCGAGTCCGTTGGCTGACATGGCATACTGCGGAATGACGCCAACTTGTTCATACCCGAGCGAGCGGTACAAGATGTTCGAAGAATCACCAGCTCGAGTATCGAGGACGATGAGTCGTTTATCGTACTGACGAGCCATCGTCTCAGCTTGACACATGAGCGCTCGAGCAATCCCAAGCCGTCGGAAATCAGGGTGCGTCATCAATTTTGCGATTTCGACGCGATGGATGCCGTTCGCTTTTGTACAGAATTGGATTTGTACGGTCCCGACGATGGTGTCCGCGCGTGAGGCGATCAACAAATGGACGTCGGGTGACAAGACGCTGTTCCAATAAGCGTTCGCCTCCTCGTCGGAAAAGCCCGGTAAGAAACCGACGGAAGCCCCGGCCTCGACAACTCGTCTTAACAAGTCGCTCAATTGAGTGATTGCGCGATCCATGTGCTGGACGCGCTCAATCTCAATGTTTGCCCCTTCTGCTGGGCCCGTCAGCATTGGCACATCATCAGGACGTTTCCATCCGGGTCTTTGAAATTAAACCAATGGTCGTGTTCAATCGGGGTTACAATGTCAATTTGTCGTTGCTCCATGTGCGCATACGCCTGATGAATATCCGTTGTGTTCAAATGAAACAGCGGAGTTTTCAGGACGTTCCTTTCAGAAAATATCTTACTATCCAGCACGAGATTCGGTCCGTCGAGCGGAACGACATAGAGATGACCGAACAAAATCTCCCCATCTGCTGGTAAATCGAATAGCTGACAGTACCAGTCCCGGGACGTCGCAACGTCTCGGACGGGAATAAAGACGGTCCCGATTTCTGTGAGAATTGGATTCATGTATTTGCCTCCAGTTGATTCGCTACGAAACGACGGACTTCGACCCGTGAACGTAGGATAATGATGTCTTTTTCGGATTCAAGTTTGTGTAAACGCTGTAAAATCGCTGGTCGCTGCGACTTCGGATAGTCCCATACCCACTTCAAGAATTTCGGGTCGAACCGTTCCTCACAACCGGGGCCCATGTCCGGCCGTGTCTTGCCGTGATAGGACAGCATGCGTTTCAAGACGCGATACGTGCAGACGGTGCGCGGCAAATCAAGAAATACGACCGTATCGGCAGCATCTACTCGCAAATCGAGTGTGCCGCCGTAATTGCCGTCGATGATCCACGAATCACGTTCAATCAACTCGGACTGAATGACGATTTGTTCTTGTCTCGTGGCAGGTGTCCAATTCGGTTTCCATAACAAGGCATCCAAATGGTGGACGTCGATGCCGAGTCGAGTTCCTAACTCGCGGGCGAGCGTCGATTTGCCTGAACCACCCGAACCGATGAGAAGTATTTTTTGCATCGAATACCGCCTTTTATAGAGTAATCTTCATAAATTTGCTGACGTCAGTGAAGCCGATTTGTTCATATAGGTGCATCGCCGTTTGATTGTGGGCATATACGTTCAAGCGTACGTCGGTATAGCCCATTCGTTTGAACGTATCGAGCGCTTCTCGCATTAACTGTTTCGAATAACCGCGGCCCCGATATGTCGGTTTCACATACAGGTCGTTGATCCAGCCGACCTCCGCGCCAGTCAAATAGTCGAACGCTTTGTCGATTTGCGTCCAGCCGATGAGTGTATCGCCATCAACCAGACAGAGAAAATAAGCGCCGAACTTTGCGGAATGCTCGTACGCTTCGATCATCTTTTCCTGATTATCGGGCGACACGTGATTGGTCGCTTCTTCGCGATTGATGCCCGCGAGTGCATAAATTTCGGCTTGTTGTGATTCGGTGGCTCGTTGAAACGTGAGATTCATATCCATTCCGCCTTTATTAGGAGTCTTTCGATTCAAGGATGCGCCATTTCTCAATGACACCGTCCTCTTCGTACAGGATGCGGACTTCCATCTGGTTTAGGACGAGCCGCTGCTCGCTAGCGAACAGCACAATCGGATAACCGATTGACAGCGGTTCGTCCGCTTCGAAGACTGGGCTATGCGCCTGCATGGCATAATAGCCGTCCGAGCGCGTGTTGGCCGCCCCGGCATCGACTTGAAGCACCGTCTCGAACCCTTGCAGTCGGAGCACATAACTATATGTCGTGCGGGCCCCGCGTTCGAGCTGCCACTCCTCAATGATTGCCTCCCGGCCATCGTTCACTTCCTCGAGTAACACTTTTTGGGCTGTGTACTCGCGTTCATACGGAATCATCTCTTGAATATTGACAGCCGTCATGGTGGCGACTTTTTGTGATTCTTCGGATGGGGGTGTGATTAAAATACCGATAAAAATCAAGATCGGAATGAGCAGATAAATGATGACCCGACTTCGCATATGGTTTCACCTGTCCTTTATCGATTTTTTTCGCCATCTTCCGGCAGAACCCTGCCTGGCGGATGAAATATGTTCATATGACAGGTTGAAATGTCTCGGATTTCGGGAAGGCATGTATGATGAAGGCAGGAGGGGATTACTATGCGAATCGGGATTATCGGTGGGGGAATTGCCGGATTGACGGCGGGCGCGCTCGCGAGCCGAATCGGCCATGACGTGACCGTATACGAGTCGTCACGAGAATGGGGCGGTTGCGCCGGGAAATTCGAACGTGGGGACTATCGATTCCCGGCCGGGGCGACGCTCGGGATGGGATTTGAACCGGGGGGCCTGCATGAGCGGGTCTTATCTTATTTAGGTGAATCGATTGACGTTCGTCCATTACCTGAGGTGATGCAGATTCATCTCGATGGAAAGACGGTCCGCTATCATCAAGACCGGAATCAATTTTTAGCAGAACTCGAGACGATGTTTCCGGAGCTCGCTCCGCAGATTCGTGCCTTCTTGAATGAGGTGTGGGCCGATTTCGAGACGATTCGTCCTTTGTTTGAGACGCTACCGGCGTTGCCGTTTCGCACAATTCGTGACGCAACGCTAGCGATCCGTGCGTTTCGACCGGAACAACTTCGGGCGTTCCGGAAGTTGTATCGACCGCTCGGTACAACGTTAAAACGGCATCGATTAAACGGAACTACGTTCGAGCGGGTCATCGACGGGATTTTGCTCGATAGCCTGCAGACCGGTGCCCGCGAGGCGAGTCACTTGCTCGCGGCCGTCGCCTTATCGATTTACCATGAAGGGGCGTTTTACGTCGATGGGGGGTTGTATACGCTCGGCCACGCCTTGGAACGCTCGATTCGCCAAGACGGCGGGACGACGCTCCTCGGACGACAAATTGTTAAAATCGAGCGGATTGCTGACGGTTGGTTGTTGACCGATCGCCGGGGCCGGCTCGATCTCGTCGATGTCGTCGTGTCGGCCATCCCGCTCGAGGCGACCGCTCAGTTGGTCACGGGACAAGCGGCGCGGCAGTTTCAAAGACAGTACGGGCGTCAACTAGAACGGTCGCAATGGGGAACGTTCAGTCTGTACGTCACGTTACCTGAAGCGGCGTGCACGGGCCGTCCGCTCTTCCAACAAGTGTATAGTGACGATTTGCCGTCAGGTCACGCCTTCATTTCGATGTCGGCTGCGGATGATACGCGCCGCACCGAACGGCCGGAACGAACGTTGACCGTCTCGACTCATATCGATTTATCGGAGTGGCAGGCTTGGAAGGACAAGGCAACCTATGAGAAACTAGAGGCAGAATGGACCGAGCGCCTCGTCAAAGCAGTGCGACGGGCGTTCCCGAGTTGGACCGACACATCGTCAGTATTGCTTCCGGGCGGACCGGGGGCGTGGGTGAAATATACGAAACGTCCGCACGGTGCGGTCGGTGGATATGCCCAAACACCGCAACAAGCATTATTCCATGCGGCGAGCTACCGGGCGAACCTCCCGAATTTTTACGTTTGCGGCGACACGGTGTTTCCAGGTGCCGGGACGATCGGGGCGATGACGAGCGGGCTCCACGTCGCCCGAGCGCTCGGTTCGACGTTATAAGGGGGACAAGTTGAGATGCAGAAAAAACGGTTTGACGAATTGACGACGAGAGAGCTCTATGCGTTATTGGCGCTCCGCACTGAAATCTTCGTCGTGGAACAAGATTGCCCGTACCAAGAAGTCGATGGGAAAGATGTGACGGCCGTCCATTACTGGATTGAGGCAGACGGTCGCCCGATCGCGGCGTTACGTGTCCTCGAGGATGAATCGCCAATCGCCATCGGTCGTGTCGTCACAAAATCGACGCATCGGGGACAAGGCCATTCGCGGCGCTTGATGCAAGAAGCCGTGGCCGACTTTGGGGATCACGATTTGTATTTGCAAGCGCAAACGTACGTGGAGCCGTTCTATGCAAGCTTTGGCTTCACACGAACGAGCGAGGAGTACTTAGAGGATGGGATTCCCCACGTCGATATGGTTCGGACGGCGACCGTCTCGAAGTGAATCGATGCGGTACCGTTTGCCATAAGTTCGTGGTAGAATGATGAGGAATACTTGCGTGCGTCAAGACGTGCGTTCAATCATAGAGAGCAAAGGGGTTTACGATGGTGACTGATCAAACTGTGATTCAAAAAGCGAGAGAATTAGCCGACTTATTGGCGAGCACGCCGGAAGTGGCCCGCTTCAAAGAAGCGGAAACGAAAGTGAACGAAAGTGAGCGCGTTCAAACGTTAATCAAACGGATCAAATACTTACAAAAAGAAGCCGTCAACTGCAAGCACTACGGGAAGACGGAAGCACTCGCCAAAGTCGAGCTAAAAATCGACAAGGCGATGGACGAACTCGATTCGATTCCGGTCGTCCAGGCGTTCCAAGAGACGCAAGTCGAAGTGAACGATTTGCTTCAATACGTGACGGTCACACTCGCCAACTCGGTGACAGATCGCATTATCGAGTCGACGGACGGTGACGTTCTCGCCGGCAAAACAGGAAGCGGCATGGCAGCGGAGAAATCACGCGGCGGCTGCGGATACTAACAAACAGACAGCTGGCCTTTGGTCAGCTGTTCTAATTTCTAGAGGTGAACACGAATGGAAACGATACATCAAACCCCGATGATGAAACAATACTTTTCAATCAAGGCCGATTATCCAGACGCCTTTCTCTTCTACCGGCTCGGTGACTTTTACGAGCTGTTTTTTGAAGATGCTCAAATCGTCGCCAAAGAGCTCGAATTGACATTGACTGCGAAAAACGGAAAGAACGCCGAGCACCCGATTCCGATGTGCGGGGTCCCGCATCATTCCGCTGCGATTTATATCGAGCAACTCATTGAAAAAGGGTTCAACGTGGCGATTTGTGAGCAGATGGAAGATCCAAAAGCGACGAAAGGACTCGTCAAACGGGAAGTCATTCAAGTCATCACGCCGGGTACATATATGGCCGCGCTCGGTGAGAAAGAGAACCGGTATTTACTATCGGTCGTGAACGTCGCAGGCCGTTTTGGGATTGCCCGCGGCGACGTGACGACAGGTGAATCATGGTTGACGACCTTACCGTCGCGCGAGGCCGTCCTACGCGAAGTCGAAGGATTGGTCCCGAGCGAGATCATCGTTGATGACGCCGAGTTGGCAGACCATCTCTCATCACTCGGCATCCCGCTGTCGGTACAGACGGAGCGATTGGCGAGCTCGTTGTCGAGCGGCGCCCGCGACGAGGCGCAAGTAAGTGCGTTCGAACTCCTTTTCGCCTACTTGACGCGGACGCAAAAACGCGCCCTCGATCACCTGCAGCCGGCTGTCGCCTACGAGGTTGAGGCCCATATGCAACTCGATGCGAATACGGCCCGGAACTTGGAGCTGTTCCGTTCGGCCCGTTCCGGAGAACGGAAAGGATCGCTACTCGCCCTGCTCGATGAGACGACGACGGCGATGGGAGGACGACTGTTAAAGCGTTGGCTCGAACAGCCGCTCTATACGGAACAGGCGATTCGCGACCGGCAGGATGCCGTCGAAAATTTAGTCGATGATTTCATGCTCCGCGATCAATTGCGGGAGCAATTGCGTCACGTCTACGATATCGAACGGCTCGTCGCGAAAGTCGGTTACGGGACGGCCAACGCCCGTGACCTCGTCCAGTTGCGTAACACGCTTGAACGCATCCCGGCGGTACGGGAGTTGCTGGCGAATGTCACGGCAGCGCGACTGCATCACATCGATGCGACGCTCGACACGTTCGACGCACTATCGGAACGGCTTCAAGCGGCACTCGTCGAGACACCGCCGATTTCGATTAAAGAAGGCGGCATGATCCGTTCAGGCTATTCGGCCGAACTCGATGAACTGCTCGAGGCAAAAGCGAACGGAAAGACGTGGATTGCCAATCTCGAGCAACAAGAGCGGCTCGCGACCGGCATCAAGTCGCTGAAGATCGGCTATAACCGTGTCTTCGGCTATTACTTGGAAGTGACGAAAGCGAACGCGCGCTTACTCGAAGAGGGGCGGTATGAACGGAAACAGACGCTTACGAACGCCGAACGCTATGTCACGCCTGAGTTAAAAGAAAAAGAAGCACTTATCCTCGGTGCCGAGGAGAAGAGCTGTACGCTTGAATATGACTTGTTCGTCACGTTACGCGAAGAGGTTAAACGCGAGACGAAACCGCTCCAACAGTTGGCCCGCTCATTAAGTGAACTCGACGTCCTGCTCGCGCTCGCCATTGTCGCCGAAAAACGGGACTATGTCCGGCCGACGACGTCAAACAATGTCCAAATCGATCGTGGGCGCCATCCGGTCATCGAAACGGTATTGCCTCGTGGTGAATACGTGGCCAACGACTTGACGCTCGATGACACGCGGCGCATGCTGTTGATCACCGGACCGAACATGTCCGGTAAATCGACGTATATGCGTCAGTTCGCACTGATTGCCATCCTGCATCAAATCGGTTCATTCGTGCCGGCCGAAGCGGCCGAACTTCCTTTGTTCGATCGCATCTTTACCCGCATCGGGGCAGCCGATGATTTGGTGAGCGGTCAGTCGACGTTCATGGTCGAGATGACGGAGACACGACAGGCGGTGACGGAAGCGACAGCAGATAGTCTCATCCTCCTCGATGAGATTGGACGAGGAACCTCGACGTATGACGGCATGGCGCTCGCGCAGGCCATCGTCGAATATATCGCGGCCACCATCGGCGCGAAGACGTTGTTCTCGACCCATTATCATGAGTTGACCGTGCTCGAGGACACGATTCTTGCCCTTGAGAACGTGCACGTCCGTGCCATCGAACGGGACGGGCGCGTCGTCTTCCTGCATGAAGTTCACCCGGGACGGGCCGACAAATCGTATGGGATTCATGTCGCCGAACTCGCTGACCTGCCCCCTGATTTGATTGAACGGGCACGAACGATTTTATCCGAGCTCGAGACGGAATCAAAACCGGTACGGACAGCTGTGGAGCAACCGGTGACGGCTGAACCTGTGGCCCAACTGTCACTATTTGAGGCGGAAGACGACATCAAACGACAACTGCTCGACCTCGATTTGCTGGCGATGAACCCGATTGAGGCGATGCAGGCGCTCTATGCGCTCCAACAATCTGCGAAGAAGGGGTGAGTCGATGGGAATCATTCAAGAGTTACCGGAGCAACTGGCCAACCGAATCGCGGCCGGCGAGGTAGTCGAACGCCCGGCCTCGGTCGTGAAAGAACTCGTCGAAAATGCGATTGATGCCGGTGCCACGAAAATCGAAGTCGACTTGGAGGAGGCGGGGATACGTCTCATTAAAGTTCGGGATAACGGGCACGGGTTTTATGAAGAGGATGCTCCGCGCGCCTTTTTGCGTCATGCGACGAGCAAAATCCGGGACGAGCACGACTTGTTCCGGATTCGCACGCTCGGCTTCCGTGGAGAGGCCTTAGCGTCCATCGCCTCGGTGAGTCATGTGACGTTGAAGTCACGCCGAACTGAAGAGGACGGATTTGAGATGACGCTCCAAGGCGGCGTCGTCATGGCGCAAACACCGGCCGCGGCGAACGTCGGGACCGAGATTGCGGTCAGTCAGTTGTTTTACAATACACCGGCCCGGCTCAAATATTTGAAGACGTCGGCGACCGAGCTCGCGAGCATCACCGATACGTTGAACCGAATCGCCTTATCCCATCCGGAAGTCCGCCTCACGGCGTTCCATGAAGACAAGGAACTCCTGCGGACGAGTGGCAACGGCGACATCAAGCAAGTCATGCTCGCCATTTACGGACGTCAAGTCGCGGCGCAAATCGTCACCGCGTCAAGCAAGACGAACGACTATAGCTTGAGCGCCCATCTCGTCCGTCCGGAAGTGACCCGGTCGAACAAGCAGTATGTGACGCTCATCTTGAACGGACGGAGCATCAAAAACTTTGCGTTAACCCAAAGTGTGCTCGAAGGCTACCACACGCTACTCCCGATTGGTCGTTATCCGATCGCCGTCCTCGAAGTGAACATGGACCCGATGTTGATTGATGTCAACGTCCATCCGACAAAACGGGAAGTCCGACTCTCGAAAGAGAAAGAACTATGCCAGTTGATTCGTGAGACGGTCCAACTGACGCTTCGGGAACAACGCTTGATTCCGTCGGTCAAACCGAAGGAGCGGCCGGTCAATCGGACCGAACAAGAGCGGCTAGATTTCACGGTCGAACGGACACCTGTCACGGATGAACCGCCGACGTGGAATTATCCGATTCCTCGTGAGCCCGTCACGTCACCAAGCCGATGGTCGCCGACGCCGCTCGTCAACGAAGCGCCTGAACCGATTGTCGAATCGGAAGCGATCGAGACGAAAGGGGAGCGCTTGCCGCCGCTCGACGTCATCGGTCAACTGCATGCGAGCTATATCGTCTGTGGTGCCGAGGATGGCATGTACGTCATCGACCAACATGCGGCCCAGGAACGGATTAAATACGAATTGTTCTACGAGCAGCTCGGGAATCCGGACAAAGAGTATCAGTTGTTGCTGCTCCCGCTCACGCTCGAGTTCACGCAAGAAGAGACGCTCGCGATTGAAGAAGTCGCACCGCTCTTGAAAGAAGCGGGTCTCGAATTGGAGCCGTTCGGTGGCAATACGTTTCTCGTCCGGGAGATCCCGACGTGGTATCCGCAGCATGATTTGGAAGGGACGGTCCGCGATTTGATTGAGATGGCGATTCGGGATCGCTCCGTCAATCTCGCCAAATATCGGGAAGACGCCTCGATTTTGATGGCATGCAAACGCTCGATTAAAGCGAACCATCCATTGAACCATGAGATGATGCGGCAATTGTTGCATGACCTCAATCAGACGACGTCTCCGTACACGTGTCCGCACGGACGACCAATCTTGGTGAAATGGAGCACGTACGAACTTGAGAAGTTGTTCAAACGGGTTATGTGACAAGCTTGTAATCTTTTTTTAACCGGCTGTAACGTTTATGTCCGGGTGCCTATGGGAACAATATACACATGTCACTCAACGCATCGAGGTTGAGAGGTGGCTCTTTCACTGCCTCACCCTCAAGATGTAGACATGATCGATAAACCAGTAGGGGGAAAAGATTATGGCAGACAAGCTTAATGTAACGAAACGAGAATTACGACCACGTTCGGTCCGTGCAAACTTGCGCAAAGAAGGAAAAGTATTAGGTGTCGTTTACGGCTATAAAGTCGAAAGCACGCCGGTCGCATTCGAGGAGATGGCACTTCGCAAAATTCTCCGCGATCACGGTGACAACGCGTTAATCGAATTGAACATCGACGGCAAGAAAGTGAACACGCTCGTTCACGGTACAGAAGTTGACCCGTTCACGAACGAATACAAGCACGTTGAGTTCATGGCCGTGAAGATGGACGAAGCGACGGAAGTCGAAGCGGATGTCACACTCGTCGGTGACGCGAAAGGTGTCAAAGAAGGTGGCTTCTTGGCGCAAACGCTTTATAAAGTAACGGTATCGGCGACACCGGCCAACATTCCAGAACGTATCGAACTCGATGTATCGGAACTCGGTATCGGTGACTCGGTCACGGTAGCTGACATTCCAGAGAACAAAGACTATGACATCGTCTCAGATGGCGAACTTCAAATCGCATCGGTCAATGAGCCGGTCTCTCTTGAAGAGCTCGAGGCGGACACAGACACAACGACAGAAAGTGAAGCTGAAGCAACTGAAGAAGAGTCGGCTGAAGCATCTTCGGAAGAGTCTGAAGATAAGTCTGAAGACAAAGAATAAGCTTGATCGAACGACCCTTTGCGAAGGGTCGTTTTTTTCGTCACAAATCCGACATATGTAAACGATTACGATGTGAAAAATGTGTCAACATGGTCCAAGGTCGATTGCAATTTATTGGATTCGGGCTTATATTGTTAATGATTTCACATGTTCGTTCTTATTATAAGGGTTCATTCAAACAGAAAGAAGGGTTTGTGACATGGCATCAATGGAAATCCATGCACTCGAATCATTACGAAAAAAAGCTCAGGCGTCTTCGCACATGATTCATTATCGGCCAATGGAATACTTTTTACGGGCAATGCTCGCGGGGATCTTTATCGGATTCGCTTCAATCTTCACACTTAAAGTCGTCAACGGGATGTACTTGATCGATTCACCGTTCACGACACTCATCGGCGGATTCTCATTCGGGATTGCGCTCGTCATGATTATCTACGGCGGAGCCGAATTGTTCACGGGGAACACAATGTATTTCACGACGTCGACGTTACGCGGCTATACGACGCTTAGTGACACGATGCTCGTCTGGTTGCTATGTTTCGTTGGGAACGCGCTCGGTGGCGTCTTGTTCGCCTTATTGCTCGCCCCGACCGGCGTCATTCAAGAGCTCGGGATGGACAATTGGTTGTTCGCGGTCGTCGAGAGCAAGATGCATCATACGACGGTCGAGATTTTCTTCCGTGCCATCTTCTGTAACTGGATGGTCTGTCTCGCAATCTTCTTACCGAAACAGATGAAAAATGAGTTCGCTCAAATCTTCTCGATGATTTTCCTCGTCGCCGTCTTCTTCGCGTCAGGATTTGATCACGTCATCGCCAACTTCGTCTTGTTCGCGCTCACGCTCGTCGTTCCACACCCTGAGGCGATTAGCTTTGCCGGCGCCATCCACAACTTGATTCCGGCCACGTTCGGTAACATCATCGGCGGTGCCTTGTTCATGGGTGCGATCTATACGTGGTTGAACGCAAAAGGCTTGCGTGAAGCCCAAGAATCAGAGGAAACAGAAGAAGTTGAATTAAAAATCGTGAAACCGGCTAAAGAATTATAAGTTTGTTCACTTGAAGAAACGGTCGAGTCCAGATGCGGGCTCGGCTGTTTTGCGTTTATATCACAACGAACGCTCACATTTTAGACTTCACTACTCTTCGTGGAATCGTGACATAATCTATATGTGGAATATCATCGAGTTAAAAACTCGACAAATATCAATATATAGTGAGGTGATGCGGAGTGAACATGCTCCAGCTTTATGAAGATGTCTGTGTTCTCCCAGATCAAGATCTCGTCCAAGAGAACGCCAACGTCGACGGGAAATCACCACTCGGCAAACTGGCACGATTATCCTCGGAAGTGTCGAAACAGCTGTCGACAATGTACTTGTTGTCAGAGCGGACACGTCAGGCCGTCGCAGACAACTTTTTGTATATCCATGACGCCGACTATTACGTGACGGGATCGACGACGTGTTGTCAAATCCCGCTCGGTGAGTTGCTGACGAACGGATTTCATACCGGTCACGGGACGATTCGACCACCCCAGGACATCCGTTCGGCGATGGCACTCGCTTCGATTATTCTTCAAGCGAATCAGAATATGCAACACGGGGGTCAAGCGTTCCCGATGTTCGATGTCGATTTAGCGCCATACGTCGAAAAGACGTATGAACGTCAACTGGAGCGGCTCAAGAAGCTTCCGGTCGAATGGTCGACCGAGCAACTCCTTGAAGTCGCTGAGACTGAGACGGTCACGGCGACGTATCAAGCGTGTGAGGCGTTCATCCATAACGCCAATTCGATGCATTCGCGTGGAGGCGGCCAAGTGCCATTCGTCTCCATCAACTATGGAACCGACACGAGCCGTTGGGGCCGGATTTTCATCCGCGAGTTGTTGCATGCGACCGAGCGAGGGCTCGGCAACGGGGAGACGCCGATTTTCCCGATTCAAATCTTTAAAGTGAAAGAGGGCGTCAACTTTCATGAGACCGACCCGAACGTCGACTTGTTCCGACTCGCTTGTCGCGTGACGGGCAAACGCTTATTCCCGAACTTCTCGTTCGTCGACGCCCCGTTCAACTTGCAGTATTATGACGGGACACATGCCTCGGAAGTGGCCTATATGGGGTGCCGGACCCGGGTGATGGGGAATCGGCATGGCGCCGAGACGTCAATCGGACGAGGCAATTTATCGTTCTCGACCTTGAACTTGGTCAAGATGGCACTCGTCGCTCCGGACATCCGTTCGTTTTATAAGACGCTCGACGCCTACGTCGACGTCGCCATCGATCAATTGCTCGAACGGTTCGACTATCAAGCGAGACGTCATGCCGACGAATTCCGCTTCCTTTATGCCCAGCACGTCTGGCGGGGCAGCGAGAAACTCCAGCCGGAAGACGAGTTGCGGGACGTGCTGAAGCAAGGGACGTTATCCGTCGGCTTCATCGGTCTCGCCGAAGCGCTCCGCGTGCTCACAGGCGGCACGCATGCCGACTCAAGGGAAGCGGAAAGACTAGGAATCGACATCGTCACGCATTTACGTAATCGGATGAGACAGGCGGCGGAGCGTCACGACTTGAACTTCTCGCTCTTGGCCACCCCGGCCGAAGGATTGTCAGGGAAGTTCGTATTGAAAGATCAGCAGGCGTTCGGAATCATCGAGGGTGTCACCGACCGTGCCTTTTACACGAACTCGTTCCACGTGCCCGTGTATCAGTCCGTCTCGATTCGTGACAAGATTCGGTTGGAGGCGCCGTACCATGCGCTCTGTGACGCGGGGCACATCACTTATGTCGAGGTCGACGGGTCGCTCGCCCATAATCCGGAAGCGGTCGAAGCAATCGTCCGGCTCATGCGCACCGAGAACGTCGGCTATGGATCAATCAACCATCCTGTCGACCGGTGCGGCAACTGCGGCCTCGAAGGAACGATTGATGTCGCGTGCCCGACGTGTGGCGAGGAAGAACAGATTGAACGGATTCGTCGCATTACCGGCTATCTGGTCGGCACGATGGACCGATGGAATTCGGCGAAACGAGAAGAAGAACGAGCGAGGGTGAAGCATCATGCGCGTCCTATCCGTACTTGACGAATCGGTCGTCGACGGTCCGGGCATTCGCACGGTCATCTTTACGGCGGGGTGCCCGCATCGTTGCCCAGGATGTCACAATCCGGAATCGTGGAATCCGCGCGGCGGAGAAGACGTGGCAATCGAGAACTTGCTTTCCCGAATCGAGCAATCCGGTTGGGACGGCGTCACCGTCTCGGGCGGAGAACCTTTCCTCCAACCGGAGGCACTGGCCCGGCTCGTCGACGGATGCAAAGCACTTCAAAAAAACGTGTGGGTGTATACGGGCTATACGTTTGAACAATTACAGGCGATGGGCGATGAACACGTCACAAGCGTGCTCGATCGTGCCGATGTGCTTGTCGATGGTCGCTTCGAGCAGCCGCTCATGGACCGGTCGCTTCGGTTTCGGGGGTCGAGTAATCAGCGAATTATTTTTTTGAACAAAGCGTAATCGGGACCGTCGCGTCCCGATTTTTTGTATACTAGCAAAAAAGGGGGAATTTTGATGAAATGGTGTAGTTTTCAAGTTGAAGGAGAGCAAAGGGTCGGTGTCGTGGATGGGGAATTCGTCTATGACGTCAGTGACCAATTACATACGACTTCGTTGTTAGAAGTCATCGCGCGGGAGTTTGCACCGGATGTCGATTTGGACGTCGCACCTCGGACGGCGCTGCCGGACGTCAAGCTCGTCGCGCCATACCGGCCGCTCAAAAACGTCATCTGTATCGGCAAGAACTATGAAGAGCACGTGAAGGAGATGGATACGGCGGGAGCCGGTAAACTCGTCATCTTCACGAAAGCACCGACCTCGGTCGTCGGACCTGGGGCTGTCGTCGAACGTCACCCCGAACTGACCGACCAACTCGATTACGAAGGCGAGCTTGCCGTCATTATCGGGAAATCAGGGCGGGACATCGACGACGTCGACGCCCATATCTTTGGCTATACGATTTTGAACGACATCACGGCAAGAGACGTCCAAAAACAGCACGTCCAGTTTTTCCGTGGCAAATCGTTCGACACGTTCTGTCCGCTCGGACCGTATATCGTCACACCGGACGAGCTCTCGTTCCCGCTCGCGATTCAAACGGTCGTGAATGGGGAGACACGCCAAAATGGGTCGACGGCGGACATGATTCGGCCGATTGAAGAGTTAATTCGGACGTTGTCGAAAGGGATGACGCTAGAAGCTGGTGATATCATCGCCACCGGCACGCCGGCCGGGGTCGGCCACGGGATGAAACCGCCTGTCTATCTCCAGTCGGGGGACACGGTCGAGGTGAGCATCACGGGACTTGGGACGTTAAAAAATATCATCGTCTGATCTAATTGACGCAAATTGTGAAGAATCTTGTAATCGATGTCTCATTTCCGCACAAAAATGACTATGCCTCTTATACTAAGGGTAGAACAAAGAGGAAACATCATATAGGAGATGATTACACATGGAACGCAATGATCGTCCAACAGAATCAAATGAACCAACTCGACGCGAGGATTGGCTCGACACCGAGCTCGGCTCGTCCGAACAACGACAAGAACCGTCGCGCGCAACACAACCGGCCCGACCTTCATTCGTCGGTCGGATGTTCCCTGGGTTTGTCGGTGGGGTAATCGGTGCTGTCTTGACTGGGGCCATCGCGTTCCCGTTTATCGATCAAGTCCCGTCGAACGTGTCAGACACGAACGTGACGTCGGAAGGTTCACCGGTCCAGACGACGTCGACGACGGCTGACAGTTCGGTCACCGATGCGGTCGCGACCGCACAACCTGCTGTCGTGACGGTGAACAATTTCGCCGCGAGCGGACTGTCGAATGAATCGGTCGAAGCCGGTGTCGGCTCGGGTGTCATCTATAAGAAAGATGGTGACTCGGCATATATCGTCACGAACCATCACGTCGTCAATGGCGCTGACCGTCTCACCGTGACGTTCAATGATGGGTCGACAGCGGACGCGAAATTGATGGGCAGCGACGCCACGTACGATTTGGCTGTACTCGAAGTCGATGCGGACAAAGTCTCATCCGTCATCACGATTGGGAAGTCAAGTGAACTAAAACCTGGACAGACCGTCATCGCCATCGGCAATCCGCTCGGCCAGTTTGAGAACTCGGTCACGCGCGGCGTCGTCTCGTCGACGTCACGTCTCGTGCCGGTCGATACGGATGAGAACGGACAAGCCGATTTTAATGCCGAGGTCATCCAGACAGATGCCGCCATCAACCCGGGTAATTCCGGTGGCGCCTTGATTAACGAATCGGGCCAATTGATCGGCATCAACTCGATGAAAATTGCGACGGAATCAGTCGAAGGGGTCGGTTTCTCGATTCCAGTCGATATCGCTTTGCCGCTCATCAATCAAATCGAACAGACAGGTGAAGTGAACCATCCGTCGCTCGGCGTGTCGCTCCGAGACGTGTCCGAGTTCCCACCAGGGTACTTGACCGAGCAAATCAATTTGCCGGAGTCGGTGACAGCCGGTACGATTATCGTCGAGGTGCAGGCGAACAGCTCGGCCGCACGGGCCGGACTTGAAGCGCGCGACGTCATCGTGAAAATCAATGATCAAGCCGTCTCGTCGTTCATCGACCTTCGGAGTGAATTGATTCGCGATACGGACGGAACGGTCACCATCGAATACGTTCGTGACGGCAAGACCGAGACGGTCGATGTCGAGATTCAAAATGCGAATGGGGATGCATTGTAAAGATGGGCACGTAGCCCATCTTTTTTGTTATGCTTAGAAAAAAGGAGGGGATTCCATTGATTCGCACACTATACGGGGTTTTATTTTTAGGAGCCGGCATCATGCACTTCGTTCAAGAACGGGCATTCATGTCGATTATTCCGAAATCATGGCCGTTCAAACGGTTCATGGTCCAGGCGAGCGGGGTCATCGAGGTTGTCTATGGGGCACTGTTGCTCACGAACAAAGGGACACGGTTCGTGAAGCGCACGTTACCGGCATTTTTAATTGCCGTCTTCCCGGCTAATATCAATATGGCGCTCAAACCGTCAAAACTCGGTAAGATGCCACTCCCGAAATGGGTGACGTGGGCCCGCTTGCCGCTGCAATGGGTATTGATTAAAGGGGTCAAAAAAATATAAGTACATATGGGGGATCGATCATGACGAACGTATTGAACTGGTTTGAGCATTTTCATGCCCATCCCGAAGTGAGCTGGAAAGAAATCGAGACGACGAAGACGATTGCCGATATTTTGACGTCATGGCAAGTCCGTCACGAAACGTTTGCCGACGTCACCGGCGTCATCGCCGAGATTGGTGAGGGAGATGATGTCATCGCTGTCCGGGCCGACATCGACGCGTTATGGCAACAAGTTGACGGGACGTTCCAAGCGAACCATTCATGTGGCCACGATGCCAATATTAGCATGGTGCTCGGTGCACTTGATGCGTTGCGACACGAACACTTGTCGAAACGGGTCCGGTTTATATTCCAACCGGCTGAAGAACAAGGCAATGGGTCGCTCGCGATGATTCGACACGGGGCGTTAAAAGACGTCAGTCAGCTGTACGGTATTCATTTGCGTCCGCTCGAGGAACTGAAACGCGGTCAATATGCGGCTGCGATTCAACACGGGGCCGCCTTCTTCTTGAAAGGCAGAATCAGCGGCGACGATGCTCATGGCGCACGGCCGCATCAAGGTCAGAACGCGTTAGACGTCATCTTCACGATTCAACAGATGCTCAAAAGCATCTATTTGTCGCCGTTCGAGCCACATTCAATCAAATTGACGGGCGTCCAGGCCGGGAGTGACAATTTAAATATCATTCCGGGTAATGCGACGTTCTCGATTGACGTCCGAGCCCAACAGAACAAGGAACTGCTCGAGCTGCGCGACCGGGTCGAGACGATGTTGCACCAGATTGCCATCCTGCATGGGGTGACGATTGACTGGGAATGGCAAGATTTCACCCCAGGCGCCTTGATTGGCGAGCGTTCGAGCCGTCATGCGGCCGAAGCGATAAGCGAGCGGTTCGGCGCCGAAGCGCTCGTCGATCGCATCATCACGTCAGGTAGCGACGATTTTCATTTTTATACGGTCGAACAGCCGGGACTCGATGCGACGATGATTGGAATCGGGGCCAATTTGACGCCAGGGCTTCATCATCCACAGATGACGTTCGATCGTGACGTATTACCGGAAGCGGCCGATTTGCTCGCCGATACGTTGCGCCGGGCCGTACACGCTATATGAACGACGAAATGAACGAGGCGACTTCGCTTCCGTTCATTTTTTTATTGCCTTCCTCGAATGTAAGCGTTATCATCATCTTATTAGCGACAATATAACGACAATTCAGAATCTTTCGCTATCGGGGAGGAAGACACATGGAACAACAGGGGAACAAGGTAGACATGAAGCTTCGCTGGGCGGTATTGCCGCTACTTGTCATGATTGGGGTCATGCTCGTAGCCATCGTCCAATTAAAACAAGGGCCACACATCCCGCTCATCATCGGGACGGCGGTGGCGGCACTCGTCGCCTGGCGACACGGCTATAAGTGGAAAGAGATTGAAGAGATGATGTACAAAGGGATTCGGCTCGCCTTACCGGCGGTCGTCATCATCATCTTGGTCGGCTTGACGATCGGGGCGTGGATTGGGGGAGGTGTCGTCGCGACGATGATTTATTATGGGTTGACGATTATCTCGCCGGCCTATTTCCTCGTGACGATTTGTATCATCTGTGCGGTCGTCGCGCTCTCGATCGGCAGTTCATGGTCGACGATGGGGACGATCGGAGTCGCCGGGATGGGCATCGGGCTCAGTATGGGGATACCTGCGCCGATGGTCGCCGGAGCCGTCATTTCAGGCGCTTACTTCGGAGATAAGATGTCACCATTGTCAGATACAACGAACTTGGCTGCCGGTTTGACGCATACCGATTTATTCGTACATATCCGTCACATGCTGTATACGACGATTCCAGGGCTCATCATCGCGCTTGGCGCCTATTGGTGGCTCGGCCGCCGCTTCAGCGAGACGACGACGGACTCGTCGGAAATCGTCCAGACGCTCGCGATTTTAAAAGACAGTTTTGTCATCTCACCGTGGTTGTTGCTAATCCCGCTCGCCGTCATCGCGCTCGTCGCGAAAAAAGTGCCGGCCATTCCGGCACTCGTCGTCGGCATCGCCCTTGGCTTTTTGGCGCAAGTCATCGTCCAAGGCGGCTCGCTCTCAGATAGTGTCGGCGCGCTCCAAAGTGGATACGTGATCGACACCGGCAACGAACTCGTCGATAACTTGTTCAGTCGGGGTGGTCTCGATGCGATGATGTATACCGTTTCGATGACGATCGTCGCGATGACGTTTGGGGGCATCTTGGAATACTCGGGCATGCTCCAGTCCATCATGAACCAAATCGTCAAACTTGCGAAGACGGCCGGATCGATGGTCGCTTCGACGATTTTAGCGGCGTTCGCGACGAACGCATCATGTTCCGAACAATACATCTCGATCGTCGTGCCGTCACGCATGTTCGCCAGTGCCTACGAGAAGATGGGACTTCATTCGAAGAACTTGTCGCGAGCGCTTGAAGACGGCGGTACGCTCACGTCGGTCTTCATCCCGTGGAATACGTGCGGCGTGTTCATTCTCGGGACACTCGGCGTCGGGGCTTTCGAATACGCGCCATACGCTATCTTAAACTTTGTCGTTCCTGTCATTTCAATCATCTATGCGTTCACAGGCTTCACGATTGAACGGATTGCTGTGTTGAGTGCAGAACCACCGATTGAACAACAAGCTGCACAATAAAAAATTCCCGGCCTCATGAGGTCGGGAATTTGAATTTATAGACGGCGCGAGGCCTGCCTTGGCCATAGCTCATCTCTTCACCGATCACATCGACGATGCCGGCGTCATGAAGTTTTTTGATGAGCCGTTCCGCAGTCCGTCGCGTCACATCGAGATAGTCGGTCAACTCTTTAGCCGTGAATTCATGCTTTCGCTTGGCGAACTGTAAAATCTTCCCGATATTGACGGGGCTGACTCCGGCTTGTTTGATGAAGTCGAAGGCAAGTTGTTCCGTCACGCGATACGGGATTTGCGCGTCACGGGTTGGGAACGATAATCGTTTCGAATCATCGACGATGCGGATGCGCTCTTTACTTGCGGCAGACAAGGCGATTTGAGCATGCTCGTCCGCCTGTTGATAGTCCGTGCCATAGCCGATTCCGATGCGGTACGTCCCGTTCGGTGCGAGCGTATCTTCTTCGAACGCGTTCATCACTTCACCTTTTGTCGTCAATACCGTGAGGAGAAGGTCCTCAGCGGACTCGAGATGTCCACCGAGATATCGGACCGAGGCGAGGTGATCCCGCAATGATATATCGTCTGTGTCGTAGCGGATGATGGCGAACTGGGCGGCATCGGCCAACTGTTGCCGCACTTGTTGAATCAACTGGTCGAGATGATGCCTGACGGTCGCTGTCGGCTCAATCATCAGTTGGCTGTTCAATCCGGTACGAACGAGCTCATGATGCACCCGCTCGATGCTCGTGATGGCTAGCGAAGTTTGCTTCACTTGGTGGCTGGCGTGAAAGGCGATGACGTCCTCGAAGGCTAAATCAGGACTGATGCGCATGACGGTGGGGATGCCCCGTTCGTTCGGGAACGAGTCGAGAATCGATGTCAGCCGTTCCGGGTCGACCAAATCGATGGATATTTGATTGAGCGACACGGAGTGGGTGAGCGTCGCATATAAGAGCGTCGTCAAGAGGACAGTCTCGTCCTGGACGACGTGATGTGCTGCCACGTGGCTAAGGTGAGGGATTGCATAGGCGAACGGGAACGAGCCGGAAAAAAAGACGCCGTCGAACGAGCCGAGTGTTTGAGCGATAGTCGCCGCTTCGTGTGGATGCTCATACGGATGATAGGCGAACCGGACGTCCTCTGGTGAACCGAGCGAGCGAATCGTCTCCACGAATTCGTGCGATCCGACGATGGCGATATGGATGGACATCAAAACTCCTCCTTGCAATTTAACGACTATTTAACGACAATATAGCTAATGACACGTAAGAAGTAAAGGAGAATAGATATGAGAATAGACAAGATTGAACTGTTTGCGATTCGTTTACCGTTAAAAGTGCCGTTCATCGTCAGTTACCATCGTTATGACGACATGCCGTCGGTGATTGTAAAATTGACGACCGAATGTGGTCATGTCGGCTATGGAGAGGCCGTCGCCGATGAACACGTCACGGGCGAATCGCTCGATAGTACAATCAGTGTGATTCGACATGTTCTCGGGCCACTCTTGATTGGCGAAAATCCGCTGCAGATGGAACGGATTCACGACGTGATGGACCGGGCCATCCGTGACGTGCCGGCGGCGAAGGCGGCGCTCGATATCGCCTGTCATGACGTCGTCGGGAAAAAGCTCGGGCTTCCAGTGTATGATTTGCTCGGTGGCCGTTATCACGACGCGTTTCCGGTCACGCACGTCCTCAGTATCGGCGAGCCGGAGGCGATGGCGGCCGAGGCTCGCGAACAGATTGAACAAGGGTACACGGCCGTCAAGATGAAAGTCGGCGTCGACGTCGCCTCGGACGTACGTCGGGTCGAGGCGGTCCGTCGTGCCGTCGGTCCAGACGTGCCGATTCGGGTCGACGTCAATCAAGGCTGGGTGAATGCCGCCAAGACACTTCAAGCGATGAAGCAGCTCGAGCCATTCCAAATCGATTGGGTCGAACAGCCGGTCAAGGCCGACGACTTTGAAGGCATGGTCGAAGTGAAAGGGAAAATCACGGTGCCGCTCATGATTGATGAAGGCGTGCGCGGCGTGACGGAGATGCGTCGGTTGACGATGATGCAGGCCGCCCACAAAGTAAACATTAAACTGATGAAGTGTGGCGGCATCTATCCGGCGAAAAAACTCGTGCATATGGCCGAAATGTCGGGCATCGAGTGTCAAATCGGGTCGATGGTCGAGTCGTCGGTCGCCTCGAGTGCAGGCTTCCATGTCGCCTTCTCGAGCAAAATCGTCCAATCGGTCGAGTTGACAGGTCCGCTTCGTTTCGCCGAAGACATCGGCAACTTAATGTACGACTTGCCATTCATCCGCCTGTCCGATGGGCCAGGTCTCGGTGTCGACGTCGATGAGGCCGTCTTGTCACGGCTGACAACGGCGACGTACGTCGTCGGAGGGGCCGACCATGTGGCGCGGTGATTGTAACGGTCTCGACATCGAGGTCAACTATTTGACGATGACAGAGCTCGAACAAGTCGAGGCGGTGCAACAGGAAGTCATGGCCACATTGACGGAAGGAAGCCAGTACCAGTCCCTCACAACTGATGAGTTCGTGAAGCTATTGACCGACCGTACGTTGATTGGGGCGTATCACGAGGGGACGTTGATTGCGTTCCGTGCACTCCTGATCCCGCCGCTCGACGAAGAGCATCTAGGATACGACATCGGTTATCCGTCTGATGCGCTCGACCGCATCTTGTATCAAGAAGTGACAAACGTTCATCCGGATTACCGCGGCTATGGTCTGCAACAGCATCTAGGTAGGCTACTCATGGAAGAGCTTGAACAGGGCAGTCGGTTCGACCTCGTCTGCGCGACCGTCGCGCCGTTCAATATCCCGAGCCTGAAGGACAAGTTCGCCCTCGGCCTTCGCATCGGTGCCCTCAAACCGAAATATGGCGGAAAGCTGCGTTACATTTTTATGAAGGAACTGCATAGCGACTGGCAACCGTCCGGTGAGGCGACGTGGCTCGATATGGGCGAGACGGAGAAGCAAGTCGCCTTATTGAAAGCAGGCTGGTTCGGGACGATGATGACACGCGACGGGGAGAGCTGGCTCGTCAAATATGAACGATAAAACATGGCCTGATCGCGACGATCAGGCCATGTTGCTTATTCGAGGATGAACAATACGTCCTCGGCTAACTTTTCATATGTCCGGTCGCTCGGATGGAACTGGTCGGTCGCAAGGTCACGGCCGACGTCCGAGACGTAAGCGAACGGGTCGATTACATCGATGCGTTGCGCGTTAGCGAACGTGGATGCCGAGGCGTTCCAATCGAGAATCAATTGATTGAACGCCTCACCGTTCTCGTTCTCTTGGAACGGGTTATAGAGCGCGATATAGACGATTTGCGCCGAATCGTTCAATCCGCGAACTTGTTCGAAGATGTCATTCAAGTTCGTCTTCGCATCGGTCACGACTTGCTCGATATCAACCGATTCGAAATTGTCGACGTTCTCGCCGCGGTTGAACAAGTCGTTGCCGCCGATTGTGAGCGTGATATAGCGGGCGTTCTCAATCGTACGTCTCACTTCAGGTTGTTCGAGCTGCGCTAATAAGTCTTCCGTCCGCGCACCAGAGACGGCCAGATTCTGCGTGCGGATGTCATCTTCCTCGAGCGCTGCGCCGACCGGTTGGACGTAGCCCGCACCCGATGTAGAGCCGACACCGCGTGTCAATGAATCTCCGAGTGCGACGTAGACATCCCCGACCGGTTCGGGTCTCGAGTCTTCGCTGACGGAAAGTGTCCGTTCCGGCGGATTGACGATATCTTGATAACCGATCCATAAACCGTATAGGGCGATGCCCGTCAAGAAGATAGAACCGATTAAAAACGTATACCATTTCCCATTTTTCATGTGATGACCTCACTTTCTATAGAACTATCATATCAAATAAGTTTGAACCTGCCCTATGTGAATGTTCGAATAGGACAGATGCGATTGAGTCCGATAGAATGTAGGAGAGGTGAGATGATGCAACCAACATTGAAAATAGACCATTTGACAAAAGTAATCGGTAAGAAAACGATCATCGATGACATCTCGTTCGATGTGTTCCCCGGGGAAGTGTTCGGCTTCTTAGGACCGAACGGGGCCGGCAAAACGACGACGATTCGGATGATTGTCGGATTGATTAAGCCGACGAACGGGACCGTCTCGATTTGTGGGTTCAGCGTCGAACGTCAATTCGTTCAGGCGATGAATCAAATCGGCGCCATCGTTGAAAATCCGGAACTGTACAAGTTCATGAGCGGGCGTGAGAACTTGAACGCCTTCGCGCGAATGTTGCCTGGGGTCGATGAGGCCCGGATTCAAGAAGTGATTGATCTCGTCGACTTGACGGCACGAATCGATGATAAAGTGAAGACGTATTCGCTTGGGATGCGGCAACGGCTCGGCATCGCCCAGGCCATGCTGAACAATCCGCGTGTCTTGATTCTCGATGAGCCGACGAACGGGCTCGACCCGATGGGGATTCGTGACCTTCGACTCTTCATCCGCCGTCTCGTCGAAGAGACAGGACTGAGCGTCCTCGTCTCGAGCCACATCTTGGCCGAGATTGAACTGCTCGCGGACCGCGTCGCCATCATGTCGCGCGGGAAAATCGTGAAAGTTGGGACGGTCGAAGAACTGATTCATGAGTTGGCGTCGACGGTCGATGTCCATGTGGCCGACAGTTTTGAAGTTTTGCCAATCATCCGCGGATTCGAATCGATTGATCATGCCGACGTCGTCGACGAACGGACGATTCGGGTGTCGATGAATTTAGAAGACACGGCCCGCTTGAACCGCTATTTGCTCGATCGCGGCGTCGACGTGTTCGGTCTCGAACGACGCGTCCAGACGCTCGAAGAACTGTTTATCTCATTGACCGGGGGTGACCACATTGTCTAATCCGTCAATCCTTGGCCTCATCCGGAACGAAGTGTTAAAGATTCATAAGAAACGTCGGCTGCTCGTCGTGTCAATCATCCTCATCGTGCTCGTCTCGATGTTCACGTATGCCAACTACCGGCAAATCGAGAAACAACGGGAAGAACAAGGGACAATCGACTGGCGTGTCGATTTACAGCAAGAGATCGTCGATACGCAAAACCGGCTCGCCTCGGCGAACGTGCAGGACGAGTTCCGTCAAATTTTGGAGTTCCAGGTGCAACAGAATCAATACTACTTAGATAATGATATTAACCCGAACTACCCTGGGGCGCCGACGTTCATGCGTGTCTTCTTCTCGCAAGGGACGACGCTCGTGCTCCCACTCTTCATCATCGTCCTGATGGCGGATATCGTCAGCGGCGAACATAATGACGGCACAATCAAGACGCTGTTGTCCCGTCCGGTCCGGCGCTTTAAGATTTTACTTGCCAAATGGATGACGACGCTGCTTTACACGTCGATTCTCATCTTCATCACGGCACTTGTCAGCTATGCCATCTCCGGCATCGTACTCGGCTGGGACGGTTGGACCGCCCCGATTTTGACGGGGTTCCAAGCCTCGGCGACCGGGACGTTCTCGACCGACTTCGTCCATACGCTGCCGATGTGGCAATATTTGCTCATGTCGGTCGGCCTATCCTGGTTCGTCGTCGCGGCCGTGGGGACGATCGCGCTCATGATTTCGGTCATCGTCAAAAACACGGCGACCGGGATCGGAATTATGATGGCCGTCCTGATCTCAGGACCGCTGCTCACGTCGCTCGGGTCAAATTGGGACAGCTCGAAATACTTGGTGAACGTCAACTTCGGTCTTCATACCTATCTCGAGGGGCAAGCCCCACCAATCGAGGGGATGACATTACCGTTCTCGCTCATCGTCATACTTGTCTGGTCGCTAGCAGCTCTCGCGTATGCGTTCTACCATTTCACACAAAAAGATGTCTATTGATGACGGGCGTCACCTTCCACGGTGACGCTTTTTTTGTAAGGTTGAAATGACTACAAGGAGCTCTCGAGTAGGACAAATGTCTTAATAATTTGAATTGTCAAAATAATTAGATAGTTGGATATCTTGATTGTGGGAAACTATGTAAAGTAGGAGACACCACATAAGGAGGGAAACACATATGAAAAAAGTTTTATCTACATCACTCATTGCAGGCGTTTTGCTCGTGCCGCAACTTGTCGGCGCAGCGGAACTCAAATCGGGCACGTTGACGAAACCATCGAGCGAGGCTCCGACGACAATCGTCAAAGAGTATGCGAAAGCGAAAGGCGAATTCAAAACGCTCGAATCAAAACGTGACAAAGTCGGACAAGTCGTCAAATTACAACAGACGGTTGACGGTGTACCGGTCTTCGGCGGGATCGTCGTCGGTGTCGTCGACAACGAGGGACAATTAAAAACGGTCGTCGATGACACGAAACAACTTAAAGGGTTACATAAATCAATCAAACTGAATGAACAAAAAGCGGTCGCTCGTTATAAAGAGCTTGTCGGCCATAAAGGCGCATATGAGCTTGAGCCGGCGGCAGAACTCGTCGTTTATCCGAACGGGGAAGAGGCAGCCTACGCGTATGAAGTGACCGGAACGATTCTTGACGCGGATGAGCCGTCACGCTGGACGTACTTCATCGATGCAGCAAGCGGGAAAGTATTGAACAAATATAACCAATTGGCGCATGCCAAACCGGCGAACGGCGTCACGGGCACGACGTTCACGGGAACGGGAATCGACGTCCTTGGCCAGAGCCAAACGTTCAAGACGACGAAGAGCGGCTCTTACTACTATCTTCAAGACTCGACACGCGGCAAAGGCATCTACACGTATGACGCGAAAAACCGGACACTGCTCCCAGGATCGCTTTGGGCCGATGCCGATAACGTCTTGAACACGACGTATGATCGGGCGGCGGTCAGCGCCCATGTCAACGCGACGAAGACATATGACTTCTTCAAGAATACTTATGGACGCAACAGTTACGATAACAACGGCGCGGCCCTTAACTCGACGGTCCACTATAGCCGCAGTTACAACAACGCGTTCTGGGATGGCAGCAAGATGGTGTATGGTGACGGTGACGGGCAAACGTTCACGTACCTCTCTGGCGCTCTTGACGTCGTCGCTCACGAATTATCACACGCGGTCACAGAATACACGGCCGGTTTGATCTATCAGAACGAATCAGGCGCCATCAACGAGGCCATATCCGACATCTTCGGTACAGTCGCGGAGTATAGCGTCGGCTCGAACTTCGACTGGTTGGTCGGGGAAGACATCTATACGCCAGGTATCGCCGGGGACGGACTTCGTTCGATGTCGAACCCAGCAGCCAACGGTGACCCAGACCACTACTCGGTCCGTTACACAGGGACGCAAGACAACGGTGGCGTCCACATCAACTCTGGAATCGTCAACAAGGCGGCTTACCTCTTGGCAGCCGGCGGTTCACACTACGGCGTATCGGTTCAAGGCATCGGCGTCATGGAGATGGGGGATATCTACTACCGTGCCCTCACGGTCTACTTGACACCGACTTCGAACTTCTCAAGCCTACGTCAAGCAGTCGTTCAATCGGCCAAAGACTTGCACGGTGCGACGAGCACGCAAGCGGTCGCAGCGGCGAAATCGTTCGATGCGGTCGGTATCAATTAAGCGTGATCCAATCCTTTTCGCTTCGGCGGAAAGGATTTTTTTGTCGCTATTTTTTGAAAGAATAGGGTAAATACGGATTGTACGTAAAAATTGTCGCAATCAAGGAGGACATATGGACATTCAATCGTTTCGCATTGACCATAAAAACGGGATTCGCCTGGAAGATTACCCGACCACGGTCAAAGACCGCCCATCGGACGACACGTTGCAAAACGAGCTGATTCCGGAGAGTGTCAAAAGGTTGAAAGAATTGCATTGGAAATTATATGCCGAAGCCAAAAGGGGTGTCGTCGTCGTCTTACAGGCGCTCGATGCGGGTGGTAAAGATGAGGCAATCAGTTACATCTTCTCGAATTTGAACGCGCAAGGGTTAAAGACGAATGCGTTCCAAAAACCATCGGATACAGAAAAGAAACATGACTATCTCTGGCGGATGCATGACCTCATGCCGGAACGCGGTCAGGTCGGCATCTTGAATCGTTCCCATTATGAGGAAGTGATCGCCCCGCGCGTCCATGACCTGCTCGGAGAAGAGGTCATCCCGGACGACGAAGACAAAAAGTCGGTATGGAAAGTCCGCTATCGTCAAATCAACGATTTTGAGCAATATTTATATGAGAACGGTTTTGCGGTCATCAAGTTCTTTTTTAACGTCTCGAAGGAAGTACAGCGGGACCGCTTGCTCGAACGATTGAAAGATCCAAGCAAGAATTGGGAGTTCTCGTTCAGCGACGTCGAGGAACGAAAGCATTGGGATGATTATCAAGCCATCTTTGAGGACATGTTATCGAACACAGCGACGAAACGCTCCCCGTGGTATGTCCTTCCGGCAGACGACGACTGGTACGCCCGTTATATCGTCTCGACAGTCATGATTGACGTGTTAGAAGACATCGATCCACAATTCCCGACGTTCACCGAAGACGAACAGGAACGCATCGACGAGGCGATTGCGACGCTCGAAAACGAATAACGTTTGTCGAGTCCGTGAACGTCCATTTCCCCACTTGCACTGAAAGCGAATTCACGTTACAGTGGACGTAGATAAAATTAGACGTCAGACATCTGTATGAAGGAGCAATGAGTGTGGGGAATATCAGTTTATTATTTGGAGGCGTGGCGTTGTTCATCAACAGCCTCGTTTTATTTGGAAAAGTGGACGTCAAGAGTGCGGGTGTGTTTAGTCTTTTCACTGGACTATTGCAGACGTTCATCGCAACGTGGCTCGTCGTCGGGGCGAGTCCGGCGGAGATGTTCGGGTATGCGAGCATCTACTTGTTCGCGTTCACGTATTTGTACGTCGGTGTGACGTTCCTGTTCGATTTGGACGGCCGGGGCGTCGGATGGTTCTCGCTGTTCGTATCGATTTCGGCCGTCTTCTATGCGGTGATCGCATTCACGACAGGCGATATGATGGGCGCAGTCACATGGTTATTCTGGTCGCTCTTGTGGGGACTGTTCTTCATGGGGATGGGCCTCGGACGCCAGATTGACGGGTTGACGGCCCGGGTCGCCTTCGTGCTCGCCTGGTTGACGTTAATCATTCCGGCACTGTTCGGCCTTGCCAACTTGATGACGCCGCTCTACAGCGTTATGTGGTGGGCCGCGAGCGGCACGGCAATCCTCTATTTCGGATTGACGATGTGGCGCCAACGCCGATTAGTAGAAGTGACACAATGAACGATGCTCCTATGGGAGCGTCGTTTTTTTGCGCATTCATTTGTGTCTAAAATGTGAAAAATGGGAAAGAGGTACATAAAAGGAGGCGACCTCGGATGAGTGACGGCTTAATTTTACTGATGGGACTATTATTATGCGGATGGATGCTGTTTGCGGTCGTGTTTGATGATACAATTAAGAGGAGAATTTAACGGACCGTTTCCTTTAAGGGACGGTCTTTCGTTTGAGGAGTGACAAGGATGGAAAAGACACCAGTCATCGTCCTCGTCGGACCGACGGCTGTCGGGAAGACGAAGACCGGGATTGAGCTCGCCAAAGCGTTCAACGGGGAAATCGTATCGGGCGATTCGGTCCAAGTGTACCGCGGCATGGATATCGGTTCGGCGAAAGTGACGGTCGAGGAAGCGGAAGGGATTCCGCATCATTTGATTGATATATGCGACCCGGACGAGGCGATGAGCGTCGCTACATTCCAAACGTTGGCCCGGGCGGCGATCGATGACATTTATGCGCGCGGGAAATTGCCGATTCTAGTCGGCGGGACGGGTCTCTACATCCGTGCGATTCTATATGATTACGAGTTCACGGAACGACCGGTCAATCACGAATTACGTGAGGCGCTCGAATTAGAGGCGGAGACGGACGGGCCTGAAGCGCTGCATGCGCGCCTGCAGTCACTCGACCCAAAACGTGCCGAGAGCATTCATCCGAATAACGTCCGCCGCGTCATCCGGGCACTTGAAGTCGCGCTCCAAGGCGACGCCCAGGCGATGGACAGCCTCCCGTCGGAGCATTACGCCTATCAATTGTTCGTCTTGCATGCGGACCGGGACGTGCTCTACTCGCGTATCAACCATCGTGTCGATTTGATGCTCGAAGCAGGTCTCATCGAGGAAGTCGAACGCTTGCTCGCGGCCGGTTACCGGGACACGCAAGCGATGCGCGCCATCGGTTACAAAGAAGTCGTCCCGTATCTGGATGGCTTGATGACACGGGAACAGATGACCGAGACGCTCAAACAGCACACGCGCAAGTTCGCAAAACGTCAATTGACATGGTTCCGGCATCAATTTAATGGGATTTGGGTCGATATGGGACGAAAATCATTTGAACTATCGTATCAAAATATTTATGATGAAGTTGAGGAGTTTTTTCGAAAATTCCGATTATTTCAAAGAGACATAGACTAGGGGGAATGCAACATGAAGGCTAGCTATAACATTCAAGACCATTTTTTGAATCAATTACGTAAAGAAATGGTGCCGACGACCGTGTTTTTAGTCAGCGGGTTTCAAATTCGGGGAGTCATCAAATCGTTTGACAACTTCACGGTCATCGTCGAATCGGAAGGGCGCCAACAGTTGATTTATAAGCATGCGATTTCAACGTTCTCACCAGCACGGAACGTCACGTTGTTCGAACCGGAAGCGGTCGAAGTGACAGAAGGATAATTGAAAGCATAAAGAAAGAGCGGCCCGGGGACCGCTCTTTCTTTATGCCGTTTTGACGTTCGGGTCGAAATCGATGGCCTCGAGCACACGATGGACGGCACAGCCGCCGAGAAGTGAGTCGAGTTGGTCACAGAGCTGACTCGGGGCCGAGCGGAATAAGTGTGTATACGTCCGCTTCCATGACCGTTCGGCCGACTGGATGCGCACGAGCAGGTCGGCATGACCTAGTTCTTTCAGTTTCTCGATATTCATCCGGTTCGTCCGGGCGAATGCCGATAAGACGACGGCCTTTGCGAGCGGTGTTTGGATCGGATAACCGGCGACGACGAGGACGGCCATTGCGCCTTTCATCTCATGCTCGATGACCGAGTCGACGAGTTGGTCCGGCGTATATGGATTCCCGGCATGTCCCGACACCGCCGCCACGAGTTCGTGATGTGAGACCGGGCAAGCCGATGCCTGTAAAATGCTATCAATTGTTGAGTGCGCTGTTGCGTAACGTGTCGCTTCCCCTGTTGCGATCAACCGTTCGTACGTATCTACCAATGAAATCATGTGAGTTCCCCCTTTATCTGGCTGTCTTAATCGTATCAATTATAGTAAGCGCTTTCAATATAATTTAGCAATCTTCCTGACCTATAACGAAAGTATGTTCGCCTCGAAGTGGAAAACACGATACAATGGGCAAAGAGAAGAAGGAGGGCATTATATATGAACTATTATCAACAGATTGATTCGATAAAGGGGAGCGGCTTCGACCAGACTCGGTTCCAACTCCCGACCGTCGAGAAAGCGTCGACGCGATTGACTGACCTCGCGGACGGGACACCGGTCCAGACGAAAGCGCTCGTCAGTACGGTCGAAGTGAAAGAAGGCAAATCGGGTGCAAAATGGTTGCAACTGAATCTGACGACATCGAGCGGACTCATCCGTGCCAAGCAGTGGTTGCGTGGCAACGAAGAGCAGCTGTTACCGATTTACGAGTCAGGCGTCATCGAGCTCGAAGGAAAAATCGACGTCTATCCAAAACCGGACGGCGCCAAGTCGATTACGATTGACCGGGCTAAACCGATTGCCCGGGACGAAGCGGTATCGTTGTTGCCAGGTCTTCCCGGAGACGAGACGATGGAACAATACGCCGACGAACTGTTCGCGATTCTGTCGACGCTCTCGCCTGACTATCAAGCGATCGCGATGTCACTCCTCGACCGCTATTGGGACGATTTCGTCCTTGCACCGGCCGCGCTGTATCATCATCATAACTATGTCGGCGGTCTGTTAAAGCATACGGTCTGTATGCTTCGACTCGGCTATCGCATCCAAGAACAGGACGACTATTTGGCGATGGCGTTCCGGGTCATCAAAGAAGCCGAGCAGTTGCACAAAGTAGACGTATGGAATACGATGAACGGTGTAAAAGTTGAACAGGCGTTCCGCGGCACGTTCGAGTCGCTTTATGCGGCCTGCGAGGCCATCGCCGAATTGAAAGAGCCGCTCCGCTGGGACGAGCTCGCCCTCGGGATTTTATTCCATGATATCGGCAAGCTGTTCGAATACAGCCATTTGCTGTCGTCCCCGAACCGGTTCGAGCAACTGTTCTCGGTCAACGGCACGAGTGAAACGACCGGAATCTCAATCAATCCGTTGGGAAGCTTGATTGGACATATGCCGTACGGCGGACTATTGTTCGAGAAGAGTCAACAAGCCGCAAGCGTCACGTTGCCGCTCGACGCCCATCACCGGATTTGGCACATGATTTTATCTCACCACGGCAAACGCGAGTGGGGTTCAAGCGTGTTACCGGTCACGACAGAGGCGTGGATGCTACATTTGATCGACTTGCTGGATGCGCGCTATGAGAAATGGGCGCGGGTCCACGAAAATTTATAAGGTGAGGTGCAGTACATGATTCCCGTGCAATTGGTGACCGGTTTTTTAGGCGCCGGAAAAACGACCTATATGAATCGCTTGCTAGAAGCGACGGACGAGCGGCTGCTCGTCATCGTCAACGAGCTCGGATCGGTGAATATCGACGAACAGTTAATCGTCAAGATGGACCAAGAGCAGATCGAGCTGTCGAATGGTTGCATCTGTTGCTCGATTCAAAGCGATTTGAGCAAGACGTTCTATCAGCTCGCATCGAAGGATACGTTCGACCGCATCGTCATCGAGACGACTGGTGTGGCCGACCCGGCGCCAATCATTCAGACGATTTATTATGACGACTATTTGCGCACGCGCTTCAAGCTGACGGCGATATTGACGGTCGTCGATGCCAGTCAACTGGACCGCGAGCTGTTTATAGAAGGAATCCATCAAATTGCCTATGCTGACGTGATTTTATTGAATAAAGTCGACCTCGTCGATGCGGATGCGCTCAAACAGGCGCATGAGCGGATTCACGCGCTGAATCCGACCGTTCGAGTCATCGAGACGGTGCAGACGGTCGGCGACTATGACCTGACCGAGAATACGTTCCAGCTCTCACGAGTCGACGAACAGCTCCTCGGTCGACTGACGGCCGGTCACTCCTCGGTCTCATCGCTTCGGGCCATCACGCTCACGACGGACGTACCGCTCAAACGGGAACGTGTCACGCAATACGTCCGAGAAGTGCTCATGCACTATGAAGATGATGTCTATCGCTTGAAGGCGATTGTCCGATTAGATGGAGAAACATCAAAATTCGTCGTCCAAGCGACGAATCAACTGATGGGGGCGACGTTCGCGAACGAACCGAGCGACGACTCGCGCTCCGTCTTCGTTTGGATCGGGAAGAATCTCGACCGGGACGCGCTCGCGCGCGGATTACAAGCTTGTGAGGTGACTGCATGATGAAATTGATGTTGGTCGACGGGTTTAACCTCCTGTCGCGCTATTATTTTGCCACAGAGCGTCGGCGGGCGCTCGACCCCGATGTGACGTTGAAAGGTCTGCTCCGTAAAGTTGACGGGTGGACGAACGACTTCACGCACATCGCCTTCTTTTGGGACGGACCACGTGAGACGACGCATCGTTACGCTCTGTTTCCGGACTATAAAGCGACGCGTACGGGCTTACCGGAACCGTTGTTCCACGATTACGTCAAGTTGCGGGCAGCGTTGACCGAGCGCGGGATTTTTCAATCGGAGCTCGCCGGGTACGAGGCCGATGATTTGATTGGGGCCGTTGCGACCGCGTTTCCGGGCGAATCTTATATGTATTCGTCAGACCGTGATTTGCATCAGTTGCTTTCCCCGAACGTGTTTCAAATCGTCCCGAAAAAAGGGGAAGAGATGATGATGAATCGGGAAGTGTTCGTTGAGACGTACGGCGTCCGGCCTGAGCAGTTCGTCGATGTGAAGGCGCTCCAAGGCGATGCCTCGGACAATATTCCGGGTGTCCGCGGTATCGGACCAAAGACGGCGACGATTCTTGTCCAGTCGTATGATACGGTCGAAACGCTCTATGACATCGTGAGGCAAGAAGCGCTTCAAGAGGCGCATCAGAAGTTTGCGAAGAAACTTGATGGGCAAGAGGAAGTGGCGCTCTTGTCGAAACGTCTCTCGCTCATCGATATTCATGCACCGATTGAGACCGATTGGGAGGCGTATCGTTTTGGTTCACATTTATTTTGATGCGGCGACGAATCAAGAGGCGGGTGAGAACGGTCTTGGCGTCTGGATTAAGGCGACCGACGGCACGGTGTCCACGTACATCGACAAACGCGTCGGGTTGACGAGCGTTCAGGCGGAGCTCGCCGCGCTTGCGTTCGCCCTCGAACAAGCGCACGATCTGACGGGCGAATCGACGTTCATGTTCTATTCAGACGCTGAGACGGTCGTACGGGCGCTCGAACAGCGCTTCCTCAAAGACCAATCGATGCGTCCGTTGTTCATCAAGGCGTTAACGCTGTATGACGAATTGCCGAATAAGTTCATCAAATGGATTCCACGGGCTGAGAACCGGGCTCACGACGTGGCGAAACGGGCATTGATGACAGGATAAAAGTCGGGCGTGGGCCCGACTTTTTGTCAAATGCGGGGGAATGATTTCTTTTTTGCAAAAGTTTCGCTAAAATGAAAGCGTAGTCAAAAAAAGAGGGGGAATTTTTCATGGAATATCGGATCGAACGGGACACGATGGGGGAAATCAACGTCCCGGCTTCAGCCAAATGGGGAGCCCAAACACAGCGCAGTCTGGAGAACTTTAAAATCGGGACGGAGAAGATGCCGCTCGAGGTCGTACATGCCTTCGCGATTTTGAAGAAGGGTGCCGCGCTCGCCAACGCTGAGCTCGGTGTATTGGAGCAAGCGAAAGCCGACGTCATCGCCGAAGTCGCCGATGAGATCGTCGCTGGGCAACATGATGCCGAGTTCCCGCTCGTCGTCTGGCAGACGGGTTCAGGGACACAGTCGAACATGAACGTCAACGAAGTCATCGCCCACTTGGCGAATGATAAGTTGAAAGACCGTGGTCAAACGCTCACGATTCATCCGAACGACGACGTCAACAAGTCGCAGAGCTCGAACGACACGTATCCGACGGCGATGCACATCGCGGCTATCCTAGCGGTCGAGGACCATGTGTTGCCATCGATTGAGGCGCTCCACGCGACGCTCGCGAAGAAAGCCGAGTCATTCATGGACATCGTCAAGATTGGACGGACGCACTTGCAAGACGCGACGCCGGTCACGCTCGGTCAAGAGATTAGCGGTTGGGTCCGTATGCTCGAGCTGTCAAAACAGATGATTGAGCGCACGCTCGAACCGTTGACAGAGCTCGCCCTCGGCGGGACGGCGGTCGGGACGGGCATCAACGCCCATCCACAGTTCGGCGAAGTCGTGGCCGAGAAAATCTCGCAAGAGACCGGCAAACAGTTCATTACGGCTGTCAACAAGTTCCATGCGCTCACGAGTCACGATCAGCTCGTGTTCACCCATGGTGCCTTGAAAGCACTCGCCATGGACGCGATGAAGATTGCCAACGATGTCCGTTGGCTTGCGTCTGGTCCGCGTGCCGGTATCGGCGAGATTTTGATTCCGGAAAACGAACCGGGCAGCTCGATCATGCCAGGAAAAGTCAACCCGACGCAGAGCGAGGCGTTGACGATGGTCGCTGCCCAAGTTCTTGGCAATGATGCGACCATCGGATTCGGTGCGAGCCAAGGAAACTTCGAGTTGAACGTGTTCAAGCCTGTCATCATGTACAACTTCCTCCAGACGTGCCGCCTGTTGACGGACAGTCTACATTCGTTCGACGTGCATTGCGCCGTCGGGATTGAACCAGACTTGGACGTGATTGCCCACAACGTGGAACGTTCGCTCATGCTCGTGACGGCACTCAACCCGCATATCGGGTATGAGAACGCAGCCAAAATCGCGAAGCTCGCCCATAAAAACGGGACGTCGTTGAAGGAAGCGGCGCTCGAGACCGGGCTCTTGACGGAAGACCAGTTCGAACAATGGATTCGTCCGGAAGAGATGACGTCTCCTAACCTAAAAGTTGGTAAATAAGGGAAGGGCGGTCCATGACCGCTCTTTTTTTATTATGTAATGAGTCGTAAGTACTATTTTACTGTCAAACAAGAGGGATAAAATAAGTAAATAGTTGTATTTTTGTGGAGGAAGTCGCATAATCATAGTCAGAAGCGAATATCGGGAGAACGAAACTGGGGGGTCGGGAATGAAGCAGCAACTCACAGATCGTATACATAAGATTTTGGCGCAAATTACGAGCGCTAGACAGATTCAAACAACAGATATCGAGTTTTTATTGGATTGGATGAAACAAGAAGTGAAACAGCGACGGTTCATGCACTTGCTTGAAATCTTTAGTCGTGTCGAATCTGACGTGCGTGAGTTGCCGGCCGTCCTGACGCAAGCAGAAGCGATGGCCATAATTGCCCCGGTGAAACGATATATCCATACGATTCTGGGCATCGAGCAAGAGGACGAGGACCTCGTCTTAATTTTGTCGAACAACTTTGCCACGTTCAGCCGCTATAAGCCGCGGGTGGAAAAGCTCGGGGCTCGTCCTGTCTTTTTACAGACGTTAGAAGAAGCCGTTGAATACGATTATGAGGACGTGCCGAAGGCGATCATCATGGATGTCGAACTGTGGGCTCGTTTCCCGGAACGGGCGATCCAATCGTTCGTCAGCAAGATGAAGAAGCTGTACGTCCCGCTCATCGTGATCGGAACGAATGAACATTATCGGCTCGCCGCCTACTCGTATGGGTTCGATGACTATTGGGAAGAGTGGATTCCGATGGAAGAGCGGCTCGTGCGGCTTGGACATCATATCGAGAAGGCACGGCTCGTCTCGAACGCGCTGCTCGTCGACGAATTGACAGGCGCCTTCAACCGTAAATATTTGAAAGCGACGTTCAGTCGCTTCATGTCCCGCCTGGAGCGGTCCGGTGAAAGCTTCACGCTCGCGCTGCTCGACATCGATCATTTCAAGCAGTTGAACGATACGTTCGGTCATGCCTATGGGGACGAGGTGTTGCATCGCGTTGCCGAGGAGATTCGTTTGGCGATTCGCTCGAGTGACGAGTTGATTCGTTACGGCGGGGAAGAGTTCCTCATCATCTTGAACGTGTCCGAGCGCCACGTCGTCGATGCGGTGCTCGAACGGGTCCGCAGCCGGATTGAGGAGATGACGTTTACATACGAGCATCACGTGACGGTGTCCATCGGCTATACGCGCGTCTGTCAGACCGGGATGACGCTCGGCGAGTGGTGTGCGTACGCCGACGAGGCGCTCTATAAAGCGAAACGTGACGGGCGCAATCGGATCATCCGTTATTCGACGGCGGTCCGGGAGGAGAAGCGGCTCGCTTACGTGACGATGAGCCCGGAGAAGTACGCCATGCTCGCCGAACAGTTGCCGAAACAACATCGACGTTACGAGGTCGTCTATCGGCCTTACGACCGTTACGCCTGTAACGATCATATGGAGATGTTCATCTTAGACGAATCAAGTACGACGGAGACGAGAGGGACGCTTTCGGCCGTCAAAGAACAACGTGGCAAGTACAGTCATGTGTTAGCGTTGTCGAAACGGACGGCACTCGAGCTCGGTTCGCTATACGACGATTTGGCCGAACAGGATCATCATGATGTCATCACTGAAAAAATCGAGAAGTGGCTCGAAAAATTGCCCGACTAAAAAAGGGACGTCGACTCAGTCGATGTCCCTTTTGTCATATTGACGGAAAGTGAAGCTATAGGCATGTCGCTCGTCGACCGGATGGAACTGTTCGTCCGACACGGTGAGTCCGTCCGGCAGCGGTGGATAATACGTGTCCGCCTCGAACGTGCCATCTACCTCGGTGACATAGAACCGGTCCGTCATCGAAAGCGTCTGCTCATAGAGCGTGGCGCCGCCGATGATGTAAAGGTCTGTCGTCTCGGTGTTGAGCGACTCGAGGTCGTGCCAAACATCGACACCTTCAGCTGAAAATGATCGGTCGGACGTGACGACGATATTGCGGCGGTTCGGTAACGGACGACCGATTGATTCGAACGTCTTTCGACCCATGACGACCGTTTGGCCCGTCGTGATGGCCTTGAATTGTTTCAAGTCGTCCGGCAGACGCCACAACAAGGCGTTATCTTTCCCGATTTCCCGATTTCTCCCGATGGCAACGACGTGGACGATCATACGCTGACCGCTCCCTTGATATGCGGGTGCGGGTCATAGCCGACAATCTCGAAGTCCTCGAAGCGGAAGTCCTCGATCGACGTCACGTCGCGCAAGATGTTCAATGTCGGGAGCGGGCGTGGCTCACGTGTCAATTGAAGGTTCACTTGTTCGAGGTGGTTATGGTAAATGTGGGCGTCGCCGAGCGTATGGACGAAGTCCCCGACCTCAAGGCCGGTCACATGGGCGACCATATGCGTGAGCAAGGCGTATGACGCGATATTGAACGGTACGCCGAGGAACGTATCGGCGCTGCGTTGATAAAGCTGACACGATAGTTTGCCGTCTGCGACGTAAAATTGGAACAACAAATGACACGGTGGCAGCGCCATGTCCTCGAGTTGCCCAGGGTTCCATGCCGAGACGATGAGTCGGCGCGAGTCCGGGTTCGTCTTAATCTGCTCGATCACTTGTGCGAGCTGGTCGACACTCGTGCCGTCTGGTTTTGGGAACGAGCGCCATTGTGCCCCGTAAACAGGGCCGAGATTGCCGTCCTCGTCTGCCCATTCGTTCCAAATACGGACACCGTTATCTTGAAGGTACTTGACGTTCGTATCACCGGTGATGAACCAAAGCAGTTCATGGATAATCGAGCGGGTATGTAGTTTTTTCGTCGTAATCAGGGGGAATCCGTCCTGAAGGTTGAACCGCATTTGGTAACCGAACACGCTCGTCGTCCCGGTCCCGGTCCGGTCCTCTTTGACGACACCGTGCTCGAGGATATGGGTGCATAAATCATGGTATTGTTTCATGTGGGAAGTCCCCTTTCTCGTTCGAATTTACAAAAAGTCGCACTCATTATAACACAATATATGGACTTCAGAACGTTTCGCTTTCCATATACAGATTTACTCTCGTACACATCTCGAGGATGCATAATCAGTCCCTTCTAGAGCAGGGGTGAAAAATTAGTGGCAAAGGACTTGGTCTCAGGTAGCTTCGTCATGTTTCGATTCGAGTACAAATAGACGTCACCGAAGATATCGAATTGATCGCCTTGAACACGAAGCGCACAATCTTTGTTCGACAAATAGATTGGTATTTCTTCAGAGAACGAGGCTAGCTCTTGCTTGACGACGTGCATGTGTTGTTCGAGATTGAAGTGGGAGAGCATCGAAAAATCGTTGAGGGCCACGCCTTGAAAAATAGTTGAGGTTGTTACGTTATAACCCATATTTGGCGAGCATAACCAAGACGAAGACATATTGATGGCGCCAGCACTAGCACCTAAGACGATAGCGTCGCTTTGTTGAATCGATTGGATTAGGTCATATTCATGAATAAACTGATTTTGCTTGATGGTGTCCCCACCTAATAAGAAAATCATCGAAGCTGCGTCGAGAAGATGTTTCGCATTAGTGCGATCCATTTCATAATTGATTACGTGAGAATCGTTGAACAAGATGCCAGCCTCCTGTAGCCACGATTGCTCGATAACACCATTAACCGCAGTTGAGGCAGGATCTGAGCTAATCATTACAAGGGACTGCCGATCTGTCACGTCTCGTGACAAGGCATTTGCCAAATAAGTTGGGAAAAAATCATTGAACCATCCAAGATAATAGCACGTCTTCATTGTAAACCTCCTTCGTGTAAGAGTTCTTTCAATAAATTGATATAGAAGCCACCTCATTGTAACCGAACTAGTTGAATTTTTTTCCATAAACAATATGTGATTGCTTATAATGAAGAAGACAAGCGAGTCTAGCTCGTCATGTTTATTGAAATACTTTTAAAAGGAGGATCATCTTGAAACAGCACTCATTACTTTTTGCATTATCTTTATGCTTACTGAGCCTTGGCCTAATCGGAAATGTTGTTTTTGAAGCGATGGGTTTTTTCTCAAATCCAACCGTTCAGGTGATCAGTATCCCAATCGCATCCGCCGAAGGGTATTTCATCCATGGATTCCTAATCCTCGCCATCACTGTTCTTGGGCTATTTTTGCTTCCTTTTTCGTTGAATCGAAATAAAGCAAAGACCACTGCCGTATTTCTGTTGGCGGTCATTCTAATTCCTCAGCTTGTATGATGAAAAACCAATTTCAGAGATCAGATGACTCTTTCATCTGGTTTTATTTTATTGAAACGGTGAATTCCTCTAGTAACAACATCACGTCTTAAGAGGAGGGATACGATGAAAGCAGTAATTTGTACCGCATATGGACCACCGGACGTGTTGCAGCTTCAAGAAGTCGACAAACCGGTGCCAAAATCGGATGAGTTATTGATTCAAGTTTACACCACAGCCGTTCATTCCGGGGACCGTCGGCTACGGTCACTCGATGTACCGGCTCTAGGTAAGCTTCCGATGCGAATCGTCGTCGGTTTCAAGGCACCGCGTCAACCGATTCTGGGTGTCGTCTTGGCAGGCGAGGTCGTCGAGACGGGCAGCCGCGTCGAGCACTTCAAGGTCGGCGACCGTGTCTATGCGCTGACCGGGATGCGGTTCGGTGGCTATGCCGAATATGCGTGTGTCAAAGCGAGTAAATGTGTCGAGCGCATGCCGAACAACGCTAGTTTTGTCGAAGCAGCCAGCTTGCCGTTCGGCGGTACGACGTCCCTTCACTTTTTGCGTAAAGTGAACATCGAGCAAGCGAAGACCGTATTAATTTACGGGGCCTCCGGAGCAGTCGGTTCGATGGCCGTTCAAATCGCGAAATATTACGGGGCTCACGTAACGGCAGTTTGTCGGGAGCGAAACTTCGAACTGGTGAGAAGTCTCGGCGCGGACGTCGTGGTCGACTACACGAAGCCTAACTACGACGAGAAACTGACCACATACGACGCTGTGTTCGATGCGGCTGGGAACATCGATAAGCGTTTGGCCCGGAAGCATGTCGCCGAACACGGGAAATTCAGTTCTGTCGCTGGGCAAGGACCTGCCAGTGAACGAAAAGAGGATTTGGCTTTCTTGAACGAGCTGTTTGAAGCCGGTCGGTTAAAGGCTGTCATCGATTCGGTTTATCCGCTCGAAGAAATCGTCGCGGCGCATCGATACGTTGATGCCGGAGGAAAGGCCGGCAATGTGATTGTGACCGTGACACAAACGAATTGATGGGAGACACGCACTCGGTGGACAGTCCCTGTTTTCGCCACGTGGCTTATAGGGTATACTGGTGAAAGACAAATAAAGGGAGGGATTCGATGCAATTACAAGGTAAAAACGTCCTGCAAATCGTCAGCGACGACTTTGAAGATTTAGAATTATGGTATCCGGTCCATCGGTTACGCGAGGAAGGCGCGAACGTCATCCTTGCCGGTGAGAAGGCGGATCATGCCTATATCGGCAAATACGGCGTTCCGGCCAAATCGGACATCGCGTTCGATGACGTCGACATCTCATCGTACGACGCTATCCTCGTCCCCGGCGGCTGGTCACCAGACTTGTTGCGCCGATTCGATTCGGTGAAAGGGTTCGTCCGCTATATGCATGACGAGAAACGGCCGATCGGGCAAATCTGTCACGCGGGCTGGGTATTGATTTCAGCCAACATTCTCGACGGTGTCAACGTCACGAGCACACCTGGTATTAAAGATGATATGGAAAACGCCGGTGCGATTTGGCATGATGAGCCGGTCGTCGTCGATGGCCATATCGTCTCGAGTCGTCGTCCACCTGATTTGCCTGATTATATGCGTGAATTCATCAAAGTCATGGCCAAACACTGAAAATAGAATAAAGGGGTTAACGACAGTTGAAGCTTAAATCGAATCCAGTTCTCCGTAAATCAATGGAGACAACAGCTTATAGCGCCACGCCGATGACGAAAGCCGGTACGTGGTCGAAAGTGTTTACACTGCTCTTGCTCGTCACGGCAGCCGCCGGGACGACGTGGATGCTCGTGCCGACAATCGGGGAGGCGTTGTTGTTCCCGCTCATGATCGGCTCACTCATCCTTGGTTTGGTGTTAGCACTCGTCATCACGTTCAAACCGAGAACGGCACCGGTCGTTGCGCCATTGTATGGTATCGTCGAAGGTGTGTTCGTCGGGTTGATCTCGTACTTCTTCGAAGCGATGCTTCCAGGCATCGTCGGCCGTGCCGTGTTGACGACGTTCATCGTCGCGTTCGCGATGTGGTTCGTCTACTCGACGGGTCTCGTCAAAGTGACGCAAAAGTTCCGTGCCGGCGTCACGGCCGCAATCTTTACGGTCATGTTGCTCTATCTCGTCCAAATCGGAATGAGTTTCTTCGGTTCAGGACTCCCGTTCATGACGGGCTCATCACCGCTTGCGATCGGTGTGCAGTTTGTGATCGTCATCATCGCCTCGCTCGCGCTCGTGCTTGATTTCGACTATATCGCTCGTCAAGTCGAAAGTCGGGCTCCGAAAGAACTCGAATGGGTCGCGGCGTTCGGTTTGATTGTGACGCTCATCTGGCTCTACATTGAACTACTCGATTTACTCTATCGCCTCGCCATGCGCGACTGATCATCGGCCCTCGGGCCGATGATTTTTTTAAGAAAGGATGTGAAGCCGTCATCGAACCGATGAGGGCGCTTAAGTCATGAAAAAAGTGATTGTGATTGGATCAGGAATTGTCGGCATCTCGACCGCGTATCATTTGGCGGGGAAAGCCGACGTCACCGTCATCGACCGGAAAGAAAAGGGCCGTGCGACCGACGCGGCAGCAGGCATCGTCTGCCCATGGATCGCCCAGCGTCGCAATAAGGCATGGTACGCGCTCGCCAAAGGCGGCGCTCACTACTATGCGACGGTCGTCGATGACTTGAAACGAGAAGGCGAGACCGAGACCGGCTATAAACGAGTCGGGACGCTCGCCTTGCATGAAGACAAGAAATTGAACGAGATGCAAGAACGGACGGCGCTGCGCCGGGAAGAAGCACCAGAAATCGGGGAGTTGACCCGGATGACAGCGGAAGAGGCGAGAGCGCTATTCCCACCGCTCTCGGACGAATATGACGCCCTCCTCGTTGAGGGCGGGGCTCGTGTCGATGGAGAAAAATTGAGAGCGGCCCTCGAACGGGTCGCCGTGAAGCGTGGCGTGACCTTGGTTGACGGTTCGGCCGTCCTCGTCGAAGCGGACGGCTATCATGTCGAGTGCGACGGTGTCCGCTTTGAGGCGGATGAGATCGTGCTCGCCTGTGGGGCGTGGTTGGCCGAGTTGATGGAGCCAATCGGCTATACGGCCCGTGTCGCCGGCGAAAAAGCGCAAATCGTGCACGTGCAGCTACCGGACACGGATGCGTCTGACTGGCCGGTCGTCATGCCGCCACGACGTCGTTATTTGCTCGGATTTGAAGAAGGACGAATCGTCATCGGCTCGACGCATGAGCGGGACAAGGCGTTCGACGCACGGCCGACGGCAATCGGAATTCATGAAGTGCTCTCGAAAGGGCTAGAATCGGCTCCGGGACTCGCTGAGGCTGAACTGATTGAGACGCGGGTCGGCTTTCGCCCGGTCACCCCGAACTCGATTCCGATTCTTGGACGCGTACCGGGAGCGGAGCAGTTGCTCGTCGCCAACGGTCTAGGGTCATCCGGTTTGACAGTCGGCCCGTTTATCGGGAAAGTGCTCGCAGACCTCGTTCTGACAGGAGATTGCGAGCTCGACCTGTCGCTTTATCCAATCGAGGAATCGGTGTTCCGAACGAATGATAAATAACAACGAAATATAAAAAGTCGCCTCCCCCTTGCTATACACACAAGAAGGGGAAGGCGACTTTTTAGTTATTTCCGAATGATGCCGTGCAAGAAAAATCGGAAATAGTCTTGCATCGATTCGCTCATCGGTGACGTCGACAGGCCCGGGTCGGATAAAATCGCTTGTTGCACGAGTTGCACGTACCGTAAATACGAATCGGTCGACAGCTCCGGGTCGATGGCCCCGCTCGTCTTCCCATATTCAATCAAGTGCCGGAATGCGGCGTAGCCCCGACCGGCCAACTGTTGCCATGAGGCGTCCGCTTGAATCATCGCCGTGACTGTCTCATCGAACAACCCTGCCGTCTCGATTTTTCGAGACAAAATCTCAATCAGCAGTTGATCGAACGGAACATGGTCAGCAATCTGTGACTCAATCCATCCCATCTGTTCTTCCGTCATCTCGGTCAAGACGGCGATGATGACTTGTTCTTTCGACCCGAAATAATTATAAATCGATACCGGTGAGACCGAGGCGGCGCGGGCCAGCTCGCTCACCGTGAAACGGGACTGTTTCACGGCCATCAGTCGAATGGCCGCGTCTAAAATCGCGCGTCGCTTCGTCTCGGTCCGTTTTGTGAATCCATCCATGGGCATCCTCGCTTCTCTTGTAGTTTTGTAACCAATATACCATTTCCATTTCAAAAAATAACGTGATATACTTGTTTTGTAATCATATAAACTATATATTTCAAAACTAAGGAGTGAGATCAGTGATTCAATTGAAAGGATTGACGAAACGGTTCGATTCGTCCCACGGCATCTTCGACGTGTCGTTCACCGTCGAACCGGGTACCGTCTTCGGTTTCATCGGGCCGAACGGGGCAGGGAAATCAACGACGATTCGTCACTTGATGGGATTGCTCCACGCCGATTCCGGCAGTGCCACCGTTATGGGTCACGACTGTTGGAACGAGAGCGAGACGGTGAAGGCGCTCGTCGGTTATTTACCGGGCGAAATCAATTACCCACAGGATATGACCGGTGAGGACGTCATTCGGCTCACCCGAAAGCTTCATGCGACGAGTGCTGAGCGCGAACGGACGTTACGCGACGTGTTCGCTTTTGACACATCGCTCAAAGTTCGTAAGATGTCGAAAGGGATGAAACAAAAGCTCGCCATCGTCACGTGTTTCATGAAAGATGTGCCCGTGTATATCCTAGACGAGCCGACGAGCGGACTCGATCCGCTCATGCAGGAACGACTCGTCGATTGGGTAATTGCGGAGAAGGCGGCGGGCAAGGCAGTGTTGATGAGTTCGCACCACTTTCCTGAGATGGAGAAGACGTGCGACCGGGCCGCGCTCATCCGCGACGGTCGGATGATTATCGAAGCGGAGATGACAGAGTTGAAACGGCATAGTCAGAAGACGTATCGCATCGAATTGAAGGACGAGGTGACAGCTCAGCGCTTGAGCGAAGAAATTGGTGTGCGTGACGGAGTGGTCGTCACTGTCAACTTGTCGACGGTCGAGGAGTTGAACGACTTGATTCATCGACTCGCTCGTTTCGAGGTCCAATCGTTGTCGAGCGGCACCGACGAGCTTGAGCATCTGTTCATGCAATATTACGGGGAGGCGAACTAAATGGTTCTCATCGCGGCACTGTTCAAACAAAACCGGAGCTGGATTTTTGGATACTCGCTCGGGACGAGTCTCTATTTGTTCTTTTTGGCGGCGGTGTTCCCGTCCATCCAAGAGACGGGATTGATTGAAGGCAAACTGGATTCATTGCCACCTGAGCTACTCGATGTGTTCAAAATCGATCCGAATTTGGCGATGGACAACGTCATGAACTTGTTGGCCGGCAATTACTATGGGCTCATCTTTTACGTGTTGGCGATTCTGTTCGCACTCACATTCGCCTCACGGCTGATGGCCAAACCGGTGGACTCAGGCGAGGTCATGCTCTATTTGGCCGCACCGATTTCGCGTGGCGGTTACGTGACGGCCAGTCTGGTCGTACTCTTGATGGCGTCAGCCTTGCTCGTCGGACTGAACGGGCTCAGCCTGATGCTCGCCAACGTCTTGTTTGATTTACAGATTGACCTTGGCTTATTGTGGACGCTGCAGTTGAACGCGGGTCTGCTGCTGCTCGTGCTTGGGACGCTCGCTTATGTGCTCGCGAGCCTGTTCGACGACAGCTCACGGTCGTATATGGTCACGGGAGGCATATTCGCCCTCTTCTTGATGGCGAATGTGTTCTCAGGATTTAGTGACCAACTCGACTGGTTGAATGCGCTGTCGATATTCTCGTTGTTTGACGCCAACGCACAAATCCAAGGGGATTCCACGCTTCGTTCCTTCTTCTTGTTGGCGGGGATTCTCGTCGTCAGCATGCTCCTATCTTATGGACGCTTCACACGAAAAGATTTGACGATTTAGTTTTTCGAAATAGAATGACGGGTATGATACAATCAGCTCGAACAGATTGGAAAGGGGAATGATTGTATGCAACTCGCAACGTTACGCAACGGTGTCAAAATTCCGATGATCGGCTTTGGGGTATGGCAAGTCGACAACGAGACGGAGGCGCCACAGGCCGTCGCCGAGGCACTCAAAGTCGGATATCGCCATATCGATACGGCAGCCGTCTATAAGAATGAAGAGGGTGTCGCCAAAGGGATTCAAACATCAGGCGTCGCTCGTGAAGATATCTTTTTGACGTCGAAGATTTGGAACGAAGACATTCGCCAGCGTCGGACGAAAGAGGCGTTTGACGAATCACTCGCTCGACTCGAGACTGACTATTTAGATCTCTGTCTGCTCCACTGGCCAGTCGACGGGTTCGTCGAGGCATGGAAAGATTTGATTGACCTCTATGAGGCCGGTAAAATCAAGGCGATTGGCGTGTCGAACTTCAAAGAGCATCATCTCGAGACGTTGAAACAGGAAGGCCTGATGACGCCGCTCATCAACCAAATCGAGCTCCATCCGCAACTCCCGCAACCGGATCTCGTCGAATATTGCCAAGACGAGGGCATCCAAGTCGAGGCATGGAGCCCGCTCATGCAAGGGAAGTTCCTCGATATCCCGGCCTTTGCCGAGATCGCTGAGAAACATGGGAAGACGCCGGCCCAAGTCGTGCTTCGCTGGCATTTGGACACGGGGAACGTCGCGCTTCCGAAATCGGTCACGCCGCACCGGATTCAAGAGAACTTCGATGTGTTCGACTTCGCGCTCGACGCGGACGATTTGGCGAAAATCGATGCCGTGGCGACCCATGACCGTCTCGGTCCAGACCCGGACGAGATCGACTTTTAAACAATTGATGCCTTTTGTCCATGAACTCAGATGGGCAATCCCGAACGCGGTGACACTGCCGCTTCTTTGAAACGACTCCGGTTGAGACCGGGGTCGTTTTATTGTGTAATTAGCGATTCTTCCTAGAGCTAGTCCGGATGTGTATGAGCGTTGGCACATGGGTATAGAAAACTATGCTAATAAAGGAGGTGTCAGGTCTTCTTCGGAGGATCCTACTTATGGACTTATCAAAATGGCCATTAATCAACTGGCTGGCATTTTTGGCGACGGTCGTCATCAACTACTTCGCGAGCGGTGAAAACGCGGCTGTGTCGGACCGCATCGATATTTACTTCAAACCGGCCGGCTATGCGTTCTCGATTTGGGGCGTGATTTATGTCGCGCTCGCCGTCTGGCTCGTCTTGCAATTGAAGAAAGGGTCGGTCGCGAACCGGCAGGCGAATCGGATGAAAGCGGGCTTTCTCGTCTCGTGTATCTTGAACGGCCTTTGGTTGCTCACGTTTACGAACGAGTGGTTCATCGCCTCGCTCGTCGTCATGGTCGCGTTCTTGGCGACGCTCGCTTGGCTCTATTACATCGCCTTCCGGACGTCGACGAGCTGGCTCGACCGGTTCCCATTCTCGATATATATCGGCTGGGTGTCCGTCGCGACGATCGTCAACGTGTTCGTCGTCATGAATCGGGAGCGGGTCACAACCGTGCTCGGACTCGACGAGCTTGCTTGGACGTCGCTCATGCTCATGGTCGGGGTCGTCCTAGCACTCGTCTTCATGTGGTGGCATCGTGACTTCATCTATCCGCTCGTCTTCGTCTGGGCGTACATCGCCATCTTCGCGCGAATCGAGGAAGCAACGCTTTACGTCGTCCTCGTCAGTGCCTTGATTTTGCTCACGCTCGGTTATGTAGGCTTGATCATTTGGAAGAAGCCACGGGCATTTTTACACCATTCTCGCAAGACGGTCGAATAAGTTGGTTGAAGTTGAAGCGGTAGCCTAATTTGGTTATCGCTTTTTCTTGTGCATATTTAAGTTCTTGTGAACCTATATACTAATATATTTGATGGATAATTATTCTTTATAGATTATAAGTGGTTTTCATAAATAGCTTGATAAAGCTAATGAATCCGCTTTCAATTATGACTTTGACGATTTGTGTTATGCAGAATAGTATACAACCCACTTGATTTATCAGAATATTTAGAACAAAATAAAATTTACGAAACAAGATCGAGAGAGAGGGGTTGATTCGATGAAGCGAACAGGCTTGTACGATTCACGATTCGAAAAAGACGCATGTGGCATTGGGCTATATGTCAACCTAAATGGAGAGAAAAAACATGACATCGTTAGTAAATCGCTGTCGATGCTCTGCAAGCTAGAACATCGTGGCGGACAAGGGGTCATCGATGCGGGAGACGGCGCGGGCATCATGACCGAGCTGCCGCACGAACTGTTCCTGGAGACGATGAATTTGCCGACGCCAGGTCGCTATGCGGTCGGAATGGTCTTTTTCCAACCGGATGAGTCGAGACTGCAGGACAAGCAACGTCAGATGGAAGCAATCGCCGACGAATTCGATTTTGCGACCATCGCCTGGCGCGAAGTCCCGGTCAATCCACATGCGATTGGTGAACATGCCCGCGTGACACAGCCGACCATCTATCAATGGTTCGTCTCGTGCCCGTTCGCGGACTATGACTCGAACGAGCGGACGCTCTATCAGCTCCGGCGGACGATTGAAAAGACCGAAGCGTTGAACCTGTACATGCCGAGCTTGTCGACAAAGACGATCGTCTATAAGGGGATGCTCACGCCGGAACAAATCGAGCGCTTCTATCTCGATTTGCAGGCGCCGTCCTTTAAGAGCACGTTCGGCATCGTCCATTCTCGCTTCTCGACGAACACGTTCCCGTCATGGGAACGGGCGCATCCGAACCGCATGATTGTCCATAACGGGGAAATCAATACGCTCCGCGGCAACATCGATGCGATGCGGGCCCGCGAAGGCGTGACCTCAACCGATTTGTTCGAGGACGTCAATCAGCTGTTCCCGGTCCTCCAAGAGACGGGCAGCGACTCGTCGATGCTCGACAACGCTTTTGAATTCTTCACCCGGACCGGGCGTTCCATCGCCCATACGGCGATGATGCTCATCCCTGAGCCGTTCGCGGAAGTGAAAATAGACCCGTTCAAAAAAGACTTCTATCAATATCATTCGTCCATCATGGAGCCTTGGGATGGACCGACTGGTGTCGTCTTCACGGACGGCCGTCAAATCGGTGCCATCTTGGATCGGAACGGACTGCGGCCGATGCGCTATATCGAGACGCTCGATGGCGAGCTCATTTTGTCGTCAGAGAGCGGCGTCATCCCGGTTCAAGCCGAGAACGTGAAGTCGAAGCAACGACTTCGTCCCGGGCAACTGTTGTTAATCGACTTGGAGTCGAAACGACTCATCCCGGACGCGGAAATCAAACAGACGATTGCACGGGCCGAGCCGTACGGCAAATGGTTGAAGCAGATGACCGAGCTCAACGATGGACCGGTCGACGAGCCGTTCGTCGCCGACCTGCATCGGAAGCAGCGTGCGTTCGGATACACGAAAGAGGACATTGAACAATATCTCGTCCCGCTCATCCTCGAGAAAAAAGATCCAATCGGGTCGATGGGACATGACCAACCGGTCGCGGTGTTATCCGAGCGGCCACGTTCTTTGTTCCATTACTTCAAACAGCACTTCGCCCAAGTTACGAACCCGCCGATCGATGCGTTGCGTGAAAAAATCGTTACGGCGACATTCACGTGGCTCGGGCCACAAGCGAACCCGGTCCATACCGGGCGAGGTCACGCCCGTCGTGTCTGGCTAAAGCATCCGTTCCTCGATGCGGCCGCGCTCGAGAAAGTGAACGAGACACTGCGCGTCGAGCGGGTCGATACGTCATATGCGTACGATTTGGAAGCTTCGCTAGAGACGCTGTTCGAGCGAGTCGACGGTCTGATCCGTGACGGCGCCGACGTCATCGTCTTGTCGGACCGCAACATGAACGAAAATATGCTCGCCATGCCGGCGCTTCTCGTATTGAGCGCCGTCCACCAACATTTGATTCGCGTCAATCTACGGGCATCATGCAGTCTCGTCGCCGAGAGCGGCGAAGTTCGTGAAGTCCATCAAGCTGCCGCCTTAATCGGTTACGGCGCCGACGCCGTCTACCCATATCTCGCCTATGCGACCATCGCCGAGGCGGTCGAGGCGGGCCAGCTGTCCTACTCGTTCGACGAGGCGGTCCGCCGCTATCAGACGGCCTCTGTCGACGGCATCGTCAAAATCATGTCGAAGATGGGCATCTCTACCGTCCAAAGTTACCGTGGCGCCCAAATCTTCGAGGCGGTCGGCATCGACCGCGCCTTGATTGAGCGTCACTTCCGCGGTACGACGTCACAGTTGTCCGGTGTCGGTTTCACCGAACTTGAAGACGAGTCGCGCCGGCAGCACGAATCCGCCTATAAACGCGAACGACCACTCGAGGCCGGGACCGACTTCCAGTGGCGCGCCGATGGGGAAGAACACGCCTTCAATCCGAAGACGATTCACCTCTTGCAACGAGCCTGCCGCGAGAACGAGCGCCGGTATTACGATGCCTACGTCAAGCTCCATGAGTCGTCAGGTCAATTCTTGCGCCAGTTGTTCGCCTTTAAACAACAGGATGCAATTCCACTCGACGAGGTCGAGTCGGTCGCATCGATCGTCAGTCGGTTCAAGACGGGAGCGATGTCGTTCGGTTCTCTATCGAAAGAGGCCCATGAGACGCTTGCCATCGCCATGAACCGAATCGGTGGCAAGAGCAACTCCGGGGAAGGCGGGGAAGACCGGAAGCGATTCACCCCTGATGAGGACGGCAGTGAACGCGTCAGTCGTATCAAGCAAGTCGCGAGTGGACGTTTCGGCGTGACGGCCGAGTACTTGTATCACGCCGATGAGATTCAAATAAAGATGGCGCAAGGGGCGAAACCGGGTGAGGGCGGACAACTGCCGGGTAACAAAGTTTACCCATGGGTCGCCGAAGTGCGCGGCTCCGTCCCAGGCGTCGGACTCATCTCGCCTCCACCGCACCACGACATCTATTCGATTGAAGATTTGGCGCAACTCATCTTCGATTTGAAGCATGTCAATCCGAACGCGAAAATCAGCGTCAAGCTCGTCTCGAAGTCAGGCGTCGGGACAATCGCGGCCGGTGTCGCCAAGGCGAACGCCGATACGATCGTCATCAGCGGCTACGACGGTGGGACCGGGGCGTCGCCGCGGACGTCAATCAAGCATACGGGACTCCCGTGGGAGCTCGGTCTGCTCGAGACGCACCAGACGCTCGCGTTGAACGGGCTCCGGGGTCGCGTCACGCTCGAGACTGACGGCAAACTCATGACCGGACGCGATATCGTCCTCGCCGCCATCTTCGGGGCCGAGGAATACGCGTTCGCGACGGCACCGCTCGTCGTGCTCGGTTGCATCATGATGCGGGCGTGTCACCTCGATACGTGTCCGGTCGGTGTCGCGACCCAAGACCCGGCGTTGCGTGCGAAGTTCATGGGCAAGCCCGAACATGTCGTCAACTTGATGACGTTCCTCGCCGAGGAAGTACGGGAGATTTTAGCCTCGCTCGGGGCGACCTCGCTTCGTGACGTCATCGGGCGGACGGACTTGTTGGAGGAGAGTGCCTGGAAACAAGCTCATCCGAAAGCGAAAACGCTCGACTTGACGCCGATGTTGTCGATTCCGACGGCTTTGCCGGAGAAAGAGGAATTGGCCCATCCGGCCTATCAGTCTTATGATCATCGCAAATTGATTCCGGCCGTCTCCCGTTCCATCAAATCGCTCCAACCGACGTTCTTCGTCGGGCGCGTCCGCAATACGGACCGCGCCGTCGGGACGATGCTCGGCCATGAGGTGACGAAAGTGCATGGCAACGTCGGACTCGCCGAGGACACGATTTCACTCCGTCTCAGCGGTTCGGCCGGACAAAGCCTCGGCGCCTTCTTGCCGAACGGGATCACCATCTCGGTCATCGGTGACGCCAACGATTATGTCGGCAAAGGCCTGAGCGGTGGAAAGCTCGCCATCATCGCCGAGAAACATGCCCCGTTCGAAGAGAGTGAACAAGTCATCGCCGGTAACGTCTGCCTGTATGGCGCGACATCAGGGATGGCGTTCTTCAACGGTCATGTCGGAGAACGGTTTGCCGTCCGGAACTCCGGTGCCGTCGCCGTGACTGAAGGCGTCGGCGACCATGGCTGTGAGTATATGACCGGTGGCACGGTCGTCGTCCTCGGGGATGTCGGGCGTAACTTCGGTGCCGGGATGTCGGGCGGGGTCGCCTATCTGTACGGGGACCAAGCGTACGAACAGCTCGTCAACCAAGAACTCGTCTCGGTCGACCGTGAGTTGACCGACGAGGATGCCGAACAAATTTATGCACTGCTCGAGATGCACCAGTTCCATACGGACAGTGTCAAAGCGAGAGCTGTGCTCGAGGCGTTCGAGCAAGAACGCAAACGCTTCGTCAAAATCGTGCCGCGTGACTATGCGAACGTGCTTGACGTCATGCGTCACATCGAGGCGACGCGTCCGGAATTGAGTGACGCCGACCGCGCCCTCGAACTATTCCGTGTCGTGACTGAAGGAGGGGGAGTATGAGACATAAATTTATCGATATCCCACGACAGACATTGCCGGAGCGCTCAGTCGTCGAACGGGTTCATGATTATAAAGAATACGCTTCCCGCATGGAAGACGGACCAATCGTCAAACAAGCCGAGCGCTGCATGGATTGCGGCACCCCGTTCTGTCACGTCGGGGATATGATTGGACAAGAGACGATCGGTTGCCCGATTCACAATTTGATTCCGGAGTGGAACAAGCTCGTGACAGATCAGGACTGGTATCGAGCCTATGAGCGGTTGATGGAGACGAATAACTTCCCGGAGTTCACGGGTCGTGTCTGTCCGGCGCCGTGTGAAGGATCTTGTACGCTCGGTATCAGCGAAGATCCGGTCGCCATCAAATCGATTGAGCGGACGATTATCGACCGCGCCTTCGAGGAAGGCTGGGTCAAACCTCGTCACGTCGTGAAGCGGACCGGACGCCGTGTCGCCATCATCGGCAGCGGGCCGGCCGGGCTCGCAGCGGCCGATCAGTTGAATCAGCTCGGCCATGCGGTCACGATTTATGAGAAAGCGGATGAGGCGGGTGGCCTGTTGTTCTATGGCATCCCGAACATGAAGCTCGAGAAAGATGTCGTCCGACGTCGTGTACGTCTGCTTGAGGCGGAGGGGATTCGCTTCAAGACGGGCGTCAACGTCGGGACCGATGTGACCATCGAGTCACTCCGTCACACGTACGATGCCGTCATTCTCGCCACAGGGGCTCAAAAACAGCGTACGCTCGGCATCGATGGGGATGATGCCACAGGCGTCGAGCCGGCGATGGATTATTTGACCGAGTCGACGCGTTCGCTCGGCGGGAAATCGCTCGACGCTCGATTCGACGCGAACGGGAAAGACGTCATCGTCATCGGTGGCGGGGACACGGGCGCGGACTGTGTGGCGACGGCGATCCGTCAAGGCGCCAAGTCGGTGACGCAGTTCGGGAAGCATCCGGAGAAAGGCGTGTTCCGGGCGCCGGAGAAGCCATGGCCGCTCCAACCGGACACGTTATCGACCGATTACGCCTATGCGGAAGCAATCGAACACTTCGACCGTGACCCGCGCACATATTTGATTCGCTCGAACCGGGTCATCAAACAAGGGGACCGGGTCGTCGGGATTGAGACGGAGCGGATGGAGAAAATCGTCAAACCGGACGGACAGGCGACGTTCTTCGTCGTCGACGGTTCGGTCGAGACGTATCCAGCCGATCTCGTGCTTGTCGCCATCGGATTCGAACGACCGGAGCGTGAACTCCGGAAAGTCGGCATCGAGGCGAACCATGACTATACGTCGAACGTCGAGGGTGTGTTTGTCGCAGGGGATGCGAGACGGGGACAAAGCTTGATCGTTTGGGCAATCCGGGAAGGCCGCGAAGTCGCGGATACCGTCGACGGATACTTGAACACTTGTCAACAACAGCTAAAAACTTCATCATAAAAAGGAGCGACGCGATGTCGCTCCTTTTTACATGGACATTTAGGAGGAATTAGCAATGATTATCGAGATCCTCATGTATACCGGGATTTGGTTCTTACTCGTGCTCGTCTTGCTCGGCACGATTTACGCTCGGCGCAATCGGAAGTGATTACAATACCATGGCGGCAATCAAGCCGAAGATGATGAGCGGGATATTGTAGTGGAGGAACGTCGGCCACACCGTCTCACGCAAGTGATCGTGTTGACCGTCGGCGTTCAAGCCGCTCGTTGGTCCGAGTGTCGAGTCACTCGCCGGGCTACCGGCGTCACCGAGTGCACCGGCCGTCCCGATGATGGCGATTGTCGCCTCGACCGAGAAACCGTATTGGATGCAGAGCGGGACGAAGATGGCTGCGATAATCGGAACCGTCGAGAAACTCGAACCGATGCCGAGCGTGATGACGAGTCCGACGAGGAGCATGACGAGTGCGGCCACGAATTGTGAGTCACCCATAATGCCGCTCGCACCACTGACGAGCGGTTCGATGGCACCGGTCGCGCGAATGACGGCGGCGAAACCGCTCGCCGCAATCATGACGAAACCGATAAAGGCCATCATGCGCATGCCGCTCGTGAAGATGTCATCGGCCTCTGACCAAGGGATGAGGCGAAGCAACGTCAACAAGATGAGTCCTGTGACGGCCGAGGCGATCATCGACTCGGTCTGAAGCTGTACGACGAGCACAACGAGGATGACAGCGGCCGTGAGCCAAATCTTGAGCGGGCTCAACGTCCGGACCTCATAGTCGCTTGGTCCGAGTTGAATCGTCTCATACGAACGCGACTTCCGATAGTGGAAGAAGGCAGTGATGAGACCGACGAGCATTCCGAGCGCCGGGATGGCCATGATGCTGACGATGTTGACATCACCGACGGTCATGCCGTTCGTTTCCACGTTCGGCAGCAAAATCTCGTTCAAGTAAATGCCACCGAATCCGACCGGGAGTAACATGTACGGGGTGACGAGACCGAATGTGAGAATCGTCGCCACGAGTCGGCGGTCGAGCTTCAACTCGTTAAACAGCACGAGGAGCGGCGGGATAACGATCGGGATGAACGCGATGTGAATCGGTAGCGCGTTTTGTGAACTGATCGCTAGAAGTAATAAGAACGATAGCAATAGCGCCTTGACCCGTGTCACACTTTTGCCAGTGACGTCGCGTCCTGACATGCTGATTAACTTTTCAGCCAGGACGTCTGGGAGTCCAGTTTTTGATAGACCGACGGCGAAGGCGCCGAGCAACGCGTAACTGAGGGCGATTGTCGCACCCCCGCCGAGCCCGTCACTGAAGGCGGTCAACGTCTCATTGAATCCGAGACCTCCGACTAGACCACCGACGACGGCGGCAAGGATGAGTGACAAGACGATGTGCACGCGACTGATTGCGAGCGCGAATAATACGATAACAGCTAATAAGACAGCATTCATCAATTCCAACACCTTTCATTCAAAAACTCTTTCTCTTATTATCACTTTAATATGATAAAGACTTTTGAAATTTAACATATGTGTTTCGGGTTGTCAAATCGATTGTTCAAAAAAAGCGATAACTCCGAAAAGTTATCGCTCGTTCGTCATCCTTCAACGTTATGGTATACCTGGCGCACGTCTTCGAGGTCTTCGAGGACGTCGAGCAGTTTTTCGAACTGTTCTTTCGACTCGTCGTCGAGGGCAATCTCGTTTTGTGGCAACATCGTCAACTCGGCGACTTCGAACGTCTCGATGCCTGCTGCTTTGAAGGCAGTCTGGACGGCGTGGAACGCTTCTGGTTCCGCATAGACGATGACCGTCTCATCTTCTTCGATGACATCACGGACGTCGAGGTCGTGCTCCATCATGAGTTCGAGTACGTCGTCAGCAGACATGCCGTTGACACCGATGACGGCCGTCGCGTCGAACATGTAAGCGACCGACCCGCTGACACCCATGTTGCCGCCGTTCTTACCGAAAGCGGCGCGGACTTCAGACGCCGTCCGGTTGACGTTGTTCGTGAGCGTATCGACGATGAGCATCGAGCCGTTCGGTCCGAACCCTTCATAGCGGAGCTCATCGAAGTTCTCTTCGTCGCCGCCCTTCGCTTTGTCGATGGCACGGTCGATGATGGCGCGCGGAACGTTGTACGTCTTCGCTCGTTCGACGACGAACTTGAGTGCTTGGTTTGATTCTGGATCTGGTTCCCCTTGACGGGCGACTACGTAGATTTCACGGCCGAACTTCGCATAGATGCGACTCGTATTGGCGTCTTTTGACGCTTTTTTCTCTTTAATGTTGTTCCATTTACGACCCATTACATGTCATCTCTCTTTCCATTGTTCGATTGATTCATCCTCGATTATATAAGAAGACGTGGATGTTGACGAGCAAAAATCATCCCTCGCTCTTATCCATCTTCTCGACGATCTCCGTCAGCGTCTTCAAACTGTCAATCAGGCGGTCCGTCTCTTCCTCGTTCAGAAACGCGAGACGGTCTTCGAACAGTCGTCGAAACGAATCGCGACGCTCACGGAGGACGAGTTCGCCCTTATCGGTCAGTTGATTCCAGATGACGCGGCGATCGCGTTCGTCCGGGACGCGGGTGATGTAGCCCTCATCGACGAGTTTCGTGATGAGCGGCGTCACGTTTGGCGGGGCAATCGATAACGTCTCACTGATGTGCCCGTTCGTGACCGCGCCTTCATCTTCAATCAACATGAGGAGATGAAAGTGGGAAAAGTTTAAGTTTGGGATTTGCGGAAGGTCGGAACGACGTAACAACTTCCGGCGAATTAATGGGATCAGTTTCACAAACTGATCGGCTGCGTCTTGTCTCGGCATAATCATGTCACTTCCTAATTAGGTTCTTTCTTCATTATACACGACCGAGCGCTGGGTGGACGAGCAATCCTCATCACGTGACATTTTACACAGTGCATTCGCCATATCATGGACATAATGTATGTAAGCGTTTACATATAAATCAGACTTTGTTTTCATGAAAACGCATTCGATTTTACTGAGCGTCACATGAAAAAGCAAGTCCTATCCTCATTCTCCTAAAAAATATTGTGAAAGAGTTCACATTGTTGTCACGCACAAACTGCAAGAAACGTTGTATTCTAAGAATGTGAAGGAAAGCACAAACTCTTATCAAACGAACAGCTCATCCCCCGTGCTTCCCATCAAGTCAGCAGTTTAAGCTCTCATTCATGAGGAGGAAACCAACATGGCAGTTAAAGAGAAAGCAGTAGTGGAAACATCAGCAGAACAGATGGTCGATACGCTCGTCACACGAGCACATACGGCGCTCGAGACGTTGATGACGTTTGACCAAGAGAAAATCGATGCAATCGTTCAAGCGATGGCGCTCGCAGGACTCGAACAGCACGTCGCCCTCGCGAAACATGCTTATGAAGAAACAGGTCGCGGTGTATTTGAAGATAAGATGATCAAAAACATCTTTGCGACAGAATATATTTATAACTCACTCCGTGGCGAGAAGACGGTCGGTGTCATCGAAGACGACGAGCAAAACGGCATCACGTACATCGCCGAACCAGTCGGCGTTGTTGCCGGGGTCACACCGGTCACGAACCCGACATCAACGACGATGTTCAAAGCGATCATCGCCATTAAAACGCGTAACCCAATCATCTTCGGTTTCCACCCATCAGCACAACAATGTTCAAGTGAAGCGGCTCGCATCCTTCGTGACGCAGCCATCGAAGCCGGTGCGCCGGAACATTTGATTCAATGGGTCGAAAAACCATCACTCGACGCGACGAAAGCGCTCATGAATCACCCAGGCGTCGCCATGGTCCTCGCAACTGGGGGAGCGGCGATGGTCAAATCAGCCTATTCGACGGGTAAACCAGCTCTCGGTGTCGGTCCTGGTAACGTACCGGCCTATATCGACAAAACAGCAAAAGTGAAACGTGCCATCTCGGACGTCATCTTGTCGAAAACGTTCGACAACGGTATGATCTGTGCATCTGAACAAGCGATTATCGTCGACCAAGAAGTGTACGAAGAAGTGAAAGCGGAAATGACGGCGCTCGGTTGCTACTTCTGCTCACCAGAAGAGAAAGCGAAACTCGAGACACTCGTCATCAAAACAGACTCTTGTGCGGTCAACCCGGAAATCGTCGGGAAGCCGGCAGCCTGGATCGCCGAACGAGCTGGACTCACAGTCCCGGCCGATACAAAAATCTTGATCGCCGAACTCGAGACGGTCGGTGCGACAGAGTTGCTCTCACACGAGAAACTCAGCCCGGTGCTCGGTGCTTATAAAGTCCAATCGCGTGAAGAAGGATTCGCCATCGCAGAGAAGATGCTCGAAATCGGTGGTCTCGGACATACGGCAGCGATCCACTCGACTGACGACGACGCCATCCTCTCCTTCGGACTCCGGATGAAAGCTTGCCGCATCATCGTCAACTCGCCAACGGCACACGGTGGGATCGGTGACCTCTATAACGAAATGACACCATCACTCACACTCGGTTGTGGGTCGTACGGTAAAAACTCCGTCTCTGAGAACGTGACGGCGAAACATCTACTCAACGTGAAAAAGGTGGCGAGACGTCGCGTGAATATGCAATGGTTTAAAGTCCCTGAAAAGATTTACTTTGAGAAAAACTCGGTCCAGTACCTTCAATCGCTCACATCGAAAAAACGGGCGATGATCGTCACGGATGAAATGATGGTCAAACTCGGATTTGCCGATAAAGTCGTCAAAAACTTGCCAGCTGGCGTCGAGTACCGCATCTTCGACCAAGTCGAGCCAGACCCGTCAGTTGAGACGGTCATGCGCGGTGCCGAAGCGATGCGTCACTTCCAACCAGATATGATTATCGCCCTCGGCGGTGGATCACCGATGGATGCTGCGAAAGGCATGTGGCTCTTCTACGAACGCCCAGAAGAGAAGTTCTCGAACCTTCGCCAAAAATTCATGGATATCCGCAAGCGGACGTACAAGTTCCCGACGCTCGGCAACAAGTCCATGTTCGTCGCCATCCCGACAACATCAGGTACGGGTTCTGAAGTGACACCGTTCACGGTCATCACGGATAAGAAACGCAACGTCAAATACCCGATTGCTGACTACGCGATCACACCGGACGTCGCCATCGTCGACCCTGAGTTCGTCATGACGGTCCCAGCGTCAATCACGGCCGATACGGGAATGGACGTGTTGACACACGCCATCGAAGCATATGTCTCAGTCATGGCTAACGATTATACAGACGGACTTGCGCTTCGTTCGATGAAGATGATCTTCGATTACCTCCCGAAAGCGTATGAGAACGGAAGTGACGCCGAAGCGCGTCAGAAAGTCCACAACGCATCGACGATGGCGGGTATGGCGTTCGCGAACGCGTTCCTCGGTATCAACCACTCGATCGCACACAAAATCGGTGGCGAGTTCCACGTCCCACACGGACGGACGAACGCGATCCTCATGCCGCACGTCATCCGCTACAACGCGACACGCCCATCGAAACTCGCGGCGTTCCCTAAATATGAGTCATTCATCGCCGATGAGCGTTATGCAGAAATCGCACGCTACCTCGGACTTCCAGCCAGCACGACGGAAGAAGGCGTCGAGTCGCTCATCCAAGCGGTCATCGAGCTTGGTCAGCGCTTGAACATCAAACTCTCGTTCAAAGCCCAAGGCATCAAGAAAGCGGACCTCGACGCGAAAATCGATAAGATGGCGGTCGACGCGTTCGAAGACCAATGTACGACGGCCAACCCGAAAATGCCGCTCGTCGAAGAATTGAAAGAGATTATGTACACTGCTTACGAAGGCGTATAAGTTTTGTACCAATCAAACGGTTTCCCTCATAAGTGAGGGAGGCCGTTTTTTTTTGAAAAAGAAATATACAATTGTCAGATAACTTAATATAATAGGATAATACAACCATTTATTGGTGAGTTTTTCGATGGAGATACGCAGATGACAATTATGTATAGCTTACTGACGGCACTATTTACCGTTTTTCTTTATTTCAATCCGGCCTCATCGACAAGTCCTTATGAGACGGCTGAATATTTTGCGTCTTATGATCGAGATGTTAACAGTTGGGAGAACGTCGAGCTATTTGAGTCGCTCGGAAACGAACTGAATCTTGAGATGGACAGCTTTGTCCATTACGCCTCTGTACCTAGTTATTGGACGACGTTGACAGTGGATGATGAAGAGCAATTCGACGGTTTATCTCATTTCGTTTTAGAAGCTGGTTTTACTGGTGAAGTCGTTAAGATGGATTGGGACGAACCGTTTGATCGTTTGAAAGGGAAAGTTGTCGTGTTACCGATGACGGAGGAGTCGCTCGAACTTGATATGAGAGACACGTCAGCTGATCCATATGGAGAAGTGATTATAGACAATAAGGCGAACCGGTATTTGTTAAGTTTGTTGGAGGCGGGGGCCGAAGGGTATATAATCACGCCTCCTGCAGACGATGATGAATACTTTGGAACGATTTATACATCCCCACGGACACGTCTACCGGGCATCGGTGTCGATGCTGAAGCGGCGCAACAGTTAAAAGAAGGAACAACTGTATCGGTCGAACCATTCGTTGACGAAGAGGTACCATATACTGAATTTGTACAACCGGGTAAAACAGAGGAGCAGATTGTGATTTTAGCTAGACTCGACGGCACCGCTTACGGGGACCATGCCTTATGGAGTCTTGGTGGTTCATCCATCTTGTATACGCTCATCCAACAAATGGACGGCATTGAAACGGATGCGACGATTCGGTACATCTTTTTGAATGGAAGTGGGTTTGGGTACGAGTCCGCGATTGATTATTTGGAGACGACGAAACAGGATGGGACGTTACCGTCTCTCGTGCTGTCACTCGACATTCTTGGAACTGGTGAAGATAATCGATTCGTCAGAACAAAAGGAATGACCAAATTACCGGTACTGGAGAAAGGAAGCTGGTCAACGCTTGACGTGAAGCCGCTTGGGACCACCTATTTAGATGACTTTCAAGCTGAAGGTGTACCGGTCATGGCATTAAGTGACTCGTTGACGGCTGAGTTTGACGCTTTAACCGAAGCGGATACGATTGAACGTTTATCGGACGAGGCGATGAAAGACCATGTCGCTTGGTTGGCCGATTGGTTAAAAACGCAATAAACGGCTTCAGGACTGTAGACGACACATAGTCTGCAGTCTTTTTGATTCAGATGAATTTTGCAATGATTGACCAGGCGTCAAGCCGTTGATAAGCTACGATAAAACTATCTTAAGGGGAAGTTTTCTAAATCGGCATTTCAACATTCGATGCTGATTTTTTGTTACCTGCCATAAAACTCGTAAGTGGTTATTCTAGTCACTATGGCATTATCTTAATCAATGAATCAGATGATGAAGTCGACTGAACAACTCATGAACATTCTGGTAGAGGAGGGGATAAGTAATCAAATACAATTCGATTTCACGAAACTTGTACCTTTATTATATAGAAAACATTACAGCGTGTATGTCTTGGGAAGTTCGAATGAAGAGCAACAGCTAAGCTGTTTTTATATGGATTGTAAGTAAAAGTAGGCAATCAGTGACAATCGAAATACATGAATTTCTAGACTATACTGTCTTTGATTGAGGTGAATGATAGTTGACTCATAGCTTGGAAATAACCGGTGCATGTTTTAATGAAGAATTTTCTTGTCTGGGGAGACAGTTGGAACAAATTTTGCAATCGATAAGTCGAGTTCAATCATCGGAACTGACTTGGTATCTATTTGATGTTTACGGTGGGACTGAGATGTCGCTGTCGGAGCTTTTTCCATCGGAAAGCGTCGGAGTGATCAAAATCACAAATACCGGTGAGTTGGCGGAGCGGGTCAAACAGGTCGTTCAGTTTGAGAGCGGCGTCTTCATCGCTAGTGAAGATAACCAGTTGAAAGTCGATCATGAGAATGAACCACATTCAGAAGCAGAGTTTGGATTTCAATTGCAGCAATCGGTGATTGAGATTAGAGCGTTTGACTTTCGAAGTTTCGAGATATTTATGCTAGATGAAGAGATGTATAAACACCTGAGCAGAGCTTTTTCTGTACATTGATTACATAATAATGGAAACGTGGTAAGCTGGTTTGTAGTGATTGAAGTTTATAAATCTAAACGACAAAAGGGTGGAATGAATGAACGATAAAATCCAAATGTTCAAGTGTTCGATGCTCATGATAATTGCAATCAGTACCGGCTATATCGCCTGGCATCTCGATGAACTGATCAGCGCATTAAACGGCATTTCATTCTCGCTACAAGCATTGATCTAAACCATATCTATGTATTGCACTGAACTTTTAAACCAAAGGGCTTCTGCTTATGCGGAGGTCCTTTCGTGATGACTACAGGTATTTTATGAAGTAGGGATAGAAGAAGCGAAAACTAAAAAAGTTCCATTGCGCGCAGAACAAGAAATAAATAATATAGCGTCGGGATGAATGTGACTAAAAAACCAATCCATTTCATCCGTTGCTTGAATTGCAAGAGGAACCCGATGATCCATAACGCAAACCACAACATAAAGTACCAGCGATAATACGGTGTATCCGTCTCCGCTATGCCCGGGCCGCTTAACCAAAGTGAACATAACAGCACAAATAAACCTGAAAGAACGTTCCAACTATGTCTTACGATTTTCTTAAGCATTCTGTTATCCCTTTCTTAAATCAAAATAGAAGTGTCGTGAAACAAACTCAACATGAAGCGATATACTTTGTTTCGACAAATGGAAGGATTATCCTTTCGATACGTTCCGAACGAGTGAGTAGGGTAGTACCCAATTATATTTACCCTCTAAAAATGTCGAGATGACCGAGGTGCATTGGGTCTTTAGTTTTCCTCGAAACGTACCTCGATGTCCGGTATGATGAAAGGGGAGGCGATATGATGGAACGACAACTGAACGTGACAACGAATTATGGACAACTAGCCGGTACGTGGATGACCCACGGCGAGCCCCGAAAGACGGTCGTCCTGCTCAGCGGGAGCGGGCCGAGCGACAGGGACGGCAATTTGGGACCATCCCAACTCGGCACATATAAAAAACTGGCCGAGGCGCTTTTTGAGATGGGTGTCAACGTCTACCGCTATGACAAACAAGGCATCGGAGAATCGGACGGTGATTTCAATAAAGTCGGGCTGCACGACCTAGTGACCGATGCGATCACCGTCGTCAACGCCATTAAACAGGAGCCGGACGCAGGGGACATGTATGTGCTCGGTCATAGCGAAGGGGCCGTCATTGCCCCGGCTGTTCAGCTTGAGACGAATGCGGCCGGTCTGATCCTTCTTGCCGGATTCAACGATTCCTCGAAGAAGATGTTCTTGCTGCAAGCCGACGCGCTCGCAACTGAAGTAGGTTCGGTGAAAGGACTTAAGGGCGTATTCTATCGACTGACTGGCGTCCCGAAGAAGATTCGCCAGCGCCAAGACGATTTGCTTGAACGGTCGCTGCGGACGAACGTCGCCGCCTTCAAGTACCGCGGCCAAGTCGTGAACGCCAAATGGATTCGTGAACATGCATCGTACGACGTCCGCGAACGGCTCGAACACGTACAGGTCCCGGTGCTCGCCCTGACCGGTGATCGCGACGTCCAAGTCCCGCCGGAACACGTCCACTCGATTCGGACGAAAGGGGAGGTCGACAGCCACATCATCCACGACATGAACCACTTGCTCGTCGAACGGACGAGTCCGCACGCGCTCCTCACGTTGCATAAGGAATATCGGGACGCCATTGAGGCGCCGCTTCACCCCGAACTCATCCGTCGATTGAACGATTGGTTGATGAAACGATAACGAACTGTCAAAAACGGTCACTTAGTGACCGTTTTTTATGTTATAATTGTGACAAGGTAAAAAAAGATGAATGTTTTTGAATGTTTATGATTGTTTTTTAAATGAAAACGCTTTATATTAGAGCTACGGAGGGAATATGATGTTAACGAAGCAACGACATCAACTGATTTTGCAACGTCTGTCGGAGCAAAAGATTGTCAAATTGAAAGAATTGGTCGAGTTGACGGCATCGTCGGAGTCGACGATTCGCCGGGATTTGACCGACCTCGAAGCCGAAGGTTATCTCGAACGGGTACACGGCGGCGCAACACTTGTGGCCCGCTACGAAGAAGAGCCGACGTTCGAGGAGAAACGAGATCAACACGTCGATGAAAAAGTCGCGATTGCACGGAAGGCCGCGACCTTCATCGAAGACGGGATGTCCGTCTATCTCGATGCCGGGACGACGACGCAAGCGATGGTTCCTTTCTTAGATGGAAAAGACGTGATCGTCGTGACGAACAGTTTACCGATCGCCAACGACTTGTTCGACCTCGATATTAAGACGTTCGTGATCGGCGGTGAGTTGAAACGGTCGACACAGGCACTCGTCGGCTATAACGCTCGGGAGAGCATGATGAACTATCGGGTCGACCTCGCTTTTCTTGGCATCAACGGCGTCGACCTAGAGGCTGGGTATACAACCCCAGACCCGGAAGAGGCACTCGTCAAAAAAACAGCAATCGAATTGGCGCGCGAGGCATATATCTTGGCGGACGATTCAAAATTCGGGAAACGTTCGTTCAGCCGGGTGGCACCGCTCGAAGCGGCCACGCTCGTCACATGGAGCGACTCGACAAGCGTCAGTTCGATTCAATCAATCACAAAGGTGGTGAACGCCCAATGATTTACACGTTAACACTGAACCCCTCAATCGATTATTACGTCACACTCCCTGAAATCGTTCTCGGTGAAGTCAACCGGATTCAAGAGACGACGCAGCGGGCCGGAGGTAAAGGAATCAACGTATCATTTGTCTTACGTGAATACGATGTCGACACGGTCGCCCTTGGATTCGTCGGCGGCACGACGGGAGACTTTATTAAGAAGGCACTGACAGATAAAGGCGTCCAAACCGATTTCGTTGAAGTCGATGGACAGACGCGCATCAACGTCAAGATTCGGGCGAAAGAAGAGACGGAATTGAACGCGAGCGGACCGGTCATCTCGGACGCGGAACTGGACCGGTTGACGCGTCAGTTCGATCATGTCCAATCAGGCGACATCGTCGTCCTCGCGGGAAGCATCCCGGGCAATCTGCCGGACACGCTCTACCGGACGCTCGCCGAGACGGTTCGGGCGAACGGTGCCGAGTTCGTCGTCGATACGACGAAAGAAGCGATGCTCGAAGTGCTCGCCCTCAAACCGCTCATGATCAAACCGAACCATCATGAACTCGGTGAACTCTTCGACACAGACATCGAGACGTTCGAGCAGGCGCTCCCGTACGCGGAGCAGTTGGTCGAACGCGGCGCTCAAAACGTCATCGTCTCATTTGCCGGTGACGGTGCCATGCTCGTCAACCGTTCAGGCGCCTATACGGCGAACACACCGAGCGGCAAACTCGTAAACTCGGTCGGCGCAGGCGATTCACTCGTCGCCGGATTCGTCGCCAACATTCAAGACCACGACGCAACCGAGGCGTTCCGCTATGCGGTCACGACCGGCAGCGCGTCTGCATATACGTTCGGGCTGTGCACAAAAGAAGACGTGGACCGCTTGGTCGGCGAAGTCAGCGTCACCCCACTATCTCGATTGGAGGAAACAACATGAACATCACGGACCTTCTCAAAAAGGACACGATTCAACTGAATCTCCGCAGCCGTTCGAAAGCCGAAGTCATCGAAGAACTCGTCGACGTGCTCGACCGCGCCGGCAAGCTCTCGGACCGCAACGGCTACCGCGACGCCATCCTCGCACGTGAAGCACAAAGCACGACCGGCCTCGGTGAAGGGATTGCCATCCCGCACGCGAAGACGAAAGCCGTCAAACAACCGGCCATCGCCTTCGGACGCTCGGAAGGCATCGATTACGAAGCGCTCGATGGTCAAGACAGCCGCTTGTTCTTCATGATCGCCGCCGGAGAGCACGCCAATAACGAACACTTGGAAACACTTTCGAAATTATCGGTCTTCCTTATGGACCCTGCGTTCCAAGAACGTCTCTATGCGGCCACGTCAGAAGATGACGTTATCCGGGCCATCGAAGAAAAAGAAGCGGCTGAGGCGGCTCCTGTCGCATCGAAGCCGGTGCAAGCCGATGCGCCTTACATCCTTGCCGTCACGGCTTGTCCGACGGGGATCGCGCACACGTACATGGCGGCCGACAGCTTGAAACAAAAAGCAGAGGCGATGGGTGTCGATATCAAAGTCGAGACGAACGGTTCGACCGGCGTCAAGAACGAATTGACAGCGGCCGATATCGCGAAAGCGACTGCCATCATCGTCGCGGCCGATAAAGCCGTCGAGATGGACCGTTTCGCCGGGAAACATGTCATTGAAGTCCCGGTCGCCCAAGGGATCCGGAAGCCGGAAGAGTTGATCAACCGGGCTGTGAAACAAGATGGACCGGTCTATCAAGCGACTGGAAAGTCTGGTCAGCAAAAAGAACAACGCACCGGCATCTATAAGCACTTGATGAGCGGGGTATCCGCGATGCTTCCACTCGTCGTCGCAGGTGGTCTGTTGATCGCCCTCAGCTTCTTCTGGGGCATCAACTCGGCTAACCCGGATGACCCGTCGTACAACGAATTCGCCGCCCAACTCATGACAATCGGTGGCGCCGCGTTCGGCTTCCTCGTCCCGATTCTTGCTGGTTTCATCGCGATGTCGATCGCCGACCGTCCGGGTCTCGCACCAGGTCTCGTCGCCGGGGCACTCGCCAGCCAAGGGAACGCCGGATTCCTCGGTGGTTTGATTGCCGGTTTCCTTGCCGGTTATGTCGTCCTCTTCTTGAAGAAAGCGCTCGCGAAATTGCCGGCCACACTTGAAGGAATCAAGCCGGTCCTGTTGTATCCGCTTCTCGGTTCATTCATCTCTGGGATGATTATGTTGCTCGTCGTCAACGAACCGATTGCAGCACTCATGACTTGGTTGATGGACACACTCAATGGCATGAGCGGCGCGAACGCCATCTTGCTCGGTGTCATCGTCGGTGGCATGATGGCCGTCGATATGGGCGGTCCAATCAACAAGACAGCTTACGTCTTCGGGACAGCGGCGCTTACGGCCGGTAACCAAGAAGTCATGGCGGCCGTCATGGCCGGTGGGATGGTGCCACCACTTCTCGTCGCACTCGCATCGACTGTATTCGCCCGTCAAAAGTTCTCGAAACAAGAACGTGAAGCCGGGAAGACAGCGTATATCATGGGAGCCTCGTTCATCACAGAGGCGGCCATCCCGTTCGCAGCGGCCGACCCGATTCGGGTATTGCCGTCAGCGATTCTCGGATCAGCCATCGCTGGTGGATTGTCAGCCTTCTTCGCCATCCAATTGCCAGCGCCGCACGGTGGAATCTTCGTCTTCCCACTCCTTGAAGGAGCTGGAAACGTCGCCATGAGCATGGGTCTTTACGCCCTTGCGATTCTCGCCGGTGCCTTGATTGGAGCACTCCTCCTCTCATTCTTGAAAAAACCATTGACGGACACGCAAGCTACAACGACGCGTAACGTCGCTTAACCTTTACGACCGTAGGCTATCCTACGGTCGTTTTTTGTCAAATGATTGTCAGTCAAATCTGGAAGAACTGTGATTTCAGTTGGATGATTTGTGGTAAAATACTTGTAAATTGAACGGGTAAGGAGGGGTACGGATGCTCATACGGAAAGCCGAGCCGAAAGACGCTTACGGGATTGCGCGGGTGAGGGTGAACGGGTGGCGCACGACCTATCGGGGGATTGTGCCAGCCGACTTTCTTTTGAAGCTCGGTTCGAACGCGATCGAGTGGTCTGAAAAGGTCCGCAGCGCCCTCGCCAAACGCGAAGTCGAAGGGTTCGTCGCCACGGTCGAAGAAGAAATCGTCGGGTTCGTCCTTTACGGGGAAGAGCGGACCGGCGACTATCCGGATCATCGCAATGAAATTTATGCGATTTACATTTTAGAGGACCATCAACGCAACGGGATTGGCTCGCTCCTGCTCGAGCGAGCGGTCCAAGCGATGTCGAATCACGGGCTCATCATCTGGGCGCTTGAATTGAACCCGTACCGCACGTTCTATGAGCGGCGCGACGGACAGGTCATCGATGCGAAAGAGCGTTTATTCGGGGAACTCGCTCTGCGCGAAGTCGCCTACGGGTGGACGAAAGGGAATCACGACGCCATCGTCGGCGCATGAACGGACGCGGCCTGAGCGGGTCGCGTCCGTTTTTATAAATAAGGGGGATCATCATGCAAGAACAGACAACTAAGCTAAAAGGATTTGACGGGATTGAAGTCTCGTATACTTTGTTGACGCAGGACAGGCCATCGCGGCAACTCGCGATTTTACTACCGGGGTTTCGGTATTCGACCGCTGCCCCGATGTTCCATTTTACAACGAGCTTGCTCTTAGAACGCTCAAGCGATGTTTTGGAAATCAACTACCAATATTACCGTGACGACTATGCGCACATCGATGACATCGACGACGTCGTCCGTCACGATGTGCGGACGGTCATCGATCATGTCTTGTCGACACATGAATACGAAGCATTCGTCTTCGTCGGGAAGTCGCTTGGTACCGTCGCGCTAGCCCATGAGTTGACCCGTCCCATATTCCACGAGGCACATGTCATTTGGTTGACGCCGCTCCTTGGACGCGAGGATGTGACACAGACGATGAGGACGACCCGGGCATCTCAACTCGTCGTCATCGGTGACAAGGACCATTGTTATACGGCGAATCGGGTAGACGCGTTAGCGGCCATCCCATCGCTCAAGACGCACCTGCTCATGGGAGTGAACCATGGGCTAGAGCGGGATGCCGATACGTTCGGTACGATTGAGGTTCTACAGGAAGTCATAGAAGCAATTGATGCGTTTTTACCGTCTAAGCTGAAGAGAGTGAGGTCTCCGTTTCTCAAGACGGAGTGATTCGTGATGAAGCGGCGTATCGATTACATGTTAAGAGACCATCAACGCAACGGGGTTGGCTCAATCTGCGCGAAGTCGCCTACGGGTGGACGAAAGGGAATCACGACGCCGTCGTCGGCGCATGCTCGGACACGACTCAACCGTTGTGTCCGTTTTTTAGACTGCCAATATTTAAAGAACAGGCCAGGTGACTAGATGAACATCTATAGCGTAACCAAATATCATCCTGAAACGAGAGGTGAGATTGACGAATGGACCGAAATCTCTGACATCAATCGAACGTTTGACGGAGTCGTCTTCACATTGGAGGAATATCTCCGCGTGGAATCGAATTACGTCAAAGCGATTGAGCAAATCATGTTCTATTTAGGCGTAAAGACATTGACCGTCTCCTATCTAGAACGACGCGACTATGACTATCGACCTTTTTCGCAACACGCGTTCAATGAGCTTTATCCGATCCGGATGAGAGAACTTCGTAAAAAAGTGAAGCCAGGAAAGGTCTTGTCCCGAGACCAAGTCCCGAACATGCTTCGCCTCATGTTCCGGAATACGCTTTATGCCGAGTTAGAGTATAAAGAGAATGAGTCAGACAAACAATACACGTTCAAGGTGTTCTTCGGATACGACTATATGATGGGGGTCCATTCGGTAAAAGATTTGTCGCCGCTTCGAGACGAGCTGTTGCATTTGGATATGTATCTCGAACATTAAGTCAACAGTGATTCCTGATTCAATCACAATATTTTATAAAAAGGTGCTGGCTATATGCATAACTACACGCTTTTGGAGAAGTTTCTATTTTTATCGCCTTCCTTTCATTTCGAAAAGATGAAACAAGAAGTGGATGGGAAGACGGTCTTGATCACTGGAGCGAGTTCAGGAATCGGCAAGGCGTTCGCCTATCTGTTAGCGGATACGACTGCGCACCTGATTCTAGTGGCCCGCAGCGAAGCAAGCATGAACGCTATGAAAGACGACATTGAACAGGTTTCAGCCCGTGTGACGGTATTCCCGGCAGATTTGCGAAACGAAGAGGAACGAATCGAATTGCTGGCATTTCTGAACCAATTGCCGGACGGATTGGATGTTGTCGTCAGCAATGCCGGCATCTCCATCAACCGTCCAATTGTCCAATCGCTGGATCGTTACCATGACTTCACACGTACGATGGCACTCAATTATTTTGCCCCGGTCCAGTTATTGCTATCACTCATTCCGATGCTTGCGAGGAATAATGGGCAAATCATCAATGTTTCCTCTATCAACGTCTTGTTATTGCCTATTCCTTATTGGGCTGCCTACCAGGCGTCTAAAACCGCGTTTGATACGTGGCTGCGCTCGGCGGAGCCGGAACTGAAAGTCAAAAACATATACACCACTTCGATTTACTTGCCGCTCGTGAGGACACCGATGATCGAACCGACGATTGCTTATCAGAACTCTCCCGCCATGTCACCGGTTCACGTGGCGGAAATGATTGGTCACGCCTTGTATACGAAACGGAACGTCTATAAACCGTGGTGGCTGATTTTAGGTCAATGGGCTTCAGTCGTTTTCAGATCACCGTTATCCTTCATCGTTCTCAAGTTAGTCAAGAAAAAGGAGCGTGACAGAAGAAATGTTTAATTTGTTGAACATATTGTCGCAGCTCAATTTTCTTTCCCCATCGAACTTAGGACGTCTTTGCTTGGCAATCCGTCAACACGGTGTAAACCTGATGCTTCTTTTTGCATTGACGGAAAAGACAGGCGACCAAAAGATTGCTTTGGTGGATGGTCGGGAAACAATCAATTATGAGGAGTTGAAGAAGCGCTGTGAACATCTAGCTTCTCTTTTAGCAGAGAGGTATGGAATTGTTAAAGGCCATAAAGTGGCGTTCTTCTGTAAAAACCACGCGTCGTTCGTGCAAGGCATTTTTGCTGCGTCGCGGCTCGGCGCAGATGTATACTTGCTCAATTGTGCGATGAGTCAACGGCAGTTCGACCGACTCGTACAAGAACACCACTTCGACTTCCTGATTTACGACGAAGAATTTCGTGGATTGATTGAAAAATCGTCCTATCAGCATGCCAAAATCGTCAGTTATCATGAAACGCAAGAATCCATCAACAGGTTGTCAACGTCGGCTTCACACCGAAAAGCCAAACTGACGGCTTCATCCAGCGGAAAAATTGTGCTGCTGACCGGTGGCACGACTGGAAAGCCGAAACAAGTTGTTCATCGCCCATCCCTGTTTAACTTCTTAAATCCGTTTGCGGCTTTACTGAACCGATTGCAGTTACCAACCTACAATACGGCCTATATCGCCACGCCGATTTACCATGGCTATGGGATTGCTGTCCTATTATCCTTTATTGCTCTGGGAAAGAAAGTTGTCATTCAAGAGAGCTTTGATGCGAAAAGCGCATGCGCCCTCATTCGGCAGCATCAAGTGGAAGTGGTCACGGTCGTTCCTTTGATGGTCCATAAAATGTTGAAGCACGATCAAGAAGCGCTAGGTTCCTTGGCTTGCATTGCGTCTGGGGGTGCAAATCTAAATCCGGTTTTAGTGAGTGAAGTAACCAATCATCTGGGGAATGTCCTATACAATCTATACGGGACGTCGGAAGCCGGCTTGAACATCATTGCTACACCCGAAGATTTATATGATCATCCAGACACGCTCGGAAAAGCAATTCCGGGAAGCCGATTGCAGGTCGTGATGGACGGGAAAGAAGTTGAACCCGGTAGGGTCGGGCAATTTTGTATCCGGAATACATGGTCCATGAGAAACAGCTCAAACCTCTGGATTGAAACGGGCGATATGGGTTACCGGGACGAGAACGGGTATTATTTTCTATGTGGACGAACAGACGACTTAATCATTTCAGCCGGCAACAACATCTATCCGTCAGAAATCGAAGCTGCTCTGTGCAACCATCCGAGTGTCGAAGACGTCGCTGTCATCGGTGTAGACGATGTCTACGCTGGCCAAATTCTGAAGGCATACGTCCAATTATATTCTGATAAACAAATGACTGAAGAAGCACTTTTGAGCTGGTTACGCACACGAGTGGCAGCCTATCAAATCCCTCGTGAAATCGCCTTCGTTGAAGAGCTGCCCTATACGCCTGTAGGCAAGTTGGACCGAAAACGAGTTCAATCAATGACTCGTATCGAGGGCTGAGAACTGGTGATTGGGTACGCGAATAGTTGATAAAGAATTCAATAACGACATGTAAGGGGTGATGAGTGATGAATCGACGGATTGATACGGCCAGAACATGGATGGAGGCACCACCAGATCGAATTTATCAAGCGTTTCTCGACAAGGAGGAGCTCGTCAAGTGGCTCCCGCCGGAAGGCATGTCGGCTCGCGCGACCGTGTTCGAGCCTTGGATTGGCGGTACGTACCAGCTCGTCCTTACGTATGAAGAAACTGATTTCGCCTCTGGCAAAACGACTGACCGGACCGACGTATCAAATGGCCGCTTTCTAGACCTCGTTCCCGGCCTCAAAATCGCACAAATCGGAACGTTCGAGTCCACAGACCCGGCCTTTGCTGGAGAGATGATTCAGACGTGGTATTTAGAGGCACTCGATGGAGGAACACGCGTTACAATTGTTTGTGAGAACGTCCCACCGGGGATTCAGAAACAAGATCACGACACCGGGCTTCGCTCCACGCTCGACAATCTGGCCCGCTATTTGACCAACGACTGAGGCCGTTTGTTCGCTTTATGTGAACAAATGGTCTTTTTGTGTATGAAAAGGGTTTCAGTAACGAAAAATAGAAAAAGGTGATGTTTTTTTGTCTAGGGTGTCAACATTCTCCTCCTTTTGTCCGATACAAAGGTTAACATAACGAGTTTTCTCGAGAATGGGAGTTGTTTTATGAGACGAAAGCATGACCGCACGATTACCATTAAACAAAAATTGATTACGATGTCGCTGGTGCTATTATTGATTCCTTCTTTATTGATTGGATTTGTCGCTTACAATCAGGCGAAACAGAAAATCACCGAACAAATCATGCAGTCAGCTCACGCGGGAGTGGAGCGGATGAATGATGAGATCACCAACTTGATTAAACCGATTCAACGCGATGTCGCGTTCTTCGCCGGACGGATTGATTCGTCTCTTTATGAGTCGGGGACAGAGAACCTTGCCTTGGAAGAGAAGTTTCTCGAGTATTTGGAGACGCATCCGAATGTGACGAATATTTACTACGCCTCGACTGAAGGCGAGATGACGATTTATCCGGCGCAAGAATTACCGGATGATTACGACCCACGGACACGACCGTGGTATGAGGCGGCTGATGCGGCCGGTGGGAACGTCGTCGTGACGGACCCATATGTCGATGCAGCCTCGAACAAGATGATGATCACGCTGTCGCAGACAGGGACGGACGGTCGCGGGGTCATTGCGGTCGACGTCGACGTCGACGATATCGCGGCCGTCGCGGCGAGCATTCAAATCGGGAAAGAAGGTTACGTAACGATTCTTGATGCGTTGCAACAGTTCGTCACCCATCCGACGATGGCGGCCGGTGAGAAAGGGGAAGGCGAATGGATCGAACCGCTCTATGCGGAAGATACGGGCCGCTTTGCCTATGAGTTCGAAAATAAAGGCAAACAGATGGACTTCATGACGAACGAGTTGACGGGATGGAAGATTGCCGGGACGTTGTATGATGAGGAAATCACGGATGAGACGTCCGGAATTCTTTGGACGACCGTTGGGGTCATCGGCTTGATGCTCGTCTTGGCAACGGGACTGCTCTATGTCATCTTACGCTCGATTTTGCGACCATTGAACCGTTTGACGGTCGGAGCTGAACGGATTCAAGCCGGTGATTTGACCGAAGATATCGTCGTCGAGTCGAATGACGAAGTCGGTCGTGTCGCCGCGAGCTTCAACGAGATGACGCGTTCCTTGCGCGCCATCATCCAAAATCTCGATCAATCAATCGGACAAGTCGCCGCCTCGTCACAGGAACTGATGGCGAACTCGGCACAGAACACGGCCGCCTCGGAACAAATCGCCGGTGCGGTCCAACAGATGGCCGCCGGGGCGGATGACTCGAAACGTCAACTCGACGATAACGCTGTCTCGCTGCAAGCCATCACCGGTGGTATCATGCGTATCGCCGAAAGCTCGACCGACGTATCCGAGCTGTCCCGCGAGACGGCGCTCGAGGCCGAGAACGGGACGACGGCCGTCACGGAGAATGTGGCTCAGATGCAAGCGATCGACTCGTCGGTCGAGACGTTCGGGAAAGTCATTCACTCGCTCGCCGAACGGTCGAACGAGATCGGGAATATCGTCGACGTCATCAACGGCATCGCGACCCAGACGAACTTACTTGCTTTAAACGCTGCGATTGAAGCGGCCCGGGCCGGCGAGAACGGCAAAGGTTTTGCCGTCGTCGCGAGTGAGGTACGGAAACTCGCCGAACAGTCGCAACAGTCGACAAAGCAGATTTCCGAGTTGATTGACAATATCAAACAAGAGACGGAGCGTTCGGTCCAGTTGATGAAAGAAGTGTCGGCCCATACGAAAGCCGGGCTCGAGACGACAGAAAACACGGCCAAGCGTTTCCGAACGATTATGAACCAGACGCAGGCGATGACGCCGCGCATCGAGGACGTGACGGCGACGGTCGAAGAGATTGCCGCCAACGTCGAAGAAGTCTCGGCCGCAGCGACGCAAATCGCCCATATTGCCGACGAGAACTCGGTCGCTTCGAAGCAAGTGGCGGCGACGACCGAGGATCAACTCGGTTCGATGGAAGAAATCGCCCAATCCGCGAAGTCGCTTGCGGATATGGCCGAAGAGTTGCAGGAGCTTGTATCACGCTTCAACGTATAATGAAAAAAGGGATGATGATCTGCTCGAGGCAGATCACCATCCCTTTTTGTTGTTACAAATATGCTTCACTGACTGATGACCGATTGAATGCTCTGGTTGGAAAGATATTCATAGAATTGTGTTTCAGCGCTATCCATGACGCGCTTGATTCGGCATTCCGAGGCAGGTGTTTCCTGGACGAGCATGTTGTGTTGTTTGGACGTCGTGTTCGAGCATTCGAACAGGTGTTGACGGCCCTCCAACGCGAGAATGACATCGAGAAACGAAATACGGGATGCCTCGCGTGCCAGTTCATATCCTCCTTTTGCGCCAGGAACCGCATTGACGAGTCCATCTTTACGCAAGTTGGTCATGATTTTTGACAGATAGGTTTCCGATACGTTCAACACATCAGCCAGCTGTTTGATCCCGGTCGGTTCGGACGAATTGAGGTGTGCCAAATAAGCCAACGCATGAAGGGCGTAGTCCGTACTTTTAGAGAATTGCATGGATCATGACTCCTTTTTGGCAATAATGATATAGACTGGTTGATTCGCAATCGTCGAATCGGGGTGAACGATTTCAAGGATATTGAATCCGCTCGCCCGCATCGATTGCTCCATCTCGTTGGCAGTGACGCGGGGTCCTCGTGCCGTAGCCTGTTTCTCCAATTCGAGACATAAGAAGCGTCCGCCAGGTTTTAAAGTCCGGTAAATTTCTGTGAGGGCGTCATGCAGAGGAGATACTTCGTGAAGCGAAATCGAGGCGACGGTCTTGTCAATCGTGCCATTAGCCAAAGGTAGCTTTCGAAAATCTGCGAGAAGGGGAGATACATTTGTGAGTCCTAGTTTCAGCGCTTTCGTCTCGAGGTAATCGAGAATGCTTTGATCGTGATCGGCTGCAAACACCCGTGTGACCAAAGGAGCGAGTGGGAGACTCAAATAACCGGTCCCTGCGCCTAAATCGAGAACGTGGTCATCAGGTGCCAAAGACAAGTAACTTAATACTTCTTCTGCCGGCATCCGTTGAAGGGAGTCGAGTCGGGCCGCTTTTTTAGTGACTTGCTCATGCATGATAAACACTCCTTTAATTATAGATATAACGAGTCTGTAATAACTATAATCAATTTTCTCAAGGTTGTAAAGGCTAGCCATCTTGACGGAATCGGATGTCCATATAAAAAAGGATGCACGGGCGCATCCTTTTGCGAACTATCGCTTGCTCGACACTTGGTTACGACCACGGTTCTTGGCGACGTAAAGTGCCTCGTCCGCGTCTTGGAGCGCCTGTTCGACCGTCTTTCCGCCCTCGAGCGAACTGACACCGAACGAGCAGGTGACGCGTGGAACGGGGCCGAACGGTTCAGCATTAATCTTTTGCCGGAGCTTATCGGCGAGCTGGACGCCATCGGCGAGCGTCGACTGGGGGGCGACGATTAAAAATTCTTCACCGCCCCAACGCCCGATTGAGTCCGACTTGCGGATGTTGCGCCTGAGCAATTGGGCGATCGAGCGCAAGACGAGGTCACCGGTCGGGTGACCGAACGTATCGTTGACGAGTTTGAAATAATCGATGTCGAGCATAATCACTGCGGCGGGTGCCCGTTTGTCGACCGTCTCTTGGGCCGTCGTCGAGAGGACGTCGCCGACTTTCTTCCGGTTATACAGTTCTGTCAATGGATCGAGCGAGGACAGGTGTTCCATCCGTTCTTCATAACGCCGTTGCTCGGTCGCATCTTCTAAAATCCCGACACCGCCATCGAGATCACCGTCTGGCGAATAACTTGGGGACATCGTCGTGCGAATGAAGCGAGGTTGCCGTTCCGGCGGTTTATACCAGCCGGCCATGCGAATCGTCTGTCCGTTCAAGACGTTGCGGATGGCAGCTGCCAAATCGAACGCAGATGACGAGCACCGCTCTAGCGATAGACTCGAAATCGGCAATATACCCAACAAATCGATGAAAGCTTCATTATAGCTGACGATCTGGCCGTGCAGGTTGAAGGCGAACAAGCCAATCGGAAGCTGGTCCCATGAGGAAGGATCGGGTTTCGTGGTGTCTCGGTCTTGGTGAATGGGTTCATGATCAGCCATTGTATGACATATGCGTGAACGCATACTTCCTCCTTTCCTAGCCGTAGCGGTAGTGTAGGACGTTAGTACTGATACTTTATACCCTAATTTGGGAAAGAACTAGCGAGTATTCTTTAAAAAGCTAACAAAATTTAGAATATGACGAGAAATCGTCACAGCTTGTTGTGAGATGATCTTTCAGCTCCACCAGATCAAAATCGCCCCATCATGTCGATGGCTAATCCGACACGATAGGGCGACTCAAAAGAATAGAGATTATAAGATTGGACTGAGCAATCGTGACACGCCTTCGCGCATCCGGACGGTCCATTTCCGGGCTGCGTAATCATCGACCGTGTACTTCCGGCTGACGGCGACGTCTGATTCGAACAGTGATGCGAGTTCGAGCGCGACCCGCTCGTCATAGATGACGGCGTTCACTTCAAAGTTCAAGCGGAAGCTGCGGGCATCCAAGTTCGTCGTCCCGACGGTTGAAATCTCGTCATCGACGACGAGCGTCTTGGCGTGCAGGAACCCTTCCCCGTACATATACACGTTCGCCCCATAGTCGAGCAGTTCGCCGAGGAATGACAGCGACGCCCACATGACGAACGGATGGTCGGGCTTGCCGGGTATCATGATGTCCATCTTGACGCCGGACAGGAGCGCCATCTTACAGGCGTCCATGAAACTCGCGTCCGGGATGAAGTAAGGCGTCTGAATAATGACGCGCTCTTTCGCCGACATAATCATTTTAATCATCATGTTTTTCAAATGTTCCGTGTCCGAGTTCGGACCGCTCGTCACGATTTGCATCGGCGATTTGTCCTTGATGTCATGGCGGGCGAAACAGAACGAGTTCTCCGGGTCATGATGTTTGCTGCCGGAATAGTTCCAATCGAGGATGAACCGGTGTTGTAAATGATAGACGACGTCCCCTTCGACACGAAGGTGTGTATCGCGCCAGTAACCAAACTTCTCGACGAGGCCGAGGTATTCGGTGCCGACGTTGAATCCACCGACGTAGCCGATTTTGCCGTCGATGATGACGACTTTCCGGTGGTTCCGGTTGTTCAATTTAAAGTTGATCAGGCCGAGCGTCGGCGGGAAGAAGACACGGACCTCGCCGTTATGGGCGATCAATTCTTTGAAGTCGGAGTTGCGGAGGCTGCGCGAGCCGACCGCGTCATAGAGGAGACGCACTTTGACACCCGCCTTGGCCCGTTCAATCAGTTCATGGATGAGCGCCTTCCCGAGCGCGTCCCGTTGGATGATGTAGTACTGAATGTTGATTTCCGTCTCGGCGCTCCGGATGTCGTCCATGAGCGCTTTGAACTTCTGTTCGCCGTCGTGCATGATGGCGGATTTATTATGGACGCTAATGAGCGATTTCGAAGAGCGCAAGTTCATCTCGAGCAGTTGCTCATACTTCTCGAACACTGGTTGAGCCAAAGCGGTTTCTTTCCGGCGAATCTGTTCGATTTGACTATCGACTTGCAGCGCGTGGAACGACCGCTCTTCGACGCTCAAGTTAAAGAAGTTGTCCTTTTTCAACTGCCGTCCGAGAAACATGTAGACGATGAACCCAAGAATTGGCAAGAAGAACAAGACGAGCAACCAAGCCCACGTCGCCCCGACATCACGGCGCTCCGCGAAAATAACGGCTAACGCGAACAATAAATTCAATCCGAGGACGATATACAGTCCCCAACTAATAATGACCGACCAATCCAAACGACCAACTCCCTAAACGACAATTTCAGTGCATAGATTAATAATACCTCATTCAAGGGAATAGTAAGCTATCGAAACATAAGGAGGAGACAAAGATGCATTTACAAGTGAATTGGAAACAGGGAATGGCGTTCCAGACGACGACGCCGTCAGGTCATGACGTGACGCTCGACGCCGGGGAAGACGTTGGCGGCCTCAACACGGGTCCGCGGCCGACCGAGATGCTCCTGCAGGCGACGGCTGCCTGTACAGGAATCGATATCGTCTCGATTTTGCATAAGATGCGCTTGCCGCTCGAGCGGTTCGAGATGAAAATCGACGGTGTCCGGGCGACAGAACATCCGAAGAAGTTCACGGCGATTCACATTTTATACGTCCTCGACGGGGACATGCCGGAAGAACGGGTCCGCCATGCCATCGAGTTGTCGGTCGACCGCTATTGTTCCGTGTCGCACAGTCTAAACGCGACGATGACGTACAGTTATCAGTTGAATGGCGGCGAGGTCGTCCCGTTCGCGTGATGTGAGCAAGATGGTTGAAAAGAGTCGAAACGGTCCGTTATATTTGTATTTCAAATACTGCAATACAAAGGAGGACGTTATGATTCGACTCGCGACGAAACGCGATGCCAAACACATCGCGGACCTAATCGAACAACGAGCCGTAGCGCTAAAACAACAAGGTAGCGACCAATGGACGGAATATTTGGAGCAAGACCTCATGGATCGGGTGCAGACGGACATCACCTCGGGACACGTCTACGTGTACGAGCAAGACGGATCGGTATTGGCTTCGATCGCCTTACTTCCGGCAGATGACTGGGATCACAATTTATGGGAAGATGGCGAACGCGGCCAATATATCCATCGAATCGTCGTCAGCGAACGATTGAAAGGCAGAGGCGTCGGTCAGCAACTGATGGAGCACGTCTTGCGTGAGGCCGACACACATGAACCGATCCGGCTCGATTGTGTGGCCGACAATGCGTTCTTGAATAGTTATTATCCACGGTTTGGCTTCGTCTTCGTGGACTCACGGGACGGATACAACACGTTCGAATACAATATGGATGAGAGTGTCAGTGCATAAGGGGTCAACCAACCCCTTTTTTTGATATACTGAGAAGCGAATTGATGGGAGGAAACAAGATGATCAATACAATACTTGTCGGTTTCGGTTTTTCCGCGACGACATTCCATGTACCATTTTTACAGGAACTCGATGACTTCCAAATCGCTGGTGTCGTCTCCTCACGCCCAGAGGACGTACGAGCCGCACTCGGCGACGTCACTGTATACGCGACGTTAGACGAGGCGCTTGCGACAGACGCTTCGTTGTTCGTCATCACGACGCCATCCGATTTACATAAAGACATGGTCGAACGGTGCCTGGAAGCAGGGAAAGACGTGCTCGTCGAGAAGCCGGCGTTCGTGACGACGGAGGAAGGCGAGGCATTGATTGCGCTCGAACAGGCAAGTGACGGCATCGTCAACGTCTTCCATAATCGCCGGACGGATGGAGACTTCTTGACGGTCAAACGATTGCTCGAAGAACACCGCCTCGGTGACTGGAAAGTGCTCGAGTCACGGTTCGACCGGTTCCGTCCGCTCGTTCGTGACCGCTGGCGCGAGAATGCTGGACCCGGCGCCGGTATTCTATTTGACCTCGGCAGCCATTTGATTGACCAAGCGCTCGTCTTGTTCGGGGCGCCGGATCAAGTATCGGCCGATGTCATGATTCAACGTGACGGTGGCCAGTCCGATGACGGGTTCCATGTGACGTTGTATTATGGAGAGAAACGGGTCTATCTTCGCTCGAACCCGTTCATTGCCATCGAGGCACCTCGATTCGAAGTGCACGGGACGGAAGGCAGCTTCCTTAAAATCGGGCTCGATCCGCAAGAGGCGTGTCTCCGGAACGGGGAAGTCAGATGCCCCGACCGTGAGACCGGAACAATCGTCACGGATGCGGAAGCGACGATTGACATCGAACCTGGCGACTACGTATCGTTCTATCAAGCGCTCGCGGATAGCTATACGACACGACGTCCGCTCGTCACGCTTCAAGATGCGTTGTTGACGACACGCATCATCGAGACGGCCCGTGAGTCGTCCCGTTCGCAACGTGTCCTCGACTTCAACTTATAATCCTGTAGGACGACCTGCCGTATTCGGTAAGGTCGTCTTTTTTATAATTTTAGAGAAATCTCGATGATTTTATTGTGAATCAACAAACTCGCTTCATGTTTGTTAACAACAAAAAGCTATCCTCATCTTTCAAATAGTCAGTCATGAATGGGAACAGGACATAGGAAACGACTCGTGATGTCCGATTGTGATTTAGACCATTGACGATTTTGAGGAAGAGGGGATTGAATGATGTTCAATCAAATCGTGAAGAACCGTTGGGAATGGGAGAATTGGCTACAGGAGGTCAACTGTGATGCGTATGACCATTACGACTACGTGTTGGCCAACTGTGAACCCGGCGAGCAGCCTGAGTTGTATATCGCAGCGAAGGACGATGGGATTTTAATATACCCGTACATCCGTCGTCCAGTCGCCCATCGTTATGACGATCTCGTCACGGCGTACGGTTACGGTGGTCCGTTCCGAGAGGGAAACTTCACAAACGAGGACGTTCGAGAGGCACGCAAACTCTTTCTGCAGCGTCCTGAGAATCAAGCGACCGTCACCGAAACGATCCGTTATCATCCGTGTCGCCTCGACCCGGATTTGATGCGAGCGTTCGGACGAGCCGTCCCGATTCGCCAGACAGTCCATGTCCGGATTGATGATTCGTTCGAGCAGTTGGAGCAACGTTTCAGCAAGATGACGAAACGGAACGTCAAGCGGGCCATCCGTGAACAGGTGACAGTCGCTCGCGGGCAGGCGCATGAACTGTGTGAGTTCATTCGATTGTATCGGGCCACGATGGACCGACGTGCTGCGAACGACGTCTATTATTTCCCGGACCGATATTTCGAGGACCTGTGGAACAGCGATACGTGTGAGACGGAACTATTGTTCGCCGTTCATGACGGCGTCATCGTGGCAGGTGTGTTCATGTTGTTCGGGGACGACGGGGCCCACTATCATCTTGGTGGATCGGATGCAGATTACTTGGCGCTCCGACCGAACCACTTCTTGTTCCGCGAAATGATCCGTCGCGCGGTCGAAAAAGATAAGGCGTATGTTCATCTCGGTGGCGGTGCGACCGGGGAAGATGCGCTTTATGACTTCAAGCAGAGCTTCTCGGGTGATGAGCCGCTCACGTATTACATCGGCCAGGCCGTGCTCGACGAGGTGGTGTATCATCGGTTGAACCAAGACCATTTGCTCCGCTACGGGCCATCTGATTTCTTTCCGCTCTATCGGACACCAGTCGCAGAGACGGTCACCGAGGTCCAAGCGGAACGATAACAAAAGGTTCTCACTCGAGATGGAGTGAGAACCTTTTGTATTAAGCGGCCTCTTCGTCGGAAGCGGCCATTTTTTCGGTTTGGCGGGTGATTGGGAAGTTTTTGAACAGCTTACTACCGACGAGTCCAGCCACGATTCCGACACCGAACAAGATGAGCGCCGTCACGGTCACGGTCTGCCAATCGTTGAATCCGTACATGACAAGCAATCCCGGAATCCCGGCAGCGGAACCTGGGGCATCGTTCACCATACCGGTCATGGCGACGATGAGTCCGGCAATCGCACCGCCGACAAAGTTGACGCTGTAGATGGGAATCGGGTTCGCCGAGATGAGGTCGGCTTGCGTGAGCGGTTCGATGGCGACTGATAGTTGGTCTTTCTTCGTCCCGATGTTCAACCGCTTGAACAGCAAGAAGTTCATCGAGATTGACGCCGTCAACGCAAGGGCGGCGATGGCCATCGGCACACCTGTCAAACCGAGCATGGCTGTGAGAGCCATCGAACTAAGTGGCGACGTCGAGACGACCGTGACGATGCCACCAAGGACAAGTCCCATCACGACCGGGTTCTGTGTCGCAGCAAGTTCGATGACCGCACCGATTTGTGTCAGCGTGTTCGTGACGAGCGGATCGACGCCTGTCGCGACGAGACGGGCGAGCGGAGCCATGATGATGACGTAGAAGATCATGTCGACACCGGCCGGCAAGTGCCGGTCTAATTTACGACCGGCGAGCGCGAGGATGTAGCCGGCGAAGAAGCCGGGAAGAATCCCGAATCCGGCGACCGATAGTCCGAGCATGAGCGCGTAAACTGGATTGATGCCGAGGGCGATCGATACGAGCGCGGCTGCTGCCGGACCTGATAATGAACCGGCTGCTTGTCCTACTTCTTCATATAAAGGAAGCGGGAGCAGACCGCCGATGGCGTAGGCGTTGAATGCCTCGACCAGGAAACTGGCGATGGCGGCGCCGGCAAGGGCGCCCATCGCTTTCATCCCGAACGGGGCTTTGTAGCTGAATAATGTGAATAAGGCAAGAATCAACAGTAAAAGTGCGATACCTTGAATAATGACCATATGGTGTACCTCTTTCTCTCTGTTCTATATTTCCTCTATAGTTAACCATTCGAACGGTTCTGTAAAGCCATTTCATCCATCTGACACGACTTTTTTTGGTGGTAGCGTTTCCATCTTAGGAATTGGATAATTGTGAACAAAATTAACTGTGAAATTCGCGAAAAAACAAGCTCATATGTGTCAGTCCGGCCCGGAGTGGGAACAGAAAGGGGAAAGACTTTTCATATAGGAATGACCAAGGAGGAGTAGAGATGCAGATGGAGAACAAAAATTGGCACGCACTCGAACCGGATGCGGTACAGAGTTCGCTCGAGACGGACACGGACAGTGGTCTGTCGAAAGGGGAAGTGTCAAGTCGGCAAGAGCAGTACGGGAAGAACGTATTGCCCGAGAAAGAGAAGACACCTGAAATCATAAAATTTTTGCGTCAATTCAATGATATTCTTGTCTTTGTCTTACTCGGTGCCGCGGTCGTCACCGGTTTTTTAGGGGAGTACATCGATACGATCGTCATCGTGCTCGTCGTGACGATTATCGCGGTCGTCGGTTACCTTCAAGAGAACAAGGCCGAGCAAGCGTTAGAAGGCATCAAAAAGTTACTCGAGACGAAGGCGAGCGTCATCCGTGACGGCAAGCAGAGCCAAGTCGACTCGAGCGACCTCGTCGTCGGGGACATCTTGGTACTCGCTGCCGGAGACAAGGTACCGGCTGACGCCCGTGTCATTCAAGCAGAGAAGTTCAAAGTCGAGGAGTCGGCATTGACGGGAGAAGCGACGACGGTCGAGAAGAAAATCCAAGTCGTCCCGGAAGACGCCGTCCTCGGCGATCGCAAGAACATGATTTATTCAGGTACGAGCGTGGCGACAGGAAGCGCGAAAGCAATCGTCACGTCCATCGGAGAAGGCACGGAGCTCGGCCAAATCAACGCCTCGATTGCTGAAGTCGAGACGGTGAAGACGCCGCTCATTCGCCAGACGACGAAGTTTGGTCAGACGGTATCCATCGCCATCCTCGTCATCTCGGTCGTCATTTACGCGTTCGGTTACTTCGTCCGCGATTTCGACCCGATTGAGTTGATGCTGACGACGATCGGTCTCGCCGTCGCCGCTATCCCAGAAGGATTGCCGGCCGTCATCTCAATCATTCTCGCGCTCGGTGTCCGTAACATGGCCGAGAAGAAAGCCATCGTTCGTAGCCTGCCGTCGGTTGAGACGCTAGGTGCCGTATCGGTCATCTGTACCGATAAGACCGGGACGTTGACGAAGAACGAGATGACCGTCAAACAAGTCGTCACGGCCAAACACGACATCGAAGTGTCAGGGAGCGGTTATGAGCCGGACGGTGATTTGGAATTGAACGGTCAACCGTTCGATTTGGATGATGACGAGTCGATGATTGATTTGCTCACAGTCGGGAAAACGTGTAACGACGCCCAGTTGTACGAAGAAGGCGGCGAATGGGTCGTCAATGGTGACCCGACGGAAGCATGCTTGCTCACGCTCGCCGAAAAGGCGGAGCGGCCGATCGAACGTTTGGACGTCATCTCGAAGATTCCATTCGATTCGGAGTACAAATATATGGCGACGCTCGTCGATTATAAGGGCGAGCGCATGATCTTCATCAAAGGGGCGCCGGACCGCCTGTTCGATATGGCGGAAGACACGGAGTTTGACCGCGCCTACTGGGATGAGAAACGAAAAGAGATTGCCGACCGCGGACAACGCGTGCTCGGGGGCGGCTTCAAGCGCGTCGACGCCTCAAAAGAGACGGTCGACCATGAAGACGTTGAGAACGGCATCACGTTCCTTGGCCTATACGGTATCGTCGATCCACCACGTCAAGAAGCGATTGAAGCGGTCGCGGCTTGTCGTGACGCTGGGATCCGCATCAAGATGATCACCGGCGACCATAAAGACACGGCCGTCGCCATCGCGCGAGAACTCGGCATGGAAGTTGAAGGTGCCCTTGAAGGGAAAGAATTGACGAACATGTCCGACGAAGAAATCAAAGAGGCGTCGGTTCATAATGACGTCTTCGCCCGGACGAGCCCGAACGATAAACTTCGTCTCGTCAAAGGGTTGCAACAGAACGGATTAATCACGTCGATGACCGGAGATGGTGTCAATGACGCACCGGCCTTGAAACGGGCCGACATCGGGGTCGCGATGGGGATTAAAGGGACGGAAGTCGCAAAAGAAGCCTCGCAGATGGTCCTCGTCGATGACAACTTCAAGACGATTTATAACGCCGTCCGTGAAGGACGCCGCGTCTACGATAACTTGAAGAAGACGATTTTGTTCTTGCTCCCGACAAACGGTGGACAAGCACTCCTCGTCGCCATGAGTATCTTGCTTGGCGCATCGGCACCACTCAGCCCGGTTCAAATCCTCTGGGTCAACATGGTCGTCGCCATCACACTCTCGCTCGCCATCGCGTTCGAGCCGCTTGAAGAGAGCACGATGAAACGCCCGCCGCGTCCGGCGAACGTACCGCTATTAAGTCGCTATTACGTCTTCCGCATCACGTTCGTCTCGATTTTAATCGGGGGCGGTAGTCTCGTCATCAACTATATGCTCGGTGATTTCGATTACTCGACCGACAAGTTGCAAACAATCACGCTCAATACGATTGTCATGGCGCAACTGTTCCATTTGTTCAACTGTCGGACCGAGCTCGCGCCAGCCTTCAACCGTCACTTCTTCGACAATAAAATCGCGTTTGTCGTCTCAGCACTATTGATTGGACTCCAGTTGTTCATCACCTACGTCCCGTTCATGCATACGCTGTTCGGTACAGCACCGCTCGAGCTGCAAGACTGGATTTATCCGGTCGCGTTCGGTCTCATCGTCTTTGTCATCGTCGAAATCGAGAAAGCCATCTCGCGTCGTGTCATCGGTAACAAAGACATACACTGATGTTTTAGTGAAGACGGAATGTGGAATTCATGTATTATGCAGAGGAGGGATGCTCAATGAAACGTGATGAATCACAGCCTGGGGTACACCCAGATCCAGTCCCGGATGAACAGTCCGATCCGGCCACGAAACCGGCACCGACACAACATCCAGATCCGGATCCGGAACAGGATAATGACGACTCAAACTAAGGACGCCGATGTTAGAACGGCGACTCATACAAAAAGGGATTTCCGATCAATGTCGGAAATCCCTTTTTACTGTTATTTCTTCGGTGCCGGGCTGCGATACTCGGTCATCTTGTCGAACTCTTTCTCATTGAAATATTCGACGATGGTAAAATCGCCGACCGGACATTCCCAACGGTCCTTGGCGACCTGACACTCTTTCAGTGTCACGTTCTGGTCGTACATATCAAGCTCGAGCGTATCCTTCAAAAACTGATTGACTTGTTTGTCGTTGATTTTGAAGTATTCGCTCAAGATGATGTCTTCGCCTCTGTCGTTCGTAAGCGTCATCACTTTGAAAAATCTCATGGGTGTACCTTCTTTCGTCTGTAAGCTGAATTCTCAGTATATAGGAGCTGGCCCGATTTGGGAACCGTCATCCTGATTTCCATCAGCATGCCCCTAACGCGAATGCGACAGGGGCTCGGCTCATTTCATTTTTAGTCGGCTTGGCGGTGCCTCGTTGAACGGTTGTTTATGGCGAATAATCAGCCAGAACAGTAACCCGAACAAGGGGATGTAAGGCAGCGGCGACAAGCTCATCTTATAGCGTTTGGCATCCCGGTTCATCAACGTGATTTGGATGAAAGCGAGCAAGAAGAAATCGACTGTCATCGTCCGGACGAACTGGTTCTGTTCGACGTACGACCAATACTCGGCCACGTTGCCGGTCGTCGAGGCGGCGATGAACAATCCAATCGTGATGACCAAGAGCAGCACCCCGAGCAGTCGGGTCGGGAGCGGTTTAATCGGTGTCGGATAAGGCGATTGCCGCGCGAACGCCAAATACGGCGCGATGATGAAGCCGCCAACGACGAAACCGGTCGCAGCCGGTAAGAGCGGGTTCGGGCGCAACTGGTTCACCTCGGACCATAGAAGCGGGAACAAGGCGAGCGGATAGACACCTAGGATACTGAACAAGGAAAGCGAATATCCTTCATAGGCGTCCGTGTTATACGTGATGAAGTCGAGCAAAAACCGGCTCGAGAACGGTTCGTTCGGGCCGAGGAGCGCGATGGCAATTGCAGCGGCCCATGGAATGAGTAAAAACTTTCTAGTCATGCCCTACACCTCGAGTCTGTCTCTGTTTCCATTAGTATACCCCGGAATCAAGCGAACAAAAAATGAGAAGTGTCAATCGACACGTTCTCATTGATTTTCACGAGCATACGCCTTGATCATCGTCACGAGTTGTTGGGTCTCATCCGAATTCGTCTCAAGAAGAATCCCATAGTCATAATAGCTTCCCATCTGTCCGCGATGACGGACGTGTCCAGTCACATCCAATGGTTGAATCAATGGGACGAGGTCCAGTTTAACTTGGACTTTCAACCCTTCAGACAATGGAAATAAATAGTCGCACCGCATCTTCAGACCGTGGGCACTGATATTGAGCAGTTGTGCTTCCCCGTCATGCAGTTCTTTATCTTCCCAGATGAGGCGATACGGGATGAAGCGGGGAGTTGGTAAGATATAGCGAAACGTTTCTTGTCGTCGATAGCGCATCGGTTCACCTCATTTCTCTACCTAGATTATCGGCTATTTGAAGTGAATCGTGAAGGGGGAAAGCCACCAAAATTTAGGAAGCGCGGTTTACAGGATTGCAAACGCTTTCTATAATAGAAAGACAGAGTTGGTGAAGGAGGGATCGTATGAACGTCAAGGATTTGCTACGACGGTATTCGATCGACGAACCAATCATCTACGCGAAAAATCTACACGGGCAGTGGGTCAAGCTCGAACAACTGCCGCCCTACACCATACTAGAGGTCGAGGCGAAGGACGAGGCCATCGAGGCGCTCGCCATCGACGCGTACGTGGCGCTCACCGTTTGTCGGGAGAAATCGTCGCTTGAAGACGCACGCCCTTATGCGGTGCGGCTTCATATCAAAGCAAAGTAAAAAAACCGCGAGCCGAGGGGCTCGCGGTTTTGCTTAAGCTGCTTCTTCTTTCTCGTCTTCCTGTGGGACGGTCCGTTTCGCATAATACATGAACGGTGTCGCCATCCAGGCGATGATGAACTTGGCGACATATGTCGTGATGAAAATGTTCCACCAGATATCCCATTCCATGCCCCAGAAGGCGATCGTACAAAACGTGAGCGTGTCGATGAACTGAGAGACGACGGTCGAACCGGTCGTCCGAAGCCAAAGTTTTTTCTCACCCGTCTTGGCGCGAATCTTCGAATAGATGAAGACGTCGAACAGTTGCGAGACGAGGTACGCGGCGAGACTACCGAGCGTGATGAGCGGAAGCATCGAGAACAGCGCTTCGAAGCTCTCATGCATGAACAGCGCCTCTTCGAACGGCTCATAGAGCAATGCGTATTGCATGAGCACGGTCGAGACAATCAAGATGAAGAAGCCGAGCCAGACGCCTTTTTGGGCAGTGTGCCGACCATATTTTTCATTCAAGATGTCTGTCGCTAAATAAAGGGAACCGTAGACGATATTCCCGAGTGTAAAGATGAAACCACCGATTACAATCTGCTGCGTCACTTGGATGTTGGCGACGACCGAGGCCATCGCGATCCAGGCGAACAGTCCAACGCGTCCGAACAGCTTATAGCTGAGGACGAGCAGACCGAGCGTGAGCAAGGCAGAAGGAATCCATAACCATTCATTGAGCATGGGGATTGTACTCCTTCCAAATCATTCATTCTGTCAACTTTACAAGTTTATAGAGGAACGGAAACTGTGTCAAGACAGTTCGTGACTAAACAGAAAAAGCTCTCACCCGAGTCTTGGATGAGAGCGATATATTTAGTTAGTATGCGATTATGCACCACTTATTTCGAAAGCAACCGAAAGTAGCTCGAGAAATTGGTTATAATATTCCTAGAAAGGTGGGGAAATTTTGAAAGTTATATCGGCAGTGATTTTATTATGTTGCTCTTTATGGATGACAATTTATTTGTACGGAGAATATGCCATTAGTTCTGCTAGATTTAATCCTTCTTTAGTGATATTCCCAGTAGCACTTTTTATATTGTCTATCATTTTCTTTTTCACTTCTAAAGAAAGCTATCAAGCGAATGAAAACAATTTGAATGAGTAGTAAGGAGTCTAGTAAAGATTTAGGAATACATCAAATAAGCGTCCTTCGGGGCGTTTTTGTCGTCTGTCATTACATTCATGGTTACAATTTATTACGTGATATTGCAATACAATGAGGTCACGTAAAGCAAATAACTATGTCCCTCCAGAAAGAGACAGCCGAGGCGTTTGGTGCCATGATGGAGCACAAGACCGTTGATTGAGATAACAATCGTTCGACAAATGATTTAGCCTTGTCGACAACACAAAAATCGAGAAACTGTGCAATTTCTGTGCAATGACAAAAAGAAAGCACCTCCTGTCATAAACAGGAAGTGCTTTAAACCGCTTGGTTGAGCGGTATTATTGATGCCTCCGACGAGAATCGAACTCGTGCTGCAGCATTACCATTGCTGAGGTCTGCCACTAACCTACAGAGGCGGTTACAACTAGTATGTTACACAGTCTGATCTGAAATTTCAAGCTTTTTTAGAATAATAAGACCCCCTTCCTCCTCATAGTGAGAAGGAAGGGGGTGCGTTGAATCAAGCTTACTTCGTCCGGACCCAAACAGCTCCAGCCGAGTTGTCTTTCGCTTCGCCGACAACGTCGACGACGAGTCCGTATTGTGGAAGTTTACGGCCCGCATCTGGGATGAGCGAGTTGATGTACGTGTTGGCGTCGTTGAACTGTTTCACGCCTGGTTGAGCTTTGTAGTCATAGATACCACGGCTCGGTGAATCGATGTACCAAGGGAGCGTCTTATCTAAGCTGAACGCCGCGTCGGCGATCTGGTAACGTGTGCTGCCTGATACTGTTTCTTTGCCGTTCAAGTTGCCGATGAGTGCCTCAGGGTGTGAATCGACGACACCGAGGAAACCTTCACCCGGGTGGAGGCCAACCCAGTTGTCTGAGAACGAATCATCCGCATACCAGACGACGAGACCTGTGTTGTACTTGACGCCACGGCCGTTCAAGAGACCTGTATCCGCACCAGCATGGTTGCGCCATTCGAGGTAGTAGTAATGCGGTTTCGAATCCCAACCGTCCGACTTGACGAAGCCGTCGAGCGTGACTTTCTCAGCGCCTTCCGCATCGTCTGCGAGAAGCGATTGACCGCCTGATGTGATTGACAAGTTGTCGAGTGCGAACCCTTCAAGCGCAAGTCCGCCGTCTGTCACGTATTCGAAGACGATTTGTACGTCTTGCCCAGCGAACTGAGACAAGTCATACGATTTGTTCACCCAAGCGCCTTTTGTCGATTCCGCACCGTTTCCAGTGTTGTCATCGCCATAGACATCAAGGACGACTTCTTTGCCGCCACTGAGTGCTTTCACGTACAAGTAGTCGTAGTCGTACTCGATATCGAAACGTGTGTCGAACGCGAGCGTACCGTCCGCGCCGAGTTTGACCGTCGGTGTCGCGAGTTCGGTATGCAAGTTATCGCCTTTCGTCGAGTAGTAGTAATACTTCCCGTATGCCGGCTCGATACCTTTCACTTTCTTGTCAGGAAGGTTTACTTTCAACAAACCAGGGTTCGTCGATTTCGTCACCGACTGATCGAGTTTCGAGACGAAACCTTGTTGCGTGATGTCTTCAAGATCGACTTCCGTGATGTTTGCCCAGTTACCGCCCATCAATTTTTGGAAGTACTCTTTGTTTTGTGGCGAGAAGCTCGTCGGCTCCGTTCCTGCCACTTTACCAGCCCAGCTGCCGCCGCTCATGATCGACCATGATTGGACCGGCTCACCTTGACCAGTGTACTGTGTGTCGTATTCATCTGGAAGCCCAAGGTCGTGACCAAATTCGTGAGCGAAGACGCCGACTGCACCGTCTTCCGGTTGAATCGTGTAATCGTAGGCCGCCATTTTACCGCCCCAGTATGGAACTGCTGCCTTTGTATTGTTGACCGGATAAACACCGTTTAATACCCAACGGTGTGACCAGACCGCGTCGTCACCGAGGACACCGCCACCCGCTTCTTGGCCTGTACCGGCATGGATGATCATCAAGTGGTCGACCAAGCCGTCCGGCTCGTTGAAGTCGCCGTCGCCATCAAGGTCATACAAATCGTATTGATCGTGCTCGGCGAGATCGACGCCCGAAGCGACCGCCGCGTTCAACGCGTCTTTGACGAGTTGGCGTGGACCAGGTCCGATGTTATCATTTCCACCGGCCGGATTGTCACCGCCGTAGTCTTTCGCTGTCCCCGGGACACTTAACCAGTCCGAGACGGTGCCATCGACCGTATAGCTGCCGCCAGACTGCTCCTCATAATACTGTTTGAACGTCTGGACTTTGTCACCGTTGAACAATTCGAACGATTCGTCGCCGAACATATACTGCTCGTAGTGTTCTTTACTGAAGTTATCACTATATAGATATCCTTCTTCTTGAACGACGTTGTTATGTTTGAAGTCGCTATACTCGACGAGAAGGACGAGAACTTTGTCTTCACGGACGGCGCCATTATAGCCTGCCTGTTGAGCTGGATCGACTTTGACTTGACCGTTCGGTTTGCCTTTACGATAGTTCGCTTGACCTTTTTTCGCTTTGTCGAGGAGACGCTCCGATTCTTTCTCGAATTGGTTATGTATCTTCTCTTTCGCTTTGGCTGCTTTTTCATTTAACTCATCGTCGTGCTTATGAACGTCTGTCGCGTTGCCTTGTTTCTTCTCGATATAAGCGTCGACGGCCTTTTGGCGCTCGGTGGCCGAAAGCCCTTTTTTGATGACGCCTCGTTTCTCGAGCGCTTTGGCGAGTCGATCCTCATCGATGATGTTGTGATCGAATGGAGCATTCGTGCTCGGGGTTGGTAGCGGTGAAGACGCAAGTGGAGCGGCGCCGACGGCCGGGATCGCACTGACGCTCATGACTGATGTCAGCGCGACGGCGAGCGTCGTACGACGGATGGAACGTTTTTTCATTTGTATTAACCTCCTGTGAAAATAATGGGAAATTGTGTGAGCTTGAATCCAACGTTAAACTTGTGTCAGATTAATGTCAATATTCAGAAAATATGAATCAAAAAAAGAGACTTTCGTCCCTGTTGGTCCTTAAGACCTAAGGGAGTTGAGTCTCCATGTCGATGACACCGTAATGAAATTTGGACGTTTTGCGCACAACCCTTGTAAAACCAAACGTTTCGAACGTCTCACTCTCAAAATGAGCCTTTAAGACAATCCGTTTGGCCGCGACACGACGGGCTTCCGTCATGAGTTCGTGAGACAATGGGTTCGTGTTGGCGAGGGATCGTAATGGGTTCAAGTGAACTGATTCTGAAATCGTCTTTTCGAACATCGGATCGAAGTAGACGACGTCAAACGAATTGTCCGGACACGTTTTCAAATAAGTGAGGGCATCCGTCCAGACGACCTCGAGTCGACGCATCGCCTCATTGACCGCATCATGCTTCTCTTCCCAGACGGTCATGCCTTCTTTGACGAGCATGGCGGTGACGAATTCACTCTCGAGTCCGACGGCACGACCGGTCGGACCGACGGCGTGACTGAGGACGATGCTGTCTGAGCCGAGTCCGAGCGTGCAGTCTAGGACGCGGTCACCTGGTTTGATTGCGGTAGCATCGACGAGCGGGTCGTTCCCGCCGCGCGCGAGCTGCTTCACGCGGAACACCGAGCTCGATGGATGGAAGAAAAACGGTTCATCTCCTTCGAGCGGAGTATATTCGACACGACGCTTATCAAATACGAGCACGCCGGCGTGGTGACGTTGCTTTAACGTGTCGATGGAGTGTTTGCGCCGGGCGACGAAACGAACGCCATAAGTCGCCGCATGAGCCTCAGCGCGTTCGATGATCGCCTCGGTCGGGCGTAAACAAGTCGTAACGATATAGGTCATAATATCTCCTTACTGAAAAAATGAGACGCAGAGGCGTCTCATTTTTTCTTGCTGAGTAAATCCGACAATTCGTCGATGAGCGCCTTATGCGAGGCGAGTTCTTTCTTCTTCTCATCGTTCGGGTTGATCGGGCGTTTCGAGCGGCTTTGAAGCGCTTCGAGCGTCTCATCGATTGACGATTTGAGCGTATCGCGATCTTCCGGCTTGAGCGTCACTTCATGCGGGTTTTCACCGCTTGCGTCGAGTTCGCGCAGACGAGCCATCAATTGTTTTGCTTCTCGGTTCAAATCGGCGAGCAATCTGTCAATTTGTTCCAAACGAAGCTTGATTCCATCACGTTCTGTAAACATTCGTTTCACCTCTTTTGTTGGGTAACCGTTAGGTATCTTCTTATTTACTTTACCATAATTTTTGAAAGACGAAACTACCGGGAATATATTCCATTTTATTTGAGTAAGGGAAACACTGTTTCTCTATGCCCACACGACATTCGACTGGTATACTGACTTAGCTAATAAGGAGGTGGTCGGATGCAGTCGACAACTCATCCACCAAAAGCGCTCAAAGGCGCCATTTTGTCCATCACGACGTATTTGGTCTTATCAGTCCTAAAAGTCGTCTTCGGTTATTTGTATAATTCGGAAGCCGTCCTCGCCGACGGATTCAACAACACGACCGACATCATCGCATCAATCGCCGTCTATATCGGCATTCGCATCGCCGCGCTCCCACGGGACGCTGAACATAAATACGGGCACGCCAAGATGGAGACGCTCGCCGCACTCGTCGCCTCGCTCATCATGGTCGCCGTCGGCGTGTTCGTTCTATTGAACAGCATCGCCACGTTGCTCGCGGGCGAATACGTGGAACCGAACCCGCTCGCGGCCGTCGTCGCGTTCGTGAGCGCGCTCGTCATGTTCGGCGTATATGCGTACAATTCAAGATTGGCGAAGCAGACCCGGTCACTCGCCTTGAAGGCGGCGGCGAAAGACAATCTCGCCGACGCCATGATTTCAATCGGGGCGACGCTCGGCGTCCTGTTTGCCTACTTTAAATTGCCGTGGATGGATACGGTGCTCGCCGTCCTCATCGCCGGGATGATTATCCGAACGGCGATTCAAATCTTCCTCGACGCGACCCATCAGCTCTCGGACGGATTCCCCCCGGACCTCGTCGATTCGTATGAGGAGACGATCCAACAGTTCGATGCCGTCAAAGAGGTCCGCGAAATCAAAGGACGTCACCTCGGCAACCACGTCATGCTCGATGTGACGATTGCCGTCGAAGGAAGCCTTACTGTTGAAGAGGCGCACGATTTATGTGACGACATCGAGCGTGAACTCGACGAGCATCATGCCGTCGATTCGGTCCACATCCACATCGAGCCGGTCTGATTTCGGTTATCTTTTGCGCTTCACGGCGCCGTTCGTATATAATGATTGTGGAAAGACAATGAGATAACTGTTAAGGAGGGCACGGGATGGAAATCGTGCGTCAACCTATTCGTCAGATTGATGAGATCGAATATGAGCATTTTAAAAAATACGGTCAAAGTTCTTACGGTATGTCAGCCGAAGAGTTAAAAGGCATCTTTGTCGAGATGGGCGAAGAGCAGGTGTACTCAGCCGACGCCCATAGCTATGGGGAGGACTTTTATTTCGACCTCCGTGTCGATGGTCAAACGGTCGGGAAAGTGTTGCTCTTGAAACTGGCTCGCGTCTATCAGCTCGATTTGATGGTGTTCGACCCATTCAAGGACAAAGGCTATGCGACAGAAGGACTTCGCCTCGCGCTCGAGCAATCCGATTTGAAAGAAGGGCATACGGTCCGTGCCGGTATCCCGTCGACGAGCCCGCATCAGGAAGCGGTACGTCACGTTCTCGAAAAGAACGGCTTCGAGAAACGGAACGGCCTCTACTATTTAAACTTTAAAAAACGATATGTAATTAACCATTGAACTGACGGCGTCTGACGCGTCAGTTTTTTCGTATGGAGGTTTTTGAGATGAAACAAGTGACAATCAATGACATCGCCAAACTGGCCGGGGTCGCGAAAAGCACCGTTTCCCGTTACTTGAATGGGGGCTCGGTCGGACAGGCGACCCGCGACAAGATTGAGCGCGTCATCCAAGAGACGAACTATGAGCCGAACCAGTTCGCGCAAAGTTTGAAATCGAAACAGACGAAAATGATTGGGGTCATCGTGCCGCGGCTCGATTCCTATGCCGCTTCACGAACGATGATGGGCATCGACGAACGACTGACCGAACGCGGTTATCAAATGCTCGTCGTTAACACGGCCCAACAGACGGAGCGTGAGATAGAGCAGCTGTACAACTTGGCGAAACAAAAAGTGGCTGGCATCATTTGGCTCGGGACGACCGTGACGGAACGACACTTGCAGGCGATTCAAGACATTCAAATCCCGGTCCTCTTGATCGGTCAGGAACATGGTCACGTCCATAGCCTCGTCTATCCAGACTTTGATGCGGCGTATGCCCTCGGGAAGCAGTTCATGGATTGGGGACATCGCGATATCATCTATGTGGGTGTCGAGGAGTACGACATCGCCGTCGGTCAAACGAGACGTGACGGTTTCTTACGCGCCTTCAATGAGGCCGGGGCGGATGTGAAGATATATACGACATCATTTAAAATCGACGATGCGATTCCGATTGGGATGCAGATTGGACATGAACAGTCGGCATCACTCGTCGTCTGTGCGACCGACAATATCGCCCTCGGCGTGTTGAAGGGACTTGCCAACGCCGGCAAGACGGTCCCGGGCGACATCTCGGTGAGTGGATTCGGCGGCTATGATTTTACCGAAGTGCTCCATCCGTCGATCACGACGGTCCACCTGCCATATCGACGGACCGGTTCCCGTGCGGCTGACATGATTCTCCAGTTGTTAACAGGTGAAACCATCCCAATGAAAACGTTCACAACTTTTGAATTAAAACTGCGCGAAAGCGTTGACATTTTAAATTAAATCGTTTACATTTGTGTTGCGGAACCGGTTCCGCAACATTTTTTATTCATTTTTGGAACCGGTTCGATAGATGCTACGAAGCAACCATTTAGACATGGAGGTGGACGGATGAACACCGTACATTGCATTGGGGAACTACTGATTGATTGGGTTTGTGAGGACGCCTCGAGCGACCTCGTCAACGGGACGACATTCGTAAAGAAAGCAGGGGGCGCTCCGGCAAACGTTGCTGCGGTCGTCAGTAAGCATGGAGGAAGCTCAAGTTTCCTTGGTCAAGTCGGGGCAGACCCGTTCGGGCGCTTTTTAAAACAGACGCTCGTCGATAACGGTGTCGGCGTCGAGAATTTGGTCGAGGAAGGTGACACGACGTTCGCGTTCGTCTCGATTCAAGCGGATGGAGAGCGTGACTTCACGTTCCGCCGCGGCAGCGACGGCGACTATGCGTTCGAGTCGATTGACTTGGCGGCATTCAAGCCTGGAGACATCGTCCATTTCGGATCGGCGACGGCGCTCCTCGACGGCGAGTTAAAGAACGCCTACTTTAAACTGCTCCAGTTCGCCAAACGTGACGGCTTGTTCGTCTCGTTCGATCCGAACTACCGTGACGCGCTCGTGACCGACCTCGAGGCGTTCAAACAAGATTCGCTCCACTTCATCGCCGAAGCGGACTTCGTCAAGTTGAGCGAAGAAGAGGCGCACTTGTTGACGGGACTCAACGATTTAGACGAAGCGGTCGCTTCGCTTCTCGCAGCGGGTGCGAAACGAATCGCCATCACGCTCGGCTCTCGTGGGACGCTAATTGCGACGAAAGACGTCAAAGACGTCATCGCCTCCGTCAAAATTGACAGTATCGATTCGACGGGAGCGGGCGACGCCTTCGTCGGAGCATATCTGTATCGGTTGTCGACACTCGGGATCGATGACGGCCGACTCTTGCAGGACATCGAATATGCGAACGTGACCGGCGCACTCACGTGTACGGCCTACGGCGCGATTCCAGCCATACCATCACAACAACGCGTGCTTGAAGCGCTAGGAGGGAAACCAGCATGAACTACAGACAAGAAGCAGAAGCGATTTTAGAGGCGATTGGCGGGAAAGACAACGTCGCCGCCGCGGCCCACTGTGCGACCCGGCTCCGCCTCGTCTTGAACGATGAATCAAAAGTCGATGAGAAGAAATTGGACGCCTTAGACGTCGTCAAAGGAACCTTTTCGACCGGTGGCCAGTACCAAATCATCATCGGTGCAGGTACGGTCAACAAAGTGTACGCCGAATTCGCCCAATTGACAGGGCTCGGCGACATGTCGACAAGCGACGTCAAGTCGGCCGGCGCAAAGAAAGGCAACCCGCTCCAACAGTTCGTCAAGATGTTATCGGATATCTTCGTCCCGATCATCCCGGCCATCGTCGCCGGTGGTCTCTTGATGGGGATCAACAACTTGCTCACGGCACCTGATTTGTTCTTCGACGGCAGCTCATTAATTGACCAGTACCCTGGCATCGCCGATCTCGCCGCGATGATCAACACATTCGCGAACGCCGCCTTCGTCTTCCTACCTGTCCTGATAGGTTTCTCCGCCGCCAAGCGGTTTGGGGGTAACCCGTACCTCGGCGCCGCGCTCGGGATGATCATGGTTCACCCGGACCTCGTCAACGCCTATGCACAAGCAACGGTCGGCGATATCCCGGTTTGGAATATTCTCGGCTTTGAAATCGAGAAACTCGGTTACCAAGGACAAGTGTTACCGGTCCTCGTATCCGCTTATATTTTGTCGAAACTTGAAATCAATATCCGTAAATTCATGCCAGCTTCACTCGATATCTTGCTCACACCGCTCCTCTCGCTCCTTATCACGGCGTTCGTCACGTTCGCTTTCGTCGGACCGATCACGCGTGAAGCGGGTAACTTGATTATCGACGGTCTCGTTTGGACGTACGACTCACTCGGCTTCTTCGGCGGTCTCGTCATGGGTCTCTTGTACGCACCGATCGTCATCACAGGGATGCACCACAGCTTTATCGCTATCGAGACGCAACTTCTCGCCGATATCGCACGTACGGGCGGATCATTCATCTTCCCAATCGCAGCCATGTCGAACGTCGCACAAGGTGCGGCTACACTCGCTGTCTTCTTCTTGACACGTGATCAAAAGATGAAAGGTGTCGCTTCGGCATCTGGTATCTCGGCACTCCTTGGAATCACGGAGCCGGCCATGTTCGGGGTCAACTTGAAACTACGCTATCCGTTCATCGCGGCCATCATCGGTTCAGGGATCGCCTCGGCGTTCATCGTCGGACGTGAAGTCCTCGCCGTCGCCCTCGGTGCGGCAGGTCTTCCAGGGATCATCTCAATCGCACCAGCGTCAATCGTCTCTTACATCATCGGGATGGCCATCGCCTTCGCGGTCGCCTTCGGATTGACGTTCGTGCTCGCGAAACGCCAAGCGAAAAAAGAAGCAGTCAAGGAAGCAGCCTAAGGAAAAAGGAAGTGATGTTATGAGTTGGACGAAGGCAGAGCGTTACCGCTCGTTACGTGACGTGAGTGCCCTCGAGATGGAGACGCTCCGCACAAAGACAGCGGCTTCCCCGTGGCGGTTCGGATACCATATCCAACCGCCGACGGGACTCCTGAACGACCCGAACGGATTCACGTATTACAATGGGGAATATCATATGTTTTATCAGTGGTTCCCACTCGGACCGGTACACGGTCTCAAGCATTGGTATCATGTCACATCACCCGACCTCGTCACATGGACGGACCGCGGGGTAGCGTTAGTCCCGGAGACGACCGAAGATTCACACGGTGCCTATTCAGGCAGCGGGTTCGTGAAGGACGGAGAACTCCACGTCATGTACACCGGCAATCACCGGACGGATGACTGGACGCGTCACGCCTCGCAAGTGATCGGCGTGTTACGGGATGGAAAGATTGAGCGACGTAACGTCGCAATCCCGGACGTGCCGGCCGGATACACCGAACACTACCGTGACCCGAAAGTGTGGCTCGAGGACGGCGTCTATTACGCCGTCGTCGGTGCACAACGCACAGATGAGACGGGATGCGTCGTGTTGTATCGATCGAGCGACTTGGACGAGTGGACGTTCCTCGGTGAGATTGAGACGGGACTCGATTCGTTCGGCTACATGTGGGAATGTCCCGACGTGTTCGAACTGGACGGGCAGCACGTCCTCGTCTTCTCGCCGCAAGGGATTGAACCGGACGGGCATCGGTATCACAACATCTATCAGTCCGGTTTCTTGATCGGCAAGCTCGATGTTGAGACGTTGACGTTCACACACGGCGCGTTCGAGGAACTCGATTTCGGTTTCGATTTTTACGCGCCTCAGACGACAGAACAGGACGGGCGTCGCGTGCTCGTCGGTTGGATGGGACTCCCTGAAATCGAGTATCCGACGGACCGGTTCGGTTGGGCCCACGCCTTGACACTACCGCGTGTGCTCACAATCGAGGACGGGTCGCTCAAGCAGCGTCCGGTGGCGGAGATGACAACGCTTCGCCGAGACACGTTCCTCGACGTGTCTGGCACGTCAGTCAGTATCGCAACTCCGGACCGGTACGAGCTGGAGTTGAAAACGGACGGGTCAGACTTTAGCCTCGACTTGCTTCAAGTCGGCGACGAGTCACTCGTCATCCGGTACGACGCAGCGGCCGGCGAATTGACGATCGACCGGACGCATACTGGCGAGCCGTTCGCGACCGAGTATGGCACGACGCGGACGAAGGAGATTGCCGTGACGTCGCTTCATTTGTTCGTCGACTCGTCAAGTGTCGAATGCTTCGTCAATGACGGGGAGGCGGTCGCGACGCTCCGCGTCTTCCCGAGTGAGCTTGAGAAACAGTTGCGCTACGAAGGCGCGACTGCGAGCCTGACCGGTTGGACGTATCAATAAGGAAAAGCTGAGCTTCGGCTCGGCTTTTTTGTTTCCCATTAAATTGAGCACTATATGCTATTCTGAGAATAGGTAATAAATTACATATGATAAAGGGGATGGTTTACGTGTGGATGATTTTGGGATTACTGGCGATTGGGGCGACACTGGTCAATTTATATACGTTCAGCGTCGGGAAAGATTACAAGCTGCCGATGGCGATTGCGTTGTCCTTGACAGCATTGACAGTATGCGCGGATTACAGCTATTTATCTGTCTGGGTCGAAGCGGAGGATTGGAGTGCGTTGGCGGATGTCATACCAGGTATGGGACGGGCATTATGGGTTCTCACCAGCATCTCAATCATCTTGAACCTATTGCCGATTTTCTTAGAGAAATCGCGAAGACAGGCATGAGTGATTCGATGTCAAAAATTGTGAAACCTTTCGTCCGGATTTTCGTAAAAGATGACTATCAACGCGAATGGGGTGGAGGGAATGAAACGAAATCGAGCCATTATGACAGTGGCTTCGGCGATGTTCAAGGCTTTCATAGAGCCGGAGGAAAGTGAATTGGATAGAGAAGAAATGATTCAAGCGCGAGTCGCCCAGTCGTCAGGGATCGGTTCGTTCAATGAGACGGATTTCATCATGTTCAATGAGATCGAGAAAGTGAGACCGTTTGCGGACATGTTGCGGAATGCAGATGAGGCGCTCGAAGATTCCATTCACGGGGAACCTGACTTTGACCTGGAACTTCATTGGAAGGGCGGCGTGATGGCACAGTATCAGCTTTGGCTCGGTCAGAAGCAACAACCGAGCTATTTGATGGACGTGACCCATCCACACCTCATCTACCGCGTGTCGGGAGACATGACGAATCAGTTGATTCAAGTGCTCGGGGTGGATGAATAAGGTGAGGAACGTGAGGGTTATGAAAAATGGATTACATTAATTTGAGTTTTCGCTTCGATAAGGATCTTTCGAACAAAACGTATGGTGAAAAGCTCCTTCAATTTTTTGACAAGTACGATGTGGAAATTGGCTTTCTCGGCTATTTTGAGCCCATCAACATACCTTTTTCACGAGAACGATTCATGAATATGTGGGGTGTCGAACAGGATGGTATGTCTGATTTTTTTGCGCGCCTGCATAAACGAAAAAGTTTTCTACTCATCAATCCAAGTTATGACGGAACAGCTAGTGTGTATATCTCGCTCAGTCTATCGAAAACCCATTACAACGACCGGCCAAATCGATGGCTTACTCTATTTAAAGCGATGTGTATCGAACTTAACCCATATCGAGCTGCCATGTGTATGGACCCTAGTTCCAAATCTTCGCTTTATGATTATGACCGGGAAAATTTTTGGTTTCTCAAACCAGAAGAAGTCTCGTGGTTCAATTATTGGAGCGATGATTTGCTGGCCTTTGGGGATGCGTCTGATATTGACGCATTCGAATGGTTTAATCGAGAACGAATCGAAAGCGGATGTTTCTATCAATTGACGGACCAGATAGATGCGTCCGATCTGGAATCGCTTATCGAAGAGGCAAGAATCATGTTTGGCAACGGGTTGCTGTTGAAACGAGAACTCGTTGAAGAGGAAGATATCGATTGGGATGAAGATTACTTTGATTGGGAACACAAATGATTTACATAAGTGCTTAGTTATTCATTACAAGAGGCAGAGGTGACTTATGAGGCGAGAACGGATGGGTACTTTAGTCGCTCTAACAGTTTTGACAATTGCTTTGACCGGCTGTGGCTCGAACGATTTTCGGACGGATGGGATTGAAGAAGTCCGCGTCTCGGAATCGGACGGATTTAGCAGTTTCCAAGAGCGCGATGTCATCACTTTCGACGAGTCGGAAGCGATTCGAGTGTTCGAAGACATGCTGCGTGAGGCAGACGAACTTCCCGGTGTCGCCAATTCGGTCGGGCCGGAATACGATATTGAGATCCGCTTCGAGGACGGGGAGACGGACCGCTATTACCTCTGGCTGAACGATGATCCCAAATCCGTCAGCAGCCTGTACGACGCGGACGACACAAACATCGGTTACCGCCTCCCGGCGGACGTGACGGAGGAATTGATCAATCTGCTCGAGTCAGGCGACTAAAAAAAGACGCCTGGAATGGCGTCTTACGAGTTGAGGCGGATAAAGCGCTCAATCTTTTGCTCGCTCTTCCGCGCTTGGCGACCGATCCAAATCAGATGACCGGGGCTGTTCAAAATGGTGAGTTGGGCGTGGGGGATGAGCCGCTTCGCATGATGCGCGTGTCGGACCGGCACGGCCTTGTCATTTTTGGAGTGGACGATATACGTCGGGCACGTCACCCCGAGCAGCGCTTCATCGGTCACTTGTTGCCGCAAGTCGAACTGGGCACCGAGACCGAACGCCATTTGGTTCGCGACCCGTTTCAATAAGAAGATATCGTACGGGGTCACTTCGTCACGAATGACATCGAGTGCGAGCAGGCTCGTCGATTGAATCATGCGGGCTGTCGCTTCGAACGGCTGTTTTTGAATCGCCCGGAGGACGAACTTTCTCATCGCGAACTGTAGTGCGATGAACGCCGGTTGGGCGACGTTACGGCTGACGTAGTGCCGATAAGGGAAGTCGACGACACTCGTCACTGCGGCCGCGAGCGTGAGACTGAGCGCATGCTCATTCTGCGACGCAAGCTCGATGGCGGTTGGTCCCCCGGCCGAGATGCCGTACACGTGATACTGATGGATGGCCATGACTTCCATCATGCGACGCAAGCTAGCGGCGAACGCTTGCGGTGAGGCTGAAAATGAGTACGGAGTCTCACCGTAGCCGGGACGGGATGGGACAATGACCCGGAAACCGGACACGACGAGCCGGTCCACATGGTATGGTTCGAGGCTAGACGACTGGGTCCCATGAATCAGGATGATGACCGGACCGTGACCACGGTCCATATATTCGATTTTCGTGCCGTTGACGTGCGCGTAATGTTTCAAAACGGAATGGCCTCCTTAAACCGATTGTAATGGAAAATAACTTTATTTCATGGAAATAACATGCTACTGTCTGTTTATACATATTTTACATAGAGAAATGAAAGGGGATTAAACCGTGAACAACCGAGAACGGTTACTCGAGGTGAGACGGTTTTTCGAACGCCACACAGATGACAATCATCCAAAGACGTTAGAAGACTTGCTCGAATATTTATCTACTATCGGAGATACTTCTAAGTTAGCAAAAAAATCAGTGAAAGACGACATCCAAGCATTGACCGAATCGGGGTTCGAGGTGCAGGATGAACTCGAGAAGAACGGTCTCGCCAAAAAATATTGGCATTCGGCCCGCCTGTTCGAAATTCATGAGCTCCGGATGATGGTCGACGCCATCGTCGCTGCCAAGTTCATCTCGGAGGACGTGACAGAGCGGATCGTCGAGAAACTTCAAAAGCTGACGAGCATCCCGGAAGCGGAGACGCTCCAGTCGATTATCAAGACACCGAAGAAAAAACACGGCCAGATTCCTTACCATATCGACCGCATCCAACGCGCGATTCAGGAACAGAAGGCGATCTCGTTCCAATACACGGACGTCGTCGGTTTTGACGCCACGAAGCGGACGTTCCCGCTCCGCCGTGACGGCGAACGTTACGTCGTCAATCCGATTGACCTCCATTGGAACCATGAGCAGTACTATTTGATCGGCATCGATGAGTCGATCGGGGAGATCCGAAACTATCGCGTCGACCGCATCGTCAACTCGGAAATCGTCGAGGACGACACGCCGCGTTTGAAGCATCATTTGCCGGACGACTACTTCCAAAAGTCGTTCAACATGTACAACGGGCTCGACGAGGAAATCGTCCTCGCCGTCGACGAACGGGTCCTCCCGGTCATCTTCGACAAACTCGGTGAAGACGTCTCAATCACGCAAGACGGTGACCGCTTCCTCATCCGTTTCGATGCGGCCGTCTCCGACGGCTTCGTCTTCTGGCTCTTGTCGCTCGGCACGCAAGTCGAGGTGCTCGAACCGGTGACGCTCCGCGACCATATGCGCGAGACGATCGAGGCGATGGCTGGACGTTACGCGAAGGCGAGCATTCACTGAAACGATTGAAATGAAGGTATGATATACTGCTTGCGACACTTGTAGAAAGGGGACAGGCGGATGTTGAATTGGATGCCATTAATCATTCCGATTGTCGCTGTCATTTTTGTCGCCGTCGTCGCAAGACGCGCCATGAAAATGGACCGAGAAAAATAAACTAGGACGGACATCCTTCTCGTCATGAGGGGGATGTCTTTTCCGTCCAAAAGGAGGAGACCGGTGGATACGATTACCCATACGCTGTTCGGTCTGACGCTCTACGGGGCGGCCGATAAGCGAGAGCTACAACCAAACGAAAAACGGGCCTTGTTCGTCACGACGCTCGTCGGGAGTCAAATCCCAGATAGTGACGTCATCTCACGACTATGGGACACGGAAGGGATGTATCAGATGTGGCACCGCGGCATCACCCACTCGATTTTCCTCGTCCCGTTGTTCGCGCTACTCATTTACATACTCGTACGTCTCTTGTTCAAGGTGACCGATGTCCGCTATTTCTGGTGGGCGCTCTTGTCGGTGTTCATCCATAACACGGCGGACTTGTTCAACGCCTGGGGGACGGGTTACTTCGAACCGTTATCGGATGTCCGGGTCACGTTCGGCGTCATCCCGATCGTTGATTTCGTCTATTGGGGCATTTTCCTCGTCGCCTGGCTGGTCGCACGTCGAACGGACGTCAGGCATACGGTGTATCGCTACGCCTGGGCAGCGATCGTCGTGCACGTCCTGATTCAAAGTACGCAAGGCGCGTACTTATACCAGTCGTATGCCGCCGATCACGACGAGGTGGCGTTGTCGGCCTCGTTCATCCCGACCCAGTTCACTGTGATTACAAAGACCGATGAGGCGGTATCGATTTACAGCGACTCGGTCTATCAAGAACCACAACTCCAGTATGAGTTGACGAGTGCGGAAGATGCCGATTTGAATCCGCTCTTCGCCGAAAATAAAGAAGCGATCACGCTCAAACAGTGGTCCCCGTTCGTGGTCGTCGTCGAGGATGACGAGCGGCTCGGTTTATACGACCCGCGCTTCTTTGACGGCGAGTCGTCATTCCTTTACGAATACATCGAATTGTAGGTGATTCCGTGCGACGTCTCCGGTACTTATTCATTTTCGGTTACGAACAGGCACTCAGCTGTATCTTCCCCGTCGCCATCTTCGGGGCACTCGCGTTGACGAAATGGTTCGACTTTCCCCTCCCACGTTATGACGTGCTGCTCATCTGGTGTCTGCTCGTCCAAGTCGTGCTCGTCAAGACGGGGCTCGAGACGATGGAAGAAGTGAAGGTGATCAGCTGGTTCCACGTCATCGGGCTCGGCCTCGAGCTGTTCAAAGTCCAGATGGGGTCATGGAGCTATCCGGACGAGGCGTTGACGAAAGTTTGGGGCGTCCCGCTCTATGCAGGGTTCATGTATGCGAGCGTCGGTAGCTACGTCGTCCAGTCGTGGCGTCGCCTCGATTTGGAATTTCTCAAGATGCCACCGCCACTCATCGCGTTTGGCCTCGGGATCGCCATCTACTTCAACTTCTTTTGGCACCATATTTGGCTCGATTTGCGCTGGGTGTTGATTGGGCTCGTCTTTCTCGTCTTTGGCCGGGCGATCGTCACGTACCGCCTCGACGACCGTCGCTTCACGATGCCCGTCGTCGTCGCCTTCTTTTTGATCGCCTGCTTCATCTGGTTCGCCGAGAATATCGTCACGTTCTATAACGGTTGGGCGTATCCGAACCAGTTGAGCGGCTGGGCGCTCGTCGACCTCGGCAAGCTGTCGTCGTGGTTCCTGCTCGTCATCATCAGTATCTTGCTCGTGGCGTGGCAGAAACGAAGACAGGAACTCTCATGAAAAACGTGTGCACCCGCTCAGGGTGCACACGTTTTTTGGTTACATCGATGGTTGTTTGGAGCGGGCGACCATATGGACGATGAACACATAGAGCGGGAATGTGAATGTGAGCGCGATGATGAACAGCCCGACGGCCGGACTTGGCCATGCCGCCTCATTTGGAGCGGGGATGATTCGTGTCCATCCGTATGTAAAAAGGAACAGATAAGGAAAATACAATACATAAAGAAAGACGTTCCAAGTAGATGGACGTAGTCGTTGAATGAATCGGATGATCAATTTTGCGGCAACGAGCAAAAGGATGAATAGAAGAAAGCATAAAATCGGCCATGCTGCATCTCTTACAAGTAAAACAAGACGACCACTGTTGGCGAACAGCTGAATCGCAAGGCAGAGTGTAAGCCCAAGTAAGACGGAAATACGATGGATCAGCAGAAATTGTTTCATGTTCTTCTCCTTTATTGAAACGATTATGGATGCGGTCTCGTATAGATAATCGAGGTGATTTAACGTGCTTACACACATTGGGATTTGGCTATTCAGCATAATCTTTACCGTGGCTTCAATCTCATATTTCAACACATGGCGTCGAAAACGTACAGTTCGAACTTTTTTTCAATGGAGTGGATGTCTGTTTTTGGCTGGCTTGGCATTTTCGGTTGCGCTCCCGGATGCATACGACCGGATTAATCGTCAATACATCAAGGAAACTGGACCTTGTTTCATCGTTGAAAATACGTCGCGACGTGGAGGCGTGACGTTGTGGATGAATGGGGAGGCATACAATTTTCGTAGTGCACCGAGTATCCCATACGGGGAGCACATGATGTACGACTGTGAAGTCAGATTAACGGTACAAAATCGAAATGAGGTCAGCTATACCTTATATGATGAGGGCGTCATCGTATTCAACGTGATGGATTGATGTGACTTTAAAGTTATACGCTTAGATTTTAGTGTTTCAAGATGGGTTCATCCGTGATGTGATCGACATACTTAAGAAGAGGCAGTGATTATTATGTTAGATTTGATGGGGTTCTGGTGTATCGCGCTCATGCTTGCCGGTGGGATGACTATGTATTTTGTCCAATGGCAGAAGGAGCGGAAGCTAGGAAAGCTGTTCGCGTCGTTCAGTATGTTAGGACTTGTAGTTCTCGTTTTGCTCATGACGGTCCCCGACACGTATGACCGGATGAGTGGTGAGTACAAAACGGAGACTGGGCCATGTTATGTCGTTGATAATGGCTCAAAAGCCCGCAATATCGATGTTTATGTGAATGATGTCCCGTATGAGACCCGGGTTCGACCTGATATCCGATTCGGTCCGGGAATCGAATACGTTTGTAGAGTTACATTGACACAACAATTAAATACACTCGTCGACTATGAGTTACGGTCTGAAGATGGCGACGTTCTATTTTCGACTTATTAAAGTGTTCCTTTTACGAAGGAATGCTCTTTTGCTCTTTATAAATGAGGGATGTACATGTCAGGTTAAAACACTGCTTAAGTGGTCTCTGCACATAAGAGCAACTTAAGAGTAGCATAATTCATCTCTTTATTTTTTGAATATTGTTATTATTTACAATATTACTGTGATAGAATCAAAAAACATACATATGGATTTTTTTAACTTTAAAAAACAGATAAATGTTTTATTTTGGAGAAAATCATGTCTCAAAAGGAGAGAATCGGATGAATTGGATTGCTCAAAAATCGGCTCAGTTTTTCATCACCATATTTGTATTGATTGCAATCAGTGCCTTGCCTTCACTCGTCGTACAACTCGAGTTCGTGCCCTCAAATTACTGGAACGGAATACAACAACAATTCAGTCAGTTGGCGAAATTAGATGAAATTACATATTACAACGTCACCGCACAACGCGAGTTACCGTTATTACCTGATCTCGCCCCGCTCATGAAAGAGACGGTCATCATCTTTATGACGTCACTCGTCGTCTCGGTCGGGTTTGCGCTGCTGTACGCTTATTTCTTTTATCGGAGCGGGAAACGTGTGCGCACGGTGCTTCAACAAACGAGCCAGACGCTTGAGATGATTCCGGATTTGTTTTGGCTCATCTTCTCGCAATTCCTCGCCATCACGATTTATAAGAAGACGGGGTTCGATCGGATTGAAGTCGCAGGTGGGTTCGCCGAATACATACGCTTTTTGCCGATCGTGACGTTGACGCTCACGATTCTGTTCTTCTTCCTCAAATGGTTGACGAAACATATCCTCGAGGAGGAAGTGTCATTGTTTCTCGAACTGGCACGGGCCAAAGGCGTCCAACCGGCCGCCCTGTTCTGGAGACACTTGCTCCCGAATTTGGTGTATCGCTTCTACCTGTTTTTCCGCTCGAACTTGATTACGGTGCTATCGAGTCTACTCATCATCGAATATTTATTTAACGTGCAAGGGATATTTCGGTTCGCCGTCTATAACCCGGTCATGCCGATTCTGCTCGTCATCTTGTTGGTCGTCTATATTCCGATCTTCATATTAGATTTAGTAGCGGAATGGCTCATCCCGAATGCCTGGAAAGGAGGGATTTGATGCGACGTACGTTACTGCGTGACCCGATTTTCATGATTGGATTCGTGATTTTTGTCAGCTTGCTGTTACTCAGTATTGGCAATACCGTATTCCGTGATGGCCAAGTCGATCAATTTTTGAACCGTTACTCCGACGAAGGTCGACTGATTGGCATTCCACCACTCGAACCGTCTAAAGACCAGTGGCTCGGTACCGACCGGGCCGGGAACGACTTGTTCCAGATGATGATTGAAGGCTTTAAGTGGACGGTAGGTATTTGTGCGACCGTAGCGCTCGGACGTATTGCGATTGGGCTATTGATTGGGATTCCACTCGCGTTTCGCGGGGGGCGCGTGAACCGATTGTTTAAAATGGTGTTAGATGGATTCCTAATTCTACCGATTTCCCTTCTTGCCATGATGATGCTATTTTCGTCCCTGTCGTTCGCAGACTCGACGATGGTGCCACCGCTAGTTGATCGCGTGACGCTTCAATTGACGGTCTTCGTGTTGCTCGGTCTACCTGCCGTAACGCTGTACCTGATTACAGAAATCCGGCAGTTGCTCCAACAAGAGTTTATGATTGTCGCCGAGACGTTAGGCGGCAGCGTCTGGCATCGAGTGAGGCGACACCTGTGGCCGCACCTCGTCCCGACGATGGTCATCGTCTTCATGCAGCAATTCGTGCAAACACTGATGTTGCTCATTCACCTGTCCTTGTTCGGCGTCTTTTTCGGAGGGACCATTTACTTATTCGAAGGTGTGATGCCGACACTGTTTGAATGGTCGTCGATGTTCGGCTATTATTTCAAGCAGTTCACGGCGACGACCTGGATGACGAGTCACATGTTCCTCGTCCCTGCGATTGGATTGTCGATGCTCGTCTTCCTCAGTAACTTGCTGACGAGCCGCCTCGAGCGGGCGTTCCGGTTACGACGCCAAGAGGCGGTCGTCACGGAAGAGACTATATCTCAAGCCGAGGCAGCAGCTGCGTCACTCGCGGATCCGTTCACACTCGTGCATGCGGATGGTAAACTTCAACAGAACAGTAAGCCTAGTTGATATGGCGCAATTTCCACACGTTTCGTATTCCACACGTTTCGTAGGCTGATTCAAAACTTAGCTCACAACGAATCGGGTCTATCATGGGTAGTCGCCACAGCAAGCAGTACAGTAGAAAGAGGATTTCATCGAATGTATATCGAATGAAGTGATGCGAATGGTCGTTTGTAAGGCATGTCTTTTAGTGCCGACCATCTGATGCATCGAAGGAATTCATTTTAAAGGAGATCATGACATGGAATCAAATACTGTAACTGTGACATCAATTGTGGACGCACCGATTGACAAAGTATGGCGACTTTGGACAGAACCTGACCATATTAAACAGTGGAATCATGCATCCGAAGATTGGCATACGACGGAAGCAGAGAATGACTTGAGAGCCGGAGGAAAGTTTCGGAGTCGGATGGAGGCCAAAGATAAAAGTATAGGCTTCGATTTCGAAGGTGTATATGAGGAAGTTCAAGTCAATCAACTCATTCAATATCGCCTCGAAGACGACCGGAAAGTAACAATTTCATTTGTTTCGGAAGGTGAGCAAACAAAAGTGGTCGAGACGTTTGACGCTGAATCGATGAATCCGCTTGAGTTGCAGCGTCAAGGTTGGCAGGCAATTCTTGATAATTTCGCAAAGTACGTTAGAACACAATAAATTGAAGACACGCTGTGTACATGTTGGAATCGAAACGTATACAGTGTGTCTCTTCTTTAATTATATGAGGTGACTATTGAATGGATAGTATCATATTCGATTTGGATGGGACACTATGGGATCCGATTGATACGGTGTTGGCAGCTTGGAACAGTCGTATGCATGAACTCCAGGTGAAGCGTGAACCACTGACACGAATGGAATTTGCAGGCACGATGGGTTTACAAATGGATGAGATCAGCCGACAGTTCTTTCCGGGTTTAGCGGATGAAGAAAGGAGGCAAATCGTTAATCAGTGCTGTAGGTTTGAACAGACAATGCTGAAAGAACGGGGCGGTCATCTTTACGCGGATGTGGAACAAGTCTTAGAAATCCTCTCTCTAAGGTACAAACTCTATATCGTCAGCAACTGTGAAGATGGATACATAGAATCGTTATATCACTTTCATGGGCTCAATCGTTATTTTTCTGATTACGAGAACCCTGGTCGTACGGGGCTCTCAAAGGGCGGTAACATCAATCTGATTATGGAGCGAAACAATCTTTTAAGTCCAATCTATGTAGGGGACACGGAAGGTGATCTGGTGGCGGCGAGATATGCGGGAATCCCGTTTGTCTATGCCAGCTATGGTTTCGGGTCAGTCCATGAATATGAGCATAGGATTGAGACATTTGCTGACCTACTGGACATCCGATGAGTTTCATATGGAGACGACAAACATCAAGACGTTCGCACTCGCGTTTATTGTTATTTATGTCGTAATCAGCCTTCCGGCAATGTTGGGAATCGGCTATGTCATTGATTGGATTCCAGAAGCATCGGTATTTCAAAAAATAAAGGGATATACGATTGAAGGTCTTGCGAACAACTATCTATTCAAATCAGTCGTTTCAGGCATTATCAGTGTGCTTATTCAGTCCTATTTCTATAAAGGTTGGAAACAGTAAGGTAGACGATTCGTTATGAAGTATTGAATGAAATCAAACAAATTATTAATCGACCAATTCAAAGATTTTTCTAGAAGTGACTTATCGCTCAGGACCACCAACGTATTTCGTTTTTCCATCCCAAAAATCATTAAGATGATTCCACCATTTTAGTGATTCTTGATGCAAATACTCATGAAATACATTCGTCTCTCTTCCGGCGTATAGTAATTTGTTTTGCATATCTTCCAATAATCCGATTGTCACAGCTTCTTTAACATAAGGGTCACCAGTTGTGTGCAACAATTCAATAATATGAAACACAGCCGGAAACTCCTTCAACTTACTTTGTCTATACAAGTCAACGATGTGCGCAGCAAAATCAGCAAAATCGATATACAGTAACTGCTCATCACCGGTCTCATAATTGTCTTCAATATATTCATTCCATCGATTTTTATAGGAAGGGCACGCTTGTAGAAATAGTTCCATTACTTCGCTTTTAGCGATTTCTTTTTTCATAGTTTTCCCTCGTTGATAATATTGTGTAAAGGAATGATTCAAGGTGCTTCTCGTTCGTGTCAGTCGTCAATCACATCTTCCCCAGCTTGCCGCAGTTTCTCAAGCGATTCAAGCATATGCGCGATCACATCGTCAGGGTGGCGCTCCCACGCCCCGAGTTCGGCTACGACTTTGAGCGGGGCGTGGGAACGATACGACCGGGTCGGATTGCCAGGGAAGCGTTTGTCCGTCAAGTTCGGGTCATTCTCGAAGTCGCCCGTCGGTTCGACGAGATAGATGCGCTCACGAGCCTCACCGCTCGCAAGTTCGGCACCCCATTTGGCTGCGTCGAGGGTGGCCGTGAAATAGATGTAGTTCGACTGCTTGTCTTGATAGTTCGAGCGTCGCTTCGGTTCAAGCAAGTCCCCTAGCTTCAGTTCGGCTTTCGTGCCGTGGAAAAACGGGCCCGGGTCGAGCGGTCTCTTGTCATCAGTCATGCTTCATCTCTCCTTCAGTCAGGTTGTCTTCACAGTATAGTGGATGAATTTAGGAGAAGATAGTCTGTTTTTGGCTCGTGAATCGCGATATAATAAAGACGGGAAGAGCGATAGGCTCTTCCTTTTTCATTACTTCGAATTCAAAGCTGTTTTCGAAACGAATAGCTCGTGATGGCGTAGTCCATCTTGTCTGTATAAAAGCGGTGCGCCTCTGTCCGGGCAAGTCCGGACTCGAGGGCGACGTATTTAGCACCAAGGTCGCGGGCGTATTCGTGAACGAAGTGAAGCAGCATCTCACCATATCCCTTCGAGCGATGGTTCATGCACGTCACGAGGTCGTAAATGAAAACGTGCTTCTCGAGATAGAGATTGACACGTACCTCAATCCCCGCGAGTGAGACGATTGTATCGTCGGCGTATAACGCATACAGTTCATAGCCTTGCGGTCGCATGGCGGAGACGAGCTCGAGATAGGCCTCGAGCGTCAGGTCGGTGCGCAGTTGGTTCATGACAAGGAACGAGTCATCGAGTTCGCGTGGCGACTCGATTGATTTGATGGAATAGATGGTCGATGGAATGGGAATCATGCCTCCTTGAGGTGATGTTGCATGTAGATTTCGCTTTTATAAGTCAGGATTCCTTTGCATACTTATAAAGCATAGAAAGGACAGATACATCGTGAAACATGCGTTAGTGATTGGCGGCAGCGGGATGCTGGCGGGGGCGGCCCTTTGGTTAGCGGAGATCGGGTATCACGTATCCATCATCGGACGGGATGCAAAGAAAATGAGCCGATTGACCAAACGATTGCCAGATCGGCTGTCTGCCATATTGGTCGACTATCGGGACGACTTGCGTCTCAAGGAAGCACTGCGACGTCCGATGGCGATTCACGGAGACTTCGATCTGGTCGTTGCCTGGATTCATTCGGACGCAACTGACGCCTTGCCGTGTGTGTTGTCAGTATTGCGCGGTGGCACGGACGTGTTCCATGTCCTCGGGAGCCGCTCCAACTCAAGCGATGTGAGAAACGGGCTGACAATCCCTGAAGACGTCCGTTATCACCAAGTGCAACTCGGCTATCAGGTCGTAAAGGGGCAGCGCCGCTGGTTGACGCATGAAGAGATTGCTAGAGGCGTGGTCGAAGCGATTCAAGGAAATAAGACGTATCATGCTGTCGGCATGATCGAGAACGAATCGGTATAAAATGGATTTGATCGGAGGCGGCGTTCGTAGAGATGGCAGAGGTGAAGTTTATAATGAAGTTGGCACGACATGAAGAATTTTTTAAAAACGTTTGTCGGGTGTCTCGACTTGGGGAGTTGAGAAGTCGGCCGACCGCCGTATCAGGTGGATTGTTGCATGATATGTATCAGATTGAGACCGACAGCGGGAAGTACGCGATCAAGCTGTTGAATCCGCAAATTATGAACCGTCCTGAGGCGCTCCAAAATTTTATAAATTCAGAGCGGATTGCCAACCTCGCCATGAAAAGACTTCCTGCGTTAGCGGCCCACATTGTAGACGGTGAGTCGATTCAAACGTCTGACGGACATTTTTATCTCGTCTTCGATTGGATGGACGGGAAGAGTTTCTCGCCCGATGAGATACAACCGTTTCATTGTGAGCGAATCGGAGACATCTTGGCAACCCTTCATAGCCTGGAGGACACAAAGGTTCTCGTGTCTGTTGAAGCGGAGGACGAAGAAAAAGAAATTGACTGGAATTTCTATGTACAGAAAGGGATTAAACAGCAAGCCGAGTGGGTCGAACGCTTACGAAACACCATCGAAGACTTGTATACGTGGCATCGTCAGGCCGTCCAATCGTCAAGCCTGTTCACGACAAACCGTGTCATCAGCCATCGCGACTTGGATTCGAAAAATGTGTTGTGGCATGACGACCGTCCGCTTGTCATCGACTGGGAGTCGGCCGGTTCGATTCATCCGATGCATGATTTGATGGAGACGGCACTCTATTGGTCGCTAGATGAGGCGGGCATCGTAGACCGGACCAAATTCTTTTCATGTATACAAGCATATGAACAACAACGAGGACGAAGCGATGTGGATTGGCGACGTGTCTTATGGTATGGCTATCTCGGGAAGTTGAACTGGCTGGAGTACAACTTGAAACGGTCCCTTCAGATCGAGAGTGCGAGCCGTGTGGACCAAGCCACGGGCACGAGCCAAGTCGTCGTAACAATCGAGGATTTACATATATATGCCGCACAGATTCCCCGGTTACTGAGCTGGTTACGTCAAGAAACATAAACATTCGCATTGAGGAGCTGTCAGCAATAATGAGAATTCTAATCGGACAACCAAAGATGGAGCAACACTTAGAGCAATTCACTCGAGACATCATCGCGCATCCTGATGTGGACTTGGTGTTGTATCCAGAAGGCTATTGTCAATACACACATTTGGATGAGGTCAAGGAGCTCGCGAAGACGTTTCAGACAGTGGTTGTGATGGGCTATCGGAATGAGCAGAACGTGGACAGGGCCCTCATCATCGACAAACGAGGAGAGACGGTGTTGGACCGTGCCAAGACTCCGGAAACGATGCCGCTGTTCATGCCTTCAACCGTGGAGGATGACGGTCGCCGATACGGGTATGTGCTCTGTCGAGAAATCTTTATGGGGCTGGACGGACTCAAATCGGAAGAACCCATCCAAATCATCTTCAATCCAATCGGCGTCGGCATGTTCAGTGAAGAACAGTACACTGACTGGTCTGGAGAAGCGAAGCAAATCGCGAGGCATCAACGCTCCATCATTCTCGGGACGAGCCACGCCGACGGGTCGTACCGAAACTGTGGATTTTCGATTCCGATGGCGTATTACTTTGATAAGACGGGTGAGCCCGTATTGCTGTCGAAAAACGATACGCGTACGCGGATTGTCGATACGGAAGAGAAGACCGTCGTCGTGCTTGAAGGTTCGCTCCCATGTCACTGACTCAAACGATTCAAACGACCGGTGTGTCTGCGTTGAAAGCCGTGCTCTTTGATTTGGATGGCACGCTGCTGAACCGGGATGAATCCGTGCGTCGGTTCATCCATGACCAGTATACAAGACTGAAGGGACATCTGACCGGCATCGAAGAACGAGATTATGTCACCCGTTTCATCGAACTCGACCATCACGGCTATCGATGGAAAGATGCGGTGTATGACCAGTTGATTCAGGAGTTTGAGATTAGCGGCATCACTCGACAAGAACTGCTCGATGACTATGTGAACCGGTTTCAGCATTTCTGCGTCGCGTTCCCGAATCTAAAACCGATGCTAAGCGCCTTGAAAGCGCGTGGTCTTCGACTCGGCATCATCACGAACGGATCTGGCGAATTTCAAATGAAGTCAATCCGTGGTCTAGGTATTCACGACTATTTCGATTGCATTCTCGTCTCTGAATGGGAAGGTATGAAAAAGCCAGACCCCGAACTGTTTCAACGGGCCCTTGAGCGATTAGACGTTACGCCAGGAACTGCCATGTTCGTCGGGGACCATGCGCTCCATGACATTCAAGCAGCCAAACGAGTCGGCATGCGGACGGTTTGGAAACGGAACGACCGCTGGGAGGAGTCTGATGCAGGTGCCGACGAGTCGATTGACGATTTGTCCGAGTTGATTGTGATGCGATGAATTGATCTTTAGGAGAGGAAGGTGCTGTATGCCGTTAGATGTAGCATTTATCGAGGAGCGGATGGAATTTCATCGCGTGCCGGGGTGTAGTATCGCCTGGCTTGAACATGGGCAACTGCTGGACTCTAAACAGTTCGGCACGGTAGCGACGGAGAGCGGTCAACCCGTGACGGCGGACACGCGCTTCAATGCCTGCTCGATGAGTAAGTTTCTGACCGGTGTCCTCGTTATGAAGTTGGTCGAAGCGGGTCAGTTAGCGTTAGATGTTCCGGTGAATGACCGGCTCGTCTCGTGGCAACTAAAGGATGTTGTCACGACACCATCCGAGGTGACGTTGCGTCAGTTGTTGCGTCATGAGTCTGGAATCATCGATGCGACGGAAAGTTTTGGAGAACTCGATGTCACGTTCGGACGTCCGTCGATGACCGCTTTGTTGAACGGAGACACGCCGTATCACGACGGACCGGTTCAGGTGACTGGCGAGCCGGGCCAAGCGTTTCACTATTCGGACGCCGGATTTTGTGTGATTCAACTGTTGATTGAGGACGTCATGAAGCGCCCGTTCGCGGATGTGATGCGTGACGAGCTGTTCGTCCCGCTCGGTATGCATGCGAGTGGATATGACTTGGAGGTGGAGCGTGTGACGTTCGCGAGCGGCCACGACAAGCACGGCCATCCCGTCGCCCCCATCATCCCGCATTATCCATATCCAGCGGCGGCCGGTCTATGGACGACGACAGAGGATTTGTCGCGCGTCGTCGTCGAACTGATGGAGGCGGTGAAAGGGAACAGTCGCGAACTGTCTGCTTGGGCGGTAGAAGACATGCTGTCTGGTTCGGCGTCGAACCCGTTCATCGGACTCGGTGTCTTTCTCGATGGGAAACAGGAGCGGCGTGAGCTATCGTCGCTCGGCTGGGGAATCGGTTTTCAAAGCATGCTCGTGGCGTACCCGTACATCGGAAAATCACTGATCATCATGACAAATGCAGAATTAGGGGTACACCAAATGGATGGTCTGATTGGGGAGATATTTCGCGTGACATTCAACTGAATGCGGACATGTTCGCAATGATTTCGTCGACGACCGCATTGCCATTTTCTCGATTCACGTCATAGAACGTATCCTCAAACATCAACGACACATGTTCACCGTTTTGGAGCTCGTACTGTTCGAGTAACGGATGAATCCGGTCATGGACGACGCGGACGGCCTCTGGGGACGTATACGGGTAGATGATGGCGAACGTGTCCAGGGCGATGCGATACTTATGATCTGTTCGTCTCGTGGCCAGATGGAGCTCGTCGCTGAAGTAGTTCAAGAACCATTCATATTCGGTCCGTCCATAGCGCTCCTCGAAATGTCTCAGTTCTTGGATTTGAATGAACGACACCGCGAAGGCGTCCCCATGGCGAATGAGGCGATCGCGTTCTGCATTCAAGTCCATCTGAAACCGTTCGGCGTTATCGAGCCACGTCTCAGGATCGACGGCCACGAGCTGACGGGCCCGCTCCTCTAACTCGAGCTGTGACAGCTGCACGTTCTTCACGAGTTGATGAACGAGGCCGGACAAGACGGACATGACCATCAGCAGAATCGTAAAACTGATGCCTCTGCCGTTGAAAAACTGAACGTTTCCTGCTTCATAGATGGACGCGAACCATCGGAAATAGATGAACAAAAAGAGGAGGAGCGTGACAGACAGGGTCAGCCCGGCCCGCATCCCGAAGATGAGGGATGATAAGACGATGGCGGGTAAAATCAAATAGCCGAGAAGGCCGGTGTTACTTTCGGACAAAAGGATAGTGAACGCCATCGTGCCGATCATCATACAAGCGATGAGCCCGAACAAATAAAACGATTCATTGTTCCATAGCTTCATGTTCAACCCTCCATTTGTTTCGAATCGGCTCGCCATGAGCCACCTCCTCAATTACCCGCTATATGTGGGGAGTAACCAATCAAAGATGTCCTTACCTTCATTATAGAATATCAGATTGAAACGACGAGCTCATTTTTCGAATCGGGGCGAGTGCGTTCTTCGTGATTAAGTAAACGACACCACCGGCCTTTTGTTCCGGTGGTGTCGTCAGTTATGGCGCTAAGTTGGTCTGGCCGTCATGAATCAACGTGCCAATCGATGCACCCGAACAGATTCGCTTCATCGCGCCCGTCTCTTCAAAGTCGAACACATGGACCGGAAGATGATTGTCTCGCGCGAGGAGCAGTGCCGATTGATCCATCACCTTTAAGTCATGGCGCAACACATCGTTATAGTGGAGCGACGTATACTGTTTCACCGTGCTCGAAAGATTCGGGTCATCCGTATAGACGCCGGAGATTCCGTTCTTCGCGACGAACAGGGCGTCACAGTGCATCTCAACCGCGCGCTGTACCGCCGGATAGTCTGTCGAGACGAATGGTTGTCCGTTACCTCCTGCGAAGATGAGGACATACCCTTTAGTCAGATGGGTGAGCGCCTTCAGTCGAATATACGGCTCGGCCATACTCGGAATCGGCATGGCCGTCATGACCCGAACTTCGCGGTCGGTCTTGCTCTTCAAGACACCGCGCAGCATCAAGCTGTTGATGACGGTGCCGAGTGTGCCGATATTGTCGGCCTCGACGCGGTCGATGGCCCATGCGTCGGCCATATTGCCTCGGAAGATGTTCCCTCCGCCAATCATCAGAGAGACGTTGATGCCCATGTCAATCAATGACAGGATTTCAGCCGCAATTTGATTGAGGTTGTGTGCATCGAAATTTGAGTTGTCCTCGCCGGCGATGGCCGCCCCGCTCAACTTGATGAGCACGCTCTGATAGTTGTTCATCGTTACACTCCCTTTCCGATTCCAAATCTCCAAAATTATATAGGTTTTTCAATTAATTAGCAATAGTTTTAACGTATCCGTTATAATGGTGAATGAGTAAATGAGGAATGCAAGACGATGTACTCCAAGAGGGGGCGAAGCATATGAAATTATGGTTTGGCGCGGCGGGCATTTGTTTTGATGAGAATCAGCGGGTGTTGATGGTGAGGAATCGAGATGTGAACGGATGGAGCGTCCCGTCAGGTGGAATCGAAAACGATGAAACGGCCGAGGCATGTTGTGTCCGCGAGTTGAGGGAGGAGACGGGCTATACAGCCAACGAAGTCATGCGTCTCTCGACGAAACAGAAAGTCAGTGACGGTTATCAGATTCAGACGGTGTATTTTCTTCTCACGCTGGATGAATCGATTGCCAGGGGGCGGATTGACCGTGACATTATGGAAGTGGAATGGATCTCGCTCGATACGTTGCAGGAAGTAGACCACTTGTATCCGGAAGATGTCCAGCTCATTCTCGATACGCACGGGTTGTATGTACAGCAAATCAATCTCACAGACTCTCATAAAAGAAACCAGCCACTCGAGACGTGAATCTCGAGTGGCTGGTTTTTTGACCAGTAGCAGTTATCAAGTCAGCTCATTTTTTAAACAACGCCGTCCATAGTGCCGAGACCCCAAAGACGTCTTCAGTACGGTCGGCCTGTCGCATCTTGCGAATCTCGACTTCCTCGAACGAATGGAAGATGGACCGAAGTTTTTCAGGCGTAAAGCCAAGACCGCCGCTCAGGCTTCTTCGGCGATATACTTCCCAGTCCGTGATATCTGAACCGCCGAGCTCACCACCTTCCACGAAGCACGTGATCGCAAAGTGACCGCCTGGCTTTAACGTTTTCCAGACTAAATCGATATACTGTTTTCTTCGATGCGGTGCGATATGGTGAAAACATCCTGAATCGTAGATGACGTCGTATGCGGAATCATCTAGTTTCAAATCAAACAGATTGTCATGGATGAAGTTCACGTCCACTTGTTGCTCAAGGGCACGTTCTTTGGCCCATTCAATCGACGTGATGGACAAATCGACGGCATCGACCGTACATCCGGTCTCGGCAAAATAGATGGCGTTGCGGCCAGGACCGCTTCCTAACTCCAATACATGACCAGACGTCAGAATATCCCGCTCAAAATAGCTGACCAAGTTCTCATCCGGCTTGTTCACAAAGAAGGGAATGCCCTTGTCTCGATCTGCGTAAAACGAGTCCCAAAATTCACTAGGTTCCCTCAACAGGGAGTCCAACATATTCAATAAATCTTCTTCAGTTCGAATCGTCTCTTTCATGGTATCCCTCGCTTTTATCGTCTCATTACTACTCCTTAATTATACGATTTTTTCCAAATGTGAAGATGTCAGGGACATGACATTCAAGTTAATTCCTATTGGATTTGAAGGTAGTAGATGGTCTTGCAAATCGTTTGTAAAGGGCTCAGGGATGAGCGTCTAGCTTGTGATTTCAATTTCCATGTCATCCATTGCAGTTTGTTCACAATCGATTAGATAAAGGTTTTTGAAAGTGTGAGGTGAATGACTTGATAGCGATAATTCCTAATTATTACAACTATTATAATTATGTTACAAATAAGGTGCATTAGAATTATGAGACATTCTCTTCAACGACGACCGCCTCATACAGTCCTCGTTTCGAACGTTCTAGCACGACCCGAACCGTGACCAAGCCGACGAGTAAGAAGGCGAGCGAGAAGGCGACATACGTCGAGCGAATCCCGACATATTCAGCGAGGAGACCGATGCCGAACGTCAACCCGATAATCAAGACGGACTCCGCTACGTTGATCACTCCGGAGAAGCGGCCCATCAGGTCGGTCGGGACATTGTTTTGATAGAACGACAAGAAGCCGGTGTTCGCGAACGACAAGGCGAATGTGAGCAGGAAGAATCCGACGGCTGCAACCACGAATGACTCGGAGAAGGCGAAAACGAGATAGCCGACAGGCGTGAGGATGGCACCGAAACTGATTAGAAACGGTAACGTCATCCGAGCACTGAACGTCGCATTGATGATGGATCCTGCGATAATCCCGCCTCCGGCGACACTGACGAGAAAGCCGTAGCGGCTCTCAGAGAAGCCGAGCACTTGCGTCGCGAACGACGCCTCCAGTGAGTCGAGCCCCGACATGAAAATCGTCATGACGCAGAATAGACCATAGACGAGTGTCACGTAACGCATGGTCGACGCGAATCGGACGACCGTCTTCCAGTCCTCGATAATCATGCGCAGGCTCAATACCTCGACCTCGTCGCTACCGGTGAACAATGTCGGTAGAAGTGAGAGAATCCCGACGGACGCGAGCAACGCCAACGCGTTCAACTGGATGGCGAACGTCGGTGTGCCGATCATGAACAACAATCCCGCGATAGCCGGGCCTAAGATGAACCCGGCCGATTGGACGAAGTTCTTGAGCGCGCTGAACCGTTGCCGGTCACCGCTCGGGACGAGCTTCGTCATATAGACGAGGGAGGCCGATTCGAAGACGGAGCTCGCGACATTCAAGACAAACACGAGCACATAAATGAGCGCGAGTGAGTCGATGAATGCGAGACTGAAGACGACAATAGCGCGGAGCGCATCCAGCCACATCATCAAGCGACGCGTATCGGTGCGGTCGATGACCGAGCCTGACCAAACGTTCGCGCATAGTGCCGCGAGCGGGACGAGGATGTAGAGGACAGACACGGCGAACGGTGATTGCGTCATCTCGAGGACAATCAAGTTGAGGGCGATGAAGTACACCCAGGCGCCGAGGTGCGAGATACCGACACCAGCAAGTAAAAGTAAAGGTTGTTTCCAAGTACGCATATCCAACGTCCCCGTTCAAAAGTAGATTTTGAACAGTATGTCACAAAAATGATTGATACACCAGAAAAATCCAAATGATTTCAAAATTTTATGGATTTGATTATCCGGCTTGCTCACTTTCCATAGATTGGACAAAGAGGCTGCGATATACTTTTTGATAGAGCCAGATGGCCGTCGTCCCGAATGCGATATAGACGACCGCCATTAGGAGCGGTGGAATCCATCCATACAACGAGACGCTCACGGCGCCGATGAGCAGGGCGCCCCGATAGCGGAGCCCATTGACGGCAAGGTATTGGCTACGCTTTGATTCGTCCATGAGCCGTGCGAGTAGCGCCTGGTGAATCGGGACGTACAATAGCTCCCCGAGCGTGAACACGAACGTGCCGACGAGCATCGTGACGACAGAATCGCTGACGAGGAGCATGGCGAATCCAGCACTGAACAAAACGACCCCGGTATATAACACCGAGCGCTCATTGAACGGCTTCGTCCATTTCAAGACGAGAAAGCTGAACAAGAGCACGAGCACCGTGTTCTCGCTCCGCAACACACCGAGCAACATCGTCCCTTCGAACGGGATGCCAAACAGCGATTCAGGCGTCGTGAACGTGTCCACGAGATGAACGGCGAGATAGTGGGTCAACTGCAGCTCGAGCGACAACGTCAACACACCGGCAATTAAATATGCGGTGAATAACCGGTCGCGAAACACGATCGCGTAGCCCTGATAGAGCTCGCGCCAAGAAAGAGGGGACGTGTCCGGTTGCGGTCGGTACGTATCGTTCAATCGCATCCGAATCAACAGTAAGCATCCAAACGATGCCAGCGCCGCGCCAACCAAGAGGTCGAACAGATGCGCTTGGAACAGGAAGCCACCGGCGATGCTGCCGACGACGATGGAGATGTTGAGCGTCCAGTAACTGAGCGCGTACAAGAATTTACGATTATCGCTCGTACTGTCATCAATCAAAATCGCCTCGTTCGCCGGTGTGACGATGCCGCTGACGATGTTGTTCATCAAAAAGAAGATGAACGTCAGTGTCGGGGCGGTCAAAAATGAGGAGTTGCAGAGCGCCATGCCGACGAGGCTGATGAAGCGGAGGCGTTCCCCGGAGATGAGCACATGTTTGCGGCTATAGCGATCGGACCAAGCGCCGCCATACAAACTGCCGATGAAGGACAGCACGGTCGTCATTAAAATCATGACGCCGGCAAGCGTCACCCCGAACTGTTGGGCAAAGTAAATCGTCATGAACGGGAAAATGGCCGCTTGTGTCAATTTTTGAATGAAGTTGATCGTGATTCTGATTTTTAAATTGGGATGTAACGAGTGGAACATATGGTCACCTGGCTTTCATCGAATTGTCGACCTGTGATCGGTCTACTTCGATTATGGAAGGTGAGGCGGCTTGCGTCGTATCGAGAATTGCGCAATTGGACCGCAATAATAGGAGGGTCATCATGCAACTAAAGTTGGAGTTACCGAATGTGGGCATTCATGTCAGGAATGAACGAAGTGGATGGCGAGAGGACGTGGTCGAGACGGCCAGGCATCGATTGACCGTGACGCTCTCTGGGAAGATAGGTGTTTGTGTCGGATTGCGGGACTTTCGATTACAGGACGGTGAGACAATCTTATGTGGCCCAGAGATACAATGCCGGCGTTTCGTCACGAGTGAACAGGCCACGTTCGTGACAATGGACTTCGACAAGCATGAGTTCGAGAGTTGGTGGCAACAGTCGAGCGGAGAGGATACACCGGTCACATTTCAAGAGTTGACGACAATCGTACCTGAGACGTTGAAACGTCATATCAACATGTGGATGTGCGATTTTCTTGAGGACGGAGATGCGACGCTTGAGCGTGACATCTACGCATTTCTCAAGACGTTCGTCGCGGAACGTTCTGCGTTCAGCGAAAACGAATCATATGACGCCGTCTTCTCGTATATCGAACAAAATGTAGCGACGGTCATCCGCATTGAAGAATTGAGCCGATTGGCGAACCAGAGCAAATATCAGTTCATCCGCAATTTCAATGCGTTGACCGGATACACCCCGTATCAATACATCACCCGATTGCGGCTCCAGAAGGCGAAACACCTGTTGCGCTATTCGAATTTGAATTTGCTCGAGGTGAGCATCGCCGTCGGGTTCAGCAGCCCGGCCCAATTGAACAAGCATTTCGCCGACTGGGTCGGTTGCAAGCCGGCACGGTTCCGGGAGAACAAAGGGCATCGGGTCGAGACGACTTAACGGGCATTGCGTGCGAAGTGGGTCGTGATTGATTGCGGCACGTCCTCGAGCGATCCGGTCAATTGGGTAACGTGCGGCAAATGATAGAACGTGCTCGTCGTCTCAACATCGTCGAAGCGATTTGTAACGTCATGGATGAACACGGGAACACCTGCACCGAGGGCGATTCCGAGCTCGACATGGCTGCTGTTGCCGGCCGGAAGCAAGATGACGACGAAGTCCGACGCCTTGATCGCCTCGAACTCGCTCGTGCCGATGGCTCGCAAGCCTTCAATCGACGTGGCGCGGTCGTTCGTCGTCCAGTCGTATGTATGGGTGTGACCGTCGTTGATGAGATGATCGCGCAACGCTCTGACCTGTTCGATGTTTGCGAAGCGTGAGCCGATATAGAAGTTCATATGACTCCTCCTAGAGTATGTTATTTTGTTTGATTCATATTGAAGGTGAATCCTCACCATAGCACAATTGCTTCTAGTATCCGTACGGACAAAGGCCCAATCCAATTCGGGGAGAACAAAAGATAAACGATGGACATGAAAAGGCTCGTGCCGCAGATCATGACTGCTTGAAAACGACGCGTAATGCTATTTCCGCTCACGGATTGACTCGATCGAATCGTGTCACCGCGAGTTCATGGATGACGAGCAACAAAATCGCGATGAAAAAGACGAGCAAGGCCACGTATTCCGGATTGACGTTCAGGAAGTAATTGAGCCCGAACAGTGGTGTCACGAACAGGATGTAGAGCGGATACTGAATCGCAAACAAGGCGTCCAATAGCACGAGGTCATAGACGTATGACTCGAAACTGATTAAGGTGAACACGGTCACATTTGCGAATAAAATAGCCACAATCAACAGTTTGGCGACACGATTCCGTAATAAACACGTCCCGAACATGCATACGAGCAGTAAGCCGGATGCGACCGCATGAATCGGCTGAATCGTCGCGTCAGGGAACATGATGGATGGAATGAGGTTCACGATAAATGCGAGTACATAAAGCGATGACAAGACGATGAGGCATTTCTTTGGATTGCCCATCAGGACACCCCTTTCTTGACGAGGGTTATATTTACATTTACTTACAAGTGTAATTTTACACTAAAGGTATAGGATGTCAAGATAGATAGGTGAAGTCAGACCAAAAGAAAGAAAGGTGGAATGACAATGACAACAGATGAATTGAAAGCACTATTGCCGGCGGAAGAGGTCGAAATCAAGCTCGAAGATATGGAAGGGTTGCCTCGTTTCGCATTCATCAACGAGAGCGCTCGTTTCGAGGAAGTACAGGAGGAGTATCAAGACGACGAGGAGCCATGGCCGGACGGGCTCTACGTCATCGGGTATGAGGACTTTTTAGGGGACCCCATTTGTGTGAACATCGAGACGAATCACGTCGTCATCGTCAGTCATGAGACGTTCGAAGCGGAGGAGACGTTGTCGACTTCCGTCAAGGATTGGTTACGGTAAGATGGGCGGGCCATTGTTTGAACAGCACGTCATCATTTCTTCATTGGGTGAGGAGGAAATGGAACGTCAGATGTTCACGACAGACGGAGCTTCAAGACAAGTAAGGCTGTTGACGAGGGAAGATGCCGCACAACTTCGTGCTTTACAAGAAACCGACTTGCGGTTCATCCGTATTGGTTACGACAGTGTTGGGAGTTGGTTAGCGATCGATTTAAGCAATGGGGAGCTATTCTTTTGTGACGACGAATACAGACCGAGTGATGTGATTCGCACACCGATTGAAACGGTTATGAACTGGGCGCCGACGAAAGAGCGACTATTGCTCTTGACGCAACGTCTAAATCTAGGAGAGTTGTCTGAACAAGAACTTCCTCGAAAATGTAATACCCCGACGTTCGATGAGATGATTGAATGGATTCTGTATGTGAAGACGGGGCTATTGACTCGGGAGAACGTCTCCGCTTGGGCCGGACGTGTACTGTGGCAATCGGAAGAAGAGATGTTTGAAGGGTACATGATTGATGCACTGAATAATATAAGCGTGATCGATATGCCGGGCGAGACTGGTTCATATTTTTATCATGAAGTCGATTTGGACGAATGGATTGAGCAATTGCGGAGAAGGATGCGTCCAGATGAGGATTGAGGTTCAGCGAGTGGTTGAAGAAGGTGGTACGTGGCAGGTTTATGATGTGGACGGCATTGATTCATTGCTTTGGCTGTGCCACCTAAAGATTCGTCAATTGAAGCCAGCACTTCCTAAAGCGTCGAACATCACCATCCTATTTTGTGATGTAGCACTACGTGAACACGTTGAAGACATTAGACACTCGTTCGGTGCTTATCCAGTCTACATTACAACGTTGAATGAAGATGTGTCCCTCATGCCGTCTGTTTTGGCAGAGATAGAACGAGCGCTTCAGTCATATGATGTTACGGCTTTTACCGATGACATCATCCAAAGCTTGCGTGATTACGTTGAATCAAATGAATATGTGTTCTCTTCTCGGTTGATGTCAGAAATGAATAGACCCGGATCGATTCGAGCGATACTCAAAGTCCAAATTCATGCAGATGATACAGAGTTGATTTTGGAGTTGTTTGATGTGCGCCAGAAACGTAAGTTGATTCAGCGTGAGACGGTCATTCGTCTTAGACCATATGAATTTGTCACCTCATTCCCCGCGTCCTATCGCTTGTCTCGTCAGTTGTATCGGCTTCACTGGGAATCGCTGTATACAGTGGATGTCATCGGAATGTTCGGTGACCGCTTTCGGTATCGTATCTATCCAAAGCAAGATGGTCATTGGGTTTTCCATGCTGCTCAGCTCGAGCATAGACGTTCAGAGCGCTAAATCGCCGTGCGGTTAACCGTAGATAAAGGACCAGATGAACCAGCATAAGTGAATCGTCGCGATCGAATAGAGCGCAGTTAGCGAACCGAGTAAGCACGGGTTGTCACGTTTGTTGAAGTATCGAATCGTATATTCTGAGATGACGGCGCTCGTGAGCGGAATCACGGACACCATCATGAGGAATGACAAAAACAAAAAAGTTTCTACCCCGATTAGCGCAATGATGAAATGGTCTTGATCGATTAAGGCACCTTCCACATAAAAGTACTGACGACCGAGAATGTAATTCCAGGCGACAAAAGATAAAATGCCAAGTATTCGGATATGCAAGTGACAATCCCCTTTCCTATAAAATGGATATAGATTACAATAATTATAAAACGTGGCGGATTGATTAACAATTCGAATCGAAGGTAATCCTATATTCAATTTGGCGCTGAAAGGGTGCGATGGTCTGAAGAGAATGAAAATAAGCGATAAGGTGTATTTGGGAGCAGCCACTATCGCGATAACGCTTCTGTTAGCCGGGTTTTCCTACGCCATCTTTGATTTCTTGACTGCAGCTGATACGATTGACGGCGTGCCTGTCGGAGAGCTTGTCTATGAAGAGGATTCTCCAGACGGTGCCTTCACAGTCGAATTTTATCGAACGAGCGGAGGCGCGACGACCGGCTTCGCTATGCTCGGGGTGATGGAGCGGAAAGAAACAGGGGAACGGGCTCGAATCTTTTGGGAATATCCGTGTGAGACAGTTTCCGTCGATTGGGACGACGTACACATATTTATAAACGACATCAAACTGGAAAAGATGATGGACGTGTATGACTTCCGGTACGGCATCGCGGAACGTGAGGTTGATTCGTCGATTCCAGATTGATGATTAGTGAATTGATTCCGTAATCGGGGAGGCGACGCCATGCGTTGGATGATTCGGCTTGGATTGACCGCAGTGCTGACGGTGGGAGCAGTCTTCGTCGGACTTCGTCTCATCAGCTTGTTGATGGAATGGTGGTATGAGCCTCCGACCTCGGGGTTGAAATTGCGACCGACACCTGAAGCATTTGAGGACTCAAACGAGATGTTCGAAGGTACGATGAGGCATCCGAAAGAAGATGAACAGTCTCTTTTGAAACTGGACTATTTGGATTATACGATTGATTCTGTGGCGACCGTCATCGAACGAGGCGATGGTCTCTTCTATTTGGTGTTGTTACTAGCCTGTGTATTGCTTAGCGTACTGATTTTTGCCGCTAACATTCGTTTTCAGCACCGCAAGCGAGCTGACGAAACAGCTTCGTTCACGACGCGGACGTTCTCGCGTCATTCAGTCCCGAGCTCGATGACGAGTGTCGAAGAACCGGCTTGGACAGGTGTGACGATTCGGGACGCGCTCATCGCGTTCAATCAGGCGTTGCCGCCGGCGAAGAAATGGTTGCCGACAGAAACGGTTTCAGAGTGGGCGCGGCGCATCGAATTGACGGACGTCGATTTCAAGTCGTATTTAGATGAACGTTATGGCATGACAGATCCGGTAACGCCAGAACAGGTTGCGCGTTTCCGCACGACACTCGAACAGTATGAGAACCGATCGCATCACTGAACTGATTTCGTCGAAGCTGGATGAACATACGAAACAAGATAGGAGACATGACGATGGCTCGAATCAAATCATTTACGTTTTGGCTTACACTTTTTGCGGTGCTGATTTGTCTTTATAATGTGAGCGGTGCTGATGATAAATCGATTCTCTTCTTTCTGACGAGTCCACCATTTTGGATTATGGAGACGCATTGGTTCGTCGAGACGATCACACACCCTTCCAATATCCCGATGTGGGTCAAATATGGGGTGACCATCTTATTTTGGGCGATGGTCGGTACAGGGCTTGACCGCGTGTTTCTAAAAAAAGATGACAATTCAATCGTTCAACTTTGACAGATTGATGACTGATGAGAAGGAGCGAAACAGATGGAGTTCCATTTACCGAAGCGAATCAAGACGTTCTATTGGCGCGTGTTTCCGGTACCGTTTGTATGGATTGCCTATCATCAAATCGTTCACGATTGGCAATTGGAGCAGTTCGGTTTTGATGAGCTGGAAGATGTCGGGACATTGCTCTTTATTCTTAGCGTAAGCGCATGCGAGGCTGCGTTAGTGACGGTGTTCCTATGGTACGTCGTCGAATCAGTGAAGAAGCGGCTGCGTACATCCGAATAATCTCTCGTGATGTTGGACCTGATATACAGGTTCTTTTTTAACGTTTTCAAAAGTTTGGTGCGACAGAATCGTGATTATCATTGAATCAACTTATCGGAATCAATTCCCTCTTTTTTGTAAATTCAGTATACTCATGTTATTGATGTTAGAAAGAGGGCGATGAGATGAGACTTGAGACAAACCTTCCAGGATTTTCGGTCGAAACGATTGAACAGGTGGAGCAACAAGTCGGAGCACGCTTCCCGGATGGCTTGCGTGACGCATGGGGTCATGGGAACAAGTTCGAACTTGGAGATTGGTTCTTTTATCCGATCAAGGACGAGCGTTTTTTCAATAAGACGTGGGATGATGTGATTCGAGCCAATGAATTGAAGCAAGAGGAGTTGCCGCAAGGGTTCGTGACGCTTGCGACGAATGGGTCTGGTGATGAGCTCGGTTTTCTAAAAGACGACCGGGAGACGATTTACGTCTGGTGGCACGAGATAGACGAACTCGAGGTGGCGGCGCATTCGTTTGAGGCGTTCGTCGAAGTGACGCAGGCTGAAAACGACGTGCTCGAGACGTTTTGCGAACGAGTCGAGGAGAATGGACTCGTCTTTGGTCTATCTGCGGAGCAAGACGAAGGGTGGGCGTACGCACCATCGCACGTCGAAGATACAGACGTCTTGTTATTCTTTTCGTCCCGAGAGCTTGCGCTCGCTTGTCGGGCTGAAGAATGGGCCGACTATCATGTGATCGAGTTGCCGGTCGAATTATTTCTTGAACGCTGGTTGCCGAACATGTCGGATGAAGAGCTGCTGTGCGGCCTCGATTGGTCTAGCGAGCTGGTAGGGTTGGAATATGACCCAGAAACCATTCTAGAGTATTTCGAATAATTTTATTTCACATACTGCAAACATAATCTGTTTTATAGAAAAGAGAGTAGCAACTATGATAAATCCTTTTTCCAAAAAACGCGATCATCTCGACAATTGTTCGTGTTCAAACTGTCGAGAGGAACACAAAACCCCATCAGGTTACGGTTCTGTCATGCCGGCAAGCATCGAAGGCTTTTCGAAGAGACAGTTGAAGCGACGCGTCGTGTTGACCGATGACCTATGCGTCGTCGATAAGGCTCATTTTTTTGTCTACGGCTGTGTGGAGTTCCCGATTGTCGGAGAAGATGAGATTTTTTCTTGGAACGTCTGGGTGTCACTTAGTGCCGACAATTTTTTCCGCATGCTCGATTTGTGGGATGAGCCGTCCCGCGTCGAACTTGACCCGATGTTCGGCTGGTTCGCCACCGAACTACCTGGCTATCCAGACACCATCAATTTGAAGACGAACGTTCATACCCGAGAAGTAGGGATGCGGCCGTTCATCGAATTAGAGCCGACCGACCATCCGCTTGCTGTCGAACAGCGGGAAGGAATCACCCGCGGACGGATTGAAGAACTGGCTCGCATCGTGGAACGCGACGCATGAGAGGAGAACACATCTTTGAACGATTATAACGTAGGGAATATCTTTGAGCTGTATTCAGGCAACGAGACCCTTTCGGTGGAGCAACAAGCGATGATGGATCGCATCGACGCCTACGTTGAGGCGAACCAGTTCAAACAGCTCGAACATTACCTTCGACAGACCCGAGGCATCGAACAGATGTTGATTGACCGTGTGATGATGGATCCGACCGATAATAGCCGCTGGGACTGGCTCATCGGGTATGAATTGATTGATACCATCGAAGATTTTGCCCGGGTGAACAGCTTCGGTCTCACCGCCCATACGTTTCATCCGGATGATCCGTTCTATTTCGCGCTCGCTTTATATTGGACCGGTTGGAATGACTTTGTCATCACGGACGAGGATGTCGCCTGGGCAGAGTCACTTATCGAACAAGGACCGGAAGAAGTGAGCGGCCTGCTATGTATTGCGTTGGCGAGGAGAGACATCGATCATTTCGATTATACATATGTTCAACGAGCGATTGAACGATGCCCGTGGGCCGTCGAACCATATATTCGTCTCGGCGAACATCGCTTGCGGGCCCATCTAGCAGAAGGAAAGATGCTTCTACAGCAAGGGCTTGACCGGGTGAAGTATACGTGGGGATTCGATCAAAAGGGGCGCTGGTTCAACACGGGCTCGCAGTATTTCAATCCCACCACGTGGCGACAAGACACAATCGCTGAGCTGCTCGGTCTAAGCATGGACCACGACGAGTATAAAAAATACGAGCGGATCATCAATACAAGATAGTCACCCTAAAGAACGGAGTATTGGAATGATCTCAATCGCATTAGCCAAACCATCAGATGTGAATGCAATCGAACGACTGTATCACGCCTGTAAAGACGATTTGCTCGCCCGACAGATTTTCCAATGGGACGACACGTACCCGAACGGCTCCTATTTCGAAGCATGTATCGAAGAAGGCTCTGTCTATATCATGAAAGGCGGTGAGCAGTTGATCGGCGTCGTCGTGCTCGACGAATGGCAGTCGCCGGAATGGGAAACGATTGACTGGCGTCACGACCATCCACTCGTCATCCATTCTTTAATGGTGCATCCGGAGCGGCAAGGTCAAGGCAGTAGAAAAGCCATATTGCATGCCTCGGAACAGTTTGCGAAAACGGAAGGCTACACCAGCATCCGGCTCGACAGCTTTTCAGGGAATGAGGCAGCCTGCAACTTTTACAAACGACACGGCTACGTCGAACGCGGAAGCGTCCATTTCGATTCGAAACCGAAAGGGCATGAACGGTATATTTGTTTCGAGAAAGCACTTGATTGAACAATCAAACTTCGAGGTCCGGCCTTGGAAAGGAGCCCTATGCTAGAATTTGTTCGTGATTCGCAAGCCGTCGTTTACTTATTTTATCCCGCATCGAAACGTCTCTTAATGCACAGGCAGTTGAGTCAGTGCCTAGATGGTTCAATCGAGTCGTTCGATGTCATGTACAAGACGCATGGTTCAGGTGCCTCTCAGATTCAAACGCGTCTGACGCTGCAATGCGGCGATCAATCTTCGCTTCAGATTGAGAAAACGTTAATCACACTGACATTACCCGAAGCATCGATTCAAACGTGGATGAACGGACTTGCAACCGAGTCCGATCTGTATCGTGACTCTCCTGTCCCGGCCGTATTTATAGGAGCGTCAACCCTTGCTCGAGTCGAGTGGGTGATGTTAAGCAGACGTTCATCACTCTAGTCGTCCCCTGACAAGGACGACGATTGGGGTCGGAAAAAATCTCACTACATAGAGGGACTATGAAACAACCAATCGAAGTGTCTACCTATCAGCGGACAGTTCCCGTACCGAGTGACCAGGCGTTCATTTGTCTAGCATAAGATGAACAGATCATCAACATGACATAAAAGGGGAGATTCAACGATGTGGGATCAAACAACGAAATTACTTATGAAAAAGGCAAAGAAGCATCGAAAATGGACCGAAGGCGTATTTGTCAATCCAGTCTATTGGATGGTTAATGGAACGCCATACTACATGGCAGGGTTTACGCGAAACAATCAACCGGTAGCAACCGCCTACTTCACAATCGGGGAAGAGAACGTGGACGAAGTCCTGATTGCGCAGCCGAATCTGTCCTATTTTGCCGACTTAAGCGGCAACTTATCGCGTATGGCGACGGATCGCTCTAACATTCCGATCTCTTATTACACGAAACCGTTGGACATAACGGTTGTGGACGCAAGCCCACAGGTTCAACAAGGGAGAGACGCGTTTGCGCACTTTTGGGAGATTCAACAAACGTATAATCAGATGCTTCAGGACTATACGGCGTATTATAACGATGACGTATTAATCCGAAAGCACATTACGGACACAGATTTGTCTAAGATGAAAGAATTCGCCGTGCTCGCAGATATCTATCAGTATAAAACCTTGAAGATTTTAACGAGTCAGGGTGAAGACGTTCAAGCGTTCGCGGCGTTTCTCGAAAAGACGAAAGAATGGTCCAGCCTGTCTCGAGAAGAAAAGAAATTCATCAAAGGGATTGCGGTCGGCAAAGAAAATATGCAAAAAAGCATGGAGGCTCTAGACGTGATCGAGGCCAATGATTTTGACCAAATGTTCAAGTTGAATTATGACCACTTGATTAATAAAAACAAAGCAATCATCGAGGGGCAGCGACAGTATATCCGTTATCCGAAAGGGATTTCTTAAGGGGGATTTGATGTGAAACAACTTGAAGTGGCTACATATACGATGACAATCGACGCACCGATTGACCACACGTTCGCTTGTCTCGCAGAAGACGAACATATCATCAAATGGAACGACCATTTGATTGAGAACATCTACGAGGATGGTGACGCCTCACTGGTGACGGGAAAACGGTTCATCTCGGTCCAACAGTTCGAGAAGAAAGAGATTCGGGTCGAATCCGAGTTGACGTATGTCAATCGTCCTTCCGAATGCGAGGTGCAGGCGGTGACGAATCAAGGGGTATCGATTGCGACGTATACGTTGAGCGAGACAGCAGACGGGACCGACGTGACGATTCACATCTCACTCATCCCATCCTCATGGCTCTATGCCCTTTATGTGAAGGCGTTCAAATGGGCCATCCGGCTGGTGTATGATGAACAGTTCAAACAATTCCGGATTTACGCCGAGGCGAGTGCGCCAAAACCGTCACCTGCCCGAGAGGCGGAGTGATTCAGCGATGATTGAACCGATTATCGCTTCGACGCGTGACGCGGTCCGTTCGTTCTTTATCGATGCCTGGGGCTCATCTGAGATGGTCATCTCGACCGGGACGTATGATTGCGTCTCGCTTGACGGGTTCGTCTGGTCGGAAGGGAACATCATCATCGGCCTCGTCACGTATGTCATTCGGGAAGACGAGATTGAAATCATCTCGCTCGACAGTCTGCAGGAGAAGCGTGGCATCGGCTCGGCGCTCCTCGATGAAGTCGAACGAGTGGCCCAGCAACATCAGCTCGAACGGCTGTCGCTCATCACGACGAACGACAATTTGGAGGCGCTCGCGTTTTACCAACGTCGAGGCTGGCGCCTCGCGCGGATTATCCCGGGCGCGGTCGATGCGGCCCGGTTCCATAAGCCGTCAATCCCTGTCATCGGGGAGCACGACATCCCGCTCCATGATGAAATCATGCTTAGCAAAGTCATCACAACCTAAAGAAAAGAGGGATTAACCCATGATTCGATTCGGTATCATCGGCACAAACTTTATCACCCGTTCTTTTATTGAAGCGACTCATGAAGTCGAAGACGCATCCGTGTCCGCCGTCTATTCCCGGACAGACGAGCGCGCGAAAACGTTCGCCGAAGAATTTGATATTCCACATACATTCACCTCACTCGAGGAGATGGCGTCCAGTGAATTGATTGATGCGGTCTATATCGCGAGCCCGAACTCGCTCCACGCCGAGCAGAGCCTGCTGTTCATGCGCCACGGCAAGCACGTCCTCTGTGAGAAGCCGTTCGCCTCGAACGTCGAGGAAGTCAGGCAGATGCTTGAGACGGCGCGCGAACAGGACGTCGTCTTGCTCGAAGCGCTCCGCAACCTGTTCATGCCGAACTTCGATGTGTTGCGTCAAGAACTCCATCGCGTCGGACCGGTCCGGCGTGTCATTTTGAATAAGTCGCAATATTCGTCCCGCTATGACTTGTATAAGCGTGGGGACAACCCGAACACGTTCAATCCTGCCTTCTCGAACGGTTCGCTGATGGACCTCGGCGTCTATTGCCTCGGCCCGGCTTTGAAACTGTTCGGTCGACCGGAGGCCGTGCAGGCGAACGCGGTCAAGCTCGAGTCAGGTGTCGACGGCAGCGGTTCGGCCATCTTGTCGTATGACGGGATGGACATCATCGTGCTCCACTCGAAGATTCATGGCACGGACGCCCCGTCCGAGATCATCGGGGAAGCGGGACGTCTCGTGATTGACGATATCGGTTCGCTCGACCGCCTGACATTCGTTGGCCGCGACGGGACGACCGTCGAACTCGGTTTAGAACAGGCGAGCCATATGACGTATGAGATTCAGACGTTCGTGAACATGGTTGAAGCAGGGGAGCGGGAGACCGAGATTCACTCATTTGATGATATGTTCACACTCGCGGACGTCATGACCGATATCCGGCAGCGCATCGACGTGCGGTATCCGGCTGACGCATAACAAAGAGCCTCGAGCACACATACTCGAGGCTCTTATTCTAAATAGAAGGTGAGGAACAATAATGAACGTACAAGAGATTTTAGAGGAGATTGAAAAGATATATTATTGGGACTCTCGTGTGCTCGGGTGTGATTGTCGGTACTACGGGGATGAAGTGTTAATCAAAATCGAAGAAGAAAATGAGCCTTATCATCACCAGATCGAATTTTTAGGATGTATCAAAGTGGACATCGTTGCTCCTTTGAACGACCGGGTGGCACCCATCAAAGAATTAACTAGATTACAGCTACCTTACTTTATGCACGATATCGCTGTCTCGAGTTACATATTGGATGGGACCGAGGTGTTCGTCTGTAATCTGTTGTTCCCTCCCGCAAGCGCTGAAATCCATTTCACCAAAATCAGGATCGGGAAGGAATATCATTGATGCTGATTCTGCTCTAACGCATTCATCACCATCGCAATTCGTTCCTCGGTCGAGTAGTCGCCTTCGATTCTTAGGATGGGACAAGCCAGTTCAGCCAGCCATTGTTCATGCGACGACTTACTTCTCACTTCCGTCCCGGCATGGTCGTAGAGGGCGGCCCAACTCAAAAACGCTTGTGATTGCTCGTATAGGCTACCGCCAGCGAGTGCTTCCGCACCATAGCGCTCGAGTTCCCGTTGTTGCAATCTGGCCAAGCGGACGTCGGGCGGAATCCATAAAAAGATGACAAAATCAAAATAGGGCATGAAGCAGTCGCCCCAGCCGACAAGTGACCCTGACAGAATCCACTGTTCAGATTGGAGCAACTCTTCCTTGAGCATCTCGCGTCGTTCAGGGACGGGTCTCGGTTCGGTGAACTTGGTGGTCCAAAAATAGTCATCCGTATCGAGATATGTATGCGGCAACACGTTCGCTAACGCGTCGCCAAGTGTTGACGTCCCGGAGCCCGAAGCGCCCACTATGTGAATGTAGTGTTTCATTTCTTTTCCTCCCTTCTATACAGACATCATAAAAATATTTGAAGCCATGACTACGTATGTTACTGTTCAGAACGGTGAAGGACGAGACCCGTCGATATCTGTGAAGCCATAGTGCGCGGACAGCGCCGCGACAGTGAGGGTTTGACCGCTATAAAGATTTTTGTCCAAATCGTTCGCGAGCGCGACGACGGCACGACCGACGTAGGCGGTCGTCTCTGTCGTCCCGTCCTCTGGGTTGAAGCCGGCGTCGAGGACACGCTCCGTCCGCATCCAGCCGGGGCTCAAGGCGACGACCGAAATCTTCAGGGTCTCGAACTCCTTGGCCATCACGTAAGTCATCCGATTGATGGTGTTCATGGCTAAATCATAATACAGGTTGCTGGCGACGCCGCTGTCTGTGAACGAAGTGATGTTGATGACGACGGCATGTTCACTTGCTTGAAGGAGAGGGACGGCGTGTCGAATGGTTGAGAGATAAGCTTTTGGTCCTGCGACCATCATCGCATCCCAGTGTTCGTTCGGTCTCTCCCAAAAATGTCGTCCTTGTCCCCGAGGCACCGAATCTTCTGAACCACCGAAGATGCTATTCACTAATAGATCGATTCGACCATGTTCTAATTTGATTCGAGCAAACAGGCGTTCAAGTTCTTGTTCATCTGTATGATCGCATGGGACAGCGATGCCAGTCCCTCCACGTGACGTGACGGCAGAGGCCGTATCTTCAATCGTCTCCGGTCGACCGTCCGTTCGTTTCGAACCAGAACTTCTTCCCGTCACATAAACGGTCGCGCCAGCGTTCCCGAGTTCCAACGCAATGCCTCTCCCGGCTCCACGAGAGGCACCGGCGACGAGCGCAACCTTCCCTTTCAATGGGTACATTTCTGTTCCTCCCTTAGCAAGTATGAATCATAAAAATCAGTTGAATGAGGTATTCAACGAACAAAACTCATATGTTTATATGGAGCTCTTGAATATCGGTGATGATGGTTTTCTCAATCTCTTCTTTAGACAGATTGCAGGTCAATATGGATTCATGGTTAACCCCTAACCAATCCTTGGCACGATACCACTTCTTTAAATCGTGTTCGGTAAACTCGAGGTCTTCACCTTTTGTTCGATGTCGTTTGAACGTTTCTTCTAAGGACAGGTCGAAGTAGTAGACAAGCGCATTTCCATTAAAGGCGTCAATCAGGTTCAATATCATCTTTCCATACCTTTCTTTGATTAGGATTCCTTCGAGGATTACAATCGGACAGCGTTCCATTCCATATAACGCAATCCGTTCAATCAACTCAATCGATGAGTTATTGTCTTTGTCACGTGTATGTAAGATATCCCTTCGAATTACGTCTTGGGAGACGAGCATCGTTTCAGGTCCAAAGTTCTTTTGAATCTGTTTGGCGATGGTCGTCTTTCCACTACCAGAATTGCCTCGCAATATAACTAGAATCGGCTTCATCATATTCTCCTTTTTACGCGATTGGGATGTTGAAATATTAGGATTGACTGGTGAGTGAAACAATCAATGGTAGCAAACTGCGAAGCCTTCACTATGTGAATACTTCGCTCCAGATTCAGCCTATACTTTTTGCGGCGACCATCGTGAACTCCCATGGCATATTCTCATCGTTCCAATCTCGATGTTCGTCAAAACGACGGATTTGAAAGCCGGCGGTGATCACCGAATTCATGATGTCGCTCAGCGTATGGTGTCTTAGCAAGACATCAGGGAAGTCCTTCTGTTCGTCTTCATCAAAAAAGGATTTAAACGCGATATTCTCTTCATATAACTTGTTATCAAAATATACGGGCATCAATGTAGACTCAGGACCAATGCATCTTTTAAGAGGATGATAATCACTCAAAATCATGGTTCCCCCCCGGTTTCAGGATGGAATAAAGGATATCGCATAATCGCTCGAGGTCATCAAAGTAATGTAGGATGCCTCCCTCTAAATAAAGAAAATCGAATTGGCCATCATATTTGATTACATCGAGATTATAGATATCACCTAACACATAGTCGATTTTCGTCTGGGCACAGGCAGCTAATTCCAGTGCATATCTTCTGTTCTCTTCGGACACGTCGAAGATGGTGACGTTCGCACCCATCAACGACAGCGGGACGGCTCTTCTTCCGTTCGACCCGCATAGATTGGCCACGTTCAGTCCATCCACGTCATGAAAATAGTCTCGGTGCTTCTTCAAGCTAGCTCGCGGGTCTTTTAAAATTTCTTTTGCCTTGTCTGCTGGCGTGCCGTCGCGCTTTTGCCAAAACTCATAGGCACGGTATTCCCAAGCGGTTTTATTGGCTTGTGTCTGATTATTCAAACGCATCCGTCCTCTCTTTTGATTCAGTTGTATGTAACGCTTTGAAAAGCTGTAAGTGGTTCGAAGCAGAATCAACAGCATTTAAGAGAATAAGGATTATACTGAAAGCACGCTGGATAATTTTACAATAAGTTTCAGTGGAATGATAGTGGATGACGACATACCTAAAACAGGAGACGAATACATGACGACCTTATATTTCGTAAGACATGCACACTCTACATATACAGCCGATGGGTTGACGAGACCTTTATCTAAAAGAGGGGCGGGTGACGTGCCTCACATCACAAACAGATTAGGTAAAGAAGCGATTGAACTCGTCGTCTCGAGCCCATATAAACGAGCCATTCAAACCGTCCAAGGGATTGCTGACCAGCTTGGAACAGAAGTGCTACTCATGGACGATTTGCGGGAACGGACGTTGACGACAGAACCGGCGGAAGATTTCACGTTGGCGATGACAAAAGTGTGGGAAGATCCTACTTTTGCATGGGAAGGCGGCGAATCGAACGTTGTCGCTCAACAGCGGGGAGTCCGTGCGATTCAGTCACTACTCGACCAATACGAAGGAAAGCGAATCGCAATCGGTACGCACGGGAATATCATGGTGCTCATCCTTAATTATTTTGATGGACAGTGTGGCTATACGTTCTGGAAAGAACTCGATATGCCGGACGTTTATAAAGTGACGTTTAAAAAACATGAACTAGTGAGCGTCGAAAAGCTATGGGACCGTCAAGAAGTGGTTTGAAAGCCGTTCATGCCGTCATAAAAAAGGATGGGGCCGGTCTCGGTCCCATCCTTCAAAGTCTACTCTCTATTCAGATACAGATGGCGGATAAACAAGCCGAGTGCGACCGTCATGATGACGGCCGGAATCAATCCGACGAGCAACAAGGAACCCATGCGTTCAGTCCTTTCTGAGCGCAGCGAGGCGCTGTGTCATGTCTTGGAACGATTGTCCGTCCGAGAGCACGCTCAATTCACCGGCGACGAGGTCGTTCACTTCACGGTCCCAGTCCTGGCTGAGCGTCGTCTCGAGTTTGGCGAGCTGCGTCGCCGTCCGTTCGACTTGATGACTTCCGACGCGCGCGAGCTGTTCACGCACTGCCGTCTTCAACAGGGCGCTCAAGTCGTCGCGCAACTTCGTCCGGCCGTCGCCTTCGAAGAACTGGTTCGCGTTCTTATAGTGCTTCAAGACGGGACGGAACGGGGCCGCCTCGAACGTGACCGGGTCGACGGCGTCGCGGAGCCAATCGATATCGATGTCATCTTCGAACGACAACGTCGGCAGGAGCGGACGCAGTTTGAGCGTCTCGCGCTCGATTAAGCGTTCCGTCTCTCGTTTCAAGAAGCGCTCGAGTCGATATTGGAACACTTGCAACTCTTGATGGATGTCATACGCATACTTGTCGAGCGTCCGGGTGAGTGCGCGCTCGAGGCTCGCTTTCGATCCATCGACCTCGACCGGGTGGAACGTCTCTTTGACGAAGTCCGACAGCCGGAGGAGCGAGCGAGTCTCGAGGTGAGCGAGCAACTCGTCCGTCTCACGCTTGAACGGGTCTTCGAGCGTCGTGACGTTGAGACGATTGTCAGACGTGCGCACTTGTTGGAGTTTGTCACGACGCGCTGCCTTGACGCTCGCATCCGCTTCGGCCTCGCGGACGACGTCCTCGAACGCGGCGACGAGGGTACGTGCCTCATCTTTGATGCGGACCGCGTTCGCCTGACGCAAATCGTGGTCGACGAATTGCTCAAGCTTGGCCGAGAATCGGTCGAACCCGGCATCCGCTCCCTGGATGGCGTTTCGGCTCGAGATCGGCAGCACCGTCGGATGACGGACACCGAGCTTCGTCAACTGGTTCGACACATAATCGGTGACGGCGAACCGTTCCGCTTCATCCGCCGCCAAATCTGACGCGTTGACGAGGAAGAACATGTGATGGTCACCTGTCCCTTGGACCCGTCCGAGCTGGATGACGAGTTCACGGTCGGCCTCGGTGAAGGCGTGATTGTAATACGTCACAAATAAAACGGCATCGGCGTCACGCATGTAGCCGAACTGCACCTCGCTATGTCGGTTGAACTGCGAGTCGGCACCCGGCGTGTCGACGAAGATGATGCCACGTTCGGCCCAAGGGGAGTCGATGGCGAGCTCGATCTCTTTGACGATGCAGCTCTTCTCTTCCTCCGTGACGAACGAGCAGAACGTGTCATAGTCGACCGTCTCCTGGCTACCGAGATAGGACAGGGGAGCGTTCTTGACGGCGTTGACGAACGGGTGGTCGAGATGGAGCGCGTCGAGTGACGCCCCGTAACCGTTCAGCTCCGCCTCGAGCTCGGCACGTGTCTTGAACGTGATCAACGCACTCTTGTTGGCGCGGCCGTTCGGCGGCACGATTTTCGTGATTGATGCCGTCAGTGGGTTCGGTGACGTCGGGAGCACCGTCTCGCCGAGCAACGCATTCAACGTCGACGACTTACCGGACGAGAACGCCCCGAAGATGGCAAGCGTGTACGTCTCGGATTCGGCCCGGGCCAATTTATGACGGAGCGATTTGACGCGTGACTTGAATAACGGATGGCTCTCTAATATTTCACATACCGCATACTCATATGAAAATTCAAATGAAAAAGCGGTAATATCATCCACCAAAAGCGAGGTCGAAGCAACTTCTTGTTGTTGATGTTCGACTTGTTTCTGCGGCAATTGATCGGCCGTGACGTAGTGGCGGGTCTCAAGGTCCTTCAAACGCGAAGCAGAGAGGTCACGTGTCGTGTAATTGGTGAGCTCGTCTCGCTGTTCCGCCAGCTGACGTTTTAGCGCCAGCGTGTCGAGCATGTCATACAACTCATCTTGCTCGGTCTCGATGACGTGGATTCGGTCTTTGCCTTCGGCCTCAAGATATGTTTCGACAGACGTGACCCACGGTTCGGACACTTTCGTCACCCAAGAGGCGAGAGCCGACTCGATGTCGCGGCTGAATTGAAGCACCGTGTCACCACTGAGCGATGCGCCGGACTTCACCTGGTCACTGATGAGCGTGCTCGGTGCGGACGGTAACGTGTCCGGCCGGGACAAAATCGCCTCGGGCAGCTTTAAATCGCGGACGATGTCTTCCGCGTACTTGATCAAGTGGGGGCGAAGGTTCGTATCGATCAACCGGTTGAACTCTTTGACGGCGACGTCTTCACGACGCAGCCGTTCCTGGCGCGTCTTGTCTTTTGAGAAAAACAGGCCGACCTTGAATTCTGGCGCACAACTCTCGAGATAGTCCCGCAGCAATTTGCGGAACTCGTAGTTCATGATTGGCGCGCTCGCGACAATCGGCGTCTGGTGTTTGAAGAACTCGCGGCGGAACGCGGTGAGCCAGATCGCTTTCTTGTCGAGACGTTGCAGGCGGGCTTGAATCTCCGTCGGTTGCTTCTCGATAACCGGCAACTCGTCCAAGAGGGCGTCGTTCGCACGAGTGGACCGGGCGAGCAACGTATCGACGAGCAAGTCGGCGCGTGCTTCCGCATGTTCACGCGCGGCGTCGATGACGGTTTGGACGTACGTCCGGAGGCGTTCGACCTCATTTTCCGGGTGATCGAGCTCACGGAGCGAGATATAGAACATGTCGTCCGGATTGATCGCGTGACGGGTGAAGGCAGTCTCGAGCGAGCGTTTGAACGTGTGGAACGGAAGCTCTCCTTCATCGTGCTTATCGATTTGGTTGATGATGATTGAGTAGGGACGTCCCTCGGCGCTGAACTGTTTCATCAGTTTGATGTTTTGTTCGGACTGGACGTGATTGTAATCCATCATGAAGAACAGATGGTCGGCGAGGAAAAGCGAGCGTTCCGTCGCTTGACGGTGTCGTTCATCGGTCGAGTCAATCCCGGGCGTGTCCATGAGGACGACGTCGCTTCCGAATGGGAAGCGGGGCAGGGCGTACTCGACTTCTTTAATCTCTTCGATTTTGCAGTAGTCGCTCAAGCGGTCGAGCTCATCCGGCGCAAGTCGAATCCAATCTGTGTCGTTGACGGCGACCGATGCCCCGACGTCCCCCTGTCGAAGCGTCACGATGTTCGCACTCGTCGGAATCGGGCTCGTCGGCAACACGCCATCCCCGAGCCAATTGTTGAGGAGCGTCGACTTACCTGCTGAAAAGTGGCCACAGACGGCAATCCAAATCTCGTTTTGTGTCACTTTTCGGAGTGCGGTCTTGGCGAGACGAGCCGACTCGGTCTCAGCTCGTGTGTCAAATACGTCGGTCAATTGCGCGAGGCGCATGCGTTGTTCGTTCATAAATCCCCATCCCCTACTTATGATTCCGTCGTGATGCCGACGCGGTGTCTACGATATGAGTTGTTTTTCCAGGCTTGAATGACGAGCTCCGCCACATCGTCACGCGAGATTGGTCCCGAGTTCTGCGTCCCGAGCACGTCAGCTGTGATGACGATGTTCCCGACGGACGCGTCTTCAATCAATTGCGTCGGGCAGACGATTGTGTAGTCGAGGTTCGACGCATCGAGCAGTTCATAGGCTCGGGCGTGATCCTCGGCCGCGCTCGTCATCGAGCGCTTCGATTCGCGCGTCTCGAAACGATAGTTGTCAGAATCATGTGCCTGTAAGATGCCCGCCGTTCCGACCGTCAAAATACGTGTCACTCCGTTTGCTTGCATCGCCGAGATGACGAGCGGCGTAAAACGGGACAGGACATCCTGCTTATCCGTACCGAGCGCCGATATGACGACGTCGGCTGATTGTACCGTCTCCACGATGGCATCCGTATCGGTTGCGTCCCCGATGATGACCGTGAGTCGTTCTCTCGGCTCGACCTCACGGCGTGACAACAGTCGGACATCGTGTCCGTCTTCTAATAAACGTTCGAGCAACCGCATCCCCGTGCGGCCGCTCCCTCCAAATAAAGCAATGGTTGACAAGTAAACCCCTCCCCATCAAGATTAAAGAAAATATCCAACGCCATCATACCACGGAAGCGCTCTCGAAACAGGGGACAACGGCTTAAAATGTTGTGAGGTTTCAGGGCATGTCAAGTAGGATACAAAAAGTTAAGACGTGTATAAGGGAGGAAGACACTTCGTTGTCGACACCGCATGAGATTTGGAGCTAGAACAATTAAGACCGGGATATCCGTCGCCTTGGTATTGCTTATCGCCGAGGCATTTCAATTTCAACAGATCGTCGTACCGGCACTTGCGGCCTCGCTCGCGTTGTTGCCGTCCGTCTATCAGACGGGTGTCCGGCTATTAGAAGAACTAAAAGGGAACTTGATCGGGGCTTTACTCGCCGTCTTCTCGTTGATGTTGACGCCGAACCCGACCCCGATCGCCATCGGCGTCGTCATCATCATCGCCATCTCGATCCTCCTCTTCTTGAACCTCGAGTCGACGACCCGGACCGTCATCTTGACGACGATTCTGATCATGGAAGGGGCGAGCCAATCGGACATGCCCGTCTGGATGTTCGCCGGGGAACGTTACTTGCTCATCATGATGGGGATCACGGTGGCACTTCTCGTCAACGCGCTCTTGTTCCCACCACGCTATGAACGGAAGCTCGAGGACGAGATTACGACCGTCTTCCAAATGGCCGTCCGCATTGCCCGTCTGTTCTCGGAAACAGAAGGTGGACGTTCGTCGTTCGAGTCACTCGAAGAGACGAAAAAGAAACATCGAGGCTCAAAGACGACGTATGACTTCTTTGAAGAAGAGATTAAAGCCAACCGCTGGCTCGAGAAGAAGACGCCGATTTATCGCCGGGCCGTCTTGAAGTCGAAGATGATTGATACGAACAGTGCCGCCATCCACGTGCTCGACAAGTTGCATGACGATTTTCTGACACTCGAACACCTGCCTCCACAGCTCGAGGACGAACTGATGCGTCATATGCGACACTTGCTCAGACGGCATGAGCGCCTATTTTCAGCCTATGAACTCGAAAACGAGCATATCATCGACCGGGAAGAGGATTTGATTCATGAGAACTTCGATTTTGCGAAGTTGATGATTGAGAAGATGCGGGATGAAGAGGAAGACCTCATCTTGACCGTCGTTCCGCTCGTCGCGACGATGACGGATTGGGTCAAGGCGATGAACGAGCTCGAACGCTACCTCATCACCGAGATGAAGAAACACGGAGACAATTTGAAAGTGGAGCCACGCAAGAAATGGTTCTTTGAAGACTAAACCGCTCTCGAGCGGTTTTTTGTATACTTAAGCTAAGTCATTACATAAGGAGAACAAGATGCAGACTTACTTACAACATACGACAAAGTTTTGGAACATCCGCGTCGGCACAGACGAGTTTGTCGTCCAGTACGGAAAGCTCGGCACGATCGGCAAAGTCCAAATTAAATCGTTCGAAGACGAAGACGATTGCCTTAAGGAAGCAGACAAGCTGATTCGTCAGAAACTTCGGAAAGGGTACGTCGAGACCGAGATTGACTGGGAAGACTTGATTTACGTCGACGACCCGGAAGTCGGTCCCGACCAACTCACCGCACATCCTCGGTTCAATGCTCATTTTCAGGAGGACTTCTACTTGGATTGCACGGATGAGTACAGTCCGTTCGGCAGTGATGAAGGCGCCGACGTGCTTGTGATGTTCGAGGACGTGATCCGAAAAGAACGGGACAACAATTTCCTCGTCGGTGCGTACGACATCATTTCGGGCTGGATGGAGCGGGATATATCGAGCCCTGACGACTTGGTGACATATGAATACGGATTCGACTGTGATGTCGCCGTCATGTCGAGTGCGTTCGCATCGATTAAACTGACCGGTCATCTGGACGCTGCGCTACAGGAGGAAGGCGTTGCCGCACTCGACCGTCTTATCCAGCAAGTCGAACCAGAAGACAGACCGCGGTTTAAATTGATGAGCGTGCAGTTGAGCAGTTTCCCGACCTCAATTTGAAACTTTTTTAGGGAGTGCGCCGTATACTAGAGGTAGAACGGACACATGCTCCGAATCGTTAGGGGGAAACACCAATGTCAGACATAGAAACAACACCGACAACATTCAGCGGCACATTGCCAATCGAGGCACGCACCGTGTTCCGACTGTCGAGCGCCATCTTTTATCTCATCGGGCTCGTCATCACAGGCGGCCTCGTCGCGGCCGCGCTCTATTTTGACTGGCCGACATGGCTGCAATATACGATGTACGCCTTGCTTGCCATCGACCTCATTTATAGTGTGATCGACATCGTCGTCTTCCAAAAATGGAAGCAAGAGCGGTTCACGTATGACGTGAAACCACTCGAGATTCGCCTGCATCACGGCATCATCACGACGCACGACGTCTTGATCCCGATGACAAAAGTCCAATACGTCCACGCCCAGCAGGGACCGCTGCTACGAAAGTACGGCTTGCAGACAATCACCATCGGAACGGCTGCCGGGTCACACGACATCTACGCGATTGAAGAATCGTTTGCGAAGTCACTCCGGGAACAGATTGCGGTGTATGCCCGCATCGAGGAGGAGGATGTCATATGACGGAAGCCGCCCTCACGTGGCATCGACTACCGAGTCGCGTCTTGCTGTTGCGTGTCTTAGAGGTCATCAAGTCGTTCATCATCCCGCTCGTGTTGTTGTTCGTCATCAACAATGACTGGAGCTCGACGTTCGGCATCATCCTGCGCGTCGGGATTCTGCTGTTCCTCTTGCTTGATATTTTGCAGAAGTTCTTCGGCTGGCTCAACTTCCGTTATGCGCTCGACGAGAAGACGGTATATGTCATCGACGGTAACTGGATCAAGAAAGAAAAGTCATTGCCGCTCTATAAGATTCAGAGCGTCCACTCGAACAGCCCATTTTTGTACCGGCTGCTCGGTGTCGTCGAATTGACGTTCGATACGAACGCGAACAGTGACGACGCCTCGTTCAAATTGGCTGGCGTCTTCCCGAATGAGGCAAAACGGCTCGAAGACATCCTCGACCAGGTCCGTCACCGCAAGACCGAGACCGACGTACCGGTAGAAGGGGAGACGGACGTGACCGAAACACCGGTGACGATTGAAAAACCGACGAGTCGTTTATTGTACGCCCTCTCGACCCGAGAGATCATCATCGCCTCGTTGACGTCACTGTCGGTGTTCGCCATCTTCCCGGTCGCCTCGACGATCATCTCGTCCATCGATGACTTCATCAATCTCGACGGGACGTTCGATACGATCGGCGATTGGGTCGTCCACGCGTCCATCATCGCCATCGGCCTGCTCGTCTTGTCGGTCCTGATGTTGTCGGTCGTCATCGGCATGGTCATCAACTTCTTGAAGTATGGGAACTTCCGGCTAGAACGACGCGGTGACCGCATCCGCGTCGAGAAGGGACTACTCAACCGGTCCGCTAAAGAGATTCCGTATGAGAAGATACAAGCGGTCCGCATCAAAGAGACGTTCATCCGGCGCTGGTTTAATATCGTCGGCGTCGAACTCGTCGCAGCCGGGACGATGGATGAGTTGAAGAATGAGTCGTCGACGATCCTCCCATTTGTGAAACGGGAGCGGGCGATGAATGTGTTGAACGAGCACTTCGACCAGTTCGTCTGGTCTGACACGCTGTATCGTTTGCCGAAGCGTTCCCTTTGGGTCAAACTGCTACGCATCAGCTGGGTCGGACTTATCGTCTCGGGTGTCGTGCTGTATTTCTTCCGCGATTACGCTTGGTGGCTCATTCTGCTGTGGGCCATCATCATCGGCGGCCGCCTGTTGAGCTATATGACGACACGCTACGCCCGGAACGGTCGCTTCATCGAATTACGGACCGGTGCCTTCAACGTCACATCGTTCTTGACGGACAAGCCGCGAATCGAACAGATACAAGTGACACAGACGCCACTCCAGCGACGCTTCAATGTCTGTAACGTCTTGTTTTCGACGCGTGGTGTCTTATCGCATGAACTGATTGAGGATATCCCGAAGCAAGAAGCGGACGCCATGTTGAACTGGTTCTCCCGTTATACGGTAGAGGAAGACATGAAAACACCGGGCTAAATCGCCCGGTGTTTGTTCGTCACGTCAACTTCACCATTTTCGCGTTTCTGTTACTGAAAAATGGGAACAAGTATGGTATGATGCAAGTAGAAAGAGACCGGTGCTGGACACACCGGCCTCTGGCTTACAGGCTACCACTTCAAGAGTGGCCCAGCCGCCAAAATGGTTAGTGAATCAGAAAGTGACCCATCTCATTGCGCCGAGGGGGTCATTTTTTTGTGCGTTCAGACGTTGCACGATCGGATGTTTGGTGTAACACCAAGTGAACGATAATCGGAGCGAGGATCGGGACGATCACATAATCGCCGACCCAGGTCCATAGTAGTTCCATCCGCACCACCGCCTTCCTCCATTGTGGACTTGGCGGCTGACCCCACTATTGCTGCGTTAACCTGCCTCTTCATTATAGCAGATTCTTGTCAAAAAAGATGCTAAAAACAGGAACGTTTGTTCTTGTTTTATAAAATGAACCTTTCGTCCGAATGGGTCTCACGATTGGGTCCAAAGATGGATTTGAACCAATAATAGCTTGTATGTCAGAGGTCAGACAGGATATAATCAATCTCGTGTGTATAACCACATGGGTGGGTGAGGGTGCCAATAAAGGATTGATTCCTATGGCAAAACAAACAGAATGGAAAACAGAAACATACGGGGGCGTGCTGAACTTTCTGGCGACAGCATACATCCCGGCCGTTCACGCGGCAATCTTGACACAAGCCGGACTCCCGTTCGAGGGAGCGCTCGTCGGAGCGATTTTGACAAGCATCATCGGAACGTTCATCGCAGGGCTGTTCAACTTGCCGCTGCTCCTGTTACCAGGGATGGGCATCAACGCGTTGTTCACGTATACGCTCGTCCTGCAGATGGGGCTGAGCTGGCAAGGCGCGCTCGCCGTCTCGTTCGTCTCGGGGGCGCTCGTCGTCCTGTTGACGGTAACAAAAGTGGCGAGGAAACTGGCGAACGCGTTCCCGCCAATCATTCATGACGGATTGACGGTCGGGCTCGGCCTGTTCCTCATCTTGATCGGACTCGAGGCGGCGGGGATCGTCTCAGGCGGTGGCGGGGCATTGCTTCACATCGGAGACCTTGGGGAACGGCCGGTACAGGTCGCGTTCCTGTCGCTCTTCGTGGCCATCCTGCTCTTCTTGAAGATGGGACCGAGCAGCTTCCTCTGGACGATCGCGTTCGGGGTCGGTTTGAGCGCCGTCATGGGTACGCTCGACTGGACCGGTGAGTTCGCGCTCACGCCGTTCTTCGAGTCGTTCGGTACCGTGTTCGGCAACGTCTCGTTCGCCGAGTCGGCGTCACCGATTTTCTTGGTCGCTGTCGGCGTGTTGACGCTCGTCTTGCTGATTGAGAACATCAGCCTGATCCAGAATCAGACGCGCGCCATCGGCAAGGATGCGGACGCACCGAAAGGGCTCGTCGCCCAAGGGCTGTCGACGATGGCCGGTGCCATGTTCGGCTCGAGCCCGACCGTCTCGACGGTCGAGGTCGCGGCCGGCATCTCGGTCGGCGCTCGGGGCGGCATCGCCTCGTTCGTGACGTCAGGGTTGTATGTCGTCTCGCTCTTGTTGCTGCCGCTGTTCGCAATCATTCCGGTGACGGCGATTGCGCCGGTGTTGATCATCATCGGCATGATGATGTTCCAGAACGTGAAGCATCTCCCGCTCGACAATTGGGAGCATGCCTTCCCGGCTATTCTCGTCATCATCATGATCCCGTTCACGTATTCCATCGTCGATGGCATCGGGCTCGGATTCATCGCCTACACGATGATTGTCTTGTTCAAGAAGGGCTATCGGTCGCTCAGTCCGGTCGTCGGTGTCTTGACCGTATTGTTCTTGGTTTTCTTTTCTTTACCAGTCTGGCTATAAGATAGGGCGGTACCGTGTAGACGGTGCCGCTTTTTTGTATGATGAGACAAAGGGGTGTGGTTCTATGGAGAAATCAGGTGGGTTCGTTTCAATCGGAATCGCATTCACAACAGGAAGAGGTCTGCTTCACAATCTCCAAATCATTTGTAAGGTGTTAATGCGAGATGGTGGGAAGTTAGATCAAATCACCTATAGCAAAGACGAAGAGGGAACTGAATGGGTGACGATTGAACCGAAGGGATCAGACCTCGACTTGTCTCAAATCCAATATTATGGTTCCGTCACCCTTTCGACTGCCCGGTTTGGTCGACGTGACCAAGTCGTGACCGTGTCGTTGAGAGATGAAGTCGGTTTTGAAGGGCTGCTCATCGATTTAGACTGGAAGGACTTGTTCGTAGAAACGAATGATGTGGAATCGATTGACAGAGTTACAGACAGTGTGGAACGACTGCTTATGGACGTATACCGAAGCACATCCTTCGCCTATGCGATAGCAGGACACGAGATTGAGCTGGACTTGGCACCTGAGACGCTTCTTCAAGACCGTAAACTGATCAATAGTCTGTCCCTCTCTGTCATACCAATCGAGGATGGTCTCAAAGTGATTCACGGGACAATCGCACTTGATGGGATTACGTTACAACTCAGACGAACATATTCAATTAATCTATAAAGCATTACAGGGACATGGTATAATTTCCTTAATTTAGAAATTATTGAAGTTTTAATTTACAGTGAATGAGGATGAACCATGAATCGAGAGCAAAAAATACGCGGCTTGAGACGGAAATTAAGAAAAATGGCTGAGCACGTTGAGGAAACGACGTCCACGTTTTCTACAACCTTCATCAATGGATATTGGAACAGCAAAATCCCGATTGGTCAGCCCATTTTGTTCTCCAAACGCTTCAAGATGCGCGGGAAACGTCTCGTCGTAGACACATTGCTGGATGGAGCAATCCGTTTGAAACATCTTCTACCTGACAAGTCTTATCAGATTGTCGTGCTATTAGACATCCCTACGCTGTGGTCGTCTGAAATCATTGTCTTTCAATCGGACGAAGCTTATCGAGCGTTTCTTCTAAATCAGAATTGGACCCTTGGATTGATGGAGTTCAAGGAACACGAAAACTTATTGCGACAATTATCTGGCAACATGGAACTGAAACGGTACGTGTCTGTACTATGTGATGAGGATGGTCAGTTTGAAAGTGAAAGTTGGTTACTTCTTGTACAGTAGAGAAAGTTTGATGTAAATCATCAAGAAAACGTTACTTCTCAACTCGAAATAGAATAAGTCAAAACGAGCGAATAGCTTAACATGTAAGGAGCCATAATCATGACCGACAAAACGAACACCCTTCATTTATTTTATACATATCTAAACTGGCTCGATTCACTGACCGACATTGATGAAGACACGTGGGACGCACCGCTCACAACCGGGAAATGGTCCATGAAGGCCATCCTCCTCCATATGACAAACTGGGATACTTATCTCATTCAAGAGACGGTCCCTGCGCTTCAAGCTGGGAGAGAAGTGGTGTTCCCTGAGTTCGATGCGTTCAACCAGCGTGCCATCGATCAAGCGAAACGAGGCATTTTAGCGCGCGACGTGCTCGCGGAAGCAAAAGCGGCGAGACAAACGTTGATTGAGACGATTGAACGACGGGGCACCCTGTCGCCAGACGCGGAAGCGACGCTGTTTCACATCATCGAAGACTTCATCGAGCATGACCGGCATCATGAATACCAAATTGACACGTTCCTACATCAGAGCGGACAGGAGAAACCATCATGAATCAACGACTATTCCGTCTCGGCGGCATCCTCGGATTAAGCATTGCCCTCATCACGACACCAGCTCTCGCAGCGGAGACCGAGAAGACACCCGAGGCGTATGCCGACCAGCATTTTGAAGACATCGTGCTCGATCATATCCAAGAGGGTCCAGCGTTATATGACATGACGACGAGTGAGAACCTATCGTTCGGACCACTCCATCCCGTTATGACTCCCTCCCGGACGTATATGACATCTGAGGAGAAGTTTCCGCTCGGAGAGGCGCTAGAGTTCACTAACGAATATGTCGCGGTCGTCTATCAGGATGACGTCCCGGTCAATGTAATTGGAACATATGAGGTAGCGGAAGAGGAGTACGGCTTCTCAACATTCGGATATGGGCAAGAGTTGGCGATTGCCCTGGATGCGTTGGACGACCAAGAAGGCGATATTGTCTATCAGGCGCAACGTAGTGCCTGGTTCGAAATGAATGGTGAGACGATGATCCCGTTGACGCCGGGAACGAAAACGTTTGTCGGAGAGGAGACGATTTCGCTAACTTCGTACAAAGAACTGGCTGGCGACCTATACACCGCACCTGGTGAACCGAGTGATAGCGACCTGGTCGGTGGGGCACCTGCTGCAGATGAATCAGCGACACCACAAGAGCTTCGCCGTTACGGAATCGCCTTTTTAGCGTCTATCCCGCTCATCTATCTCGTGTTCCGCCGGCGAATCCATGGATAAAACCGCTAAGATCTTGACGTTTACGACAATCGACCCGGCTATCGATCGAGCCACCATCACGGCATTCCGAAACGACGCCCATCGTTGCAGCTATGGAGAGACGTGTCCGTTCGAAGAAGCGTCCTACTTGAAATGGATAGAGAGACGCGTCGACCGATTTCCCGCTGGATTTGTGTTGGTCAAAGAAGATGGACAGCCCATTGGTCAGCTTGAATTGCAAATCGTCTCGATCGATGACGTCGAGGTCGGCTTCATCAACCTTATCTATCTCGTACCTGCGTATCGAGGGAACGAATATGGTAACCTGTTGACCGATTATGCCGAAACGTTCTTCAAAAGCAACGGGGTCGAGTCCTATCAGTTAAGGGTATCACCATTCAATGCACGCGCCATCGCATTTTATGAAAAATCAGGCTTTCAAAAAATCAAGGAAGTGACGCAACCACACGTGCTGTGGTGCTACATGAAAACAATCGGGAGGTGAGTGGGTTGCGGGTCACGATTGACGTGTCCACCGTCCGAACTTCAAAACAGTTGCACCTGCTCTTGAAAGACAACTTACAGTTCCCGGACCACTATGGGGAGAATTGGGATGCATTTTGGGATGTCATCACGGACGAGGATGGATTACCAGACATCGTGGAGTTTGTGGGGTGGAATTTATTGAGTCAGCGCCTGCCGGAAGATGCTGGTTATTTAAAAAGTTGTTTGGCTGACTATGCGAAGGAAGCGGACCTGAAGCCGTGTCGCGTCATTTATGACACGACGCAGATGGTCATTTTGCCGTCCCATGCCTTACAAAAAGGGGAGACGCAGCGATTGATTCATCGACATTTGGCGGACGCACCGTCCCCGTTACGCGTCGAGCGAAAGACATCGTCGCGCCTGCCGAAGAGACAGCGATTCTCGTTCGAACGTTGGATAGAGTCATCTGTCTTAGAGGGGACTGTAAACGATCTAGGAGCGGTCGATGCATGGCTGACTCTCAATGATAACGAAAACCAAAAAGACGTGGTGATCATCTGGGACGGTGCAGATTGGCTTCTCAGCTATTATTCGGACGGTTTAACTCTCCAAGGGACACAAATCGAAGCGGTTGAGCCGGCAGACACCGCCGACTACGAGACATTCTTTCACCATGTGACACGCGGTGCATTCCCAATCGAGCTGACGTTTTGTTTCGGTGGCACGTTCGGACCACTGAAGAAGGTATACCGATTGACGCTACATGACGTGAAGTGGGAGCGGTTGATTGAAAAAGAGTTGCTGCCGCAGCTCGACCTCCCGAAGACAAGGGGATTTTGGCAGTCCCTCTCACGGCCGACACAGAAACAGACGCTAGAGACGTTCACAGGAGAGTTCCACCCGAACATATTTGGAAACTTTGTATTGGCGCGTGATGTGAATGACTGCTATCACTTCTTAGACCATGTGAACGGAACAATCATGAGGTTTTAATTAATAATTAAGAGAAAGTTGGAAGTATCGTGGATTATTTAGAACATCTAGAAGCCCATTGTGGAGAATTTGTCGCTGGATACGACGTCCCCGATTTACTGGGGGACCATGTCCAAATACTCAAATTGAAGGAACCAAAACTTTTTGGCATCGTGAGCGTAGCAACACTAGGATTACATCTGCATTCGCTTCAATTCGAGGATGGATCGGTCGCCCATCAAGAACTGTTGTTTCGCTTCAAACAAAAGCGTGCCGAAGATGACATCGTCCAGTTGGTATGGCACTTAGTGACCCATGCGCTCGAGACACATCAAGCGTTCGATTTAGGTGAATACTTCAGCCTGCCAAAAGGTGTGCTCAAACGGTACAAGTTTTCCTCCATCTACGTGACGGCACCGTTCTACTCAGATCCATCGTTTTTAAAATATGAAGGCGAACCCCACGACGTGCTCGTCGTCTGGTTCGTCCCGATTTTCCCGTCAGAGGAACGCTTCATCGAGGAGCACGGTGCCGAAGCATTCGATGAACTGCTTTTTAAAACAGATGATGAGCTACTCGATTTGAAACGCAAACCGCTCGTTTGAGTTCGATACGTGTTGACCGACAAGCCCCCATGCGCACGCATGGGGGCTTGTTTTACATATACGGTCCGTTCGCTTGGACGACGAACTGCGAGTGCTCGTAATGATACGTGATGCGTGAATAGTCGAACGGCTTCCCGTTCGAAAGGTGAAAAATAGTCTCGATGCGGAGCGTCGGGTCCTCCATCTGTAAACCAAGATATCCGGCCTCCGTCTCAGTCAATCTCCCGACCTGCATGTACATGTCCGAAAAGCCGATGGTGACGCCGAGTGCGCCTTGGACGTAATCGAAAATCGAGTCGGCGACGATTTCTCGGTTCAAATATGGGACGATCGCCTTCACATAGTATGACTCCTCGTAACAGAACACCTCGCCGTCGACGAAGCGGACCCGCTCGACGCGATAGACGTCATCTGTCACGTCGATGCCAAGATTCTGTGCGACCGTCGCGTCCGGTTTCGTGACCGAGACATCGAGCACGTCCGACGTCAACACCCGGTCACCGAGGTTGCTCTTGAACCCTTGCGTCGAGAACAGGCTCATATAGCCCGGACGGTTGTGGCGTCGGACGAAGATGCCACTCCCCCGCAATTGAAAGATGACGCCTTTCCGCTCCAGCAACTCGAGTGCTTTCGTGATCGTACTCTTGCTGACGGCATATTGGCTCATCAACTGCTCGAGGACGGGTAGTTTATCTCCTTGTTTCAAATCGTGTTGATTGATGTACTGTTCAATCTCTGCTGCCACTTGTTGATATTTAAGCACGCTCATCCCTCATCTACTTGAAAATGTTGCCTTCATTATACCACACACATGTCTACGAAACGTTCACAAACTATTTATTGTATCGCTATTGATTAATTGTACCGGTACAATTATAGTAAGAGTGTACAAAATGTAAGCGTTACATTAAAGGAGGGTGTTCAGTTGAGTAAAGTTCGGGATTATTCAAAGCTGGCTCGGGATATTTTAGAGGCTGTCGGAGGGGAAGGCAACGTCATCAATGCGGCGCGCTGTGCGACGCGACTCCGTCTCGTCTTAAAGCGGTCGAATCCGCAGGCGAAAGAACAAGTCATGGCGATGCCAGGCGTCATCACGGTCGTCGAGACGGGCGGCCAGTTCCAGGTCGTCATCGGGCAACACGTCGGGGAAGTGTTCGATGAGTTCACGAAACTGGTTCAAATCGAAGGCGCTGAGGTAGAAGACGGAAACAAGGGAACCGTCCTCAACCGCATCATCGCGACGATGTCCGCCGTGTTCGCACCGTTCATCTATATCTTGGCCGCAGCCGGGATTTTGCAAGGGGTACTCATTATCACGACATTGTTGTTCGAAGGTTTCGCCGAGACAGGGACGTACGAAGTGTTCAGCTTCATCTCATGGGCGCCATTCACGTTCTTACCGATTTTCATCGCCATCACGGCATCGAAACATTTTAAGACGAACACGTTCATCTCCGTCGCGGCAAGCGCGGCCTTGGTCAGTCCGACATGGGCCGAGATGGCGGCACGTATCACGTCAGGGGAGACAATCAGCTTCCTCGGGCTCGCCTTGTCAGGTACGACGTATACGTCATCGGTATTACCACCGCTCTTCCTCGTCTGGATCTTATCCTACGTCGAGCGGTTCTTGAACCGTCATATGAATGAGGTCATCCGTCCGTTGTTCGTCCCGTTCTTCAGTTTGGTGCTCATGGTGCCGCTCACGATTCTCGTCATCGGACCGATCACGACGATGGGTGCGGTCGGGATCGCCAACGGCTACAATTTCTTAGCGGAGAACGCACCACTGCTCGCCGGGGCCATCATCGGTGGACTTTGGCAAGTCGTCGTCATCTTCGGCGTTCATTGGGGTGTGACGCCGATGGTGCTCGCCAACTTCGACCTATACGGACGTGACTCGTTCCAGGCGTATCAGACGATCGCCGTTATCGCCCAAGTCGGCGCCGTCCTCGGTGTCATCTTGAAAGCGAAGAGCCAAGAGATTAAAAAAGTCGGTGTCTCGGCTGGGATTACTGGACTATTCGGAATCACGGAGCCTGCCATCTACGGGGTGACACTCCGCTTCAAGAAACCGTTCATCTTTGGATGTATCTCGGGAGCCATCGGTGCCATCGTGGCCAGTTTCTTCAACCCGTATTACTTCGCTTACGCCGGACTACCAGGTCCACTCACGCTCGTCAACGGAATCAGTGAAGATGTGCCGACATCGATTTGGGGATTATTGATTGGGACGGCGATTGCCATCGTCCTTCCGGTCGTCTTGATTCAAATCTTTGGCTTCGGGGAAGACACAGCCAAACAAGTGACAGAAGTGACGGAAACACCTGCGACAGCAGAAGCGAGTGCGACGCTCGTTCAAGAAGAGACAATCACTTCACCACTTTCGGGGAAAGTCATCGCCTTGAGCGATGTACCGGACGACGTATTCGGCTCCGGGGCGATGGGGAAAGGTTATGCCGTCGAGCCAGACGGGAATAAGGTCATTGCACCGTTTGACGGGACAATCGTCATGGTCGCACCAACGAAACATGCGATTGGTCTCCGTTCGAACACTGGGATTGAACTCTTGATTCACGTCGGTCTCGATACGGTGACGCTCGACGGCAAGCCGTTCACCGTTCATGTCAAAGACGGGGACAGCTTCAAAGCAGGCGATGTACTGACCACGTTCGACCGCGACATAATCGCCGCCCATAACGTATCAAGTATCACACCGGTCATCGTGACGAACAGCGCGACATACGCCGATGTGCTTGTTCAACCGAGCGATGAGACCGACACGACAAAACCGATAATCACGATTGTGAACAAATAAGGAGGAACTACAATGAAGACATTACCGAACGACTTTCTATGGGGCGGCGCTCTAGCCGCCCACCAATTTGAAGGCGGCTGGGACGCCGACGGCAAAGGGCCGAGTGTCGTCGACGTGTTGACGGCAGGCGCTCACGGCGTCGCGCGTCGGATCACGGACAAGGTCGAGCCGGACGAGTTTTATCCGAACCATGAAGCCATCGACTTCTATCACCGCTATAAAGAGGACGTCGCGCTCTTCGCTGAGATGGGCTTGAAGTGTCTCCGCACGTCGATCGGTTGGAGCCGGATTTTCCCGAACGGGGACGATGCAGAGCCGAACGAAGCTGGTCTCAAGTTCTATGACGACTTATTTGACGAGCTGTTGAAGCATGATATCGAGCCGATCATCACGTTGTCGCACTTCGAGATGCCGCTCCACCTTGCACGCGAGTATGGTGGGTTCCGCAACCGTGCCGTCGTCGACCACTTCGTCCGTTTCGCTGAAGTCTGTTTCGACCGCTACAAAGACAAGGTCAAATACTGGATGACGTTCAACGAGATCAACAACAAGATGGACGTCAACAACCCGCTCTTCTTATGGACGAACTCAGGCGTCATCGTCGAAGAAGGGGAGAACGCGCGTGAAGTCATGTATCAAACGGGTCACCACGAGTTGATTGCGAGCGCCCTCGCCGTCGCGAAAGGGAAGGCCATCAACCCATACTTCGAGATTGGGGCGATGGTGTCCCACGTACCAATCTATCCATATTCATCGAACCCGGACGATGTCATGCTTGCTGAAGAAATGATGCGCCAACGCTACTTCTTCCCAGACGTGCAAGTGCGCGGAGTCTATCCGAGCTACGCCTTGAACGAGTTCGAACGTGAAGGCTATACAATCCCGTTCCTCGATGGGGACGAAGAGATTTTGAAAAACGGTACCGTCGACTACCTCGGTTTCAGTTATTACATGTCAACGACCGTGAAGAGTGACGTCGTCGCCGACAACAGCGGTGATATCGTCAACGGCGGTCTACCGAACGGCGTCGAGAATCCGTATATCAAGTCAAGTGACTGGGGATGGGCGATTGATCCGGTCGGTCTCCGTTATGTGCTCAACCGATTGTACGACCGCTATCAAATCCCGCTCTTCATCGTCGAGAACGGATTCGGTGCCGTCGATGAGATTGTTGACGGGAAAATTCATGATGCGGCCCGCATCGACTACTTGAAAGCACATATCGAGCAGCTGAAAGAGGCGGTCGTCTATGACGGCGTCGACTTGATTGGTTACACGCCATGGGGTATCATCGACATCGTCTCGTTCACGACGGGGGAGATGAAGAAACGCTACGGCATGATTTACGTCGACCGTGACAATGAAGGCAACGGCTCGATGGAGCGAATGAAGAAAGACTCGTTCGATTGGTACAAGCAAGTAATCGCAACGAACGGGGAAGCGCTCGCGTACGAACCTTCGAAGTAAAAAATACCAATATTAACTTTGCCCTTTTAGTTTTTCAATGAATGGTGAGTTTTATTATTTTTGATTTAATTTAATGAGTCCTATTTTGTCAAGATTCGATCTTAGTATTAGGATATTTCTTAAATATGAGAGATTTGAGAGACTTAAAAAAATCACCTATGTATTTTCAAGTCAGAGTCATTATTGACTTTTGGATGAATTTAAAACAAGCAATCTAGAGGAAGTTTCCACTAGTCGAATGTAATATTTACTATGTCTATGGCAACATCAAAAAAACTAAAAACTTGGAACCAGTATTTTTTGGTCCAGGTTTTTAGTCGCCTTGTTAGATCTTTTAGTATTTAACTATTGACTGCTAGTTTGAATTAAACAGCGAGGTTAGATTTCGCTTTTTTGATTGAATTTGTTCATCTGTAATTACATCGGTAATCAATTTGCTAAGTAGATTATCTTTAAAATTTTCTGGAAGGGTAGTCATGTCGAATATTTTATCTAAATCAGTAAATAAATCTGGAAAGGAAGCTTTTAATTGATGTTTGTATAAATTATTGTAAATAATAGATTGAGTAATTATTTTTTGCAAATAATCTTTATGAAACGAGTATATCTCTTCCAATCTAAAGTATTTAATATTGTTATCTACTTTTGTTTTAAATTTAATGTTCGATTGAGTATCTAGTTCGTGATTGTGCTTATATTTTATTGATATAGCAAAATCCTTTGAGTTTCCTAGTAAAGTATTTACGTAATCTATACTCGTAGTTTCTCCAGTGCTAAAATTTCTAGAGAAACGAAAAGCGTTTTCGATACCCTGTTCAAAAGGTGAATAGAAATCTTGATAGTTAAAATCGATTGTACCTTTCAAAGATTGATTACAAACTTTACAACAAGGGACTAGATTATACGGGGACATGGCAAGTAATGGATATTTATCTTTAGGAATAAAATGATCTAGTTCAGGACTAGTACCTCGTCTAAGGGGAGGGCTATCTTTTTCAATTTCTTTTTTGATTTTTCTAGCGTGATGTGATGAGTTTTGGTTATCACTTCTGATTGTGAAAATAAACTGAGCATTGCAATAAGGGCATACATTTATGTTGTAACATTCAACGTAATCAATTCTACTCCAATATGTATTTTCATCTATAAATCTACCTTTAGAAAAAGAAGAGTAGCAGTCTAGAAAAAATACTTTTATAAGTTCATATGTGAAATTATATTCCTTAGACTGAAAAATTAGTTCATCATTTAATTTTTTTTCATAATTAAACTGAATTTTTTGAAGTTCATCAATTGGAACTTTGGAAAGCATATCTATATTTTCAATCACAAAATTTAAGACTCTGGAAATTGCAACAATTTTTTTTGAATCAAAATTAAGCAATTCGTATAGCATTACATTTTTTTTTGCTACTTTTTTCTTCCTCCCAGAACGCATTTCTTTAGAATACTCATTTCTAATTTCTTTTTTTAATTTCATAGGATTTTGACACTTATCTCTAATACGTATCAGTTGATCTTTTAGAGACAATGATTGTAAATATGTTTCACATATATATTTGGAATGAAAATTAATTAAATCTTCTGTTGGCTTAATATGTATCATTTTTCTCACCTTTCTCTAATATTTTTTCTAAATTGTGAATTTTCAACTTCAAGTTCAGTAATTCTGTTTCAATATCAATACGAGAAGGTGGAATAAGTTTTAATTGTTCTTCATAAATGTCAATTAACTTATTTTTAATTAAAGGTTCTGCTATCATGTGAATACTTTTTCGAATTGTATCAGCATTTTTAAGCGTATCTGTTGGGTGGCTATTTAATAAATTATGAATCAAACTATTGATTTTATCTTTTGCAAACTCACCAATTAATCCGTCTTGTAAAAAGAAAACATTGGAATAAAGTTGATGAATATTTGCACCGAATGTTAGGTGGTTGTCTTCTAAACTATTTGTAGATTGTATAGAACCCTCTATTTTTTTTAAGAAAAGTACTCTGTCATTTGGCAAATCAGAAATTATAAATGGTGAATGGGTGCTAACTATTATTTGAACGGGTACATTATCTTGACTGAATATTTCCTCAATCCCTTTAATTAAAATTTTTATAAAATGCTTTTGCCATTGAGGATGAAAATAAAGTTCACCTTCATCCAAAAGTAGTAAGTTTAATTTTTGTTTTGAGTCTTTAGATAACAATTTACTTGCCGAATAAATTCTTGAAAACATATTTAAAATACCGTATTCACCACTACTTAATTCTGTCCAAATCAACCCACCCAGTTTTTTCTCACGCCATTTTATCAAAAACCCCTTCATATCTGCATTTAGTAAATCAAAATTAATAGTAGTTCTTTCGTAAAGGAAATTGAACAATAAACCTTCTGTAAGGATAAATCTGTCTAAAATATGTATTTCTTTTTCTAAAATTTTAAAATCTTCCTCCAATAAGTTTAGGGGCCATTTCTTATTGTAAAGTATATTAAGAATTTCATTCTTTAAGTATAAAAATTGATTCAAAATGTTCAACTGCTTAGATTCTATTTTACTTTTTTCAACTTCGATATTATACATATTTTTACAAATACCTTCTAAAAAAAGCTGAATTTCTTTTTTTAATGGTCCTAAATTCTTATTTAAAATATTATCGATTTCTGTATAAAGGTAATATGTACCATTTTTCAAAAAACGTCTTAAAAAGTTTAATTCTTGATCTGACCTGCTATTGTTTAATAATAGTGCGGAATCCATATTTAAGTTAATCAACATTACTAAAATTTCTTCAGCTTCTATAGAGAAAAACTTTGATTCAAATTCGGACTCAATAGTTTGGAGATATAAATATATATTATTTGGAATGTTGAAAAATTTTGATAGGTCACTACCTTTGAATTTATCAACGAAAAGAATTTGATCTTGTAAATCTTCTATATAAAACTGGTCTATATTATTATGTTTTTTAATTAATTGGTTTGTAGAGATGTTTATATGTTTTGATTTGGAGTGATGCGAACTTTGTTTTCTAAAGTATCCAGTATCAATAGTATTTGAAAAGAATATAGTTCTAAACATTTCACCGGGAATTTTATTATTGAAATTAAATAGCTCATTATTATCAACTTTAACTTTAACATTTGAATATACAGTATATTTCTCATCATCAGTAACTATTAATACATATTTTCCAGTGTTATAACCGCTCAGCAAGTCCCTTATTCTATTTAATACCGTTGTTTTACCAACACCGTTTGCCCCCACTAGAGCATTAACCTCTACTATATTTTTTTGAATGTTTGATGAAAAAAAATTATTTATATAATTGAAATTTTCTGCATATGATAGATGTGAGCTTTGTATATCATAAGAGAAAATATGGTTACTTCCTAAATTAAACGAAACTTGATTGTTTTTAGCTTCCATGTCGCACCATAAATAAACGATTTTCATTCCTCATTCTCCTTTATTAAGATTATTCCTATTAATTATAAGTCATAAAATGGATTTAGTTGACCGCCTAAAAAATATAAATTGTTAAGTATAAGTAAGGGATACAAAATAAAGTGATTTTATAAGTATTTATAACAATTAATGTTAGTAATATAAGATATGACAGGTGCTAGTAAAGCATTTTCGATTGGTACAAACACATAATCGAGACGAGCGGGGAAGCGCTCGCGTACGAGCCTTCTAAGTAAACAAAAATACCTCTTGAAGACAATTGTCTTCAAGAGGTATTTTTCTGTGCTTACGTCGTTTTCGGTTTGACCGCCACCCACACTTCGCTATAGACGTTTTCCGACGGTCCGTCATGCTTCGTGAACGAGATGCTTGGCAAGTCGGCCAGTTCGTAACCCGACGTCGGCAGCCATTCGGCATACGTCTTGGCCATCGTCTCCTGAAGCGTCTCCGGGAACGGGCCGGCATTCGGGAAGACGGCCCATAGGTTCGACTCGATTGTGATCTGTTCAAGGTCTTCATACGGATTATCTTGTGTCGTCGCGAAGCCGATCATGTGTGTCAGTGAACCTTTTTCGTCCAAATAGTCTTCATCGAAGTCGTACGATACGTTGAGCACTTGGTGCGGATAGAGGTCCGCCAACTGATGCATCTCGCTTTGTTGTTGCTCCGTGATTGACTGGGCCAACTCGACGATTGCATTGTTCACACCTTCAAATTGAATCGGGACGCGTTTGGACACGCCGACGACGTTGAATGAAGGCTTGTGTTCTAATTTGAATTCCATTGAAATTCCCCCTTTGATGTCGATGAAGAATGTGAATTTCGGGAATGACTTTTGAATCTTGTTCTTGATCACTTCTGACGGTAAAAAGCCGCACCAGTCTCGAAACGCTCGCGAGAAGCCGTCGACGGATTGATAGCCATACATAAAGGCCACGTCCGTGACCGATTTCCCATGAATCAAGTCCTTATTCGCTTCGGACAGTCGACGGTTTCGGATGTATTCGTTAAGTGTCATCCCCGCCATGTACGAAAACATGCGTCGGAAATGATAGTCCGACACCCCGACGATTCGTGTGATATCCTGACTCGTGATATCTTCTGTTAGATGTTGATCGATATGGTCCATCAATCGATTCAATGATTCAAGCATTGGCATTCCCTCCTTTCTGCATTCATCATACTTCGAACATTGTAAGGGTACTCGATGATTTTGATACGGATGTCATCGGATAGAAGACATCACTGATTGTAGCCGATGAACATCGTGAACATGATGAGAATAATCGATGATGTCATGAGTAGGAACGCAAGCGAACTCGCGAACACGAGGAATCCTTTGGAAAAGTGGTGTCGTCGTCTCCAAATCCCGATGACGAATACCACGTTCAGCATGAGAAACAATGCGAGCAAGAGTAGCGGGAGCGCCCGGTCCTGTATCAAAATAAGTAAATCCATAGATGTGACCTTCCTTTACTGGTTCGTTAACAATGAAATAAGTGATGCTCGGTGAAGACGAGATATCAACAATCGTCTCCTTGCCAGACGCGTGTCGTCCAACAATATTCGTTCGGAAAATCGTCAAGAGTAAACGCATGATCAAAGGTGAGGTGGTGTTTGAAGGTCTTTTCCCACATTTTCTGAAGTTGGTCGAGAGGCTGTTCTTCTAACTGGATTCGCCGCGAAGAATGGCGTCGGGTGATCAAACACTTGAGGGCTTCAGAATCAAACACCAACCGTTCGATGAACTCCAAATTAAGGGGTTCAACCATTTCGTGTTCAGATACGAGTAAATTTCCTTGATAGAGCTGTTCATCAGTATTGTCGATATAAAAAAGTGATGAGGTCAATGTACTCGTCCTTCCATTTGAATATTTTATAAACTAGGTTAGTTAGCTGAATCCCTCATATAATAGACAAGAATAAGAACGCATAATGCTTGTGACTAAGGAGGAAACAACTATGAAGAAGCTACTTCGCGCGACCATCGCCGGCATCGCGTTATTCACGCTGAGCGTCGCACCGTCCGAAACCGTGGACGCCGCACCGAAAAAATTCAAAAATTGTACCGAGCTAAATAAGACGTATAAGGGCGGTGTCGCCAAGACGAAGACGACGAAAAACAAAGGCGGGAAGACAAAGTACAAACCTTACGCCAACAGTTCGCTGTATGAAGCGAACAAATCAAAAGATCGTGATAAAGACGGTATCGCCTGCGAACGCTAAGAGATGAGAGGACAATCGTCCTCCGTCTCTTTTTTAGTTATTGAAACGGTACGATACGTCTCCCGCAGCATCGTAGCCGGTGATGGACTCTACCGCACAGGACACATTCTGACATATCCCCGAATGTTCGGCCGACGGTTGACCACGTGATTTTTTTTGCTGACAGCGTTTGAATAAAAAAGATGAGTGCTTACTTAAACATAGTTAGCACTCATCTTTTTTATCCTTGGTTTGGGATTTCATTTTGTCTTACCAATTCTTGAATAACAGGAATGAAATCTAAGAGTTTTTTTGACTTTACGACGAAACCTAAGTTCATCATCATTTCGGTGCGAATTTGAGGTGTAGTGTTCAAATTTGTTGGTATGTTTTGAGGAACAATGCGTCCGGCTTCGGTAATTCGTGGACCGGAATGAAGAATGCCGATAAACATTATTCTACCTCCCATTATTAAACCATCGGGAGTGCTATAAGAACCTTCATTAAGTATGAATACCGGAGAACCACTAGAGCCTGGATAACAAGCAGCATCAATTACAAAGTTTGGTTGCCCGTTGTAATTGAAAAATGGATGCGTAGCCGTAACACCTTTTCTAAGGATTGGGACATTATTGTGAGAATCACTTAAGCCGTTTGGATAACCTACCATCACAATATCTTCAAGAACATTTAATTTTTCTAAGTCTTTATCTGAAGGAATCAAGTCGGCTGTTAGTTTAATATAGTAAACAGCCTCACGTCGTCTTTCGACCTCAGCAAGGATAGAAGCAATTGGAATGAGACATAAATCAATAGAAGGATCAGGGTGAAGAATGATAAGTGAATCTAAATTGGAGATATCAATATTCATTGTTTCTTGATGGTTTGGTGAATTGTCGGCATTTCTTTTCTTAAAACTAAAAGAGGCAGATTGATTTCCTACAACTACATGCTTATTTGTAACAACACAAGGCACATCTTGATTTTCAGAGCCGAGATTCAATTCAAAGATAAAACCTGTTCCAACACCTGATTCTGTTTGTATTCTGACAGTTGCATACATAAGTTGGTTGGAAAGACTTTTGATATTAAGCAGAATGATCACCACTTTCTGTTTAGTATTTCTATTTTCTCTTATTGTAAAATCAATATCAAATTTAACGTTATATGATTTATCGCTCATGGAACGGGCTATAAGGCTTTTGACAAGCCAAGAGCCCAATCAATCACTTGGGAACGCTTTATAATGAAAGCTCAACGAGGACAGGTTGAACGAAAGAACTTAGTCCGGCTGAATTTTGTAAATATATATGATATGTAAATCTGTGCGTTCCTGGCCTCCTCTATACGGAGCTTTTGAAGCGTCAGAGACTAAAATCATTCGAGACAAGGTTATGAGATGTGATTGACTCACTCCCACCAAAACGACTCCCGAAGATAGCAACATAAAAGTCACTTGAACAAACACTATCTTTTGCTTACGGTTCATTAGAGACTGCTCGCTTTCTCAGTTTGTAAAAACTGTCGCACTTGTTCAATCGGGAACGCAGGATTCCAATGGACGAAGTGGCCACCTGTCATTCTTATGTAAGTGATCGGCAGCTCATGTCGTTGCAGGTCTAGAATGGCTGACTTCGTCAATCGGGCTTCTTTGTCGTCCAGTCCGACAAAATCGCCGTAGAAGAGCAAGGTTGGGACTTGCAGTGAACGCATGAGCTGCGGCACGTCAAGGTGATAGAAGCCGAACAACAGATTCAATCCGCCTCGTCCGAGCTTAGCCGGGGCGTCCAACGCACGTCGAATCTCGTCTCGTTCAAGGAGACCTGTCTGTGCGCAGAACGTCTGGAGTTGTTCCTCTTGTATCGGAGATGACACTTTGTCTGAAATAATTTTCGTCTCGATTTTCCGAACGAGTCGAGGTCCAAACAGATGATAAAATCCGCTCAGGAGCGGGACGGCAAGACCGAACACCCCATACTCTCTCAACGGAACGCGCGGGAACGCCTTATGCCCTTGATCGAGCAAGACAAGCCGCTCCACTTGCTTTGGAAAATGCGTGGCGAAAGCGAGACCGACCGCACCGCCGAGCGAATGCGCCATCACGTGGACGGGTCCAAGTCGATGTGTGACGACGTAGTCGTTCACCCAATCCGCCAACTGTTCGGACGTCACAAGGCGATCGATACCTTCACTTCGTCCGAACCCTGGCAAATCGAGCAAATGCACTTCATAGTCGTCGCGCAACGCCTCGGCGAGCGAACGTCCTTCTTCGCCGGTGAACCCTCCAGCCGGTAAAAATAAAATGGGTGGCCCGCTCCCGAGCACTTCTACATGATAACGATTCAATTGAACCCCACCTTTCAACTCCCAATATCTGTATCTTTTCATTGTACGTGACCATTGAAGTGAACAAAAGCAGATTCTTCCAAACAGAGACACGTTTCCCTCAAAATCCGGGTATAGACTAATGACACGTGAGCAGATTGCACTTGTCGTTTTCTCTGTCGCTCTTGAGTTGTCTCAACAAGGAGGAATGCGGTGTGAAATTATCAGGTAAGACGGCACTCGTCACCGGGGCCGGGTCAGGGATGGGGCGGGCAATCGCCAAACTGTTTGCCGAGGAAGGAGCACGCGTCGTCGCCGTCGACATGAATGGGGATACGGTCGAAGCGGTCGCGTCAGAGATTAAAGCGAGCGGCGGGGAAGCCGTCGGCGTCGCCGGGAACGTAACGAAACAGGAAGATATCGACAAAATGGTCGAGACGGCGATGAGCACGTTCGGTTCGCTCGACATCTTGGTCAACAATGCCGGCATCATGGACAACTTCTTGACCGTCGGCGAAGTGACCGACGAGGTATGGGACCGGGTCATCGCCGTCAACTTGACCGGACCGATGAAACTGGCCCGGGCCGCCATCAACATCATGGACAAGCAAGAGTCGGGTGGTGTCATCATCAATAACGCCTCGGTCGGTGGGCTGTTCGGGACACGTGGCGGTGCCTCATACGTCGCCTCGAAACACGCACTCATCGGGCTCACGAAAAACATCGCCGCCACGTACGGCACGTTCAACAAGATTCGGGCTAACGCCATCGCGCCGGGCGGGGTCAATACGAATATCGGCGCCACCATCACCGCGCCGAGCGAGCTCGGGATGCGTGCCATCCAAGGGGCAGGGGAGGCCCCGATCGGTGAACCGGAGCAAATCGCCAAGGTCGCGTTGTTCCTCGCCTCCGATGATTCGAGTTTCGTCAATGGCGACGTATTGAAAGCGGACGGCGGTTGGACCGCCCGGTAACGAGAAAAGCCGACACGCGCGTGTCGGCTTTTGTTATGTCTTCTGTTTACGGAACGCGAGCGGGGTGCGGTTATGTACTTTTTTGAACGTCTGGACGAAATGGCTCACGCTCGTGTAGCCAAGCCGGTTCGCTACTTCAGCGACCGGAATGTCTGTCGCACACAACAGACGTGCGGCCCGTTGCATGCGGACGTCTTGGACATAGGCGAGCGGTGAGGTGTCTCCCCACTTCGAAAAGTAACGGCAACACTCGGCCCGGCTCAGTCCACCGGCAGCGGCGATGTCTTCGAGCGACAGCTTCATCGTGTCATGGTCGTGTATATAGGAAATCATGTGTTGCATGCGCTCCTGCCCAGGCCGTCTCATCACGGGCGGCCTTTGAATCCAATAGCGCCAAACGACGACAAGCTGCAGTGTCGCGTCGAGCAACGCGAAAGCCGAGTCTTTCTGTAAACTCCGGATTACTTTATGAAGCGTCTCGAGGATCGCCTTGTCACCCGGTTCAGCCGGATGCAGTATGTGATGGCCGATCGTCCCGATAAACGGTGTGACGTATTGCTCAGCGAGCGGCGGTGCCACCAAGTCGAACGGGTCGACATGAAGTATCGTCATTTGAAACGAGTCGCCTGTCCGCTCGACTTTTGTGACCTGTCCTCGGTCGAGCAGCAACGCCATCCCAGGCCGAAGCCGTGAACGGGTCCCGTTGACCCGGACCTCGACTTGGCCATGGGTGACCAGCCAGACTTGAAACTGCGCATTGGTCGTGAACCCGATCTCCATCGTCCGTTCGGTCCACGTCTCGACGTCAATCATATTTGTTTCGACTTTCATCCCCACACCTCAACAATCAAACATTTATTTCGGTTTCGCACCGACTGGAGACTTTAATTTCTCACCACCAAGCGTCAATCCAGACATTTCGATGACATCTCCGTTGGACAGTACGAACGAGTTTCTTCTATATAATGGCGTCAGAAGATGAACCAGCCCGTGATACCGGCATGTACCAAGATGGCTATCGGGACACCAATCCGAAACATCGGCTTCAACGTCTTATGTCGGAAGAGGCGCATTGCGAGATAGGCCCCGAATGCGCCACCAATCCAGACAAGAATAAGTAACGTTTGTTCTGAAATTCGCCATTCTCCTGATTTTGCACGGCGTTTATCGAGGAAAAATGTCATAAACGCTAGTAAATTAGTCACAATGTAATATAGCAGTAATAGTTCCAAAGACTAAAACCTCCTTTCTCTACTCTATAGTATAGACGAAAACGGCTCAACAAAGCCATTTGTATCTAGATTGTAAAATTTCAGACTCCTCTCATCCCCTTGAAAGCTTCTGTAACTGAACTGATACGACTCTCATATCAGGCTGTAACGGCAGTGAAACATACAGGTGTTACAGTAAGGGGGCGTTAGAAAAGGGAGGAATATTCTTATGAAAAAACCACTATTGACACTAACGGCACTCGCTGGCCTTAGTTTAGGAGTCGCTGCTCCAGCTTCGGCAGCATCAACACACACAGTTCAGTCTGGAGATACACTTTACCGTATCGCCGTGAACAATGGTGTATCAGTTAATGACATTAAACAAGCGAACGGCTTAAACTCTAATATGATCTACCCAAATCAAGTATTGAAGCTCGCGAAGTCAGAAGCTAAAGCTTCAAGCGCTTCAAAAACGTATACAGTTAAAGCAGGCGACACGTTGTATCGCATCGCGACAAACAACGGCGTATCTGTCAACCAATTGATGACATGGAACGGTCTTAAGTCAGATCTCATTTTCCCTGGTCAACAATTCTCTGTAAAAGGTGCCAAAGCAGCATCGGTTGCAAACAGTGCACCAGCCGCTAAACCAAAAGCATCAACATCTGCACCAGTGACGAAACAGTCTACGTCGACAACGCAAACCCAAGCTCCGGCTTCAGGTAAGACGATGACTGTGGAAGCAACGGCTTACACGCCATACTGTGCAGGATGCTCAGGAATCACGGCAACAGGAATTGACGTTCGTTCGAACCCGAACCAAAAAGTCATCGCGGTTGACCCTTCAGTCATCCCACTCGGCTCTAAAGTTTATGTCGAAGGCTACGGCGAAGCAATCGCTGGAGATACTGGCGGCGCCATTAAAGGTAACAAGATTGACCTCTTGATGCCGACACAAGAGCAAGCGCTCAACTTCGGTCGTAAATCAGTCCAAATCACAATCTTAAACTAATCGATTTACCCCAAAAACACCGCAGGCGCGGTGTTTTTTGTGTGTTCAGCTCCAAGGATTCTTGATTTTGTTCAGTCCGAGACGTCTGGCCAGCGGTTTGATGGTCAATCCGTGAAGCGTCACAGATAAAAAGACAAGTCCGAGCGTCATCGGTAACATTTTTTCAGCATCTGTCACACCTAGCTCCGTGATTTCAGCCGCAAAGAATCCGGTCACCGTCATGGCCACGATGCCCCGAGGCGCAATCCAGCCGATGAATAACCGCTCGTTCCTCACTAATGGCGTCCCCATCGTCGCAGAGAGGATGGAGAAAGGTCGAACGAGGAACAAGATGCCGGCAATCGACAGCAATAATGGGGCTTGAAAGACGGCAAGTAAGTCTGAGCGACTCAAACTGGCCGTTAACATGATAAACACCGATGAAATTAAGAGGATGGACACGTTCTCTTTGAATTCACGAAGATGGGTGAGAATCTCTGGCCTCGCGAATTTCGAATTTGCCATTGTCAGCCCCATCGCCGTCACGGCGAGCAGACCGACCTCATGCATGACCCATTCACTCATCGAGAAGACGAGCAACACGCCGCTCAACGTCAAGGTTGTCTGCAAATATTCGGGGACTCTCCCTTTCGCGAACGAACGCATCAAGACGACGCCGAACACAATCCCCAATAAAATCCCGACCAAGCAGGAGCCTAAAAAAGGAAGATGGGTCGTCAAGCTGTCGTTTTTATAAAAAGCAAACCCGAATTGGACGACGAACAGCCCCAGGAGCGCCCCAATCGGATCGACAATGATGCCTTCCCATTTCAGCACGTTCGCCACGTGCGGAACCAAATTCGCTTGCCGTAGGAGCGGGATGACGACCGTCGGGCCTGTCACGACGAATAAAGCGCCGAGCGTCATGGCCGGGAGCCAGTGGATATCCCCGACGGTGATCAACAAGACCGAGGTGGCGAGAAAGGAAAGCAGCACCCCGACCGTCACGAGCCGGGCGATGACTTTTCGATACTCACGGATTTCACGAAATTCCAGACCAAGGCTTCCTTCGAACAAAATGAGGGCGACGGCGAATGAAATCAATGGGCTATATAAGTCGCCAAGCATCGACTCCGGGTCAATCCACCCGAAGATTGGCCCGACAAGCACTCCGGCCACGGTCATGATAATGATGGCTGGCAGGTCGAACCGCCAAGCGAACAGTTGAGCCAAGGCACCGATTGCAACAATCAAACTAAAGCCGATCATCATCGTCTCCATCATCTTGTCCTCATTTCTGATTGAGATTTCCCGGTATGTCTGTTAGTTTTTACCCAGAAACGGAAGCAATCAAAAATTCGACGCATATTCTCCCCCATCTTTTTTGACGGGAACGGGTATGTTAGGGAGTAAAAGGGAGGGAAACGAGATGATCCCGACAGAAATCATTCTGAGCGTTCTCGGTATCGTGCTGATTGTCTTGAACGTCACGTTCGCCGTCACCATCATCTTTTTCGAGCGGCGTGACATCGGTTCGACGTGGGCTTGGTTGCTCGTGCTGTTTTTCATCCCACTGCTCGGTTTCTTTATCTACATCTTCTTCGGACGGTTAATCAAATCGAACAACTTTTATCAAGTCGACGAGGAACGGCGTCATGAGTATGCCAAACACGTCGACGACCAATTGGCCGAGCTCGATGCGCATGAGGGCCTGTTCGCTCTTGACCCGCTTTTGTCCAAATATCGACGGCTCGCCCGTTTGAACTTATCCTCTACGAATGCGCTCGTGACGTATCATAATGCGATTCAGGTCATTCATGACGGCGAGCAGAAGTTCGAGGCGTTGTTCCATGACATCGAGGTGGCGACGCAGGAAATCAACATCCAGTACTATATCATTCAAAACGATTCGCTCGGTCAAGCGCTCATCGAGGCGCTCACTCGCCGGGCCAAGGAAGGCGTCAGAGTACGTTTACTCTATGACGCCGTCGGCTCGAGGGGGTTGCGACGTTCCCATTTCAAACAGCTTCTCGCGCACGGCGGCGAGGTGAAGTCGTTCTTCCCGTCACGCCTCGGCATCAACTTCCGCGTCAACAACCGCAATCACCGCAAGTTATGTATCATCGATGGGGACATCGGCTATATCGGCGGCTTCAACGTCGGGAATGAATATTTGGGCACGAATCGACAGTTCGGCTATTGGCGCGACGTGCATCTGCGGATGAGAGGGGAGGCGGTGCGTGAACTGCTCGAACGTTTTCTCCTCGATTGGAACCGCGCCGTGCCGACGAAACATCGGGCCGAGAAAGAAGACTTCCTTTGGCCGACCGTCCTGCTCGAGACGGCCCATTCCCCGGTTCAAATCGTCACATCAGGCCCGAACTCGTCGACCGAACACTTGAAAAACATGCTCGTCAAGATGATCACCGAGGCGAAAGAGACGATTTATATCCAGACCCCTTATTTCATCCCTGACGCTAGCTTCCTTGACGCCTGCCGCAACGCGCTCATGTCTGGGACGAAGATCCGCCTGATGATTCCGAATAAGCCGGACCACATGTTTGTCTATTGGGCGACGTATACGAATGCAGCCGAGCTTGTCCGCTACGGTGCCGAAGTGTACACGTATGAAGGTGGTTTCCTCCATGCGAAGACGCTCGTCATCGATGGTGAGGTCGCCTCGATCGGTACGACGAACATCGACGCCCGCAGTTTCCGACTCAATTTCGAGATCTCGGCGCTCGTCTATGATGAGGTTGTGGCCCGGTCTGTCATCGATGCGTTCAATCGAGACCTCGCATGTGCCGACAGGTTGACGATTGAGCGTTATGAGACGCGGACGAAATGGATCCGTTTCAAAGAGAGCGTGTCACGCCTGCTCAGCCCAATTCTCTAAAAAAGACCAGTCAGTTCGCCGGGTATTCCCGGACGATCTGGCTGGTCTTTTATTTGTTGAGCGTCTGGGTGACTTGTCGTTCGAACGCCTCGACAATGGGTACCGGGGCTTCTTTCTCCCCATACTCGGCCGCCTCGAGCCAGACGGCGAAACGACTCCCTTCGGCGAATCCGATACGGTCGAACCATTCCAGGACCGTCTCTTCACGATGGCGAGGATGGGCCTGTTCGAGCCGGCGACCGGCATCGAGTAAACGAACGTGTCGTGGGGCCCGTGTAGCGCGACGGACGGCATCCGCCGCCTGATAGCGCTGCTTCGGCACCGTCACATCCTCTTGAATCTCTTTACGGCGTTGCAAGTAGATGAACAACGCGACCAATCCGACCAAAAGGACGAGAAACGCCAAAATCAAGAACAGCGATTGATTCGTCGCCGATTCGAGCAACGTCTCATTCGAAATCGTCTCGGCATCGATGTTCGGATTGTCCGGTACGATAATCCGGTTGACACGGTCGGACGGATCCAAGTTGAACCCATCGAACCAGCTCCCGATCCACACGAAGATGGGACGAATCCAGGCGACGAGGTTACCGAACAATAACTCTTTAATCGTCCGGATGATCACGGCCAGGCCGAGACCGATTGCGAGGGCGACGACGAGTGTCGACAGCATCCGTTTATAGTCACGGCGGTAATAGAGGCTCCGCTGCCAAAACAAGAACAGGAACGGAAAGACGATCATCGCGAGCGGCTGCGACGCCGGCGGGAACAACCAATCGACGATCAAGAAGAGCACGCTGGCAATCGCGTAACGGTCCGTCCAATCGAGCGTCCGGATAAAGGCGTGGACGTACGTGAACAAGAGCAACGTCACACTCATCTCATAGGAGAACCACAGGGCGGCGATGCTCAAGAACGTCTGCACCCCGAGTTGCCACGTACGAGGCAGGCGGAGCGTCAACAGAAACACGAGCGGAAAGACGTGACCGACATAAAAAGCGGCGAAGACCCACCAAAGCAGTCTCATCGGCCGTCACCTCCGAGCCGTAAAATCGATTGGCTGCCGCCGTATTTGGCGACTTTCCGTTCGAACAGTGACCGGGCGAGCGGGAAGTCACGTTCCGATAGACAGGCGAGCGTCGTCATGACCTTACGGAAGTGCGTCTCGCCGCTCCCTGGGGCGAGGTCATAGGTGATGCCGTCTTTCGTCAAGGTCGGCACAATCAGCCCATAGCTCGCGTTCTCTTTCTCGAAGTCGCGGCATAGCGCTGCCGCCTGCGAGATCACCCGCTCCATCTGATGGGTGAGGGCGCGCCCGTCTTTCGTCAACAAGTCGAGCACGACGACATATTCGTTCGCTTGGACGGGCTGCTCAGTGCGGGCGAGCAGTTCACCGGTCTTCGCATAGGCCGACCAATACAGTTGCCGCATCGGTTGCCCATGATACGGGGCCACCGATTGGAACGTCTCCGGATCCCGGTAGGCGCTGTGACGGACCATCTCTTCCCCAGGTAACGTCGGCGGCCGCTTCGGGATCGGATAAGGCAGGAATTCAGGGAACACATAACCAATCCGGTCGAGCGGGTCTTCCTTATAAAGCGAGAACATGCGGAGCGGGTCACGAATCTCCATACCAATCGCCTCCATACGGATCGGGCCGCGCCGAATCGCTTTGAGCGGGAGCGTATAGGCGACGGCCGCCTCGCGTCCGACATAGTTCTCTTGGCGCCAGAAGGCGTGTTCCTCCGACTCGACGGTCGGATGGAGATATCCTGACAGGCGGACGACACCGAGCGGGACAGGCGCCGTCGACACCAATTTGATCGTATACGTCTCTTCATCGTTCGGGAACAGCTTCAGCTCGTCGGTCACTTCGACGTGAACGTACTCGGCGAGCCGGAACAACAGCTCCGGCATGATGAGCGCGTATAGGCTGAAACCGATAATCACACTCGCGAGGAAGACGTTGCCGTACAGGGCGGTGAACACCCCGACGACGAACAAGAGCCACATATACCCGGACTCGAGGTAGCGAGGGCTGACGAGTTGCATGTCACACCTCGGATGGGACCGGGATGGTCTCGAGCACAGATTTGATCAGTTTAGACGGTTTCGTCTTAAGCGACGCCTCGACCGTCAAGACGATGCGGTGTCCGAGAATCGGCAAGGCAAGCGCGCGGATGTCTTCCGGTGACACGTAGTCCCGTCCGTCCATATAGGCATGGGCCCGGGCCGCCATCGTATAGGCGAGCGTCGCCCGTGGACTCGGTCCGACCTCGATGTCCCGGTGGTGACGGAGCGCCTCGACGAAATCGAGGAGATAATCCTCCATCGCCTCGTGGAACAAGACGTCACGGACAGCTTGCTGCATCTCGGCAAGTTCGGTCTGTTGCAACGTGAACGGAGCCGCACTCAAATGCTCGTTCCGCAGCAATCGACGTTCCGACTCCCGTGACAACGGGGCGAGCGAAAGTTTGAACAAGAAACGGTCGAGCTGTGCCTGCGGCAACGGGAACGTCCCTTGCCCGTCGAACGGGTTTTGCGTCGCGATGACGAAGAACGGGTCGGGAAGACGCAGCGACACCTCACCGAGCGTCACTTGACGCTCCTGCATCGCCTCGAGCAGTGCCGACTGTGTCCGTGGTGTCGTCCGGTTAATCTCATCGACGAGTAAAATCGACGTGAAGATCGGTCCGGTCCGGCGTTCGAACGTGCCCGTCGTCGGATTGAACAGCTCCATCCCTAAAATGTCACTCGGTAGCGTGTCCGGTGTGCACTGTACGCGTTGGAACGCGGCCGAGACCGACGTCGCCAGGCTTCGCGCGAGCGTCGTCTTGCCGGTACCAGGCCGGTCCTCGAGCAGCACATGCCCCCCGGAGAGGAGGGCGATCGTCGACAGCTTAATCGCCTTCGACTGCCCAATCACTTGATCGTTTAAATGTGTCGTCCATTGTTGCACCATAATGTAAGTCCCCCGTCTATTTTCTGAATATTTATAAAAATCATAGCACACTCGACGCTTACGCAAAACGATAAACAAAAAACGATGACGTGATCGTCATCGTTTCGGTGTATCCAAATAGCGTTCGAAATGCCGCTCCAGCCAGTCTTGGAAGAAGGACATGAACGTACAGATGCCCCAATAAATCAAGGCGACGACCAAGTAGACGGTCATATAATCGAATTCCCGGCCCCCGACGATTTTCGCCTTATTGAAAATTTCCGGGACGGTGATCATGGCGGCGAGCGAACTCGCTTTAATCAAATCGAGAAATACGTTCGAAAGCGGGGGGAGGGCGATTCGCGTCGCCTGTGGCAAGACGACCCCTTTTAGTGTCTGCCACTTCGTCATCCCGAGCGAGCGGGCCGCCTCGACCTGTCCCGGGTCGACGGCACGGATCGCAGCCCGGACGATCTCTGCGATATAGGCCGCCGAGTTCAGGCTGAACCCGATGATTGCCGCCGTCAGCGCCGCGAACTCGATGCCGATGAACGGAAATCCTGAATATAAGATGAACAGGATAATCAGAATCGGTACCCCCCGCATGAACGAGATATAGAACGTCGACGGGAACCGCAGCAACCGCGACGGTGACAGTTTTCCAAGGGCGAGCACGAGACCTAGCAACAAGCCGAACAACATGCTGACGAATGAGATCCAAAGCGTGTTCGGCAAGCCGCCTAGCAGATAAGGGAATGAGCGCACAGCCAGGTCGACGTCAAAAATCGCTTCCCATTTCACACCTTCGAACATGAGCGCTTAGTCCAATTCGACGATGGTCGCGTCGACGTCTGGTTCGACCGAGACATCGGCACCGTTATAGAACGTTTCCGACAACTCTTTCACCGTACCGTCTTCAAGCATCTCAGCAAGGACGCGGTCGATGTTCTCTTGAAGCTCTGCGTTCTCCTTGTCCATCAAGAATGCGACTTCCTGCGGGTTATAGGCGATATCCGGGTGAATCGTGATATCGAACTCCGGGAAGAAGGCGAGGGCGAGCGTCTGGAGATAGTAGTCGTTCAAGATAACGTCGGTCCGTCCTGTCGAGACGTCACGAAGATACTGGTCGTTCGTCGCGTTGTCGTAGATGACTTCCTCCGCCCCGTATTGACGAGCCACGTCCATGAAGACGGTCGTCGCTTCACCAGCGGCTTTCTTGCCTTTCAAGTCTTCAAGTGACTCAATCCCAGACAGGTCGCTCTTCCGAACGATGGCCGTCCCGTACGTGTACTTGTATGGCGTCGAGAAGGCAAACTTCTCTTTCCGGTCCTCGGTGACCGAAATATCGTTCGCCGCGACGTCGACTTGCCCGTTTTGGACGCTCGTCAACATGTTGTCGAACGCCATCTCTTTAAATTGGACCTCGAGGTCAAGACGTTTCCCGACCTCTTTCATGAGCTCGACGTCAAACCCTGTCAACGCATCGCTATCCTCTTCGCGGAACGAGGCCGGGTAGAGCGTGCCCGCTGTACCGACCGTGAGTGTACCTTCTTCTTTGATCTCATCCCAGCGCGAAGTTTCGGCCTGATCGGTGCTAGAATCACCACACGCCGCGAGCGGGACAGCCAATAATAGGGATGCTGCCAAACCTTTAGTCATACGTTTCATTCAAGTTCCTCCTTAAGTTATCATCTGTCTAAAAATAGCATGACATCCGCTTACAGGCAACTCCTAAGAGCGGATGAACAGCGTTAAAGTTATTTTTGAAACATAAATCCATAAAGCGCTAACATGTTGATGAATGAAGGATTCAAACGAATGACACAGTTTATTAATTATGATGAAACAGATGTAGACTTGTACAAAAAATAGTTGTGCGAATGGGAAGGACCATTATCCAACAATGAGTAAAATCGAATCAAAGAATCGTTGATGTTCGCTATGATGTATCAAACAGAAAGAGGAGTTTCATAGCAATCTAGCAAATAATGTAACAGGTGCTTGATGAACGACGAGCAACCAGCTTAAAATCAGTTACAATAATCTAGCTACGGGAGATGGACCAACCATGACAGTTATGACGATAATCATCGTTTTAGCAATTGGCTTAATCACGCTTATGATTGGACTCTTTACAAAGAAAAGATGGGTGACCATCCTGTCGCTCATTCCACTAGGATTGTCACTTTGGAATTTGATGACCCTATTCTCGATGGGTATGTAATGTGGGCATGAGATGATGACAGTAGAAGAGATGTAATTGAAGTGTTGTCGACAGACCCACCGATTTTGATTTCATGACCGCCACTTTACGGCTAGTCTAGTGAGACCATTTGGTTCAAGGATGGAGCGGTCATTACATATAGAAGGGAGAATGATGCAATGGATCGCGCAAACATCTCGATCAAAGCGTTAGATGAGTATTCCATCAGCGTCGTAAATGAAGCCAATAACCCGTTTCCAGTCATCGGGAAAATCATTCCGAGTTTTTGTGACGGGGTTTGGACGTATGAGGAACAGTTATATGAGAAAACCCACGAGACGTGTTTCCCGGACGATTCACTGGACTGGCAGGCATACATCAACAGTGAGGACAAACAAGTATTCTTGGCGTTCGACGATAAGATATGTATCGGACAGATCCGTGTGGTCAAAGACTGGAACCGTTTTGCGTATATCGAGAACATCGCGGTCCGTGCCAGTTACCGACAGAGCGGACTCGGCCATTTGCTGATGGAAGCTGCGGAGACGTGGGCAAACGAGCAGTCGTTACTCGGATTGTCACTCGAAGCGCAGAACGATAACGTGATGGCGTGTCGATTTTATGCGAAAGAAGGGTTCGCACTCGGCGGTGTCGATACGCTCAAACAGACCGGCAATCCGAACATCGACATGACGTTGTATTGGTACAAGATTTTCTGATTTTATCGAGAGGAGAGACGTCACATCTGACATCGATTTCTCTGTTTTTTTCTTCTAGTTAACATAACATATATTATCAGTAAAAATAAAACTCCGTCTCAATCCTTTAGTATACTTAAAGAAGTGAGACGGAATCTGAAATTTGAGATAAGGGATTCAAGATCGCGTAAATCGAATCAAAGTGACACCCGGTTCCGGTTCAAACTCGGCACTCGGTTCGAACCCGAGCTTCGTGTACAGCTTCTTGGCTGGACCGTTATGTTTGCCGGTGTGCACATAGACAAGCTTATCTTCATGCAAGCTGAGCACGTGTTCGAGCAACGTCGTCGCGAGTCTCGCCCTGAAATATGTCGGATCGATGCATAATTTCGTGACCTCGACCGTGGTCTCGGCTGCTTCGACCGTGATGAATCCAATCAACCGCTCATCGTTATATAAGCCATAGCTTGTACCCGGCAGATTTTGAATCACTTCGACCGTCTCATATCGTGCCGGAATCTCATCGAATCCGATCAGCTCGGCCTCGACCGCATAGGCGTTCCGTTGAATCTCGAGCATCTGCTCGGCCAGTTGATAATCTGTCGTCTGAATCTCGCGTAACTCCATCTGTCAGCACCTCCGGCTTATCGTGAAAATAGACGTGCTTGCTTGCGTTTGGCCCGTTTCAGCGCCAAATAGAGACGATGTGTCCCAGCGACCGGCTGTCCGTGCCCGACGAACGTGTGGCGCGGTGCCAGGTCGATCAACTTCTCCGCATGTTCGACCGCTGCCCGTTTATCCCATGTCGCGACGCCCGGGAGCGGGAACAATGGGCGCACGTCCCCTGCCACGGCGACTCCCCCACGTGTTTGAAACGCGTCTCCGGCAAACAATACCCGTTCCTTCTCATCGAAATAGGCGATGGAGCCCGGCGTATGACCGGCTGCCGGATAGACCTTCAGACCGAACAACCGCTCTCCTGGGTCGAGCAATTTATCCGGCAAAGAGTGGATGGTCGGGAGAGACCCTTTTAGTTTGAGTGGCCGCTCATCCGGGTCGGTCGTCTTGTCCCCTTCAAGGAGACGGGCATCTCGCCGTGAGACGTACAGCTCGGCGTGCGGATGCGCCTTCAAGATGGTATCGACACCACCAACGTGATCGCCATGGGCGTGCGTCAGCAAGATGGCGAGCAGCGGCCGCTCCAGTGCCTCAATATATGCTAAAATCGCTTCCGCGTTACGCGCGAGGGCGGTATCAATCAAGATGAGTCCAAGTTCCCGCTCAATCAATTGGACGTTAATCGGTAATACAGGCGCATAGAATGTCAGTTGATGAACGTGATCAATCCGTGTGACTTTCATGGTATCCCCTCCCCTTAATCAAACAACGTGATCCAATCTTCTTGCCATCTAGCCTCAAAACACATATAAAGCTGTTCCTGCGTGTTACGTGCGGTCGATAGAGGTGGTAAGTTGTCCCGCGTGAAGAACGCGACCTCGCTCGTCTCATGGCTCACCTGTGCCTCGCCACCAATCAGCTCGCATTCGATGAACAGCTTATAGTAATGCTGCGACAGCGGTGGATGGTCGTGATGATGCATATCGAACAAGGCGAGCAGCCGCACCGGTACGACATGGAACCCGGCCTCCTCCTCGATTTCCTTGATGATATTCTGGGCCGGGGATAGCCCGACCTCACAAAACCCACCCGGTAACGTCCAAAGCCCGTCCGACCGCTCCTTGACGAGCAAGAGCGCATCGTCCCGGAAGACGACACCACGCACATCGAGTTTCGGTGTCGGGTAACCATCGACGTGCGTCAGTTTCATAACCTCCTCAAATGCCAGGTCTGACTGTCGTTCGAACATCTCAGTCGCGATCCGTTGGAGTTCGACGTAACGTTCGCGATCGAACTCGTCTTTCGTAAACGTCAAGCCGGCCTGTGCCAGCGCCTGGAGCCGTTTGGCCCAGTCGAGCCATTGAGACATAGTGATCCCCCCATCATTTATCCTCTTACCCCATTCGCCATACGATGGGCTTGTTCCTTTTAGCAATACCCGCTCCCATGAGAAAGTACCGATCCTCCCCGTGATATACTGATACGAGAACAGTGGTCAAAGGAGGAACGATATGTCGATCGCAGTGTTATCCCAGTTCAAGGAAGACTTGGACAGCTATACCGAACGGCAGTTGCGCTATCAGGCAGCGGCAGACATCTGGTCAATCGGACAGATGTACGACCATATCATCGTAGTGGCCGAGGAATATGCAGACGAGATTGAACGGTGTCTCGCCTCACAGGAAGAACAACCGCGCGGGAAGACCGAGTTCGGTGAGCGATTGTTTCAAGCCGGCGGGTTCCCTCCGATTAAAATCCGCTTACCTGACGAGATGAATCAGCCCCCGAACAATACGGACAAGCGTGAGACGCTCGAGCGACGACTCGATGAGTTGTCCGCGCGCCTGAGTCGGCTTGAACCGCTCGTCCGCTCGGCGAACCGTGACGTCAAAGCCCGGCATGGCGGTTTTGGCTGGCTGAACGCACAGGAATGGTACGACCTCATCGAGATGCATACCCGGCATCATTTGCGCCAACAGGCCGATTTGGAGCGCTATCTGATGGAGGCTGACATTTAAAATGCAATTAAAAAAAGACGCTTCGAGCGTCTTTTGGTTTACTACTCATAATAATAGCTTTCCGTGAACGGGTAATTTCGTTCGTACCGCTCACACCAGTCGAGAAAACTCTCATTCTCCGAATCCGCATGAGTGTAAGCCACCCAATCCGCCAGCAAGTCGCCATAGTATCTAAGTTCTGCCTCATATTCCGCTTGCTTCTCTTCACTCAGTACGGACTGGTTCAGCTTCCTCGCTTCTAAAATGATCTCTCTGTCCTCATCAACCTCACTGAGATAGAGATTTTCGTTAATGTGATGAAATGCGAACCAAAGTGAAAATATTTTTTGATCCATGAGCGCTTGGACTGCAATCTGTTCGGATAGCCCACCGAGTGCGAATGCCTGTTCATACTCTTGTAGCCAGCGATAAGGACGAGGGTCATTCGGAAAACGCTGCTTCCACTCATGGAGGGTCGGTTGTAGCACCTTCGTTACGAGCGAATACACGAATATATTATAGGAGTCATCTGGGTCGGACGATTCGTCATGCGTGTATAGCCAGGAAACGAATTCCTGTCGTTGTTCAAAACTCCATGTCTCCACCGTTTTAAGAAACGGCGCCATGGCGGCAAGTGCCTGTTTTCGTAATCCTCGACGCTTCAATTCACAAAACGTGCGAAATTCCGGATAATTGTTCATGTGTGGGTCGTTCAGCAAATCGTGCATGGAATGATCTCCTCGTTCGTGGATTCACTTTCGTCTATTCCCTCTAGTATACCGAAACCAAAAACCCCTGCACAACGTCTGTTGTACAGGGGTTCATACGTTAATCGAGGTACACGTCCTCAATCTCTCCGAACGTCTCTTCATCAAACACGAACGAGCCATTAGCGTAGCGGTCTAGAAGCGTCAATTGCTTCGTCTTGACCGTCTTCGCTTTCTCTTTCCCGATGATGTGGAGCGTCTCATCGTCATGGACCGGGAGCACACGACGAATCTGGTGCGGTTTCGATTTGACTTCGCGGATGAGCATCGTCCCGCGCAAATTACGGTTCGTGCAGTCGAACTGGTCCTCGAGCTTCATCTTCTTGACCGCTCCACGTTGCGTCACGAGGACGAACAGTGGCGGTGTGAAGAAGGCGAAGGCATCGGCGACCATGTCCCCATCCTTCAAGTTCATCGCTTTGACACCGGCGGCCCGCTGGCCGACGACCGGCACGTCATCTTCTTTGAACCAGAGGCCGTAACCGCGCTCGGAGACGAGGAACAGTTGGCCTGGCCCGTCACTGATGCCCGCAAAGACGACCTCGTCGTCGCCTTTCAGCTTGAGCGCCATGAGCGCCTTCGACTTGCGTTGGGCGTCATAGTCACGGAGCGGCGTCCGTTTGACCATCCCTTCACGCGTCACGAACAGACAGTGCGCGTCGGTGTCGAACGTCGAGACGACATCGGCCGAGACGACTTGTTCGCCTTCGATCGGCACGAGGTTGGCGACATGTTGTCCGGCGTCCTTCCATTTAGACTCCGGAATCTGATGGACCGGGATGAGCAAGTAGCTGCCTTTGTTCGTCCAGACAAGCAAGTGATCCGTCGTCATCGCCTGAGTGACGAGGACAGGACGGTCTTTCTGCTTCATGTCCGGCATATCGTCGCTCGAGGCGCCATACGATCGCATCGATGAGCGTTTGACGTACCCGTCACGACTGACGAACACCATCGTCTCTTCGACGGCGATCATGACTTCGGTCTTCAGTTTCAACTCTTCGACCTCGGACTCGATGACCGAGCGCCGCGCGTCGCCGAACTCGTCACGGAGCGCCGTCAACTCTTTCGAGATGAGCTTCCGTTTCGTGGCGTCGACGTTCAAGATGTTGGCGAGGCGGGTGATTTCTTTCTGGAGTGCCTTCGCCTCTTTCTGGAGCTCGACGATATCCGTGTTCGTCAACCGGTAGAGTTGGAGCATGACGACCGCTTCGGCTTGGCGGTCCGAGAACGAGAACCGCTCCATGAGCTTCTGCTTCGCCTCGGACTTGTCTTTGGCCGACCGGATGAGTTCGAGCGTCTCGTCCAAGACCGAGATGGCCTGTTCGAGCGCGTCGACGATTTCGGCGCGTTTCTTCGCCTGGTCGAGTTCGAACGTCGTGCGTCGGGTGACGACTTCTTCGACATGCTTCAAGTATGCGTCGATGATCGGCAACAGGCCCATCTGTTTCGGTGTCCGGTTGACGATGGCGACCATGTTGTAGTTATAGGCGAGTTGCAGGTCGGTATGCTTCAAGAAGAAATGGAGCACACCTTCCGCATCGGCTTCCTTCTTCAACTCGATGACTACACGGACGCCGGTCCGGTCGGTCTCGTCACGGACTTCAGCGACACCTTCGACTTTACGGTCGAGACGGAGCTCTTCCATCTTCTTGACGAGGTTCGCCTTGTTCACCTCATATGGAAGCTCGGTGATCGTGATCTGTTCACGACCTCCCTTGAGCGGCTCGATGACCGATTTGGCACGGATGATGACCTTGCCTTTGCCGGTCTCGAACGCCTTCAAAATACCGTCTTTGCCCATGACGATCCCGCCAGACGGGAAGTCAGGTCCTTGCATATAACGGAACGCGTCATTCGTCGTCTCGACCTCGCCCTTCAAGCGAGCGATGGCGAGGTTGAGCACCTCGGTCAAGTTGTGAGGCGGAATCTCGGTCGCATAACCGGCAGAGATCCCCGTCGTCCCGTTCATGAGCAGGTTCGGGAGGAGTGACGGCAAGACGAGCGGCTCCTCGGTCGAATCGTCGAAGTTCGGCGTATAGTCGACCGTGTTCTTCGAGATCGACGTCAGCATGACACCGGCAATCTTCGACAGACGAGCCTCGGTATACCGCATCGCGGCAGCCGAGTCGCCATCCATCGAGCCGTTGTTCCCGTGCATGTCGATGAGCGGGTAACGCAACTTCCAGTCCTGCGACAGGCGTACCATCGCCTCATAGACGGAACTGTCACCGTGCGGGTGATAGTTACCGATGACGTTCCCGACCGTCTTGGCCGATTTGCGGTACGGTTTCTCGTTCGTGTTACCTTCATGGTGCATCGCATACAGGATGCGGCGCTGAACGGGTTTGAGGCCGTCGCGCGCGTCCGGGAGGGCCCGGTCCTGGATGATATATTTCGAGTAACGCCCGAAGCGGTCACCGACGACCTGTTCGAGCGACAAGTTTAAAATGTGTTGAATCGTCGACATCGTTACATCACTTCCTCAATCGCTTTAGTCACGTGTTCATTGGCGATGATCGAATCATCTTCCTGGAGGCCGAAGGCGACGTTCTCCTCGATCCACTCACGGCGATGGGCGACATTGTCTCCCATGAGCACCGAGACACGCTTGTCGGCGACGGCAGCGTCGTCGACCGTGACACGGATGAGCGTCCGTGTGTCCGGGTTCATCGTCGTCTCCCACAGCTGGTCGGCGTTCATCTCACCGAGACCTTTGTAGCGTTGGAGGATATAGCCCTTCTTATACACTTTGACGAGCTTCTCGAGCGCCTCTTCGTCCCAAGCATACTCGAACTGTTCCGACTTGCCTTTCCCTTTCGAAATCCGATAGAGCGGTGGCAAGGCGACGAACACTTTGCCGGCCTCGACGAGCGGGCGCATATAACGGAAGAAGAACGTCAACAAGAGCACTTGGATGTGGGCCCCGTCCGTATCGGCATCGGTCATGATGATGATTTTGTCGAAGTTGCAGTCCTCGAGGTCGAAGTCGTGGCCGACCCCGGCCCCGATCGCGTGGATGATCGTGTTGATCTCCTCGTTCTTCATGATGTCCTGGAGTTTCGACTTCTCCGAGTTGATGACCTTCCCGCGCAGCGGCAGGATGGCCTGGAACGTCCGGTCACGGCCCTGTTTGGCCGAACCGCCGGCCGAGTCACCCTCGACGAGGAACAGTTCGTTCTTGGCGGCGTTCTTAGACGTCGCCGGAGTCAGTTTCCCGTTCAAGATGCTCGAACGTTTCTTCTTCTTGCCGTTGCGAGCCTCTTCCCGGGCTTTCCGGGCGGCTTCGCGGGCCTGGGCGGCACGAATCGCCTTCTTGATGAGCATCGTCGCCATCTGCGGATTCTCCTCGAGGAAGATCGTCAGTTGTTTGGCCATGACACCATCGGCGCTCGTGCGGGCCTCCGGCGAGCCGAGTTTCGACTTCGTCTGCCCCTCGAATTGGAGGAACTCTTCCGGGATCCGTACCGAGACGATGAGCGTCAAGCCTTCACGGACGTCTCCGCCGTCGAGGTTCTTGTCTTTTTCCTTCAACAATCCGTTCTTACGGGCGTACTCGTTCACGATGCGGGTCATCGCCGTCTTGGCGCCGACCTCGTGCGTACCGCCATCACGTGTCCGGACGTTGTTGACGAACGAGAGGACGTTCTCGGAATAGGCGTCCGTGAACTGGAAGGCGAGCTCGAGCTCGATATCGTTCTCCGTCCCTTCGAAGTAGACGATCGGATGAAGCGTTGCCTTGTCGTCGTTCAAATATTGGACGAACTCGGCAATCCCTTCCTCGTAATGGAACGTCTCTTCTTTTCCAGAGCGCTCGTCCGTCAGCGTGATCGTCAATCCTTTTAATAGGAAGGCTGATTCACGGAGCCGTTCGGCAAGCGTGTCGTAGTTGTATGTCGTCGTCGAGAAGATCGAGGCGTCCGGTTTGAAGTAGACGCTCGTCCCTGTCTGACGCGTCTTTCCGGTCTCGAGGAGCGTCGTCTGCGGGATCCCGCCGTCGGCAAACGTCTGCTCGAACACTTTGCCGTCGCGATAAATCGTCACGAGGACCTTGCTCGAGAGTGCGTTCACGACCGAGGCGCCGACCCCGTGGAGTCCACCTGACGTCTTGTAGCCGCCTTGGCCGAACTTACCGCCGGCGTGAAGGACCGTGAAGATGACCTCTGGCGTCGGTTTCCCGGAGGCGTGCATCCCCGTCGGCATCCCACGCCCGTGGTCTCGTACCGTGATGGCGTCATCTTTATGGATGGTCACATCGATTTGGCCACCGAATCCGGCGAGCGCCTCATCGATTGCGTTATCGACGATCTCATAGACGAGATGGTGCAAGCCGCGATGGTCGGTCGAACCGATGTACATCCCCGGACGTTTCCGGACGGCAGTCAGTCCTTCGAGCACCTGGATGGCGTCTTCATTGTAGTTAAATAAGTCTGTTGACATCTTCGTCACCTCAATTTCGAACACACGTTCGTTTTTCTTACCTATTGTATAGCTGTTTTTAAATTCTGGCAAGCCTCCCTCCGCGAGCTGGGCTCGTGAAAAAAAGGAGACCTACCAAGGAGGTAGGTCTTAACCGAGAAGGCGGGCGTGCTCGACATAGATGCATCGATTTTCGATGTAGTCGAGTCCGGCATCGCGAGCGATCCGCTCGGCGTCCGGGCTGGTGAGCCCGAGCTGGTTAAAGACGAGACCGACATCCCCATGTCGGACGGCATCTTCGGCCACGCCGGCCAAATACTCATTGCGTCGGAAGACGTCGACGATATCGACGCGCCCCGGGATGCTCTCGACCGTCGGATAGACTTTGCGTCCGTTCCACGTCTCGAGCGTCGGATTGACAGGGATGACTGTGTAACCTTGCAGAATCAAATAGTCCGCGATTTGGTTCGCGGTCTTGTTCGGGTTCGCTGACACGCCGACGACAGCGATCGTCTTCGCCTCGGTGAGCCATTGTTTCAAACGTTGATCGTCCATCCTGAAATCCCCCTTTTGTTTACGTTCTCAGTGTACCTTTACCTGAATCACCGTTTCAAGCTTTATTTTCTTTTATCATACAACTGTAACTCTTTCAAATTTTTAAAACAAATCAATTGGTTCACCATAACTTATTATGTAAACCATATTATATGACGTTTTTTCTCCGGTTCTCAGGTCGATGTGTGTCTCGGATGAAAATGCAGTGCGAACGAACGTTGCGTGAAATATCTATTTCACGCAATTATATGTACGCATTTAAAGCGTTCGCAAGGACACGATTGACTCGATTCTCGAACGCCCATGGGCAAATCGATGTCAGTTCGGTATACTTAGAGTCAGGAGGTGTTCGCGTGGGAACTGCCTATGAGGAACGTCGCGGTACACTATACAATTACCGCATCACTTTTTACGGGAACGCGCTCGCTTGGCTCATCCACGTCGTGTTCTTGATCACGTTTTGGCAACTCGATGTCACGGTACTCGCCTGGTCGAATCTACTCAGTGTTCTCTATTACACGCTATCCTTTTATTTTGTACATAAACGATATTATCGGGCGTTCTTTGTCGGCCTGTTCGTCGAGGTTGTCTATAACGCCATCATCTCGACGGTCGTGCTCGGTTGGGGTGCGAACGTCCACTATTTCATCATCATGGTCGCCTATGGCGTGTTCTTCATGCCGAACGTCAGTCGGTCCATCCGGGTCGCCTCGACGATGCTCGCCATGACCATCTACGGTTTCCTATACGTGAATGTGACGACAGGGACGCAACCGCTCACGCCATCGTTCGAGCAAATCTTGGGCCTCTTTTGCCTCTTGTCGACGATCGCCTTGATTGCCGGTCTGTCGTTCATCTTCGAAGGGTCCGTCGTCGAGGTGACGTCCGAACTCGAGCGGACGAACGAACGGTTACACACGCTCGCCTCACGGGACGGGCTGACCGGTTTGTATAATCGGACGACCGGTTATCGGTTGGTCGAAGACGGGATTCGCGAGGCCGTCATCAGCGGTCGGCCATACGCCGTCGCGCTAGGAGACATCGACCACTTCAAGGTGTTCAACGAGCAACACGGGCACGACTGCGGTGACCTCGTGCTCAAACAAGTCGCCTCCGCATTAACCCGAACCGACGGAATCGCCATCCGCTGGGGCGGCGAGGAGTTCCTCATCTTCTTGACGGACCAGTCCGCGACCGAGGCCATGGAGACGGTTGAGCGCTTGCGGCAACGCATCAAAGCACTCGAGACGATTTATGACGGCCGTCGGCTCAGTGTCACGATGACGTTCGGCGTCACGACACGGACCGGTTTCGAGGCCGTCGACACGCTCGTCAAAGAGGCGGACGACCGGCTCCGGGCCGGCAAACAGGAAGGCAAGGACCGGATCGTCACGTCAATCCATCAGTAAGCAAGGAGAGATCTTTTGAGTATATTTCGCCAACTCGGACAGGCGCCGACGAAGGTTGCGACGAAACGTTTTAACTTGAGCGGCTACGAGCGCATGCCGAGCTTCATCCAGCGTTTCTTGAACCACCTGGCCGCCAAACACTATTCCGAACAGACCGCGCAGCGCTATCTGTATGACTTTCTAGATTTTTTCCGCTGGGTCGAGGCCGCCAGCGCATCTGAGGTCGACCCTTCGACGGTCGAGATTGACTCGTTCGTCGAGTTTGATCACGCGGGGGCCGAGGCGTACGCGACGTATCTCGCACTCGAGCTCGATAACGCCCCGAGCGTCATCAACCGTAAATTGTCCACGATGCAATCGCTGTTCAACCATTTGATTGAGACGGGCGTTACGGCCCACAACCCGTTCCAGGCGGTCGAGCGGCCGAAGCGTGCCAAACGCAACCCGGTCTATTTGACGGAGCAGGAGTGGCTCGACTTCTCGACGCTCGTCCGCAGCAACGTCGGTATGTCCGACCGCGAGGCGAGCTGGTACGAGCGCAATCGAGACCGTGATTTCTTGATGATTCAACTGCTCGGTTTGACCGGCATGCGTGTCTCGGAACTCGTCGGTCTCGATTGGAACGATATCGACCGCGAAAGCGGAACGATTCGCGTCATCGGGAAAGGCAACAAGGAACGGGTCATCCCAATCGCCTCCCCGCTCGAGCCGCTCCTCGACACCTTTCGACGTCACGGGTCAGGTCCGCTGTTCCAATCGGAGCGAGGCAAGCGCATCTCGGTGCGGACGGTGCAACACACGTTGAAGGGACACATCGACCGTTTGAAACCGTATTTGCCGTTCTTGACGCATAAACAGGTCACGCCGCATAAACTCCGGCATACGTTCGCCTCCCGGCTCGCTATGAGTGGGATTGACGTGCTGACGATTCAACAGCTGCTCGGTCACGAATCGGTGGCGACGACACAAGTATATGCCCATATCGGCGACGAGAAGAAAAAACAAGCCATGATAGGTTTACGATAACTTATTATGTAAACCTATATAAAACACCTGAACCGATCGCGATGATTGGTTCAGGTGTTTTCGTTATAACTGCTTTGTCGAAAGGATGACAATCGTCTCATCGAGCACCGTGTAATAGGCGTCCTCGAACATTTGTCGCTCGTTCGTCTCGAGATTGAAGACGCTCACGCCCCCACCACCACCACTCTCATCCGCCGACTCATGGATGAAATAGTTCGAGGCGAGCACGCGCTCGAACGGCGCCGTGTCGAGGAAACGGGCCCCGGTCGTCGCGTCAATCAGTTCGGTGTGGTCCGCCGATTCTTCGACCTTGATGAAAATCGTCGAGCCGACATCATCGTAGGTGAAGTCAAGCGGTTCATAGGCACCCCAGTCGACGACAGCCACTTCACGGAGTACGTCCGGAGCGGTCAGCTCATAAATCGTCTCCTCGTTCGCCTCGTCGACGAATGTCGAGAACCGGAGACGCTTGTCCCGTTCACCCAAGTATTGGACCGTGTCCCCTTCCCCATGCAGACGGATCAAGTCCTCGAACGGGATCTCGTCTTGACGGGACCGAATCGCCTCGACCGCCTCATCGAGCGAACAGATTAGAATCGCCTCCGAATGGTCGATTGCATCGTCCGGAGAGACCCGTCCGTCCTCGAGTGCCTCATAATAGGCAAACTCATCCAAGCGGGCGTTACAGACGACGTATGGCACGCCATCGAGTTCGGTCGAGAACAGATAGAGCTCACGGAACTTGCCGGCATGGCCGACGAGCCGCTCGTCGCGGACCCGCTCTTGGAACGCCGTCTCCGCATCATACAACCAAGCCTCGTCGGTATCGCCAAAACTCGTCAAGAAGAGGAAGTAACGGTCCGCGAGCACCCAATAGAGCGTGCTGTTGCCGCGTTTCTCGAACGTCGCCAGCACATCCTCTTGTCCGGAGCGGTAGTCGAACGCAATCAACTCCGTGCGGACGACACCGGTCCGGTCTGGCGTTTCGTTCAAGAAATAGACGCGGGCATCACTGACGAACAGCTTCGAGATGCCGTAGTCTTCATAGACACGATGACTGATCGGTGTGACGGCACCATCCTCTTCATCATAACGATAAATCGAGAAACTCGTCTCGCCAGTCTTCTCCCGATAGTAGACGGACGTCTCGGTGACGGCGATTAAATCCTCATGGCTGATTGACATGGCACGTGCGTCGACGATTCTCATAGGGCACCTCTCTCATAGGAAGATTCAACCGGCTCGACGGTGACGATACCGGGTGGTCGTTTTGGGAATGAAATCCGAAGATGGGCGAACTCGATGATGGATTGGTGCGGGTCGGACTTCTCGACCCAGCGGACGCGTTGGCGGTTCGCCAACGCATGGCCAATCTTTTCTTCGATTTGGAACTGGGAAATGCCGCGATAGGCGACTTCCTGGATATAGGTCGATTCATCGGGCTCGAACTGCTGCCAAATGCCCATCACGAGCTGGCCGAGCGAGGAGACCCGTTGCTCCGGCAAACGGACCGTCCGGAGCGTCTGCTCCACTTCCTTCAAACATTCAAGCGGGTCGTTCGCGACGGCGAACAGCCGCTTGGCCGAATTGTTCATGACCCGGTAGCGCCGTTTTCCGCTCTCGAGCCGGAGCACTTGTGCATACGGCTCAACCGGAACCCCGTGGAAAAACGTATCTGTCCCACCCCATGAATAGCCGAAGGCAGGGTCGAATTTCTGAATCGTCTTCATGAAGGCGAGCATGAAATCCTCGACCTCGCGACGCTCAAGCCGTATCCATTCGGCGAGCGCGAGCGTGCCGCGGTCCTTTTTGATGCGATGCACCGGGAAGAACAGGTCCCCTTCGGCCAGTCGATGCGGTTTGAGCTCGGTCCCGTCGGCGCGATAGTCCGTCGCCGGACGGCCGCTCCGGCCCGCATAGATAATCCATTCGTCCTCGGTGCTTTCGAACGCGTAGGCTTGGTGCGCCCAAGGTGGTGTCACATATAGGGCCGGATACTCTTCATACGTCTCGAGGTGCAGATAGGAGCGGTCGGTCCACAGTTGCGCGAGCAAGCGCACGATTTCTCCCGTCTCTGATTCTTTCGGTGCGATATAGTTGCCGGTATTGCCGATATACGTCAAGACATGGAAGTCATAGGCGTGATACAAGTGTCGGACGATGCGCTCGAACACGGCGGCAATCATCCGTTCGAACAGCGGATGGTCCTCGTTCCGGTCGACCGATGTCGCATCGACCGTGCACATGAGCCACCCCATGCGGACGTACAGGCGAATCCGGAGCGGATACGAGATCAATGGGGATGATGACGCATGAATCTCCGTCAGACCGAGGTTGGCCATGTTCTCGACTTGTAACGTGAATCCGCTACGCCTCAGTTGTTCCTCCATCTTCTTTTTCCAATTGATCGTCTCCATTCACATTCACTCGCTTTCCGTGGCCATCGTTCTCGTGTGGCTCATTGTGAAATTTTTCCCGTTTCTTGATTCATACAAACGCCTTTCCGTCAGCATGTTCACGGAGACGTTTGAACGCCTCGTCGAGAATGGCGCGGGACGTCCCGAAATTGATTCGTTCGAACGTCTGGCCCGACTCGCCGAACGGGCGACCTGGCGACAAGAACAGGCGGACGTCCTCATGCAGCCACTTCTTTCGCGCTTCCGGTTCTAAGTTGAGCGCCGCGAAGTCGATCCAAAGGAGATAACTCGCCTCAGGCAGGAACGTCTTCAATTGGGGCAATTCTTCCTGGAACCGCTCGACGAGGTAACTCGCCTGCTCCTCGAGTTCGGCCGTCAACTGGTCGAGCCAACGCTCGGCCCGCGGGTCCGCATAGGCGGCGGTGATGGCCGTGTTCGCGAACGGTGTCGGCAGCACATGGTGTTTGTTCTGTACTTGGATGATCCGCTTGCGCATCGCATCGTCCGGACAGATGATATACGATGCGAACAACCCGGCGATATTGAACGCCTTCGATGGGGCACTCACCGTGATGACATCGTCATCGAGGCGGTTGAGAGCGGTGTGTCGTTGTGACGGATAAGTCAAGTCGGCATGAATCTCATCCGCGACGAGGATGACGTCATGGCGACGCGCCAGTTCGACAACTTGCTTCAGCTCGGCCTCGGTCCATACCCGTCCGACCGGGTTATGCGGCGAGCAGAGCAAGAACAGCTTCGCCTTGCGCATCTGCGTCTCAAGCGCATCAAAGTCCATCTCGTAGCGGCCATCAGTTTGACGGAGCGGGGCATCGAGCAACTCCCGTTTCAACCCGGTCACGAGTTCATGAAACGGCGGGTAGACGGGCGATTGGATGACGATTCCGTCTCCTTCCTCGGTCAACGCCTCGACGATGTGTGTCAATCCAGGCACGACGCCGTTCGAGAACAGTACGTGATTGGCATCGACCTTGAGCTTGTGACGGCGGTCGTACCATGAACTCACGGCGGCTTGCGCGTCTCTCGAGAACAGCGTATACCCGAACTCCCCTGTCGCTGCCCGTGCCGTGAGCGCCTCTGAGATGGACGGCGCTGTGCGAATATCGATGTCTGCGACCCAGAGCGGCAAGACGTCCTCTTTCAAATGGAACCATCTGTCGAGACCGTCCCATTTCACTGAATCCGTTCCCGTCCGGTCAAGCGATTGATGTAAGATTGATTTCATGTTCATCCCTCCTACATCTACTGTAACAAAAAACGAGCGCATGAGTCCGCAAAACGATGGCAGATTCGGGGCGTGTCGGCTATAATCGACCAAGATACTTCAAGGAGGTGAACCCGATGACCGTGACCGTCATCCGCCATAAACGCCGGAAACGAGCAGCCTTTTTCGTGACACCGGACGGCATCGAGCTGCGGATTCCGGCGCGACTCCCGAACCGGGTCGTCGAGACGATTTTATCGAATCATGCCGGCTGGATCGCGGAACGCCTCGCGGCACTACCTAAGCGTGACGTCTTGCCCGATGACAGACTGCTTCTTCATGGGGAGACGTTCTTGCTCATCAAATGTGATTCCGAGACGACGTTCCGCTTCGACGGTGAAAACTTTCACTGTCCCGCTACGTGGGACGAGTCATCACTTCGGGAAGCGTACGAGGCCTGGCTTCGCGAACGGGCTCTCACTTATGTCACGACGCGTGCGCCCCATTATGAACGTATGCTCGGCGTGAAGGCGAACCGGATTCGCATCGGCCATCAAAAGACGCGCTGGGGGTCGTGCAGTTCGACCGGTACGATTTCCATCAACGTCCGGCTCATGCTCGCTCCAAAAGAAGTAATGGATTACGTCATCGCCCACGAATGGGCCCATCTCGTCCATTTCGACCACTCGAAAGCGTTCTGGTCGACGCTCGCATCAGTCTATCCTGATGTCACCGGCGCGATGGCCTGGTTGAAACAGTATGGCCATACACTGCAAATCAAAAAAACCAATTGAACGTGCCCTTCTCACGGGGCATGTCCGATTGGTTTTTTAGATGGCGGACGTGAACCGCTCGGCCGTGCCGTTCAGTGATTCGGCCGACTGTTCGATATGTGCGAACCGCTCGAGCGTCTGTTCCATGATGCGCACACTCTCTTGGATGTCTGCACTGGAGCGAGTGACACCGTCGACGATCGAGACGAGTTCTTTGTTCATCCCGTCCGTGTTCGCACGCACTTCGATGACGGCGCGTTCGACGAGACGTGACAAGTTCCGGACCTCGGTCGCGACGACATTGAAACCGAGTCCGTGCTCCCCTGCCCGCGCGGCCTCGATGGCGGCGTTGAGTGACAACAGGTTCGTTTGGGCGGCAATCTCTTTAATCGTACTGGCGATTTTCGTGATCTCGGCTGCCTGCTCCTGCAAGTTCGCAAGCATCTTCAAGTTCTGATTCGAGTCCGCGTCGAGCCGTTCGATCGTCTGCTTCAGCTGTTGACTCTCCTCCATGCCACGACGGGCCCGGTCGTCAAGGTTATCGGCCATGTCACGAAACGAGCGCGCATATTCCTCAATCGTTTGTTGGCGACTCGTGATGTCGGAGGCGATTTTTACGACACCGACGACCTCGTCTTGTTCATAAATTGGCATATACGTCGCCTCGAGCCAAATCGAGTCACCTCGGGCGTCAATCCGTTCGATTTTGTCGGCCGAACTGAATCCGTCGAACAGCTTGTTCCAAAACGCTTGATAGTCGGGGCTGCTGACGAAACTTGGTGTGCAGAACAAGTGATGGTGCATCCCAATCATTTCATCACGTTTATATTTCATCGCCTTGGCGAAAAGGTCGTTCACATCGACGACGCGTCGTTGACGGTCGAATCGTATCATCGCCACGTTGGCTTCGAGGGCGCGGAGCACGTCAGGGGATGAGAGGCTAGCGGTTGTTGTCAGTTTCATTCCGATTATTCCTACCTTCTTTTCTCGATTTCCTGTAGTGCTTTCTTCCTGTAATGTAGCGGAATTCTAGTGTACCTTGTGCGAAAAATCCTGAATAGCATCAGTTTTTGAAATCGAGTCAATATCTTGAATTTGAAGTGTTTTCCAGTCATTCTCGATGAGACCATAAACAAAAGGGCTCGTGCCAGGCACGGGCCCTCAATCATTTCGATTGATCGAAGATGGCTTGCAACAACGTGACTTGTGCGGCGTTAAGTTCACCGCGGCTATCCTTTGGATTGATGCCACCCATCATCTGTTCTTCGTACCAGATTCCGAAGTCGAGCGAACGCTCGGGCGCATCGTCCGGCGTATAGACGAACGTCGCTCTCACATCCGGGTCCCGCTCGATTGGAACGGGTTGGTCTTCCCATTCAACCTCATCCGTCGTTCGATCAAGCTGAGTAATCGTCTCAGCGTCGGTAATGATGCGTATCGGTCCATAGGCACCATCCGTGTTTAACGTCTGATAGTCGATGCGAGACGGATCCAAGTCTTCCTCGCTACCGGCACAACCGCCAAGAAGCAGTCCCATACAGATGACACATCCTGACAACATGCGTTTCAACGGGGCATCCCTCCTCGATTTACGTCCAATCCATTCATTCGAACGCCTGCGGGAACAGCTGTTGGAACGTCTCCGCCCCGGCGCTCGACAGTTTGAACACTTTCCCGGTCTTCACGTCCTTCACATAGACATCGACTTTTTTCGACCGTTGCTGATAACTGACTTCGAACTGTTGACCGAGATTCCCACGCAACAGCGTCAAATACTTATAGTCATTCATTTCACCACTCTTCGTCGACGGGCGCGCGGTCTCGATGGCTTCGACCAACTGGTTATATGCTTTGCCGCTCACGTTCACAGCATCAGGGTAAGGGAGCGGGACTTCCCGGTGATACGGATACTGATGGAGGTAAGCGACCGCTATCTCGTCTTGATCTGCAGAATCGGTCAAGAGAGGGCTCGTTCGATAGCGCATCGACACGGTTTTTGTTACGTTTTGTCCGTCCACGTCAATCGTGACGTCATATAGCGGATAGGCTGTCATCGGTTCCATCGTGCCACCGTTATGGATTCGACGGAAGGTTAAACTGTCAGCCCCGTTGAGCAAATCGGCATCTTGTAAAATGGAGGAGGAATAGCGAGCCTTGTCTCCACCATAAGACTGGAGCAGATGAGGCATGTTCGTGGCCTTATCTCGTCCTAATGCGATAAACACATCGGACGGTCTAAGGTTCGGCAAAAAGTGGAAAGATGGGGTAAAGTAGCCCCCTTCTCCAATCCCAATCTCGACCGTGCCACTAAATCCAGGCGAAATCCTCATAAGTGTGACCGGATACGGTTCGATGTCTTGTCCATTGTCATAGAAGGCGTCCGGCTTATGTAACGCAGCCCGTTCATTCTCGGTCGCGATATAGACGGTCGGAAGAGCAGACATTTCAGTTCCGACCTCGTCTTTCAAGTAGGCAGGTCTTTCTGCAAGCTCGACGGCCCGATACCCTTCCATCCCGTCCATCCGGTCTGATTTACAGAGCGCATAGATTGTATCCCCCTCGACATAGGTCACTTCATTAAAACTATATCCATAATAGTCATCATTCATAAGCGGGGCCCGGGTCGCATACGCCATTCCAAGCACGGAAAACGTCTCTCCATTCAGTTCGGACAGGGGTTCACCGTCTTCACATTGGTTCAAGATTGGTTCGGCATCCACTACAGGCTCCTGACTGTTCATCGTAACCCGCTCGGCCTGCCAATGTTCCTCGATATGACCATAACGGACGACGTCAATATCTTCCGAGCAGCCTGCCGTCAACCACAACAGTGACAATGTCATTAGCGTTCGTTTCTTCATGTTCAAGCCACTCATTTCTTCTTCAAATCAGGGAAATAGGACAAGAATGTCTCAGCCCCTTCGCTCGTCAGTTTGTACGTCTCCTCAGTCACTCGGTCGGTCACGTAAACGTCCAGCTTCTTCGAGCGCTGTTTATATGTCACCTCAAATTCTTGACCTTTAAGCCCGTCGACGATTGTGAGGTACGGATACTCCCCTGCATCGCCCGAGCGGTTGGTCGGCTCAGCGCCGTCGATTGCTTGAATCAGGTCGTCCATCTCGTTCCCAGACGCACGCAACACGGTCGGATACGTCAAAATCGATTCGTTGTTGAACGGTTTCTCGTGTAGGTAAATCAGTGGACCGCTCACAGTCGGCATATACTGCTCGTCCGGATTGTCCTTGAGCGCCTTTTGTTCGGAAGTCGTCAACAGTTCCTTGGCACGATATGTGATGGTCACCATCTCGGTCACCGGCTTTCCTTCACGGGTATAATTGAACTCGTACAGTGGATAGGACTTGTCGGGCAACAGTTCCGATTGGAGCGGCAGGCGTTTAACTGTCAACTCCTCATATAACCGTTCCCCATTCAACGGGTCGACGATTTCATCTATCGGACTCACCGAGAAAAACATGTCCGCGAGCTTCATCAACACATATGGTTTCTGTTCTTCAGGATGATATCCGATTGCGACTTTAATCTCGTCCATATGCGCCATCGTCGGGTCGAACATCACCAACGGAAATTGGACCGGTCGATCTCCAATCGTCAATTCCATCTCGCCGTGGACGGCCGGTGTGAACGTGACGAGGGTATCAAGAAAAGGTTCGACAGCATTACTCGGATCCATTAATTCATCCGCATCGAGGAATGTTGCTTCGGCGCTCTCACCAGCAGGTTCGATGAACGGGATTCGCTGTATGTGGTTCCCTTTCTCAGTATTGACGAAGTGAGGGAACGCATCGATGACCTCGGCTTGAAAGCGTTCCGAGAGCACGTCACGACAAAGCACATAATGCTCATCCCCTTTTATGTAGGTCACCGCTTTATACGCATACTCTTCGCCGGTGTCTGTCATCGGATGGCAATTCGCAATGACCGTATCGTAAACCGTCAAGTCTCCCTTCAATTCAGTCGTCAATTTCCCGGTACAGGCCTGTAGCGTCTCACCGACCGCCTCAATCTCCTCAGGTTGTTCGAGTGAATACTTACTGACAGTCCAATGTGCGTTGACGTACGACAAGTTGACGACGTCTGGCTTTTCCTCCCTGCATCCGACCAATAACCCGGTGGATAACACAAGTAAACCGACTAACTTTCTCAAAACATCCGCCCCTTACCATCTGTTTGTACCAATTTTACCATTATATGACTTTAGGTGGGAATACGAAAAACCCGTCCACTTTCATGGACGGGATACGTGTATCAATTAGACGGCTTGATCAATCGCACGCGTCAATCGCGTCTCGACGTCACGGGCCACAGTTTGAAGCGATTCATCCTCAATCAGTTCGATCAGTTTCGTCGGCTTCGGCATCCCGACATGGGTCGCCCCGTCCTTTGTGAACACGGCAAGCTTACATGGGAGGAAATACCCGCCTTCTCGGTGCGCCGTGATGACTTTCTTCGCCTCTTTCGGATTGCATACCTCGAGGATACGATAGTCCCCCTCAATTGGCTGGCCTTTCTCTTCGAGCGTCTCACTCAAATTGAAGTCCCAGAGCACCCCGAACTCTTCTTCTTTGAGCGTCGTTTTCAGCTTCTCGACGACCGCTTCGACCGTCTGATCGGTCTTGACCGTATAATCAAACATGTAAATCCCTCCTCGATTGTAGTCTCTCTCGTCATGTACCCGAACTGAGGATCAACAAATCGTGAAAAAAGTATATGTGATTTGAAACATATTCGACGTCCATTACGTATGGATGAGAGAAGATAAAGAAGTCCAACCTTACGTAAAGGAGAAGTGGTTGCCGTGACGGTCACCGTATTCACACATACAAGCTGCAGTTCTTCCCGTAAGACGCTCGATTGGTTACGTGAACAGAATATCCCGTTCATCGAGAAGAAATTGACGGACCAAGGGATGTCGTTCAACGAGTTCAAAGACATGCTCCGCCTCACCGAGAACGGGACGACCGACCTGTTGTCCGTCCAAAAGAGTGTGTACAAACAAGCGGCGGATCAACTTGACGAGATGTCGCTCCGTGAGCTGTACAGCTTCGTGGCATCGCATCCCCAGATTTTGAAGAGTCCGATCGTTGTCGATGATAATCGGATTCAAATCGGGTTCAGCGAGAAAGAGATTCGCACATTCATCCCGCGCCATGACCGCATCGCCGAATTGAAACGATTGCTCGACAACAAGTAAGAGCCCTGCCGAAGCAGAGCTCTTTTTGTTATGCCTTCTTGAGCCGGGCCGCCAAGCGGTTGCCGAATGACTGAATCGATTGGACGAGCAGAATCAAGACGAAGATGGTCACATACATGACCTCCGGCTCGAAGCGGAGATGCCCGTACTGATAGGCGATATCGCCGAGTCCACCGGCCCCGACGAGTCCGGCCATCGCGGTCGCCCCGATCAAACCGATCGTCGCGATCGTCAAACCGAGCACAATCGAGGAGCGGGCCTCCCGAATCAATACGTACCAGATGATTTTCCGGGTCGAGATGCCCATCGCCTCATACGCCTCGACGACGCCGCGGTCGACCTCGAGCAGCGCCGACTCCATGAGTCGCGCGATATACGGGGCCGTGAACACGATTAGCGGTAACAGCACGCCTTGGACGCCGATCGTCGTTCCCATGATGAAGCGGGTGAACGGGAGGATGAAGAACAAGAGGATGATGAACGGGATCGAACGGACGACGTTGATGACACTCGATAAGATGCCGTAGAAATAACGGTTGGCGAGCCGGCCGTTCGGTCGCGTCAAGACGAGCAGCGTCCCGAGCGGCAGTCCGATCAACGTCGAGATGACGAGCGCGATGCCGGTCATCGTGAGCGTCTGAATCGTCCCCGTCCAAATCAAGTCACCCCAATTTTCCCAAAACTGAAGCATGGTTCGTCACCTCCTTCACTTTCACACCGCTCGCCTCTAAGAAACGGACGGCTTGGTCGGTCTGGGCCTCATCGCCGTCCAAATGGACGAGCAGATTACCGACGAGACCACCTTTCAACTTTTTGATGCCGCCCCCGATGATGTTCGGCAGTAAGCCGAACCGTTTCGTCAATTGGGCGAGCACGGCCTGTTCACTTTGATGGCCGATGAACGACAAGTTGACGAGCGTCCCGTGCGTGCTCAATTCGTCGACGACCTCTTTTGGGACATCGAGGTTCGTTTTCAAGAATTTGCGCGTCGTCGCATGCTGCGGGTCCGAGAACACGTCGAGCACATCCCCTTCCTCGATGATCCGGCCGGCCTCGATGACGGCGACCCGGTCACAGATGCGCTCGATGACTTCCATCTCGTGTGTGATCAAGAAAATCGTCAGCCCGAGCTCGCGATTGATGTCGAGCAACAGGTCGAGAATCGACTCGGTCGTCTCCGGGTCGAGCGCGCTCGTCGCCTCGTCGCTGAGCAGGATGTCCGGTTCGTGTGCGAGGGCGCGGGCGATGGCGACACGTTGCTTCTGTCCGCCCGACAATTGCTCCGGGTAATGTTTCCGATGGTCCGTCAATCCGACGATGTCGAGATACTTTTCGACACGCTCACGGATCGTGCGCTTATCAAGCCCCTCGAGACGGAGCGGGATGGCGACGTTCTCTTCGACGGTCGCCGTCTTCAGCAGGTTGTAATGTTGGAAAATCATCCCGATGCGATGACGCAGCTTCGAGAGCCCTCGTTTGTCGAGTCTCGTGATGTCCTGTCCTTCGATTTCGACCTGGCCCGACGTCGGGCGTTCGAGCAGGTTGATCATACGGATGAGCGTGCTCTTGCCGGCCCCGCTTCGCCCGATGATACCGAAGATCTCGCCTTTCTCGATGGTGAGCGAGACGTCGTCGAGTGCGGTGACGGCACTTTTATTTACCGTGAACGTCTTCGTGATGCCTTTAAGTGCGATCATAGGCCCTCCTTAAAACGCCGGGACGATCGAGCCGTCGAACGTCTCTTCGATGAACGTCCGGACCTCGTCCGAGTGATAGTACGATTTGAGCGTGGCGACGACTTCGTCATCCTTGTTGTCGGTGCGGACGACGACGTAGTTCGGATACGGGTTGTCGACCGTGTCCTCGTGGAACAAAGCGTCCTCGTTGATGGACAGGCCGGCACCCATCGCGAAATTCGTGTTGATGGCCGCGAGCGCGACTTCCGGGAGCTGGGTCGGGAGCTGCGACGCCTCGAGCTCGATGAATTCAAGGTTGAGCGGGTTCTCGGCGATATCGCGTTTCGTCGCCTTGTCCGTCAAGCCCTCCTTCAGCGTGATGAGTCCCGCTGTCTCATACAGACGTAGCGCCCGCAACTCGTTCGCCGGGTCGTTCGGGACAGCGACCTTGTCGCCTTCTTTTAAATCTTTAATGTCCGTCAACTTCTCTGAGTAGAGACCCATCGGGAAGGCGACGGTCTTGAACACGTCGTCGATTTTATAGTCTTTATCGGCTTTTTGCAGTTCGAGGAATGAGAGCGTCTGATAGCTGTTGACGTCTAGGCTGCCCTCGGCGAGCGCTGTGTTCGGCGTATTGTAGTCGTTGAACACTTTGATATCGAGCTCGAGTCCGTCCTCGGCCGCGAGTTCTTTCACTTTCTCGGCAATCTGTTGGTGCGGCCCACCCGTGACGCCGATCGTGAGCGCCTCCGTGCTGAGCGCCTCGCTCGCGTCCGATTGTCCGCATGCCGATAGTGCGATGGCGGCGAGTAGTGATGTTCCTGCAAGTACTGTTTTCTGTTTGATGTTCATGTGTTTTCCTCCTCCAAAATGAAAGCCCGCTACTCATTCAGAGTGGCGGGCACGACAAGTCAAAGTCGGACACGCTCATCTCCCAGACGATTTCGTCTGTTGGAATTAGCACCATGATCATTACGATCTGGTTGCCGGGTTTCACAGGGCCAGTCCCTCCACCACTCTTGATAAGCAATCGGTCTATTAAGTTGTTATCATCTTACTTTTAATTGGTTTAATTGTAAATAGATAATTGTAAATTTTCAAAAATTATTTTCAGAAAATCTTTATCGAGCGGTGCCGGCAATTGTTGCAGCTCGGTCTCCGTCATGACGGAGTCGACGAGAACCGGGATATGCTCAGATTCGACCCCGAGCGCCGCGAGTGTCGTCGGGGCACCGAACCGTTTTAACCAAGCCTCCAAATACGGGGCATCGGGCGAGCGACGCAACCGCTCCTGGACGATCAGTCCAAAGCCGACCTTGTCTCCATGCAAGAACGCATGTGTCGACGCGAACCGGCTGAGCGCGTTATGGACCGCATGGCCCACGGCGACCCGTGTCCCGGCGTCACCAAAGCCTCCGACAGCACCGCCGATGGCGAGCACGTGATCGACCGCGAAGCGGACGTCATCGCTATATGACTCGAAGGCCGTTTTGCTCAAATCGAGTTCGACGAGACGACCGCATTCTTCGGCCAAGGCGAGCCCGGTGTTGATGCCGGCATCCATCGAGCTGTCCCCGCTCAAATAGCGGGCCTCATAAAACTTTGCGACCGTGTCGATGACACCGGCCCGGAAGTACTCGTATGGGGAGCGTCTGATGACGCGTGAGTCGACGATGACCCGCTCGATGACGACGCGGAACAAGTCGTAGCGGTCGTAGCTCCCGTCTTCCTGGTAGACGACGCTGAGGGGCGTGAACGCGGCACAGTTCGAGGCGAGCGTCGGGATGACGATGAGCGGGACGTTCCGTTGATAGGCGACGAGTTTGGCCGTATCGACGAGCTTGCCGCCGCCGATGGCGATCAACACATCCGCGTCAAACAGTTCGAGCCGCTCGACTTCCGAGTCCGTGCACTCTCCGCGGAACGCTGTCGCCGGATAGTCCGCGATTCCCGGATCGATTTCCCGGACGATGCCATATCCGTTCTCACCGTGCAGGACGTGGACGCGCCGGCCATCAATCAAGTCTTCGAGACGATCGAGCGCGTCATCGGCGTGGTCATATTCGAGCACGGCCTGACGAATCATGCGCGCACCTCCTCATAGGCGGCGAACAACCGCTCGATCCGTTCGACGGCCTCATCAATCTTCGGTTCTGGTGAGACGAGACCGAAGCGGACGTAGCCGTTCCCTTCCGAACCGAAGAAATAGCCCGGGGTGACGGCGACACCGGCTTCATGCAACAGTTTCCGCGAGAACGATTTGGCATCGCCCTCGGGCACTTTCGCCCAGACGAAGAACGAGCCCTCCGGCGGTTCGACGGCCCAGCCGGCCCGGTTCAATCCGTCGATGAGGCGATCGCGACGTGCCTCGTAAAGTCGTGCCAAGTCATCGCGAATGGTGCGGGGCGCCTCGAGTGCGGCGACGGCCGCCGCCTGGATGGCCGAGAATACGCTGACGTGGACATGGTCCTGATACGTGTTGATTGCCTCGATGATGTCCGCGTTCCCGACGGCGAAGGCGACGCGCCAACCGGACATATTGAACGCTTTCGACATCGTATATACCTCGATGCCGACTTCTTTCGCCCCTTCCGCCTGCAGGAAACTCGGCGGGACATGGCCATCGAACCCGATGCTGCCGTAAGCGAAGTCATGGACGACCATCAAGTCCCGCTCCTGTGCGAAACGGACGGTATCATCAAAGAAGGCGGGTGAGGCGACGGCCCCGGTCGGATTGCTCGGATAGTTCAAATACATGAGTCGCGCGCCTTCCGTGTCGAGTGTCTCATAGTCGGGCAAGAACCCGTTCTCTTCCCGGAGGACGAGGTCACGGACGACCGCACCGGCGAGACGGGCCCCCGAGATATAATCGGGATAACCGGGATTCGGCAACAAGATGCCATCGCCAGGTTCGAGCACGCATTGCGGCAACGTGATCAGTCCGGACTTGGAACCGATGAGAATCGCGACTTCTGTCTCGGCGTCGAGTTCAACCCCGTACTCGTTCAAATAGAACGTCGCCACCGCTTGCTTCAGACGGGCCTGACCGCGGAACGGACCGTATTGATGGGTCGATGCATCAAGGAGCGCTGTCTGGAGCGCGTCGCAGATCGGCTCAGGCGTCGGCAGGTCGGGCGTCCCTTGCCCGAGTCGGATGATGTCGCGGCCGGCCTGTTCGAGTTCGGCGACCTCGTTCGCGAGTCCGACGAAATGTTGGGGCGGTAACGTTTTTAGTAAGTGTGAGCGTCTGTCTGTCATGAATAGTCCTCCTATGCAAAAAACACCCCTTTCCGCGGAAAGGGGTGTCGAGATACGGACGTATTCAAACAACCACCTTTCCATCTCTCAAGGTCACCTTGCTGGAATTAGCACAGTATTGGAACAATCTGTTGCTGAAGCTTCATCGGGCCAGTCCCTCCGCTTCTCTTGATAGAAAGTGTTTTATATGCGATTTGTCTTTTTGTAATATGTCACTTAGTTAACCAAACGTTACCAATCTTGTCAATCCTTTTTTGAAAATGAGCATGCCCTCTTGAATCCCGATAAAAAAACGTTCATAGTAAAAGTGAACGTTATTCTACAAAATTTAAAACATGAGGGGATGGACCATTGGAACTAAACCGTCAATTGATTTGGAAGTTGAGCGTGATCGGCCTGATCTTGCTCGTCCTCTGGAAGGTCATCAGCGAACCGGATACGATTTCGCGGGTGATGCAATATACGTTCCAGTTGCTGACGCCGATTATTATGGGAATCGCCATCGCGCTGCTCCTGAATACCGTCCTGTCCTATATAGAAGAACGGTTTCATCTAAAACGATATCAAGGCTTGCTCATCGTCTATGTCGTCTTCATTGGGATTCTCGTCATCTCCGCGGTGACGCTGTTCCCACGCATCTATTCGAGTCTCGCCTCGCTCATCGAGGAGCTTCCGTCCTACATCCGTCAGATTGACGGGTTTCTGTCGCAGCTGAACACATACTTGAAAGAGTATAATGCGACGGTCGCCCAGGCCATCGATTTCAGCCGGTTCGAGGAGCGTTACTCGGGCTGGGTCGAGACGGCCGTCTTATCGTCGGTCAGTTACGTGTCGAGCTTCACGATGACGCTTATCAACTTCTTGATCGGGATCGTCATCTCGATCTATCTATTGAAAGACAAAGAGGTCTTCGCCCGAATGTTCAAGCGACTGTTGTATGCGATGTTCCCGGTCGCATCGGCCAAGACGACGATCGACATCTTCCAAGAGATGGATTATATCTTCAAACGCTATATCATCGGAAAGTCGCTCGACTGCCTCATCATCGGGGTGCTGGCCGTCGCCGGTCTGTTGATTATCGGGGCGCCCTACGCGCTTCTCCTCGGCGTCATCGTCGGCGTCTTGAACTTCATCCCATATGTCGGGCCGCTGCTCGGGATGATTCCGGCGTTCATCATCACCTACTTCTATGACCCGTTCACGGCGCTGCTCGTCCTCTTGTTCATCTTCTTGTTGCAACAATTCGACGGGCTCTGGCTCGGACCGAAGATTCTCGGCGACAGCGTCGGCATCACGCCGTTCTGGGTCATCACGTCAATCATCATCGGCGGCAGCTTGTTCGGCCTCGTCGGGATGTTCATCAGCGTGCCTGTCACGGCGATGATTCAAGTCGTGTTCTCGCGCTTGATTGACTACCGGCTCAGTCGCAAGAATTTGAATGAATTGTTATGACACATTGACGATTTAGGTTGACACATTTCACAGAAATATCATAATCTTGAAGAGAAGACAGTCCAATGCAGAAAGGAGAGGTACCGATGTCAGTCATTCAATACTCGCACGTCCAAGTCCATATTGACCGGCAGGCGCCTCTCCGTGATTTGAATCCGTGACGTTCGCCTGCCTTCCGAGGCATGTCTAAGATTGTAGGGACGCGTATGCCTTTGTGCATGCTGCGTCCCTTTTTTCATTCCAATAATTAAAGCAGGTGAACTTAATGATTCAATCACTTAAACGACTCGATCGCAATATTTGGATCCGCTTCCTCGGGGAGACGATTACCGGCGTCATGATGTTCATGATTGCGCCGTTTCTTGTCCTCTATTACAGCGACAAACTCGACAGTTATATCCAGGTCGGGGTCATCATGGCGACCGGGCCGATCATGGCCCTGATCGGTTCGGTTGTCGGCGGACGGCTCGCGGACCTGTACGGCCGCAAACCAATCATGATGATCGCCATCCTCGGCGATGCGCTCGCCCTCGTCGGCTTCGCCTTCGCCGAGACATTCTGGCCGCTTCTCCTCTTGAACGCCATGCTCGGCTTGACGAACTCATTGTTCCATCCGGCCGCGAGCGCGATGGTGGCCGACGTGACCGAACCGGAACAGATGAACGAGGCGTTCGGCCTGTTGCGAATGGGCCATAACATCGGGGCTGCGCTCGGACCGCTCCTCGGCAGCGCCGTCCTCTTCATCGACCGGCAGTATATCTTCTACTCGGCCGCGCTCGTCTTCGTCTTGTATGCGCTCGTGCTCGGTCGTTACATCCGGGAGTCGCTCCCGGAGACGACCGAGGCCGACACACCGTCGAACCGGGACGTGCTACGGGTGTTCTATAACGACAAGGTGTTCCTCGTCTTCATCTTCGCCGGCGTATTCATCTCGATGGGCTTCTCGCTCATCGAGAGCATGCTGCCCCTGTTCTTGCGAGAGTCGATGCCGTCGTTCACCGACCGGGAGAACCCGTTCGCCTACATGCTTGCCTTGAACGGCATCATGGTCGTATTGTTCCAGTTCCCGATCGCCTCGAAGCTCGGACGTAAACCGTTCGGCAACGTCATGCTCGCCGGGGCGACCATCTTTGGGATCGGCATGATCTTGATCGCGGTCATGCCGCGTCTCCTCTACTCCCTCGGGACACCGTACCTCATCCTCGTCAGCGTCTTGCTCGCGGTGTACGCATTCTATACGCTCGGTGAGATGATCATGTCCCCGGTCCAACAGACGTTCATCGCCTTGATTGCTCCGGAGAATATGCGCGGTGCCTACAACGGGGCCGCCAGTATCCAATGGTTGATCGGCGGGGTGACGGCTCCAATCATGGCCAGCCTGTTCTTCGACCAGCGGGCCGGCCATATCGCCTTGATTCTCGTCGGGGCGGCCAGCTGTGTGTCAGGCCTCATCTACTGGCAGCTCGGACGTCGCGTCAGTGCGGCCGAGGCGAAACAGAAGACGGCATGACCCATATAAATCACACTGAACCTAGTCGTTTAGTGTGATTTTTTATTTCGTTTCAAGTTCATTAAATTTTGAATATTTGCTTCTATTATTCTTTACAAACATAATGATTCTTTTTATGATAATACGGTTAAGGAGGGATCTTTCATGGAAAGGATCGATAAACAGAAAATTGTGGACAGCGTGCCGCAAAAAGGTTTTTTCGGACAGCCTAAAGGGTTGTTCACGCTATTCTTCACGGAGTTTTGGGAACGGTTCTCGTATTACGGCATGCGTGCCATCCTCGTCTTCTACATGTATTACGAGGTATCAGACGGCGGTCTCGGTCTCGACCAGAACGTCGCCTTGTCCATCATGTCAGTGTATGGCGCACTCGTCTACATGTCGGGGGTCATCGGGGGATGGCTCGCTGACCGTGTGTTCGGGACGTCCCGTGCCGTCTTCTTCGGCGGTGTGTTCATCATGCTCGGTCATATCGTGCTGTCGATTCCCGGCAGCCTGACGTTCTTGTTCATCTCGATGGCGTTGATCGTCATCGGGACCGGTCTCTTGAAACCGAACGTCTCGAGCATCGTCGGTGATCTTTACAATGAGACGGACCGTCGTCGTGACGCCGGGTTCAGTATCTTCTATATGGGAATCAACCTCGGTGCCTTCATTTCGCCGTTGATTGTCGGTGGAGTCCAAAAGAGTTACGGCTTCCATTGGGGCTTCGCGCTCGCCGCGGTCGGGATGTTCATCGGTCTCGTCGTCTTCATGGTCACGAAGAAACAGAACCTCGGTCTCGCCGGTTCATACGTGCCGAACCCGTTGACTCCGTCTGAAAAGAAAAACGCGATCAAGTATACGACGATCGCGGTCGTCCTTATCGGTGGTCTGTTGGCCGTCTTGATTCCACAAGGATTGTTCACGATCAACACGTTCATCGGTCTCGTCGGTGTGTTCGGGATCGCGATTCCGACGATTTATTTCATCGTCATGTATCGCAGCCCGAAAACGACGGAAGTCGAGCGGTCACGGATTATCGCCTACATCCCGCTCTTCATCGCCTCGGTCATGTTCTGGGCGATTCAAGAGCAAGGCGCGACGATTCTCGCCAACTACGCCGATCAGCGGACCGACCTTGAATTTTTAGGGTTCACGTTGTCACCGGCCTGGTTCCAATCGCTCAACCCGTTGTTCATCATCATGCTCGCTCCAGTGTTCGCATGGCTCTGGGTCCGTCTCGGTGACCGTGAGCCGAGCATCCCGACGAAGTTCGCCTTCGGGATTTTGTTCGCAGGACTCAGTTTCTTGGTGATCTTGCTCCCGGCCTACTTCGGTGGCCCGGACACGCTCGTCAACCCGCTCTGGCTCGTGCTCAGTTACTTCATCGTCGTCCTCGGTGAGCTCAGCCTGTCGCCGGTCGGGCTGTCGGCGACGACGAAACTCGCCCCAGCCGCTTTCTCGGCCCAGACGATGTCGCTCTGGTTCTTGTCGAACGCGGCGGCGCAAGGGATTAACGCCCAGCTCGTCCGATTCTACTCACCAGAGAACGAGATGCTCTACTTCGGGATTATCGGTGGAGCAGCGATCGTACTCAGTATGATTTTGTTCGCTCTCGCCCCGGTCATCAAAAAGTATATGCGCGGCATCCATTAAGCGTAAAAGCCCATTCCTCGGACGAGGAATGGGCTTTTGTGCGCTGTGCTTATTTACGGACTTGGATGAGCGACAAGTAGCGGTCGATCAAGTCGTGGTTGAAGTAATCATGGAACCGGTCTGACTTGAGCGATTGAATCGACTCATGGAACGTCGCCGGGAGCGATGAGATGCCTTGGCTCTCGATCTGCTTCGCCGAGTACTCGAACAAGTCGTCCTCGTTCGGTGCCGACGGCTCGAGCTGTTGCTCGATGCCCTCGAGTCCGGCATAAATCAAGGCCGCGAGCGCGAAGTACGGGTTCGCACTCGGGTCTGGGTTACGGACCTCGACGCGTGTCGCGCTTCCGCGTGACGCCGGGATACGAATCATCGAACTGCGGTTCGATGGGCTCCAACAGATGTTGACCGGTGCCTCGAAACCTGGCACAAGACGTTCATACGACTCTGGGAGCGGGTTCGTAAAGATGGCCGTCGCACGGGCATGCTTTAAAATCCCTTCGATGAAGTGACGAGCCGTGAGCGATAGACCATAATCCGACGCCGGCTCTTCGAACGCGTTCACCGTCGGCTTGCCGTCCTTATCGTTCTTCCAGACCGAGATATTGAGGTGCATCCCCGAACCGTTCACGTCACGGAGCGGTTTCGGCAAGAATGACACTTTTGCACCTTTCTCTTGGGCAGCCAATTGCACGATCTCTTTAAAGAACTGGATGTTGTCGGCCGTGTGGAGCGCGTCATCATATTTGATGCCGATCTCGTGTTGGGCCGGTGCGACTTCGTGGTGGACCGCCTCGATGTTGAAGCCGACCTCGCTCAAACGGTTGGCGATATGTTGGCGAACCTCATACCCTTTGTCTTCTGAGCGTGTCGAGAAGTAACCGGCCTCATCGTAAAACTCACCATTCTCGTCGAAGATGAAGAATTCCGGCTCGGCGCCGACGAAAATCGAGTAGCCGTCACGTGCAGCCCGCTCGAGGGCATCCTTCAAGACGTTGCGCGGGTCGAACTCGTAACGTTCGCCGTCCGGTGTGCAGACGTCACAGAAGAAGGCGAGAATGCTCTCGTCCCCGTCCTGCTCGTAACGTGGACGATCTAAATCCGGTCTCAAGAATAGGTCCGAGTTTTTGATGGAAGAAAAACCGGCGATGGATGAACCGTCAAACATCGTCTTCCCTTCAAAGACTTCCGGCAACAATTTTGCAGAGAGAGTCAGTAGCTTCAAGTCTCCAAGCACGTCGGAGAAATACATGTGGATTTGGGTGATCCCTTTCTCCTGAACCGTTTTTTCAATCTCTTCTTGCTTCTTCCTGTTGCCATCCTTGTCTGTTCCGAATAGATTAGCCATGATTCTAAAAAACCTCACTTAAGTTATTTGACAGATCAACACTGTCATGACGTACCTTGCGTACGCTTCTCCTTAAGTCATAACCGACTTTAAAAATTGTTAAACCCCTAATTTTATTCTTTTGGTTGAAAGTGGCTCATTCCGCCGTCGCTTGTTATGATGGGGAGAGACTGAAAAGAGAGGAAGAACGCTGTGAATATTTTTATGACCGGTGCGACCGGATTTTTAGGAGGACGGCTCGCCCGCGAGCTGATTCATCGTGGACATACGTTGTGCGTCCTCGCCCGCACACCTGAGAAAGTGGAGGCGATGTTCTCACGGGACGAACTCCGCTCCATCACTGTCTTGGCCGGGGATTTGACGGCCCCGTTCCTCGGAGCGGACGAGCGGTTCATCATCGACCATGACCGTTCGTTCGACTTGGTGCTCCATATGGCGGCCCTCGTCAAATTCGATGAGGAACTCCGGGAGGAACTGTTCGAGACGAATTTGACCGGGACGAGACAAGCACTCGCGCTCGCGAAGACGCTGCATTGCCCTCGCTTCTTCCACGTCAGCACCGCGTACACGCTCGGAGCGCGTGAGATCGGTGATGAGACGCTGTATGCGACCGACCAGACGTTCCATAACCCGTACGAGGAGAGCAAGGCGCACGCTGAACAGGCTGTCTGGGCGGAACGAGACCACCTCGATGTCTCAATTTTCCGTCCCGCCATCATCGTCGGCGACTCGAAGACCGGTGAGGCCGACTCGAAGTTCACGATGTATGGCTATATGCGCGCGCTCGAAGTGTTCAAGCGCCGCCTTGAGCGCCGCGGGGCACCGGATGGACCAATCCGTCTCCTCGGGTCTGAGACCGGCACGTCGAACCTCGTCCCGGTCGATTATGTGGCTGACGTGCTCCTCGCCGCCATCGAACACGCCAAACCCGACACCATCTATAACGTGACGAACGATGCGCCGCCGCGCAATGTGACCATGCTCGACTATATGAAGCAAGCACTTGCATTCCCGCACTTGAAAATCACGGAAACCGCGACGTCTTCGCTCAGCCAAGCCGAGCAGACGTTCAACGAGATGGTGAAAGTGTTCAACCCTTACTTGAACCGAGATATCGCGTTCGACGACGCCAACACGAAACGTCTATTGCAGGACGCAGGGTTCAAACCGCTCGATTTGAACGAGCGCTCGCTGCGCCGGATCGTGAACGCCTATTACGAGACGAAATAACGAAAAGAGCCGGAACTGACGAGGTCAGTTCCGGCTCTTTTTATGACTTGTCGCAGACGAGGACGATTTTCCCGGCCTGAATCTCCCCTTCGAGCGATTCAACCATCTCTTTCGTCAGACCGAGGCTTTCAAGCTGCTCGATGCGGTCGTCCGAATTTTTCGTGAACTTCGACATGAGTGACTCCCACAGCCCTTTTTCGGTGATGCGGTATGGTTGCACCCCCGCCTCTGCGGCAAGCCGCACCGTTAATTCTTCATCTCTCGCAAATAAGTAAATGTGCTCGTTGACACATCCTCCTGACACCATCCCGTTCACTTCATGGTCGACCGAGGTCATATCCCGCACGATTCTTGTTTCTAACATATTCATCCTCCTAAACGTCCGCTGATCTAAAATCGAATAATATACTATTCCCGAAAAATGAGTCACAAAACCCATTTCACTCAGCGATTTGAAAAAGAGGGGTTCAAGAAAACGTCGCGATCCAATCCTCGATCCCGAAATGGTCGACGATGCCTTGGATGCGGGCCCGTTCATCCGATTCAGACGACACCTCTTCGCGACTAATCCGAACGATATTGATGCCGGTCTGCCAGTCGATTTTTCCAGACCGATAGCCTGCCTGTTGCAACAACCCGGCGACAATCTCGAGCTTCTCGCGCTCGGTTGATTTTAACGTGTGGCTCACTTTCACATATGACACCCCTTCCCGTTCCAAACCGTATTGTATCACAGGCACAGACGACAGATGCGACAGCGATTTCTTTGATGCTATACTACATATAATGAGACAAGGAGTGATGTTGATGCCGAGACAGGATATGAACACGATCATGCTCGACTATATGAACGAGAAGGAAGATTACGAGGCGTTCGCCGCCAAGCTGAAGTTACTCCTCAGCGAGCTGTTGAACGACGCCGGCATCCAGTTCCATTCAATCGTCGCCCGGGCCAAGGAAGCGGAGAGCCTATATGCCAAGCTGTCCCGCAAGCCATATCAATACCGGTCGTTGCGGGACGTCCAAGATTTGGCGGGAATCCGGATCGTGACCTATTTCCACGACGATGTGCGAGCCGTGGCCCAAATCCTCGAGGACGAGTTCCGGATCGACCGCGAACAGTCAATCGATAAATCCACGTTGCTCGACCCGAACGAGTTCGGGTATTTGTCGGTCCATTACGTCGTCGGCTTGAGCGACACGCGGCTCGCCCTCGGGGAGTATCGCCGCTATGAAGACAAAGAGGCCGAGATTCAAGTCCGGTCCATCTTGCAGCACGCATGGGCCGAGATCGAGCATGACCTCGGTTATAAGAATCCGAACGCCGTGCCACCGGAGATTAAGCGCAGCTTCAGCCGCGTAGCGGGGCTCCTCGAGATTGCCGACTCCGAGTTCGTCAATATCCGCAAGCAGTTGCGGACGTTCGAGCAAGAGACCGTCGAGCGGATCGTCGAATCGCCGGATAAGGTGAGTATCACCCGGGATAACTTGAACTACTATATCGCCAATGACGTCACCGTTGAGAAGCTCGACAACGCCATCTTCCAGAGCGATTGGCTACTCGACACCGACCTGTCGACAATCATTGAACTGACGCGCATGTTCCATTACGCGGAGATTCGAACGTTCCAAGATTTGAGTGACACGCTCGACCTCTACTTCAATCGGGCCGTCCAATGTGCGACGCTGTTGCCATCGTCCCTCCTGCCCCGACAAGGGATGGGTGTCGTCTACGCCGTCCTCGCGAAATTGCTCGCAGAAGGGGATGACCAGCAGATTGAATTCTTCTTCCGACGCTTCTATCCGGATTTGAAGCATTACGATGAGGTCATCCAAGAACTTCGTACCCGAGAAGAGCCATCATAACTTTACAGACTTCATGTTTTTGTTGTAGAATGTTTTTATGTTCTGAAATATATGCAAATAATGATATTTTATGTAGGAGGTACTCTTGAGGATGACAACACCTGTACAAACAGCATCCCGCCGCCAGCTCGTCGCCGATGCTGAGCGAGGGATTCGCATGAACTATCGCGGAGTGAAAAAGAACCTCCGGTCGATGTTCTCACAATACTTGACGCGAAACGAATTTTTCATCCTTCGCTCGCTTTGTCAAAACAGTCCTCAAATCGCCTCGGCTCTATCGAACGAGTTCCAATTCTCGGCTTCGATGATTACCGCTCTCGCGGATGAACTCACGAAAAAAGGGTTGATTTCCCGTGAACGCAGCGAACGTGATCGTCGTGTCGTTGAATTGCAAGCGACTGAAGAAGGCCGTGCCTTGTTCGAGACACTTGAAGACATGAAAATCGAGTATTTGATGGACGTGTTCACTGATTTCTCAGATGACGAATTGATTCTTCTGTCAAAACTGCTTGACCGAATGGACGCATAAGAACGACTGGGCCGATTATCGCGGCCTGGTCGTTTTTTGTTTCGCCCCGTCACGACGTAAAACCCCGAGGGCGGTCCAGCCGCACTCGGGGTTTTTCTTGATTCAAGTCTTGGCGATCGCCGTGACGACGATTCGGTCTCGGTATCCGTACTCGGGGTCATAAGGACCCGCACAAGTGATCAGCTGGAGCCGTTCCGCCTGGGTCGCCGCAAAAATCGAGGCGAGCGGGACGTCTTCGAGCCGATACCGTTCGACGGAGACGACCTCATACGCGATTGCCTTTTTGCCACGCTGGAGCGTCACCGATTCTCCGAGGCGTAATTCGCCAAGGTTCGCGAAGATGGCCGGACCACTGAGGTCATCGAGATGACCAGATAGGACCACGTTTCCGGTCGCCCCTGCTTTCGCTCCGTACCGATACCAGCCGACCTCATCCGTCTCGGTCGGGGTATCCATCCGGTCGAGTCGGTCTTTCCCGACCGGTTGGATGACCGCGTTGACATCAATTGACGGAATCTTCAGTCGTTTCGGGATAAACGTGTCGGTACGGAATGACTGTCGATCGATCTCGGTCGCTGCTAGGACGAGCGGTTCGGCGAAGCCGACGGTCGTCAATTTCGCGTCCGCGTCCGGTGCGTCTGCGCCCGGTGCAATCATGAGGAACGATAACGTTCCGATGAAGAGTAGCTTAAGCGTCTTGCTTCTGACGACGAAAGACGTAGAAGCCAGCTGCTGCTGCACCAAGAACCGCTGCTGCGAGCAACCAGTTCATCGATGCTGTCTGAGCGAGACCACCTTGACCTGTGTCAGGTGCTCCAGCCATTTCCCCTCCGTCTGCTGCGAGGAGGACTTCAAACGCTGGTTCGCCTTCAAGGAGTCCGATAGCGAACGCCGTGTAGTTTTTACCACCTTCGAGAGCGACACCGTCAAGCGCCTTCACGACGTCAGTCGCTCCAGCCGGACGGACTTCGAGGTCATACGTGCCAGCGTCGAGTGTACCGTAGTCACTCACTGCTTTGAACTCGAGGTTCGAGAAGAGTGGGTCGCCACCTTTAGGAGCGACATCGACTGCCGGTGCGTCAGGTGCGAAGTGAGCGACACGGACTTTTGATTTTCCATCTTCAAAGTTCGCATCGTCTTCCATTGCTGCGATCTCGATGTTTTCAAGTTGACCGATTGCTGCCGCTGTGTAGAATTTGCCTGCTTCGATTGAGAGGTCTGCCGCAACGACGACCGTCTCTGCATCACCAGCTGGCTTGATTTCCACGTTGTAATCCCCAGCCGGGAGAGTCAAGTAGTCTGTGAGCGCTTTGAACTCTGCGCCTTCGACCGCGACTTCACCGTTGACGTACACGTCTACCGCTGGTGCGTCAGGTGAAGCGTGGAGTACACGTACCATTGCGTTCTCGTGTCCATCTGCACTGACCGGCACGATGAGTGCGAACGCCAAAGCGAGTGTACCAAGTAAAGACATCAATTTCTTCATGTGAAATTTCCTCCTTTTTCTGCTTGGGTTGACCGATTGACTGCATACAACAAGTTTGATGCGGTGCTGCAATGTGTGCTACATCTGATTGCTATGTAGCTGGTGACATCTTAAATTTAAGACAACGGAGCAACGGCGTAAAGACGACGGTGTGCTCTTAATATGTCGTTCAGCACATTTACAAGAAACCGTTTTCTTTACATTAACCACACTTCCCCTTCCCTATTGTTTAAAAACCCCGTAACGCGTAACGTTACGGGGTTAAATGTGCTTTTGCCCAGTCGATGTCATTCACGAACACCGCGTCGACCCCGAGTTGAGTGAAGCGCTCTAGATCGTGGACTGTTTTAACGGTATACGGACGCACCGACAGACCTTCGTCCTGAAGATGAAGAATTTCTGTATCCGTCATCGTGAGGACATTCGGATGAACGGCGTTCGCGCCTACCTTCTTGCAATATGCGACAAGGTCATAGAGCGGTTGGGCCAACAATACGGCACACTCAATTTCTGGAGCCAATTGATTCAGACGCTGGAGCGTCGAATGGTTAAAAGAAGAGAACATGACTTGTCCAACGGGAACACGCTGATTTCGAATGGTGTCAAGCAAGAGTTGTTCAATACCGGGATACCGCTCGATATCCGTTTTGATCTCGAGATTGAGGACCATCGATGTCCCCCGGCACAAATCGATCAGTTCATCTAGCGTCGGTATCTGTTCTTGGACAGCGAACGTGACACCTGCATTATAGCCTCGCAGCTCCGATAACGTCATATCGGCGACACGTCCACGCCCATCTGTCGTCCGATTGATCGTCTCGTCGTGAATGAGGACGAGCTTCCCGTCCTTTGTCATGTGAACGTCCGCCTCAATCCCATCGCTTTGTGCTTCGAGCGCTGCCCGGAATGCCGTCATCGTATTCTCCGGATGATGGGCCATCACCCCTCGGTGCGCGAAAAGTTTCATTGGTTTTCGCCTCAGTTCGTTTTGTATTTGTTCGTCAAATAGCGGATGAGCGGGCGGACCGAGATGTCCTCTCCGGTCACTTGCTTGATAAGTTCGTTCGGCGTCAGCGCTTTCCCGTGACGGTGGACGTTGTCCTCGAGCCACTGTTTGATTGGACCGAACGTGCCCGTACTGACGAGCGTCTCGAAGTCAGGAAGCTCGTTCCGGAGTGATTCCGTCAATTGAGCGGCGTAAATCAGACCGAGGGCATAGCTCGGGAAGTAGCCGAACGACCCGCCGGCCCAGTGGACGTCTTGCAGGACGCCTTTCGCGTCACTCGGCACATCGACACCGAGATATTCCTTATAGAGCGCGTTCCAAGCCGCTGGCAACTCGTCGACTGACAAATCACCTTGGATGAGTTTTTTTTCGAGCTCATAGCGGATGATGATATGCAGGCTGTACGTCAGTTCGTCCGCCTCGATCCGGATGAGCGACGGTTTCGCCTCGTTCACGCCGGCATAGAACGTCTCAAAGTCCACGTCCTGCAACTGCGGATGCTCGGATTGAAGGCGCGGATAGACGCTCTTCAAAAACGCCTCGCTCCGTCCGACAAAGTTTTCAAAGAAGAGGGATTGCGACTCGTGGATGCCCATCGAGGCACCGCCCCCGAGTCCGAGTTCGTCGAGGTCCGAGTCGATTTGCTGTTCGTACGTCGCATGACCGGCCTCGTGCATCGTACCGAACAAGGCGTTGCGGAAATCGGTCTCATCATATTTCGTCGTGATGCGCACATCACGGCGGTTGATTGTGATCTCGAACGGATGCACGGTTGCATCGAGACGGCCGCGCGTCAAATCATAGTCGACGACACGCATCCAGTCCTCGCACAGGCGTTGCTGGACGGCCTTGTCCATCGACCAGTCGAGCCCTTGGACCGGTTCAGGCAGTTGACGGATAAGCGGGACGAGTTCGTCGCGCAACGTCCGGAACAATTCATCGAGCTGGTCGACGGTCATCCCTGGCTCGTAATCGTAAAGGAGCGCATCATACGGATGCGACTCGTAGCCGAAATAATCGGCGAACTTCCGCTGAAATCCGATGATCTTCTCGAGATACGGGGCGAACATGTGCCAGTCGTTCTGGTCCTTCGCTTTCTCCCACGCCGTCTCGGCCTCAGAGACGAGCGTCACATACGCCTGATATTCCGAAGACGGGATTTTGGCATTCCGTTCATATTGGGTCTTGGCGACCGCCACCGAACGCAATTCGATTGGCGTCAAGTCTTCCGTCTCGGCCATCTCGGCCAATAGCGCCTTGAACGGTTCGCTCGTCTGGCGTTTGAACGCTTCGGTCGACAGATACCCGATCGTCTCGGCCCGGAGCGGTGCCGACTGTTCCGGCATCTGGGTGCGCATGTCCCAATATAGTAAAGAGATCGCCTCGTCGAAGGCACGCAATTGTTTGAAATGGTCACGCCACTGCTTTGTTAGTTCCATTCTGATTCCACCCCTATGACAGTTATATCGTTACTTCTTTACTTTAATACAGTCGACGCGCGTTGCCTATTGTTTCGGTGCATCGGTTTTCCGCTCATAGGCGAGCGGTTGTGTCGCCGGTCCTTCCAACACGTTTCCTTTCGTGTCGAACCGTGAACCGTGACACGGACAATCCCATGAACGTTCCGCATCGTTCCAATTGACGGTACATCCCATATGGGTACAACGCGTCGAGACGAGATGGCACTCGTTGTCGAGGTCGCGGTACGCGCCGACCTTCTTGCCGTCGACTTGGACGATACCGCCCTCATCGAGTTGCAAGTCGTCAAGCGAGCCTGGTCGTTCCAGTGATCCTTTCACGAATTGGACGGCCGTGTCGACGTTCGTCTTCAAAAACTGCCCGACATCGGCCGGTTTCAATTTTGAACGTTGCGGGTCCAACAAGTCGTTGAATCGATTCGGCTGTCCGGTCAAACGGTCGGCCAGCAACAGTCCGGCGGCGATTCCGTTCGTCATCCCCCATTTGGCAAAGCCGGTGGCGACGAACACGTCCGGCTCACGGCTGAACATCTGCCCGACGTACGGAAGATGGTCCAACGTGATCAAGTCTTGGGACGACCAACGGAAACTCGCCTTCTTAGTCCCGAAGGTGTCATGGGCGAAGCGGTCCAGGCGGTCATAGCGCGAGCGGGTCTCGGTGACGTGCCCGCTCAAGTGCCCTTCGCCTCCGACGAGCATGTACGTCTTGTCACCTTCCTTGAACGTCCGGAACGACCGGCTCGGTTGATCCACACTTAAATACATGCCGTCCGGAACGGGCTGTACCGTCTCACAGGCGACGATATAGGAGCGCTCGACCTCGAACTTCGAAAAATATAGCCCGCGGATGTCATTGAATGGATAATGCGTGGCGACCACGACCTGATTCGCCTGAACCCGTCGACCTGTCGACGTTGTGACGATCGGACGCGGCCCCGAACTGATCTCGGTCGCCCGTGTCTTCTCGTGCAGTCTCCCGCCGGCCGCAACGAAACGGTTGGCGAGCTCATGTAAGTATTTGACCGGATGCATCTGGGCCTGACCGCGAATGACGACCGCTTGTTTGACCTCGAACGGGAGGACCGCCTTCACTTCCTCGGTCGCGTCTCCACCCGGTAGCTCAAGTTGTGCATATGCCTCGCGCTCGGCGACGAGTTGACTCGATCCGTCGATCGAGTATAAGTAGGAATCTTTCGTCTCGAAATCGATGTCGAACCCGTCTTCGACCTGGTGCCGCAAATACGCGAGTCCCTGCTCGTTGAACTCGTAGTAGCGGCGCGCCGTCTCTTGATTGAACGTCCGAATCAATTTGGAGTAGATGGCCCCATGCTGAACGGAACATTTCGCAGTCGTGTGGCCGGTCGTCCCCCGGCCTATCTCGGCCGCTTCGAGCAAGACGACTTGTTTGCCACGTTGCTGTAGCTCATATGCCGTGACGAGTCCAGCGATGCCTGCCCCGATGACGACGATGTCACAAGAGACCGAGCTCTCGAGTCGTGGATAAGGTGTCGCTACATTGTGCTGACGCCAAATTGAATTGGTGAATGGATGACGATGCATAAACGTACCTCCTTCAGTAAGTTAAGTGTCTGTTACTGTGTATACCCCTTCCAATTCATTTCATACGCCTCAATTATTGACCTGATTCTTGATTTTGAAGACGATTTCAGGAGGCCTCATCCATTATGGTAGAAAAGTAAACAATGAAGGAGCGATTATCTAGTGAAACGAAACCGCAGACACCGAAGAAATACGTACATCATGAGGCGACTTTTTGTCGGCCTCGCCATGATCGGGCTACTCGCCATTATCCCCGCATTGATCGGCTTCAAACAAGAAACAGAACCAAAAGTAGCCAAGTCGTCCGCGGCCACCGTGCCGGTCGAACAAGGGCCGTCGTTCCCCGAGATTCCAATCAAATCATGGACGACTCAACCACTCGTGTCGTCTGACACGGCCGATCTGCTCGTCGGGTCGATGGCGTTCGTCAATTTGACGGATGGGCAGGTGTTGATTGACAAGAACGGTACCGACCGCGTCTTCCCGGCCAGTACGACCAAGCTGATGACCGCGCTTCTCGCTTATGAGAAAGCCGTCGCCGAGAAGGAACTCGATCAAAACGTGGTCCTCGTCAAAAAATCAACGTTGGACATTCCTTGGGACAGCCATATCGTCCATCTCGCGGTCGGTGACCGCTTGACCGTTCGCCAGGCCCTGTATGCGACATTGCTCGAATCAGGAAATGACGCGGCAAACAGTTTGGCCGAATACGTGAGCGGCTCGACGAATGAGTTCGTCGACTTGATGAACGCACGCGCCCAAGTCCTCGGGCTGACCGGGACCCAGTTCCGGAATGCCCATGGCTACTCGGACCCCGACCATTATACGACCGCGCTCGATATGGCCCGCATCACGTATGCGTTCGGCACGTATCCCGAGCTCGTCGAGATTGCCGGGACGTATGAGTATGAGGCGAAGTTTGAAGATGCAACCGGAAACCAGAAACGACGCTGGTGGTATCATCTCGGGTCGGCCGTCAACGAGCGGAGCATCCATTACTCGAAACTCGTCACAGCCACGAAGACGGGTTATACCGATGAATCGGGCTATACGATGGTGTTCTTGATGGAGCGGGACGGGAAACAATACGCCCTGGTGACGATGCAGGCCAAATCGGGACAGACGTTCCCGACGATGCGATCGGTCGAGGAAATCGCGTTCAATCTCACCACCGAGTGATTCAGTCAATCACGACCGCTTCTCCCTGTACAGGGAGAAGCGGTCGTTTGCGCTCAAAATCGTAAAAACTTGCAAGTTATGTGACAAACAGATGACACAGAAGTGTCACATATATAACTAATTGTCTGAATATTTAAACTTTAATCATGAAAAATATTGGGCTCATCCGTTGATACAATGCGGTTTAGAGCCGTTTTAATGAAAAGATGACAGTTTGCAATGATTTCTGAGGTCCGTTATGGTTAGTCACAAGTTCGCCTAGTCATTCAAGTTTGACTCATTTGTGTGAGACTCACACATGATTGAACCGTGATTGATGTAATCGACATAATTGAAAGCAAACAGGAGGTAATCAAATGTTATGGCAAGAATGGGTATCTATCGCGCTTTACCTCGTGATGATGCTCCTCATCGGATACGTCGCTTATAAACGGACGACCGATTCATCAGATTATATGTTAGGTGGCCGCAAGATGGGGCCAGGTGTTACCGCCATGTCAGCCGGGGCTTCGGATATGAGTGGTTGGATGTTAATGGGACTTCCGGGCGCAATGTATGCCACGGGATTATCAGCGATTTGGTTAGCCGTTGGATTGGTCATCGGAGCTTACTTGAACTACTTGTTAGTCGCTCCCCGTCTACGTGTCTTCACTGAGATGGCAAATGACTCGATCACGATTCCTGACTTTTTAGAGAATCGGTTCCGAGATCACTCGAACTGGCTACGGATCCTGTCTGCATCCGTCATCATCATCTTCTTCACGTTCTATACGTCAGCCGGACTCGTCTCTGGTGGGAAGTTGTTTGAAAGCTCATTCGGGCTCGACTATCAGACAGGTGTCATCGTGACGATTAGCGTCGTCGCACTCTACACGCTCTTCGGCGGTTTCACAGCCGTCAGTTGGACGGACTTTGCGCAAGGTGTCATCATGTTCCTCGCCCTCGTCCTCGTCCCTGTCGTTGCCTTGACGGACGTCGGTGGTGTATCGAACGCCGTCGATACGGCTTCAACAATCAATACTGAATTGTTCGACCTGTTTGAAGGAACGACAACGCTCGGAATTATCGGCCTCCTCGCTTGGGGACTCGGTTACTTCGGTCAGCCACACATTATTGTCCGCTTTATGGCGATTCGTGATGTGAAATCATTGAAGACGGCACGCCGCATCGGTATGGGCTGGATGACAGTCTCAATCATCGGTGCTGTCATGACCGGACTTGTCGGGATCGCCTATTTCCGTGGTCAAGGGAATCCTCTCGCTGACCCAGAGACAGTGTTCATCCGCTTCTCAGAAGTGTTGTTCCACCCGTTCATCACTGGATTCTTGCTCGCTGCAATCTTGGCAGCGGTCATGTCGACGGTATCGTCACAGCTTCTCGTGACATCATCGGCATTGACAGAAGACTTCTATCGCAAGTTCTTCAATAAAGATGCCAGTGAGAAGACGATGGTCCTCGCCGGTCGAATCGGTGTCTTGACAGTCGGTCTTGTCGCGACACTTATGTCGCTCAGCCCGTCGAACACGATTTTGACGCTTGTCGGTTATGCCTGGGCCGGATTCGGTTCAGCGTTCGGTCCAGCGATTCTCTTGTCGCTCTACTGGAACAAGATGACACGCCAAGGTGCACTCGCCGGTATCCTCGTCGGTGCCATCACGGTCATCGTTTGGATCGTGACTGGACTCTCGACGGTCATCTATGAGATGGTACCAGGCTTCTTCCTCAGTATGCTTGCCATCGTGCTCGTCAGTACGTTCACGAGCCAACGTGAGCAGAAACGCATCAACCGTGAATTCAGTGAAATGGAAGCTGAACTCGCCGTTGCGAAAAAAGAATAACATCAATCAAAAACGCGGGCCATTGGCTCGCGTTTTTTTGATGCGCCTAACAGCAAAAACCGCAGACATTTTGTCTGCGGTCTGACTAAATCACATTGCTCTCGCCATGAACCAGAGTTGAATGAAGAACGGGACAAGGACGAGCACGAGCATCGCGTTGCGCATCCGACGGTTCCGGTTCCAATAGTACGCCATCAAGACGAACGGATGGAGCGCCGTCAGCTGGTAAGGGTTGAACCAGAACCAAGTGAGCAACAAGACGATAAAGAAATATAGGACCGAGCGCTGTTTCGTGGCACGCCATTCGCGCCACATATCGAACGCCCCTTTAAAGAATACAATAAACGTTACTACCCAAAATACCATCACTATCACACTATTCAATGATTAGACCACCTTCATGAGACATTTTCGATATAGAAGCCGCCCCAGTAGATATGCCGATACGTGTACTCTTTCCCACTCTCTGCCGTGATGATAATCTCATCCTCTGTCAACACGAGCACATGAACCGGAATCTCACCTTTTCGAAGCATCGGACTGAACAGTTGGAACTGTTTGTTCAACCACTTCCGCTCTGTGAAGTCACGGTAATGGTGCAAGGCGAGCGAAGGATGGACCAAGAACACGCCGAGCACAAAGGCGATGGCTCCTGGCGAGGCAGAGACTTCAAGCAGTAAGGAGAAGACGAGGACGAGCGACAGGACCGCATAGCCGAATTCAAGTAACTCCATCAACGAAGCCCGGCTGGCAATCACGTACTGCATGACACGAAACGCCACATACAGCAACAGACTGACCATCACATATTGGGAAAACGGGGCACTGCTCATCGAAACGTCTAGATAAAACAAGACCGGTAGTAACATAACCCACTTCCATAATTGTAAGGCGAGGTAAAACAATGTTTGATCGATGAAACGACGATTGTGTACGAGCCGTTGCATATCCATGTTTCCCACCTCCGATTAAAAGATGTGACCTTAACCGTATCATTCCCTGAATCAAAGAATGATAACAAGCATTTACACGTCAACCGGATATTTCTTTTCGTTCGATAAGCGTGGCGTTCAACAGTCCCCCGAGCAGGATGACCGAGGCCGCCAAATAGAACCAGATCAGCAAGATGATAAAGGCACCGAGTTGACCGTAAAACTGTTCATAGTTTGCATACTGTGAATAGTAGCTGAACACGTTCGAAACTGTCAAGATGCCGATGGTGGCAAATGCCGCCCCGGCCCAACTGTCGCGGAACGTGCCGCGATGGCTCGGCAACCACTTATAAACGAGCAAGAAGACGCTGAATAGGACGAGCGTACCGACGACCCAGCGGAAATAGAACCAGATTTGCGCATAGCGTTCGACGATGTCGTCGATGAAGATGATATGCGTCGCCAACTCCCGAAGCGCGGTCTCGATGACCGGGATCAGTAGCGAGAACGGCAAGACGAACATAAGTGCGAGCGTCACGGCGATGTCTTGCAACACGCCCCGCCAGAACGCCTTGTTCCGAATCAGACGATAGGCATCATTGAGCGATCGGACGAGCGATTGAACCGCCATCGATGAGATCCAAAGCGCCGGCAAGATGCTGAGTGAGGCGATGCGCAACCGAGAATCATCAAAAATCGCCTCGATGTTTCCTTCCAGCAAGCGATAGCTGGCTTCAGGCATGACCAGGGCGAGCGCGGAAATCACATCCCCGCTCGAGAACGGCAGCCACCCGACAATCCCGAGCACGAACAGTAAAAACGGGAACGTCGATAAGATGAAATAATAGGCCAACATGGCGGCTTGGTCGAAGAATCGTTCGGCAAAAAAACGTTTGAATGTATGAAGGAATGGTTGTATCATATCGTGCACTTCTTTCTGTAATTTATTAAACGAATACGGTATTTGAAATAAAAATAACTATAAACGAAAGGCAAGAATGGAACGATGCGTCCGATTCTTGCCCCGATCTTAACTGATGTTCTCTCGTTTCGCTTCCCACGCCTCGACATGTTCTTTACCAGGTAAATCCACATCATCACGATTGAACACCGGATCACGTCCGGCCCGCTTCTGTGCCACATAATCGTCGAGCAGCGCTTTGGCAACTTTGCTGAGCCGGAAGATGGCATACATATTGACGAGTGCCATCAAGCCCATAAAGATATCGGCAATCGACCAGACTAACCCCGCCGATCGGACCGAACCGAACAAGACCATGCCGACGACGGCGATTCGGTAGATGACCAGATACACTTTTCGTTCAGAGATGAACTCGATATTCGTTTCTCCGTAATAGTAATTCGCCAAAATCGAACTGAACGCGAACAATAAGATGGCGATTGTCATGAGCGTCGTCGCGAGCGGCCCGATCTCCGTCAAGAGCGCCTCTTGCGCCAACTCGATGCCTTGGAAGTCCTCTGACCCCGGCACGCCCGAAATCAGGACGATCATCGCCGTCGCCGTACAGATAAAGAGCGTATCGACGAATACGCTGAGCGATTGAATCAAGCCTTGTTTGACCGGGTGGCTGACCTCTGCGGTCGCGGCCGCATTCGGAGCCGACCCCATCCCCGCCTCGTTCGAGAACAAACCGCGACGAATCCCTTGCAGGACGGCCGCACCGACCGCACCGCCGAGCAGTTGTCGGAATCCGAGGATCCCTTCTGAGAAGATGGCCGAGAAGACGGCCGGGACGGCCTCTAGATTCGTGAGTACGACCCATAAGGCGAGCAAGATATAGCCGCCAGCCATGATCGGGACGATGATTCCTGACAACGTTGAAATCGAGCGAATCCCGCCGAAGATGACGATGGCCGTCACGATGGCCAAGACGATACCGACCCAAAGCGTATCGACCTCGAAGACGTTGTTGACCGATAAAGCGATCGTATTGGCCTGTACCGAGTTGAACGCGAAACCGAACGCGAACGTGATTAAAATCGCGAATACGATGCCGAGCCACCGCTGACCGAGCGCCCGCTCGATATAGTAGGCCGGTCCACCGCGCCACGCCTTGCCGTCGTGCACTTTATACACCTGGGCGAGCGTGCTCTCGACGAAGGCGGAAGCCGAACCAATCAAGGCGATGAGCCACATCCAGAAAACGGCCCCCGGTCCACCGAGTGCGATGGCCGTCGAGACGCCGGCGATATTCCCCGTGCCGACCCGAGCGGCCGTTCCGATGGCGAACGCCTGGAACGACGATACTTGCCCTTTCTCGTGTTTGATCCCTTTGACGAACAGCAACTTGAACATCTCGGGCAACATGCGGAACTGGACGAATCCCATCCGGATGGTGAAATACAATCCTCCGGCAATCAAGACAAAAATGAGTACATACGTCCATAACAGGTCGTTCACCTGCATGACGAGCTCACGAATGTCCATGCGCATCCCCTCCTTTTACGGAGTTAATACCCGCTCGACGGACCGCAGAAACGACACGGTCAACGCGAAGCCTGTTCGAGTATGCGTTCACAGAGGGCGTGTGTCGTCAAACTGTCCTCTGCCCGCACCGAATTGTTCGGTTCGCCGACGAGGAGCTTCAGAAACTCGTCGAGCATGGTCGTGAAGCCCCGGCGCGACAGGTTCGACTCCCACGGATTCAGCGCCCGCTCGAGCATGCCGTCACGGGTGAAATCATACACCCGCTCGACGTCGCGCGATACCCGCTTCAGACGAGGGGACATCACTTCCATCACTTCTTCCGTACAACCGTTGTCCCGGTTCATGATGCCGACCGCTTCAATCCCTCCGGCCGTGAATTGAATCTGGAGCTGTTTCAACGTCTCGCCCTCATGGCGCGTCCGTACGGCCAGATTCTCGACCGGCGCGAGCCCGGTCAAATAGCGGAGCGTATCGACGACGTGGACGAAGTCCTCGATGATGAACTCACGCAACGTCGCCGGTTGATACGTCCGATTCTTTTGAATCAAAATCAGATTCGGGTCGGACACTTCTTTCAAGGCAGCCGTCGCCGTCGCGAAACGGCGGTTGAACCCGGTGACGAGCTCGACGCCCTGCTCGGCAGCGAGGCGTACGAGCCGCTCCGTGTCCTCGAGCATGAACGTGACCGGCTTATCGATGAAGACAGGAACACCTTGCGCGAGCACATAACCGACTTGATCGGCATGGACCGCTGTCGTCGAGTGAATCAATGCGCCATCTATCGTCTCGAACGGGACGTCTTCGAGCGATGCATACTGACCGGCAAAACGATACTTCTCGACGAGTTGACCCGCTTTCGCCTCGTCCCTCGAGACGAGATAGACGTCGACCCCTTCTAAACCGGCATAGACCGGCAAATACGCCTTTTTCGCGACGTCCCCTAACCCAACAACGACAATCTTCATGTATACATCTCTCCTCTTCCTTAGACTGAACAAAACCCCAAGGCGTGCGCCCGGGGTCAAAGATTCGTTTAATGGACCGCTACGATTTCAAAACTGGTGATCGGCTTACGAATCGCATCTGACACGATTTGATACAGATCGGCCAATTGCTGATTATCATTCAAATCGGGCGTCCGGTCGAGTACGACCTCACACGTCCGCGTCGTCTGTTCTTTGTCCTGGAACGCATATTCAATGGTATATGTCTGCATGACACGTCTCCTCTCAAGCGATGTATACGTATGTATAGCCTGAAACGAAACGATTGAAACGCCACAACCCGCTCGACCGCCGGACCGCTCCCACCCATTGTACCACTAGTTCTAAGCAAGGCGCGTCATCGAATCATGACAATGTCTGGCTCGTTTATAAGAAGCACGACCGAAACACGTCGCAATCCGATTGCTTGTCAATCGTGTCGAAGATTCCTAAAATGAATAAGGTTGCATCACACGGAGGAGACTACATAATGAAACGAAACATGACTTATTTGGTATTACCGCTCTCGATTCTGCTATTGACAGGTTGTACGAGTGAGGAAACCGTGACCACCACGGTGACGGACAGCCCAGCACAGTCCAGCGTCGAGGCGACGTCACCGACCGAACCGCAGACAGATGACCGCTTCGCCGGCTATGACATGATTGAAGTCGATGGTGGAGATTTGTCAGGTGAACGCGAGAATAATGTCGTCGTCGATATCGGATACGGGGAACGCGAGTATTGGGCGTTCACGAACGAGCACGGTCAACTCGTGAAAGTGATTGCGGAAGAGATTGTGTTGCAAGATGACGACCGAGAAGACGTGACGTCGGATGGTCGCTACTACGCTGACGAGGCGAAAGTGCCCGGTGTCGAACACCGCGACCTCGACGAAGGGCACGTCATCGCCGATTCGCTCGGTGGCGTCTCGAACGCGTTCAACATCACGCCGCAAAACAGCACGCTCAATCGCCACGGCGACCAGGCGTATATGGAGAGCGTGATTCGGAGTGCAGGCGGCGCGACCGACTTCGAGGCAATCATCACATATCCGGATACGAATACTCATATCCCGTCACACTATGAGTACACATACACGGTCAAAGGAAACGTCGTTACCGATTCGTTCGACAACGTCAACCCGGACGAGGTGAATGAAGAACTTGGACTGACGGAGAGCGCACCATCAGCCACCGAGGCAAGCGGTGACGTCACGCGCGTCGATACGAACGGCAACGGTCAAGTGACGATTCAAGAGGCAAAGGACGCCGGCTTCACCATGCCGATCACGAGCGACCATTGGCTCTATCCGCACATGCGTGATAACGATGGCGACGGGATGGTCGGCGAGTGACATCATACTTAAATCAAAAACGAGATGGTTGGCCGGCGTGGCCATCCATCTCGTTTTTTATACGATATTTGAAGCTTCATCTATCTCGTCGTGCGTGTACGTCAACAGTTCATGCCCCGCGTAACGGAACGTATGGCGTCGAGGCATAGGATGGTCTAGCATCGGCTGTAAATACAGCTTCAAATTGCTGACGATTCCCATATTGTCGGGATGCAACACCCAGTCGATTCGCTTCCATTCCAAAATCCCTTCTCGCGTCTTGAACGCGGTGCCATCCGTCTCACGTTTATCCACCTCAACGACGAACAGATGCATCCCGACCTGCTGTTCTCCGCCTAGGATGACCTCCCCTTTATACAGTGGATGCTCAATCTCATACCCGGTCTCCTCGAATACTTCTCGACAGACCGACGCCTCAACCGTCTCACCCGACTCGATTTTCCCACCTACGCCGTTCCATAGCCCCATCGCTGGCGGCTTCTCACGATTCAACAGCAAGACTTCATTCTGTGACTTCAATAGACATAACGTATACCGGTACATCGCCCCCCCCTGCCTCATCCAGTATGTTGTGACCCTTGCATCCGCTTCCGTTCTGACCAGTCCTCGAATGACATCATTTGAAACGCAGCGGTCGGGTCCGTCTCAAGAAACGCGATCAGTTCGAGCGAATTCCCGTCCGGATCGTCGAAATAGATGGCGGCATGTGCGTGCGGGAAGTTCGGCAGGACCAACGGCTGCTCTGCCGGTGTCATCTTGAAGGCGGTCCGGACTTCGATGTTCCGTTCATCGAGCCACTCCTTCACCGTTTCCAGGCTGTCGGGGTCGATTCGAAACGCCACGTGACGAATCGAAGGATGGTACGGCATCTCGACGCGATCGCTCTCCCACAAACCGAGCCAGCTCTCTCCTTCGATAATCCATAAAAACGCCAAGCGCTCGTTTTGGAAGGCCAGCTTCATTCCGAGTTTTTCATAAAACGGAATCGACACTGTCAAATCACTGACCGGCAAGTGTGCTTCATATATACCTGTTATCATCTGTAGTTCATCTCCCTATCTTAACCATATTATGAGTATAATCCTTATATATGGAAATGTATTTCAAAATCACTTGAATGGATGAACGATACACGATGTTTAGGAAAGTGAGTGATGTGATGTGTTACAGGATGCGATGACGCATCGTTTATCAAATTTGTATGGCCCGTTCACTGCCGTCCGACTTCAAGGAGGCTATTCGAACGATGTGTTCAAACTCGAAGGGACGTCGCCCCCGCTGGTCGTAAAAATCGCGAGCGAGCGAAATCCACACTTGGTTAACGAAATGAATAGTTTGAGCTTGCTCGACCATAAAGTCGCCCCCCGCGTTCACGATCAGCTGCACATCGGCAACGAACGTCTCGTCGTCATGGATTATAAGGACGGGAAGAGCGGGCAAGCGATCCTAGAGACAGACGGATTGGGACGGGCCATGCCGATGTATGAGGACCTGGCCGTCTGTCTGGCCGCCGACATCCATTCGGTCGCCTTCACGGGTGAAGATTGCGGCATACTTGTGTTTAATTCCTCGACGCTCGATTTTGGTTTGGACTTCGTGCCGGAGGAGTTGAGCGACGCATCTCGCCGGCTCATCGACCGCTTGCCGCTCACGGCTGAACGAGACATGGTGCTCACGCACGGTGATTTCGGAATTCATAACGTACTCTACACCGACATAGGAGAAGTAACCGTCCTCGACTGGGAGTGGGCGGAATGGGCCGATCCGAGGATGGACGTGGCCTGGTGCTGTTGGTTCACTGCATTTCATTATCCGCCTGTCTCCGGCACGTTGAATGCGGCGTTTCTTGCGACCTACCTTGCTCACAACCCGATCAACATTACTTCCGATGAACTGAAGGCGTACGCACTCTATCGGATCTTAGTCATTTTGAACCTCATCCGCACCTCGTCATCGGAAGTGAAAACGGAATGGGTCAAGCGCTTGGCATGGACACTCCAGCACGATTTCCGAGTGTAGAGCTTAAGTAATCATTCCCTACTCATTGTAAAAACAGCAGATCCTCCCTGCGTGTAGACAGGGAGGATCTGCTGTTTACGTGACTATGTCAAACGGCTTTCTTTTGCATCCACTTCATCAAGTTCGAGGTGACGCCACGCGGCAAGAAGCGCTCTCCGAAGACGAGCGACTTGTTTGGCAGCCCATAAATCGCGACCACCTTGCCCCGTTCCCATGAACGATAGCCGAATTCCGCCACTTTCTTTGCCGGAACGGGTTGGAACCGTTGAAACAGCACTGATTTCTCTAGACCAGTGACATCTGCAAATCCCGTATCGGTCGGACCCGGACAGAGCGCCGTCACTTTTACCCCCGACCCGACGAGCTCCGATGCCAGCGCCTCCGTGAACGAGAGCACGTACGCCTTCGACGCATAATAGACGGCCATCAACGGACCTGGTTGAAACGCGACGATTGACGCCAAATTAATCATCCCGCCTCGCTGACGCTCGACCATGGCCGGGGCATACAGACGGGTCAACGCTGTCAGGGAGACGATGTTCACTTGCAACATCTCATAATTCTTTTGTACGTCCGTCTCGATGAAATCACCATAATCTCCGAATCCCGCATTATTGACGAGCAGGTCGATTTGAATAGCGTTCATCGAGGTGAGCGTAAATAAGGATTCCGCACTTTCCGGCCGTGACAAATCCAAGGCGACGGTCTTGACCGTAATCGGGTACTCTGACTCCAACTGTCGTTTCAACCGATCCAACAAATGCTGACGTCTGGCCACCAATACCAAATTATATCCTTGCTTTGCGAGAATGTGCGCGAATTCGAGCCCGATACCGCTCGAAGCGCCTGTAATTAACGCGGTTTCGTTCATGCTGTTCACTCCTTACGGCTAAGTTGACAGTGTAAACATTGATGTAAGTCTAGTTTACGGCCATATGTTTACACCGTCAACATTTTTCTTTTATAATGGTATATATCACATGACGAGAAAAGAGGGCTTTTATGCAAAACAATCCTTATCATCACGGCGATCTCAAACAAAACTTGATCACTCAGGGACTTGCCCTCATGAACCGGGATGGCATCGAGGGCTTCTCTATCCGCAAAGTTGCGGACCTGTGCGGCGTCAGCCACGCCGCCCCCTATCGTCATTTTAAAAATAAAGATGAGCTGATTCATGAAATCGGACAGTCGGTGTGGACATCGTTTTCTTCCGCATTGTCCAAGGCCGTCGAGGAACATCCTGACGACCCAACCGCACAAATCGTCGAGATGGGCGTGCGCTACGTCCGGTTTTTAGTGGAGCACCCAGAATACCGATTCTTTATCTTCTCTTCCGATCAAGCCGTACCGATTGATGTCGACCCTTCGTCCATCGATTCAAAGGTCGCAGCCTTTAACGTCTTTCGCCGAAGCGCTGTCAACTATTTGACCGCGGCCTCGATTGAGGAATCGCTCCATATAGAAAAGACCATCCTCATGTGGAGCACGGTCCATGGCATGGCATTGTTGATTGCGAACAAAAACCTGGTGTATGACGGCGATTATCTCACATGGGTCGAGTCGATGTTGCATCTCTATTTGACATGACGGCTTGTCGACCATCCAATACCGGGCAGATAAACCTGATTCACGCCAGTAACCTAAAATGGCCCTAGACATCTCTCTAGGGCCACAAACCTCTTTCATGGCGGTTTGTTTATTTAATTTCGCATGAAGCAATTATCTCCATCACTTGGCGTGAGGCGTCATCCATTTTATCTAATAAAACTCGTTCTAGTACAAAGACGTACACCAAAGTAACAGGAACTCCGTTTGTCCTCGGCAGTACAGCCAAAATCACATTTAAAGAACACGCCATCGGCTTATAGACTACTTCAAGCATAAAAAGACTGCAGACAATATTATGTCTGCAGTCTTTAACTTCGCGTAAGAGCAATTGTCATATGTCTTCGGCATCACAAAAGAAAAGTGTGCAATGTCTGTGCAATGAAGACTTATTTCGTATCAGAAGTCGGCTCAGCTGAACGTCTCGGCGGACGTTTACCGAAGAACTGGTAGTACTGGGTCTCGATATTCCCGTTGTACAGCTTACGGCGTTTCGTCGCCGGACGGCCGTACGCCTTCTCGAAGTCCTCATAGCTCGTCAACATATAGACGCTGTAGCCCGGATACTTGGCGAACTGTTGCCCGATCCGCTCGTACAGGTCGATAATCTCTTCTTCGGTCTGCAACCGTTCACCGTATGGCGGGTTACCGATGATGACGCCGTACTCTTCTTTCGGCTTCAAGGCAGCCGCGTCACTGTGAACGAACGTGATCGCGTCACGGACGTCGGCGAGCTCGGCGTTATCCTTGGCGAGCTTGACCATGCGTGGGTCGAGGTCGATGCCGTAGATCTTCAGCGGCTTGTCCCACTCGGCTTTTTCGTTCGCTTCATTGATGGCCTCATACCAGGCTTTCTTCGGCACGCATGGCCAGTCTTGTGAGCAGAACTCACGGTTGAGACCAGGCGCGATGTTGCGGCCGATGAGCGCCGCCTCGATGGCGAGCGTCCCTGAACCGGTGAAGACGTCGTAGAACGGTATGTCCGGCTTCCAATTCGTCAGCTGAATCATCGCCGCAGCCATCGTCTCTTTGAGCGGTGCCTGTGAGTGGAGCTCACGGTAGCCACGACGGTGAAGCGCGTCACCTGACGTATCGATCGTGATCGTCGCCACGTCTTTCAACAAGGCGACTTCAATCGGATAGTAGGCGCCCGTCTTCGGGAGCCACTCGCCCGGCTTATCGTATCCGCGTTGCATCGCATCGACGATCGCCTTCTCCGTGATTTTCTGACAGTCGCGGATTGAGAACAACTTCGACTTGACCGAACGGCCGTCGACGATGAAGCGGGCATCCCACGGCATGAGATCCGTCCACGGCAGTTCGACGACACCGTCGAACAGTTCCGTGAACGTCGTCGCCTTGAATTCGGCGACGACGAGTTTGACGCGGTCTGCCGTCCGGAGCCATAGGTTCAAACGTGGAATGTCTTCCATTTCTGCGTCGATATAGACGCGTCCGTTCTCGACCTCACACGTGTAGCCGAGGTCACGCACTTCTTTGGCGACGAGCGCTTCGATGCCCATCGCTGCGGTGGCAATCAGTTTTCGTTTTGCCATAAGATCCCTACTTTCTATAAATGTTACTCCTAAAATGGTCATGTAAAAAGGAGCTCAAGTAGGATTGCTTGAACTCCTGGTCAATGTTAAATGAGAGACTATGCTGCCCTGTAAGCCATGTTCTGTACTCCGGTGCTCATAACGGTCTCCCTGGCACGATGGAGTGACAATCATCTATCTGCGCCGATTGGCGCCTTCCGTCCCGTTCGGTTCCAGTCAGGAAGTTCCCCTACCATAGTTTGGGTTTCTCGCTCGTGGGGTTTACCTCGTTCCACTCTGAACGTTTCCGATCAGACTCCGTCACTGTGGCACTTTCAAGAAGCTTGCACCATATCCGAGGACTTAGGTGCTTCTTCTGCCGTCAACTTGCGTTGCCTACACTTATCTTTTCGTGTAGCACGATCACTACAGCCATCACAGGCTGTGCGAGCATGGACTTTCCTCAAGACTTGCGTCCCGCGATTGCCCAGACCTCATAGTCACTTTACCCATTGTAGCGGATAACCCGTGAAATGACAACCGAGAACCTGAACTTGATTTTCATCGGCGTCAGCGCTAAAATAAGGCGTGTTCCATTGAACAAGGAGGGATTTTGATGCGTCAAGATGCAAAAAACGGTTGGATTCAACGCCTGACCTATGTGATTGAAATCGATGACATTAAAGCGCTCCACCCGAATAACGGCGTGTTCGCCTTCTACCGGAATAATCGACTCGTTCGAGGATTCGAGCCGTTTGACATCAAAGCACCAAATGAACTGTCCAAACGTCCGTATCACTTCGACCATCATAACTTGGCCCACTTACAGGAACGTTTTCCTGAATCGATTCCGACGTTCGACGCGTCGACTCAGACACGTCGTGCATGGAGCGAGGATGTGCGCGTTGGTCTCTGTGAGATTATCGTCGACGGGAAACTGAGTTTTGAACATATCGACGACAACGGCAACGTCTTAGAAGCGAACATTCGTTGGAGCGGTGAAGCCATCACAAAAGCATAAACCAACACCCGGAGCCAACGCTGGCTCCGGGTGTTTTTTATGTCGATTCCGCCGAACTGTCCGTCTCGGCTTGGACCGGTTGCGGCGCATACTTGACCGTCACTACTTTCTCAGAGACGTCGGTCGGTTTCAAAACGACCGTGTACACGGCGCTCGTATCGCTCCGGACCGGGAACTTGCCTGGCACATGGAGCGCCTCATAGACGACTTTTTTGTTCGCATCGAGCACAGTGACGACCCCTTTTCGCGTCGTCGCCAACTCGAACGTGCCTCCGTCGGACGCTTTGACCGCGACCGCCGGCTTGATGGGATTCACGTATTTGAAGGAACGACTGGCCGTCCGTTTATGTTTTCCATCCGTGACGACGGCTTGGAGCTTATACGAGCCGCTCGGCAGCCAATCGCCGCCGGCATACATCGAGAACATCGAATTCCCTGCCGAGAGCGTCTTCACTTTACGTGTGCCTTGATATAACGTGTACGTCGTTTTCAAATTCGGTTTTTTCATGACCGTCAGTTTCGCTTCTTTGACGTACCGGCTCTTGAGTGTCGACGGTACCGAGAGCGTCACGGGACGCGGCGTCGCATCGAGGAGCCGTTTCGTGTTCAACTCCGTATACGTCTTGCCACTCGTCCGTGGCATTTTTTGAATCAAGCCGTCCATATCGGCCGGTGTCAAGAACGGGTTGACCGACTTGACGAGCGCGAGTCCCGAAGACACCATCGGCGCGGCCATCGACGTCCCGTCCATATAGACGAACCCATTGTTCAGGCCGAGCGACAAGATGTTCACCCCAGGTGCGACGACTTTGACTTGAGCGGCCATGTTGCTGAAGCCGGCGACGCGACGGTTCGCGTCAATCGCCCCGACCGCGATGACTTCCTTCATGTTGGCCGGGAACGAGACGGTCTTCTGCCCGTCGTTTCCGGCCGAAGCGACGATGATGACCCCTTTGGCCCGGGCCCGGCGAATCGAGTCGGCGAGGACTTGATCATAATCTTGCCCGCCGAGCGACAGGTTGATGATGTCCGCCCCTTTCGCCACGGCCGTATCGACCGCCTTGGCGACGGTCCAGGAATCCGTGTACTCCGAGTTCTTACCGTAGAAGACGTTATAAAAATGATAGCGTACGTTCGGAGCAAGTCCGGCCATCCCGAACTTGTTATGACGGCCCGACATGATGCCGGCCGTATGCGTCCCATGATAGTCGACGCTGTATGGGCCTTTCATCGAATTGACGACACGTGGGACATTATAGAGTTCTTTATGCCGCCGGTCGGCCGACGAGTCGATTAAAGCGATCACGATGTCCGAAGCGCCACGTGTTGTGTTCCACGCCAGATCGGTGCCCGTTTGCTTGATATAATATTGGTTCCCGACCCTCGGCTCGGCCACGACGTAACCATGTTTCTCCAACACGACCGGTTTCGCCGCGTCCACCGACGTCGGCACGAGCAGCGCGAGCGCCGCCACAAGCATCATTTTTTTCATCGCCTACCGCTCCATTCCAAACTTCCTAAGATGCCCCCATTATCTCAAATTACGGAATCAATTTCCCTTTTTTTCGAAAAATAGATTGCGACATTTTTTCGACGCTCACCAATAGTTCGGTTCGTCGGGCTCATCCATCTCATAGTCGACAATCTTCCCGATGGTCAAATACGTATAATAACGCGCCAGTTCCGTCCGATACGGATCGGGCGTGAACCCGTCGAGATCCTCTCCGAGCGGAGATCCGTCAATCGTCTCGAACTGTTGACAGAAAAACGACTCCGTCTCTTTGTCCCAGACGATATTATCGCCGATATATCCGCTACCGAACCGAATATAGTCGATGATGGAAGGGACGATCACCTCGGCCGGGAGCCGTTCACTCATCCGGCCGACCAGTTCATAGCGGTCTCGGTCGACATAGTCGGCCTGATCGAGGGACGTACATTTCAATACTTCCTTGTTGATTTCAATCAACACGACATAATCCCCCGGATCGATCGATAGCTTCATCTCATCACCTCATCTCAACATCCGCATAGCTCTATCATATTCAATTATTCGCAATCAATCCATGAAATCCTGTATGCCTGTAAAATTTTCCATCTGGTCGATTCATACAACATGACGAAATTTGTTTTTGGTATACTAAATCATATGAATGCAAGAAAGGAAGTGCACCATGGCCAAACGTCCTTTGACCCCTCGCGAGAGTGAGTTGATCGCCACCGCCCTGTTCGTCGTCGGACACGTCCCGTACGTCGGGCATATCGACCGGCTCGAATCGATCACGCTCCGCGATATCGCCGACGATTATTTGAGCGGCAAAAATTCCGCCAGCGACGCCGTCGAGGCGCTCGATCAATACATTTTCGTCCGCCGGCATCGCTTCAAGAATGTCACACCGAACAACCTCTGGACACTCGACGACAAGACCGAGCAAGAAGCACTCCGCTACATCGTCCGACGTCCCGAACTGAAAAAAGGCGAGACGCTCAACAAACAGAACCAACCGTTCACGGTCGGCCAAGACATCGAGTTCAAAGTCGACAAGCAACTCGACCGCGGCCAGTTCCGGATTTATATCGGTAAACTGAACGGCTACACGGTCAAAGCCCAGTCGAAAGACAAGGACAAGCTCAAGACGGTCAAAGGATGGATCACCCACCTCGACCGTAAGGACCGTCTCGTCTTCGTCAATATCTCCGAGTTTGGACGCGAACCGATTGAGCCAGAAGCCAAGGCGCGACTCGAAGCGATGAGTGCCGGACTGCTCGGCTGGTTCGCCACGGCCACGCTGCCGTCCGAGGCGGAAGCACAGACCGCCAAACAGATGATTGCCACATTACAGCGTCGGGACCAACCGTATTGGTTCACGTTGACCGTCGCGATGAACCATCCGAAGCCCGAGCACGTCAAGCGCTGGGGAACGGTCGTCAACCTGCTCGTCAAAGCGAGCGCCGGCGATACGACCGCGCTCGAGACGCTCGAGGCCCAGGAAGACAAGTATTTCAAGGACGCCTTCTTACGGGCGCTCCGGGCGCTGCACAAAGAACTCACTAAAGCGACATAACGGCCAGGTGACCTGACACAGGTCACCTGTTTTCGATGTCCTTCACGAGAAAGGAAGAGAGTCATGCACGTACTGATTGTAGAGGACGACCTGGCCATCCTGCATCTGATTGAAACGACGCTGCGGCGGGCCGGCCACACCGTCACCACGGCGACAGACGGAACCGTCGCCGAACGACTGTTTGAAGAGCGGCCCGCCGATGCCGCCGTCATCGATATCCTGTTGCCGGGTCAAGACGGGCGAACGCTCTGTTCACGACTGAAACGAATGACGGATATCCCGGTCATCCTGTTGACCGCCCTCGGGGAATGGGAGGAGAAACGGAGCGGTTTCGAGCACGGGGCCGACGATTACATGACGAAACCTTTCATTCCGGAGGAACTGCTGTTCCGGCTTCAAGCCGTTGCGAAACGTTACGCCAAGAATGCGGCCACGGTCGTCACCGCCGGACCGCTCAAACTCGACTTGCGTGATTACCGGCTCGAACTTCATGAGGAGACGATCCACTTGCCGAAAAAAGAGTTCGAGCTGCTCTATCAGTTGGCCGCCTTTCCAGGTCGCGTGTTCACCCGAGATGAATTGATTGAACAAGTATGGGGCCTCGAGTTTGAAGGCGATGATCGGACGATTGACGTCCATATCAAGCGCTTGCGGGGTCGTCTCCGTGACGAAGGCAACATGATTCGGACGGTGCGAGGCGTCGGGTATACGCTCGAGGTGACCCTATGAAGACACTCTACACGCGGATCGTCTTGACCGTGTTCATGATTTTATTGTTATCTGGCGCCATCGCCCTCCTCGTCAGCAACGTCGCCTACTACGTGTGGTGGCAACCGTCCTATAGCGACAAGACCGAACAGACGGCCGAGGCCGCGAAAGCTTACTTCGCGACCCATACCGACGGCGAGACGTCCTCGTTTTATATGTTACTCGCGCAGACCGGCTATCAGTTGTTCGTCGTACGACCGGACGATACGATTGAACGTTATGGCGGCGCGTTTCGGGATGAGCGGCTCGACACCGACATCGTCGCCTCCGTCCGGGCCGGTGAAACCTATGACGGGATGCACACTTATCCGTTCCACTTGTTTTTGCTCGGACTGTTCGACAACGAGGTCGTCAACACGTACGGGTTTAGCATCGATGGTGAGGATGCCGTCTTCATTCGTCCCGACCTGAGTGCCCAAATCCGCGAGCTGCACTTATTCGTCGGGTTGTTCTTCGCCTTGTTGACCGGGCTCGCCTTCATTTTGATCGCATTGTCGACGAGTCAACTCGTCCGCCCGTTGCGGACGTTGACCGCTGCGACCGATTCGGTCGCGTCCGGGGGACGGCCGAACGACCTCCCACTCGAGCGCAACGATGAGATTGGCACGCTCTCCCGTCGCTTCAACGATATGGTCGACTCGCTTGAAAAATCGGAAGGCGAGCGCAGACGTTTCGTCTCGAGCGTCTCCCATGAGTTCCAGACCCCGCTCACTTCCATCAAAGGCTATGCCTCGGAACTCGTCGCGACGACCGACGGTGAGGCGAAGGCGCATGCCGCCATCATTCGTGATGAGGCGGCGCGCCTGTCCGAGCTGACGAGACAGTTACTGCTCCTCGCTAGGCTCGACGAGGCCAACGTGTCGTTAACGACACCGGTCGATGTCGGAGCATCGATTGAGGATGTCATTCGCCGGCACACGTTCCAACTCGACGAGAAAGGCATTGCCGTCGCCACAGAACTCGATTCGACGCTCGTCGTGAACGGCGACCCACTCTTGCTGGCACAAGTGTGGTCCAATCTGCTGACGAACGCGATTCACGCTTCGGCAGAAGGTGGCCTCATCACCATCAAGGCGTTTCAAGCCGAACGCCCGACCGTCTCGATTCAGGACGTTGGCGTCGGCATGGATGAAGCGACCCAGGCACGGCTGTTCGAGCGGTTTTATAAAGGCGACGCCTCAAGGTCCGGACAAGGTACCGGGCTTGGACTCGCCATCGCCCGAGATATCGTCCATCTGCACGGCGGCACGTTGACGGTCGAATCCCGGCTCGGAACAGGTACCGTCTTTTACGTCACGCTGTAGTCTTGTTCATATTCTGTTCATCTCGGTCGGTTATGCTTCCTTCATCGCTATGAAGGAGGCTTTTTTTATGAACTTAGGATTGAAAGAGATGTGGCGCCAAAAACGAAAATTTTCGCTCATCTTTGTAATCACGCTGCTCATCGTCTTATTGTCGACATTGATCACCGGACTCGCGGACGGCCTGGCCTACGATAACGGGGCCACTTTGCGTGAACTCGATGTCGAGTCGTTTCAACTGGCCGATGATGCCGACGGGCAATTGACTCGCTCGTTCATCGAACGTCCGACGCCCGATGCGCTCACCCCGCTCGGCGTCAAATCGATGACGCTCGTCCATGGAACAAAGAAGCAGGACGCCACGTTATTCACACTGCCGAAAAATTCCACAATCGGTCCCGAACTTGACCTCGCCGTCGGCGACGTGCTCGTCGACCCGAGTTTTCTCGGTGACGTCGAGATTGGAGACACGGTGCACGACTTTACGTCCGGATATGCATTCACCATCGTCGGGACGACGGACGGACGTTATAGCCACGCCCCGGTCATCTGGGCAACACAGGATACGTGGGAAGCATTCCAGACGGCAAGCGGTCAGCCTGCCTACGTCTCGGCCTGGCTCGGGAAGGCTGACACCTCACTCGCGTCGATGACGAAACAGGAAGTCGTCGAGGCCGTCCCCGGGTATACGGCGGAGCAAGGCACGTTCACGATGATGCGCGGCTTCTTGCTGTTCATCGGTGCATTCATCTTGACCGCTTTCTTTTATATGTTGACGCTCCAAAAGCTTCCGGAGCTCGGCATTTTGAAAGCAATCGGGATTCATCCCCGCGTCATCGGCACGGCACTCGTCATCCAGGTCATGGCCACGGTGCTCACGGCGAGCCTGCTAGCGACGGTGCTGACAGGGTTCACCGGTACGTTCGTGCCGGACGCCATCCCGTTCCGGTTCGACTTGGGTAACGTGCTCGCATATGGTGCGATTATGGCCATCCTCTCGCTCATCGGGACGCTGTTGCCACTTTGGAAATTGCGCCGGCTTGACGCCGCCGACGCGTTAGGAGGAATCGGACAATGAAATTGACGAATATTTGCCATACGTATGACGGACAACCGATTTTGCGTGGCATCGATTTACAGGTCGAGCCCGGTGAATGTATCGGCATCATCGGACCGAGCGGGAGCGGAAAGAGCACGTTGCTCCAAATACTTGGTTTATTAAAACGACCTGATGTTGGGCATATCGAGCTCGAGGGACGAAAGTTGCTCGCCGCGAGTGAAGAAGAACGACGCTTGCTTCGATTGAATGAAATCGGCTTCGTGTTTCAGCAGGCCCATCTCGTCCCATACTTGACGGTCCGGGAACAACTCGAGCTCGTGCAGGCCGAGAGCGAATCTAAACAAGATCCGCTCCGCCTGCTCGACGTCCTCGGTCTGAGTCATCGACTCAATCAATTGCCGAAGCATTTGTCGGGCGGCGAACGGCAGCGCGTCGCCGTCGCCCGTGCCCTCATCAATCGCCCTCGACTCTTGTTGGCCGACGAACCGACGGCGAGCCTCGATTTCGAGAACGGGCGCCGGGTCATGGAGTTGCTCGTCGCCGAGGCGCGCCATCACGGCCGGCGGGTCGTCGTCATCACTCACGACGAACGCATGCTCGACGTCTGTGACCGGGTGCTGTTGCTTCAAGACGGAAAACTTCAACCGTCGCCCCGACATTAAAAATAGGGAAGACCGCGCCCGTCGCGGCCTTCCCTATTTATTTGTCATTCAAGGTGTCTCACATGACATGCACTTGAGCCGGCAACTCGCGCCACTCTCTCGACAAACGTCCCAAATGATATGTCAGCCAAGCGTTGAAACAAATGACGAGCGTCAAGCGTCCCGCGTCATCGATGCCCGCCGAGACGACACGAATCAATCTCTCCTCGATATGTTGCGAGACGAGCGTGATACGGGCGAGCGCGAGCACGGACCGGACGATCTCGTCCGCCGACACGTCGATGGAGACGGCGATGTCCGGGACCGACAGTTCAATCGTCTGGCCAGGCCGAGATAAATAGCGGTCAATCAATACGTCCAAGACGATTCCATGTTGCCGCTCCCCGCTCGTCGGGGCGCGATAAAACGTCACCCCATCTGTCGTATAGTCCGTCTGTCCCGTCAAACACGCTTGTAAAAACTGATACATCGCCTGTCGCTCCATCGGTTCGCTTCCTCCCACTTGGTGACTGTTCGCTCTCATCTTATGCGACAACTCCGTTCGGCACAATCTGGCTTGTCACACGTAAGACCTGGTGTTCCGTCACGCAAAGCACGCCCCGCCCCACATGGCACGTGAATTGGGAACGTGTTTTCGGGTACAATAATGAGGAAAGGAGCGGTTCATATGCAGAAGAGATGGAAGGTTGGACTCGCAACATTATTCACTGGCTATTATGCCATCAGCTACTATGCGTTCAAACGCATGACACGAGGGAAACGCAAGACGCCCGAGATGCTGTTGGCCCCCTATACGAAGGAAGATCAATCCTTTTATCACGACGTACCTTTCGAGCACGTCTCGCTCCGCTCGCAAGACGGATACCGCCTCTATGGACGTGTGTACCGAAACGAAGGCTCATCGAAATGGATCGTCTTCGTACACGGCTATACGGCGTCCCACAGCTTCATGGCCCCGCATTTGGCGATGTTCCATCGCCTCGGCTACAATCTGCTCGCCGTCGACTTGCGGTCCCACGGTGAATCCGAGGGTGTATACGCCTCATACGGCTATCATGAGAAACATGACATCGTGGATTGGGTCGATTGGCTGCGGGCCAATGAGTCCGTCACCGAGGTCGGCCTGCATGGCGTGTCGATGGGCGCCGCCTCGATTTTACAGGCCGGTCCGTTGACCGATGTCGACTTTTTGATTGCCGAGTGCCCGTTCGATGACATGAGACAACTCATGCGCCATCAGTTGAACGTCCTGCACCGCCTGCCTGGTGATTTATTGTTGCCGGGAATCAATTATTTCCTTTGGACGCGGGCCGGATTCCGGATGCACCAAGTCCGACCGAAACGAGCGCTCGCGGCGATCGATGCGCCCGTCTTGTTCATCCATGGGACAGAGGACGATTTCGTGCCGACCTGGATGTCCGTCGAGATGAATGCGCTCAATCGCAAAAATGAGATCGCCCTCATCCACGGCGCGGAACATACGAACTGTATCTTGAAAGACCAACCCGCCTATGAGACGGCCGTCAGTCAGTTTCTGAATCGACGACGTGAATCGGTCCAGCGATAAGGTCGAGCAAGGCATGTACGACCATCACTGGCCACAGGACGCCCATCGCCAAGTATAGATAACCGAGTCCCCACCCGACGAGACCGGTCACGAGGATGCCTCGGACACCTTGATAAGCGTGGGCCAAACCGAATAACGCTCCACCGATCAAAGCGAGCATCGGGGAAGAGACGTCCACCCACAGGGTGACCGTGTAGAGCAGCACGCCACGAAAGATGAACTCCTCGGTCACACCGGCCGTCCAAGACACGGCTCCCCACGCTCTCGCCTCCTGAATCGTCTGGGGCAACAGCAGCCGTTCAATCTCAAGTTCATAATATGGCCGTAACCGGCGCCGCAAACCCGGGGACGTTTTCACGAGTAAATAGAACGCAATCAATACGGAGATGAGAATGCTCGTCAAAAAGAAGAACTGCCAGGCGCGCAAATCCCCTTCCGCCGGTGCGAAACCAAGTCCGACCATTTCAGGCGGGACCCGGAACAAAAAGACGAGGGCGAGCAACAGCAGGCAGAGCCCCCACGCCGACTTGATCGTCTGATCGTACACGTGGCTTCGCCCGAGCGTCTCGATCATCGGTTTCATCAACCGCGCGTTGAACAACTGAATGATCAATAAATACACAAGAATGATGGTAAAGACGGTCTGTTCGAGCATGAATATCCACTCCTGTCCTTCCTGTTAGCTATATGCTACACTATTCGGGTATTGTCTAGAAAGCTAGGAGGCGGAATCTTGAAACGATTGATTTTGCGACTGACCGGTCTTATGCTTGTGATCGTGCTGTGCCTCGGCGCAATCGGCTGGTTTGGTCAACATGATAAAGTGAACAACGCCCTTTACCGGGCCTATTACGGGGATCATGGCATCCCGGCCGTCCATCGCGACGTGTATGAGGATGCAGCGGCAACCTACGACGTCGATTGGCGGCTCCTCGCCGCGGTCCATCGCGTCGAGACGATTTTCTCGCACAGCTCATCGATGCGTTCATCGGTCGGGGCGATCGGCCCGTTCCAATTCATGCCGCGGACGTGGCTCGGTTGGCAGTACGATACCGACGATCAAAAAGGAGACGTGCCCGAGGACGAGGTCGATTTGACAGACCTCGCCCTCATCGACCAGTATGGCGGTCTCGGACGGGACGGCAACAACGATGGTCAGGCCGACCCGCACAGTCTCGTCGATTCGGCCCATGCGGCCGCTTATTATTTGAGCGAGCACGGTGGGACGACGGCAGATTCGACGGATTCGATTCGGAACGCCATCTTCGAGTACAACCGAAGTGAGCAGTATGTCAACGATGTGATGTCGTTTTATGAGTCATATCAGGCCGACGTGTCTTATTTACCGGAAGACAAGGCTTCGGCGACGCAACAAGTCGCCCGCTATACGATCCGCTATTTGGAATGGTTCGCTGGCTGGGTCTGACCTGGCACTATTTGAACAAAAGTGAGGAAACATTATGAACACCCATATCGAGGAAGTGACGATTCGCGTCAAGTCGGTCTTCAATGAGGACAAGACGAAACGATATATGCGAACGTACGAGTTCACCGATGTCGTCGACGGCGTCATCTGTGCCGTCATCATTTATTCGCCCCGGATGAGCGACGCCTTTTTGTCCGGTACGACCACGCAGCGGGCCTATATGCTCATGCGGAACCATCTCAAGCAACCAATCCGTGAGATGCGCGTCATTAGCCTCGTCCCGACGCTCGCCATCAATGACAATCTACCGTACGTCGAGTCACAGCTCGACGAGGTCAACTTCCATTACGTGGAGGAAACGCTCGATGAGGTCGAGGCGAGCGGTGGCATGGTGATCGTCGGCTGGGGCTCGCCAGGTCGCTTGATGCACCATGCGACTCCGTATAAGGCGCTGTTCGCCGACCACGAGGCCCATATGTTCTGTATCGGCACGACGTCAAAAGGCGAGCCGCAACAGATTCGCATGGCCAACGAGAACACCGTGCTCGAGGCGTTCAATAACGAATCGGTCAAACCGAAATTTAGAATCGTGAAAGAAACGAAACAAGACGACTCCGAGTGAGTCGTCTCAGGCTGTTGACGAACCAAATCGCCCATCGCGATTTGGTTCGTCTTTTTTTGTGTTCCATGTGCTCGAGGCGCTCT
>NZ_JAEQBB010000001.1 GCF_018616375.1 Exiguobacterium sp. J17977 | reverse complement strand
GCGGCTCCGGGATTGCCTGCGGAAAGCGTGGGCGCCGGAAGGACGAGCGATTCTATTGATGTTAGTCAACAAGCTGAAGCGTGCCGATGGCGGCACGCTTGTTTTTTCGTTACAGCTTCGTCTTTTTGCCGAGCGCTGCCGACATCATCCAAATCTCTTTCTCGAGTCGCTCGATATGAGACACGAACGTGTCCTCGATGGCTTCGTCCCCGTCTTCGAAGTTCTCCATCGCGTCTTGCATCTCTTGACGAATCTGTTTGAAGTCGCTGATGACATCTTTAATCATCTGTTCGGTATCCGCGTGGCGGTCCCCTTCTTGCAGCGTCGAGTGTTCGAGGTACTCCTTCATCGTCGCATACGGTTCGCCATCGTTCATCAATAGACGTTCCGCCACGTCATCGTACAATTCGGCGACGAGATTATACAGCTCCTCTAATTTTTCATGATACGTGAAGAAGTGAGGGCCGCTAATGTACCAATGGTAGTTATGCAGTTTGACGAATAAGAGGCCATAGTTGGCCACCTCTTTGTTCAGTGTGTTCAATGCACCTTGGCTTGCCATCCTTAACATCTCCTTTTCCAAATTCAGTCGGTAGTACTATTACCGTCTTGGCTGGATGTTAAACACAAAAAAACGAACGGCATCAGCCGTTCGCTCTCGATTCACGCTTCCAATTGGACGTGTTTCTCATATTCGCGTTGATAAGTCTGAATGTCACCAGCACCCATGAATAGGAGCACGGCATCGTTGTGTGCTTGGAGTACTTGCGTACCACCGCGCTTCAACACGTTCGCGCCTTCGATACGCGATTGCAGGTCTTCAATCGTGACCGTTCCTTCTTGCTCGCGAGCCGAACCGAAGATGTCACACAAGTAAACGGCATCCGCTTCGGCTAATGCCGCAGCGAAATCATCCATGAACGATTTAAGACGCGTGTAAGTGTGCGGTTGGAAGATGGCTACAACTTCACGGCCGACGTATTTTTTACGTGCCGCTTCCACTGTCGCACTGATTTCCCGTGGATGGTGGGCATAATCATCCACTAACACTTGGCTTCCGAGCGTCGATTCGCTGAAACGGCGTTTGACGCCGTTGAACGTCTCGAGGCGGTCTTTGACCAACTCTTTCGGTAAGTTCTCGTAGTCACATGTCGCGATGACGGCAAGTGCGTTCAAGACGCTATGGTTGCCGTATCCAGGAATCCGGAACGTCCCATAGAAGTCGTCACGCAAATACACGTCAAACGTCGTCCCGTTCTCCGTCGAGTTCACGTTCTCGGCGCGGAAGTCGTTATGGGCGCCAAAGCCGTAATAGACAATCGGCACGTTCGCTTGAATGTGTTGAAGATTTTCATCATCCCCGCAAGCGATGATGCCTTTCTTCACTTGCTTGGCCATCTCTTGGAATGCGTCGATGACGTCATCGAGCCCTGAGAAGTAATCAGAATGATCGAAGTCGATGTTCGTCATGATGGCGTAGTCCGGACGATAATATAAGAAGTGACGCTTATACTCACAAGCCTCGAAGACGAAGTTTTTCGAATCTTCGACACCTTCACCCGTACCATCGCCAATCAAGAATGATGTCGGCTCAATGCCACGCATGACGTGAGCCAACAGACCTGTCGTCGATGTTTTCCCGTGAGATCCAGTGATGGCGACACTTGTATAATGGTCGGCCAATTCGCCTAGAAACTCATAGTACTTGTATATCGTCAATCCGAGTTCGCGTGCCCGAACAACTTCAGGGTGATCGTCTGTGAAGGCGTTACCTTGGACGACGATTTGCCCTTCTGTAATGTTTTCAGGGTCAAACGGAAGGATTTCAATTCCTTTACGGTTCAATGCTTCTTCAGTAAAAAATGCTTTGTCAACGTCCGAACCTCGGACCTCATTGTTCATGTCATTTAAAATTTGAGCTAAAGGACTCATGCCCGTTCCTTTAATTCCGACGAAGTGATAACGGTTCATCTGTAAATAGCCCCCCTAATTCATTGCGGTCTGTATCAAAAATGCGACAAACCTTTGTCATTATAGCAAAACTACCGGAGTCATGCTATTACAGATTATTGTTTTTTTTAGCCAACCGGCGACTCTTGTACATCGCCATCCGGTCTTGCGGCGTCATCATGACGTTGAGCGGAGGGCCTTCCGCTTTGTATGACACGCCCATGGCGGGCGTCAATGTTTCTTCATCAGGCACATCGACCGGTTCGTCCGACTGTAATGTTTTCGCAACATCCTCAACAATCGGTGCCACCGTCTCGACCGATGCTTCGATTGGCAACGATGGTTCGGCCACATCTTGTTTTTCTTCACGAACGGTAATCTTTGATGATTTCAAGTCGGTCGACCCCATAAATACCGAAGCGAATCCGCTCTCGACAATCGAGACTTCGCCGAGGAGCGGTTTTTCGTCCGGTTCAGCCGGTTCGTCTTCTGAGACGGTCGAAGTCTCAGCAATCGGTTCCGACGTTTCCGTGGAAATAATCGACGCTTCACTCGGTGCAACTACTTGCTCGGCCACCATGTCCTCAAGCGTCTCCATTGTTGACGCTTCGTCCGCTGCGACATCGAGGTCAGGCTGTGTTGTCGGCGCCTCATCCGTGATTGGCACGGATTCATCTGTTGACTCCATCGCCGGTTCTTCCACTGATTCCAACACCGTTTCGTCTACGGATTCAGCCACAGATTCATCTACTGACTCCATCGCCGATTCATCTACAGACTCAATTACCGGTTCGTTCTCAGGCTCAGGCGCTACACTCGGCTGCACCGCCTCTGACATTTCCTCGACCGGGACGGCCACTCGCTTTGCTTGGCGAATCGCTGAATCGTCTCGCGTCTCTGGAGAATGTTCAGTCGGCAGGATGATTTTCGGTTTCGGTCGGGCGTATCCATAAATCGGAGACGGCACATCCGACGGCACAAATTCATCTTTCGGCTCGGGCTTCGGTGCAGGCGCACCTTTCTTCCCTTCTTGGGATAATTCGCGTCGAATTCGGTCTGCTTGCTGTTTTAATGAACGTTCATATGCATCCATACTTGATTCCTCGCTTTTTCACTCAATCCTATTTAGCAAAAAATCGGTCGAGTTTAGCGACCGATTTCAAATGCTTTACCTACTTCATATTCGTCATCTAATACGAGAATCCCTTTTTCTTGCGGTGCGTCAGGCAAGTTCAATTCACGCGCCGAACAGATCATCCCGTGTGAGCTCTCACCACGTAATGTAGACGGACGAATGATCAACCCTGATGGCATGACCGCCCCCGGTTTCGCGACGACGACTTTTTGGCCGGCCGCGACGTTCGGTGCGCCACAGACGATTTGAACCGTTCCTTGATCCGTTTCAACTTGGCAGATTGACAATTTGTCGGCATCCGGATGCTTTTCAGCTTCTTTGACATACCCGACGACAAAGTTCGGTGTGAAATCGACGCCTGTCAACTCGGCTTCAATATTTTGTTTACGTAAGATGACCCCAAGTGATTCAATCAGCTCAGCCGTCAACTCGACAGGTCCGTGCCAGTCACTGACATCGAAATAATTGCTGGCATTAAAAATGTTGTAGCCATTGACTTTCCCTGTCGTCGATTTAATGATGGCGACATCGTCTTTCCGTTCAACGACTTGATGATGGCGATCGCCTTCTCTTAGCAAGACCATGAGGACATCACCGATTCCTTCACGGTTATAAAAAGCATTGATTTGCATACGTAAAAACGCCCCTTCTTTCAAACTAGACACAAATAGTTTAGCAGATTATGCGTCGGTTGGTGGGTTCTTTTTTCCGACAATAAAAATTGGCTCGAGTTCGCCAGCCTCATAATGGAAAGAAAGAGCCGTCACCGGAATCCGTCCGTTCGTGAAAAAGTCGAACATAAGCTGTTGCATCGCATCATAGCCTTGATCGTTGCGGATGTCCGCGATAATCATCACGTCTTGGTGCGGCACCCCGACGAGCATATCGCCTTCGATACGGCGTTCCATGACCCGTAAAAAATCATCGTTCAACAGACGTGACGCCTCATAGCCATCGCGCGCCGCCAAGAAATAAAACGTGTTACCGGCAACCGTATCTTCTTTTAAATCGGTCGGTAATTTTTTAACGTTATCCCGCGCCAACTCATCAAGACGTTCAAGCGTCATCCCGCCCAAATGCCGCTCTTCAATCAATCGATAGCCGTTACCCAAATCGAGGGCATAAAAGATGGCCGTCTCCGCTGTATGCGGCGTCATCGCCAACGTCTCGCCCCGTTTCGTCTCGGTCGCGAACGAAGCGGAACGGATGACGGGATAAAGATTGGCCTCATTGCCTGCTAATGTGACGTCATCGTCGGCTGTGAGTGCCGTCTTGATATAGTGTACGACCTCATCGATGGCGATTTGCCCCCGGACTTTTGTCTTCGCCACGAGCGGGGCAAGACGAATGTTGACGCCGAAACGGTCGGTCGCCCGTTCGATGCGCAACACCTCATTCTCGCGGTCGTACGAGGTGCGGTATCCGTCGGTGAACTTACTTTCGAGATGACGACGTAATTCATTCCGTTCCATTCAAATCACCCTAGCCCATGAAGGAAGGCTTCGACTTGCTCAGGCGTCTTCCGTTCGCGTCCGACGTAGCGGTCGACTTCTTGTCCGCCGTTGAAAGCGACGAAGCTTGGAATCCCGAAAATGTCGAGCTCTTGCGCAAGCTCCATCCACTCGTCACGATCGACGTAATAAAATGACCAGTCAGAGAACTTCGCTTCAATTTCCGGCATGAATGGGTCGAGGAAACGGCAATCGCCGCACCACGTTGCTGAAAACATGAGGACGCTCTTCCCTTGTTTCGCTGCTGTATATTCGTTCATCGTTGTCAGTTGTTTCATCTTCACCACTCCTGTTCTTTTTTCCTCATTCATGATAGCATAAGTCCGTTGTCACATTCCGCTCTCGTGTTTTATGATAATCGGGAGTGAAGACTACGTGAAAAAGGTGAAGTCATGACAAAATGGACACGCGAACAGTTGAATCCAGAAATGAAGCATCCACTTGAACAACTCGTCGGCGTCATCGGTATGTTGGCGATTCTACGCTACGGTTATTTATTTATCGATACGGACAAGTCGCGAGGCGAGATTTTTATTTGGCTCGTCGTCGGATTCGCCGTGATTTACATACTTGAACGGGTCGGCAAACGCCTTGTGCGCAGGCTGCCTATCATCCGAAAACGTTTTTTACTGCCCGTCTATGCCGTCTTGCTCGTGTCATTCCTCGCGAGTTTCCGCGTCCCGCGCGAAACGGTCGAAATCGTCCGGAATTTTTTCGGGTGGTGAACGAAAGAGAGCGTCCCGCTTATTTGTCGGGACGCTCTCTTTCATATGTTCAGTATTCGATTTTCATGTCGTTCGGTCGAATCCGGTTCATTCGGACCAACACTTGATAGACGGCATAGCTGAGCACCGCCGGCCCGATGATGAGAAAGCCGAAGACGACGATGAACGTATACCAACTGAAGCCCATCGTCTCAAGCATGACAATCGGCCCGACGAGTCCGCTCGTGCCCATGCCAGCGCCGGCCGCGACGCTCTCGAGTTCAAATAACAGAATCGCGATGGGGGCGAGCACGGCGCCGGCCACGGTCGGCGGCAACAGAATCCATGGGTTTTTGACGATATTGCCGACTTGGAGCATCGATGTGCCGATACCTTGGGCGATGGCGCCCCCGATGCCGTTGTCCCGATAGCTCGTGATGGCAAAACCGACCATCTGGGCGGCGCAGCCGACCGTTGCCGCACCGGCGGCGATTCCGCTCAACCCGAGCATGAGGGCGATGGCCGCGCTCGAAATCGGAGCCGTGAGGGCGAGCCCCATCAGCGTCGCAACGACGACACCCATGAACAGCGGTTGCTGTTCTGTGCCCCATTCGATCCACGTGCCGAGCTGTGTCATGAACAACCCGACATATTTGCCGATATAGGTCGCACTGAAATAACCGATGCCGATCGTCGTGAACGGCGTGACCAAAATATCGAGTTTCGTCGATTTCGAGACGAGTTTGGCAACTTCGACGGCGAGCAACGTCGCCACATAACTGCCTGCCGGTCCGAACTCATAGCCGAACGCCCCGACGACGAGCGCCGAGAACAAGATGAGCGGCGGCGCTTGGAGCGCATAGGCGATGGCGATCCCGATGGCCGGTCCGGTCAAACTGATGGCCACGTCGCCAATCTCGATGAGCGTCGAACCGAACCCGGACAGGCTCGTCTCGAGCAACTGTCCTCCGGCTGTCTTCATAATCAAACCGATAATGAGTGTACTGAATAATCCGAGTGCCATATAACTGAGCGCCGTCACAAAGTATAGCGACGGGCTAAGTGTGATGCCTTTTTTCTTAAGCATGGGAGTCCCCCTCGTTCTGTCTTGTCAGTCGTATAGTTTCTGTCTTCACACTTTTCTCAGTATAAGCGTTTCTCGACAAAATTCAATATAAAAAAACGCCACTACAGGAGTGACGTCCTTCGTTGAATTAGCGTGAAGCCCGGAGCGTCTCCATCGTCGAGCGATCGAGTCGTTTGACGAGTGCCTTCAGGAGCGCTTTCGCCGCATCGTAGTCGTCCGTATGCAAAATTGAGGCATGCGTATGAATATAGCGCGCCGCGACGCCGATGACGGCCGTCGGCACCCCTTCCCCGCTCATATGGATGCGCCCCGCATCCGTGCCACCTGGCGAGACGAAATACTGCGTCTTGATGTTTTCATCAGACGCCGTATCGAGCAGGAAGTCACGCATCTCTGGAGACATGACCATGACGCGGTCGAGGATGCGGATGAGCGCTCCTTCCCCGAGCTGACCGAACTCAGTTTTATTGCCAGATGCATCGTTGGCCGGTGACGCGTCGAGGACGAGTGCGACATCCGGACGAATCATTTCGGCTGCCGTCTGGGCACCACGGAGACCGACTTCTTCTTGGACGGTCGCTCCGGCGAACAAAATGTTTGGGTGATCGGCTTTTGTCGTCTCTTCGAGCAACTCGACGGCGAGACCGACACCGTAGCGATTGTCCCAAGCTTTCGCCATAATTTTCTTCGGATGTTTGAGCGGCGTGAACTCGCTCGTCGGGACAGCCGGAAGACCCGGACGGACGCCCCACGATTCAGCCTCTTCTTTCGTATCGGCCCCGATATCGATAAACATTTGCTTCATGTCCATCGGCTTGTTCATCGCGTCCGGTCCGAGCAGATGCGGCGGCGTCGAGGCGACAACACCTGGAATCAATCCGTCTGCCGTCACGATGTCAAATCGCTGTGCCATGAGCACTTGGCTCCACCAGCCACCGAGCGGTTGTATGTACAGCATCCCGTTCTCTGTGATGCGAGTAACCATGAACGCGACTTCGTCCATATGTCCAGCGACCATGATGCGTGGGCCTGATTCATCCCCGACCCGTTTCCCAAAGATCGAGCCGATGCCATCCGTCATGACCTCATCGACGTGCGGTGTAATTCGGTCACGAACAAACCGACGGACCTCTGATTCAAACCCAGGTGCGCCCGGAAGCTCTGTCAACGTCTTGAATAAGTCTCTCGTTTTTTGTTCCATTTCCATCCATCCCTTCAACCATTCTTGTTTCATTATATACAGAACTTTTCGGCAGATGCGAATGGTTTTCGTTCCAATGGGGTACAGGTTTTGGTACGATGTACATGATAGCCATAGTTCAAGGGGAGGTAGTCATATGAAGAAAAGATATTGGTTAGTTGGAATCGGGGTTGCCATCGCAGCCGCACTTATGACGAAAAAAGTGTTAGATGAACGAAGCTTATCGGCCGAGGATGCGCTTGAGTACACGAAGCGTGCATTTTCAGCCAAAGGTCACGTCCAAGGGGCATGGATCTCGGCATCGCCTGAGATTTACACGTATGACGGACGCGAATACGATGTCTTCAAAGGCGGCATCTCGGTTCTCGAGAACGACGAAGAGAAGACGTACCAATTCACAGTCGATTCAGAGACTGGCGCTCTACTTGAATATGCATAAGATGAAGTCGGCGAGCATTTTCGCCGACTTTTTTTGTTTAATTCACCCAAAAGAGTGGAAAATTGAATATGGTACTTTTCAAACTCAAAAAGGAGTGATCCCACGTGAAGAAACTGATCGGTGAAGCGAACGAACTCGTGTCTCAAATGGTCGAAGGTATGGTCCATGCCCATCCTGAGCTGTACGGTCGTGTGGAAGGATTTAATGTCATCTGTCGTGCTGACGGGGCCAAGTCCGGAAAAGTCGGACTCGTCTCAGGTGGAGGGAGCGGTCATGAACCAGCGCACGCCGGTTATGTAGGCGATGGGATGCTCGACGCCGCCGTATGTGGTGAAGTATTTACCTCGCCGACCCCGGACATGGTGCTCGAAGGCATCAAAGCGGCCGATGGTGGCAATGGCGTATTGCTCGTCGTCAAAAACTACGCAGGTGACGTCATGAACTTCGAACTCGCCGCCGAACTCGCGGACGCCGAAGGGATTAAAGTCGACCACGTCGTCGTCGCCGACGATGTCGCCATCACGAACAAGGAAGATCGTCGCGGTGTCGCTGGGACCGTGTTTGTTCATAAAATAGCCGGTGCGGCCGCAGCGAGCGGGAAATCACTCGATGAAGTGAAAGCGCTTGCAGAAAAAGTAGCGGCTAACGTCCGTTCGATGGGGATGGCCGTCGAACCGTGCTATATGCCGGTGAGCGGGAAACCTGGATTCGATTTGAATGAAGAAGAGATGGAAATCGGAATCGGGATTCACGGCGAACGCGGTGTCGAACGGAAACCGACGACGAACGTCGATGCGATTGTCGACGATTTGCTCGATCATTTGAAAAAAGAAGTCAGCCCCGGCGAAGTTGCCGTTATGGTCAATGGAATGGGCGGAACGCCTCTATCTGAATTGTACGTGACGTATCACTTCGTCGCGAAAAAACTTGAAGATGCCGGCTATACGTTGAAACGGAAATACGTCGGCAACTATATGACGTCACTCGAGATGCACGGCTTCTCGATCACACTCTTGCCGCTCGATGAGGAGTTGACGAGCTATCTCGACGCACCATCGGCGGCACTCGGTTTCAAACTCTAATCTACGAATGAGGTGTTCAGGCAATGTTGACGATCGAAGGATTCAAGCAAGCATTACGGCACGCCCAATCAGAGATTGAGGCGAACAAGGATACACTGACCGATCTCGACCGCGCCATCGGCGACGGGGATCACGGCATCAATATGTCGCGTGGCTTCGAAGCGGTCGTCGCTGTCCTTGACGACGACTACGCGACTCTCGGCGACTTAAGCAAGAAAGTCGGGATGACGCTCATGTCGAAGGTTGGCGGCGCAGCCGGTCCGCTTTACGGTTCCGCTTTCGTCAAGGCGGCGCCCAAGTTTGGTGACGCGACCGAAGCCGATTTTAGCCTCGTCAAAGAAGCACTTGTCGAAGCCTCGACTGCAATCAAGGCGCGCGGAAAATCAGAAGTCGGCCAAAAGACGATGGTCGATGTGTGGGAACCGTTCTTGAGCGACTTGAACGAGTCCGATGACTTTGATACGAAACTCGATCAACTCGTTGGCGCGACCGAGGATATGGTCGCCACGAAAGGACGGGCATCTTATTTCGGTGAGAATTCGCGCGGCACCATCGACCCAGGCGCACTGTCGAGTTCAATCGTCTTAAAAGCGATTATGAAGGAGGTCGAGTGACATCGTTGAGCTCATCATCGTATCCCATAGCGCCAAAATCGCAGAAGGGATTCAAGACTTGATGAAAGAGATGGCCCCGTCCGTTCCGATTCATTTAGCCAGCGGACTCGAGGACGGCAGCATCGGGACCGATGTGACCCGAATCCTCGAGGCGATTGAAGCCGTTGACAAAGAGGCGCTCATCTTATCAGATATCGGTTCGGCCACGATGAACGCCGAACTGGCCGTCGATATGTATGAGGGTGAGAAGACCGTCCAATTTTATGACGGTCCGATCGTCGAGAGCGCCTTTGTCGCCTCTGTCTCGGCCGGTAACGGCATGGACGTCGCTCAAATCGTCGAACAGTTGAAGATGGCATAAAAAAAGAGCCTCGCGGCTCTTTTTTTAACGTGGATTATCGTTTTTCTCGTAAATCGGGTTCATGTATTCAGTCGTCGAGTAGAAACGTGGCACGACAACGAACAAGATGACAGCCGGGATTGCAATCAAGAGCAACAAGATCAAGACAGGCAACCAATAAACGATTTGTTGTCCGAGCATGTCGATGTTTGCGTCTGCAAATTCAGTCGCGCCTTCGACTTCAGCAAGGTCAGCTGTAGCGAGGATTTTGTTGTCCGTCGCATCATAATAATGGAACTCGGTCTTACGTGTGATGAAGATGCCGTCACGGACCGTATCGATTTCAACGACCGCCGCGATGACTTCATTGCCATTCGAGTGACGGAGCGTCTCTTCTTTTACGATTTCAGCCGTTCCTTCTTTGTAATCATAGTGCGTGGCTTTCAAATCCTCTTCAAGGGCGTCCAAGAACGCCTCGTTTGCCGAGGTATTAAGTGGTGCGATTGTTAGAATGAAGATTAGTGCAAGCAGGCTTGCCCATGCTTTTTTCAACATCCCCATGTTCCCCCTTCTCTAATTCCAATTTAGCGTCATTCCTATTGTACCAAGAAGAAAGAAAAAAGTGTGAAGAAAATGCTATTAAAATAAGAAAAAAGCGTGTCAAATTTTCGGGCGGAACGCGGCTTCCATCCGATAAATCGGTTGTCCCATGGCGCTGAAGCGCTCTTCGTACTCGGTGCGGACGTTATCTGCCGGTTCGTTCGCGTGAAGATCAAGTGAAATATCTGTGAAGTACATGCCGTATTGACTCATGCTCTCAAGTGAATATTCGAACAGTCCGCGGTTATCGGTCTTGAAGTGAATCTCGCCTCCGCGTGGCAATACAGCCTCGTACGTGGCGAGGAATGTCTTATACGTCAAACGACGTTTTGCATGTCTCGTCTTCGGCCATGGATCCGAGAAGTTCAAATAGACGCGGTCGACTTCGCCAGCCTCGAAATAGTCGACGAGTCGCTTCGCATCCACAGTCAAGACGCGGACGTTCGGCATCGGCGTTTCGACGAGTTTTTGCACGATTGACACGGCGACGCTCTCGAACAACTCGATGGCGATGAAATTGACGTCTGGGAATTGTTGAGCCATCCCTAAGACGAATTGCCCTTTCCCCGATCCGACTTCGATGAAGAGTGGGTTGTCGTTGTTAAATTCTGTTTTCCAGTTCCCTTTTAACGTTTCGGGATGAGTGATAAAGACGTGTTCTTGAGCTTCCATGTATTCTTTAGCCCAAGGTTTGTGACGTAAACGCATATTTTTCCAACCTTTCGTTCAAGAAATGTTCAAGTTTCAGCTGACTAGCCGCTTCGCGCGAGCAGTCCCCTTGCGATTATACACGAAATCATTGTTTAATGAACATGAATCATCCTTCACAAGGAGGTTATATCGATGAGCACGTTGGATCAATTTCTCATTTTTTACGCGGCTCCGCTGACGTTCTTCGGCGCCGTCATCGCGACGTTCGTATGGGCGTATTTCATGAAACCTGATGATGTCTGATGCATATGGAAAGGGATGGCTCACACTCGTGATCCATCCCTTTTTTTATTGCGTCCGTTCCTCTGCCTCATCGAGCAGTTCCCGGAGTACGGTCAACCCTTCAGCACGGGCGATGCCGTTCTGTTCCCCATACAAAGTGAGAACCGTCTGAGCAATCGCATACCAGTGCATCCGGTAGTGTAACTCGGACGTGAAACGGATGCCATAATGGCTGAACCACGTCTCCCAGTCCACCTCGTCGACATAGCTGTAAACGACCATAGCTAAATCAAAGGCACGATCCGCGATAATGGCGTCATCCCAGTCGGTCAAATATAACAGACCGGTCTCGCCCTCAATCCAATTGTTATGGTTCAAGTCTGAGTGACAGACGACGAGTTCACGTTCGTCATCAATCGGCTGATGAACCGTCAACCAACGGATTGCCTCATCAATCGTCACGTCCGCCTCGTCTTGCTCGTAAGCGGCACATTGCCGGAGCAATAGCGAGGATGTGACCGGTGTATGATTCAACTGTTGCAACATGAATAATAGCTCTTTCGAATGATGAATCTTCCCTAGCTGTGCCGCCACATCAGCCCGCTTCATATCGGCTGGCGATAGCTCACGACCTTCGATGAACTGTTGGGCACTGAGGACGTCACCGTTAAACATCCGTTTCGTCCACAGCAATTTGGGGACGATGCCTTCGGCGGAAAGAATGGCTAAAAACGGGGACGAGTTTCGTTTGACAAAGATTTTTTGTTGGCGCGTCGTCGCTACGTACGCTTCGCCTGTAATCCCGCCTGCGGAAGCCACCGTCCACTCTTCACCGAGCGCACCGATTATATCTGAATACATATTCATCACGCTCAAATCTCATTAAGAATTACAAAGATACAATCACCATATTAACACGCGATAATCGTCATTGACAACGACTCGACTTGAATCTGGCTTGGATTTCGTTCAATCGGAACGAGGCTCGCCGTTTCTCCTTGGACATAGACGTTCCAGTCACCCTCCGCTTGGAACGTCACATCGTGGAACGTGCCGTTCAAATAGACGCGGACGCGTTGCCAGGCATCATACGAATGGCTCGCCGTCAGTTCGTAGGCAATCACGCCCGGGGGCGAAGGGAGAAACTTGAACTGCTCGATGACTTTCTGCCGCGTATCGTAGCGGAAACACGTGTGACGACGCCGTAATTTGAGGAGCGTCTTCACGAACTCGACCTCGTCTTGCCGCTCGTCACGTAAGTCCCAATCAAAGTGATTGATTCGGTCCGGCGCATTGTAGCTATTCTCGACCCCTTGTTTCGTCCGTCCAAACTCTTGGCCGGCATGAAGGAACGGGACGCCTTGCGATGTGATGACGATGGCCGTGGCGAACCGTTGCATCCGCAACCGCATCGTCTCGTCCATATCCTCACACGATAACAGTAGTTTATCGTACGTCGTATAGTTGTCATGCGCTTCGACGTAGTTGATCGTATATTGCGGGCTCGGGAAGCGGCCGACGGTGACGTTCGGGATTTGGACCGCTCCGGTGATACATTCACGAAGCTCCCACTCCCGCCATTCGTTCCCGGAGACGAATCCGCGCTCCCGGTCGTTGAACGTCGACCCTTTCAAGGCGTCCCGCATCATGTCGTTGAAGTGACCGATTCGGGGCATGAAAGCTGCGTTATGAGACGAGGCTTTCAGTGACGGGCTGAGTGGTGTCGCCAAATCCCATCCTTCCCCGTATATCAAAATCGAGCGATCGATTTTATCGAGTGCGGCCCGAATTTGATTCATCGTCTCGACGTCATGTATGCCCATCAAGTCGAAGCGGAAACCGTCGACGTGATACGTCTCGGCAAAATACGTCACACAATCGACGATCATCCGCCGCATCATATACCGTTCCGAGGCCGTGTCGTTTCCGACGCCGGTCCCGTTCGCGACCGTGCCGTCATGCTCGTACCGGAAATAGTAGTACGGGACGAGTGCTTCGAGCGATGATTGCTCACGGATGAAGATATGGTTCATGACGACGTCGACGACGACGCGCATATCATGACGATGCAAGGCATCGACCATCTCGGCATACTCTAGGATGCGTGCTAACGGCTCGTCGGGTTTCGAGGCATAACTGCCCTCCAAACCGAACCAATGAATCGGATCATAGCCCCAGTTGTATGGCATCCGGGTCGCTTCGTCGACGCTGCCGAAATCATGGACAGGCAATAACTGCAGGTGGGTGATTCCGAGCTCTTTCAAATAATCGAAACCGGCACTGTTCCCCGCCCGCGTTTTTAACCCGGTCTCAACGATACTGGCATATAGCCCTTGCCATCGGCTCGTCGAGGCAGGGTGGCTCGTGAAGTCACGGATGTGCAGTTCATAGATGACGGCATCCGTCGCTTTGCGGAGCGGCGGTCGCTCTACCGGTTCCACGTGCTCCGCGACGGCCGTCTCGACATCGATCAATACGCCAAATTCGCCATTCAGGCTGACGGCTTTGGCGTAGGGATCGACGACCTCGTTCGTTTCGACAGGTGTCTTGACGTACAGTCGATAAAAATAGCCTTCATACAGTCTAGGAACATCGGCATGCCAGACGCCTCGCCCGCTCCGTGACATGCGAAACCGTTCAATCTCACGATGCGTATCGGGATCATGGATGACGAACCAAATTGAAAACGCGACGGGTGACCAAACGTATGCCTCAATCGATTGCTCGGAAAAGGAAAGGCCGAGCGGCCCGTCATAGGCATAGCGACGCTCAAACTCGTCCGTATGCACGATTTCGCGGGGCACGACGACAATCGTCCTATGTCCAGGATGAAACACGGTGTAGACCGCTTCGAGCGTGACCGGGCGCGTCAATTGGATATCTCGTTCAATCGTCCCCGCCTCTGTCGTCCATTCGTTGAGCACCACATAATCGACCGGTCGACCGTTCTGTTCGATTTGCACCGGTACGGATTCATATTCGGCAATGACTTCGAGTCGAATCGTCTCGAATGAGAGCAAGGAGGCCCGTTCAATCGTCACATGAGACGTCGTTTGCTGATCTGGTGTGTGATGCATACGCGTTCCATCCTCTCCTACTTACTGGTCCAAAAATTGTCGAAACGGCATCTGGGCTGTCGCATCTAGTAGTTTCGCCACATCTCGAATTTGTTGGGCTTTGACGATTGGCGCCCTCGTGTTCACTTGTTTCATCCACGGCTCATAATCCGCCCGTGAGATGAACTGTGTCGACCGTGTTTCAGGCACATGATCGAAATAGCCTTGTGGGGCCAACGTCACTTTTTGGATGACCCCGTCATAGGACGGAAGAAACTGTCGAACGATTTCTTCGGTACGTGTCAACGCGATGAGCGGGTTGACTACACGTTTATTTTCCCCTTTGAGCGGTTGATGAATCCACGTCTTCTGCTTCGATATGTGATAGATGCTCCGGTCGCCGTCGAGCCATTCGACCAGATAAATATGCGACGGCCCGATGATGAGATGGCTCAGTTCGACCGTCGCCCCGTTCCATTCGACGACCGGACGATACATGAAGAAATGTTGGTCGTTCCATTCGGATGCCATCTTACGATATCCGTATTCTCGCAAGAACGGCAAAAACGGGACGTCCGCCTCGGTCGCGCCTTCACAGGCGTATTGCAGTTTTTGGATGTGACGGCGGTTCGTGAGCAGCGTCTGGAACTGCGACTCCGAGAGCGGGGTCGGTTCGAGCTCGATGCGTTCCGTGCGGCGCCAAAATTTCCACCACGGATTCTCAAACTCCATAATTTCGGGCGGGTTCAACCGATTCGAATCGTGGAGGCGACGCATGCGGGCGACGTCGGACTCGATATACTCTTGAAAACGATTGAACTGGTCGAGCATGTTTCGTTCATATTTAGATGTTACGTCAAAAATTTTAATCGGGATCGCCATGTGTCCTCCTCTGACCGCTGTAACGGAAATACTTCGACTGCCTCATAGGCAGGAGTGTGACTCGGGTTAATTCGATAAAGGACGACCGTGTCAATCGGTTCCTCGATGGTGAACGTCGGGGCGATATACGGGATGCGTGTACCCGTGTCCCACTTCTTCGCAAGTGTGACGTGCGGGACGAACGGTTTACGGTCGAGAGCCGGAATCTCTTCAGATAACTTTCGCCGAAGCGTCCCGGTGAGCGTCGTCAACTCCACGGAAGGTTCCGGGACGACCGTCAAGACACGCGGACGATCTGGTCTCCCGAAGTGGTCGATGTGCTGGAACGTCAGCGCGAACGGGGCTGTCGACGTTGTCACTTCACGTGTGAGTTCTTTCACGGCCTCGACTTCATCATCGTCCAACGCACCGAGAAACTGAAGTGTCAAATGAAATTCCTCCGGACGATACGTCCGACGATACGAATAAAACGGCAAGATGTCCCGTTGTACGTGTTCGAACGTTTCATCCTCGATCGGCAGCGCCAAAAAGTAATGTGTCGACATGACCATCATCCTTTCACTCGAAAACGTCTCAGTCCGAAGAAGAGGACCGCTCCTACGATGCTGACCACCGTGTACATCCAAAATACACCGATGATGCTGTTATATTCAATGATAAATCCACTGAGCAAGTTGAAACCGGCCGTCGCTAGTCCTGACGTGACGGCCATGTAGACGCCAATCGCCGTCGAGACGACGTTGCGGCTGACCAGACTGCGAACAAACTGAAGCGCGACCGGAATCAATAATCCGACGACGAGCCCTTGGACGATAGCAAGAATCCAAACGACCCAAATCGGGGGTTCGAGTGCCAACCAACCGTTGCGAAGCGCCGAAATCAAAGCCGCACCCGCCAGCACATTGACCGTCCCGAGACGTTCGACGAATTGATACGCCACTTTCATGAACGGGATCTCGCATAAGACGGCGACGAGGAACAACGTCCCGACGAGCGTCGTCGAGCCGCCGATACTCGTCACATAAATGCCGAAGTAATAGTTATTCGCGTAAATCGGACCGAAGACGAGCATGCCCCCAATCAAAAAGGCGATGAACGGTCCATTCCAGACGGCCGACCATTGGAACGGCGCCGTCGTGAGCACTTGCTTCGGCTCCTGTTCCGATACGCTCCGCACAAACAGCGTCCCGATTGTCAGCATGACGGCGCTGAGTAAAAATGTACTCGCGAGTCCCCATGTCGTGTCCGAGATACGGCCCATGACGAACACCGCAATCGCAAACCCGGCCGACCCGAACAATCGGATGGCCCCGTAGTCGATTTTGGCGCGTGACGTATACTCGAGCGTCATCATATCGACGAGCGGGATGTGCGCACATTGGAAAATCGACCAGGCGATCATCAATAAAATAATCCATACATAAGACGTCGCGAACAAGAACGTGAGCGATAAGGCGGCCGCCCCGAGCATCGCGATAATCAGCCAAGCCCGTACCCGTCCCGTCCGGTCGGCGAGCATGCCCCATAACGGCTGGACACCAATCGAGAGAATCGGCATGATGGCGACAATCGTCCCGACCTGACCAGGAGACAAGTCAAACCGTGCCTGCGAGAAGAAAAGGGCCATGTAAGGAATGAGGGCCCCTTGGGCAAAGAAGATGGTGACGTAAATCGATTGAAACGATATTTTTTGTTGGTTCACTGTAAACTTCCTTCCTAACAGACAGAGAGCCGACCGAATCAGTCAGCTCTCACGGGTTATTATTTGGCGAGCTCATAAATCGCTTCCGCATAGATGGCGGCGGCGCGAAGTAAGTCTTCAATTTCCATGTATTCATCGACTTGGTGGGCGACGTCTTTCGCGCCAGGGAACAGCGCCCCGAAAGCGACACCAGCCTCGAGTGAACGCGCATACGTCCCTCCGCCGATCGCCATCAAGTGCGCCGACTCACCGGTCTGACGCTCATAGACGTCCGCCAACGTCTTCACGAGCGGATGATCTTCGGCCACGTGGTGCGGCGGCATGTGATGACGCGTCGACAGTTCGAACCCGAACGACAACGCAATCTCTTTCAAGTTTTGCAACCGTTCCTCGAACTTCGCGGTATATGGATAACGGATGTTTACCGTTGCCGTCCGCTCCTCACCTTCATAGCGGAACACGCCACCGTTTATCGTCAAATCGCCCGTCTCGTCACTTGCCTCGATACCGAGCGAAATTCCGCGCGAATCGGCGAAGACGTGACGGATGAACTCGATGTAACGTTCTCCTTGAATGTCGAGCGGAAGCGTCAACAAGAAACCGGCGAGGACGTATGCCGCGTTGACCCCGTTATCCGGTTCCATCGCGTGGGCGGCCACACCTTTCATCGTGAACGTATACGTTCCTTGTTCCCAGGTACACGTGCCGTTCGCTTCATATTTTTCGAGATACGCTTCAAACTTGTCTTCGAGTACGTCTTCCGTCTCGAGTACCGCTGTCGCGAAGTCCGGGACCATGTTCGGCCGTTCTCCGCTCACGAACGAGACCAGATGATGCTTCGAGCCTGGCACCCGTTGAATCGGGAGCTGTTTCAAGACGCCATCATATAATCCCTTCTCGGCGTTGATGATCGGGAAATCGGCGTCCGGCGCGAAGCCGTATGTTGGCATCGCCTCTTGTTTGAAATATTCTCGTACACAACGCCATTCGCTCTCCTCGTCACAACCCGCGATCAGGCGGACGCGTTTCGATAGCGGCAACCCGAGTTCTTTGACGATGCGCAGTCCGTAATAAGCGGCCATCGTCGGACCTTTATCGTCATTGCTGCCGCGGGCGAACAATTTCCCGTCCGCAACGGTAGGATTGAACGCCCCATACGTCCATCCCTCTCCCGCCGGCACCACATCTAAGTGACAGAGAATCCCAACGATTTCTTCCCCTGAGCCGTACTCCAAATGTCCCGCATACCCGGCGACATCTTTCGTGGCGAACCCGTCTCGCTCTCCGAGTGCGAACATATAATCGAGGGCGCGTCGGACTTCGGGTCCAAACGGCTCGTTCGGGCCAACCTTCGTCTCATCAAGGACGCTCGGGATTTGTAGCAACCCTGTTAAATCTTCTAAAAACGCGTCTTTTCGTGCGTCGACTTCTTGTCTCCAATTCATGTGGATCTCCCCTTTGCGAATGTTCTCTCCCTTATTAGTATATCCAAATGTTAGAAAGACGAACATTCATTTCGAAAATATTTTTTCGTTCGTCTTTTAGCTATTCACATGCATCTTTACATATCCTTCATTCGATATTTACGTTCATAATCGTTTCTTTACATTTCGATTGTTCGTGCTTTTCCCTTGCAATTCTATGTAGGAGCGGTATACTAAAGATGTAATTTTAGAAAATAACAATTTCATATTTCATTTGTCGTCCGTAGGTTTTGTCTTTCATCATTCTACGCATTGGGAGGTCATCCAATGAAAGGTTCAACAGATCGTATGCTAACCCGCATCAAGTCCATTTATTTGTTCATTAACGAAAGGGAATGCGTCACCACTTCTGAACTAGTAGAGGAGTTCGGGATCACATCACGCACCGTACAGCGTGATTTGAACGTGCTTGAATACAACAATCTGGTTGAAAGTCCGAGTCGCGGAACGTGGACGTCGTCAAAACGTTCGCTCAAGACGGCAAATTAAATAACAAGTTACGAGGGATTCCGGCAACGGGTCCCTTTTTTTGCGCCCAAAAAGGCACGTGTCATCCGACACGTGCCTTCATTTCATGTGAAAAACAAGTCGACTTCCTCTTCGCTCAACTCCCGATACGCCCCGGGTTCGAGCGTCGGGTCGAGCTCGAGCGCGCCGATTTGGACCCGTTCGAGCCGCTCGACGTGTTTGCCGACCGCGGCGATCATCCGTTTCACTTGATGGTACTTCCCTTCCGAGAGCGTCAGGCGGACCGTCGAACGACGCCCGGATTTGCTGATGAGCTCGAGCCGGGCCGGTTTCGTCGTATAGCCGTCCTCAAGCTCGACACCCTCGGCGAAGCGACGGACATCGTCTGCAGTCATCTCCCCGTCAACTTCGGCGACGTACACTTTGTCGACATGTTTACGCGGTGACATGAGCGCATGATTGAACGCCCCATCGTTCGTGAGAAGCAACAGACCGGTCGTGTCCTTGTCGAGACGTCCGACCGGGAACAACTCGTAATGGGCGTAGGACGGGTCGATCAAATCGACGACCGTCGATTCGACCTTGTCCTCGGTCGCGCTAATGACACCTGCCGGCTTGTTCATCATCAAGTAGACGAACGGTTTATACTCGACGACCTCGCCTTGCACGGTCACCCGTTCCGTCTCCAAGTTGACTTGACGTTTTGCGTCTTTGACAGGTTGGTCATCGACGCGGACGACCCCTTGTTTCAGTAAAATCTTGACGTCTTTGCGCGAACCGTATCCCATGTTCGCCAATAATTTATCAATTCGCATTAAGCTTTCCTCCGATACTGGAATCGTTTCCCTAATAGTTTGCCGGCCAAGTGGCTTCTCCAGCCGAGATAGCCGTATACGACGAGACCGATTCCGAAACCGACAATCGTGGCAACGATATCGTTGCCCCAACTCGGTTCATTGGTGAGCGTGACGAACAGCGAGCCATACACGGCGATAAACATCGCTCCACCCATGGCAAACATGAGCATCGTCCGACGCAACAATTGCTTATACGGGAAGTGAAGCGCCCGTTGAATTTTCCAAACCATGAGGATGATGGCGACGATATAACCAGCAATCGTCGCATAGCCGGCGCCAATCCCGCCTAGTGCGTATACGAACGGGACGTTGAGCACCGCTTTCGTGATGAGACCCATCGCCGTCGCGAAAATTGTGAAATATTGACGGTTAATCCCTTGCAGGATGGCCGCCGCTACCGAGTAATAAGCGAGGAAGAACGCACTCGGTGCATAGTGGAGCAGGTAGACCCACCCTTCGCGGTCACCTGGGAATAACGTCCCGAACAAAGGCTCCGCGAGCGCGACCAATCCGATGACGGCCGGGATGGTGACAAAGAACGATACTTGGAAAATATGGTTCACTTGATTGCGGACTTTGTTCAAATCGCCGTGCGTGAACGATTTCGTTACGAGCGGGATGGTCGCCATCGACACACTCGCCGCAATCGAGACCGGAATCAACACGATTTTATGGGCGTTCCCGGTCAAGAATCCGAACGCGGACGTCGCCTCGGCGACCGATTTCCCAGAGTTGAGCAACGTATTGACCATCGTCAACTGGTCGACGAATTGATAGAGCGGCGTCGACAGACCGACCATGACGATTGGAATCGAGTAGCTGAGCAACTCGAGCAAAAGTGACTTCATCGAGCGGACCGGTGTGCCGGCCGGATTATCGGTTTGACGATGGATGTCTTTCCGTTTTCGCCAGTACATGGCGAGCACGACGATACTCCCGATTGCACCGATAAAGGCACTGAACGTCGCAATCGTGACGGCGAGCACTTTCAAGCCGTTCAACTCCGTCGTTGCCACTGCCGCGGTCCCACCGAGTGAATCGGCGAGCGGACGAATGAGTGCCGAGTCCGAGAAGACGAACAAGACGAGCATCGTCCCGCTGAGTAGGAACATGATGCGGACGATCTGTTCGATGACTTGGGAGATGGCCGTCGGGGCCATATCCTGATGTCCTTGGAAATAGCCGCGCACCATACTCATCGCCGGGATGAGCAAGAGTGCGAAACTGACGCTACGCGTCACGAGCGTCAACGAGTCGATATATTGCTGATTGTTCTCCGAATTGCGGACCATGAGTTCCGATAACCACGGTGCTGAGAAGAACAGTAATAAAAAAGCGACGACTCCGGTCACGAGCATCAGCTTCATCCCTTGGCGGAACAAGCGCTGACTCGTGCCATATTCGCCGAGCGCGTTATACTTGGCGATGAATTTCGATACGGCCACGGGAATCCCCGCCGTCGAAATGGCGATCATGAGCGCATAATAGGTGTACGCCGCTTGATAGAGCGTGACACCGGCAATCCCGACCATCGCTTGGAACGGGAACGTGTAAAGCAGTCCGAGCGCACGTGAGATCAAATTCCCGGCTGACAGCAGCAGCGTGCCTTTGACGAAGGACTCTCGTCCTGAATCTTGTTTGACGCTTGATGACATGAGATACCTCCATCTATTCTTTCACAACTAATGTACCTAATTTTACAAAACGACCGTTTCTCATTATACTCTTACTGTTGCAGATAATAAAGTTACGAATTTGATTTGAAAGAGAAACGAGGGATACCATGATGAAAGATGTAATCGTCATCGGAGGAGGCCCAAGCGGTCTGATGGCGACCTACGCCGCCGCCAAAGCCGGAGCGAACACGCTCCTGATTGATAAAGGTTCGAAGCTCGGACGCAAGCTCGCCATCTCCGGTGGAGGACGCTGTAACGTGACGAACCGCAAGCCCGTCGACGAGTTGATTCAATTCATCCCAGGGAACGGACGCTTCTTATATAGCGCCCTCGCCCAGTTCGACAACCAGTCGATTATCGACTTGTTCACCGGGTTCGGCATCCCGTTAAAAGAGGAAGACAACGGCCGGATGTTCCCGGTGACGGATAAAGCGCAAGACGTCGTCAACACGCTCCTCGGGGCCATCGACCAACTTGGCGTCGAGATTCGCAAAAACGCGAAAGTGAAGACGCTCCATTTTAATGAAGCAAATGAGTTCGAAGCGGTCGAACTCGAGGACGGCGAGCGGATCGAGGCCGGTGCCTGTGTCATTGCCGTCGGCGGACAATCCGTCCCTCACACCGGTTCGACCGGGGACGGCTATCCATGGGCCGAGAAAGCCGGCCATACGATCACCGAGCTATTCCCGACCGAAGTACCGATTTTGTTGAACGATGCGTTCATCGGCACGAAACAGCTACAAGGGCTGTCGCTCCGTGACGTCGCGCTCACCGTTCACGGCAAGAAAGGCAAGCCGATTAAGACACACCGGGGCGACATGATTTTCACGCACTTCGGCGTCTCGGGTCCGATTGCCCTCCGTTGCAGCCAATATACGATTAAAGAACGCAAGCGTAGTAAAGAGCGCGTCGTCGCCCTCTCGCTCGACTTGTTCCCGGACATGGCGCGTGACGAGCTGTATCAAGAACTCTGGAACCAAGTGCAAGACCAACCGAAGCGGGCCGTCAAGAACGTCTGGAAAGGGTTCATCCCGGAACGGATGCTCGACCTGTTGTTGGCCGACCTCGCATTTGGCGAAGAGGACGCGAGCCAGTTGAAGAAACAATCGGTCATCGATTTTGCGACCCGATTGAAGACGTTCGAGTTACATGCGACCGGGACGCTTGATTTTGATAAGGCGTTCGTCACGGGCGGCGGCGTCTCCGTCAAAGAAATCGCCCCGCAGACGATGATGTCGAAGAAAGCGGACGGCTTGTTCTTTGCCGGCGAAGTGCTCGATATCCACGGCTATACGGGTGGGTATAACATCACGGCCGCCTTCACGACCGGACATTGTGCCGGGTCACACGCGGCCGAGTTCGCGGTACGCACAACCGTATAAAAAAAGAGAGTCAATCGCACGTGCGATCGGCTCTCTTTTTTGTGTCACTGTTTTGCTTCAAGTTGACGTCTTACTTCCGCCTCGAGCTCTGGCTCGGGTGGCAACCAGCCTTCCGGCTTCATGACTTTATTGTCAGACGCCCGGAGAATCGGCTTGCCATCTGGTCCGAGCTTCGCCATATTGGCACGCTGCACGATTTCAAACAACGGCACCGGGTCGAGCCCGAGCTCGACGAAACTGCCCATCACGAAATAGAGGGCGTCCGTGAGCGCGTCACCTTGACCGACGAGCCGCGCGACGTCGTCGGTCGGCGGTGCGTCTTGGAGCGATTTTTGAACCGCCTGTTCGAACCCTTGTTGGAACGTGGCGACGGCAGCGAGGAACTCGTCTTCATTCCGAGCCGATTGATGTAAAAATTCGACGACGGCTTCTTCTGCCGTCCAGACCGAACGTTTGACGGCACGGTCTAAGCCGAGCGGTTGCGGCGCACTCGCTTCCGGGTGTCCGAACGTCTCGTGGAACTGGCGAACCTCTTCATAAAAGTAACGTTTGCTCATCTCATTCTCTCCTATCAGTCGACCGAGACGAAATCGTCAAGGTCGAACACATCTGGTCGCACGATGGCGAATATCTCATTGTCTTGCAGGAACATTCCGGTCGAGCCGTAGACGCGGGGTGTCACCATCTGCCCGTTCATCGTCCCTTCGTCCGGGTTAACCGTATAGAGGACGAGCTCTTCCGAGTCGAGGACGTAAATGCGCCCTTGACGTTCGACGAGGCCGACACCGCGGAAGTTCTCGAACTTCTGTTGAATCGAGGCGCTCATCCCTTCGGTCGTGAGCGGCTTCCTCGACTCGACGGCCCATTCCGTTATAGGTTCCGGCGTTGCTTCAGCATCTGCTTCATCTGTCGTCGCTGTCGCATCGTCGTCTGCCTCGGTCTCGGTCGCCGCATCCGTCTCCGCCTCACGATCGTTGGCCGTCTCTTCCTCGAGCGTGCGCTCTTGGACGTACAACAGGTCCACGTCCGGCGTATCCTGTGAACGGCTCATGATGATCAACCGTTTCGTCTCCTCGTCGTAACCGAGACCGAACAACCGGTCTGTCGAGGCGATTCCTTTAATCAATTTGCGCCGTTGTTCCGTCCACCTGCCCTCTACTCGCTCAATCGTCACGAGAACCCCGTTCGCCGTGACGGCATATATCTTATCCTCGGAAATCATGCGCATGCCGATGAATTCACCGAAGCGATACGGTTGCCCTTCGTTCTCCAATATGAGCGACGCGTTCACGCGATTGGCGTTCCCGCTCACTTCGAAGAACTCTTTATTTTTCGTCAAGACGAGATAGGCTCCGATCGTGTCACTATAGTACACTTCATCGATCTCTTGAATCTGTTCGAGGGCATCGGTCGTATCGATGTCCTCCTCGTCCGGCGAGGCCTCGACGGGAGGTACCGATGTCGATTGATGGCTCGTTTGAATATCGATTTTCTCAAACGTCGAAGCGATTTGGTTTTGGATGTCCTCGTCCGAAAAGACGAACACATAGCATAAAATCACACCGACGACGACGGCAAACAGCGTCGTATATAGTACGTAAGAACGTTTCATGGACGTTTCGTCCCCTTTATATGCAGTATCGCCCTTTAGTGTAACAAACCCGACCCGAAAAGAAAACGACATGACGAAAAAGAAAGGAACGTGTGACAGTGTCACACATTCCTTTGCTTATCCAACGACGATATTGACAAGTTTTCCTGGAACGACAATCACTTTGCGGACCGTCTTTCCTTCCGTGAACTCTTGAACGCGTTCGTTCGCAAGCGCATCGGCCTCGAGCGCTTCTTTCGAAGCGTCGCGGGCCACGTGCATCTTCGCACGAAGCTTCCCGTTCACTTGGATGACGACCTCAATCGTGTCGCTGACGAGTTTCGACTCATCGAACGTCGGCCATGCCGCGTACGTCAAGTCTTCTGTCATGCCGAGACGTTCCCATAACTCTTCGGCCAAGTGTGGCGCGACCGGGGAGAGCATCTTGATGAAGTTGACCATCTCTTGTTTTGGAAGCGTGTCTTGTTTGTACGCCTCGTTGATGAAGACCATGAGTTGCGAGATCGCCGTGTTGAAACGGAGCGCCTCGTAGTCTTCTGTCACTTTCTTCACAGTCTGATGGTACGTCCGTTCGAAGTCGGCCGTCGGAGCGCCGTCCGTGAGCTCCGTCTGGTCGAACAAGCGCCAGACACGGTCAAGGAAGCGACGAGCGCCGTCAAGGCCGTTCGTCGACCAGGCGATGGCTGCGTCGAGCGGTCCCATGAACATCTCGTAAAGGCGAAGCGTGTCAGCACCGTGCGATTTGATGATATCGTCCGGGTTGACGACGTTGCCTTTCGACTTCGACATCTTCTCGTTGTTCTCACCGAGAATCATCCCTTGGTTATAAAGCTTTTGGAACGGCTCGTTCGTTGGAACAATGCCGATATCATAGAGCACTTTATGCCAGAAGCGAGCGTAGAGCAAGTGAAGGACCGCGTGCTCCGTACCGCCGATATATAAGTCGACCGGAAGCCAGCGCTTCAACTTCTCTGGGTCCGCGATCATGTCTTCATTGTGCGGATCGATGAAGCGGATGTAATACCAGCAACTGCCGGCCCATTGCGGCATCGTGTTCGTCTCGCGACGACCCTTCTCACCGGTCACCGGGTCTGTATACGTCAACCACTCGTCGGCGTTGGCAAGCGGTGATTCTCCCGTACCCGACGGTTTGATTTCATCGATAATCGGGAGTTCGAGCGGAAGCTCTTCGACCGCAACGGTCTTGAGCGTACCGTCTTCCATATGAATGATTGGAATCGGCTCGCCCCAATAGCGTTGACGGCTGAACAACCAATCACGGAGACGATACGTCGTCTTGGCGCGGCCAGTGCCGGCGAGTTCGAGTTCTTCGATGATTTTGGCGATCGCGTCGGCTTTATTGAGGCCGTCCAAGCTGCCTGAGTTGACGTGGACGCCGTCCTCGACGTAAGCCGCCTCATCCAAGTTGCCGCCTGTGACGACTTCACGGATCGGAAGGTCGAACGTCTTCGCGAACTCATAGTCGCGCTCATCATGTCCAGGTACGGCCATGACCGCGCCCGTGCCGTATGTCGACAACACGTAGTCAGCGATCCAAATCGGAAGCTTCTCCCCGTTGACCGGGTTGATGGCGTAAGCGCCGGTAAATACACCCGTCTTCTCTTTGGCGAGATCGGTCCGCTCGAGGTCTGTCTTTTTCGAGACTTCTTCGACGTACGCTTCGATGGCGACGATTTGTTCAGGTGTCGCGATCGCTTTCACGAACGGGTGCTCCGGTGCGAGCGTGACGTATGTCGCGCCATAAAGCGTGTCCGGACGTGTCGTGAACACTGTCACGACTTTATCGTGACCGTCGACTTTGAAATCGACTTCGGCCCCGACCGACTTGCCGATCCAGTTGCGTTGCATCTCTTTGACGCTGTCTGGCCAGTCAAGCCCTTCTAAATCATCGAGCAACCGCTCGGCATATTCCGTGATGCGAAGCACCCACTGTTTCATCGGCACACGGTAAACCGGATGGCTTCCCCGTTCCGACAATCCGTCGATGACTTCTTCGTTGGCGAGTACCGTCCCGAGGGCCGGGCACCAGTTGACGGCGACTTCGTCGACGTAGGCGAGTCCGCGGTCATGGAGCTGGGTGAAGATCCATTGCGTCCACTTGTAGTATTTCGGGTCGGTCGTGCTGATTTCACGGTCCCAATCATATGAGAAACCGAGCTCTTTTAACTGGCGGCGGAACGTGCCGATGTTGCGCTCTGTGAACTCGCGCGGGTCGTTCCCTGTGTCAAGGGCATATTGTTCGGCCGGAAGACCGAACGCGTCCCAACCCATTGGATGGAGGACGTTAAAGCCTTGCATCCGTTTCATACGGGCGATGATGTCTGTCGCCGTGTAACCTTCCGGGTGACCGACGTGGAGCCCGGCTCCTGACGGATAAGGGAACATGTCAAGGACGTAGAAACACTCCTTGTCCGGGTCCTCTGTCGTCCGGAATGCATCTTTCTCGTCCCAACGCTTTTGCCATTTCGGCTCGATGTCTTGATGTTTAAAATAGTCCAACATTCATCCTCCTCTGCATAATAAAAAGCCTTCCGCCCCGGTAATGGGACGAAAGGCTTGAAAGCTTTCCGCGGTACCACCCATGTTGCATTTCTGCCACTTGAGACGCCGGTAACGAGGCGTAACTCCGGTTCACCCTACTGTTCGTTCAGGCGAACTGCTCCAAGGCGAGTTCTCGCGGTCCATATACCGGTTCACACCACCCACCGGCTCTCTACAAATACAGACGTCACGATACTATTCCTTATCAACGCAATTTTTATCTCACCTCTTCATTCTAGCGCAAGATAAAAATCTACGTCAACGTCAACTTATCTTTACGTCTTAATTTGTTTCAACGTCGAAATCGTTTTGACCGCGAAGAAGGCAATCAACCCGAAGCCGACCTTGTTTATCAAATCGGCGACGTTATAGATGAGTTCTCGCACCAATTGGACTTCGACACCGGTCGCAAACAACGTGACCGCATAGCCAATCGGATAAATCGCCCACCCGATCAAAATGAACAAACGCATGTTGAGGAGCGCTTTCCGAATTGGGGCGGGAGACGATTCGGCCGCCTTCGTGACGTTCGTGAACAACAGATAGATGATATAGATCCAAGCCAAACAACCGACGAGATAGCCCCATAATCCAAGCTGGGTGAAGCCGCCATTCAAATTAATCGAAGACTCTCCAAGGTAACCAGCCACGATCATGATGATGTCGGCGACAATCAACTTCGTCAACAGACCAGTCTTCATCTTTCCTTTTAGACTGAGCAAGAGTGGGAACTTCACAAGTAGAAGCGGTGTCGTCACAAGCCAATCGATATACCGAATCTCCGTCGGGAATCCAGTGATTTCCGATAACAGACCCGAATCGCCAACCGCGTCCTTCATAAAGTAATAATGAATCGCCGCGACAAACGTGACTAAGGCGGCAACGGTGGCGACAGACCGATATTCTGGATCAAGACTATTCCGTTCGACTAGAAAGTAGAGCGTAGCGGCTGCCATTCCGACAAATCCGACCCAAAACATATATTGGGTCGCAAGCACGAGCAAATTGACCTCTTCGTTCATGGTGTACATCTCCTCATTGCTGAAACAGGAAACGACGGAACGATTATGTGAAAGGATCCTTTGTCTTCATTTTATATTCGCGAATTAGTCTTCGCCTGATTCAGATATGCAGCCGATGTGCGAATCGAATCAAGTTTGAACATTCAGTGTCCGAATTTTGATGAAGAAGAAAAGTGCGGTCAGAATGAGCACGAGCAACAGTCCGAACACGGCATTCATACCGAGTAAATCAAACGCAAGTCCTGAGAGCGTTGGACCAATCATCCGTCCGACCGAGGCCGCGATATTGACGAGCCCTTGGAACTGCCCTGCTTTCCCCGGAGGTGCAAGTTTCGCGGCAATCGTCGGGACCGCCGGCCAAATGAACATTTCCCCGATTGTCATGACAATCATCGCGACCATAAACATCGTGAAACCACCCGCGAACGGGACAATGACGAAAGCCGCGAGGAAGATGACAGCACCGACGACCAATTGTTTCTTCAAATCGTCTTCAAAATAACGAAGCGCGCGGTTGAGGAGCGGTTGAGCGAACACGATCAATGCGCCGTTTACCGTCCAAAGGAGCGAATACTGGCTAATCGTCACGCCGAGATCTTTCGAATGGACGGCGATCGTGCCTTGCCATTGCACGTAAACGAACCAAAGCGCCGCGTAACCGATGGCGACGAACCACATCGATTTCATCGTCGCGCCGGACAACGACGTTGCCGCAGCCTCAAGCTGCGACTGGACGACCGGACGTGCTGGGTCTTTCAAATAACGGAGCCCGAACAAGAGGACGACGACAAACAAGACCGATAAAAAGAAGTTAGCGTAGAAAATCAACTCGATATCGATACGCGCGATCTGTCCGCTCATCGCTGTCCCGAGGGCGACCCCAACGTTTTGGGCGACGTAAATCGCGTTGAACGAACGTCGTCCCCCTTCTGGCCAAATCAAGCCAGCAAAAGCGTATACTGTCGGGAAGACGAGTCCACCGGAAAATCCGATTAAGCCGAGCCAAGCCAAGTAGCCGAGGAACGTGGCGTGGAACAACAAGAAACCGAGCGAGCTCGCGAGCAATAGGCCGACCGAGAGGATGAGCGTCCGCTTCCCGCCGATCCGGTCAAACAGCGTCCCCCCGATGTAGTTCCCGGCAATGGCGAGCGCCGAGTTAACGAGCAGCGCCACCCCTGCGAGCGTCATCGACTCGCCTAAATATCCATTTATATAGAGTGTGTTAAATGGCCATAAAAAAGACGCCGCCGTCGTATTGAGCGCCATCGCGATGACCAAAATCCATACCGAAATCGGCATTTTGTTGTTCATACCAGTTACTCCTTTCCTTCCCGTTAAACGATAAAAATTCGGCACGACGGCCGAATCAAAAATAAGTCCTCCTCCAAGCTAACGGAACGCTCTATAAGTGTCAAGAAAAATTACTTATTATGAAATAACGGCGACTTGACTTTGTGATAGCATGAGCAAAGAAGGAGAGGATATTCATGCAAAACCCGTTTGGCGAAGCCAAATATCACAAGTTAAATGAAGCGTATCGCCGCGAGTTCGGCGGGAAAGTGTTCAAAGTCCCGCTCGACGGCGGCTTCACGTGCCCGAACCGGGACGGGCTCGTCTCGAAAGGTGGTTGTACGTTCTGCTCGGATGACGGAAGCGGCGACTTCGCCGGCAACGCCTGTGATCCGATTCCGGTCCAATTCGCCGAAGTGAAGGCACGGCTGCACCGAAAATGGAAACAGGCCCGTTACATCGCCTACTTCCAAGCGTTCAGCAACACGTATGCCCCCGTCGCCCGGCTCCGGGAATTGTTTGAGCCCACCCTCGCGGAGGACGGTGTCGTCGGTCTATCGATTGCGACCCGACCGGACTGTCTGCCGGACGACGTCGTCGACTATCTCGCCGAGTTGAATGAACGGACGTCACTCACCGTCGAACTCGGCCTGCAGTCGATTCACGATACGACGGCGAGGAAAATCAATCGTGGTCACGACTACAATACGTTCCTAGAAGGACTCGACAAGCTCCGGCGACGCCAAATCAGCGTCGTTGTCCATATTATCAACGGCTTGCCGGGTGAGACGACGGACATGATGCTCGACACGGCGCGAGAAGTTGCTAAAATGGACGTACAAGGAATCAAGATCCATTTGCTCCACGTCTTGAAACAGACACCGCTCGCCAGACAATACGAAAAAGGACTGCTCGAGCTCATGGACGAGGCGACTTACGTCTCGCTCGTCTGTGATCAATTGGAAGTGTTGCCGCCCGAGATGGTCATCCATCGTCTGACTGGTGACGGGCCGCCCGATCTGCTGATCGGTCCGACGTGGAGCCGGCACAAGATGGCCGTCCTGAACGCCATCGATGCCGAATTAATGCGTCGTGATTCTTTCCAAGGAAAAAAGAAGGATGAGAGCCATGGGATTAATGAGAGTTTTACCGTTCGCAAAATACCTACTTCGTGAACATGTCACGCCCGGTGCCATTGCCATCGATATGACGGCCGGCAACGGGCACGATACATTCTTTTTAGCCGAACTCGTCGAGGAGACGGGACACGTTTATGCGTTCGACGTTCAAGCAGCAGCGGTCGAGGCGACACGCACTCGTATCGAGGAAGCAGCATTGACGGACCGCGTCACTGTTATCCACGACAGCCACGACACGGTCCAAAAAATTGTGGCGGACGAGACACGTCCGATCACGGCGGCCGTGTTCAATCTCGGTTATTTACCAGGGAGCGACAAGTCGGTCACGACGTCTGGCAATACGACCATCGACGCCCTCGAGCAACTGCTCGACGTCATGGCCGTCGGCGGCGTCATCGTCGTCGTCATCTACCATGGCCATGAGAGCGGCAAAGTCGAGCGCGACGAGGTGCTCGCCTACGTTGAGGCGCTCGATCAAAAGCGGGCCGGTGTCCTCCGCTACGGCTTCATCAATCAAATCAATCATCCCCCGTTCATCGTGGCGATTGAAAAACGAGCATAAAAAAACAGGCGACTCATGCGAGTCGCCTGATTTCATTCTCGAATCAATTCATAAAACGTGATGAGCGTCTCCGCGAACTTCGTATTCAATCGTTCATAGCCGAAGTGCGGGAACCCTTCGAGCCGACGGATATACACTTGGTCGCCGCCGATTTTTCGGCAGACGTTGAGTGTCAATTTCACATCGGCGAAACGGTCGTCCGGTGCATAGAAACAAGCGAGCGGCAGACGCGGCAAATGCTTCTTCTCTTCTTGATGTTCGACGATTTCTTCTTCGATTTCTCGGTATTGACCGTACGTGATCTCACCAAAGCGCGACGACTCTTCCCCGCCACCCATGAACGTCATCATGCCGAGCGGCAAATCCGGACGGAAACGGTCGACCGCACTGGCGACGACTTGCTTCAGTCCGCCGATTTGGCGGGACGGATGCCAGTCGAACAGCGGTGAGATGTATGTCAGACTACCGAGCGGCACGTCATATTCCTGTAGTAAACGGTTCGTCAACAACGCCCCGAGACTGAACGCGATGACGTGAATCGGCAGCTTGTACTGACTTGCCTCACGTAACGTGTTCTTGATTAACAATTTATGGTCTTCCGCCGTCAAGCCGACCGTCTGCCCGGTCACGACGAGGACTTCATATTCGTCCCGCAACCGTCCTAAAAACGCCTCACTCAAACGCGACGTGAACTGGAGCGGATATACGATCACGATGACCCCTTTTCGTGATTCTTCTTCATATGCCATGCTGTCACCTCATTTTGTTATCACATATCTTTATACTAACAAAAAACATCAGCCGAGACTGATGTTTGGTTGAAAATCCGTCTAGGGTCTTAGCGAGGGTCGTACCGTAAATGAATCAGTTCCATCGGTTGGTCGTACACTTCCTCTTGGATTCGATTCAGTTCGACGAACGCCTCATGACTCAAAAACGCGATTGCTTGCTCGTTCGAGCTTTCGACGTACAGCTCGATTGGTTGGACTTTTCGCTCCCGTAGATGCGACAACAGCGCTGTCCCGAGGCCTTGGCGGTGATGGGCCGGATGAAGATAGAGACGGAGTACTTCCCATGTGTCCCCGCGGTCGATGGCGTGATAGAAGCCGATGACGTCGCCTTCGGCCTCACCGACAATGAACAACTGCTCTTTCGCTTCCTCGCTCGAACTGATGGCGCGGACGATCTCTTCTTGCTGATAGGCGCGTTCCATTACTTTCGAACGAACCTCGTCACGTTCACTGACCGTCGCGAGCGCAATGTCGCGGATGGTGGCGGCATCTTCTGGCACGGCTTCTCGAATCTTCATAACGGCATCCCCCTTTTGGCCAATCTAGTAGTAACATTCCCCATCAACAAAAAAATATCCTGCCCGTTCATTACTTTTTGATGTCGAAATGAGGGAAGACGTTATTTTCCATTTTGTGTCGGGTATAAGAGTATCAATGCCAACTTACAAAAAGGAGTGTTATCATGGAACCGAAATTGCAGCATGATCCACAAGTCGAGCAAGCCAATCATCCGAACCGTCAGTTTGAACAAACGAGCACAGGAGGTCCAAAAATCACTGTTGTGACCGGGATGCTCCTCGGCGCCCTCGTCGGCGGCCTGCTCGCCTTACTTAGCACGTCGAACCGTGAGAACACGAAACAGTCGTTCTCGAGCGCGAAGTCATCGGTCGGCGGTCTCGTCGATACGGTCAAGCAAGACCCTGCCGGAACGGCGTCACAGGTCATCGGCCAAGTGAAAGCAGCGACCGAGGTCATTCAAGACGTCGCGACCGACGTGCAAAACGTCTATGAAAAAGTCGCCGGTGAAGTTGATACGGTCAAACAAGACGTGAACAAAGTCGTCGGGACGGCGCAAGAAGCGAAATCGGATTTACAATCAATCGGCGAGAAAGTCGTCGAAGCGAAAGATACGGCACTTGGCAAAGAGAACACGACAACTGAACATAAGCCGCAAACCTAAAGAAAACGACCTTTCGAGTGAAAGGTCGTTTTTCTATGCTTATGCGAAGCGTTTCGCGCCTTCTTCGAGAACTGCCGCTTTATCCGTTTGCTCCCATGGGAGTTCCACGTCTGTACGACCGAAGTGGCCGTAAGCTGCTGTCTGCTTGTAGATTGGGCGACGAAGGTCGAGCATCTTGATGATGCCGGCCGGACGGAGGTCGAAGTTCTCACGAACGAGTTCGACGAGCTCAGTCTCGCTCAATTTGCCTGTGCCGAACGTATCGACCGCGATCGATACCGGGTGAGCAACACCGATTGCGTAAGCAAGTTGAACTTCTGCTTTGTCAGCGAGTCCCGCTGCAACGAGGTTTTTCGCCACGTAACGAGCTGCATATGCTGCTGAACGGTCAACTTTGGTAGGATCTTTACCTGAGAACGCGCCACCGCCGTGACGAGCGTATCCACCGTACGTATCGACGATGATTTTGCGTCCTGTAAGACCAGCATCTCCTTGTGGTCCACCGATTACGAAGCGGCCAGTCGGGTTGATGAAGTATTTCGTGTCCGCGTCGATGAGTTCAGCCGGGATGACCGCATCGATGACGTGCTCTTTCAAATCAGCTTGGATTTGCTCGAGCGTGATGTCTTCCGCGTGTTGTGTCGAGATGACGATTGTGTCGATGCGAACCGGGTTGTTCGCTTCATCGTATTCGACTGTCACTTGTGTCTTACCGTCTGGGCGAAGGTAAGCGAGCGTGCCGTTCTTACGAACTTCTGCCAAACGACGTGACAATTTGTGAGCGAGTGAAATCGGGAGCGGCATGAGTTCCGGCGTCTCTTTAGTTGCGTAACCGAACATGAGACCTTGGTCACCAGCACCGATCGCATCGATTTCTTCTTCAGTCATTTGTCCTTCACGAGCTTCGAGTGCTTGGTCAACACCTTGGGCGATGTCTACCGATTGCTCATCGATCGATGTGAGGACTGCACAAGTCTCTGCATCGAAACCATATTTCGCACGCGTGTAGCCGATCTCACGAACAGTTTCACGAACAACTTTCGGGATATCCACGTAAGTTGATGTTGTGATCTCACCTGCTACGAGCACGAGACCTGTTGTGACAGACGTCTCAGCCGCAACGCGGGCGTTTGGATCTTCAGCTAAAATCGCATCCAAAATCGCATCTGAGATTTGGTCACAAATTTTATCCGGATGTCCTTCCGTGACGGACTCCGAAGTGAAAAGTCGACGGTTCAAGTTTGCCATTTCGAAAAACCTCCTATAATAAAGGGTGATGTGTGGACGGTACTCGTTCCCCTTACGCGTTGCTTTGGGACGGTAATGAAAAAAACCTTTCGCCATGTTCAAATGGGAAAGGTTGAATCGTTCTTCCTTACCCTCTTATCGTTCGAAGCTTACGCTTCGCTTCAGGATAGCACCTTTTCCGAATAACAATGACAAATCGGACGGTTGCTGGGCTTCGTAGGGCCTTGTTCCCTCCACCGCTCAGAATAAGAGTATCCGTTACGAAGACCATCATATAAATGACACCCCGTTCTGTCAAGCGTATCGACCGAATTCGTCAAACTTCTTCACAATCAATCAAATAGTTATGTTTGTGAAATATCAAACATTTTTTTGTCCATTTCGGTTTTTGTACTATGACCTGGTACGGAATATGTTAGAATGACAATGTAAGAAAGCGCTTACTTTAAAGGGTAGAAAATGCTTGTTTTTGATTAGTATGTCACATATAATAAAAACGTCATACTGATTAAACGCGAAGTATGCGGATTTCATCCACATCTATTTAGGGGAAAGGTGGGATTCAGGATGGCGACAACGCTCCTGAAAATCGAAGAATTAATTAAAGGTGCCGACATGAAGCGGAACTTGACGGTTCCAGAACTGGTGGAAGAAGCCATTCGCAACGGTGAGGGCGTACTGACGAAAGACGGGGCTTTATCAGTCAGTACCGGGAAATTCACAGGACGGTCACCAAAAGACAAATTCGTCGTGCAAGATGAAGTCAGCAATCATTTAGTAGACTGGGGGCCGGTCAACCAACCGATCGCGGAAGAGAAGTTCTCCGCGCTGCTCGACAAAGTGTTGACGCACCTCGAGACGAAAGACAAGCTCTATTATCTTGAGGCGTCTGCTGGGGCAGATGAGCACTATACGCTACCGGTCCGTGCCATCACGGAATACGCATGGCACAACTTGTTCGCCAAACAGTTGTTCTTGCGCGAATGGCCGACTAAAGGTGCCTTCGAGCCCTTCACGGTCATCTATGCACCGAGCTATAAGGCCGACCCAGTCGTCGACGGAACGAACTCCGAAACGTTCATTCTCGTCTCATTCGCCAAGCGGACCATTCTGATCGGGGGAACAGAATACGGCGGCGAGATTAAAAAATCAATCTTCTCGGTCATGAACTTCTTGTTGCCAGAACAACAGGTGTTATCGATGCATTGCTCGGCGAACGTATCGGACGCTGGTGAGACGGCCCTCTTCTTCGGTCTATCAGGTACTGGGAAGACGACACTGTCGGCCGACCCGGAGCGCCATTTGATCGGGGATGACGAGCACGGTTGGTCACCCGACGGCGTCTTCAACATCGAGGGCGGTTGCTACGCGAAGACAATCAACTTGTCGCGCGAGAACGAGCCGGAAATCTATGATGCCATCCGTTTCGGCTCATTGATTGAGAACGTCGTCTTGGATGAGCACCGGGCACCAGATTATAAGAATATCTCGCTCACCGAGAACACACGGGCCGCCTATCCGATCCAATTCATCGATAACGCGATGCTTCCGTCACGGGCCGGTCATCCGAACACGATCGTCTTCTTGACGGCCGATGCGTACGGGGTGTTGCCTCCAATCAGCAAATTGACGAAAGAGCAGGCGATGTACCATTTCTTGTCAGGATATACGTCAAAACTCGCCGGCACGGAGCGCGGCGTCACTGAACCACAGGCGACGTTCTCGACGTGCTTCGGGTCACCGTTCTTGCCGCTCGCACCGGAGCGTTATGCGGACATGCTCGGGAAGCTGATTGAGAAGCATGACGTCGACGTCTATCTCGTCAACACGGGTTGGACCGGCGGCGCGTACGGAGAAGGCTCACGGATGAAGCTCGCCTATACACGGGCGATGGTGAACGCGGCGGTCAACGGCAAGTTGCGTGACGTCGAGACGACGCGCCACGACATCTTCAACGTCGAGATTCCACGCCACATCGACGGCGTGCCAGGCGACGTGCTCAATCCACGCGACACATGGAAAGACGGAGCGCGCTACGATGCCGAGGCAACGGCGCTCGCCCGGAAGTTCCAGGATAATTTCAAACGATTCACGAAAGCGAGTGAGGCGGTCGTTGCGGCTGGACCAATCATCGTTTAATCAAAATGACTAGTGCCCATCGGCACTAGTCATTTTGATGTGACGGACAACATCCAGTCCATCGCCTGATCGGTTGTCTTCCATTTTTCCCAAAACGGGAGTTGATGGGCGTACGGGACGACCCAAAGCTCGGCCCGCTCCCCCATCCGTTCCGCGACCGCCGTCGCATGCCGGAGCCGGACTTGTTCATCGTCGGTGCCGTGAATCAATAACGTCGGGGCCGACCAATCTTTATAGAGGGGCGAGCGCTCGACGTAAGCGGCACGGGCCGCCTCCGGGTCACCGCCGGTCATACGGCGCAACATCTTCCGCATCGAGCGCTGTTCCTCATACGTCCACTCGAGATTGGTCACACCTGCCCACGACGTCACGGACGTGAGCGGTCGTTCCGCGGCGAGCGATAACGCCATCATGCCACCCCGCGAGAAGCCGAGGGCGTGGATGAGCGTGTCCGTTCGACGGACGCGGTCGTAGAGCGACAAGACGTCCTCCAAATCGGCACCACCGAAGTCCTCTTTCCCACTGCCACCATGGTTGCCCCGGTAAACGGGTGCCACGACGTGAAAGCCTTTGGCCGCGAACTGCATCAATCGGGGCAAGCGCACATCCCCGATGCGTCCCGTACCGCCGCGCAGATAGAACAAGACGTGCCCGTTCGGCCGCTTCGGCGTGATCGTATAGGCGACGACGTCCTCACCGTCACGCGTCGCGTACCAGCCGCGATGGACCGGATAACCCGCGTACGGCGGCAGGACCTCGACCTTGTCAAACCAAGCGTTTTTCATGGAGCACCTTCATCGTCTCCGGGAGGACCCGGTCCTTCATCATGAAACTGTAGCGATTGTTCCGAAGCAGATTCGTCGGCAATTCCTTCATCAGGACGGCCCCATCGGTCTCGTCGACCGCCGGATGATCATCGAATCGTTCGATTTCGGCGAAATAAATATTTTTTATGACCGTGTCGCCGCGCCCGAGCACGCGATATTGGCCGAGATAATGGAGCGTCTTCACGACACCGCCCGTCTCTTCGTATACTTCCCGAATCGCAGCGTCATCCTCGTGTTCGCCGGGTTCGACTTTCCCGCCCGGAAACTCGAGCCCGCGCTGTTTATGTTTCGTCAGCACCCATTGATTCTCGTAGCGAGCGACGACCCAGACGTGGAGCGGTGTATCCGAAAATGGATAGTGCGCAAAGCTCAACTCGACTTTATTGTGATAGTAGTCCGTGAATGTCAACATAGTCCATCCCTTTCTTTCCCCTGTCTACTCTCACTTTACCTTGTCTTCCCCTAGTTTCAAACAAAAAAATAGGCCCGCCGGAGCGGACCTACTCGAAATTATTGGTTCAAGCGCTTTTCAAGCTCAGCTTTTTGCTCTTCGTAACCTGGTTTTCCAAGCAATGCGAACATGTTCGCTTTATACGCTTCGACACCTGGTTGGTTGAACGGGTTCACGCCGAGGATGTATCCGCTCATCGCGCATGCCTTCTCGAAGAAATAGAACAAGTAGCCGAGGTGGTACGGCGTCATCTCTGGCAATTCGACGACGAGGTTCGGGACTTCTCCGTCCGTATGGGCGAGGAGTGTTCCTTCAGCTGCCTTGTCGTTGACGAATTGAATCGTCTCACCAGCGAGGAAGTTCAAGCCATCGAGGTCTTGCGAATCTTCCGGCACGTTCATCGCGTGACGGACGTTCGTGACACGGATGACCGTCTCGAACAAGTCACGACGACCTTCTTGGATGTATTGTCCCATCGAGTGGAGATCCGTCGAGAAGTCGACCGCCGCCGGGAAAATCCCTTTGTTGTCTTTTCCTTCTGACTCGCCATAAAGCTGTTTCCACCACTCTGACACGTAATGCAAGGCCGGTTCGTAGTTGACGAGCAACTCGATCGAATTGCCTTTCGCGTACAAGGCGTTACGGACGACCGCGTATTGGTACGCTTCGTTGTCCGCCAAGTTCGGAGACGAGTAAGCCGTTTGGGCATCGCGTGCACCTTCCATGAGGGCGTCGATGTCGATGCCTGCCGCCGCAATCGGAAGGAGTCCGACCGGTGTGAGCACCGAGAAGCGACCGCCAACGTCATCCGGAATGACGAACGTTTCGTAGCCTTCGGCATCCGCGAGCGTCTTCAAGGCGCCACGGGCACGGTCTGTCGTCGCATAAATGCGTTCACGTGCACCGTCTTGACCATACTTGTCTTCCATGAACTGTTTGAGGACACGGAACGCGATGGCCGGTTCTGTCGTCGTTCCCGATTTCGAGATGACGTTGACTGAAACGTCCTTGCCTTCGAGCACGTGGAGCAACTCCGTCAAGTATGTCGACGAGATGTTGTGGCCGGCGAAGAAGACTTGTGGTGCGTTGCGTTCTTCCTTAGATAACACGTTGAAGAATGAATGTTGGAGCATCTCGATTGCCGCGCGTGCGCCGAGGTATGATCCACCGATTCCGACGACGACGAGGACGTCCGAATTTTCACGGATCCGTTCCGCGGCCGCTTTGATGCGGGCAAACTCATCCGTATCGTAGTTAGTTGGAAGGTCGACCCACCCAAGGAAATCGCTACCTGCCCCGCTGCGGTCATGAATGACCGAATGCATTGCTTTTACGGTTTCTTGTAATTGATTGACTTCGTGTTCCCCGACGAAAGACAGGGCGTTTGAATAATCGAAACGTACAGTTGACATGTCATTTCCTCCTTATAAATCGCTCATTGACGAGCCATACATGACCCATCATAAACGGAAACGTCGGATTCGTTCAATCATTATTGCAAAATAGGCATCAAATCGCCTTATTTGCTTAATTCAAGAATTGCTGCCACGTCTTCACGTTCAAGCGTACGGAAGCGACCGAACGCGCCTCGTTTCATCGCCGAATCCAAGATGGCATCGAACGTCGATTCATCGATGTCATAGTCACGGAGCGAGCTTGGCGCGCCGAGCTCATCGAAGAAGGCGCGGACAGCTGCAATCGTCCGTTTTGCCGTCTCGAGGTCGCTGTCAGCCGGTTCAACGTTGAACACTTCTGTGCCTAAGCGTGCGAAGCGAGCGGCGTTGTCTTCTTCAAGGACGTGCTCCATCCAGCGTGGGAACAGGATGGCGAGTCCGCCTGCGTGTGGGATGTCATGGACGGCCGAGACCGCATGCTCGATGTTGTGTGACGCCCAGTCACCCGAGGCGCCCATTTGGAGCACACCGTTCAAGGCGATTGTTCCAGCGAACAAAATGATGGCGCGCAAGTCGACGTTCTCCAAGTCGTTGACGAGTTTCGGTGCCGATTCGACGACCGCTTTCAACACGCCTTCCGTCATGCGCTCTTGGACCGGTGCGTGGTTCGGGTGGAAGTATTGCTCGAAGCAGTGGCTCATCATGTCAACGATGCCGTAAATTGTTTGGTCTTTCGGTACCGACACCGTGTAACGCGGATCGAGAATCGAGAATGTCGGATAGACGAGCGGATGGCCCCAACCGTACTTCTCTTGCGTCTCCCAGTTCGTGATGACCGAGCCCGAGTTCATCTCAGATCCTGTCGCCGCGAGCGTGAGCACCGTACCGAACGGGACCGCTTCTGTCGGGATGTGGTCGCGAAGCACGATATCCCAAGCATCGCCTTCATATGGGATGGCCGCCGAGATGAGTTTCGTACAATCGATGACCGAACCGCCACCGACCGCGAGCAACGCGTCGATGTTCTCTTCGCGTGCTTGTTTGACGGCACGACGTACCGTCTCGATGCGCGGGTTCGGCTCGACGCCTGAGAAGTCGACGAAGTCGATCCCGGCGTTGTTCAATTCAGCAACGACCTCTTCGTACGTGCCGTTCTTTTTGATGCTCCCGCCTCCATAGACGAGCATCACTTTCTTGGCGTCTAGCGCCTGTAACTCGCTCGCGAGTTTTTCGATTTGATGTGTCCCGAAAATAAGTTTCGTCGGGTTTTTGTATTCAAAGTTGTGCATGATTCATCCTCCTTCGAAAATATGTAACACCTACACTATATACCCTGTTTTTTGTGATTGAAAAGCAATCAGGCCTGAGCGTAGATGCGGTCGATGATTGTATGGAGCGTCACCGCTTGTTCTGCTTGCCGGTACGACGGCTCCTGACGGCACGCCTCGAGAAACGTTTGAATCTGTCTCGCATACGGGTCTTCGAGCGCGAGATGGGCTGGTGTCTTATCGAACAACGCCCCGTGCTCTTCCGTATGGATGACGAGCGGGAATAACGAAGCCCCGCCGTTCGTGCCGCGCAGTTCGACCCGCATCGTGTCCGCCGCGTCGACGTTGGCCATGAAACTCGCATCTAAGAATAAGGATGCCCCGTTATCGAACGTGACCATCGCCCGCGCCGTGTCTTCGACCGAGAACGCGCCCGCGTCCCAATCGCCCATCAGCCCGACCCCAGGCCGTGTCCCCAAATATTGACCGACGTGACCGACCACGTCGACCGGTTTCGGATAATCCATCAAATAGAGGGCGAGATCGAGCATATGCACCCCGATATCGAGTAAAGCTCCGCCACCCTGCAGCTCTTTATTCGTGAACACACCCCATCCCGGGATACCACGGCGCCGAAGGGCAAGGGCGGTCGCGGCATAGACGTGTCCGAGTTCACCGGCGTCGATCATCCGCTTCAACAGTTGGGTATCCGACCGATGGCGATAGTGGAAGCCGTAATGAAGTGTTCGCTCGGCTCGTCTGGCTGCCGCTAGCATCTCGTTCGCCTCTTCGGCCGAGATGGCCGGCGGTTTCTCGCAGAGGACGTGACAGCCTGCCTCGAGCGCGGCGATGACCTGTTGTTTATGTAAGGCGTTCGGTGTACAGACGCTGACCGCATCTAACCGCTCGGTTTCGAGCATTTCTTCGATCGTGTCATACACCCGTTCGATTCCGAACTGCTCCGCCACCGCCTCTCCGCGTTCGCGCGTCCGATTCATGACGGCGACGACGTCAGCCCCTGCCGCGATGTATTGCGGGATATGGGCGGTCTTGGCAATCCCGCCCGTCCCGATGATTCCGATTTTCATGGTCCTCACTCCTTTTCTGTACTGTTCGTGAACGAGCGGGACATCTCCTGTACAAAAAAAAGACGACCTGCACAGGGCAGGTCGTCTCAATCACTTACTTTTTGAAGTTCGTGTTTTTGATCCAGTCTTCGAGCTTGTCCTTGAGGACAGTGAAGCCTGGTGCTTCTTCTTGCTTGAAGTTAGAAGCTTCGTTACGGCGTGGTGCGCCACGACGAGCTGGCTTAGCCGACTTCTCGCGTTTTGGAGCTTCTTGTGTCGCTTTCATAGAAAGCTTGATTTTCTTAGATGCTTCATCAACATCAAGAATTTTCACTTCAACTTCTTGACCGACTTGAACGTACTCGTTCACGTCTTTCACGTAGTCGTGTGAGATTTCAGAGATGTGGACAAGACCTTGAGTCTCGTCGTCGAGTGCGACGAACGCACCGAAAGGTTGGATTCCTGTTACTTTACCTTTTAAAACTTGATCTTTTTCGTATTTTGCCATTACAAACACTCCTATGCTAAATTCATCAACTTACTATAACATACTTTTTTCGATAAAGTGTACAAATTAGTAAAAAAGATTATTTGGGATTGTTTTTGTGTTTCAAAGTCGACGGGTCGGGTAAATACAAATCAAGCAAGACTTCAAGTATTCCCCCCTGATTCCGCTAGGCTAACGCCTAGCCCTTTTTTTGTTCAAAAACTTGTAAACGGTTGCTGCGCGGCCACTTCGAACACCGTTTCCCCCATCATTTCATTCAACATGATTGCGTTTCGATACACCGCCATCCCTAAATTCGTCGCCGCCGGACCGTGCGAATGTTCTAAATTCGTATGGGTAAACAAACTTCCAGCCCACGTCGTTTTCGTCGCGATTTGATAGCGATCGTTGACGCACCACTTCTGTTCTGCCTCCCATTCGATGTCGAACCGTTCGACCCACGTCGGGATGCGCGGTCGATAGCCGGTCGCTGCCACGACCGCATCATATTCACCCGTGAACGATTGTCGCGTATATTGTTGCGTCCCTTCGACAGTATAAACGATTTCATGTGCGATGTGCTCGATTTCAATCTGCGTGTACAAGTTCGTCGCTTGCTCACTCCCATCCGCCGTCCGATGATACAACAACCCATAAATCGCCCGAAGCGTCTCAGGATTGACGCCGTTCCGGAACCGCTCAAACGCTTTCCCGAGTTGATCCCGCTCCGCGTATGGCAAACGATTGAAATAGTCGACGTACGGCAAACTGAAAATTTCCTCGCCGAGCTTCCCGCTCTCGAGTGATTCGAACACGTCCGAGCGCGTCACCCAATCGATGCGTTGGCGCGTTTTATCGGACCGGCTTAATAAATCGAGATACACCTCAGCCGCACTTTGACCGCTGCCGATGACGACGACGCGGTCGGTTTCTAGCAAGCGTTCCCGCTCCATCCGATATGAACTCGTATGGACGACGTCTTGGAAGGCGTCTGGGACGAGCGGTTCAGCTCCCGTCCCGATGACGACGTGACGTGACGACAGCACCGTTTCCCCATCAGGCGTCTCGACCGTGACGAGAAACCCATCCGCCGCCGGACGGACATCGGTGACCCGGTGCGAGAACTTGATCGTGTCGAGCGAGGCGGCGACCGATTGTAAATACCGGTTGAACTCCGTCCGCGGAATCGTCGGGCTCTCCTGGACGATGAACGTCTGCAAGCGGCCGTTCTGTTTCAAATAGTTCAAATAACTGTGACGGTTCGTCGGGTCGGCGAGCGTCACGAGATCATATAAGTAATGCGTCTGCATCGTCGCCGACTCGAGCAGCATGCCCTCATGCCACTTGAAGTCGTCCCGCTCCTCAAAACAGACACCCGTCAATGACGTCGCTTCACTGAGCGCCATCAATCCGAGATTGTATGGCCCACAACCGATCGCGACAAAATCCACTTGTTCCATTGGCTTCACCTCGCTCGTCTTTTCCCACCTATTATACCGCTAAAACGTGAACAGACCCTCATCGCTGAGAGTCTGTTGCCGTCGTCGTCACTTCGAACTGTTTCATAAACCGATCGATGCGACGAATCGCTTCTTGTAATTGTTCGACCGACGTCGCGTAACTGGCACGGACGAAACCTTCGCCACTCGCACCAAACGCGTTGCCCGGTACGACCGCGACCCGTTCCTCGAGCAAGAGACGCTCGGCGAACTCTTCGCTCGTCAAGCCTGTATGGCGGATTGACGGGAAGGCGTAGAACGCGCCTCCCGGCACGTGCGTCGGTAGTCCGGCGTCATTGAGGGCCTGGATGAAGTAGTTGCGGCGTTGCCGATAGCTCTTCACCATCTTCGGGACGTGCTGGTCGCGGCTGCGGAGCGCCTCGAGACCGCCGAATTGGACGAGCGTCGGAGCGCACATCATCCCGTACTGGTGGACTTTCAGCATCTCACGCGTCACGACTTCCGGCGCGCACGTGAACCCGAGCCGCCAGCCCGTCATCGCGAACGCCTTCGAGAACCCGTTGACGACGATTGTCCGCTCACGCATATCGTGCAGCGTCGCGAAACTCGTGAACGGCTCATCGTAAGACAGTTCGGCATAAATCTCATCGCTGACGACCCAGAGATCGTGTTTCGTCGCGAGTTCGGCGATTTCGGCGAGCTCTTCGCCCGTCATCGTGGCCCCGGTCGGGTTCGACGGGAAGCAGAGGAGCATCGCCTTCGTCCGCTCGGTGATGGCCGCCTCGACATCGTCCCGGTTCAGACGGAACCCGTTCTCCGCCCGACAAGCGACCGGAACGACCGTCCCGCCAGCGAGTTCGATGAGCGGTCCGTACGAGACGAAGGCCGGCTCGACGACGATGACCTCGTCACCCGGGTTGAGCAGGGCCCGGAAGGCGATATCGAGCGCTTGAGACGCGCCCGTCGTGACGATCAATTCCGTCGCCGGGTCATACGTCGCCCCGAACCGGCCTGTCATATAGCTTGCGATTTCTTGTCGTAACTCGAGGAGTCCGGCGTTGGCGCTATAGGCCGTGTAGCCTTGCTCGAGCGCCGCGTAGCTCGCCTCGCGCACGTTCCATGGCGTGATGAAATCAGGCTCCCCCACCCCGAGAGAGACGACGTTTTCCATCGTTTGCGCCAAATCGAAGAAGCGGCGGATGCCGGACGGCTTCATGGAGACGACTTGTTGGGATAGCGACTTCATGGCGTGATGTTCAACCGTTTGTCTTCGACTTGTGGGGTGAACAAGATGCCGTCATGCTTGTACGTCTTCAGTTTGAAGTGCGTCGTCGTCGAGACGACCGAATCGAGCGGTGACAGTTTGTCCGACACGAACGAGGCGACGTCTTGGAGTGAGTTCGCCCGAATGACGACTTGCAAATCGTAAGCCCCTGACATCAAATAGAGCGCCGTCACTTCCGGGAAGCGGTAAATCCGCTCGGCGACCTCATCGAAGCCGCGGCCACGTTTCGGCGTGACTTTGACGTCGATGAACGCCGTGACGTCATGCCGATTGATTTTTTGCCAGTTGACCATCGCCCGGAACCCGAGCAAAATCCCGTCCGCCTTGAACTTCTCGAGCATCGTCTCAACGGTCGCTTCGTCGGTCGCCAGCAAGTTCGCCAACAATTTCGTCTCGAGATAGCCTTTTTCTTCGAGCAACTCGAGCAGTTCTAGTTCTTTTGATGTGTACATAGTTTATTCTCCTTCCGTTCTACCGGGGAACGCCCCTGTGAACGTTCTCTCTGTCTGTCTCACGTAGTCCCGTCGCTCGGCTTGAACGATATGGAAGTTTTTCATCTCCATATCGACGAGGCCGTGCTTGTGACAGAACCGATCAAAGTAACGACGACGCGTCTCGTCTTGTTTGGCCGACAGATTGTCCGTGCCGTTGAACGCGTATAGTACGGTCGCGCGCGCCGGATGCCGAATCGTCCCGACCTCACTGACACGTAGAATGAAATCCCAGTCCCAATAGTTATAGACATCCTCGTCGAACGGTCCGATCGTCTCGTGGAGCTGTTTGCGATAGAGCGTGCCGGACGGGATGAACGTCGAGTCTTGACGGAGTCGTTCCAAATCGAGGTCGTAGGCGAACGCCTCCCAGTCGATGACGCGGCGACGTCCATCTTCCCATATGAAGCGGAACAGTTCCGCGTCCGTGAAGACGAGGTCGGCCGAGCGGATGTCCGCGAGCGCCAACTCGAGATGTGTCGGCATGAGCAAATCGTCATCGTCGAGCAATAAGATATAGTCGCCGCTCGCCTCTTGCACGCCACGATTGCGCGCCTTGACGTGATGGTTCTCGCCAAGTTCGATATAACGAATCGACAATCGATTCAAAAAAGGCGCCAAAAGATGCTGTTTTGGCGGCCCGTCATTATTGATTACAAGTACTTCGAACTGTTGGAACGTCTGGACGACCAGGCTTTCCAGCAGCTCCGTCAGTTCCGTCTCCCGGGAGTAGACCGGGATGACGATGGAAACGAGCGGGTTCATCCGCGGTAAGCAGTTTCGACGTGTGGCAAGATGGTTTCCCAGCTCACGCCGTTCTGTTTGGATACCGTGACGAAATCGCCATAGGCGAAGACGCTTTCGACGCCTTCGATGGTAACGAGTTTCGCGAGGAGCGGTTGGTCCGTCTCTTCGCCGGCTTTCACGCTTTGGCTTTTCGCGCCGAAGACGTTCTCAGGAAGTGTGATTTTCATTGCATTTGGATTCGGTGTTGGATCGATACGTAACATCGTGGTTCCCCCTTATAAGTGACAAGATTCTGAAGACGCGAGTAAATTTGCCGCCATGGCCCGTGTTTCCGATTCGGTCGGACAGTCGCCGAACGCGTCTGTCAAAATCCGTCGAATCGTCTCATTCAACTCATCGATCGTGTCGATGTGGATGAGCGCCAAGGCGATATCATCAAACTCTGGTCCATACGACCCAAGCCCGTAATCGAGTGGGTCCCATGCTAATAATAAGTCTTCTGCTCTCATTTGTTAAACCCTTCTTTTTACCTTGATTTCATGTCGTACTCCCTCAATCTACCTCACTTTTCATTTCGATGCTAGTGAGCGTTCGAATTTCCCTCGTTTTCAAAAATAAGTGACCACTATATATAGTAATGAATCATTGGCGAGAAAAAGCAGGAATTCCCCGAAAAATCACGAAGGCGACCGCTAGTTGAAGTCGTCCGTCTCCGGATTGACCGCTTACATAAAAACGAATGTGCTGTCGTTTAACAGTCGCTCAAACTTTTTTCTATCTCAAATCTCATCTCAAATCGGATGATAGCGCCGTTTTTGAGTAAAAGTAATTCAAGGGTCTGCAGTTTGCCGAATGTCAAGATTGCAAAACTAAATATAGGTGATTTATGATTAAAAAGACAAGAAAACGTCAATATATAGTTAACGGATATTTATCACGTTCCGCTCACATTGACGTCGTATCGGACAAGTTCCGCTATACCTTTATAATATCTACATCTGAAGAAGGAGTGATCGTTTTGACATCCCCTATCCACCACGAGACGCTGTTGGCTGCTACGCCGACGCTCGCTGACGTCTCGACATTGATCCAATCTTTGAAACAACGCTACCCACAGCTCAGTGTTGAACGATACGAAGAACGGGCCGTTCGGGCGCTCGAAGGAAAGACACTGACACAAGATGTAGTATATGAACTCTTGACGATGCACGCCCTCGACATGTTGCAGGCAGAAGAGCCGGACTGGACGTTCGTCGCCACTGAGATGTACTTAAACCGCCTCTATCTAGAAGCAGCACGCAACCGTGGCTATGACGCCTCGATGCGTTACGGCGCGCTCTATCCGATGATTGAGACGCTGACGACAAAAGGCATCTTCACCTCGGCTTTACTCGATACGTATTCGAAAGAAGACATCGCCTACTTGGAGACGTTAATCGACCCGTCACGCGACCGCATGTTCACCTACATCGGTCTCCGGACGTTGTCGGACCGTTACCTCGGCCGCGACCATGTCAAGAACCTATATGAGTTGCCGCAAGAGCGGTTCATGGTCATCGCCATGACGCTCATGCAAAAGGAGAACGCCGACCAGCGCGTCAAGCTCGTCGAGGAAGCGTACTGGGCACTCTCGAACCTCTATATGACGGTTGCCACACCGACGCTCTCGAACGCCGGGAAATCGTACGGGCAGCTCAGCTCATGCTTCATTGACACAGTCGATGACTCGCTTCGCGGCATTTACGATTCGAACACGGACGTGGCCACGCTCTCGAAAGGCGGCGGCGGCATCGGCGTCTATCTCGGCAAGATCCGCTCACGCGGCAGTGACATCAAAGGGTTCAAAGGCGTCTCAAGCGGTGCGCTCCCTTGGATGAAACAGTTGAACAACACGGCCGTCTCGGTTGACCAGCTCGGCATGCGCCAAGGGTCGATTGCCGTCTACCTCGACATTTGGCATAAGGACATCTTCGAGTTCCTCGATGCGAAATTGAATAACGGGGACGAGCGGCTCCGGACCCACGACTTGTTCACGGGCGTCTGTTTGCCAGACTTGTTCATGCGTACGGTTGAAGCCCGCGGTGACTGGCACTTGTTCGACCCGCACGAAATCCGGACGGTCATGGGCTTCAGCCTTGAAGACTTCTATGACGAGACGGAAAATGGCGGCTCGTTCACGGAGAAATACATGGCGTGCGTCAATACACCTGAACTGACTCGCGTCACTGTGCCTGCCATCGACCTCGTCAAACGGTATATGCGCTCACAGCTCGAGACAGGAACACCTTACATGTTCTTCCGCGACGCCGTGAACCGTGCCAACCCGAACAAGCATGCCGGCATGATTTACAGCTCGAACCTCTGCTCAGAGATCGCGCAAAACATGTCGCCGACGACAATCGACGAAGAGTACACGGAAGACGGGAAAATCGTCATCACGAAGACGCCTGGCGACTTTGTCGTCTGTAACTTGAGCTCGATCGCCCTCGCCCGAGCCGTCAAATCGGACGTCCTTGAGCGACTCATCCCGATTCAAATGCGGATGCTCGACAACGTCATCGACTTGAATACGATCGAAGTGCCGCAAGCGATGATCACGAACCAGAAATACCGCGCCGTCGGACTCGGCACGTTCGGCTGGCACCACTTGCTTGCCCTTGAAGGCATCCGTTGGGAATCGGTCGATGCCGTTCAATATGCCGAGAAGCTGTACGAGAAAATCGCCTACTTGACGATTCAAGCCTCGATGGAACTCGCCAAAGAAAAAGGCGCGTTCGGCGTCTTTGAAGGATCGGAATGGCACACAGGTGAGTACTTCAAGCGCCGCAACTACCGTTCACACGATGAACTCGATTGGGACGGTCTCGCCGCAGCGGTCCACCAAAACGGTGTCCGCAACGCCTACATGATGGCGGTCGCACCAAACTCGTCGACGGCCATCATCGCCGGCAGCACCGCGTCAATCGACCCGGTCTACAAAAAAGTGTATTCGGAAGAGAAGAAGAACTATAAGATTCCGGTGACGGTGCCTGACCTCAACCCGGAGACGAACTGGTTCTATAAATCAGCGTTCGAAGTCGATCAGCTCTGGAGCATCCGTCAAAACGCGGCGCGCCAGCGTCATATCGACCAAGCGATCAGCTTCAACCTGTACGTCAAAAACGACGTCAAAGCGACCGAGCTCCTCTCGATGCACCTCGAGGCGTGGTCGCTCGGAATGAAATCAATCTACTACACACGTTCGACGACCGTTGAAGTCGACGAATGTGAATCGTGTGCTTCATAACGTCACGTAACAGAAAGGTGGGAACGACCATGCATATCGCCATCGTCTACAGTTCCATGAGTGGGAATACAGAAGAGGTCGCCGAGCTGATTCAAGAAACCCACGTTAATCGGGGCGACCGCGTCGTCTTGCTCGAAGCGGACCGCATCGGCCATCGCGAGGCCCGCTCGCTCACCACGTACGACCTCGTCTATTTCGGGTCGTACACGTGGGCCGACGGCGTCCTGCCGGACGAGATGAAAGACACGTTCCGACTCGTCTTGAAAGAGCTCAACGTGCCGCTTCGCCAAGCCGCCGTGTTCGGGACCGGGGACAAGATGTTCGTCCACTTCTGCCGAGCGGTCGATGAGATGGCGTACCACCTTTCAAAATACGGGATTCCCCTCGCCGGTGAAACGTTGAAAATCGAGCAATCACCGCGCAATCAACCGTACAACGTCCGTCATTGGGCCGAACGGTTGGCTAGAAACGCCGAAGAAGGAGTATATGTCCATGACCATTCAAAAGATCAAACTACTGTCGCCCAAACATCCTAACCGGGCGACAGCCATTATCGGGGGCGAGACGAGTTCCATCGTGAATTGGAACGACATCGCCTATCCACAGTTTTATACCATCTATAAGCAACTGCTCTCGAACTTCTGGATTCCGGATGAGATCTCGATGTCCAAAGACATGCAACAATGGCCGCAGTTGACGGAGCGCGAGCAAGACGCCTTCAAACGCATCATCGGCCTGTTGTCAATCCTTGACTCGGTGCAGACGCGTTACATCCTCGAGTCGTCGATGTTCTCATCGGACTCGTCGGTGCACGCCGTGCTCGCCGTCATCGCCCAGCAGGAAGTCGTGCATAACCAATCGTATAGCTACGTCCTCTCGAGCCTCGTCCCGCTCAGCGAGCAAAATCGCATTTTCGATATCGCCAAGGACGACGAGATGGTCATGAAACGCAACCAATTCATCTTGGACTTATATGAGGACTTCCGCGCCGACCAAACGGCCGAGACGTTCGCCAAATCGCTCGTCGCCTCAATCATCCTCGAAGGGATCAACTTCTATTCTGGTTTCGCCTACTTCTACAACTTGGCGCGCCATCAGAAGATGGTCGGCACGTCGACGATGATCAGTTACATCCAACGTGACGAGATGCAACACTCGTATTTCGTCAGCCAGTTGCTTCGGGCCGTCTTAACGGAAAATCCGGAGATCGACGCGGACGGCAGCTTCAGCCAGTTCGTCTATGACACGATGGCGGAAGCCGTCGACCTTGAAATCGAGTGGTGTGAGTACGTGTTGCGCGACCTCGATGGGCTCGACGTCAGCGAGATGCGCGACTACGTCAAATACCTCGCCAACAAGCGCCTCCGTGTCATCGGTTTGAACGATCTGTATGAAGGGTTCAATGAAGATGTCATGCCTTGGATTCGCGCCTATTCAGACGACTCATTGAATGCTACGAAATCTGACTTCTTCGAACAGAAATCACGCTCATACGCCAAAGTCACCGACGCCAACGGCTTCGACGACTTGTAAGCACAAACTGCCCCGACTCGTTATGAGTCGGGGCAGTTTTATAATGGATGAAGCTTAATGATAAGCGCGTACGTATTGGGCAATGCCTTCTGCGACGCCTTCCGCCATCCGTTGGCGTGAAGCGTCACTCCGTAAATGTGTGACGTCTTGCGGAGATGAAATGAAGCCGAGTTCGACGAGGGCCGATGGCATCGTATTATAACTGATGACATAATAGTTGGCCGTCTTGACGCCACGGTTCGTCATCCCGGACATTTTCCCCATCAAGTTAGACTGGATATTCGTTGCGAGGACACGACTCTTGGCGCTATGGGCCGAATAAGACGAATAGAATGTTTCGACGCCTTTGGCCGCAGGAGTCGTCGCCGCGTTCGTATGCAGGCTGACGAACAAGTTGCCGCGAAGCGTCTTGGCAGTCTGAACGCGTTGATCGAGCGTCAAATAGACGTCCGTCGAGCGCGTCAATCGGACCTCATATCCATATTTCGAGCGAAGATACGTCTCGACCCGTTTCGAAACGTCGAGGACGACCGTCTTCTCGTAGAGCGATCCACTGACCGCACCCGGGTCACGCCCACCATGTCCCGCATCGAGGACGATGACGGCATTGCTTGCCGCGTTCGGTTTGAGCGTCATCGCGTAAGCCGTCGAGATATAGCCGTCGCGGCCATTGTACTTGATTTTATAGAAGCCGTTCGTCGAACCGTAATGGTCGACTTGGGTGCCGTGTGCGAGTCGACCGAGAACTGTCGAGCTCGCCGAGGCGCTCGCCCGGACGTTCAAGACGTCACCCGGGGTATTCGTGTACACTTTCCCTTGCGGCTTGGCCGCAGGTGCGGCCGGTGCCTTCCCAGCCGTCAACCAAGACGTTGGTGTATAGAACGTCTCCGTCCCGATATAGACGACCGACCAGCTCGTATTGTGTTTGCTATATGTCACCGTCGTATACTGCGGCAATACGCGAGCGACCGGTGACGACTGAAGCGTCTTCTTGTAGAGGTTCGCATTCCGATTCGCATAGCCCTGTACTTTTTGAACGACCGGTGGCTTCGCTGCCGGCGGTTTTGCCACCGGAGGCGCACCCGTCGTGATTCCGACGGTCGGCGTGTAGTACGTCTCGTTCCCGAGATAGACGACCGACCAGCTCGTGTTGTACTTGCTCGAGACGACCTTCGACTTGATCGGCAATACTTTCAACACCGTCGAACGTTGATTGCGCTGACCGAACAACTTCAGCTCACGGTTGGCGTAACCATCCGTTTTCACCACTGGCGGTTGTGTCGTCACCGGAGGAGCGGCCGGGGCACCCGCTGTGATCCAGGCGGTCGGCGTGAAGAACGTCTCACTACCAAGATAGACGATCGACCAGCTCGTGTTGTACTTGCTCGAGACAACTTTCGAGTTGACCGGTAACACCTTCAGTACGGTCGACTTTTGATTCCGTTCCCCGAACAGCTTCAACTCCCGGTTGGCGTAGCCATCCTCTTTCGTCACGGCCGGTGTCGAGGTGACGACTTTCGGCGCGATATACGCCTTGGCCGCATAATACGTTTTACCGTCGACGTATACTTTCGCCCAAGACGAGTTGTGGACCGCATATTGGACGGTCGTGCCTTTCTTGAGCGTCCGATACACGGTCGCTTGGCTGTGGGCGGACACACGGATGTTCAAGTTGACCGTGGTCACGCCTGTCGAGGTGGCCGCTTGCTTCGTCACCGTCGTAGCTGGTGCGGTGATTCGCTTGATATACTGGGCCGAAGCGTAATACGTACGACTGTTTAAATATATCTTGCTCCACTCTTTGTTATAAGTTCCATATTTTACTTTCGTTCCCTTTTTTAGCGTTTGAATCAATTTTCCGTTCGTGCTCGGTGTAGCCCGCACATTTAGATTGACAGTTGTTTCTCCATCCAAAGTAGCCGCTTCAGCTGACGGTATTTGGATTGAAAACAACAAGACGATCATGATGAGGGCAAGTTTAAAAAGCTTCATATTCATCCAAAATATTCCTTTCTTCTACGCACTTCGCAACTGACAACACCTTCATAGTAGCACATTGCTTTTATTAAAAAAGTAAATATTTGAAAAAATGATGAATACTTTTTACAAAAAAGGGGAATGTTTTTTACCCTTGTTTTCGAACAATCCAGAACGTATCGGCACCATGCCGCTCGGTCTCGACCACGAAAGATTCCGGGAGCTGGAAAGCTGCAGTCAACGAGCCGTTTGTTTGGAGCGGAGGGTCTGGCTGACGGACGACGAACCCGTCAAGCCCTTCCACTTCGGCAATTTTTAAAAATCGCGTCAAATGCCCTTCTCGCTCTCTATATCGGCTCGCTTCCTCGAAAGGTTTAGCCTCCACCCCACCCCAGTACCGTCCTTCGACATATGCCGAATAAATGCGGACCGATTCTTCGGTGATCGGGTCCGGGGTATGGTCGAAGCGCCCGAAGTCACGGGACGACTTGTCTTCGATGAGCGCGACGATCGCTGCATACAAATCAAACTCGTGTTGAGACGCGAGATCGAGGACCGCTTGTTGGACGGCCTCAATATGACGCTGTAACGACCCTGGCGTCGCGGACGCCTTCAGTTTTTTGTCCCCTTCATAGGCGTTTAAAATTCGCCCGACTTCCCCGGCTTCACGGACGAGCCGATAGTACGTCTTGTCCTGCGCCTCCTCATCACTTCCTGCCTCTTGACGCTGAAGCGTGATGGCGTACTGGTTCGCCAGACACGTCGAAATGACGAATACGTCCATCAGTTCTTCCCGCAGCGCCGGCTCGTCGTTCGCATACAACGCCCCGCCGACTTCACCGACTTCTTCTAGCAGTCGGGCCAACCCCGATAGCGGCCGCCAATAGCCACCTAAATGAATAATCATTTGATCGATTCGTCGTTGTAATTCCTTCATATTTAATCACCTATCCATCCTCTATATTTACCGCTCGCGTGGTATACTATGCTCAATCCAATTGTTCGGAAAGGGGCTATGCAACGTGTCGCCAGCCAGACTATGGCAATTACTTCGTCTCCTGCTCGTCATCATCGGTCTCGTCTTCGTCATCTGGGGATTGAGTGTCCTCTTCACGTACACGTATCCATTCGTGTTCGCTCTCTTGTTATCCTTGTTGACGGTCCCGCTCGTCAATTGGTTCGAGCGTGAGACCAAGTTACCACGCGCCCTCGGCACCCTCGTGTCCTTGTTGATTGTCATGAGCGCCGTCAGCGGAATCATCGCCATCGTCGTGACGCAACTCATTCGCTACTTGACGATCGCCGCCGAAAAACTGCCTGCTCAGATTGAAACGTTCACCGAATACATACAACGCCTGTTCAATGAAAAACTCGCCCCGTTGGTCAACGATGCGTACGACAGCATCCAACGGCTGAACCCCGGACAAGCGAACTCGCTCGAAGGTGGCATCACCGAAATCGGTGTCCAACTCGGTGCCGCAATCGGCGTCTTGTCCCGAGGTGTCGCCGGCTTGTTGCAAGACATCTTGAGTGCGTTGCCGCTCGTTTTGCTCTTGTTCATCGTCATCGTGCTCGCCTGGTTCTTCATCACGAAAGACTGGCCGAACTATATGAAGTCCATCGCTCGCTTGAATGAACGTAAAGGCTTCAAGGAGTTCGAACTCGTTATGACGAATTTGCGCTCAGCGCTTTTCGGTTACGTCCGCGCGCAATTGACGCTCATCTCGATCACGTTCGGAATCGTCTTAATCGGCATGTTCATTCTCCGTGTCGACAACCCGTTCTCGTTCGCCCTGCTCGCCGCCATCTTTGACTTGTTGCCATACCTCGGTGTCGGGACGCTATTATTGCCGTGGGCCGCCTATGCCGCCGTCACGGGCGAATGGTTCCTCGCAATCGGCCTCGTCGTCCTCTATATCATCGTCATCGTGCAACGCAACCTGGCCGAACCGAAAATCGTCGGCTCTCACATCGGGCTCGACCCGCTCGCCGCCCTCATTTCGATTTTTGTCGGGCTCCAGCTGTTCGGTGTGCTTGGCTTCATTTTAGGTCCGGTGTTGGCCGTCCTGCTCAAAGCGCTCTATAACGCCCAAGTATTTCATTATATGTGGAAGTTCGTCACCGGGCCGACGACACCAAAAGAGCGATGACGTGTCATCGCTCTTTTGTCTTTGGTACCGCCACGAACGGCGCCCCTTCAGTTTGATCCGGATGCGTCACCATTCCGGTCGTGCCCGCCTCATAGGCGGCAACGGCCAAAATACAGGCGTCGATGATATCATCGACTTGCACGTTCGACATCTTCCATTTCCATGGCGAGCTGTTCGAATAGCGGCGCAACAACTCAATCCGTTCGAGCTCTCCTGCCTCGGTCTTCTTGCTGAAGGCCGCCTCGTTCCCCGTCATGACGGCGAAGCACACTTCGGGATGCGACTCGTAGACGTCCGCATCCGTAATCGTTTGAAACTCACGGATTCGCGGCACCAGGTTCCACGCCTGTTTACTGATTCCTTTTCCGACCAGTTCCCGGCTCTTCGCGTTCGCCTCGGCATAAGACGACTCCATGAGCACGTCTTGAATCGGTGGCGTGAAAATCGATGACTTCCGCTGCTTCAGTTGCGACCGCATCCAGGCGTCGCACAATCGGTCCGGCGCATCGATCGTCGCCAAGTCTTTCGGCATGTCGACAAAATGAACGGCCCCTTCAATCAATAAGTCTTCCAATTTTTCTGAGATGGTCAAACAGAGCGAGATGCTATCGTACGTGATTCGTACCCAGCTCCCGCGCGCGCCATCAATCCCTACTCCGACCACGTCGTCCCTCCTGCATCAAAAACAATATTCCGAGCACCGCGCATAAAACGGTCACTCCTAACAACCATTGACTCGGCCAAGCCGTGTATCCGAGACCGGAGACGACGGCTACGCCAATCAATAACAATCCTACCTTCAACGTTTCCATCCTTCAAGCATCAACGCGAGCGTGCGCACCATGACGCCCGTAGGTCCTTTTGGCCCGAGATCGCTTGCTGCCGAACGTTCACTCGTCCCGGCGATATCGAGGTGGAGCCACGGCGTGTCACCGACGAACTCACCGACGAACGCGCCGCCAAAGATCATATGCCCGTAACGGCCCGGCGAATTGTTCAAATCTGCGACTTCCGATTTCCGGACTTGTTTAATGAAGACGTCAAAGTACGGCATCTGCCAGACGAGTTCGTTCGTCTCACGGCTCGCGGCTTCGAGCGCACCGTAAAGCGACGCGTCGTTTGTCAGGCAACCGGTCACTTCTGTACCGAGTGCGACGAGCACACCGCCCGTGAGCGTCGCCACATCGATGATGGCTTGCGGCTCATACGTCTTGGCGAACGTGACCGCATCAGCGAGGACGAGACGTCCTTCCGCGTCGGTGTTGAGCACTTCAATCGTCTTTCCGCTCATCGCTGTGATGACATCGTCCGGTTTGAACGCGTCCCCTGAGATCATGTTGTCCGTCGATGGGATGACCCCGATGACGTTCACGTTCGGTTTCGTCGTCGCGAGCGTCTCGAATAGGCCGAGTACGGTCGCAGCTCCTCCCATATCGCCTTTCATGCCGACGATGCCGTCTTTCGGCTTGATGGAGTAACCACCGGTGTCAAACGTGATCCCTTTTCCGACGACGGCGACGGGCGCCGCATCGCCTGCACCACGGTATTCGAGGACGATCAATTTCGGCGGGATGGTCGACCCTTGGTTGACGGCGAGCAGTGCACCCATTCCGAGCGCCTCCATCTCTTCCTTCTCCAAGATTCGATGGCTGAATCCATGCCGTTCGGCCAATTCGACCGCATAATCCGCAAGCGTTTCCGACGTCAAAATATTGGCCGGCATCATCGTGAGCGTCCGGGCGACATTGACGCCGCGTCCGTAAGCGGCACCTGTCAAGGCCTCTTCCTCTGCACCAGCGCCGAACAACGTGATCGTCACGTCTGACTTCGCCGGCTTCGGTTCCGATTTGTATGTAGGGTGCTCATACGTCGCCATCTCATAAGCTTCGGCAAACAGTTTCGCCGTATTCGGTCCGAACGTGTCGAGCGCGACCGCGACGTCCGTGAAGGCACGTGCTTTGATTTGTTTTGCGACTTTCCCAAACCAATTGCGTACGTTCTCAGGCGTATTCTCATTGCGTTGTCCGAGACCGACGAATAGGATGCGTTTGACCGTTCCTTCGAACGTCGGGACGATGGACACTTCTCCTGTTTTCGTCGAGATGTCCGCCGCTTGGATGAGCGACTTGACGCGCCCGTTAAACAACGTATCGAGGCCTTCATCAATCGTGTCGGCCGCACCGATTCCGACGACGATGGTGTCGTATGAACCGTTCCAATCTAAATCCTTCACTTGATACATGTTTGCCACTTCCCTTCTTTATATATGGTTAGCATAACGAACTTCGGCGAAATAATGAAACAGTATGCGCAAGAGTCATGAATTCTTCGAATTCTGGCGCTATCTCCTCGTTGTGACGAGGATTTATTTTATGATAGGATAGGAAAGTACGCAATCAGGCATCCCTCACTGTTGAGGCGAGGCCATTTTGTTCGGTCGAGGCTTCCCCTAGTAGTAGACCGTTGCTACTTTAATCTTCCAGGTTTTCGTTAGTTCCTTTTTCATTTCGGGTAAGAACTAACGAGATAACATTGGAAACCACTATTTCTTTGAAGAGAGGGACTACGCTTATGTCACACATTAAAGGTATTGGCGCATCTGCAGGAATCGCAGTTGCGAAAGCATTCGTCATGGAGACACCTTCATTCGACATCCCGACAAACAAAATCGAGGACGTAGCAGCTGAGAAGGCCCGTTTCCAAGCGGCCATCGCTCAGTCGAAAACAGAACTCGAAGAAATCCGCCAGATCACACTTCGTGAGCTCGGTGAAGACAAGGCGGAGATTTTCTCGGCCCACTTGCTCATCGTCGAGGACCCAGAGATTGTCTCACAAGTGAACGACAAAATTGAAAGCGAACACATGAACGCTGCGAAGGCGCTCGATGAAGTCGCTCAAATGATGGTCATGATCTTTGAATCGATGGATAACGAGTACATGCGTGAGCGTGCAGCGGACGTTCGTGACGTCACGAAACGTGTCATGGCGCACATTCTCGGTGTCACGTTCATGACGCCAGCCTCAATCTCAGAAGAAGTCATCATCATCGCTGAAGATTTGACACCGTCTGACACAGCTCAACTCAACCGTAAATACGTCAAAGGATTCGCGACAAACATCGGTGGACGCACGTCACACTCGGCAATCATGTCTCGTTCACTCGAGATCCCTGCCGTCGTCGGGACAAAAGTAGCACTCGAAGAAATCAAAAACGGCGATCTCGTCGTCATCGATGGGACAGAGGGTGACGTGTTCGTCAATCCATCTGAAGAACTCGTCAACGAATATAACGAAAAACGCACTGCGTTCGAAGCGTATAAAGAAGAGTTGAAACAACTCGTCAACGAAGAGTCGATCACAGCCGACGGCCACAAGGTCAAACTTGCAGCGAACATCGGTACACCGAACGACCTCGAAGGCGTATTGAAAAACGGCGCTGACGCCATCGGTCTTTATCGGACTGAGTTCCTCTATATGGACTCGGAAACGTTCCCGACGGAAGAAGAGCAGTATACAGCTTATAAAGCAGTCATCGAAGGTATGGACGGCAAACAAGTCGTTATCCGTACGCTCGATATCGGTGGAGATAAAGAATTGTCTTACCTCGACCTTCCAAAAGAGATGAACCCGTTCCTCGGCTATCGTGCGATTCGCCTTTGCCTCGAAGAGACGGACTTGTTCCGCACACAGCTTCGCGCCCTTCTCCGTGCCTCGGCGCACGGTGACCTCGCCATCATGTTCCCAATGATCGCGACGCTCGAAGAGTTCCGTGCTGCGAAAGCCATCTTGCTTGAAGAAGAAGCGAAGTTGAAGACAGAAGGAATTGCTGTCGGTAACTACGAAACTGGGATGATGGTCGAGATTCCATCGACTGCCGTCATGGCGAAGCAATTCGCAAAAGAAGTCGACTTCTTCTCTGTCGGCACGAACGACTTGATTCAATACACGATGGCAGCGGACCGCATGAACGAGAAAGTCTCGTACTTGTACCAACCGTTCAACCCGGCCATCTTGAACTTGCTCCACAACGTCATCACAGAAGCACACAAAGCCGGTAAATGGGTCGGTATGTGTGGAGAGATGGCTGGAGAAGAGCTTGCGATTCCTATCCTACTCGGACTCGGTCTTGATGAATTCTCGATGTCGGCTTCAAGCGTCCTTCGCGCACGTAGCCTCGTGAAGCGTTTGACGAAGTCGGAAACAGAAGCAATCGTCAACGACGTCCTCAACATGGATACAGCTGAAGAAGTCGTGAACTTCCTCAGTGAAAAATTCGATATCAAGAAGTAACAAAAAAAGGAAGCCCTCGCAGTTGCGAGAGCTTCTTTTTTGTTTACTCGGCTCCTTTGTCATCCGTTCTGAAGTCGAGCGCTTCCCCGGCGACGACCGTCTCTCCGAATGGGACGACGACGATTTTGCCGTCTCCGTTCGTCCAGATGATCGGCGTGATGAGTGATGGGACTTTATCACGAATCAAGTTGAGGTCGACGTCGAGCAAGACGTCCCCTGCTTCGACCCGGTCGCCTTCTTTCACTTTGGCGACGAAGCCCTCCCCTTTCAAGTTGACCGTATCGAGGCCGACGTGAATGAGAATCTCCCGTCCGTCGTCTGCGAGTAGGCCGATTGCATGTTTCGTCGGGAAGAACGTGGTGATTTGACCAGTGACTGGCGACACGACTTGTCCCGAGCTCGGCTCGATGGCAAATCCTTCACCCATCATCCGGCCCGAGAAGACTTGGTCCGGCACATCGTCAAGCGATAAGATGACACCCGACATCGGGGCAAGGAATCGATGATCGGCATGTTCGGCCGCTTCCGGTGTGATGACGGCTTTTTCTTTCGGTTTATATTCGCCACCTTCGATGATGGCCGCGATTTGTGATTTGAGCGTATCCGATTTCGGACCGAAGATGGCTTGAATGTTATCTCCGACCTCGAGCACTCCGGCCGCTCCCAAATCTTTCAGCAAGTCCTTATCAACTTGTTTGACATCGTTCACGGTGACGCGCAGACGCGTGATACAAGCATCGAGGTGTTTGATGTTCTCCGGTCCACCGAGACCGACGAGCACTTCATACGGTAAATCATCCCCGACGACGGCGCGGGCGCCTTTGCCTTCGGCGACGGTTTCACGTCCCGGGATTTTCAAGTCGAACTTCGTGATCGCGAAGCGGAATCCGAAGTAATAGATGACCGCAAAGACGAGACCGACTGGAATGACGAGCCACCAGGCCGTCCGGTTCGGTAATACCCCGAACAAGAGATAGTCGATGAGTCCGCCTGAGAACGTCATCCCGATTTTAACGTTGAGCAAGTGCATGGTCATAAAGGAAAGTCCAGCGAAGACGGCGTGGATCCCAAAGAGTAGAGGTGCGACGAAGACGAACGAGAATTCGACCGGCTCGGTGATTCCCGTCAAGAATGAAGTGAGGGCTGCTGAGAAGTAAAGTCCTTCGACGTCTTTGCGACGCTCTTTCGGGACGGTATGGAACATGGCGAGACAAGCGGCAGGCAACCCGAACATCATGAACGGGAATTTACCGGTCATATACGTACCAGCTGTAAATTCGACCCCATCACGAAGCTGGGCGAAGAAGATCCGTTGGTCCCCTTGGACGAGATCCCCCGCTTGGTTCGTATATTCCCCGAACTGGAACCAAAACGGAGAGTACCAGATGTGATGCAGACCGAACGGGATTAATGAACGTTCGACCAAACCGAAGACGAAAGCGGAGACGGCGACGTTCGCTTCAATGATCGTGCTCGAGAACGTATTGATGGCCGTACCGATTGGCGGCCAAATGTAGGCGAGCGCAATCCCGATCACCAAACTGAACGCGGCGGTCGCGATCGGCACGAACCGTTTTCCCGCAAAGAACCCTAAGAAATCCGGCAACTTGATGTTGAAGTACTTGTTGTACGCGAAGGCGGCAATCAAACCGGCAATGATACCCCCGAATACCCCCATCTGGAGCGTCGGAATCCCGAGTACCGTGGCATAGGCCGGGTCACCCTGTGCAATTTCCGCGGTAATACCGTTCCATGTGCTGATAACCTTGTTCATAATCAAATAACCAACGATAGCTGCTAACCCGGCAACACCGTCCCCGTTGGCTAGCCCGATGGCGACACCGACGGCGAACAGCAGACCTAGATTGGCAAACACGATATCCCCGGCATCGGTCATGACTTGCCAGACGAGGACGAGTGAATCGTTTGCCAAGAAAGGTAAGAGCGAAACGAGATCAGGGTTTTGGAACGCCGTACCAAATGCGAGTAATAGACCGGCTGCCGGTAGAATCGCAACCGGAAGCATGAGTGCCTTCCCGATTCGCTGCAAAACACCAAACACTTTCTTCCACATCATGGTTCCCTCCTTTTGTCAGAATACTTACTTTTCCCCATCTACTAGTAGGCTGAAACCGTTTACCCATACAAAAAAAGCCAACCCCTAAAGGATTGGCTTCTTACATAAATTAGTTAGCTTTCTTTTCGTTACCTGAAGCGATGACCGCTTGCATTTCTGATTTTAAAGCATCCGAACGTGGTCCGAAGATAGCTTGAATGTTGTTACCGACTTCAAGGACACCAGCTGCCCCGAGACGTTTCAACTCTTCTTTGTTGACTTGGCTCTTATCTTTTACTTCGACGCGGAGACGTGTGATACATGCGTCAAGGTGTTTGATGTTTTGCGAACCACCGAAACCAACGAGGATATCTTGTGCAAGTTCCGAACCTGTAGCAGTTGATTGCTCAACGACTTCATCTTCACGGCCCGGTGTTTTCAAGTTGAACTTACGGATAACGAAGCGGAATCCGAAGTAGTAAACGACTGCGAACACGAGACCGACTGGAATGACGAGCCACCAGTCTGTACGGTTAGGAAGTACACCGAAGAGAAGGTAGTCGATCAAACCGCCCGAGAACGTCATCCCGATTTTGACGTTCAAGATGTGCATGACCATGAATGAAAGGCCAGCGAAGACTGCGTGTACGGCGAACAAGAGTGGAGCAACGAACAAGAATGAGAACTCGATTGGCTCAGTGATACCAGTCAAGAACGATGTGAGTGCTGCCGAAGCCAAGAGACCACCGACGACTGCTTTACGTTCAGGACGTGCTTCATGGTACATTGCGAGTGCTGCAGCTGGAAGACCGAACATCATGAACGGGTATTTACCAGTCATGAACGTACCGGCTGTGAGCTCAGCGCCATCACGAATTTGTGCGAAGAAGATCGCTTGGTCACCACGGACGATGTTGCCCGCTGCATCAGTATATTGACCGAACTCGAACCAGAACGGTGAGTAGAAGATGTGGTGAAGACCGAATGGAATCAATGAACGTTCAATCAAACCGAAGATGAATGCCGCGAACGTGCGGTTTTCAGTCAACATGAAGTTTGAGAATGAGTTCAATCCGTGCTGAACTGGTGGCCAGATGAGAAGCATGACGAAACCAGCGACGACCGCGGCAACAGCCGTGACGATTGGGACGAAACGCTTACCAGCGAAGAAACCAAGGAATTGCGGCAATTCAATGTTGAAGTACTTGTTATAGGCCCACGCGGCAATCAGACCGACGATAATCCCCCCGAATACCCCAGTTTGGAGCGTAGGAATACCGAGTACTGATGCGTAAGCTGGGTCACCTTGTGCGATGATTTCAGGTGTGAGTTCGAGCCAAACACCCATAACTTTGTTCATGATGAGGAATCCGACGATGGCTGCGAGTCCGGCAACGCCGTCCCCTGCTAAACCGATCGCGACACCGACTGCGAACAAGAGTGCCAAGTTCGAGAAGATGATGCCACCCGCTTGCTCCATGAGCTGAGCGAATTTCACAACGCCTTCGTTCGTTAACCAACCAGCGCGTGATGTAAGGGCCGGGTTTTGCATCGCGTTACCGAATGCAAGAAGAAGACCGGCTGCCGGCAAAATCGCAACAGGAAGCATAAGTGCTTTACCGACTTTTTGAAGAACACCAAAGATCTGCTTAAACATGATAAATCCTCCTTTTGTGATTGTTTCGTGCGGAAAGACGACTGTAGATGTCAGACAACCGACGTATCTAAACGTTTTCATAATAAACGTTTATAAAAACAGAAACAGGCATGAATAAGGTATAGAACGTAGACCCCTCCTGATGGAGAAATCGTTGCGTTCCACTCCTTACTCATGCCTGATCGAATCAGTAACACGTAAGATACGTGGTATCAGTTATCTACTTGTTAGGCGCTGGAGATGCATCGTCAAATATGTCGCTTCACCTCGCGGGACCGGACGCTTCAATTCGCGTTCCATGATGCCCATCAGCTCCCAAGCAGTACTATAGCATAGCGGATATTCTTCGCGCAATACCTTTTCAATTTTTTGTGGGGCCTCCACCATCTCACCTGTCGCGACCCGCTCAACGGCGTACCTTAAGTGCCGAAGTAAGCGCTTATAATCGAGTGAAGTCCGGTCCATTTTGACGTTCAAACGACTCTCAATCGTCTGAACGATTTGCCCGATGATTTGGTTGTGCCGATTGACCTCGAGGACGTTTTTAAACGTCGTCGCCGAATGGATGTGGAGCGCGATGAATCCGATCTCCGCATCTGGCAATAACACGTCGAGCCGTTCGTGAATCATATCGACGATGCGTTCGGCCAAGGCGTACTCGTTCGGATAGAGCGATTCGGTCTCGAGTAAGAACGGATTCGTGACTTCCATCCCTTGTTCGATCCGCTTCATCGTGAAGAACAAGTGGTCGGTCAATCCGATATGGATATGTTGGTCGACTTTTTTACCGGTGTTGTTCTCGATAAAGCCGACGATTTCTTGCATGAAAGCAATAAAGTCCTCGTCGACGTGTTTGACGAGTTCACGATATTGCGACTGTTCTTCTTTGTCCGTCAGTTGATACACTTTCTCCGGGACACTGGCCGGGTCGACGAGATCGCCCGCTTTCTTGCCGAAGCCAATCCCTTTCCCGAGTAGAATGACTTCCGGTTCCGGATCATGTTGGCAAATGACAACGCTATTATTCAACACTTTCTTGATCGTATACATCGGTAATGTCATTCGTATCGCATCCCTTACTCACTATAATCGTTTCGTACTAAGTATATCGGTTCATCCCCTAAAAAAGTAGGCGGAAAACAAAAAAAGACGAACATTTCTGTCGTCTTTAAAACATTGAGTAACCACTCTTGCGCAAGTAGCGAATCGTGACCCCAGCCAAAATTGCACCGAGCAATCCGAAACCGAGCATGAACACATCCAGAAATTGAAGGCCGAGCACGCGTTCGTAAACGTTGGCGAGCGCGGTCGACGTCTCCGTGATGTAACTCGAGAGCTTGACGTTATCAATCATCATAATGACGAAAATCGGATAAATGAACACGAGCGTCCATGTTTTTTTAAGCAGCATGTTCAAAATGAAGCCGATGCTGAAGAAGATGACCAAATAAAGAATCGCCCCAATGACAGCCTGGATAATATGCATGCGATTGCCCCCTTTTCCCGTTGTCTATTATACCGAATCGTCTGCGCTTAGGTCAAAGGTGAACCGTAGGGCGCGTACAATAAAAAAGTGACCCGCTCATAGAAGCGGGCCACTCATATATATGGCTTAGAATTTACCTTTTTTGAGGACAAGACCGTACTTCTTCAATTCGAGGAAGTGTTTGTTGTCGATCACTTTCTTCATGAATGAAGCGTTGCGACCGAAAATCTTTTTGCCCATGACGATGCCGATGCCGTCGTTATGGCCAAGTGATGCGACTGTCCCTTTGCTCTCATACGTGAATTTCGAAGTCGATTTCCCGTTGATGAGGGCCGCGATGTTTTTCGCCACGTTGTGCGCTTGTTGTGTCGCGATTTGAGCAGTCGGCGGGTATGGACGGTTCGAGACCGGATCCATGACAGCCGAGCAGTCACCGATGATGAAGACGTTGTCGTGACCAGGGGCACGGTTGTCCGCCTCGACCATGACGCGGTTACGGACCGCTTCAAAGCCAGACTTCTCAACGATCGGGCTACCGCTGACGCCACCTGTCCAGAGAATCGTGTTCGCTTCAATCGTCTCCGTCGTGTCGCCTTGGAGTGGACCGAACGTGACGACACCAGGCTCAACGCCTTTGATGCCGTTTCCGAGTTTCATCTCGACGCCGTTGCGCTCGAGCCATTTTTGCGCGTACGTCGTGAGTTCTGGGTCGAAACCAGGAAGTACAGTCGGAGCCGCTTCGATGTTCACGATGCGAACCGCTTCACGTGGCACGTCATACTGTTTGCAAAGCTCAGGCACACGGTTGACGAGCTCACCGAGGAATTCGATTCCTGTGAAGCCGGCACCGCCGACAACGATCGTCACGTACGATCGGTCAGCTGAGCCGTTCGTTTTATATTGAGCGAACGAGTACTCGATATGTTCTTTGATTTTACGGACGCTGTTCAATGAACTGATTGTCATGGCATGCTCTTTAAGGCCAGGGATACCGAATGTTTCCGGTACGCCGCCAAGTGCGAACACGACATAATCATATTCAACTGCTGAACCGTCTACGAGCAAGACTTGTTTTGCCGTAGTATCGACGCGATCGACGATCCCTTTGACAAATTTCACACGTGACGGGTTCACGACGTCGTTGATGTAGATGCGAGCTTGATCCGGTTTCATCGTTCCGGCCGCTGGCTCATGAAGCCACGTCGTCTGGTAATGGTAATCATGCTTGTTGATGAGCGTGATGTTCGCGTCGCCAGCTGAGAGCGTCTTCTGGAGGTTGACCGCTGTGATGAGTCCACCGAAACCTGCGCCAAGAATAACAATGTTAGGTCGTTTCATGTTCATTTCCACCTTGTTTTGATAGTTTTGTTTTCTTGAACAATCATGTTGTGTGTTTTTTCACATGAGTGTTCACAATAAAGCCTAAACCTTGTTCAACCAATGTTCACAATTGCTTCTCGTTCATTGTACGCTGTTTGTTTTGTTTTCTCAATGGAAAAGCATATCTTCTTGAAATTTTTTTGAATGTGTAGCATGTTTGTACAGAATGGATTTAATTCACGATTGTCACTATAATAGATGTATACGTTTTGAGGAGGAATTCGATGAAATCGACGAAAGATGTGATCATCATCGGTGGCGGACCGGTCGGACTGTTCACCGCATTTTATGCAGGTATGCGCCAACTTGATACGGCGTTGATTGAAAGTTTGCCACAACTCGGCGGACAATTGTCGACACTGTATCCAGAAAAATATATTTACGACATCGCGGGCTTCCCGAAAGTGAAGGCCCAAGATTTGATTGACCAATTGAAAGCCCAGGCCGATCAGTTCGAACAGGACTACCGTCTCGGGGAGACCGTCGAAACGGTCGAGCGTCTTGAGGACGGCACGTTCCAGATTACGACGAATAAAGATGAGTACCATACGAAAGCCATCATCATCACGGCTGGGAACGGGGCATTCGCCGCACGACCGCTCGGCCTCGATGGTTGCGAAGACTATGCGAACCTTCATTACTTCGTCGATAACATGGAGAAGTTCCGTGACCGTCGCGTCATGATCGCCGGTGGCGGCGACTCTGCCGTCGACTGGGCACTCATGCTCGAAGGCATCGCCAAAGAAGTTCATATCGTCCATCGCCGTGACCGCTTCCGGGCCCACGAGCATACGGTCGAACAGATGAAAGCTTCGACGATTAACGTCTGGACGCCATATAACATCGAATCACTCTCAGGTGAGACGCACATCGAGTCGGTCGAATTGACGGACAAAGACGGTGAATCGAAATTCGTCGAAATCGATGACCTCATCTGTAACTACGGTTTCGTCTCGTCACTCGGCCCAATCAAAAACTGGGGCATGGAGTTCGAGAAGAACACAATCCGCGTCGACTCACGCATGGAGACGACGGTCGCCGGCATCTTCGCTTGCGGTGACATCGCCACGTATGAAGGAAAAGTGAAATTGATTGCGACCGGCTTCGGAGAAGCCCCAATCGCCATCAACCAAGTGAAGCAGCTCGTCGACCCGACAGCGCGTCACCCGCAACACTCAACTTCGGTATTTGCCGGGAAATAAAGATATGGCCCTCACCATCGCGATGAGGGCCATTTTCATTTACGGATGGTTTGGAGGATGACCCGATCGAGCCAGTCATCGAGTTGGGTAAAGACGAAGCCGGCCTTTTTCGCCTCGGCAATCGACATGTAATAGTCGACGTCCGTATCATATGGCGACGACTCGCCGTCTTTGATGATTTGGACCGGTTTATTTAAATGATGGCCAATCCGCTCCATGAGTGCACCGAGTGAGATGATGCCCTCACTCGCCGCATTGAACGGACCGGTCACATTGGCCCGACCGACCCATTCTAAAAACGACGCCGCCTCAAAACTTGAGATAAAGCCCATCTTTGCTTCGGGATGATGCAGGACGATCGGCTCTTCTCGACGGACGGCATCGATATAAAACTTGAGACGATCCGTATAGTCGTCTGGACCTAAGACGATCGGCAGACGGACGGTCGCGACCGGGAACGAGGCGCGGTGAAAGAAGTAGGACTCGGCTTCTCGTTTACCTTGTCCATAGTCGTGATCGGACTCGAGATGATAGTCATGATGAAGCGGATTGAAGTCACTTTCTTTCAAATCGGCGCCCGGTGCATAGACCGACATCGTCGACGTAAGCACATATTTGCCAACTTGATCCATGAACGCGTCCGATGCGATTTTCGCCTGATATGGATTGAAACAAATATTGTCATAGACGAGGTCGTAACGGTCGCGCGATAAATCTTTCATCGTCGCCACCGACTGTCGGTCCCCTTTGATGGAACGAATGCCTTCCGCCTCTGGCACTTGGAGCTGTCCACGCGTCACAATCGTCACATCATCACCGGCCTCCGCCAAGCGAAGCGCCAACCGCTTTCCAAAATAGCGTGACCCACCGAATATCAATACTTTTCTCATCGTCCCTACCCCTCCTACATAAAAATGACATCTCTTTTCATTTTCCCTTGGTTCCTCTCGACTAATCTTCCACATCCTTGAATTTTTTTGTTATTCTTATATATATGATAGAAGAAAGAGGCGAGACCCATGCATCAAATCATGTTAGAAAAAGGATGGACGTGTGAGTTACCGAAACAATACGCCATCTACCAAAGCTTATCCGATTTCAGCCGCTACTCAGTGCTTGACCAAGAGGAAGAGAGCATCTGTTCGTTCCAAATCACGACCGACACATGCAAAATCACGGCGTTCCGCCCTTGGCAACATCACATCGAATTGAATGCGACATCAAAAGTGATTCGCTTGATTTTGATGGAAGAAACCGACTGAATCGAAAAAAGGCCAATCGTCCACACGATTGGCCTTTCGTTTAGCAATCTCCAGGTGTCCCGGCGTTCGACGCCGTCCGGAAACTCGAACCGCATCCACACGTGGCGATGGCGTTCGGATTTTTAATCGTGAACCCTCCTCCGAGCATCGACTGCTTGTAGTCGATTTCGAGTCCGTCGACGACCCCATGGTCGGCTTCGGCGACGATGACGCGGACGCCGTGATGATCGAACTGGATATCTCGATCGGTCTTATCTTCATCGAACCCCATCCCGTACGAGAGACCGGTGCAGCCTCCGCCTTGCACCTTGATGCGCAAGTACTGATTCTCGGGGTGTTCTGTCTGTTTCATCATATCGATGACTTGTAATGCAGCTGACTCTGTCAAATGAATCATCTGAACTCCTCCTTCATTATCTTAACTTCAAGTCAACTGACTTGAGATTTTGTGAAATATCTTGTATAACTAAACTGTAACAAAAAAAATTAAATCGTTCCATCTTCGGGGCAGGGTGAAATTCCCGACCGGCGGTATTGAAGACATGATCTTCTCAGCCCGTGAGCGAGCAAGGCGTTGCTTGCTGATTTCGTGAGATTCGAAAGCCGACAGTAAAGTCTGGATGGGAGAAGATGGCGGCATCCGACCGATATCCGGATGTTTTCTTTGACGTGGTCTTTTCCGCGACGGAAAACATCTATTTCGTATGCGCGTAACCTCTCCCGATTGTATGATGCAATCGGGATTTTTTATGCGACGGGTGCCATTCATCAAGGAGCGACAAAAGGAGAGATTTTGATGAAAACAACGCGCAACAAACGATTGACAACACTGGTGACGCTATCGATGCTCGGGGCCATTTCTTTTGTCCTCATGCTCTTTAACTTCCCGCTGCCTTTCCTACCACCATTCCTAAAAGTGGACTTTAGTGACATTCCCGCGCTCGTCGCCGGAATCGTGTTCTCCCCACTCGCAGGCGTCGTGGTCGTCGCTCTAAAAAACGTCCTCTACTATGTCTTTAATGGTGGCGGCGTTCCGGTCGGTGAAGTCGCAAACTTCTTTGCAGGAGTCGCCTTCATGTATCCGGTCGCATGGTTCTACCATAAACGTAAAACGAATAAAGCGCTCGCTTCAGGTCTCGTGGCCGGTACGATCACGATGGCACTCAGCTTGGCGATTTTGAACTATTTACTCATCTTACCAGCCTACGCGTTCTTCTTCGGCATGACCGAGATGGCGCAACCGGCAGTTAAAACGGACCTCGTCCTCTACGGCATCTTGCCGTTCAACCTCATCAAAGCGTTGTTGATTAGCGCCTTGTTCGTCCCCCTCTTCCTCAAGTTGAAGCCGTGGATCGAACGCCAGCGGATGCAACTCCAGGCTTAATGCGAAAAGCACCTAGAAATAGGTGCTTTTTTGTATGGTTGCGTTATGCTTGAGGAAGAATAGGAGGGAATCACTTGAAAACGATTGAAGAGGTCACTCACTTTTTAGAGAATGATTCGGAATTGATGGGTCTCTTGAAAGACGTCGCTTCCCTCGAGCTACCCGACTGGTGGATCTGTGCCGGATACGTGCGGGCGAAGATATGGGATGACGTGCATGGCTATCCAACACCAACGCCGACCGAGGACGTCGATGTCATCTACTTTGACCGGTCTCAAATTGACGAGGCGATTGAAAAAGAATATGAGGCACAATTACACGTCCTGTCCCCGACCGTCCCGTGGTCGGTCAAAAATCAAGCGCGGATGCATCTGGTTAATCAATTGCCGCCCTATCAGTCGGCAGTCGACGCCTTGGCCCATTTCCCTGAGACCGTCACCGCCATCGGCGTCAGCCTCGATGCGAACGGACGCTTGAAGCTCTCCGCCCCTTACGGTGTTGAAGACATCGTCGGACTGAAGCTACGACCGACCCCAGCGTTCGCGGACGACTCTCCGCATCATCATATCTATCTCGCTCGAATCACTAAAAAGAATTGGCAAGCCACGTGGCCGAGAGTTCAGGAGTGAATGGCCCTCATCACCGACATGACCCGACCGTCTGTTTACGGTCGGGTTTTGCTGTGCGTTCATAAACGTCTTCACAAAAAAGAGTGACCACCGAAGTGATCACTCTGGGTATATCGGATTTGATTAGAGAAGCAGACCAGCAAGCGTGGCTGACATCAAGTTGGCAAGCGTACCTGCGAGAATCGCGAGGACACCCATACGTGCGATGTCGTTCCGACGGTTCGGTGCCATTCCACCGAGACCACCGAGAAGGATTGCAAGTGACGAGATGTTGGCGAATCCACAAAGTGCGAAGGCGATCATCGCTTCCGTACGTGCTGAAAGTTCACCCGTTCCAATTACAGGTGCGAACTCTGAGAACGCAACGAATTCGTTCAAGACGAGTTTTTGACCGAGGAAGCTACCGAACTGAACCGCATCTGCCCACGGTACACCAATCACGAATGCGAGTGGTGCGAACACATAACCAAGAATCAATTCAAGTGAGAGGCTGTCGAAACCGAACAAGCCACCGATCCCACCAAGAATCAAGTTGACGAGCGCAATCAATGAAACGAACGCGAGAAGCATCGCACCGACGTTCAATGCAAGGAAGAGACCGTCAGAGGCTCCGCGAGCGGCTGCATCGACGAAGTTCGCTGCTTTGTCCTCTTCATCTTCAGCAATTTCGATGTCATCATTATACTCTTCTGTTTCAGGAACGATGATTTTTGCGAACAAGAGACCAGCAGGTGCAGCCATGAAACTCGCTGCGAGCAAGTACTCGAGCGGTACACCAAGGGCAGCGTATCCAGCGAGAACCGAACCGGCAACCGATGCGAGACCACCGACCATAACGGCGAAGAGCTCCGATTGTGTCATCGTCGGAAGGTAAGGCTTGATGACAAGCGGCGCTTCCGTTTGACCGACGAAGATGTTCGCTGTCGCCGAGAGTGACTCTTTACGTGACGTCCCGAGTGCTTTCGCGAGGGCTGTCCCGAGAATACGGATGACCCATTGCATGACACCGAGGTAGTAAAGCAAAGCGATCAAAGAAGACATAAAGATGATAATCGGCAACACTTGGAACGCGAAGACAAAGTTGTCGCCTCCTACGGCTGTACCGAAAACGAAGGCGATTCCGTCATTCGCCGTGTTCAAGACGTTCTGAACGCCTCCTGAAATCCATTGTAACGCACTGCGTCCTGCTGATGTGAAGAGGACGAGGAAAGCGAACGTGAACTGTACCGCGAAAGCGGCAAGCACGGTACGCCATTTGATGGCTTTACGGTTGGTCGAGAAGATGTAAGCGATTCCAATTAGTGCCAAAATACCAACCACGCTCATGATATTCATTGGTGTTGTGCTCCTTTCATATTGGGAAAACCTGATATTGTGATATACCCGAATCGAGATGTGTCCTACCGTTTGAAACGCTTTCTTTTTATGTTGTTAAACGTCAGACAACCTACATTCGAACCTCTTTGAATATAACAGACCCTTTTTAAAAATGCAACGGGTCAAAACAGTCAAAATAAAAAAAGTTTGAAGTTGCTTCAAACTTTTTCACCACGCCATTTCTTCAATTTTTTCATATACATTCGTCACGAGTTGCTCTGGCGTATCTCCCGTCACGACCTCGCCGTCGACTAGACAAAACAAGTCGAGCGAACAGACGCCACAGTAGCCTGTACAGCCGTATTCAACGACATCTAGGTCTGGATCGGACTCTAGTTTGGCCCGGGCGATTTGCGAACCCATGGCCAAATTGGAGGCACAGAACTCAATGATTGGATTCATCATGTCATTCACCCTTCCCCTTTCCCACAAAACAGGAAAATGGTTCTTCTACGGCGTATTATAACATGATACAGTTGAAGTGTAACAAAGGGGGATTTTTATGCGCAAATTAGTCGTCTTGGGAGGCGGTTACGGGGGTATGCGTGTAATCGAACGCGTCCTCGGCCATCAGCTGAAGGATGTATCGATCACACTCATCGATCGTCTACCTTACCATGGGTTAAAAACAGAGTATTATGCACTTGCGGCGGGGACCGTATCGGATCGTGATATCCGTATCGATTTTCCAGAAGAGATCGATTACATATACGGTCAAGTCACCGATATCGATGCAGGCGACAAGATGGTTTTGCTTGCGAGCGGTGAAAAAGTTCCGTATGACGACCTTGTCATCGGACTCGGTTGCGAGGACAAGTATCACAACGTGCCCGGCGCCGCCGAGTTCACGTATAGCATCCAAACGCTTGAAGAATCACGCAAGACCCAACAAGCCATCAATGGCCTGTCACCGGGCTCAATCGTCTCAATCGTCGGTGCAGGGTTATCGGGCGTCGAACTCGCCAGTGAGTTACGTGAGAGCCGTCCCGATTTGACGGTCCGATTGTTCGACCGTGGCCCGTCCGTCTTATCGTTCCTCTCGAACCGCGTCTCGATGTACGTCCAGTCTTGGTTTGAAGAGCACGGCGTCGAGGTCATCAACCAGTCGAATATCGTCCGAGTCGACGCCGATGGCCTATGGAATCACGAGCAACACTTCCCGTCCGATTTGACGGTCTGGACGGCCGGGATTCAGCCGGTCGCCGTCGTCCGCAATCAAGGGTGGGAACTCGATGGCGGCGGCCGCGTCAAATTGACACCGCATCATTACGTCCCGGAACAGCCGGACATCTTCGTCGTCGGCGACAACGCCAGTCTTCCATATGCGCCTTCCGGCCAGCTCGCGGAAGCGCAGGCCGAACAGATCGTCCAAGTGCTGCTCTGTAAGTGGAAAGGTGTCAGTTATCCGGATCTGCCGGATATCAAACTCCGTGGGACGCTCGGCTCACTCGGCAAGAAGGCCGGATTCGGCGTCTTCATGGGCAAACAGTCGCTCACCGGTAAAGTCGCTCGATTGCTCAAGTCCGGGATTCTTTGGAAGCATAAAGTCATTAAATAACATGAACGGGTGACCATCACGGTCACCTGTTTTTTTGTGTAACGTGCTCGATTTGTCGTTCTGCCGCCATCTCCTTGAGACAAAAGTCTTGTATCTGAATCCCCTGTATCCTTATCTAAATATTCAGATTTTTAATTCCATTGACATATTCTACCCGATGGGAAAACTTGTTACTCTATGGGCACGGCAGTTCGACATCGCGTCACCTCGCCTACATACCCCAAAGGAGGAAACAAGTTGAAAAAAGTTTGCAGCACCGTCCTCGCTTCATTGCTCGTACTGTCAACCGTTCCAGGAGGCGCAGAAGCCGCCCCGAACAAAGAGAAAGAACGCGTCATCGTCGTCTTCAAAGAATCAGCGAAGAATATCCCGCTCTCGATTGAAGGCATGGAAGTTCGCCAACAGTACAAAAACATTCCTGCCGCTGCCCTCGAAGTACCGAAAGCTGCCTTGAATGGCTTGAAGAACAACCCGAACGTCGCCCACGTGGAAGTCGACCAAACGGTACAAATCGAAAACCAGACACAAGATTGGGGTATTCCGAAGTTGAAAGCTCCATCGGCTTGGCAGAGTGGATACACCGGGAAAGGCGTGAAAGTATCGGTCGTCGATACGGGAATCTCGGCGCACCCCGATTTGACGATCGCCGGTGGCGCCTCGTTCAGTACGGTCACGAGCTCATACGCGGATGACAACGGTCACGGGACGCACGTCGCCGGGATTATCGGTGCCCGCAACAATAGCATCGGTACCGTCGGGATTGCCCACGAAGCGAGCATTTACGCGGTCAAGGCACTCGAGGCAAACGGTAGCGGTAGCCTCTCGAGCATCATCGCCGGGATTGACTGGTCGATCACGAACCAAATGGACGTCATCAACTTGAGTCTCGGGACGACAAGTCCATCGACGACACTTCAACAAGTTGTCGATCGCGCCAATAACGCTGGTATCCTCGTCGTCGCGGCAGCCGGTAACAACGGACGCGCTGACGGTACGGGCGACCTCGTCAACTACCCGGCCCGTTACAGCTCGGCGATCGCCGTCGCAGCGACGGACATCAACAACAACCGCGCCTCGTTCTCGGCGACAGGTAGCACGGTCGAAGTCGCGGCACCAGGTGTGGGCATCAACTCGACGCTCTCAAATGGCGGCTACGGCCAAATGAGCGGGACATCGATGGCGACACCTTACGTCGCCGGTAACCTCGCGCTTATGAAACAAGCGTTCCCGACGTTGTCGAGCTCGCAACTCCGCACGAAACTGTCACAAGATTCAATCGACCTCGGAACGGCTGGCCGTGACACATGGTTCGGGAACGGACTCGTGCAGGCACCGACGTCTGGCGGCACGACGCAACCTGTCCAAGCGCTCTCGACGACGGTATCGACATCGAAGTCAACGTATTACGCTGGTGAAGTCGTCTCGATCTCATCGACGGTCCGGAACTCGAACGGCCAAGCGGTCGCGAACGCCGACGTCCGTGTGACGGTCACACAGCCGAATGGCGCGACGCTCGTCGGCACTGGCAAAACGAGTTCGACAGGTGCCATCACGTTCACACTCTCGACAACCTCTTCATCACAGCGTGGGACGTATCAAGTAAAATCTGATGCGACGCTCACTGGTTACACGGCAGGTTCGGCGACATCGTCGTTCCAGCTTCTCTAAACAAAAAGTCGAGCGATCACATCGCTCGACTTTTTTATGCTGTCGTCTGTTCGATGGCCGAATAGACTTTCCGAAGCTGGACGACCCCTTCGTCCACGACTTCCCCGTCAATCAGCACGAGCGGATAGAACCACTCGTCCTGCTTGATCGCTTCGGCGATGTCATCGTTCGCCGTCTCAAAATCGATATACTCAAACTCGAACGCCTGATTCGGATATTTCCGCGCCAATGCACTTTGTAGCCACTCATACGTCTCGATTGAACTCGGTGCCCCGACACAGCTCGCACACTGTACTTCGGCCCCATATACCGTGATTTTCATATCGATTCCCCCTCTTGTTTCCTATTATACAAAAATGAAGAAGCCGCATCGCCACAAAACGCTCAGCGTTAATGATTGAGAAACAATCTCAAACTTGCTAGAATGAAAGGGAACCAGAAAGGGGTAGATACCATGGAAATGTTTGATCAAGTCCAAGAAGTACTCGATAAATTACGCCCGTTCTTGCTTCGCGACGGCGGTGACGTCGAACTCGTTGATGTAGAAGAAGGCATCGTCAAACTTCGTTTGATGGGTGCATGCGGCAGCTGCCCATCTTCAACCATTACATTGAAAGCCGGGATTGAGCGCGCGCTCATCGAAGAAGTACCTGGCATCGTTGAAGTCGAACAAGTATTCTAAACAAAAAGGGAGACAATCATGTCATCCCTTTTTTTCATGCATGCGTCCATTCGTCCAAGCTCTCGACCATATAGGTTGGGAGCTTTTCTTGTTCCTGGATGAAAGCCGGACCGTGCACCCCTGAGTTGACGTGGAGCGTTCGAATCCCACCGTTGATGCCGAACAAGATGTCGGTATGATAGTTGTCCCCGACCATGACGACTTCCTCTTTTGTGAGGCCGATCATCTCAAGCGCGATGTCGACCATGACCGGTTCCGGTTTGCCGATAAAGAACGGATCTTTTTCCGTCGTCACCGTCAAGACGGACGTGAGCGCCCCGTTCCCCGGTAAAAAGCCGCGTTCGGTCGGAATGGCGATGTCGCCGTTCGTCGAGATGAAGCGAGCACCGGCCCGAATCGCGAGCGCACCTTTCGCCAACTTTTCGTACGTGATGTGGCGGTCGAGCCCGACGACGACGTAGTCTGCCTTCGCCTCTTCCGTCACATGGAAGCCCCGTTCTTCGAGCGCCAGGCGCAAGCCGTCTTCCCCGATCATGTAAATCGTCGCTCCCGGCGTCATCTTCTCGATGTAACGAGCCGTCGCCATCGCACTCGTCAAGACGTGCTCAGGCGTCACGTGCACCCCCATCGAGACAAGTTTATCCGCCACCTGTTCCGGCGTCATCGACGCGTTGTTCGTAACAAATAAGTACGGAAAGCCGGTTGCCTCGAGTCGATTCACGAAATCAACCGCTGCTTGAATCGGGGCCGTCCCCGCATACATCGTGCCATCTAAGTCAAATAAATATCCTTTAATCGGATTCATCCAATCACTCGCTTTCTGGTAAAAATGCTGATACAGGACCGAGCTCCACTTCGAGATAGCGTCGGACCTGCTCTGGGAATGCCTCGAACGTCGGTCGATTCCGCTCGACCCAGGCGTCGAACCGGGTTGAATCGGCCGTGACAAACTCCCTGACGTAATGGGCCCGTAGTCCGACGAGCGCTCTCGTCGCTTCCGCCGTTTCGGCATCGAGCACACGCTCGTCAAGCAAGATGTCGACAATATCCTCATAGCTGCCCGGGTCACGCATGATGAACCCGTCAATCATCGAGTTGCCGACGTCAATCACGCCTTCCATCAAATGAACGGCCAACCGTTGTTTCGCCAGCTCGATGGTGAACGCGTCCCCCTCCAATTGGTCGAGCCGACTGAGCATCGTCTCCATATGGACCAACGTCTCGTTAATCTTTTCTCTGTTCACAAAATACATCGCAATCCCCCCTGCCTCCTATAGTAATCCTTTTTCTCGTTCGAGAAAAGAATCTCTCCTATTTACATCATTTACGCAATTGTGATACACTAATCCACGGATTAACACAACTATTAGTATGTCACATTAAATAGATATCACGTGGAGGGTACAACACTATGGAACGAGAATTAGCGTTAGAGATCGTACGAGCAACCGAGGCAGCAGCACTGGCCTCATCGAAATGGATTGGTCGTGGTCAGAAGAACGAAGCGGATGACGCAGCGACATCGGCCATGCGTGAAGTGCTTGGCACCATCAATATGGATGCAACTGTCGTCATTGGTGAGGGTGAACTCGATGAGGCCCCGATGCTTTATATCGGGGAACGCCTCGGGACGACGTTCGGACCAGAAGTCGATATCGCCGTCGACCCGCTCGAAGGAACGTCCATCGTCGCCAAAGGTCTCGGGGACGCCATGGTCGTCATCGCGGTCGCGGATAAAGGCGCCCTCCTCCACGCACCAGATATGTATATGGATAAGCTCGTCGTCGGCCCGAACTTGAAAGGGAAAGTCTCACTCGACGAACCGCTCGAGTCGATTATCGAGAAGGCCGCCCTTTATAACGGCAAACGCATCGAGGAAGTGACCGTCATCATGCAAGACCGTGATCGTCATGAACATTTCCGTCAAGCGGCGATGAACATGGGCGCACGCGTCAAACTATTTGAAGACGGAGATGTCTCGGCCGGAATCGCGGCGGCCGTCAAGTCGAACCCGATCGATATCTTCATCAGTACGGGTGGCGCACCAGAAGGCGTCATCACGGCAGCGGCCGTCAAGGCGCTCGGCGGTGACATGCAGGCCCGCCTCCACCCGATGAACGAGGAAGAGACGGCACGCGTCATCTCGATGGGCATCGAGGACCCGCTTCAATTGCTCACGCTTGACGACCTCGTCAAGAGCGACGACTGCATCTTCGCAGCGACAGGCGTCACATCAGGTGAATTGCTCGATGGCGTCAAATTCTTGACGGACGATATCGTCGAGACGACGTCACTCGTCATGCGCTCGAAGACGAAGACGATTCGTAAAGTCGTCGCCGAGCACACGTTATCGCTCAAGCCATACCTTCAAAAACAAGAAGTCAACGCCTAAAAAAACCTCTGCTCATCGAGAGCGGAGGTTTTCGTTTAGAATCCTTGTTCAAAATCGGTGCCGACATGGTTCGTCTGCGGTTGTTCCGCTTTCCGAAGTGAATCGTAGAACGTCGCGTACGTCGTCGTGAAGTACGGGTAGACGTACAAGAAACCGATCCCGAGTGTAATGATTCCGAGAAGGAACCAACCGATGAACGAGAGGACGAGTTTGAACGCGTCCATCTTGTGCCCGTCCATCATCCGGCGTGATTCAGTAATCGCCTCGAGGGCCGATAGTTCCGGTTGGTCACGCAAGATGTAATACGTGAGCGAATACGAGAAACTTTTAATGATTCCCGGAATCACGAGGAGCAACGACCATAGGAAGATAAACAGTCCCATGAAGAACGGAGCGAGCACGTGCTTGACGTATCCCGTTTTGAAAGGCTCGAACAATGTCGAGACGGCCGGCTTATCGCCGCGTGACACGGACAAGACGAGCCAAGACCAACCGATTGCGAGCGGTGCGATCAATAACGTGAGGAGGAGCGACAAGAACGTAAGTCCCGTGTCCGCTGCCGTCGGAACCGCTTCCGGGTCTACCGTCGGTGCGAACGATTGTGGAATTCCGTTCAAGACGACGAACAAAATCAAAAGTCCGGCGAGTAACCAACGCTTTCCAGTTAACATTTGTTGTGCATGTTGCTTGAGTTGTGCAGTCATTTTCATCATCCTTTTTTGAGTTCTCTCCTAAGTGTACGTCATCACTTGATGAAAAGTTTCAAAAAAACACGAAAAAAGGGAAAAGGTTTTTCCCTTCCCTTCAATACATGACATTGCCCATGAAAAACTGGGACATCGATACAATAAATAAGAGCACACCTGTAGCCACTGCCGCCAATGAAATGATTTTAAAGAGACGGCCTCTCAAGAACGCCTGACGATATTCAAAGCGACGGATCAGCAAGACGTGGACAACCTCATAAATCAGGACTGCGGCGGTGAAGTAAAACGTCATGATACTCCCAAACGCGAAGAACAACATCGCCATTAGGCCCAAGCCGAAGTTATGAATTCGATTATGGACGTCATCGCGGTCACCGACGGTCGCCGTTTGTACGTGTTGCATACTTCCACCTCACTTCCAAAGCCCACAAAAACCCGAACAGAAACAATAGCCTTAAATATAAGTTATCACAATTTTCCTATGCCTAAACCTGTCACACCGTCTTTTCACCTAAAAGAAACATTTGGAAAATAAATGTAACAAAAAAGCGCTGATGTCATCAGCGCGTCATGTACCGGTCGAAGGCTCGGCTTCTTCCGATTTATTAAATTTGCGTTTCAGTTTGAGCGGTTGTTTCGTGCCACCGAAGACTGGACCGTCTTCCGCCTCATCGATTTCCGTCTCTTTTTTGAGTACAAAGAACGGGCATCCAAAGTTACAGTATTCATACACGTAATCCATCACGTGATCGATTCGATTATCATACGTCGCGAACTTGGACTTCGTCTCATAGAACCCTTTCAACCGAAGTTGTCCGTGGCCCCAATCCCCGACGATATAATCGTATTTATCGAGCACGTCGCTATAGCGTGCGATGAACGCTTCCTCGTCAAAACCGTCACGTTTCTCTTCGATGACGGTATAGCCGTGGCGATTCACTCTAATCATGTTTCACACCTCCACTGTTCTATCATAGCATGCCGACCGCTCCCGCCCCTATCCTTTTCGGATGGCGTTATGGCGGGTCACGATCGTCTCGCGTAACACGTCACGCAGCAGTTCCGGCATAAAGTAACGTTTCGGCTGATCGGCCAAATACGGAAGGAGCGGTCCGAACGTGAACATGTCGACCGTGGCGACACGATACGTCCCGTCTAGCCTGATGTCCTCACCTTTGATCGAATAGCGACCGCGTTGCGTGTCGATCCCATGGAGGATCGGGCTACCGAGCACCGTCCCGCGAAAACCGAGGCCACGGACATGCATCGTCGTGAACGCATCTTCTTGGACGTCGTTCAAAAATCGGACGAGGGTCGCTCCGTCAAGCGTCAAGACACAAGGGTTGATCGGATGCGGACAAATCCGATGCAACATATTGAGCGTGACGTGGCCCGGGTTCAAGCCTTCCAATAACACACCGGACGGAATGATGCTCAGTTCGGCGTCACACCAGTCCGCGAGTCCGCTCGCCAACAAGTCGCCGATTGCCGACGGACCAAACCAGTCACTCGCATAACCTGGCGTCTCGGCGATGGTCACATCGAGCAGACGCTCGGCCTGACCATACTCTTCCGCCAACACCGCGACCGTCGCCGCGTCCGGGTCACGCTCCGATAAATTGTGGAGACAAGCCCGTTTCTCGACGACTCGGGTCCCTTCGAACGTCAGCTCGACTTGCCCGACGTACTGCCCGTACTTGCCGGCCTGTGCGATGAGGACCCCGTTCGTGACGACCCCGTCATCGAGAACATGATGGGTATGAGCCCCGAGGATGACATCGATTTCCGGGAACGCCTCGGCGAGCCGCTCGTCGGCGTAAAACCCGAGATGGCTGAGCGCGATGATGACGTCGCAGTCTCGAAGTGTCTCAAGGGCACGCGTCGTTGTCGCATGCGGCGCTTCGATGGTCCAACCGAGTTCAGGGTAAAGCTCTTCATACGGTGCGGTCACCCCGAACAACCCGATTTTGATACCGTCTCGTTCGACGATGAGCGTTTCCGACGCCCAGTCCGGTCGTTCTCCGGACGCTTGATAGACATTGCCTAACAAAACCGGGAATGCGGCCACGTCATACAGATGGGCGAGCCAATCGTGCGGGAACGTGATGCCTTCGTTATTGCCGATGGTGACGGCGGTCGGTTGAATCCGATTGAGCAGGCGCACGTTCACTTGTCCGCGGGTCACTTCCGTCGCCGGATGGGTCCGGTCGGCATGGTCGCCGAGATCGAAAACGAGCGTATCGTCCGTTCGATGCTCATTCAAAAACGAGACGAGCCGCGGCCAGTTATGAAATTTAGAATGTAAGTCATTATAATGGAACATCGTAATCGTTCTCAAGACGATCCCCCTTCCTAGAACAGGCTGATTTGGCTCGGTGCGAGTTCATATTCGGCGCCGAGAATCTCAATCAACCGTTTGGCGTTCGGTACCGCGTCTCCGGCCGAGTTGTTGTTGAAGTAGACGTACACCGACTTCGCCTTCTCGTCGACTTGTTTGAGCGCCGCAGCGAGCTCCTGCAGTTCATCTTCACTATAACGGTACAGGCAGCGGACGTGCCGCCACTCTTGACTCGTCATGCCCGGCTTTCGGAGCCAGCCGGCGGTATTACGGCCGTGCAAGCGCACGACCGCCACGTCAGGATTGGTCACGACCGGGACGAACGGAATGCTGCTTTCCTTCGTTTGCGGTTCATCACAAATCGTATTGATGAAGCGATGCTCTGCTAAAAACGCGAGCGTCCGCTCCCGAAACGCCTCTGAGAACCACGTCGGGTTCCGGAACTCGATAGCGATGTCATAGTCGCGCAACTCGTCACGGATCGTCCGTAAATAATCGAGATGCGGCTTCGAGACATCGAACCAAGGCGGGAGCTGGACGAGTACGGCCCGCAGCTTCCCGGCCTGTTTCAGCGGTTCGACGGACGTCCTGTATCGCTCGAACAGCTCGGCGAGAGGCAGTTTCGGTTCCCGGTCATGCCCGCTCATTTCCCTGGAAACTTTGACGATGAATTGGAACGTTTCCGGCGTTTCCTGGTTCCATTTCTCGTAATTTTTTACCGGTTGAATCGCATAAAACGAGGAATCGATTTCAACGGTCGGGAAATGCCCCGCATAGGTCGACAGTTTATGTTTTCGTTCTTCGGGGGTCGTATACAATAAATCATGGTCCCCCCACCCCGTCACACCGACATAAATCATCACATTCCCTCCTCAACTTATTGTTCGAACGTGGCCGTCGCGTTCCGTTTCGACCAATTCAACGTCCCTGCGAACGTCACGAGCAATAGGACGAGACCCATCACGAACGGATAGCGCATATCGATATCGAACGCGATGCCGGCCAGTGTCGGTCCGACGATATTCCCGATGCTCATATAGGCATTGTTCATCCCCATGGCAAATCCTTGCTCTTTATCCGCCATTTTCGATACAAGCGTATTTAATACCGGACGTAAAATCGACGTCGACAAGAAGATAATCAACGTGACGACGAAGAAAATCGTATAAGACCCGGCGAACAGCGAGAACAAGAAGCCGAACGCGGCGAGCATGATAAAGATGAGCACGACTTTAATCTCACCGAACAGCGATACGAGACGGTCGACCGCGAACAATTGCACGATGACACTGACGATGCCCGTCCCGGTGATCATGACCGCAATCTGTTGTGGCGTCGCGCTGAACGTCTCACTGACGAACAGACCGAGGACCGACTCGTACGCCATCAAACCGAACGCCATGACCAAGTTGATGACGAGCACGAAGAAATACGGTTTCCGTGTCGACGACACGAGTTGACGCGGTAACGATTCGCTCTCACCCGTTTGGACATACGGCTCACGATCCGGTTCTTTCAATAGAATGATTGACGAGATGACGGCGACGAACGAGACGATCGCTGACAACAGGAGCGGTGCCTTCAATCCGAACTCGGCGAAGAAACCACCGATCCCCGGTCCGATGACAATCCCGAGCGACATTGCCGCGGAAATATAACTGTTCCCTTTCGCCCGTTGCTTGAGCGTCGTGATATCGGCCACATAAGCAAAGATGGCAGGAATCAATAGGGCGGCCCCGACGCCACCGATGGCTCTTGAGATGAGCAAAACCGTCAAGTTATCGGATAAGTAAAAGACGCCCATCGATACGGTGAAACCGATCAGTCCGAGGATAATCATGAGCCTGCGGCCGTAAACGTCCGCCCATTTCCCGGCAATCGGTGACATGAGCAACTGGGCCCCCGCGAAGACAGAAATCATGAGTCCGGCAGCGGTCCCACCTTCTCCAATCATCTTTAAATAATCCGGAATAATCGGAATGATAATCCCGAATCCTGCTACGGCGATGAACATGTTCAACATGAGAATCGCCAATTGTTTCTTTTGTTTAGTCGTCAATGTATGTCACTTCCTTTTCATCTCTCCATTTTACTTGTTGATGAACGGAATGAGCAAACGATAAGACAGCAAAAACACCCATCCTTGACCAGAGGATGGGTGTCATGTTCACTCGCTTATGAAATGCGTGATTGAGCGAGCGATTGATTTGAACGATGTTTCGGTAAGAACAGCGTGATTACATACACGATCAATGTTGGAACTGCCCAAGCGAGCCCGATCTCAGCCATCGGCAAGTTCGTGATCCATGCTGTTGCTGCTGATGGCGCCAATCCGTGTGTCGTCTCGAAGAGCGAGAGCACGAGGGCCGTATACACAGTCGCTTTCATGGCGACGTGCGGGTTGCGTTGAATCCGCTCCGTGATCGAGACGAGTACGAGTGCGATCATGACCGGATACAAGAGCGTGAGAAGCGGTACCGCGATTTGAATCAACGTACCGAGTCCGACGAGTGAAATCAAGTAGCCGAACAACGTCGTCGCGATGACGACTTGATAATACTTGAGCGATTCGAACGTGTTGCTGATGAAGCGTGAGAACTCAGTGATGAGTCCGACCGCCGTCGTCAAACAAGCGAGGAAGACCGCAGCCCCGAGCGCGAGCATTCCGACTTGTCCGAATGACGTACCAGCGAACGCTTGAAGCAAGCTGGCTCCGTCTGTCGTACCTGTTTGACCGGTCATATTCGCACCGATTGAACCGAGCGAGATATAGACGAGCATCAAACACGTGACAGCGAGCATGCCAGACGTGCGAAGAAGTGAAGATGCTTCTTTCTGGTCTGTCATCCCGTTCGCTTTAAGCGTAACGAGCACGATGGCACCGAAGACGAGAGCGCCGAAGACGTCCATCGTCAAGTAGCCTTGTTTGAAGCCTTCCCCGAGGGCACCGACCCACGTCTCATAGCCTTCTGCTGGTGCGGTTGGCTGCCCGAGTGGAGCCACGAGGTTCGTGATTCCGATTGCCGCAAGCAAGAGCAAGAGGATTGGCGTGATGATGCGTCCGATGACTTCAATCAATTTTTGTGCGCGTAACGTCAAGAAGAACGTCAAACCGAAGAAGACAGTTGAACTGATTGCGAGCGTGAGCGTCGATGGTGCACCGAGGAACGGTACGACTCCCATCTCATACGTGACGGCTGCCGTCCGAGGAATCCCGAAGAACGGCCCGATTGCCACGTACATTAATCCCGTCAAGACGAGCGCAAGTCGCTTCGGAATGTACCGAGCGATCTGGTCAGATCCACCGCCGACCCGCGCGACTGCGAAGAGCGCGAGTAATGGCAGCCCGACGCCGGTAATGACGAAGCCGACTAGGGCTGGGACGAGGTTCTCACCTGCCATCGCACCTAGCATCGGTGGGAACAGCAAGTTCCCGGCCCCGAAGAATAATGCGAAAATCGTGAATGCTAACGGGAATAATGTCGATTTTTTCATACAACTACCTCCACATACGTGTAATACCTTCCGTGTTACCAATGAATCAAATGACTAAATTTTCTGACAATAAACCGCTTGGTCTATTTCATTATACACACTTTCATTTTTTTGGCCACCCTATCGTCAAAAATGATGTTTATTTTTTTAAAATGTGGATTTATTGTATGGAACCGTTCCCTCACTTTACAAATTATCGGCGAGTTTCACTGATTGACTTGCTGTTTATGAAAAATATGGTCAATAACGGATATCAAACTTGTGGAACGATTCGACTGTCGTCTCTTCGGTTTCAATACGTTCGACCCCGACAAAACGATTGCCGTCGTAAAGGGCGCGCTTATAAGATTCCAATCGCTCTTCTCCCCCTTCCACGTGAAGTTCGACCGTCCCATCATTCAAGTTTCGGACCCAACCCGTGATGCCGTATTCAATGGCTGTAGCTTGCGCGAAATAACGGAACCCGACTCCTTGGACCCGGCCCGATACGATGAGATGTTGTGCTTGTTTCATGCGTGTCTCCTCCTCTAATTTGAAAGAATGAGTTTAGCTCCGGCCTCGTTAGGCAACAGTATATAAGTAAAATACTGGATAGGAGTGGTGATGTGGAACAACTTGTGACTGTGGTGACGACGATTTCAGACTGGCTATGGGGAGTGCCAATCATCTCGTTACTCGTGTTATCTGGACTCTATTTGACGGTTCGCTTAGGATTCTTTCAATTCCGATACCCCATCTACATACTGCAACAAACGTTAGGCAGTGTCTTTAAAAAACCAAAAGGCGAAGGTGACATCAGCCCACGCCAGGCGCTGACGTCGGCCTTATCTTCGACGATCGGCGCCGCCAATATCATCGGGGTCCCGGCCGCCATCATGTTCGGGGGACCGGGCGCCATCTTTTGGATGTGGGTCATCGCCGTCGTCGGCATGGCCATCAAGTTCTCAGAGAGCGTCCTCGCCGTCCGTTACCGCGAAAAGAACGAGGCCGGGGAATATGTCGGCGGACCCGTCTACTATATGGCGAAAGGATTGAAGTTCAAATGGCTCGCCTCTTGGTTCGCCTTCGCCCTCATGATCGAGCTCATCCCGAGCATCATGGTTCAAGGTAACGCTGTCAGCTCGGCCGTCAGGGAGACGTTCAACGGCAACACGCTCGTGACCGGCATCATCGTCGCCGGACTCGTCGCCCTCGTCGTCTTCGGCGGCATGAAACGGATCGCGAAAGTGACGGAAGTCATCGTCCCGGCGATGGCACTCGTCTATGTTGGTGCCGGCTTCGTCATCGTCTTGATGAACTTCTCGCAAATCCCGGAAGTGCTCGGGCTCATCTTCTCATACGCATTCCAACCGATGGCCGCGCTCGGTGGTTTCGCCGGTGCCGCGATTGCCGAGACGATTCGTTGGGGCTTCGCCCGTGGTCTGTATTCGAACGAGGCAGGACTCGGGACGGCCCCGATTGCCCACGCCGCTGCGCAGACCGATCATCCGGTCCGGCAAGGCTTTTGGGCCGTTATCGGCATTGTCATCGATACGCTCATTATCTGTAGCACGACGGCGTTCGTCGTCCTGTCGTCGGGTGTGTGGACACGGTCCGATGCGATGAACGATCCGGCTGCCTTGACGACGATCGCATTCCAAGAGTACTTCGGCTACACGGGTAGTCTGCTCGTCACAATCTCGCTCATCTTCTTCGTCTTGTCGACGATTATCGTCATCATCTTTTACGGGTCGCGTCAAGCCGAGTACTTGTTCGGCTTGAAGGCCGGCTTTCTGATGAAAGTCGTCTATATCGCCTCGATTGTCATCGGTGCGATCGGTGGAGCCCAGATGATTTGGAACTTCCTTGATTTGATGCTCGCGATGATTCTCATTCCGAACATGATTGCCGTCTTATTGCTCAGCGGTGAAGTGAAGCGCTTGACGACCGAGTTCTTCACGTCCGAGAAATACTATAAGAAAGACGTCGCCGAGAAGAAGGCGTCGTAACGACAAACCCGGCTGCATGAGCAGCCGGGTCCTTTTTCATGTTACTGATTCGATTTTGTCGATTGCTTGGCGAATCCGTCCGACCGAGGCATCGAACTGTCTTTGTTCCTCGTCCGTCAATTCGATTTCGACGATTTGGCGGATGCCGGTCCGGTCAATCAAGGCCGGCACACCGATATGGAGGCCAGATGCCCCGTATTCGCCGTCAAGATGGGCACCAATCGTCACGACCGAGTTCTCGTTCCGGACGATGGCGCGGACGATGCGAAGCAAACCGAGCCCGATGGCGTAATACGCGGCACTCTTATACTCGATGATTTGGTTGGCCGCATCACGGACACGTTGGTAAATCGCGTCCAAATCTTCTTGGCGATACGACTCATTCTCCGCGAGCAGCTGCTGGACCAATTTCCCATAAATCCGGGCGTTGTCCCAAGCGACGAATCCTCCGGCACCGTGTTCGCCCATATAGTAGACGTGGCAGTTCCGTGCCGACAAGTCGAAATACTCGCCGACCTTATAACGGAGACGGGCCGTGTCGAGCACCGTCCCCGATCCGATGACGCGATGCTTCGGCAAACCGGACGCCTTCCAGACGACGTGTGCCATGACGTTGACCGGGTTCGTCGCGACGACGAGGATGCCGTCGAATCCGCTCGCCATGATTTGCTCCGTCACATGTTTCATAACGACCGCATTTTGTTCAGCTAGATCCATCTGGGTCTGACCGAGCTTTTGCGCGGCACCGGCCGTGATGACGACGATATCGGCGTCGCGGCAGTCCGAGTAGTCGCCCGCCCAAATCCGGACCGGGCTCGGGGCGAACGAAATGCCGTGATTGAGGTCCATCGCCTCCCCTTCAGCCTTGGCGTGGTTCGAATCGATTAAAACGAGTTCTTCACAGAGCGCGGCCATCGACAGTTGATAGGCGAAACTGACACCGACCCATCCGGCGCCGACGACGGCGATGCGGATGATGTCTTCTGGGTCAATCGTGTTCAAGTGATCCATCTGCTTCATCCCTTTCTAAACGTGTTCTCTTTCTTAGCATACCCGACTCGTCTCCGTTTCACGACAAAAACTAAACGATCAGTGTTTACAAGATAAAAATAGAATTATGCTACACATCATGTTTCGGTTCAAATATCCCCGTATCTCGAACGTAGCCAAAAATTTGAAGCGTTGCGTTGTCCTGTACGAATGGGATTCGTTCCCTTGTTAAAATAGATATTAATTCATCGGTCAGATCATATACGTCTGGTTCGACGAGTGTTCCCTTGTAAACTAATACTTTTGGTCGCAATCGAATCCATTCGATTGATGAGGTAGGATAAGGAAAGCCATCTTCCCAATCACCTGACTGATCAGCTAAAAATTCAGGATTAGGAGTGTCTTCTAATACATATTTGATTTGATAAGGAAGTTCAAATGGAAACGTTGTCGCTACCGCTCGCCTCAGTTCCTCCCACTTTGTGTTGTTCATCACCGATGTCAATTGACGCCGCTCGATTTCATGCAGTTCTTTTCGTCGGTCCATTTTACTCACCCTCTCTCCCACACTAATTCTAATCGTTCAATCGCCCGTAACACTTCATCCCGATTCTGCTTTCGTTTCATCCATTCAGGCAATCGACTTTCGAGACTTCGATTTGTGCCTTTGCTCGTCCGAATCATCGCCTCGATGTAGCGCTTCATGTAGTCGAGATGTTCTCGATTGTAAGCCCACAATACATGGCCACAACAACTTATTTGTAAATAGAGCGGCAATCCGAAATGCACATCGAAAGCTCCACCGATATATTTTGTACCGGTCTGCTTCATTTGCAGATGACCGCATTTTAGACAACTTAGGCGCACTTCATCACCCTTCTCCATGACATCCGCTCGGCCCCCACAATGTGGACAAATCACGAACATCTGACCCATAAACGTCTCCAGTTCTCGGCTCTGTAATGCAAATCGATTGGTCACGTCATCGCCTCCTCATTTGATTATACAAAAAACCAGCAAAGTCGAGCTTCGCTGGTTGTCGAGAAATCCTTACTTATTGTTTTTTTGTAGCACTTTCAAGCCTGTGCCCATGTCAGACGCGAGCACATAGTTTTGATCGACGTAGACGCCCCAGATGTTCGCATCGGCCGGAACGTATTTTCCGATTTGTACCGGTTTACTCGGATTCGAAATATCAACCGCTCGCACCCCGCCCGCGTAGTGAGACAGGTACAACGTGTTCCCATGTACTTTTGGATCGTGTACCGTTTTTCCGAACGTGACTTGTTCAGCCGGATTCTCAGAGATATCTTCTGTCAAATCCGTCTTGAATTCGCTCAATAGTTTCGGATTCGTTTTGTTTTTAATGTCGAAGATTCGAGTGTATCCGTACGCTTGTTCGTAGCCTGATTTAACCGGCGCATACACTTCTCTCGTTTCGACGAGTACCGTGCCGCCTTTTGCAAGTGCCGCCGAGTGCGCCGATCCTTGTTGATCTGACGCGAATGTCGTCCGTCCTTCGTATGTCACGTTGTCTGGGTCTGAGATGTCCAGGATGATCGTCCCAAGATCCCAGAACGAGAGAAACGCTGTTTTCCCGTTCTCATCCGCATAGGCGCTATGGTTGAAGACTGGTCTCTTCTTGCCATCAGGCGCGTTCCACGTGTATCCGTCAAAGCTTTCATCCACTTCCGGCAAAGAACGTGGATCGAACTCGTATAGCTTCTTCGGTTCCGCTGGGTTGGTCACATCTACGAGTTGGAAGTCCTTCTCTTTCCCGTGCGAATAGTAGTCTGCATAAGGGTTCGAGGCAAGGACCAATACCCGGTCCCCTTGTGTCGTCAAGTAAAGCTCATGTGTCCCTCTCGTCTTTTTCGTGACCTCATAGAAGCCTAACTTCTTCGGCTCATACGGGTTGGTCACATCATAGATGAGGAACCCGCCTTTCGAATTCGGATTTTTAGAGTCGAGTTGCTGAACCGAGACAACGGCCAAATCACCTTTAAACGATTTGGTGTTCACCGTCTTCACGATGACTTTTTCCTGCCACGTACCAGGAATGTCTTGATCGGCAAATACTGCGACTTCTTTCGGGTTAGATGGGTCTTTCAAATCAAATACGCGAACCCCGCCGTTGCCTCCACCTGAAGTATGTGTCCCTGTATACGCGAATCCTTTATGAGCATACACATCAGCCGTACTGTTTTTCACGCCTTCTCTGATTTCTTTCAGTGGTACCGCTGCAGTCTCATGTAGATACTTGACGTTCTTGCTTCCTTCCGTCACGGAAACCGAACTGATTTCATCCGGGTTACGTTCCCCTTTCTCGATGTTGATGTCTCCTAGCTCGTCATGCGCATATGTAACCGGTAAAGCTGACGAGACCGTTAATCCTGTGACGAGCGCTGCACTTAATAAGAACTTTCCTTTCAAAATAAATTCCCCCTTTATGTTTTTGATAGAAACTCTGTTAGAGGCAGAATGCAAAAAATCCTCCTGCACTCATGAACGAGACAGAAGGATTCAGAAAATTCCGATTTCCTCTCATCTCTCAGCATTCGCTGTTAGATTTAGCACCGTTTCCATACTGGCGATTCAGTAAGGATGGTTGCCGGGCTTCATAGGGCTAATTCCCTCCACCTGCTCTTAATAAGAGTATTCATATCAAATTACTTTGTATTATGACGACGTTTCCATAGAATGTCAATATATTTTTTTGCATAATCTTTACAGGTGAAGTTGTGGTTCATTCTTGCTCCCGATAATAGTGCACTGGCCGAATCTCGAGCCTCCATCCTAACGATTCCGCTTCAGGGACTTGGGTCGTCGGATGGATGGAAGCGATTCTGACCGCATCTTCCATATCCAACGCTTCAATCACGAACGCACTTCCCATCACTTCCTTCGATTCGGTAACAGGCCCATCCGAAATCGAAATCTGATGTGACTCCCGCTTGAGCTGTTTCATGTTCGCTTCAAGCCCCATATCCATCAGCACTCGTTCACTTGCATACAGCTCCTGTAAGTGTGGTTCACACGTCGCCATAATTTGATCGATTTCTAGGTCGGTCTTTGCGTTCATTTTGTCAGCGTCGAAATATCCCGTTACTAAGAACATCATGTGATTTTCTCCTCTCGAATCTACAGGCACGCATCCTCTTGTCCCATTCCCTATTCCCTGTTTACAGGCATTGCCTACACAAAAAGACGGTCGACATGAAATCATGTCAACCGTCTTTCAGTATCTATGCAGGATTATCCGATCGATCCTTCCATCTCAAACTTGATGAGACGGTTCATTTCGACGGCATATTCCATTGGCAATTCTTTCGTGAACGGCTCGATGAAGCCCATGACGATCATTTCAGTCGCTTCTTCTTCCGAGATTCCGCGGCTCATGAGGTAGAAGAGTTGCTCTTCTGACACTTTAGAGACTTTCGCTTCGTGCTCGAGTGAGACTTGGTCGTTTAAGATCTCGTTGTACGGGATCGTGTCCGACGTCGACTGGTTATCCATGATGAGCGTGTCACATTCGATGTTCGAACGTGCGCCTTTCGCTTTACGACCGAAGTGGACGATTCCGCGATACGAGACTTTTCCGCCTTGTTTCGAGATCGACTTCGAGACGATTGACGACGACGTGTTCGGTGCGAGGTGAATCATTTTTGCCCCCGCGTCTTGGTGCTGCCCTTTACCGCCGAGAGCGATCGAGAGCGTCATACCGCGTGAACCTTCACCTTTCAAGATGACGGCCGGGTATTTCATCGTGAGTTTCGAACCGATGTTACCATCGATCCACTCCATCGATCCACCCGCTTCACAGACGGCACGCTTCGTGACCAAGTTGTAGACGTTGTTCGCCCAGTTCTGGATCGTCGTATAGCGGCAGTATGCGTCCTTGTTGACGAAAATCTCAACGACCGCTGAGTGGAGTGAGTTCGTCGTGTAGACCGGTGCTGTACACCCTTCGACGTAATGGACAGAAGCGCCCTCGTCGACGATGATGAGCGTCCGCTCGAACTGACCCATGTTCTCCGAGTTGATGCGGAAGTAAGCCTGGAGCGGTTGCTCGAGCTTCACGCCTTTTGGTACGTAGATGAACGAGCCACCTGACCAAACAGCCGAGTTGAGCGCCGAGAACTTGTTATCCGTCGGCGGAATCAATTTTCCGAAGTACTCACGGAAGAGGTCTTCGTTTTCTTTGAGCGCCGTGTCTGTATCTTTAAAGACGACACCTTTCGCTTCAAAGTCTTCTTGCATGCTGTGATAGACGACTTCTGACTCGTACTGAGCCGAGACGCCTGCCAAATATTTTTGCTCTGCTTCCGGGATTCCGAGCTTGTCAAACGTACGCTTGATTTCTTCAGGAACCTCGTCCCACGAGTGCTCTGTCTTTTCAGACGGTTTGACATAGTACGTGATCTCATCGAAATCGAGTGCCGTGAGATCGCCGCCCCATGTCGGCATCGGCATTTTGCGGAACTGTTCGAGTGATTTCAAACGGAACTCGAGCATCCATGCCGGTTCTTCTTTCATGCGCGAGATCGTCTCTACGATTTCATTCGTCAAGCCGCGGCCTGAACGGAAAATCGAGATGTCTCGGTCATGGAAGCCATATTTATAATCGCCAATGTCAGGCATGTTTTTCGCCATATCGGTCTCCTCCTTCTACTTACGCTTCCTCGTCGACTCCCTTTTCAAGCGCTTTCCACGCGAGCGTGGCGCACTTGATGCGAGCCGGAAACTTTGAGACGCCAGACAACGCTTCGATGTCGCCTAGGTCGAACGTGTCTGTATCGTAGTCTTTCCCTTGGACCATCTCCGAGAAGATAGTGGCCAACTGGAGTGCCTCGTCTACAGACTTGCCCTTCACGATTTGAGTCATCATCGATGCCGATGCGAGACTGATTGAACAGCCTTCACCTTCGAACTTGGCATCTTTCACGATTCCGTCCTCGACTTGGAGTTGGAGTCGGAGTGAATCCCCGCATGTCGGGTTGTTCAAGTCGACCGTCACGCCATCTTCGATGACGCCACGGTTTCTTGGGTTTTTATAATGATCCATGATGACCTGTCGGTACAACATGTCGAGATTGTTAAAACTCATAATTGAAATACTCCTTCGTTTGACGTAGCCCTTCGATGAAGCGGTCGACTTCTTCTTTCGTATTGTACAAGTAGAAGCTCGCGCGGGCTGTCGATGATTGCTTCAGGAGACGCATGAGCGGCTGGGCACAGTGGTGCCCGGCCCGGACCGCGATGCCTTGCATATCCAATACGGTCGCAAGGTCGTGGGCGTGTACGTCACCTAAGTTGAACGTGACGAGTCCGACACGTTCCTCTGGTCCGTAAATCTCAATGCCTTCAATCGTCCGCATCTGTTCGATGGCGTACGTCGCGAGCGCCCGTTCGTGGGCTTCGACGTTCTCGAGACCGAGGTCTTCTAAAAAGTCGATGGCCGCTGCCAAACCGACGGCGCCGGCGATAATCGGTGTCCCCGCTTCGAACCGGTACGGGATGTCTTTCCATGTCGACTCATACAAGTCGACGTAATCGATCATCTCGCCACCGAATTCGACCGGTTCCATGTGCTTGAGCAACTGCTTCTTCCCGTATAAGACGCCGATTCCGGTCGGACCGAGCATCTTATGGCCTGAGAAGGCGAGGAAGTCGCAATCGAGTGTTTGTACGTCAAGTTTCCGGTGCGGTGCGCTTTGCGCCGCATCGACGACCATGACCGCGCCTTTTTCATGGGCGAGCTTCGCCACATCGGCGATCGGGTTGATCGTGCCGAGTACGTTCGAGACGTGACTCATGGCGACGATTTTCGTCCGGTCCGACAAGACGGCACGGACCGCGTCGAGCGTGACCCGCCCGTCCGGCGTCAATTCGACGTAGCGGAGCGTGGCTCCTTTACGCTTGGCGAGCTGTTGCCACGGAATCAAGTTCGCGTGGTGCTCCATCGGCGTGAGGACGATTTCGTCCCCCGCTCCGACGTTGGCATCCCCGTAGCTTGACGCGACGAGGTTAATCGCCGTCGTCGTCCCGCGTGTGAAGATGATCTCTTCTGGGACGGCGGCGTTGATGAATGAACGGACGCGCTCCCGCGCCCCTTCATACGCATCCGTCGCGTGCGTGCCGAGCGTATGGACGCCCCGATGCACGTTCGAGTGGATGCGGCGATAGTAATCCTCGATCGCCTCGATGACAGCCAGCGGTTTTTGGGAGCTCGCCGCGCTGTCGAGATAGACGAGCGGATGACCGTTGATTTCCTGATCTAAAATCGGGAACTGTTTACGAATCGAGGCATCAATCATCTTAACGTACTTTCCCTTCGATGACTTCACGGAGACGGTCTTTGACCGACTCGATCGCAAGTTGCTCGACGACCGGGTTCAAGAATCCGTGAATGATCAACCGTTCAGCCTCTTTACGTGACAGACCGCGGCTCATCAAGTAGTAGAGCTGCACGTCGTCGACGCGACCGACTGAAGCGGCGTGACCTGCCATGACGTCGTCCTCGTCGATGAGGAGAATCGGGTTCGCATCCCCACGTGCCTTTTCAGACAACATGAGCACACGTTCCGTTTGAACGCCGTTCGATTTTGAAGCGCCATGGTGAATCATCGATGTCCCGCTGAAGATGGCCGTGGCCGAATCTTTTTGGACACCGTGAATCAAGATGAACCCTTCTGAAGACTTCCCGAAATGGTCCGTCCGGATGTTAAAGTTTTGTTTCTGTGCGCCACGACCGATCGTGACCGCTTTCGTGTCTGAGAACGTGTTGTCTCCGACGAGGTGCGTCTTCGTCTCGACGACCGAGTTGCCGTCGTTCATGTGACCGAGCGCCCATTCGAGGCGTGCGTTCTCATAGACGACACCGCGGCGGTTCATGAACGAGAGGGCCGATTCAGCGAGCTGATCGACACCACCGAAGACGACTTTCGCGTTCGCGCCAGCGAACACTTCTGTCACGGCGTTGACCGTGTGCGGCTCGTTCGTGTTCGAGAGGAAGCTCTCGACGTACGTCAATTCACTGCCTTCGTCTGCGACGATGATCGTGTGGTGATAGAGTGCGCCGTTCGCTTGTTCCATCGTGAAGATGGCTTGGAGCGGGTCTTTCAATTGGACGTTCTTCGGTACGTATAAGAACGCACCGCCGTTCATGAGGGCAGCGTTCAACGCAGACAAACGTTCTTCGTCCACGCGGACCCCTTCCGTCATGAAGTATTTCTCGACGAGGTCTGGATGTTGTTCCATCGCTTCGTTGATGCCCATGAAGAGGACACCTTCTGGCGTCGCAAGTTCGTTGTAGACGACATGACCGTTGCGTTCAACGAGCACGTTTGTACGATGGTCTCCAAGAAGTGCTTCGATTTCAGGCGTCAAGCCGTCGTGCTTCGTGAGCTCGACGTCTCCAGAGACGAAGTCCCATTTATCAATCTTGATCTTTTCAACTTTTGGCAAGGCGAGAGTCGGCGCAAGTTCTGCTGCTTCTTTGCGACGGTTGACCATCCATGAAGGTCCACCGAGCGCCTCTGCACGTGCCGCTACTGCTTGTGCATCCAATTCAAATTGTACGGTCATCGTACAGCCTCCTTACGCTTCTGTGTCTACTGTCATTCCAAGATCTTGCTTCACCCAGTCATAACCTTCTGCTTCGAGTCGTTGTGCAAGCTCTTTGCCACCTGACATGACGATTTTTCCGTCCATCATGATGTGAACAAAGTCTGGCTCGATATAGTTGAGGAGACGCTGATAGTGCGTGATAATCAAGCAACCGAACTCTTCTGAGCGCATTTCGTTGACGCCTTTGGCGACGACTTTGAGCGCATCGATGTCAAGACCTGAGTCAATCTCATCGAGGATGGCGATGTTCGGTTTGATCATCATCATCTGAAGAATCTCGTTACGTTTTTTCTCTCCGCCTGAGAAACCTTCGTTCAAATAACGGTGTGCCATTTCTGAAGGGATTTCGAGGACGTCCATCTTCGCATCAAGTTCACGGATGAACTTCATGAGTGAGATTTCTTGGCCTTCTTCACGGCGCGAGTTGATTGCTGAACGCAAGAAATCGGCATTTGTGACACCACTGATTTCAGCAGGATACTGCATTGCGAGGAACATTCCGGCTTGCGCGCGCTCGTCGACTTCCATGTCGAGTACGTCTTCGCCGTTCAAATCAACGCTTCCGCCTGTGACTTCATACAATGGATGACCCATAAGTGCCGATGCGAGTGTAGATTTACCCGTCCCGTTAGGACCCATGATGGCGTGAATTTCGCCACCTTTAATTTCAAGATTAAGACCTTTGACGATCTCTTTTCCTTCGATTGAGACGCGGAGGTCATCAATTTTCATGTGTGGTACGTTAGACATTCGGATACCCCTTCCGTTTTCTCGCCATTTTTGGCGTAGATTAGATATATTCTAATCTTAATCTAGGCAATTTTTTATTTCAAGCGACTCACCTTATTATTCATTCTCAATAAAACATAAATGTTGAGAATGAGAATATCGGGAAATCAAGACTTTATCCAACTTTTTCCTCGATTAAGGCTAAACTTGCTTTCCGTTCTTTCAAGGCGCCAGCGAAAAAGAAAGATCCACACGCCGTCAACACGGCCAAGCTTCCAAACACTGGCAACGCTGCATTGTCAAACCCATCGAGCAAGAGTCCACCGATGACGGGACCGATCGTCTGACCGAGCGCCGTCAATCCCATCGCCCCGAAGTACGTCCCGCGCAGATGGGCCGGTGCCAATTCGTCCGTCAACACGTCCGTCATCGTGAACATGAGCACTTCGCCGATCGTGAAGATGACCATCGCGATGAACAATACCCACGTCTCGGTCGCGAAACCGATGAGCAGGAGCCCGGTCGATAGGGTGCCGACTCCGAAAAAGAGCGACTTAATCGGTGACACGCGAATCCCGAACCGCATAATCGGATACTGGACGACGAGCACGGTGATCGCATTGACCGTCAACAGATAGGCGAACAAGCGCGAGCCGTCACTGAAGCCGTCATGGAAAGCGATGAACTGCGGCAACGTCGCATTGAACTGACTATAGCCGATGATGGCAAAAATCATCCCGATGATGACGTAGCGGAACGTCTTATCTTGTTGTAACACACGGAACGTCTCAGTCAAGCGCGGCCGGACTTTGACACCGTCGCCTTCCTCGAACGGATACTTCCGGAACAGCGTCGAGATGACGAGTCCGTATAGCACGTAGACGCCCGTCACAACGAAGAAGGCGCTCTTCGCACCGGTGAGCGACAAGACGACCGCGAGCAATGGCCCGATTGCCGCCGCGATATTGATTAAAAAGTAGCGGACGTTATAGACGATGACGCGCTGGTCCGGCTGCGTCGTATCACTGATGAGTGCGCGCGACGCCGGTTCGAGGAACGACCGCGACACGCCCATAAGTACCGAGAACATATAAAACCAAAATAATTCTGTCACGAGCGCGAAACCAGTGAACGTCATCGCGTTCAACGCGATACCGATCAGCATCAGCTGTTTGCGCCCGTAGCGGTCGGATAGCGTCCCCCCGAAAAAGCTCATGAACAATCCCGATAGCGCCGAGATGGCGAACACCGTCCCGATCACGCTCGCCGAGAAACCGAGCGTCGCGAGATAAATCGCAAAAAACGGCATCACAAAAAATGTCGACAGCCGGGCAAAAAACGTACCGAACAAGACGCCCAGCGTCAGCGGATGAATGTGTCGTATGTTCATCCGAATCCCCCCTTTTCCTACATATATGTAGTGTACTTCTATTGATGCGTCAAAACTACTCCAAACAAAAAAGGCCCGGGATAGCCCGGGCCTTGACGAAATTATTGTTTGACCGGTACGACTGCACCTTTGTACTCGTCCAAGATCCACTGTTGTGTCTCTTCTGACGTGAGTACTTCAAGGAGTGCCTTGACGCGCTCGTCATCTTCGTCGCCTTCACGTGTGACGATCAAGTTGACGTAAGGTGAATCTTCGCCTTCGAGAGCGATGGCGTCTTCGAGCGGGTTGAGGCCGGCATCGATCGCGTAGTTCGTGTTGATGAGGACCGCGTCCCCTTCGCCGTTGTTGAACGCTTGCGGGAGAAGTGCCGCTTCGACGTCCGTCTTGAACTCCAAGTTTTTCGGGTTGTCGACGATGTCTGACACCGTCGCGTCTACTGTCTTGCCTTCTGCGAGCGTGAGCAAGCCTTCTGATTGGAGCATCGTGAGGATCCGTCCGTGGTCAGCGACCGACGAGCTCATGATGATTTCCGCGCCGTCTGGAAGCTCATCGAGTGATGCGTAATCTTTCGAGTACACACCGATCGGCTCGATGTGAACGCCGCCGGCTGAGGCGAATTTGTAGTCTTTGTTTTCAGCCATTTGCGACTCGAGGTATGGCTCGTGTTGGAAGTAGTTCGCGTCCAACTCCCCGTCTGCGAGCGTTTTGTTCGGGAGGACGTAGTCTTGGAACTTCTTGATTTCGAGCGTATAGCCCTTCTCTTCGTACTCATCTTGGACGTGCTCTAAAATCTCAGCGTGCGGGACGTTCGACGCACCGACGACGAGCGTCTTGTCATCGCCTGAACCTGATTCTGAATCCCCGCCGCCGCAAGCCGCGAGAATTGTTAGTGCTGAAGCTGCCGTTAAACCGAGTACCGTTTTCCATGATTTCATTATAAAACCCCTCCAAATTTTCTATTTGATTAAGCGGAACGCTTATCGATTACAGATACGAGTCGATCGCCAATGAATTGGATGACGAAGACGATGACCAAGATTAAGACGGTCGCGACGAACGTGACGTCACTTTGTGAACGCTGGAACCCTTCGAGGAACGCCAAGTTCCCGAGTCCCCCACCGCCGACGACTCCTGCCATCGCCGTGTAACCGACGATCGCGACGATCGTGACCGTGATGCCTGACACGATGGCCGGCAACGCTTCAGGGAATAGTACTTTATAGACGATCTGCCATTTTGTCGCTCCCATCGATTCGGCCGCCTCGATGACACCGCGGTCGACTTCGCGAAGCGCGAGCTCGACCATCCGCGCATAGAACGGGGCCGCACCGATGATGAGCGCCGGCAGTGCTGCCGTTGACCCGAGCATCGTCCCGACGACGAGTAACGTGAACGGGATGAGCAAGATAATCAAAATGATGAACGGGATCGACCGGAAGATGTTGACGACCGCACTGATGACCGTATAAATCGGACGATTCTTCATCATGAGCGGCTCGTTCGTAACATATAACAGCATCCCGAGCGCGAGACCGATGACGAACGTCGCGGCTCCGGCGACGAGTGTCATATAAAGTGTCTGCCACGTCTGTTCGAGCATGACTTGCCAATCTACATTAGGAAACATCGCTTTCTACCTCCACTTCCACTGCCTGCGATCGGATTGAGGCGATGGCCCGCTCGACTTCAGCCGGCTCTCCGATCAATTGGATGAATAATGTCCCGAGGGCACCGACCTGTGACTGCGTCACCTTCCCGCCGATGATGTTGAAGCCGATGTCATGCTGCTTCAACACTTCCGACAGAATCGGTTGTTCGGCCGTCTCGTTCAAGAATTTGAGCTTGACGATTTGACCGCTCGGATAACGGGCTTTCAAGTGCTCGAACGTGAGCGACATGTCTTCGACCGCACCAATCTGTTTGACGAACTCTTTCGTGATCGGCTGTTCCGGGTGTTGGAACACGTCGGCGACTTGTCCGGTTTCGACGACCTTCCCGGCCTCCATGACGGCGACGCGGTGACAAATCTTTTGGATGACGTGCATCTCATGCGTGATGAGGACAATCGTCAAACCGAGCTTCTTATTGATGCTGACGAGCAATTCGAGAATCGAATCCGTCGTCTTCGGGTCGAGGGCGCTCGTCGCTTCATCGCAGAGGAGCACTTCTGGATTCGTAGCGAGCGCACGGGCTATCCCGACTCGCTGCTTTTGGCCGCCCGATAGTTGTGACGGATAGCTGTCTTCTCGTCCGGCGAGGCCGACGAGTTCGACGAGTTCTTGGACGCGGCGTTTGCGCTCACTCGCCGGTACCCCGATGAGTTCGAGCGGGAAGCTGATATTCTCAGCGACCGTGCGCGACCATAACAAGTTGAAGTGTTGGAACACCATCGAGACGTTTTTACGTACCCCGCGTAGTTCCTTCGGTGTAAGTTTCGTCAGCTCGCTGCCGGCGACCACGATTTCACCGCTTGACGGTGCCTCGAGTCGGTTGAGCAATCGGATGAGCGTTGACTTCCCTGCACCCGAATATCCGATTATTCCAAAAATTTCGCCGCTATCAATCGTAAGCGACACTTCATCGACCGCCTGGACCCGACCGTTTTTCGTGTCGAACCATTTGGCCACATTGCGTAATTGAATCAATCCATTTCCCTCCTGACAACAAAAAAAGTACGCACGTTTGAGCAAACGTGCGTACTTTATCGTACGGACAACGATTGCTCTCATCTTCCAAGGTAAATACCTTGCTGGAATTAGCACCATTTCGGATTGCTCCGCGGTTGCTGGGCGTCATAGGGCCAGTCCCTCAGCCTCTCTTGATAAGAGTGGTTGCGTATTCGATTAGCCTTATCATAGCGACATATTATTTTCATGTCAAACTATTTTATGCGAAAAAATAAAAAAAGGTGCCATCCGAGGATGGCACAGAACGTAGCACCTTGAGTCACTGAAGGACAACCCATAGATGAACCTCTTTTGCCCGATCAGAGCATTCATCCTTATATGGGGGATTTTGACCCAACCATCACTCGGTCTTCGAACGGACCATGCAATTACGCGACCGGTGCCCCGACGCTTGATTTTTTTGGGGGACAATCGAAGGGAAGGTCCACCTGAAATCGCGTAAGCTCATGCAGCGGTTGTTCGAAAACGTCTTGATGACGGGAAAATCTCGTCCTATGTTGTGTTCAAGTAAGATGTTGTAATGAATATATCATTCGTGAACTTTCTGTGTCAACTGATTATTTAAAATTTTCAGATTATTCTAATCATCCTATCTCATTTAACGAAAGATAGGACGTGCTGGACGTTTTGAAACGCGTACAACCGATCGCGGACTTGGCCATTCTCCAGCTTCAATAGCGCCGGGACGCTCATGACCTGATACGCCTCGAGCTCGTTCGGGATAAAGTTGGCATCGCGCTTTTCAATCTTCAATTCGGGGTCGACGGCCTCGACGACCGAGAGCATCCGCTCGGCCACGGCGCATGTACCACACATCGGAGCGTATATATATAAGAATCCGTCTGTCATCATTTTATTCACCTCTCTTCATAAGTATATGAATCCGGCTCGGTCGGTTCAAAAGTTGTGCTCATATGGAAAATTCTGAACATTTCAACATTTTGTATTGACGCTCGGCAGAAAGAGGCATAGTATGGTCTTTAACTTTATCGCTTTTGTACATAACAGCAAACCAGTAGAAAAGGACAGGTGAATCCCCAATGACGGAAGAGAAGCTTAGTGGAAAACAATTTTTAATGAACGTCTTGAACGGCCTCAGTCTTGCCATCCTCATCGCCCTCATCCCGAGCGCTTTGCTCGGTGAATTAACGAAAGCCATCTTGCCGTATTTTCCGTCCTTGCAGTTCATCTTAGATGCGACGACGATTGCGATGCGCCTCTTACCGGTCATCATCGGTGTCGCCGTCGCCATGCAGTTCGGACGCTCGGCGCTCGAGGCCGGGACGATCGGCATCGCGACCCAGGTCGGGAGCGGCGCCATCCGCATCGAGGAAGGCGCGTTCCTCATGGCCGGAATCGGTGACGTCATCACGGCCGGTGTGACGGCTGCTCTCGCGACGTTCCTCGTCATGCAGTTGTCGCCACGCTTGAAGACATACACCGTGCTCGTCTTGCCGATGACGGTCATCGTCGTGGCGGGAGGCATCGGCGCGTTCTTGCTCACATACATCTCACAGATCACGACGTACGTCGGAACGATCATCATGACGATGACAGAACTGCAGCCGATCGTGATGGGCATGTTGATTGCGATGGCGTTCTCGCTCATCATCGTCTCGCCAATCTCGACGGTCGGGATCGCCACAGCCATCAGCCTGTCTGGTGTCGCTGCCGGGGCCGCCAACCTTGGCGTCGTCGCTGCCGGCTTCGGTCTCGCCATCGCTGGCTGGCAGATGAACGCGACCGGAACGTCGATCGCCCACTTCCTCGGCTCACCGAAGATTCAAATGGCGAACTTCGTCCGTCGTCCGATCATGATGTTGCCGGTACTCGCCAATGCGGCCATCCTCGGAGCGCTCGCAGGCATCCTTCGCATCGAAGGCACACCAATCAGTGCCGGTTTCGGCGTCTCCGGTCTCATCGGCCCGGTCAACGCCTTGCACTTGATGCCGGGAGGCTTCGCACTCTGGAACGTCATGCTCGTCGTCGTCTTATTCGGACTCATCCCGATCGCACTCGGGATACTGTTCTATCGCTTGTTCAACCGGACGTCGCTCATCCAGCCTGATCATTACCGTCTCGACTTCGATTAATTAAAAAGACCCGGCTTCTCATGAAGAGAAACCGGGTTTTGTTTAGCCTTGAATCATCGCTTCGTATTCTTCGGCTGACATGAGCTTGTCGACGTCCGACGCGTCGTTCAACTCGACTTCGATCATCCAAGCGCCTTCGAACGGTGCTTCGTTGACGAGTTCTGGTGAATCGGCAAGTGATTCGTTCACCGCTGTGATTTTTCCAGAGATCGGTGCATAAAGCTCCGAAACCGTCTTGACCGATTCAACTGAGCCGAATGGCTCGTCGAGTAAAATCGTGCCACCGACTTCAGGAAGTTCGACAAAGACGATATCCCCTAGTTCGCTTTGTGCGAAATCCGTGATCCCGATGCGGGCCACGCTTCCATTCACTTCCACCCATTCGTGCTCTTTTGAATAACGTAGATTGGCAGGTACTTTGCTCATCTTAACTTCCCCCTCAAATGAATTAGACTCACACGAGTATTATAGCACTTCGCCCCAAACGTCTGTAAACGACTTTTCTGAAAATCCGACAGTTGATTTTTGACCATCTGTCACGATTGGGCGCTTCAAAAGCATACCATTGCTCGCGAGAAGCTCGAGTTGTTCGTCTTCTGATAGATGTGGCAGCTTGTCTTTAATACCTTCGTTCCGATACACTTGCCCGCTCGTATTGAAGAACTTTTTGAGCGGCAGGCCCGACTGTTTCCATAGCTCGGCCAACTCGTCTTGCGACGGGGTCGCCTCGACGATATGGACGTATGTATAGTCGACGCCGTTCTCTTTCAACCACTTCTCTGCTTTTTTACACGTACTGCATGGCGGATAGCCATATAGTGTCACCATGTTCATCACCTCTCCTGTTACTGTAGCATATTGCGATTCGTCGGTTCACGCTTCAAGCAAGCGCACAATCTCTCGCTTGAGCGTCGGATTGACCGGATGGTGCGCCTCGATGTGGCGGAGGATCGCTGCGGCCGCCTCGACCGATTTTCCGTATCCAGGGAGCCACTCCTCAAGACGTGCGATGAGCTCTGGATGCGTCCCTTCGACCCGTCGCGTCGGATTGAACGGGTCGCTCGTCTCCCCGTAGGCGATCAATACATTATTGACAGCCGCGACTTGAATCAGTTCGAAGCCGGCGAGCTGTTCGCCGCGCCGTTCTCGGAGCAGTCCGACGTATAGGTTCGTCAGCGCCTCCTCGTAGCGGTGTGCGGCGTCTGAAGGGCGTGTGACAACCTTTGGCGTCGCGAACGTGTCGAGCGCCTCGTCACGCTGCCAGACGACACGTCCCGGCGTATAGGCAATGCCAGGCATCTCTACGACCTCGAACACGGCAAACTCGGCGTAAATGCCGTCCGCATACATGACCTTGTGCCCGTCTTCCGTGTTTTGGAACTGGTACGCCAACGGCTCGACCGCGAGCCAATCCAACTTGTCGATAAAACGGGCCTTATGCCCGTCCTCGACGATCAAAAAGAAATCGAGGTCCGAATAGTCGTCGAGGCGCTCCATCTCGAGTCCAATCGAACCGAGTGCGAGCAGCATGAGCGTACCTTCCTGCTCGGCGACCGAGCGGCCAATCGCATCCATCCGTTCTAACAAATCATCTCGTCTCATATGTATCCCCTCCTTCGTCCATTGTATCGTCCGCAGACATCAAAAAGAAAGGGCCGACCGCGTCCGGCCACCCTTTCTTTCGTTTGCTTAGACGATGAACTTGTTCGCTTTGATGAGGCTCGCTGCGACTTCGCGCTTCGTGCCGATGACGTTGATTGGCTGATAGCGGCTGAACTTCTTCATCGCCGACAAGAGCATGCGCTGCTCGTCGCCCGATGCGGCCGCATACAACACTTCTTTCGCCATGAGTTCGACTTGCTTGAACACTTGCTCGGCGAAGATTTCGGTATAGCGGACTTTCTGCTGGTTCTTCTCAGCGCCGGTACGGGCGATGGCTTTCTCCGTCCGTGCGATGGCCGCTTCAAGCGCGTAGATGGCGCTGATGATGTCGGCAATCTTCGCGAGAATCTCTTGCTCGTTCTGGAGGGCCTGCTGATATTTCTGGACGGCCGTTCCGGCAATCATCAAGTTGATTTTCTTCATGTTCGACAGAAGCATCTTCTCACGTGCGAGCGGCGACCCGTCAAGTTCTTGTGGCATGTAGCTCATGAGCTCTTTTTGGAGCTTCTGTGCTTCGGCGAGGAGCGGCAAGTCGCCTTTCATCGCTTTCTTGAGGAGCGTGCTCGGTACGATCAAGCGGTTGATTTCATTCGTTCCTTCGAAGATGCGGTTGATGCGTGAGTCACGGTACAAGTTCTCGACTTCATATTCAGTCATGAAGCCGTAGCCGCCGTGGATTTGGACCGCTTCGTCGACGACGTAGTCGAACGTCTCCGAGGCGAACACTTTGTTGAGTGAACATTCAATCGCGTATTCGGCGATGGCTTGGGCAACCTTCGAACCGTCACGCATGTTGTCGTCGCCTAGCGCGTCGAGGCTGTCTTGGAACAGACCGCCTGTCCGGTAAACCGAGCTCTCCATCGCATAGATGTTCGCAGCCATCGTCGCGAGTTTCTCTTGGATGAGCGGGAACTGACTAATCGGTGTCTTGAACTGTTTGCGTTCGTTCGCGTACTGGACCGAGAGATCGAACGCACGTTTCGACGAACCGACCGCACCGACCGCAAGTTTATAACGACCGACGTTCAAGATGTTGAAGGCGATGACGTGGCCTTTGCCGATTTCTCCGAGGAGGTTGTCGACCGGGACTTCGACGTCTTCTAAGATGAGCGTCCGTGTCGATGAGCCTTTGATGCCCATCTTCTGTTCTTCGGCGCCTGTCGAGACACCGTTGAAGTCACGCTCGACGATGAAGGCGCTGAACTTGTCGCCGTCGATTTTCGCGTAGACGACGAACACGTTCGCGAAACCGGCGTTCGTGATCCATTGTTTTTCCCCGTTCAAGACGTAGTGCGTGCCGGCCTCGTTCAAGACGGCCGTCGCTTTCGCACCGAGCGCGTCCGACCCTGAGCCTGGCTCTGTGAGCGCGTATGCGGCGATCCATTCACCAGTCGCGAGCTTCGGCAAATACTTATGCTTTTGCTCTTCTGTCCCGAAGAAGACGATCGGGAGCGTCCCGATGCCGACGTGGGCGCCGTAGCTGAGGGCGAATGAACGCGCTTTGGCGAACCGTTCCGTGATGATCGATGACGAGATTTTATCGAGCTGATAACCGCCGTACTCTTCTGGCACGTCCGCGCCGAGGAGGCCGAGCTCGCCCGCTTCTTTCAACAGTTCGACCGAGAGATCGAACTCGTGTTTCTCGATGCGTCCAAGGACAGGCATGACACGGTCGTCGACGAAGCTCGCCGTCGTGTCGCCGATCATCTTGTGCTCATCTGAGAAGTCTTCCGGTGTGAACAAACGATCCGCGTCGAGTGCGTCGATGACGAAGCTACCGCCTTTAATCAATTCGTGTTCTGTACGTTCCATTGTCAATTCCCCCTTATAGTAATTCGAAGACGCCAGCAGCACCCATACCGCCACCGATGCACATCGTCACAACCCCATACTTTTCATTGCGTCGTTTCATCTCATGCAAAATCGAGACCGCGAGTTTCGCGCCCGTGCAACCGAGCGGATGTCCGAGGGCGATCGCGCCGCCGTTGACGTTCACTTTCGATGGGTCGATGCCGAGTTCACGGATGACGCCGAGCGATTGGCTCGCGAACGCCTCGTTCAATTCGAACAATCCGACTTCTTCGAGCTTCACGCCGGCCATCTCGAGTGCTTTCGGGATGGCAACGACTGGTCCGATGCCCATCACTTCCGGACGGACACCGCCGACCGCGAACGAGAGGAACTTCGCCATCGGTTTCAAGCCTTGACGTTCTGCTTCTTCGCGCTCCATGACGAGCACGGCCGCCGCGCCGTCTGACACTTGTGACGCGTTCCCCGCCGTCACTGAGCCTTTGATTTTGAACGCCGGGCGCAACTTACCGAGCGCCTCGAGCGTCGAGTCGGCACGGACGCCTTCGTCATGTTTGACGACGAATTCACGTTCCGCGACTTTCCCGTCTTCGCCGAGCACTTGCTCGACGACCGTGACCGGGACGATTTCTTCTTCAAACTTGCCGCCCGCAATCGCTGCCGCCGCTTTTTGGTGGCTGTCAATCGCGAACAAGTCTTGGTCTTCACGCGAGATGTTATATTCGGCCGCGACACGTTCTGCCGTGTGCCCCATGCTCATATAGTATTCCGGCGCCGTCTCCATGATCGTCGGGTTCGGACGGATGACGTGTCCGCCCATCGGGACGAGACTCATCGATTCCATACCACCGGCGATGACCGCCGTCGCTTGGCCAATCATGATTTTCGCTGCCGCGTCGGCGATGGCTTGCAAGCCTGACGAGCAATAACGGTTGATCGTGATGGCCGGTACTTCGTGGGACAAGCCGCCCCGGACGGCCGCGTAGCGGGCGATGTTCATCCCTTGCTCCGCTTCCGGCATGGCGCATCCCATGATGACGTCGTCGATTGGTCCCGTGTAGCCTGACCGCTCGAGCGTCGCTTTAATCGCATGACCCGCGAGTTCGTCCGAGCGAACGTTTCGGAACGAACCGCGTTTTGCTTTTCCGACCGGCGTTCGTGCGCCGGCCACGATGACTGCTTCTCTCATCTGTTAAGTCCCCCTTTTGTCAGTTCCGAAGTGGCTTGCCTTTGACGAGCATATGTTGCATCCGTTGCTGCGATTTCGGTTCCCCGATGAGGCTTAGGAACGCCTCGCGCTCGATGTCGAGGAAGTACTGCTCGTCGACCATCGTGCCGTATGCCAAATCGCCGCCACTGATAACGTGGGCAAGTTTTTTCGCAATCTTCAAATCGTGTTCAGAGATATAGCCACCGTAGAACATCTCGTACGCTGCGAGTTCGAGCGTCGCTTTCCCCGTTTGACCGACGACCGGCAACTTCTCACGAACCGGTGCCGTATAGCCGTCAGCGAGACCGAGTACCGTCTGTTTCGCATCGAACGTCAAGTGGTCGCGGTTCATCGAGATGTCGTCGACCGGGCGGTGATAGCCGAGCGCTTTCGCGTCATAGGCCGACTTCGATACTTTCGCCATGGCGATATTCTCGAACGTCTGTTGCGCCGCTTTCTCGATGTTTTGCATCGACTTCGGCGTTTGCTCGAGGAGTCGACGGTACGTGTTGACGTTCCCCCCCCCACCTGGGATGAGGCCGACACCGACTTCAACGAGACCCATGTATGTCTCAAGCGCCGCCTGCATGCGTGCGGCCGGCAAGCTGATTTCTGTCCCGCCGCCGAGCGTCATGCCGTAAGGCGCGACGACGACCGGGCGACCTGCGTAGCGAATCTTCTGGACGACTTGTTGGAACTTGTTGATGATCCAGTCGAGCTCGTACCAGTTCTCGTCTTCCGCTTCCATGAGCATCATCGCCAGGTTGGCGCCGACACAGAAGTTCTTGCCGTCGTTGGCGAGGACGAGTCCTTTGAAGTCGGTCTCGACGAGGTCGATTGACTGTTCAATCATCTGCATAATGTCGACACCAATCGCATTGTTCGGTGACGTGAACTCAAGGGCGACGACGTCGTCACCGATGTCGATGAGGCGGGCCCCGCCGTTCTCGAGCACGATTCCGTTCGATTTGGCGAGCGGTGCGAGTTTCACTTCTTTCGGGTTGACGGTCTTCTCAACGTACGTCTGTGACGCTTGGTCGTAATACTGGTCTCCCTTATAGAATGTCGTGTGTCCGGCAGCGAGCATCTCGTCGATCCACGCCGGGACGTCATACCCTTCCGCTTTCATACGGGCGACCGATTTCTCGACGCCGAGTGCGTCCCACGTCTCGAACGGTCCGAACTTCCAGCCGAAGCCCCACTTCATCGCGTCATCGATGGCGACGATTGAGTCACTGATTTCGCCTGTGAGACGCGCCGAGTAGACGAGCGTCTTCGCCGTGACCGGCCAGAGCAGTTGTCCGATGCGTCCTTTGTTCAAGATGGCGCCTTTCAACTTCGCCTTCGAGCCCGGGAGCGATTTGATTTGGTCGAGCTCTGGACCTGTAATCGCTTTCAATTGTTCGTACTCGAACGTGTGAAGGTTGAGCTCCTGGATGACTCTGCCGTCCTTCTTATAGAAGCCTTGTCCGGCCTTCTGGCCGATCCAGCCCTTCTCGACGAGCGTCTTCATTTCAGTCGGGACGTCGAACGTGTCCTTCTCTTCACCTGCGTCGAGCGTCTCATAGACGTTTCCGGCGACGTGGACGAACGTGTCGATGCCGACGACGTCGAGCGTACGGAATGTCGCCGATTTTGGCCGGCCGATGAGCGGTCCGGTGATCGAGTCCATCTCGCCGATCGAGGCGTTCTGTTTGAGCATCTCTTCGAACGTGACGAGGAGTCCGTACGTACCGATGCGGTTACCGATGAAGTTCGGTGTGTCTTTCGCTTCGACGACGCCTTTCCCGAGACGGTCCTCCGCGAAGCGGGCCATGAAGTCGATGACCGGGCGTGCCGTCTGCTCCGTCGGGATGAGTTCGAGCAGTTTCAAATAACGTGGCGGGTTGAAGAAGTGTGTCCCGAGGAAACGTGTCTTCAAGCCTTCCGGCAATACGCTCGCCATCGCCTCGATCGAGATGCCTGACGTGTTCGAGCTGAGAATCGCGTCTTCACGGATGTAAGGAGCGATTTTCTCGAACAGCTGTTGTTTCACGTCGAGCCGTTCGACGACGACCTCGATGACCCAGTCCGCTTCCTTCAAGCGCTCGAGATCATCTTCTAAGTTCCCCACGTCGATGAAGTTCAAATGATCCGCTGTCGCGAGCGGTGCCGGGTTCTGTTTCAATAGCTTCTGACGGTTCTCGGAAGCGATGCGGTTCCGCACTTCTGGTGACTCGAGCGTGAGCCCTTTCGCTTCTTCTTTCGACGTCAATTCACGTGGTACGATGTCGAGCATGAGCGAACGAATCCCCGCGTTCGCCAAGTGAGCCGCAATCCCCGCCCCCATTACTCCTGAACCGATGACGACCGCAAAACGGATGTTACTCGTCAAACGGAGGTCGGCTGATTGTTCGATGTGACTCGTCATATTGTTCCCCCCTCAATGAGAATGAATAGTGATTCATTTCAAGCGTAAAAAAAATCGCAATCACCATCGTGTTTACTCTTCTATCATAAATGAATGACAATTCATTCGCAAGCGTTCATTTTTCAAATTCGTTCCAATTTCGCTCAGGACGATTACATTTTGATGAGTGTGGTATAGACAGAAAGAGTCAATTTGAGAAAGGGGAATGTATACATGAGTGAGAATCGTTTAAACACAGTGGGGAACCGACACGATTTTGAGTCGTTCAAAAAGGACGGCCAAGAGCAGGCCCATCAACCGGGAATCGACTCGAAGATGGAGCCGTTCCCGATCTATGAGCGTGAAGGATATAAAGGAAGCGACAAACTGAAAGACAAAGTGGCCATCATCACAGGCGGCGACTCGGGAATCGGGAAATCGGTCGCCATCTTCTTCGCCCACGAAGGCGCGAACACGGTCATCGTCTATAAAGATCAAAACGAGCTCGAGGACGCCGAGGCGACGAAAGAGCGCATCGAGGAACTCGGGCAGGCCTGCCTCTTGTTGCAAGGAGACATCGGCGATTCGGACTTCTGCCAAGATGTCGTCAAACAGACGCTCGAGACGTTCGGCCACTTGGATATCCTCGTCAATAATGCCGCCGAGCAACATCCACAAGAGTCGCTCCTCGACATCTCGGATGAGCAACTCGAGCAGACGTTCCGCACGAACATCTTCAGCATGTTCTATTTGACGAAAGCCGCCCTTCCATATTTGAACGAAGGCGCGAGCATCATCAATACGACGTCCATCACAGCGTATCAAGGAAACGACCAGTTGATCGATTACTCGTCGACGAAAGGTGCAATCACATCGTTCACGCGTGCGCTCGCGAGCAACCTTGCCGAGAAGAAGATTCGCGTCAACGGTGTCGCACCAGGCCCAATTTGGACACCGCTCATTCCTTCGACGTTCCCGGCAGACAAAGTCGCCTCGTTCGGTGACTCAGCCGAGATGAAACGTCCGGGTCAGCCGGCGGAACTCGCACCGGCTTACGTGTATCTCGCAAGTGACGACTCGACGTACGTCAGCGGTCAAGTCATGCACGTCAATGGTGGGACGGTCGTAAACGGATAAACTTGTCAAAAGGCCCAGTGTTCAGTCACTGGGCCTTTTTGTTGGGAAATTCATCCATCCTATGTTAGCTTTATCTGCAGGAATTCGTCCGGTCACTTAGACCAATATACGACAGACAGGAGCTCACGTTTGATGATTCATTTTCACTTAACAAAAGATGATTTTTTCGCCGTACAAAAAAACTTCATCGAAAATTCCGATTACCATAAAAGAAGAGCGAGGCACATCACGATTATATTGATGTTGCTTACGGTGTCATGGGGATTCTTGCTCGCACTTCTTTTGTTACCTCAAACGATTTCTGCCCCTCTGTTCCTCGGACTCGCCATCGGTTCAAGTTTGTTCCTAGCGTTTCTATTGTTTCCCTTCTTAAAAAAAGCGTATGTAAACATCACACTTTGGCAATTCCGCTATCTACTGAAACAAGAGACGAAATGGCCACGTGACATCACCTTGTACATCAATGAGCACGGGATCGAGCGCAACTCGCTTCACAACAATGTGAATAAACGGCTTCAAGTCGCATGGGAAGCGATTGAACGAGTAAGTGGCGATGAGAAAAATCATTATCTATATGTGGAAGCAAGAGATACGATTGTTGTCCCGAAGCAACACCATATGCTGAGCGAGACGGAACAAATTAAGATTAATGACCTGTTACAAAAACACTTAAATATCACACTCTGATTTTCTATGTGATCTGAAGACAGACATGGTCCGATGTTTCTGAACGTACACGTATATGATTTAATCAGAAAGGAGTACCTTAAATGATCACCGCATATAAAATGACGCTTGAAGATGTTCTATCATTTCAACAGGACATGATTTCCCATTCAAATCAACATAAGAAGAGCCGTAAAATATGGTTGACTGTCATGAGTATCCCCGCATTCCTACTCGGATATTTCACGACAACCTTTATTCTACCCCGGTCCGAGTCAATCGTTTTATTTTTACTCACTGTAATCGGTGTAGGTATTTTGTTCGCGCTGTTGCTCAGACCCCTCCTTAAAGATTTATATGCACCATTCGTCCTTCGGCAATTTCGTCTAGTTAATAAAGACAGTGCCTGGCCAACAGATATCACGCTTCAACTTTCTGATACGCACGTCGAGATGCATGTCGTTCGTGGCAAAATTAATCGAACGACTCAAGTCCCTTGGACGTCTATTCTCAAAGTGAACGAGAACGAGACGCACCGCTTCCTCTATTATGAAGAAGATGAGGCGTTGATCATCCCGAAAGTGAAAGATGGGGTCACAGCAGTCGAACAGAGTGAAATCGAGCGGATCCTCGACAAACATATGAACACAGAAAAGCACACGAGTTCACATTGAACTCGTGTGCTTGTTTCATTTCTTGACCATTCCTTTTAACACGAACGCGACGTTCGCCGGACGTTCCGCAAGGCGGCGCATAAAGTAACCGTACCAGTCACGGCCGTATGGCACGTAGACGCGGACTTTGTAACCTTGGCGGACGAGCTCGAGTTGACGCTCGACCCGGATGCCGTACAGCATTTGGAACTCGAACTGGTCGAGTGGGATGTTGTTCAGTTTCACATGCTCGATGATTGCATCGATCATATGGTCGTCATGTGTCGCGATAGAGGCGTAGTTCCCGTTCGCAAGATGGAGTTTGACGAGCTTCAAGTAGTTGTGGTCGACGTCTTCCTTTTCGGGGAATGCGACCGTCGCCGGCTCTTTATATGCCCCTTTGACGATACGAAGGTTCGGCTTGAGCGGTGCGAGATGATTGATGTCATCTTCCGAGCGGTACAAGTACGACTGGATGACCGTCCCGAGTCCGTCAAAGTCGGCTTTCAACTTCTTGAACAAGTCGAGCGTCTTCTCGCAGCGCGTCTCGTCTTCCATATCGATGGCGACGAACACACCGACCGCTTGAGCCGCTGTCAAGATTTGACGCATGTTGTCTTCAATCAAATCATCCGAGATGTCGAATCCGAGTGACGTCAGTTTGAGTGACATATAGGCGTCGAGCTTCTCTTCTGCCATGATTTCAATCGCCCGGATGATTTCATCGCGGTTCTCGTTCGCTTCTGCGACCGTCGTGATGAACTCTCCTAGATGGTCGACCGTGACCGATAACCCTTTCGCGTTCAACTCGCGAATCGTCGGTACCGACGTCTTAAAATCTTCCCCCGCCACAAAGCGCGAAGCCCCGAACCGAAGCCCGTATTTTTTAGCCAAACTGTTGAGTGTTTTGTTTTGAGACATATAGATAAATCCATCGCGCAACACTTTTTCCATCTGATTTTCCCCCTTACGTTTCCACCCATCTATCTCTATGACGATGTCTGAAATTATTATGACATACAAACGTCAATTCGTCTGTAATTTTGTAATCGGTTTCAGGATTTCATTTCCCTCTATTCAGAAAAAACAGACGCCCCGCAGGACGTCCGTTTCAAAGGCCCGTATTCGGCGCCACGTAAAGCAAGATACTGAGGAAAACGAACACGCTTCCCGCTAGAACGAACAGGTGCCAAATCGCATGGTTGAACGGCAGCTTCTGCCATACGTAGAAGATGATCCCGACCGAATAGGCGATCCCGCCGGCCAAGAGCAACATGAAACCGTTATGACCGAGCGACTCGTACAGGGGGCGGATGGCGATGAGACAAATCCAACCGAGGCCGAGATACGTCACGTTCGACACCCACATATATTTCCCCGTCGAGAACAGTTTCCAGACGATCCCTAATATCGCGACGCCCCAGACAATCCCGAACAACGTCCAACCGAGCGTCCCTTTAAGCGACACGAGCGCGAACGGCGTATAACTCCCGGCAATGAGTAAGTAAATCCCGGCGTGATCGAACACTTGCAGTACACGCTTCGCCCGCGGATGAGGAATCGCATGCATGAGTGTCGAGAACAGGTACAGTAAAATCATTGATGCCCCGAACACGCTCACCGCGATGACGTTGCCGGTGCTGCCCGTCTCCGTTGCCGTCATGACAAGCAGTACGAGCGCGACGATGCTGAAGATGATGCCAAGCCCATGGGTGATGGCGCTCGCAATCTCTTCTCCAAGCGTATCCGCATGGAGCATGTCTTTTAACTTCTCTTGATCCATTCACGTCCCGCCTTCCCTATTTATTCCTCTAGTATGGTCATTTCCCGGTTTCAACGCAAACAAAAACATGGGCCGAAGCGACCCATGTCTGTGCATTATGCGACTTCCTTCACTGGAACGTCACATTCCATATTTTGTGCCCGCATCGCTTTGGCGCGCATGTGGAACAAGACGAGTAACGTGACCGTACCAATTGTAGCGATGACGTACGGGATGACCCCGTTCATCTTAAAGCCGATTGGTGCCGTCAAAATGTAGAACCATACGGCGTACAACATGAACGTCCCTGGGATGAGCGCGATATAGTGGTTGCGCCCTTTGATGTACAAGTACATCGCCCCGACGAACAAGGCGATGACCGCCGTCGTCTGGTTGGCCCAGTTGAAGTATTGCCAGAGCATCTGGAAGTCCATGTTCGTGAGCACGTATGAGATTGCGAACAACGGAAGTGCAATCCAAAGGCGTGACGAGAATTTCTTCTGCGCGATGCTCATGTAGTCGGCAATAATCATCCGCGCGCTACGGAACGCCGTGTCGCCTGACGTGATCGGCAAGACGATGACGCCGAGAATGGCGAGTGTACCGCCGATACTGCCAAGCATGAGCGTCGCCACTTCTTGAACGACGAGTGCCGGTGTACCCGTTTGAATCAATCCGAGCAATTCGCCTGGCTCAAAGATGGCCATGGCTGCCCCCGCCCAAATCATGGCGATGACCGCTTCGACGATCATCATGCCGTAGAAGATTTCACGGCCGTTGCTTTCTTTCATCGTCGTCCGCGAGATGATTGGCGACTGTGTGGCGTGGAACCCAGACAACGCCCCACATGAAATGGTGAAGAAGAGGAGCGGCCAAATCGGCAAGCCGTCCGGATGCATGTTTGTGAGTGTCATCTCTGGAATCTTGTAACCTTGTGCGAACAGGCTGACGGCGATCCCGACGGCACTGATCATGAGGAGTGCCCCGAAGAACGGATAGATGCGCCCGATGATTTTGTCGACCGGAAGCAGCGTCGCCAAGATGTAATACGCGAACACGGCGAAGATGACGATCGTGAGCGTCGTCGCGTTGCCGTCGAACAAGTTGTTGATCATGTTACTCGGTGACGTGACGAATACCGTCCCGACCAAGAGCAAGAGTAAGAGTGCGAACCCGTTGACGACGTGGCGGAGCGAGCGGCCGAGAAACTTCTCAGCGAGTTGCGGCAAGTGCGCCCCGTTGTTGCGAAGCGAGATCATCCCCGTCAAATAGTCGTGTACCGCTCCAGCGAAGATTGACCCGAAGACGATCCAGAGGAACGCGACCGGTCCGTAGAGCGCCCCCATGATCGGTCCGAAAATCGGTCCGACACCGGCGATGTTCAACAGTTGAATCATCGAGTTCCGTTTTTTCCCCATCGGCACGTAATCGATGCCGTCCTGTGATGCATAGGCAGGCGTCGTCCGTTCTTCCTTGATGCCGAACGTCTTCTCGACGTAGCTGCCGTACACTTTGTACCCGACGAATAAAATCGCCAAGGCAATAAAGAATGTAATCATGTGTGCTGTCCCCTTTTGTGCATATGTAGCCAATCCCCGTCGGCCCCGAAAAAAATGAATCCCGTTGTTTTACACGTATAATGTAAACGCTTACGTGACTGATTATACAGCAGTTCCCAAAATTTTGTAAGGGGTTTCGTTCACTTTTTTGACACTTTTTCGAGCACGAAAAAACGGCGCCCATATGGGGCGCCGTCTCGGTTGCATCGCTTATTTCAAGGCGAACTTCGCTTGCTTCGCCCCTGCGCCAGTGTAGTCGCTCGCGATGACCGCGTAGCTACCTTTGGCGAGACCTTTTTTGAATGTGAATGTATACGTACCGGCCCAGCTCGCTTTCACTTTGGCGACTTGTTTGCCTTTCGCGTCTTTCAAGACGACGAGGGCTCCCGGTGTCGTTGTCCCGATGAGCGCCTTCGTGCCGGCTTTCACGCCTTTCGTGTTCTTCGGTGTCGCGATGGTCGTTTTCTTGAGCGTGAACGCCTTCGCTTTGACGACCGTTCCCGTCACGTCTTTGGCAATCACTTCATAGTCGCCATAGATGAAGCCGGCCCGTTTCGTGAATTCGAACGATCCGTTCTTGTCAGCCGTCGCATAGGCGATCGTCTTGCTGTCACGCTTGAGCGTCAACTTTGTCTCCGGTGTCGCTTTTCCTGAAATGACGTTCGTGTTGGCGTACGTCAACTTCGAGGCGAGCACCGGCGTGCCGACGAAGCCAGCTCCAACAACTTTCGTTTCTGTCACGGTCGCGCCATCGAGTTCAGAGACGATGGTGAGTGATTGACGAAGTTTGAGCGGTTTCGTCACGAGTGTGTACTTCCCGGCTTCGTCCGCTTTCGCTGTCGCGAGCACTTTCGCGCCGTCTTTCAACGTGACGTTCGCGTTCGGTGTCGTCGTACCCGTCACGGCTTTCGCGCCTGGCTTGATTGTATTCACTGTAAGCGTGAGCACAACTTCCTCTTCCTCAACTACTTGATCGAGTTCGATCGTGTACGTGCGGAACAGACGATCCGCTGCGTCCGGACGTGTCGTCTCGGTCGCTTCGATACCTTCATACAAGTCGACATACTGTTTGCCGGCGTCGGCCGTCTCGAACTTGGCTGCCCGCTTCGCGTCGGCGACGATCTTCCAGTTGTCGTCCGCTTTGTATTCGAGCTTGCCTGAGACGATATAGTCCGAAATGACGTTCCGTGTCTCATACGCCGAACGATAGACGATGTTCTTCCCGCCACCGAGTCCTGGGAACGATGTCGAGCCGGCGCGGTAGTTGTTCGTCGCGACGAGGAACTCTTGATCGAGCGTGATTGGCTTGCCGTTATACTTCACGTTCTTGATGCGGTTTGCATCTTTGTTTGCCTCAATCAGTTTCCCGCCTGCATCGAACTTGGCAGGACCGGTCACGTCAATCTCATACGTGAGGCCGTCGAGGATATCGAAGTTGTAGCTGCGGAACTCCAAGTTGAGCAACTCATCGTTCGTGTCCGAGACTTGTTTGTACGCCCCGGCTGACATCTCGAGCCAATCCATCACGTCCGCACCCGTCACTTTGACGACTTCGAGCGTGTTCGGGAAGACGTACAGGTCGGCCACGTTCTTCAATGCGATTGAGCCTTTCGGGATGTTCGTGTAATAGCTGGCGTCCGTCAAGTTACGGTTCCCGGCTTTGAACGGAGCCCCGGCCGAGAGGAGCGGGAGCTCCTTATATGCCGCGAGCTCCGGGTTCGTCGCGAGTTCTTTCTCGACGTACCATTTCTGTGCGTTCGTCACGAACTGGACCGACGCGTCGTCACGGACGAGCGCGAAGTAGCTTTGGATGTCGTCTTGAATCTCACCGACCGGACGGTTGATGTATTCAATCGTCGCTTTATGGTCCGCATCGATGAGCGAGGCGATTGTCGGGTCGACCGGTGTGTCCGCCGTGACCGTATCGAGTTTCGCGTTCGCATCGAGCACTTGCCATTTGCCATCGACGAGCTCGAGGTCGAGGTCGATGACACCGAGGTCTTTCCCTTGGTTGTTCGCCATGACGACCGGCTTGCCGTTGATCGTGCCTTTCTCCATGTTCACGTTCGGGAACGTGGTGAACATCCCTTTCGCGTCAGGGAAACGACCGTGCTGGTGACCTGTCATGACCATGTCGAGCCCTTCGATTTTCGTGAGCGTGTAGCCGACGTTCTCTTCCCCGTCTGATTGCTCATCCGCGAGTGTCGCACTTTCCCCGATACCTGAGTGCGCGAGCGCGACGACGACGTCTGCGCCTTGCTCTTTCAATTTGGCGACGGCCGCTTTTGCTGCCGGTACCATATCATCTGCCGTCACCTTGCCTTGGAGGTTCCCTGAGTCCCACGACATGATTTTCGGCGGCACGACCCCGAACACACCGACTTTAATCGTATGTGTCTCGCCGTCCCCGTCGACGACTTGGCGTTCGATGATTTGGACTTCTTGTCCGTCCTCGTTATATTTCGAGACGATTGGCTCACCCGACAAGTCCTTCACGTTCGAGTTGACGAAGCGAAGCTTGCCTTTCGACCCTTGCATCGCGTCATACAAGAACTGGAGCCCAAAGTTGAACTCGTGGTTCCCGAGTGTGACCGCATCGAAATCGAGTGCCGACATCGCTTCATACATCGGATGCTCGAACGCGCCTGGTGCTTTCTGATGCTGTTCGCGGACGTAATCCCCGAACGGCGTCCCTTGAAGCGTATCCCCGTTATCGAACAGGAACGTGTTCGGTTTGCCGGCGTCCATGCGATGTTGCTGAATCAACGTCGCGACTTTCGTCAACCCGATCGTGTTATCGATTTTGTCCTGAAAGTAATCGTAGTTCGTGATGTTTGTATGTAGGTCGGTCGTCTCCAAGAAGCGCAGTTTGACGACGTCCTCGTCTTCCGCTGCCGCGTGTTGGAGCGGGATGAGTGTTGGGACGATGAGCGACGTAGCAATGGCCATCTTCGTAAATTTAGACATGATTTTTCTCCCCATTCATGTGGTGTGCATTGCGGACTAAATATACCATAGCGGCCTCTCCATTTTAATGAAGCCTATGTCCTATTTCCTTAAAAAATTGGTAAAGAAAGGTCTGGTCCTAGACGACTTTCCGAGAACATGGAAAAGGTCCGAATCCGTATGATTAGACCGAACAGACGACTTCGCGTTAAGCGATTTTTCGACCGAACTTGTTCAGAGGCTAGACCTCGCACGAGCAGTCCGTTAGACCTAAAAAAACCATCCCCGACGCGTATCAGGGATGGTCATATCGTCACGAACGGATGCGAATCGAGATCGTTCCGTCGCTCTCGCCTTCCGGCCGTGGGAAGCGGACGTGGAGCGGATAGTCATGTTTCGGTAAAATCGGTTCGGCGAGCACGGCATCGGCTCGGCCGATGACCTCGTCTCGCTGCATCAACTCGAGCGGAAGACGCGGGATTTGGAGCGCTTGCTCGGCATAGCCGTTCCGGACAAGAAGCGAGGCGCCGATCTCCGTGTCGGTCACGTCGAGATGGACGAGCAGCAAGTCGAACTGGCCTTCGGCGACCGGGCGGCTGAGGATATTCATCCGTTTCAGGCGATGCCATGCCACGTCCGGGAACGCATCCCGTTCGGCGTCGGTCACATCTTGGAGCGGCGCCGTCGGGTTCATTTGGAAGGCGAGCTGAATCGACTCGGTATCGAGGTCGTCGACATCGGTGAACAGTTCCTCTTCGAAAAAGTCGAGGTAGACGGGCTTGCTCGTCATCGCCTCGAACGACGGCAAGTCCATCCGGCTTAGCATCTTCTGGCCGAGCGGTTCACGCCGTTCGTTCAACAAGAGCACGGGAATCTCGTCGAGCGAGAACACGGTCGCGACCGTGTTGCGGAACAAGGCGACCACGGACAGACCGCCCGGGTTCTTCGTCGCACTGAGCAGTTCGATCGACAACTGGTTGTCCGCGAGCGGTGGCAACGTTGTCGCATGATAACGGAACACGTACTCATCTTCTTTCGAGATGTCCATCCCTTCATCGAACACGAGGCGGAGCGTCCGCTCGTCGTCTTGGCGGATGATCGTCTCGACTTTCTTTCGTTTCAACAGTCCGAACATGTCACAGCCCCTCCTCTTCCCGTTGCGCAAAGTATAGGTCTAACTGGCACAGCTGAATCGTCACGTCGCGGGCGATATCGAGATACGTCTCTTGGAAAATCTCGAGCCCTTCTTTGCCGAACTGACGGCTCGGGTCTTCCTGGCCGTAGCTGCGGAGCCCGATGCCTTCTTTCAAGGCGTTCATTGTCGTCAGATGATTCGTCCAGCGGATATCGAGATGGCTGAGCAGTTGTTGCCGCGCGAAGGCGATGACTTCCGGATAGCCCTCGATGCGCTGCTTCGCCGTCTCGACGATGCCGTCAATCCATGGTGCGAACGCTCGTTTCAACTCGTCTTTGTCCCCGACCTCGTCGTCCCACGTCGGCGCCTGTTGCGTCAAATACATATAGTCCTCGATGAGCGCGTCTTTCGCCCACTCTTCCGGGACGAGCTCCGCGTCGATATGACGGTCGAGCGTCTCTTCGAGCGCGAGGCGCATCATCGCGAGCACGTTGTTCATGATGGCCGTCGCGTTGGCGTCGACCGCCTCGTCGCGAATCGAGTAGATGATGCGACGTTGTTCGTTCAAAACGTCGTCGAGCTTGAACATGTAGTCGCGGACCGAGACGCCGACGCCTTCGATCGTCGTCTGGGCGTATTCAATGATGTCGCCGGCTTCCTTATGGCGAATCTCTCCATGTTCGTCTGGCTTCAGTTTGTGTTCGACACGTTTCAACCGCTCGGCGGCATACCGTTTGACGAGGTCGTCCTCGAGTGAGACGAAGAAACGTGACATGCCCGGGTCGCCTTGGCGTCCCGACCGTCCGCGCAGCTGATTGTCGACGCGGAGCGACTCGTGTCGTTCCGTTCCGATGACATACAAGCCGCCGCGTTCGCGCGCCGTCTCGTCTAAGACGATGTCGGTCCCGCGTCCGGCCATGTTCGTCGCAATCGTCACGTGTCCGAGCCGTCCCGCCTCGGCGATAATCTCGGCCTCTTGGGCGACCGTCTTCGCATTCAACAGTTCATGCTTGATGCCTTGTCGCTCGAGCTGTTCGCTCACCGCTTCGGATTGAGCGATTGAGGTCGTCCCAATCAAAATCGGTTGTCCCGTCGCGTGGATGGCCGCCACTTCTTGTCCGACCGCCGCATACTTGTGGACAATCGTGTCAAAGACGCGGTCCGGCAAATCTTCCCGCAGACGCGGCCGGTTCGTCGGCACTTGGACGACGTCCATTTGATACGTCTTCATGAACTCTTCGCGTGACGTCTGGGCTGTCCCGGTCATGCCACCGAGGAGCGGGTACATCCGGAAGTAGTGTTGAATCGTGATCTCGGCCGTCGTCTTGTTCTCTTCGGTGATGTCGAGCTGTTCTTTCGCCTCGAGCGCCTGATGGAGGCCTTCCGACAGGCTACGCCCTTCCATGACCCGGCCCGTGAACAAGTCGATTAACTCGATTTTGCCTTCTTGGACGATATAGTCGACGTCTCGCTCGAACAATACGTTCGCCCGGAGCGCCTGCATCATGTAGTGATAGAGGACGTGGTGCTCGGCAGAGAACAAGTTGTCGACCGAGAACAACGCTTCAATCTTCTCGATACCCTTGTCCGAGAACATGACGGCGCGCGCCTCGAGGTCGACCGTATAGTCGTCTTCCGTCAATTGACCGAACACGGTTTGGGCGAGCCGCTTCAGGCGGACGTGCGACTCGTCCTTCTGGGCGATGATGAGCGGTGTCTTCGCCTCGTCAATCAAGACGCTGTCGACTTCATCGAGCAAGGCGAAATGGAACGGACGTTGCACGCGTTCTTGCGGTGAGCCGACCAAGTGGTCCCGCAGATAGTCAAACCCGAACTCGGTCCCGACCCCGTATGTAATGTCGGCCGCATACGCCGCTTGTTTGTCAGCGAGCTCCATTTCCGGCACGTTCAACCCGACCGTGAGCCCGAGGAACGTATGAATCTTCCCGATCTGCTCGGCGTCACGTTGCGCCAAATAATCGTTCACCGTGATGACGTGGACGCCCTTCCCTTCGAGTGCTTTGACGAACGCCGGCAATGCCGCGACGAGCGTCTTCCCTTCCCCGGTCGGCATCTCGGCGATGTTCCCTTCGAGCAGGGCGAGGCCGCCGATGAGCTGGACGTCATAATGACGGAGCCCGATCGTCCGGACGGATGCCTCGCGAACGAGGGCGAACCCTTCTTCCGTGATGGCGCGGACGTCCGCACCGTCCGTGAGCCGCTGTTTCAGTTCGAGCGCGTACTGGCGAAGCGCTGCATCGTCTAACGCTTGCATCGTCTCCTCGTACGCGTTGATGCGTTCGACTTGTTTCTTATAGGTTTTCAATCGTCGTGCCTGATCATTGGTCAATTGCTTCACAAAATCAATCACAGGATAGCCTCCATCGTCCGAAACCATATTTGTCTAGCTACCCTCTCATTATACCGGATTTTGTTTCCGTCTCGCTTTATTATTTCGGTAAATCCCAAAAAGTTGGAATTTCACCATTCATCCCACCCTTTTTTTGACTTCTTTCAAATTTCTTTTCATTTTTCTATTTGAGACGGCGTGAGACCGTGATACGATGAAAAAAACAGAACGTTTGTTCGTAAAAAAGGAGAGGTGGCTATGCGACGTCGGATTTTTTGTATCGACAGCGTCTCGTTCTACGCCAGCTGCGAGTGCGCCGCCCGAAAGTTGAACCCGTACAAGACGAAGCTCGTCGTCTTATCGAACCTGCAAGACCACGGTGCCCTCGTCCTCGCCGCGACACCGCCGATGAAGCAGCTCGGCATCAAGACCGGCTCCCGGCGCTTCCACATCGACCGCTTGCCGTGGCACGAGCGGCGGCACGTCATCTACGCCGAGGCCCGGATGAGCCATTATTTGAACGTGTCCGTGCAAATCGTTCATATTTTGCATCAGTTCGCGCCTCCGGAGGCGATTCGCGTCTACTCAATCGATGAGACGCTCGTCGATTTGACCGGCACGGAGCGGCTGTTCGGGAACGATGCACACGTCGCCCGGCTCATCCGCTCGACCGTCTTCCGCTATACCGGCATCCCGGTCACGATTGGCATCGGTCCGAACAACGTCCTCGCCAAGCTCGTTCTCGACCTGCATGGGAAGAAGACAGGCGTCGCCAGCTGTTTCCTACACGATGTCGAACGATTAATTCACCCGGCCCCAATCGGCAAGATGTGGGGCGTCGGTGCGAAGATGGAAGTCCATCTCCATCGGCTCGGCATCGACACGATTGGCGACCTCGCCCGCTATCCGCTCGAGACGCTCCATGAGAAGTTCGGCGTCATCGGTGCCGAGCTGTGGCATCACGCCTGGGGCATCGACGAGTCGCCGACGATCCTCCCGCCGAGTTCCCTGTTCGGGGCGAAGCGGCAACGACCCCGGACGATCGGCCACGGCATCACGCTCATGAAAGACTATGCGACGTATGCGGCCATTCGGCTCGTCTTACAAGCCATCGCCGTCGAGGTCGGGATGCGGACGCGACAGGCCGGTCTCGTCGGCGGCAGCGTCCATCTCGGCGTCCGCTACACCCGGACGAGCGAGCGGCGCGGGTTCAGCAAACAAAAAAAGCTCGCCCGCTTCACAGCGGACGAGCGCGAGTTCTTGCCGGTGTTGTTGACGCTTTTCCTCGACGCCTGGGACGAGACGGAGGCGGTCCGTTACGTCTCGGTCGCCCTCGGCAAGCTCGAACCCCGGAGTGACCACGTTCAGCTCTCCTTCTTCGAGGACGAGTGGGCCCGGGCGCGCCGGTTCGACTTCCTCGACCTCGTCGATAGCTTGAACGTCCGCTTCGGACGCGGCACGATCCGCCCGGCATCGAGTTTATTGAAAGACAGTCCGCTCCGGACGCGGCAACGCCTCATCGGTGGACATAAACAAGGAGGTGAATCGTCATGAGCCAGACCCGCTACAAAGACCGCGGTGAATTGAAATGGATTCCGTTCCTCATGCCCGAGCACGTGGCGCTCCTAAAGAAATATTACGCCCACGTCCAAAAGATCGAGCTGCCCGATTTGGATGAGCAGCTCCTCTACTTGTGGCAGACCGAACTCGAACGCGCCATCCGTGAAGGTGACGCCGTCGAGCTGACGCTGTTTGACAACGGCATGACCCATACGGTGCACGGTTACGTCCACGCCATCTATTACGCCGAGCGCGAAGTCGAGCTGTTCGACACGGACGTGCGCCGCATCCCGTTCGGTCAGATTCTGTCCGTCCGTTAAGACGCGTCAATCGCTTCCTGCGTCGTCTCGAACGTATCGACGTGGTCGAGCACGCCGTAATGCGTGAGCGTCTGGCGCACCGGTGCCGACAAGTGGGCGAAGACGACACGACGGTCGGCCGCTTTCAACTCGCGGACGACGCGGCGAATCTCTTCGACGGCCGTCACATCGATGACCGGACAGCGGTGGAAGTTGAAGATGAACACGTCAGGCTCGTCATGGATATGATGCAGGACGTGCTCGAACATCTCGATCGCCCCGAAGAAGAGCGGCCCCTCGACGCTGAAGACGACCTGTCCGTCGCGCGTCACGTACCGTTCCGTCTGTTCGCGGACGTCAATCGTATCGGCCATCCGTTTCGCAAACAAGGCGAGCGCACAGATGACCCCGACCTCGACGGCGACGACAAGGTCGACGAACACGGTCAGACCGAGCGTGATCAGCAGGACGAGCGACTCGGCCGACCGATGCTTGAGCATCTCGAAGACGTGGTGCCGCTCCGACATGTTCCAAGCGACGCGCATCAAGATTGGGGCGAGCGCGGCCAGCGGGACGTAGCTCGCGAGCGGTGCCAACACGAGCACGGCGAGGAGCACCGTCAATCCGTGGATAACACCGGAACGGCGGCTGACCGCTCCCGCTTGAATATTCGTCGCCGTCCGGGCGATGGCGCCGGTCGCTGGAATCCCACCGAAGAACGGGACGACGACGTTGGCGAGCCCTTGCCCGAACAGTTCCTTGTCCGGGTTCATCTTCGTGCCGGCCATGCCGTCTGCGACCGCACCCGACAATAGCGACTCGAGCGCCCCGAGGAAGGCGATGGCGAACGCCGACGGCATGAGCGTCGCAATCATATCGAGGTCAATCGCGAGCCAGTTGAACTCCGGCAGTCCGCTCGGGATGCCGCCATAGGCACTACCGATCGTCGCGACTTCCCCTGGGATGACGAGACTGACGAACGTCGGCACGAGCATCGCCATCAAGAGGAGCGGCAACTTGACGGGCAGCTTCGGCACGAGCCAGAGCGTCAAGAAACCGATGGCCGCAATGAAGACGGGCCAAAGACTCGCCTCCGGCAATGACGTCACGAGCTGAAGGAAGTTCTCGTGGAAGTGCGGCGCCTTCTCGAACGTGATGCCGAACAGTTCATCGAGCTGATCGACGAAGATGACGACGGCAATCCCAGCCGTGAACCCGATTGTGACGGCGCGCGGCATGAAGCGGATCAGTCGTCCGACGCGGAGCACGCTCATGAGGAATAAGAGCAGGCCGGCAAGGAACGTCGTCACGAGCAACCCTTCATAGCCGTGTGCGAGCATGACGCCCGAGACGATCGGGATGAAGGCGCCGGTCGGTCCGGCGATTTGAAACGTCGAGCCCCCGAACAGGCTGACGAGGATACCGGCGATGATGGCCGTGTACAGGCCGTACACCGGTCCGACGCCCGAGGCAATCGCGAACGCCATCGCGAGCGGCACGGCGACGACCCCGACAGTGATTCCGGCCGAGATGTCTTTCTGCCATCTTTGGCGTGGTGTCATGAAGTTGTCCATTCTTGTATTCCTTCTTTCCATGATGTCGAAAACGAGTTCAGTGTACGCCTGTCCCTGCCCTTTGTAAACGACTCCGGCGAAACGTTAACACAATCGACAAAACAGAAGAATATTAGTAACTAGACAAGTAGTGAAACCAACTATATCTATCAATCGTAATAATACTTTAAAAATGTTTTCATGGAGGAATAAATAATTATGAAACTATCGAGGAATCGAATGGAAAAAACATTGCGTTGGTCAGTACTAAGAACAGTGTTATTTTGTGCGTCTCTGACCTACATTTTCGGTATGCCATATTATCTCGGATTTATTTTTTATAACCAATTTTCCATAGAGTTAAAAGATTCATTGGCTCTCGGTATTGCACTCTTCGCCATTCTCACACCAATCATCATAAAAATAAATAATGATTTAGATCGTATTATCAAATCGAAGATATATAAGCCTATGAACCTTCGAATCAAACGAGTAAAAGAAAATTCATTCCCAAAAGAGGTTGAATTAATGATTAATAATAAAGACATAGAAATCGTAGATTATATGTACGTGGGTAAAACAGAAATCGCAATTAAATATTATAAGAATTAATTTCATTCTAGATTAATTTTAGTAAGGTTCAATTCAAAACTAATAAAGACGCATCCATCATGCGATGGATGCGTCTTCGTTAATTCGTCGGTGCCTCGACGACTTGATCGCCCTCATCCGCATCTTCACCAAGCAGACGGACGTGACGGCCGAACAGCCACATGACGACAAGGTGGGCTTTCGCCTGCGTCTTCGTGTAGAACCACCACGGCAGCGCCGGCACAAACTCATGGATGGCGACAAGCCCTTCTTCCGACTCCGGCAGCCGTCTGAACTCGAGCCGTCCCGTCTTGTCGTCCTCACTCAGCTTCGTGAACAGACCACCATCGATTTCATACGATGCCATATCATCCGTCGCCTCGTCCTCGAGCGACAGATGGAGCGCGACGAGTGATGGTCGCAGGAGCGCAATCTCCCAGTCATCGTCTTCTTTCGTCGTCTGGATAAGCGGATACGCGAGCCGGCCGAGCCACTCGAAGTACGTGTCGGCCATCCAAAGCGCCGATTTGTTCTCGGGCAGACCGAACCGTTGAATCGAGCGGACGGTATACTGTTGCGGTGCATTTTTCTTCTTGCCGCTACCTGACTTCTGTTTCTCTTCTTCCTCGAGCGCGTGCTCGACCGCTTCCTTGAACGGGATTTCCCCTTGTTTGACGCCGGTCGTGTCTTTCGCGACCATGGCGTGGCCCATGCTCTCGACGAGCGGATAGACGGTGTCTTTCGGCTCGCCCGTCACGGCCATGACCCAAAGGCGGGACAGCTTGATTGTCGGGAACGGGAAGTCGATCATGACGCGGCGTTTACCCATGACGTCAGCCGTATCTTCAATCATCTTGCGATACGTCATTACTTCGGGTCCACCGATATCGATATGATGGTCGTACAGCGCCTCGGCCCCGACGACCGAGATGAGCGCTTGGACGGCTTCACGCAAGTCGATCGGATGCGTCTCCGTCTTCGTCCAGTTCGGAAGAATCATGACCGGCAACCGTTTGACGAGTTTCGCGAGAATCGGAAACGACGAGCCTTCCGGACCGATGATGAGTCCAGCTCGAATTGTCGTCACCGGCACCCCTTGGCCACCGAGAATCCGTTCGACCTCAAGCCGGCTCTTCAAGTGACGGGACAACGTCTTCGACTCTTTCGGTATGATGCCGCTCAAGTAGACGATCTGTTCAATGTCGTTCGCTTTCGTCGCCCGGGCGAAGTTGTCGGCGATGAGCGCGTCCATGTCTTCGAACGTTGCCTGCGTCAATCCGCCGTCCGGAATCATCGAGTGGACGAGGAACATGGCGTAGTCCGCCCCCTCGCACGCCTCGCGTGTCTGTTCATACGAGAACAAGTCACACGACCGCCACGTGATGTGTTCTTCGTCTTCCTTGTTCTTCGTCGAGCGGGATAAGGCGATGATGTCATATTCTTCTTTTAAATGGTCCATCACGTTCGAGCCGATATAGCCGCTCGCGCCCGCGATGACGATCGTTTTCCGCATAGTGGTCACTCTCCCCTTTATTTACACATAAAGGTACTGTACCCGTCTTGGGCTTAGATTAAATCAGTCTCACGCCCTACAGTATGTATTGGAAAATTTATGTAAACTAGATTCAACTACAGGCGGAGGAGGAATGGCTATGGGGTTTTGGTATTTCTTGATGCTATTGATCGGTGGAGGGCTCGTGATTCGCGGTCTATTCAAAAAGAACACGAACGGACTGATGCGGTTCGGCACACTCATCATCGGAGGTCTGTTAATCGCCCTCGGCTTGTTCATGTTCCAAGATGGCAGTGATGCGATTGTGGCGGATTTGTTTAACTTGTGGTGACGATGAACCAAACAAAAACACTTTCTGCGCGCAGAAAGTGTTTTTCATTAGAACGATAGAATTAACGGGGTCCTATCATTAAGAATCTCCCCGTTTTTAGCGACATAGTCGACATGAACTTCCGCATGGCGTAACATGTCACTCTCTTGTAGCGCCGTCATCCAAGTACGGACGAGTGCCTCATCCCCTGACACTGGCTCCCGATGAATCGTCACTAAGATTGTCGGTACGACGTCGGCTGTTTTATAGGCGAGCGGGTTCGCCGCCGAAACATCGAGTTCTCGCACGGCTACTTCATCGTAAAAAACATCGAACGTGACGTCGCGACCAAACGCCGTCATGACCGAATCCTCGATGACATCCGTCACGTCATCTTCCCATTTCGATGCCAGGAACGTGTCGACGACCTCCCCTGTCGTCTCGTCCGCGTAGACAAAGAACTCGGTCCCTGTCACGGAATCAACTGCAGTCGCTGCATATTCGAATGGGAAATTGCCCATGTTGTCGAACGTGACCTCTGTCATCAATTCGGCATTTTTAAAACGCTCCGCTACGTACGGTTCAGCGAGTTTGATTGCTTTAGCTTCTTCATCCGGATCGGACTGCATCGACTGATTGAACGCAAAAACAAGTCCTCCTATCCCGACGACAAGCACTCCGATCACAATTAATGCCCATTTCCAAAAGCGCTTCACACCAATACCTCCTCTAAACCGTCTATGTACCACCAAAAAAAGTATCTCAGCTTCTTTCTATCAGTGTATCAGACAATTTATGGAAGGGTTTATTTTATTCAAAGGTATAGTTTTAAGGGTAATGAGTTTCTAGTTTTCTAAGCTCCCGAATTTTTGAACATCACCTATCCCACAAATCTATCCCTTCGGTGCCCAATTGGCTTCAAACCCGTTCTGTACCGCATACTCGTACAGGTGAATCAATTTCGTCTCTTTGTATGTCCCCATCTGCTCTGCCACTCGCAATTCATCATTTCTTTCCACGAGTGCATAAAGATAATCCACCTTCGCCATCCGATTATTCTTGCTGGTGTTGCAACTCGGGCATGCCAATACAAAGTTCCATAATACATCGTTCTGCATATACGACCACGGAATGAAGTGATCGACGTGAGTCTGTCTCAACGGTTTTATGCAATAAAAACAGACGGAATGACCGTGACTCAGTAAAATCTGCTTGAACTCATCGAGCGATTGCCGGGACGAGACAAACTCGAGTTTGCTCAAAATTTGCTCCATCGCATCACGTGTATTGTATTTCTCTAAAAAGACAGCGAGTTGGTAGTTCGTGACGTTCATCAGTACCCGCTTGTACTTCTCAAAAAAGACGATATAACCAGGCACGAGTTTGACCCACTCTTCTTTCCGGTTGAATGAATAGACGGTCCCCTCGAACGAAGCATAGAACGAGCCGTACACATACTTCTTATAGAACTGATTCACGTTCCGAATCAATTGTTGTTGCTGAGAAACAGGCAGACGGTCAAAGTTCCATGTGGACGGAATCTCATGTGTCGCTTGGAATGTAAGCATCATTTTCTCGACCGAACTCAATTTTCCGAGTTGATTCACTTGTCGTAAGCCGTGCGTCACAATCAAATTCCAATACATCTTCGTCACATGTCTCGCAATTTGCTGGAACGTCAATATACCAGAATCACTCAGTTCGGTCGTACATTCGAGCAACGCCTTCATGAGCATATGCTTGTACGTCGTCGTATGTGTCGCGTTCATTAAAAATTGTTGTGTATAGCGCCATAAGTCAGTTTCTGTTAAGTAGACGTCTTTTGCCTCAGCAACACTCAAATCCCACCCCAATGACCTCACCCCCCACTCATTCGTCACATCATCGATTATAACGAATGAGGAACAAAAACGGATAAAGGTGAATCAAACAGGAGCCGAAAACTCTTTTTTGATTTGTTCTATATCGATATTTGTTTTTTCATGAATATAACGAACTAACTTATCATACTGTTCAACAGTATTTAGCTTTTTAAATTTCTCAACATCGCCTTCAAAGTCTTTAAAGTACTCACTTTGATATTCAGGATTGTTAAAGAGCTTTAGATATTCCATATAATCTTTTACGGTCATCTGGCTCACGATTTGAGAAAGGATTGCATCCCACTCTTTTATCCGACTCTCATGAAGCTGTTTTTTGATGACGCTGTCCTGCGCCTGTTCGAATTTGATTTGTTGAATGCATTGCTCCACTTCCAGCTTATACTGGAACAGTTCATCTCGATTTTGAGTGTTTAACGAGGGAACAACCTCTGCTAAATAATATTGGTATCTCTTCTTTCGAGGATGCATAATTTTGTCTTTTGGTTTTTTAGGGTTCGATTCTTTATTCGAGCGATTTTTGAGTCGTTCCGTTACACCAAATGCACCAATTGCTCCAACAATTTCTTTTTTATGTTCAAGTGCAAACTTTCCTACTGCCGGACCATACTTCTTGACTCCATTTATAATTAATTCCGTAGATTTTTTTGACATGAGGATTCCTCCTATGATAGTTATGTACATTTTAATGGTGATTTTTTAAAAACAGCTCATAATTTATATTCAACAAAGTAATATTCAATCCTTTGATTCCGTTCAAAAACCCAAATAATGGTGTCGTCCATTCAAGTTATCCATTCACAAAGAAAGGATTATTGAGCAAACACTCAATAATCCTTTTACTATAATGCTTCCTTATCCTTGACCAGATTGCTTCTTCCCATTTTGCTTCTGCAAATATGCTTCTCGAAGCTGATTGATCTTATCTTTTTTATTCGACACAGCTGGCTTCTTACCGTCTTGATACTTGGCAGCAGCCACTTTACTTTTCGTATCCAATTGATATTTCCCCATTTGATTCACCTGCTTTCATTTCATTGTGGTTGACCTACTCCGTTAACATCAAAAGACCTTCTAATCTCAATGAAATTAGAAGGTCTTCATTAAAAATCATTGATTGCAGTCGTTGTAGACTGCTTAAAAATGGAGACGGCGGGAGTCGAACCCGCGTCCGAAGGCATCGTAACTTCCAAATAATTTAAATGGAGGTTTACATTTCAAGGTTTACTCAAAAGGGAGTCCTACAAATTTATGAACTCGGTTCAAAGACCTTCTTTCAAGAATTATACCTTAATATTCATAGTAATAATATAAGAAACTGTTTAACAATCCCTTATTCAAGGTGTTATAAACTAATACCATCTTAAACAACCAAATTCGTAATTATTTATTTTATAGTTGAGGGATTTTACAACTGGACTCAATTGTTTTAGCATTAGTTAAAGTAGCTTAGCACTTCAACTTACATACAAAGTATGACTAACGATATTGAAGCTATTCTTATATCTCACTTTCACGATATTTTATCATTTTAAAGATTGCTTCATACATATTAACGTCACTAGCATTTTCAGCATATCTATACTTATCAGTTTCGTTTAGTTCTTGCCACTCTGGCAAAGTCGAAGCATCAATACCTTTAAAATTTAATAATTGTTCAGGAGTAAACTCTACAATATTGATTTCAATGGTTTGGATTTCTTTATCCAAGTCTATCTCAATTGGTTCTGAGAAACTATAACTTACTAATCTTAGTATCAAGTTAAAAAGAACATTTGACACGTTTTCGTAAAGTTTTAAGCAGTTTTCATTTTCTGTTAAAGGATAATAAATTTCTCTTCCATCTTCAATCATTGAAAAGCTAAACTTTGATAGATTCGCATGTGCTAACAAATTTCGTAGTTTTCTTATACTATTATTCTTATCATTAAGAAATCTATATTCTATCTCAGTAATTACCTTTTGAGTTCTAAGTTCGTTAATCACATTCATAAAACTCGCTTCATAGTTTTTTGTTCTATCTTTAAAAATATTTTCTGTGAGATTGAATAGAAAAATCAATGCTACGAAACCATTCCCAGATTTTCCCCCTGCTATTTGATCACAGTATGAAAGTAAGTTCCCATGATATCTAGAATGAAGCCATACCTTTTCAATAACTTCTCCTTTTGAATATAAATAGCCCTCCATAAATCACCCTTCTATATAAAGAGAATAATTCTTATACTTTCTATTAAGATTCAAAGAACTCTTATTCATAATTTTTCATTGCATTTCGAACTTTATTTTTCCAATTACCCGTGTGTGTGACTCTTTCAAAATTCCTATTTTCACTATTAAGAAGTTCTGTTCTACTCATCTTACTAAGTTCCTCCCACTCTTCAAAAAGAATGTATATAGCATTACCATAACTCGCACTCTCTAGTACAACTAAGTTTTCAGTTATTTGAGCCCCAAAATATGAACTAAAGCTATTTGTTCCCGAGATATATCGTATAGGTTTCAGTTCTTCAAAAAACTCCATACGATCAGAATAAATATCTATAATTTTTTTTAACGGGTTTCTATGCTTGCTAATCAATCGTTGTATATTCTTTTCAAAATTCTTTTGACCGGGAGGAAAAATTTCCCACTCTACTTGTAATGTTTCTATGTAATCTTTATCTGTAGCTTCTTTTGTAAATACATCACAATGACCAGTATTCTCCATAAGAAGATTACATTGGTACAATAATTTATCCATAAATTTTTCATCGTTTTTTAAAAGATGTACATCTATTGAAAACTTAAAATCAAAGGCTTCTTCTTTTTCTCCTAATAAGTTTATTTTGATTGTATAGTTTTGGGGTAACCAATATTCTTTAGGGAAGACAAGAATCGTTCTAGTTACATCAACAGACCCTTTTCCCCAATCCCCAAAAATAGGGACAGTGTTTGTAAAAGATTTTGGAACTTTAGGTAAGCCTTTTTTTGTAATAGTTCGACCGTTAGCATTATAGTTTGAATATCTACCAACAGAGGGATTTGGAAAAACCTCATCCTCATATGAAAGTTCACCATCATATGAGATCAACAAGTGTTTGTATTTACCTTGAATAATTTCATCTTTTGTAATTTCTATTACTGTAGCTACTATTACTGATTCGGACTGCATTTCCTCAATTTTTCTTATGATTTTTTCAGGTACTTTTCGTACATTCTTTTTCCACGGCATTTTCATTTATATTCCCTCCAAAATTAGTGTACGTATTGATAATTACTTTAAATCTCTTTTATAAATTTAATAATTACATTATTTCTAATTCATTCTCGTTTTAATTATATCCTATTTTTACTTTTAAATGTATCTTATACCCTTTTAGAAAGTTAATTATTCGATATGGAAATTCTTTAGGAATATGCATGTATGTAAAAAGAGAAACCCTTTGGGTTCCTCCTAGAAATTTTAGTACACTCAATTATTTGTTTTCATGAAATTCTTTATGCCATTCAAAATAACTCTTGGTGTCACTTGTCCAATAGCTACATTGCTTCCCTTCTATTGCCGATACTAGTTCTTCTATTCTAGTGGTAAGAGTGAGACTATTATTTTTTAACTTTTTGAATTTCCCGGCTTCAACTCCAATATAACCGTCCTCAAACATTACATCACATCCATATTTACACATGGGCATAACAATTCTAGTATCTAGCTTTTCTTCTACATTACAAAACTTTCTCTTTTTGATGTGGGCTGCATAAAGTTGGGTTACAGGATAGTCGAAACCACAACAAGCACACTTTTCGAACAACCTTTTTCCAAATAACTTATTCCTAAGATATCTTTGTTCAACTCGACCTTTACTATTTGTTGAAGTATCTAATGAACCTTCAATATTAAGCCGAACTGCTTCTTCAAATTCATTTGCACTAACTTCTACAAAAGGATTAGTATTTTCGATATCTAAAAAATCAAGTGCAGCTTGACTTTGCTTTTCTTTTAACACTCTAACTCCAAACAAGGGATAGTCATAGTTTGAACTCATCTTCTCAATATCGATAACTTCATTCATCATGATATTTGAAATGTTTATTGATTCAATCCAACCTATAAAATAGATGTTTTTAAACTCTAACGTACCCCAAAGATCTTCAGACAATTTTTCACTAACAGCTTTAAAAGTGACAACACCTTTGGCGAAGTAATTTTTGGATTTATTGAATAAGACTACATCGCCTACTTGCATATCTTTATAACTAACTTTAGTACGCTTAGTGTCTGTTATTCCCCAAACTTGAGGTGAAACACCATTGTAAATTTCTTTAAGTTTCTTAACTTCTTCTTTAGTCAACCTTTTTTCTATTAAGTTAAATGGTACTGATTTTTCAATTGTTTTTTTATAGTTAGATTCATCGATGGGTTGAAGAATCACACAAGAAGTACGTGCTAAAGGATTCGTTGTTGCTGAAGACCCTTTAAGAACATCTTTAATATCGGATTGATTCTCAATCATTTTAATAACACCTCCGCTACTTCACTAAAACTTCTACCTTGGTGTCTACTTAAATATTCTAAAATTGTCATATAACCACTCCTAATTAGTATAATTTTATTTTTAAAACCACTATAATTACATCTTATACCAAATTATTATTTTTTTACAATATTGAAAAAAATAATTGTTATATTTTATAATTTAAACTTAAAATTTTACGGAGTATTATATTATGCGGAATTTTCTTACGTTAAAAAGCACAAAATGAAATTGAATAATGAACTTTAAAAATAAGGTTTACCTCCACTAAAGAGTATCTTTGGCTAGAGAAGTGATTCGAAGTAAATCAACTAATTTCCTCCAACAAATAATAAAAACCGCTTATGTCACTAAAAGATATAAGAATAATTTTTTCTTCACATTAAGAATTTATAGTAACTCAATAATCTTTTCTGATACGTACATTTTAAACTAGTAAGTTGGATAACATATCCTTACTTGTTTTCTTTTAGTGGAATAAAGAAGGTTAATTAAATCATTTGATTCAGTGTTAGAATGCAAAGTATGTTCGCATATCTTTTATTGACTTAAAAATCTATAAATCATTATTACAAAAAGTTTCTAGATCACTGCTTATATATTCTTGATAACGGATGGAGGATAGGACACCACCTATCCCCCTTGTGTACCCTTCCTACTTCTGTATAATCTTTCTTTTTAAATACTATTATTCTTTTTGACTACGATTCTCTATATCAGAAGTCAATTTAATCTGATATTACTCTTCTTAATCTTTGCCAACGCTTATATTACTATCGGTCTTTTTAATCTGTCGTATTTCTTTCAGCGTTTATTTCCTTATTTATTTCTACAGTATCCTAATGATGGTTCATTAAACTGTTTAGTTCTTTTCTTCATAGAAACACCAATCAGTGATAATCGAAAATACTAGTTGTGATCAGCTTAAAGGTGCATTTTATAGATATGGTTTTCTTAACTATGAATAAATTTAAAGTAGAAAAATGTAACAAAATACATATAAAGTTACATTCATTTCTTTTAAAATGAAGCATTCTTCATATATCCATGATATATTTAAATCAGATTAAAAAATGTTACATTCAAAACACCTAAAATAAAGGGGTTAGAAACCATGAAAAGCGAAAAGCAACTAGAGATAAAAGACGTACAACCAATTCGATCAAAGGAAAAAATAGAAGATATGAAATGGTCTCTAAAAAAATGGTGTAGTGAACGAGACTATATCATGTTTCTTTTAGGTATTAACACGGGGTTGTGTATTAGCGATATATTGAAACTAAAGATCAATGATGTAAAAGGGAAAAAATCGTTCATTATTTTCGAAGGTAAGACGAAGAAAAAGAGGACTGTTTACTTAAATGGCATCTATGATGAATTAAATTCTTACATTAAAACATTAGAAGAAACTGAATGGCTGTTCCCAAGTCGCAAAGGCAATCAACCTATTAGTCGTATTCAGGCATATCGACAACTTAATAAAGCTTCATACATGGTAGACATTCCTGATGGGATTGGTACACACACGCTAAGGAAAACATATGGTTACTGGCACTACAAACAGTTTAAGGACATTGCAGAACTACAACTAATTCTTAATCACTCGCATCCTAGAATCACTTTAAAATATATAGGCATCACTGATGAACAGATTGAGAATAACCTTAAGAATTTCTGTCTATGATTTTTCCCAAATTGAATAAAGCTAGCGGTCATTCAATATCTCTCTATTCACTTTAAGAGATAAATTAGACTGCTAGCTTTTTTTATACCTTAGCTTGCTAAAACTTTTCGATTCTTTCCGTTCTGTAATGCAATTTTATGATCCTTTGATAAAACACGCTTTCGCTTAAAAAAACTACTGTTAAAAAGGTAATCTGGCACTGACAACTTGATACTAGAAGGTTTATCTTCATAGACTGTAAGCACCTCTAGATTCTCCTTCTGTAGAAGCGGATTATTGAGTAAGCGTTTGATATGTGATGGCACACAAGTATAAATTGACCATGTAGACGTTACTGGATCAAAATTTATAGTAGTTTCTTGTTCCCATTTAGAAATCTTCATTGTCACTACTTTCTTCATTCCATATTCTTTAATACCATTTGATGATTCATTTTCTAATTTCTTCAACATTATTTCTTCCTCCTAAATGTATGTCACAAAGTTGATTTAGAATTTTATTCGTCTTATCACTCATTGTGCATAGTTTTATTTAATAAACTAATTACTCTTAGATGTTGTTGAAACTCAGTGTTGGTACTATGCCATTTATAAGCTATTTAAAGAGAAGTCGTATGCACTAACTCCCTTTTACAAATAAAAATAACGAACAAATTTGCATAATATATTTCGCTTATATACTCGGCATTCGCCTCGTGTGAGGGAAAATCGCCCTCACTTAATAGGACAAATAGACAATCTCTTAAGTTGTCTAAGTAACATGGAGAGGGATAACGTTTTTTAAGTTATCCCTTGTAGTGTTGCTTAGGGTATATCTTTACTCCTTGTTATCTTTCTTATAAGGAAAAATCCTTGAAATCCAGTCGTACCAATGCTTTTCAGCCCTCTTTACTAAGTTTAAACAGTAGTGGATTTTCATTTGAACCTTCAAGATAGCCCTCAAGTAAACTTCTCATTCTCTCAGATGGAATATACACATCGATTGGTTCTCCTTTTCTCACTCTACTTCTAAACAGCCATTGCAATAGTTCTGATAAGGCAAACAGATCTTCATCGACAGTTATACCTTTTGAAGCAAAAAACTGTTTTGTGACAGGATTCATATAACGATTAGCTATATAGATACAAACGGACTTATCCGCATAATCGTTTGTAGCCCTAGCATTTACTGAAACAAATTCTTTTTTCAAACCTATCGGTGACACCTTAGTCCGAAATTCTTTGAATGTTGTCCACATTACTTGATCAGATTTAACTTGTACTTTGTTTCGATAGAAGTTGTACGCATTGTTTTTAAGGATTTTTCGGGTTGTATTCCTCCGTGTCAAATCTTTTAAATTACTTTTACTTAAGGCATATCTCCCTTCACCCATACGGTTCAAATCAATCTTGTCGGATGATTTAGAGTAATGGATTTTAATCAAATCTTTTAAATGTGTTCTATCCTCAGTTTGCAATTCCACATAATCTACTAATGTGTATTTGCCATTAAGATTAGAAACTGAACGGTACTCATAAGTCAGATTAAACAAATCATAATAATACTTCTGAATCTGTCCACTAAACATATAAGTCATAATAAACACTTCATCGAATCCCTTAAAAGCTTCAATCGGAAATAGCCAGTACATAGCAACGTTATTGAAAAGCATTAAGTTACCCGCTTTAGCCACGTTACGAATATTTGTGAAGTTTCCTTCCGAATAAGTTTCGTCATTCCAACGTACAAATCCGTTTTCGTTGACTGTGATTATACTCTCCCCTCTTTTATTTTTTGCGGATAAAAGAACTTTCAAGTCATCACTTGATAACTTCACTGGTTCTAATACATCCATGACTTCGTCTAAAATTAACGTATAGCCTTGAAGCTGAATCAGAGTAATCAATTCTTTATCCATTCTCTGAAACAGTGCGTGTGTTGAGACAATATCTTTTCCTTCAGTAATTAGTTTTTTCAAAGATTCGAGTTTAGTGCCATCTTTAGTATTCTCTGGTTGTACAAAATCTCTGCTTAGAGAACCTATGACCCGTTCAATTTCTGATTTAAAAGGCGTAATATAAATAAACCTGTTACTTGAAGAAGCTTCATCCATATGTTGAATCGCCCAACTGGTCTTTCCACTTCCCATAATAGAATTCACTACTGTGATCTTCGTTTTCTTTCTACAAATTGTTTTCATCTAAAAATCTCCTAAAAGTTTTTATTTGTAACGGTGTGTTACAAAGTAGTACTAGCAAAGGTAGTTACTTTTAGGACAAGTTAGCGAAATTTATTTTGAGAAGAAGAAATTTAAATCCGCAAAATAAAAAAGCACTTAATTAACTAACAATTAAGCACTTAAAAAAAATCTCTATACATCAAACCTTTTATAAATAATTTCTTAAGTCCGTCGCAACTTCCTCTACATCTAAATCTAGGTATTGGGTCGTGACAGCTAAATCAGAATGCCCTAATGCTTTACTGATAAGAGTTACACTCGCACCTTTCTTCAAAAGATTCTTTGCAAAACCTCTTCTGATAGCATGTGCATTGATGTTCTTTAAATTGTATCGTTTAGAATACTTGTGTAGTTGCTTAGATACAGCACAGTTAGACGACTTCGTATTGTTCATAGGATGCCCATTTTGAGTGATAAATACATGAGTGTTCTCTACCTCAAAGTGATCGCGAATTCCGTTATTAAGTTGAACCAATACTCTTAAGATCATAGCAATTTCTTCAGTTATCGGTAACTTCAAAAATTTATGGTTTTTAAGCGTAGAACCGTCTAAATTTAAGCAAAGATTTTCGAAGTCAATGTGTCTTTCCCTTAACTCTCCAAGGGTACGAATACGAATCCCTGTAGCATACATTAGACGGACAGCGGTTGCATCACGAAAACCAATAAAAGTGCTTTGATCAATCAATGACAGCAAGGTTACGATATCAGTTTCTTCCGCACCTTGCTTTACTTCCTTATCAATTTTGATATGGATGTTACTCCAAAACTTCTCATGAATCCATCCATTATCAAAGAATTTACTCAACACTGCTTTCAAAGTCTTGAGTCTTATCAATTTCGTATTAGCTGAAACATTTAATGAATCCAAATAATGATATATGGAATCAATAGAAATATCTTCTACGAATTTTATAGAACTAGTTTCTTTAAATTGATTAAATACGTATTTGTAACTCTCAATAGTACGGGGGCGGTTCCCGCTAATTCTCATTTGTTGATAAACCGTATCAAGTGCTTCCTCAATCTTTGGTGAATCTTTCTGTATAGCAACTTTATTGATTGATACTGGAACAATCAAACTTTCATCTACAGCAAATACCCCGTGCTTTCTACTCTTGAACATAAAAAAGTCCTCCAACTCATCATTTGAATTAGAAGATTTAAGAACAAAGTTGAATAAATATGTAGGGATGCAAAAAGGGATATTCAACAAGAGTTTAACTCCCGTTCAATACCCCTAATGTCGTAAAACCTTGATATAGCTACGTTTCCAGCCATTTCATAAATGGAGACGGCGGGAGTCGAACCCGCGTCCGAAGGCATCGTAACGTATGCTTCTACGTGTGTAGTTTATCTATTGAATCTCAATGTGACACTGCCGATAAACAGGCGTTGTCGCATCCAGTCTGATTCATCTCTTCTTCGCGCCCTCAGACGGCGAGGTTGAAGCGTAGCTTGCTTAGTTTGAGACCCTGATAATCATCCACACAAGCGATGGATGTCAGGATCCGCAGGGCACTTAGGCTGCTGCGAGTTGTGTGTTAGTTTTGCCAGTTATAGGCGTTTGCGTTTTAACGAGGCCGACCCCTCGACACGCCACATACGACCGACCTACCCCCGTCGAATCCATAACGTCCCCGAGGTGGTAATTGGTACTACAACAACTATACCACAATCAGGTCTCGCTGTCAGTATTTTTGCCGGTCCCGGAGTGCCCGGTCGACATCGCGCTTCGCATCTTTCTTCTTCAAGTCGTCGCGCTTGTCATACTTCTTCTTCCCGCGCCCGATGCCGAGGAGACATTTGGCGAAGCCGTTCTTCAAATACACTTTGAGCGGGATGATCGTATACCCGTCACGGCCTTGCGCGCCGATGAGCTGATTGATTTGCTTCTTATGCAACAATAGCTTTCGGACACGGAGCGGCTCATGGTTGAACCGGTTCCCTTGCTCGAACGGGCTGATATGACAGTTGTGAAGCGTCGCCTCGCCACCGTCAAAGCGCACATACGCATCGGCGATGTTGATTTTTGACTGGCGCACCGATTTAATTTCGGTCCCCGTCAACACCATACCGGCTTCAATCGTATCTTCGATCGCATAATCGAAGGACGCTTTTCGGTTTTGTGCGAGCGCGTTCGAATCTTTCTTCTTGGCCATAGACATTCAGTCCTTTACTTCAATATAGAGGAGGGGTCGCCCCCTCCCGTCAGCGACGTTTCTTCGCTCCGCGTTTCGCGTCGCCTGTTCGTTTTTGACCGTCTTTCTTTTTCAAGTCGAGTGCCGAACGTCCTTGCGACGACTTCGGCTTCTCGCCTGGTTTAGACGGTTTCCCGGCTTGGCCAGGTTTCCCTGGTTTGCCTGGTTTGCCCGGCTTGCCACGTTTCGGACGTTTGTCATCGCGACCGCGTCCCCCACGCTTGTCATCTTTCTTCGGACGACCTTCCGTCGCTTTAATCGTCGTCGGTTGGCGACGGCGCGACTGTTCCCGTTTCGGCATGCCGACGACGGTGAAGTCGATCGTGCGCTCGTCCAAGTTGACGGCGTCGACCTTGACGCGCACCGCGTCACCGATCCGGAACTGACGTTTCGTCCGCTCGCCGAGCAACATGAGCTGCGACTCGTCGAAGTGGTAGTAGTCATCCATCGACTGGAGACGAACGAGCCCTTCAATCGTGTTCGGAAGCTCGATGAACATCCCGAAGTTCGTGACACCGCTGACGACACCGTCGAACTCTTCACCGAGACGTGATTCCATGTACTCGGCTTTCTTCAAGGCTTGCGTCTCGCGCTCGGCATCGACCGAACGACGCTCGCGTTTCGACGCCTGTTCGGCAATCGAGTCGAGACGGTCCTCGTACTTGGCAATCGTCTTCTCTGACACGTCGCCGTTGAAGACGTACGTGCGCATGAGACGGTGGACGATCAAGTCCGGGTAACGACGGATCGGCGATGTGAAGTGCGTATAGAAATCGGTCGCGAGGCCAAAGTGACCGAGCGAGACATCATCGTACTTCGCCTGTTGCATCGAGCGGAGCATGATCGTGCTGATGACCGGCTCTTCCGGTTCACCTGAGATTGCCTTCAAAATCTTCTGCAGCGTCTTCGGTTCGACCTTTTGGCCTTTGAACCGCTCGATGTGCACGCCGAAGTTCGCGACGAAGTCGAAGAAGAAATCGAGCTTGTCCGGTTTCGGGTTATCGTGGACACGATAGATGAACGGCACGTCCATCTTGTGGAAGTGTTCGGCGACCGTCTCGTTGGCCGCGAGCATGAACTCTTCAATCAACTTCTCGGCGACCGAGCGTGGACGTAAGACGATGTCGGCCGGTTTGCCTTCCTCATCGACGACGACTTTCGCCTCGGCGAAGTCGAAGTTGATGGCACCGCGCGAGTTGCGGCGCTTACGGAGCACTTCCGCAAGTTCGGCCATGAGGTCGAATAACGGGATGTACGGCTCGTACCGTTCGAGCGTCGCTTCGTCATCACGTTCGATGATTTCACGGACGTTCGTATACGTCATCCGCTCCGTCGTCTTGATGACACTCGGGAACAGCTCGTGGTGGACGACCTTCCCGTTTTGCGGGGAGATCTCCATGACACAGCTGAGCGTCAACCGGTTGACGTGCGGGTTGAGTGAACAAATCCCGTTCGAGAGACGGTGCGGCAACATCGGGATGACGCGGTCGACGAGATACACACTCGTCCCCCGTTCGAACGCCTCGACGTCGAGCGGTGACCCTTCCGTCACGTAGTGTGACACGTCAGCGATATGGACGCCGAGCTCATAGTTGCCGTTGTCGAGTTTTTTGACATGGACGGCATCGTCCAAGTCTTTCGCGTCTTCGCCATCGATTGTGAAAATCGTCTCGTTACGAAGATCGACGCGGCCCATGAAGTCTTTCTCGTCGGCCTCGTCCGGTACAGCGTTCGCCTGATCGATGACATCTTCCGGGAACTCCGTCGGGATGCCGTGCTTATAGACGATCGACAGAATGTCGACGCCTGGGTCGTTCTTGTGTCCGATGATGCGGACGACGTCACACGCTCCGGCGAAACGTCCGTCCGGATATTTCGTGATGCGGACGACGACTTTATGGCCATCGACGGCACCGAGCGATTTGTCCGGGTTGACGACCGGCCAGAAGTTGATGCGCTTGTCATCCGGCTCGATGAAGGCGAACTGGTCGAGGCGTCCGCTCGGGAGCGTATACGTCCCGACGAACTCCGACAAGCCGCGCTTCAAGACTTTGAGGAGCACGCCCTCGGTCTTGCCGCGGTTGTCCTCACGTTTTTTGACGAGAATCGTGTCCCCGTGGTAGACGTCTTTCAATTGGTCGGGCGGAAGGAACACGTCCTCCGTCTCCCCTTCGACCGATAAGAAGCCGAAGCCGCGTTGGTGAATCGAGATGATTCCCGCTGCTTGGCCGAGCACGGCGAGCGTCCCGTAACGGTTCGTCCGTGTGCGGCCGATTAAGCCCTCTTCTTCGAGGGTATTCAAGGTGCGGATGAGCTCTTTAAAGGCATCCGTCGACTCGAGCGCAAGACGCTCAGTCAACTGGTCCACTGTCAGTGCTTTATCACTGGCTTGGATCATTTCTAGTAGTTGGTCACGTAAATTCAACGTGACACCTCCTTTTTCAAACTGACCAGTCTAACGTTTCGAGAAAATCGAGCACGTCCTGGTGCAGTTTCTCTTTTTCTTTATCGAGCGTGATCACGTGTCCCGACTCCTCATACATGAGCAGTTCTTTTTGGAACGCGTTAATCGCCTCGTAAATTTCGTGTGCAGATTCAGGATCGACCATTTGATCTTTCGCCCCTTGGACGACGAGCGCCGGGACGAAAATATCTTCGAGCTTTGTCGTCGTGTCACGGACGAAGGCACGGAGGTCCTTGAGCGTCGGCATCGGTTTGAAGTCCGCCATCTCCTGTTCGATCTGTTCAGGTGATTTGTCTTCTCGAGATTTATATTCTCGAGCGTAGGCTTTGACTCCTTTGTATAACCGGTCCTCGGCATCGATTCCGGTCGGGGCGCACATCGGGATGACGCCTTTGACGTTCTCCTGTGAAGCGAGGCGAAGCGACATGACGCCGCCGAGCGAGAGGCCACAGACGGCAATCTCCTCATAGCCTTTCTCTTTCAACGACTGGTAGGCGTTCAAGACGTCCTCCCACCAGTCCGCCGGTCCGTATTGAAGCAATTCTTCAGGCGGGACGGCATGGCCCCGGTACTGGGGACCCATACACGTATAGCCTTCTTTTTGCAGGAAACGACCGAGCATGCGGACATCCGCGCTCGATCCGGTAAAGCCATGTAACATCAACACGGCACGTGGTCCGCCTTCGAAGAAGAACGGTTTCGGTGCTGTAATCTTCATTGCTAACGTCATCTCCTCATACAATCCATTATTCCCAAAAAATAATTGAAAAAAACAAAAGCCGACCGCCTCACGTAAAAATCGAGAACGATCAGCCTTTCATCATAATGATGCGACTAGTAATCCTAAAATGAAAAACAATGTGCCTAGTACAGCTGCAGTTCGGTTCAAAACAGCGTCGAAGCCGCGCGCTTTCTGGCGGCCGAACAACTGCTCCGCGCCACCTGCAATCGCCCCAAGACCTTGCGACCGACCTGACATGAGCAGTACGACGACAATCAATAAAACAGCCACGACGAGTAGGCTGATTGTAGCGATCGTTTGCATAGTAGTCAGTTCCTCCTTCTTTTTACACGCTTCTTATTATATAGAAGTTGGCATCAAAACACCAGCTTTCAAATTATCGGGACGGGTAGCTAAACCCTTCCCCGATGACCTCTTTCACTTGGTGGATGACGACGAAGGCACGGGGGTCTGTCACTTCGACGATTTTCTTGAGTGGACCGACTTGGCGCTTGTCGACGATCATATAGAGCATGTTCTTATCTTGCTTCGTATAGTAGCCGTGACCGTGGATAATCGTCGCCGAGCGGCCGAGCGTCTCCGTCAACACGACGGCGAGCTCTTCTTGCTTGTCACTGATGATGGTGACGGCCTTGCGGATGTTGAGCCCTTCAGCGACGAGGTCGATGACCCACGAGCCGATGATGATGGCGATCAACGTATAGAGCACGACCTGTTCCCCGAGGATGAAGCCTGACGCCCCGACGACGATGGCATCGATGATGAACATCGACACAGCGACGCTCATATGCAAATATCTCTCCATGAGACGGGCGATGATGACCCCGCCCCCGGTCGTCCCGCCGACGCGGAGCACCATACCGATGCCGACACCGATCATGATCCCGGCGTAGACGGCCGCGAGCAGTTTGTCCTCGGCCGGGCTGCCCCAGTCATGGGTCAAGCTGAGGAAGAATGACGTCGCGATGACGGCGACGACCGAGTAGACCATCGTCCGGCGGTCGAGCAGCTTATAGCCGACGATGAATAAAATCCCATTCCCGATAATCGACGTGACCCCGAGGTCCCAGCCGAACATGTAATACAGGATGATGGTGACCCCGAGCAGGCCGCCTTCCGAGAAATCGTTCGGGACGGTGAAGTAGTTCACCCCGAACGACAGAATGAATGAGCCGGCGACGATCCAGGCGATATCCTTCAAGGAAATCGATTGGAGCTTCTTCCAGACTTGTTGACGCAATAGGTGTTGTTGTTGACGTTTCATTGGTTGTCCCCCTTCCATATAAAAAAGACCGCGGCACAAAGCCGCAGTCTAAGTCTTACTGTTGAACTGGCTTTGGCGCACCGTCTTTCATAATCGGCAACTTGCGGTCCACGACGTTCGTGTAGACGTTCAAGAGTGCCTCTTTTTCCAAATCCCAGTTATATTGCTCACGCGCCGTCTTCGTGTTTTCTTTGACACGGGCGTAGAGTGCTTGGTCGTCGAGCAGGCGGTTGACGCCTTCGGCGATTGATTGTGGGTCGTGCGAATCGACGACGACACCGACATCGTTGCCGGCGACGACCCGTTCGATTTCCGGGAAGTCACATGACACGACCGGTACTTCGGCCATCAAATATTCGAACAGCTTGTTCGATGACGCCGAGTAGTGGTTGAAGCAGACGTTGTTCAACACTTGGAAACCAAGATACGCGTTCATCGTATAATACGGTAACGCCTCGACCGGTACTTTGTCAATCATCTTGACGCGGTCGCTGACGCCCTCGTCCTCGATCATCTGTTTAATCACCGGCTTCAGTTTCCCGTCCCCGATCATGACGAGCGTGCCTTCCTTGAAGTCCTTGACGGCGAGGATGAGCTGCTCGAGTCCGCGGCCGGCTTGGATGCCGCCTTGATACAAGAGAATCTTTTCATCCTTCGGCAAGTCGAGGAGCGCATGCAAGTCTTTGCGGAGCGTGAAGTCGAGCGGACGATAGAACGGATAGTTGTGGAGCACGTACGGATAGAAGCCGTAGAGTTCCTCGTTGTGCGCCGCGCGCGTGTGGTTCTCGACCATCATCGAGTCGACGTACGGCAAGAGCCAGCCTTCGAGGTTACTTTGGATATAGCCGTAACCGGTCCGGTCCGTCTGGACTTCGTGCGAATCGTAGACGATTTTGCCTTTGTTGACGAGTTTCCCGGCAATCAACGCCTGCGGGAGCGTATTCAAGTCGTTGGCGTGATAGAAATCGTACGACTTCTTCGTCGAAGTGAACACCATCTCGAGCATCGCGCTCGCGTTGACGATGTTTTTACGCACCGGCGGGAACAAAATCGCACCCGCTGCCACACCGAGTCCAATCATCGTCAGTGGTGCGAGGACGAGCAGTCCCGCGCCGACGAGTCCGGCACCGAGTTGACGCGTCTTCTTCGCGCTGACCCATGTGCGGACCGACTTGAGCGCCTTCATCCCGTTGGCGAGAATCGACGGCTGCCGTTTGACGCGAATGACGCGGAAGCCTTCCGGACGCATCTCTTCTTTCGGGAGCGACGGATTTTTCGGGTCTTGGAGCGCGATCAAATCGACTTCATAGCCCGCTTCGGCGAGTGCCGAGCATTCGCGCAAGACGCGCGCATCATTCGTAAAATGATTCCATACAAACATACATACTGACTTCATCGTGTTTCCTCCATCGTTACTTTTTCTACCACGCCTTCGAGGACGTGTATATTGTTTTCCCAGCACAGATTGTCTTTCACATAACGGATCCCGTTGACGCCGTACTTCTCACGCAAGTCAGGACGTTCGAGCAGTTTCCGGAGCATGAGCTCGATTTCGTTGATGTCACGCTTCCGTGACACGTAACCGACCTCGGCCGCTTCGATGACATTCGCCGCATGGCCTGACACCGCCGCGACGATCGGTTTGCCGACCGCCATATAATCGATCAGTTTGCCCGGGATGACCGTATCGAACACTTCTTGCTCGATCAGGCTGACGAACGCGACGTCCGCGTTCTTGATGGCTTGGAACGCTTCCGTCCGAGGCATCGCCTCGAGGAACAGGAAGTTCTTGAAACCGCGGGCTTTAATCATGTCTTTCAACTCGTTCTTCCGGTACCCGTAGCCGATCAATTTGAAATGGACGCGCGGCTCGTCACGGAACCGCTCCGCGAGTTCGAGCAAGAGCGATACGTCTTGGGCTAGGCCCATGTTCCCGGCGTACAGAATCTCCATCCGGTCGTCCTCGGGGACGGTCCGCTCGAGGTTGCGCTCGCTCTCGCGAATCGAGTTCGGCATGTAATGAATCATGTCGTTGTCGACGCCACGTTGGCGCAAATAGCTACGGAACCCTTCCGAGTTGATGATGATTTCATCGGCCGCCTTATACAACCGCTTCTCAAACCAAAACGCCGGGGCGAGCATCCAGTCGTGTTTGAACACGCCGACGCCTTTCACCGACTCCGGCCACAGGTCACGGACGTCCAAGATGAACGGGACGCCATACTTCCGTTTCGCATACACACCGACGAACGCCATAAAAAAAGACGGGGTCGTCGCAAAGACGACATCCGGTTTCGAGTCGAGCTTTTGGACGGCGGCTACGCCTTTAATCATCTGTTCCAAAAACAAAGCGAGCCGGCTCACCATGTTCGAAGTATGCTTGCGCTTCTTCGTAATGAGACGCTTGATGAACGGTTGGTTGTTGAGCGCCTTGTCGTTCCAGAAGCGGTCGTCTTTATACAAGTTGAAGTTCGGATACGACGGGGCGGCCGTGATGACCTCCACCTCGTAGCCACGTTCTTTCATGAGATGCGTAATATTTTGCATCCGGTTACCGGCACTGCCGATCTCCGGATAATAGTTTTGACAGACCATTAACATTGTTTTCAAAAATAACACACCTTACTGTTGTTCGAGTTCGTCCACGAAGCGCTTCAAGAGCGTGTGGACGTTGGCTTTTAAATCTGGGTCGCAGAGCGCATGGGCAATCGTCGCTTCGATGAAGCCGATCGGTTCCCCAACGTCATAGCGACGCCCGTCAAATTCATAGGCGAAGACGGTCTCCACCTCGTTCAAGCGGGCGATGGCGTCCGTCAGTTGGATCTCGCCGCCCGTCCCGATTTCTTGCGCCGACAACGCCTCGAAGACGTCCGGCGTCAAAATGTAGCGACCGAGGATGGCGAGGTTCGATGGGGCTTCTCCGACGGCCGGTTTCTCAACGAACGTCCGGACCGGGATGAGCTTCCCTTCGACGGCAAGCGGGTCAATTATACCATATCGATTCGTCATTTCATACGGGACGCGCTGTACCCCGATAATCGAACGTTCATACTGCTCGTACTGGTCGATCAATTGCTTCGTCGCCGGCACGTCCGCCTCGATGATGTCGTCCCCGAGCAGGACGGCGAACGGTTCGTCGCCGATGAACTTGCGGGCACACCAAATCGCGTGACCGAGCCCTTTCGGCTCCTGTTGCCGTATGTAGTGGATGTTGGCGAGATTCGACGAGTGGCGCACCGACTCGAGGAGCTCGGTCTTACCTTTTGACTCGAGGTTCTGTTCAAGCTCGATGGCCCGGTCGAAATGGTCCTCGATGGCGCGCTTGTTCTTCCCGGTCACGATGATGATGTCCTCGATGCCGGAAGCGACGGCTTCTTCCACGATGAATTGAATCGTCGGTTTGTTGACGATCGGGAGCATCTCTTTCGGCATCGCTTTCGTCGCCGGCAAGAAGCGGGTGCCGAGCCCGGCGGCCGGGATGATGGCTTTCCGTACGCGTGTCATGGACGTCTCTCCTTTTTATATGCTGTATCTGATTATACCCAATTTTCCAGCGTTCACGCACACAAAAAAACGGCCGTGACATACGTCACGACCATTTCCGGTCGTCCATATACTTGTACAGGAACCAACCGCCGACACCGAGCGCGATGAGAAGAAGGAAAAAGCCGCTGAACATCATGACGAACGCCTCCTTTCACCTACACTAGTCTATTCCCGGAATGAGCACTCGACAAGCGTCCGTCGTGAACTACTCACCACTTGCTTGCTTCGTAACCTGAAGTGGGAGCTTCTTGGGAAGACCGTGCTTTGACCAGCCACGGTTATGAGCCAAGCTCGTCGGGCAGTCCCTGCCCTGAGGTGTTTCGGTCGGCGAGGCGCAACAGGTTGAGGCTCGCGTTGACGTCGCGGTCGTGGTGCGCGCCGCACGCGGCACATGTCCACTCCCGAGTTTGTAAGTCCTTCTTGCCGCCGTTCTCGCCGCAGGCCGAACAGACCTGGGTCGAGGCGAACCACGGGTCGGCCTTGATCAGCGTCCGTCCGTAGAATTTACATTTATATTCGAGTTGGCGGACGAACTCGCCCCACCCGGCGTCCCCGATCGATTTCGCCAGGCGGCGGTCCTGCATCATCTCCCTCGGTTTCAGCGTCTCGACCACGACGACTTGGTTCTCGTCGACGATGCGTCGCGACAGCTTGTGGAGGAAGTCGTGCCGTCGGTTCCTGACCTGCTCGTGTCTCTTCGCGAGGAGGAGCCGGGCCTTCTCGCGGTTCTTGCTGCCCGGCTTCTTGCGGGCGAGCGCGCGCTGCGCCCGTTTCAGCCGTGCCTCGGCCTGTCGCAGGTTGCGCGGGTTGGGGATCTTCTCCGTGACGAGGCCGTCGTTCGTCATGGTGGCGAAGTGTTCCAGCCCGAGGTCGATCCCGACCTTGTGCTCGGCCGGGACCCACGGCTCGTCGTCCTGTTCGACGAGGAGCGACACGAAGAACCTCCCCGTCCTCGTCATCGACACGGTCGCCGACCGGATCTCCCCGTCGAAGCCGCGATGCTGTGTGAACCGGATGAACCCGACCTTCGGCAGACGGACTTTTCCCGCCTCGATACGGACCGTGCCGTGCTGGTTGTTCGTCGTGTAGGACGCGCGCGCCTTCCGTCTCGACTTGAACACCGGGAAGCCGGCCGTCCCGGCGAAGAACTTCGCGAACGCCGCGTCGAGGTGCAGCTTCGCGTTCGCGAGCGCGAGGCTGTCCGCCTCGCACAGGAACGGGAACAGCGGCTTGTAGGAGGCCGGTGTCGGCGGTTTCCGCCTCGGCCCGCCGCCCGCCTTCGCCTCCTCGTGGATCTTGATGCGGTCCTCGAGCAGCTTGTTGTAGATGAAGCGGGCACAGCCGATCGTCTTGATCAGGAACTCGGCCTGTGCCGCGGTCGGGTGGAGCCGGTATTTGTAGCCCTTCAGCATATCCGCCCCTCCTTTGCCCAGTGTCAGGATGATGCTCGTCTCATTCCGATACCCGCGAAGGGGGGAGGGGAATCTGACGAAATCACGAACTTTCGTTCGTTATATTTGTCACAGGGACATCCAAAGGGTTCGCAAGCAGGCGATTCATCCCCCACCTACGCTGGGCTTCGTCCCGGACGCTTAGAGGAGGGAGAATTTTCGCCTAAATCAGTTAAACCTTTCTTAGAACCACTTCCGTCCATGCACCTCGATGAACCTATACTCTTCTTGATAATGGCCATAGTGCCCTTCATCGATCATGTGTTGGAACGCCGCATCCCCTTCCGCCGCTTTCCGTTTCATCAATCGACAGAGCGCATCGATTCGTAACAGTAACATCGGCAGCAACTCCGTTGTCAACCCTTCCCAGCCATACGCCTCCAAGAAGAGCGCGACTCGTCGTTTGTACGTCCCATCATCGCGCTCCGCCTCATAGTGGACGACTTCACCGGACTCGGCTTGATGACGCCGGCTGAGCGGGACGAACGTATAAAGGGCATACACGATATCCCAGGCTCGTGGTCCGGGCGCCGCCAAATCAAAGTCGATGACCCCTGCCACTTTCCCGTCATGAAAAATCGTATTGTAGACGGCGAAGTCGTTGTGGCAGATTACTTCAAATGGTTCTGGCGTATTGTCGAGTGGTTGCCAGTCAGACGGCCACTCGACATCCGCTGTCGCGTCATGCAGCCGACGCATCAATCGAGCTGCATCTTGAATCGCCTCATCGGACCACATGTACGCTTTCAGCGGATAATCGGCCGTCTCCCCTTCGAGGTACGTCAACACCTCTCGGCTCTGTTCATCCACCCCGACAAATCGCGTAACGCCCGATATCCCCTTCGCCTCTAAGTGCCTTAACAATTGATGGACGTGTTCACTGCCGTCTTTCAACGTTCGATAGACATGATTCCCCTTTTTATAGACGGTCGACACGTTCCCCCCGCTTAACCTCTCCTCTTGCTCATTCGATTGGTCCATCCAATCCCCCCATTCTTCATCAGTCACGTTCAGTATACAATACGATGATATACGACACGATTAAGTACCGATGACGGATTCTAAAGCTTTGATGAAATCAACACAGATCGTCCGCTCCCGTCAAAGCGGCACCGTGACTCTTGCAGGAAAGCAATCTAACGGAGACCCCGCAAGCACGAAGTGCGAGGAGGCTCCGTGGATTGCCTGCAGAAAGCATCGGTGCCGCCGAGACGGGTTTAACCACAAAAAAACAGGCCCGCACGAGGCGGACCTGAAAACAATCAATTATTTTTTGAGGTTGTAGAACGACTTGATGCCGTCGTATTTCGCTACATCGCCGAGCATGTCTTCGATGCGGAGAAGTTGGTTGTACTTCGCGATACGGTCTGTACGCGAGAGCGAACCAGTTTTGATTTGACCAGCGTTTGTCGCAACAGCGATGTCCGCGATTGTCGCATCTTCTGTTTCACCAGAACGGTGTGAGATAACTGCTGTGTAACCAGCTTTTTTAGCCATTTCGATCGCGTCGAATGTTTCTGTGAGCGTACCGATTTGGTTAACTTTGATGAGGATCGAGTTCGAGATTCCTTTTTCGATACCTTCAGCAAGTTTCTCAGTGTTCGTTACGAAGAGGTCATCCCCAACGAGCTGAACTTTGTCACCGATTTTGTCAGTGAGCAATTTGAAGCCGTCCCAGTCGTTTTCGTCGCAACCGTCTTCGATTGAGATGATTGGGTACTTGCTTACGAGCTCAGCGTAGAAGTCTACGAGCTCAGCAGTTGTCATTGACTTGCCTTCGCCAGCGAGTTCGTACTTGCCAGTTGACTTGTCGTAGAACTCAGAAGACGCAACGTCCATTGCGAGGTAGATGTCTTCGCCAGCTTTGTAACCAGCTTTTTCGATCGCTTCGAGGATAACTGTGATCGCTTCTTCGTTCGACTTAAGGTTTGGTGCGAAACCACCTTCGTCACCGACAGCTGTGTTAAGACCCATACCAGAAAGAACTGATTTGAGGGCGTGGAATACTTCTGCACCCATGCGGAGCGCTTCACGGAACGTTGGCGCGCCAACAGGCATGATCATGAACTCTTGGAAGTCAACGTTGTTGTCAGCGTGCGAACCACCGTTGATGATGTTCATCATTGGAGTTGGAAGCGTCTTCGCGTTGAATCCACCGAGGTACGTGTAAAGTGGAAGGCCAAGCTCGTCTGCTGCTGCGTGTGCTGCTGCCATCGAGACACCAAGGATCGCGTTTGCGCCGAGTTTACCTTTGTTTTTCGTACCGTCGAGCTCGATCATTTTACGGTCGAGTGCGTTTTGGTCGAAGACATCGTAGCCGATGAGTTCTGGTGCGATTGTGTCGTTTACGTTAGCAACGGCTTTGAGTACGCCTTTACCAAGGTAACGTGACTTGTCGCCATCACGGAGTTCAACTGCTTCGTGCTCACCAGTTGATGCGCCTGATGGGACGAGGGCACGGCCGAAACCGCCGTCTTCTGTGAAGACTTCTACTTCGATTGTTGGGTTACCGCGTGAATCCAAAATTTCGCGTGCGTAAATTTCTGTAATCATTGACATGAAAATTCGCTCCTTTTTGTTTGGAAAGTTTTTTGAGTTACTTCGTGACGATTGATGAGCCAGTCATTTCGGCCGGTTGCTCTCCACCGAGAAGGTGAAGGAGCGTCGGGGCGAGGTCGCACAAGGCGCCTTGGAGAACTGGTTTCAGTTCCACCCCTTCTTTCGTGACGATACATGGTACAGGTTCCGTCGTGTGGGCCGTCATCGGTGAGCCGTCCGGGTTCGTGACAAGGTCAGCGTTCCCGTGGTCCGCCGTGATAATCGCCGCGCCGCCTTTGGCAATGAGTGCGTCCACTACTTTACCGAGGCATTCGTCGACGACTTCGACAGCTTTCTTCGTCGGTTCGAGCATACCGGAATGGCCGACCATGTCCGGGTTCGCGTAGTTGATGATATACGCGTCGTATTGATCCGATTCGATGCGCTCGAGAAGACCTTCCGTGAGCTCGTATGCGCTCATTTCCGGCTTCAAGTCGTACGTCGCCACTTTCGGTGACGGTACGAGGAATCGATCTTCACCTTCGAACGGTGTTTCTTGTTGTCCGTTCAAGAAGAACGTGACGTGCGGGTATTTCTCAGTTTCCGCGGCGCGGAGCTGTTTGTACCCTTGCGCGGCAAGCGTTTCGCCGAGCGTGTTTTTCAAATCTTCTGGCGGGAAGACGATGTCCGTGTCGATTTCATCTGAGAACTTCGTCATTGAGACGAGCAAGATGTTCTCTGGATGAGTGCTCGAAAGTTCGAAGCCTTTGAAGCCGGTCTTCTCTTTGAACACTTTCGCCAGTTCAATCGCCCGGTCCGGACGGAAGTTGAAGAACATGATTGCGTCGTTGTCTTGAATCGTCGCAATCGGTTGACCGTCTTTCTCGATGACCGTCGGAAGAACGAATTCATCCGTCAAGCCGTCTGCATATGACTGTTTAAGAACGTCGACTGCATTCGTACCGACTTCGCCTTTCGCGTTGACGAGCACGTCGTATACTTTCTCGACGCGTTCCCAACGGTTGTCGCGGTCCATGGCATAGTAACGTCCAGACACGCTAGCGACTTGACCGAGTCCGAGTTCAGCGAGCTTCGCTTCCGTCTGTTCGAGGAAGCCAGCGCCTGATTTCGGATCACAGTCACGGCCGTCCGTGAAAGCGTGAATGTAAACTTTTTCGATGCCGTGGAGTTTCGCGAACTCGACGATGGCGTACATGTGGTTGATGTGTGAGTGAATCCCACCGTCTGAGACGAGGCCCATGATGTGGAGACTCGAGTCATACTTCTTCACATGTCCGGCCAAGTGATTCATCGCTTGGCGGTCGAAGAGTGAACGGTCTTTGATGGCGTTGTTGACGCGTGAAAGTGACTGATAGACGACCCGGCCGGCACCGATATTCAAGTGACCGACTTCCGAGTTCCCCATCTGACCTTCCGGAAGGCCGACGTACTCGCCTTTTGCGTTCAAGAGCGTATGTGGATACTGCTCCCAATAGCGGTCGAAGTTCGGTTTGTTCGCCGCAGCGACCGCGTTACCGAACGTCTCGTTCCGCATTCCAAAACCATCTAAGATGATGAGGGCGACTGGTCTTGCCATTTAAATCGCCTCCAACAACTTGAGGAACGAAGCAGCTTCAAGTGAAGCACCGCCGACGAGCGCGCCGTCGATGTCTTCTTGTGCCATATACTCCTTGATGTTCTCAGGTTTTACAGAACCGCCGTATTGGATGCGAACCGCAGCCGCCACGTCTTCACCGTAAAGACCTTTTACCACGTCACGAACATATTTGCATGAGCTTTGCGCGTCTGCTTCGTCCGCTGATTTACCAGTGCCGATCGCCCAAACTGGCTCGTACGCGATGACGAGTTGTTTGACTTGGTCAGCAGAGAGGTCCGCGAGGCCACCTTCGACTTGCGTCTTGATGACGTCTTCGAACTTGCCGCCTTCACGCTCTTCCAATGTCTCACCGACACAAACGATTGGCGTAAGACCGTGTTCGAACGCTTTTTTCGTTTTGCTGTTGATGAACGCATCTGATTCGCCGAAGTATTCGCGACGCTCTGAGTGTCCAAGGATGACATATGTCACGCCGAGGTCAGCGACCATGGCCGGGCTGATTTCGCCTGTGTATGCCCCGCTGTCTTTGTCGTACATGTTTTGTGCGCTGAGCTTCAAGTTCGATCCTTTAGCCGCTTCTACCATTGGGGCCAAGAATACTGCTGGTGCACCAATCGCCGCGTCAACTTTGTCCGTTGACGGGATATTGTTTTTAACTTCCTCTACGAAAGCGACGGCTTCCGAGAGTGTTTTGTTCATTTTCCAGTTACCTGCAATAATCGGTTTACGCATCGATAACCCTCCTCTGTTTTACTTGTCGTTCAACGCTTCGACGCCTGGAAGTTTCTTGCCTTCCATGAATTCGAGTGAAGCGCCGCCACCAGTCGAGATGTGGCTCATTTGGTCAGCAAGGCCGAATTTGGCTGCTGCCGCTGCTGAGTCACCACCACCGATGATTGAGTATGCATCGCTGTCTGCGAGTGCTTGAGCGACACCTTTCGTTCCGTTGGCGTACTTATCAAGTTCGAATACGCCCATCGGTCCGTTCCAAACGACAAGTTTCGATTCGCGAATCGCTTGCGCGTAAATTTCGACTGTCTTCGGTCCGATATCAAGACTCATATGATCCGCTGGGATCGAGTCGATATCGACTGGTCCGACGTAAGTCTCTTCGCCGAATTCTTTTGTGATGATGCAGTCGACAGGCATCAAGAACTTCACGCCTTTGTCTTCTGCTTTTTTCATGAACTGACGAGCGAGGTCGAGCTTGTCTTCTTCAAGGAGTGACGTTCCGACTTCGTGACCGTTTGCTTTCGCGAACGTGTACGAGAGACCGCCTCCGATGATGAGTGTATCCACGATGTCAAGAAGGTGGTCGATGACCCCAATCTTGTCAGCAACTTTCGATCCGCCGATAATCGCCGTGAACGGACGGTCTGGATTCGAGAGTGCCTTGCCGAGGACTTCAAGTTCTTTCTCCATCAAGAAACCAGCAACCGCGTGGTCGACGTGGTGCGCGATGCCTTCTGTCGAAGCGTGGGCACGGTGAGCCGCACCGAACGCGTCGTTGACGAAGAGATCAGCGAGTGCCGCGAAACCTTTCGCGAGTTCTGGATCGTTTTTCGTTTCACCAGGGTAGAAACGGACGTTCTCGAGAACGACGACGTCACCTTCACCAAGTTTAGAAACGGCTTCTTCTGCGACTGGACCGTACGCCTCTTCGACGAGGGGTACATCTTTGCCGAGAAGTTCAGCGAGACGTTTTGCGACCGGTGCGAGTGAGAACTCGAGGTTCTTCTCGCCTTTTGGACGGCCGAGGTGGCTCGCCAAAATGACTTTCGCGCCGCCGTCGATCAAATGCTTGATCGTTGGAAGTGCCGCTTGAATCCGCGTTTCATCTTGAATGACGCCATCTTTGAGTGGAACGTTGAAGTCAACGCGGCAAAAGACGCGTTTCCCTTTTACATCGATGTCACGAATAGACTGTTTGTTCATAACCTTCGCCTCCATATGTCGTGCGTGTCAATTTCATAAATAGAGCGGAGAACAATCTCTTGTTTCCGCTCCTATTTGATTCTATTTAGTTCACGAACTTACTTCGCGATTTCAGCGAAGTGCTTGAGTGTGCGAACCAATTGTGCAGTGTAAGACATTTCGTTGTCGTACCAAGAAACTGTCTTAACGAGTTGCTTGTCGCCAACTGTCATTACTTTTGTTTGCGTAGCATCGAAGAGTGAACCGTAAGTGATTCCGACGATGTCAGAAGATACGATTTCGTCTTCAGTGTAACCGTAAGACTCGTTCGCTGCTGCTTTCATTGCTGCGTTGATTTCGTCAACAGATACAGTTTTCTCAAGAACTGTTACGAGCTCTGTGAGTGAACCTGTAGCAACTGGTACACGTTGTGCCGCACCGTCAAGTTTACCTTGAAGTTCTGGGATAACGAGGCCGATCGCTTTAGCCGCACCAGTTGTGTTCGGTACGATGTTTGCTGCTGCTGCACGCGCACGACGGAAGTCGCCTTTCGGGTGTGGAGCGTCAAGCGTGTTTTGGTCGCCTGTGTAAGCGTGGATTGTCGTCATGAGACCTTCAACGATTCCGAACTGATCTTGGAGAACTTTCGCCATTGGCGCCAAGCAGTTTGTCGTACAAGAAGCACCAGAGATAACTGTCTCTGTACCATCGAGGATGTCGTGGTTTGTGTTATAAACGACAGTCTTCATGTCACCTGTAGCTGGAGCCGAGATGACAACTTTTTTCGCGCCAGCTTTCAAGTGAAGCTCCGCTTTCTCTTTGTCTGTGAAGAATCCAGTACATTCGAGTACGATGTCAACACCGAGCTCGCCCCATGGGAGTTCTTCTGGGTTGCGGTTAGCAAGTGTGATGACTTTCTCGCCGTTTACGAGGAAGTGATCGTCATGTACTTCAACGTCTCCGTCGAAACGACCTTGAGTCGTATCGTACTTGAGAAGGTGAGCAAGCATCTTCGTGTCAGTCAAGTCGTTGATTGCAACAACTTCGATTCCTTCGTTTTTGATGATCTCGCGGAAAGCCAAACGACCAATACGTCCAAATCCGTTAATACCAACTTTTACTGCCATGTTAATTTCCTCCTTAGGGTAGAAGCTATTTATTGAAGAGCCAACGGGGGTCAACTCTTTAATAACGATTTAATAATTCTGTCGCCGCACCTTCGTCTGTGACGAGGATGATGTTCGGCGTGTGTTTCGCATATGCGGCGATTGCCTGTGCCTTCGATTTCCCTCCGGCGACAGCGATGACGGTGTCCATGTCGTCGAGCTCCTCCAATTGGATCCCGACCGTCTTGACCCGGTGCACGATTTCACCTTCCGCGTTGAAATAATAGCCGAACGCTTCGGCGACGGCATCGTGCCGTTCAATCATCCGCAAATGCTCTGGTGACGCGTGACGGCGTTTCGCCATCGTTTCGGCCTCACCAATTCCATGTACCACAATTCGCGCCGCTCTAATCATTTCCAGTACATTTTTTATGCTAGGTTCCTCCACCATCCGCTCGAACGTCTCTTGCGAAACCTCGTCCGGAATGTGGAGTAAATGATAGTCGGCATGGGCCCGGTCGGCCATCCGAGAACAGACGGTGTTCGCCTGTAACTCGAGCGTCTCTCCGAGTCCGCCGCGTGCCGGCACGAAATGCATCGGCCGTTCTTTTTTATCGGGCGACATCATGGCCGCAACCGATGCCATCGTCGTCCCGCCTGTGACCGCGATGATATTGTCGTCCGGTGCCAGTCGCGCTTTTAGTTGCGTGACGGCGGCCCGTCCGATATCTCGCTGGACCCAGAACGTCTCGTCGGAATCACCCGGTACGATGACGACTTGGCGAACGCCTAGTTTACGCTCGAGTTCTCGTGCGACTTCCGAGATCCCTAGGATTTCTCCCATGACCTCGTGCAAGTCCCGAAGAACGTTTCGGCCCGATTCCGTAAGGGAAATACCTTGAGTAGCGACCATCAACAGACCTTGGTCTTTCAGAAAGTCGACTTCTCGTCTTAGGATTCGTTCCGTCAGCCCGAGGCTTACGGCCAATGTCCGTCGGCCAATCGGCTGCATCAAACGGACATAATGTAAGATATCGTAACGATGTCGGAGCGTATCGAGCATGTCGGGAACGATTTGCTTCTGAACTTGGATCAGCTGCTGGATCATACTCATTCCCCCTCGACTTAAAGCATGGACGCTATGCGTCCCACTTTTCTATTTGCGTCCCACCGCTACGACTTCATCTTATCAATCACCTTTCCGTCTTGCAACCCCTTCAAACGTTTTTTTTCGATGTAAACGTATACTTAACAAATTCTTCAACTTTACTGTCATCGTATCGACCTTGACTAATCACCTGTCCTTCGTGTAAGACGACCGGGATTTCGAACAAGTATTTCGCCTCAAGTTCCTCGTTTCCAGTGATGTCAATCTGTTCGAGCTCGAACGGATAGTCTTCCATGAGCCATTCGAGCATGACGAGCGCCTCCTCACAGAGCGAACAGTTGGCGCGGCGGTATAACGTCAGGACCATGTCAGTCCCCTCCTTTCCAATATTGTCGTTCCCGCTCCCGTGAGTTTCCAAAACCGAGCGCCTCCCGGTAGTTCGCCACCGTCCGGCGTGTCACCGTATAGCCGAGCCGGGCCAGTTCACGCATGAGGGCGGCATCGCTCAACGGCGACGCCTCGCGTTGAATCAGTTCAGCGAGCGCCTTTTTCACCATGAACGGGGATTGCCCATGCGTCGCTCGCACGAAAAAGTGACGCCACGCCATCACGCCGCCCTCGGTCGTCACGTACTTCCCTTGAATCGCCCGGCCGACGGTCGACTCGTGCTTGCCGATCTGTTCGGCGACTTCTTTTCGCGTCAACGGATGCAAGACGAGCTTTCCGTCCAACCAATCGCGTTGGCGTTCGGCGATGACGGCCCAAACCGATCGAAGTGTCGCGTTCCGCATCTCGAGCGTCTCGTGCCACCACTTCGCCTCGCGGTCGTCCCCGATTCGAGCCGCATCGATCGTCGGGCTGAACCATGTCGTCACGAGCTCGCCGTCGCGACGGACGACTTCAAGTTCCGGCACGACGTGTTCGGTTCCTTCATATAATAATGGTGTCTTCGGGAGTGTCGCCACGATACGCGTCACCCGCTCGTACTCGGCAACCGAGATATCGAGTCGCTGGGCGATGTCATCGAGGTGTGCGTCGAGCGCCTCGAACACGTCCAAGACGAGCGGATCGTCATGCTCAATCGCATGCCGATATTGGCAGTCACGTTCATTGCGGGCCCCGACGCCCGTCGGTTCTAGAAACAAGAGCGCCTGGCGCGCCGCCTCGACGTCTGCCACATCGACTTCGAAGCGATGGGCGAGCACGAAGTCGCTGTCCGGTAATAGACCGCGATGGTCGAGCGCGAGCACGAGCCGCTTCTGGAGTGCGCGTTGAGACTCGCTCCCGCTCCCCTCGTCAATTTGCTCAAACAATCGTTCCTCGAACCCGCTTGCCGTATCGGCCACCCATTCGACCGCACCGCTCCCCGTGGCGATACATGGATTGCGTCGGGCCAACCGACCAAGTTGAAAGGCGATGGTCGTCCGGTCCGCCTCGAGAATCGGCAACCGCCGGACCATGTCCTGGGTCAGCTGTTGTGTTTGGAGTTGTTGCTGTTCTTGCCGTTGCATCGGTCACACCCCTCTCGCTTCCTATTGTAGCGAACAGCGCGAAATCGTGCTCGAAAAAAAGTGAGACGAACAGGATTGCTTTTTTAAAAAAACAAATGTATAATAAATCGTGTCAGAGAACATGCACCCGTAGCTCAGGGGATAGAGCACTGGTTTCCGGTGCCAGGTGTCGGGAGTTCGAATCTCTCCGGGTGTATCACAGCAAGAGGTCAGGCAGCATATGCCTGGCCTCTTTTGTCGTTTTAGAATCATCAAACCGTGGAATAGGTCAAAAACGATGACTATCGTTTGACCAACATTGACTATAGCGGTATGATATGTTTACAACCTACATAAAGGAGGCAGATTCAATGTTAATTCCAACAGTTATCGAACAAACAGGTCGCGGGGAACGCGCGTACGATATTTACTCACGCTTGCTCAAGGACCGCATCATCTTGCTCGGAAGTGCAATCGACGACAACGTCGCCAACTCGATCGTTGCCCAGCTTCTCTTCCTTGCAGCCGAGGACCCAGATAAGGACATCTCACTTTACATCAACAGCCCGGGTGGTTCGATCACTTCCGGAATGGCGATTTATGACACGATGAACTTCATCAAGCCGAACGTGTCGACGATTTGTATCGGAATGGCCGCATCGATGGGTGCCTTCTTGCTCCAAGCCGGTGAAAAAGGCAAACGCTTCGCGCTTCCAAACGCGGAGATAATGATTCACCAACCGCTCGGCGGTACGCAAGGTCAAGCATCGGATATTAAAATCCATGCCGAGCGCATCATCAAGATGCGTGAGAAATTGAACCAAATCATGGCCGACAACACTGGCCAGCCGCTTGAAGTCATCGAGCGCGACACTGAGCGCGACTACTTCATGTCAGCAGACCAAGCGAAAGACTATGGTCTCATCGACAAAGTCATGACGCGATAATCCAAAAGTGCCTTTCCCTACTTCGGGAAAGGCACTTCTTTGTTATTGGACGGGCAACCAAATTTCAATCAAGTCGTCGGCTCCGTCTTGTCCATGAATATAGCGCTCAAAATCGAGTGCATCTCGCAACATTACATCCGGCAATGATAGAAGTTGATTATATGTCGTAGGGATGGCTGGAATTCCCCCTTCGACCGTGGCTACAAGATACCGTCCTGCCGACAGTTCAACCTGTCTTCTGTCTTCACCTATCACAGGATTAGTCATCCCTGCTAAATAGGCTTCTTCTTTCGCTAAACAGACGCCATATGATTCGTCTGTTGTCAGCTCTGGTTGCAGTTTTTTCCAAACGAATGGGATTTTGGTGAGTTCGGATACATAGCCGTTTACGATTTTCGGTTGGTCCCACTGCTCATAACGTACTTTCATTGAATCTCCCCCTGTTTGCATCCATTTAATTTGTTGCTCGACTTGTCGCAACGCCTCGATTTCACGTTGAACCTCATCAAGTCTGCTGTCGAGTAAACCGCTCACACTTTCTGCCGCTTGAATTTGTTCGAGCGAGATGCCCATTTGACGTAGCAACTTGATTTCGTTCAGGCGCCTTATTTCTTCCATCCCGTATAACCGATACTGATTCTCTAAACGAGTCGGTCGGACAAGTCCTTTTGCTTCATACCATTTTATTGCTTTAGTGGACAACCCCGTTAGATGGACCACTTTTCCGATTTGAATCATTGGCGTCCCCCCTTCTCGTTTATCATAAAGCCGGCCGTAGCGGACAGGTCAACATCTTTATTCTTTGACCTCGACCCCGAACACATAACGGCTATCGCCTTGCGGCCAATCCCCGCCCGTCTCGAACACATAGACACCCGGTGCGTCGGGCACGACCGGTTCGGCCGGGACGAGTTCTCCGTCAATCACTTGATGGAACGAGGCGTTCGATGGCTCGGCGTGGAACTCGACATCAATCTCGGCGCCCGCTTCGACCGGCACGAGCTGTAGGTCATCCACCTCCGGCAGACCGTGGTCCTCACATACCGCCTCACCCCCGTCCGACCAACAGTACGTCGACTGTTTCACTTCCGCGGTCACCGCGCCGACCCGGACCGTCGGGAGCGGCGGTTTGAGCGACGTCTCCGACTTCCAAAACGAGGTGGCGTATAAAATCCCGCCGACCACAAGCAATCCAATCACGACCATCCATAATCCTTTTCGTCTCAACCCGCTCATCCCCTTTGTACGTCTATTCCCCGTTCCACGAAAAAAACGACCCACTTCCGTGAGTCGTTCCGTTCATTTCGGGCGTCGGAGCCCTTTCATCATATAGCCGCCTTTAAAGTCGATCGGGTCGAACGCGACGAGGAACGCCTTCGGTTCATACTCCTCGACCATTTGGCGCAAATCCTTCATCCGCGTCCGCGCCGCCAAGACGTCGAGACGATAGCGGATGCCATCACGTCCCTGACCTTGGTAGTGCGTCACCCCGTAGCCGCTGTCGCGCATCTTTTGGATGAGCTCGGCCGGGAATTCTTGCGTGTGCACTTGAATCATATTGTAGCCGATCGCAAGCTTCCGCTCGACGTAACCGCCGACAAGAATCCCGAGCCCGAAGCCGACCGCATAGACGATCATCCCGAGTGTCGTCAAATCTTGGAACACGATGCCGAGCGCGAAGATATAGATGAGCGTCTCGAGCGTACCAAATAGCCCCGCAATCATCGTTTTTCCTTTGACGAGCATGATGGTCCGAAGCGTCAGCACCGGTACATAGACGAGTTGTAAGATTAGGATGAGCAAGATTTGCCCCATTGGAACGACCTCCATTCAAATTCAATACAACCACTATTTCAAATTTCACGGCCGGATGCAACCAAAAAAGGCTGACCGGAGTCAGCCTTTCGCAATTATTTGTCTAAGTTATCAACGCTCGTGAGCAGTTCATAGTCTTTACGGATGACCTGATAGATGGCGTTCGTGTCGCCTGACAATACTTCTTCGGCCCGCAATTGGTTGAGGAAGAGGCTTGTCGCGAACGTGACGAGGGCGCTTTTCGGGATCCCGATTTGTTTCGCACGCTCCGTGATGACCTGGTCTAAGTCAGCGTCAATCGTGAGCGAGATTCTTTTCTTTGCATTCGACATAATCATGAAGCTCCTTTAAGTTACATTTCTAAAGTCCTATACACAATTGCTAATTATATAGGAAGAATGGTTTTGGCGCAACCAGCGTCACGATGAGCTGATTTCTTCTCCGTTGCGCACCTTGTCCGCGATCTGGTCGATTTTACGGAGCCGGTGGTTGATGCCTGACTTCGAGATTGGTCCCGTCTCGAGCATCTCGCCGAGTTCTTGGAGCGAGACGTCTTGATGGGTGACCCGGAGTTCGGCGATTTCCCGGAGCTTGACCGGTAAAATCTCAAGCCCGACCGTGCGCTCGAGGAACTTGATGTTCTCGACTTGACGGAGCGCCGCCCCGACGGTCTTGTTCAAGTTCGCCGTCTCACAGTTGACGAGCCGGTTGACCGAGTTGCGCATGTCCTTGATGATGCGCGCGTCCTCGAAATCGAGCATGCCGCGCGTGGCGCCGACGAGTTTCAGGAAGTCCGAGATTTTCTCGCTCTCTTTGATGTAGAGGATATGCCCTTTCTTCCGCTCGAGCGTCTTCGCGTTCAAGCCGAAGCGGTTGGCGAGGTCCCGGAGCGCCTGGTTATGGTTCTCGTACAGGCTGTATACCTCGAGGTGATACGATGACGTCTTCGGATGGTTAATCGACCCGCCGGCGAGGAACGCCCCGCGCAAATACGCCCGGGCAAGGTTCTCGTCGCGCGTCATATCCGAGTTGAGCGTCCGAATCATCTCGTAGTTCTCCCCGAGAATCTCGAGGTCCTTCAACATCGTCTCGGCGCGCTGGGCGACCCGGACGATATAGACGTTGTTCTTCTTCAACCGCATTTTCTTCCGTACGAACAAATCGAGATGATGGTCGTACAGCCGTTTCATGAGGGAATAGATTCGGCGTGCGATGGCGGCGTTCTCGGTCGAGACGTCGAGCGTCATCCCCCGCCCTAAGGCGAGCGAGATGACCCCGTTCATCCGGACGAGCGCGGACAGTTCCGCTTTCGCCTCGGCATCGGTCACGACGAGTTGCGTCAGTTCTTTTTTGACGTCAGAGGCAAAGCTCATGTCAGTCCCCTCCTTTCTGTTCAATCACAACTTATTTCAGCTCGAGCTCTTGGAACGAGCGTGGTTTCTTGATGCGCAGCACGCGCTGCATGACGAGCCCGGCGATGGCGTCCGAGTCGTGGCGGATATAATCGCGGTTATAGTCGACGATGTCACCGGCGAGCACGTTCGTGCCATAGTTCCGGAGCTTCTTGCGGTCGAACCGGACCTCTTCCGAACCGTCCTCGAGGTAACGCTCTAAATAGATGTCCTCGATCGGCTCGTTGTTGACGACGATCGTGTCGACCGTCGACTTGCCGAGATACGCCTCAATCGATTTCAAATGCTTCATCGCGTCGTACCCTTTCGTCTCGCCCGGTTGCGTCATGACGTTGCAAATATAGACGACCGGCTTCCCGGAGCGGACGATGGCGTCGCGCACTTCCGGAATCAACAAGTTCGGGATGATGCTCGTATATAAGCTCCCTGGCCCGAGCACGATCAAATCCGCGTCCTCGATCGCCTCGACGACACCGGCCGCCGGCTTGATGCCCTCTTCGAGCAAGAACAGACGTTTGATCGGTTTCTCGACGAGCGGGATTTTTGATTCGCCTTTGACGATCGTCCCGTCCTCGAACTCGGCCGCGAGCGTCATGAGCGTCTCCGTCACCGGGAGCACCTTGCCTTGGGCGTTCAACAGTTGCGACAAGACGTCGACCGCCTTGACGAACGAGCCTTCACAGATGTGCGTCGCCGCTGTCAACATGAGGTTACCGAGCGAGTGGCCTTCGAGTCCGTAACCGCTGTCGAACCGGTACTGCAAAATCTTGTCCATGAGCGGCTCGACCTCGGACAAGGCGAGGATGACGTTACGGATATCGCCCGGCGGCAACATGTGGAACTCGTCACGGAGGCGTCCCGAGCTGCCCCCGTCGTCCCCGACCGTGACGATGGCCGTGATATCGAGCGGATAGTGCTTCAAGCCCCGTACGAGCGTCGAGAGGCCCGTACCGCCACCGATGGCCACAACTTTTCTGTCGCGTCTCATCTTACTTCTCCTTCGTCGCATGTGCGAGGTCGCGATGGACGGTCTTGACGTTATAGCGCTCGGCGAAATGGGCCGACACTTTCTCGGCGAACGTGATCGAGCGGTGCTTCCCGCCGGTACAGCCGAAGGCGACGACGACTTGCGTCTTCCCTTCGCGCTTGTACTGCGGCAACAGGAATTCGAGCATGTCGATCAGCTTCTTATAGAACGCCCGTGCCTCGGGATGCGACATGACGTAAGTCTGGACTTCTTCCGTCTGCCCGGTGAGCGGACGGAGCTCCGGGATATAGAACGGGTTCGTGATGAAGCGGACGTCGAACAACAGATCGATGTCGAGCGGGACGCCGTGTTTGAACCCGAACGACATGAAGTTGACCGTGAACGGGATCCGTTCCTCGTTGAATTGGAGCAGGATGCGGTCTTTGAGCATCTGCGGCTTCAAGTCGGTCGTGTCATAGAGCGTATGGGCCCGGTCACGGAAGCCTTCGAGCAATGAGCGCTCGAGACCGATGCCGACGAGCGGCGCGTCTTCCGGGGCGAGCGGATGCGACCGGCGCGTCTCTTTGTAGCGGCGCACGAGCACTTCGTCCCGTGTGTCGAGATAGAGCAAGTGCGGGTGCACGTTCTTCTGTTCCAAGTCGTCGATGACGATGAACAGGCTGTCGATGAAGTCGCGCGTGCGCGTATCGATGGCAACGGCGATTTTCGGCCGGACCGAGCTGATGACGTCAATCAATTGCGGCAATAGTACCGGCGGCAAGTTATCGACGCAAAAATAGCCGAGGTCCTCAAAGCTGTTCATCGCGACCGATTTCCCGGCCCCGCTCATCCCGCTGATGATAATCAATTCTTCTAATCCTTTAAAGTCTTCCATGTCACTGACGCCCCCTTAAAATTGACAACCGAGCCGTGTGTGTAGCTCTCTTCTGTCTTTAGTATAACGAACGCCTGAAAAAAAGAGAAGGGATTGCGGTCGCCCGCAATCCCTTCTGTCTCTAGTCACGCGTTTTGTTCGTGCAACGCCTCGAGGAGTCCCTCGATATAATGTTGCGCGTTTTGAGCGGCGATCGATCCGTCGTTCGTCGCGGTGACGACTTGGCGGAGCGTCTTGTCGCGAACGTCTCCGGCTGCGAAAATCCCAGGGATTGTCGTCTCCATCGCTTCGTTCGTGACGATATAGCCTTGCTCATTCGTGATGCCGAGGTCTTTGACGAAACCGGTGATCGGGTTCATGCCGATATAGATGAACACGCCGTCGATCTCATAGTCCGACTCCGTCCCGTCGACCGTGCTGACGAGACGCGCCCCACCGACTTTACCATCCGCTTCCACGATCTCTTTGAGCGTGTGATTCCAGATGAAGTCGATTTTCGGGTTGTCGAACGCCCGTTTTTGAAGAATCTTTTGTGCGCGAAGCTCGTCGCGACGGTGGACGATCGTGACTTTGTCAGCGAAGCGCGTCAAGAACACGCCTTCTTCGACTGCCGAGTCACCGCCACCGATGACGAACAAGTTCTTGCCTTTGAAGAACGCTCCGTCACAGACCGCACAGTACGAGACACCGCGGCCGCCGAGCTCTTCTTCGCCCGGGACACCGATTTTCTTGTATTGCGCGCCTGAGGCGAGGATGATGGCCCGCGCTTTATAGTCGCGGTTGTGGGCGTGGACGATTTTATACTCTGTCTCGTCCGAGATGCTTTGGACGTCGCCATAGGCGTACTCCGCACCGAACGCTTTCGAGTGGTCAAACATTTTTTGAGACAAGTCTGGGCCGAGGATGCTGTCATAGCCCGGATAGTTTTCGATATCTTCCGTGTTCGCCATCTGTCCACCCGGGATGCCGCGTTCGATCATCAATGTCGATAAGTTGGCACGCGACGCGTAAAGTGCCGCCGTCATTCCGGCTGGGCCGGCCCCGATGATAATGACGTCATAGATTTTTTCTTCTGTCATAATGTTTCCACCTCTGCATGAAATTGATTGACTTCAGTATAAGAAACCTAGGGAGGTATCGTCTATCTTTATGCTTGTTCGAGTGTCTGTTTGAACGAACGGATCGTCTCCGTGAGCGTCGCGACATCGATACCGAACGCGTCGGCACAGTCGTCGAGGACGAGAGCGTCCCGTTTCGCATAGAACATCCAGACGAGGGCAGCGGCCGATGCCGTTGTGTCCTCGAATGATGCACCGGTGAGCAACAAGCGCGCGAAGCGCTCATAAAAGTCGCCGTCGAGGCTCATCTGTTCTGCTTCCGACACTTCCGTCTCGGCGAGCAGGAGCGCGTCATACGCCCGAGCGATGCGGACATCGCCTGTGAACGGGGCCTGGCAAATCTCGGCGCGACACTTCTCGGCGAACGCAAGAACCGTCTCGTTGTCGGTGATGCCGTTCGTCAATGCGAGCGCTTCGAACGCCTCGTCATCGGCGAGCTTCGAGATGATTCGGATAATCTCGATTCGAGCCGCGTCTTCTTCTTGGCGCAATCCTTGGACGAGCGCCGAACGGAACTCGAGATTGTCGCGGATGTCGTACGGGCTCTTCTCTTCGAATCGTTTCAACTCGTCACTGTTCAAATAGGTAGCCGCTTCTTCAAGACGCCCGGTCTTGTAGGCGGATACGCTGAGCCAATGCCCGAACAGTGAATCCCCACGGAATCCGCGTTCTTTCAACAGGCGGAGTTCTTCGTACGCGCGGTCATATTGACCGACGAGCGCGAGCGTCGTGGCGAGTTTGTAGCGTAAATCGAACTGGAGCGGACGGACACGTGTCAGCGGGACCGACAGTTGGAGCGCCGCGTCCGATTGTCCGGCTTCATGCAACAACAGAATCGTGTTCAAGAGCGCATGCAAGTTGCCCGGGTTCTCATCGAGCACGTACTCGAGCGTCTCGAACGCCGCGTCATCGTTGCCGAGATAGAAATTGACGACGGCCAAGTTGTTGAATGCCGGCCAAAAGCGCGGATAGCGGTCAATCAACCGTTCGAGCGTCGACTTGGCGGCGAACAGGCGGCCTTTGTCGATATGCTGCTGGGCCTCGGTGTGCCACGTGATCAGCTCGTCTTCTTCGTCATCCTCAAGCTCTTGCTCGAGTTCAATCAATTCTAACAGGGATTGGACCGAGTCCGCGTAGCGTCCGTGCGCCTCGACTTCGAGGTAACGGTTCGCATACATCGCTGCTTCTTCATATAAAGAGATATAAGCGCAGTTGCTCGCAAGGTGATACAAGGCCTCTGTTGACGTTTCGTCGAGTTCAAGCACCCGTTTCCACACGTCGTTGGCGTGGTAGATCTCCCCTACTTCAAATAACAGTTCAGCGTACTGTTTGTGATAGTCGACGCGGTGGGCTGCAGCGGCAGTGGCTTCAGCCATGAAAAAAGTCGCTTCATCTAGGCGACCTTCACGTAACGCACGACGACCTCTATAGTAGTGGAGCTCCGCGGCGAGCGGAGATTCTGGTTCGGGTAGCGTCATTACTGCTTCATAGTTCGCTTCCATATTCTAAATCCTCCACATCATCTCTAAATCTTTTTTTAGTTGCAGGGTTAAGAATACCGCACTCAATCAGTGAGGGCAACTGAAAAACTTAAAAAAAATCGGGACTATATTCCTTCTATAATGAATATATTTTGCTAGGTCAGCTAAATGCTTTTTAACAAAAATATGAGCGTTTCGTGTCAGCGCCCATAGACACAAAAAAGCGGCATCCCCTTTAAAAAAAGTGATACCGCTCTAGTAATTTTATGAGGACGCACATGTCTTGACCTCAAAATGATTTCGCACTAAATTGTGTCTATTTTGTGTCGACGGTTTGGAGCTTTGCGCCAACGACGCGCTCTCCGGGTATAACGTCCCGATGCACGACGGCACCGGCACCGATGACGGCCCGGTCGCCGATTGTGACGCCCGGAAGGATCGTCACGTTCGCCCCGATCAACACCTCGTCCCCGATGCGGACATCCCCGATCCGATACTCGTCGACGAGATACTCGTGACAGAGAATCGTCGAGTTGAACCCGATGACCGTGTTGCGGCCAATCGAGATTCGCTCCGGGAACATGACGTCCGGCGTCACCATGAGGGCGAGCGCGCTATACTCCCCGATCTCCATGCCGAGGAACGTCCGGTACAACCAGCGTTTCGCTTTGACGGATGGGAAGTAGCGGCCAATCAAGACGACGGTCGTGTTCTTAAAGACGCGCAGGAATCGGATCGTCCGATACATCTGCCAGAGCGGGTTCGGCCCGTCGAGACGAAACCGTTCCGTCTTACGCATGGACCGTGACCTCGTCGAGCCACGCCTCGAAATGTTCCATCGAGTCGATGATGACGTCCGGCTCGAGCGCTTCTAAGAACGCGCGGCCTTTGAGCGCCCATCCGACGGCGACCGTCTTCGTGCCGGCGTTTTTGCCGCTGAAGATGTCCGTGTCGTTATCTCCGACCATGACGGCGCGGTCCGCCGTCGACCCGAGCGCGTGGAGCGCCCGCTCGACCGGTTCGGCGTGCGGTTTCTCATGCACGACATCGTCGGCCGTGATGACGACGTCGAACAAGTGGTCGATGTTGAACAAGCGCAAGCCTTGCTCGACGACAGGACGGCCTTTCGACGTGACGACGCCCATCTTGTATCCTTTCGCGTGAAGGCGGTACAGTCCCTCGATCACACCCGGATACTCGGCGACGAGCTGGTCGTGCATCGCGATGTTGAAGCTGCGATAGAACGCCTGCATCTCTTTCCATTCCGGCTCATTGAGCGCCTTGAACGACTTCTCGAGCGTCGGTCCGATGAACGGGAAGATGTCCTCGTCGCGATACGTCTCGTCCGGGAAGTAATACTCGAGCGTGTGACGGAAGCTCGCGATGATGAGCGGGTTCGTATCGAGCAACGTGCCATCCAAATCGAATAGAAGTGTATCCATCAATCAAACAGTCCTTTCTCTGAAGGGTCGTCGTATCGTTTCGCTTTGCGGCGGACGATCATCATGACGACACCGAACACGATCATCGCGATCGAGACGAGTTGTGCCGTCCGCAGGTCGCCGGCCATCAAGCTATCGGTCCGCAGTCCTTCGATATAGAAGCGACCAATCGAGTACCAGACGAGATACGATAAGAAGATATAGCCGCGCGGCGGGTTACCGACCATACGCCATACGACGAGCAAGATGACGCCGATGATGTTCCAGACGCTCTCGAACAGGAACGTCGGTAAATAGTAGGCTCCGTCGATATACATCTGGTTGACGATCCAGTCCGGAAGGAACAGCGTCTCTTTCAAGACACGGCTCGTCGTCTCGGCCCCGTGCGCCTCTTGGTTCATGAAGTTGCCCCAGCGTCCGACCGCCTGTCCGAGGAGAAGCGACGGTGCGAGGATGTCCGTGATTTTCCAGAACGACATCGACTTGCGCATGCAATAGATGACGACGACGAGCAGCGCCCCGAAGATGGCCCCGTGAATGGCGATGCCGCCTTGCCGGATGTCGATGATTTGACCGAGGTTCTGACTATAGTAGTCCCATTGGAAGGTGACATAGTAAATCCGGGCAAAGACGATACTGATCGGAATCGACCAGATGATGACGTCGACGACCCGTTCTGAATCGTAATTGAGTCGTTTCGCTTCGAACAAGGCGAGGATGAGGCCGAGCATCGCCCCGAAGGCGATAATCATGCCGTACCAATAAATCGGGAGCGACCCGATTTCAAACGCGACGCGGTCAAATGTTGGCTCTACCATTATTCCACGTCCCCTTCGTTGTCATGGATAGCGTTCGCGAGCCGTTCCGCGAACTCTTCGGCCGTGTTGATGCCCATGTTCTGCAGGCGGTAGTTCATCGCCGCGACTTCGACGATGACGGCCAAGTTACGTCCCGGACGGACCGGAATCGTCAAAATCGGCACTTCACTGTCGATGATTTTCATCGTGTTGTGATCGAGCCCGACGCGGTCATACACTTTGCCCGCATCCCAGTTCTCGAGGTTGATGATCAAGCTGATTTTCTTGTGGGAACGGACGGCGCCGGCGCCGAACAACGTCATGACGTCGATGATACCGATTCCGCGAATCTCGAGCAAGTGGCGAATCAGCTTCGGCGCTGAACCGACGAGCAATTGGTCCCCAGTCTGGCGAATCTCGACCGAGTCGTCGGCGACGAGACGGTGACCCCGCTTGACGAGTTCGAGGGCGGTCTCGGATTTCCCGACGCCGCTCTGCCCTTTGATGAGGACGCCGACGCCGTAGATGTCGACGAGCACGCCGTGCATCGCCGTCATCGGTGCGAGCTCCATTTCGAGGAAGTTCGTGATTTGTGACTCGATGGACGTCGTCACCGCGTTCGTGCGCATGAGCGGTACGTTCGCCGCCTCGGCTTCTTGTTCAATCTCTTTCGGGATGTCGAAGCCGCGCGTGATGAGGATGCCCGGCGTCAATTCCGTGCATAAAATCTTCGCTCGCTCGCGGCGGCTCTCTTCCGACAAGCTCGCATAAAACGTGAGTTCCGTCTTGCCGAGTACTTGAAGCCGATTTTTCGCATAGTGGGTATAGTAGCCGGCAAGGACGAGTCCCGGTCGACTGAGGTCCGGTGTGGCGACAGGACGGTGCAGTCCTTCTTCCCCGGCGATGACTTGAAGTTTGAAGCGCTCAACGAGTTGAGCCGTGCGTACGATATTTTGCATGAGTAATCTGCCCCTTTCACGCTCATTATTGTATCATAGCTCTTCTTGAGAAGCGTCAACGAAAGTGAGCCGAAGCGTGTCGAAAAAATGCGATGAAACTAAATTGTGGCAATTCCGTAGAACGGGTATAGACGAATAGGGAGGTGAAAAGAAATGAATTCACTATTTTGGATTGCCATTGTTTTTATTTTTATCGTCGGGATCGCGGCGCTCGTCTACTTGGTCAAGTCACTGTTTGACATGTGGCGCGAGTATGCGGCGACGAAGAACGAGACGATCTTGCTGTTGTTCATCTTGAACATCGTCGGCTTGTTCTTGTCCGGGTCGCTGTTATCGATGATCGTCGCCATCATCTTCTATTGGAACCGGTCGAAGTCGATGCGCTACCTCGGAATTTTCTTGCTCATCGCCGGACCGGTCCTCTTCATCCTGTTCATCATCGGCTCATTCACGCTGTATGATGGTCAAATGATGGATTGGGAACAGATGGAGTATCAAATGAATCTATGACATGACAAAAACCCGGAGGCTGTCGCCTTCGGGTTTTTCAATGGAACTATCATTCACCCGGTAAATAGCCGATCACGGTATCCGACTCCGGTGCGACCAAAATCGTCGGGACACCGACGCTACTGTTCGGGTCCGCCTCGAACGAGACGGCGAGCGCCTCGGTCCCCGCATACGCATCGTTCAACAATTCATAACCGTCATCGACCGTGACACGCTGTACTTCGGCACTCGCTCCTGCATCGAGTGCAGGTTCTTGCCAGTTTCGTGCGGTCACATACGCCCAGGCGACGGCAATCGCTTCGTCGCCAGCCGGCTCGTTCCCGTTGACGACGCGCTGTTCGTCGTCACACCCACTGAGCAAGAGCATCGCAATCATCCATCCGGACGCTGACGCTAATCGCCTCATCCCATCCCTCCTCATCTATCGGCTGAAAAGAAACCCGAAGGCGAGAGGCCTTCGGGTTGTCGGTCATTGCTGATGGAACGGGTTGTTCAAGTCGGCCGGGTTGACCGGGTCGACTGGGTCGATCGGTTCCACCGGCTCGTGCTTGTCTTCCTCGAGGAACGTCGACGGCGTATGGAGCGAGCCGTGTTCGAGGTCGATCGTACCGGTACGTGTCCCGGCCTCGACTTCGATGCGCGGCGTCTGACCGCGTCCCGATAGGAACTCAAGACGACGCTGGGCGACATCTTTCCGGTCCCGGATCAACTCGAGCTCGTCCAAGTTACAGTGAAGACCACCGAAGTTCGTCTCGAGTTCCCCTTCAATCTCGACGCCGTGCGGCAAGACGAGACGAATGTTTCCGGCGAGCGAGACGAGCTCGAACTTGGCCGGACGGGCCGTCGCGAGTTCGGCCCGGATATTCCCGTTGCCGGTCTTGAGCGACGCCTTGTCATATTTCCCGTTCACGATGACGGCACCGTTGCCGGTCCGGACGTGGACGAGTTCTGACTCGACCGCTTCGACCTCGACCGTGCCGTTCCCCGTATTGAGGAGCAGCTCCGAGGCGTGTACCTCATGGAGCACGACCCGGCCGTTCGCCGTTTGGATGCGGACGCTCTCGACGTCGAGGCCGTCCGCGCGGACTTCCCCGTTGAGCGTCTGTACGTGCAGGTGATCGAAATGATGATGTGGGACGTACAGTTCGACGTGGGCCCGGACGAGTTTGTCACGGAGCGACACGACGAGACGGTCGCCGATGACCGAGTGTTTGACCGCCGACTGGAGCTGTTCGAGCGCCTTGTCCGCATCTTGTTGACGGAGCGGACGGCCGGTGACGATCAATTCGCACTCGTCGTGGTCCGACGAGACGATTGTCGCCGAGGCGTTGAACAAGTCGAGCGAGATGTCTTTCCCGGTGAACGGGAACGATTTCGAATACGTCACTTCCGGTCCGAAGTTCGAGCTGAAGCTGAAGTCGCTGTCGCGAAGTTTCGTCACGAGCCCTTCGACGGCCGATGTCAGTTTCGTCGTGAGCGACTCGACTGAATAGGCATCGACCTTCTCCGTCTCTTGACGCTCCTCGAGCGCTTGGACGCGCTCCGGTTCGAGCCGTTCGAGTCGTTCGAGTTGGGTCATCCCCTCTTCAATCGTCAGCTTCCCATCTTTCACTTGCTGGAGAATCAGTTCACGCATTTCTTGTTTCACTGTTCGTTTCCCCCTTCGATTTGGTTACACGTCAATCTTGTTCCCGTTTCTCATCATTTCTATACCTTACTTCCGTTTTCCTGCTTTTGGTTTCGCTCGGGCCGAATCCCGTTCCAACACCGGCTTCAAATATTTGCCGGTATACGAGGCCACCACTTCAGCGACTTCTTCCGGGGTCCCGGTCGCGACGATCGTCCCGCCGCCGTCCCCGCCTTCAGGTCCTAGGTCAATCAAGTAGTCGGCCGATTTGATGACGTCGAGGTTATGCTCGATGACGAGCACTGTGTCCCCGTTCTCGACGAGGCGTTGGAGCACTTTCAACAACCGAGCGATATCATCGACATGAAGTCCTGTCGTCGGCTCGTCCAAGATGTAAATCGTCTTGCCGGTCGAACGTTTGTGCAGCTCAGAGGCGAGCTTGACGCGCTGCGCTTCCCCGCCCGACAGTTCCGTCGCCGGTTGCCCAAGTTTCATATAGCCGAGACCGACGTCATAAATCGTCTGAATCTTGCGCTTGATTTTCGGAATCTTGTCAAAGAAGTCGAGCCCTTCCTCGATCGTCATATCGAGCACGTCAGCGATCGTCTTCCCTTTATACTTCACTTCGAGCGTCTCACGGTTATAGCGTTTCCCGTGACACACTTCACACGGGACGTAGACGTCCGGCAAGAAGTGCATCTCGATTTTGATGATTCCGTCCCCGCGGCACGCCTCGCAGCGTCCGCCCTTGACGTTGAAACTGAAGCGGCCTTTCTTGTACCCGCGCATCTTCGCTTCGTTCGTCGAGGCGAACACGTCACGAATATCATCGAACACGCCGGTGTACGTCGCCGGGTTCGACCGCGGCGTCCGTCCGATTGGAGACTGGTCGATATCGATGACTTTATCGATTTGGTCGAGTCCTTCAATCTTCTTGTGCTTCCCTGGCTTCGCCTTGGCCCGGTTGATGTGATGGGCGAGTGATTTATACAGAATCTCGTTGATGAGCGTCGACTTCCCGGAACCGGAGACACCGGTGACGGCGATGAACATGCCGAGCGGGATGGAGACGTCGACCCCTTTCAAGTTGTTCTCTTCCGCCTTCAAAATCTTCAAGAAACGTTCGTCCGGCACTTTGCGTTCGGCCGGGAGCGGGATGAATTTCTTGCCGGACAAGTATTGGCCCGTCAATGAGTTCTTGTTTTTCATGAGTTGCTTCGGTGTGCCGGCAGCGATGACTTGACCACCGTGTTCCCCGGCACCCGGTCCGATATCAATCAAGTAGTCGGCTTCCATCATCGTGTCCTCGTCGTGTTCGACGACGATGAGCGTGTTGCCGATGTCACGCATCTGTTTGAGCGTGGCGATCAAGCGGTCGTTGTCGCGTTGATGCAACCCGATTGACGGTTCATCGAGGACGTATAGGACGCCCGTGAGCCGCGAGCCGATTTGTGTGGCGAGACGAATCCGCTGCGCTTCCCCGCCCGAGAGCGTACCGGCGGCGCGAGAGAGTGTCAAATAGTCGAGTCCGACATTATTCAAGAAGCTGAGCCGCTCGCAAATCTCTTGCAAGATGAGACGGGCGATGGCGATGTCTTTCTCGCTCAGTTCCGTCATGATCGAATCGAATAACTCGATGGCGTTGACGACCGACAAATTCGTCACTTGGCCAATATGGTGGCCCGTGATTTTGACGGCGAGCGTCTCTTCTTTCAAACGGTAGCCGCTACATGTCGGACAGGCGTGCGTCGCCATGTACGTCTCCATCTGTTCACGGATATAATCGGACGTCGTCTCTTTATAGCGGCGCTCGATGTTGCGGAGCACCCCTTCGAAGAAGATCGTGTTCGTCCGGACTTGTCCGAAATCGTTCTCATAACGGAACAAGAACGACTCTTCGTCCGTCCCGTGCAAGACGAGGTCTTGGTCCCGCTTCGACAAGCGTTCGAACGGCACGTCCATATCGATGTCGAAATGTTTACACATCGAGGCGAGCAGTTGCGGATAATATTGCGAACTCGTCGGCTGCCAGGCGACGACCGCGCCTTCTTTCAGCGTCTTCGACGGGTCGGGGATGACGAGTTCCGGGTCGACGTCGAGTTTCGTGCCGAGGCCGTCACACGTCGGGCAGGCGCCGAACGGCGAGTTGAACGAGAACATGCGCGGCTCGAGTTCGCCGATCGAGAACCCACAAATCGGACAGGCGTGATGCTCGCTGAACAAGAGCTCGGTGCCGTCCATCTTATCGATGATGGCCCGACCGTCGGCAAGGCGCAGCGCCGTCTCGAGTGAGTCGGCGAGACGACCTTCGACATCAGCGCGGACGACGAGACGGTCGACGACGACTTCAATCGAATGTTTCTTATTCTTATCGAGCTCGATCTCATCGGTCAGTTCAATCGTCTCCCCGTTGACACGGACGCGGACGAACCCTTCTTTTTTGAGCGAGTCGAATACTTTGACGTGTGTCCCTTTGCGGCCTGAGACGATTGGCGCCAAAATTTGCAGGCGCGTCTTCTCTGGGAGTTCCATCACTTGGTCGACCATCTGTGAGATCGTCTGGCTCGAGATCTCGATGCCGTGACGCGGACAGACCGGTTTCCCGATGCGAGCGAACAAGAGGCGTAAATAGTCATAGATTTCCGTGACCGTCCCGACGGTCGAGCGCGGGTTACGGCTAGTCGTCTTCTGGTCGATCGAGATGGCCGGGCTGAGACCTTCAATCGTATCGACGTCCGGCTTGTCCATCTGTCCGAGGAACTGGCGGGCGTAGGCCGATAGACTCTCGACGTAACGGCGCTGTCCCTCGGCGTAGATGGTGTCGAACGCGAGTGACGATTTCCCGGAACCGGACAAGCCCGTCAAGACGACGAGCTGGTCCCGTGGAATCTCGATATCAATGTTTTTCAAGTTGTTGACGCGCGCCCCTTTGATGACGATCGCATTTTTCTTTTCAGCCATTTAATTCCCTACCTTCAACTCCAAGATTAAGTCACGCAATTCGGCCGCCCGTTCGAACTGGAGGTCGCGGGCCGCTTGTTTCATTTCTTCTTCTAACTTGGCGATGGCTTCCTCGCGCTCGGCCGGTTTCATCGAGCTGAGTGATTCGAGCACATCTTCCTCGGCGTCCACCGTCGCCCGGATGACGCCACGTACTTCTTTGCGGATCGTCTGCGGGGTGATACCGTGTTCTTCATTATAAGCCTGTTGAATCGAGCGACGACGGTCGGTCTCTTCAATCGCGCGCGTCATCGAGTCGGTCATCTTATCAGCGAACAAGATGACGTGCCCGTTCGAGTTCCGGGCCGCTCGGCCGATCGTCTGAATGAGCGACCGGTCTGAACGCAGGAACCCTTCCTTGTCGGCGTCGAGAATCGTGACGAGACTCACTTCCGGGATGTCGAGCCCTTCCCGTAGCAAGTTGATACCGACGAGGACGTCGTATTTGCCGAGACGGAGGTCACGGATAATCTCAATCCGCTCGAGCGTCTTGATTTCCGAATGCATATAGTTGACCTTGATGCCCGCTTCACGCAGATAGTCCGACAAGTCCTCGGCCATCTTTTTCGTGAGCGTCGTCACGAGGACACGTTCGTCCTGTTTGATGCGCTCGCGGATTTGGTCCATCAAGTAGTCGATTTGCCCTTTTATTGGATGAATCTCGATTGTCGGGTCGAGTAGACCCGTCGGTCGGATAATCTGTTCGATCATGTTCGGTGTATGCTCGAGCTCGTAAGGACCCGGTGTCGCCGAGATGAAGATGGCCTGTGACAACTTTTTCTCGAACTCTTCGAACTTGAGTGGACGGTTATCCTTGGCCGATGGCAAGCGGAAACCGTGGTCGACGAGCACTTGTTTTCGGGCTTGGTCGCCGTTATACATCCCGCGCACTTGCGGGAGCGTGACGTGCGACTCGTCGGCGACGAGCAAGAAGTCTTTCGGGAAGTAATCGATGAGCGTATACGGTGTCGCGCCCTCCTCCATCAAGTTCAAGTGGCGCGAATAGTTCTCGATGCCTGAACAATAGCCCATCTCGCGCATCATCTCGAGGTCGTAGTTCGTCCGTTGTTCGAGGCGTTGCGCTTCGAGCAGCTTGCCTTCTTCGCGAAACTTCTCGAGCTGTTGTTCGAGCTCGGCTTCGATGTTGCCGATCGCTTTTTGCAGCTTCTCGTCGCGAGTGACGAAGTGGGATGCCGGGAAGATGGCGACGTGGTCACGGTCGGCGACAATCTCGCCGGTGAGCGGGTCCATCTCGCGAATCCGGTCAATCTCGTCTCCGAAAAACTCGATGCGCATACAATGTTCGTCCCGGGATGCCGGGAAAATCTCGACGACGTCACCGCGGACACGGAACCGTCCCCGCTGGAAGTCGATATCATTTCGTTCATATTGAATGTCGATCAGTTTGCGGAGCATCTCATCGCGCCCCATCTCTTTGCCGACCCGGAGGCTGAGGACGAGACTCCGATATTCTTCCGGGTTACCGAGACCGTAAATGCAGGACACGGAGGCGACGATGATGACGTCGTCCCGCTCGAAGAGGGCCGATGTGGCCGAGTGGCGAAGTTTATCGATCTCATCGTTAATCGAAGCGTCTTTCTCGATGAACGTGTCAGTCGATGGCACGTACGCCTCTGGTTGGTAGTAGTCATAGTAACTGACGAAGTATTCGACGGCGTTATTCGGGAAGAATTCTTTAAACTCCGAATAGAGCTGACCGGCGAGCGTCTTGTTGTGGGCCAACACTAGCGTCGGCTTCTTCACTTCTTGGATGACGTTCGATACGGTGAACGTCTTCCCGGTGCCGGTCGCCCCGAGCAACGTCTGATAGCGGTCACCGCGATTGACGCCTTCGACGAGTTGTCGAATCGCCTCCGGTTGGTCGCCGGCCGGCTTATATTCTGATTGTAATGCGAACGGAATCGATTCCATGAAAACTCCTCACCTTCTGATTCATATTGAGTTGATTATAGCACATACACGAACAAATATTCGCTTCTAACACGCTTCCCAAATCGTTCCGCTTTTCGTTATCATGGAGAGTGAATCTAAACAGAAACGAGTTGGTCGTCATGTGGTCGCTTCTCTTTATCCCGCTCGGTGCCATCGTCGGCGCCTTGTCCGGTTTCTTCGGCATCGGCGGCGGGGTCATCATCGTCCCGGTGTTGCTCTTTAGTGGCTATTCGGCGGCCGAGGCCGTCGCTACGTCGCTCCTGTTCGTTGTCGGGACGAGCCTGTCCGGGGCGCGAAAACACACGTCGCTCGGTAACGTGTCCTGGCCGACAGGCGTCACGGTCGGCTTGGCCGGTGCCGTCACGGCGCAACTGTCGAGTCGGCTCGTCCTCTCGATTTCCGGCTCGTACGACTGGTTGCTCAATTTATTTTATCTGGCTATCCTATCTTATTTTGCCGTTACGCTATTAAAGAAAACATCGAAACCGCAGAAGCCGAAAAAATCATCTCTTCTTGCCGCGCTCGTCATCGGGATGATGGCCGGGCTGTTGTCGGCCTTGCTTGGCATCGGCGGCGGCTTCATCATCGTCCCGCTGCTCGTCAGCTGGCTCGGTTTCTCGACGCATCGCGGGGTCGGCACGAGCCTCGCTGCGGTCCTATTCATCTCGCTCGGCGGACTCGTCGGCTATCTGCCGTCGCTGTCACTCGACTACGTGACGCCGCTCGCGTTGGTGATCGGTGCTTTCATCGGGGCCCCGTTCGGCGCCTCGCTCACGGATCGCTATCACGATAAAGAGATTTCCAGCCGACTCGCCTGGTTGTATATGGCCGTCATCGTCTCGATTGTACTTGATCTAGGTGCCGCCATCTATGCGCCGCTCGCGTACGTCAGTTTGGCGGTGTTGCTCGCCTTTCTTGTCGGGATTGGGTTCGACTTCAAACGACGTTTTGTCAATCAAAACCACTTTTCATAATAAAAGTGGTTTTTTTTGCATATTCGGTTTTGAAACGCTTACATTTGGGGCATATAATGAAGTGGTAAGCCAAATTTAATATGGAAGGAAGGGAGTATCACATGTCAGCATTCGTCAGCGAAATTATTGGTACAATGCTACTCATCTTGCTCGGTAACGGTGTCGTCGCCGGCGTCGTCCTGCGCCATTCGAAAGCGGAGAACGCAGGCTGGGTCGTCATCACGTTCGGTTGGGGCTTCGCCGTTATGATCGGGGTATACGCGGCCGGAATTTATGGAGGGGCGCACTTGAACCCTGCCGTCACGGTCGGTCTCGCCACAGCAGGCTCATTCCCTTGGGCTGATGTGCCAGCCTACATCTTGGCGCAGTTTATCGGGGCATTCATCGGGGCTTGTCTCGTCTTCCTGCACTACAAACCGCATTACGATGCAACCGATGACCCAGGCGGCAAATTGGCCACGTTCTCGACTGCACCGGCCATCCGCAACACGCCGTTCAACTTGATTTCTGAGATTATCGGTACGTTCGTCCTCGTCTTCGGGATTTTGTCATTCGGGGCCAACACATTCACGGACGGTTTGAATCCGCTCATCGTGGCATTCCTCGTCGTGTCAATCGGGATGTCGCTCGGGGGACCTACCGGTTACGCGATCAACCCGGCACGTGACCTTGGGCCGCGGATTGCGCATGCGATCCTTCCAATTAAGAACAAAGGCACGTCGGACTGGGGCTATTCATGGATCCCGGTCGTCGGACCGATTATCGGGGCGATCATCGCCGCATTGATTTACGGTATTCTCGTACCATAATCTTTTAATTTCTAAGGAGGCTCTCTCATATGGAGAAAGAAAAACGTTACATTTTAGCACTGGACCAAGGAACGACAAGCTCACGCGCCATCATCTTCGACCACGACGGAAAAATCGTCACGGTCGCGCAACGTGAGTTCAAACAATACTTCCCAAAACCAGGCTGGGTCGAGCATAACGCCAACGAGATTTGGGGTTCTGTCCTCGCCGTCATGGCCGAAGCGTTCGGCTCGGCGGATATCGATCCAAAAGAGATTGCCGCCATCGGTATCACGAACCAACGGGAAACGGCCGTCGTCTGGGAAAAAGATACGGGTCGCCCGGTCTACAACGCGGTCGTCTGGCAATCGCGGCAAACGGCTGGCATCTGTGACGAGCTAAACGCGGCCGGACACGGGGACTTGTTCCGCGACAAAACGGGCCTCTTGATTGACGCCTACTTCTCAGGAACGAAAGTCAAATGGATTCTCGACAACGTCGAAGGTGCCCGCGAGAAAGCGGAAGCCGGCGACCTTCTCTTCGGGACAATCGACACATGGCTCATCTGGAAACTGTCAGGCGGTCACGCCCACGTCACGGATTACTCGAACGCCTCGCGGACGCTCATGTACAACATCTATGAGCAGAAATGGGACGATGAGCTCCTCGAAATCTTGACGGTACCAAAATCGATGCTCCCTGAAGTCAAACCGTCAAGTGAAGTGTACGCCAACACGATTCCGTACCATTTCTTCGGCTTCGAAGTGCCGATTGCCGGTGCGGCCGGTGACCAACAGGCGGCCCTCTTCGGTCAAGCCTGCTTCGAGTCAGGTGAAGGGAAGAACACGTACGGGACGGGTTGCTTCATGCTCATGAACACGGGCGAAGAAGCCGTCAAATCGGACCACGGGTTGCTCACGACGATCGCTTGGGGTTACGGCGGCAAAGTCGAATATGCGCTCGAAGGATCGATTTTCGTCGCCGGTTCCGCCATCCAATGGCTCCGTGACGGACTCCGCATGCTCAAGTCGGCGAAGGATACGGAACAGTACGCCAACCGTGTCGAAACGACTGACGGCGTCTACGTCGTACCGGCCTTCGTCGGTCTCGGTGCGCCGTATTGGAACTCGGACGTCCGTGGTGCCATCTTCGGCCTCACACGCGGTACGGAGAAAGAACACCTCGTCCGGGCGACGCTCGAGTCACTCGCTTATCAGACGCGCGACGTCTTGACGGCGATGGAACAAGATTCTGGCATCGAGTTGAAGACACTCCGCGTCGATGGTGGTGCGGTCAATAACAACTTCCTCATGCAGTTCCAATCGGACATCTTGAACGTACCGGTCGAACGGCCGGAAGTGAGCGAGACGACGGCCCTAGGTGCCGCCTACCTCGCCGGACTCGCCGTCGGGTTCTGGAAAGACCAAGCGGAAATCAAGCAACAGTGGAAACTCGATCACAAGTTCGAACCGAACATGGACGAGTCACACCGTGAACATCTGTATAAAGGCTGGCAACATGCCGTCGAAGCGACGATGGGCTTCAAACCATCGAAGCTTGAAGCATAAGGCCACACGAAAGGGAGCATCCATCGCGGATGCTCCCTTTGTTTTGGTTTACGCCCTTGAATCGAATCAAGAGCATCCATCGCGGATGCTCCTGATTATAATTTCCGTAACCGCAGACGCGGGCTCGCCGGCTCGGCGACGAACAAGATACCGAGCTCGTGCGGGTCGGTCTCATACATCGCCCGCTGTACGAAACGGATGTCTCCATTCAAGTTGAGCACCTCGAGCTTGATATACGGCTTATGGAGTTGGAGCGCCTCATAGAAGCTGCTCCCGCCCGTGATGACCGTCCCGTTCACTTTATAAATCGATTCGCCCGGTATGAGCTGCATCGATTCACCTGGCGAACCCGGGAGCGTGTCGATGATGACCGCGCCCCGGTTGCCGTTGATGAACACCGGTGTCGTCCCGCGGTTCTCGCGCTTAATCAATTGCAACGCGAGCTCATACAAGACGAACACGCCGAGCAATCCATAGGCCGCATACGGCACGTCGATCACGTACGACGCCCCGAACAAGCCGAGGGCGACGAACGCGAGCAGACCCCGATACAGGCTCAGGCGACCGAGGAGCGTCCCTGGCAAGGCTCCGGTCGATAACAGGCTGACCCCGATCGGAATCGGTAAGATGACCGGCACTGGCATGTCGAGACCGAACGACGGTGGCAAAAAGACGACGAGCGGGAAAAACCAAAGCCGTTTGACGACGTGTCCGCCGATGAACTGACCTCGTTTGGACAAGATGAGCGTCGGTGACGTCTCGACGGGTCCGTTCCAACGTAACAGAATCGCTTCCGCCAGTGTGACGACGCCGAATACGAGCGCGTATACCGGCCACTCGACCTCGGCCAACCGGTCCACCCAGCCCGTGACGGCGCCATACTCGACGACGTCACGCAGCGCGACGGCTGTCAGCATGAGGAGAAACGGGAACGCCGGACTGCTGAAGCGCGGGTGCATCGTCAAGACGATGAGCGCATACAGCACGCTGAACGTCACGAGCCACTCCCAGTTGACGGTCGTCTCGAGCAATATCAATACGGCTGAACCGATGACGGCGAGCAATAGGCTCGGCCATACGAAATGGCGCCAATCCGATTTCGGCGAACGTCGCCGCGAGCGGAACATGCCCCGCTCCCGTTTGATGCGCGTCATGGATATGTAAGCGAGGGCGACGAGCGTCGCCCAGAGTAGCGGACTGCCGATCAAGGTCAACAAAGCAGTAAAACTCATTCGTAGAACGTCCACACTTGTCCAATCCTTTCCCTAATCCTTATTTTGCAGCTTCTTCGAGCGCACGGTTCAATTGGGCATCGTTCGCCTCGTCTTGAATCACCTCGAGCAAGCGTGACTCGAGCGCCGACGCCGTCGCCTCGTTAACGACCCCGTCTTCCGGCAAGTTGTTGTCGGCTTGGAAGTCGCTGACGGCGCGGGCCATCGTGTCGCCGTAATACCCTGGCTGTCCGCCCGGCTCATAGCCGATGCCTGACAAGACCGTATGCAGATTCGACACCGCTTCGCCGAAATCTCCGACTTTGAGCTCGTCTGTGTCGGCGAGGATGCGGTTGACCCCGAAGTAATCAGGTTGATTGACCTCGACGTCCGGCTCGATGCCTTTCTCGTTAATCCAGTTGCCGTCGGGCGTGAGCCATTTGCTCGTCGTCAGCTTCAAATTGCTGCCGTCCTCCAAATCGAACGCCGTCTGGACGACCCCTTTTCCGAACGTCTTGTTACCGATGATTGTGGCACCGGCTCCTTCTTTGAGCGCCCCGGCCAAAATCTCGGATGCCGACGCTGATCCCTCGTCCGTCAAGACGAACAAATCGTATGGCTTCGCCTCTCGGGCGCGGCCGCTCTGCGATTCGCGTTCCCCGTCCGCATTCTCGATTTGGACGACCGGTTTATTCGTCGGGACGAACCCTTCGGTCATCTCGATAACGGCAGGAAGCAAACCACCCGGGTTCCCGCGCACGTCGATAATGAGGCTATCGATGTCTTCTGACTCGAGCGTCTCGAGCTGCTCCAAAAACTCATCGGCCGTCGGCTCAGAGAACTGGGTCACCTCGATATAACCGATTTTCTTACCATCCTGTTCTTTCACTTCTGAATAGACGGTCTCAATCGGAATCGTATCGCGTGTAATCTCGTAGTCGGCCTCTTGGCCGCCGCGACGAATCGTGAGCGTGACGACGGTCCCTTTCTCGCCTCGGATGAGTTGGACCGCTTCTTCAACGGCCATCCCTTCGATCGACTCCCCGTCGACCGCCGTGATGACGTCACCGGCCCGGAGGCCTGCCGCTTCGGCTGGAGCGCCTTTGATTGGAGCGACGATTAAGATGTCTTCTCCTTTCTTCTCCAAAGTCGCGCCGATTCCTTCAAAGCTCGACTCGATCGAGTCGGTGAACTGTGACGTCTCTTCGGCGTCGAGAAAGTCCGAATACGGGTCGTCAAGCGCTGCCGTCATCCCGTCGAGGGCACCGGTCAACAAGTCCTCCTCTGAGATATCCTTCAATGAATGCGTCTCAATCAACTGTCGGACTTGCTCGACTTTGTCCCAACCTTCTGCTTTCGGTTGGAGCGGTAACGGCGCATCGGTGAACGCCATCGTCGCGAGCCCAGCACCGGCTCCGGCGACGAACGTGGCACCGGCTAATAAACCTGCGGTTGTATTTTTCACGGGTAGTCCCTCATTTCTCTTTGTCAGTCTTTCATCCAGTATAGCAAAAAGTTCAGAAAAACGGACGTGTTCCAGAAATTTGGAACACGTCCGTCTCATCAGTAACCGATGTATGGACCCGGGTCGACCGCATTCGGTTGCCCTGGCGCCCATTGTCCTCGATGTAACTCGAAGTGGAGATGCGGGCCTGTCGACCAGCCCGTGTTGCCAAGCGTGCCGACGGTCTGACCGGCACCGACCGTCTGTCCCGACGTAACCGTGATTGCGTCGAGGTGGGCGTAGACGGTCGTCCACACTTCCCCGCCGACGATATGGGACACGAAGACGACGTTGCCGTAACCGGTCGCCGGTGCCGCCTTGATGACGATACCAGGAGCCGCCGCGACGATCGGTGTCCCGGTCGCATTGACGAGATCGATGCCGCGATGCGACTCCGCCACGCCCGTGAGCGGATTTTGGCGAGGACCGAACGGGCTCGACACGTAACCCGAGACCGGACGCACGAACGAAGTCGCCGGTCCGGTCACGTTCGTCGGCGCTTTTGCAGGCGGTGGTGGCGTCGGAGCAGGCGCCGGGGCGGTCGGCGCGTTGTCGTCCGACCGCTTATCCGCTTCCGCTTTGGCATCGGCCCGTGCTCGCGCCTCCGCTTCAGCTTTTGCCTGTGCTTCCGCTTGGGCCTTGGCCTGTGCTTCTGCCTGGGCTTTCGCTTCGGCCTCGGCACGGGCGGCGGCTTCTCGTTCCGCTTGGGCGATTGCCTCGAGCTGACCTGCGATGATACGGCTCTGCTCACTCATGAGCGCCTGTTCTTCCTCACGGCTCATCTTCTCAAGCTCGAGCAGTTCGACTTGTTCGTTCAGTTCGCTCAACAAGTCACGCTTCTGTTCAGCGGCGACGTCGAGCGCCTGTTTCGTCACGACGAGTTCGCGCTCTTTCTGTTTCAGGAATGAGAGCTGGGTCCGTTGTCGTGCCTCGAGCGCTTCTAGCCGCTCGACTTCACCCATATAGCTATGTATGAGGTCCCGGTCCTGATCAGCAATCGTCTGCGCGGTCAAGAGCCGCGTCACGAAGTCTCCGAATGAACGGGACTCAAAGACGACTTGGAGATAGGACCGATCCTCGTGTACTTGAAGCACACGAAGACGCTCACTAAGGAGCGCCTTCTGGCTGTCGAGGTACTGCCCTTGGGCAGTGAGTTGATCACGGGTGACCTCGAGCTCGGTGCGCGCCGCGTCCGCTTCTTCCTGCTGGACGGCAATCTGTTCACTTAAGCCTTCGAGACGTTCATTGACGGCGCGAATCTCTGTCGATACCGCGTCGCGTTCCGCCTCGGTGACTTCGAGCTCGGCGTCCGTCTCGTCTTGCGCTTTCTTGGATTCCTCCAATTGATTGGATAAACGATCTTGTCGTGCTTTCAGCGTGTCTTTCTCCGTCGCCCATACAGGCGAGGCAAGTAGCGTCAAACTTAATCCAAGCGCAAGCGAACGTTTCATCCGCCAACTCCTCCTCATATTTAAATTAGATTAGACTTTCAAGAATCGACCGAGCGATGTCGTCGAACCCCAGATCCCGATGAAGGCACCGAGCGCTAAGAGGACGAGTGACACTTGCGTCGTCAAAATCGATGGATCAATCAATTTAAATATATCACTATTCAGTTGATCTAGCGATGGTTGTAAAGCACTATATGCGACGTCATAACCGAAGTAGATGACGGCAATCGGGATGAGCGCACCGAATACACCGAGGAGAAGCCCTTCGATGAAGAACGGCCAGCGAATGAAGCTGTTTTTCGCTCCGACGAGACGCATAATCTCGATTTCGCGACGGCGTGAGAAGATCGTCATCTTGATCGTGTTCGAGATGAGGAACATCGCCATGAGCGTGAGACCGACGATCAATACGAGTCCGCCGATGCGAATCCCGTTGAAGAAGGCGAACATCTTGTCGATATAGTCCTGTCCATATGTGACCTTATCGACGTTAGCGAGCGATTGCACCGCATCCGCGACCGTTTCTGTCTCGAGCGGGTCTGACGCCTTGACGATATAGCGGTCATGGAGCGGATTGTCTTTCTCGACCGTTCCGTAGGCGTTGGCATCTTCCCCAAGTTGGTTGCGGAAGTTCTCGAGTTCATCCTCTTTCGAGCTGAACGTGACCGACTCGACGCCTGGAATCTGCTCTAAGTTCTCGCCGAGCTTCTCGACGTTCGCTTCCTCTGCGGTCCGGGTGACGAATACTTGAATCTCAACGTCGTTCTCGACGTTCTCTGAAATCTCATTGACGTTGAACATGACGAGGGCGAATACCCCGACGAGTAACAAGGTGATGGTAACGGCACTGATGGCCGCGAACGTCATCCAACCGTTGCGTAGTGTTCCCTTGAACCCTTCGCGTAGATGACGGAATCCACTTTTAAATATCATAGCCATATGCTCCTTTCTCTTCATCGCGTACGACTTTCCCGTTCTCGATCGCGATGACGCGATGGCGGATTTTGTCTACGATATCACGGTTGTGGGTCGCCATGACGATGGTCGCCCCGCGACGGTGAATCTCTTCAAACACTTCCATGATGCCCCAAGCCGTATCCGGGTCTAAGTTACCCGTCGGCTCATCGGCGATGATGAGTTTTGGCTTGTTGACGATGGCACGAGCGATCGACACACGCTGTTGCTCCCCACCCGAAAGTTCATCCGGATAGTTGCGCGCCTTATGCTTCAGTCCGACGAGGTTCAATACGTCCATGACTTGCTTGCGCATCGTGTTCGTATCGGCCTGGACGACTTCGAGCGCGAAGGCGACGTTCTCATAGACCGTGAGCGACGGCAACAACTTATAGTCTTGGAAGATGACGCCGAGTTGGCGGCGTAATTTTGGGACGTGGCGGTTTTTCAACTTGCCGACGTCAATCCCGTCAATCAAGAGCAGACCGCTCGACGGCTTCTCCTCCCGATAAATCATTTTCATAAACGTCGATTTCCCGGCGCCGGATGGTCCGACGACGTATAAGAACTCGCCGTCTTGAATCTCTAACTCGAGGTCATCGACGGCGACGACGCCGTTTGGATATACTTTGCTGACTTTTTGCATCGAGATCATAACGTATTCCCTACCCTTTTTATATATTTTTCATGCATCTATCACGTTTCATGCATTTATGACGAAGAATCGATTAGTTAGTTAAGTGAATATTTTCGTCTAGCCTCTGTTCTACACGATAAGCAGTCGTCCTGTCAAGGGACCCTGTTCGTGCCCACCCGTCCAAAAAAGGCGACAGGCGATATAGTTCAAGCGCCTACAATTATAGCAATCGGACTTTTAAATAACCATTACAGGAATGTTTCAGTTGGATTGAGTTCGGTGTGAAATTGTCGCGTTGAAGACAGGTTTCACGACTCGGACACAGATGATGAAACGCACATTCAACAGGCACCCGCGTCTGCTTATATCTTCCTTCATTCATCGTAGTTTCATTTGAGAAAATAAAAAAACCACGAGTCGCCTCGTGGTTTCCCATGATTATTTTTTCTCGGCGAGCCAAGCCGCGACGGCTGTGATCTCTTCTTCGTCCTCAATCACGTTCGCAGGCATGGCGCCTTTGCCGTTCTTGATGACTTCTTCGATTTCACTGGCCGATAGACGTGAACCGACGTCCGATAGTTTCGGACCGCTCATGCCTTCTAGGTTCGCACCGTGGCATGCCGCACAGTTTTGTGCGTAGACCGCTTCCGCGTCGACCGACGCCGTATTGGCACCGTCCCCGTTGCTTGTCGACTCTTCTTCATCGCCACCGCCGCACGCACCGAGCGTGAGCATGGCGCCAAGCCCAATCGCCATCATCCATTTCTTCATAATCAGGTTCCCCTCCTAAGTCGTAGAAATAACCTACTTTTACCATTATAGCCGTTATGAACCGCTTTCTAACCTAACTCACGAAAAATACACAAAGATTCCACATGTTAGGGAACGTTAATATAGCGCTTGTCGGACGTGAACCCTTGTCCCATCACCTCGTGCGCCTCGCTGAAGATGAGGAACGCGTCGGGATCGATGCGGCGAATGATCTCCTTCAGTCGGCTCACTTCGTTCTGGCGGACGACGACGAGAAGCATCGGGCGCTCGAGACGCGAATACGCTCCGATCGCTTGAATCTCTGTCGCGCCGCGGTCGAGCTCGTCAAAGACGGCACGCGTGATGACGTCCCGCTTCTCCGAGATGACGTACGCCATCTTGTCCTGCGTGAAGCCGAGCTGGACGAAGTCGATCATCTTAATCGTGATAAACAAGGCGATGAGTGCATACAGCCCCGTCGTGAACGAGAACGTGACGGCAGCGACGAGGACGACCGCCCCGTCGAGGATGGCGATACAGAGGTAGAGCGGGATATGGGTGAACTTATGTAAAATTTGCGCGAGCAAATCCATCCCCCCGGTCGAGGCCCGTCCCCGGAAGATGAGGCCGAGCCCGATGCCGACACCGGCCCCGCCGAACACGGCCGCGAGCAACGTGTCATTGACGGCCGCACCCGCGTCGATCGCTTCATAAAATAAGATCACGCCCGGCAAGAAAATCGACCCGACGAGCGACTTCACACCGAAGCCGAGCCCGAGAATCATCCAGCCGACGAGGAGGAGCAACACGTTCGACACGAGCTGGAACGCCCCCGGCGAGATGTTGAACAGCTCGTACGTGATGATCGAGATGCCGCTGACGCCACCCGAGGCGAGGTTGTTCGGCAACAGGAATAAGCTGAACGCCGAGGCGACGAAGACGGACCCGGTCAGTAAATAGATATAGTCTTTGACGATTTGCTTCATTAAAGGTTTTCTCCTCTACATACAACGTGGCCCAAAGACAGGAGTCCTTGAGCCACTTGCATCACATATTTGTCTTGCGGAGGTAAGCGTCGATGAAGCCCATGATGTCCCCATCCATGACGCCGCCCGTGTTCCCGACCTCATAGCTCGTGCGGTGGTCTTTGACCATCGCGTACGGGTGGAAGACGTACGAGCGGATTTGACTGCCCCAGCCGATGTCTGTCTTCTCGCCGCGGATCTCATCGAGCTTGCGTTGCTGCTCGTCGAGTTCGCGTTGATACAGCTTCGCTTTAAGCATCTTCATCGCCGACTCACGGTTCTTGATTTGCGAACGTTCCGTCTGACACGAGACGACGACACCCGTCGGCACGTGTGTGATTCGGACGGCCGAATCGGTCGTGTTGATGTGCTGACCGCCGGCGCCTGACGCGCGGTACGTGTCGACGCGAAGGTCCTCGGTCTTGATGTCGACTTCGATATCGTCATCGAATTCCGGCATGACGTCGCACGAGACGAACGACGTATGGCGGCGGCCTGACGAGTCGAACGGCGAGATACGGACCAAACGGTGAATCCCTTTCTCTGCTTTCAAATAGCCGTAAGCGTTATGCCCGACGATGCGGAGCGTGACCGATTTGACGCCGGCCTCTTCGCCCGGTAGATAATCGACCGTCTCGACTTTCCAGCCTTGCTTGTCAGCGAAGCGCTGATACATGCGGAGGAGCATCGATGCCCAGTCCTGTGACTCGGTACCGCCCGCCCCCGGATGAAGCTCGAGGATGGCGTTGTTGGCGTCGTACGGTCCGTTCAAGAGGATCTCGAGCTCGAACGCGTCGAAATCGGCTTTGAGCGCCGTGACCATCTCGCCTAACTCGCCTTGCATCTCGGCGTCCGGCTCTTCTTTGATGAGTTCGAGCGTGACTTCGCCGTCTTCATGCCCATCGGCGAGCTCTTGGTATTTGTCGACCATCGCTTTGAGCGCATTCGACTCGTCGATGACTTTCTGCGCCTTTTCTTGGCTGTCCCAGAAGTCTGGGTACGTCATCTCGTTCTCGAGCTCGGCGATGCGGGCCTGCTTCTCTGTCAGGTTGAGCGATTGGCGATAATTCTCGAGGCGTTTCGCCATCGCCTCGAGTTCGTTGCGAATATCTGAAATTTCCATAGTGTAGGTCACCTTTCCGTAGGAAAGAGGCGAGCGGGCCCGCCTCTTTCAAAATTAAGCCTGTTGTTTGCCGTGGCAGTTTTTGAACTTCTTGCCTGAACCACACCAGCACGGGTCGTTGCGCCCGAGCCGTTGGTCTTCCGTACGACGGACCGGCTTCTTCTTGAGCGGCGTGTCGTCCTTGCCAGACACCGCCACTTCCTCCTCGACGACTTTCTCGCGTCGGAGGTTGTCGCCGACTTCGGCACGAAGCACGAAGCCGGTCACTTCTTCGGAGATGGCCGCGTTCATCGCGTCGAACATGTTGACACCTTCCGCCTGGTACTCGCGGAGCGGGTCGTTCTGTCCGTAGGCACGCAAGTGAATCCCTTGACGGAGTTGGTCCATGTGGTCGATGTGTGCCATCCAGTGTGAATCGACGGCACGGAGCACGATAATCTTCTCGAACTCGTTGAAGCGTTCCGGCGGCGCGAGTTGGCGTTTCGCCTCATACTGCGCGTTCGTGCGTTCAGCGAGGAGCTCGATGATCTCCTCGCGCTCTTTGCCGTAGAAGTCCTTGCCTTCGACCGGCTGCTCGAGCGCGAGCGTCTGGTTGGCCCAGTGCGCAAGCTCGTCGATGTTCCACTCTTCCGGCACGAGCTCGAGCGGCGTATATTGCGCTACACCCGTCTCGACCGTCTCTTGAATCATCGAACGGACGATGTCCGTGACCGACTCGTTCTCGAGGATGCTGGCCCGGTCTTTGTACATGACTTTCCGTTGGTCGGCCATGACGTTATCGTAACCGAGGAGCTGTTTCCGAGCGTCGTAGTTGTTCCCTTCGACACGTTTCTGGGCCGACTCGACCGCTTTCGAGACCATGCGGCTCTCGATCGGTTGCGTGTCGTCCATGCCGAGGCGCTCCATCATGTTCTGGAGACTGTCCGTCCCGAAGCGGCGCATGAGCTCATCTTCGAGCGACAAGTAGAACTGGGATTTACCCGGGTCCCCTTGACGTCCGGCCCGTCCACGGAGCTGGTTGTCGATCCGGCGCGACTCGTGGCGCTCGGTCCCGACGATGTATAATCCACCGAGCTCGATGACGCCTTCGCCGAGCTTGATGTCGGTTCCGCGTCCGGCCATGTTCGTCGCGATCGTGACCGCGCCTTTTTGACCGGCGTTCTCGACGATTTCAGCCTCACGGGCGTGGTTCTTCGCGTTCAAGACTTCGTGTTTGATTTTCTTCTTCGAGAGAAGCTTGCTCAAATGCTCCGACGTCTCGACGGCGACCGTCCCGACGAGGACCGGTTGTCCCGTCGCGTGGGCTGCCATGATTTCTTCGACGACGGCTTTGAACTTGCCGTCCATCGATTTGAAGATGAGATCCGAACGGTCTTCCCGAAGGATTGGTTTGTTCGTCGGAATCGTTACGACCTGCATGTTGTAGATGTTACGGAACTCTTCTTCCTCCGTCTTCGCCGTCCCGGTCATCCCGGCCAGCTTCTCATACATCCGGAAGTAGTTCTGGTACGTGATCGTCGCGAGCGTCATCGATTCGCGCTGAATCTCGACGCCTTCTTTCGCCTCGATCGCCTGGTGCAACCCTTCCGAGTAGCGGCGTCCGTCCATGACCCGACCGGTGAACTGGTCGATAATCATGACTTGGCCGTCACGGACCATATAGTCGACGTCATGATGCATGACGGCGTTGGCACGAAGGGCGAGCCCGACGTGGTGGTTGACCGAGACGTGCTCGATCGCGAACAAGTTGTCAATGCCGAAGAACTTCTCGGCGAGGTCGACCCCTTTGTCCGTGAGGAGGACCGACTTCGTCTTCACGTCGACCGTGTAGTCGTCCTCGATTTTGAGCGTGCGGACGAAAGCATCGGCCCGCGTGTAAAGCTCAGTCGATTTTTGAGCCGAACCCGAGATGATGAGCGGGGTCCGCGCTTCATCGACGAGAATCGAGTCAACTTCATCGACGATCGTGAAGTAGAGCTCGCGTTGGACACGGTCTTCTTTGTAAAGGACCATGTTGTCACGCAAGTAGTCGAAACCGAGCTCGTTGTTCGTCGAGTAGGTGATGTCACAGTTGTACGCCGCCTGCTTCTCAACACGGTCCATGTTCGACACGTTGAGGCCGACCGAGAGGCCGAGTGCGAAGTAGAGCGGTTCCATGAGTTCTTTGTCACGGCGGGCCAAATATTCGTTGACCGTCACGACGTGGACGCCGCGGCCCGTGAGCGCGTTCAAATATACCGGGAGGGTCGCGACGAGCGTCTTCCCTTCCCCGGTCTTCATCTCAGCGATGTCACCGTTATGGAGCACGTAGCCCCCGATGAGCTGGACGCGATAGTGGCGCATACCGAGCACACGCTCAGACGCCTCGCGACAGACCGCGAACGCTTCCGGCAAGATATCGTCAAGCGTCTCGCCCTTGTCCAAACGCTCCCGGAACTCGACCGACTTCGCCTGAAGTGCTTCGTCAGACAAGGCCTTAATCGGTTCGGCGAACGACTCGACGAGGTCGGCCGCTTTTTCTGCTTTTTTCAATACTCGTTTCTGTGGAGCAAATAAATCTTTCAAAAAGTTCGCCATACGCTTTATCTCCTCTGCATTCACTGAAAAATGCATGTTTTTTCCCTAATGTACAGTTTAACCGAAGTGACCCTCGCTTTCAAGGAAAGGCCAAACGAAACGGCCCTCCGAGTTGGAGGGCCGTGTGGTTTCAAGGTTGAATTATTCTGGTTCGATCAAGCCGTATTTCCCGTCTTTACGACGATAGACGACGTTCGTGTTGCCCGTTTCTGCGTCTGAGAAGACGAAGAAGCTGTGGCCGAGCATGTCCATCTGAAGAATCGCTTCTTCCGTATCCATCGGTTTGAGCGTGAAACGCTTCGTCCGCACGAGTTCGAGTTCTGCCTCGTCCTCGTCGTATACGACCACGTCCTCAGGACCTTCGAGTGATTTGAAGTACTCGCCGATACCGCCTTCTTTGGCACGCGATTTACGGTTGAGTTTCGTTTTGTGCTTCCGGATTTGACGTTCCAATTTATCGACGACGAGGTCGATCGCCGCGTACATGTCGAGGTTTGTCTCTTCAGCACGGAGCAACAAGTTCGGCATCGGGATCGTCACTTCCACTTTTTGTTTCTCATTGTACACTTTCAAGTTGACGTAAGCCGTCTGTGCATCCGTAGGAGTTGTGAAATACCGAGTCAATTTGTCCAACTTTTTCTCGACATAGTCTTGAATAGCTGGTGTGACTTCAATGTTTTCGCCGCGAATGTTATAAATCATCTGAACTCCTCCTTAAAATAACCGCTTGACCCAATGATTCGTCGATGTGGACCGAATCTCCTGCTTCATTTCTGAAAAGAAAGTGGAACCAGGTGGCTCATTTATAGTATACCCCGAATTCAAATCGTTTGAAAACGTTATCATCAGAAAATAATGACAATTTTGTTCCGATTAGGTCGTCTTCAACTTGATTCGGCGGTATAAAAACAAACTACCCGTTCTCCCCGTTCTTAAACGCGATTTTGATGCGAAAGACGTTATGTAAAAAAAATAAAAGCCGGTTCCACGAGGGAACCGGCTTACGGCTTGAAATTATAATTTTGTAACGTTAGCCGCTTGTGGGCCACGCTCGCCATCAACGATTTCAAATTCTACCTCTTGACCTTCGTCAAGTGATTTGTAGCCGTCAGTTTGGATTGCAGAGAAGTGTACGAATACGTCTTTGCCGCCTTCTACTTCGATGAATCCAAAACCTTTTTCTGAGTTAAACCATTTTACTTTACCTACCATGTGTAAATCCATTCCTTTCACCATTGAAGAATACAGAGGCTTTCCCTCTATCGGTAATCTTACCACCTTCTTGGAAGCGTGACAAACACTTTCTCATATTTTTGTAAATGAATCGTCTTTTGGCTTACATTGGAATTCTATTCCCCTACTTTTCATATAGAGTTATTGAATTTACATATTTTGTGATATATCATGAAAGGGATGATTTAGGTTTGTACGCCATCTGGGCGAGCCGAGCCTGAAAATCTAATACGAAAAGGACGGTGCAGCCATATGCGCCCCTACCATTCCGAGGAAAAGTACCGTATTACAAAGCGGACGGTGGCCATCCTACCTTGTTATGAGATGTCCGCGCAATCGCGCGTCATTCTCGAGGATGGCAGTGAAATCACGACCCCGCTCCGGCCCTACCAGCTCCTGCAGCTCTCATGCCGCCAGTACAGCAGTTCGATCGAGGAGCGCATCTTCGTCGCCAAGCGCGTCGCCGGCATCAAAGGCAAAGTGCCCGTCGTCATCGAACCGACGTCCGGGCTCGTCTTCTTCCCGACGATGTCCCCGAAGCGCCCTGAATGTGAATGGTACGCCTGGTCGCACATCCGTGACATCACGAGTGACCCAATCGAGTCGAAAGGCTTGGTCGTCACCCAGAACGGTCACCGGATCACCACGAACGCGACCTCATACGTCCTCCGCAATCAATTGAAAGCGACGGGCGAACTCGTCGCCCGGTTCCAACAATTAAACCAGAGCACAACGCTCCACTCTTGACCCTTCCGTCGAATCGACGGGAGGTTTTTTTCTGTCGGTTTCGCTTCACTTTTTGAAAAAGAGGTCGATATATTGGTCGAGGTGACAACTATGCAAATCCAAGCCCCCATGACCGCGGCCGTCGCGGTCACAGCCGGCATCCAGACGAACCGCATCTATAAAGCCGAGCTCGTCAAACAGACCGGACCCGACTCCGGGATCGTCAAAATCAACGGCGAGCACGTCGAGGTCACGTTCGAGGGCGGGCTCCCGAAGACGAACCCGTTCCAACTGACGCTCGCCGAACAAGATGGCCAGCTCATCGCGACAATCGTCGTCAAGCCCGAACCGGAGACGCCGGATATACCGAGCGGCCAACCGGTAAAACTCGATACGAAAATCCATGTCTTGCTCGCATCGCTCCCGCCCGAGGTCCGGAGCGCCGTCAGCCGTCTGCTCCAATCGGGACGGTTGCCGATGAACGAGGACACGGTGCGACTGCTCGAGACCGTCTTCAAAGGCGACATGCGCGATGCCGTCCTCTGGCTGAAGACAGTCGAGGTGCCGACGCTCCCGCGTGACGTCGCGCGCAATCTCGCCGTCGCGTCATTAGATGAAGCGAGACAACAACTCAAACCACCGGCGCCCGACGCGCCGTACCCGCAGAAAGAACGGTTCATCGAGCACGTCAACCTGTCGCGCCCTGTCAGCGAGCGTATGACGCCGACACCGGAGACGGTCGACCGGCTCATCAACGAGTTGCCGGAGCCGCGCCCTGTGCGCATTGAGCCGCGTGAAGCGTTACCGCCCGTCCTCGGACGACCGGTGCTCGTCAAAGAAGTGACGACGCATCTCGCGACCGTGACGAACACGTTCCGAAGCGAACAAGTGACGGTGACGAAACAGCTCGGCCAAGTCGCCGCCCTCGTCGAGACGAACCCACATCAGGCACGTCCCGCGCTCGAGACGGTATCGACCCGACTGACGCAACTCCTCCAAAAGACGGACGCCTTGTTACATACGAGTGCGACCCAAGAGAAGGCGCTCGTCGCGATGACGGCGAAGCTCGACGTCGCCCTCGGCCTGCTGTCGACGAAACCTGTCGAGAGCGCGGTGCTCATCAAAGAAGTGCGCGCCAGCTTGAACGAGTTCCGTTACGTGCCGAACCACGTCCGGCTCGAATATATCCCGCATCAGGCGACCCGCGCCGGCGAACTGCCACGCGTCACGCCGTTCAAGGTCGACCCGAACCTATCAGGCCGCGTCATCCAAGAGACGGCGCAACGCGTCCAGGCCTCGACGTTGTCATTGAAAGCCGACGCGGCGACGCCCGAGGCGCAACGGCTCGCCTCGTTCTTCCAAGTCCAACAGACGTTGAACCGGCTTGACGGCGGGCAGCTCCATCAGCTCATCCTCGCCTTGCCGGCGAAAGTCCAAGAAATCGACACCGGCATCCACGTCCATATCCAAAACCGGGAGGCCGGGGACATCGTCGACTGGGAGAACAGCGTGCTCTATATCCGCCTTGAGACACCGCGACTCGGCGAGATTGGCGTCAAGCTCGAAGCGATTGACCGGAATCTCCGGCTCACGCTCGAACACGATGACCCGACCGTCGAGTCACTCGCGCGCCCCCTGCTCGGCAAGATCGAGACGACGCTCGAGGCGATCGGCTACAAAAGCGTGACGACCCAGTTCCGCCCATTGACGAAGACGGACCGACCGGAGACCGAGCGCCCGACGCTCGAGACAACCGGCTATGATTTCCGCATCTAGGAGGCTGCTATGTATCAACGTATGGATTTGACGAAACGCAAGACGGCCGCCGTCGTCCGCTATGATGAGACGGTCGACCGGGCCCCGGTCGTCGTCGCCCGCGGAACGGGCGCCGTCGCCGATAAAATCTTAGATGAGGCGAGAGCGCGCGGCGTCGCCATCGAGCACGATCACTCGCTCCTTGGCCACCTGCTCGACCTTGACCTCGGGGATGCGATTCCGCCCCAACTGTATGACGTCATGGCCGAAGTGCTATTACTGATTGAAGAACTCGACACCATCAAAGGAGACCCATCATGAATTCGAATCGACTATACGAAATGAGCCCGGAAGAGCTGACCCAAGCGATGCTCCACGCGCTCGTCTATCATTATGCAAACGCCAGGACGGCGACCATCGCCGAACGAAATCGCCATTTGCGTCAAGCACGCGAACTGCTCGCGAAACTCCATCAAGGACTTCACGACGGCGGCGGTATCATCTCGGCCCAACTCGACGAGCTGTACTTGTATATGGCGAAATCGAGCCTCGAGGCATTGATTGAACAGGACATGGACAAAATCGAGGAGCTGCACGGCCTCGCGACCGAGCTCGACCAGACATGGGCCGAGGCGATTGAGAACGCCCGACTTCAACCCGTACCGTCAGGAGGAAACCGTTATGAAAATTACCAATAACGTTCAGGCGCTCAAAGCGTATTCGTCGCTCACGGTCAACCAGGCGACGATGAAGAAGACGATGGACCGCCTCTCGAGCGGTGTCCGCATAAACAAGGCGTCCGACGACGCGGCCGGGCTCGCCATCTCTGAGAAGATGCGCATCCGGCTCGACTCGCTATCGATGGCCGAACGCAACACGCTCGACGGTATCTCGCTCACGCAGACACTCGAAGGCGGGATGAGCGAGACGCACGCCCTCCTCCAGCGGATGCGCGAGCTGTCGGTCCAAGCGTCGAACGGGACTCTGAGCGGTGATGACGCCAAGGCGATTCAAGATGAGATTGCGGCGCTCACGGACGAAGTGACGCGGATCGCCGAGACGACCGAGTTCAACTCGAAGAAAATCATGAACGGTGACTATATCGCCGGCAATGAGACGCTCTTCTTCCAACTCGGGGCCGGCAGCGGCGAAGGCGTTGTCTTGAACGTCGATGACATGCGCGCCGCCGCGCTCGGAATCGACGGACTGGATGTGACGACGCAAGATGGCGCCAATGACGCCATCGCCAAGTTCGACGCCGCTATCATGTCGGTTTCACTTGAACGATCTAAGCTTGGCGCCATTCAAAATAGACTTGAAGCGAACATGAATGTCGTCACAGTTGGTTCCGAGAACTTGACGGCTTCCGAGTCACGCATCCGCGACGCCGACATGGCGCGCGAGATGATGGACTTCGCCCGTCTCAACATCTTGAACCAGTCCGGCATGGCAATGATCGCCCAGTCGAACGCATTGCCGCAAGGCGTGTTACAATTGTTGAACTAACTTAAGGAAGGTCGGATTTTATGGACATTCGTCGCATCATGGAGACGCAGTCGCTTCACGGCGCCGGCAAGGCGAAACGCCCCGAGGCCGAGCCTGGCGTCTCGTTCCAGAACGTCATCGGTCAAAAACGGGAGGACCGCGAGCACGAGCGCTTCCAACGCCAAATCGCGGCCATCCACGAGAAAGGCGAACTTCTCGCCGAGAGCCAGACGGTCGAGTCGCTCGCCGAATATAAGCAACTCATCAAAGACTTTATGAAGGACGCCGTCGACGCGGCGCTCCGCCTCGAGGACAAGCGCGGCTTCAACCGCCGCGGCCGCGCCAAGATTTATAAGATTGTCGAACAGGTCGACCAGAAGCTGCTCGCCTTGACCGATCAAGTCATCTCGGGCGAGGCGTCACGTCTGTCGCTCCTCGACCAAGTCGGTGAGATTCGCGGCCTGCTCGTCAACGTATACGTGTGAGGTGAGATGATGGCAGAACATATCTTTTCAAAAAAAGTGAAATGTCCGTATTGTTTGAAACAGAGCGAGACGCCACGCGTCCTGTCGCGCCACATCCGACCGCAGGACGTCGCGAAGGACGGCTATACGACGTACGATGGCGCCAACCCATACTTTTATGAGCCGACCGTCTGTAGTCACTGTCAACTCGTGTTTCACGACTCTTTTGACAAAGTGCGGAAAAATAATCGTGAGGCGCTCGAGTCGGGCTACTTCGACCGCGTCAACGCCGAGGCGCTCACGGGCGACCGTTCGGCCGAACACGTCATCCGGCTGTATAAGTTCGCCGTGATGACGGCCCAATTGAGCGGCCAGAAACCGTCCGTCGTCGCCATGCTCGGCATGCGGCTCGTCTGGATGTATCGCCTGACGGGCGACGAGGCGTCCGAGAAGGAATGGATGAAGCGGACGCTCGACAAGTACAACGAGGTGCAAGAGGCGTACACGGACCAAGTCCGGACCGGCCTCCCGTACGACCAGCTCATGCTGCGAATCGCTGACTTGTCGGCCGCGCTCGGTCTGTATGAGGACGCGCGGCGTTGGTACGGCATCTTGCTCGGCAGCAAGGAAGTGTCGGAGCGAATTCGTACCCAGGCCCGGTCACACTGGGAAGACTTTAGAATCGAACACGTCTAAAAGGGAGAGCCGCGGCCCTCCCTTTTCGCATACAAAAAAACCGCGCTCATCCACTCACGGACAAACGCGGTCGGTTCTCTTTGCGAGTGAACCCCCAAACCGAAAAGAGATAGACGCGACATGACTCACGTCAAAACCTAAACAGGGCACCCAAGAACCGATCGCGCGGTGGCGTCTTGCACGGTTCATACTCAATTATAATTTGATTTTCACTATTTTACTATTATTTTTTATCACGTTTAGATTGAGGTATGCTTAGTAGGAATCCAAAGGAGGTCATTCCATGTTTGAAGCTCGCTATCTTGAAACGGTACGCTCGATTTTCCAGGAACAGAAACAGCTCGCCGAGGACGCGTTGAAGCAAGTGAACGACGAGGACATGCATCGTGTGCTAGCGAAAGATACACTCTCGCTCACGGTCATCGTGCAGCACATCTCGAACAACATGAAGTCGCGCTGGACCGACTTTTTGACGACGGACGGCGAGAAGCCGGACCGGAACCGCGACGCCGAGTTCGAGGATCAACAACAGTCCCACGCCGAACTGATGGCGACGTGGGACGAACGTTGGCAACTGTTGGACGACGTCTTGGCAAGCCTCACGCCAGAAGACCTCGGCAAGACCGTCTTCATTCGCGGTGAAGAGAAGACCGTCATCTGGGCGATTGAGAAGCAAGTGTCGCACTACAGCTATCACGTCGGACAGATTGTCTTTCTCGCGAAAGTATTCGCGGGCGAGAACTGGAACGTGTTGACGATTCCGTTGCCGCATCAACGGAACGACTGAGGTCTCATAAGAATACTTACCCGCCCGTTCCAGGCAGACGTCGTCACGCTTGGAGCGGGTTTTCTATCGAGGTAACAACAAGACGGCTTTCCTGATCAAGTAGATGGAGACGAGGACGATTGTTCCTTGGCGAGTGTCAGGAGCCGTCGTTCAAGTGACCCGTCGAACGGAAAAGTACCCAAATCGATTCGCCGTTTCACGTCTTCGATTGTGTTCCAAACATGTGTCACCACATCGTCCGGATAGCCGAACCGGACCCGATTCACTGCGAATTCCGCTTCGTCGACAAGCTGCCACTCGCCTCCTCTGTCAGCCACGAGGTCGAGGTCTAAATCGATGAATTCGATGACGTCCCCGTCTAATCGAGGAACGATACCGATGTTGCAATAATGACGGATTGACCCGTCCGGCTCTAAATCGAGCTGGACAGTGAATCCGTCGTGGCGCATGAAACACTCGAGCGAGTGCGATTCATATGTATAACAGGCTTGCCGGGTGTGGTGCTGTAGCGTCCGGCCCGGTCCGGCATATAGCAGGATACGTTCGTCATTCTCCTCGATGAGTCGGCTCGTCCACTCGTAATGGAGGATTCCATGATATTTCCTCACTTGAACGGTGCGTGTCTCGTTCAATGCAAACTCTCCTTTGGCAATTTCGATTAATCTCATCATGTCTGAAGCTGAAGTGAGATACAACTAATTTATGGATTTGACACACATAAATGGCCGCCGCAGTTCCCTGGAGCGGCCATCCTTTATTTCTCGACGTTGATTGTATATTCGTAGCGGGATTCCCCAATCGACTCATAGTTCGCGTCCGACGGTCCATCGATGACGATTTTCACGTCCGCCAACTCTTCCGGCATCGCCTTGACAAAGAAGAGGACGTTCCCTTCCTTCTTCACTTTCCCGAGGAACTCACCGCCGACATCATCTGAGAACCACAAGTCGGCTGATACTTGTTCTCCCGTGTTCGTGACGAGCGTCGCCTGGTTAGGGTGGAAACTGATGGTGTCGTCAATCGTATTCTCGACGATGACATTCATCGCGACGACCGTCACTTCTTCTTGCCCGTCAAACGAGTCGCGATACGCTTCGTTGACAGTGAGTCGGGACGTCTGCACTTTATCGATGGCGAAGTTGACGGAGCCAATCGTTTCTTTAATGTCGAGCGCTTTGTTATTCATATAAATTTGGTTTGACCCAAGTTCGCTCTCCTGCACTTCTGCTTCTTCTGTTGATTCTGCCGCCGGTTCTTCTGTCTTCTCTGCCTCTACAACTTCCTCCGTATCGGTCGCCGTCGTCTTCAGTTCATCGGCTTCCCCGCAGCCTACAAGTAGCGTCAATGGTAAGGCCAGCAACAATCCGTATCGTTTCATGTTCATCTTCATTCTCTCCTTTTTCGTGTGAGTGGTGGTTGATAAGATGAGCATACTGGATTGTCTAGCCTGACCGGTGTAAGAAAACGTATAGGGTCTTCACCCTGAATAAATAAAAGTCAAGGTCCGCGATTGGACCTTGACTTCAACTGATTTATCCTCGTGATTTGAGCTCTTCTTCCTCATACGGATCGGGACCGTCTTCGAGCGGCGCATCGTCTTCGACATACGCCTCAATTTTCGGGTCGCGTTCCACATACTCATCGTACGCCCCTTCTGGACCGTAGACGAAGTAACGACGGTCTTTCGCTGACTCAGGTTTCACTTTTTTCTCACTCATCTCGTTTCCCTCCCCTTTCCAGAAAAGAAGCAACGGTTATAGTGTTATTTACCCGGTTTTCAACCGGTTTAAATGGTATTGAGTCGATTGTAAATGAAATCAGACGTCTTTGCATCCCCATCAAATGGAATGAAACTTTCTCGGAGTTGGGTCGTAAATGATGATAACGAATAGATGAGGGGACGATATGGATGAGTTTATTGAAAACAGGATTCGTTCGTGGCGTGAAGTGGTTCGCGCTATTCGGATTGCTGGTGACGTATCAGTGGTGGAATGAAAATGTGGAAGGTGTACATAACATGCTCGTCTATGGTGGGATGGCATTCTTCCTCGGACTGACGAGCGTCATCTATGAAGTGAGACGGTGGTCATTCCGGAAACAGATTCTGATTCATTGGGCCACGATGCATGTGACGATTCTGCCGCTTATCATATTCAGTAGTTTTCTCCCGGTGACGTCGCTGCAAGACGCTTTACTCACGTATTTAAAATTCAATGTGAGCGGATTGATATTGTTTACCTTGTCTAGAATTCTGTTGAAAGTACGACGACAAATTAAAGCTTCATGAACAAAAACAGCTCGAAGGCGCGCCTTCGAGCTGTTTCATGTCTGTTGATCAAACAATCCCGAGAAGTTCGAGTCGACATCCTCGTACGGGTCGACGTACGACTTAACCGTCTTCCGTTCTTGACGCGCCGTCCCGAGCGTCATCCCGAGCCGTTGATGCTCCGCCTCAATCAAACGCGCGATTTGTTGACTGTCATCGACGAGCTGACGAATCACCGTCTGGTCGGCGTCCTTTAAGTCCGGTCCGTGCGCCGCGAGCAACTGCTCGCGGTCGTCGAGCAACTCATGGATTTGATCCATCCACGTGTCATACGTCGGCTCTTCCGGTACTTTCGCCAATAGGTCTTTTAATCGTTGTGTTTTAAAGATGATCTCATCGATGGGTCTCATGCTTGCTTCGCGAGTTTCATCGCTTCCTTCCACGCGTCGCGGAGTTCCGTTGTGAAATCGAGTACTTCGTCGAGGATGGTCGTATCGTTCTTGACGTTCGCATCGACGAGACGGCGCCACATGTATTCGTACAGCGAGTCCAAGTTCGCTGAGATGGCAACGTCCTTATTCAACGTCAAGCGCATCTCTTGAAAGATGGCTTGCGTCTTTTGGATGTTCGTGTTCTTCAAATCTGGGTTCCCTTGCTCGATGGCGAGTTTGGCGAGGCGCATGAACTTGAGCGCCCCATCATACAACATGAGCGTCAATTCCTGTGGGTTCGCGGTCGTGACCGCATTGTTTTGATATGCTGCATATGGATTGGCTACCATTTTAGTTCCTCCTTACATTCCTCCGCCTAAAAACTGTTGCAGTGAGGCGGCTTGCGAGTTCGCCTGGTTCATCGCCGTTTCCATCGCTGCGAAGCGACGGTAATAGGCGTTTTCTTTATCTACTAATAAATCGTTCAGACGTTGAATTCGATTATCTATTGCTGTCATTTCACGACCTAATGAATAGGCAGGAGCACCAGCTCCATCTGCACCAGCAATTCGAGTAATCGATGCTCGCGAAGAAATGGCAGTATCACGTATTTGCGGAAGTAAACCGTTCTCGGCATTTGTGAAAAGTTGATACACTTGTTCCGGATCTTTTTCAATCGCCGCCTTTAGCTTCTCTTCATTCAATTCAATTTTTCCACCGTTTGTGAAATCCGCACCTGTCGCAAGACCAATTTGGAACAATTGTTGCATCGTATCATCATTTGTTGACGAAGAGCTGCTCGACCACTTACTACGCATCGTATCCATCGCACTGCGAACAATCGTATCGCCACGCAGCATACCGCTCATTGCCTTCTCTTCCCACTTCTTAATTTCATCTTCAGACAACTCATCTCGTTGCGCTTGCGTGAGTGGTGTAAATGAACGGAAACGTTCTTCGCGGACTTTCTTATTCATGAGATCAATTGTCTCGTTATATTTATCGACGAATCCCTTAATGTTATCAAAGATTTTTTGAGTGTCAGTTGCCGCAGACAGAGTAACTGGCGTAGGATTGTCAGCAATTTTGAACTCAGATTTCAGAGTAATCGTCATGTTATCAATCGTCACCGTGTTAGTACTACGCGTCAGCTCAATCCCGTTCACATTAAAAATTGCATTTTCCCCTTTGATTGCGTCTGCAACACTCGCGTTGAAGAATGTTTCAGCTTTTCCAGTGAATGCAATAGTAGACTGACTACCAGTATTCCGATGAGTCAATGCCAATTCACCAGATGCTTCATTGAAAAAGGCTGAGTAATTCGTATCTTTCGAACTTAATTGAGTAATAACATCACTAAACTTTGCATCTGCTCCAATCGTCAATTGAGCTGGAGTACCACCTTCTTCATTAATATATTCAATTTTAAAACCAGATTCATATTTTAACTCTGCGCCTTCAGGAATTGCTGTATTAAAAGTTACTTTTTTTGTAGTGGAATCATACGTATATTCTGTTGGCAACAACTCTACATTATTTACAAAAAGCTTTCCATCATCATTCAGCTTTGCATCTAACGTAACTTCAGTCGGGGAACCCGTGAACGCTTGTATTTTCGTATTGATGTCTAGGTCTAAATCTTTTACAGCAGTCTCGCGGGTTACAAGGTTATTATTTTTATCTCTTAATTGGATAATATGACTTGCAGATGTAGCTAAATTTTCTACACTACGAATTTCTAGTGCTGCGTTACCGCTTGACGGAGCAGATGTCACCTCAATACGAGACGAATCAGAAGAGGAAGCCGTTTTAGCTTGAAAATTACGGCTAAACATAAGGTCAACCGCGCTATTACGTAATGTCATGAGCGAGCGATTGATTTCACGATAGGCATCCCGTTTCCATTCTGTCGTCTGTTTCTTTTGTTCAAGTTTGTCGACTGGTAATCGTTCAACTTGCATCAATTGTTTAATAATTGTATCGGTATCGATTCCACTGGCTAGTCCGCCAAATCTAATTGGTGTTGTCATTATGTACCTCCTTTAGACACGCTCATCAAAAAGCTGATTGAACTCCATGAACGCCGCGAAAAAATCGAGCGACTTCTTGCTTGGGATTTCGCGAATGACTTCATTGTTTGTATCCACGATTTGAATATAATAGTCATTTAATTTCTCATGTTTCATAAATTTTAAGCCGGTACGTTGTTGGTCCAGTACTTGATTTGCCTTCTCGACAGCCGCCTCTAGCTTTGTCACGTGTTGAGGCGTCGGAAGAATGACGATACCTTCGTCAGCGAGCGTTTTTTGATTCGCTTCTACGAACACGTTTTTTGTTTGCTCATACGGCAATACAGAAGAAGGTAGGTGAAGCCGGACTTCAGAAATAATTGGATTCATTAGCATTCACACCTCGTTATGATTTCTTCATTATCTATATCGGCATTTAAATGATAATTTTCAACGTTAATACGTTCACTAATTTGTCTAAGGTAATGTGACTACACATGCATGTAGGTACAATGTATGGGTATATAGTATACGAACGTACATTCTTATCAGGAGGGATATTTGGTGAGATGGGGAGAGTTAACGACTTATGAGAAAAGTTTATTGTTGGGAACACTGCTTGGAGACGGTCACATCAGTATGCATATGAAGAAATATCCGAATGCGAATTTGCGGTATGGTGAACACTTTTCACTAAAGCAGCTTGAATACCGTGAATGGAAACTGAAGCAGGCGCCCCGGATTTTTTCGAACATCGTTAAGAATAATAACGGAACAAGTGCATCGCTTACGTCAAGATACGATGAGTTGTTCACGTGGCTACGGAATCAACTCTACATCGCAGGAAAAAAAAGCATCCCGCTTCACCTACTATCTGAGTGTACGGACTCGGTGTTTTTGCTTGCCCTTTACCTTGATGACGGTAGTCTCTGCTTGACAAGATCTAATCGTTCAAATAAAAATCAAATCATCTTGACACCTCATATCGCACTCTATTTACAAGCCTTCCATCCTTCAGAACTAAACTATTTAAGTCAATTCATTCAAGAGACGTTCGGTCATCAATTCGTGTTAAGCCGACGAAATGACGGGCACAACTATATTCTTAGAATACAGAAAACGCAAGAAGCTCTCAATTTTCTGGAGTTCACCAAATCATATGCCATCGAAATCCCGTCGATGGCTTGGAAACTAGACTGGGAGTATCGATTGTCGTTAGAAAGAGATGCATATCCAGATAAGACTGTCATTACATCGAAACCTAAAAATGACTATACAGAGGAAGAGATTGAGTTTATCGTCACTTCTAAATTGAAAGGTCGAACAGATAAAGAAATTGCCGAGGCATTAAATCGAACCTATTGGTCTGTTGTCTACAAATGGCAGGATATCAAAAACAATCGATTACGCGAAGAACACACTATGTATATAAGTTAAAAACTCCCCCGGCTCTTGTGGAGTCGGAGGAGTTAGAGAGCTAATTAAACAGCTGATTAACGGAGCAATTGAAGAACAGCTTGCGGCTGCTGATTCGATTGCGACATCATAGCTTGTGCAGCTTGGTTAAGGATGTTGTTCTTCGTGAAGTTCATCATCTCTTTTGCCATGTCTACATCACGGATACGTGATTCCGCAGCTTGGAGGTTTTCAGCACCAACGTTCAAGTTGTTGATACGGTGCTCTAAACGATTTTGTTTAGCTCCGAGATTTGAACGCTCTGTTGAGACCGCGTTGATTGCTGCGTCTACAGCATCAAGTGCTGTCGTAGCATTTGTACGATCTTGTAAATCGTTAGAGTTGATTGAAAGTCCCGATGCACTCATGTTACCGATTGCTAAGTTCATTGTTTCACCAGAGTTAGCACCTGTTTGGAATGTGCCACCAGCACCAGCAGTCGTTACTACATCTGTTCCATTAAGGCTTGCAGCAACAAATCCACTGTTTGTTTGAATCGTAATTCCCCATTCACTGATGTTAAGTGATTGAGCACCATCAGCCATAGTCCCACCAGCGATAGTGATAGAATCTCCAGCGCCGTTAGTTACAGTTAAATCCGTACCATCATCTGCAAATGTATACGTATCAGCAGGACCACTTGCTTCGATAGATGCAACACCAGCAACTGCTAAAGCAGTAGTGTTAGCTGGATCAGTATCTACTTTATTACCAAATGAACCATCCAATAGATTCATTTTGTTGAATTTTGTTTGCGAAGAAATATCGTCGATTTCTGACTTGAGCTGTTGGAACTCTTGGTCCAATGCATCACGGTCAACTGAATCTTGGTTTGTATCACTTGAACCTTGTACTGCTAATTCACGCATACGTTGAAGAATAGAGTGCGTTTCGTTCAATGCACCTTCAGCTGTTTGAATCAAAGAAATGGCATCTTGTGAGTTACGTGATGCTTGATCAAGACCACGGATCTGGCCGCGCATTTTTTCAGAGATTGCAAGACCAGCAGCATCGTCACCAGCACGGTTGATGCGAAGACCAGAAGATAATTTCTCCATCGCTTTACCAGTTTGTGTTGTGTTGAATGACATGTTGCGGTGTGCGTTCATTGAGTTAAGGTTGTGGTTAATAATCATTGTAATTTCCCTCCATAGGTTTGAGTTTTTCCGCTCTTCCAAATCCATTTGTCCGAGCATACAAGGCTTAGGCCGGCCCCTCACCTTGTATTAGTTGGTAACGTTTTTGCGTTTCCATACTCTATATCGGAGTCATTGCGAATCTGTTTAGTGTTTTTATCAACTTTCTACTCATTTTCCGTAGTTTCTTACTTTTGAATAGAAAAACGACCCATCACTGGGCCGCTCCTCCTTACACTTCCACCTTCACTTGCTCCGTCTCGTTCTGTAAACTCTCCGCGACACGAACGAGCTCCGTCATCGCGCCGTTCACTTCACCGAGACTCGCCGCTTGTTGGCTCGCCGCTGACGTGACTTCCGTCGCGTAGCGTGACGCCTCTTCGACCATGCCGACGATGCCGGCCGAGTTTGTGACGACCGAGTCGATCTGGCCACGCGACTCATCTAAGAGCGCATCGACCGAATGGACGTGGCTGTACACTTCGTTCGCCGAGTTGTGGATTGACGCGAACGCACCGCCTGCCTTCTCGACGAGACCGACGCCCGTTTCCACTTCCGCTTTCACGTTCGCCATCGATGACGACGTGTCGCCGACGAGACGTTTGACGTCGACAATCAAATCCGTGATCTCTTGCGTCGAGTTCGCCGTCTGTTCGGCGAGCTTTTTGACCTCGGCCGCGACGACCGCGAAGCCGCGTCCATGTTCGCCAGCCCGAGCCGCTTCAATCGATGCGTTCAAGGCGAGCAAATTCGTCTGCGCCGAGATGTCGCTAATCACGTCCGTAATGCGCGAGATTTCACCTGTCATCTCTGTCAACTTGCTGTTGAGCGTCGATGATTGCTCGACCTTACCAGCAATCGCATGCATCGCATCGACCGACGACGAGGCGAGGCCTTTGCCGCTCTCTGCCTCTTGTTGCATCTCACTTGCCGCATTCAAAGCCGAGCCCATCTCGTTACGGATATTCTCCATCGTCCGAGCGACGGCACCGAGCAGATCCATCGAGCTGTACGTCGCACTGACGTTGTCCTCGAGCATCTTGTTCAAGGCGTCCATCGCTTGGCGGATATTCTCGCCGGCGATATTCCCTTCTTGGACCGCTGCCGCAATCTCTTGCGCCGAACCGGTGAGCTGGTCCGCTGTGTAGCGCATGTTCGTCCCTTGTTCACGAAGGTGTCCGACCATGTTGTCCATCGAGAGGAGCAGACGGCCCATCTCTGAACGGTCTGTCGTCGTCTCGTCCGCGAACACGACCGTCAAGTCGCCGTTGCCGACTTCGACCGCCTTGTCCGACGCCAATTCGATTGCCTTGAGCGGGCGACGGGCGATCAAGTAGATGACGGCACCGCCGATTCCTGAAATGAGCAAGGCCACGGCCGTCCCGACGAGCATGACCTGCCCTTTCTCCATCTCAAGCTCGGTGAGCAGCAAAAGCGTGATCCAGCCGACCGCTCCGCCCGTGATAAAGGATGTGACCAAAATCCAAGCGAGCAGTTGGGTCGTAAAGTTTTTGAATAGCTTCACTATGAGTTCCTCCTCTTATGTCTTCATCACCTTTTATATCGTCCGAACCCCAGCTTTTGTATAGCGTTTTCAGTTGAAGTTTTGGTCAATGAAAAAACGCCCTCGTCACCGAGAGCGTCTTCATTAAAAACGGTCATCTTCTTTTGTCATGTGCACCTGTTCGCGCGGGGTCAGGAGCGCATCAATCGCGAGTGCGATCGCAGCCGCCCAATGTAGCATCATGCCGAGGAACGGGATGAACCCGAGCACCGACGCTGTGATCCCTACGAGTGCCCCGACCGAAATCCGTTTCAGCCGCGACAGCGACACGACGAGCAAGACGATGTGGAACACGAGCATGAACCCGAGCGGTGTGTAGCCCATGCTGATGATGAACAGCCCACCGAGTGCTGGGATGCCGAGAAACGCCTCAAAGGCGGCCCCGAGCCATTTCAAATTCCGAACCATTTATCTCATCTCACAGTTCTAATAGATAGAACTCATAGCCACCGTTTTCCGCAAATCCGGCCCGCTTGTAAATCTCGAGCGCGGCCTTGTTCTCCGTCTCGACGTCGAGCTCAAGCTTCGTCCGGCCCATGCGGAACAGCTGCTGGACCATCTGCTTCAACATCTTCGTGCCGTAGCCCTTGCCTTGCTCGTCCGCCTTGACGCCGAACGCATGGATGCTGCCGGCATCTTCGCCCGAAAGGAGCGCGCGAATGACCCCCACCGGACGACCATCAACCTCACCGATATATGTCACGCGGTCCGGCGTGTCAATCTGTTGATAGATGTTCTCCGTCACGTCGAGCGGGTCGCCGAATGCCTCACTGAGCGTCTCGATGATAAGCGGACGGTCGGTGTCCGTCGCCTCGCGGAGCGACACCTCAGTCGGTTTCAAGAACAACTCGGCTTTTTTGAGCACCAAGTTGTATTCTGAGAATTGGTACGCCGCGCCGAGATGGTCGATGACCGCCTTGCCGTCCTTCGATTTGCGATCGATGACGAACGTGAACGCTTCACAGCCATTCTGTTTCGCGTCCTGCTTCGCCGTTTCAAAGAGCGCCTTGAAGACGCCTTGTTTCCGATAGTCCGGATGTACGAGCGCGTTCACTTCATACTCGTTCGGGAGATACGGAAAGAGCACCATATAGCCGACGAGCGTGTCCCCATCATAGACGGCGTAGTCGTTCTGACCGACCGCCACGTGTCCGAGTTTCACGTCAATCTTGTCATGTGCGTTGACCGTTGCCTCGAGGGCCCCTACCTGTTCTGCCTGTCTCACTTCTTCTACTGTCCAATTCATGAAATCACCTCACGTCATATTGTAGCATAATCGAAAAAGCCCGCCGTAGCGGGCGGACTCATAACGTCCGGAATTCGAGCTCCGGTAATGTCTCGAGCAGTTCGGCAATCTCGTCCGTGTGCGCCTCGGCACCCGGGACGGCCTCGGTCGGTTCGACCCAGAAGAACGTCTTGTCGCTCGCACCGAGGTAGTTGCCGTAGCCGACTTCCTGAGCGAACGCCTCTTCCGAGAGTTCACGGTCAATCAAGTCCAAATGGAACAACAACTGGTCGTCACCGTCCTCGACGTTATAGTAGAGATCGAACGTGCCGTAGCTGTTCTTGTCGCCGACATCGACGACGTCCTGCGCCTTCTCGATATAGACGTCCCCACGCTCAATCGCCTCGACGATTTTTGACGGGAGAATGATCTCGTATCCAAGCTCACGGTCACGAATCGTCTGCGTCGTATCCTCCGTCCGTCCCCGGGACGAGACGACACCGACCGTTGCGACGAGGGCACCCGTCACGCCAAGCGCGACCGCCCATTTCATTGTTTTATTCATCTGAACCACTCCTTCTGTGAAGTCTGTCATGACCTGATTATCTCATATCTCATCGAGCGTACACTAAATATTCTGAAAAAATGTTTTAGGATGCGTTGACGCACGTCCGTCAATCCCATACGATGAAGATATCGTATTATAGAAAAGAGGAACTGATATGTCAAACGAACAACAATTGTCACGCGCACAGCTCGACGCGCTCTTAAAGAACGTCTTCGCCCTTCAAATCCCGGTCATCGAGAAGTTCATGACCGACCTGTTCAGAAAGTACGTCTCGACGGCGTCCACGTTCAAGCAGGACATGGACACGATGAAAGCGACGGAATGGCATAAGCAGTTCTTCGGTCAAAAAGTGATGCCGCACTTGTTCATCGAGAACCTCGGCTTCGGCGCGTCGTTCCGTCATCAGGAGCAAGACAAAGTCGTCAAAATCCCGGACAACATGACCGTGGTGAAACCGGACTCGGACGACCAGATTGAAGAGATTCTCCAAAACCTCGACAAGACGATGGCGTCGATGGACAACATCAAAAACAAAGGACTCGTCAAAAAGTTCTATAAAGAGACGCTCGAACTCATCTGCCAGCTCGGTAGCCGAACTGGGATGATGGACGAGTTTTATGAGCAAGTCAAAGGCAGCTTGACGAAAGCATGACCTTTCATCCACGTCCACGGACGTGGATTTTTTTAATGACCGTTCCTCGGCTCGAACACGGCCAAGCGCTCGATATTGGCCAAAATCGGTTTCGCCTTCCCAATCAACGTCTGCGTCGTCTCAAGCGACAGCGATTGTTGATGCGCCTCCATACTTTCCCACACCTCATAGACGACAATCGACTCATCGTCGAGCGAGACGTTCACCCGGTACGCCGTACACGTCGGCTCTCGTTCCATCGCCGTCGCCGCCTCGAGCAAAATCGCGAGTAGCGTCTCACGCTCGCCCGGTACGGCCGTCAGTTTCCCAATCAATCCATAGGACATGTTCATCCCTCCTTCCCGTATCGATTCGCCGCCGGCACCAGACTCTCCTTTACGTTGAACTGGCTGCGGCTATGCAACACGACCCCAATCATGACGAGCGAGATGCCGACGAGCGACAGCCCGGACGGCAGATGCGCCTGCAGGAAAATCAACTCGCCGATGAGCGCGAACAGCACCTCGAGCGCCTGGGTCGCCTCGACCGTGGCCAGTTTCCCCATATCGTGTTTAACGAGATCGGTCGCCTTGAAGAAGAGTACTGTCGCGACGACGCCCGATAACAGGGCGACGAGAAGCGTCTGCGTCAGTTGCGAGCTCGATGGCGCCCCCGTCGTCAGCCCGTAGCCGAACAAGAGGAGCCAGACCGGGAGCGAGCCGATGCACATGCCGAGGATGCGCTCGAACACGTCGAGGTCGGTGTGAGCCATCATCTTCCGGTTGCCAAGCGGATAGGCGAACGCGGCAATCAACACCGGCACCACCCCGATCCATAGGAAGTGTGGCTCGAAGTCGGCGAGGAATTCGACTTGCATCAAGACGACGCCGAACAGGATGAGTCCCGAGAAGCGGAGCGCCGTCCACGGAATCCGCTCCCGCGTCCCGTCACCTCGACGGAACAGCGGCGACAACAGCGCCCCGGCGATAATCGTCACTTGCCACGTGCCGGCGATAAGCCAAGGCGGTGCGACCTCGGCGGCGAGACAGATTGGGACGTAAAACAGACCGAAGCCGACCGTCCCCCAGACGAGCCACGGCCATGGCTGATCGACGATGGCGCGGCGCACCCTTGTCATGCCACCCCGGACGGCCACGACGAGCATAAGTAGCGGAATCATGAACAGGAAGCGGAGCGAGGCGCTATACGCCCAACTGCCACCACCGACCTGCATCGATTCATTCAAGACGAACGTGCTCGCGAAAAACAAGGCGGCGAGTACACCTAATAACAGCGGACGCATACGGTCTCTCCTTTCTGAATCCCCACTTGTTCCCTATCCGTCCCGCATTTCCCTGCCTCCACCAAAAAAATCAAGCAGCGCCGGCTGCTTGATTCGTCTCAATGGATATCGCGTTTTCGGAAATTCCCGCCTTTGACCTCGGACACCTCGTACACGACGACGAACGCCTCGGGGTCGACTTGGTTGATGATTTCTTTCATCTTCCGCTCCTCGAGCCGGTTGATGACGCACGTGATCTCGTAGTAGCACTCTTTCGAATAAGCGCCTTGAATCTGGTTGAGCGTAGCGCTCCGGCCGAGCCGGTCCCGCACCGTCTCGACCATGACGTCCGGTACGCTCGTGATGATTTTGAACGTCTTCGCGCCGCTCAGTCCTTCCTCGACGATGTGAATCACTTTCGAGGCAATGAAGTAGGCGATGGCTGATAGGACTGCTCCTTGCAGGCCGAACACCGTCGAGACGACGATGAAGACGAACACGTTCAAGAAGAGAATCAAGTCGCTCGTCCCGAACGGCAACTTTTTCGATAACAAGACGGCCAGCATGTCGATGCCATCGAGCGCGCCCCCGTTCCGGAGCGACAGCCCCATCCCAAGTCCGAGGATGATTCCGCCGACGACCGTGACGAGGAGCGTGTCCCCATCGATAATCGTCGGGACGCGGTGCATGATGAGCGTCCCGACCGAGAGCGAGGCGATGCCCGTGACCGATAGGATGGCAAAGCTCTTCCCGATTTGCTTATAGCCGAGATAGACGAACGGGATGTTCAAAATCCCGAGGAACACGCCGAGCGGGACACCCGTGAGTTGGGAACCGACGATGCTGATGCCGGTGATGCCCCCGTCCGATACGCTGTTCGGGATCAACACCGACTCGAGGCCGTACGCCGCGATCATCCCGCCGATGATGTTCATGATGATTTGAAAGCCCATGAGCCAGGCTCGATTGTCACGTTTCATGAGTAACGTCCTCCTTTTGATTTCAACTTTCCTAGTCTAGCATAAAAAAATAGTGAAATAACATTCGTGGCATCAATCGAAAAGTTGTGTCAGATTGTCTGCCGCTTCTGCTTCATCCGGTGTGAGGTTTGCTATACTGAAAAGAAAAAGGAGTGACCCCCGATGCAGCGTCCACCGATGCCTTCCCCGTCCCCGGAGGAAGTGCTCCGTTTGAAACGTGTCCATAATCCAATCAAACCGACCGAACTCCTCGCCAAGGGGCTACTCCTGTTAATTGGGTCGTTCATCTTCGCCATCGGGCTCGAGGCGTTCCTCGTCCCGAACCAAATCATCGATGGCGGCATCGTCGGCGTCTCAATCATCACGTCGTATTTGACGGAAACGAAACTCGCCATCTGGCTCGTCCTGTTCAACTTGCCGTTCATCTTCTTCGGCTATCGCCAAATCGGGAAGACGTTCGCCATCGTCACGTTGATTGCCATCATGCTCATGTCCGGCTTCACGATTTTACTTCATACGATCGAGCCGTTCACGGACGATTTGCTTCTCTCGACCGTATTCGGCGGCTTCCTGCTCGGAGCCGGCATCGGCCTTGTCATCCGGGCCGGCGGGTCGCTCGACGGGACCGAGATTTTGGCCGTGTCGTTCACGGACCGGCTCCCGTTCTCCGTTGGTGAGATCGTCATGTTCTTCAACATCTTCATTCTCGGGACGGCCGGCTTCGTCTTCAGCTGGGACCGGGCGATGTACTCACTCATCACGTACTTCGTCGCCTTCAAGACGATCGACATCGTGCTCGAGGGACTCGACCAGTCGAAGGCGGCGTGGATTATCACGACGGCGCCGGACGACATTGGGCAGGCCATCATGGATCGGCTCGGTCGGGGTGTGACGTATCTGCACGGGGAAGGGGCGTACACGGGCGACGGCAAGAAAGTCGTCTTCACCGTCATCAGCCGGTTAGAAGAGACGAAATTGAAGGACATCCTCGACGACTATGACGAGAAGGCGTTCCTCGCCATCGGCAATATCCACGACGTCCGAGGCGGCCAGTTCAAAAAGAAAAATATCCACTAAAAAAATCGGCCCCTCGGGACCGATTTTTTTGTTTATCCGATTTTCGCTTGATCGCGCCCGCTCGTCTTCGCCGTGTAAAGCGCGGCGTCGGCCCGTTCGAACACGACCGTGCCCGGTTCTGCCCCGGCGAGCGAGGCCCCGAGCGATATCGTCATCGGGATATGCGTCCCTTCGAACGAGAAAGGGGTGTCGCGGATGACCGTGACGAGATCGTCAGCGATCAATCGGACATCGCCTGCATCCTCGAGCACCATCAGAAACTCTTCCCCGCCATAGCGGCCGACGAAGCCGTCCGGCGGACAGTTCGCCTGTAACGTTTGACCGATGTGATGAAGCGCCGCGTCGCCAGCCCGATGGCCATATGTATCGTTCAGCTGCTTGAACCGGTCGACGTCGATGACGAACAGCGCCCAAGGGAGACCCGACATCTCGACCTCGTTCAACCGTTCGAGCGTCATATAGCGGTTCGGAAGACCCGTCAGCTCGTCAATCGTCGCCCGCTGCGCGTGCAGCCGGAACATGCGCAGGTGCGTCTCGATCTGTTTCGCGACCCAATAACACATCCATCCGCCGAGGAACGTCATGACGAAATACGGCAAGAACACGGTCGTGAACGCCTGCATCGGGACGTTGCCCGCAATCCGGAACAAGACGAGCACGGTCCCAAACACGAGATAGGCCGAATACAAGTGGCCACGGCGTAGCACGATGCGATTCAACACGAGCGACAACATGAAGAACAGGGCAAGCGTACCGAACGAGCGGATGAATTGGTCGGTCATACCGTCGAGACCGAAGCGACCGAGCAGGGTCAGCCCCATCGTGACGGCGACCCCGACCGGTCCGGCATAGGCACCTGAGAGCGCGAGCGGGATCACCCGGAGGTCGACCCGCGCCTCCCCGACTTGAAACGAGTTGACCGTCAACAGCACGGCCGCGAGCCCCATGGCAATCCCGAACCAGATGCGGATTGCATAGGGGGAGCCTGCCTGAATCGGCAACAGCTGGCGCATGAGATACAGAGCCAGCGATAAAACGAGATAGATGATACTGACATTGATGAAAAAGATGTTGATGACTTGACCCAAGCCTTGTCCTCTCCCGCCATTTCTTTCCTCCTATCCTATCGTACAAAAGTGACACATGTCACCCTATCCAAATTTTAGGATAGCTAAAAAGCCGGAAGCTCACGCTTCCGACTTGTTTTGCATCATCTGTTTCATCAAGTTGGCGCTGGCGCGGGCCGACTCGTTCTCGGTCTGCATCTGGACGTACACCTCATGACGATGAATGTCGATATGGCGCGGGGCGTCGATGCCGAGTTTGACCTGGTCGCCTTCAATGGCGAGCACGGTGAGCGTCACATCGTCCCCGATATGGATGGCCTCGCCTTGTTTTCGTTTCAATACGAGCATCAGCGCACCTCTTCTTTCTGACCACCGAGCGGGAACCGGGCCGGGTAGACGTCATCCAAGATGACTTGCTTCCCGCGGCGCTCTTTCGTCTCGATGACGATCGGGGCCTTCAAGTTGAGCGTCGAGGCGTCGAACGGATCGCGGAGCGTCACGATGGCATACACCGAGACGTGTTCCGCCTCATCGATGCCGAGTTGCTCTTTCGCGCCGTCGGTCAATTCGAACGCATAGTCTGACTTGTGCCAGAACGGGTTCGTCACGACGAAGGCGCAGGCCGGGTCCTCGAGCGACTGGAGCGACCAGAACGGGAGCTCGTCGCCGTACGGGATGAGGGCGAACGTCTTTGATTCCGGGAACCCGGGAATCTCGCTGACGAACGAGATCGTCTCGTCTTCATTTACTTCGATCTTGCCAAAATAGTCTGTCTCAATGAACATGGGTCATCCTCACTTTCAACGCGTCTCATCATACATGCCACCGACCGGCCACATCTCGAGCGATGCCTGTTGACGGAGCGAGATGTCCGTCGTCCATGGCGTGAACGAGATGTCGGCCGGGGTGAGTGATACATCAATCTGTGCCGGCGTCAGGTTCCACTCGATTTTGACATCCGCCGGCGTATACGTCAACTTCACACGGTCGAGCGACTTCGGCATGAAGTCCATGTCGACGACCGGGTATGGGGAGCTCGTCTTCTCGGCGGCCATCGCGGCAATCGGATTGCCGTTCTCGATGCGCATGAGCCGGTCCCCATCCCGGGCCGTGGTCGACGTCGCTTCCCGGGCCGCCTGTTCCCCGAGCTGACCGAAATGGCGGCCGAGCTCGAGTGCGGCCTTTAGGTTGCTTTCACTGCGCGCGACCGACGAGTCGACTTCGAGCGTGCCGCCTGTCGTCTGTTGCGTCATTTCGACCTTGCCTTGTGTCATCGACACGTCGGCCCGGCCTTGCCGCATCTCGAGGTGCGGCCGGTTCGACGTGATTTGAATGGCGGCCTGCGTCTGCCGCATCTCAAGCCGGGCGATATTCATCGCTTACCGGAGGAAGTCGAGGAGCGTCGGTTGGATGATACGTGCCCCGGCCGATAGTGCGGCCCGGTGCACCGTCTCGTGCGACTTGAGCTCCATGATGACTCGTTCGATGTCGATGTCCTCGTTATCGGACATGATCGTCTTGGCAATAATCTCATGTTCTTGCAGGCGGTTGTCGACGAGTTCCAACCGGTTGGCGCGAGCCCCGAGCTCGGCCCGCTCCGTGATCAAATTTTGGGCGATGACGTCGAGGTCGGCGAGTTCGTTCGAGAGCACTTCCCCGGTCGTGTTCGGGTCGGCCAGTTTCGTGACGAGGTCGTGCAGTCCGGCGAATACGTCACTCCCGAACACCGTCTCCGGTTGCATGTTCACTTGAACGGTGATGCCTTTCGATACTTCGAAGGCGACTTTCCCGCTCGCGGTCGGTGCCCCACCCGGATAGATGCTGTTGACGTCCCCGTTCGGGTCGGCGAGATACGCCTTCAAGGCGTCCATATCGACGAGCGGCTGGTCCGTCTTCGTGCCGTTGTAAATATATTTCTCGCCCGACTTCGCGTTCGCGAGCGAGCCGAGATGTTCGATCAACTGATTGACCTCACTCTGGATGATTTGACGCTGCGACGACTCATACGTGTCGTTGGCCGCCTGTGTCGTCAATTCGCGGATCCGTTTGACGGCTTCCGTCACTTCGTTCAACGTCGAATCGGTCAAGTCCATCCAGCTCGTCGCCTCGCTGACGTTGCGACGGAATTGGTCGACCTCGCGTACCTCGGTCCGGTAGCGCATGCCCTGCATGGCGACGACCGGGTCCTCGGACGCCTTCTGGATCCGTTTCCCGCTGATGAGCTGTTCTTGGACTTGGGCGAGCTTGTTATAACTGCTCGATAAATGTTTCAAGTTCGTCTGTGTGAGCATCGTCTGTGTGACTCGCATCAAGCATTACCTCCCTACGACACCCATGCCGTTGATGATTTTGTCGAGCATCTCGTCGACGGCCGTGATGTTACGGGCCGCCGCGTTATAAGCGTGTTGATATTGAATCATCATCGTCATCTCTTCGTCGAGCGACACGGCGCTCACCGCTTGGCGACGCTGGTCTGAGCTCGCCATGAGCGCGAACGTGCTCTGGGCGAGGCGTCCGCTCTGGTCGGCGGCGACGGCCATGTTGCCGATGACGTTTTGATAGTATTTGCCGATTGACGTGTCCGTCTGGACCGATCCGTCGAAGCTGAGCGTGGCCGACTTCAAGTTCGCCAAAGCGAGGGCACCGCTACCGTCCCCGATGTTGCCGTCCTGTGACGCGGCGATCAAGTCGAGGTTGTTCATGACGGCGTCGCTCACTTTGATTGTCGCAGCGCTCGCCGTCCCTTCGAAGAAGTTCGCCGTGCCGGCGTTGCCTTTGGCGTCCATGTTGTTGCTGTGGGCCGTGTTGAACGCCGAGGCGAACTTGCCGGCCATCTCGTCCAAGTCTTTCAACATCGTCGCGTAGACGCCGTTCACGCTGCCTGATGCTGGCGTGTCCGTGCCGTACATCTCGACGAGCGCTTTCCATTTGCCGTTCGGCATCGTGGCGTGCGTGAGGGCCACGTCCGCTCCGCTTGCATCGGTCATATCGAGACCGTCGAACGAGCCGACCGTGCCGTTGATGCCGTCGACGAGTTTGTGGTCGACGCCATTGATGGAGACGACGATGTCGATGCGGCCCTCGGCGACCTTCTGTGAGTTCCCGCGTGACTCGCCGTTCGTATAGTCGACCGGGACGCGGGTGAAGTCCATATATTGGGCGAGCTCGTCCATATAGCGGTCCCGTTCGTCATACAGTTCGTTCGGGAGCACGCCGAGCGGCTCGGCATCCCCAATTTGACGGTTGACCTGACTGATTTTCGTCATCAAGTCGTTCACTTTTTTGACGACGACATCGCCTTCTGACGCCAGGTCGGCCTGCACTTTTTGGAGCGAGGACGACATATAGTTGAACGTCTCGGCAAGTGTCATCGCCCGCTGGCGCACGACGCTGCGCGCGCCGGCGTCATCCGGGTTGACCGACAAATCTTGAAGCGAGGCCCAGAACAAGTCGAGCGATTTGGCGAGTCCCGTCTCGGACGGCTCGTTGACGATGTCTTCCATCCGGCCGAACGCCGCCTCTTTCGTCGCGTAGTAGGCGTTCTTCACCGACTCGTCGCGGTACTGTTGGTCGATCATCAAATCGCGGATCCGGGCGAGCGTCTCACCGCGGACACCGGTCCCGAACTGCCCGGCCTTCGTTCCCCCGAAGTTGACACTGAGTTGTTCGGTCATGCCGAGCGACAAGCGTTGGCGCGAGTAGCCCGGGTTCGAGGCGTTGGCGACGTTGTTCCCTGTCGCCTGGAGCGCCCACTGGTGCGTCGTCAAACTGCGGCGCGCCGTCTCTAATCCCATAAATGTTGAGCCCATCAAACTTCCTCCTTATACATCCCGGCTGAACGAGCGCGTCTCGAGCGCCTGTTGGCCGTACGTGAAATCATCTGCCTCTGGCATGAGCATGTCCAAATGCCATTCGATATACCGGAGCGACTGTTCGAGCAGGACGGCGTTCAATTCATTCTGCCGTTTCAGCTCGAAGAGAACCGGTCGTAACGCTTCCTTCTCTTCATCGTCCAAAACGAGCGTTCCTTGAAGTCGTTCCGCTTCTTTTTGTTTGATTTGTCGGAGGAGCGTCGCCTCTTCTTTGACGAGTGCGCTGAAAGCGGGCATGTTCCCGCTCACGAGCAGCCGTTCTTTGTCATAAGCCAGTTCGAGTAAACGTGTATGTAATGTGAGCATAAGTCTCTCCTTTGTCCAAAAAAAGAGCCGACTAAAGAAAGGGTGCCCCTTGTTTAGTCAGCTTCCGTGCCATCTTATTTATGCGAAGGTCTCCCTCGGACCCCGCTTTCATTCATCCTTGTAGAAAGCGTTTGGCGATGTCGCGCGCGTCCCGTGAATACGTCCCGGCGTTAATCTCTGCCTTCAAGGCGTTGATCTTCTCCAGGCGCTCCGGGTGTTTCACCGGTTCTTCAAACCGGGCGCGGGCTTCGGCCGATATCGATAGTTGGTCCGTTTGGCGTGTCAGCTCGGGCTTCGTCTCAGGTTGCGTTTTCTTCTCGTAAGTGTTCGGTAAGTGTACCCACTTTGCAGAATCGATGCGCATACGTGTCCCCCCTCTTCTCAGTTGTTAATCCAAACGATAAGCGCGAACGCTTTGTTTCGTGACGCTGGCTTGTAGCCCTTTCAGTTCTTGCTGCATGTCGGTCTGACAGTCCGCGCATACCTTTCCTTGGTTCGTCGGATTGCCGCAACGCACGCAGGCGATGTTCAGTGACGGGTTGTCCTTGATGATCAAGCGTCCTTCATGGATATATCGCGTGATATCAAGTTCGGAGACGTTCGTCGCTTCGACGAGGGCTCCGATTGTCGTCTGTTTGTTGGCGGGTTCGCGGATGAAGTCCCGGACTTTCAAGAAGTTTTGGAAATCGACTTCCGCGCAGGATGGGCAGTATGGCGAGCGGCTTTGTTTCATGAACAGCCGTCCGCACGTTTGACAAGTTGTTGCTTCCACAGTCATTCACCTCTGCCCTTTATATCGGACGCATTTTTGATTTGTTTAGCGTCCGGAACAGGCAAACAGCAGAAACTTGTTCCGCCCCGGCCCGGCGCAAGGTGAGCGCCGCCTGATGGAGCGTCGTCCCCGTCGTATAGACGTCGTCGACGAGGACAATTTTGCCACAGCGCGGCAACTGCTGTACAGCGAACGGATTCGTACGGTGCCGCCTTTCTTCTTTCCCAAGTTGGCGTTGACTCGAAACCTCGGCTTTGACGAGCACCTGCTCCGTCGGTCCGATCATCCTTGCGAGCAGCTCGGCCTGATTGAAACGGCGTGACCGCAACCGCTCCTCACTGAGCGGGATCGGGACGTAGACGGCACCTCGTTCCCGCGTCGCTCGCAACACATCGCGTAGCTGTCGCGCCAAGACGACGTCGCCGCCGAACTTATAACGATGGAGCCAATTTGCGCCCGCCTCGTCATAGGCGTAGAGCGAATGGACGGTCAAGTCGAGGCCGAGGGCAAGCCAACGGACGCAATCTCCGCACGTCGCCCCGTCCACGGTCGGATGCCCGCAACGCGGACAACCCTCGTTCAGCGGTGTCAACATCTTGTCACAGTCTGGACAGGCCCAATCCCGCTTCAACAGCGTCGCCGGGCTCCACGGGACGGCGAACGGTTTCCGGCAGACGAGACAGTTCATCGCCGGTTCGCCTCCTCAATCTCACGGATGGCTTTGTCTTGGCGGAACGTGCGCTCGTCGTAAAAGAAGACGACGTCCCCGGTCGGTGCGGTCGGTTTGCGCCCGGCTCGGCCCGCCATCTGGATGATGGCGCGCGACGAGAACAAAGCGTGACTGCTGTCGAGGACGGCGACGTGCACCCCGGTCACGGTCATCCCCCGCTCCCAAATCGATGTCGCGAGCACAATCCCGTTCGTCGCCTCGAGCCACTCGAGCACGTCCGTCCGCTCGTCCGTGTCGGCCGAGACGGCCTGATAGGTGAATCCGTTCGCCGCGAGCAATTCCCCGTAACGGACGAGGTCCGGTTTCGTCGGGACGAACAACAGACGCGGTGCCGCCTCGTACCGGCGACAGAAGTCGAGGATGGCTTGCTCCGTCTCACGGACGAGCCGGGGCACGGGCAAATCGTGACCGTGATAGCGCCGCGACAGATGCACGGTCGGGAATTGACGTTGCCAGACGGTCGGCGTCGCCGTCACGAACAAAAACAGACCTTTCCCGGCCCGACGGAGCGTCCACCAGAGCGCGAAGTCGAAAGCGAACGGGAAGGCGTCAGACTCGTCGACGAGGATGTAATCGAATACGTGACGGAGGTTCACGAGGAGGGGCGCCGTCGCGACGGTGATCATCCCGATCGTCTCCTTGTCCCCACCGCCGTAGCGTCGGGTGATGGGAACGGAGAAGGTCGCCTCGAGCCGGTCGGCCCACTCGATGGCGACGTCACGTCGCGGCGAGACGATAAGGACACGCTTTCCATCATTGACGACGCGCGCGATGACGGGGAACGTCATCTCCGTCTTCCCTGCCCCGCAGACGGCATGGACGAGCCCGCTCGTTCGAGATGCCCACCATATGAGGAGCTGCCGGCTGACGTGCCGTTGCTCGGCTGACAGCTCGAACGGCATGACGAGGTCAGTCGTTTCAATCGGTGTCGTGATGTCCATTTCGGTAAGACAATCACATTGACAGACACGACCGAGATGAAGGCAGTTGCGGCAATAGCGGCACTGTCCGTGATGGCACGTATAAGCACGCGTGTCCATGCTCAGACAGCGCTGGCAGACGCCGAAACGGATGGCGGGAGTTCCTTCGGGTGCCACGATGAGTTGGCCCATAACATCAGTCCTTTTTCTGTTCACGCTAGCATATCCTCATCACATCCACATGTCATGTTCGTCGACGGAACGGGGACGGCTAACGGAAACACGTCTCTTCATTTCATACTGTAGACGGAGGTGAACGAGCAAACAATCGACTATACTCCAAGTAGACCAGTTATTGGAAATGAGGCAGATATCATGTTCAAACGACCCATCCACAACATCTTGACCGGTTTAGGCATGCTCGGCGTCCTGCTGGCTGGTCTCTGGCTTTCCTACGAGGTGCTCGGGAGCGACAAAGCGAAACAGCGGGCCATCACCGCGGCGGAGGCTTACGTCGCGACGACGTATCCCGCGCTCACGCTCGACGTGTCGGACACGCAATACATGTTCCCGTACGGTTCGAGCTATGCCGTCACGTTCACATCGCCTACGAGCGTCGACACGACGTTTGCGGTCCTCGTCACGAAATCCGGCGACGTCATCCATGATGAGTATGAGGACGTCATCAGTGGCGAACAGACGTATCAACGATTGAACGACGCCTACTTCGAACTGACGGACCGTCTGTTCACGTCGGGGCGTTTCCCGTTCGCGGTCACGTATGGGCATGGCCACATCCCTCGGGAAGACGATCAGACGAGCCCCCCAGGTGTCCGGCTCGCAGACCTTCAGCTCGATGAGACGCTCGACGTGTCCCGCTATGCGGCCGAGTATGGCCACATCCACCTCGATTTGCCGGACGGGCCGTTCTCGCCTGAGGCGATGGCCGACTCGTTGACGGCGACGAAGCGCTTCTTCGACACCGAAGACGTCCCGTTTCATTCCATCAGCCTCAGCCTCCTCGACGACGAGACGGTCTACTTCGTCCGCAGCATCCTGTACGAGGAGATCTCGTCACCGCGTCTTGCAGAGATCATCCGGGACCGCACATCCACTGACTGACAAAAGGTTCAACCGACGGCCGTCGGTTGAACCTTTTCGTCGTCCATCATGAGCAGACAAAAAAAACAGGCACGCCATTTCTGGCGCACCTGTGTTTATGATTCGTCCGTGTCTTCCGACGCCGTCTCACGCAAGGCGAGTCGCACCCGCTCCACGTGATTCTCCGTCATCTCGATGACGGTCAAGACGTAACGGTCGAACTCGAGCGTGTCACCGACCTCGTGCGTCTCGCGGTGGACTTGGAGCCAACCGCCGAGCGTATCGATGCCTTCTGAACGTTCGAACGTGATGCCGAAGCGTTCCTCGAGTTCTTCGAGCAAGACGCGCGTATCGATTTCATACGTCGTGTCGTCGACCGTATGAATCGGGTCGACCTCGTCCTCGTCGAACTCGTCACGGATTTCTCCGACGATTTCTTCGAGCAAGTCTTCGAGCGTGATGAGACCGGCCGTCCCGCCGTATTCGTCCAAGACGATGGCGATGTGGGTCCGGGCCTCACGCATCTGTTTCAATGTATCTTCCAAAGGCGTCATTTCATGCACGACCGGAAGCTCTTTCACATAAGTGGAGAGATTGATGGACGGGCTGACCGCGAGTCCCATCAATACCTCTTTGACGTTGATGTAGCCGATCAAGTTGTCCTTGTCGCCGTCTTCAGTGATCGGATAACGGGTATATTGACTGTCCGCGAACGTCTCGAGCACCTCGGCCCGTGTCGCTTCGATATCAATCGCCTCGACCTTCGTCCGGGGCACCATCACGTCTTTCGTGACGTGCTGGTCGAACGAGAAGATGTTTTGCATCATCGCGAGTTCCGTCTGGTTGATTTCACCGCTCTGAAAACTTTGCGCCATGATGATTTTCAACTCTTCTTCCGAGTGCGCTTGTTCATGTCCGGCCGGTTTGACGCCGAACAATCCGAGCAACAATCGGGCCGATCCGTTCAATAACCAGATGAACGGGAACATGATCCGTCCAAACCAGAACAACGGTCGGGCGAAGATGAGCGTCATCCGTTCCGCATATTGAATCGCGAGCGTCTTCGGTGCGAGTTCCCCGATGACGACGTGTAGGAACGTCACGATCGCGAACGCGACGGCGAACGAGATAATCGATGCGAGCGACGCCGGGATGTCGAACTCGTTAAAGAGCGGGGTAAGCAATCGCACGACCGACGGTTCCCCGAGGAAACCGAGTCCGAGCGCCGTCACCGTGATGCCGAGCTGACACGCCGATAAGTAATAGTCGAGGTCAGATGCGACCTTTTTCGCGAGAATCGCCGACTTGTTCCCTTCCGCCACCAATTGATCGAGTCGTGACATCCGCACTTTGACGACGGCGAACTCCGATCCGACAAAAAATGCAGTGAGCGCGATCAATAACGCCACCAACAACAACAATACCCAAATCGGGCCTTCCACTTCTCCGCCACCGCCACCGGCAGCCATTACGTGTGTAGAGTAGATCCTGTCCACATGTTCCTCGAGAGACTCGAGGGTCACCTCCATATAAATAATTTACAAGGTCACACGACTGTGTCCTTGCCTAATGAATAACCTACCATGAGAGCCCGCCTCTCGGCAACTAAAAGGAGGCGCTCACATGGAACGCCTCCGAACACTCAGTTTTGTTTATAGAACATGATCGCCTCGTACGCCCGGAGCGACAGCGTCGTCCCGTCGAGTTGCGGCACGTCATAGTTATGACTGACGACGTCGGCATGCGTGAAGCCGGCCGGAATCTCATACGTCGTCTCCGGTCCATAGAAGTTCGCGACGACGAGCACTTCCTCGTGTTCCGTCTTGCGCGTGTATGCCCAGACGTCGAGCGCGTCCGGCGTGAGGATCGTATAGTCCCCGTCCGTCAAGACGTCGAGCTCTTTGCGGAGCGAGATCAAGTTCTTGTAGTGATAGAACACCGAGTTCGGGTCGTCGAGCGCCGTCTCGACGTTCACATCCGCATAGTTCGGCGCCACGTTAATCCACGGCGTCCCGCTCGTGAATCCGGCGTGCGGCGTCGCGTCCCACTGCATCGGCGTCCGCGAGTTGTCCCGCGACTTTTGTTTGATGGCGGCCATCATGTCCTCGTGCGACACGCCCTGTTCGCGCTTCAACTTATACACGTTGAGCGTCTCGATATCGCGGTACTCGTCGAGCGAGTCGAAACCCGGGTTCGTCATCCCGATCTCCTCGCCTTGATAGATGTACGGCGTCCCTTGCAGGCCGTGGAGCACCGTCGCGAGCATCTTCGCGCTCTCGACGCGGTGGTCGGTGTCGTTGCCGAAGCGGCTGACGACGCGCGGTTGGTCGTGGTTGCACCAGAAGATGGCGTTCCAGCCCTTGCCGTGCATTCCTTCCTGCCACGTCGACATGATGTCTTTCAGTTGGACGAAGTCGAACGGTGCGGCGACGAACTTCTCGCCGTTCGGATAATCGACTTTCAAATGATGGAAGCTGAACGTCATGCTGAGCTCGCGCTCGTCCGGACTCGAGTAACGGACGCAATGGTCGAGCGTCGTCGACGACATCTCGCCGACCGTGATGACGTCGTGCCCGTCGAATACTTCGCGGTTCATCTCTTTCAAATATTCGTGGATGCGCGGCCCGTCCGTATAGAACTTGCGGCCGTCCGAATCGTCTTCTGGGAAGTCCTGCTGCTTCGAGATCAAGTTGATGACGTCGAGGCGGAACCCTTTGATGCCTTTGTCGCGCCAGAAGCGCATCATCTCATAGACGTCCTCCCGCATCTGCTCGTTCTCCCAGTTCAAATCGGCCTGGGTCACGTCGAACAAGTGAAGGTAATACTGGCCACTTGCCTCGTCATACTTCCAGGCGTTGCCGCCGAACTTCGACTCCCAGTTCGTCGGTTCGTCGCGCCAGATGTAGTAGTCGCGATACCGTTCGTCCCCGGCGAGCGACTTCTGGAACCATTCATGCTCGGTCGAGGAGTGGTTGACGACGATGTCCATCATGAGCCCGATGCCACGTGCTTCGGCCTCGCGTACGAGCTCGTCGAGGTCGTCCATCGTCCCGTAAGATGGGTCGATTGCATAGTAGTCGCTGACGTCATAGCCGTTGTCGTTTTGCGGCGACTTGTAGACCGGGGTCATCCAGATGTATTCGATGCCGAGCTCGGCCAAGTAATCGAGCTTCGCCGTCACCCCTTTGATGGAGCCGGTGGCATTGCCTTCCGGGCTATAGAAGCTTTTCGGATAAATTTGATAGACGACAGATTTGCGCCAGTTTGGTTGTGTCATAGATGTAGTCTCCTTTTGTAAGAGTTTTCATTTGTACAGGAAAAGGGGAAGAACCTCCGTCCCTCCCCTTGTCCGTAATCTTCTTATGCGACTTTATTTTTCTCAATCTCGCCTTTTTTCATGTAACGTTTCGACAGTGCGAGTGTCAACACGAACGGAATGACGAGGGCGATGACCATCCCGACGATGAAGATAAGAATCTTATCGGTGAAGATTGACAGGAATCCAGGAAGACCCCCGACCCCGACAGCGAACGCCTGGACGTCGTTCAACGTGATGAACACCGCCGCGACGGCCGACCCGATCATCGCCGAGTAGAATGGGAACTTGTTCGGTAAGTTCACCCCGAACATGGCCGGCTCGGTAATCCCGAAGAAGGCCGAGATCGATGACGTCGACGCCATGCTCTTTTGTTTGGCGTCATGTTTGAACACGAGGAACATCGCGAGTGCGGCTGCACCTTGGGCAATGTTCGACAAGGCGAGCATCGGCCAGAGGAACGTCCCGTTCGTCTCCGCGATGAGCTGCAAGTCGATGGCGAGGAACAAGTGGTGCATCCCGGTGACGACGAGCGGTGCGTAGAGCAGACCGAACAGGAGTGCCCCGACGACCGGTACCGCTTCGAACACGTTGACGATTCCCGTCGCGATCACGTTACCGAGGCCGCGTGTGAGCGGTCCGACGATTGAAAGCGCGAGGAACCCGGTGATGACGATCGTCGTGATCGGCACGACGAGCAATTGAATCGCGTTCGGGACATGTTTTTTCAAGAAGATCTCAATGTGGCTCAAAATGAAGGCCGCGGCCAAAATCGGAAGAATCTGACCTTGGTAGCCGACTTTCTCGATCTCGAACAAGCCGAGGATGTTGAACGTCGGAACGTCGCCTTCAAGCGCCGCCTGTCCGTAACCCCAAGCGTTCAAGAGATCCGGGTGGACGAGCAAGAGACCCATGACGATCCCGAGCACTTCGCTGCCGCCGAACCGCTTCGTCGCCGACCAACCGACGAGGGCCGGGAGGAAGACGAACGCCGTGTTCGCCATCATGTTGACGAGATCCCATAACCCTTGCAAGTTCGGATACTCCTCAATCAGCGTCGCACCTTCGACGAACAGTCCTTCTGAAGCAAGCAGGTTGTTAATCCCCATCAACAGACCGGCAACGATGATGGCCGGAATGATCGGCATGAACACGTCCGAGAAGACTTTGACGAGTTTCTGGAGCGGGTTCATCTTCTTGCCGCCGGACGATTTGACCTCGGCGACCGTCGCCGCTTCAAGCCCGGCGAGTTTGATGAACTCGGCGTAGACACGCTCGACGTCCCCGGCCCCGATGACGACCTGGTACACACCCGAGTTTTCGAATGCCCCTTTGACGAGATCGGCTTCTTTCACTTGCGCTTCATTGACGAGCGACTGGTCTTTCAACGAAAGACGGAGCCGCGTGACACAGTGTGCCGCTTTGTCGACGTTATCCTTGCCCCCGATGGCTTCAAGGATATCCGCGGCGATTTGACGATAATCTGCCTTCATATTGTAGGCCTCCTTTGTTTGAAAGCGTTTGTTGAAAACGGTTACTTATGAGTACAAACAAAGTTTAACTTATCTATATAAGTCATGTCAACAACTTATCTATATAAGTTAGATGTGACAACTTGGTGACAGGCGTTCAGTATTTTTGTTCCCTCTTGCCTTGATTCAAAACGAAAAAAAAAGACCCCTTTTGAAAAAGGAGCCTTACCGGCGCGCCACATCACTGAATTGGAACTTGTCGAGCCGGTGGCGGGACTCGGTATATTCGAACTGTCTGCCCTCATAGAGGAACGTGTCGTTCGTGATGACGATGACGTACTCGTAATCGTGCAGGTCGAGCCGCAACCGGTCGAGCTCGGTCACGTCCTCGGCCGCAATCTTTCGTTTGGCGTAACTGATTTGCATCCCGAGCTCGTGCTCGACATAGGCGTAAATCGATTGCGCGGCGATCTCTTCCGTCAGGCCGGGCACGAGGTCTTTGACGAAATAGTTCACGTCCAAGATGACGTTCTCGCCATCGAAGTTGCGGACCCGCTCGATCCGATACATCCGTGTCCCCGGCGCCAAGTTCATCCGGTCAGCGAGCCACGCCGGCGCCTCGATGTCCTCGAACGAGGCGACCGACGTCTGAATCGAGCGGCCGAGCATGCTGGCATACACTTCCGAGAAACTGACGATGCCGTTGAACTGGAACTCGATTTGATCGCGTCGCAGCACGAACACGCCTTTCCCGTGATGCTTCCGGACGTAGCCGTGCTCTTGGAGCAAGTCGAGCGCTTTCCGGACCGTGCCTCGGCTCGCCTCGTACTCGTGCATGAGCTCGGTCTCGGACGGCAGTTTCGACTCCGCCGCATATTCACCCGTCTTCATCCGCTCGGCGAGGCGCTCATAGATTTGACGATATTTGGCCACAGGCTCACTCCTTTCTATCGAAAAAGACGACCGGATGGCCGTCTTTTGTTTACCATTCGCGGCGATACCACGTGATGCCGATCGCGCCTGGTCCGAGGTGTGTCCCGATGACCGGTCCGAAATAAGCACCGGTGACATGCGCCTGCGGAAACTTCTGTTTCATCGAGGCGATTTCCTCGGCCTGACGTTCCGGGCAGTTGGCGTGGATGATGCCGATACAGTAGCCTGCCCCGTCGCCTTGAATCGACTGTTCCATCATCTCTTCGATGCGACGGACCGCCTTCTTGTACGTCCGAATCTTCTCGAACGGGACGATCATCCGGTCTTGGAAATGGAGCACCGGCTTGATTTGAAGGAACGACCCGACGAGCGCTTGCGCCGCGCTGAGTCGGCCGCCCCGTTGGAGGTGGTCGAGATCATCGACGACGAAGTACGCCCGAATCAACTCGCGCATCTTTTCAAGGTGGGCCATGATTTCTTGCGCCGACGCGCCTGCGTCGCGTAAATGAATCGCTTCCTCGACGAGGAACGCTTGAGGCATACATGAGATCTCCGAATCGAATGCGTGGACGTTGACGTCGACCATGTCGTTCAACGCGATCATCGATTGATACGTGCCGCTGATCCCGCTCGAGAGCGTGATCGCGATCACGTCCGTCACTTCGTCCGGGAGGCGCTCAATCAGTTCAATCGTTTCTCCGATGCTCGGTTGGGACGTCGTCGGCAAGTTCCCTGCCTCGATCCGGTCATAAAAAGCCTCGGTCGTGATATCGACGGCTTCGCGGAACGACTCCCCGTCAAAAATCACGCTGAGCGGTGCGACGTGGACGTCGTGGCGCTCACAAAATTCGGCCGGCAAATAGGCGGTACTGTCGGTCAAAATGGCTATGTTTCCCATGCTATATCCTCACTTTACATCGTTTCATTTTCCAATTGAATGTGGATTCCATTCCATATTGTAGCATAAAAACGATGCATTGCATCGATAGAGGTCAAATCTCGACCCATCCGCGACGGATGGCATCGACGACGGCTTGCGTGCGGTCGTTCACTTCCATCTTGCGGAGCACCGACGAGACGTGGTTCTTGACCGTCTTCTCGCTGATGAACAGCATGTCGCTGATGTCGCGGTTCGAGCGGCCCTCGGCGAGCAAGTGCAACACTTCGACTTCACGACGTGAGAGCAATTGGTAGACAGGATCGTCGGTACGGCTCTCGACGTTACGACCGGCCTGTTCGCCTTTGAATTGGAGCAAGCGACGGTACTCTTTCAAGACGTTCGTCGTCACTTTCGGGTGCAAGTATGCCCCGTCCTTCGCGACCGAGCGCACGGCCGAGATGAGCTCGGTCGATGCGACTTCTTTGAGCAAGAACCCAGATGCACCGGCTTCGAGTGCATGCGTGATGTACGACTCATCGTCGTGAATCGACAAGATGAGGACGCGCGTCTCTGGTGAGAGCACAGACAACTGTTTCGTCGCTTCAATCCCGTTCAATTCAGGCATGTTGATGTCGAGAATCAAGATTTCCGGCTTGTGGTCCGCGGCGATGCGAATCGCCTCGATTCCGGTGCGCCCTTCGGCGACGACCGTGAACTCGTCCTCTAAATCAAAAATCCGTTTCAAGCCTTCTCGAAACAGCTCATGGTCATCCACAATCGCGATGCGTGTTTGTAATTGTTCCATCTGGATACTCCCCCTTGTTCTTGTCTTACGTGATCGGAATCGACATGCGGACGACCGTCCCTTTGCCGACTTCCGAATCAATGGTCATGCTTCCGTTCACCAACTCGATCCGTTCTCGCATCCCAACGATCCCGAATGACTCTTCGCCAATCGAACTCGGCACGAATCCGACCCCATGGTCGCGTACATGAATATGTATCGCATCATGCGCTTGCTCGACGTTGACGATAATCTCCGCCGTCTTCGAATGTTTGATCGCGTTTTGGACGGCCTCTTGGACGAGCCGGAACACGTTGATTTCCAATTTCTCGGGAAGTCGGGCCCGTGAGCCCCGGTAGTTGAGCCGGGTCTTGATGGCCGTGTATTCCTCGGTCTGATGGAGATAGCGTTCGAGCGTCGGCAAGAAACCGAGGTCGTCAAGCGACATCGGACGAAGGTCGTAGATGAGACGCCGGACGTCGACGAGCGCACCGCGGATGAGGCGTTTCAGCTCGTGTAGTTCGGCGAACGCCTCGTCTTTCCCACGCTTGTCGAACGTCTTCTCAATCAAATCGGCCCGAATCAAGATGTGAGCAAGCGATTGCGCCGGTCCGTCGTGCATTTCACGGGCAAGGTGTCGCCGTTCACGTTCGGCCGCCTCAAAGACGCTGATTGCCATCTCTTGCTTCTTCATCATGTCCGAGTACTCTTGCTGCAAGTCGTCTCGTAGGAAGTTCAATACGACAGAGACGCGGCTGACAAGTCTGTCGGCCCGCTCGATCGTGTCCTCAAGGATGAGCAGGCGGCGTTCGAGGTCGTTGCGGCGTTGTTGGCCGGCCATCTCTTCTTTTTGGATGAGAAAACGCTCGAGCTGCATTTGGTTGGCGCGTTCGTACGCCTCCCGAATCTCTTGCTCACTATGTATATGAAATTTCTTGCTCACTTGGACGAGTTTGTTCTTCGCCGCTTTCACGAGCAGGTCGAGCCGTTCCGACTCCTCGATATAAAACTCAATCTTTTGCGTCAACTCTTTCAGTTCGTTCTGGATCAACGAATACTCGTTGGCCGAACTCTCGGTAATCCGGACGATCTCCTCTTTACTTTCCGTCACCGTATCAATCATATTTGTTATGATATGTTCTAAAGCTGTACGATCGGTAATATGATTCACGATGCCATCCCCTAATAATTCGGTAGTAAGTCCTCATCTATTCCTATTATCGTCTGCGGAACGTTCGTTTACAGTATAACGTGGAGGCTCTCCTTCCCATTTCGCCGCAACTGGCGTTGACGCCTACTTGAATTTTAAAAAAAATATTCAAAAATAGAAAGGAGAATTTTCAGAAATGTCTACTGAACCGAATTATACTATAAAACAAGACGGAGAATACGAGGTCGTCATTCAAAAGTCAAAATTTATCGCCCACTTCAAACGGGTCACGTCCGAGGACGAAGCGCAGGCGTTCATCCAAGCCATCAAGAAGGCGCATTGGAACGCCAATCATAACTGTTCGGCCTACATCATCGGCGAACGCAACGAGTTCCAAAAAGCGAATGATGATGGGGAACCGAGCGGGACGGCCGGGTTGCCGATGCTCGAGGTGCTCCGTAAACGCGGATTGAAGGACACGGTCGTCGTCGTCACCCGCTATTTCGGCGGCATCAAACTCGGCGGCGGCGGACTCATCCGCGCCTACGGTGGCACGGTGAGCGAAGGGCTCGACGCGGTCGGCATCGTCGAGCGCATCCCGATGCAACGGTTGACGCTCACGGTCGATTACGGCTGGATCGGCAAGGTCGAGAACGAGTTGCGGCAATCGTCATACCTTCTCGACGACATCGTCTATGCGGACACCGTCACGTTCCATATCTCGGTGCCGGTTGAAGAGACCGAGGCCGCCCTCGCCTGGCTCGTCGATTTAACGAACGGCCAAGGAGGACTCGAGACCCAGGACCAACGTATCATCGAACGTGATTTTGTGCGGTAGGTCACGTATACTAAAGGAAACGAATGAAATGAGGAGACGACATGGAACAAGACTCCCGCAAGAAACGTCCCGTGTGGAAAATCGTATTGCTCGTGCTCTGCCTCGTCCTACTGATCGGCGGGTCGGCCTTCGGCTACTTCGTCTTCAAGGCGAACGAGACGGCGGAGAACACGAACAGCGAACTGACACGCGGGGACAAGTCGGATCGCCGGGAAGAGACGGTCGATTTGACGAAAGATCACTTCTCCGTCTTACTCGCCGGCGTCGATGGCGGCGCCTCGCTCGAGGAAGGACGGACCGACTCGCTCATGGTGGCGACGTTCAACAAGGAATCGCGCCAAGTGACGCTCGTCAGCATCCCGCGTGACTCGTACGTCGACATCGTCACAACCGACGGCGAGTTCAAGGACAAAATCAACCACGCCTACGCCTACGGCGGCATCGACACGACGATCGCGACGGTCGAGAAGCTGTTCGACATTCCAATCGACTACTATGCGACAATCAACTTTGATGGCATCGAGGATCTCGTCGATGCGGTCGGCGGCGTCGAAGTCGATGTGCTCGTCCCCATCTCCGGGCGGGCGACCGGCAATGTCGAACTTGAGCCGGGCGTCCAGACGCTAAACGGCAAGGAAGCGCTCGCCTATGCGCGTATGCGCAAAGACGACCCTGAAGGCGACGTCGGACGGGCGAAGCGTCAACAGCAAGTGCTCGAAGCCATCATCAACGAGGCGACGACGATCAATTCGTTCACGAAGCTAAACCGGATCATGAATGCGGTCGGCGATAACATCCGAACGAACATGTCCCTCTCCGAGGCGTCACAGCTACAGCCGTACACGAAGTCGCTCCGCTCGTTCAATCAAGAGACGCTCGCAGGCGGCGATTTGACGATCGGCGGCGTCTACTATTACGAGCTCGACCCGGCCGACTTGAGTGAGAAGCGTTCACTCTTGAAGACCGAGCTCGGTCTCCCGCTCACGGCGGAAGACAGTGACAACGGGACGGGCGACGGCTTGAATGAAACGGAAGACGGTTTCAGCGAGACGACGACCTACTGACCACAACAAAAGCCCAAGGACACGATGTCCTTGGGCTTTTGTTGATGACTCACGTCTTCGGCCGTCCGAGCAGACGCCGGGACGTCTGGATAATCGGCTTATAGTTCGGGTGAATCAACTCGGTCGACTCGACAATCAGCTCGATGACGACGAGGACGATGACGAACGTGATGATGGCTCCGAGCATTGTCGTCTTAGCGAACAGAATCGAGGCGATGCCGAAGAAGAATGTCATCCCATACATGAGCAGAACGGCTTGCCGCGTCGTGAAGCCCATATCAATCAGCTGGTGATGCATGTGCGACTTATCGGGCGACATCGGCGGACGCCCCTGCACGAGCCGGCGGACGATCGCGAAAATCGTGTCCGAGATCGGCAGACCGAGCAAGAGGACCGGGACGACGAGCGAGAACAGCGTCACGTTCTTGAATCCGATTAACGAGAAGACGGCGAGCATATAGCCAAGGAAGAGCGCCCCGGTGTCGCCCATGAATATCTTGGCTGGATAGAAGTTATGGACGAGAAAACCGAGCGTACTCGCCAGGAGCAACAGCGCCATCATCGTCAAATAGACGTTCCCTTGGATGATCGCCAGCAAGGCGATCGTCCCGAGGGCGATGCTCGAGACCCCTGCGGCGAGACCGTCGAGACCATCGATCAAGTTGATGGCGTTCGTGATCCCAATCAGCCAGAGCACCGTCACCGGGATGCTCCATGAACCGAGATACAGCTGTTGGTCGAACGGCAGGTTAATCAATTCGATGCGCATGCCTGAATTCAAGACGATGACCGTCGCAATCATCTGACCCATCAGTTTGACACGGGCCGTCAGTTGGAAGCGATCATCAATCAAGCCGGTCAACAAGATGACGACAGCTCCAATCAAGATGGCATCGTTATAACGGCTCGTCGGCAACAGTAGCGCATAGCCGATAAAGAAAGCGATGAAGATGGCGAGGCCGCCGATCCGTGGCATCGTCCGTAAATGTACTTTTCGGGCGTTCGGGTGATCGACCGCTCCGATCAGAAAAGCAAACCGGCGAACGAGCGGCGTGATCAAGATGGCCATCACAAAACTGACCAACATGGCAATCCATAGCATGGGCCAACGTTCCTCTCTCATAAAAAAATAGACTCTGGCGAATTATAGCATATTTCCCGTGAGGCGAGACGTATCAGAAATGTTACAGCGAAAAAATCCCGACGAGCGCGTCTCGTCGGGTCTGGTCAGGCGTGGGCCGGGTGCGTCGTCACGTCATCCGTGGCTTCGTATGTATATAACCCGCGTCCCACTTTTTTAATGTCAGGATTGACGGACTCGATTTTCACCATCAATTGGTAAATATTACTAATATGATGGCGATAACGCAACTCGAGCTCCATTTGGATATCGCGTACGCTCATCGTCTTGCGTTCCTTCAATAGGTCTGTTACCTGATGGACGTAGACCTCGAGCGGATAACGTTGATTGACGCGGCGTGGACGCATCCGTTTGGATGGATCGAGGAACGACTCCTCTTCCCGTTTGCTCCGGTTCAATTCCGAAATCAAATATTCGGCTCGGCGCTGCAGCTGACGATACGATTCCTCGATCTCCATCAGTTCCCGATAAATGTTTTCATTGACGCCCGTAGATTCCATGCACAAATCCTCCTCTACACCTAATTGATGCTCCCCATTACCCAAATTCATCAATTATTGCCAGTTATTACTTGTTCCCATATAAAAGTGTAACGGTTTTGTAATGTACTTGTCATCTATTTTTAGGCATTTCTATCTATTTTAGGCCTTTTTACCCACAAAAAAAGATGACGACTGTTCGGGGCAGTCGTCATCTCACGGAAGATGATCGTAGTCTTTACGCGCCGACGCGTTCGAGGATGCGTGCGAGCGAGAGTTCGTCGGTCGAAGAAACGATGAGGTCTGCATGACCGAGCATCGACTCTTCCCCGACGGCGACAGCAAACATGTTTGCCGCTTTGATTGCAGTTACGCCTGCGGCTGCGTCTTCAACGCCGATGGCATGTTCGGGTTTCACGCCAAGGGCAGAGGCAGCCTTCAAAAACACTTCGGGATGTGGTTTTGATTCGGCGACAGTTGCTGCATCGACAATGTGATCGAAGTAATGACGGACACCAAGTGCGTCAACGACCGCGAATGCGTTTTTAGAAGCCGATGCCATTCCGATTTTGAGACCAGCCTCTTTAATTTCATCGAGGAATGAAATGATGCCTGGCAACAAGTCGGCTGAAGAGATGTGCTGAATGAGTTCAACGTAATGCTCGTTCTTCTTCTGCGCGAGTTCCGCTTTTTCATCCGGTGTGAAATCGTCCTGTCTTCCACCGAGCGCGAGGATGCGCTCGAGCGAGTCGGTCCGACTCACGCCTTTCAGCGTCTCATTGAACTCGCGGTCAAACGGAATATCGAGCTCTTCTCCAAGTTGTTTCCAAGCGAGGTAATGGTACTCCGCGGTGTCAGTGATGACACCGTCCAAATCAAAAATGACTGCTTCAATCGTCGACATACATGCTTTCCGCCTTTCCTTCTAATGCTTCTGTCGTCAGACTACATTAAGGGAACTTGACAAGTACCCGTTGCACGATTGGTCATTGATGCAAACGGTTGCACTTGTTCGATTTCTATTATAAATGATAAAGCCATCATCATGCAACCGCTTTCGCAAAAAAATAAAAAAGCAGGAGAAGCAGGTGCTTCTCCCACGGCTTATAATTGGATTCCGACGACTTTCACGTTCACCGATAACGGTGTCATGGCCAACATCGTGTCCATGTCTTGCGTGATGCGTTCTTGCACGGCCGTCACCGTCTTGACGATCGATTGACCGTATGCGATGTAAAGTGACAAGTTGATCGTGACGCCTTCTGACGACTCGTCGACTTTAACATGCTTCATGAGCGCGCGCTCTGACAATTTCGTATCTTCTTGTGTGAACGACACGTGTTTCGTCTCTTTGACCGCGACAGCGGCGATCATTTCCACGACGTGGCGTGAGACGTTGACGTCTCCTTCAGTGTTGTGCATTCCATTTTCGTATGGCATGGTGTCACTTCCTTAACTCTAGTTTCGCTTCCCATCTTAAAGTGTAGCGGAAAACCGCCATTTAGAAAAGGGTTTACGATTTCGCGTCTTTCACATCTTGGGCGCGGCGGACGTCAATCTCGACGAGCGGCTTCAACAGCTTGACGACCGGCGGGCTGATAATGACCACGACCATCAAGAATGAGACGCCGAACAAGACGAGCAACTGGAGCCACGACGTCGGCATGAAGCCGGCCGGGATGAACGCCTTCCACGCGACAACGAGGAAGACGTGCACCAGATAGACGTAAAGACTATACTTGCCGGCCCGGGTGAACACCGGCAGTTCGCGGCCCGGAATCATCAAGGCGAAACTGATTGCCATGAGCGTCGAAACCGTATAGACGATCAAGAAGGCGAACGGTCCGCTCCAAATCGCCTCCGGCACCGCCGATTCATAGGCGAACCGGAACTTGAACAAGTTACCGATATGATAGAACGCACCTTCCTGTTGGAAGCTCATCGAGGCGAGCAGCCCGAGCGTGAGCGTCGTGAAGACGGCAAAGCCGCCGATTCGGTAACGGTTGCGTTGCTCGGCCCGCTTCGGCAGTTCGAAGAAGTTCATCGTGTTCCGCTCGCTCATCCAGTTCCCGATCAAGAAGAACGGATAGAACATGATGACTTTCCGGAGCGCGAAGAACCCGGTCGACTCGGCTTGGAAGCCGAACAGGAGCGCGAACAAGAGCGCAAACAGCACGTATCCTTTTAATTGCGTCACGTACGGTGTGATGACATACCAGATGATGATCGCCATCAAGTACCAGAGCGCCCAATACGGCGTCAAGATGTTCAGCCCAGGATTTTCGAGCGACAAGAGCGGAATGCCCTCAGTGAAGGCGAACCATGAACCGAGAATCACTTGCCAGATGACGTAGACGACGAACAGCTGGATGACGCGCAAATAGCGGTTCTCCCGGAAGAAGTACCCGCTCAACATGATGAATAACGGCATGTGGAACGTGTATAAAAATAAATAGACCCATTTCGGCAAGATGTCGTCATAAGCGCCGCGCACATCGGTCAACAAGTGACCGAACACGACGAGCAGGACGAGCACGCCTTTAATATTATCGTACCAATGATTTCGCATGTCTTTCCCTCTAGTTCTGATTAGTTTTCTGATGTTCTCTCTTTTTTGCCTCATCTATCATAGCCGATTTTTTGAGCCGTTGAAATTACGATTCGACAAAAAAATGATGACGTCACTGTCATCATTCCCCGGATTTACATTCCGCAAGCCGAAACGTCAAGAAATCTTCATCCGGCAGCACGTTTCGCGCGTATTCAAATAGACGAGAGTGGGTACAGTATAGTATAGTAGTCTTACTAAATAATCAGAATATTCTAATAAAAGGAGGTGTGGAGAATGGCTTCCGTCATTCGTAACCGTCATCATATGGTACATGACCCGAAACGTTCATTCTCTAACTTCGGATTTTGGTGGTTCACCGGCGCCTTTTCCGTCGGACTGCTCATCGTCGCCTTCGAATCCATCCGGGAACGATTTACCGCCATCCATCCGATTTTGTCTGTCCTGTCGTTCGTGTTCATCTCGTTCTTCATCGGAGTCGCCATGAAGCTCGCCCGGGACGTCTGGTGGCTCAACTACTTGCTTGAGCGCACGGCGAACCGGTATATGTACATCGGCGCGGACACGCTCCGCGGTTGGCAGTACACGCTCGACTCCATCTGGTTATTGACCCGCACGTCACAAAAAAAGCTCGGCCGATTGTATATCCAAATCGACCGAACCGTCCGTTCTGAAGAGGCGAAACGTCTGTTCGCCGCCTATTTGATTGATCGCGGTGTGCTCGTCGTCTACTCGAGACCACCGAAACCGAAGAAGATGGCTTAACCGAGGAACGGTTCCAGCCATGCCCGAGCCGCATCGACTTCTTCCATGCGTAGCTCGTGCCCACCTCCGTGATAGAAGAGTTCAACGTCCGCTCCGGCATTCCGTAGCGTCGACGTGAGCTCTTCTGTTTCTGTTTGCGGGCAAATCGGGTCACGCTCCCCGGCCGAGATGAACACGTTCGCCCCAGTGAGGTCCGGTAGCGTGAGCGAGCGGTCCGGGACCATCGGGTGGAACAAGAGCGACGCGTGGAACGCGTTTTGCCGGTACAGTGCCGAGCCGATCAAGTTGGCCCCGTTCGAATAGCCGAGCGGAATCATCTTGTCCCGGTCGATGCCGTACTCCGTCGTGGCGTCATCCAAGAACGTCAAGAACCGTTCCGTCTGTTTCTTCAAGTCCTCGAGGTCGAGGACACCTTCCGCGTGACGGCGGAAGAAGCGGGACATGCCGTTCTCGAGGACGTCCCCGCGCAGCGTCAAAATGTTCGCCTCCGGGGCGAGGATGCGGGCGAGCGGAATCAAGTCCTGTTCCGTCCCTCCTGTGCCGTGTAATAAAACGAGTGTCGTCTCGGTCGTGCCTTTGATGAATTGATGAATCATGTCATATCTCCTTTCGGGATTGTAATTGTCGGTAACGTGCGTGTGATTGCCTCACGGTCTTGTTCGAACCAGGCCGGGAGTTTGAGCGTCGAGCCGAGGCCCTCCAAGCTCTCATCAATCAAGAAGCCAGGAGCATCGGTCGCCAGTTCATAAAGAATCCGGCCGCCGTCATGGAAGTAGACCGAGCGGAAATAATGACGCTCTTTCACCTCGGTCGGGCGCAACCCGAGCTCGAAGATGGCGTCTTGCCACGAGGCATAGTCTTCCCCGTCATTGATGCGCCAGGCGATATGATGGACCGTTCCCGATCCCGGAACTCCATTCGGCAGGATGGTCTTCTTCACGTCGATGACGTTGCCATAGTCGGCCGTCGCCTCGAGGCGAATCCATTCTGAATCTTCCCCTACCGTCTCAAAGCCAAACAGTCCGGTCAATAGGCGGACCGTCGCCTCCGGGTCTTTCGACAACAGCGTCGCCCCGGCGAACCCCGTAATCGCTTCCTGTGACGTCACACCCGGCACGACCCAATTGGTCTGTTTCGTGCTGGCCCGGGCGACGAGCTCGACGACGAGTCCGTCCGGGTCTTCAAAGAGAAGCGACGGCTCACCGAACCGTTCGGTCGCGACCGTGCCGACGCCGTGGTCGTTCAGTCGTTTCTCCCAGAACAAGAGACTGCCTTTCGGGACGAGATAAGCCGTGACACCGACCTGTCCGCTACCGACGCTGCCCTTGCCGATGCCTGGGATCGGGAAGAACGTGATGACCGTCCCCGGTGCTCCTTGCTCGTCCCCGAAATAAAGGTGATACGTCCCAGGGTCGTCGAAGTTGACCGTCTGTTTGACGAACCGAAGTCCGAGGACATTTCCGTAAAAATCGATGGTACGTTGTGGGTCTTTCACCATCGCCGAAATGTGATGGATACCCGCTGATTGCTTCGTCATATCATGTCCTCCTTTTTATTATCTTGATTTCAAGATAAATCATTTTCGAAGAAATGTGAAACTTTTTGCTCAACATGGCGTACGCTAGTAGTAGACACTAATAAGGAGGTACATACTATGACGTTACAAATCGAACGTGTCTCAAAACAGTTCGGCGACTTCACGGCCGTCGACGACTTGAGCTTCCACGTCCCGAAAGGTGAGATGTTCGGCCTGCTCGGGGCGAACGGGGCCGGGAAGACGACGACATTCCGCATGATTCTCGACATCCTCAAACCGAGTGCCGGGACGATTACGTGGGACGGCCGCACCGTCGACCATCGTATCGTCGGCTATCTGCCGGAAGAACGTGGCCTGTATCCGAAGTCGCCCGTCCGTGACCAACTCGTCTTCTTGGCGAGCCTGAAAGGCATGCGCCAGGTCGAGGCGAAAAGGGCCGTCAAGACGTGGCTCGAACGGCTCGAGATCCCGCAGTATGAGACGATGCGCGTCGAACAATTGTCCAAAGGGAACCAACAGAAGATTCAACTCGTGGCCGCCCTGCTCCACAACCCGGAACTGCTCATTCTCGATGAACCGTTCAGCGGACTTGATCCGGTCAACGTCGAAATCTTAAAACGTGAAGTGCTCGCCCTCCGTGATGCCGGGACGACAATCGTCTTCTCGAGCCACCGGATGGAACACGTCGAGGAGCTGTGCCAGCATATCGGCATCTTGAAAGGCGGCCGTGCCGTCGTCAGCGGCGACGTCCCGACAATCAAAACTCGTTATGAGGAGCCGATACTGTTCATCGAGACCGATCGCCCTGACCTGCTTCAAACCCTCCCGGTCGTGCGGGCGGTCGAATCACATAAGGACGGCCACTTCGTCCGACTCGACTCGTTCGACGACAGCGATGCGGTGCTCGGCGCCCTCGTGGCGAACGGCGCCGCCATCAAGACGTTCATGCGCCAGCCCGTCTCATTAAACGATATCTTCATCAAGGAGGTCGGCCAACATGTTTCATAACTTCGGACCGCTCTACTCGTTCACGTTACGCTCGAAACTGCGCTCGAAAGCGTTCCTCATCTCGACGCTGTTGACAGTTCTATTCATCTTCGGCTTCACGAACATCGACCGCTTGCTCGCGAACTTCGAGGACACGGACCAGGCGCAAGCCATCCTCGTCACCGACAATAACGAACTGACGACGCTCATGCAGTCGCTCGGCTATGAAGATATCGAATCGGCCTCCATCAGCGAGTCCGAGGCGCGCACCGGGCTCGATAACGGGGACTATGAAATTGTCGCCTTCATCGAAGGGGACTCGGCCCGCGTCCTGTCAGAACGACCGGAACCAGATTTCACGACGGTGCTACAGACGGCGCTACGTGAATTCCGGAACGCCGAGCTGATCGAGGCGTCGAACATCGACCCGACCGTCCTCGCGGCGTTGAATGCGCCCGTGACGGTCGAGGAATCATATCTCGGCCGCGGCGGAGAGAACTCGGACGAGCTGTTCTCGTCATTCGCCTTCGTCTACGTCATGCTCATGTTGCTCTACGTCTCGATTATCACGTACGGATCGATGATTTCGACCGAGGTCACGACCGAGAAATCGTCGCGTGTCATGGAGCTCATCATCTCGACGACACATCCGGTGACGCACATGCTCGCTAAAATCTCGGCCATCGGGACGCTCGCCTTGCTCCAAATCGCGATTTTCCTCGGCTTCGGGTACTTCAGCGCCCGCAGCAACGAGATGGCCCAGTCGGTCATCGACAACGCCGGCAACGTCCGCGCCGTCGTCTATCTGTTGACGTTCTTCACGCTCGGCTACCTGCTCTATGCGGCCATGTTCGCCGTGCTCGGCTCGCTCGTCAGCCGGGTCGAGGAGTCGCAACAGATGACGATGCCCGTCATCATGCTGCTCGTCGCCGGGTTCCTCGCCGCCATGTTCGGCTTGAACAATCCGGAGGCGCCGATCGTCACGATTCTGTCGTACGTGCCGTTCTTCACGCCGATGCTCATGTTCCTTCGCGTCATGCTCGTCGACGTGCCGGTGTGGGAAGTCGCGTTATCGATTGGCATCATGATCGCCACGATCGGTGTGATTTTGTGGGTCGGCTCGAAATTTTATCGCGGCGGCGTCTTGTTCTACGGCAACAATGCGATTAAACAATGGCGACAAATATTACAGAATCGACAATAACGTTTACAGCATTTTCGTTTTCGTATACTCTAAAGAATGTGCAAAATGAGGAGGAAACGAACTATGCGATCACGATTACTCGCAGCTTTAATCTTTACTTTCATGACGACGCTCACGACGTTCATCTGTTATACCGTCTTCTTGGACGCCGATGCGCTGTGGCAAATCTTGCTCGCATACGCAGGAAGCACGTTCCTCGGGACGCTCGCTTTTTGGTATCCGGTCAGCCGGCGTCCGGAGACGTCGCGGTTCGGCGGCGCGTGGATCGGCATCTTGATCACGGCGACGACGCTCATCGGATTCACCGCAATCCGCTTCACCGTTCGCGGTGACGCCTCGTCCTTACTCGACTGGCAGACGATGCTCGCGAGCCTCGCCTATACGTTCGGTTACGTCGGCTGGGTGCTCACGATTCTCAATATCGTGCTCGGCTTCCTACTTGCCGGGACACGACCGAAAGTACGCTATGACGCGCGCATGGCGCGTTAACAGAAAACAGCCGTTCCTCGGAGCGGCTGTTTTTGTATGCAAAAACCGCGGTCTCCCACGGCCCTCACTGCAGTTTATACGATTTAGCGACGACTCCGAATTCCGTGTATTGGAACGAGTTGTCCACGAACTGGTCCGGTACGAGTTGCTCGATGTAACGAGCGAACGGGACGATTCGATGCGTCGGTTCGTGCGAGCGGCCCAGGTCGAGTACAGCATCGACGAGCGCCTCGAGCGCTTGATGTGACGTCGGTTCCTCGTCTTCGGCGAAGATGCGGCGAAGTTCTTCCTCGTGCATCAGGTCGAAGATGCGCATGCGCGCCTCGAGCTGTCGCTGCATGTCCTCGGTCGACTTGCCGTGCATCGCCTCATCGTAGGCGAGCTTCATCTGCTCGAGCTCCGGGACCGTCCCTTTCATGAGCACTTTGAGCGACTCGCCCGTCCAAATATGGCGAGCCAAATAGTTCGCGTCAATCTTGAGCGCCTCGGCGAGCGCCTCTATGTAAGGCATCGTCGGGTAGACTTCACTCAGTTCGGTCCGGCGAATAAAGTACGGGGCGACGCCGATGCGATCGGCAAGCGCCTCGACCGAGATACCGGCCCGCTCACGTAAAATTCGAATCCGATCCCCATACCCCCGATACGGTGCGTTCTTTCCATCCATGTGTCTCTCCCCCTCTCTTTTTAGTATAGTTCCCGAATCCATAAAAAAATACTCGGAAGCGTATGCCTCCGAGTAAAATGTTCAACTTATTTTTTCGTCAATTCGACGACTTCTGAAGAACCGGCTGTGACCGTGTCGCCTTCAGCAACGAGTTTGTTCACGCCAAAGCTGTCATGGTTCGTGATGATCACCGGTGTGATCGTCGACGGCGCATTCGCTTTGATGAAATCGAGGTCGAACGTGACGAGCGTGTCGCCAGCTTTAACCGCTTGACCTTCTGTCACGTGCGTTTCGAAGCCTTCACCTTTAAGGTTGACCGTGTCGAGACCGATGTGAATCAAGTACTCGGCACCGTTGTCAGCGTTGATCCCAATCGCATGTTTTGTCGGGAAGACAGTCGCGATTGTACCGTTGACCGGCGAAACGACTTTGCCGTCTGTCGGTTCGACGGCGATGCCGTCACCCATCATTTTTTGCGAGAACACTTGGTCAGGAACGTTCGTGATGTCAATGACCTTCCCTGTAAGCGGTGAAACCGCGTTAAGTTGTTCTTCTTTACCACCGAATAGTTTTTTAAAGAATCCCATAGCTTAATCCCTCCAACATGTTCTGTTAATCGAAGTCTTAGCTTTTATACCCGAAAAGCTTCCTCTTCAATCCCTACCCTAGAAACGGTATAGTTGTAATAAGGTAGTGCGAATTCGTTTACACATCGTAAGAATACGAGTGTGCAATCGCTTTTGCAAGCCCTTTTTACACTTTATAAAAATTTCACATGATGGAGGCGCTTACAATGACGACTTTCACAAAATTGTCATATGAACGGCCCGATTTGGACGCTCTAAACAGCCGATTGTCGGACTATTCAGTCGAATTGCAACAAGCGAGCACACTCGAGGAAGCGAACGAATTGATTCGCCAAATCAACCAGGAACGGAACGAATTCGAGACACAAAGTCAGCTCGTCTCGATCCGCCACTCGATCGACACACGCGATGCGTTCTACGAGGCCGAGCAGACGTTCTTTGACGACGCGTTGCCGGTGTACGAGAAAGAAGTACAGGCATATTATCGCGTCTTGACCGAGCACGACCTCCGCAGCCAACTCGAACAGGAATGGGGCACCCAGTTGTTCGAACTCGCCGAGCGCGCCCTCAAGACGTTCGACGAATCGCTCATCCCGAAACTGCAGGAAGAGAACCGTTTGGCGACCGCTTATCAGAAAGTGATGTCGGCGGCCCAAATCGAGTTCGATGGCAAGACGCTCAACTTGTCCCAGTTCGGCCCGTATCTGCAATCCCCTGACCGTTCGGTACGTAAAGCGGCGTCCGAGGCCCGTTATACATATCTCGCCGACAACGGGGACGAACTCGACCGCATCTACGGCGAACTCGTACGCGTCCGGACCGACATCGCTCACGCGCTCGGCTTCCCGTCGTTCGTCGAGCTCGGTTACGCCCGGATGCAACGTGTCGGCTATGACGAATCAAAAGTCGATAACTTCCGCAAGCAAGTGCGCGACGTCATCGTCCCACTCGCGACGACGTTAAAAGACAAGCAGGCGAAACGGATTGGCGTCGACGCGCTCACGTACTACGACGAGTCGTTCGTCTTCCCGGACGGCAACGCGACACCGAAAGGCGACGAGGCGTTCATCATCGAAGGCGGCAACACGATGTACCGCGAACTCTCGAAAGAGACGGACGAGTTCTTCCAGTTCATGCAACAGCGCGGCGCCCTCGACCTCACGGCGAAGCCAGGCAAATCAGGCGGCGGTTACTGCACGTACCTCCCGTCAGAAGGTCTCCCGTTCATCTTCTCGAACTTCAACGGGACGGCCGGCGATATCGACGTGCTCACGCACGAGGTCGGTCACGCCTTCCAAGTGTATGAGAGCCGTCATTTGACGACGCCGGAATACGCGTTTCCGACATACGAGGCGTGTGAGATTCACTCGATGTCGATGGAGTTCTTCTGCTGGCCATGGATGGAGCTGTTCTTCGGCGACCAAGTCGACAAATACAAGTTCAACCACTTGGCCGGAAGCATCACGTTCCTCCCGTACGGCGTCCTCGTCGATGAGTTCCAGCACGTCGTCTACCGTAATCCGGACATGACGGCCGCTGAGCGTCGTCAGGCGTGGCGCGATCTTGAGAAAGTATACCTCCCGCACCGTGACTATGAGACGAACGACTATCTCGAGTCAGGCGCTTGGTGGCACCAACAAGGGCACATCTTCCAGAGCCCGTTCTACTATATCGACTACACGCTCGCCCAAGTGTGTGCCTTCCAGTTCTGGGTACGCATGCATGAGGACCGTGAAGCCGCATGGAGCGATTACCTCACGCTCTGCCAAGCCGGCGGCAGCCGCTCGTTCCTCGAGCTCGTCAAATTGGCCGGACTCAAGTCGCCGTTCGAGGATGGCGTGTTGAAACAGACGGTCGGACAGATTGAAGACTACTTGTTGAAGCACCCACTCGCGAACTGAACTAAACGAACCCACTCACGCTGACGTGAGTGGGTTTTCTGGTTCCAGCCCAAGCATGGCGCCGACGTATTGTGAGGCCGTCATAAAGGCGATGAAGGCGCACAGTTCACTGATCTCGGCATCCGTGAACACGTCTTGGAGCACACGGATCGACGAGGCGGGCGTGTCGCCTTTCAGTTGTAAAAACACCTCGGCGAACCCGACGGCGACTGCCGTCCGTTCGTCGAAAATATGAGGTTCAGGATTTCCTTTCGCCCGGCAGTAGTCACACCCGTTCTGTTGGGCGAGCGTCCGTCGTACCTGTTCTTTCAACTCGGCGGACAGCTTCCCGTCGCCCGTCAACGTGTCTCCGAGCGCGGACCATATCGTCATCATATCTTCGTCATGTCCAAGCAAGCGCTCGAACGGCGTCTTTCCAATTATCGCTGGTTGGATTCGACTCATCTCAACACCTCCTATCTGTAGTATAGAAGGTGATTATACGGATTCCCATTTCATTCATAACGAGTTCACGGTACAATACATGACATATGAAACGAGATGAGGAGGATTTCATTCCATGCTGAAAATCGACGATACCGACCGGCTCATTCTGGCTGAACTGACCGCAGACAGCCGTCTCTCGATGAGCGAGCTCGGACGTCGCATCAATTTATCGGCCCCGTCCGTCGGTGAACGCGTCCGCCGGCTCGAATCGTTTGGCGTCATCAAAGGCTATACGATCGAGGTCGACCATGACTTGCTCGGTCACCCGATTCAATGTCTGATTGAGGCGACCGTGAAAAACGGCAACTATGAGGCGTTCACTCAGTTTTTGGGCCAGCAATCGAACGTGGCGTTCTGTTACCGTATCTCCGGGAGCGCCTGCTATATGTTGAAGATGCAGTTCGCGACGTTCGCTGAGGCCGAGCAGTTCATCGATGCGGCCATCCCATATGCACAGACCGAGACTCGGTTCATCTTTTCCGAGGTCGACTTCAAAAACAGGTGAGCCCCATCAATGGGACTCACCTGTTTTCAGATTACATCTAACGGCTCTTTCCCACTCGGTGGCGGGAACGCCTCGTCGAGCGCGTTGAAGTCATCCTCGCTCAAATTGAGCAGCATCGCCGCTCCGTTCTCTTCGACGTGCGCTTTTTGCCCCGCTTTCGGGATAGCGATGATGTTTCCGCTCCGCACCGTCCACGTCAGCAGAATTTGGGCCGGTGTCGCGCTATACGCCTTCGCAATCCGGTTCACCGTCTCATCCTCAAAGATGTCCGCTTTCACGTCGCTACCTTCCGCGAGCGGTGAATACGCCATCATCGGGATGCCCTGCTCCTGTAAGAACGGCAACAAGTCGTACTCGATGCCACGGCTGCCGAGATGGTACAGCACTTGGTTGACGGCGCAATGCTTCCCGTTCGGCAAGGCGAGCAGTTCTTTCATGTCGTCGACATCGAAGTTCGAGACGCCCCACGCCCGAATCTTGCCGTCCGCCTTCAATTGCTCGAGTCCATCGACCGTCTCCTCGAGCGGGATATTCCCGCGCCAATGGAGCAAATATAGGTCGAGGTAATCGGTGCCGAGCCGCTCGAGGGTGGCGTCACACGCCTGGACGAGTTTGTCGCCCCCGGCGTTATGTGGATACACTTTCGAGACGAGAAACACGTCCTCCCGTCGATCTTGAATCGCTTCGCCGACGAGCGATTCCGCTTTCCCTTCCCCGTACATCTCGGCCGTGTCGATGAGGTGTAACCCGCAGTCGAGTCCCGTCCGGAGCGCCTCGATTTCAGCGTCCCGTTTCGATTCGTCATCCCCCATGCGCCACGTGCCTTGCCCGAGGACACGTACCTCGTGCCCGTTCGGCAGTTTGACGACGTGTTGTTTCAACGCTGCCAAAATCAAGCTGTGTGGAATTCGATTCATACCCTCTCCTCCTTCGTCCATTGTTCATGTAACGGCCCGGTCGTCCCGAAGACGGGATCGGTGGCCGGCTTGTCGACTCGTTCAATACGCAACACACTGTCCGGCCGTTCTTCAGGTTTTCCCGTCAACGTGTCGTAGTCACGACCTTCTGGATACGCGCCGACGATGGCGAAGTCCGCACTCGCCTCGAGACGGCGATGTCCCGTCCCGGCCGGTAAAATCAAGACATCCCCCGCTTGAAGCGAGACGAGGTCTCCTGTCGCACCGCCGAGTTGGACCGTCGCCCGGCCCGACTTCACACCGAGCACTTCATGCGTGTTGCTGTGATAGTGGTGATAATCGAACACGCCGTTCACCCAGCTATTTCCCCATCCGTTATGTTCGAACGTCGCCTGTATGCCGTCCGTCTCGTCGAACACGCCCCGGTATAACAGCACCGGAAAATCTGGATTGTTCGGGATTGACCCGTCGTCTTCAAATCGATATGTCTTCACATCCATTTTTGTCCCCTCCTTTGTCTCTTGTGACTGTACCCGACATGAGGCAACAAAAAACGGCTGCTCGGCATGAGCAACCGTTTCGTCAGGAGATGACGTCTTCCCCTGTCTGTTCAATATGTCCTTCGCCCCAGGCACACATCGCATCCAAAATCGGTTGGAGCGACCAGCCGTAGTCGGAGAGGGAATAGACGACTTTCGGCGGGACTTGTTCATATACCGTGCGGATGATGACACCGTCCGCCTCGAGCTCGCGCAATTGTTGCGTGAGCATTTTTTGCGTAATGTTCGGCATGAGCTTTTTCAACTCGCTCGTCCGGCGTTCCCCTTTAATCAAATGGCACATGATGACGACTTTCCATTTGCCGCCGATGACGTCGAGCGTCGCCTCGACTGGGATGTTGTATGGCATGATGCTTCCTCCTTATGGACCGGGATAGGTACTTTTCGGTGCCTATCGTACTTGAAAGTGCGTACTTCCCAATTAAATTCGATGGACTTATGATAGCAACTGTAGCTCAGTAATACAAGCTCATCTCACCTGTAACTACTTCTTGAGACAGTAAGGTACTTTTTCGACCGTACTGGACAATAGAGAAGATTGAGATGCTCGAGCTGCCTCGAGACGAAGGGCCCTCGTCTCAACAAACAATTTTAGGAGGAACTACTCATGAATCAACCGTACACGCAGCCTGTCGACGAACAGGCACCGAAAAACGGAGGGCTTGCCTTGCTCGCCCTCGCCATCAGCGCCTTCGGCATCGGGACGACCGAGTTTGTCCCGGTCGGGTTGCTCGCCTCGATCGCCAGTGACTTAAATATCGGCATCACGCTCGCCGGACTCATCATCTCCGGTTATGCCATCGGCGTCGCCGTCGGTGCGCCGATTTTGACAGCGCTCACGAACCGGATGAATCGCAAAACGTTGCTCATGGCACTCATGGTTGTCTTTATCGGCGGGAACTTGGTATCTGCCTTGTCGACCAGCTTTGAACTATTGATTGCCGCCCGATTCATCACCGCTTTCGCACACGGTGTTTTCTTCTCCATCGGGGCAACGATTGCCGTTCAACTCGTGCCACCGCATAAAAAAGCGAGTGCAATCGCCCTCATGTTTACCGGCTTGACGGTCGCGACCGTCACCGGCGTCCCGCTTGGCACGTTCATCGGCCAAGCGTTCGGCTGGCGTGCCACGTTCTTCGCCGTAGCCGCACTTGGAATCGTCTCGATTATCGCCAGCTTCTACTTGATTCCGAAAGATTTGAAACAATCACCGCCCGCGAAGTTCTCAGATATGAAGAAATTGCTCACGAACGGCCGCATCATGCTCGGTTTCTTGATCACCGCACTCGGTTACGGTGGAACGTTCGTCGCCTTCACATACTTGACGCCAATCATGCAGGACGTGACGAACATCAGTCCGAGCTTGATCAGTATCGTCCTACTCGTCTACGGGATCGCTGTCGCCATCGGCAACTGGGCGGGCGGGAAGTTCGCCAATGAAGACCCGGCCAAGGCGTTGTTCTATATGTTCATCGTCCACGCCGCCGTCATGATCGTCATGTCGTTCATGATTCCGTTCAAAATCGCGGGACTCATCGCCATCGTCTTGATGGGACTGCTCGCCTTCATGAACGTACCTGGACTTCAACTATATATCGTTCAATTGGCTGAAAAATATGTACCGGCCGCGGTCGATGTCGCGTCGGCGCTCAATATCGCCGCCTTCAACATCGGCATCGCACTCGGTGCGACCATCGGTGGGTTTGTCGCGGACTCAATCGGTCTCGTGCACACACCTTGGGTCGGTGGCATCATGGTCATCCTCGCTGTCATCTTGACCGCCGTCTCGCGTCGTTTGGAAGCGAAATAAGGAGGAACTTATGTTCAATAATCACAAAAGCTACAATCGGATGTATCGGGAGGGCGAGCTCACGCTCGGCCTCCACATCCCGTTAGAAAATTTCAAAATGCGTACCCCGACGCTCGAGCGTCAAGTCGAGCTCGCTCAAAAAGCAGATGACTATGGCTTCACGGCGCTCTGGCTTCGGGACGTCTTACTGAAAGACCCGAACTTCTTGGACCCGGCAGTCGGTCAGATTTACGACATGTTGATTTACGGGACGCACTTGCTTGGTCAGACAAAACGAATCGCCCTTGGCACGTCGGCGCTTGTCTTACCGCTCCGGCATCCGCTCCGCTCGGCGAAAGAAGTCGCGACGATTGAAGCGCTGTTCCCGGAACGCTTGATTCTCGGCATCTCATCCGGTGACCGTCGAGCCGACTTCAAAGGGCTCGGCGTCGACCATCCGACACGGGGCGAGCAATTCAAAGAGTCGCTCCGTGTCATGGAGCAGGCGCTCTACCGCAACTATCCGACCATCGATTCGTCGTACGGCGAGGTCCATGAGGCGACGCTCGTTCCGCGTCCGAAGAAGCGCATCCCGACGATGATCACCGGGTTCGCGCAGCAGGACATGGACTGGCTCGGGCAACACGGGGACGGGTGGATGTATTATCCGCAGGCCCCATTCGCCCAGCAACAAGTACTCAACGATTGGCGCGAGTCAGGTCAGACGCATGGCAAAGGGTTCCGCCCGTTCTCGATGCCGATGCATCTCGATTTGGCGCATGACCCTGACGAACTGCCGACTCCAATCCGGCTCGGCTTCCGTGTCGGTCGCAATCAGTTAATCAAACTGCTCGAGGCGTATCGGGCCATCGGCGTCAATCATTTGTTCTTCGCCTTGTTCGACGGGCAACGTCCGGCCGACGAAGTCATCGAGGAGCTCGGGGAATATGTGCTCCCGCATTTCCCATCGCTTTCATAATACTCAGGTACTCAAAAAGACGACTTTCCCTAAGTGGAAGTCGTCTTTTGCATTACAGCCAATGGCTCGGTCGCGTGTAAACGGGTGCCAGTCTTGTATGCCGGTCGCCTTTCATCGCGTTCACTTGCATCTGTGTCAAAAACAGACTGTCGGTTAACACCGCTCCCCGCACATCGAGATCTCGTACGTCGGCGCCCATGAAGTCGACATAGGACAGGTCTTGCCCACGTAAGTTAGCGCCAATCAACAAGGCGCCCCGGTAACACGTTCCTCTCACGTCATGCTGACTCACGTTTCGGCCAATCAAATCGGCCCGATCTTGCTCGTGTCGTGACGTCAACGTCAAACCGCCCTGCTTCAGTCCTTCCGCACGTATGTGCTGACTGAGTCGGACGAACAGCGGGCGGGCCCGTTGTCGGAACGCCATCAGTGCCGTTCCGGTCAACTGTTCAGGCGGTGACTCACGGAATGACAATAAGTCTTCCAATAATGTCTCGAGTATCCGGGCATCGTGCTCTGGGATGTCCCGGCTCAAGATGTCAGTGATGTAGAGCAGCAGCTCATGGACTTGGCTCATGATGGGCACCGTCGCGAACATGCGCGCGCCGTCCACATCATCCTCCCGCCAGCTTCGTCCGTGAAACGTCACTTGTGACACGAACTGCCCGGCCCCGAGACAGTCGTACACCGTACATCCTTTGAAGCCCCGCTCACGCAGTTCGGAATGGATGTTGCAGGCATACGAATCTGCCAAATGGACACACGGCTGTCCTGCGGGTTTATCCATAGGGAAATCCTCAGATTTCAAGTAGTGGAACGCCACACAACAGAGACCGAAACAATTCGCACAATCCGGTTTGAGCGATTCACGCAACATATGTAAATCGGGCATCGCCATCCATTGTCACTCCTTTCTTGTATGTCTTGACTCTATATATACAAGTATAAAGCATGCCCCTGTTTTTCCCATACAAAAACCAACCTACTTTCACACAGGTTGGTCCGTTCGTTCAGTTCACTTTATTCTCGAGCTGTTGCAACTTCGTCGAGTAATACTCGATGATGTCGCGGCGCCGGATGATGCCGATGAAATACTTCCCGTCATCGACGACCGGCACGAAGTTTTGATCTGTGATCGCATCGACGAGCTCCTCGATTTGCGCCGTGATGGCGACCGGCTTATACCGTACGCGTTGCTTGATATCTTTCAACCTTGTCCGCAGCACTTTTTCGTAGTCTTCTTCCCCGCGAAGCTGTTCGGCGAGTGCCCAGAGTAAATCCCCTTCCGTCATCGTCCCGGCATAAAAGCCGTTTTCGGATACGAGCGGCACCGAGGTGAAGCGATGATGCTTCATCTTCTCGAGCGCTTGGCGCACCGTCGATTCCGGGTCTAGATATTTGACGTCTTCTTTCGGATATAAAAAGAAAGCGATATTCATGTACAATCTCTCCTCAATCTAAAAATCCACCTCTTCATTGTACCATGTATTAGGGTCTAGTCAGCACAAAATGACCATCTAATCTGCATCTGTTCTGTCACAAGGAGGCTTATTCTCTCTTTACCATAAAGCGTTTCCAAACAATCCGTTCAAAGGTATTTCGAACACACAAACAGGCACGGCCCCGAACAGCTTCTCCAAAGCCAATCTTGACCGTGAATCAAACTTCTTGTCTCACATGTTTGGTTGACCAATCTAAACGGAATTATCCAAAACGGCTTCACTGTAGCTATACCCGAGTGGAGGTCATTCTAGCCTCAAAAACCGTAACAAACGTGCAACAGATCTCCATCAAAAAAAGCCTAGGAACGTTCCCTAGGCTTGTCATATGCTCAAATAAATTCGAGCAACGTCTTGTTGAACTTGTCCATCTCATCGAGGACGGTACCGTGACCGCTCTCCTCGAACCGCTCGATGCGGGAATTTGGGATTCCTTTTTCCATCTCGAGCGCGAACTCGAACGGACAAATTTTGTCGTGCACGCCATGGATGATGAGCGTCTCGACGTTCACTTTCGGCAAGTCCTCACGCAAGTCCTCATCACGGAGTGCTTTCGCCGAAGCGATCGTCCCGTGACTCGACGCGACGAGCGAAAGGTGATGGAACCAGTTTTGCATCGGTTTCGAATGTTCTTTCTCGAAGAAAATCTCACCGAACCCTTCGAGCATCTTCGGTCGATCTTTCTTTGTGTCCTCAATCAACGCATCGACCTCAGCTTGCGTCATCCCGTACGGATAGTCCGGTCGTTGCGTGAACACCGGTGCCGCAGCACCTGACAGGACAAGTTTCTTCAGACCGTCGTCCGGGAAGTCGACGGCGTAACGGATGCCAATCGCCCCACCCATTGAGAAGCCGACGAGTGTGAAATCTTTGATGCCAAGCCCGTCAACGACCATGTGCACGTCCGATGCCATCGTCGCATAGTCATAACCTGTCGCCGGCGCATCCGACTTGCCGTAGCCGCGATAGTCGATTCCGACGTAACGGTAGCCTGCTTCGAGCAACGCATTCTTTTGATACTCGAACATGTTGTTGTTCGCTGGCCAGCCGTGTAAGAAGACGACGGCGTCGCCTGTCCCGACGTCTTCCACGTAAATACTCGTTCCATCATGTGCTGTAATATAGTTCCCCATTAGTCAAAACCCCCAGTTGAATTGTTGAGCGGCGTGCGTGTTTGCCCACAACCCACTTTTTCCCGTTTAACCAAAGTAGAAACCTGTTAACTGTCGCGCCAAAGCGATTCGGCCTTCAAGACGTGCTCGATTGCGCCTGCTCCTTCGCGTAATACGGACGTCCGCCACGACTCGTCTTCCGGATAAAACATGGCCATGAATTCTTTACGAATGCCGTTGCGGGCTTCCGGGTCTTTCGTCCCTTCAAAGTAGAGACGGTTCTCGAGAATGATCGTCAAGAACTCGCGAATCGTCGCTTTCGTCGATGTCCCGAACGTACCGAACTCAAATAACGCCGAGACGAGCTGTTTATCCGGATAGTGCGTGTCCCGTACGTAATAGAAATGGTTCGTCGAGTCCCCGAGGACGTCGGTCGGGTCATACGTCTGGATATTTTTCAATCCGTACGCCCGCTTCAGTTCGTCGACGTCACGCCCGTCCCGTTCACTGATGACCATCGTCACTTCGTTCGTCGGACCGAGCGCCGTATGCCAGTCCATATGGATGACGCGGTCGTAGCGGTCGAGCAAATCGTGCTGCACCTCTTTCAAGAAGATGGCGGACGGCTCATCCGATTCGCCGCCGTAATAGACACCTTTCGGGAACTGATACTGCCCCATTCCTTTCGCCTCTTTCATCGCATCAAACCCGTCGAGCTTGATGCCCGAACCGAGGAATGAGTAGATGTGTTCGCGCGCCTCGTGATAGTCATCGATGACACCGTCCGGGACGAACAAATGGCGCATGACCTCATACTCTTTGTTGACGTTGCGCGGGAGCGACTCCCGGTCGATGACATAGTTTCGGTTCAAATCGACGTTATGTTCATTGACGCGGCGGAAGTGTTTCATCCCCCACGGATTGACGGCATGGATGAGACAGATGCCGGTCGACTCGTGCCGAAGGTTTTCGAGTTGCGTCTCGACGAACTGGTGTGTCACAGCGGCACCAGCGTATCCTTCGATGCCGTGTTCGCCAATCGTCATGAAGAGGATTGCCTCGCGCGATCCTGCCGGCTCTCCGATGATGACATCGATTGTATCCTCCCCGATTGAGTGGGACATCACGCGTGCGGTCGGATAATAGGGTTTGACGCGGTCGAGCAGGGCAAGAAACTTCTCGCGTGACTCCTCGTAGGATGATGAAAAATACTGACTCATAGTGACTCCCTCCATTCTAAGCTTCTGTATCCCATTCCCATTCCAGGCCAGACTAAAAACGCCTCCTTCCGGAGACGTCTTCTGATACTTAATGGGCCCCAGCTTTCGTGCCCCGGTTTTGACGGCGGAACTCAAACAAATAGACGAGCGGGGCGAGTAGGACGGCACCGAACAGCCAATACGCACCCGGACTCACGAATAGCGTCTCGAACGCCCGGAAGAACCAAGCCATGAGCGAGAAGCCGACGACGAGTTCGGCTGTCCAGATGATGCCACGACGCACGGCGAGCATGAGCGTGTTCGTTTTTTGGAAGAGGGCTGCGAGAAAGGCAATTAAAAAGGCCGGGAAACTACTGAACCAAAGCATCCGATTGAGCGTCGATTCGGCAAAATACGTGTTGCCGAGCGACACCGTGATGACATAATGCGCGACGAGCACCAATAAGACGACAATCCAACCGATGAGGACGTCACGTTCCCATTTTTTCATTGTTCTCCCTCCGTTCCACGCAACAGAGCTACCCTTATATTTACCCGTTTTGCGAATGCTTCGGACAATTCCACATCAAAAAAGACGCGTCCCCTAAGGAACACGCCCGATTATTTGTCCATCAAGTGACGAGCCCATTCGGTCGCCCGCTCGAGCTCTCCGTCTTTGAGCGGACCTTCTTTATCGAGGACGATGAACGACTCTTTCAACACCGGTTCCGCTCCTTTGTCCAGCAGCAATCTTTCGATTCGGGTCGACGCGTGGCCGAACCATTTGACGATTTTTCCGACGAAAAAGCCTTGATCTTCTTCAGCCATGCTCGTATCGAACGCCGCAGCCCGGATGCCTCGGAGCGCATGATCCGACAGTCCGTCGAGAAACGTCTTCACGTCCTCGGTCTCACGCCCGCCGTGCGTCGGTGAGCCAACGATGAACAAATCGAGATTGGCGAGGTCGCCATATCCGACGTGGCTGATTTGCATGATTTCAACTTGGTGCAAGTCGCTGAACCCGTCCTTGATGGCATATGCGACTTTTTCCGTACACCCGTACATCGAGTCAAAGATGATGAGGATTTTCATAGAATATCCCTCCATTGAGTGAAATCTCTACGTATCTACATATGACTCTTCCCTTAATGAACGATACCTCATCATGCAATCATTTAATTTTTGTATCTTTTCTTTACTCGTGTAGACACAAAAAGGACAGCGCCGATCCCAAGTACCACATATGCGACTGTATCGAGATGGTCACGCATGCTGAACGGGGCGTCATGCCGATATTCGGCCCGCTTCCATCCCGACTCGTCCTCGACCGCGAGCACATCCTCCATCGCTTCCCCGTTCACTTCTCGATAGGTCGTCCCAATCGGATACATGTTCGAGGCATCCCCATAATAGCTGCCATCCATATCGTCAGCCATCGTCTTCACCTCGCCGACGACTTCTCCCAAGTCAGCCTCCAATACGGCAACATCCATCACTTCATACACTCGTCCGTCCAACACGACGAACGCATACGCCCACGACAAAGCCTGAGCCGACAAAGAGACAGACAGAAGTAGCAATACTAATCCGATAACGCGTCTCATCGAATCGCCCACACGAACGTCGCCGAGTCACTCAAGTCAATCTCGTCCGGTTCAAGTTCCGGCATCGCCGCCTCCGAGAAAAGCACTTCGTCATGAAGCGTGAGACGTGTCGGGGAATAAAGATGCAGCTCGCCCCACGTATAATCGATTTGAAGCAAATCTCCGAGCGTCGCCCCGGCACCTTTCGCCAACAGTTCGGCCCGATGGCGCGCGTTCGCCGCCGCACTCGCGAGCAGTTCGTCTTGAATCGTATCCGCATCTTTAATTGTGAACGAAATGGACAGTTTCGGTTCGGCTAGTGAGTTACTGACGTGTTCGATGACAGAAGACAACTGTTTTGTATCGAGGGGAAACTCGAGCTTCGTCTTTTGCTGACAGACGTAACCCCTGAACCGCGATTTATAGTTGCCTTGTTTGTCCCGGTAGCTCTCATAGTCCGTGTCAATCGAGAAGTCGGTCGTCTTGAGTGCCGCCTTCTCGAATCCGGCCTGCTCGACTGCCTTTTGTAGACGCGTGACGGCCATCGCCGCCCCGTTCATCGTCTCTTCGTAACGGACAGCCTTCGAGGTCAACTCCATTTTCACGACAATTAAATCTGGTTTAGCCGATACTTTTCCTGTTCCTTTGACGGTGATGGTGCGGTCCATGTGATTTCCTCCTTCTGAGTTTAAAAAAATGTAAATTCTTTATCTGGAAATTAATTATTCCATTACCCTTTATTGTTAAATGATGGTATATTGGTAGAGTTGTTTTTCATATATACGAGGAGGATTTATTCATTGAACAAAAAAATATTCGAACGAACTGATGTCATTATCATTGCACTCATTTTACTTTTCCCTTTAGGATTATTCCTGATGTGGCGTCATCAAAAATTTAACGAATCCACGCGTGTCCTAATCACTTGCGCCATCTTGATTTTAGTTGGTTCGGCTTACACACAAGCGACGAAAGTGAGTCGACAAGTATATGAGCAGGATCTTTCGGCAGAACAAGCTAAATACGTCGCTCTCCAAACCAAAGTCGAGGCCGCCCAACAAGAATTAGACGATTCGATGGAAGAAGTCGAAGTACTTCGTGTAGAAGCTGACGAAAAAGCCAAGCTTCAAATTGCCGAAGCAGAGAAACAAGCCTTACAACTTGTAAAAGAGGCAGAGTCTAAAGCCGACACGATTGTTTCCAAAGCCGAGGATGAAGCGGCTAGCGTCGCTCAATCTCAACTCAATGAAGCGAAAGAAGAAGCTGCCGATCTCATTGCACAAGCCGAACAAGAGGCGAGCGCTTTGAAAGCCGCAGCCGCAAATGAAAGTTCGTCTTACTCGGCCGCTGCTGCGTCGACAAGCCAAAAGTTCCAAAACTGTACGGACCTCCGCGGCACTTACCCAGGTGGTGTCAGTTCAGATCATGCGGCTTACCAGCCAAGCATGGACCGTGATAAAGACGGCTGGGCTTGTGAATAATGGATGCCAGAATCAACCTCCCATCATCGGCGAGGTTGATTTTTTTACGCTTCTCACTCCTCACGCCCGAGTTGTCAATGACATCACGAGTCCGATGAGATAGCCGAACGCTGCACCTGCCGCAATCCCATACACCAATTCAAATCCAAGTAGGAGCGAACTGATGATGCCAATTCCGGCTCCAAACACCAGTCCGAGTCCTACACCCGACGCTCGCCAACTCTGCTCTGTCATCGTAGTCCCCCTCCCTTCCGTATCCTCTTCCCGTTAACGGAATCGTTCCATCATGAACGCCTCTATGTCATCGAGTGTTTCAGCGCCACGTAACGACGGGTAAGCATCTCGACTAAAGACGAGTCCTTCGTCCGTGTCCAAGAACATGTATCGCTCACCGTCCGGAAAACCGTAATCACTCACGTCCATCACTTGAAGCGTGGCACCGTTTTGTGACCAGACGTGGGAAGCATCATGACGTCTCGGCATAAAAATCCCTTCCATGCCGAGGCGAAGTTCGGAGACGACGTCCGCATCCGATTGAAGTACTTCAGAACCGACACCGGCAACTGTGAGGACTTGAATCGTGCTCCCCTGCTCAATGTCTCCCCGATAGACGTCTGTCACGGCAATCGTCACAATCGATTGATATTCCTCTTGTCCGTTGAAATCAAGTTCGATGTGGTCAATCTGCTTCACGACGCCCCGTACCACCGCAGGATCCCATTTCGAGAACAGCTCGTCCTCACTCATCTCGACAAGGTTTGCCGACGACATCCCGACATCGATGTCCTCTTCATCAATATATGCGACCGACATATTGCTCGAGTTGTCCGACAGTGGAATTAATTCTTTGAAACCGTCCCATGTCACGGCGAAGAGTGTGACCGCGGCGGCTGCGATGAGACCGCCAATCCAACGCCAATGTCTTCGTTTCTTTACCTCGACTTCCATCGATTCCTCGACGAAACGGTCATCGACGTCCCCCATCAAACGTGTGAGCCGATCTCCGTTCATAGCGCCACCCCTTCCGCTTCGAGCACTTGCTTCAAGTCGTTCCGCGTCCGAAGCAGCACCATTTTGACCTTGCTCTCGCTCACGTGGCGCATCTTCGCAATATCCTTAATCGATTGAAAGTGAAAATAACGTCCCATGAAGATTTGTCGGGTCTCTTGCGGCAACTGGCCTAAAAACTCGTTCAATAACTCGACGATTTCAGAATCGGTCGCGACCGAGGAGGCAAGACAGTGCTCGAGCTCACTGACGATGAGCGGGACTTGCCCGGCTCCTCGTTTCTTGGCGTTCGCTTTCTCATACTTATGGAGCGAGACGTTACGGACCAGCTTTGCCAAATAGGCGGCGAGTCGCGTTGGACGCGTTGGCGGAATCGCTTGCCACGCCTTCATGTACGTGTCATTGACGCACTCGTCCGCGTCCTCTCGACTATGCAAAATGTTATAGGCAATCGTATGACAGTAGCCGCCGTACTTTTGTGCCGTCGCCTCAATCGCCCGCTCGGAACGCCTCCAATACAAATCGATAATCGCTTGATCGTCCAATCGAATCCCCCTCTCAATGTACTTACATCTTTATAGACCGGAAGTGAAGTCCATCGGTCACAACTTCTGTAAAAGTTTTTTGGCGCGGCTCTTCAAGGCCGGACTTCCCTCCTCGAGTTGGGTCTCGAGCAAGGCTCTCAGTTCGTCACGGAATCGCGGATGCACGGCGCTCAAGTCGAAGATCGCCTGCAGAGAGTTGACGATGACGATGTTGCTCGTCTCCGTGTCAATCCAATCGGTGAGCACATGAGCGATGTCAGCCGCCTCTTCCTCCGTCCACGTCATCCGTGGCATCACTTGCGCCAAGTGCCACCTCACTTCTTGTTGGGTGGCACGATGTAACTGTTGGAATAAGGACGCCTGATGCGCTTGCAGCAGCTCCGGGTGATGGCGTGTCACTTTTTCCATCGCGTCTGCGCTCCGCATCCGGACGACGGGACGGTCATCGGTTAAGCCGTTCATCAATTCTTTGAATCGGTCCGGGTCATTCCCGACGTATTCAATCACCTGATCGACGTGTCCAATCGAACGCAAATCTCCATCACTCAATAATTCTCGTATATCCATTCTCCCACCTCTTTTCTCATTCTTAGTTTACAAAAAAAGGGACTCAGTAGACACTGAATCCCGCATCCCACTTCAATTGTCGTCACTTATGAATTGACTGGAAACAGTAACGAAGCCAGACCTGGCTGTTCCTGCTCCGCTCGCATCGGTTCACGCGCATCACTTAAGTACACACCCATGACAGGTGACTGAAAATCCCAATACGTGTAGCCAATCTCATGTTGACGAAGCAACTGCACGACGTCACGCACGTATGCCAATCCACCCCGCTCATTCTCAAAACAATGATGAATCAACCCGAACTCACTGACGAGGATTGGAACGTCATGTTGCTCTCGAAACCGGATCAAGTGCTCGAGACGGCTTGCCAAATACGTGATATCCCGCGGATACTCCGTGCCGTCGACGGCATACTCGGCCATGTCCGAATCCGGATAACGTCCTCCTTCCCCATGCACACCGACCCAGTCCGCGTATTGATGCGTATATAGGAACGGTGCGTAAAAATGGGCATCATAGATCAGATTCGGCGCATCGAGTTGGATGAAGGTCTCGAGTTCTTTGTCGTGATTGATACCGTTCGTCCCGTACAGTTTCCCGATGATGAACAGACGGTCGGCATCGATTCGGCGAAGTCGTTCGACCGTTCGTACAGCCAAGGCACGGTAAGCTTGTCCAGAGCCATCATTTGTCGCCGGAGCGTTGAACAAATCAAACGCCTCAATCGCTTCACCCAAGTCGGTGCCTCGATAACGCTTCGTCAGCATCTCCCATAGACGGATGAATCGCTCTTGCTTCGTCGCGTCTTCCCACAACGAGAAATCAAGTTCCGGTTTCTCATCCATCCAGTCACCCCCGGGCGGTAAAATCAAACAAAGGATGACGTAAAGGCCGTGAGAAGCGGCAAATTGAATTTGACGATCGAGCCACACCAATCCGTCTTGTTTGTATTGAAATGGCGCGGCGTCGTCTTCAAACAATCGATAATGCACCGTCAATCGGACCGTGTTCGCGCCCATCTCGGACATGCGCCGGTAGATATCGTCTGTGGGATACAATGATGTCACGACTTCAGGATTCTCCCAATACAGAGCAGTCAATGTGAACCCACGGAAGTGCACTTGATTGTTGACTTCGTCTACAATATGGCGTCCATTTACGTGTAACATGATTCGGCCTCCTTGTACTCGCTTCGCTCATAACGTGTTCGATGATTCGTCGTCGATATCCTCTAAAAGCACATATAGCAGGGACTCAGTCTGAAAGATAAACTGAGTCCCTGCTGATTGATTGTTTCAGACATACACATAATTCGATTCAATTGTTCTCTTGCTTCAACCGATCGATGATATTATCCGACTTCACTTTCGAAATCGCGTACACCATCGAAGAACCAACGATTAGAAAGATTACGACCGTGACGAACAAAATATCGCCCCACGGCAACGTGAACGCTGCTTCGAACGTGTTGATTTGCGCCCGGTAAATCAAGTACATGATGAGCACACTGATTGGCACCCCATAGGCCAATGCTTTCATGCCGTAGAAAATGCTCTCATAGTACACCATCTTGTTGAATCCCTTCGGTGTCATCCCGACCGACCGCAGCATCGCGAATTCGCGGCGGCGGAGCGAGACGCTCGTCGAAATCGTGTTAAAGATATTCGCCACCGAGATGAGCGAAATCAAGACGATGAATCCATAGACGAAAATCGATAGCAGTAACAACACTTGCTCTTGCTGCTCACGCTGCTCCGACACGTTGAAGATATATTGGTCCATGTTCTGTTCCGCTTCAATCACTTGTTGCGTCGCCTCAGGATTACTCGTGTTCAAGGCGATCGACGGGCTCGATTGTTGCATCAACTCACCGATCGCATCCTCTTCAAACGTCCCTTCCCGGACGATTACATCGAGCCATCCGAGTGAACTCGTCATCACACCGGTCGGGGCGACGTCGGTCATGGCCGCGACTTTGATCGTTTTGAGCGGTGCCGCCTCGTCCGTTGCATTCTCGTCCCGGAGTTCGAGCGTATCGCCGATTTCGGTCTCAATCGTCTTCGAGTTGACGAATTTTTTCTTGTCCACGTCTTCATATGACACTTCATCAATCAAGACGGCGCCTGGGACGTCCCCGTTTTCAAAGTTGCTGACGGCTGCCCCGATTTGTTTCAAGTACGCATCAAAGCTGTCGTCATCCAATTGGTAGAGGGACACGTAATACGTGAATTTCCCATCGACGAACGTGGACGCCAAGTCTTCGTTTTCGGTGACCGCGCTCGGTAACCGGGCTTCGTCGACCATCGTCTGGACGGTCGTATTCTCGAAGTACGTCCCGCCCGTCACATTGTCCAACGTCTCATAGCGACGCAAGTCATCCTTCGTGAGATTCGACCCGTTTACGAGAATGTCGAACTCGTACGATCCTTGCGACATCTCGAGCGATTGTTCGAGCCGATCCGTGAAGTAACTGACGACTAAAAACAGCACGATACTGATGACGAGTGAGAACACCGTCGCCAAATACCGTTTCCGGTTACGTTTCGTGTTTTTCAATCCGATCTCTGCTTCCAACCCGAAAATCCGTCGCACGAGTTTTGACGTCTTCACGTTTTTCGATGTTAACCTCACGTCCTGTGTTTGACGAATCGCGTCAATCGCCGAAATCTTCGAAGCACGGCGCGCTGGCAGATAACACGAGATGAAAATCGTCACGCTTGAAATGAGGACCGTCAACAAGAGCGTGACTGGTGTGACGACGACCTCAAACTTCTCCGTCACGTTGAGCGCCTTCTCCGCAAAAGCGTTGATGAATAGGAACGTGACCCCAATTCCGGCCACCCCGGCAAGGATACCGATTGGGATGCTGATCCCTCCAATGACGAACCCTTCAAAAAAGACCGAGTTCCGCTTTTGCCGCTTCGTCGCCCCGACACTCGCGAGCATCCCGAGGTAGCGTGAGCGCTCGGACACGCTGATGGCGAAGGCGTTATAGATGAGCGAAATCGAGCCGATGACGATGACCGCCATGATGATGCCACCGAACCCGTACAGTGTCTTGCGCAAGCCGTCATCATCGGTCACCCCATAATAGCGGAGCAACGATGCGTTATAGGCAATCCCTTCAATTTTCTGTTCGCGCATCAGTTGTTTCGTCTCTTCATAAATCGAGCCGTTCACGTCGTTCAAGGCGACGAACGTATCGACGGTCGCACCGTTCAACGCTTTGTCGTCAATATATCCAACGACCGTATAGCCCGGCGACCACGTCGGCTCCCAGGCTGGGCGCGTCATCGTGCCGACGACGGTCAACGTCACTGTGTCTTCGATGTTCAACTGTTCTAACATTGTCTCCCCATCACGGATTAAGCCATCGTTTTGTGTCAACACGCGACCTGACGATTCGTCCATGCGCTCGCCGATTTCGAGCGTCAATTCGTCCCCGATATTGTACGTGACTTGCGCGTTTTGACGGATGGCCTCAGAAATGACAACTTCGCCTTCTTTATTCGGCAAGCGTCCCTCCGTCAAGTCGACGGGAAAGTTCTTCAGCCCTGACGTGTTATAGCTCCGGACGTATAAGTACGGTTTATAGGCATTCTTTGATTCTTTTAATTCCGCATAGCCGTCACTCGACAGGATGACGTCCTTCGTCGATGCATCATTCCGAATCGCCTCGACCTGGTCTTCGTTCGTGTTGACATATTTGACGTGCCACTCCCCGTTGTCCGCGATGTCTTGACGGATCATCAAGTCTAAGAACGATGAACCGAGTGTCGTCACAGCCGTGATCATCGAGACCGAAATGATGACCCCGATGATGGTGACGAGAGAACGTCGTTTGTTCTCGCGTAAATGCCGAAGCGTCATTTTATTGATGATGTTCATGCGCGGACGACCTCGTTCTTCGCAATCTTCCCATCCTCGATCGAGATGATGCGATCGGCCTGCAAGGCAATCCGTTCGTCGTGGGTGATGATGATGAGCGTCTGATTGAACTTCTTGTTGAACAGTTTGAGAAGGCTCATGATTTCTTCACTGTTTTGACTGTCCAAGTTCCCCGTCGGCTCGTCGGCCAAGATGATGGCTGGGTTGCTGATAAGCGCCCGGCCGATGGAGACGCGTTGTTGCTGTCCGCCAGACAGTTGGTTCGGCAAATGCGTCATCCGGTTCGATAGCCCGAGGATGCCGATGATGCGCTCCAAATGGGCGGCGTCGACTTTTTGCTCGTCCAACAACATCGGTAGCGTGATATTCTCCTCAACCGTCAAAATCGGGATCAAGTTATAAAATTGATAAATCAAACCGATTTGACGACGTCGGAAGATGGCGAGCTGTGTCTCGTCCAACTTGTAAATGTCGGTGTTGTCGATTAACACCTGTCCGCTCGTCGGGACGTCGACGCCGCCCAGCAAATGTAACAACGTCGACTTTCCCGAGCCCGACGGTCCGACGATACAGACGAACTCACCTTTTTTTACGGTAAACGATACATCATCGAGCGCCCGCACTTCCATCTCGTCTTTCCCGTATACTTTTGATAAATTTTGCACTTCTAATATGTTCATGTTTGCACCCTCCAGTACTTAATCTACTTTGAGTGTACCGAGCGAGTGTGACACGTCCGTGACTCAAAAGTGACTGTTTCGTCACTTAAACGATTGCTTTGTAGAATCGAATTTGAAATGCGGTCCCGGCCCCACGTTCACTGCGGACGGTCAGTTCACCTTGTTGGCTCGTGATGATGCTGTGTGCCATGGCGAGTCCGATGCCGACGCTGTCGTCGCTCGCATTCATGCCTTTATAAAAACGCTGGAAAATGTACGGGACGTCTTGTTTGGCGATGCCGCTCCCCGTGTCACGGATGATGATTTCCGTATACAGTGTGTTCTCACTAAAGTCGATGAACAACTCGCCTTGTTCCGGTGTATGTTCTACGCAGTTCTTCAAGATGTTGATGAGCGCCTCGGTCGTCCACTTCATATCGCCTTCGAACGCGACGTCACGCTCACCCGTAATCTGGAGCCGTTGCATTTTAATATCGATTGGCACAAGCATCGGTTCTGTCACGGCTTGAACGAGTGTAGGGATGGACACCGGTTCCCGTTTGAACTGAATCGTCCCGGCATCGATTTTAGACAGTTTGAGAAGCGACGAGACGAGCCACTCCATCCGCTCGAGCTGTACCTGTACGTTATGCGTGAACTCTTGCCGCTTGTCATCTGACAGCCTCGGGTCACTGAGTAAATCCGCCATGACCGTCATCGACGTGAGCGGGGTCTTCAGTTGATGGGAGATGTCAGAGATGGCATCCGTCAGCTTCTGCTTGTCTTCTTCAAGATGCGTCCCTTGTTCCGACAGCATCTTCGTCACTTTATAGATTTGACTTTTCAATAGACTGAGCTCGCCTTCGAGGTTATCGCGGACGTCGAGTTTATAGTTGCCGTTGCTGATTTCTTGCAGGTAACTCGACAGTCGGTCAATCTCCCGATAGCGCCACACCGTGAAGCGATAGGTCACGGCGACAAATACAATCGATAAGACCGCGACAAGGAGTGTAGCCTCGATCGAGATGTACAGCGCGACGCTCACGGCCAAGCCGATGATCACAAAGAGACTCAATAAATAGATTCGGACTTCTCGATTTCGTAGCATGTTAAGCATCCACCTTATAGCCGATGCCACGAATCGTCTTAATCAACGTCGGGCGCTGTGGGTCGTCTTCGAGCTTCTCACGTAACCGTTTGATGTAGACAGTCAACGTATTGTCATTCACAAAATCCCCACCCATGTCCCAAATCTGGTCGAGTAGTTGGGCCCGTGACAACACTTGCCCTGTATGTCTGCCGAAGATGAGCAATAATCGGTATTCAAGCGCCGTCAATAAAATCTCATCCCCGTCCTTTTTCACTTTCGCGTCTTGCGTATTGATTTCGACCGACCCAATTTTAAGAATAGGCGAACTGGTCTGCTTGTTGTAGCGGCGCAACACCGAATGAATCCGCGAGATGAGTTCGCGGACCCTGAACGGTTTCGTGATGTAGTCGTCCGCTCCCATATCGAGTCCCATGACGACGTTCACTTCATCATCGAACGCTGTCAAAAAAATGACAGGTATGTCCTGTTTTTGCTTCACGAGCCGACACAAGTCATAACCGCTCCCGTCCGGCAACGACAAATCGAACAGACACAGGTCGATCGTATGTAACTGTTGTTCAATCAAAGGTGTGGCGTCGGCCACGTTCTGGCATAACGTCGTCGTGAATTGTTCTTGTTCGAGCGAATATTGGAGACCGGAGGCGATTGTCCGGTCGTCTTCAACAATTAAAATGTGCATCTGATTCCCTCCTGACTCTTCTCCTCATAATATAGCAGTCTTTTTCAAGTGAGGAGACAAAACTAAAAACCGAACGAGACATCTCGTTCGGTCAGGTTATGCTTTTGTCACGCGAAGGCATTCCGGCCGATTGAACCCGACTGCACCTAAAAATCGCAGCGCATCAGTCGTCAACTCGTCGAGCGTGATGGATTGAACGTTTGGTACTGTCTGTTCATCGACCCATACTTTCCAAATCTCGACTTCACCCGCTGTCTTCAAGTGGTCGGTTATATACTCAACGATCTGTTCGGCTCTCGCATCCGTATAGCGCCAGCGCAATTCCACGACGTGCGGTTTTTCCGAGTACGCCTCAACGTTCTCCACGTCATAGTACAAGTCGCGCTTGATCTCAATCTCGTCGAGCTGCTCTTCCGACTCGACGTTCATCAAAATCTTTTCGTCACGATCGAGGTCTTCGTCGTCTGTGAGCATCTCAGGCAAGATAACACCTTTTTTGATGGCCTCGTTGATCGATAAGAACTCGATATATGGATTTTCGACTTCTTTTAGTGGGTGATTGCTCGCAATAAATTGGAATTCACTCATATAGAAACACTCCTCCTGTATTAATAATGGGTCGTTATCGTTTCATCGCACGGATCGAGATAATCAGTCCAATCCAATATCCAATGATTGAACCGATGACAATACCATACATGGACGGAAAATCGAGTAAGACAGAGATGAGTAGTCCGCCAGCCGTTCCAAACACAAGCCCAAGACCGACCGCTGATTCACGCCATTCGTTCATGTTTAGCCTCCCCTTCCATCCACTTCATACGAAGCAGCCCGACCAAACGTTTCATCGCCCATCTACTATTTTTCATACAAAAAGGGATCCAGTATACACTGAATCCCGGTAGAACTTATTCGACTGTCGACGCCGCCTCGGCAAGCGCCGCTTCTTCTTTGTGATAGTTCTCGACAAACGCATCAAGGTGCGCCCGCACTTCGTCTGTCGATTTCGTGTCCATGAGCTTCACACGGAGGTCGCTCGCCCCGCGGAATCCTTTCACGTAAATCTTGAAGAAACGGTGCAAGTTCGAAATCGAACGCGGCACCTCTTCTTGGAATTTGTCTTGCAAATCGAGTTGGAGGCGAAGCAAGTCGAGGTGTTCTTCCATCGAGTGCTCACGTGGCTCTTTCTCGAACGCGAACGGGTTCTTGAAAATCCCGCGACCAATCATGACGCCGTCGACGCCATACTTCTCGACGAGTTCGAGTCCCATCTGACGATCGAGGATGTCACCGTTGATTGTGATGAGCGTATCCGGTGCAATCTCATCACGCAATTTGACGATATCCGGGATCATCTCCCAGTGCGCGTCGACTTTACTCATCTCGTTGCGTGTGCGCAAGTGAATCGACAAGTTGGCGATGTCTTGCTTCAACAGATGCGTCAACCAGTCGCGCCACTCGTCGAGCTTCGCGAATCCGAGACGCGTCTTGACGCTGACCGGGATGCCGCCGGCTTTCGCCGCTTGGATGAGTTCCGCTGCGACGTCAGGACGGAGGATAAGGCCACTCCCTTTCCCGCGCTTGGCTACGTTCGGGACCGGGCAACCCATGTTGATGTCGAGGCCTTTATAGCCCATCTCGGCCATGCCGATGCTCATCTCACGGAAGTAGTCAGGGTTGTCGCCCCAAATGTGGGCGACCATCGGCTGTTCGTCCTCGGTGAACGTCAAGCGCCCGCGCAGGCTGCCTTTCCCTTCCGGATGGCAGTAGCTGTCCGAGTTCGCGAACTCGGTGAAGAACACGTCCGGTCGACCGGCATGGGCGATGACGTGGCGGAAGACGACATCGGTCACGTCTTCCATCGGGGCAAGTATAAAGAATGGACGCGGAAGGTCGCGCCAGAAGTTTTCTTTCATCAAAATCATTCCCTTTCGTAGTCAATCCAACAAAATCACTTTATCTATCTTATTATGGACGGGGGAATGTATCAACTGTTTCACCCAGACATTCGAGTATAATAGATTAAACAAAAGCATTTCAAAGGAGAACTCGGATGATCATTTGGATTAACGGCGCTTTCGGTTCAGGCAAGACGACAGCCGCCAAACAATTGCAACAACGGTTGCCGAACGCCTATCTTTATGACCCGGAACAAGTCGGCTTCTTTATTCGCGACAATCTGCCCAGCGATATGCGACTGGCCGATTTCCAACATCACCCGGAATGGCGGACGTTCAATGTTGAGATGTTGGCAAAGATTGCCCGTTCATACGATGGCGTAATCGTCGTCCCGATGACGCTCGTGGACCGCCTCTACTACGATGAAATCATCGGAGCCTTACAACGTGATGGAATTCGGGTCGACCATTATATTCTCCACGCCGATAAACGGACACTCGTCAGAAGATTGAATAAACGTTTCGAATGGTTCAATTCGTGGGGCAAGACACAAATCGACCGTTGCCTTCACGCTTTTCGTCACGACATCACTCATGAGAAAATCGAGACCGATCACCTTACAGTCGAACAGGTCGTCGAGAAAATCGCTAAGCGGAGCGGCTTGACATTACAAGCTTCAAAGCGCTTTTTTTCCGCTCGCTCGTTCTGGACATAACGAAGTAAAAACCCTCCAATCCGCACGATTGAAGAGTTTTTGCTTTAGGAGTCTTTTATCATGGACACGGTCAACTCGTAAATCGATTATTGTGTCAGTTCACCAAAACCAAAATCCGCATCGAAGGCTCGGCACCAAATCACGATTGTCGAATATTGAGTGAGGTCAACGTCTTCAGGGACTAAATAGTTTTGATTCCCCGTGTTTCCTTTCAAAGCCCCTAAGCTGATCCCTTCTGTCGTTTCCGTCCCAGGCTGAATCAAATAAACAAACAGGTCGGGTCCATTGGTCGTTTGAAAATCTTCAAATCTGAGGTATACCCCATCGTCCGCGTTAATCGTTTTAATCGTTCCAGAAGTTTTGTAATTCTTTTCTCCATCCATGAACATTCCTGACAAACCGAGAGTCTCTGTATCCATTGTTTCATCTTCCGCCTCTGGCGCTACAGCTTCCGGATCTTCGGTCATATCAACGGTGTCTGTAGAGACGGGTGGGAGCCCTTCATCTACTGTTTGATCGAGAAAGAGAGGAGAGATTAGCCACCAACCAATGACCATGATGAAGACGAGCAAGAGACCGAGTACGAGTTTAGTGAAAGCCTTCATTTTTTTCGCTCCCTTTCGTTAGGAGAACATGGGTTTACTTGAATTATATGTTCTCGTCTATGGATGCTTCAAGCTCCACTCAACCCGCAATGTGTCACTACTTTCTTTGGTAATGAGAAACGATGACCCCGTTTGGCATCAGATGATGCGCCATTGATGTAAAAGTGATCGGATTCATTTCACCATTTGGGAACAAGCGCTTCCCTGACCCGATGATAATCGGATAGATGATCAACCAACATTCATCGACTAGGTCGTTTTGAAACAAAGCATGGGCCAAACCACTGCTTCCCCAGACATGAAAATCTGGCCCAGCTTCCAGCTTCAACAATTTTAACTGCTTGATTGGGTCCGTCAAAAAAACGGTTGGTTCCCATAAACTTTCATGCAACGTTTGTGACGCTACGTACTTTGTCGCAATTTGTGCTTCTGGCCAAACATCCGCGTGATGGGGCCAATAGTCTCCCCATTGTTCATACGTCTTTCTCCCGAGTAGCAATGCAAAGTCGCTATGCATTTGCGTCCGAATCAAACGACCTAACTCATCACTCGCAAACGGTCCTGTCCACCCTCCATACGTAAACCCTTCGCTTACGTCTTCGTCTTGCCCACCCGGTGACTGAATCACACCGTCCAAGGATACATGTTCAAGTACAATGATTTTCCTCATCTTCACCACCCCTTTTGACACGACTAGACAAAAAACCTCCGATTTCAAACAAAATCGAAGGTCCATCTGCATTCATCTTATTCCATTTTTTCTAACCACGCCACCGTCTCCACATGCGCCGTATGCGGGAACATGTCGACCGGTGTAACTTCGACAAGTCGGTAGCCACGGTCCGCAAGATAACGCATATCGCGCGCCTGCGTCGCGACGTTACACGACACATAGACGATCCGCTTCGGTGCCATCTCGACCATCGTCTCGAGGAACGACTCGGCACAGCCTTTACGTGGCGGGTCGACGACGATGACGTCCGGATTGATGCCATCCTGCTTCCACTTTGGAAGCACGTCTTCGGCTGCGCCACACGCGTACGTCACATTGTCGATCTCGTTGACGAGCGCGTTCTGTTTCGCGTCCTCAATCGCTTCCGGTACGACTTCGACGCCGTACACGTGCGCCGCTTTCTGGGCGAGGAACAGACTGATCGTCCCGATGCCGCAATAGGCGTCGACGACTTGCTCGGTCCCAGTCAGTTGCGCGTATTCAAGCGCCTTGCCGTACAACTTCTCCGTCTGGACCGGGTTGACCTGGAAGAACGAGTGCGGAGAAATCGTGAACGTCAGTCCACCAATTTTATCCTCAATCGTCTCATGGCCATATAACAGTTTGTTCGTCGACCCCAAGATGACGTTCGTCTTGTCCGGGTTGACGTTTTGCATGATTGACGTCACGTCCGGCAGACGCTTCAAGATGTCGGCGACAATCTCGTTGACGCCTTTGATTTTCGTCGTCTTCGTGATGAGGACGATCATCAATTCACCCGAATGATACCCGTAACGGGCCATGACGTGGCGGATGACGCCGCGCCCGGTCTTCTCATCGTAAGCCGGCACACCGTGCGCCGCGAGCACGTCACGGACGACTTGGACGGCCTCATCGTTGCGCTCATCTTGGATGAGACATTCCTTCATCTCGACGATATCGTGCGAACGTGGACGATAGAAACCGGCGACGAGGCGACCGGCCTCGTCTTTGAACGGCACTTGCGCCTTGTTGCGGTAACGCCATGGTTCCGGCATGCCGATTGTCTCGTGGACGGGCACATCGAATTGGCCGAGGCGCTTCAACGCATCGACGACACGGTCCCGTTTTTGACGGAGCTGGCCGTCGTAACTGAAGTGTTGGAGCTGACAGCCCCCGCACTGATAGAAAATCGGGCACGGTGGCTCGACGCGGTCCGCACTCGATTCTTTCACATCGAGCAAGCGGGCGAACCCGTACTGTTTATTCGTCTTCGTCACGACGATCTCCACGGTCTCTCCCGGGAGCGCGTTCGGGACGAACAGCGTATAACCGTCGACACGCGCCACGCCTGCGCCCTCATGGGTGAGGTCGTGGATGTGGACATCGAGACGGTCATTCTTTTGGACTGGTAACATGAGTCTCTCCTTTCCCGATTCAAAAAATAGTGTGTATTGGTTCATACCCGTTCCAAGCGAACGAAAAGCTCGGCGTGTGCGCCACGCCGAGCCGAATCATTCTGCTTTCTCGTTTGACACGTTGAACAGCTGTTTAATCATCTGTTCGCGTTCATACTGGGCGTTCAAGTCTTCCATCTCACGGATGCGCGCGTTCGGGGCGAGTACCGTCAAGTGACGGAACAAGTTTCGCATCTCGCCCGTGCATTCGCCGCCGTATTCGCCGTCGATATTGAGACTCATCCGTTCCGTCGTCGTCTTCATCTTGACGCGTCCCGTCTTGACGTGCTCGACGAGCGGACTCGACAAGTGCTCGCCACGGAGCAACAAGCGGACGACGTGGATGAACTCGAACAAGTTACACTTGCGCAAGATGAACAAGTCGAACAGTCCATCGTTCAATGACGCATGTGGTGAAATCTTCTCAAAGCCACCGACCGAGTTCGAGTTCGACGTGAGGAAAATCATGACCTCGCCGCTGAACGTACCCTCGTCGTGCTCGAGCTCGATATACGTCGGCTTGATGAGTGGAAGTTTCTCCATCCCTTTGACGTAATAGGCGAGCTGACCGAGTGCCGTCTTCAGTTTCGACGGCACCTCATACGACAGCTCCGTCATGATACCGCCCCCGGCGATATTGATGAAGTAGTGGATGTCGCCCTTCTCCCCTTCAATCTCACCGAGGTCGACCGGCATCTCGAATCCGTCACAGATGACGTCGAGGGCACCGACGACGTTGAGCGGAATCCGCATCGCTCGGGCAAAGTCGTTCGTCGTTCCGACCGGGATGAGACCGATTGTCGGACGCGTGTCGAGCGGGGCGAGTCCCGAGATGACCTCGTTCAGCGTCCCGTCCCCACCGGCCGCGATAATCAAGTCGAACTCGGCCTCCGCGGCTCGAACGGCTTCGAGCGTCGCGTCGCCGATTGCTTTCGTCGCGTACGTCGACGTCTCATAACCCGCATCCTCGAGGCGGTTCAAAATGTACGGGAGTTCCCGTTTGATCACTTCTTTTCCAGATGTCGGGTTATAGATGACCCGTGCGCGTTTTCGTTGCATAATGTTCTCTCCCCATGCTCAAGTCGAGCGAAAAGCGAGACACAAGTGCCTCGCCGCTTGTTTAGCGTTTGGCAATCTCTTCGTGGAACAAGCCATCGAGGAGTGCCGGGTTCGCCATCCCTTTCGTCTGCTTCATGATCTGCCCGATGATAAAGCCTTTGGCACGGTCTTTTCCGTTCTTAAAGTCTTCAATCATCTGCGGATGCGCTTCGAACAAGTCGAGGATGTAGCCGCGGAGCAAGTTCTCGTCCGAGATTTGGGCGAGACCGTTCGCTTCGACGTACGCCTTCGGCTCGGCGCCTTCTTCGATCATGGCTGTGAACACGCGTTTGGCGATCTTCGAAGAAATTGTACCTTCTCCAATCAAACGAATCAACTCCGCGAGCGAGCTCGGCGTCAATTTCATCGTCTCGATCGTATCGTCCGATTTGTTCAAGTGACCGAGCACTTCGCCCATGAGCCAGTTCGCGGCCGCTTTCGGTTCGGCACCTGCTGCCGTCGTCGCTTCGAAGAAGTCCGAGAACTCCCGCGTCGACGTGAGCGCCTTGGCGTCATACGCCGACAGCCCGTAGTTGTTCATATAACGTTCGCGACGTGCAACCGGCAGTTCCGGAAGTGTGGCGCGGATGCGTTCTTTCCATTCCTCATCGATTTCGAGACGGACGAGGTCCGGCTCTGGGAAGTAGCGGTAATCGGCCGCGCCTTCTTTGACACGCATGAGAATCGTCTTCTTCGCCGCCTCGTCAAACCGGAGCGTCTCTTGACGCATGACGCCGCCCGTGATGAGCAGTTTGCGGTGACGGTCTTCCTCATACTCGAGCGCCTTCAAGACGTTCGAGAACGAGTTCAAGTTTTTGAGCTCCGTCTTCGTACCGAACGGCTCTTGACCGAACGGACGGACCGAGATGTTACAGTCGCAACGGAGCGACCCTTCTTCCATCTTGACGTCCGAGACGCCCGCGAACGAGAGCACTTCTTTCAAGCGCTCGAGGTAAGCGACGGCGTCTTTCGGTGAACGCATGTCAGCCTCACTGACGATCTCGATGAGGGGTGACCCGGTCCGGTTGAAGTCGACGACCGAGTGTTTCTCGCCCGTGTGGTTCATCTTCCCGGCATCTTCTTCAAGATGGACGCGTTCGATGCGGAACCGCTTCATCTCACCGTCGACTTCGACATCGACGTGACCGTTGAAACCGATTGGTTGGTCAAACTGCGAGATTTGGTACGCTTTCGGCGTATCTGGATAGAAGTAGTTCTTGCGGTCGAATTTCGTGTCGGTCGCGATTTCGCAGTTGAGTGCCATCGCGGCCTTGATAGCGAGATTGACCGCCTCTTCGTTCAATTTAGGCAAGACGCCCGGATGTCCGAGACAAATCGGACACGTCTGTGTATTCGTTTCGGCACCGTATGTGCGCGAGCAGCCACACCAAATCTTCGACTTCGTGCTCAGCTCGGCGTGCACCTCGATCCCGATGATCGTTTCAAAGTTCATCGTACGTCCTCCTTAGAGCTGTGGCATCTTGAAACCGCCGTTTGCTTGTTCAAAAGCATGGGCCACGCGGTAGAGTGTTGGTTCACTGAAATGGTTCCCGATGATCTGTAAACCGACCGGGAGGCCTTCTGACAAGCCAGCCGGTACCGAGATGGCCGGGATGCCCGCCAAGTTGACCGGAATCGTCATAATATCGTTGGCATACATCGTGAGCGGATCTTCGAGCTGGTCACCGAGTTTGAACGCGACCGTCGGCGCAGTCGGTCCGATAATCGCATCGTAGTCGGCGAATATGTTCGCAAAGTCTTGCTTCATGAGCGTGCGGACCTGTTGCGATTTCTTGTAGAACGCATCGTAATAACCCGAGCTGAGCGCGTACGTCCCGAGCATGATGCGGCGTTTCACTTCTTCTCCGAAACCTTGTTCGCGCGAATACGTGAACACTTCTTCGAGCGCATCGGCCTCGGCACGGCGTCCATAACGGATGCCGTCAAACCGGGCGAGGTTCGAAGACGCTTCTGATGACGCGAGCAAGTAGTATGTCGGGAGCGCGTATTTCACTGTCGGGAGCGAGACCTCCTCGACCGTCGCACCGAGCGACTTGAGCGTCTCGACCGCTTCTTCAATCTGTTTGCGGACACCGTCTGACACGCCTTCGGCCATGAACTCTTTTGGAAGCGCGAGCTTCATGCCTTTAATGTCGCCGTGAAGCGATTTCGTGTAGTCTGGTACGTCGACCGTCGCTGACGTCGAGTCCATGTCGCAATGACCGGCAATCGCGTTCAACAAGTAGGCGTTATCTTCGACCGTACGTGTGAGCGGACCGATTTGGTCGAGTGACGAGGCGAATGCGACGAGCCCGTAACGTGAGACGAGACCGTACGTCGGCTTCATCCCGACGACGCCACAATAGGCCGCCGGCTGACGAATCGAGCCACCTGTATCCGAGCCGAGGCTAAACAGTACTTGGCCGGCCGCGACCGTTGCCGCTGAACCGCCTGACGAACCGCCTGGTACGCGCGTCGGGTCCCACGGGTTGCGGACGACTTTGAACGCCGAGTTCTCGTTCGATGAACCCATCGCGAACTCGTCCATGTTCAACTTCCCGATTGTGACGGCACCGGCGTCATGGAGACGCTCGACGACCGTCGCGTCATGTGCCGGGACAAAGTTCTCGAGGAACTTCGAGGCACACGTCGTGCGTGTCCCTTTCGTGACGATGTTGTCTTTGACGCCAATCGGCAAACCGAAGAGCGGATTGTCCGAGGTCTTGGCGAGTTCGTCCATCCGTTTCGCCTGTTCGAACGCGTCTTCATTGAGCGTCAAGAAGGCACCGATTTTTTCGTCGGTCGCCTCGATGCGGTCAAATGATTCTTTGACGAGGTCCGATACCGTGACTTCGCCTTCTTTTATAAGCGTATGCAGCTTGGCTACACCGTGATCAAATAAACTCATGAAGGGCCTCCTTATTCAAAGACCGCTGGGACACGGACTTGGCCGTTCTCCCAATCAGGTGCCATCCGTTCGACTTCCTCGCGTGGAAGTGAAGGACGAACCTCGTCTTTGCGTAGTACGTTTTTCAAATCTAGGGCATGGGTCGTCGGGATGACGCCCGTCGTATCGAGTTCATCGAGTTGCTCGGCGAACTCGAGGATTTTTGTCAATTGCTCCGTGAAGTGCGTCACTTCATCTTCTGTGATCGCAAGTCGGGCGAGTCCGGCGACGTGCCGAACTTCAGCTTCTGTGATTCGAGCCAAAGGTTCCACCTCCAACAGTTTTCAATACATCGTCCATTATCATACCACTTTTTTATAAGACAAAAAAGAAAATCCCATCTCGCCAAGGAGGAACGATTTTTTGAAAAGTTAGGGAATCCGCCCACACTATTGACTCGTTTCCCAAAACCCCTATTCGGTCCGCCCCCCAATCTCATTATGCTTAGGAAGAAGCATCATTTTTTCGAGGGGGATTCCTATGTCAATTCGTAACAAACTGATTGTCGCCTTCACCGTCTTGCTCGTGTTGCTGCTCGGGGTGAGCGGCTACTCGTTTTATGCGTTGAACGCGTCCAAGGCCGCCCAGCAAGATATGAACGTCTCGTGGGTGCCGGGGATGGACCAAATCCATCAAGTCGATAAACAACTGCTTGAGATTCGTCAGCAGATGATGCGCCACGCCTTGGTTGAGGATGAGGTGACGAAGCAAAACGTCGAAACGAACCTCGACACGGGCATCACGATTCTTGAGCAACAGATGAGCGGTTATGAGTCGACGATTATCACGAAAGCCGATCAGGAGCTGTTCGATCAAGCGACGGATCAATGGACGACATTTAAAACGAATATCGAGGAGCTCATCCGCATCTCGAACGCGGACGGTCAAGCCGCGGCCGACACCTATATCCGGGATACGGCGACACCGGCCGCCGACGCCCTCTCGAACACGCTCGGTCTGCTCGTCAACTTGAACCGCGATGAGATTCGGTCTGATACGGAAGCCGGTCAGGCATTGTTCGAGCAAGTCCAGCTCACGCTCATCATCATTATGGCCGCGGCCATCGTCTTCACGGTGCTCATGATGCTGTTCATCTTCCGCTCGATTTTCGAGCCGCTCAAAGAGTTCAAAGTGAAGATGCGGGAGCTGGCCACGAGCGAAGGCGACTTGACGACGGCCATCCCGGTGAAGCGCCGCGACGAGTTCTCGGGACTCGCCCGCGACTTCAACCAATTCCTCGCCAATCTCCGCCAATTGATTTTGCAAGTGAACGGTGTGTCTCACGGGGTGACCGAACAGTCGGCACGCATGTATGACGAGCTGCGCGAGCTCGATACGTACATGACGACGACGGCCGCCACGACCGAGGATTTGACGGCCGGGATGCAACAGACGGCCGCGAGCGCCCAAGAGATGAACGCGTCGGCTTCTGACATGGAACGAACGCTCCATAACATCGTGACGATGGCCGCCGAGCGAAAAGCCGAGGCCGAGCAAGTCGATGCCCGCGCCGTCGCGCTGCGCGACCATGCCGTCGAGGCAAAAGCGTCTGCGCTTCACGTTCTCTCGTCGACACGCGTCAACTTGGAACAGGCAATGCAAGACGCCAAAGCCGTCCGGGAAATCGCGACACTTACGAACGACATTTTAGACATCGCCGCCCAGACGAACCTCTTGTCGTTGAACGCTTCGATCGAAGCCGCTCGGGCCGGCGAGGCGGGACGCGGGTTCGCCGTCGTCGCCGATGAGATTCGGAAACTGGCCGAGACGAGCCGGACGACCGTCGAACGGATTCAAGCCATCTCGACGAACGTGCTCCACTCCGTCGACCATTTGAACGACACGTCGAGCGAGATGCTCCATTTCCTCGATACGAACGTGTTGAAGGATTACGACCAGCTCGAAGAGGCGGCCGAGCATTATAGCGAAGACGCCGGCCGGTTCGAAGCGACCGCTTCAGAGTTCGCCGTCGCCGCCATCGAACTCGAGCAGTTGACGTCGAACATGATCGGGGTCATCCAAGATGTGGCCGTCACGGTCAATAACGGCGCGCTCGGCACACAGGAGATCGCCGAGAAAGTGACGATGTCCGTCGACCGCTTTAGCGAGTTAAACCGCGCCACCGAGGCATCGCAACAGAAGATGGATGAGTTGAACGCGTTGATCGGTCAATTCAAAGTATGACAAAAGGAAGCGTCCTCGCATGAGGATGCTTCCTTTTGGTTAAGCGGCTTGCCGCAGTTCTTTTTGCCGTTCGAGCTCGAAACGCTTCGTCTCGGCGACGACGACACCCGACAAGAACAAGAGACCAATCAAGTTCGGAATCGCCATCAGGCCGTTGAAGACGTCCGAGATGGCCCAAATCAGATTCAAGTTTGTCGTCATCGCGCCGAGTCCGGCGACGAGGATATAGACGACACGATACGGGACAATCGACCGTTCACCGAGCAAGTAATAGACCGAACGCTCCCCGTAGTAACACCAACCGATGACCGTCGAGAAGGCGAAGAAAACAAGTGACACCGTGACGATGATTTCCCCGATTGGACCGAGGAAGTAAGCGAATGACGCTTGCGTCAACTCGATGCCTTGCAGCCCGCTCGTATACTGACCGCTCATGACAATCGTCAAGCCTGTGATCGAACAGACGATGAGCGTATCAATCAATACTTGCGTCATCGAGACGAGCGCTTGCCGTCCCGGGAAATCGGTCTTCGCGGCAGCGGCTGCGATTGGTGCCGAGCCGAGGCCCGCCTCGTTCGAGAATACGCCGCGTGCGACCCCGTAACGGATGGCGGCACCGAGCGCACCGCCGCCGATGGCTTCCGCGCTGAACGTGCTCGAGAAGATGGTCGCGAATGCCGACGGAATCAACTCGAAGTTCATGACGAGAATGACGAGACCCCCGCCGACATATCCGATAATCATGACCGGCACGAATACGCCGACGACTTTGCCGATCGATTTGACGCCACCGAGGATGACGAATCCTGTCAGCACCATGAGCACGATGCCCGTTACGAGCATCGGAATCCCGAATGACGTGTTGAGCGCCATACTGATCGAGTTCGTCTGGACGCCGTTGCCGATACCGAACGCGGCGATCGCCGCGAACAAGGCGAACGTCATACCGAGCCACTTCTTCTTTAAGCCGTGCTCCAAGTAATACATCGGTCCACCGGCAATCTCGCCCCGCTCATCGACGACACGATATTTGACGGCGAGAATCGCCTCGGCGTACTTCGTCGCCATCCCGATGAAACCAGAAAGCCACATCCAGACGATGGCGCCCGGTCCCCCCAGGACGACCGCCGTCGCGACACCGACCATGTTCCCGGTCCCGACCGTGGCCGCGAGCGCTGTCATGAGCGCCTGGAAGTGCGAGATGTCCCCGCGTTGCGTTTTCTGTTTTTCCGCTTCCGCTCCCGTTTTCGGTTTCGGGAGAAATGCTTCTTTCAACCCGAACCCGAGCCGCGTCACTTGGATGAAGCCGAGCCGGAACGTCAAATAGACGCCCGTCCCAATCAGTAAAATGAGGAGATGTGGTCCCCAGACGAGGTTGGATAGACTCGTCACCCATGATTCAAATTGCTGCATACGCTTATGCCCCCTATGTATATCTCATGTTCACCGTTCCTTCATATTTTTCAGAACATTCTCAACTTCGTCAAGTTGACAAATGAGCCAAACATCTGATATCAGCGTAATACTTTCGTAATATACCTCTCTAACCTATTGAAACACCTCGATTCCGATTTTAGTATTTGAAATAAATTTGTAATGCGAGACGCACAAAAAAACGGCACCCATAAGGAAGCCGTCCTGCCTCATTTTGTGAGCGCCGCGACGACCTCGTCGACGTGCCCGTTCACTTTCACACTACGCCATTCCTGTTCGATATAGCCGTCCTCGTTGATGAGGAACGTCGAACGGACGATACCGTAGTACTCTTTCCCGTAATTCTTTTTCAATTGCCAGACGCCGTATAGTTCCGACACCTCATGCGTATCATCGACGAGCAAATCGAACGGGAGCTCGTGTTTGGCGATAAAGTTTTGGTGCTTCTTCTGGCTGTCAGCCGAGATACCGATGACGACGGCCCCGTTCAGTCGCGGTGTCGCGTCGCGGAAGTCACACGCCTCGGTCGTACAACCCGGCGTTGCGTCCTTCGGATAGAAATAAAGAACGACTTTCTGTCCACGATAGTCCTCGAGCGAGACCATGTCCCCGTTTTGGTTCGGTAATGTGAATGTCGGTGCTAACATATGATTTCCTCCTTATCCGAACGACGGGTCGACGAGGTTCTCGTCATACCCATCGATCGCTTGTTCTAATTTTTGTTTGAGCGGTTCGAGCGACTCGAGATACTCGACCGGGTCTTCTGTTGCAGCGGCCTTTTTAAGTGCTGCCTCATTGTCGGTATACCACGTCCGGTACGCCTCGAAGTAGTCGGCCATCGTGTCTTGATTCTCCGGCACGGTGAGCGTCTCCGCCATGAGCAAGAAGACGTTATTGTCGGCCTCGAGCGCGACGTAGTCGGTCTGGGCGTTCACTTGATCATAAATCGGGCCGGCCTCGTCTTCCGGCACTTCGGCGAGACGCGCGTTTGCCTCTGCGTTCACGCCATACTCATTCGCCTCGATGCCGGTCAACATGTCGCCGACCTCCCCAATCACATCGGCCGGGATGAGGGCCGGGGTGACGACGAGTTTCCAGTCCTCACCGTCTTTGATGGCGACTTTCGACAGTCGGTTCGGCAGTTCGTTGCCGTCCGCATCCTCCATCTCGTGGACGATGAACGCGACGTCCCCGTCCTCGTTCACCCAGCTCTCGTACATATCGCCCGGCGTGAGATCACGCATCTCAGCTCCAGTCGCCGGAATGTCGGTCAATTCGCCCGCATAGTCGATGTCGGCGAGAGCTTCCGCATCCCCGCTTTCGAGCGCTTGTTGGTATGACGTATACAACGTCTCGACCTCTTCCGGGAGCGGCGCTTTCGTCTCTTCGGCTGCCTGTTCCGTCGGTGCTTCGTCCGCCGTCCCGCATCCCGCGAGCAATACGGTCAGCGCGAGCGGCATCATCCACTTGTACATTCAATCATTCCCTTCGCAAGTCGTCCTGTACCCTCATCCTACCACGACTCGATTTCGAGCGAAAACGACACGCTTTTCTGGAAAATTGTTTCACTAGGATTTCACTAGGTTTTTCGATACAATACAGACGTAAGCGCTTCAATATACGATCACTTTTAAGGGGGAACGAGAATGATTCCATACAAACATGAACCATTCACAGACTTTACAAACAAAGAGAACGCCGCAGCTATCCAAGCGGCGATCGAGAAAGTCAACGGTGAGCTCGGAAAAGACTATCCGCTCGTAATCGGTGGGGAGAAAGTGACGACGGAAGGCAAAATCACGTCTTACAACCCGGCCAATAAAGAAGAAGTCATCGGTCACGTCTCGAAAGCGAACCAAGAGCTCGCGGAGCGTGCGATGCAAGAAGCGCTCACAGCGTTCGACTCGTGGCGCCATGTCGACCCGGCCGTCCGTGCCGACGTCTTGTTCAAAGCGGCGAACATCGTCCGCAAGCGCAAGCACGAGTTCTCGGCTTACCTCGTCAAAGAGGCAGGCAAGCCTTGGAACGAAGCGGACGCGGATACAGCGGAAGCCATCGATTTCATGGAGTACTATGCACGTCAAATGCTCGAGCTCAAACCAGGCAAGAAAGTCGAGAGCCGCCCGGGCGAATATAACCGCTATGACTACATCCCACTCGGGGTCGGGATCGTCATCAGCCCTTGGAACTTCCCGTTCGCAATCATGGCAGGGACGGCCGTTGCGGCCATCGTTGCCGGTAACACGATTCTCTTGAAACCAGCATCGACGACACCGATCGTCGCTGCGAAATTCGTCGAGGTCATGGAAGAAGCAGGTCTTCCGAAAGGTGTCCTCAACTTCATCCCAGGACCAGGCGCAGAAGTCGGTGACTATCTCGTCGACCATCCAAAGACTCGCTTCATCAGCTTCACAGGTTCACGTGACGTCGGCTTGCGCATCAACGAGCGTGCCTCGAAATTGAACGACGGCCAAATCTGGCTCAAACGCGTCATCGCAGAGATGGGCGGAAAAGATACGATCGTCGTCGACGAATCAGCGGACCTCGAACTCGCGGCCCAGTCAATCGTCAAATCGGCGTTCGGCTTCTCTGGTCAAAAATGTTCGGCATGTTCGCGCGCCGTCATCGTCGACAGCGTCTATGACACAGTACTTGATCGCGTCGTCGAATTGACGAACGAACTCTCGGTCGGCAACACGGAGCAAAACGAACACTTCATGGGACCGGTCATCGATGCGGCCGCGTTCAAGAAGATCACGTCGTACTTCGACGTCGCCAAAGAAGAAGGCAAAATCGTTGCCGGCGGTAAAGCTGACGACTCGACAGGTTACTTCATCGAGCCGACGGTCGTCGCTGACGTCGCACCGAAAGCACGCCTCATGCAAGAAGAAATCTTTGGACCGATCGTCGCCTTCACGAAAGCGAAAGACTTCAAAGAAGCGATCGACATCGCCAACAACACGGAATACGGCTTGACGGGTGCCGTCCTCACGCGTGACCGCTCGAACCAAGAGTACGCGCGTCAGAACTTCCACGTCGGGAACTTGTACTTCAACCGTGGTTGCACAGGCGCCATCGTCGGCTATCAGCCGTTCGGCGGGTTCAACATGTCAGGGACAGACTCGAAAGCAGGCGGACCGGATTACATCCAGCTCCACATGCAAGCAAAAACGACGTCTGAGACGTTTTAATCCATCAGCCCGGCTCATCTGAGTCGGGCTTTCTTATCACCAAAGGAGGATTCCCATGGAGACGTTTGACGATTTTTTAGCAACGATTGACGACCCGGAACACCGGGCCAAACTGGACGACGTATTCGCTTTTGTCCGGAAGACGTTTCCGCAACTCGAGGAGCGCATCGCCTGGAATCAGCCGATGTTCACCGATCACGGCACGTTCATCATCGCTTTCAGCGTGGCCAAAGCACACTTTGCCGTCGCCCCGGAGGCCGTCCCACTCGAGGTGTTCCAGATGCGAATCCAGGAGGCGGGCTACACGCAGACGAAGCAACTGTTCCGTATCAAGTGGAGCCAAGACGTCGATTACGACTTGCTCCGTGACATCATCGCGTTCAATATCGAGGATAAGGCTAGTCACACGTCATTTTGGCGTTGATCTAAAAAGAAGGAGCGATGACGCGCATGTCATCGCTCCTTCTTGTGCTTATCCTAACGCCACGTCCAACATCATCATGATTGTGAAGCCGAGCATGAGCGCCATCGACGCCATATCTTTATGTCCGTTCTCTTGCGACCCGGGGATGACCTCTTCGACGACGACGAAAATCATCGCCCCAGCGGCAAAGCTGAGCGCGTACGGCAACAGCGGTTCCATGACGAGCACGGCCCAGACACCGACCAAAGCGGCCACCGGTTCGACCATGCCCGACAACTGACCGTAGAAAAAGCTTTTGCGCCGGGAGAGTCCATCCCGTCTGAGCGGAAGTGCAACGGCAGCCCCTTCCGGAAAGTTTTGAATGCCGATGCCGATGGCCAAGGCGATGGCGCCCGCCAGCGATGCGGACGGGAAATCGGCGGCGACCGCTCCGAAGGCGACGCCGACGGCCAGTCCTTCCGGGATATTGTGCAGCGTGATGGCCAAGACGAGCAACGTGCTCCGCTTCCGTTTTTGCGGACGGAAACCTTCCACTTCTTTTAAGGAAGGCGTCGGATGCACGTGCGGAATCAGTTTGTCGACGACCGCTAAAAACAGTCCGCCCGCTAAAAAGCCGATGGTGGCCGGCAACCAGGCCGGCATCGCGTCTTGTTCCGCCATCTCGATGGCCGGGGCGAGGAGTGACCAAAAACTGGCCGCAATCATGACACCGCCGGCAAATCCGAGCATGCTGTCCATCAACCGCTCGTGAATCGACTTCGTCATGAAGACGACGGCCGCCCCGAGCGCAGTCATCCCCCACGTGAACATCGTCCCGAGCAGCGCCTGCATTGCCGGGCTCAAATCAGCTACCCATCCCCACATCACGGTCGCCTCCTTCACCCTATTCTTTTCCCGGCAAACATGCGTCGCTAACGAAAAAAGAGGAGAGCTGGTTCGCTCTCCTCCATCATTATTAAAACGCGCGCATCAAGTTCGCCATCTCGATGGCCGCCGTGGCCGCTTCCCAACCTTTATTCCCCGCTTTCGTCCCGGCCCGCTCGATGGCTTGCTCAATCGTCTCGGTCGTCAAAACACCGAAGATGACCGGTACTTCTGACTGGTAGCTCGCCTGGGCGACACCTTTCGCTGCTTCACTGCAGACGTAGTCGAAGTGTGGTGTCGCCCCGCGAATGACGGCACCGAGTGTGATGACGGCGTCATACTTCTTGCTCATCGCCATCTTCTTGGCGACGAGTGGAAGTTCGAACGCTCCCGGGACGAACGCGAGCTCGACGTCGTCTTGTTCGACGCCGTGGCGCTTCAACGCGTCTTTCGCCCCATCGAGCAAGCGCATCGTGATGAGATCATTGAACCGTCCGACGACGATTCCGACTTTCAAGCCTTTTCCAACCAAGTTTCCTTCAAATGTATGCATCATGATTCTTCTCCTCCAAAGTGATTCATTTTTTGTTGTTTCGTCATTCGGTACTTCTCGTTCGCCGCATGGGCGCCGACGATAATCGGGACACGTTCGATAACGGTGATGCCGCACGCCTCCAAGGCGTCGACCTTCTCCGGATTGTTCGTCATGAGCCGGACGCTCGTGACGCCGAGGTCACGCAACATCGCCGCACTGACGCGGTAATCGCGCAAATCGGCATGCAGACCGAGAGCGACGTTCGCTTCGACCGTATCCAGCCCTTGTTCCTGTAACTCGTACGCCTTCAACTTGTTGAGCAGACCGATGCCGCGCCCTTCTTGTCTCATGTACAAGATGACACCACCTTCGGCTTCCACTTTCGCCATCGCGGTATCGAGCTGTGGCCCGCAATCGCAACGATACGAGCCGAACACGTCGCCGGTCAGACACTCGGAATGGATCCGGACGAGCGGCGCATGTTCGAGCTCACCTTTCAGGAGTGCGACATGTTCTTCCCGGTCGAGGACGTTCCGATAGCCGATCAATCGGAAGTCCCCTTTCACCGAGGGGAGCGAGACGTCCGCCTCCCGTTCGACGAGGTCCGTCTCCATATAGCGGACGAGCGCCTCAATCGTGATGAATTTTAAATCATGCGCTTCCGCGACGCGTACAAGGTCCGGCACTCGGGCCATCTCGCCGTCTGGGCGGATGATCTCACAGATGACGGCGACCGGCTCACTGCCGGCGAGGCGCGCCAAATCGACCGACGCCTCCGTATGTCCGCGTCGGACCGAGACGCCACCTTTTTTCGCGATAAGCGGGAAGATGTGTCCCGGACGTTGGAAATCGGCCGGGCGGGCGTTGATGTTCGCGAGTTCGCGCACCGTATGGGCCCGTTCGCTCGCCGAGATGCCCGTCGTCGAATCGACGTGGTCGACACTGACCGTGAACGCCGTCCCGTGCGGATCGGTGCTGTTCGCGACCATCGGCTGCAAATCGAGCCGGACGGCCACTTCTTCGGCGAGGGAGGCACAGACGAGCCCTTTCCCTTCCGTGATGAGGAAGTTCATTGTCTCCGCTGTCATCTTGTCCGCGAGGACGACGAAGTCCCCTTCGTTCTCCCGGTCCTCATCATCGACAACGATGATCGGTCGTCCCATCTTCAAGTCTTCGACTGCTTCTTTAATCGAGTGGAACATTACCATCCCGCCTTTCCATACCCTTGCGACGCCAATGATTCGAGCGTCATCGGTTTTTGACTTACGAGTTTTTCCATATATTTAGCCAACATGTCACATTCCAAATTGACCGCGTCCCCGGCCTGCTTCATCCCGAGCACCGTCTCACTGTACGTGTGCGGGATGAGCGACAACGTGAATCCGCGTTCCGTCACGTCAAACACCGTCAAGCTCGTCCCGTCGACCGAAATCGAACCTTTCGGGACGATATAGCGGAGGAGCGATGGCTCACAGCTGATGTCGACATAGACGGCGTTCGCGAGCGACCGTTTTTTGACGATGCGCCCGACGCCGTCGACGTGACCCGAGACGAAGTGACCGCCGAAGCGTCCGTTCGCGGGCATGGCCCGCTCCAAGTTGACGCTCGTGCCGGGGCGGACCCCGTCGAGACTCGACGCCTTGAGCGTCTCCGGCATGACGTCGACCGAGAAACTGTCACGGTCGAACGTCGTCACCGTGAGACAGATACCGTTGACAGAGATGCTGTCACCGAGCCTCACATCCTCAAGCACGACCTTCCCGGCAAGCGTGAGCCGGAGGGATGGCCCGTTCCGTTTCACTGCTTTCACACTGCCGATTTCTTCAACGATTCCCGTGAACATCGGACTCCTCCTTTCGCATGATGAGCTTGATGTCGGTGCCGACCGTCTCGACCGATTGCACGTCATACCGATTGACCGCATCGAGCGGACCGTCATGATGCGAGCGGTAGAAACCACCCTTGCCGCCGAACACGCGTGGCGACTGATACATGACCCACTCGTCGACGAACTGTCCGTCCAAAAGCGAGGTGACGAGCGTCGGTCCCGCTTCGACGAGCAGGCGACCGATGCCGCGTGCGTAGACGTCTTGGAGGACAGCGTCGAGCGACGTGTACGCCGCGAGTTCGACGCCACGCTCGATAAACGCGTCCCGTTTCGATACATCGTCAGACGTCGTGTAGAGCAACACCGGCACGTCTTTCGCCGTCCGGACAAGCTGACTCGAGAGCGGCGTCCGCAACTCACGGTCGAGCACGACCCGGAGCGGTTGCGTCGTCTCGTGGTCTAGACGAACGGTGAGGGCCGGATCATCGGCGAGCACGGTGCCGACACCGGTCAACACCGCGTCGACCGTCGACCGCAGTTCGTGGACGTCCCGTCTCGCTTCCGTCCCGGTCACCCATTTGCTGTCACCGGTATCGAGGGCGACTTTGCCGTCGAGGCTCGTCGCCGTCTTCAAGATGACGTACGGCCGTCTCGTTTCGAGCGAACGCAAGAACGCCACGTTGAGCGCTCGCGCCTCGCGCTCGAGCAGACCGACCTCGACGTCAATCCCCGCCGCTTTCAACCGAGCGATGCCTTGACCCGCCACGAGCGGATTCGGGTCGGTCATCGCGATGACGACACGCTTGATGCCCGACTCCACGACTAAATCGGCACACGGCGGTGTCTTGCCATGATGCGAGCACGGTTCGAGCGTGACGTACATCGTCGCGCCATAGGCGGCGGCCCCGGCCATGCGGATGGCGTGCACTTCGGCGTGTGCCTCTCCGGCCTTCAAGTGGGCGCCGAACCCGACGACCCGTCCGTCCTTGACGATGACGGCGCCGACACGCGGATTGACGCCGGTCGATGAGGCGGATTTGGCCAATTGGATGGCTTGTTGCATGTACTGATTCATAATCTCCCTCCTTGTTTCGTACAAACAAAAAGACCTCAAGGAATGATCCTCAAGGTCTCGGTGGGAGTCGTCCATCGTCATTTGGGCAAGCCAAATAAGCGTTTTCTTTACAGAAAAACGTACGACGAACTACAGGTCGCGTGGACCTGTCATGTTTCCTTCTCCCATCCAGACTATACTGTCGGCTCTAGAATCGCACTAGATCCACCGTTCGCACACGTGCGCCCGGGTCACGGACTTAAGGCTCGCGCCCATCACCGCCGGTTGGGACTTTCACCCGACCCCGAAGGAATATTTGTTTGTACGTCTCCACTTTAACGCAAAAATAAGGGAATGGCAAAAACGAAATGCGCAAAAAAAGCGCCGCTCGTCTGAGCAGCGCCTTGCACATTAAGCTAAGAATAACACGACGAGGAGTCCGACGATCCAGCAATAGAACGAGAAGTATTTGAGCTCGCCTTTCGCCATGATGTGCTGGAACCACTTGAGTGAGATGGCCGTGAGCGCATACGAGGCGATGAACGCCAAGATGAGCGGTCCGAACAAATCGCGTGTTTCTGGATTCGTGAACAGCGCCGGTCCGTCTAAAATCATCGTCCCGACACTGATCGGGATGAAGAGGAAGAACGAGAAACGGAGTGCCGACTCTTGCTTGATGCCGAGTAGCATCGCCATGACGATCGTCGCTCCAGAACGACTGATGCCTGGGATGAGCGCGACCGCTTGGGCGAGACCGATCAAGATGGCGTCACGGAGCGTGATGCCGCCGTCGCCTTTGTTCCCGCGCATGTTCCGGATGAACCAGAGCGCGATACCCGTCAAGATGAGCGTATACCCGACTGTGGCGACGCCGCTGAGCGTCTCGCCAATCCAATCGCCGAACAAGACGCCGAGCACTCCGGCCGGGACCGTGGCGACGAGCAACAGCCCGATGAACTTTACGTCGACCATCGTCTCGTCACGGCGGTCCTTTTTAAACAAGAACGTCCATAGACTGACGATGAGACGGACGACGTCCTGCCGATAAATCGTCAACACGGCGAGCAGTGAAGCAAAGTTCACGAAAATCTCGAATGAGAGACCTGGTAATTGGATATCAAACAGCTCTTGGAAGATGACCAAGTGACCGCTCGATGAGATTGGAATCGGCTCGGTGAACCCTTGAATCAAGCCGAGCAGGAGATAAAATAACCATATTGTCATATCGTAATATCCTCTTTTCTTTTTTACATCAATTCCATTATTTTAGCAGACCGTCCGTTTCACTGACCACCCTTTCAAAAAAAAATCGTTATTTTCAAAACTTTCATTTGATTAGTCTGAAAATTAAATTTATTATAGAAGAGTACTCAACTGGTGCGACGGTGATGACCCCATTGGCCAGTTGGGTACTTTTTCGTACAGATTATTACATATTAGCCACGATAAAACTTTTTGTTTACAATTGAACCCATTTAATATTAAATTTGTAATAGAACTGTTACCATTTTTTCAAAGTAGTAACAGGACTTTAGACCTAACCATTCATAAAAACGGTTTAAAAAACTTGAAAAATGCACTTATAAATTGTAAAAACTGGCCGATAGTATGATTGTAGAAGCAACTTCGTCATCTTTGTCGGTTCAGATATGAGTCCATGGAAGGAGGAACCATCATTGAGTCAAACGTTATCCACTAAATCCCACCACTTGTCCACCGAACAGCAGAGGATGATTCACTGCATTCGGCTGCTCGGCGACTTGTTGAAGGAACGTCCACGACGCTCTGTGTATCGCCGCTTCGCGATGGAACAAAGCTGGCCGTCTCCCGAGTCGATTATCCGACAGTTCGGATCGTGGGCCGAGGCACTCGCCATCGCCGGTTATGAATGGCACGGCGAGGCGACCGTCGATCTCCCGGACAAGATGCCGAAATACACGCGTGAAGATATCATCGAGACACTCGCCCTCTACTCGCGCGACATGGGATCGATTATCACGCTCAAAAAGTATCAGGAATGGCGCAAGCTTCATCCGAAAGCACCGAGCCATTACCATATCGTCAAGACGTTCGGTTCGTGGCATGACGCCTGCGCCGAAGCGGGACTTGAAGCGAGTGTGACCTACTCGAAATCCGAGCTCTCCACCGCACTCCGCGAGGCGATTCACGAGATGGGCTTCTCTCTTTCATTCGAAGCGTATCGCGAATGGGCAAAACGGAACAACAAACCATCCACGAAAGCGATTCTTCATCGCTACGGTTCGTGGTCAGCTGCGATTCATGCAGTCGAGTCAGAAATTTTCAATCAGAAATTATAATCTCTCATTCATAAGGAGGACGCCGGGTATCCGGTGTCCTCCTTTATCGTGGTAACAATTGATTGCTTGATTATAGAGGATCTCCACCTCAGCCGGCACCCTCCGTTCCTGGGGCGATGCGGATGCCTCCGTAGCGCGTGCCGCGCTTTACGGTGTCATCCTTGCATCGCTCTCCCCTAGGAGTTCGGGCGCCGGCCTTGGTTAGCAAATCCGAACACATATCACCTGCGTTACAGACAAATCTCAAATGATAGAAACTGGTTAAGCTTCATGTCTGTTCGAGTCTAGTCATGGCGGAACATAAGTAAAGGAGAATCTCGATGATTGAGATTCTCCTTTTTATCATTGAATCCGTTCCGTCGACGTATCGCGATAATGGGCGACACGGTCCCGGCCGTTGAATTTCGCACCGACATACATAGCTCGATCGGCATGGCGGAGCAGCGTGTCAAGATCCTCGTACTCATGAATCGTCTCGATACCGATGCTCGCCGTCACTTGGACGCGGATCCCTTCGGAGCCGAACGGATGGACGCGGAGCGCTTGACGAATCTTCTCCCCCGTCACGAGCGCGGCCGCCTCGTTCATGCGCGGGAAGACGAAGACGAACTCCTCGCCGCCGTAGCGGGTGACGAGGTCCCCACTCCGGACGAGACGACTAAACAGCGCCCCAGCCTCGATGAGCACTTCATCCCCGAACGCATGGCCGTACGTGTCGTTAATCGCCTTGAAGTGATCCAAGTCGACCAAGAACACGGACAACGGATACGAGGCGATGTCGTTCAACCGCTCCTTCGTCCACCGTTTGAGCGCCCGCTGGTTCGGCAGTCCCGTCATCGGGTCGGTCAGGCTCTCATGCTGGAGCCGGTTCCGCTCGTCGATCCGCTCGAGCGACCAGGACAAGGTTTTCAATAGTCGGTGAATCTCGACGGCAATCGCCTCTTCATACGCGCCGTTCGCCGTCGTCGAAATCATGCAGCTGACGGCGTTCGTCGTGCTCGACACCGGCTGAATGACGAGGGCCGAATGATGCAGCTCGGTCTGGTGCGCTTGCAGGTCGGGATGCCACTCATGGAGCGAATCGTACACGAAATACGGCTCTTCCGCATCGCGATGACGTTCGAGCGTAAAGGCGTCGCCGATCGGTTTCGACTTTCGTCCGCTGACGTCGTAGAACGTGCGGTCGCCGGTTCGATTGACTTGCAGCCAGCCGCGCTCGAGTTCGACGACTTCCCGCAATCCGTTCCAAAACTTCTCGATGAGCAGTTGCTCATTGTCGACCCGGTAGAGCTGTTCTTTCAAACGTTCGACTTGGTCGATTTTCGACTGTGTCTCCTCGGTCTCGGTCGCTTTGGACAATCCCATCTTGAGGAGCGATAAGATGAGGAACGTCGCCATCAGGCCGGTATAGCCGAACAATTGGAACGCCTCGATCGCGACCATCGTGAACAACAGCTCGAGCGAGATGACGAGCCAGTCGAATCGGAGCAGACGCCACATGATCGGGAGCGGAATCCGTTCGCCGATCAAAAACCGTGATAAGAGGAAGCTGAATCCGAGAACAAAGAACAAGACGGCGAAGAAGCCGAGTAACGCCGTACCTTGTTCGAGCAGATGGACGTTCGGTCCAATCTCTCCGCCGAGACGCAAATAGACGAGACCTGGAAAGACGAGCAGCATCGCCTCAATCAACGTGTTGAGCGGATAGAAATGTAAAAACCGTCGCCGCCCGACCTTGTTCGTGAACGTCCGGGCCTGGAACGTGAGCAACAAGAGTTGCCCCATCAGCAGGGCCGGGAGCAGACCGTACAAGAAGAACGTCATGAAGACGAACATCTCATGGAACGTGAAGTGCAAGTGCCGCCGCTTGAGCGGGTTCATGACGAACAGGGCGCCGAGTGTAAAGATGAACCAAAACAACGACCAATCAAACGTTCCGATCCCGAGCCACATATAGGCGAGAATCCCCATGAAGACGATCGACCACGAGAACCAGCTCCTGACGAGGTACTTCCGAAATCGCATCGTCTCCCCCCTTTCCTTTTCCGTTATCATTCTTACATAGTATGAAGGTTCTTGGTTGAAGATTCCAGCCGTTGTTTGAAAGTTTTGACAATGAAAAAAAGACCGCGACTCTCGTCACGATCTTTTGGTCACTTCGCTTTTAAGAATGAGATGCCGATGGAGCCCGATCCCGTGTGTGCTCCGAGAAGCGGTGCGAGCGTATCGACCCGAATCTTGGCTTTGTCACCGAGTTCTCGTTTCCATGACTCGGCCAGCTCGGGCACATTCCCGTGGAAGATCGAGACATCTGTGCATTCGCCTGAGTCGATGGCTTGACGGAGCGCTTCGAACAGTTGGGCTTGCGCCTTTTTATACGTCCGAACCGTCTGATATGGGACGATGAGCCCGTCCTCGAAGCGAAGCACCGGTTTCAACTGCAACATGTTGCCGATGAGCGCTTTCGACTTCGAGATGCGCCCGCCCTTTTGCATCTGCGTCAAGTTTTGCAAAATCAACTCGATGCGGACGTCCTCGACACGTTGTTTCATATACGCCTCGACATCCTCGAGCGCATCGCCGCGTTCGACCCGTTCAATCAACTCTTCGAGCATGAGTCCCATCGTATAGATGCCGGCCCGTGAGTCAATCGCGAGCAGTTTGAACTCGGCAATCTCTGCGCCTTGGACCGACGCTGAATACGTGCCGCTCAAGTCGGACGACAAGTGGACGGCGATGCCCATATCATATTGGTCTTTGATGCTTTCATACAACGTGACGAAGTCGCCGATGGCCGGTTGGCTCGTCGAGACGCGTTCGCCCGCGTCAATCCATTCGTATACGGTCTTAGCGTCAACCTCGACCCCATCTTTATACGGTTGGTCACCTTTGACGACGTAGAGCGGGACGATGTGAATATCCGGGTGGTGCTGAATCGAATCTGGAAGGACGACGGTGCTGTCCGTGATATAAGCAATTTTCATGTTAAGGCTCTCCTTCAATCAAAATTAGTACCTGGTAATATTATTTTATCACAAGTGAAGCGGTTTCACTATTTTTTCAAAAATTGATTTCCCTTGAAGTTTCACATATTCCCGTCCAGATTGCGCTTGAAACGGGTAAAAGATAGCATCGGACAAAGGAGGAGTCACTATGATTCACATCGAGCATGTCAATAAAATCTACAAGACCGGGGACGTGGAGACGGCGGCGCTGAAAGACATCGAGTTGACGATTCAGGACGGCGCGTTCGTCGTTATCCTCGGCCCGAGCGGGAGCGGCAAGAGCACGCTGTTGAACGTCATCAGCGGACTCGACACGGTGACGTCCGGGACGATCACGTTCGACGATACCGTCTTGACCGAGCTGTCCCCGGAACAGATGACCACGTTCCGACGCGACCATCTCGGCTTCATCTTCCAACAGTATAATTTGCTGCAAAATTTGACCATCTATGAAAACATTCAAATCGGGGCCGACCTATCCGACAACCCGCTCCCGATCGATGAGCTGCTCGAGCAGGTCGGGCTGACGGACGCCCGCGACAAATATCCGTATCAACTGTCCGGCGGCGAGCAACAGCGCGTCTCGGTCGCCCGCAGCCTCGCCAAAAATCCGTCCATCGTCTTCTGTGACGAACCGACCGGGTCGCTCGACGAGGACAACTCGAAACGGGTGCTCGAACTGCTCGAACGGTTGAATAAGGAGTATGACAAGACCGTCGTCGTCATCACGCATAACACCGGCATCAGCGAGATGGCAGATGACGTCATCAAAATGAACTCGGGTCGAATTATTGAATTGACGCATAACCCGATTAAACGATCTGCTCGCGACATCCATTGGGGGTGAAACAGATGCTGTATAAAAACGTGTGGAAGACGCTCGCCGGCAAGTGGATGCAACTCCTCGCCATCGCCGTCATCATCGTCATGAGTTCGCTCACGTATACGATGATGTTTTACGGCATCAGTGGCATCGAGGTCCCGACCGAGGAGTTTTTGGCGTCCTCGAATCAAGAAGATTTCGCCGTCGAGATGCTCAACCGCGTCACCGAAGAAGAGGCGGCTGCGCCCGAGTTGGCTGCCTTTCTCGCCTCCGGGAAGTACACGCTCGCCGACTTGAAACAAGCCGACGCGGAAGCGTTCGATGACTTGATGGTGGCACGCCTCGACGCCGTCGAGCGCGAGATGGGCGACGTGACGCTCGAGCTTCGCTCCACGAAGCTATTCAATTACACGTTCGATGACCGCGAACATCGCGGGCTCGTTGCAAAGGATGCGGACGCCATCAACCTGTCCTATCTCGAGTCAGGTCGTCGTCCGAGCGCGGACGATGAGGTCGCCATCAATACGAAATCGGCTGAAAAGAACGGAATCAAAATCGGTGACACGATTGATCTCGGTGAACCGTTCACGGTGACCGGGTTCGTCCTGTTCCCGGACTACACGTTGCCGCTATTCGACGACAATTTCTTCAATCTCGACCCAGGCACACAGACGCTCCTGCTCATGACAGATTCGGCCTATGAGGCGATGAACGGGAACGAATCGTTCCGTCTGGCCGGTGTCACCGATGGGACGGTCGTGACGGACGTCGAGCTTCCATTCGTCATCTCGGTCATGGAGACGGAGAATATCATGCGCAGCGGGGCCATCTATAGTGAAATTTCTTCCGGAAAGGCGATGGCACTCGGTTTGAGCCTCTTCATCGTCTCGATCGCTGTCATCATCGTCGGCATTCTGATTTCGAACATGCTCGAGTCTGAACGTGGCCAAATCGGTCTCTTGAAAGCGATCGGCTATAGCCGTCGGCAAATTGCGACGCCGTATCTCATGCTCATTCTAGCTTTCGCGACCATCATGCTCATCGCCGGGTATTTCCTCGGCCTCTATTTCGCCGACCCGCTCAAAGACTTGTATCTCGACTTTTATCTCTTGCCGTCCATCACCATCGCCCAAAGCCCATTTGTTTTTCTCACGGCGGTCTTCGCCCCGCTTCTCTTTTTCGCACTCGTTGCCGGGGCCGTCATTTATAAACTCATGGGTGAGAGCGCGCTCGCCTTACTTTCGCCACGAGACAACTTGTCGCTCAATCGTCTCAGCCGGTTCGTCAGCCGCCTGCTCCGCAACGCCCGCGGCAAGACGAAGTTCAAATATTTGTACGCCGTCAAAAGCACGGGCAGTTTCATCATCTTTTTCCTCGGCATCCTGTTCTCGACGCTCCTCATCGTGTTCGCTCTCATGATGAACGGCGCCGTCGATCGGATGACTGTCGGAGAATTGAATGAGGCCGACTATGCGTACGAGGCGTACACGACGACACAACCCGAACTTCGTGACGGACAAGAGCCGTTCCTCACCTACCCGTTCGCCTTTGTCGATGACAAGCTCGTCACGTTGAAAGGGCTCGATGAAGCGAACACGCTTTACCGTCTTGAAGACGAGAACGGAGATAGATTGACGCCGGAAGCAGACAGCATCATCGTCAGTGCCTCGCTCGCCTTGAAGCTGGGACTCGAGACCGGGGATATGCTCGACATCGAACTCGACGACGAGACGCTGTCGTATCCGATTCGCGGTATTGCTGACGAATATATGGGTGACACCATCTATTTGTCACGCACGAGTTTGAGCGACCAGCTGACCGACGGGGAGACAGATGAACTGTTCAACGGCATCTATGCGACCGAACGACCGGACGAGACCGACTATGCAACGATCGTGTCACGTGACAGCCTGATTGACCAGTCTAAGTCCATTAATGAATATATGAACTTGATGATGAACGTCATGATCGGCGGCTCTGCCTTGATTGCCTTCAGTATCCTGTTCGTCTTGACTGCGCTCACGGTCGAGAAAAACTATTACGTCATCTCGCTGTTGAAAGTGATGGGCTATGACCGCCGTGAAGTCCGTTCGATGATTTTGAACAGCTACTTCATCTATGCGCTCGTGTCGGCGCTGCTCAGCATCCCGATCGCCCTGTTCGTCCTGCGCGTCATCATCGTCTTGTTTGCCCAAGACTATGGACTCGTCCTGCCGCTCGAATTCGAATGGATCTACCTGCTCTATACGCTCGGAGCGGTCTCCATCCTCTTCTTTGCGAGCACGTTCGTCAGCCGTCGTAAAATCGATCAAATTCCGTTGCAAGAAGTATTGAAGACATATCAAGAATAATTTGTCGCCAAATAGGGCATAATAAGAGAAGAGACCGGGCCTCTCCCTGTGAGGGGCCTGACTATTTGAAGAAGAGGATGATTCTTATGAACCGTACACAAGTATTGCTCGCCATCCCAGGAAACTGGTCATCGGCCGAGGCAGTCAGCGAACAAATCAGTTTACATAGTGAAGGCTACACGATGGCAGGCCTGTTGCTGTTAGAAGACGAGACCGGAAAAGCGTTCACGGTCGAAGTCGTCGAGCGCGACCCGGCCCTCGCCGAGGCGATGATTCATGCCAGTTCAGGCGGCTTCACGCCGAAAATCGCGAAGGGTCTCGCCCGCCACACGCACATCGTCTATTTGATTGTCGACGTCAATGACGTGTCTGACATCGCGGCGGCGCGCCGTGCGGCCAACGCCATCTTGAACGCCGGTGGCCTCGGTGTCATGGTCGAGACGGCTGGTGTCGCCTACTCGAAAGACGAGTGGCAGGAGTCGAAAGAAGAAGACCTCGCCCTTGACTACTCGCTTCTGACGGCCATCACGGAAGAAGAAGACGCCTACGTCTCGTGGGGCATGAAAGCGTTCGGTCACGCCGACGTCGCCGTACCGGCCACGCTCGAGATTGAAGACGCGATTCACGTCGTCCACTCGTTCAACTTCCACCTCATCTCGGGTGGTTCGATGTTCGGAGACGGTGACAGCTTCACGTTCGAGGACGGCAAGACGTTCACGGTCGAGATGGGCGAAGACGAGCGGACGTCAATCGACAACTTGCTCCATAACCCGTTCGGCTTGATTTACCTTGTGCCACAAACAACTGAAGGTTGAACATAGTGATCGATTTGGACAGGAGTCCGAATCGATTTTTTTTGATTAATCGATTATAATCGATTATTTTTAATCATTACAAATAATCGATTGAAATAAACAAGAGCTCACAGACTTTCGTCTGCGGGCCCTTATTTTGGTTGCGGCGGCATATCGAGTGGCAAGAAATAGTGCGCGCACCCTTCCCAACCGAGCTGTTCGCTCAACACATCGAACGACGTCCGGAAGAAGGCTTGGACGTCACCGGACCGCCCAACCTTCTCGAGCGATAAGAAACATTCGCTCATCTTGGCGTCATAGTAGGCGTCCGCCGGTTGAATCCGGTCTGAGGCGAGCTCGGTGTATTGGAACGGATACGGCAGGATAAAGAACGTCGGCACGTCGACGGAATCATCCCCGAGCCAAAATCCGAACTCGATCATGTGCTCATCGAACGCCGCCTTCTCGATCGGTTTGTCTTCCAGGAACGGCTCATACTTCCCGTAGACGATCATCGAGGACACGTCGAACGTGCCCCAGAACAAGGCCGGTTTCACTTTCCGGCATCGGAGCGGCGCGAGAAACGCCGCTTGTTCCCGCGCGGCGAATTGGAACAAACGCACCCCTTTCAACGCGGCATCGGCATCATAAGCAAGCGGCGCCTCATCCCGGTCCAAGTATCGAAGTTCTTTCATCTCCTGCGTTTTCGGATTGAGGGTAAGACGAATACCGGCCGCTTGAAGCGTACCGATCATCTCTGCGTAATACGTTTTGAGCGATTTCCCGTCCTCAAGCGGAAACATCGTCCGATTTGACTCGACGTGCACCGTGATGATTCCGGCCGCGACATCGATGTCGACCTCGAACAACGTCTCTCCGCTCCAGAGCGGACCGGTCGAAAATCCGTTCACGGTGAGCGGCAACGTGACGTGGGCCCATTGTGGTTCTTGCGGGGCGAGTGAAAGCTTTAGTTTCCCTAGAATCTGTGACAATAGATGCAGCGTGAGCTTCGTGTCGGCCCAGTCGGAGTGGCGGATAAGATTCATGAGCGTTTCCCCATTTCTTCCTTCGAAAAAGTGACGCGACTACTCTCCTGATTCCCCGTGTCCGGCTCCGACAACCAAAAAAATCCACAGACACGTGTCTGTGGACTTAATTGCGCATCTCTTGAAGACGCTCGAGTTGATGGGTCAGCTCGCCAATCGGGACGAACCGGGCCCGGCGAAGCGTTTCTCGGCCGTCAAGGAAAAACAGGACGACCGGTACGGTGAAAATCGAATAGGCGCCGGCAATTTCCGGTACTAAATCCGAATCGACGGCGACCGCCTCGATTTCGGGGAACTCCGTCAACATCTCTTCGACTTGCGGTTTGAGCGAGTGGCAGACGCTACAGGTTGGATGCGAGACGTAGACGAGCAATTGGTCCGAGTCCGCAATCCGGTCCTGTAACGCCGTGAGCGTGGTGACAGCTTCCATCAAACTCCCTCCTTTACGTACGGTTACGCGTTGAGCCAGAGAATCCCGACCGTCTCAAAACCTGCGTGGACGGCAATCGACGGACAGAAACGCGTCTTGACGATTTCAATGTCTGGCAATTTCGCTTGAATGAGCGCGACGATGTTGTCTTGCATCTCCGGCGCGAGTGCCGTCTGGACGAAGACACGGTTGTTGTGGATGCCGTTCGCAGCGTGACGGCGTTCGAGCTCGGTTACCATCTCGGCGTATGCTTTCTTGAGCGACCGTGCTTTTTTGAACGGGATGACTTTCCCCGTCTCATCGAGCGTGATGATTGGTTTGATGTTCAAGATATTGGCGAGGAACATCTCGCCTGACGAGACACGGCCTCCGCGGCGCATCGTTTCCATGTTGCCGATAATCATGAAGAAGTTTTTCTTATCGCGCCATGCCTCGAGCAAAGCGACGATTTCCTCGACCGACTTGCCTTCCGCCTCGGCGGCGAGACCGAGACGGACGAGTTCTTGCTGCGCTTCGAGCGCTGCGTGCGAATCGACCGTATAAACTTTGAAGCCAGCCGCTTCAGCCGCCGCACTCGAGTTTTTCACGGTCGAACTCAAGCCGTTCGAGCAGTGGACGGCGATGGCGCAGTCATACCCTTCTTCTTTCAAACGCTCATAACGGGCGATGAAGTCACCGAAAATCGGCTGTGATGTCTTCGCCTCTTTCTTTTGGTCGATCATGTAGCGGTGCAAGTCTTCGAGCGACAAGTCGACTTCGCTGTAGCCGCTGCCGTCTACAATCAGTTGAATCGGGACGATATCGACACCGAGACGGGCCGCCTCTTCCTTCGAGAAATTGGCCATACTATCGGTAATCCATGCGATTTTGGTCATAACAAAAATCCTCCAATGGTCGTTCAATTTTTTCCTTTCTCATTATACCTTATTTTTTGGATTCGTTCCTTTCCGACTGATTCGCCCGAAAAAAGACAGCCCGACTTGTCGTCGCGCTGTCCTCGGCTTCGACTCATCGTGTCGAAATCAGTTTCGTATGGGCAAATTCATCGTGCGGCAATTCCATGTCTTTGCCCGACTTGATCTGTTGCAACGCTTTTAACAGCGGCAGACCGAGCGTGGCCGGGTAGACGACGTCTTTATATAACGTCCGCTTCACCACTTGTTCGAGCGAGAGCGGGCGCCCGTCTTGACTGACGACTTTAATCCCGACGACCTGGTCGCCAATCGTCTGGCCATTTTTGTTGAGCAGGAAGTACACTTCCCCAGCTATCGTCACGAGCGTCGGTAAATAGTAACGTTTCACTTCTTTTCCAGGAAACAACTTTTTCCGAATCGTCTTCTCGACGAGTTTCGCCGGCGTTTGAAAAATAAGTTGGTCGATTTGACTGGCAACGGCACGTTTCCAAATTGGGACTGCCACGTTCATCATCCTCTCGTTTCGGTTCTAGGCTTTAGATTCCTCTTTTGCCTTCGCTTGAAACGCCGAAAACGGACAACCCGAACGCGCGAACAAGTTCGGCGTCACAATTTTGTCATCATAGTGGCGGTGAAACACGTGCGTGGCGGCCGGGGACAGCGGCGGGATGAGCCAGCTCCATTGCCCGGTCACGTCGCGCCCGGCGTCCAGCTCGTTCTTTTCGAACCGTTTGAACTGCTTCGCCGCCGTATGGTGGTCGACAATCGTCACGCCGGCCCGTTCGAACGACTGCAAGACGGCGACGTTCAATTCGACGAGGGCCCGGTCGCGCCAAAGCGTCCGCTCTTTCGACGTATCGAGCCCGAGCGACGCGCCGACGATCGGCAAGAGGTTATAGCGGTCCGTATCGGCCAAGTTTCGCGCCCCAATCTCGGTCTCCATATACCAGCCGTTGAACGGGACCGATGTGAAGCGCAGGCCGCCAATCTCGAGCTCCATGTCGGCGATGGCCGGGACGGCATGCCATTTAATCGGGCGACCGTCGAACAAATCGTACGTATCGTGCCGAATGTCGACCTCGAGTACCGCGTCGTCCGGCAGTTCATAGAGCCGAACCTCGCGACCGTCCGTAATCAACAGCGGCAAGACGTCAAACGCGGTTCCCGCCCCGCTCCAACCGAGTCGTTCGGCCTGTCGCGTCATCGTCAAGGACAGCGGATCGCCAACGATGCCGTCTTCCGTCTCATACGCCGCGTAGCGAACGAGTTGCGCGTTCAACAACCGGAACTCGTTCGGGAGCACCGTCATCGTCGAGCGGATTTTCCCGCCGTTCGTCGCGTAGCGCAGGTGGTCGACGAGTGCCTCGAACACGTCGTCGAACGTCTCTGCATGCCGGGCGTCCCGGACGGTGAGCGTTTGCCAAAACAAACGGCCGATGCAGCGGTTCGAGTTTCGCCAGGCGAGCTTGGCGCCTTCCGTCAACTCTTCGGTCGTGAGCGTATACGTCCCTGTACGTGCAATCGACTGCTCGATTTCTTCAATCCGGTCCGCGTGATCGCCTTCTAATTGTGAGAAAAAGTGTCGGGCTGCCTGAATGTCCATCTCATGTATCTCCTCTTTCATTCTGTCCCTCCCATCTTAAGGGAAACCTCACCCGTTTTCTACCCGGACGCCATAAAAAGAGCGGACCGATGTGCGGTCCGCTCGTCTCACTCGGTCTCGACGACCAAGTCTTTCGGTTGTTCAATCGTAAAGCCTCTCGGTTTCTCACTCTCGAGAGCGGTCAGTCGTTTCTCGAGTTCGACCGTTTGTTCATAAGACGCCTCGTACTGATACAGCCCGTTGGCGAGCTCGGTCAAACGATTCACCCGAATCGAAAACGGATTTTTTCCATCGTTCAGAATGATGACCAAACCGAGTTCGCTATCGACCGGAAGCCGAATCGATCCATAAAAGGCAATCATATTGAAGCCGCGCCGCATAATCAAAATCGGGGAAGTCCCGACTGTGACGTCGCGATTGCGCAGACGGGTGATGGTGATACCTGCATGAATCAATCGATTCGACGGCTGAATCATCTCGACCATCTCCTCGACCGGTGTCAGCACGCCATCAGCGAGCGCCCGTTCGAAATCGGTTTCTTTGAGCGGACGACTGAAGATGAATCCTTGAATGACTTGGCAACCGAAGTTACGCAAACAGAGCAGGTCTTCCATCAATTCGACACCCTCGACGACGACGTCCATGCCGAACTCCTCGGCGATGACGAGCAGGCTGCGCACGATGCCTTGTGCTTTCCGATTCTGGCTGACGTGATGGGCGAACACGCGGTCAATTTTAATCGTTTGAGCACTGTACGCCTGCAAGTAAGCGAGCGACGAATAGCCTTTTCCGAAATCATCGAAGGCGATCGGAATGCCGAGACGATTCAAGCGTTCGAACGCTTGCGTAATCTGTTGGGCGTCCTCTAACAGCGACGTCTCAGAGATTTCGACTTCGAGATAGCCGTTCGGGACACCGAAACGGTCGAGCGTATCCTCGAGTACGCGCTCGAAATGCTCCTGATACAAATATTTGGCCGACACGTTAATCGAGATTGGGATTTTTTTCGGAAGCGTCATCACATAGCGGCACACTTCTTCAATCAGCCAGTTCGTCAAGTCGAGGTGAAGACTGCTTTCCTCGGCGAGCGGGATGAATTCGGCCGGCGAGATCGAGCCCCACGTCGGATGCGTCCAACGCATGAGCGCCTCGGCCCCGATGATTTCACCCGTCCAGGCGTTCACTTTCGGCTGATACATGAGATAGAACTGTTTCGTCTCAAGAGCGCCCCGCATATCACGGAGCAGTTCATAGCGCTTCAGCGATTCGATGTCCATCTGAGACGAGTACAGCTCGAGCTGGCTCCCCACTTTGCGATCGGACCGGTTCATTGCGATACAGGCCCGTTGAATCAATTCGCTCGCTTGCGCCCCGTCGTCCGGATAGCGGCTGACCCCGATGGAAATGCGGGCGAACAAATCGTACACGTCGACCCGGAATCGGTGTTTCGAGAGCGTACCGAGTTTATTGCCGAGCGCGAGCACGTCCGTATCTTCCATCCGCCGCGGCAGGACAATCAATACGTTGTCGGCATCTAAATGACCGAGCACCGCATCCTTCGGTAGCAAACGAATCAACCGGTTGACGGTCACGACGCGCCATTGATCTCCGAGCTCAAATCCGAACGTATGATTGATCTCCGCAATCCGATTGAACGACAACGAGAACAACGTGAACGGGGCCCGTTTTTGCGTCAGCTCGTATACCGTCTCCGTAATCGATTCGCGGTTCGGCAGGTTTGTGATCGGGTCGAGCGAGGCGAGACGGAAAATCTCTTCCTGTTGCTGTTTCAATTGCGTGATGTCTTTGACAAGGGTGCGCAGCCCGATCACTTGCCCGGACTCTGAAAACATCGGTTCCCGGTTCTCTTCGATCCACTTCACTTCCCCTTTAGCAAATATCCGGTACGAGAACGTGGAAGATTTCCCACTCAGTGTCATTTCCCGCGCCTGATGAATTTTCGGGATGTCATCCGGGACGACGACTTTTTGCCAGTAATCCGGATGGGCATTGAACTGCTCTTCCGTATACCCGAAGACGTGCGCAAAGCCCGGCGTCAAAAACTTGAACTGTTTCGATTCGAAATAGCGCTCGAAAATGACCGAGTCGACAATCTCGCACAACTGCTTTACTTTTGACCGTTCCTCGGTCAGCTCCGCTTCCACGCTCGTCAAGTTCGTGACGTCGAACATGGCCCATGTAATTGTTTTTCGATCTTTAGACATTCCGACTTTCACAATCATGTTTAAAAAACTTTGTCGCGTCGGATTGAAGACTCGCAGTTGTGTCTCATACTGAAACTCGTTCGTTTTTTGAATCAATCGATTGACGGCTGCCGCGAACGTCGGCCGGTCTTCTTCGTGAATCAAGTTACGGAAATGTTCACGCTCCATCATGTCTAGTTGACGTTGTGACAATCCAAGCAACTTTCCTGTTTGTGGAGAGTGATAGAACTCACCCGTCTCAAGGTCGAGTTCAACCAAAATCAACCCCGGAATCCGCTCAAATAATACCCGACTGACAACCAACTTATTGTATCGTTCGCGCAGTTCCGTCTGTGTCGTCAAGTCTTTCACGATACCGTACAATCCGGTAATGACATGTCCCGTATAGAGCGGCGTATTCGTCACGGACAGGTGGATTCGTTTCTGGTCCTCATTCACGGCCTTCAGCTCGTAATGGACCGTCTCGCCTTGAAGAGCTCGTTGATGAAACGAGATGATACGCTCCATCTCCTGCCTGCTCAGCCAAGTGTCTGGTTTTAAAAAGCGCGCTTCTTTTCCTTGGAACAAAAGGGAGAGCTTCTCGTTCGAATCTATTAAATTCATCTCACTGTCTAGCACGTAAACCGCGTCAGGATATTGATCAATCAGGAGGGGATCAAGGTTGATTCGTTCATTTCGATTGATTTGTTCAACGTTCACTTCCAATACTGGTTTCCAATTCCGGAAAAAGCCCATGCACTTCACTCCTTAGTGTGACGAATGTCATGCTAAACGTCTCTAATTGTATAAATTATATAAAATTGCATAATCACATCTCGCTGTATATTGGATAATCATGGGAATGAGTTTCCGGAATTGCACATTGGGACGTTTGAGCACACAAAAAACCAGAGGTCGTTTGACCTCTGGTGCGTAGCTTAACGTTGTTTCACGACGACCGAGCTATAAGCCGGTACATCGACCGTGCCCGAGACGCGTTTAATCGTCTTCGTGCCCGCTTGTTTCCCGTCGACGATGAGGTTCCATTGCCCACTCGGCAATTTCACTTTGACCGTCTTGGCGTTGGCGTTGTGCGTGACGAACAAGTCTTTCTTCTGGCCTGGTGCTTTGTCATCGATTGAGTAGCTGATGACGTTCGCTTCGGCTTTATAGAATTTCAAGTTTTTCTTCACGTCGACTGCCTTCGTCATGCGAAGACCTGGGTTGTCTTTACGCATTTCAATCAAGCCTTTCATGTACTTGACATCCGCTTTGCGGTCAGCGGCCCGTTTCCAGTCCATTTGGTTGATGCGGTCCGGCGATTTATACGAGTTGTGGTCGCCCTCTTTCGTCCGCATGAACTCTTGACCGGCATGGATGAACGTTGTCCCTTGGCTCGTCAAGAGGATGCTTGACGCGAGACGGTGCATCTTCGTCCGGTCCGCTTCCGACGTTTTCGCGTTCGTGAGTTCGAGCTTGTCCCAAAGCGTATGGTTGTCATGCGCTTCAACGTACGTGATCGCTTGCGTCGGTTCTTTCGTGAATCCTTTGATGTCGGCGCTATAGTCGATTTCACCGACGATCCCTGTCTTGATGCGGTTCTCAAGGCCGGCTTTTCCGTTGATGAAGCCGTTGTCCGTATCGATGAAGACACTGCCTTTCAAACCGTCACGGATATTGTCGTTAAAGTGCGCGACGCCCGGCATTTTGTAGGCGTTCTTTTGGTTCGCTTTTTTCGCCGGGTCGAGCGGTGTGCCAAGGTCCCAACCTTCGCCGAAGACGAGGATTGATGGGTCGACCTTGTTCAACGCCGAACGAACTTGGTTCATCGTCTTGACGTCATGGATACCCATGAGGTCGAAACGGAACCCGTCCCAATGGTACTCTTGCGCCCAATAGACGACCGAGTCGACGATGAGCTTCTGCATCATCTTGCGTTCCGAAGCGGTGTCGTTACCAACACCCGTTCCGTTCGCGAAGTCGCCGCCTTCTGTGTAGCGGTAGTAGTAACCTGGAACGATTTTATGCAAGTTCGACGCCTGGGCATCGAACATGTGGTTATAGACGACGTCCATGACGGCACGCAAGTTGTTGTCGTGGAGCCCTTGAATCATTTGTTTCATCTCACGAATCCGGACTTTGGCGTCATATGGATTCGTCGAGTACGAGCCTTCCGGCGCGTTATAGTTTTTCGGGTCATAGCCCCAGTTGTATGATGCATCCGGGTTCGTCTCATCGACCGAGGCCGTGTTATAGTCGTACACCGGAATGAACTGGACGTGCGTGACACCGAGGTCTTTCATATGGTCGAGACCCGTCTTCGTGGCTGTCTTCTTGCCGTTGACGAGCAGACGCGTGCCTGGCTCGACGACGCCGAGATATTTACCTTTGTGTTTGATGCCTGAGTCGTACTTGTCTGACGTGACGTCGAAAATCGACAAGTCGCGGACATGCGTCTCATAGATGATCGCGTCTGTCCGTTTCGCCAATTTCGGCTTCATCGAGTTCCAACGTTTCGGTTTCGTCTCGTTCAAGTCGACGACGACCCCTTGATCCCCGTTCACACCGACGGCCGTCGCGTACGGATCGACCGCGCGGACGCTGCCTGACGCGTGCTTGACGTTGTATGTGTAGCCGATGCCATCCAAGTCACCGCGAACCGTAGCGACCCATGTGCCGCGTTCGCCACGCTTCATTGAAATCGTCTTCTTCAAATCTTTATCTGAAGCTGGACGCGTTTTCGGCATATTCCATAGTTCGAGTTTCACGTCTTGTGCCGTCGGGGCCCAGAGGACGAATTGTGATTTTGACTGCTTATACGTCACGCCGAGTTTGCCGTCGTAAGCGTACTTCGCATCAAACTCCGGTGAGCGGAGCACGTCGCCCGCTTGGAGTACTTTGTCTCCGAACGTCGGGTGCTTCGCCGTGATGACCGCCGCCAAGTCGATATCGGCACTGAAACGGACCGTGACCGACTTGTCGCCTGACTTCTTAACCGATTCAACGGTCGCACCTTCGACCGTCAATTCGCTCAAGAACGTCTCATCGATGACGCGGTTGAGTGTGAGCTCCGCTTGACGGAACGTGTCCGCCTCGAATGAAACGATTTTCGGTGAACGATCGATTTCTGGTTCCGAGTAGTAAATCGTCGAATCCCCTTCGACGAGCCAAATCTCTTTCGCCGTGCTGAGCGCGAAACGGTCTGTACCGTCTTTTTCGGCCCATTCGCCTTTTTTCGTGACGAGTCCGATGAGCTTCTTCGCGTCCGGATTCGCGAACTTCACGTTCGCGACACCGCCGAAGGCGTCCGTCTCATCGAAGTTGATGCTTTGACCGTCCCCACCATCTGGCCAAGTCCAAAGACCCCAGTCCGTGTATGTATTGTCGTAACGGAAGTAATGAACTTTCATATCCACGTCCGTTGCTGCCGTCTCCCCGTCCGGGTTCGACGTATAGATCTTCGAGTCCCCTGACTTGATCCACACTTCGGCAACGCCGTCTTTAATCATATCGCTCGTGATGAAACGGTCGTTCTCCGACCCTTTATCTTTCTCCCAGTTGTCCGTTCGGACGATGAGACCGAGCTTCTCAGGTGAATCGACCGGGAATTCATAGGCCGCCACCTTGCCGAAATCGTCCTCGCCGTTGAAGGCGAAGCCTTTATTCGGGAAGTAATCTGGGTTATTCGCCCAAAGCCATAAGTTCCAATCCATTTGATTGTCCGGTGCCTCTTGATAGTGCACGACGACGAGCGTCGACTTGCCCTTATCGAGAGCGGACGATGACATCGGAAACATTGAGAGCACTAGTGCAAACGTTAGCACAACTGCCCATGCCTGTTTCCATCGTTTGTTGACCATGTGGGTCCCTCCTTGTAGCATAATTTTAGGAAAACGCTTACACAAAAATTGTAAACGTTTCCTTTTTGGAATACAATGTTTTTTTCAAGAACAGGGAATGACTGCTAGCTCTAGAATCCCATGACAAAACGGCGATCTGATTGCTCAGGCCGCCGTTTTGTTAGTTCCCGTATTTTTTGAATAATTGATAGTTCTTGTTCCCACCTGACAAGTTGTAGACGTCCGTGAATCCGAGGTTGCGGAGCACGTTTTGCGCCGCGTTCCCCGTCACTCCACCATTGCAGTAGACGACCGTCGGCTTGTCTTTGTCCATGTCCTTGGCAGCTTCGCGCAAGTTACCGAGCGGAATGTTGACCGCACAGTCGACGCACGCCTTCTCGAACTGCGAAGCTTTGCGCGTATCAATAATCTGCATATCCTCACCCGCATCGATTCGTTTCTGCAGCTCAGCCGGTGTAATCAGACGCGCCGATTGGTTCATACTATTCGCGAGTGCCATACCCGTGTACATGACCGGATCTTTCGTCGTCGAGAACGGTGGTGCGTACGCAAGGTCGAGATGGAACAAGTCATCGACCTTCGCTTTGAACGTGATAGCCGTGACGAACACGTCGATGCGCTTGTCGACGCCTTCAAAGCCGACGATTTGAACGCCGAGCAATTGACGTGTCGCCCGGTCGCCGATTGCTTTAATCGTCAAGTCTTTCCCGCCCATATAAGCCGGCTTGTCCGGCTTCGTGTTATGGAGCACTTCGACGTCATACCCGAGATCGCGGGCCTCACGTTCCGATAGACCGGTCTGGGCGACGGCTTGGCCAAACACTTTGAAGATGCCTGTGCCGAGGATGCCACGGTGTTCAAGGTCGCCTCCTGTGATGAGGTCCCCGAGGGCACGACCCATCTTGTTCGCCGTCGAACCGAGTGGACGCCAAATCGGTTTGCCCGTGACGAGCGAGAAACTTTCGGCGACATCACCGGCCGCATAGACGTTCTTCACGTTCGTCTCCATCCGCTCATTGATGGCGATTGCACCCGTCTCGCCAATCGTGACACCAATCGACTTCGCGAGTTCCGTGTTCGGACGGACACCAACGGAGAGGATGACGAGGTCCGTATCAATCGTCTTGCCACTTTCCGTGACAACACGTTCGACATGACCATCACCGACGAGTTCGGTCACTGTCTCACCGAGCATGAGCTCAATGCCGTTCTTCTCGAGGTGATCCTCGACGCGGCACGCCATGTCTTTGTCAAGCGGCGGCATCACTTGTGGGAAACGCTCGATGACGGTGACGTCAACGCCACGTAGTTTGAGCTGTTCAGCCATCTCGAGACCGATGAATCCGGCACCGATAATCGTCGCGTGTTTCGGATTTGTCGCATCGACAAAGTTTCGTGTCGCTTCCGCGTTCTGAATGTTCCGGATTGGGAAGATGTTGTCCGAATCGACGCCTGGAATCGGCGGTACGATGCTCGAGGCACCTGTCGCGAGGACCAACTTGTCATAGCTGTCCGTGAACGACTCACCCGTCTCAAGGTTCTCGACCGTGACCGTCTGGGCGTCGGCATCGACGGCCGTCACGTTATGACGCGTCTTGACGTCGATGTGGTAGCGCTTCTTGAAGAACGCCGCATCGCGAGGCGTCAAATCGTCGCGTGATTCCACTTCTCCCCCGACGTAATACGGGATGCCGCAACCCGAGTATGAGATGTCATAGTCGCGATCATAAATCGTAATTTGTGCGTCTTCGTTGTTACGACGTGCCTTCGCCGCGACCGATGTACCGGCAGCGACCGAACCGATGATGACCAATTTCATAGAAAAACACTCCTTAGTAAAGTAGTAGACTGATATATAGTCCAAGCAACGTGATGGCGAGCGTCGGAATCGTCAAGATAATCCCGACTTTAAAATATTGACCCCAACCAATTTTAAGCCCTTTCGTACGGAGTACGTGGAGCCATAGCAAGGTCGCGAGTGACCCAATCGGTGTAATCTTCGGACCGAGATCGGACCCGATGACGTTCGCATAGATTAGCGCTTCCCGAATCTGACCGGTCGTATTCGTCAAATCGATGGCGAGCGCGTCAATCATGACGGTCGGCATATTGTTCATGACCGATGACAAGATGGCGGCCAAGAAGCCCATCCCGAACGTGGCGCTGAAGGCGTTCACGGCGAACCAGTCGATGAAGTTGGCGAGCACTTGCGTCAGCCCTGCGTTTTGCAAACCGTAGACGACGATATACATCCCGAGCGAGAAGAAGACGATGGCCCATGGCGCACCGCGAACGACCGACTGTGTCTTCACGGCTGGCGAACGGTTCGCCATGACGAGGAAGAACAGAGCGATGACCCCGGCGACGAGTGAGACCGGGATACCGATGATGTCGCTCGTGAAATAGCCGATGACGAGCAGTGCGAGCACGACCCACGACAAGCGGAACATCTTATGGTCTTTGATGACCGTGCTCGGCTCGACGAGTTTCGATAAGTCATATTGCTTCGGAATGTCCTTCTTGAAATACAAGTAAAGGACGAGCAAGCTTCCGGCGACAGCAAAGACGTTGACGAACACCATCCGGGCCGCGTATTCGGCGAACCCGATGCCGAAGAAGTCGGCCGAGACGATATTGACAAGGTTCGAGACGACGAACGGCAGACTGGCCGTATCGGCGATGAACCCGGACGCCATGACATAGGCCAAGACGACCGCATCCGGCAGCTTGAGCGCGCGCACCATGGCGAGGACGATTGGCGTCAAAATGAGTGCCGCCCCATCGTTGGCGAACAATGCCGCAACGAGCGCCCCGAGAAGCGTGATATAGACGAACAGTTTGACACCGCCCCCTCCAGCGATGCGGGCCATATGTAAGGCGGCCCATTCAAAGAAGCCAATCTCGTCCAAGATGAGCGAGATGAGGATGATCGCGATAAAGGTGAACGTCGCGTTCCAAATGATGCCCCAGACGGTACCGACGTCATCAAAATTGACGACACCGGTGATGAGGGCGATGACCGCCATCCCCATCGCCGAGTAACCGATGCCGAGGCCTTTCGGTTGCTTGATGATGAGGAAGAGCGTGACTAAAAAGATGATACTAGCAATCCACTGCACAATGAGTTCCTCCAATAATTCTCTATTTGTTTAGCACGTCTGTTGTAAGCCGCGTAGCACGAGGCTCGCGCTGTCTTCTGTCGATTCGACGTCGAGCGTGACGTTCTCCGCCATCGCTTCCGCGTCTTTCGCGACGGCGAACGTGAGGCCGTCGAAGTCTTTCACGTCGTCCGATGCTTCCGGCGCGGCGATATGAAGACCGAGCGTCAGTCCGCAGCACCCTGCTTCCGTGCAGATGCGTACCGATTGAATATCTTCCTCGGCAAGCGCCGCTTTCATAAAGTCGATTGCTTCATTGGTAATGTTCATCTAACTTCCTCCTTCAATAGGTGTGAGAGCGCCGGATAACCGACCGGCAGTTGTGCTTGCCACGCGAGTAGTGTCGGTCGCGGATATGCGCTGATTCGCGCGAGCCACGGCGCCTCGCTCGCGACTTTCGCCGTAAGCAGCTTGCTTGTCACATCGAGCGGTGTGAACGATTGGTTGACGACCCAAGCGAACGGTTGAATCTCGGCCCGTTTCAAGTCAGCGACGAGCCGTTCGGCCTCGTATACCGGTGTCGCTTCAGGGAGCGTCGTGATGATGACGTGCGTCTGCTTCGGATCGCGCAGTTTCGGTAACAGCTCGCGAACCGCTTCCGGGACGACCCCAGTCGACCGTTCAAGTTCTCGATGATAACTCTCGGTTGCATCCAACAAGAGAAGCGTATGTCCCGTCGGCGCCGTGTCGATGACGACGAAGCGGTCTTTCGCTTTCGCCACTTGATCGGCGAAGGCGCGGAAGACGGCGATTTCCTCGGTACACGGCGAACGCAAGTCCTCTTCGAGCATCATGCGCTGCTCGTCGTTCATATCCCCCGCTTCCCGGAAGACGTCCATGCGATACTTCTCAATCTCCACCTTCGGGTCGATTGCGTCGACGGTGAACGTCTCTGGAACATCGGCTCCAATCGTGAACGAAACGTGCGCGGCCGGGTCGGTCGTCGTCAAATGGACGGCGTGCCCGCGTTCATGGAGCGCCACGGCGACGAGCGAGGCCAGGGTCGTCTTCCCGACGCCGCCTTTCCCCATCGTCATGATGACACTCGGTCCGTCCGCTTCGATTTCCTCGACGAGCGCATCGATCGAGCCGTAACGGTCCACGTCGTAAGTCGTCGTCGGGACCGTGACCGTCTCCCCGTTCACGAAGCGGCGCAGTGCCGAGACGCCGATCAAATTCTCATACGCATACGGCAGCGTGAACGTCTCGAGCGTGTCGACGCCTTTAGGTAAGCATGCGAGTGCGTCTTGCTGGCGTTCGATGAACCGTCTCGTATACAGGTCCGTCCCTTCGGCTGGCGCGACCACGCCATTGATGACGAGTTGCATCCGTTCAATGCCGATCGCGTGAAGCTCGGTCGCGGCGCGTGCCGCCTCGACGAGCGTCGACGTTTCGGGACGGGCGACGAGCAACAGTGTCGTCTCATTGCTGTCAGTGAGCGTCTCGACGGCCCGTTTATATTGGCTTTGCTTATCAGCCAGTCCGGCGAGCGGGCCGAGGCACGACGCACCGGTCGTGTTCGTCTCTAAAAATTCATCCCACGCGCTCGGCAACGTCAATAACCGTAGCGTGTGACCGGTCGGGGCTGTATCAAAGATGACGTGGTCGTATGTGTCTCGGGCCGTCTCCGACGTCAACAGCTCGGTGAACTGATCGAACGCCGCGATTTCGACCGTGCAGGCACCCGATAACTGCTCTTCCATCGACTGGATGGCCACGTCCGGCAGCATACCACGATACGGGCCGACCATGCGTTCCATGTATTGTTTCGCCGCTTCTTCCGGGTCGAAGTTGGCGATAAATAGACCGGTCTCCGGGACGAGACGCGGGGTCTCGTCGAGCTCCATCTCGAATACGTCCTGCAGATTGCTTGCCGGGTCAGTCGAGACGAGCAAGACGCGCTTGCCACGATCGGCGAGCGTTAAGGCGAGACTAGAGGCCGTCGACGTCTTGCCGACGCCACCTTTCCCGGTCAAAAACACGTACCGGGTCGGCTCAATCGTATGGAAATCAAAGCGATTCATCATGACGCGCCTCCTTATTTTTTCAGCGTGATGCGGACTTTCGGTTTTTCGCCATCTTGTTTCGCGAACGCATCGACGGGAAGTCCCGTCAATTCGGAAATCTCTTCGTTCGTCATGTACGCTCCGCGTTTGACAATGTCCCCGTCAATGACCGTGAGCGGCAACGTCTCGAGACCTTTCGTAATTTCGGCCTGGACGTTTGCGTTCTCGACGAACCGGTTCGGCTCCGAGGCGAGATTGTAGCGCGCAACATCGAATCCACGTTGCTTCAGCACATAATGAACCGTCGCGATTCGTGTCAACTCTGGATCGATTGACGGACCGCATAGTCCGGTCGGACAGCACATGGCCGGTTCGAACACTTCCAATTTCATCATCCATTCCTCCTTAAATCGCACAGTCCGTGTCGCAGCCACAGCTCGCATCGACCGTCTCGATTTTGTCGAGCAAATCGACGACGATTGAATAGAACGGGCTCATCTCATTCAACCGATAGTGAATCCATTGCTTGTCCCGGCGCTCGAGCAATAGCCCAGCTTGACGCATCATCTTCAAATGACGGCTGATGGCCGGTTGCGAGATGTCAAAACAATCAACGAAGCTACAAGCGCACTGCTCCCCTTCTTGCATTTGCTTGAGCATCGTCAGGCGTGTCGGATCAGCCAACACTTTGAGCACTTTACTGAGTTCTTCTGCGGTATGCATCGTCATTCTCCTTCTCTGTATAACAAAACCGTTATATAACATTCACGTTATGAAAGTACCATAGTTTTTCATGATAAGCAATTGTCTTCTTAGAAAAAGTTCGGTATGATGAAACACGTTGTGAAAACATGTGTCAGTCGAACGACTTCTTTCATATAATGCGGCGTTTGATCTTCGTGAGACTCGGAGGTCAAAGTCAAAAAATATATAGAGAGGTGTGTTCTTTTGGAAAAATTGAATACGATTAAACAAGATTGGCTCGGCAACGTCCGGGCTGACGTCCTAGCCGGCTTCGTCGTCGCGCTCGCCCTTATCCCTGAGGCGATTGCCTTCTCCCTAATCGCTGGAGTCGATCCGATGGTCGGGTTATATGCGTCGTTCATCATTGCGATGGTCATCTCGATTGCCGGTGGGCGTCCGGCCATGATTTCGGCTGCGACCGGTGCGATGGCGCTCGTCATCGTCTCGCTCGTCGCCGATTACGGGTTGCAGTATTTACTCGCTGCCGGAATTCTCGCCGGAATCCTTCAAATTGCGCTCGGCTATTTCGGCATCGCCCGGTTGATGAAGTTCATCCCGCGCGCCGTCATGGTCGGCTTCGTCAATGCCTTGGCGATTTTAATCTTCCAGGCGCAATTGACGAACTTTGAAGGTGAAAGCTGGATTATCTGGGCGCTCGTCATTGGATCGCTCGCCATCATCTTCTTGTTCCCACGCATCAACAAAGTCATCCCGGCACCGCTCGTCGCCATCGTCGTCATGACGATTCTGGCAGTCACGCTCGGGCTCGAGACGAAAAACATTAGCGACATGGGTACGATTTCAGCAACGCTCCCGGAATTTTTATTCCCGAACGTCCCGTTGACGTTTGAGACGTTGATGATCATCCTGCCTTACTCGATTTCCCTCGCCTTCGTCGGATTGATCGAGTCGCTGTTGACGGCACAAATCGTCGATGACATGACCGGAACGGATTCAAACAAGAACCTGGAATCAAAAGGACAAGGCATCGCCAATATCATCGCCGGTCTCTTCGGCGGGATGCCAGGGTGTGCGATGATCGGTCAATCGGTCATCAACGTCTCGTCCGGTGCCCGTGGGCGCCTGTCGACGTTCGTCGCCGGACTCGCGTTATTCATCATGATCATGACGATGAGTGACGTGTTGATGCTCATCCCGGTCGGCGCACTCGTCGGTGTCATGTTTTTCGTCTCGTATGCGACGTTTGATTGGGGCTCGCTTAAAGCGATGCGCACCGCTCAAAAATCGGATACGGTCGTCATGCTCGTGACGGTGCTCGTCACGGTCGTCACGCACGACTTGTCACTCGGTGTGTTCGCCGGGATCTTGACGGCAGCCATCCTCTTTGCCGCCAAAATCTCGAAAATCGAACTTGACCGCAGTGTGGACGCCGACCGTGCCCGCTACATCGTGAACGGTCAGCTCTTCTTCGCTTCGACGTCTGAGTTCGTCAATCAGTTCGATGTGACCGAAGACGCCGAAGACGGTGTTAAATACGTCACCATCGATTTCTCGAACACGCATCTTTGGGACGACTCGGCCATCGGCGCCATCGACAAAGTCGTCTTCAAGTATCGCGAAGTCGGAATCGAACCGGAATTGTTGAACTTGAACAAGGATTCAGAGAAACTGCTCAATACGCTCGCGCTACACTTGAAGCAACAAAAAACAAGCACCGGCCATTGATTCAATTTCTTCGGGAGCGAACCTTCACGTTCGCTCCCTTTTTTATATCCATGGCTCTAGTAAATCGCATATACTAAAAGTAGATTGTGTGAAAGAGGAGGACGTTTCAATGGGAAAGGTATTTTTAGCGGCAGACGGATCTGCCCACTCGAAGCGGGCACTTGAGAAAGCGATCCAGCTCGCCAAGGCATCAGACGCATCCATCGACATCGTCCATGTCGTCAGCGCCAAAGAATCGAAAGAAGCCGCACTCAACTCGACCGGAAAAATCGATCTTGAAACGAAGCGCCAACAGATGTTGCAACCGCTCTTCGATCAAATCGTTGCAGCCGGGCTTGAGTATGAATATATCGAACTTCGTGGGGAGCCGGACGTCGAACTCGTCAAATATGCGAACCATCAACCATACGAGTATGTCGTCGTCGGTTCACGCGGACTGAACACGTTCCAAGAGTTCGTGCTCGGCAGCGTCAGCCATAAGCTCGCCAAGCGCGCCCTCGCCCCGGTCATCATCGTCAAATGATCGTCACCCTTTCTTTACGGAGAAAGGGCTTTTTTCTGTTCCATACAGGAAATAGGTCCTATATGTGGAATGGAGTAGTGAACTCATTTATGAAGGAGGAACATAATTGGACATTACCAATGACTCAAATTTATTGCTCATCCTTTTGCCGTTGCTCGTCCTGCAGCTCATCTTGCTCGTCGTCGCCTTGATTGACCTGCTCAAACGGCAAGAAACGAATGGACCGAAATGGGTATGGCTCCTCGTCATCCTATTCATCAACATCCTCGGCCCAATCGTCTACTTCCTATGGGGACGGACGAAGCGATGAACGTCACTCAACTGACGAAACGGTTCGGCACGTTCACCGCGCTCGACGACGTCAGCTTCTCGCTCCGCCCTGGCTGTACCTCGCTTCTCGGTGAGAACGGGGCCGGCAAGACGACACTGCTCAACATGATCGCCCGCGTGACGACACCGACGTCCGGACAAATTGTTGGACACGATGCCATCCGCATCGGTTATCTGCCGCAACGTCCGGCGCTCTATCCCTCGCTCACCCCTGTCGAGACGATTCGCTATGCGGCCGAGTTGACCGGCGTCACGACTATCGACCCGGTCCATCTGTTGAAACGGGTCGGACTCGAGCCTGTCAATCGACCAGCAGCGCACTTGTCCGGCGGCATGCGACAGCGACTCGGCATCGCCCAGGCGCTCGTGCATGACCCCGAGCTGTTGTTGTTAGACGAACCCGTCTCTGCGCTCGACCCGCGCGGCCGCCGGGAAGTACTCGACCTGTTGAGCGACTTGAAACGAGAGCGGATGATTCTCTATTCGACGCACGTGCTCCCCGATGCCGAGGAAGCGAGCGACTGGGTGCTCCTGCTCCGGCAAGGACGGCTGCTCATGGAAGGGACCGTGACCGATTTACTCGGCTCGAAGTCCTCGATTCAAGTCCGTCTGTTCAATGACGTCGTGACGGAGGATGAGTGGCGAACGCTCCCGGGTGTCAGCCACGTCACCCGCTCCGGGACGACATGGGAACTCGAGACGGACGCGAAAGACGTGACGGAACGGGCGCTACTGCAGCTGCTGCTGGAGCGCGGTCTAAGACTCCAATCGCTCCATGTCGGGCATCCATCGCTCGAGTCACTCTTTTTGGAGGTGAACGCCTGATGAGACTGGCCATCTTCAAACAAGAATGGAAAGAGTCATGGCGCAACAAGCGACTCGTCTGGGTCCCGATCGCCTTGATGTTGCTCGCGGCGATGCAACCGCTCACGCTCTATTTCCTCCCGGACATTTTGGCCTCGGGTGGCAACCTGCCGGACGGGGCGGTCATCGAGATTCCGACCCCGTCACCAGAAGAAGTGCTCATGTCGGCGAGCGAACAGTTGCGACAAATCGGCCTGCTCGTCGTGCTGTTGTCCGCGATGCATACGTTCAGTCACGAACGGTCGCTCGGTACGCTCGCCTGGCTCAAGTCGCTCAAGATTCCGGGCACACGCATCGTCCTCAGCAAATGGGGACATTATTCATTGCTCGCCGTCGCCGCGATTGGCCTGGCCCAATTGAGCGCCGCCTACTATACAATCGTTTTGTTCGATTCGTTCGCCGTCAGCGATTTCTTGGTAGCGACCGGACTGCTCATGCTTCATTTCGTCGTCCAGCTGTCAATTTTCTTCTTGTTCGCGGCGTTGCTCGAGAGCGGTCTCGTCGCCCTCGTCATCACGCTCGCGCTCCATTTCATCATGTCACTCCTCATCGGCTGGCTCGAGTGGGATTGGATGCCATGGCGGCTCGGCTCGTTATCGGCCGAGGTGCTCATGGGTGAGAGTTTACTTGTCTGGCCGATTTTCAGTAGCCTGTTGCTGGTCAGTGTGACGCTCTTCGTCGCCTCGAAACGGTTGTTGTTCATAAGCCGTTCGTCCTGATGTAGCAATTTCTCAAAATAGTCCTTTAGCCGCCGAGTCAGGGCGGCTTTTCTCATGTATACTTAATTTACAAAATAATACCAATTTTGCAAAATGATTGCGGAGGAACGCCTATGAAGTGGAGTCATGTAGTAGCCGGATTGGCCGTGAGTATGAGCATCATCATGAGCGCAGACCACGCCTATGCCGCGGCCGGGTTTCAAACGACGGCAACGGGAACGGTTTATACGACAGAAGACGGCACGGTGCTGACCGGCTGGCAAGTGATTGACAGCAAGACCTATTATTTCGCAGCAGATGGGACGATGGCCATCGGTTGGCAAGCCATCGATGGCGCTACATATTATTTTGAAACGGACGGCGTGCTTGTCACCGGGCGCTATTCGATTGACGGGGCGACCTATTTGTTCGCCGCCGACGGGAAGCAGCTGAAAGGCTGGCAACAACTCACGGACGGTCTCTATTACTTCAAATCGAACGGCGTCAAGGCGATCGGCTTTTTGACCGTGGACGGGAAACGCTACTTGTTCTCTCTTGAAGGGAAACGGTTGAGCGGTTGGCAAACCGTCAACGGCGTGAAGCATTACATATTCGAAAACGGAACGATCCGGTCGGGCATGTACACGATTAACGGCAAGAAATACTTGCTCTTGAAAGACGGACGCGTCGCCACCGGCTGGCAACAGGTCGGGACACGTCACTACTACTTCGGGACAAGCGGTGTACGCCAGCACGGCTTGAAAAAGATTGGGACGACCGTTTACGGCTTCCATGAGACGTACGGCTATCGGTTGGCCGGCGTCCAAAAAGTCGCCGCCCGCTATTATTATTTCGGGTCGGACGGAAAACGTCGTTACGGTCTGCAGACGATTGACGGGAAAGTATACGGGTTCCATCCCGTCTATGGCTATCGCCTACAAGGAAAACATAAGGTCGGGAGCCACTACTACCACTTCCACTCGACCGGCGTCCGCGAGACCGGTTGGAAGTATACGACGCAATACGAGTATTACGCGCCCACTCTGACGAAGAAGACAGACTGGCAAGTCATCAACAGCAAATGGTATTTCTTCGATTCATCGGGTGTCATGTACAAGAACAAACGCATCGGCAACGCCGCGTTCGACGCCCGCGGTGTCTATAGCAACCCGCTGTCTTCATACAAGATGAGCGTGCCGCTCTATCGTCAATTCCAGATGGGCTACCCGTCCGGATGCGAGTTCTTCTCGCTCAAGATGGCGCTCGAGAAAAAAGGACGCGTTGTCAGCGCCGAGACGCTGTACCGGGAGATGCCAAAAAGTATGTGGAACGCCCGCTACGAGAACCGACTCTACCGTTGGGTCGACCCGAACGTCATGTTCACAGGCGACCCGAAAGGCAAACTCAGCCAATATCGCAATTACGGCATCTATCCGAAAGGCATGATTAACTTCTCGAGCAAGTATCGTCCCGTGAAAGACTTGTCCGGCCAAGGATTAGCTTCAATCGAGCGCGAGCTGTCGCTCGGCAACCCGGTCATCGTCTGGGCGAGCGTCGACTTCAAACAGCCTTACGGTTACTTCAATTGGTACACCGCTTCAAATAAAAAGTTCACCGGTTTCGTCAATTATCATGTCATGCTCGCGACGGGCTATGATAAGAACAACCTCTACATCAACGACCCGTACCGCGGCCGCCTCGTCATCCCGAAAAGCCAAGTCAGCTCTGTCATGGGCGCGACGGGATGGAAAGCTCTCGCCGTACGATAAGCATCTAGCCATCAGAGAAATCTGATGGCTTTTTAGGTACAACGAATCAAATGCAGAAATAAAATTTCCTATTTTAGTTACTTTATATTGAATTAAAAATACAAAATGGTACACTTTCCAGTAAGTAGTAAAGCGCTTACATTTACAGAGGAGGAACTGTTATGAAGAAATGGATTGGCGGCCTCGCCGCTCTCACACTCGTCACGTCATCTGTCATGTTACTCGATGCCGATGCCAAGTCAGGGCCGAAGAAACCGAAAGTCGAGCTCGGGGTCGACCGGTTGATGGACAACCCCGATATCTTGTCTGGCAAACGCGTCGGTTTGATCACAAACCCGACCGGAATTGATGCCAACATGACAAGTATCGTCGACTTGTTCCACAACGCCGATGATTTCGAATTGACGGCACTGTACGGACCGGAACACGGTGTCCGCGGTGATGCGCAAGCCGGATCGACAATCAGTTCCTATATCGACGAAGTGACGGGACTCCCGGTCTATAGTCTGTATGGGGCGACGAAAAAACCGACGGCCGAAATGCTCAAAGACGTCGATGTGCTCGTCTTCGACATTCAAGACGTCGGTACACGCTTCTATACGTATATCTATACGATGGCATATGCGATGGAAGCCGCAGCCGAGAACGATATCCCGTTCGTCGTCCTCGACCGACCGAACCCGCAAGGCGGCCTCCGCGTCGAAGGGCCCGTGCTCGACCCGGCCTATTCGAGCTTTATCGGCCTCTATCCGATCCCGCTCAAGCATGGCATGACCGTCGGTGAGCTCGCCCGCTTGTTCAACACGGAATACCAGATTCAAGCCGACCTCGAAGTCGTCAAGATGAAGGGCTGGAAGCGCTCGATGCTTTACGAAGATACGGGACTCCCGTTCGTCATGCCGTCACCGAATATGCCGACGACGGACACGGTCAATGTCTATCCGGCGACCGGTCTGTTCGAAGGGACGAACCTGTCGGAAGGACGCGGCACGACGAAACCGTTCCAATTGATTGGTGCTCCGTATGTGAAGGCGCATGACTATGCCAAGACGTTGAACGAGCTCGAACTTCCGGGTGTCACATTCCGCGCCGCCTCGTTCACACCGACGTTCTCGAAGAACGCGGGCAAACTGTCGCACGGCGTCGAAGTGTACGTCACGGAGCCAACGAAGTTCGAAGCGGTCAAGACCGGCATCGCCATGGTGAAGACGGCGCACGACCTGTATCCGGACGACTTCGAGTTCCTCGCCAATGACTTCATCACGAAGCTGACCGGGAACGCCTATGTGAAAGATATGATTCTCGCCGGCGAGTCGCTCGAGGCGATTATGACGAAAGTCGATGCCGAGCGTGATGCGTTCTTGCCGATTCGGAAAGAGTATTTACTGTATAAATAAGGACCAGGCAGGCTCCACGGAGTCTGCCTCTTTTTGTAATCAAATGGTAATACTCACTATCGCCCTATTCAATATATTATATGGTTATATTATCGAAAAAGGAGCTTCCCATTTTGAAAAAATCTGCCTCAGTCTTGCTCGCTGCCGCCCTTGCAACTGCGTTTACATTTACCCCGTCGACCACTCCGCTCACCGTCAATCCGATCACGGTCGAAGCCTCGTATCGTGAGACCGCCGTCAACACGAAAGGTTCCGTTACGGGAATCAGCCAAATCAACGTCCGCAAAACACCGTCAAGCTCAGCGACAAGTGTCGGTAAAATTGTTCGGGACGGCACGATGATGGTCCGGACGTCATTCACGACGAACGGGACTCGCTGGTACAAAATCCAATGGGGCACGGGTTACGGGTACGTCCCAGCCACATATGTCAAGCTATCGACAGCCGAAGTCGCGTTCACGAAGACGACGTACGTCGCCCCATCGAGCGTCTACTTAAAGTCGCGTCCGCTCACGACCTCATCGAACGTCGTGTTCTTGCGCCAAGGGATGAAGCTCGAGACGATCTCGTACCGGTACACAGGCACGACGCGTTGGTATAAAGTGAACGTCGGCACGAAGACTGGATATATTTTGGCAAAACATATCACGTTCAAAACACCGGCCAGTGGCATCTTGGCCGAGACGAACGAAGAACGTCAGACGGCTGGCTTATCGGCGCTCGCCGCGTCGAGCGAGGCGAACCGCGTCGCCCAAGTCCGGGCCGACGAGATGGCACGGACGGGCCAGTTCTCGCATCAGCTCCGTGAGAACGGGAGCCCAGGTGACACACTCGACGCCTACGACGTCAGCTATCGCGGTTGGGGCGAGAACATCTATATGGGGTCGAGCGATCCGGCACAAGCCGTGAACGCCTGGATGAACTCGAGCGGCCACCGCGCCAACATCTTGAACGGAAACTTCACGCATCTCGGTGTCGGTGCCGCCAAGAACGCGCAAGGATCGACGATTCACGTCCAAGTCTTTTTGACGAAATGAAAAAACGGGAAGTCGCAGTTGTCGCGACTTCCCGTTTTGTATTAGCGGCGTTCGTCTTTCAGGCTTTCGAGGTTTTGTTGGGCTTGGCCGGTCTTCTCTTTGGCCGTCCCCTTCACTTGATCTTTCTGGCCTTCACGCTTGAGCGATTGGTTGTCCGTCGCTTTGCCGACCGCTTCTTTCGCTTTGCCTGCCGCTTTATCAATCAAACCATCAACTTTTTTGTTAAGTCCGTCTTTCATGTAAATCTCCTCCTCGTTGTACATGCTGTCTAATTGATGTACCACTCTGAGGAAAACTCAAACATAGTGCTCTTTGACGAGTACCCGGAAACGCGGTCGCACGGTCAACTCGATCGTGGTCACCGTGCGGTTCCGGTCCTCGTTCATGACAATCAACAGTTCGCCGTGGTCGCGCCGATCCTCGAGCACCTCGACTTTCCCGACCGTTCGCAACAGCTGATAGTACAGCAACTCGCCCGTCGCGTCTTTGACGTTCACCTCAAACTCGTGATAGCTCGGGGAGATTTTAAAATAAAATGACTCTGTCCCGTTCGAGAAACGGAACACCGACTCGTCATAATAAAACGGGAGTGTCGTATCCATTCGCTTCGGCTCGACGGTGCAAAATAACGCCCACGCCATCTCGTCCGGAAACTTCTCGCTCGACTCTTCTTTATTGAACTGCCACCCTTTCATCGCGATCCCTCACTTCAACTTCCATTAATTGTCTGAATAATTCGACTATTATAATTCATTCGGCATCGGGTTCGGAAGTTCCTGCAAACGGGAACAAAACATTGTATGCTTTTTCACGTTCCTCATTTGAAAGGAGTTGCGTCCACGTGTCTATCATCGCGCTCGACCACGTCACCAAACGGTTCGGTGAGACGATTGCCTTGAACGACTTTTCACTTCACGTCGAGGCCGGCGAGTTGTTCGGCTTACTCGGACCGAACGGGGCCGGGAAAACGACCGCCATTTCTGTCATGCTGAACTTATATCCCGCCGACAGCGGCACCATTCGAATTTTTGACCACTCGATGCCAAAAGACGAGCAGACGATTAAACGACGCGTCGGTATCGTCCCGCAGCATGTCTCCGTGTACGACCAACTGACGGTGTTCGAGAACATTCAATTTTTCGCCGAGCTGTATGGGTTCAAACCGGCCGAGGCCAAACAAAAGACCGTGGCCGCCCTCGACTTCGTTGAACTCACGCCACACCAAAAGAAACGTCCGCCGGAACTGTCCGGGGGGCTCCTTCGTCGTCTTAACATCGCCTGCGGCATCGTGCATGAACCAGAACTCATCTTCATGGATGAGCCGACCGTCGCCATCGACCCGCAGTCACGCAATACCATCCTCGAGAATATCCGCGAGTTGAATCGACGTGGGGCGACCATCATCTACACGTCCCATTATATGGAGGAAGTCGAGATGCTGTGCGACCGTGTCGCCATCGTCGATGAGGGACGGATTATCGCCGAGGGGACGCAAGACGAGCTGAAAGACCAAGTCATGACGCTTGAGACGGCCCGCATCAAAGTCGACGCCCTCACCCCGAGCCTCTTGGAACGACTCGAATCACTCGAACGCGTGAAGAAAGTCGAGTACGAGGAACCGTTCCTCGACGTGTCGCTCGAGAAAGATACGCCGCTCGCCCCGCTGCTGGATGTGCTTCATGACGAGCGGGTCCGCTTCACCTCGATCACGGTCGACCGTCCGTCCTTGAATACCGTCTTCCTGGCCCTGACCGGTAAGACACTTAGGGAGTGATGACGATGAAACTATGGACGTTCATCAAATATGATGTCAAACAGCAACTGCGCGACCGCTCGACCCTGTTTTGGATGCTCATCTTCCCAATCATCCTTATCTTCGGGCTCGGGACGATGCTATCGGCCATCTTCAATAGCAATTTTTCGCTTCCGGTCACGGATGTCGCCTACGTCGAACAGTCGACGGATGATTATCGGGTGCCGCTCGAGTCGTTCCTCGCCGACGATGATATCAAAGCATTCATCAATCTCGTCCCGTACGATAGTATCGCCGCTGCTGAAACCGGCGTGAACGATGGCGACACCGATGTCATCCTTCATTTGGACGGTCCCGATGTCCGTCTGCTATACGAGGAACCGTCGACAATCGAGTTCGACGTCATCGAGGCCATCCTCCGGCAATATACGGACGTCGCCAATCAGCAGATTATGCTCGCCGAGGCAGGCGTCTCCGCCCCGTTCGAGAGCGAAACGTTCATCGATAGCGAGAGCATCGATTTGTCGGGCCGGACCCCGACGTCACTCGAATACTTCACCGTCACGATTTCCATCATGACGGCGCTGTTCGGTGCGTTTTATATTACCGGCATGCTCAGCGAGGAACAGCCGATGACCGGGAGTTATCTCCGCATTCAGGCCGCTCCGGTCAAACGGATCGAGTATCGCCTGGCCCGCAGCCTGAGCCGATACACCCTTATCTTCCTGCAACTCGTACTCGTGTTTTGGTTCAGTCACTTTGTGTATCGTAGCTTCTCACTCGACTATGTCCATTTCGGACTCTTGTTCATCGCTTGGCTCGCCCTTGCCTTATACGGCACCGCGTTCGGCTTTCTCGTGTCGAGCCTGCCTCGTCTCTCGCGCAGTACGAAAGACGCGATCGTCAACGGGTTCGTCGCCATCATCATGATTCTCTCCGGCGGTTACGTCCCTGGTTTCGATCAAGTGACGCTGAGCGTGGCACCATGGGCCCAGTACGTCTTCATGCCGATTTTCATGCGGGAAGGCATACTCCAGGTGCTCCTGCGCGGCGGAGATCCAGCCGTGTTTTGGCAGAGCCTCGGTTGGCTCGCCTTGCATCTCCTCGTGTTCGCCGTCCTCAGTCTGTTGCTTTGGAAAGGGGTGAACCGCCGTGGTGCTATTTAGACATGTCGCCAAGCGCATGCTTCGAAAAAAAGGGCTGTGGGTGTTCACGTTCGTCTCCGTGTTCGGTTTCGCCTTGATTCTCTCGTTTCTCAGCTCGACATCGGCGTTGAACGCTTCCATCGGCATCCTTGACCGCGATGGCGGGACACTCGCCGGTCGTGTCATTGAAGAAGCCGGACGTTTCGGCGAAGTGACACCGCTCAATACGGATGAGACCGATGAGGCTTTACTCCAAGGACAAGACATCGTCTTGACGATACCGGACGGATTCACCGAGGCGCTCTTGAATGGGGAGACGCCGCGTCTCTCGTTCAGCGCGACTGAAGGAAGTGACGCCGCGTTAATCGAGCAAGCGCTCAACTCGCACCTGTCGCGCGAGCGGCAGTTACTGCTCGCAAGTGATTTTGACGAAGAACGGTTCAACGAGCTGGCCGAGCGTGAGACGGAGAACGGCTATACGCTCTCGAGTGAACCGTTCCAACAGAGCGTGGCGACGACGGCGCGGACGCAGGCGTTCCTCGGTCTCTTATCGTTCGTCATGATGTCGGCCTTTCTCCAGTTCATCCCGTTGTTCGTCGCCGACGACCGGGATGAGAAGATTTACTCGCGCCTGTTCGCCGCCCCGGTCACGCCACGGCGTTACATCGGTTCGTTGTTCGTGTCGTTCTGTGCGGTCGGACTGATTTATGTGCTCATGCTACTCGCCTTCAGCGCCGTGCTGTACCGACAAGATATTCTGGCTCATCTGCCTGTCCTGACGTTATTGTTCATCGTCTATCTGTTCGTCTGTCTCGCCATCGGGTCGCTCATCGCCATTCTCGCGACGAATCGGGAGAAAGCGAACATTTGGCAGACGTCCGTGACGATGGCGGCGGCCATCACTGGCGGCGCCTTCATCAGTCTGACGTGGCTTCCGGAGACGCTTCAAGCCGTCGGACGCTTCTTGCCGACATATTGGTTCAACTACGGGGTCGCCCAGATGTATGAGGACCGTTTCCCGCTCAATTCAATCCTCATGTTGCTCGGGATGGCGCTCGTCGTCTTCCTCGTCATCGCCTGGGCGTTGAAGAAACGACCGCTCACTTAATCCAATGCGAAACCCCTTTGAATATGTTTGTTAAATTTTACCTTTAATGCTAAACTGTAAAAAAATACTAAAGGGGTTATCATATGCTTCAAGATTGGTTTCCTTTGATTATGTTGTTTATGCATTTGCCTGTTCTACTCATTCACGAATACGGTCACGCCTGCGCAGGTCGACTCGTGGGGACACACATGATTGGCATTTACATCGGGGAAGGAAAGCCGGTCTTTTCCATCGGTCATGTGCATTGGTCACCTCAGAAATTCTGGCTAGGTCGGTACTCCTACAAACATATACAACTAAAGTGGGGACAACGTCTTCTCCTCATTTCAGGCGGGGTTTTGGCTAACCTGGTCACTGGCTCCCTTGTTTGGGCGTTCGCCCTTCTATATCCAGAATGGTTTGCAGGTGTATTCACGTCCGCTTTCGTGACGACGTCGTATTTATTCGTCATTGTTAATCTGTTTCCACACACCCTATCCAATGGCCTCAAAAATGATGGTTTGAACTTAAAAGAACTGTGGCTGTCACGAAAGACAGACAAATAAGCAAGGCGAGATGCTCAGTATAAGCATCTCGCCTTGCTTTGTATTCACCGCTGCAACGTCGGCACGACCTTCTTGAAGAACACCTCGACGAGTTCAGGGTCGAACTGCCGACCCGCTTCTTCTTCGATGACCGCGAGCGCTTCATCGAGCGTCTTTGCTTTCCGGTATGGGCGTCCCGTCACCATCACGTCGAACGTGTCCGCAATCGAGATAATCCGGGCCGCGAGCGGAATCTGTTCGCCGCTGATCCCTTTCGGATAACCGTTCCCGTCCCAACGTTCATGGTGGGCGAGTACAATCTCGGACAGCGGTCCGTATTCCGGTACCGTGCTCAAAATGTTATAGCTCACTTCAGGATGACGTTTGATTTCGCGCCACTCGGCATCGGTCAACGCCCCGGTCTTGTCTAAAATCTCATTGCTGATGGCGACCTTGCCGATGTCGTGAAGCGTCGCGGCCGTGACGAGTTCGTTCACTTCAGCGCTCGTGAAGTTCATCGCCTGCCCGAGTTGTCGTGACAGCTCGGCGACACGCTGCGAGTGGGCTTCTTCACGTGGGATTTTCTCATAGAGCGTCCGCATGATGAGTTGAATCGAATAATGTCGTCGGCTCTGCTTCTCGGATACTTTATGATGGTACATCCGGTCCTCGGCCAAGTTGAACACTTCGACAACGGAAAGGGAATCGTCATGCTTCACCGCTTCTCCAAACGACGCCGAGATTGGCAATCCTTCAATTGATTTGGCCAAGAACTGCTGGCTCAAGTTATCGGACAACCGCTTCGCTTCCTCCAATGTCGTATTCGGGAGGATGATCACGAACTCATCCCCACCGATCCGGGCGACCGTGTCCTTGCCGCGAATCTCACGTTTTAGCATCATCGTCGCCTCAATCAATAAGCGGTCTCCAATCAGATGGCCGAACGCATCATTCGTCAGCTTCAAACCGTTGATGTCGACAACAATCAAGGCGAGCGGATAATAGCAAGGCTCGTCGTATGTGATGAGCGCCTCATCGAAATAACGGCGGTTCTTCACGCCGGTCAATTGGTCGTGATAACTCAAATATTCGATTTCCATCTCATATTTCTTCTTCTCGGTCACGTCGCCGATATAGCCGTGCCAGAGGACGTGCCCTTCGTCGAGCTTCTCAGGACGCGACGACCCCAAAATCCATGTCGTTCCGCCATCCGGCGTGATGACACGGAACTCCGCGTCCCATATCGTCAAGTTCTCATACGACGCCTCGATGCTCGCCATCACATGCGGATAGTCATCCGGATGAATTTTTGAGAAGACGAGGCTCGTATCTTGTTTCATCTGTTCGAGCGTGATGCCCGTCAAATCCTCAAACCCCCGGCTAAAGAACGGGAAGTTGAAACTACCATCCGGCAGGCGCTCGAATTGATAGATGGCACCAGGCACTTGATCCGACAGTTTCGTCAGCAGGCGGTCCCGCTCGGCCAGTTCTTCCTCGAGCTGAACCCGCTCCGTCACGTCTTTTGCGACGGCATAGATATAATTGCCCTGTACTTTTGAGTGCCATTCAATCGAGCGATAGTCCCCATCGATGGTGCGGTAACGGTTGACGAAGCGATAAATCTCTTCCCCTTTCTCAAGCAAGGAGAACGCTTCATCGGTCTTGTCGACATCTTCAGGATGCACGAGACTGGTGAAGTCCATGTTTTCCAGTTCCTCGAGCGGAAAACCAAGAACGCGCTCCCACGCTACATTCAAGTGGAAGATTTCGTGTGTTTTCAACGACATGATGCATTCCAAATCGACGTTGGCGAATCCTTCGAACATCGATTCTTTTGTCTCACCAATCTGTTGGTCCGCTTTTGTCATCTGTTCGAGAATGTGGACGATATATAATTCCACGAGACCGAGCCGGCTAGCCTGTTTGTGTTTCTCCATGACAATCGTCAAATCCCCGTAAAAGACCCCATCCTTCTCAATTTTGAAAAGGATGACTTGCCCGAGGTCGAAGATGCGCAATATGTTTTTAATCAACCGTCTCGGCAACATCCCGTCGATGATTGGCATGATGTCGTCGAACACGATAGGACTCGGTGCTTCGAGTAGCACTTTCCGTTTGGCACTGATCGGCCATTTCTTGCCGACCGGATGGAAGCCGAGCACATCGAGACTTCGTTCGAGCAGCTCATCCATCCCTGACAGCGCCACGGTCGAATACGTCTTGCCGTCATCGTCCATCAAATTGAGCGTCACGGCCTTGGCCCCGGTGAAGCCACGAATCTGATCGAGGAAATGTTGGTTCATCAACAGTTCGCGTCCGGTCGTGACGAACCGATGCGACACGTTAACAAGTTGCTTCAGCGCGTTGTTCTCTTGGACGTGAGGCGTGATGTCATGGAACAACGTCGACACGTAGCCCGGACGTTCACTGAATACGGACAGCTCATACCAGGCCTTGTTGCGGCGCGAGAAGTGTTCGAACGTGATCGTCTCACCACTATCGACGGCCCGCGCGACTTGGACAATCCACTCCCGCTCGCTGTATTCAAAATCTTTCAGCTTATCGGTGATGCGTCCCCCGAGAAACTGTTCGCGCTTCGCTTTCATAATGCGTTCGAACGCCTCGTTCACTTCATTGAACTCGTAATCGACGGGCTCCCCCACCTCATCGTAGAGCACTTTAAATTCGACGTAGCCTTGGGGCATATGGCGCAACAAGGATTGGAATTTGGTTTGGTCTAGGTCTGCCACGTCGGTTCCTCCTCTGCTTACTTCTATTATTCAGTTTACCTCATTTTTTATGAATTCCCTATATTTGCCGAATCGATTCTTGTGAATCGGTTACATTACGTTTTTGTAAAGGTACACGTCCGACGGTTGCATAATTTTTTGTAGGTTGTTACACTGATTTCGGTATCCGATATCGAAAATCGATTTCAAGGAGATGATGAACGTGGAAGACCGCGTCCTTCGCAAACTGTTCCTCGGCTTCATTCATATTCACATCTTGCACCATGCGGCCGAACATCCGGTATATGGCGCGTGGATGGTCGAAGAACTTCGGGAGCACGGCTACTCAATCAGTGCCGGCACGCTCTACCCGATTTTACACACAATGGAGCAGGATGGCCTGCTCATCCGGACAAATGAGCTCGTCGGAGGCCATATCCGGAAAAACTATACGACGACCGAAAAAGGTCTCGTCGTCTTGGCGGAAGCCCGTCAAAAAGCGTACGAACTATTTAAAGAGATCAAGGAGTGAATCACATGTCTAACCAACGTGTAACGTTCAAGACGTTACTAGAGATTTTATTCGTCTCGACCCGGCTCGGCTTGACGTCGTTCGGCGGACCGGTCGCCCACCTCGGCTATTTCCATGAGGAGTACGTCCGTCGCCGTAAATGGATGGACGAACGCGCCTATGCCGACCTCGTCGCCCTCTGTCAGTTCTTGCCTGGACCGGCCAGTAGTCAGGTCGGGATTGGGATTGGCATCGTCCGAGGCGGGATTCTCGGTGGAATCACGTCGTTCATCGGCTTCACATCACCGTCCGTCATCGCCCTCATCTTATTCGCCTTGCTCGTCTCGGGACTCGACGTCTCGGACGCGGGTTGGCTCTATGGGTTAAAAGTCGTCGCAGTCGCCATCGTCGCCCACGCCATCCTCGGGATGGCCGGCAAATTGACGCCCGATGCGAAGACGCGCACGATTGCCTTCTTCGCGCTCGCCGGCGTGTTGTTATGGCAAACCGCCTACAGCCAGGTGCTCGTCATCTTGCTCGCCGGTCTGGCCGGATTCTTGCTGTTCAAACCGCAAAACCTCGACGTCAAGTCAGCTTCATTCCCGCTCTCGAAACGACTCGGGGCGGCGTTGCTCGGTCTGTTCGGTGCGTTGCTCGTCATCTTGCCGATTTTGCGTGAGACGATTGAAAGTCAATCGATTGCGATGTTCGACAGCTTTTACCGGGCCGGGGCGCTCGTCTTCGGTGGCGGTCACGTCGTCTTACCGCTCCTCGAGCGTGAACTCGTGCCGACCGGTTTCTTGAGCGAAGAGGCGTTCCTCGCCGGTTACGGGGCCGCCCAAGCCGTTCCAGGACCGCTCTTCACGTTCGCGTCTTATCTCGGGACGGTCATCAATGGTGTGCCGGGCGGACTGCTCGCGACGCTCGCCATCTTCTTGCCGGCGTTCCTGTTGATTCTCGGTGCCTTGCCGTTTTGGGATGCGCTTCGTCGCAACCCGAAAGTCGCGGGCGCACTCATCGGGGTCAACGCCGCCGTCGTCGGGATTTTGATTGCCGCGTTCTATCAGCCGATTTTCACGAGTACCGTCAACGGTGTGGTCGATTTCGTCTTCGCCGCCTTCTTGTTCGCCATGATCGCGTATTGGAAGATGCCGCCTTGGGCGCTCGTCATCGTCGGCGTCATCGGTGGGATGATCATCGGTACGTTATAACATCAAAAAGGGACTTCGCGATGAAGTCCCTTTTGTCATTGGCGCCATTTCCAACGCATATAGTTGATGAACAGTTTCACGTACGCCAGCTGTTCGCGGACGACGTATTTCAGCTTCGTGGCCGTCGGCGTCTTCGCGTAAAGCGCGTCGGTCGAGAGCCCAAAATATAGCCGCCCGACGAGTCGGGCCCGTCTGACGTGAAAGTCGTTCGTGACGATGGTCAGCCCCGGCTCGCCGTCCCAAATCGAGCGGCTCAACTGAAAGTTCTCCACCGTCGACGTCGACTCCGCCTCGATATGGATGCGGGTCTCGTCAATCCCTCGGGCCATTAATTCCCGGGCAATGACGTCTGCTTCGGCCATCCCTTCATCTGGACCTTGTCCCCCGCTAGCAATCAGTTCGACGTACGGATACCGTTTCGCATAGGAAGCGGCCGCCTCAATCCGGTGCAACAAAGCACGGGACGGTTGAATGCCATTCACTTTGGCGCCGAGGACGAGGACGTACCGATACGTCCCGTCGGCGGTTCGTCGTTTCATCACTCTCACCTGCCTCGACATGATTATAGCAATCTTTTTAGAATTGAGGGACGAGAAAGGACCGATGGAATTTCCACCGGTCCTGGATATGTTTCAGTCGTCTTACATAAAGAACTTTCCAATCGGATGTGATTTGGCTTTGTCGAGTTGTTGCTTCAACGTCTCGACTTCTTGAGCCAAACGCTCTTTTTCAGAATCAAGTTGGTTTACCGCAGCTTCAAGGGCTTTCACTTGTTTGTCCTTGTCACGATTTGAACGGTTCGCCGCAATCAAGTCACGTTTCACTTGGTTCGTGTTCTTCCGGGCTTGATCGCGTTCTTCTTTCGTTTGTTTACGAAGGGCTTCTTTCTTATCGAGCTTCCCTTCTAACAGTTGAGCAGCTCGGTAATAGTTGAGCTGTTCGAAGCGGCTGTACGGATACATCGCTTCCACATCGATTTCTGGTCCACCTTGTGCAATCACTTCTTGAAGCAATTGTTCGAGGCGTGTCTGCGGTACGACGTCTCTAAACTCTTGGTCAACTAGTTCGGCTGAGAATGCTGCGAGTTTATCACGATATGTCTCATCCTGTAAGCGTTCGATTTCATCACCAATCGAGCCGCTCTTATAGCCGTCGTACTTCTTTCCGATACCGCCGAAGTTGATTTTAGCAGCGTCACGCCATGACTCTGGGGTAATCAAGCCGTGATAGCCTTTACTCCCAACCGCAATCGTTGGCTTTCCGACAGCCATTGCTTCGAGTGCTGCTCGACCTGGGGCGATAACGAAGTCAGCCTCGCCCATGGTCTCTGGTAGCTCTTCTTGGCTAAGCCAGCCGAGCCATTTGATGTTTTGGTTTGTCCCCTCGACGGTCTCTTTATAGCGGGTCTCGTACTTCTCACGCTGCGTTCCGTCCCCGATGACATACCAATCAATCGGCATCTGCTGAACGCGTTCATCTTTCAATCCGTCTAAAAAGACATCTAAGATGAACAACTTATCCGGGTCAATCCGGGATGAGAACATTCCCACCAGACGTTCTTTTTGACGCGCTGGTTTTTTTGGTTGGAACAAGTCCGATACCCCGTTTAAAATCACTTCTACTTTCGGTGCGATTGCCGGACAATGCTCAACCAGATATTCCGCAATCTTGTCAGACACGGCAATCACTTTTGAGATACTCGTGTGGTACTGGTCAATGTCGTCATGATACATGCCATGGATGACGAGAACGAACGGGATATCTTTCGCTTCTGCGACCGCTACACCGAGCTGACGCGAGTTGAACGGGTGCGCATAGACGACGTCGAATGGCAGTTCAATCAACTGCTCGATCACGTCTTGGACGTTCTCGTTCGTATAATCCGTTTCGATGACGGTCCCGCCGAGCGAACGAACTTCATCCGCGAACGGCCCCGGCTTCGAGACGACCGTGATGTCGTGCCCATTGTTTCGTAAATGGCGTACCGACGCTAAAATGTGTAAGTGCAGCCCACCCATCGCCGAGTGGAAAAAGACAGGTAACAAAATCCTCATTCAATTCTTTCCTTTCATAAATGGAGTGGCTGTACAACGTTAAAACGAATCTTCATAATCCCCAGACATCCCGGAGATGCGATCGTTATGCATGAACAAGACGAGGTCGACATCGTTCTCTTCGACGTAGTCCGTGATATCGACTTTGCCTTCCGCGTAGCGGACGTCAATCGCCGATACCGTCCCGAATGACTCCCCGAGGAAGCCGAGCACCGGGTTGGCGTACGAATCCTTCAAGACGAGCACGTGCAAGTCATTGACCGGATCTTTCTGCTCGATGCGCAACTGTCCATAGTTGTCTTTCATGAACACTTTATAGAAATCAGCGAATCGGTTCGTCTCTTCCGCTTCCTCGCGGGCGATGACCGAATGACCGCAATCATCCCCGTTCCGGCATACCTCGGTCGTGAAACCGTCTTTCGGTTCCATCCATTCCAAGTAGTCGAGCTTCTCGACATACGGGAGGGAAATCTCACGCGCGTAAGAGCCGTAGTAAGGCTGATCGATTTTGAACGTCTCCATGTCGGACGCCTCTAATTTCGGGATGTCCTCATAGTCTTGTTGGAGCCGTTCGATGATTTGCTGATACCCAAGGAAGGCCCCTTGGACGTTCCAATGGTGATCGTTATAGAAATAGATGTCTTCCATCGGCTGCTCAAAGAGTGTCTCCCCGAGGTCGATGAGCTCAAAGTCGGCTCCTTCGACCGCGTCATGAAGATTACCGCGGCTCTCTAAGTCGCCGCTGATGACGTAGTCCGGAATCATCTCGTTTTGCGCCGCATGGACCGGCTTACTCGGCGCGGACGCGAAGTAGACCGGGACATCCTGTTCTTGCATCGTGGCCCCGAACTCAGGGAACAGACGCTTCATGTTATCGAACCCGCGTACGGGCTCATCCGGACCGATGAGCACGCCATTGTCGAGGGCGAGCACCCCGTTATTGATTTTTTGTTGGAAGACGTTCTTTTGGAAGCCCGCCTGCAGACCCATCCAACGGTCACGTTGGAACACTTGGTCGCTCGAGTAGCTTTCAAACTCCTCCATATACGAACCATCCCGCACGGCACTGACCGAGGCTTCCGGTTGTTGCGCCAGTTCACGCCCTTCTAGCACCGACACTTCCCGATCTTGACCGAACCAATACGTGGCCAGTCCGAGAAAGAGCACGCCTAGAAAGACACCGAGCAACAGAAAATCGGCAAACCAGGATTGTTCGAGCCCTTTCGGCTTTTTCTCAATCGGCCGCGGGCTAGGTTTTCTAGAATCTAATGGCTTCTGCATCATATTGCTCCTTTCTCTTTAGAAGCGGAAGTAGATGAACGGATTGAACGTGCTCGACACGATATAGGAAATCGACAAGAAGAAGAGCACGAGCACACCGCTCACCCGGACGAGCCCGACGATTCGGCGGGTCGCCGTCGTTTTCGTGTCATCGAGTTCTTGACTCAAGAACTTCCCGACGACGATGCGTGGAATCGGCGTGGCCGCAATGATGGCGACCAAGAGCACGACTCCATATTGGACCAAGTAGTAGAGCGCTTGTTGATCGAACAGCGGTCCGCCGTGAAGGCCGAACATCGTCTGCAAATAAGCAATCGCATACGGGAAATCGTCAGCTCGGAAGAAGACCCAACCGATGATGACGACGAACAACGTGAATGACAGCGACAGCCATGACGGCATCGCCTTCAGCCATTTCCCGAGGAAGGCACGTTCGAGCATGATGAATACTCCATAGTATACACCCCAGGCGATAAACGTCCAGCTAGCCCCGTGCCAGATTCCAGTCAAGAACCAGACGACAGCCAAGTTGCGGTACGTCTTCCATTCGCCTTGGCGATTTCCGCCGAGCGGGATATAGACGTAGTCACGGAACCAGCTACCGAGTGACATATGCCATCTGCGCCAAAACTCCGAAACAGAACGAGAGATATACGGGTAGTTAAAGTTCTCTAAGAAGTGGAACCCGAACATACGCCCTAGCCCGATGGCCATATCTGAATACCCTGAGAAATCGAAGTAAATCTGGAGTGAATAGGCGATAATCCCGATCCAGGCGAGTGTCGTCGACATCTCTCCTGCCGGCATGCCAAAAATCTGGTCGGCGACGTAGCCGGCACTGTTCGCTAAAATCATTTTCTTTCCGAGACCGATGACGAAGCGCTGAATCCCAGACACGAAGTCATCAATCGTCTCGCGGCGGTCGACAATCTCATCGGCGACCGTTTGATAGCGGACGATTGGTCCGGCAATGAGTTGCGGGAAGAACGAGACATACAACGCCAAGTCAAAGATGTTGCGCTGGACTTGCCCATCCTTGCGATACACGTCGATGACGTAACTCATCGCTTGGAACGTGAAGAATGAGATGCCGAGCGGGAGCGGGATTTCCGGGTCGTTCAGCGAGAAGCCGAGCACACTGTTGACGTTCTCGACGAAGAAGCTCGCATATTTGAATACCCCAAGCATCCCAAGGTTCCCGAGCACCATGAGTGTCATCCATAGCTTGATTTTCTTTTCATGATGCCGGTCGCGGTCGACGAGCAGTCCGAAGACGTAGTTCATCGCAATCGACGCGAGCATAATCAACACAAATCGCGGTTCACCCCAGGCGTAGAAAAACAGACTCGCGACGAGCAAAATCGTGTTTTTGATGGGACGCGGCGAGATAAAGTACAAGCCGAGTACAATCGGCAAGAAATAAAATAAAAAGACGGTTGAACTAAATAGCATATCAGTTAGTCCCTTCCTACAAGATTACTCCTCGAACGAGAGATACAAATCATCGAGTCGAATCGTCTGCGGCTCCGTCGTCTCAATCACATATTTGTAAGAGAGTTTGAAGTACTCCGCCCCTTCGACTTGAGGGATTGACTCCTCGATGTGGTTGTCGCCCGGGTTGAGCGTCAATTTGAAGCGTTTATTCGAGACGCGTTCTTTCTTCGTATACTGCATGAAATACATCTCGAGCTTCACAGTCTTGTCACTGAGCACGTGAATATGCGTATCGAGGCCAATCGTCTGGCAAGGGTCCATCTGCGCGTCCGGCAAAAACATTTGCGACGGCGGAATCTCGAATTTCAAATCGAACAGTTGCACGTAAATCGAGTCGGACTCACTCTCCGGCATGAACGTAACCTCTGTCTTATACCCTTCTTCGCGCATCCGTAAGTGATCTTTCTGGTAACCTCGCGGATAATAATGATAAATCGCAGGGCGGATTCTTTTGACTGCCATATCGTTTCCTCCGTTTATAAGAAAAGAGTTGCCGTACGCGTGTACGAGACAACTCTTATTCTTTTACATTAAATTATTAGAAATCGGTTGCCAAAATGGCGTCGACGATGCGACGTGATGCTTCTCCGTCACCGTATGGGTTCGAGGCTTGTGACATCAACTTGTATGCGGCTTCGTCTGAGAGAAGCTCGTCAGCGAGACCGAAGATGACTTCCTCTTCGACACCGGCAAGTTTCAACGTACCTGCGGCCACGCCTTCCGGACGTTCCGTCGTGTCACGAAGGACGAGGACTGGAACACCGAGTGACGGTGCTTCTTCTTGTACGCCGCCCGAGTCCGTGAGGATCAAGTGCGAAATCGATGCATAGTTATGGAAGTCGAAGACGTCGAGCGGTTCGATCAAGTGGACACGGTCGATATCGTGCAAAATCTCGTTGGCGAGTTCGCGCACGACCGGGTTCATGTGGACCGGATAGACGACTTCGATATCGTCATACTTCTCAATCAAACGACGTACGGCGCGGAACATGTTGCGCATCGGCTCGCCGAGGTTTTCGCGGCGGTGGGCTGTGAGCAAGACGAGACGACGTCCCGATTCACGGATCGAATCGAGCAACTCGTTCGAGTAGTCCTCACGGACCGTCGTTTTGAGTGCATCGATTGCCGTGTTGCCGGTGACAAAGATTTTATCTTCCGGCTTGCCTTCACGTAGCAAGTTTTCTTTCGACGTTTCCGTCGGTGCGAAGTGAAGGTCGGCCATGACGCCCGTGAGCTGACGATTCATCTCTTCTGGGAATGGCGAGTACTTGTTGTACGTGCGAAGACCGGCTTCGACGTGCCCAACCGCAGTTTGGTTGTAGAACGCCGCGAGCGAGGCCGCGAATGTCGTCGTCGTGTCACCATGGACGAGGACGATGTCCGGCTTCGTTTCAGCGATGACTTCGCCCATTCCTTTGAGGACACGTGACGTCACGTCATACAACGTTTGCTTGTCTTTCATGATATCCAAATCGTAGTCTGGCTTGATTTCGAACAACTCGAGCACTTGGTCGAGCATTTGACGGTGCTGCGCCGTGACGACGACGATTGGTTCGACCCCTTCACGTTTCTTCAATTCAAGAACGAGTGGTGCCATTTTAATCGCTTCTGGGCGTGTCCCGAAGACAGTCATTACTTTTTTCATCGATTCGCTAACTCCTCTTCTGTGAGCGGCGGCAAGATATACGTCTCGCCGAGCTCTGTAGATTCGACAACGGTTGTCCGGCGTTTCAACTTATCCGCTTTGAACGCGTCTTGCTGATCTTTCGATAAGTTACGGAACCATTTTAAAAACTTATTGTATTCACGAGCGACTTCTTCGACCGGTCCGTACTCACGGACCTCACCGAACTCGAGCCAAAGTCCGAGCGTACAGAACTGTCGGACTTGGGACACAGAGTGGCTGATGAAGAAAATCGTCTTGCCTTGATCCTTGAACTCGTTCATCTTGGCGAGACACTTGTCGGTGAACGTTTGGTCACCGACCGAGAGCGCCTCATCGATGACGAGGATGTCCGGATCGATGTTGATGGAAATCGCAAACCCGAGGCGCGATTTCATCCCACTCGAATACGTCTTGACCGGTTGATGAATGAAGTCACCGATATCGGCGAAATCAATGATTTCTGGTGTCAGCTCGGCAATCTCATGTTTCGTCATCCCGAGCATGAGCCCTTTCAATTCGATATTCTCCATCCCGGACAAGTTCCCGTTCAGGCCAGACGAGATCGCGATGAGCGCCGTCTTGCCTTTCAGTTCGATTTGACCGTGCGTTGGCGGCATGACATCCGCGAGCAGGTTCGACATTGTCGACTTCCCTGACCCGTTGATGCCGATGATGCCGACGACTTCACCCGGCGGCACTTCAAACGTGACGTTCCGGAGTGCGTAGAATTGCTTGCCGTTCGTTTTATTGAGGAAAATCTCCTTCAATTTGTCGGTCGGCTTATTATATAACGTATAACGTTTTGACACGTTCTCAAATTTAACTTGATACATGGTAGCCTCCTCAAATGTAATCGATGAAATAACGGCGGAAGCGCATATGGATCATCGAACCAACAAAGAAGAGGACGAGCACGATCGCCCAATAGTAGAGACCATACGCCCAGTTGTTCGCGAGCCAATCGGTGCCGAGGAACATCGAACGATACCCTTCAATCAAATAATAGAGCGGATTGACTTGAAGGATGTCTGCGAGACGGCCGGTCGGAACCCAAAAAATCGGCGTCAAGTACATGAGCATTCGCATGAGCGATTGCAGTAAGTTTTGTAAGTCGCGCACGATGGTCGTCAGTGCGGATGTGATTAACGCTAGCGAGTAAAGTAAGGCAAGAGCACTGATCGCCAAGTAAATGAACCATAGCGAATGGAGCCCCATCGGATAGCCGAACGCCCACATTAACACGAAGGATACCGCCACTAAAATGGCATGGCGATAAAACAACGATAACAGGACGTAAGCAGGAATCGTTGAGATTGGAAAGCTCATCTTGGAAACTAACCCAATCTTCGAATAGACAGACCGAGCCGTAGAAGTGATTGCCGCGGCAATAAAGAACCAGACGACAATCCCCGCAACGAGCCATGGCAGAAACGGCACGCCATCAATCGGCCTGCCGCTTCGAATACCAAATCCAAATACAAACCAATAGACTGCGATTTGCAGCAATGGCGTGACGAATTCCCATAAAAATCCGAGGTACTGCATTGAATAGTTGCTCTTCGTCTCATACGTCGCGAGACGCATGATCAGATACTTACTCGACTGCAGTTCTGAAAGAATAGCTTTCGCGGATTTAAACATGTGAATTCACCTTGAATCAACGTACGAGATTCGTTTCCTTTGTAAATTTGTACAAGTTGCCGTAGTTGACGACAGCGACATCGTCGCCAGCCGGCTTCACGATGTTGCGCGTATCAAAGATCATCGGACGACGCATCGCTCCGCTGAGTTCAGCGAAATCGAGTGTCTTGAACTCGTTGTGGTCGACGAGGACGAGCACGAGGTCCGCGCCTGCGATCGCTTCTTCTTTCGAGACGAGGTCGAAGCGGCTCGATGTCGACTTCTCGACGTGACCGTCATGAACCGAGATGTTCACGCCGCGGTCGAGCAAGATTTCACAGATGTCGACGGCTGGGCTTTCACGCATGTCGTCGACGTTTCCTTTGTACGTCACGCCGAAGACAGCGACTTTCGCGTCTTCGATGCCCGCGACGAGCTTCTCGACATTGTCGGCCACGTAGGCTGGCATCGAGACGTTCGTCTCACGCGACAAGTTGATGATGTTCGCGAGGTCCGGTGACTTCGCGACGATGAAGTATGGGTCGACCGCGAGGCAGTGACCACCGACGCCAGGACCTGGGCTATGCAAGTTGACGCGCGGGTGTTTGTTTGCCATTTCGATGACGTCGAGGACGTTGATATCGAGGTCGTTACACACTTTGGCGAGTTCGTTCGCGAGGGCGATGTTGACGTCACGGAACGTGTTCTCCATGAGTTTCGACATTTCAGCCGTCTTCGCGTCCGTCTTGACGATTTCGCCTTCGACGAATGTGCCGTAGACGCGTGCGCCAGCTTCCGCACAGGCAGGCGTGATGCCGCCGACGATACGGTTGTTGTGCACGAGCTCATGCAAGATTTGTCCAGGAAGGACACGCTCTGGGCAGTGAACGAGGAAGATGTCTTCGCCGACGACGAATCCAGCCTCTTCGACGAGCGGCTTGACGAAATCGTCCATCGTACGTGGCGCGATCGTCGACTCGACGATGATGACGTTGCCTTTCTCGACGAATGGAAGGACTTTACGAGTCGCGTCCAAGACGTATGTGAGGTCGCACGACTTGTGCTCGTCATCATTGTTTGGTGTCGGGACGGCGATGATGAATGCGTCCGCTTTCTCCGGTGAGAGTGACGCACGGAACTTGCCTTGCGCGACGACGTCTGCGACGACTTCGCCGAGACCTGGCTCTTCAATGTGGATTTCACCACGGTTCAATTTATCTACGACGTTTTGAGAGATGTCTACCCCAACGACGTCGACGCCGTATTTAGCGAAGACTGCCGATGTCGGCAAACCAATATACCCAAGACCTACTGTACATACTTTCATTTGTAGTAACCTCCAAGTGTGTGTGTGCCCTGCGATTTATAGATGCGAGCATGTCCATCATTTTATTTCAGTTTCGACAATAAAACAATACTCATTATACTCTTGAACAAATCAGCCGGGCAATTACATTTTAATGACAAATCAATGTTTTTCCGTTTCGGACAACGCCTCTAGTATAAGCTGTTCCAGCTTTTTAGCAAGTGTTTCGACCGCGAAGTGCTCAAATGCATAGGCTTGAAGCGGTTTTCCCGCTTCGAGAAGACGGTCGGAATCGTCGGCGTACGAACGGATGATGCCGACCGCGTCGGACACATCTTCGAGCAATAAATCGTCAGGATAAATCGTCTCACTCCCCGTCCAGTGACGGATGAGTGGGTATGTGCCTGACGTCATCGCTTCGGCCGGTGCCAAATGGAAGCTCTCGAGATCGCTCATCGAGAGGACGAACCCGATTTTTTGCAGCCATTCGGCGACATCATCGCCGTGTCCGTCGAACTGGACGCTCGACTGGAATTGCGGCTCTTCGAGACGGGCGAGCAATTTATCGTAATACGCTCTTTCATCTTCCCGTTTATTGATCCAATAAATCTCGTTCGGATGATGTCCTTTAATGAAGAGTTTATAACGGCTGTCTTGTTGCAACAGTTGCTCGAGGATGTCGAGCGCCAAATCGAGTCGCTTCAGTTTCGGGTTGACGCCAATCATGCCGAGGTGGAACGTCAAATCTTGTTTCACTTTCGGTTGATTCAAGCGATTTCCGTCGACAGCGTTATAAATCATCGTCATCTTATGGCGTGGGATGCGGAACAGACGGTACATCTCTTCAAGCATATACGGCGAGACGAGAATGATTTTATCGATGTTGTGCAAGTTGTACTGACGTGGGAACGGTGTTTCTTTCTCCTGCCGGTGAATTCGCACAATCAGCTTCTGGTGCGGCAGCTTGTGCTCCGAGTACCAGACGGCGTTGCCGAGTCCCCATTCACAGAAGATGATATCGGCCTGCTCGAGGCACGCTTTACTATGGTTGACGTTGTGAATCTTATGGCCATCCCATTGGTCGATGAGCACGTTGAAGCGCGGGTTCTCCGAGAACTTCTGCATGAACAGTTTCAAGAACTTCAAGTCGTGGCCCGCGAAGACGATCGTCAACTTCTTCATCGCCCACAACTCGTCACGGAGACGCGCATGCGTGTTCGTGAACGTATAGTATTGGGCCATGTCGTATAGACGCTTGGCGGCCTCACGGTAGATGGTGGTGTCCGTGAGCGCGAGACGCGCCTTGTCGATGAACTCTGACTCTGAATTGACGAACAACGGGTAGTCGGCACCAAGGATGAGCTCGTGCATCGGGTTACGGTTAAGCAGCACCGGTTTTCCGAGCGCACCGTACTCGAGCAGCTTCGTCGAAAGTTCGAGCGAAGCGTCGAGCTCCGGATGACGCCAAGACACCCCGACCGCACTCGACTCGATTAACGTCTCGACATCGCGGCGCGGAATCCCTTTCAGCCACGTCACGCCCGGGTCGTGTCCAAGCCGGTGTGTCACGTCTTTGCGGAAGTTCGGGTTATTCGGGTCTTGATTGAACTTGTCGCCGGCGACGTGAAGCTCGGCCGTCGGATGTGCGGCGCGCAGTTTCGCGAACGCCGTCAAAATCTCGCTCGAATACCAGAGCGGGGCGAACTTGCCCGTATAGACGAGGCGGTCGTTCGGTTTCGTGAACGACGGCGTCGCTTCTTTCACGTTCGGAATCATCGGGTTCAAGATGAGGAACGGTCGCTCCGTTGGGAGGAACGTCTCAAAATAATCCTTCATCGCCGACGTCTGACAGAGCATGCGGGCCGAGCGTGAGGCGATTTGCTTCAAGCGGGCCAGCTCCTCGTCCGATGCTTGCGTATGGTCGTGGGTGAAGTCGGTGATGTACGTCCACGTCTTCGCCATCGTGTCCTCATACGCCGACAAGTTGTAGGCGAGCTGGAAGCCGCGGATGAAGGCCAAGTCGTACGAACCGCTCATCATGAGCTCATGGATGAGCTGGGCCGCTTCAGACGGCTCGAGTACTTTCTTCTCATAGTACGGTTCGTCTTTCTTCGGTGACGTCTCGCCGAATACGTCGAGGAAGCGGACGTTCGGCAACTCACGAATCGACGCCGTCACTTCCGGTTTGACAATCGAGCGTTTCAATAAGACGTCGACGTGAATCGACGGGTCTTGTTTCAACATATGGACGACGGACGTCAGCCAGATGGCCGACCCGTCAATCAAGTTCAAGTTCACGTCCCCATAGACGAGGACGCGAAGCGGTGCTTTCGTCATAACGTTACCTCCTGGGCCATCTCGTCGGAGAGATTGGCTCCGCCTTTGACGTATTGATACGGATCGATGCTGAAGATCCGCTCGCCGGACTGGGCCAACTCTTGAAGCGATGCATCGTTCGTCAGCACGTCGAGTGCCTCTTGAATGCTGTAGAAGCGGAGCGCCGCCGGTTTGACGAGCGAACGCGTCGGCACGGCGTCGAACACGTAGCGATAACTTGCATCCACATCTTGTTTCTCGAGCGTCCCATCAAACGTATAATGGTCCCCTTTCGTCAAGATGTTGGAATCGGCATAACGTGCCGCCAAGATATAGTCGGACACGTACGACGGGCCGTAATAGTCGTCCCGATTCACGAACGCCATCCATTCGAAACCGTCCAAAATCTCAGACAAAGCGTTATATTGCGTCAAATAACTGAGCATGAACGTCGAGATTGTCTCGGTGTTGTACTCGTTATAGACGTCGATATAGCCATCGAACTTGTCGAGGAACACGACGAGGTGTGTATGCGTGTAGTCTTGCGCTTGATAAATCGACACGACCCGCTCCATCTCTTCTTTCGAGCGGACGATGGCAACCATGGCCACGCGCGCGTGGTCGACACGGTACGGGATGCCGATTGCACCGACGACTTGGGCGAGACGTTGCGTATACGTATGGTACGTCAACACGTGACGCATCCCGCGCATAGCGACATCCTCATAGAACGCGTCATCGGTCAATAGCTTCTTGAACGTCTCATCGAGCATGGCGTCACCCTCATCAAGGAAGACATAATCGCCAAGCATCTGTTTAACACCGATCGAGCGCGTGCTAACGACCGGCGTCGCACAAGCGAGCCCCTCGAACACGCGACGCGAGAACATCGTCGGTGAGTCGTTGACCGAGTTGACGTTCAGCATGACTTTGAAGCCTTTATACGCTTTTGCGATTTGATTATATTTCAGGCTGCCGCGAATTGAATCACGGAACTGTTCCGGGAATTGGAGCTGATCCGTCTCACCGCGTTGGTTCATCTCATAGTTGCGGTCGTAAATGACAAGGCCGTAACGGTCCGCCGCGGCGAACAAACGGTCCATGTCTTGACGACGCGACTCGTGACGGTTCGCATAATACGAGCCCGCGAACGAGGCGTACGGTTCACGCGTCCCCGGCAAGCGAATCGGGTTGTGTTCTTTCGGTTGTGCGGCGAACGGAAGTGCGCCGACACGGTCGTGCCCGCAGTCGCGGATATAATCCTCGACCCGGTTCTCGTCGGTCGTATAGACGTAGTCGAACCGTTTCGCCGTCTCGATGAAGCGGTCGTAGTGAATCGGGTCTTCCTTGTTCCAGAACACGGTCGGGATATTGTTGTGACGGCACCATTCGAGTAGGCCGTCGAGCTCTTCCCACGTGTTCGTGCCGTATTTGACGACCTTCTTCTCCCACGCCCCGGCGTTTCCTTTCCATGCCGACTCGACCATCAAGAAGTCCGGTTGTTCATCGGAGAGGACGGCCGGCCAGTTGTCCGGCGTGAACGTGATCAAGTCACATTCCGGACGGTACGAAGCCGTCGTGAACTCATCGAAGATGGCCGCGACTTTCAATTCGTGCAGCTCACGCGGCACGGCACGGAACAGACGGGCCTCGCGCACATCGAGCCATTCCGGGCTCCGTGTGCGGTCGCTGATAATCTCTTCGGTGACACGGATTCGGTCGATGACCGCTTCCCCGTCGCCGTCGACACGAAGCGCGAAGCGGAGACGACGCGCCTCTTTCTCGAACTCAAAAACCTTCTCCGATCCGAGTTGGACTTGCTGCATGTTCAAACGGCCTTCCGTCGAATACGTGATGATGTAGAGGACGACGTTCGTCCCCTCTCCCATCTCGCCGTCGAGCGTGACACGGTAACGGCTGTTCGATTTGACGTCGAACAAGAAGTCGACCGGCAACAGTTTGAAGCTGTTGTTCGTCTCAGCGTAGGAGATATAGCGACGATTGCCTTCACCGGTTTTTAATTTAAGGACAAGTTGTTCGTTCTTATGCTTCAGTTTGATCGTGTCCGGTGTCGGTACCGTCCACATCGATGGTTTTAAGGAGAGAATCTCCTCACGACGCACGCTCTTCTCACGGACCATGCCGAGTTTCAACCCTTGCAGTTCACCATGTCCAGAGAAGCGGACGAAGTAACGGACCGTCGTATGGCTCGGTGTCAGACGGATGATTCCACTTAGTCCGAGCGGGACCTCAATCATTTGATCTTGTCCATCGGCCGTATACGTGACGACGAACAACGAGGCGTTCGCGGCACCCGTCACCGTGCCTTTTAAATAGAAACGATAGACGTCATCGTCCATGTCTCCTAGCGGGAAGTCGATGGCACGTTGCGTGTTCACGTGTGGCAAGGCTGACTCGCCGACACCGAAGTGGGCGTATTGGCTGCCGACGCCGTGAAGGACGAGCTTGTCCTCTTCGAAATCGACGACACGATTGATGGCCGAGATGAGTTCAAGCTGTTTCGGCGTCAAGTCGATGCGATAATCGAAATCACTGTCTTGCATATGGTACGCCATGCCTTCGACGTCCCAGAGTGAGACACCGTTGACATTCAACTCGATGACACTGTAAGAGCCTTTCCCTTCCGTTTCGACAGCAAAGCGAACTCGCGTCTCGCTCGCGAGCAAGGCAATGTCACTCGGTGCTTGATTGTAAACGAACACGTCACGCGAGTGCTTATTCCGTTGATAGAGCGAGACTTTCACGACAGGAACGACGTCCCCTGTTGCCTTCGCCCGAAACTGAACGTGCAGTTGACGCGTGGATTTTGAAAACATTTGCTTGAGGTCGAGCGCCTCTTCTTTTCCATCCGCCCGGTACGCTAAAGCTACCGCTTCCGGACGGGAGACGATCACGTCTGCCCCTTCTAAATGCACCGCGTTCGAATCGGTATACCAATTCGGGACGATTGGTCCCCCCTTACGGGAAATCACTCGATTGCGCGTCTTATTAATGATGCGTTTCCCGACGCGACGTGAACGCTGTAAACCTAGATGCGCCGCCCGACGTGCTTTCGTTTGCCAACCCATATGTCTTTCCTCCAAACTACGGGGATGCTCCCCTTAATTTCACTAATAAGGAAGCGACATATCACATGTCGCTCCCAGGTGGTCATTTTGAATTGACGATTTTGCCGATTCGGCTACGGACGGCTCGTACTTTCAGAAGTACTTTACCGGCTTTTGATTGCGTCAACCCTTGATATTTACGCTGGACTTGCTTATATTTCCGAGTCATCTGCTGATAACGTTTATCTGCCTTCTCGGCTTCTTTTGAAATCCATTCCACTGTATAGAGGAGTTCGGCATACCGATGCAATAGACGTTGATATTGTTGACCTCTGATGCGGTATTCACGTTGAAGTCGCTTATTCTCCTCGATTTGTTCAGCAAGCTGTATCTCGAGAAGGTTCTTTTCTTGTTTCAATTGTTCACTCATGTTGTCACCTCAACGGAATACGTCGAAATACAGACGTTTCAATTCATTTTTTTGACCGCTCTCATACAGATCGATGAACTGTTTGAAGCGGGGACTCTTCGGTTCGAGCGGTTTGAACTGCTCGTAGATGGCATATAGTAGTTCAGCATTGCCGAAGAAATCCTCGTCCCGCGATCGGCGGATGAACTGGAGATACCACAGCTCAAAGAATCGCTCGAAGCGCGTCTCGCGATAGACGTCGAGAACGCCCTCCCGCTTGAACGCTTTTGCTCGGGCCGTCTCGCGCAACACACATTTCTCGAAATAACGACGTGTGATCGTGTTGACGGTCGATCCCGCCACGGCCGCGTAATAGTCGTGAATCGTCAAGTCGACGAGCGCGACGCGTTCGGCCGTGAGGAACATCTCTTGGAAGAAGAGCGAGTCTTGCCCGACGGCCCCGATGACTTGTTTCAAGCCGTTGTCGACGATAAAATCACGACGGATGACCATCGCCTGGATGCTTTGCACTTTGAAGTTGTGCTCGAGCAAGTAGGCACGCGGGTCTTCAATCATGCGGATGCCGCCTTTTTCTAAACCTTCGAGTTCAATCATCGCTTCGCGGTTCGACAGTTTCAACATGCTGCCGACGGCAAGGTCGAGTCCCGGTTCGCGTGTGATCAGTTGATACAGTTCGTGATACCCGTCGTTGACCGCTTCGTTATCCGGGTCCAGGAAGGCGATATATGGAGTTGTCGCCAGCTCAACGCCTTTGTTACGAGGGCGTGAGGCACTGCCGCTACCGCCGTCTGCGAACGAGTACGTATAAACGTTTTTGTGTTCGCGCGCCAAGCGCTCGACATAACGGCTCGTCTCGTTGTCGGTCGAACCGTCATCGACGAGCCAAATCTCCATATCGTCAAACATCGTGCTCCGCTTCAAGCTGAAGAAGCACTTGTTATACAAGTAACGACCATTGTTATACACCGGTACGACGACGGACAGTTTATACGTGCCCGGCGCGTTCGCTGTCACGATGACCTCACCTTTAACGAGCTCATAGCGATCGACAGCGTAGCCCGGCAAGCTACGGCTCTTGAGCGTGCGCGTCACGACTTCTTTATGTGACAGCTGCTCGGCGACGAACACGGAACGGTGCACGTCGGTCACGTCGGTCACGTAGTCATGTTCCGGCCCTTCGACGAACGTCTCTCCGTCGAAGTAGGCCGCTTTTGTCACGAACGACACGTCCGTATATTTGAAAGCGTTAATCAAATCTTCTAAATAATAAGCTTCATACGTGTACGCCGAGTCGAAGAACGCGACGAACGCCGCTTCCTGCAAATCAGTCTCCGTTACGGCGTCGGCCATCCGGAAACGAACGTTGTCATACGTTTGGTCAGCAACCATGGCTTGAAGATGCGACTCGTCACCTGATCCGACGACGAGGACCGGACGGGCCCCGAGTGTTTCCGTCTCGAGTCCGAGCGCGAACAGCATCTCTTCGAAGCGGTCGTGCATCGTGTGTCCCGACATGATTGTCCGGATGCCAGATAGCTGTTGACGATACATTTCATCCTCAGTCTTGAACATGTTCAAAATCTGTTTCGCGTCGAGACGGCCCGTGGCGATGAACACGTTCGGGAAATCGTTGTTGACGGCGATATTATAGTTCGTCAAGACGAGGTTGCCGCGCGCCTGTGCATCGTAAATCTCTTGCGCACAGTAACTCGGACTGTTTTTCACTTCGTTGATGTGAAGGACCCAATCGACCGACTTTTTCAAGCGGTCCATGTCGGTCTCGCTCGCGACGAGATACTGACGATACGCTTCGCCGACTTCTTCGTTCTGCTCGCGGTCCGATTTGACGACATGGAGACGGTGGTCCGTCTCTAAGACGCCATCCATCAATTTGTCGACGTCTTCCATGAACGCTTTTCGCATCGGGAACTCATTCGTGACGAGCACGTCTTTCAAACGGGCGCGCGTCATGCCGATCGGGTTATGGACGAACTGATTGACGAACGGTTTGATGACGAAGACACGGTCATGTTTGCACAGTTCCGTATAGTCTTGTACCCGCTCTTCATTGGCCGTGAAGACGACGTCACATTTCGCTGCGAGTGAGGCGAAACGTGCGTAATGGTTCGTGTCCATTTCCGTATGGAATACAGTCGGAATCTCGCGATAGTTCGCTTGTTTGACTAGCTTTTCAAGCCATTCGCGCGAGTGCGACCGCGGTGTGCCCATATGTTCAAAACTCGTGGCCGCTTCTCCAGGAAGGATTGGGCTAATCATCAAGAATTCAATGTTGACTCCGGCGTTGATGAGTTCTAAAAACTCGGTGACCGTCTTGAACGTATGAATATTGCAGACGTTGTTCCATACCTCGGCTCGTTCGACCGGTCCGACGAACGCCACATTGATGAGTTTCTTCTTATAGTAAGTACTCCCGTTCGATGTCGGATATTCCGGTAAGTCGTTCGGGAAGCGCTCGGTCGCCAAGTCCCACTCTTGTTGGAGGCCAGTATGATACGCTTCGAGCTTTTGCTCATCCCAATACGGGAGTTGCGTTTTCTTCGTCAAAGACGGCAAGTCATTGATGAGAATGACATCGCCTTCATCCAGCGGTTCTTTTAGTGAAATCCGTTCCCGCTCGGCACGTACCCATTTCGTATGCGCCTGAACGTCGGACAATAATCGTCTTACATCCATTCAATTCGCCTCATTCTTTCCTCATGTCGTATCGTAGGTGTCATACCTACATCCTCTGTCATAGTACCAAATATCAGATAGGCAAGCAATTTCAGTCAGATGACAATCCACTGGTTCACCATTCCCCTCTTTTGTAATACCCGACTTTTTGAACCGGTAACAAAAAAACTCCCCTGAATCATCAGGAGAGTTTGACTGCTTAATTGGCTGCTTCGTCAACGATGCGACCTTCCACTTTCGGATCGACCGTAACAAGGCTTTGCACGTGGTCACGCAAGTTTTCCCAGTCCGACAGACCGAGGTCTTGGACGCGGCCTTGTGCGTAGGCTGCGCCGAGTTCTGCGAAGCCGTCGCCGCCTTTCGCTGTGAACGCGTTCGTTGCGACTTTATATTTCGTTGGTCCGTTTTCCACAAGTACCGGTGCTCCGTCTTTCATGTACTCGATTTTCGTCACGCGTTCGCCTGACGGTTTCGAGCTATCGTACGTCACTTTCAAGCCAGCGACGTGAAGGAAGCCACCGTTTTCGTTCGGAAGCGGTCCGACACTGCGCTCGAACGTTTGGTAAATCTCTGTCCCTGTGAGGTCAGCAATCGCGAGCGTGTTCCCGAACGGAAGCGTCGTGAGCACTTCGCCGATTGTGATCTCACCTTCGTTGATTGCTGCACGGATGCCTCCGCCGTTTTGAATCGCGCCGATGACGTCAGGGCTGAACGTCTTCGCTTTCGCGAGCATGCCGTCTGTGATCAAGTTCCCGAGTGCCGTTTCATTTTTACGGACGCTCTCGCCAGTCGTGTTGCCTGGGTCGCTCGTACGTGGGTTTGTAAGGGCAGCTGTTGCCGTGGCGCCAGTCGGTTGGTTTTTCAACTCATCGACTTCTTCTTTGAACGGTGCGAGGAGTTGAGTCGCTTTCGCATCCGCTTCAAGTTTCGTCACATCGATTAAAGCACCCTCATGGGCGACGACTTTTCCGTCTTGGTCGAACGTGACGTCAAGTGTGCCGAGGTATTGGCTATACTGATACGCTTGGACGATCAACGTCGGGTTGTCCGTATCCGCGTTCTTCACGACCGGTGCTGCGAGAAGCGAGTGCGAGTGTCCACCGATGATGACGTCGATGCCTGCGACTTCTTCTGCGAGGATTTGGTCGTTGTCGACCTCTGGGTTATCATCGTAACCCAAGTGCGTGACGGCGACGATCTGGTTGACACCGGCCGCTTCGAACGCTGCGACTGCTGCTTTCGCTTCTGCGATGTAGTCTTGGAATTGGGCGCTGCCAGGGCTTGCGATTCCGGCCGTCTCTTCTGTCGTGAGACCGAAGAATCCGACTTTGACGCCGTCAACTTCTTTAATGACGCCTTCATACAGACGACCGTTGTATGGCTTGTCCGTCACTGCGTCACGGAAGAGCGGGTTCAAATCTGTATCTGCTGAGAAATCGAGGTTTGAGCTGACGAACGGGAAGTTCGCGTAGCGGATGAACTTGGCAAGTTCAGCGTTGCCGTCCTCATCGCCACCGAGATCGAACTCGTGGTTCCCGAGTGTCATCAAGTCGTACTTCATGTAGTTCATGAGTTTCAAGTCAGCCATGCCTTCAAACTTGTTGAAGTAAAGTGAACCTGAGAATACGTCCCCAGCGTCAATCAAGAGCGCGTTCGGCTTCTCGGCACGAACTTGCTTCACGGCTGTTGCGCGTTTTGGCGCCAAATCGAGTGACGCGTGTGTGTCGTTCGTATGCATGAACGATACCGTCGTCCCACCGACCGAATATGGAAGGTCAGCTTCGATTGTGCGGCCGTTGCTCGTGAATTTCGCATGAGCCGTGAACGAACCGATTTTTGATGTATCGATGCCGTGAACACGGACGAGACGCTCAACCGTACCATTTGCGAAGCGAACATCGAGACGAAGTGCGCTCGGCACTTTCTCCCCTTGTTTGAATGAGAGGCCCTCAGCCGGAACAATCGCCACCGGATAGTTCAAGACGCGGACGCGCTTCTCGACTTTAATCCCCTTGCCAATCACGATTCCTTTCGCCGTTTGGTATGTACCGAGTTTGTTCAACTTCACCGATGATTTGTACCAATGGATGTTGGCACCTTGATATGTCTTGTCGAGCGCGGCGTCGAGGTCGCCTCCGCGGACGAAGTCAGTTTTCAATTTAACCGTCTTAACTTTTGGTGCCGCGTCAGCTGTCGCTGCCGGAACGATCGATGAAGCGGTGATCGCCGCTACAGCGAGTGAAGCGTACAGCTTGTTCGTTTTACGTGTGAGCATTTGATTTTCCCCTTTCAAATGTGGTGAAGCAGAACTAAAACGAATGATAGCGCTTACAATGTCCGACGGATGATAATCGGCCTTGCTCCCTATTCCGTCTTCAGACCTATCGTTTCAGAGACCACTTTCCTCTCTAAACATATCCAATTCCACTAGTAAATACAATTAATTTTTCGTTAATTCCGTGTATCTTTTCCAAAAAATCCCCCGATTGCAACATCGAGGGATTCTATGGAAACACAAAACAAGGTAGGCAAAAAGACCTTATTCGGTTTCAACGAGTTCGTGAAGCTGGGTGAACGGACTCGATGCCCCAGCCTTCAAATGTCCATGTTCAATCTCTTGTAGGCAGAGCGCCTCGAGCTGCATCTTCGAGGCCGCGCCCCATTTGTTCGGCCCGCAATCACGAAGGGCGACCGTACGGACCACCAGTTCCGTCGCGTCATCTGTCGCATCGAACTCGACCCACACTTGGTTCGGCCCACCCCAGGCGGCGATATCTTCGGATAAATAAAGCACGCCACCGACCCAAATCTCATAGCGCATCCGCCCTAATCCTAGCGACGACCGCTTCTCGAACGGGTTGAGCACGTTCAAGTTCAGGCGATACGTCTGTCCCGATTTTGTCGTGAGGATTTGGGAATACGCCATATGGTCACCTTTTCTCATCGCGTTCGCCTCGAGGTGGTATGACACGTTCGTCGTCAAGCGCCGGACGTTCAATGGAATCGTCGTCTCGTCCAATCGACCGCTCGTGATGACCCCATTAAGCGCCATCCATCCTTGATCGAGCGTCGGATGCAAATAGTCACGCATCGTGTCCCGCTTGTTCACACCCCAGAACGCGAGCACCGGCCACTCATGTCCAATCACTTCATAGAACAGCTTGGCGTATAACCGGTCGCCGAATTCCGGCGTCAAGAACAGTTCAAGGATGGCGCGCGCGTTGAACGGAATGTACGTCTCAAACGCGACATCACTCTCGGCGAGAACTTGTTGGTGCCAAACGCCCATCCGGTACTCCCAATACAACAAATCGTATGGGTCGTAGCCGTATAGCGTCTCTGTCGTTAAACCTACGGCCGCCACGTAGGACGTCCAAAGCGAGACGACACGCTCGTCTTCCCGTGATTTCCACGAATAGCAACGAATCGCCCCTTCGACCGTGAACTCGGCCGGTAACGTCCGATTCTTCCGATAAAACGCTCGCCCGATTTCGAGGATGTTCGACCGCAAGTGCCGCGTCGGACGGTCTTTATATAGTTTCATATATTCGTACGCATGGGCATGTCCATGGTTTGACGTCACGCTCCGCTTCATCATGTCCCGAAACGGCTTCGCCTCCTCCGAACGTTCATACGCCGCACCATCCACAGGGATGATTCGATGGTTGAATTGAAGATCACGCGCCATCGCCGTCGCCACTTCCGCATCGATATCGAGTGACTCGACATGCGCCACGTTCTGATACGTGAACGTCTCGATGTTCGCGAGGAACGGTTTGAGGAGCGCCAACGACAAACGACTGTCAATGCCGGCCGTGAGCGAGAAAATCATGCGTTCGTCCGACTCGAACAGCTGATGCAACTGATTGTCGAACCACGTCCGGAGCGGTTCGAGGGCCGCCTCGACCGGTAATGCGTCGAGTGGGCGCCGTGGATAATAGCGCGTCATCCGGTTCGATTCATCCACGAAATGGTTCGGGACGAGAATTCGAATCGACTCATAAATCGTGAAGTGACCCGGCAAGTGATAATGGTTATGTTGCCGCAACTCATCCGAACAGAGCGGGTGCGGCCCCGACTGGACGTCTTCTTGTAACAACTCGAGATGGGACGCCGCTCGGAGCGGCGTTTCCGTCGTGAAATAGACACCGCGCATCCCGGTCGCGTCATGATAGAGGCGAACCGATGACTGGTCGCCACGGATGAGCAGGTAACGCCCCCCCATGAAGTCGAGCGATTCGTGAAACTCGTTTGACGCTTGACCGTTCAATCGTCCAATCACATTAGCGCGGTTTCGCGTTGTCTCACGGATGTCAATCATGTCCCCGAAGACGAGCAGCCAGCGCGCGCCGTCTTGAACCAAGTCGACCGGGGTGAGCGGGTCATAAGTAAAGAAGGTACCATTCGGAAGTGATATCGTCTCCCACCCTTCACGATTTTGTTGTGTTGCGGTCAGTAAAAATCCACGTTGATAAGCTTGCATCATGTTCCCTCATTCTATTGTAAATTCGTGCATCAAGCTGAAAAAAGATGAGCACCGGCTTCGCCGGCAACTCATCAAGACTGACTGATGATGGTAATCCAAATATTAGAGTAAGCACTCGCTGCTTTTTTATAATCAGCCGGCTTCGCTAAATTTAGTTGAACACCATTTTGATATAAATACAAGTGGGTAATTCGCCCGCCCCCGGAAGCACCGATTGTGATCCCCCGTTTTGTGAGCGTCTCGTCTGGTTCGGCAATGATGGAGACGACAGAATCTCCGCGGTCTCGTCGGATAATGATTGTCCCACGTTTCGGGTCAATCTCTGCATTCGTGAAGCCGATTGGTTTATGGCTACTGTTGGAATGGATATATAGGCCTTTTGGATCCAAACGTAGAGCCATGCCACTAAATCGCAATGCATCTCCTGAAATAGATGCATGGAGCTTCATTGTCGCCTCTGCTTCCTGATTTTGTTGATAAATCACTCCAGATAAGATTAAACAAATTAAGACAAACGTCCTAATCAAAAACTGAAACTTTTTCCCCTGTTTTCTCTGTGTACGACTCATATGTACCTCCAAAGCATTAAATATTCTCAAATAAAATAGCACAATATAATCATACCTTATTTGTTTCAATTTTCCATATTTATTTGGAATAAATATGTATTTTTTATATGCATAGGGATTAATAACAAAATTTTCTGGTGATTTAAAGGTTCAAGAACAAGGTCTGGAATAGAAAACTACGAAAACACCTCTCGTAATTATGGTTCGGACTAACCACGATAGGAATTTTTCGCTTTGTTTCAACAAATTATCAAAAGAAATCATTTTCCATTTTTGATAAAAATTATAAACAATGATTCCAACACTTCTATATAATGGTTTTGTTGAAGGAGGAGAATTGTTATGTATAAAAAGTGGGTTATGGCTTTTATTATCGCTCTAGTCACATTTACCGTTGGAAACGCCGAGGCATCGTCGTTTCCATATAAAACGCTCGAGTCAACTCCATTGAAGGTGTCCGCAAGTTCTAAAGCAAAAACAATCCAGACTCTCAAAATGAACACGAATCTCTCGCTGATCTCGACACAAAACGGATGGGCCAACGTCCAAGTTGGCAAGACGAGAGGATACGTCCAACTCAAGAGTATCCTGCCACTTGAAATCCCAATCAAAAAACATGATAGCTACCATCAGGTCATGACATATAAAGGGACTGAGATTGCCAGTGTCAACGGAAAAAGCGCGAAAATCTCCTCAACGTTGCTCCCTTTCTTCAAACAGAACGCTGCAACGCTACGAAGCACGCTCGCAAAGCCAATCATACAAGACAACACAATCGTGGGATTCGAACGATTGGCACTCGGCCAATTCGCGCAGGTCAAGAATCCAATTATCATTGATCGGAATGCCGCTGCACGAATTCAGAGTTTAAAGTTGCCCGGAGGACCCGTTACGATCACGACAGCCGCCCCACTCCGGCAAGTTATCTTAGAAGGCTGGGGATTCGAGCCCTACAAACAGACGTCACAATGGAACGTCACGTTGAATGGTACGATTCAACAATTCCACTCAAACACGCGATTTACGCTTCGGGGGAAAGGAACAATCAATCGTTGGGACATCCATCAGGCTCAACTCTCTTATGATTTACCTATTACATACAATGGAGAGATTGGTTTCTTAAACGTTAAACATGCAGACGTCGTATTGCGCGGCACGTCAACCTTTAAAGTCAGAGCTGTAGCCGCTCCAACGAAAACGCATATCCTTGATGGACCGAACGGGTTACTCGGTGTGACTAAACCAAATCTTGTGATACAAGGCAAACAAATGGGCGCAGACGAAAGGGCGATTGCTACGGCATTACAAAATGTGACTGTCGCTAAGCTCACTCAGCTGTTTAAACAAATGAACATCGCACATAAATCAAATCATATGAATGACTACGTGAAAGCATTCGAATTGAACGAGACAGCCGGACCAAACAAGTTGTTCTTCACGACAAAATCTGATATCTCGTTCGTAGTCAGTGCAGTCGATCGCACACTTGAATTCAATCAGTTCAGCGAACCGTTTGTTGCACTGAGCAATCCATCGAATCGAACCCAAATTCAGATGAAGAACATCCAGTATGACTCTTGGGCTGAATCGATTTATCATAAGCGTGTCGTGAATGCTCTAATCGGAGAATCCGGCCTGATCACAATCTCGTTCAAAGGTCCTGAACAGCCTGTCAGCGAGTTTGCGCGACTGGAAAAACAAGGTCGCTACTTTATCTATAATCACCCTCACGGTCCCGGAACGTTCCGTGTTGTCTCGATTGATGGCAAGAAAATCAATGGCTTCACGTATACGATTGAGATGGGACGCGATTCGTATGACGAACATAACCATTTCAACAGGGAAGAGCTCGTTCGTATTGGCGACAAGACGCTCGACTCTTACAATCAAGCACCGCCTGCATTCGAAGTCAAAGTCGTAAAAGGGTTGCGCGGTTCCAATTCATATTTAGCGGTCCGCTCAAACGACAACCGATGGCTCAAGCACGTATATGGATACACTTTACAAGTCAACAAACACTACCGGGGAGGTGGCCGACTTAGTTCAGATGCAGTCGACCTCGCCGGTTGGGATCCAAAACAGACAATTATCTTATCGCAACTCGATGGAAAATTGAATGATACTTTGACCATCAAAGCATTCGGCTATCAAGACGCAAAACAAAAATAAGACAAGGCCATCTCGCGCGCGAGATGGCCTTGTCTTATTTCGGCTGGCTGATGACCGTGACACCGGTGTTCGAGAACGGTTCGGCGATAATCGTGTAGTCAGACAGCTTCACCAAGTCTAGTACACGCCTATTACGATTCCAGGCATTGTCCTTAAAACCTCAGTTTAACCTCACATTTTGGTGAGAAGCTAGACATAGTAAAACCGGTAGCGACAAACGCTACCGGTTTCAAGATGGCGCAGCCCGAAGGCTTTGCTCTATTTAACCCTAAGGGAGGGTCAATGAAGGTCAATGCTAATTACTTAGCGATGTTCACCGAAGTGAACAATGGGTGTTTGTTGTTCTCGAGGTCGAGGACTTCAAACGCAGCGCCTGGTTTGAGCGTGAGTGTCTTAGACGTCTCGGCCGGGGTCAACACGCGATCAACTTTAAGTTGAACTTGGTTCGACTGCGCGCCCATGACTTCTGCGATACCTGCAGATTTCGAGAGATCCGCATCGCCGACGAAGATTTTGAAGTCTTCATAACCATCGACAATCGAGTAGTCTGCAATCGACTCATCGAACGTGAGCGTGATGATCGCATAGTTTCCAGAGACGTTGTTCGACGTGAGTTCAGCTTTCGTCAAGCCTGGGAGGTCGTTCTCTGCGAACTTCTCGTTCAACGAGACCGTATCCATGACGTTGCCCGCTACATCCTTGATGTTTTGGATCACGAATGCATACTTACCAGACGTTTGGATCGCACCTTCCGCGAGCGTCAACTTGATGACGTCACGTTTTTCACTGAGGAAGACAGCCTTCTCAGCGATCGCTTTGCCTTCGATCAAGAAGTTGCCCAAGTTGAGTGACGATGGGTCGAGCTTCTCGCTAAACTTGAGGTAAAGCGTGCTGTTGTCCTTCTCTTGGAAGTAGTAGCCATCGAACGTCGGCTTCTCTTTCTCGATTGGGCTCGACACGATTGAGAACTTGATTGATTGCTCTCCACTCTCGTTACCGACGACATCCTTCACGAGGTCAGCCGGAAGTTTGACCGAGTAGTTTCCAAGCTCAAGGTCCGAGATTGGCGTCTTGATTTGGTTCTTCGAGTAGTACGAAGCGTCAGTCCATGCCGCCACTTTCTTCTCGACACCATTCGGCGTGATGTACGACCCGTACATCTTACCGTCGCTGTAAGCACCATGCTTGAGCTCTTCAGAATACGTGAGGACGAGGTAGTTCTTCCCGTCAATCACTTTCACTTCTGCGCCTGTCACATACGGAGCTTCCGCGTCGTTCGTGAAGTTAACCAATTTCGTTGACGCTGCGCCGTAGTTGCCAGCAAGGTCGCGGAAATGAGACACTTTCACGTCGATTTGACCGATGAACGAGTGGTCGCGGACTGTGAGGACTTTACCTGACTCATCGAGCCATGCGTTGTCATCGAGGTCAGCTTCGATTTCGCCGTTTGTGAGTGTGATTTTCGCGACGTGGTTGTAACGGTCCACGTAGACAGCCTCAGAGAATGTGACTGTGAGGTAACCTGGTTTCGAAGAAGACATCGCGACGACTTCAGGATTTACCGCGTCGATGACTTTCTTCTGAACGATCTTCGTCACTGGGTTTGGCGAGATGAAGTTGCCAGCGAAGTCACGGAGACCGACGAGCGTCAACTTGTAGTCTTTGCCTGCTACGAATTGAGCGTCTGACAAGTCAAGGATGAACGACTTACCGTCCCATGAGAGTTTGTCGACATCTACTTTGTAGCCAGCACCAGAAGCATCTTTCAATTCGAGTTTCTTCTCGAGCTCATCTTCCGAGTCGACGTTGACCGGCTCAGAGAACGTGAACTTCACGCGGTTGTTTTCGAGGTACTCAGGGTCGTTAAGGACCGGGCGTACGTTGTCTGTGAACGTGTAGATTTCTTTGAACGGGACGAGCGCTTTGCCGTCGAGCCCAAGAATTTTTGCACTAGCAAGCACGGCGTAGCGGCCATCGAATGTCTTCTCGGCGCGAACGACGAGCGTTTTGCCGTCTTTCGAGAGTGTGCCGCGAAGTCCTTTGAGGCGTTGCGCGTCTGGAATGTGATCGATTTCGACTGTTCCATCTTTGAGCATGCCGTTGTAAAGGAGCGTGCTCGCGTCGACCGGTTTCGAGAAGTTGATTTCAAGTTCCTTCGCATTGAGCAACTTGACGCTCGATACCATCGGTGCTGACTCAACAACTTTATACTTGAACGATTTCGAGACCGTTCCGTAAGCTTTGTTCGAATACGTGAACGTCGCGTAGAACTCACCGACTTGTGACGTATCGATACCAGACCATGAACCCGGCTTCATGTAGACGCGATCCGCGAATTTGACCGGCTGTGAACGAATACCCGCAACAGATTGACCTTTTTCGAAGACGAGCATGTCTTTCGGTCCGATCACCGCTTGGGCATAGTTCAAGACGCGAACACGCTTCTCGACTTTGATGCCTTTCCCTTTGACGAAACCGACCGCCGTTTGGAAGACACCCAATTTGTTCATGTTGACAGAAGACTTGTACCAGTGGATCTCTGACCCTTGATACGTCTTGTCAAGCGCTGCATCCAAGTTCCCTTGGCGTACATAGTCTGACCCTAGCTTGACGACCGGTGTTGCTGCTGAAGCCGACATTGCTGGCGCGACTGCTGCCGCTGTCACCGCAAACGCTGCCGCTGCTGTGACAAATTGTTTTTTGTTTGCCATCTTGTTTAAATCCTCCCTTTGGTAAAATGCGATTTCTGCGTCTTCGACATTCTCGCGCCCTCTCGATCACTCCTCGGACACCCTTACTGCCCAAGTTATGTATAACCTCGATAGGACCCGAGTCATACAAAAAAAGGTATCCGAAACCATACATTGACTTTTAGCCTATGTATCATCCCAGATTGCTTACATCCATAATATACATAACGTTTCCAGTTGAAACAAGCGACTTTTTAGCGAAAAAGGGAAATGATAATGCAATTTCGTGATTATATTTAGAATAATCAATTCACACTTGATGAATTACCAGTGTAATAAAAATCGCATTAAATCAACAAAGTAAGCGCTACCAATTATTTTAAAAGAGTTCAGACTTCTGTCATCTGATTAGATTTTTATGAAATTGAACAGTAAAATATAATTACCAATTATATTTTTGTAATTTACAATTGATAATAATAAATATACATTTAATACCATATAATTATGTAAATAACGTTTTCTGATAAACCATTTCATTACCAGTTATATCTTTGTTGGATTCATAACTAAATGATTACACTTTTCGAATAGGACTTTTGAAGGTGAGTCTAATGGACGATACACAAAAAAATGAATGGTTTTTCGCAGAAATGTTTGAATTTATCCAGTAAATGGATATCTGATTGTGAGGTCCGTTGTTGCATACAACATCGGTCTTGCTTATTTTAGAGAACAAAAAAATCGCCCTTCTCTTATGAAGGGCGATCAAAAATAATACTGATTAGTAACCGACAAAACTGAGCGATTCCATAAACGCGCGTTTCTCCGGAGCGTAGAGCGGCCATTCGATGACATCTTCGCTGCCTTCAATCGACACGACGATCCGGTTCTCCGGCCGGACGTTCGCTTTCACGAATTGGACGAGCTTCGCATCTGGTTTGAACTCAACGTACTCTGCGACCGTTCCGTCTTCATATTCAATGTACTCGACATCATCTTGATCGAGGTTCACTTTATACGACTTGCTGCCGACTTTCAGGCGGAGGGTGTCCATCTCAAGGAAACCATCTTCTGATTCGATGTTGAGGAAGAACTGCATGTTCGCTTTCGATGGTGTCCCGTAGAAGACCGGCGCGAACGTCTCTGCGTAACGGAACTCGCCATAGCTTTTGAGCACTTCACGGTGGACCGTCACCGGGCCCGGGAAACGATAGAACTTGTTGTAGAGCGCATGTTGGACGCCTAGTTTAAGCGTGCCGCCTTTATTGCCGGCCCCGTCAACCGCATACAACGAGATGGCTTGCCCTCGTTTTTGTGTCGGGATTTTAATGGCGAATTTACCAGTCGACATGACCGGCGCTTTGTAGAGCTTCGTCCCGATTTGAGCATAGACCGTCGCATACGCCTCGGCCGTACCTGTGATTGACGTTGATGTCGTCGTCACGCTCTGCGCGACGCGTGGACGCGCCGGAGCCACACCGTCTTTAATGACTTTCGTCGAGCGCGTGATGCTTGTCGCGCCTTTCGCGTCGACCGTTGTCGCACGGATGACCGTCCCGATTGGAAGGGCGACCGTTGCACGGCGATAGACACCTTTCGCGTCATAGCGCGCCGTATACGAGGCTGCACCGACTTGAAGTGTCACTTTTGCGCCGGGCGTCCCTGTGACGACGATTTGACGGGCCGAGTTATTGACCGTCCCGATTTTCGGCGTCGCCGGGCGTGCAGCCGGATCAACGGCGACGACGACTTCCGTCGCCTCACTGACGTTGCCCGCGGCATCGCGCAAGCTGACTGAAATCCGTTTGCCGACCGATTGCGGACTCATGTTGAATTGAGCCGTCCCCGCTTGCGTGACGACACGTGTGTACACTTTGCTGTTGATGCCAATCAATGCCGTCGTGCCGGCCTCGCCCTCGATGACAAGTGACGTCGACGTGTGGAGCGGCGTCGAGACGACTGGTGCGAGCGGTGCCGTGACGTCGACCGTCTCGACGACCGGTGCTTCTTCCGTCGACCCTTCCGCTTGCGCTTGGAGCGGCACAAGTGGCGAGACGATGAGTGAACCGGCTAAGAACAACTTTAAATACGATGAATGATTCATAATTTTCCTCCATTATGTAGGTTTAACATTTATTTGGTTGATTACCATATTCTATTGTAATAATTCATACATCAAAAATGGATGTTTTTTTAATAAATCAGGTAAATGATTTCATGAAAAAACTGCTTTGGTTTCCCAAAGCAGTACTCGTTTCACACTTCATGAATCATCGTCGCCTGGCCACCTTGCCAGAGCCACGTATCTTCTTGTTTCACATAGACATGCAACACCCAGAATCGGCCCTCGTAGGCGTTCGTCCCGAGAATGAAACGCTCCTCGAGCAACAGTTGCACGAGCGCGATCTCGCCAGCCACCGTCTCGTCGAACGTGACGGTCTCCTGGGTAATCCATTGGACCGACGCCGGGTCGACGAACTGGTCTAAAAATGTTTCTTTATCGAACTGACGTCCGCTCGAGTCGACGTAACGAAACTCGTCATGCATGATGCCGCGCATCGCGTCCAGGTCGCCCTCGACTTGAAGCGCGGCCCGTTCGTCAGAAAGTTGTTTTAAGTTGATGGTTTCCATTGATGTACCTACCTTTCGCGTCCATCATATCATACTCATAGGGCGGAGTCGTCCGCTTCGATATCCAATAAAAATAATTTCCCATCCTCATTTTTGATGAAACCATGTTATTCACTATTTTTTTGTTTAGTCTGATTCATAGTTCGCATCTTGACATTCTGACTTCAGCCCGTTAAAGTAACGATAACATTCATACGAACTCGCGATGAGAAAGAAGAGTAGCGTGAAGATACGTCTCCAGAAAGCCGGTGGTCGATGCGAACCGGTGACGTGTCTCACGTGAATGGACTTTTGAGCGTTCAGACCGATACGTAGGCTCTGACGGGTCCTCCCGTTACCGAGGATAGCGAATGATGGTTCGCGATGAGTGGGGGGAGTTCCCCCAACGAAGGTGGCACCACGGGTCCCCCGTCCTTCATGTCTTTTTTAGACATGTCGGGCGGGGGATTTTTTGTTTGAGCGTTTGGAGGTGATTATGCGACGAGGCACGGATATAAGCACCGCGGTCATCATAAATGAATAAACTGGATGGCAGGATAAGACATCCCATTGTCCCGTAATCTTGGCGTCAACGGCGGGAAGTCTTGATTACAAATCGCCTCCAACAAACGATACACACGAATCTGTTCTCGATCGACAATTGGCACAATATACGTCCAGAGCGTTTCATCCTCTGTATTGAAACGAGTCGCCGTCGTCTGATAGCCCAGAGACTTGTCTCGAATGAATCGAAACATGCCGGTGTTGCCGGGGTGATTTCCGTAAACGTGATACACAAGTGCGAACGGTTCATCTTTTGGAAACAAGGCGTCGAACAATCCTTTCGCCTTTCGCGTCACGGCCTGAAAGTATGCTTGGTTCAACTGATCCGACTGCGCAACATATGGACTGAGTTCTTCTTCAAGCTCGATATGCTCAATGAGCGCATCTCCTGAAAACTGATTCGGTTTCAATACATGCATCTTGTTCTCCCCTTTTCATTCAAATTATAAGGAGGTTATCGAAATGAAACAACTCATCATCAACGGCGACGAACTGACACCGGTGGCAATCTTTCATCGATTAGAAGGCGAACGGAAAGTGTTGCTCGAGAGCCGCGCGGAAGGCAAGCACGGCCGTTACTCGATTATCGCCTCCAATCCGGTCGAGACGATTCGCGCCAATGGCAACGAAGTGACCGACGCATCCGGCACGATGCACACGGACGACCCGCTCGCCCTGTTATCAGAACTGGTTTCGCGAGACACGCCGGACGCCCCCTATCCGTTCATCGGCGGTGCTGTCGGTTATATCGGCTATGACATGCAGCGGGTCTATGAACCGATTCCGAACACACCGAGCGAGACTCGAGGTTTGCCGGACGCCTTGTTCCAACGATATGAGACGGTCGTCCTCTATGATCATGTCGAGGAACAGGTCATCGTGATTGATACCGGGGATGATGATGTTGAGAAGCGACTCCACCACGTCAAACGGGCCCTTGAGACGGCGAAGACACATGAGCTCGCACCCGTCGTCCGAACGAGTGAACGGGTGTTGACCGGCAAAGATGAGTTCGTCGAACGCGTCTTGCAGGCGAAAGAAGCCATCCTCGCCGGCGAGGTGTTTCAACTAGTCTTATCGCAACGGATTGACGCGACGTTCACCGGCGACCCGTTCCACTTCTATCGGACGCTGCGGAAACAGAACCCGAGCCCGTACTTGTTCTATATTGACCTGGGCGAAGCGATTGTCCTCGGAGCCTCTCCGGAGAGTCTCGTCCGTGTCGAAGGTAGCCGCGTCTCGACGAATCCGATTGCCGGCACGCGCCCCCGTGGCAAGACAGTCGAAGAAGACGTGCGTCACGCCGCTGATCTCATTCAAGACGAAAAAGAACTAGCCGAGCACCGGATGCTCCTCGACCTCGGTCGCAACGATATCGGCCGTGTCGCCAAAGTCGGTTCGGTCACGATTCCGAAACAGATGGAAGTCGAACGCTTCAAAAACGTCATGCATCTCGTCTCCGAGGTCGAAGGCGAACTGCGCGACGACTTGAATCCGATTGACGCGTTGCGGGCCTGTCTCCCAGCCGGTACCGTCTCGGGCGCCCCGAAGATTCGGGCAATGCAACTGATTGACGAACTGGAGACGGTGAAACGTGAAGTGTATGCCGGGGCCGTCGGCTATCTCGACGTCCGAGGCGGTTACGATTTCGCCCTCGCCATCCGAACGATGGTCGTTCAAGGCGACACGGCCTACGTCCAGGCCGGCGCAGGCATCGTGTATGATTCAGACCCGGTGTCAGAATATGAAGAGACGTTGCATAAAGCCAAATCCCTTTTGGAGGTGTTCGCATGATTCTACTTATCGATAACTACGACTCGTTCACGTACAACGTGTATCAAGATGTCGCCCGGTTCAGCGACGTGATGGTCATTCGTAATGATGAACTGACAATCGAGGCGATTCGCGACCTCAATCCGGCTGGCATCATCATCTCTCCGGGTCCAGGTGGCCCACTGGATGCCGGTGTCTCGCTCGACGTCGTCCGCTCTTTGTCTGGCACCATCCCCATCCTTGGCGTCTGTCTCGGTCATCAAGTCATCGCCGAGGCGTTCGGCGGGGCGGTCGGACGGGCCGAGCAGGTCATGCATGGGAAGACGTCCGTGATCGAGACAATACCGAGCATCTTGTTCGATGGGAATCCGAGCGAGGTCATGCGCTATCATTCGCTCGTCGTCTTGGAGACGGATCTCATCGTGACCGCTCGCACGACGAACGGTGTCATCATGGCACTCGAGCATCCCGAACACCCGACATACGGCGTCCAATATCACCCCGAGTCAATCGGCACACCGGACGGACGCGACCTGTTCGAGCGCTTCGTTGAGATTTGCCATACAAAAAAACCGAGGAACATGTCCTCGGTCTGAGCGTTAGGCTTTCAAGAAATCTTCAAATTGAAAGTCATGCTTATCGAGCATGATTTGATCGGGCGTGACACCGCTTTGACGCAACGTCGCAATCGTCGCATGCAAGAAATCATCGCTACCGACCACATAAAACAACCCACCTTTGTCTGCGGCGAGCGTCTCGACACGCTGATAATAATCCGGACGACTGTCGACGAACTCGGCCGTGAAGGCGGCTGTTGACGCGAACACATCGCTGAACAGATAATCCTGTGAGGAATCCACGTTCAACGAATGAAGGTGCGGCACACCTTTCCCATTCGTCAAATACGCGAGCACGAGCGGACGGAACGTCGCAATGCCAACTCCCGACGACAACAGATAGACGTTCTTCCCTTCTCGCTTCAGCGGTACGTTCGAATGCGTCTTGAAGATGGCGACCTTGTCCCCGATGTTCATGTCACGCAAAATCGATTTGAACGTCGAACATTCCGGTTTGACCCGGGTCGTGATGCCAATTGCGCCTTCCTGCGGCAACGTCGAAATCGACATATGGCGAATCAACGTCCGGTTCGGTCGATCTTCCTTGTTAAATCCCTCGAGCGCGAAGTGTGTGTGCGCCCCTTCTTCCCATGTGAAGCCAGCCGGCAGTTCAAGTTTGAACGTGTAGGTGTCTTTTGATTCCTCCACGACTTGTTGAATTGGTGTCCAGTAAATCTGCATCGAATCCCGTCCTTTCTTTAATAGACTGCGATTGGCCCATACGGCCCTTGAATAATCTCCAGTTTCGTCTCGAAAATGTCAGATAGGATGTCTGCATCCATGATTTCCTCGACCGTACCGAAGGCGGCGATGTTCCCGTCTTTCATCGCACAGATGCGGTCCGAATATTTCGCTGCGAAGTTGATGTCATGGAGCACCGTGACGATTGTCCGTCCGAATTCGTCGGCGACGTGGCGCAAGTACTCCATCATCTGGACCGATCGAGCGATATCGAGGTTATTGAGGGGTTCATCGAGGAGCACGTATTCCGTCTCCTGACAGAGCACCATCGCGACATACGCCCGCTGACGCTGTCCGCCCGACAGTTCATCGAGATAGCGATGCTCGAGCTCCGTCAAATCGAGAAAGTCGATATATTTCGAGATGATGCGTTCATCCTCTTGCGTCAACCGCCCCTTCGAATACGGGAAACGCCCAAAGCCTGCGAGCTGTCGGACGGTGAGACGGGTCACGAAGTGATTCTCTTGCCGCAAAATCGTGACGATTTTCGCCAAGTCCTTCGATTTCGTGCTCGACACGTCCATGCCGGCGACTTGGATTTGACCCGCGTCTAGGTCGAGCAGTCGGCCAATCATCATGAGCGTCGTCGACTTCCCCGCCCCATTCGGTCCAATCAACGACGTGAATCCAGCTTTCGGGATGTCGAGATTGATCGGTCCGATTTGGACGTCATTCGAATATGATTTTTGTACTTGTTCCAGTTGAATCATAGCGATTTTCTCCTTAAGATAACTGCCAAGAAAATGATGCCGCCGAACAGTTCGATGATGACGGACACGACACTCGGTGTATTGAGAATGTGATACATAATGAAATACGCGCTCGTCAGAACGAAGAAACCGAGCGCGAACGCCAGCGGAAACACGTACTTATGGTCGTACGTCGCTGCCACTTGATAGCTGAGCGTCGCCACCAAGAATCCGAAGAACGTCAACGGTCCAACCAGCGCCGTCGATACCGACATGAGGAGCGAGATTAAGACGAGCGTAAAGATGACGCTGTGGCGATGGTTCACCCCGAACGACGTCGCCACGTCTTTCCCGAGTGCGACGACGTTCAAGCGATTCGAGAAGCTATATAACAACGTCCCGACGACAAGCACGATCGGAATGACGATCGGGAAGTACGCGGCATCGGCATGCATCACCGAACCGAACAGACGGGCCTGCAGGACGTCGAACTCGGACGGCGCGAGCATGCGCCGCATGAATGAGGACACCGAGTTTAAGCCGGTCCCGATGATAATGCCGATGAGAAGCATGAGTTGCAGGTTGCCGTATTTCCCTGACAACAGCCAGCCATACAAGAGCAGACTCATGAGCACCATGAGGACGACCTGCGTCAAAAAGGCACCGGTTCCCGAAAAAGCGATTAACGCCCCTGCCCCGAAGAAGAAAATCATGCTTGTCTGAATCGTCGAGTAGAGCGCGTCAAAACCGAGTAAAGACGGCGTGATGATCCGGTTGTTCGTCACCGAATGAAACGCGACCGTCGCCAAACTCTGACAGAGCGCGGCGATTGCCATCGTGATGACGGCGACGACCCGACGTTCGACGACCGGGATGAACGACGGTGAATCAAACGGGACCGGATTGTTATAGACGAGCAACCCGAACGCACAAAGTAATCCTCCGACGATGAAGAACGTAAGGAATAACCAATAACGGCGCTGTTCTCGCTTCGAGCGGAACGCCGTCGCACACCGTTCTTCTGTATGCAGGGAGCGACCATCGACCGCGTACGCTTCCCGTTGTTTCGTCTTCTCTTCAATCAGTGTGCTCATCGTACCCCTCCCGTCTTCCGTTGTCGTAAGAGAATCACGATAAATACAATCGACCCCATTGTTCCGAGAATGAGCGATACCGGCAATTCGAACGGCATGATAATCGTCCGCGAAATCAAGTCGCTGACGAGGACCGTTCCCATCCCAATGACGCACACCCACGGCAAGTTGCTGCGCAGGTCATCCCCGCGAAACATCGAAACGATGTTCGGAACGATTAGCCCGAGAAACGGCAGATTGCCGATGACCGTCGCCACGACCCCGACCGCGAGTGCAATCAGTCCCGTCGCAATCAAGATGAGGCGGTTGTAGTTGACGCCGAGGCTCGTCGCGATGTCTTCTCCGAGTCCAGCGAGCGTCAAGCGATTCGCAAGGATGAAAATGAAGAACGTGACGAGGATGATGAGCCACAAGTATTCATAACGTCCGACCTGCACCGATGCGAACGACCCGACAAACCAACCTTCGATCGTCTGGCTCGCTTGAAAGAATAGACCGAGAAACGTCGACACGGCCGAGACGACCGCCCCGAGCATGAGTCCGATAATCGGGACAATCAACGACGAGCGGAGTTTGACCGACCGCAGAAACCAGAAGAAGACCATCGTTCCGATGAATGAAAAGACGATTGCCCCCGTCATCCGCATCATGAGCGTCGGAGCCGGGACGAGCAGATACACAGCGAGCAGGCCGAGTCCCGCCCATTCGAGTGTCCCGGTCGTCGTCGGTTCGACGAGACGGTTTTGCGTGATCAGTTGCATGACCAGTCCCGACATCGCCATGGCGGCACCGGTCAACATGATCGCAATCGTGCGCGGGACGCGGGTAATCCAAAACATGTCCGACCCACCTTCTTGACGAATGTCATAGACGCCGGTCACGAGCGAAAGGCCCGCCAATATGAACACCACAAGCATTGCTACGATAAAGGACTTCGTCCATATGTTAGAAAAGGAGGGCTGAGACATTGTCTCAACCCTTGCTGTCATTGGTTTTTGCACAACGTGACTCCCTTACTTCGAAAGCGCGGCTGCGATGTCGTTAAATAGTTCAGAATACGTTTGAATCGACTCGTTGATGTACGTATCATTCGGCGCATACACGATTTTTTCGTTTGTCACGGCTTTTGTTTTTTGGAGTGCCGGTGCGTTGTCGATCACGTCCGCTGCAGGCACAGCGTCTTCCATACTTGTAATCGCCGCATCACGGTCGAGGACGAGCAACCAGTCTGGGTCACTCTCGGCAATCGCTTCGACCGAGACTTCATCTCCTTGATGGTCACCTGTCGTTTTCGCTACTTCGAGGGCAGGTGTCCAGTCAAAGATGTCATACATCGGTCCGAAGACACGACCCGTGTTCGGTGCCGAGAAGCCGATATCGCCGCCTGAGACGATGACTGACATCACCTTGTCTTCACCGTTGTACGCTTCTTTCACACTGTCGATTGATGCTTCGAAGCTAGCGATGAGTTCGTCTGCTTCTGTTTCTTTTTCAAAGATTTGGCCGAGTGAGCGCGTCGTCGTCTCAAAGCCTTCCACCAAGATTTCTCCTGGCGTGCCCGCATCTTCTGGGAGCTCGATGTCCAAGTTGATGACGGCCGCTTCCGGGACCAATTTTTTAATGTCTTCATAGTAGTCGGCGAATCGTTGTCCGACGATGACGACATCCGGATCCACACCGGCAATTGCTTCTAAGTTCGGTTCATTGTGCATCCCGACGTCTACGATGTCTTTATCGTTTTTATAAGGCAAGTCCGCTGGAATCAATCCGATTGGCGCTGCCACTAGTTCGACGTCCCACTCCGCAAGCGTCTCGAACGTGCGGTTGTCGAGCGCGACGACCTTCTCCGGATTGACCGGTACGTCAATCGTTCCATGTGCGTCCGTGATTTCAACCGTCTTCGGTGCCGTCTCGGCTTCCGCATTTCCCGCGTCTTTCGTCTCGTCCGTGCTACCGCATGCGGCTAGCGTGAAGACAAGTGATGTGAGCATGACTGCTGCTTTCCATTTCCCCATTCTTTCCATCTCCCTATGTATCTGTTTTTTGAATGACGATCGTCTCAGTGAGTCCGCAACCGTTTCATGGTTCTGCTCTATGTAAGGAAAACTAGCACTTTCTCACTGATAATGATTATCATTGTCGTTTTCATTGAGAAGCATAACAAACAAAAATAGGTTGTGCAATGCCAAATCTTTAAATTGGAAATGGAAATATTATTCTTTCTATATAACGCCAACAAAAAAAGAAAGCGGAACGCCTGTCCACTTTCTGAGTAAATTGAGTTCGCTTGATCATTCTCATTTGTCCGATTATGCTTCCGAAATTCCGTTAGCGAGCAACAACAAAAAAATCCAAATCGATAGCGGTACAATCAATCCAAGATTTCCAACGAGACTGAGCACACGCACCGTCTTGTCTTTTGAGAACAGGCCCCAAATCAATGTGGCAATCAGAGTGACATCCAGGACAATATAGACCCATATCGCTGTAATCAAGTTCAAATCCGGGAAAAAGCGGCCGTTCACAGTGAACAGCGCCACGATTGTCAAAACAGAAAGTCCAAACGTCACGTAGAGCGGTGCATAATGCCGTTGAATCATATAATCACCCCACTCTTCTGTTGAACCATCTGTCGACATCGAAGGATGCACGTCTCGACGTAACCATCGAGCTGTTGCGGCAAAAACATCGTGTACGTCCCTTCCTTTGTTGTCTCCGCATCCCGCTCGACTTTTCCTACGAGTTCACGTAGTTCATTCGTCGCATGATTTTTCAACGAAGTGAAATCGAAGACACCTAATCGTTGAGCTAGGCGTGCATTGTACACATCAAAATCGGCATAATACATCGCCTGTGTTTCTGGGTATTGCGTGATGACCTGTTTGAGCCAGCCTTTATAAAACCCTTGCAGCCAAATCTCGTCGGCGACGAGGTGGCAATAATAACCGAGGCGGAACGATTGATTCTCGTCCACACTGTCCACCCAATATTGATTGAGGTCGAGCCGTCTTGTCATATCCTCATGCCGTCCCGCGTAATAGTGAGTGTTTTGTTTAGACGTCGTCGCATCAGGAGCGAGATTCCCTAATAGAAAAGCCGTGCGATCGACGTCTGTCAAATGCGTCCACACCTCATTCGCGATGACGAGGTGCATCAGATGAGAACCCAATCTAATCCCTCCTTTTCTGATTGGTGCCGTCTAACAATTTTCATATTCCCTGATAAAAATCCGTTGTCATCTTTATCCATTATGGTACTATGGAAAATAGTGCAAAATAACCACGTTGTATTTTTATATAGGAAAAGGAGTCTCTCATGTCCAATATTTCTTCCGCTACCACAGAGACAGCAACCAAAGCCCCAAAGAAGTTCCGTCCTGAAATCGAGGGCTTGCGTGCCGTCGCCGCCTTACTTGTCGCCATTTATCATATCTGGCTCGGACGTGTGTCTGGAGGGGTCGACGTTTTCTTCGTCGTCTCTGGATTTTTGATCACGGCCTCTCTCTTGTCACGTTATCGTCGACTCGGGAGCGTCAATTTCTTTGACTACTTATTTGGCCTGTTCAAACGGCTGTTTCCGGCCGCGTTCTTCGTCTTGACCGTCGTCACCATCGCGAGTTTCTTCTTCTTACCGAGCTTACGCTGGGGACAGACGATTCAAGAACTGTTCGCCTCAGCCCTCTATTTCCAAAACTGGGAACTCGCCTTCAGCGCTGTCGATTACCTCGATGCTGGGAATGACAAGAGTCCGGTCCAACATTTTTGGGCGATGTCGATTCAAGCACAGTTTTATGTAATCTGGTTCTTCTTGATCACCCTCGCCATCTTCTGGGTGAAGCGCAGCAAGACGGAAGATATTCGTCCGAAACTGCTCACCCTCTTTATCGCCGTATTCATCCCATCGTTCGCCTACTCGGTGTGGATGACCGGATATAACCAACCGTGGGCCTACTTTGACACGTTTGCGCGTGTCTGGGAATTCTCGCTCGGGGGCATCTTGTTCTTGGTCATTTCGAAGGTTCGTCTGACGCCAATCGTCTCGACGCTTGTCGGTTGGCTCGGTCTAATCACGCTCATTTCAACGGGTCTTCTCTTGGACGTCGGTGGCGTCTTCCCTGGTTACGTCGCACTCTTGCCGACGTTCGCAGCGGTCATGATTTTAGTCGCCGGTGAGAACGGGAGCACGTATGGGGTCGAGCGCTTGCTCGGCGCGAAACCACTCGCGAAACTCGGCAGCCTGTCGTATGGCTTCTATCTATGGCATTGGCCGCTCCTGACGTTCTATTACGTTTGGAAAGGGACAACCGCTGTCTCGCTCGCAGACGGAGTCGGCATCATGTTGATTTCGCTCGCATTATCATATGTGACGACAGCCATCATCGAACGTCCGGTGCGCACGATCAAAACGAAGACGAACTATCATCCGAAAGTCGTCGGTGCCCTCGTCGCCTTCATGTTGCCTGTCCTCGTGATGAATGTCGCCTGGCAAGCTAAAATCGAGGCGGAACAGAGTGAACAATCCGCTTTGGCGACGTCACCGGACTATCCAGGTGCCCTCGTTTTCACCGATACGTTCGCTGATACACCCGAACTTCCGTATATCCCGTTTGATGCGGACATTATCAACGATCGCTCGGAACCGTTCTGGGACGGTTGCCACGCCGGAGTACCAGAGACGAACGTGTTGACGTGTGACTATGGCGAGACGAAAGACCCGCTGTACAAGGTTGCCCTCGTCGGTGGCTCGCACTCGAGCCATTGGCATCCGGCCCTCAATACGTTCATCAAGGACGAACGGATTCACCTCGTCAATATGACAAAGAGCGCTTGCCGCTTCAGCACGGGTATCATCGGGAATTATCCGGAGTGTAACGAGTGGAACACGAAAATCGTCGAGGCCATCGTCGAAGCCGACGTCGACCTCGTCATCACGATGGCCGACATCGGACATCAAAAGAGTACGGCAATGCCTGAAGGCTACGTCGAACGATTCAAACAACTCGAAGCGCTCGACATCCCAATTTTTGCGATTCGGGACACACCGTTCTTCGATAATAAAGTGCCGGCCTGTCTTGCTAAATTCGGCCGTAACGCCGATGAATGTAGCGTCGAACGTGAGAAGACGCTACCGGCCGTCAGTGACTGGGAGCGATTAGCTGATAAGCCGTCGAACGTCTATTACTACGACTACTCGGATTACATTTGTGAAGCCGATGTCTGCCGCCCAGTCGTCGGCAACGTCGTCGGTTACGTCGACAGTAACCATATGACCAAGTCGTTCAACGAGACGCTTGCCCCGTTCATTCGTGAAGACTTGGTGGCTTTGCTTCAACAATTAAAACAGCCTGCAACACAAACCGACTGACTTGCGCGCTCCTCTAAAAGAGGGGCGCGTTGTTTGTGTTCACGTTCAAGTCTCGGCTACAATGACCGTATTGATTTTCAATCGAACGAGGAGGAAATACATGCAAAACATAAATCCCTTGATTCACCATCCTTGTGACGTTCCATCGAAAGGAACGAGTTGACATGGGCTTTGTCTATCTCGTCGGGGCCATCGTCTCTGAACTGTTCGGTTCGAGCATGCTCAAATTGAACGCCACGACATCGAGCCGCCTGCCCGTCCTCGGTGTCGCCTTCGGTTATGTGACGGCATTTTACTTGTTGTCGCTCGCCCTCCTCTCGATCCCGCTCAGTTTCGCCTATGCGTTTTGGAGTGGGGTCGGCACGGCCGCGACGGCGTTGATCGGCTTCCTCGTCTTCAAAGAACGAGTCCGGATTCAGACTGTTGTCGGCATCGCGCTTGTCATTGTCGGGCTCGTCTTGATGAAACTGTGAGGAGGGAAATCATGAAATCCTATGGAATCTTACTCGTATCGATCGCGTTCGAGGTGCTCGGGACGTCGATGTTGAAGCTGTCGGACGGATTCACCAATCTGTTCCCGAGTCTCGTTCTCTTGATCAGCTTCGCCATCTCATTCACGTTGATGGGCATCGTCTTGAAGACCATCCCCCTCAGCATTGCCTATAGCGTCTGGGCCGGGCTCGGCACGGTCGCGACCGGGCTGATTGGGGTATTCGTGTACGGGGAAGTGCTGTCGACCTTGAACAGCATCGGCCTGATTGTCATCGTCGTCGGTGTCATCGTCATGAATTTCGGGAAAACGAATACGGTAGACGGATAGCAGTCATCCAGGAAGGAGTGGCACATGTGCTTGCACCGTTGATTGAAGAAAAAGAACGACTATTGTTGACTTCGGCTGTAAGAACGTCGCCGGAACGATTGCGTGATTTGTTGACAGAAGACTTTTTTGAAATCGGCAGTTCGGGGAGAATGCTCTACAGAGAAGAGGATACGAACACGATGGACCTCGGGGAGATTGACATCACGCTCGCAAACTTCAAGCTCGATGTGATCCGGGACGACGTAGTCCTCGCCACATATCGGACCGAGAATCATACGACGGGGCAATCCGCGCTTCGCAGTTCAATTTGGGTCAACATTGACGGGACGTGGAAGATGAAGTTTCATCAAGGGACGATTGTCTCGGCATAACATATGGCAAAGGAGCGTCCAACCAAATGGACGCTCCTTTCATCTAAATTGCTTGAATCATCTCGACCCGATTGCCGAACGGATCGCGGAACTCGAACCGGTCAAATCCAGGAATCGGGATGCCCGTGAGCCGCTCGATCCCTTCCGCCTCGAGTCTTTGCCCCCACTCCACCAAATCGGTCACGGCATAGGCGACGTGTCCTTTCGTCGTCAACCGGTCGAACCCGTCCTCGGTGCCGACGTGGACGCTACGGTCGCCGACCTCGAGCCAAAACCCGCCCCGCCCTTGAAGCGATACCGGTTTCTCGATTTCTCGAAGACCGAGCACGTCACAATAGAACGCACGGGCACGGTCTTCTTCCCCTTTTGGAATCGTGATTTGCACGTGATGGATGCCTTGAATCATGTCGTTTTCCCCTTTCGATACGTCAACCCGACGAACTGAAGTTTTTGATTGAACAGGCGCGGATACGCCAGATAGCCGACCATGACCGCCGAAATCGACGCGGTCGTCAAGATGAGGAACAAGATGAGCAATTGATAGAGCACCGCCTCCATCGGGTCGGCCCCGCCGATGATGAGACCGCTCATCATACCCGGTAGTTGGACGAGCCCCATCGTCTTCTGCGCCTCGACGGTCGGGATCATGCTCGTGCGGATGGCGCTCTTCAAACTGCGCTCGATCGCTGCCTTCGGTGTGCCGCCGAACGACAAGATTAGTTCAATCACTTCATCGCTCCGCTCGACCTCGTCTTTGAACTTGTTCAAGAACAGGAGCGACAACACCATACAGTTTCCGATGACCATGCCGCTGATCGGGATGACTTTCTCCGGCTCGAACGGGATGATGCCGAGCCCGAGCATAAGGCCCATCGTCAGCGTCTCGACCGTGACGAGCGTGAGCAGAATCATCCATGTGATGCCAGGGATGCCGTCCCCTTTCTTGATAATGTTCTGCGTCGCCGCCCCAATCATTAAGAGAATCATGAGCAACATGAACACCGGGCTGTCGCTCTCGAAGACGAACGTCAAAATGTAGCCGATGATGAGCAACTGAACAATCGACCGCACCGTCGCAATCAAGATGTCGCGTTCGAGCCCGAGTTTCAAGAACAACGCCAAACCGAGCGGGATGGCGACAAAAATCAATGAGGTCATCAGTTCGATGAACGTCATAGCTCTTCCCCCCTCACAAAACGACCGATCATCGGATTGTCGGACTCGTCGATAAACGTCGCGTCGCCGAATTCAATCAATTCCCCGTTTCGCAAAAACCACATGTCATCACTGACACGTCGGGCCTGATCCAAGTCGTGCGTGATCCAGACGACGGTGACCCCGAAGTCTTTTTGCAGTCTCACAATCAACCGCTCAATCTCTTTCACGGTCCGATAGTCGAGGCTCGCCGTAATCTCGTCCAATAACAGCACGTCCGGCTTGTTGACGAGCGTCCGCGCAATGGCGACACGACTCCGTTCCCCGCCTGACAACGTCTTGATCGGTTGATCGAGCGAGATCCCGCCCAAGTCGACTTTCTGAAGCAAATCCGCCGCCCGCTCCCGTTCGAGCGTCTCGCCGAAGATGGCTTTCGGCAAGTTCATGTTGTCGTACACCGTCCCGTCAATCATCGGCGCGCTTTGGAACGCCATGCCAATCCGTTGGCGCAGCTCGATGACGTCGATGGAATCGATGTTCTCCCCTTTGAAGTAAATCGTGCCCGTGTCCGGTGATAACAGGCCGTTGATGTGTTTCAGACACGTCGTCTTACCGGCGCCGCTCGGGCCGACGAACGTCGTGATGCGTCCTTCCCGGAAATAACCGGACACGTTATGTAAAATATCTCCATGACTCACGTTTTTGAATTCGATAATCTGCATCGTCGTCGCCTCCCATCATGTCATGCTGTCTGTCTCAAGCAATGAATACATATATAAATCGTCGTACTTACCGCACATGAACTCATAACCTCGCAGCAACCCTTCTCGCGTAAATCCGACCCGCTCGAGGAGCTGTTGTGACGCGGCGTTCGCCGGCTCGACAAGCGCCTCGATCCGATGGAATCCGAGTTGTGTGAATCCATGACGAACGACCGTGCGGAGCGCTTCACCGGCAATGCCTCTTCCCCAATGATTCGAGCAAAGCTCAAACCCGAGTTCGGCTCGTCGGTGCTTCGCTGAAACGTTCAAAAATCCGCAACTGCCGATGACCTCATCTTGCCCGGTCAACGTGATGCCCCAGCGGATACCTGTCCCTTCCTCGAGAATCGAGTCGTACCAGGCAATTTCTTCTAACGCATCCTCTAACGACGTGAACGGGTCGAGTCCCTTATGACGGACGACCTCGGGTTTCGATAAATACGCCACCATGTGCGGCGCATCGTCCGTTGTCACCCGCCGTAGCGTCAGCCGATCAGTGCTGAGTGACATCACGGTCGGTACCCTTCCTCGACCACAACATCACCGTTCGCATCGAATAGCGGTGTGATGCCTCCACCTGTCCCGACCCATGTCTGGATATAGTTCACGCCAGTGGCCGTATCGACGAGAATGGTGATTTGACCGAGTTCCGGCAGTTGTTCCGTCAACTTGACTTGAAACCGTTTTGTTCCCGCCGCTTCTTCTGTTGTTTTCTTTTTGAATAACATCCTACCCCCACCCTTCTAATTCTAACTGTACGCAACATATCTTCTCGTTTCAATGAATGAGACACATCCATGACTGTCGGATGTGAAACCCCTTTAATCCCTACAAAAAAACACGCCAGATTGTGGCGTGTTCATGAATAGCTCCGCTCGATGACGAAGCTCGTCTTATCCCCTCTAAAGTAGGACCGTGAATATTCGATCGTATGTCCCGAGGCGTCCTCGGTCACCGTCTCGATATAGAAACACGGCGTCCCGAGCGGACAATCGAGCAGCCCGCTCACTTTCTCATCGGCGAGCGCGATCTCGAGCGCCTCCGTCGTCTTGGCGACGTGGACGTCATGGACTTGCGATAACGTCTGGAAGAGCGAGTGCTCGGCCTGGTCTTTCGTGATGCCCGGTGCGATTTGCCATGGGATGAACGATACCTCGTATTGCGTCGGTTCGCCGTCGGCATGACGGATCCGCTCGATTTTCTGAATCGGTGCCTGTTCGTCGACCGTGAACACGTCCGCGAGTTGTTTCGTCGCCGAGACGACGGACAAGTCGATGAGCGATACTTGCCCGCGCTTCCCTTGGACGGCGAGCTGGGCCGCGTAGTTGTTCGGTGTGTGCGATAACGTCTGTCGTACCTTCTTGCCGGCGACGAACGTGCCGCGTCCTTGCTGGCGGACGAGATACCCTTCCGTCGTCAATTGGTTGAGCGCACCGCGTACGGTCGTCCGACTGACGTCGAACTCCTCACACAAGGCGTATTCGGTCGGGAATTTCTCCCCTTCTGTATAATGGCCGCTCTTGATGCGAGCTAGCAACTCTTCTTTGATTGCGGTTTGAAGCGTCGATTGCGACATGCTGTCACCCCTTCTGTCGTCCTTCTTTCCTTTATTGTGATACAGGAAACATACAAATGCAAATACAAAAAACAATTTGTATTATTTGTACTTTTTATATTGCGACAAGTTGTATCATTTGTTATATTTGTTACAACAAAAAGAAATCGCTTTCACAAAGGAGGAGTTGGCACTATGGCAGTCAAGGTTGTCATCATCGGTGGAGGTTCAAGTTATACCCCCGAAATCATTGAAGGATTTATTCAGCGGCAAGCGACGTTCCCGGTCCGGGAGATCGTCCTCGTCGACATCGAGGAAGGGAGAGACAAATTAGACATCGTCGGCCGTCTCGCCGAACGGATGATTCAAAAGGCCGGAGCGGACATCTCGCTCAGTTGGACACTCGATCGAAGAGAGGCACTGCAAGGCGCGAACTTCGTCTCGACACAGATTCGCGTCGGTGGTCTCGCGGCACGTGCGCTCGATGAGCGTATCCCACTCAAGCACGGCTTCATCGGCCAAGAGACGAACGGGGCCGGTGGCTTGTTCAAGGCGTTCCGCACGATTCCGGTCTTGATCGAGCTCGCCAACGAGATGGCCGAAATTTGCCCGGACGCTTGGCTCGTCAACTTCACGAACCCGGCCGGTATCGTCACCGAGGCCGTGTTGAAGCATTCGGCCCATCAAAAGGTCATCGGCGTCTGTAACATCCCATTCAACATGCGCAACTCGGTCGCCGAGATTTTACAGACACCGGTCGAACGCGTCGGCATCGAATTCATCGGACTCAACCATTTTGTCTTCGGCCGTCACGTCTGGGTCGATGGGATTGACCGCACTGACGACGTGCTCGCAGCCTTGAACGATGGCACCGATTACTCGCCGGCGAACATCGTCGGGCTCGGTTGGAGCGAATCGTTCTTGAAGTCGCTCCACATGTTGCCGAACCCGTACCACCAGTACTACTTCCAGACGAAAGATGTGCTCGAGAAAGACCTCGCCGCCTACGAACAGAACGGGACGCGGGCCGAGATCGTGCAACAAGTCGAAGCGCAACTGTTCGAGAAGTATAAGGACATCGAGCTCGACGTGAAGCCCGAGGAGCTCGAACAACGCGGAGGGGCCTATTACTCGGACGCCGCCTGCAACTTGATGGACTCGATTTATAACGACCGCGGCGATATCCAGACCGTGAACACACTGAACCGAGGCACAATCCGCGATTTACCGGACGATGCGGTCATCGAAGTGAACGCCGTCATCACGAAGTCGGGACCGCGACCGATTGCGATTGGTTCGCTCCCGCTCCCAATCAAAGGACTCATCACCAACTTGAAGACGTTTGAACAACTCGCGATTCAAGCGGCCATCTCGGGCTCGTACCACGACGCCTATCTCGCCTGCTTGATGAACCCGCTCATCCAAGATGAGAAAAAAATCGATTCGCTCCTCCGTGAGCTGTTCGATGCCCATGAAACGTACTTACCACAATTCAAGAAGGAGGTTTACTCGTGAACAAATTTATCGAAATCGCTGGGCGCATCGGCTCCCAGCGTCACTTGGTCGCCATCCGCGATGGCTTCGTATCGGTCATGCCGCTCATCATCGTCGGCTCGCTCGCTGTCCTTATTAACAACTTCCCAGCCATCAATTTAGGTGGCCTCTCGCTCGACTTCGTCGGTATGATGAACAACGCTTTCGGTGAAGGCAATTGGCAAGGGCTCGGCGGCAACATTTGGACCGCCTCGTTCGCCATATTAGGACTTCTCGTCGCCTTCTCGATCGGTTATAACTTGGCCCGATCGTACGGGGTCGACGGGCTCGCCGCCGGTATTCTCTCGGTCGCGTCGTATATCATGCTCGTCCCGGTCACCGAGGACTGGGGACTGAACTTCGCCTGGCTCGGCGCGCAAGGGTTGTTCGTCGCCATCATCGTCTCGATCGTCGTCACCGAGCTGTTCCGTTATCTCATCAACACGAAACTGACAATCAAGATGCCGGACGGTGTGCCTGGCGGGGTCACGCGTTCATTCCAGGCGCTCATCCCATCGATGCTCATCTTGACGCTCGTCGCTGCCGTGCAACTGTTCATGACGCTCCAAATCGAGCTCAGCATTTTCGAAGTCATCTTCAAAGTCATCCAGCAACCGCTCCAAGGGTTCGGCGATTCGCTCGCAGCCGGTCTCGTCATCGCCTTCTTGAACCACATCCTTTGGTTCTTCGGGTTGCACGGCACGAACATCATCGGTTCGGTCATCGAACCGATTTATCTGCCGCTCATCGAACAAAACTTGGCCGCGTTCCAAGCAGGCGCGTCAGCGTATGACGTACCGTTCACGGTCACAAAGCCGTTCCTCGATACGTTCGTCTTCATGGGCGGATCTGGTACGACGTTCGCACTCCTGCTCGCCATCTTCATCGTCGTCCGCAAGCAGCGCAACCACCCGTACCACCAAGTCGCGAAACTGTCGGCACCGGCCGGACTGTTCAACATTAACGAACCGGTCATCTTCGGTCTTCCAATCGTGTTGAACCCGATCATGTTGATTCCGTTTATCTTGGTCCCGGTCACGCTCACAATTGTGTCATACGTCGCCTTGACGACCGGTATGGTGCCGAAGACGGTCGCCATCGTGCCTTGGACGACACCACCAATCATCAGTGGTTATCTCGTCACTGGCGGTAGCGTCCGCGGTATCTTGCTCCAACTCGTCAACTTGACGATTGCGACGGCGATGTACATCCCATTCGTCATGGCCGGCGCGAAGGCGATGACGGCCGAAATCAACAAGAACCAATCTGATGCCAACGAAGGAGAGAAAATTTCGTGAAAACTGAAACGATGCAACAACTGTCATTCATGATCATCTTGCACGCCGGTAACGCCCGCTCGTCGGCGTTTGAAGCAATCGCAGCCGCCAAGCGCGGTGAAGTGGAAACTGCCGAAGCGAAAATGAAGGAAGCCGATGCAGCGTTTTTAGAGGCACACAAAATGCAGACCGAGCTCCTGCAAGAAGAAGCTCGCGGCACGGCAAGCGACATGAGCGTCTTGCTCGTCCACGCCCAAGACCATCTCATGACGGCGATGACCGTCAAAGAACTCGCCATCGAGATGATTGACATGATCACTCGACTCAATCGATTGGAGGAAACGAAATGAACATCTTACTCGTCTGTTCGGCAGGCATGTCGACATCGATCCTTGTTGAAAAAATGCGGGCCGAGGCCGCAACCCGTGGCTTAGAAGCGACAATTGAAGCGATTCCTGAGTCCCGTTTAAAGGAGCAAACGAACGTCGACGTCATCTTGATCGGACCACAAGTCCGCTACCTTGAAAGCAAAATCAAGTCATCGGTGTCGGTACCGGTCGCCGTCATTGACAACATGGCGTACGGTCTTATGAAAGGCGACCAAGTGCTCGATCAAGCGCTCGGTCTCGTCCAAAATGCGTAAGACGTACGTCTTGATTAACGCTGACGATTTCGGACTGACGACCGGGGTGAACAGTGGCATCATCGACAGCCACGTCCACGGAATCGTCAACTCGGCGACGATGATTATGAACGGTCACGCCGTCGAGGAGGCTGTGATGCTCGCGAAGCAACATCCGACGCTTCACGTCGGGGTGCATCTCGCCTTGACCTGGGGCCGACCGCTCGCCGAGACGAGCACACCGCTCACGAAAGAAGACGGGACGTTCCGCTACACGAACCGTTTTCTGACGGAAGCGGCGCCGGACTCGGAACTTGTCTATCTCGAGTGGAAAGCCCAAATCGAGGCGTTTCGTGCGACGGGTCTCCCGCTCCATCACCTCGACAGTCATCACCACGTCCATGGCTGGCCGGCGATTCAAGACGTCATCGTCCGTCTCGCCGAAGAATATGGCACGACCTTTCGGGCCTTAACGAGCCTCGACGCACGCCAGGATTTGTGGGTGACCGAACGGTTCAGTGACGCGTTCTACGGCGATGGCGTCACCAGAGAGACGCTCGATGCGATTCAACCGGGCGGCTCGATTGAGGTCATGGTCCACCCGGCCGATCTCGATGCCGTGCTCCCGAGCGTCACGTCTTACCTCGATAAACGTCTCGTCGAGAAAGACATGCTCATATCCTATCAACGCCCCGATTGGTGGGCATAACGAAAGCGAGTCCTTATGAGGGACTCGCTTTTGTCATAGCTGGAAATGTTGTTTGATTCGTTCGGCGACCGTCGCCGCATCGAGATGCGTGTTGTTGATGCGCAAATAGTTGTCGACGTCGAGTTCCCCGTCCTGTGAGTTCAATCGATAGAGCGTCGCCGTCTGCTTCAACTCGCCTTCCGACCAGGCGATGTCCCGCTTCGTCGGCTTATGCGTCAGCCGGTTCTCCGTTTGGTTGCGGATCAGCCGCTCCTCGATGTCCGCCTCGAGTTCGACATAATAGATGTCGGCCCCGTTCGACTCGAACAGGTCGGTCACTTGTTTGATATACGCCCAGTCCTCTTCTAAATCAAATGCCCAGACGAACGTGAAAATCATCCCGTCCAAATCACTTTTCGCGACCGCTTCGAACAGTTCGCGACGGAACAGCTGGACGAGGCGGCGGCCTTCGTCCGTCCCATAACTGAAGAATGGACTGACGAGGTCGATCGTCATATGGTTATGGAACAGCTTTAAATCCGTGATGCTGGCGAGCTCTTGCCCGACTGTCATCTTGCCGACGGCTTGTGGACCAAATAAGACTACAAATTTCATGATTCCCCCTACTTTCCAGATGCTTTTTGTTATTCTAGCATGCCAAATCGAAGAGAAGATACAACATTCCACCTCATTTTCTAACATTTTCCTTTTTCAAGTCGATATAATAACAGATGAAACTATAGACCTGAGGTGCTACATATGTATAAACGCTTATTCAGTTTGCTTGTCTTATTCAGTTTTTTATTGGTGGCTTCCGTCTCTGCAGAAGCGACCACACGTTTGATTAAAGCCGACACACCACTCCTCGTGTCGATGGAAGACAGCGATAGCTTGACCGTGTTATCGAAAGGGACGGCCGTCACCGTCCTCAATCGGTCCGATACCCATGCCCACGTATCGGCAGGTGAACAAACCGGGTACGTCTCGAACGAGGCCCTCGTCGAACCGGTCATGAAAACCGTCATCGCTGAAACGTACCTGCTTAATGAAGCAGGGAACGCGGTCGAGTTTTTGTCATATGGTGTGACCGTGAGCGTTTACGATTTAGGCGATCAGGCTGCCCTCCTTCGCATCGTCGGAGAGACGCCACAGTTCATCAAGCGTACCGCACTCGCTGATAATGCCCCTGTCCTTGCCGGGGAGACCCGGTATGTCAAAGCGAAGGCGAATGTTTACGCCACACCACGTATCGGTCCAGTCGTCAGTAACGTTCAACTCGGTCAGACCATCACCGTATTCGGGCAGACAAAGAACGGCTATTACCGGGTTCGTTCAGGAGACACTTATGAGTATGTAGCGATGAGCGCGACACTCAGTCGCCCAATCAAGACAGTTGAACGATACATCACGAAAGATACACCGCTTTACGCGGATGCGAGTGAAAACACGATTGTCGGGACCGTCAAACGTGGCCAACGAATTAGCATGTACGGAGAAGTCGGGAACCGCTCACGTGTCTTCACGGGTGGCCAGTACCGATTCATTCAAACGAGCCATACGAGCACGACCAAACCAGCCCCTTTAAAGACCGGGCAGCGCTATATCACGAAAGCCGCTCCCCTCTACAACGAGTCGTTCAAACAAGTCGGGACGCTGAAGCGTGGGGCGTTCGTCAACATTTACGGGACATACGGCAAGTACACGCGCGTCTACACTGGCGGGCAGTATCGCTTTGTCGCCACCAGCCTGACGAGCACAACAAAACCCCCGCTTTATGACGCGACGGGCAAGCGTTATGTCAAATTTGATGAGGTGGAAGTGTATCAAACCACATCTACCTTCTCGAAGCAGATGGCTCAATTTAACCGTGGTCGCTTGATTGAGACGTACGGCACGAGTGGACATTATACACGGGTCAAGATTGGGACGAAGTATTACTTCGTCGCTTCATCTTACTTGAGTCTGAATAAGCCGCTCCCAAAACCGAAAGCCGGCACCGTCTTTTATACACAACTTAGCGGGACGCCATACTTCTCGAGTGATATCGCCTATACGCGCCCAGCCGGCCAGTTAGCGCGCGGCGCAAAGCTCGTCGGGATTCGTTCGATTGATGACGACTTTTGGCAAGTCCGGCTCGCATCCGGCAAGAAAGTATATGTCTTGAACCCTTACATTGCGACGACGAAACCGAAAGCCGTAGGAAAAACGGCGGTTTCGGTCAAAGCTCATTACTATACGGTCAAACAGACACCGTTCTATGCGAATCCGTATGATACAAAACCGATCGGCTATCTCGATACAAATCGTCGCGTCTATCCACGTTCTCTGCATGGTGATTCGTATTTGATTCAAGACAGTTGGCGACCGATTTACGTGAAAAAGCAAGACATCCGCGTAAAATCGGATCCGTTACTCACGTCACGCGGCAATACGCAGGCCGAACGCATGATTGCTGCTGCCGCGAAACATCTCGGGACGCCGTACACATGGGGCTCACAGTCTCCGCTCAATGGCGGATTTGACTGTTCCGGACTCATCCATTATGCGACGAATCAAGCCGGAAAGGTCGGTGGCCGAACGAACGTGAGCGGTTATTGGCAAAGCAACCATTTCAAGAACCGCCGGACAAACATTTCGACTGGAAAACGAGGCGATATCATCTTCTTCCATGGGACGTATCGCAACGGTCCGTCTCACATCGGTATCATGCTCGACAAAGAGACGTTCATTCATGCAGGGGGCGAGATGCTCCAAATCAACTCGATTCATGACCCGCAGTGGCGGCCTCACTTCCTCGGCTACAAGTCACTTTAATTCATACACGCCTGTCCTCCCATGAGGTCAGGCGTGTTTTCTGTCGACACCGTATGTTCGAAACATATGATTGTCCACAAGTGGGAAAATAGAGGTATATGCCATCATTCATCTGATTCAAGGGAGGCCTCCCCTATGCCGAAAGACCCTCAGCTCGAGCGTTACGTCCTGCGCGTCTCTGTCGTTTGCTCATTCGTCTTCGCTATCGCCGGCATTCTCGTCGGCTATTGGCTATCTTCCGCTTTCATTCTCTTCGATGGGATTTACTCGTTTTTGAGTGTCATCATGAGTTGGATTTCGCTTCGGGCAGGTGTCTATATGTTGACGACCGATAAGCGGTTCCCATTCGGCAAAAGTTTGATTGAACCGCTCATCATCCTATTCCAGTACGGCGTCCTCTTGTACGTCATCGTTGACGCCTTCCTCGGGGCCATCGACGACGTCCGTGCCGGCGGCAATGAACTCGTCCTCGGCGGGGCTCTCGTGTATTTGGCGATCAGCGCCGCGTTGACGTACGGCATCTTCCGCTACTTGCGCACGTTCCAGATGAAGGCGAGCTCGGGTCTCGTCAGTGCTGAAATCGTTCAATGGCGGCTCAGCTTCATCTTGACCGGCGGGGCTCTCATCGGCTATTTGATTGCCCAAGTTCTCGTCTGGCTGTCGTTCGACGCCATCTCTCCGTACGTCGACCCGGTCATGCTAATTATCATCACACTCTGGCTCGTCAAGACGCCGCTCATCGAGATGTGGACCGCCATTAAAGAGTTGATTGGGATGAATACGGAGACGCCGTACAGCAAACAAATCACGCTTACCATCCTTCAAGTCGCCCACCACTATGATGTGTTGAAAACGTATGTCCGCACGACCAAGTCGGGCAACATGCTCTTCATCGAGATTGACCTCGTCGTCCCAAAGGACTACCGGTATGACAAGATTGCCGAGCAGGACCGCATCCGTCAGAAGATCGAGGACGCGCTCGCGTTCTTGCCGTATGAGAAATGGCTGACGATTTCGTTCACGCAAGACAACCGTTGGGCCGAATGAAAAGCGAGCGACACGTGTCGCTCGCTTTAATCATGCTTCAAACGCCCGCCGCAATACTTCTTCTTCCTCAGCATGTCCCAAGTTCCGGTTCACGACCCGCTCGACCTCGAGTCCGAGTTCATCTTTCAACAAGTTGGCGCTCCGGTCCTGTCCGATGATGACGATCTCACTCCACTTGTGATGCTTATGCAGTTTACGAATCTCTTCGGCGACGTCCCGATAAAATTGCCGGACTTGATTTTCTTTCCGGCTGTCGAATTGATCGGTTTGGCTACTCGAAGCGGCTTCCCCGCCTTTCCCACGCCCTTGATACCGTCTCCATTGGTCGGTATCGAGATCAAGGTCGAACACGACAATATCCTCGATTTCACCAAGTCGTGTGTCATACGCCGTGATACTGTCGAGTTGGGCGAGCAAGATGCCCGTGTTCGGGAACTCGGCGTCGAGCTTCTCGATTTGATCTAAATTTGGTTTGTCGCCGTAATGGAACTCGTTGTCGACATCGAGCTGTAGGAAATGCAGTTCGAACAAGCCGTCATTCCCTTCCGCGAATAACACGATGCTACGCAACAGCTTATGTTCGTTGCTCCGAATCTCTCGCTCGGCCCGGTCCCGGAGCTGTTTGAACGCTTGCAGTTTCGTCTCGTCTTCGCTCTTGATTTCTTGCTCGAGCCGGCGCAACTCGTTCTTCAAATGAATCTCCCATTTGTCACGCTCACTCGGTTTCGTGCTCAAGTACAGACTGAGCACCCCCGCCTCCGCATTGTGAAGTTGCTTGATTGTCCCGAGTTCAGTTGATAATGCCATGTCGTTTCCTCCTTAATAGATGAACGCAGCAAGTATCCCCGTGATAAACACGGATGTGATTGTCACCGTCGAGAAACCGGCGACAATCATTTTCGGTAATATCTCATCCTCGATGATATGCACCTCCTCTTCCGTCTCCCCGATACTCTTCGCCGCCTCCTCGCTCAAGATAAGCGTTCCCGGGAATCCATAGAGTGCCGTCAACCCAATCGCCATCGACATCTCTTTCGAGTAGCCGAGGAAGCGTCCGACAATCAGTGCGAACAAGAGAAGTCCGGACACACCGAGGACGAACGAGATGGTGATCGGTACAATCAAATCGAACAAGGCGCTCGGAGATAGCGTCGCGAGCGGACCGAAGATGATGAGAAGAATCGCAATCATGATGAGACCATAAGCATCAATCCCGTTCAACGCGTTCGCTTTCAAAATCTTGAAACGGCGCAACACGATCCCGAGAATCAAGGCGATGACGAATGTGTTCAAGTAGCCGTTCGTCCATCCGCTCAAGACGGTCGAGATGAGGACGACGACCCCCATGACGAACAGCGTCCCCGCCGTCGTGTGGAACGCGGCTGGTAAAATCGAATCGTCCGTCTCGTCATGGACGACCGCATGTTCTTTCGGTGTGGCGAGCGTACCGTCGCGATGCGCCGTCCGGATGCGTCGTGCTTCTTTCCGTAAGATGATCGATGTGAGCGGGAACCCGATCAACCCTTGCGTCGCCGCAATCAACACCGGAAAGACGGCGACCGAGACGAGACCGGCATTGACGGCCGCGTCTTGGACGAGGATGATGGAAATCGTCCCACCGCTGATGGCTGCAATCGCACTGAGCACATAATTCGTGTCGAGAAAAAACTGGCCGATGCCATATAGGAAAGCGGCAATCCCAAGGACAGCGGACACCCCGATGACGAACGTCTTCCATTGCCGTTTGAACTCATCGAGACTGATTAACGTCCCGAGGTGGACGATGACGAGACCGACGACCGTTTGACCGAGCGTGAGTAAAGAAGATGAAGGCAGTAAGTCTTCCGGGAACAAGCCTGACTTAAACCCGATGAGAAAAATGACCGAGGCAACGAATAGAGACGACAGGAGCGCTTTCGTTTTCTTTGAGACGTAGTCACTAATCGTCCAGATGAGCATGACGATCGTGAAGGCGAGTAAGGAGTTCATGAGGGGCTCCCCTTTCAGAAGTTAGACACGCGGTTGATAACTGAAGCCGAGACCGTGAACATCAGCGACATTGTAGACAATCATGAACGAACGCTGATCGATGGCATTGATGGTTTTGAGTGCCGTCTGATATTCATTCCGGGTCAATACAATCATCAACATCTCTCGATTTTCTCCTTGAAACCCTCCTCTCACGTCGAACACGGTAATACCTCGGTCGACGTCCCGGTACAACGCCTGCTTGATATCATCGAGATGCGACTCACTCATAATGAAAATCGCCTTCTTCCGGTCGAGCCCGAGCTCGATATACGCCATGACGGCGGACGTCAAGATGATCGAGGCGATGGCAAATAAGAACGATTCGACCCCGAAGACGAACAGGCTCGAGAAGACGATGAGCGCATCGGTCAAAAAGAAGCCGATGGCCGTGTTCAGTCCCGTGTACTTATGCAGAATGAGGGGCGGAATCGTCGTCCCGCCACTTGAGGCGCCGATTCGATACAGCATGGCCACGGCGACGGCGAACAAGATACTGCCAAACACGACCGAGAAAAAGCGGTCCGACGTCACCATGTATTTCGGAACGACGGCAAGAACGAGCGGCAAGAACAGGCTCCCGAGCAATGTGTTGAAGAAGACACTTTTCCCGAGAAAGATGAACGTCAAGACGAGCATAACCCCATTCAAGACGAACACGACGAGCGAGCGGTCGATGCCAAGGACATCTTCTAACAAAATCCCGATACCGGTCACACCGCCGGCCGCGATGTCATGCGGACCTAGAAATAAATTGATGGCCAATCCGAGGACGGTGATGGACAGCAAAATGATAGCGACGTCTTGTAGTCGTTTGCGCACGACAACCCCTTCCCTTCCGTTAAGGCCGAAACGATGCCATCGTCTCAATCAACCGGAGCACGAACCGGACACTGTTCTCGAGTTCTTCGATTGGTATCGCTTCGTCGACCGTATGGATGGCCTCATACCCAATCGACACGTTCAGTCCGACCTTGCCATACTCATTGAACACGTTGGCATCACTTCCGCCGCCACTATGCTCGTAACGCACCGGGAACACTTCACGTTGCAACGCATGCGCTACTTGGCGCACGAACGGCTCGTCTTCGGAAAAGTGATAACTTCGAATCATCTGTTTGCGCTCGATATCGACCGTGCCGCCGTGGTTTTCGGCTGCTCGCTCAAACGTCTCCACCATATGATTTACCTGCTCGACACAGGCATCGTGGTTGAGCGATCTCGCCTCGCCGATGAGTGTGACGTGACCCATGACGACGTTGCTGCCGGTCCCGCCGGAAATCTTCCCGATGTTTGCTGTCGTTTCAACATTGATCCGTCCGAGTTTCATCTGGCTGATCGCCTCGGCCGCGATAACGAGTGCCGAAATGCCTTTCTCCGGCTCGAGTCCGGCGTGAGCAGCCTTCCCATGGATATCGATGGTGAGACTGAACATGCTCGGAGAACTTAAGATGATCCCGCCGACCGGTCCTCCGTTATCGAGGATGAGCCCATGTTTCGCTCGGAGCGACGAGAGGTCGAGCGCTTTCGCCCCGAGCAAACCGACTTCTTCGCCCGGCGTCAACACGAGTTCAATCGGCCCGTGTCGGACTTTCATTTCGCTCAGCCGTTCAATGACCTCAATCATGATGGCAATCCCCGCCTTATCGTCAGCCGCGAGAATCGTCTCTCCTTGTGAATAAATGATGCCATCTCGGATTACGGGCACAATCCCTTTTCCTGGTGCGACGGTGTCGATGTGGGCCGATAAAAACAACGGTTCGATGGACGGATCCCCGGCGAGCCGGGCAATCAAGTTATTCGAACCGAGACCTGTCGACGACTTCGAATCGTCTTCCTCGAGCGTCAGGCCGAGGGCGAGTAACCTCCCTTTCACATACTCAAGAAATGGACCTTCGGCATATGATTCTGAGTCCACTTGAACCAAGGCAGCGAATGTATCGACGATTCGTGTTGACATGGTCAACGGCCCCTTTCATCAGAGAACTTCGACTGTTTGCGGAGCGCATATAGTTTTTGGAGATTAAGGAACGTGACTTTGAGGACGGCGTAGAACGGGACGGCGAGCAACATACCGACGATACCGGCGAGACGCCCCGCCACGAGCAGGACGAGCGTGATGGTGATGGGATGGACACGGAGTGATTTGCCTTGGACGAGCGGTGAGATGACGTTGGCGTCAAGTTGTTGGACGATGGTGATGGCGATGATGACGTAGATGGCTTTGACCGGTTCATCGATGAACGCAATCAAGACGGCGGGTGCGGCCCCGAGAAACGGACCGAAATACGGGATGATATTCGTTGCGAAGATGAACAGACCGAGCGGCAGGAAGAATGGGACGTCGAGCAACCAAAGAGCAAGCGTGGCGAAGAAACCGACGAACGTACAGACGATGAGCTGGGCGCGGACGTAGCGCTTAATCGTCTCGTGCATATCGTGCAGGATGTGACGGGCGTCCTGTTCATACGTCGGCGGAATCCAGCGGACGATTGCACTCGCGAGCTTGCCGCCGTCAATCAACATGAAGACGTATAAGAATAAGGCGATGAACAACGTGAACAGCCCTGAAATGATGAGGGCAAGCAGACGGCCGAGCGAACCGGCGACCGAGCCGATGACGACACCGAGCGCATCGGCCAATTGACGGACCCACGTCTCGACGGACGTCGCGTTCTGTTCGGCGTACTCACGGAACCAGCTATACTCCTCGAGGCGCGCGTACAATAACAAGAATTGACGATAACTCTCTTCGGCAAAGCGCGGGAACGTATCGAGCAAGGCGAGCAGTTGTCGTGTGATGAGCGGACCGAGCGTCAGGACGAACAGGACACTCAATAGGAGCAACAGCAACAAAATCGTTAAAATCGCGAGCGACCGGCGCTTGAACTTCCCTTCCAACCAATCGACAAGACCGACCGTCAAATAAAATAAGATGCCGGCGAACAAAAACGGGGTCAGGACGGTGGCGAAAAAGATGCCGATCGGATAAAACAAGAACTCGACTTGCTTCGCCATGAACACGATCGTCAAGATGAGCAACACCCAAATCCCATTACGGAAGGCACGGGTCGTCCAAAAGGGCTGCATGTCGGTTTCCCCTTTCTGAAACGTTACTTTAACCCATTCCCGTTTTAGAAAAAGTCAGTCCATTTCCTTATAAATGTATATGCCCCCAATAAATATTTGTTTACCCCTGCTTCATATGAGGAATAGGCATATCATCTATGTGTAAAGAAGGAAGGTGTCATCCCGTGACTTGTCCACGCTGCGGAGCGAAGACCCGCTCAAAAACAACTGTTTGTCCGACGTGTGGCCATCGCCCACGCCGCTTGAAATGGCTTGCTGTCCCTATCGTTATCGCACTCATCGCATTCGTCTCGTTTTTAACGAACGCCTATCTTACCGACAGCCCGCGCTCGAGTGATTCGCTCGCCGACAAAGTCGATTTGAACATCACGGAAGACACGGTCTCAGCCGATGGTGCCACCACCGTCGACCTCGAGACGTTGCAAGATAGCCTGTATACCGTCGGCACAGGTACCGGGTTTTTGATTAGCCCACAAGACGTGTTGACGGCGGCCCATAACGTCGCCGGCATCACGCGTGTCACGATGAAACACGGTGATAAGGCGGTGAACGGAACCGTCATCGGTCGGACCGACGCCATCGCCGTCATCCGCATCGAAAAAGTGAAAGCGACCCCGTTCTCGTTCAGTCATGCGATTGTCGGACCAGACGAATCGGTATTGACACTCGCACCGAACGAACAGATTGAAGGCACGCTCACGTTCGAAGAAGATAGCTATCGCCGCGAATTCGATTTACCGAACCGCGCCATCGGCAGCCCGATCGTCACGGCCAATTGGCGCGTGCTCGGTCTTCACTTGGTGACGAAGACACTCCCAGTCGCCTTGTTCGAACAAGACGTGCTGTCGTTCCTCGAGTCGGACACACCGGCCCCACCACCGACGACAAAGCGGAGTACCCCGGCCGCTGAACTTGCACCGGTCGCACCAATCACACCGGTCCCGAAACGTGAAGATCCGGTCGAACCCGCTCCGGCACCTGAACCGGAACCAGCTCCAGCTCCGGAAGCCGAGCCAGCACCAGAAACACCGGCACCGACCGAGCCGCCAGTGGAAGAACCGGCACCGGTCGAGGAAGCGCCGCCGGTCGAGGAAGCGCCGCCGGCCGAACCAGAACAACCGGCTGAAGAACCTGAGGCGCCTCCCGTCACGGAGCAACCGACCGAACCAGATGTCCCCGTGACCGAACCGGCCGAACCGGTCGAGCCGGAACAACCGGCCACTCAGGAAAAAGAAGCGGAGGCGACGGCACCGGTCAAGAAACAAGACAAGCCGAAAGACACCGCCAAACCTGATAAGAAAGAGACACCGACCGCCGCCAAAGAGAAACCGGTCGCCGATGACGCGACCGAAGAAGCTAAGGACGAGCCGGCTGAAGACGAAGAAAGCACGCCATCGGAATGATGACGTGCTTTTTACGTGTCTTTTCGCGTGCGTCGCTGCAAGTTGCCGACCGCCGCCCCGAATAGGAGCAGGATGATGGATAACATCCAAAACGGCATCACGTCTTGCAACAACCAGACGATCAGCGCACTGATGGCGATGACGACACCCATCCATAAGAAATTCGACTGTCCCATTTCGTTCACCTCGGTCTCATCATAGCACATCGACCCGATGCGCCGTCGCCTGGGGTGGCAGCGAGCGGGTCATCTTCTCATCGTGTTCGACGCGGACGTATTGTCCGACGGCAAGCGGCGTCTCGTCCTCTCGCAAAACGCCTTCCCAATGAAACACAATCCCATCGAACGGCTCGGCATCCACGTTCGGTGCAACCCGGATTCGTGTCGGCTCGAGTTCGACGATATAGCCCGTGAACGTGACCATCTCCATCCCTCCATTTCCTCGGAAATCCTTCTCTTTTCTTTTCCCATTTTTTGAAATAACTCTACTCGTACGTCCGATTGCTCGGTATAATGAAGCCACACTCATTTACGCCGGGAGGGACCTCCATGAAACACACCATCGATTTACACCATCCAGACTTTCAACGCACCTTCCTCGAGATGATGCTCCTTGAAGAAATGATTGAAGACTATAACGCGGAAGCGATCGAGTCGCTCGTCGTCCGCGGTGAGACGAACTTCCCGGACGACCCGTTCTTCACGGCGATGCGGGCCTATCCGCTCATCCGCGAAGGCGAGTTCGGCCGGGCGCGTGACGTGCTCGAAGCCGCGAGTGCGAAAGGCGACCATTACATGATTCATTGCCTCCACGGGATTTTGAGCGACGATACGAATTTCTTGTTCGAGGCCGAGCAACATTTCCTCCGTGCCGTCGAACGCTATCCGAACGTGCCGATGGTCCAGCGTGCCATCGCTGTCCATTACTTCAACCGTAAATTTCACGGGGAGGCCGGTCTCCATTTGATGCATTACGTCCGACTCGCCGGATTCAACGAAGAGACCGTGCCGATGCTACTCGAGTTCTTCCAAGTGTACGATGAGATTCCGCTCGAGATGAACGATGAGCTGCTCAAGGTGGCCATCGGGTACTTGAACGCCAACCCGCGCAACCCGCGCGCCCATTCGCTATATGCATCAATTTGCAGCCATCGGGTCGAGATGCTCGTCAAACGCTTGCCGGAAGACAATCAACAGCTCGACGATGAGACGATTGCGATGTTGCTCGAGGTCGAAGAGCACGGCATGTGGAGCGCGACGTATGACGACAGCGAGGACCAGATGTTCCGCGCCATGTTCGCCGATTATATCGACAACGTCGTCTTGCCGAACACGTCTAAACTGTATGTATATCGCTTGCGCCTCCGCTATTGGTATCACCGGCTCACGCACCGCTTGACCGGGGGCTACGGGGATTCGATGCGTTCATCTTAATTAAATCTGAACAGGGGTCCTGCCACCACATGTCGGTGACGGGACCCCTGTTTGTTTTCTTGTTTGACTTGATCACATATACGGATGAATCGGTCCGCGCAACTCGAACGAGTAATCCTCGTGGTTGACGATGCCGACGACTTGATCGCTCTCGAGCAGTTGCACTAAGAACCCGGCCATCTCTTCGGCCGTATGATACTTCTCGACGTTTTGGCTATAGTCGAAGTCGTCCTCTTCGCGGGCACGGTTCGCAAAGCCCGTCTCCGTCGCAGCCGGCGCGAGCACTTTCGCCCGCAGTTTGTCCCCATCGTTCATCAGTTCACGAGCAAGCCCTTCCGTATACGCGCTGACGAAGAATTTGGTCGCGCTATACGTTACGCCTTTTTTGGCGATGTGATAGCCGACGACCGATGCAACGTTCAACAGCGTCGCCCCTTCGACGTTATGATAGTCGCGGACGTACAGGCTCGACAGCACCGTCAACGCCTCCACGTTCAAGCGAATCATGTTCTCGATTTTCCCGACCTCGACGTCCTTCACGAAATTCGAGTCCCCGAACCCGGCGTTGTTGATCCACGTCTCGATGTCGAGATCGGCGAGCGACTCATACAGCCCGTACACGTTCTCGCTGTATGACAAGTCTTTCGCCTTGATGATGACATCGCTCTTCGGTGCAATCGCCTTGATTTCGCTCCGCAACTTCTCAAGCTCGTCGTGGCGGCGTGCCACGAGTACGAGTGACCTCCCTTGCTTGGCGAGCAATTTCGCTGCCTCGTATCCAATTCCTGAACTTGCTCCTGTGATGACGGTATATTTCATAATGTGTCCCCTTTTCACGTTAGTCGAGATGTTGTCTCTCTCCCGCAATTCCCGTAACACCCTCTCGTCAATCCTGACAACACGCAAAAACCGTCCTTTCCCTAAAACAGGAAAGGACGGTCCGTCTCATGTTTGGAAACGTCCGATGAGCGTCTGCAAGTCACCGGTCATATTGCCGAGCGACTCGGCGACGCCGTTCAACTCTTGAATCATCGCGAGCTGGGCGTCGGCCGTCTCGCCGACGCTGCGCATCGTCTCGGCCGTGCCTTCACTGTCACTCGCCATATGAATCGCCGCTGTCGCTACTTGTTTCGTCGTGATCGCAATCTCGCTCGAGGCAACACGAATCTGTTCCGTATTCTCGACCGAGGCGTGCAATTGCCCGACGATCTGTTGGAACGACGTCGTTGCTTCTTCGAGCAGCGCCGTGTTCGTCTCGACGCGGCGGGCGCTGATGGCGTGACGCTCGAGCACCGCGTTCGACTGGACTTGAATCGATTCGATTAAGCCCGCAATTTGGGACGCCGATTGTTTCGACTGTTCCGCGAGCTTCCGCACTTCCTCGGCGACGACGGCGAACCCTTTTCCTTGCTCCCCGGCGCGGGCCGCTTCGATGGCCGCGTTTAAGGCGAGCAGGTTCGTCTGGTCGGTGATCGATTGGATGACCTCGGTGATGAGGGCGATCTCATCCGACTGTTGTTTCAACGCTGTAATCGATTGTCCGGTCGTGACCGTCTCCGATTCGAGCGCGAGCACTTCTTGTTTCGCTTGTTGAATCGTCTGTTCGCCGCGTTCGGCGAGCTTCAGACTCGTCTGGACGTCTTGACTGATTGTCCCGATTGATGTGGCGATTCGCTCGACGCCCTCATCGGCCGCTGCGACCGCTTGCCCGCTCTTCGAGGCCGCCGCTGCCTGGTTGATTGTTTCGCCGACGACTTGTTCAATCATCCGCGTCGTCTCTTCTGTCTGCGAAGACATCTCTTCCGTGCTCGCGTACAGTTCTTCCGACTGGGCCGTGATCTCTTGGGCGTTTCGGCTCACTTCGTCGATGAGTTCGCGAAGGTTGCCTTTCATCTGGTTGAAGCCAATCATGAGCTCACCGATTTCATCGCGTGTGAGCGCTTGAAGGTCGGCGCGCGTCAAATCGCCGTCAGCGACGATGCCGACCTCGTTCGATAGTTGACGGAGCGGTACCGTCACCATGCGCTGGAGCATATATCCGGCCCCGAGCGTGAGCAGCAAGATGAGGAGGGCAATCCCTGTCGAGTAAAGGAACGCCTGTCCGCCAAGTCGCTCGAGCTCTTGTTGTTTCTCGACAATCGTCGCTTCGGTCTCGGCTTGCAACCGTTCACCCGTCTCCGAAATCGATGCTGTCACATCTGGCATGAGGCGGAGCGTCAATCGATCGATGTTGTCCTGGTCTTGATTGTCGGCCGCGACGATGACTTCTTGCGCCAAATCATCATAGCCGTTGGCGTAAGACAGCATGCTCTCGAGTTCTTTCGTCTCGGCTTCCGTCTTCGATAGCGCGAGTAATTGTTCGAGCGCTTCTTTCTTTTCTTTGGCGCCGCGTTCGATTTGGGCACGTCGTTCGTCATTTTGGACGAGAATATAACCACGTACACCGTACGCTTGACGCGTCATGCCGAGTGACAAGTCGTCGGCCGCTTTCATCTTCATGACATCATGCGAAATCATGTCTTCGTATTGGCTCGTCATATTTTGCAGCGTCCATAGGTTATAACCCATGCCGATCGTGACGAACAGCAAAATCAAGCCGATGCCGCTAAACAATTTTTGAGTCAATGACAGTTGATTGAATCGTTTCATAATCCTTCGAGGAACGCGTCCTCTCCCACCTCTATCTCTCTTTTTTTGGAACTACATGGGTTTTATCGGATAGCGCAAACGGTTTTCCAACCTTCTGGCACATTTATTTGAACATTGACCTCATTTCCTAGTTTCCTGTCCCTCGTTTTGCCACAAAAATAGACCGCAGCTGTGGGCAACGGTCTAGAAAACACGTTCATATTTTAGCCGATGTTAGTGGCGTCGGTTTCAAATGAGATAAATCATGTCGTCTCAACAGCACCAATTGCACAACAATCGCAACGATCACAAAGACTTGTGTGATCACGGTAGGAATCGTCAAATTGACAGCTAATACGTCGCCTGCGATGCTGCTAAAATCCCAGAGCGCATGAAAGATAATGAGCGGCCACAAATTGTTCAGCTTCAATGCAACGAGAGCAAAAAATAATCCGAACAAAAACGTATTCCCAAGTTGGAAGAGCATCGCCCCCGGAGGAATGAACGCGATGAGATTGAGAAGATGGAATGAGGAGAACAAGAGAGCGCTAATCACAATCGCACGATATGGGTGAACATCCGGTTTCAACATGCGCAACAAGACGCCGCGGAACGTCACTTCTTCATTGAATCCGACGAACAATGTCGTCACGAAAATAATGGCCAACAATTGAATGGTCGAGCCCGATAATTGATCAAATCGCGATATAAATTCAGTGACAATCATCCCGAACTGATAGAGGACGACTAAAAAGATGGGGACAAGCCATACGAGGCCACGTACTTTTAACGTTGAGAATCCCACGCTCGCGAACGACCCTTTCCTGCGAATCCAAAAGACGATGAAAACAGCCGTCAACACTTCACCGAAAATAGCGATGCGCAACAGTTCCGGATTTCCATAATAAAGCTGGAACCCGAACGCCGAAACGGCCATCACGACACCCATCACCATAAACACGACCGCTGCTAAGATGATTGAGTTTTTTCGAGACATGTCTTGTTCCTCCTTAAGCAAAAAAGGCCAAAACGATTTCACACTATGTATATATATACCTCGCTCAATCGAAATCAATCACCAACCTAAAACGACTGGCACATCCAAAGATGGCCAGCCGCTTCATCAATTCAATGCAATTTAAATTGTGACACGCGATTCGACAGTTCGACCGCACGCTGTTCCGTCTCCTGCATCCGCGTCTGCACATCGTTGAACCGCTCGACGGAAAGCTGGACCTTCTCCGAGATCGACTGCGTCCCGTCCGCCCCTTCGGTCACGGTCGTCGCGACTTCTTGGATGACGTGGAGAATGCTGTCGGTCATATGACGGAGTTGGAGCGCGTTCGTCTCGAACGTCTCTGCCGTCTGTCCGAATACGTTCGCATCCGACTCGTATTGCGTGGCCGATTCCTCGAGCCGGTCGTAATCGGCGAGCACTTTCGTGTCAAGGAACGTCAGCATATCGGCCGAACTCGTATTGAGCCGGGCGACGGAATCGATGACCGTCGTGGACACCGCTTGAATCTCGTTCACCGTCTGGCGCGAATTCTCGGCCAGCTTACGAATCTCCGAGGCGACGACGGCGAAGCCACGACCGGCATCTCCGGCCCGGGCCGCTTCAATCGATGCGTTCAAGGCGAGCAAGTTCGTCTGGTCGGCGATCGTCAAGATGGCTTTCGTCAAGACACGGATTTCTTCGACCGACTGCGCCCCTTTGATGGCCTCGTCAAGTTCGATGCGTTTTTGCTCAATGATGGCGTTCGCTTCCGTCTTCGATGCGACGGCTTGTTCACGCATCGCGTGGGCGCGACGTTCGACGTCGCCCGCTGTCGTCGCGCTGTCGTTCGACAAATCGACGATGGAATCGATGGAACTTCCCATCTCGGTCGTCGAGGCGCTCATCTCTTGTGACGAGGCGGCCGTTTCTTCCATACCGGCCGTCAGCTCCTCGACCGTGCCTGACGTCTCTTCCATATAACGACTCAGTTCGGTCACTTCCGTCGCCACTTCTTTTGACGAGACGAGGACGACTTTTGCCGTCTTGTCGACGTCGATCATGATGTCGCGAAGCGTCGCAAGGAACGTGTTGAATGAGCGGCTCACTTGCGCAATCTCGTCGTTCGACGTGACCGGGATAGCCATCGTCAAGTCACCGCCCTGTGAAGCCAACTCGTCGAATTTCTCTTGTAACACTCGCATCGGTTTGATGATGGAGCGCAATAGGCTCAATCCGAGGAACAATAACAGTGCGACCGCACCGATTGTCACGGCGAGCAATGCGATGAGCGACTGTTGAAACTCACGTTCCATGTCGGCGCCGACACGTTGCGAGCCTTCCGAGTTATAGTCGACGAGCTCGGTCAGGCGCTGTGTGAAGTTATCGTATGTCGATTGGGACTGGGCGTCATAATACGAGCGGGCCATGCCGTTGTTGCCGGACGTGCTGAAGATGAGCATGTTGTCCGACACGCGCTGATACATCTCCCACTGCTTGCTGAAATTGGCGAACAGCTCCTTGTCCGTTGCGCCTGTCGCCGTCTGTTCATATTTCGGGGCAATCTCATTGATGCGCGTCCGAATCTCTTTCATCGCGGTCATCAATTCTTCTTTCGCGGCCGCGTCGTCCGTCACGATATGCTCGAGCTCAAGCGCGCGATAGTTCGCCGCGAGCGTGTTCAGCTCGTGGGCGTAGTCGAGCCCTTTGTTCCAGTTGTTGACGATGTCATCGCCTTGACGGTTCGCATCAGCGAGCGACAAGAGCGAGTAGCCGCCGACACCTGCGACCATGAGGAGCGCGAGAATGACGAGTCCCCATAACTTTTGACGGATGGTCAGGTTCTTCCCGGTCATTCGTTTTCCTTCACGCGTGCTCGGCTTTCGTCGTTTCGGTTTCCATTGAAAGCGCCGGACGTTCAAACGGTTCCGCAACGCTGTCCACTTCTGTTTCACTGACATATGTATATTCCCCTCTCGCATGCAACGTTTCTTCCTATATCGTCTTGACGTCGAGGAATCTAAAGGGGATTGACCAAAATAAAAAAAGATGACTGAAAAATCAGTCACCTTCCCACTACATCATAAAACGGTCTTAACGGTCTGGCCGCTTCGGTTGGCCGGCGTCACGACTGTAATCGTCAACTTCGAGCCCCGTTTTTGCGGTTTGATGGACACGTTCGTCGAAGTCGATGTGATCGTCTTCTTCGCGACGAGCGTCTTACCATTATAAATCGTCACCGTACCGTACGGGACGTTCGTGCGAACGGCGATCGATTTCGTCGTCGAGCGAATCGTGCCGGTGCTCACCGTCGGGCGGACCCCTGCTTTGACGGTGGCGCTCTTCGCGTCACGGGCCACTCCGACTTTCGCCTCGAACACAAGCTTCGTACCCGCACGCTGACGGGTGAACTTCACTTGATAGCTGCCGGTCGAGTTCACCGTCGTGCGGCCAATCACTTTCGTCCCGGCCTTGACGGTGACCGTTGCGTTCGGCAATGTCTTCCCACTCCACGTGCTCACTTCGTCAGACGGGGCGAACGACGTCAGCGAAGCTGTCGGGATTTTGTACGTCGTCCGCTTCTTCTTCGACCCGATTGACGACTCGACGACGACCGGCATGCCAGGTTTCACCGAGATCCGGTAGCGGTCTTTCCCGACTTCCGTATGCGGCAACTGACGTCCATTCACGTAAAAATGGACGTAAGCTTTCGCATCTTTCAACACCGTAAACGTCGAAGTGGAGGATGTGACGAGCACATCTTTGATGCTGTGTGTCTTCGGCATGTCACTCGTCACGATTTGTTCGAACGTTTTACTAAGTTCCGGACGGAAACTGGCGACCATCCGAATCGTCTGTCCTTCCCAGAGCGGTTCTTTCAACGTGATGACGTTCGTCCCGAGCACGAGTCGTTTCGATGTCTCCACTCTCCCGTTCCGGTATACCGCGACCATTGGCGCAAGCGTCCCGTTATGAATTGTGAGCGTCGTGTCACCTGTTTTCGGTGGTTTTGTCCACGTGACGTCAGGGATTGGATAGTCTTTTGAGACGTATAGGTTCGCGTATGGACTGTTCGTGTCGAGAATGCGATAGATGACACGATAATACATCGGCTTGTCCCGATTGTATTCGGTCAGCTTCGCGACTCCCGTCGCGTCCGCCTGGACTTCACGAACTTCAAAGTTTGTCGGTGAGAATAATTGACGCACTTCGACTCGGACATTTGGTTTCGTACGAATCGTCACACCTTCCATCGCCGTCTCGGTCAACACTTCGGCGATGTTTGTCTCGGTCGGTTCGTTCATTTGGAACGTTTGCTTGACCGATGCTTTTGTGGCTTGGTTATACGTCGCATTGTCTGCCGCCCAAACCGTGATGGTTTGATTTCCCCAGAGAATGCCGCGTGAGAATGTGAAACGTCCTGTCTCATCGGCCGTGACTGATCCGTCACAGCTCGCGTATTTGTTGTTTTCACATGTCACATACACCGTCATGTTTGGCGAAGTCGTACCTGTAATCTCACCGACCGGTCCGTTGGTAAACGACGTATCGATTTGAAGCGGCACTTTCGTCACCGGATTCAAGGTGACCCTGCTGCTTGTGAGTTTTCCGAATCGAACCGCATAACTGAATGACTCATCGAACGATGGAACAATATATCCCTCATCGAATGAACGCGTCGCATAAAGCACCTCCGCGTCTGGACCCAAGTCGGAAACAGGGATGGTATGGCGGACTTCATCTAGCGTCGTCACCGTCGCCATCAATTGATACGACTCGCCTAACCAATAGTTGGCATCACCAGAGGCATCCACCGCTTTCAGTGATGTCGAGATTCCTACCGGGATGAGATGGAAGCGTGACATCGGGAATAGGCGCTCCCCGTTTTGAATCATGTATCCTTCTTGCATCGCCTCGTACTCATACCAGCGATTTGACGGATCTAAATCAAACTGTCGCACGATGTTCGTCGTCAAATCGATGGTAACCATGTGACTTGAACTGGTCATCGCGTAGTAAACACCGTCGTGATAATTTAGCGATTCGAAACTCCTCAGATAATAGGCATTCACCTTTAATTTCGTAATCGTCTGTTTCGTCATGTCGTACATATGAATATCCGACGATCCTTCCAACAGAAGATGGTCTGTCAACGGTTCAACAAATACCTTCGCTCGATCGTTCGAAATTTCGATTGTCTCAATTGTCTCACCAGTCGCGACATCAAGACGAAGTAACACGCCCAAATTAGTATTGGTGACGACGATTTCGTCACTGTTTGTCGCCAAGATGATTTGTTCCCAACTCGAACGGTCGCGAACCCACGTCGTGGCACCATTCAAATCGGTCATCATCCATTGACCTGTCGTCTCGTTTTCCCAAATCATCATGTCACGACTCACATCATACGTGATGAGTCGAATCGATTCTGTGTCGAATGGAGGGCTGAATGTACGCGTCGACCCATCACGATTAACATGAATCATGTCCCCGGTCCGATGATGTGTCGCCATGAACGCTTCACCATCTAGGCTCGGCTCGAACGTGTAGAAATCTCCATACGCCCCATCTTCATCATACGACCGATTCGCCGTCAGATTGTCATTAAAATCGATTGGAACGACGGTTTGCCGTTTTACATCATGCAGTCGTGTGAATCCATCTTGATAATCCAAATAGAACGGGGACCCTTCAATCGTCTTTGCTTCTTGTTCGAGTAGCGTGCCCAGCTCGAACTTCGGTGTCGCACTCACTTGACCCACCGGGAACATCACGAACAGCAGTGCGACGAATAAGAGTAAATAGTGCCATTTCTTCATTTACAATACCTGCCTTTTATTCAATATATTTTAAATATACCTTCAATTTGTGATTTTTAGAAGAATAACAGGAAAAAAGCACCGTCTCTTTTCTAAGAGACGATGCCTTTTGGATTATTGAACGTTCAACACGGTCTGCGTGCCTTCAATCATCTTGATCTCCGTCCATTTGACGACGCTCTTGCCGAGCGGGTCGTTGGCGACCATGAAGTCGGCGAGCGCTTGCACTTTCAACGCATCGACCGGTTGTTTCACGTTATTCAAACGGAAGCGCGATACTTTATTGAACATATCCAAAAATGCGATTTCTACTTTAGTCTCAGTCATGGGTTAGTCCTCCTTGGATGTGGGTGTGATTAGACGACGTCGTATTCGCGAACGACCGACACGGTGAAATCTTCTTGCTCGGTCAAGTCGAGCATGAGGTGACCGAACGCCTCGGCATTGTCAGCCGTGAGCGCCGCCCGAATCGGACCGAAGCGCTGTGTTTTCTTCGTCGGTTTCAAGCTGTTCAAATCGTGGTGCGTCGTCAAGACGAGCGTGGCTTTCTTTTCAGTCAATACGGCCATGAGGGATGGCTCCTTTCGGGGATGGATTACAATTCAGATGGATAGGTCGAGTCGAGACGTTCGAGCAGTTGAATCATGCGCTCAAGACGCGTCTCGATCCGGTGGAGCAGATAGAGCGAGACGACGATCGGGAAGCCGAGGTTCGAGATGAGTTCGGGCCAGCTCATGGGCCCACCCGCTCATCGGACAAGGCTCCGGCGGGACGCTTCGGTACACGCATCAGGGGTTCCTCCAATTAGAACGTCACGTGGAATTCACGCGACACGACGTATGCGGCGGATTCGACCGCGAGAAGCGGAATCAACAGATCACCGAACTGCTTGATTTCCTCGGTCTCCATCCGCGCACCGAGTGGACCGAACCGGACGAGCTGACGCTTTTCCTTGCCGTCAACGAGCCGCTTCGTGTCGAGATAAAAGACGCTTGCGTATTCTCGATACACTGCCATATGTCTCACCTCCTTCGCCCCTATTAACCGAAGTTGGTGAATGTTTGCTCAAATTCCCTTGTAACCTTTTCGTAACGACTATAGACCTATTCTGAATGAAGACGCATTCATCGGTCGAAATCGGCTTTATTCCTTGAAATTCCATACCAATTAGGGTATCTTAATAGTCGTCAATCGAATTTCGAAAACACGCCTAAAGTCCCACGAATTCATTTCCCCACTTTGAAAAAACTGGCAGTTAATTGCTTAGAAATGGGTTACTATACGTAGGAGGGCATTTTCGAAATGACCAGTTTGACTTGAAGAAGGAGATACTCTAGATGAACAGCTTAGACTTCGCACTCAACACTTCTATTCCTTCCGCTCAACTCGACTTCGACCACACCGACCTGACGTTTTACGCGACTGACTGGGATGCTTACCGCCCTGAGAACGCGAAGCCGTTCCTGTACAACGAACGCCCATTGACCGTCTATCCACTCAAAGAACTGAGCCGTGCGTTTCATGTCGCCGGGATTCCCCGTAGCCAGCAACAGCTGATCAAATGGGAAACCGACGGCGTCTTGCCACCGACCCCGTTCACGATGGGACGCAAGCGCTTCTATACGGAAAATCAGATTCGGACAATCGTCGACATCGCATTGGAATGCGGACTACGGCCCCGGACACACGTCAAAAAGACGAACTTCTCCGAGCTGGCCCATAAAGAATTGGCGTACATACTCCAACTGGAATTGAAAACCGAACTCCCGCATAAATGAGCGGACATGAGACAGCCCTTCCTGAATCGTCAGGAAGGGCTGTTTTGGTTTTCATAATTTCTCCCGTGCCGCCTCGGGGACGTCCGCGACCGACACTTCGTCGTAGGACGTGACTTCATCCTTGTTTTTGACGTAAAGCTTCAAGTACGCCCCGCTCCGAAGCTCTTTCGCTGCCGTGAACGTGACCGTTTGCGGATCTCCGTCCTTCGTCAGCCCCTCGGTCGAGTAGACGTAGCGGCGGACGACATCTCCCGAATCGAGCGTCGTCTCCTCCACTTCCGTCACCTCACCGACCTGCACGTAGACATGATTTTTCCCGAGCCGTTGCCAATCGATATTGATGAGACCGATGACAACAATGACAAGCACGATGCTCGCAATGATTGCTTTTTTCATTCTTCTCTCTCCTTCACAAAATTTGTTTCGTGAACCGACGTACGGTCAACACGTAATAGAGCGCATAAATCGCACTGTACACGCCCATCCAGACGAGCACCGGCACCGTGAAGTCCATCGCCAGCAACCGCGAGAACGCGACGAGGGCGACCGAGGCGTGAACGAGCCCGAGTGAGAATGGGGCCAAGAACACGACGGCGATCTGTTGGCGGACCGTCCGTTTCACGTCCCGTTTCGAGATGCCGACTTTGCGGAGTACCGCATATTTGGTGCGGTCCTCTTCCGCCTCGGTCATCGTCTTGAAATAGATGATGCTACCGGTGGCAACGAGGAAGACGAGCCCGAGGAAGCTGCCGACGAACAACAATGCACCATGCACGGCCATCGCCTCGCTATATAAGGCCGTCGCGCTCGAGAAGTTCGTTTCGTTCGATAACGACTCGGACAAGGCGGTCTGTTCTTTATAATCGGCGACCGAGACGGCCTGATACGTCGCCGCCGGTTCCGACAGTGCCGTGAACACGTCATCCGGCGTCACGAGGAGCAGGCCGCCGAACGTCATGACGTTGAGCGGTGTCTCTTCATAGCGGGAGGCGACTTCATGCGTCACGCCGTCGAGTTCGACCGCGGTCACCTGTTCTGAGAACCGTTCGTCATAGAACGGGTCGATTAAATAGACTTGATTGGTGGCTAGTCGTTCTGGTGTGTCCCAACCCAGATCGGACGCGACGTCTCGAAACGTCGACTCGTCGATGACACCGTATTCCCGTTCGCCCATTTCGCCTTCGACCCGGACCGTCTTCTCGAGGACCGTCGCCCGATGAAGCACGTCGGCGTCGATGTCACGCGCCTCTCCTTGCCAGGCGAACGTGTACGGGGCGTACGATGTGACTTGTTGCTCGGCGTAATAATAGACGCTGAAGATGGCGCCTCCAGCCGTGATCGCCGTCGCACTGATGATGCTGATGAGCGTGAGCGTCTTGGCGTTACCACGGATTCGGTATAACAACTGCGATGTCGTCAACAAGTTGAGACGGCGCCATGACCAGCGCTCATTCGCTTTCAAACGGCCAAGGATGAAGATGAGGACACTATGGAACAACAGACCCGACCCGATAATCGTGAGCCCAATGATGAGGAGCGGCATCGCCGCCGTGAGATATCCCCAAAGCGGTGACGTCGCCAAGTCTTGCAAAGCGAGCCAGTAGGCCGCGCCGAGTACGAGCAACCCGAGGAGTGCCATGAACGGACTCGCCTCCGGGACGTCCTCGCCTTTCTTGTCGGCATGGAACAGCTCAATCAGCTTGAAGCGATAGATGACCCGATAGCCTTGGAACGACGTGAACAAGAAGATGGCCACGAACACGAATGTCGTCTCGATGAGCGCCGACGTCGCGACCGTGAAGCCGATCGACAAGTCGCTGTTCATCAAGCGGAGCAACAGCTGTAACAGCGCATTCGATCCGAGCAGGCCGAGCCCGACTCCGACGACGAGCGACACCGCACCGATGACGAGGTTCTCGAACAACAAAAGTGTCCCGATTTGTTTCTTGCGTACCCCGAGGAGCGAGTAGAGCCCGACCTCGCGTTTACGTCCTTTCAAAAAAAAGGCGTTCGAGTAGGCGATGAACAACGCGACGAAGACGAGCAGGATGAACGTCGAGGCGCTCATCAGGCTACGAATCTGCCCCGACGTCTCAGCCATACCGCTAATCTCATCGCTATGTTTGAGCGTCGCGAACGTGAAATAGATGATGATGGAGAAGATGGTCGTCCCGACGTAGAGCGCATAGCGCGACAAGTTGCGGGCGACATTCTTCTTCGCTAAATCAAACAGCGTCATCAGACGCACCGCCCTTCAGCTCATCGAGGATCGTCTGATAGAAGGCGTCGCGCGATGTCGTCCCGCGAATCAGTTCTTTCGACAACCGTCCGTCCTGGATATAGAGCACCCGGCGGCAAAAACTCGCGGCGTAGGCATCGTGCGTCACCATCATGATTGTCGTCTCGGCCTCGTTCAATCCGGCGAGCGTCTGGAGCAGATCCGTCGCCGACTTCGAGTCGAGCGCCCCCGTCGGCTCGTCGGCAAAGATGAGTTTCGGATTGGAGATGAGCGCGCGGCACACCGCCGTCCGCTGCTTCTGTCCGCCTGAGATTTGATACGGGTATTGGTCGAGAACGCTCGTGATCCCGAACCGATGCGCGAGCGCGTCGACGCGTGACCGTGTCTCATCGACCGGTGTCTTCGTGACGGCGAGCGGGAGCAGGATATTCTCCCGGACCGTGAGCGAGTCGAGCAGATTATAGTCTTGGAAAATGAAACCGAGATGGTCGCGGCGGAAGTCAGAGAGCGCCTCTTCCTCGAGTTTGGCGATATTCTCTCCATCGACGAGGATGTCCCCGTTTGTCGGCGTGTCGATTGTCGCCAGCACGTTCAATAGCGTCGACTTCCCGGCCCCCGACGGCCCCATGATTCCGACGAACTCGCCGTGGTCGATCGTGAACGACACCCCATCGAGTGCGTGGAAGGCATGGCCCCCGGTCGTGTATGTCTTTTGGATAGCTTCAACTTGTAGTAATGGATTCATTGTTCAGCACCTCTTTCTGAACACTACGATACAGGCCGTACCTTAACTGAAAATCACGCGTACCTTACAAAAAGCTTAAGTGTTATGCTTGAACGAGAGGTGATGATCATGGAACAACCACGTATCTTAATCGTCGATGACGAGAGAGACTTATGTACGCTCATCCAAAAAGCGTTAGAGAAAGAAGGCTTCCGCGAAATACGGACGGCCCACACGATTCGAGACGGACTCGCGGCGTTCATGGCGTTCGCGCCCCATCTCGCCATCCTCGACGTCATGTTGCCGGACGGTGAAGGCTATGAGCTGTGCCGGCAAATCCGGAATACGTCGAACATCCCGATTCTATTTTTGTCGGCCAAGTCCGACGAGGTCGACAAGATTCTCGGCCTCGCCATCGGCGGCGACGACTATATCACGAAGCCGTTCAGCCCGAAGGAGGTCGCCTTCCGCGTCAAGGCGCAGCTTCGCCGCGTGTCACTCTACGACGCACCCGAGTTACCAGCCGACACGGTCGTCGGCCCGTTCCGATTGAACGCGGACGGCACCGAAGTGTTTCGCGACGGCGTCCGGCTCGAGCTGACGGCCAAGGAAGTCGGCCTGCTCGCCTGCTTCATGCGTAACCCGAACCGGATTCTCAGTAAAGAGACGCTGTTCACGCAAGTGTGGGGCGAAGATTTCTATGGCGCCGACAACACCGTCATGGTGCACATGCGCCGGCTCCGCGAAAAAATCGAACCGAACCCGTCCCAACCGACCTATATCAAGACGGTCAAAGGGCTCGGCTACAAGTTCGAGGCATAGGAGGCGGTCACACGTGAAATGGAAACTGACCGGCAACTATTTGGTGTCGATTTTGGCCATCGTCGCCATCGTCGTCATCTTGAACGTCGTCATTCTCGTGACGCTCCTCATCAATCAACGGACCGGCATCGACGACGTCGAGAGCAACTCCGGCGAGACGTTCACGCGCACGTTCAATCAATATATGACGCTCGAGGACGGCGAACCGGTCGTCAGTCCGGACGGAGTCCGGGCGCTCGAGGCGAACAATGCCTTCCTGCAAGTGCTTGACACGACCGGCCGAGTCGTCAGTGACATCGATGCGCCGGCGACGGCACCCGACGCGTATTCACCGATCGAGTTGATTCACATCTACAAATACAAGGACGACGACCTCGTCCTCTACTTCATCGGGGAGTTCGAGGACTACAGCTATCTCGTCGGCTTCCCCGAGGCGACGGAGGGCCGCATCGTAACGATGTTCGACCCCCAGTCCGTCCTCGCCTACGTCTCAAAGGCCGGACTTATCCTGCTCATCGTCGACCTCGCCGTCGCCGCGTTGATCGGCCTCGCCTTCAGCTCGATGTTGACGAAGCCGGTCTATCGGTTGACCGAACGGATCGCCCAGTTGAAGGCGCGCGACTTCTCGACCGTCGAACCGAAACGGCCCGGCATGTATCGGCCCGTCTTCGCCAACTTGAACGACGTGTCTGCGACGCTGACGATGTACGAGTCGGAACGGGAAGAGCTCGAGTTGCGCCGGAAAGAATGGATGAGCAACGTCTCGCACGACTTGAAGACGCCGCTCGCCTCGATCCAAGGCTACGCCGAGTTGCTCGACGATCCCGACCTGAGTGATTCCGATCGACGCCAATACGCCGAGGTCATCGAGCGACAGGCGTTGTATATGAAAGAACTGATTGACGACTTCAATTTGACGATGCGCCTCCAACACGGCGACTTCCCGCTCGAGACGGTCGAGACCGGGCTCGAAGGGTTCGTCCGCGAGCTCGTCATCGACGTATTGAACGACGCACGATTCTCCGAGCGGAACATCACGTTCACGAGCACGAACGCCGAGACGCGCCCCATCGACCGGCACTTCATGAAGCGGGCGCTGCTTAACTTCTTGTATAACGCCCTGCTGCATAACGATGAGACGGTCGCCGTCCATGTGACCGTCGCGCAGGATGTGATCACGATTCAAGACGACGGCATCGGCATCGACGCGAACGAGCTGCCGTACATTTTCGAGCGCTACTACCGGGGCACGAACACGACCGACGCGCTCGGGAGCGGGCTCGGCATGGCGATTTCCCGGGACATCATCAAAGCGCACGGTGGCACCGTCACGGTGACGAGTGCGCGCGGGTCCGGGACGACGATTCGCATCGAGTTGCCGGCATAACAAAGAAGGATCCGCTCAACGGAGCGAATCCTTTTTCGTCGTGCCATAATCCTCAATCCACGTCTCGAGCTCGTCAATCGGGAGCGGACGCGAGAAGTAGTAGCCTTGCATCTCGTCACAGCCGAGCGAGCGGAGCGTGTCGCGCTGGTCGGTCGTCTCGATGCCCTCGCACACCGTCTTCAAGCCGAGCCCGCGGGCGAGCTCGATAATCGATTGGACGATGACGTTGCCGGTCGGGTCGTTGTCCGTCACTTGGATGAACTGCCGATCGATTTTAATCTCATGAATCGGATAGTGCTTCAAGTAGACGAATGCCGAAAAGCCCGTCCCGAAGTCGTCAATCGAAATCGAGAAGCCTTGTTCCCGGAACGCGACGAAACGTTCGATGACGTGTTGCTGATTCTCCATGCCGACACTCTCGGTGATCTCGAACGTCAAGTAGTTCGGGCAGACGCCCATCGCTTTGACGATATGGGCCAATTTGTCGACGACCCCGTCCGATAGAAAATGCCGCGCCGACAAGTTCAAGGCGAGCTGATACATCCGGCCCGAGTCATGCCACGTCTTCAACTGACGGCATGCGGCCTCGAGCGCCCATTCCTCGAGAGCGATGATGACACCGGTCGATTCGGCGAGCGGGATGAAGTCGAGTGGCGGAATCAACCCTTGTTTCGGGTGAATCCAGCGCATCAGTCCTTCAAACCCGTTCAGCTTGCCCGTCGCCGCTTCGATCTTTGGCTGATAATAGAGCGTGAACTCGTTCAAGGCGAGCCCTTTACGCAAGTTCATCTCGAGCGTCAGCCGTGCCGTCGCCTTCTCGCCCATCTCTTCCTCATAGAAGGCGATGCCGCCGCGCTGTACGTGACGCTCATTGGCCGTGATTCGGGTCGTGTCCATCATCTCGAGCGTCGAGCGTGACTTGTCCTCAATCGAGATGAACGCGCTCATCGTCAAGACGACGTCGAGCTCCCCGACCGCGAACGGCTCGCTCGTCACCGTCTCACAAATCAAATCGGCGAGCGCCTTCACTTTGATGCGATCACCGTAAGGCGTCCATAGCAAGAACCCTGCTTGCGAGACACGTGCCAACAGTGACGCATCGACGACTTGTTGGAGGCGTTCCGACAGTTCGATGACGATTTCGTCGGCGCGCTGAATCCCAATCGCCGTCTCGACGGAACGGAACTCGTCTACCCGGAGATAAATCAATGAGCCAAGTTGGTTCGGTGTCTGTTCGCGAAGCGCGTCCACTCGCTCGACGAACCCGTTCAAATTCATAATTCCCGTCTGTTCGTCCGTATAGGCGAGCTTGGCGATATGTTCATCGACCTCGCGGCGGTCGAGCCGGAGATAGAGGATGGCGATAAAATCGGACAGCGTGCTGACGATCAGCTCTTCGATGAACGTCCATTGCCGCGGCGCGAACGTCTCGCAACAGATGACCCCTTTCGCCTGATTGTTCGCATAAATCGGGGCGTCGAGCATTGAATAAATCCGTTGCCCTTCCACGAAGTACTGTTGATACAAGTCCTTCACCCACTCGTGCGTCCGCACGTCCTCGAACGGGAGTACCCGGTTCGTCCGCAACGCGTCGAAATAGACAGGTGCGTCCCCACGCATGACCGTCAACACCGGTTCGCTCGGCCCGTTCTCTTTCGAATAGGCGACTTGGCAGGAAATCGAGGCGTACGATTCGTCAAAATGCCAAATCGAGACTGTGTCGACGTCGAGCATATCCGAAACGACCTCACACATGTAGGAGAGCGCTTGTCGCACCGCCGCCTCCGTCACCTCAGGCATGCGGACGAGTTCGAACAGTTTCTCTTGATGTTTTCGATATGATTGTGTTGAAAAGTTCCCCTCGTTCATAAGTCCCCTACTCTCGTTCATACGTTTTGCATTCATGATAGCATGAAAAGATATATGTATAGGTTTCCAAAATTCAACAGAAAGTCAATTTTCGATTCCCCTGTTTCTTTAGTACAGTTGACGCGTCCGTGACGAAAAATATTGACCTCATTTTTAACGGAATCCAAGGATTGAGCCATTTCCACCATTGCTTGCCGTTTCTGTAAACCCTACAATAAACATGTATTGCTTCACCTGTCGATAATTGTCAAAAGCACTCATAGAGAAGGAAGTGACCCAATGTCCCCTAAGTCCGGCCTCATGTACTCATTCGCAGCCATCGCCGCCGTAACGATCGTCGCCCAGGCCGACGAAGCCGCCGCAGCCAGCTCACACGTCGTCCGTGCCGGTGACACGCTTTGGTCAATCAGCCAACAGCACAACGTGTCACTCGCCAATTTAAAAGCCTTCAACAACTTGAATTCAGACCGTCTCGCCATCGGGCAGACGCTCAAATTAAGCGGGAACACCCCGACCACGGTGAAACCTGCCGCCATACCGTCCACTTCAGGCATGGTCACGACGGCCGCCTTGAACATGCGCCTCGCCGCAGGCACGTGGCATCAAGTGCTCGTCACGATCCCGAAAGGGCAGACGCTCAAGCCGATTCAAACGAGCGGCGCCTGGACGAAAGTCAGCTACGGCGGAAAGACTGGTTGGGTACATAACGGCTACTTGACGGCCTCGTCCGTCAAACCAGCCGCACCGAGCACACCTACGCCAACGACGCCTTCCGCTCCGGCACCGTCAGGAAACGCCACTGTCACGACGGCCGCCTTGAATATGCGCGCTGCCGCGGGCACATGGCATAACGTACTCCTCACGATCCCGAAAGGGCAGTCGCTCACACCGATTCAAACGAGCGGTGCCTGGACGAAAGTCAGCTATGGCGGGAAGACCGGTTGGGTCCATAACGGTTACTTGACGAACTCGTCAGTCAAACCGGCTACACCAACGACGCCGGTCACACCAACTGCGCCGACAACACCGGCCGCGCCGAAAGAAGAGAGCATCAACCAGTCGTACGTCACGACGGCCAACTTGAACGTCCGTCAAGGCCCGGGCATCGGTTACGCCCTCGTCACGAGCATCCCGAACGGCACGACCGTCAAAGCGACGAAGCAGAGCGGCACGTGGGTATACGTCACGTATAACGGCAAGAGCGGTTACGTCAGCACCGGCTACTTGAAACAGACGACGACTGCACCGAGCGCGCCGGTCACACCGAACGCCGGAGACGGCGGCGCGGGCAACGCCTCGTTCGACTATGTCGTGAATACACCATCGCTCAACGTTCGCACGTCGGCCTCGACGAGCTCGGCCATCATCGGCCGTGTCACAGCCGGACAGACGCTCCGGATCGTCCAGACGTCGAACGGATGGCATCAAATCTACATCGGGAATACGACCGGTTTCGTCGCGGCGTCTTACGTCAAAGCGGTGCCGAAAGGGTCTACGGTAAACCCGACTCCGGCTCCGTCACAAGGTGCTGGCCTCGCTGCCATCGCGGTCGCCAAGAAGTATGTCGGCACCCCGTACATCTGGGCGTCATCGAATCCGGCCAACGGCGGATTCGACTGCTCTGGACTCATCTATTACGCCTTCAATCAGGCAGGCTACAGCGTCCCACGCACGAACGTCGCCACATACTGGGCCGGGTCTTATTTCGGAACACAGCTCAGCAAGACGTTCGTCCCGCAAGCGGGCGACCTCGTCTTCTTCGAGAACACGTATACGGCCGGCCCGTCACACATGGGCATCATGATCAATTCAGACACGTTCATCCACGCCGGGACGTACGGCCTCGGCTATAACACGATCAGTAAAGAGCCATACTGGAAGTCACGCGTCATCGGCTACAAACGACCGTGACCTTTGGCGCATTCATTGACCCGACCTTTGTCGGGTTTTTTTTCGTGGGGCAGGATTTCCCTCGAAAGACTCGAACACGAAAGATAGAATGGGAAGAGAAAGAAGGAGGTGTCCGATGGGAAGCAATCGATTCGCTAAAATTCCGTACCGGATTTACACGATGGCCCTCGCCGTCGCTTGTCTCATCGGCGTATTGTTGTTCGGGCTCGGCCTGAGCTATTACTGGAAAGAAAAGCACGTCGCCGTCGACGAGACGGTGCGCGACTTGAATCACGCCTCCGACTTGGCCGGCGTCGAGTCGTATCTCGTCTTGCATCACGCGGCCAAGCTGTACGAGACGAACTCCGAGCAACCGACGGCGCTGCTGTCGGCCCCATACCGCGAACGGGCGCTCCAATATAACGTGCAACTGCTCGACGACTTCGAGACCGGGGTCGACGAGCGCGAACGGGAGGCGTTGCTCCGCTTCTCCGAAGACCTCGAGGACACGTTGAACGAGGACGGATCGAGCCGCTTCGAAGCCGTGCCGTTCGACGTCATCGAGTCGATCAATCGCCGTTGGCTTTATCAAGGGCTCGAACGGACCGCCCAAGAAAATACGGCCTACGAGCTGACTGATGCCATCATGCGCATGCAGATGGCGTACGTCGAAGGCGTCACGAACTTGCTCGCCGAGACACCGGACCAAGATCAGCTCGAGTTCGAGGTCTCGACGATTGCGAACGAGGCCCGGTTGATCGAGGACATCGTCGCGACCGACCCGTCGCTCGGGACGAAATCGGTCGACGACTTGATTGAGAGCGCGCTCGCCCTCGGACGGGTGACGGCCACCAATTCGACACTTGAAGCCCGTTACGTCAACGGGACGAGTTTCTATGAGGATTCGCACGCCGCGCTGCAAGCGGTACGCTCGGCGGCTGACGACACGCTCATGACCGAGCGTGATCGTTACGGCGCGCTCGCTATCGCCGTTCTGCTCATCACACTCCTCTTGTCGGGTGCGCTCTTGTTTGCCCTTTGTTACACGCGCAAGATGTACGCCCACGACTTGGGCCATTTGAAGGCACGCGCCCTCGCCATCGACCCGAGCACCGAACCGGTCGAGGAAACGTTCCCGCCAAGCCATGACTTCCGCGGCATCGAGGACGAACTTCGTGAGATTGCCGTCAGCGTCCATTCGACGGTGCACACGCTCGAGACAAAATCGAACGATTTGCTCCGGTATCACGAGCGCTGGTCGTCCCTTTTCTCCGAGACGGGGCTCGCCATCGCATTAATCGATGACACGTACGACTTCATTGAACGAAACGATGTGTTCCGCCAGTTCTTCGGCGAACGGAACTTGTATGAGATCAATCAGTTGTTCACCGACACGGGACGCCGTCTGTTGCGCGAGGCGCTCGCCGGGGTGACGGAGAACGGGACGAGCGCCCAGTTCATCCTCCACTTGAAAGGCGAACACGTCCGCTTCTTGAACGTCAAAATCATCCCGCTCAAGCGCGGTGAGACGCTCACGTATTACCTCATCCTCGAAGATGAGACCGAGCGCGTCGAACGCGAGCGCAAGGTCGACCGGCTCGTCCGGTTCGACCTCGCCACCGAACTGTATAACGAGTACGGCTTCCTGCGGGCGTGGGAGAAACAGGATATCGAGGGGACGTTCCTGTTGATTAAACTGAACGACTTCCACCACCTCGTCGACTGGTACGACCCGACGTACGCCGACTTGCTCATGACCGAGTTCGCCCGTCACGTCGAGGACCGGCTCGAGAAGTATGCGCATCACTTGTTCGGCCGTTACCGCGACGACACGCTCATGCTGTACGTCCGCGGCTTCAGCACCGTCGATGAACATGAGTTGATGGAGCTGTTCCCGACCGAGCTGTTAATCAATCAGAAACGCCAGACCGTCCACCTCCAAATCGGGGCGACGCATACGACGCCGAACTTTAACGATTGCCTGTTCGAGGCGACGAAGGCGCTACAACACGCCAAAGAGACGCGGACCCCGTTCGTCTGGTACGACGCGAGCATCCTCGCCCAGCTACAATGGGCTGCCTTGATTGAACAGGCGCTCCCGGAAGCGATTGAGCAAGGCTATATCACCGTCGCCTATCAGCCGCAAGTCGAGCTGAAGACGGGCCGGGTCGTCGGGGCCGAGGCGCTCGCCCGCTGGCAGCACCCGGAAATCGGCAACGTGCCGCCGAACGAATTCATCCGCATCGCCGAGCGCTCGGACCAGATTCTGTGGCTGTCGCACTCGATTCTCGATTTGGTCGTCGAACAGCTCGTCGCCTGGCGTGACACCCCGTTCGCCGACATTTCGCTGTCGTACAACTTGTCGGCTCATTCGGTCGATCCGTCGATTGTCACGAAACTGCGCGACTTGATGGTGACGTATCCATGGTTGCCGGATCGATTGAAAATCGAGTTGACCGAGTCGGCCGACATCATGTCACACACGAACGAGCTCGAACGGCTCGAGGACATCTCCGACCTCGGCTATTGCCTCTCGATTGACGACTTCGGGACCGGCTACGCCTCGTTCGAAGCGATTTGGCACTTGCCGATTCAAGAAGTGAAAATCGACCGCATGTACGTCAGCGGCAAAGCGAAGGACAGCACATCGTTCCTCCGTGCCGTTTCCCGGTTCGCGAGTGAACAGAAACTGACCTCACTCGCCGAGGGCATCGAGACGAAACAAGACCTCGACCGCATCATCGCCGAAGGCGTCGAACTCGGGCAAGGTTATTATTACGCCCCGGCCCTCGACGCGACAGCGTTTGAGACGTGGGTGAACGACAAAAGAGGGCATCTCGCCTGAGCGAGCGCCCCGATTCGACCGGTTGACACATGTCAGCCGGTCTTTTGTTTGATGAGATTGAGGACGAGCTTCAACGCGATCAACAGTCCGATGACCGGCAAGATGACCGGTAACGACCCGCGCGGCAACAGCCCGAACACGATGAACGCCGTCATGCCGATGGCGAAGAACAGCTTGACGCCCCGCTCATGACCTTCAAACCGCTCCCAGCGCCAAACGAGCAAAAGCAGCGTCAACGGCGCGAACAAGAACGTCAAGAAGAAGAACGGCATATGCCGTGTATACCAAGGTTGTGTCATTTCAATCGTACCTCCTCATACAACGCTTCCGTCGCCTCGTTCGACTCCACGTTCACATAAATCGGTTTGCCGCTCCAGTCGATGCGTACGGCGGCCTCGATTTCTTGGTCAAGGTAGACGAGTACGTCCTCCCCGCTCGTCGTGCGAAAGTGGCCGGTCAATCGTGAACCGACGGCGGCACCGTTCGTCCGGCGGTCGAGGCTCGGCCGATACGTCAATGTCACGGTCTCGATTTCATCATACGGCACCGTCTCGCCGTAGCTGCCCTCGATGACGAGTGCCGAGTCGGTGAGCGTCACCTCGGTCGGCTGACTGAACCAGAACAGAAGACCACCGACAAAGCCCAAGATGAGCGTCAGGACGAGAACGAGCGGGATGAGTTTCTTCTTGCCCCCAGGCCGAAGTTTTCCATGTTCATCAAAGATATTCCCGTCATACTTTTGGGCGCGCCAAAGCGTGACGACAACAAGCACGACGATGAGCAGAAACAACGGCTCGAGCGGAATGTCGAGACCCGACACGTCAATGGCGACGATGACGAGAAAGATTGTTGCGATGCCGTAACACATGAAGCCGATTAACCGCGCCACCGCCTTGATATTGACGCGTTCCTTGTCCTCACGCTTCATCGTGTTATATCCCGAGATGAGGAAGTGCCAACCCAAGCGATGGACGGCAAATCCGAGCAAAACCAAAATGAGTGCTGCAATCACGAGTCCCCACATACAGGTGTCCCCCTTTCTTCTATAGTCTACGTGAAAACGAGACAGAACGTTTCAAAATCGTGAATCTGCGTCGTATACTCAGGGTAGAACGTTCAAGGAGGAATTCGATGTATCGCACGAAAGCAGATTTTCTACAAGATTGGACCAAATCATCGACCGGCACGCTCGACGTTCTCCGCGCCGTCACCGACGAAGCGCTCGGACAGGAGATTGTGCCTGGCCACAATTCGCTCGGCTGGATCGATTGGCACGTGACGACCGCGCTCGGCTATTTCACGAACTTGCTCGGCTTCCGCTTGTCGGCGCTGAAGAGTTTGACGCAACCCGCTGACGCGTCAGCCATCGCCGACCAGTATGCGCGCTATGCCGACGAGATCCGTCAGGCAGCCGAACAGTTCTCGGACGACTACTTGTTAGAAGAAGTCGACGTCCACGGCGCGAAACAGCCACGCGGTGCCGTCTTGCGCATGATGATTGACCATCAGACGCACCACCGCGGCCAGATGACGGTGTTGCTCCGGCAGGCGGGACTCGCGGTCCCGGGCGTCATGGGACCGACGAAAGAACAGATGCAGGCGTGAAAAAAGGTGAGGCCCCGCGGGGTCTCACCTTTCGTCATGTCGATGACGGTGTATTCGCCTTGTTTTGCATCCGACCGACCCCTTCGTACTGGACGGTACCCGGGTCGCGTGCGTATTTCCACGCGTTGCGCGCATCGATCAACCGCTTCGTCCGCATCCCGTCGAACGCTTCCGGCGTCAACGCGACGAGCTCGTCCCATTCCGTGACGAGGATGGCGACGTCCGCTCCCTCGAGCGCCGCTTCGACCGTCTCGGCTTGGGGGAAGTCCCACTTGGCGAGCGGGTCGTAACCGATGACGTCGACTCCACGCATCTCCAATAGTCGAGCGAGCGTGAGCGATGGCGCGTCACGCATGTCGTCCGTCCCCGGTTTGAAGGCGAGGCCGAGCAAGGCGACCTTGAGGCCGCTCTTCGGTTCGACTTTCGAGGCGACGTACGCCATCTGGGCGTCGTTCGCATGCATGGCGGCACGGATGACCGGCAAGTCGAGCTCGTTCTCGCTCGCCACGTTCAAGAGCGCGTGCATGTCTTTCGGGAAGCACGAGCCCCCGTAGCCGAGACCGGCGTTCAAGAACGAACGCCCGATGCGCGGGTCAAGCCCCATCCCGTCTGCGATTGTCGTGATGTCCGCTCCCGCCTTGTCGGCGAGACGCGCCAAGTCGTTGATGAAACTGATTTTCGTGGCGAGGAATGCGTTCGAGGCGTACTTGATGAACTCGGCATCAACCGGTGACGTGCAAACGATCGGAACACCGAGACGTCCGTAGATGCCCGCCAGTTCCTCACACATCTCGAGGTCGTCACTGCCGATGACGACGCGATGCGGTTTCAACACGTCGGCGAGGGCGCGCCCCTCTTGGAGGAATTCCGGCACGACGGCGAACGTATGGGCCGGATACATGACCGACAGCGTGTCGGTCGTCCCCGGCGGCACCGTGCTGCGGATGATGATTTTATGTTTCGACTTGACCTCGGACAAGGCCGCGTCGACGAACGTCAAGTCACAGCTTCCGTCTTGCTTGCTCGGCGTCCCGACGGCGAGGACGAGGTAGTCGGCCGTTTCCGTGTCGGCAATCGAGTCCGTGAACGTGATTGAACCGTGGTGGTCGCGTAACACGTCTGCCATGCCCGGTTCGTGGAACGGGACGTCCCCGTTCATGAGGCGGAGCAGTCTCGGTTGATCTTTCTCGACACCGATGACTTCATGCCCCGCTTTTGCTAGCCCGCATAAGGTGGCCAGCCCGACATAGCCAAGGCCGATGATTCCAAATTTCACGATAGTTCCTCCTTCAATAGTCTTCTATTAACAGTACCGAAAAGCGGCGAGCAAGGGAAGGCTCTAACACTCTCTGAATATTCTCTGCTATAATGAGTCAAAATGAGGCTAGAAAGGAATAACCGCATGGGATTGCTCGCTTTCTTTTTGATTACGCTCTTCGTGTTCTACTGGTTTCCTATTCGAGGTGGACTTAAGACTTTCCTGCTGATTCTGATCATGATTAGCGGATGGCTCTCGATTTTCGAACTCGTCTCCATCATCGAAGCCCGCCCTTGGGTTGCGGCCCCCGTCCTCGCGCTAATCGGTTTGTTCGTTTGGAAATGGCGCAAAGACAGACGGACGAAACAGAACAAGCACCAAGACATTTGACACGGGTCGAATGTCTTTTTCAATTTCCGTACAATTTTTTTGATAAATATGGGAAAGCAATTTTTTGATGCTATCATACTGTCAGTACATGGTTTTTTTGAAAATAAGGGGAGACTATTATGAATTTTTACGGGCTCGACATCGCACCTTGGATCGAACCACTGGCCCAGTTCGTGTTCTGGTATCCGTTCTTCATGGCGCTGTTTTGGATTTCTGGCGCCCTCTTATTCAGCTTGACGCGTGAGAAAGAGGAAGAACTTGATTTAAACGAGCGGGAATGGCCGCTCATCAGCATCTTGATTCCTTGTTATAACGAAGAAGAGACGATTGCCGAGACGATCGAGTATTTGGACCGTCTCACCTATCCGAACTTTGAGATTATCGCCGTCAACGATGGCAGCCGGGACAAGACCGGCGACATTCTCGTCGGACTCGCCGACGAGTACGAACGTCTACGTGTCATCGACTGTCATGAGAACCGAGGCAAGGCGAACGCGCTACATATGGCCGCCCACGCCGCCCGCTCCGAGTATCTGCTTTGCGTCGACTCGGACGCCTTCCTCAGTGAGGAGGCCCCGTACTATCTCGTCCGCCACTTCTTGAACCGCGGCGAGCGTGTCGGTGCCGTCACCGGCAACCCGCGCATCCGTAACCGCGACACGCTCCTTAGCCGGATGCAGCTCGTCGAATACTCGTCGATTATCGGCTCGATCAAACGGACGCAGCGCGTCATGGGTAAAATCATGACCGTCTCCGGCGTCATCGTCATGTTCCGCAAGAAAGCGTTGCTGTCGGTCGGTCTTTGGGACCGCGACATGATCACCGAGGACATCGCCGTCTCGTGGAAACTCCAGAAGAACTTCTGGGACATCCGCTATGAGCCGCGTGCCCTCTGCTGGATGCTCGTCCCGGAGTCAATCTCCGGCATTTGGAAGCAACGCGTACGCTGGTCGCAAGGCGGGCAGGAAGTCGTCTTGCGTCACTTCGACATCTTCAAAGACTGGCGCCAGCGCCGGATTTGGCCCGTCTATATCGAACAGGTCGTCAGCGTCCTCTGGGCGTATGCGTGGCTCATCGTCACGGTATATCTGTTCGCGACGGCCGATACGTGGCAGGACATGTTGATTTGGTTCACGTACAACTCGTTTGCGCTCGTCCTCGTCAGCCACGTCCAGCTCATCATCTCGCTCTGGAACGACGCCCGTTATGATAAAGTGTTCAAATATTACGTTTGGGCTGCTTGGTATCCGGTCATCTACTGGATGCTCAACACGTTCGTCGTCATCGCGGCGACGCCGAAAGCAATCAGAGCCCGTGTGAAAGGAGGCTACGCGACATGGAGTTCACCAGACCGGGGGACACGGAGAAGCAGCCTGTAAGTGAGTTATATGATTACGAGCAAGAGATTCTCGTCAAGACGAAACAGAACGTGTTCCGTAAACTCATCGAGCTGTTGCTCACGGTCGTGTTCTGGTTCTACACGTTCATCGTCACGTGGTTCTTCCTCAGTGCCGTCGTCGACGTGAACGACCGCTATATCGCCATCCTCAAGACCGCCTTGAACGTCACGAACGCCGACATCCGCGAGCTGCTCTACTTCGGGCTCGTCTCGTCGTTCGTCGCCGCCTTACTTCTCTTTATATGGCGGACATATAACAAGAAAAAATATGGCCCGCTCAACCGCCGACAGATGCCGACAGACACGACGCTCGACGATTGGCTCAAACTCGACTTGATGGAACCGGAAGATATCGCCCGGCTCCAATCCGATAAGGTCATCGTGTTCACCGAAAATCCAGTGAAAGAGTTGAAATGATGCGCTACCTGAAATGGCTGATTGTTCTCTTGATTGTTGGCGGCATCGCCTGGAAAGTCTACGACGTGTCCTCGACGACGCATGAGGACGTGCCCGACGCGGCGCTCCTCCCGACCGAGGATGTCTGTCTCGGGCTCAACTTTCATCGGGTCAAACGACCGAACACGTGGAACAAACTCGTCGAGAACGTGACCGGGTCGTCTGAACTGATTCGCTATAACGTTTACGCCGACGAGTTCGAACAGCAGATGACGTGGCTCCAAGAGGAAGGCGTCCACTTCGCGACGCAGGAAGACTTGCTCAGCTATCGCGCCGGGGAACCGATTCCGGACAAATGCGTCTGGATCTCGTTCGATGACGTCGACCACACCGTCTATGAGAATGCCTTCCCGGTACTAAACGAGAAACAGATTCCGTTCACGCTGTTTATCATCACCGGTCACGTCGGCGAGGCGTTCCAAAACTTGGACCTCGCCCCGTGGTCCGAATTGAAAGACATGCAGGCGAGCGGGCTCGCCGACTTCGGGACGCACACGCACGACATGCATTACGTCAAAGACGGGGGCGCCGTGTTCTTGCCGGAGGACATGCAAGACGAGCTGCGGCAAGATTTGGAGACGAGTATCGCCGCCATCGAGTCAGCGCTCGGGACGCACGTCACGACGATTGCCTATCCGTTCGGCAACACGAGCGACGCCGTCACCGAGACAGTGCAAGACCTCGGTTTCGAACAGGCGTTCATCTTGAGCCCGAACCCGATCACACCTGACAACGATCCGTTCTATTCGAACCGGTATTTGCTCGACGCCGAACTGTTCGAGTTGTTCGTCAAACCGTATTTCGAGCAACACTGACTTGACCCCTCGTCCGATTGACGAGGGGTCATTTTCATTCTTCCGGCAACTCGACTTGGTCCCCGGCTTCAATCGTCCCGTCCATGACCTGTTCCATCTCCTCTAAGCTGAACGCGTCCACGAGCTGGATGCCGTCGACATACACCGTCGGCACATAGGCCACACCGAAGTCGCGCGTGAACAGCCGAGAGTTTTGGATGCCGATATCGACATGGTTCTCGAGTAGTTCGTCCGCGTCGAGGCCAAATTCGGACGCAAGTTCTCGGGCATACGCTTCCGTCCCGAACCCGTCCGATCCAGAGTCGAGCCCGATGCCGCGTTGCACTTCGTAATAGCGGTCCGGGATTAGCCGTTCCACGTTATAATCCACGTTCGCGAGCAGCTGTGACTGTTCGTTCAACAAGACGAGCGGCTGGCCTTTGAACGTCGCCTCACCCGTGTCAATCCAGCGCTCCTCGATTTCCGGCAGTACCTCTTCCATCCACTTCTTGCACCACGGACAACTGTAGTCGAAGACGAACACAATCTCGTGCTCGCCTTCCCCGAGCGCGACCTTTTCTTCGAGCGGGAGCTCGTAGGCCGCATATGTATGGATTTTCGTCGAGTCGACGGCCTCGCTTTGACTGCAGGCTGTAAGAATGACGATAAGTCCGACGAATAAAAACAGAATTCGTTTCATGCATAACCTCCTATTTGTTCAATTGTTCACATATTTAGTTATATCATGTCTGATTGGCAGACTCGAGTGACGTTATGGTGAAATTTGTAAAAAGAAATGACACATAAGAAAACGAGCGGACCGCATGGCCCGCTCGCTTCATTTGACGATGCGTGTCGTCTTCTTCACTTCTTGATACCCGCTTTGTGTCATCTTCACGGTAACAACCACACCTGGTTTCTGACGTGAAATCGTCAGCTTGTAGTTGCCTTTTGAATCCACTTTTGCGGTCTTGCTGACAAGCTTCGTCCCGACATATGCCTGGACGCTTGCTCCTTTATTGCCTTTCCCGGTCATCGTCGTCGCCGTCGATTTCACAGAGTTGACCGTGAACGTCGGGAACGTGTTGAGGACTTTCACAGAAGTACTGCTCGACGTGTTCCCGGCCACGTCTTTCGCGCGCACCGAGACGGTAACACCAGGCTTTGTCGTCTTCACATTGTAGCGATATGAACCCGCACTCGATGCTTTCGTCGTGTACGTGCGTCCGTTATACGTGATATACACGGTCGCGCCTTTCTCGGCTTTCCCGGACACGTACGTCGACTTGTTCGTGAGCGTCGAGACGGTCGGTTTCGTTGGAGCCACACGATCTTTCACTTTCAACGTTGACGTTTTAGTGCCGCCAAATGCATCTTTGGCTACAACTTTAAGTGTTTCGTTTGCTACTGGATAGCGATACAAGACGACCGCAAACTTTCCATCTTTGTCTGCGCGGTTTGTGCCGACTTTTTTTCCGGATGCGTCAAAAACATCGATGGCAGTAAATTTGTCTGCATACCCCGTAAGACTCTTTCGGTTGTTAGAAGCTTCTAGTTTATTTGGAACGATTAACTCCGATGGACCGCTAAAGTTTTTTGAAAGTTCATATTTAGTCGTGCCGTCTGGATTTTTCATTACAATCTTGACATCCATCGGGAATGAAGGCTTAGTAGTTGTTTGAATCAGGCTACTTTGCTGACCATATCTCATTTCACTATCGACCCATTTTTGTCCATTCACATAAATCTCATAGTATCGGTAAGACAACTTTCTATTTTCGTTAGCGAACCAAATTTTAGACCCATCATGATTAACTCGAATGTCTTCAATTTGGTAATCAATTGTGCGTAGATAGTCCTGAACCTTATTGTTTCCTAAGTCAGTAATTGTCAATCGCAAATGACTAGAATATCTCGAGATTGGATAATCTAATACTACTTTAAAGTACCCATCTGAATTCGCAGTTGTTTGTTTAGCTGAAGCACCACTACCGAAATGAATTTTTGCGAATGGCTCTGTTTTACCTTCTATAGCTTGATCTCCATATAAGCTTGGATATAAACCATTTAAATCAGGAGGTGTCATGTCTTTAACGACAAATGAGGTCGGGTCTGCATATAATCCGGATATATTTTCCCCTTCAATGGTAATCCTATCAATCCCTAATTCTTTTAATGTCTTGTTCTCCTGATTTTCAAAGGTGATACTATATACATTTTTATCAAAACGATCATGTTTAGTTACATCGACATCTTGTTTCTTAATCATTTTTCCATTTGAAAAATATGAAACGACAAGACTTTTTAGCAAGTCATCTGTGTGGACTTTAATGACACTTTCGTCTTCAGAAATTTTATTTGCATAACCCGAGCTAAACCTAGGAGGTGTAATATCTTTAGGAGAGATTCTGAATCTAGCATAATCTAATTTATTTTCTCGCTCGACTAAAAAAGCTATAGATACGTCCACTTTTGACTTTTTAGTAAAGCTGAAATTTCCACCTGCATCCGACTTTATGACTTGATCAGACAGATAATTACCGTTTGAATCATATTGATATTCAGTAATTGTAATGGTCGCGTTCGGTTCTGTTTTTCCTTTTATCGTTTGTTCACCTTCAAAAAAGTTTTCAAATGTCGGTTCTTTAATAGGATCAAAAATGCCTTCTACAAAATTCGAGCTTCGATTTTCGTTTATATAGACTCTCGTCTTAAATTTGTCTCCAAACTCGAGTTTGTTAATTGGTTTTCTACTAGATACAAGCGGTTCATTATAAACTTCGATTTCCCCATTCTTTTTCTCGATTTGAACATCAACATAAAGTTGCTCCGTTGTCGAAAAATCACTAAAAATCAAAAGGTTATCGTTAATCATTCTAATAATTGGGTCTGGTAGCGGACGCTCATCTGTTACCGCAATTGTCTTAACTAGTTGTCCATCTCCATTCTTCTGATTTACATAGACGTTAAATGAACCCGAATTAAATTTCGGCAACATCAGCTTTAGATTCCCTTGATTATCCGAAGTTGATTTCAATTCTCCATGATGTTGATTTTGATACTGTACGACAAATGTTTGATTAGGGTATGTCTTTGCTATCAATTCATTTTGCTCAGAAGTGATTGGCTTCGTAAGGTCAAACTTAAATCGACTTGAATCAAAAGCCATCTCACGTGTGAATGTAGCGACGATTTTTCCATTTTTAGATACTTCAATTGTACGAATTGGCGAACCATTAGCTTCAATATAGTTATAAATTCTACCCATCTCATCTGAGACAGCAATCAATTGCCCATCTGCTTTGATTTCAGCATTTGCAAATGTATATCCATATAATTCATAACTACTGAATTCATTTACAGAATAGAACGGGTTATCCGCTGAGGCTTGGAACGGTTCTACACTTGTCGAACCCACTAACTCACGACCTGTTGAAGGTTCAATAATCTTATATTCAAAACCTGTAAGTACATCGTTTTCTGTTAAAGATAGGTAAGTATTAAACTTTCCATTTTCATCAGCTAAAAGTTCAATTTCTTTTTCTTGATTGATTACTAAATTCATCTTTAGATAAGGGACAGTTTTTCCAGAAAGATAACCTGACTCAAATCCAAATTGATTTGATTGGTAAAGATAATTTGGTTTTACATTCACGTCTGGAACAGTCATCGTAGTGCTACGATTGCCATTAAACTGTGTATAGAATTTAACCTCTTTTGCTGCTTTTACTGGAATTGATAAGGTGCCAACATCACTGTAAGAACGTCCATCATATACAGCGACAATCGTATGATCTTCTCGTGACGAAAATTTCATTTCGTTGCTACTTGTGTTAATCCCAAGATATTGCGCCGGATAAACGACAGTAGATGCATCTTGTGAGGCATAAGCAGTCCACTTCCACTCCGCATAACCTTCTTTTGTGATTTGATACAAATGAATATCCGAACTCGTCAGTTTACTAGTGAGGGTATGTGAAAACTGACCCGTCGCATTCGTTTGGAGGTTCACTAATTGACCGTCCACGTTTAACTGGATTTGAGTGTTTGGCTCTGCTTGCCCGGTAATTACTTTACTGTCCTTGCTAAAAGGATCAATGTTATATGTTGTTGCTCCGTGCACACTTTCGCCCATTGGATAGAACGAAAATGTTCCAATCACTAGACACATAATGAATGTAAGCATAGCGATTTTCGATTTCATGATTCTCATTTTCTTGCCGCCTTTTTCTATTCAAATTAAATCCTTATAAAATATATCACCTCCTTCAAATGTTTATCTTTTCACTTTTATAGAACAGGTGAATTCAGCATGACAAAAAACGACAAAAAGAATTGCAGCCGAGTTTTTCTAACTCAAGTGCAATTCTTTTTGAGGTTCTCTCCTAGGTTCATCCCCCATAAACGCCTCCATCGTCACCGCCGTATCGGACGAAATCCCATCCTTCTTAACGACTTTCCCAACCGTCTGAAGGATGATCTTCCAGTCATTGAGGAACGTGACGTTGTCGACATATTTCACGTCGAGGGCGAAACGGTCCTCCCACGATAACCGATTGCGGCCGTTCACTTGGGCAAGTCCTGTCAAACCGGGTCGTACATCGTGACGTCGGCGCTGCTCCTCGTTATAGCGCGGTAAATACTCGACGAGCAGCGGGCGCGGTCCGACGATGGCGATGTCGCCTTTGACGATATTCAGTAAACTCGGCAACTCATCTAAACTGAGCGAACGGAGCGTCTGACCGAACGGGGTCAAACGGACTTCGTCCGGCAATAGCTCGCCATGTTCATCCCGCTCGTCGATCATCGTCCGAAATTTCACCATCTCGAAGATGACGCCATTCTTGCCGGGACGTTTCTGTTTGAACAGTACCGGTCCCCCGAACTTCCACTTGATGAGACCCGCAATCGTCAAAAGAACAGGGCTTAGGACAAGTAACGAAACCATCGCAAGGATTGCGTCTTGTGGGCGCTTCACCAAACGTTCGTACATGGTAATCCCTCCTATCTGAACGAAGAATACATCGAGTCGTAATAGGTTTGATACGCACCAGACACGATTCGCTCAATCCATTCAGGATGATCCACATACCACTGAATCGTTTCCGCAATCCCGTTTTCAAACCGATATCGTGGGGTCCACCCCAATTCATCATCCATCTTGGTCGCGTCGATTGCATAGCGTTGATCATGCCCCGGGCGGTCTTTCACGAATTGAATCAACTCGTCTGACTGGCCGAACGCTTTAATGATGAGTTGAACGAGCTCCAAGTTCGTCTTTTCATTCTGACCGCCGATATTATACACTTCGCCGAAGCGCCCCCGTTCTCGAACGACATCGATGGCTTCACAGTGGTCGCTCACATGAAGCCAATCCCGAATCTGTTGCCCGTCCCCATAAACGGGTAGCGGCAAGTTCGACATACAGTTATGAATCATGAGCGGGATGAGCTTCTCCGGGAATTGATACGGCCCGTAGTTGTTGCTGCATCGGGTCGTCTTGACCGGCAATCCGTACGTCTCGTAATAGGCCCGAACGAGCAGGTCAGAGCTCGCTTTCGAGGCAGAATATGGACTGTTCGGCGCAAGCGGCGAGTCTTCGGTAAAGTAACCGGTCGCGCCGAGCGAACCGTACACCTCATCCGTCGAGACATGGACGAAACAGACGCCTTCCTTATACTCTCGGCTGTATTTATCATCGGGGGCCACTTTCCAATGGCGCATCGCCGTATCGAGCAGCACTTGCGTCCCGAGGACGTTTGTCGTCAAGAACAGCTCGGGCTCGGTGATGCTCCGGTCCACGTGTGATTCCGCGGCGAAGTGGACGACCTCATCTACTTCGTACGTCTCGAATAATCGCGCTATCGCTTGACGGTCACGTATATCAACTTTTTCGAACTGGTAGAGCGGATCTGCTTCGAACTCTTGCAAATTCTCCAAGTTTCCTGCATAGGTGAGCGCATCGACGTTAAGAATGCGGAACGTCGGATGTTTTGCCCGTAAGTGCTTTATGAAATTTGAACCGATGAACCCGGCTCCGCCAGTCACTAGAATCGTTCGCATCTGTTCTCTCCCCTTCCTCGACGAGTGATAAGAGATATTGTCCGTAATCGGTCATCTTGAGTGTCAGCCCGATATCTTTTAGTTCATCCCGTGTGATGAAGCCACGTCGCCAAGCGATTTCCTCGAGACAGGCGATGTAATACCCTTGCCGTTCTTGTACCGTTTGAACGAACACAGCTGCTTTGATCATGCCTTCTGGTGTGCCGGTATCGAGCCAGGCCATTCCCCGGCCGAACAAGACGACGTTCAACTCACCGCGTTCCAGATACATATTATTGATTGACGTTATTTCGAGTTCTCCTCTTTCAGAAGGCTCAACACGTTTGGCGAACTCGACGACTTGGTTGTCATAGAAGTAAAGACCGGGCACCGCATAATTCGACTTTGGTTCAGTCGGTTTTTCTTCAATTGAGACGACTCGATTTTGAGCATCGAATTCAACGACGCCGAAGGCCCGTGGATCTTTTACCGGATAACCAAAGACGGTCGCTCCTTGTTTTTTCGATTGTGCCTGTTTCAAGAATCGAGTCAAATCCGGTCCGTAAAACACGTTATCTCCTAAGATGAGACAGACCGAATCATCACCGATGAAGTCAGCCCCTAAAATAAACGCATCAGCCAAACCGACCGGCTTGGTTTGCACTTTATACGAGATGTCGATCCCGAGTTGATGGCCGTCCCCGAACAAGCGCTCATATCCACCGATGTCTTGTGGCGTCGAGATGAGGAGAATCTCACGAATGCCCGCCAGCATCAACACGGACATCGGATAGTAAATCAACGGTTTGTCGTAAATCGGTAACAGCTGTTTCGAGACGGCTTTCGTCATCGGATAGAGGCGCGTCCCGTTTCCGCCTGCTAGTATGATGCCTTTCATCGTTTCATCACCCTTTCTCGAATCACGGTGCAAATCCGGGTCACGTCTTCTGTGGCAAGGTCCGGATAGAGCGGAAGTGTCAATACCCGTTCGGCAATCTCGCGAGCGACAGGTGTACGGCGGCTCGCGAACCGGTTGTGTTGCCACGCATAATCCGTCACGAGTGGATAGAAATACTTCCGCGTGAAAATTCCTTCTTTCGCCAAGGAGTCGTGCAGCTCGTCCCGCCGATTCTCCGATTCTGTGAAGATGATCGGGTAGTAGGAATGGTTCGTCTCGACGCCTGGTTGAGGTTTCAGGATGCGGATTCCATCGATACTGCTGAGTAATGTGTCATAGAATTCCCGAACTTGCTTGCGACGCGCAATCGTCTCATCGACGTGGCGCAAGTTACATATCCCCATCGCGGCTTGAAACTCGTTCATCTTGGCATTCCCGCCTGGCGCTTGAACCGTCTCAGGCCCGGTGATGCCAAAGTTTTTCAACTGGTCGAAACGCGCTTTCAAGGCCGGGTCGTTATACGTCAAGGCGCCGCCTTCAATCGTATGGAACACTTTCGTGGCGTGGAAGCTGAACATCGACACGTCGCCGAACGTCCCAATCCCGCGTCCGTTCACTTTGACGCCGAACGTATGGGCCGCGTCATAAATCACTTTCAGGTTATGCCGTTTGGCGATTGCCTCGATGGCCTCGACGTCGCACACATTTCCATACACATGGACGGGCAGGATGGCCGAGGTCTTCGTCGTGATCAATCGTTCTAACTTCGTAGCATCGAGCGTAAAATCATCGGCTCGGACATCCCCGTAAACCGGCGTCAGCCCTTTTCGAACCAATGCGTGGCTTGTCGAAGCGAACGTGAACGGTGTCGTGATGACTTCCCCCGTCAGTCCGAGTGCTTCAATCGCCGCCTCGAGTGCCAAGTGTCCGTTCGTGAACAGCGATACGTGTTCGACGCCTAAATAATCGACCAGCTCACGCTCGAGCTGTTGATGTTTGGCCCCGTTGTTCGTCAACCATCCCGTCTCCCATAAGTCACGGATCTCTTCCGTATATTCGTCGAAAGAAGGGAGCACCGATTTCGTGACCGCGATGGCTGTCGGTGTGTGATGAGGCTCAGGCGGTACTGGCCGGGTCGGGAAAGCGGCGGATTGAATGTCTACGATGTGTAACATGAGGCACCTCCTAGGTCACTTGGCGATTGGAGACGAGTGCGTAACGTTCAAGGATGAGTTGAATTTCTTGTTTAGAACAATTCATCATCACGTCGATGATGGACAGGTTCGCCTGAAACGGGAACGGCCCTTGATGATAGGTGATTGGTTGCGTCTCGATAAATGACAGATCGAGTCCCGCCCGTTCAAACACATCGGTATCGTATAGGTCCATGCCGTTAATCGCATTTACATAATGGGACGCCCCTAATCGCTGACACATGTGAAGGATTCGCGCCTGTCCTTTCAAACCGATGCCCGCACACAACTCGGACGACAAGACCATCTTCGTCGAGATGCCCAGATAGCGCGCCACTTCCTCGATCCCGGATGCCACATACTTGCCGACGTTTAGCTCGGGATTGCGGATCACCCGTTCGAGTAACGGGAAGACTTGTTCAAATTGAGAGGCTTTCTGATAGGCGTGTCGCAGCAACTTCAGCTGTTGCTCCGCGACCTCGTCCGGGTGTGCCCGCTCGTGCTCACAGATGAGACGATTTTGGCTCATCTTCTGAACGGATAACACGAACGGATGAGGATTCCCGTCAAGTAGAATGCGATTGCGGTGAATCCAGCCTTTCTTGATGAAATGAACGTCATCATACACGACGAACGTATCGACCGCATGAATCAACTGAAAGTACCCGATGTAAGGAAAGAAGTACGGTTGCATGATGGCCACGTTCATAACGGTTCTCCTTTATGAGATGATTTGTTTCGCGCGCAACGTATCATAGTACCCTTTGGCCGTGACGTCATTTCGATGGAATTTGACGAGTTCCCGTGACAGCATGCCATGTTCAATCAGACGCTCCGGATGTTCGAGGTACTGTTCAATCCCTTGTTCGATTGATTCGACCGTTACGTCACACATGTAACAGTTTTTGCCGTCTACCGAATGATGGGACACGTTATTGATTTGATGGCTGATGACGACGCCCATCCCCGAGGCTCTCGCTTCGATGATCGTCCCGTTCCCGTTCGAATACGTCGCCGGCAAAATCAAGATGTCCGCTTGCTCGTACACTTTCGGCATCTCATCCCACGCCCGAATCTCATTCAAGAAGTGGACGTTTTTCAGGTCGTGCTCGGCGATGTAGGTTTTACACGCCTCGAGCTGTTGACCTGAATGGTTCAAATAAAGCTCAAGGGAATAGCGTTTCGATAAGTTCCGGTATGCCTCTAGCACGAGCAGCGGTTGATAGCGTTCGACGAGTCGATTCGCGAACAACAGCTTGAACGTATCGCCTGGTTGCTTGCGTCTCAAGCCGTGATCGAAGTAGGCGTCGATGTCCTGGGCGTAGGTCGCATGCACAACTTTTTCAGCGTCAAAGCCAAGTTGATTCTTGAATTGCTCGACCGCCACCGTCCCCATCCCGAAATATAGGTCGGCGTCCTTGAACATCCAGTGCAACAGTCTCGTCTTGTATGGATTGTCTTCCGGATTCGTCAGTTTATCAGACGGGTCATCATCATTTTGCAGCGGCCGGAGCGGCTCGCTCATGACGACCGTCTTGATGCCGAACAGTTTGGCGATCCTCACGATGACCGCATGGCCGGCCATGAACCCCCCGAGCAGTATGACGTCCGGTTTGAAGCGAATCAACTCTGGAATCAGGCCGAGGGAGAGGTAGCCGATTTTCGGGAACCATTTCGAATGTTTCAGCACCTGACACTTGTCGCCGAGTGGGATTTTCCACCAGTCCGGGCGATTTTGGTCGAGATGCTCATAAAACCAAAACTCGGCATCGAAATATTCCTCTAAGGCGTAGCACAGTTTCACTTGGTAAGGGGAAGCGATATTCCCGATAAAGACGAGTCTTTGTTTCATCGTTCACCCTCCTTTACGGTTTGACGGGGATCGGTCGTGCCTTTCCACACTTCGCGTCGGATGTAGTCCGTGTAAGAGATCAAGATCCGCACCACTTTATCCGAGACGTTCGGCATACTGTAGTCGCTGACGATGCGAGGCCGTTCCTGTTCCATGACGACCGACAACCCTTGCAAGATTCGCTCTGTCTCGAGACCGACCATCAACACGGCCCCTTCCTCCATCGCTTCCGGCCGCTCGTGCGTTTCGCGGATATTCAATCCTCGCAATCCGAGGATGGAAGACTCTTCGCTGATCGTCCCGCTATCGCTGAGCACCGCCTTGGCGTGCAGCTGCAGGTGATTGTAATCGACAAATCCGAGCGGCTTGAGGAGCCGGACCAATGGATGGAACGAGACGTTCAATTCATCGATGCGCTTCATCGTCCGCGGATGTGTACTGACGATGACGGGAAGTCCGTATTGCGCCGCGATCGCGTTCAAACTGTCGACGAGTGCCAAGAAGTGTTTGTCGGAGTTGACGTTCTCTTCACGATGGGCTGAGACGATGAAGTAGTCGTCCGAGGTCAATTCGAGTCGCTCCAGTACATCTGAGTGTTCAATCGCCTCTCGTTTGGACATCAACACCTCGAACATCGGGCTCCCCGTCTTGATAATCCGTTCCGCCGGCAGCCCTTCGCGGAGAAGGTATTCGCGGGCGATATCGCTATACGTCAAATTGACGTCCGCCGTATGGTCGACAATCTTTCGGTTGATTTCCTCGGGAACGCGCTGGTCGAAACAACGATTGCCCGCCTCCATGTGAAAAATCGGGATTTTCCGTCGTTTGGCCGCGATTGCCGCGAGACAGGAGTTCGTGTCGCCAAGGATCAACACCGCGTCGGGACGTTCGAGCTCGAGCACCGGGTCGACTTGGATGAGGATGTTGCCAATCGTTTCAATCGGACTGCCCGTCGCCGAATTGAGGAAGTAGTCCGGTTTTCGCAAGCCGAAATCTTGGAAGAACACCTCATTCAATTCGTAGTCATAATTTTGTCCCGTATGCACGAGGACGTGCTCGATGGCCTCCGTATGTTCGAGCTTATGAATGACGGCCGACAGGCGTATGATTTCGGGACGCGTCCCGACGATGGTCATCACTTTGAGTCGTTTCATCTTGCACCTCCATGAAGTATGTGTCCGGGTGGTTCGGGTCGTAGACCTCATTCACCCACATGACGGTCACCAGGTCGGTCGTCCCGATATTCTCGATGTTGTGCGTATAGCCGGTCGGGATGTCGAGCACACGCATCATCTCTCCCGTGACGTGATACGTATGCACTTCGTCTGTGCCGACTTTCCGGAAGCGAATCAGCGCCTCGCCGCTGACGACGAGAAACTTCTCGTTTTTCGTATGGTGCCAATGGTTCCCTTTCGTGATTCCCGGCTTCGCCACGTTGATGGACACTTGTCCCCGGTCCGGTGTTCGAATGAATTCGGTGAAGGAACCACGCACATCTTCATTCAGCTTCAAGTCATAAGCGAAGCAGTCAACAGGCAAGTAGCTGAGGTACGTGCTGTAAAGCTGTTTTGTGAACAAATCATCCAGTTTCGGGACGTTTAGGCTCCGCCGACTGTCTTTGAACGTCTGTAACAAGTCGGCGATTCGGCCGAGCTCAATCGGTTCATGGACCGCGACGTCCATCTCATACACAGCGGGCGTTAGTTGTTCCGCATCGAGTAACTCGACTAGATCCATGATCACGTCATCGATATATGCCAGTTGCACGGTACGTGTAGGGTCATGGATTTCTAATGGTAAGTCGCGGGCGACTCGATAGCAGAACGTCGCGACGAAACTGTTATAATTCGGGCGACCCCACTTACCGAATAAGTTCGGGAAGCGGAACAGATAGATGGTGCGTCCCGTCGTCTCATATTCGGCTCTCAGCACACGCTCCGCCGCGAGTTTGCTCCGTCCGTACGGATTGTCCTGAGCCGCTTGAATCGACGAGGCGAACATGATCGGCGCGTCATTGGCATGAGCGGTCAGTGCTGCGACCAAGCGCTCAGTCGCCCCGGTGTTCCCTTCCGCAAAGTCGGCTTCCGTCTCCGAGCGGTTCACACCGGCCAAATGGTAGACGAACTCGGCGGTTCGGCAAAACCGTTGAAATTCGGCTTCTGACGTATCGCGCGTGCACGAATATACGTCGTGTCCCCGCGCGGTCAATTCAGCGATCAGATTCTTGCCGACGAATCCAGATGCTCCCGTTACGAGAATCTTCATGATACTTTCACCCAGCTCGCAAGCTCTTGTTGGATGTAAGGAAGCGTCAACAGGAGCTGCTTCACTTGCTCGACGTTCAACTGTTCCGTGTTCGCCGAGTTGTACTCGCCCTCGACCGTTAACCGCTTGCTGCCCTCGTTGAAGTATTTATCGTAGTTCAAGTCGCGCGTATCGGCCGGGACGCGGTAGAATCCGCCCATGTCTTCCGCGACAACGTTCTCTTCTCGCGTCAATAGCGTCTCGTACGACTTCTCGCCATGCCTTGTGCCGATGACTTTAATCGGGTTATTCGCATGGAACAGTTCGAGCAACGCTTGCGCCAATACCCCAATTGTCGATGCCGGTGACTTTTGGACCATGATGTCTCCCGCGTGCGCATTTTGGAAGGCGAAGACGACGAGTTCGACCGCGTCTTCGAGACTCATCAAGAACCGCGTCATGAACGGGTCGGTCACGGTCAACGGTTCGCCCCGTTTGATTTGATCGACGAAGAGCGGGATGACAGAACCCCTTGATGCCATGACGTTTCCGTAACGTGTGCCACAAATCAACGTCTGGTCCGGTCCGACAGCTTTCGCTTTGGCGACGAACACCTTTTCCATCATCGCTTTGGAAATGCCCATCGCATTGATTGGATAAGCTGCCTTATCGGTCGACAGGCAAATGACTTTTTGAACTTGTTGCTCGATGGCCGCGTTCAAGACGTTGTCTGTTCCTAGCACGTTCGTTTTCACTGCCTCTAGAGGGAAGAACTCACAGGAAGGCACTTGTTTCAACGCCGCCGCGTGGAACACGTAATCGACACCGTACATCGCGTTGCGCACACTGTTCACATCACGCACATCACCGATATAAAACTTGAGTTTGTCGTCATGATATAGTTTGCGCATGTCGTCCTGTTTCTTTTCATCTCGTGAAAAGATACGGATTTCTTTAATATCAGTTTTCAGGAAACGCTGCATGACGGCGTTTCCGAATGATCCTGTGCCTCCAGTGATCAATAACGTCTTGTCTTTAAACATTGCAAATCCTCTCCTTTGTCATGATGTCAGTTGCTTCTAAAGGTGATGGGAAAGTTGAGTTGGAAACAATTGCAATGACGTTGATACTATCGTGTTACCCGACTCTTTGTGAGAATAGGAAAGAAATGTTTATCATTTTTTTGAAAGATGACATGTCTAATGTTTGTATCTCATGAAAAAAGACACCCTTGCTCAGGATGCCTTCGTTGCATGACGGACAAATCCACGCAATAATTCTTTTTCGTCATCCCGAAACGTGAAGACCCACAGAAAGATAAAGTAGATGAGACCGAGCACAATAGCTTTAATGAGGAAGTGCATGAGCGAATCGACAGGCAGATATCGTTGAAGCAAGAAGCCAGAAATCCCTAGAAAAATCAAGGCTGGTGCAAGCTTCACATGACATTCGTAGAAGAATCTCCACATGTTCAATTTTAATACGCGAATATACACCATGTTCATGAAAATCACAGTGCCGACCAAGTTGCCGACTAAAATGGCGCTTGCAGCACCAATCGCACCATAATGCGGTGACAAGATAAGCGATAGGATCACACTGACCGTCGCGACAATGAGCGACGCGAACGCCCGGTACTTGATTTGATTGACCGCAATCAATGTCGTATAGGCGATTTCTTGCGTCAATGTGATGATGCCAGGCAGAATGAGTAATAATGCCACTACATAAGAGGGAAAGAAGTCTGGCCCGACCCAAAGTCCGATGAACTCCCGGCCCATCGTCGCAAAGCTGATGATAATCAAACCGACGATGTATAATTGAATCCGCCCTACGCGGATTAATAGATTGTCGAGTTCGGCCTGACGATTAAACGTGGTCATGCGCGTGACTTTCGGCAGGAATAGAGAACCGATTGCCGAGGAGATGGTCCAGACGTAGCCTTCAATCACCATCCCAATCGAGAACAAGGCGATGGAGGCACTGCTCGCCAAAGCCCCGAGGATGGTCGGTGTGATGTTTAAAATGAAGCGCTGCGCGATGGCAATCACGGTCGTCCATGAGGAGAACGTGAAGATGTCTCGGTACATCGAACGGCTGTTATGCAAAAAATCAATCGCCGTCTCTGTTTTACGCATGAGATAGATTCCTTTTCCGATAATAATCGACAGACCTACGAGCGCATTAACGAAGACAAGCGCGTATAAGCCAAATCCGAATAGGAGCGCACCGACCATCAAGACGACCGTCGATACCTTCTCAATCAAGTTGAACCAGTTGAGGACGACGAATCGTTCGTTCGCGATAAAAATCCCGTTGAACGGTTTGGTCGGAAACAAGACGACGATGTAAAAACCTACCATGACGTACAGGACTTGAAGCGTCTCGATTTCTGAAGCAGATAAACTCGCATAAATCGTGTCGATCATCATATACACACCGATCAGTACGACCCCAATCAATAGCGCGATGCCGATGAACAGTTTGAACGCGACACCGAGAAAGCGAGACGCCCCTTCTGTATCCCCGAGGGCGTGGTATTTTGACAGGAACCGTGACACAGCCGCCTCTAGCCCGAAATCCATGGCGAAGATGCTGACGAGCGACAGCGACAACATGTAGAGCCCGTAGTTCGCCTTCCCAATCTCGGCGATCATCCACGGGGTGTAAAACAGACCCGCCAGGATATTGAATCCGATGGCGACGTAAGACATAAGCACACCAATCTTGATTTGCCGAGAGCTTTTTTGTTCATCAAATTCCACTTTCGTCGTCACCAGATTCCCCTCCTCTTACTTTTGTTGCCAAAAGAACATATAAAGCGGTTCATTGCGGACAAATAAGAGCAGCAGCATCGTGATGGCAACGTAATAGACGAATAAACGCTCTCGACGCTCGAATGAACGGAGTAGCTCAGGAATCAGTAGCATGACGAAGATTGAAAAGTACTGGACAATTCGCATCATCGAAGGATTGATGAACGTTAATGGTAGGAAGCAAAGCGCCAACAGTAACGCATTTAAGTAGTGCGTTACGTTCGGATTGACCGCAATCATTTGTTCACGACGCCAAAGTGAGACAATCGTGATTAAAATCAAAATCATGGAGAAATTGAACGTGCCTGCGCCCGTATAGTAGTCATACTCGTCATAACCGCTAATGGTACGGAAGAACTCGAAGAGTGGAACCCGAAAAACGAACAGGAACGGGATCAGCGCACCCATGAACAACAGATAACGTGATGTGATCGTCTTCGTGGCCAAGAAATAAAACGGAAGGAAGACGAGTGCGGATTGATGAATCGTCGCTGCCAGCAACACGACACCGAGAAATGGCCAAAATCGTCTCGTTTGAATAAAGTAGTAGCCGATCAAAACGGCAATGGCCGTTGCAATCGTTTGGCGGATACCAGTAATGGCAAAGAACGCGTAAAACAGTGTTGAAAAGATTAGAAAACTGAGTAACGGTTCGCTCGAGTTCCGATAAATCCAAATCCCAAACGGAATCAAGAACAGGAGCGCAACCGTCAAGAGATACCATTGATAATTTTCTGTCGCCAGTTGAATTGTTTTTTGCAATAAGTAATAACCTGGATCTCTTCCGTCAGCGGCGCCAAAGAGAATGCTGACAAAATTGTCACCTAGCCGCTCCCACGATATGCCTTTCGTCTCATCAAACATCCATTTGTATTGCATTGTATCGGCACCTACACTGAAGTGTCGAAACCCTGACAAAAGAATCCACTGGCACGTCGCAATCGTCACAAACAGCAACTTTCCGTGCTTGATGCCATCATCACGCAGGAGGAGCGCCGCCCATGCAATCAGAAGCAACATATTAATCAAATAGATCCACATATGACCTCCTCCTGTTCTGCTTATCGATAACGAAGGTTCATCATTCCTCTATAGAGCATCAACACGCGATGATAGATGAACGAAGACGTTTGCAATTTCTTTTGTTCGAATTCACTTAAATGACGGTTTCCAGCAAAACGTTTTAATAAATCCTCTCTCACTTCAGGTTCAGTCGAGCGGTACACCGCTTTAAATACCGTTTTAATCTGAGGCGTGGTAACACTATTTTGGGCATCAAGTCGTACTAACAACTGTTCGAAAAAGCGAGCCGTCTCGATTGGCGCGAGGTCAGCAATTTTTTTGGTCTGTTGTTTTTCATGAATGCGTGTCTTCGAGTGTGGAGTCGTTGTCAATTTGAATTGATACCCTGCTAAAGCCATATCAACCCAACACACCCAGTCTTGAATATATCGATACGTTGTTGGGAATCCTCCCACTTGTTCGAATGCTTGTTTGGGAATAAGTAACGCGCAGCCGCTCAAACAAGCTTTGAGTAAAAGGTAATCAAACATGGCCTCATCCGTGTACAACCCTTTCAACTGTCTTCTTGGACGATGGATGGGATCCCCTGTTTCATTAATCAGTTTCGTACCACAAGACAATATATAGTTCTGAGCTTGATCACCAAGTTTCTGTAGTTCTTGGACTTGATTGTTCACCTTGTCCGGTTCATAAAGATCATCATGACTTAACCAAGAGAACCACTCACCGCGCATGTTCTCGATACCAAGATTTAGTGCGGTCGATACTCCGCCATTTGATTTTTCATAATATCGAATTTGGTCTCCAAAGCTACGGGCAATCGCCGCTGTCGCCCCACCATCTGTCGATCCGTCGTTGACTACAATCACTTCCACACGCTCATACGTTTGAGCGAGGGCACTTTCAATCGTTTCCTTCAAATAGTCCGCTCCATTGTAGACGGGGATGACAATCGAGACGAGTGGACGTTCCATTGTGGATTCCTCCTTTTTTCGTGGACCAAGCTTTCATATACTTCCAAATAATCCGTCACTCGCTCTTCCATTGAAAATGAGGTACGTGCGTGCTCGACACAAGAATCCGTGTAGTGTTCCTTTCCGAGTCGTTTCATTTTTTCGATGGCAGCTATAACGGCCTCTAACCGTTGCGGCTGTATGACTTCACCACATTCAGGAGGAACTAGTTCTGGGTTAGCTGTCGCATCGAGCACAACGACCGGCGTTCCTGAGGCCATCGCTTCCGCGGTCACTTTCCCGAATGATTCTTCGACCGATAAGTTGAGGAACACATCTGCGAGCGCATAATAGTCAGCCAACTCCTCGATACGATTCGTTGAAGGAATATGAATCACATTCACAGGTAACGTGATGTCGGGAAGGTCGCCGACGAGCAACAATTGTGCTTCTGGCAATGCCTGTGCCACCTGCAAAAAGTCAGATAGCCCTTTCGAGTCGTCCCATGAGCTAGCGACGCCTAGTAGAACGAAACGGTTCTCTAACCCAAGCGCCGAACGTAACCTTGATGTGTCCCGGGGGTAGAAAATATCGAGGTCGACCCAGTTATAAATCCGCCGAATCATCTTTGCATTCCCGAGAAATGAAAATCGTGCTTCAATCGTGATCCAATCCGAGACGCCGATGACGGCTAATCGCGAGATGTTTTCGAACCATCGTTTTTTGTCTTTCCACATTTCAGCAGTCCGATCAAGACCCCAACTTGGATTATCAAGCGCAAGTCTAGGACAGCTCCCGCATCCATCTCGCCAACGCTCACAACCGCTTCGCGTATAATGCGTGCACTTCCCGGTGTAAAACCAACAATCATGTAGCGTCAGTACTGTCGGCGTGTCAGTATGACTGAGCCAATTAAACAATGTCTCGAGATGGATATAATTGCCGTGGAGGTTGTGCAAATGCACGACGTCAGGCTTGTACGATTCGATATAATCGATGAGTTCTGCCGTCGCCCCTTTTGAGAAATAGCCTTGTTTCCCACTCAAACGAGACAAGAGCGCATGTCGTTTTTGATCGAAGGATGAACCGATGCGGAACCCACTTCCCGTATCTGGACCTGTCGCATAAGCGACGACACTCTCATGCCCATGGGCCACCGCTACGGACGAAATCTCTTTACAAATCCGTCCCGTGCTTTTTTCTTCATGAATGGCATTGATGTGTAAAATCCGCATGGTTCTCCCTCCCTCCTTACTCGTACGTATAGGCGTAATAGGCGTCCTTGCCGCCTCGTTCCCGCTTGTTCATAACGATTCCAAGCATGTGAGCACCAGACAAGACGAGCTGTTCTTTCGCCTTTAAGACGAGGTCGCGGTTTGAATTGTCACAACCTACGACGAGAATGGTTCCATCGGTCTCACTTGCCAACAGTCGACTGTCCGCCACGTGCATGAGTGGAGGAGCGTCCAAGATAACCAAGTCGTACTTTTCCTTCACCTCATCCAATAGTTGCTTCATCATTGGAGAAGCCAATAACTCAGATGGGTTCGGCGGAATCGGTCCCGCTGCCAGTAAATGAAGTTTTGGCACTTTCGTCATTTGAACCGCACGCTCAAACGATGTCCGTTTAGCGAGGACGGTAGACATACCGGTTTGCCCCGCTAGTTGGAATGTGAAGTGGACCGTCGGCTTCCGCATATCACAGTCCATGAGCAACACCCGTTTTCCGAGCTGCGCATAGACGATGGCCAAGTTCGAAGCCGTCGTTGATTTCCCTTCACCTGGCGACGCCGACGTGACAACAATCGTCTGTAACGTCGCACCAAGTGCCGTGAACTGTAGGTTGGTCCGAATCGTTCGATATTGTTCGGCGATCGGGGATTTAGGATTTGCCAATGTGATGAGGCTACGCCCAGAATCACGATGTTTGTCTTGTCTCTTTGACAGGTGGAACATGTGGGTCATCTCCTTTCGGTTCTTTGGCAGCTTCAGCTTTTGCCTTCACCGCTTTGGGATTCATATCCCGTTTTTCAATGACCGGAATTGAACCAATCACTGGCATGGACAAAATCAGTTCTGCCTCACGCTCATCGTGAATCCGTTTATCAAACGCATGGCGAATGAGAGCGAGCGCTCCTCCGATCACGAAACCAGCAAGTAGACCCATCGCGGTGTTCATAACGAGGTTAGGCGCAATCGGTTCTCCTGGTATGACAGCCTCTGATAAGATGCGAACGTTGTCGATGTTCATTAAATCTGGAATCTCACTCGCGAATACGCGCGTGATGACATTTGCAATTTCAGTTGCCACGACGGGATCAACGTATTGGACGACGATGTTGATGACTTGCGAGTCCTCTTCACTTTCTACTAAAAGAATCTCACTGATGTCTGTCGGTGCTTCAGGCACTCTTTCTTGTACTTCGTTCAAGATGGCTGGACTGCGCATGATGACGCGGTACGTGTTTACGAGCGATAGTGAAGAAGATACTTGGGCACTGTCAATCACGTTCGTACCGGCTTCTTCTTTAGGTACAATCAATACTTGTGTCGAAGCCTCATAAGTCGGTGCAATCACATACTGACTTAAATAATAGGCTGCCCCTCCTCCAATGAGCATCATCAACACGAGAAGTAAAAAGTTTTTCTTTAGGACTCCAAATATTTCTGAGAGTAACATCGTTTGACTTTTCACACGTAAGCCCTCCTTCAGACAAAGTTGCCTATACCATAATCTAATCGAGATGATGAGATCGTTCTATGTCTTTACTTCTTACCCGACGTTCTCTGCAAATCGAAAAGAAATGTCTACCATCTTTTCATGAACTATCACGTCGGCTTATCTTGAAGGAATTGAGAATAGATGCGTCGCATCTCCGTCTTCGAGCGGTCGACGTCGAACGCCTTGACCGACTCGCTGTTATGGAGCCCCATCTGGTGAGACAAGTCGAAATCGAGCTGCATCGTCCGGATGGCCTGGGCGAATCCGGCCATGTCTTCCGGCGAACATTTGTAGCCGGTCACACCGTCGATCGAATAGTCGTTGATGCCGTGCACGTTCGACGTGATGAGCGGGAGTCCGGCCGCCATCGCCTCGAGCGCGGCCATGCCGAGCCCTTCCCGTTTCGACGGGAAGACGAAGCAGTCCGCCGCCTTCATCACTTCGATGACGTCATCGCGGAAACCGAGCAAGGTCACTTGCCGCTCGAGCCCGAGCTCCTGGATGAGCCGCTCGAGGTGGTCCTTGTTGTCACCCGTCCCGGCAATCAAATAGCGGAGCGTCGGTTCTTTGAGCGAGGCGATGGCGCGGATAATCGTTTCGTGGTTCTTATTCTCATTCAACTCGCCGACCGACAACAAGACGAAATCGGTGTCACTGTCGATGCCGAGTCCACGACGTTTCAGCGGACGGTCGATTGTGACCGCCTCGATCCGTTTCGTGTCGACGCCGATGCCGGGGATGCGAAACGTGTGTGACGTCTTGAACGTCTGCGCCCGCGAGAAATCTTCCTCGTTGATGGTGACAATCGTATCGGTCATTCGGGCGAGCGTCCGCTCGACCGGATAATACAGCATCCAATTGAGCGACGGGCTGCCTTTGAAGAAATGGAAGCCGTGCGCCGTATACATGCACGGCGTGTGCGTCTGGCGGGCGACGAGCCGACCGACGACCCCGCCGATTGGCGAGTGACAGTGGACGAAGTGATAGCGGTTTGCCGTCATGACGGCTTTCAATTGTTGATAGGCACGGACGTGGCTGTTCATCCGCTTGATGTCACGCTCGAAATCGATTTGGAACAGCGTGACGCCATTCGCCTCTAGGTCCTGCTTGATGCGGGCAATCTTCTCAGGCGAATACATGCTACCCCACTCGAAGTTCGTGGCGACGTCGACTTGATAGCCCATCTCTTGAAGCATACGGATATTGTCGCGGTTGAAGCTCTCAATCATTGAGACGACCGAGGCGACCATGAGCACTCGTTTCATCGTTCTTCCCTCCTCATACACGTTTCCGAAGATAATCGACGCCACGCAACATCAAGACGAGCGGCACGGTCTGTTCGTGTTTACAAAGCTGGAAGAACGTCCGCCATTTCACATCGAAATGATGCATGTCCATCTGCGAATAGGCGCGCTTATACTCTTCTTGCCGGAGCACTTGTTTCAGCGACTCGGCCTGGGCGAAGAGTGACTTCGGTGCCGCGAGCTCGTTCAAGCCGATGCCAATCATGCTGAGGGCGATTCGATTATAGAGGGCGTGATTGTACTCCTCTCCGAGCTGATGCGTCTCGATGTAGCGCATCAAAATATGAAAGAACTGCAGGCGCGAGGAGATGAGGTTTTTGTTATACACACTCGTCTCCGATGCGGCATTGGTTTTTCGGTAATGATAGACCGGATAGTCGATGTAAATGAATCGCTGGCAATGCTCCAACGCTTGGATTTGAAAATATAAATCGATGAATGTCCCGTATGGACCGCCGAATGACAAATGTTTGATGAGGTCCCGGTGATAGAGTGTGATGCAATTTGAATTGAGCGCATCTACCGTTTCCGGGTGCGCGAGCTCGTCACCGACGAGTCCGAATAAACGGCGGTGAACATAGCGTCTCGTCTGCACTGCGTCATACGACAAATAATCCGCTTCAAAGATTCGTTTAGGGAGGGAACGGTCTGTGTATTCGCGGACGTACGTCCCCATGACCGCGTCGGCACGTTCAGCTTCCGCGTGCTCGACCATTAATCGAATCGCATCTAAATCGAGCCAATCGTCACTGTCGATGAACATGATGTACTCGCCCGATGCCAATTGTAGGCCACGATTACGGCAAGAGGAGCATCCACGATTCGTCTGACTGATGACACGTACACGTGGGTCTTTGTCGTAGCTCAAGGCGATTTCAAGACTACGATCCGTACTGCCATCATCGATACAAATAATGTCGAGGTGTGGATACGTTTGGTGAATAAGGCTATCCAGACACTGTCTCAAGTAGACGCTTGTGTTATAGATGGGCACAACCAAACTGACGAGCGGGGTAAGACTTGGCATGTGGGTCACTCCTTCTAGGTTGTCGTTTCATGATGTGAGTGGAAGGCTATGATTCTATCCTCGTTGTTCCCGTAAGCCCTTTCTGGTAACTGACAAACAGAATGAGTCGTGGATAATCTTTTCGTGAAGTATAAAAAATGAAAAAAGCCGACCTTTGGTCAGCTTCGCATGTCAGTGAAGTTGTTCTTGCCGCAAGTTTCGGATTATGTTCTCGAACAGCCGCTCGTTCACCCGGTCCGACACGTACGAATTGTGCGGGGTGAGCGTCACCCATTCGAAGTTATAGAGCGCATGATCCGACGGGAGCGGCTCGGTCTCGAAGACGTCCAAGGCGACCCCGAAGAACTTGCCTTCCTCGAGCGCCGCGATGAGCGCCGACTCGTCGATAATCGACCCGCGCGCGACGTTCAACAGGACGGCATCCTCTTTCATGGACGCAATCGCTTCCGCGTCGATGACATGATACGTATCGTCGGTGAGCGGTAAGGCGATGACGATGACGTCACTCTCCGCCAAAACGTCGTGCAGCTCATCCATCAACACGTAACGGTCGACGAACGGCACGTGCTTCTCCCGATGCCCGACGCCGATGAGGGTCATATCGAACGCCCGGAGCCGTGTCGCAATCGCTTCCCCAACATGGCCAAGACCAAGTAGCGCCACGGTCTTCCCGGTCAGCTCACGCAAGCGCCGTTCCTTTTCCCAATGCCGGTTCGCCTGTTTCTCCCGAAACGCGGCCCCGTGCTTCATGAAATCGAGCAACTGCCAAACGACCCATTCGGCCATCGGTACGGCGTACGTGTCGCCGGCGTTGTAGATACGGATGTCTCGTTCCTCGAGTTCGTCGAGCGGCAAACGGTCGAGTCCTGCGCTGATCGCTTGAACGAACCGCAGCCGTTTGAAATCCGCACATTGGCGATATTGGAACACATTGTTACAAATCAAACCCTCGACCTGTGAGACATCGATGTCCGACACGTCCGCCTCTTCCCGAAGCATCGTCACCGTATAGCCAAGTCGTTCGAGTGTCGCGAGTTGTTCAGGAGTCAACCGCACTCCTGTCGATAGCAAATTCATGACAAGATTCCTTTCCGATTTTGGATTTCCGCCGTGATGGCATCGACGGTCGAGACGAGACTCAACCGATTCAATTCCAACCACTCCGGTGTCGCGTGTTCGAGCTGTTGCTCGTACGCTCTAATTCTCCATACCCCTTCTTGGAATAGTTGTGCCTGTTTCGCATCAAATTTCCCGACCGATCCGATATTACAAAAACTGCGCGATAAAATCGCGAGTGACGAACCGAGTCGGACATGCTCCCCGAGCACTTTTTCAGCCGGAAGCTTACCTTCTCCGATTCGAGCGACGCCGCCAAAACCGAACGGGATTCCGGCCGCTTGGAGTTGATGTGTCACCGCTTCGACCGTACCATCGGCGAGTGGTTCGAACAGGAAGCTCTGCCCGTAACTGAGATGCAGGTCGTTCAATCCGATATGGACGTAGTCGATGCCCGATAGTTTGAGCACGTCCGGCATACAGGCGATAGCCTCTTTCGTTTCACATAGCAGACAGACTTCGGCCCGTTTGTCGACGAAATCGATAAACGCCGCCACTTCGGCGGCCGTCTTATAGTAAGGAAGCATGACGACATCGGCCCCGCGATTGATGACTTCATTAATCTCATAACGTGAACCTTGGAAAATCGGATTGACGCGGACGAGCAGCTCGGCATGTTTCAACACCGCACGCAGGCGGCTCACGTCACGGATGGCATGGCGTGAAATGACCGTATCGAGATGACCTTGGCGTTCTTCTTTTCCGTTTAGTTCTAAGTCGACGAACACCCAATCGACCCCGTTCTGTTCAGCGAGCAGGGCAATGTTCGGTTCATTCGTGATATACATCAGTTTTAAAGACATGGCGAGCACTCCTCTCATCAATTGATTACTTTAGGGAATTAGCCCGTCCGAAAAACAACAAAACGGAAATCCGGATAATGCTTTTGCAATCCAAACCTTTCATATAATGTTATTTATTTATCGTCTGCCTCGCCATACCTGCATGGGACACTTATGAGGAATATGCTTTGACATCAAACTATGCTCGTAACTTCTTTCTGATTTTGTTTTAAATATGGCGAATCGGAAATAACTAACGTACAGAACCATATTTTCGACAGTTTTCGGCAAAAGGGGTGACCAATTATGGAATGGATTGTGATATTTGGTGCGGGCGGTCATGCACAAGTGCTTATCGATATTCTCGAATTGATGGGTGTCTATCGGATTGCAGGAATTTATGATGACAGCCCCAGTATGCTAGGCAAGTTCATCGCCGGATATCCGGTGTTAGGATTGATTGATTCTAAGCTTGTGGCAAACAAGGGGATTATCGGAGTCGGAGTGAATCATAATCGTGAGCAGATAGCCGAGAAAATCTTACAGAACAACTCGGACTTCGAGTTCATCAACGCCATCCACCCGAGCGCCGTCATCGGCAAGAACGTCACCCTAGGTGAAGGGACGGCCGTCATGGCCGGTAGCGTCATCAATCCGAACGCCGTCATCGGCCCGCACAGCATCGTCAACACGATGACATCGGTCGATCACGACTGTGTGCTCGAACCGTTCGCCTCGGTCGCCCCGGGCGCCCATCTCGGTGGCAACGTCCATGTCGGCACCCGGACGTTCATCGGCATGAGCGCAACGGTCATCCACAACGTCCACATCGGGCACGACACGGTCATCGGCGCCGGGGCCACGGTCGTCAAGGACATCCCGAATCACGTCGTCGCCTACGGGTCACCGGCCAAACCGATTCGAGGCCGGGTCATGAACGAACGCTATCTTTAAGCAAAAACGAGGCCACCCCGCGCCGGGTGACCTCGTTTTTTCATTTCAACTCACGATGGAGCTCGCGGTCGGTGATATAGTCCGGCTCGAGTTTCAAGATGACCCGGTCGAAGGCGCGCTGGAGACCGAACATCCCCATGCAGAGCACTGCGAACAAGATAAAAAAGGACGGACCCGGCGAGCCGGAATCGTACCAGCCGAGAAGCGCGTACAGCATAATCAATCCGCCTAACGTCAGCCAAAACGGCAACCGGACGAGCCGCTGATACGTCGCATTGTCGTTGAACGAGGCTCGAATCGTGCCGAGTTTCCATTCGCGAATGGCCAACGGAATGACGCCTAGAAATCCGATACCGAGAACGACGAATTCGTATTGAGACACGTACTGGACGAGCGTTCCCGTGATGATGGCCGAAGCGGCCCCAATGATGAATGTCTTTGCATTTCCTTGCCGTGCGTAATCGACGAGGCGGCGGATATGTTGTTCACGTCTCATGGTCAAAGCTCCTTTAGTTAGTGTTAATGTATGTACGAATCCTTCCCTACGTTGGTTTCAATTCAAAATGATTCCCATCTATAGAAGTAAAAAATCTCACTTGTGACAGATTGAAGAAATCTGAAAATTCCTAAATGTAAGCGTTGACATTTTGTTTTGGCACGTGCTACATTTCAAGTATCAAATAACAACTGAACGGTCTCCTGCGCAGGAATGTTACCTTTAGTGGGCATAACCTGACTCGAGTCAGATGGTAGACGTGATTTCACGTATCTCCTCTGACACGGGTCAGGTTTTTTATTTGACGCAAACCAAAAATCTAATGAAAAAGGAAGGTATGGACATGAAGTATGAACAGCTCGCACGCGACATTATCCAACAAGTCGGCGGCAAAGAGAACGTCAACAGCGTCGTCCACTGTATCACCCGTTTGCGCTTCAAATTAAAAGACGAAAGCAAGGCCAACACGGAAGCCATCAAAAATATGGACGGTGTCGTCACCGTCATGAAGAGCGGCGGTCAATACCAGGTCGTCATCGGCAACCACGTCCCGGACGTGTATAAAGCGGTCGTCGAAGTCGGCGGTTTCCAAAACCAGTCACCGATTGAAGAAGAGGAAGGCCCGAAAGGATCATTGTTCAGCCGGTTCATCGATATCATCTCTAGCATCTTCACCCCTGTCCTCGGCGTCTTGGCCGCGACCGGGATGATCAAAGGGTTCAACGCCCTCTTCGTCGCCCTCGGTTGGCTCGACGCCACATCCGGCACGTATCAGCTGTTGAACGCCATCGGCGATTCGCTGTTCTACTTCTTCCCAATCTTCCTCGGCTATACGGCCATTAAGAAGTTCGGCGGCAGTCCATTCATCGGGATGGCCATCGGGGCGGCGCTCGTCTATCCGACGCTGTCGACGCTCACGGCCGGTGATCCGCTCTACACCGTCTTCGCCGGCACGATGTTCGAGTCACCGATTCATATCACGTTCCTCGGTGTGCCGGTCATCTTGATGACATACTCGACATCGGTCATTCCAATCATCGTCGCGGCGTTCTTCGCAGCGAAGCTTGAGAAGTTCTTGAAGACGGTCATCCCGGACGTCATCAAAATGTTCATCGTTCCGTTATTGACATTGCTCATCATCGTCCCGCTCACGTTCATCTTGATCGGACCGATCGCGACTTGGGCTGGGATGTTGCTCGGTAGCGCCACGGTCGCTGTCTACAATTTGAGCCCACTCATCGCCGGGATCTTCCTCGGTGGTCTCTGGCAAGTATTCGTCATCTTCGGCCTTCACTGGGGACTCGTCCCGGTCGCCATCAACAACTTAACGTCACTCGGGGCTGACCCTGTACTCGCACTCGTCTTCGCGGCCTCATTCGCGCAAATCGGTGCCGTACTCGCAGTCTTCCTCCGAATCAAAAATCAAAAAATCAAAACGCTCTCGATTCCGGCCTTCATCTCAGGCATTTTCGGTGTCACTGAGCCAGCCATTTATGGGGTCACGCTCCCACTTAAAAAACCGTTCATCATGAGCTGTATCGGTGGTGCCGTCGGTGGTGGAATCATGGGTGTCATGGGCACGCAAGTTTATATCATCGGTGGTCTCGGCGTCTTCGGTTACCCGTCGAACATCTCACCGGAAGGCATCACGACCGGCTTCTACGGCTCACTCATCGGGACGGCCGTCGCCTTCGTCGTCGGTTTCGTCTTGACGTACTTGTTCGGTGGCGTCAATAAAGCGGTCGCCGCAACGTCACAACCAGAAGTCACACCGGTCTCACAAGAAGTATCAGCCACGAAAGTCGGCCAAGAACAAATCCTTAGCCCGCTCGCGGGGAACGTCGTTAACTTGAAAGACATCTCGGACGTCGCCTTCTCATCGGGCTCGCTCGGTCAAGGCGTTGCCATCGAACCGACGGAAGGCAAGCTCGTCGCTCCTGTCTCGGGTACGGTGTCTGCCCTCTTCCCGACACATCACGCCATCGGCATCACGACCGAGACAGGAGCCGAGGTGCTCATCCATATCGGTATGGACACGGTCCAACTCGAAGGCAAACACTTCAAGGCACACGTCACGCAAGGCGAGTTCGTCGAGAAAGGACAGCTGTTGATTGAGTTCGACCTCGACGCAATCAAACGCTCTGGCCGTGCCCTCACGACACCGGTCATCGTCACGAACCGAAAAGTGATTTCTCCGAGCCGTGCCGCAAGCGTTCGCTCAGGCGAAGCCTTGTTTGTCATCAACGAATAAATGTGGGAGGGCTCGTCCCTCCTCTATCTGAGAAAGGATGGATTTAATGAGTTTTCCAAACGGATTTTTATGGGGCGGCGCCATCGCCGCGAACCAAGCAGAAGGTGCGTACTTAGAAGGTGGCAAAGGCTTGACGACGGTCGACTTGTTGCCGACTGGCAAGAAGCGGTTCGACGTCATGTTCGGCGACTTGCCGTCACTTGAGCCGGTGCCGGGCGAGTTTTATCCGTCACACGAGGCAATCGACTTCTATCACCGTTATAAAGAAGATATCGCTCTGTTCGCCGAGATGGGCTTCAAGGCACTCCGCCTGTCAATCTCATGGGCCCGCATCTTCCCGAACGGTGACGACGCCGAGCCGAACGAGGCCGGTCTACAATTTTATGACGACGTCTTCGACAAGCTGTTGAAGCACGGCATCGAGCCGGTCGTCACGATTGCCCACTTCGACGTGCCGGTCAGCCTCATCCAAAACTACGGCAGTTGGCGTGACCGCCGTGTCGTCGATTTCTTCGAGACGTACGCGACGACGCTGTTCACCCGCTATAACGGCAAGGTGAAGTATTGGATGACGTTCAACGAGATCAATATGTTGCTCCACTTGCCGTTCATCGGCGCCGGTCTCGTCTTCGAAGACGGGGAGGACAAGCAGCAAGTGAAATACCAGGCGGCCCATCATCAGCTCGTCGCGAGTGCGAAAGCGGTCAAGGCGGCGCACACCATCAATCCTGACATGCAAGTCGGCTGCATGCTCGCGGCCGGTCAGACATACGCCTACTCGTGCAACCCGGACGACGTCTTGGACGCGATGGACAAGGACCGTGAATCGTTCTTTTTCATCGATGTCCAGTCGCGCGGCGAGTACCCGGGCTATGCCAAACGTTTCCTCGACGAAAACGGCATCACGCTCCAAATGGAAGACGGCGACCTCGAGTTGTTGAAACAGCATACGGTCGACTATATCGGCTTCAGCTATTATGCGAGCCGGACGACGAGCACGGACCCGGAAATCAACGCATCGACCGAAGGCAACATTTTCAGCTCACTCGAGAACCCGTTCCTCGAGAAGTCGGAATGGGGTTGGACGATTGACCCGACCGGCTTCCGCATCACGGCGAACCAACTGTACGACCGCTACCAGAAACCTCTGTTTGTCGTCGAGAACGGACTCGGTGCCGTCGATACGCCGGACGCGAACGGATACGTCGAGGACGATTACCGCATCGACTATATGGCGAAACATATCGAACAGATGCATGAGGCCATCAAGGACGGCGTCGAGATTCTCGGCTATACGAGTTGGGGTCCGATCGACTTGGTCAGTGCCTCGACCGGCGAGATGAAAAAACGGTACGGCTTCATCTACGTCGACAAGGACAATGAGGGTAACGGCTCCCTCACCCGCTCGAAGAAGAAGAGCTTTGATTGGTATAAGCAAGTCATCGCGACGAACGGCGAAAAAGTGACGCCTACCGTCAAAACCACATAAGCATGCGAATCGAACCGGTCCCGTTGACTGGTTCGTTTTTTGTTAAAAAGATTTTCACCGTAAACGCTTGCATAAAAATATTTTTCATATTATGATTCAGGTGAAAATAATTTTAAGGGGGATTTATCTCATGTCACGTCTATTCGAACGGGCACAACAATTCGGGAAATCATTTATGTTGCCCATCGCAGTCTTACCTGCTGCGGGACTATTACTCGGGATCGGAGGTGCGCTCTCGAACCCGAACACGGTCCAGGCGTATCCATTCCTCGACATCACCTGGCTCCAGCATTTGTTCACCATCATGGCCGCTGCCGGGTCGATCGTCTTCGCCAACTTGGCTGTTCTGTTCGCGATCGGGGTCGCGGTAGGGCTCGCCAAGTCGGATAAAGGGACGGCCGGACTCGCCGCCATGCTCGGCTATTTGATCATGAACGCCACCATCAACGCCATGCTTCAAATCACGGGTGAGTTGATGGAGACGGATCTCGCCAGTGCCGGCCAAGGGATGGCGCTCGGGATTCAAACGCTCGAGACCGGAGTCTTCGGCGGGATTTTAATCGGGATCGTGACGGCGCTCTTGCATAACCGTTACAACAAGCAAGTGCTGCCGCAGTTCCTCGGCTTCTTCAGTGGATCGCGCTTCGTGCCGATCATCACGTCGTTCGTCGCCATCGGGGTCGGAATTGGGCTCTACTTCATCTGGCCGACGGTCCAAAGCGGTATCTTCTCGCTCGGCGGACTCGTCGACAAGACCGGTTACATCGGGACATTCATCTACGGCTTCGTGCTCCGGATGCTCGGACCGTTCGGGTTGCACCACATCTTCTACATCCCGTTTTGGACGACCGGCCTCGGGGGCTCAATGGTCATCGACGGGACGTTGATTGAAGGGACGCAGAAAATCTTCTTCGCCCAGCTCGCCGACCCGAGCACGACGCAGTTCTATGAAGGCACGGCCCGCTTCATGTCAGGTCGCTTCATCACGATGATGTTCGGTCTGCTCGGTGCCGCGCTCGCCATGTATCACTGTGCGAAACCGGAACAGAAGAAAGTCGTCTTCGGTCTCTTGTTCTCGGCGGCTCTCACGTCATTCTTGACGGGGATCACCGAACCGCTCGAGTTCGCCTTCTTGTTCGTGGCGCCTGTCCTCTACTTGGTCCACGCCATCTTTGACGGGCTCGCCTTCATGATGGCCCACATCTTCGAGATCACGATTGGTCAAACGTTCTCAGGTGGGTTCATCGACTTTATCTTATTCGGGATTTTACAGGGAAATGACAAGACGAACTGGATGCTCGTACCGGTCATCGGTGCCTTCTGGTTCTTGCTCTACTACGTGACGTTCCGCTTCCTCATCACGAAGTTCAACTTCATGACGCCGGGACGTTCAGACGAGACAGCTGTGAAAGCAGCCGACGTCGACGCATCAGACCGCACGACAGCCATCATTGCCGCGCTCGGCGGAGATGCCAACATCGATACGGTCGACTGCTGTGCGACGCGCCTCCGCGTCACCGTCAACGACCACCAACACGTCCGCGAGGATTTGTTGAAGGCGACGGGCGCCCACGGGGTCGTGCAAAAAGGAAATGGGATTCAAGTAATTTACGGTCCTTCTGTTACAATTATTAAGAATGAAGTCCAAGAGGCGTTAGGCCGGGGCGAATAACGAATTGTGTTGGAGGGAACAGCCGTGTGGGAACAAATGAAAGACGTCTATCCAGAGATGACGGACAGTGAGAAAAAGATTGCCGATTACCTCATGACAAATATGAACGACGCCATCGAGTTGACGATCACCGAGTTGGCGCAAGCCATCCAAACGTCACCTGGGACCGTGACCCGGTTCTGTAAAACGATTGGGGTCGGTAGCTATTCGGCACTGAAGCTCATGATGCAAAAGACATTGACGGAAACGAACTTGCCCCAGACGGCGACGTCCCTCGAACCGATGCAGCGGTCGTATATCGAATTGATTCAGACGACCGCCCATTTGATCGATCAAGACGAACTCCTCGCCATCTGCGACCATATCCGACGTTGCCGTTCGGTCCACTTATACGGGCTCGGTAACGCCGGTCTCGTCGCCCAAGAGATGGAGTATCGCTTGCGGCGGATGGGACTGCTCGCCACGACGGCGTTCGATAGCCACAGCATGGTCATGGACGCCTCGATCGCGACGAAAGACGACTTGATTATCGCCTTCTCGAACAGCGGCGAGAGCCGTGAGGTCGTCCAAGCCGTCCAGCTCGCCAAAGAATCAGGCTGCACGACGATCGCCTTTGTCGGCTATCAGCACTCCCCGCTCGCCGAGCTCGTCGACCATCGACTGCTGACGGCCGGCGCTTCGGGCGAGGCGTTCTTAATCAACACACAGCTCCCGCTCCTCTTCACAGCAGATGCGGTGACGAAGACGTTGATGGAAACAAATGAAGACTTAAAAGCGCATTATCTAAAAACACTGAAAGCGCTCGACCGACTTAAAGAAAGAAGTGATTAAACATGACCGATTTACCAACCGGATTGATTGTCTCGTGCCAAGCACTCGAGGATGAACCGCTCCATAGCGATTTCATCATGGGCCGGATGGCCATCGCGGCCGTCCAAGGCGGCGCCAAAGGCATCCGTGCCAACTCGGCGAAAGACATCCGTGAAATCAAACAGCAAGTGAACGTGCCGATCATCGGGATCGTCAAACGCGACTATGCGGACAGCGACGTATTCATCACGGCGACGATGAAAGAAGTCGAGGAGCTGACCGAGGTCGGCGTCGACGTCATCGCCCTCGATGCGACACACCGCCTGCGTCCCGGCAACATGACGCTGCAAGAACTCGTCCACGCCATCCGTTCGATTTATCCGAATCAACTCCTCATGGCCGACTGTGCGACGCTTGAGGATTGTATCGAAGCGGATCGACTCGGCTTCGACTACATCTCGACGACGCTCCACGGCTATACGGCCGAGACGAACGGCTCGCTCCTCTTCCACGACGACTTCAAGTTTTTGAAAGACGTGCTCGATCACGTCACACAACCGGTCGTCGCCGAAGGCAACATCTTGACGCCAGAGATGGCAAAACTCTGCATGGACCTCGGTACACACGCTGTCGTCGTCGGCGGTGCCATCACACGGCCGCAACAGATTACGGCGCGGTTTGAAGAGGCGATGTCTTCTTCATTGCACACAAAATAAAAAGAGTGTCTCCTGTTTCGAATTGAAACAAGAGACACTTTTTTTATAGCAATACATAAATCAACTTCTTAAAAAGTTTCGGACATCATCCGCATTCCGCATGACATCATCCGTCGGCACGTCGAGTAAATCCGCCAACTCGGCACTCGCATCGAGACGCACGCTCACTCGCTCCGTTTCATCAAAGGCGATTGCCGAAAGCCGTCGGTACTCCTCATATTGTCGGAAGATGGTTTGAAGCACCGCCTGATACTCTACATGCATCATCGCGATCGCAGCCTCATATGTGGCGCGCACCTGCTCCGCATTCGTATATAACCCTTCTTTGAACGTATCCATCAACTCATTCAATTTATGGAGCGAAGCGACCAATTCATCAATTGCATACATCAACGTGGCCACGACGATACCGGTCAGGATTCCGCCAATCAATCCACCAATCAATTGGGCAAACATTGCGAACGGTGTTGTTTGTAGATACGTCACGAATGACTCTGTCAATAATACGCCGACGGTCGTTGCCACCGCTGCGACGACGAGCTTTGTCGCTTCTTTGATGGCCGTCTGCGACGTCATGCCTTCGGGTGGTTGGCACAACAACTTGAACGCACTCCATAACCCGGTCACACCGTCATTGATCAGACGCGCCAAATTCTTCGACGTCGTCATGAACGTGTTGATGAACACCGTCAACAGATTCCCCATAAACCCACCGATGAAGCCGTCTTTGAACGCTGTGGCAAACCGCTTCATCTGTTGCATCATATGAACATAGACACGCTCTAAACATTGTTTGAACGCTTCAATCCGCGCGTCCCAATTCGTGAACTGTTTAAACGACTTGAAGAATCCCTTTAGCTCCTTGAACAAGATGTGTTGCAACTCGTAGAGAAACAGCCCAATCGCTTGTTTCGCTCCGACCCGTAGTCCTTGGCTCGCTCCAGTTTTCGCCAGATTCTTTGCATAGTAGGTGTGTTTCGCTTTCGTGACGGACTTTTTGACATGTTTCTTGGCCTCGATATATTTCTCCATCGCAGCCTGTTCGTCCACGCCATAGCGGTCTCGGTTCGTCTGAGTCGGGTCTTTCGGGTTCGGTGAATCGAGCCAGACTTTAAAATCCTTGTCCCCTTTTGACTGATTGAGGCTTCCGTTCGTCCAGGCCAAGTTCTGCTCATCGACTGCCATCTTGCCTCGTTCTTCGTCGGTCATATAGAGACGGGCCTCATCGTTTTGATGAATTTCCGAAGCCGACACGACATGGTCACGGTGGGCTTGTCCATCTTTGTTCAATGTCCGACCTGTATATGCATCCGTAATGGAATCACTTTCTTTAAATTCCTTTGCGCGCATCTTCGAAAAATCTTTCTCATATATGTCATTACGTGTTTTTTTAGAATATTCTCGAGAGAAACGATTTTCTATTTCTTTATCTTTATCGTTGGTAAAAACGCCTTCTTTCGCGTTATGGAGTGTCGTCACGTTCCCGCCATTTTGGTAATCGTTCAAAAATGGACCGAGCCCGAATTCTTGAATGACTTTTGTGAAAGCGATCTCTTTATATTGCTTCATCAAAATTTGAAGGTGAGATTCCTCCAATTTCGGTGACTCATTCAAATCGATATCAAAATTAGTTTGAAGCGATTCGGTAAATGCCTGACTCATACCGCACCACCCACTTTCTTGTTCAATAGTTTGGATGCACTTCCCAATGTGTTAATCAAAACCCCAAGCCGTTCTAATAAATCTTGGTCTTGATCAATTCTGCGCATATCCCAACCATACGCATCAAGTTTCGGCTCAATCTCATTCAATAAGCGATTTAATCCCACGCGGTTCTGAACCGTTAACTTACTCAGTTCACTAACCTCTTTTTCATTCCCTTTTAGTGAAACTCGTTCTTTTTTCAAGACTGTCGCTTTTTCTAAAGCCTCACGTCCGAGTTTTTTATTCTTTCCGTTTTGAAAAACGCTAGCAGCAATCAAAATACCCCACCCAACCGGTCCTGCCAAGCCCATCAATCCACTTCCGACGGCTAGTCCACCACCTGTTGCCAACACACTTCCTCCTAACCAAGCCATCGAGGCGTTTGCGGCCAAGCTACCGCTGATCGCTGCCCCAGTTGAAACAGTTCGGAACGTGGTGGCGATTGCCGCAGCCGTGCTGGGTGTCATGCTGATTGTAGCGGCGCTCATAGCAATCGTCTCTGCTGTAGATACCATCTTTTGCGTAGCCGCAATTTCGGTTTGTACCTCTAACAAGAATGTATCGAAACGTCTGTATTCGATTTCAATTTTATCGACCTCAAGTTCCATTTCGACAGTTTTGTTCTTGAGTTGATTAATAGCGTCCCAGTTAAAACCAATGATGGATTTCAACCGTTTCCGCTCACCAAACAATTCCTCTGAAGCTTTTATGACATCAATCTTGGCTGTTTCGTAAGCACGTTCTGCTTGTTTATACGTTTCGATGGAATCCTCTCGGAATTTGCGATTTAACATATCATTCTTCACTCCCGCTCACTATTTTCACATGTTGGAATATAAAACCAAATTCACTATTTCTTTGTTAGTATAAGGATTATACAGCTTGGATGCAGGCACTTTTTTGTTAAAGGGGGAGATGTTTTTATAGTTTCGTAAATATTGGGTCATCAAAAAACACGATCAGGCAGCTATATGCTTAGCCAAGCCCCATCGCGTTTCTTTTGAGATTGCATCTCTGTCGAATCCACTCTTCGCTTACAAGAAATCTGTCTTCGCGGTAATCGGATAATCATTTGCTTCCCACTCATGATCTTGCTCTAATGTCGCATCGGATACTAAGAAATAATCGTAACCGATCTCACCCACTCGATTCGGGACGGGATCGTTCCACGTCGTGTCCAAGTGATACCAAGCGCCGTCGAGCTTCACGAGATTCCATGCGTGTAACCCGGTCTGGACCTCGCCAGAGATATACTTCGCTTCCACACCTGCGGCTTCCAACAACAAGAGTGTCGTCAACGCATACCCTTCGCACACGCCTTCCCCATTAAACAGAATCGAATATGGCGTATATGGACTCGCTTGGCTGTCTAAATTGTAGGCCGTGTTCAAGACAACATAATCGTTTATGTATTTCACTTTCTCAAAGTCGCTCAATCCGACCGGCATCTCGGCGACGACTTGGTCGACTCTTGCCTCAATCTGTTTCGCTTCCTCGATGTTCATATCGTAAGCCAACTCGACGTCCAGGTCGACATAACCGCCATGATCGCGATATTCGGTCTCTCCACCGCGTGACAGGCGGAACACGTAAATATGGTTCATCTCGAGCCAGTCCCACGCCTCGTCCATCGTCTGTTCAAAGTCTCGACTCTTGCCAATATAACTGATGCTGAACGTTTCATCGAATTGACTCATGTGGTAAGCGAGCGCCTGACCGAGTTCCTCTGATAATGCGACTTGCGCCGGCAACTCGAACGTCTCGTCAAGGATGGTGGCCGACGAACTCGCCACTTGTGTTGAACCGGGCCAATCCATCGTTTGCGCCTCATGATAGGCTGCATACCCGCCGACTAGGCAAATGCTTAACATCATTAACGCCAACACGCTCCACCCGGTCACAGTCACATAAGACCAGATGGCCGAGCGTTTGTTTTTGATCAACCGATTCAACTCATCGCTGACCAGTTGCTCCAAGTCAGTTCGTTTCATCTTCACTTGTGAGTGGATTTGAAACACGACTTTTCGATAGAGAGGATCGAGCAGTTCGAACTGTCGGGCCGGGTGATGCTCTGCCTGTTTCAATTCATCGTGGATGGTATGAAGTTCTCGCCGTAATGCCCGATGGACGAGTCTAGCAACACGTCCTGCTCGGAACAAGAGGACGGCCACGCCCCCACTTAATCCAATCATCAATATGTACATCATCATCATATCTGTCGCTCCCTACACTCGATTACCAGTTAGAATATTTTCCCTACCTCGTACACTCTATAAGTATATAATAACTGTATAAACAATATATGGAAGGTGATAGTTGATGAACATTAATACATATTTGAAAGAATACGCCAACACCTTACTTGGTGACGGCACACATATCGCACCGAGCGTACCCGACAAAAAATTGAACGGAGCCATTAAGAATTACGCAGAGGACGCGCTCCCAGAACACGTTGTTGCCTTGTATGATTCGACGCTCTTCAAGAGCGGCAAAGAAGGCATGCTATTTTTAGGAGACCGCTTCTATTTCAAACCGTTGCTCGAAAAACCGATTTGCGTCTACTACAAAGATTTGCAGCGCGTCGAGTTGGACCGTGAAGTTACGTATAAAAATGATAAGCGAAAAGAGAAACTTCACATCGTCATGCACACCGAGCAATATGACTACAGTCTGTCCGACAAACTCGCCACGTATAACGTCGAAGGCGTCGTCGAGCTATTGAACGGGATCGCCGCGTTAAAAGACAAAGAAGACGAGCTCGTCAACGTCTCACAAGTCACCCCGCTCGCCGACTTGCCGGAAACGTATAAGCTCACGTACTTGAAAGTGTTGGCCAACTTCACGTTCGTCGATGATCAACAGATTGACGCTCAAGAGTATAGCGAACTGATGTCACTCGTCACCCGCATCCACCTCAGTTCGGACTATCGGTTGCAACTTCGCGCCTACTTGAGTAATCCAGCCGAACATGCACCAACACTCACGTTGATTGACGAGTTACGCGACTTGTCGACGACCATCGACTTTTCCATCGTCGAGAAATCGTTATTCAAAGACCTTCTCTATCTCTTCAAATTGAAACGTCCGCTTTCGGCTTGGTTCGAGAACAAGTTTCTTGGCGAGTTGAAAGAAGTGCTCTCCATCTCACGCGAAGAAATCGAACTCATCTCAAGCGCCATCCAAAGCGACGAGGACATTTTGACATTCCGCAAAAACGACTCAGAGATTGCCAAGTCGATGAAAGACTTGGCAGCCAAAGCGGCCGCGGTCGGCGTTCCGCTCACAGCCATCTATTTATCAGGATCGGTCGTCGGCTTGAGCGCTGCCGGATTGACGTCTGGTCTGGCCTCCCTCGGCATGGGTGGACTCCTCGGCTTCTCAAGCATGTTCACGGGCATCGGCGTGTTGGTCGTCATCGGCGTCGGCACGTACCAGGGCTTGAAAAAAATCACGGGCATGAAAGACATTGAGAACAACAAACAGCGCGAGTTCATGCTACAGGCCATCATCCGCAATACGCAACAGACGCTCAACTGCCTGCTTGAGGACATCAATGAGATTTCAAACCGTCTCGTCGTGGCCATCCAACACGGGAACGCCAACTCGGAGAAAATCAATCAACTCTCGAATATGTTGCAGATGCTCAGTCAGAGTGCACAGTTCAGCGCCGACAAACAAGTCCACTCTCAAAAAGAACAAATCATCACGCAACTGCCTCCGAAATTGAGCACCGTTCGGTTGGACGAGTTGACGTCGAAACCGACGTATCAGAAACTACGCGACTACGTGTATGCGTGTTATGCGCCGCAACCAATCCAGCTCGATGATTTGACGTTCAGTTCCGAGGAAGAGCTCGTCTTGAAAGAGACGCTCACCCTTGAAGAATTGGAACAGTTACATGAATCGTTCCAAGCGATCGGTTACTTTGAAATGTCCGGCGGCGGTCTGGCCGAAGTAACTGGTGGGGCGAAGCGTCTCGTGAAGAACGTCTTCGGTGACAAATGAACCGGTCCAATCAAGACATGATTAATCAGGCAAAAGCGTTACTCGTCCAACAACATCAAGCCGCACAGGCTGAGCAACGTTTAGGTGACATCCATGGACACTTGAATCAACTTGAAGACGCGCAAGACGCTCAATCGGCAGTGCTCGACAATTTGTTCGAGGATATGATGCGACTCATGAATGGACAGGTACCACAAACAGCAGCACCGCAATTGGCGCCGCTGGCCGTACGGACGTTCGATGACTTGGAACCCGTGCAAGTCTCGGACGGCTCTTGGGATATGTATTTGTCCGAACTCGATACGTATGCGACGCGACATGATGTGACGGGGCTCAATGATCCGTTCGCCCATCTGTTGACGGCACGACAGCGTCATGAGTTGGCGACGACGTTCAAAGAAAAGTTCTTGCTGAAGGAAGCGGAATGTGACCGCTACGACTACATGATCGCGTCCTTCAGCGGTCTCGTCGCTGGGTTGATTGACAGTTTCTTCGTCGGCTCCCCGACGGACAGTAAACTCGGGAAGTGGTCAGATGAGAAGGTCGACAACGTCGTCATCAAGTTCGCGAACCTCGTCTGGAAACAAGATAAACAGAACGGGGCCCGCCTTCGCAAGCAACCGGATTCGATTGCGAGCGCCATCGGTTTTTTGGAGCGCCGCTTCAAAGTGAATTATGACGCACGTTACGCACAAGATTTGAAGATGGGTGACTCGACACTGAATATGCGTCCGTCGGACCACCATTTGAAATCGCTCGCCCACGCTCCGGACATCATCGGCTTATTCTTCTCGATTTTGGATCAGTTCACTGGCAAGGCAAGCTTCGTCTCGGACGGTCGACTGCTTCGACTCGAGCCGAAAGAAGACGGTACGCAAAGGCTACAAGGTGGCAATCTACTAGCTAAACTGTTCGCCGGGTTTGCCAACTGGTTTGGTCATCTCTTATCTGACGTATCAGGGTCAAGTGGTGTGCGCGGACACGACAACGGTCGTCGCGGCGCCGGTATCCCGCTTCCGTTCTTTGAACTGTTCCAATTCGCCGATTTTGGACAAGTGTCGCATAACGAACAGAAGCTCTCGTTCGCCGACTTCTCGACAAAAGTGTTCGAGAGCGGCTATGATGCGCGTCACGGTGTCGCGATGGCGGTACCGGTCGTCTTCAACGAACTCGTCATTCGCCTGCTTTGGGGCTTGAAGAGCCTGTTTTATCACAAGAACGGCTGGCTCGCCTCGATTCCCATTGGCAATAAGCCGACACTTCGGAAGATGTTGCTCGTGGGCCATGGCGCTCTGTGCCTGACCGATGGAATGGACGCCTATATCCGAAGTGGCAACGTCCCGATTTTATTTGCGACGCGTTTGAACTACGTCGCCTGGAGCCGCTTCGCGTTCGCCTCAATGCAAGAACTGAAGCATGTGCTCGGGAAAGACGTGTACGACTGGAAAGCAGTTGATGCCCACCTTGAGCAAGAATGGAAGAAGCTTAGCGGCGAATATTGATGATAAAGGAGTTCTTATGACCTACTCACTCGACACCATCTTACAGCTTGAAAATACGCCTGAATTCAATAAACTTGATCAACAATTCAATGAGTTCAACCCATTCAAAGTACTCCGCGTCGCTAAATACGAAATTCGTCATTCGAACGTCCTCGCTTGGTTGTTCGACCCGAACGAGAATCATCGGCTCGGAAGCTTTTTCTTACGCAAAGTACTCATGAATCTTGTAACGAGAGCCGATAACGATAATAAAATTGATGAGTTCCCCTATCTATCATTCGCTCATGCATCATTATCCGATATCGTTGTCCACCGCGAGTGGTCCACCAATGGGAATGGCGCGGTCGACTTGCTCATTGAAATTCCGACTTTGAACATCGTCCTACTTATCGAAAACAAAGTACATTCAGTTGAATCAGCAGGTCAGTTGGCTCGTTATTTAACAAACGTCAAGGAATACTATCCAGAATGGCACGTTCTCCCTGTCTTTTTGACGTTGTCAGGTGATACGCCATCGCACGATGCATACTGGATGTTAACGTATGAAGACGTACTCCACATCATCAAACAAGAGCTGACATTGAACAAAGCGACAATTGCCGACAACATTCACGATTTCTTATCATACTATGTCGCCCTGCTCGAAGAACGACTCGTAGATGACGAAAAGACAATGGAGACGGCGCTACAACTGTATCAAGATTATGCATCTGCAATTCACTTATTGTATGCCAATGCCAATCCGGCGAAGCATAAACAAATCGAACTCCGCCAAGCGGTGAAGACGCTCGCCACGTTCGACGCTGAGACAAAGCGTCACTTGCTCCTCATCTATAATCGAAAGTGCCAGACCATCGACTATATCTTCGAGACGGGAAGTGATCTCGTCCGTCAGGCATTTCTAGAGTTTGTGAAAGAACAAGGGATAACGACATATTCGGCCCATCCCCGTGTACCCAACTTTGTTATGAATGATTGGTTGACGAATTTAGAACAGATGGACCGGTTGAACCGCTATTGGCTCAACTATGGACTGATTATCTGGTTCGAACGAAAAGGCAGCAAGCGCCTCAAACTTTATGTCGAGGTCGGACCGATTGACTACACCGAACGTCTCCCGCTCCTAGAAGCACTCGAAGCGCAAAACATCTCGTTTTGGAAGTCTGGGAAACAAGAAGGTAAGAAGTTCACGCGCATTTATACTGAGACGACCGACGTCTCCGATTGGACAAACGCAGCTGTCGTAAAAGATGCGATGACATCACTCATCGACGATTCGTCGTTCCGCTCGTTCAGTGAGACAGTGACCGATGTGTTAAATAAGCTCTATAGTATTGATATTAATTCAAATTCTATTTAAACAATTGCGTATAATTTTTTTCTTTTTTACAAGTATTATTTTTTATACTTGTACTTAATATGGTTCCTGAAATAAACATAAGAATATCAAAGGAGATTATTTAGAGTGTTTACTTTAACTAAATTACAAGTCATAAAAAATAAAAGTTATATTTTCGATGTAACTTTTACAAATAACCTTATCGAAAGAAATAAACCTCTCTCAACCGTAATTATCGGAGAGAACGGGGCTGGTAAAAGTTATTTACTAACAATTATTTCTGAAATACTTCGAAGTCTCGACTATTCCACTCGAAAAAGTGATATTTCATTGAGCTATGATGAGTATCATTTAGAATACTATATCTCTAACGATAAATTTAAAATTGAAATTATAAACAAACAAATAAGTGCATTTAAAAATCATTTACGGGTCGATATTAGCCAAGTTAATTTACCGTTAAAAGTACTAGCAACTTCATTTATGGTAAATGATAAATTCACTTTTTCTCCTTACGACTCTAGAAAAAACGAAATCTATAGGTATTTGGGGATTCGAAGAACTTCAAATGCCACTTGGACTACATCAATAATCAACAGAGTAGCAAATAATTTAATACTCAATGCTGAAAATATGAACTTTATTGAAAACCTAAATGACATTTTCACTTTTATGAAGTTTGACTCTAGAGTTTCTATTTTGTTCGAACCTGTTAATAAAACTCTATTCTCCAGAAAATTACCCTATTCCACATTGAAAAATAAAATAGACACATTCATAGAAAAAAATGATTACCGATCAGATTCAATAAGAAAATATACGGAAGAAGACATTCATGAAATCGAACACTATATAAACACTATTTCAAAAAGAAGAACTAGAATAAAGTTAAACAATAAAACTTGTTTAGAATTTTCAATCGATTTTCGAAACTCTTCTTTAGATAGAGATTACTTATCAGAAGATTATAAAATTTTATTAAAATTAATTGAGTTAAAGTTGATTAAATCCCCTATTCTAAAGTTTTATAAGGATGATGATTTTGAATTCGAGTATGCCTCTTCTGGCGAAAAACATTTATTATTCACCTTAATAAATATTGCTGCCGAATTGGAGGAAAATTCTTTAGTCCTTATCGATGAGCCTGAACTAAGCCTCCACCCAAATTGGCAAATAAATTATATTGATACTTTGAAAAAAATCTTCAAAAAAATGAAAAGTTGCCATTTTGTAATGGCAACACATTCACATTATCTGGTTTCAGATTTAGAAAGTGATTCTTCTTCGTTAGTCCATTTAAAATTATTTCGAGAAGATAGGGAACTAAGACGTGAAGCAACATTATTAGATTTCGACACTTACGGATTATCAGCAGAAAACATTTTGTACAATGTTTTTGGTGTTAGGACTACTAGAAATTTATATTTTGAAGTTGAATTAAGAGAATTAGTAAATTTAATAAAAGTGAAATCCAAAGATTATAACAGAATCATTTTTTTAAAATCAAAAATCAACTCCTATATTGTAGATCAAAATGATCCAATCAACCTTTTGATACTTGAAGTAGAAAGGTATTTGAGCCATGATTCCTAATATCGAAGGTCGAACAAGATATTCTAAATCAGTGAAAAGGCACTTAAAGAAAATTAAGCCCTGGAAGGAGGGAGAATGGGATAAAACCAACAAAAATATTAAGTTGTTGAAATCCCAACTTAGATCACAGCTTATGGTATTACAAGATTCTAAATGTGCATACTGTGGATTGAAACTTAACGAAACATCATCTCCAGAACTAGAACATATTGCACCAAAAGGAGGGAAAATACGGCCACAATACATTGAATTCACCTTTACTCCTCTTAACCTTGTTTTAGCTTGCCACCTTTGTAACTCACCAATAAAAAAAGGCACAGTAGATCCTATACTGCAGTTAAATACTAATTACAAACAGTGTGTTTTTAAAATATATCACCCCTTTTTTGATAATCCTAACAACCACTTTGACTATGTCGGCTCAGGTTTAGGAATAGTACTACAAGAAAAAACTATAAAAGGGAAAGATACGATAGATATGTTTGATTTGAACAGTGAGGCTCATATAACAGCAAGAGCTAAAGCTGTACTATATGATTTCTTAAGTGAATCTCTTGACAGTAAAGAAGGAGAAAATTTAATAAATGATATACTAACATATAAAAAATAATTAAAATCACTTCTATGACGTCTTACAAAAATTTTAACGGTGTCTCAAGTTTCTCATTATAATATATTCATTTCGCATTATAAAAACTAGACATGATTGTTTTATTTGAGAAATTATTTAATTAATAAAAAGAGGATTCAGTCACAAACTCGGTGACTGAATCCTCTTTCAAGTCGTTACAACTCAAATTTCAAAATAACGTGATATTTGAAAGATAATTTAGGATAGAAAATTGTAATTTACTTCAGCCTTCCACCCCAAACCGATAAACCGTCCTCGAGTGATACAACTCCTCCGGTTTCAGTTCAATCGATGTGGCGATGTCTGGATGGTTTGGTGCGTCCGGGAACGCTTGTGCTTCTAAACAAATCGCACTATGCTTCTGCCGCCCCTCGAGCGTCACCGGAGTCTCTTCACTGAGGAAGTTCGCCGTATAGACGACCATGACCGGCTGGTTCGTCTCAACATCCATGACGCGACCGCTCACTGGATCATGCAGCCGGGTCATCCCGTCCTTCAAGAGGAACGGATGATCAAGTCCGCCAGCCTTCACAATCGCCTCGTCCTCCGACGAAATTGCCTCATCGACTTGCTTCCCGTCACGGAAGTCGAACGGTGTCGCCTCCACCTCGAGCAATTCTCCCGTCGGCAGCGACTCGTCATCGAGTTTCGCGACGTGGTCGGCCGGCAGCGTCAACACATGGTCGTGAATCGTCGGCCGTCCGCCGAGATTGAAATAGTTGTGATGGTTCAAGTTGACCCACGTCCGTTCGTCCGTCTGGGCCGTCATCGTGACGACGAGCTCGTTGTCGTCCGTCAACTCATAGACGACTTTGAACGTGACGTTGCCAGGATACCCTTCTTCCCCATCCGGGCTTACATACGTAAAGGTAATCGCCTGTCCCTCGACATCCATGTCCCAATGCCGGAATGTGATGCCGTCGTCTCCGCCGTGGATATGATGCGGAGCCTCGCTTGGGGTCAAGGCCACACCATCGATCTCCGCATCGCGAATCCGTCCGGCAATCCGTCCGACGACAGAACCGAGATAAACCGGGTTCTCCAGGTATTGTTCGGGACTGCCATATTTCAAAATGACGGAGTCCATGTTCCCCTCACGGTCCGGCGCCGTCAACTCGGTCATGGCACACCCGTACGAAATGGCTGATAAACGCATGCCGTTCTTGTTTTCAATCGTTGCTTCTCTCAACTGTCTCACCTACTTTGATTAGATTCTCAACTATGCTACTTGTTCCCTCCCTTTCCGTTGGATAATCCCATCAAAAAAACCGCCACAATCTCGTGGCGGTCGAGTCGCTTATTGTTGGCTACTGTTGCGGAGAATGAGTTCTGTCGGCAATACGACTTTCTTGCCGATTTTCCGTCCGTTCAACCGTTCTAGCAACAGCTCGACGCTCGTCTCTCCCATCATCTCCGTATGGACATGAATCGTCGACAAGGCCGGATAGACGTACTTCGAGACACTAATATCGTTGATGCTGATCATCGAGACGTCGTGCGGGACCCGGACCCCTTTTTCATGAAGGGCACGCAGGGCACCGATCGCCAACGTATCGCTCGCAATCAGCAATGCTTTTGGCACCTCGTCTTCGGTAATCATCGCATTCATCATCCGATATCCGTCGTCCGCCAAAAACTTGCCGACCATCATCCGTTCCGGCAAGAAGACGTCGTGATTTTTCATGAACTGGACATACGTCTGTTCCCGCGCATCCGCAAAAATCTCGGACCCGTCGCGTGACGTCTCTCGTCCACCGATATAACCGATGTCCGTCACCCCTTGATGCCAAAAGTGATGGAGAATCTTTAGGGTCGCCTTCGAAAAATCAGTCACGACAGAATCATAGCGCTCGTCTTCAGGCGTGTAGTCGACGAACACGATGGCGTCCGCTGCTTTTTTCAACGACTCGATTTCTTGATGGCTGTACTTTCCGACCGCAATGATCCCTTCTACATTCGCTTGGCTGACGTCTTCCAACTGTTGATACGTGTATTTTTGAACGTCGAGGCCTTGTTGGCGACAGGCATTTTCAATGCCATGACGAATGGCCATATAGTAAAGATCGTTCAATTCTTCTTCTTCCGTGAACCAGTGAACCAAAGCTACTTTTTGGACGCGTGTCCGTTTGGTACCCTTCTTTTGATAATCCATTTGTTCGGCAATCTCAAATATACGTTGTTTCGTCTCTGCTGTCACCGACAGAGATGGGTCCAAATTGAGTACACGCGAGACGGTCGCGATGGACACGTTCGCTCGCTTCGCTATGTCTTTAATCGTAGCCATGTGCTTCTCCCCTATACTAGTCCGTCGTCACCTGGTATACCGTTGTCGCCCGATACGTCTCTCCGGGAGACAAGATGGCGCTTGAGGTAGTGACTTCATTGATTTCATTTGGTAACCGTTGTGCTTCAAGACAAATCGCCCCGTATTGTGGGATGATTGCCTCTTCTACTGTAATGGTGCCATCCAATTGATTGCCGCTATAGACGACGAGGACCGGCAAGTCCGTTCGCATCGTTAATCGTCGCCCAGTGTCGCGGTCAAGCAGTGACGCTTGAGGCAACTCGTCTGTCTCATTCAACAAGAAAGGATGATCATACCCGCCTTGCGCGTGCTCTAACTGTTCATCCAGTCGATGAAAGCCGGATCCGAGCAGACGAGGCGAACGAAAATCAAATAAGGTACCTTCGACCGGGATCCTTTCACCTGTCGGAATCGAGTCTGGTCGAATCGGCGCGAACGCGTCAGCCGCGATACTCAGTTCTTGCGCCGCCACCGTTTCACCGATTTTTCCAAGTTGGAAATACGTGTGGTTCGTCAGATTGCAGACGGTCGGTTCGGTCGTCGTCGCTTCATATGAAATGACGAGCTCCCCTTCATCCGTCAGCTCATACGTCACTTGAACGGTGAGTTCACCTGGGTAGCCCTCCTCAAGATGTGGGCTCGTCCGCTTCAAGACGAGTGCTTGCTCGCGTTGCTCAACCTGCCAGATGTGACGATCAAATCCGCGCACCCCACCGTGAAGGTGATTCGCGCCATCATTTTTTGCCAAGCGATACATCTCATTCTCAATCCGGAACGTCCCATCTGCGATTCGACCGGCGTGACGACCGATAATTGCTCCAAAATATGGCGAGTGCTCGACATACTCCTCGATTGTGTCAAAACCGAGGACGATATTCGATTGTTGACCGTCACGTTCCGGTACCATCCAACTCCGAATGATTCCGCCGTAGTTCAATACGGAAACAGTGTGATTGTTTTGGTTAGATATAGTATATTCGAAAATTGGTTCATTGTTCAAATGCCCGAACAGACGCCGCATCCCGCAACCCTCCTTGTGTGTGCATCGAGTCGATGAAACGTTTCACGCCCTCGTATCCCGTTTCATCTTGTTTATATACGCCGCAATCCTCTAAACCTTTCAAGAACTTCCGACCGACTTGTTCGTAAACGAGCGTCTCGACGTCATGCATAGGCATTTGTTTTAATGAATCCGCCCACGCTTGATGCATCGGTTCGACCGATGCCGGGCGTCCCTCCACATAGCGGATGACTTCTCGTAACTCTGCTTTCAACCGTGCCGGCAAGACCGCGAGTCCCATCACTTCAATCAATCCAATGTTCTCTCGTTTAATGTGATGGACGTCCTCATGTGGATGGAACAGCCCCATCGGATGGTCTGCGGTCGTCCGATTGTTGCGGAGAACGAGATCGAGTTCGAATGCATCGCCTCGGCGACGCGCAATCGGCGTGATCGTGTTATGTGGTTGATCCGTTTCGGCGAGAATGTCGAGCGATTCATCCGAATAGCCCCGCCAATGAGCGAGCACGAGCGTGGCCGCTTGAATCAATTGCTCTTTCTCCACCCCTCTCAGACGGACGACCGATAACGGCCATTTTAAATACGTCGCTTCAATCGAAGGGAACGCTTTGAGGTCAAGCGGGAACAACTCCTCGGCCTGTGCCATCGCAAAGTCGTAGCGTCCCCCTTGGTAATGGTCGTGCGACAAGATGGAGCCTCCGACAATCGGCAGGTCGGCGTTCGATCCGGCGAAATAGTGCGGGAACTTATCGACAAAATCCAATAAGCGCTCGAACGCCCCTTCATCGATGACCATGTCCCGATGCTCTTCCGACAATAAGATGCAGTGCTCGTTGTAATAGACATACGGCGAGTATTGGAAATACCACGGTTGTCCGCCCAAGCGGATCGGGACGACACGGTGATTCGTACGTGCCGGGTGGTCCAATCGGCCAGCGTATCCCTCATTCTCGACGCATAGGAGACACTTCGGATAGTCGACCGACCCTGCAGTCGGTTGCAGCAATTTTTGTCGCGCAATTTCAGCTGGATCTTTCTCCGGCTTTGACATATTGATGGTGATATCGAGTTCTCCATATGACGTCGCGACTTGATACGAGATGTTTTTGGCGATTCGTGCCGTCTGAATATAGTTCGATGCTTGAGACAAGTGATAGAAGTAATCGGTCGCTTTCGTCGGTTCATCAAAGTATTTAAGTTGGAACATGTACTCCAAATCAGACGGTTTTGGTAAAAATACATCCATCACTTTAGCAGCCAACATCTCTTTCGTCTCCAAGAAGTCCTCAATCAGGTTCTGCCGCACCGCTTCCTCTGTGATATGATTCAACAGCTCAGGAATGCTCCCGTCGCTATGTGGGACCTCAGCCCACGTGACTCCTAATAAATCGAATAGGCGGTTGCGACAATAGACGATGTCACGACTCGTAATCAACTCTTGACGCTTCGCCTCATCAATCAATCCTTCGATATACGTATTCATCAAGACGTCACGCCTCCCTTATAGCCGTTCGGATGCGCCCGGTGCCAATCCCAAGCGTCCTGAATGATCCGTTTCACGTCAGTGCGCGATGGTTCCCATCCGAGGATGCGTTTCGCTTTCGCCGATGACGCGATGAGACGCGGCGGGTCACCTGGCCGACGCTCTTGTTCCACGGCCGGGATCGCATGACCGGTAACCGCCCGCGCTTCTTCAATCATCTCTTGGACAGAGAAACCATTATTCGAACCGAGGTTAAACACCTCGCTCACCCCACCTTCTTTCAAATAGTCGAGCGCCAAGACGTGCGCCTGAATCAAGTCCTCCACATGAATGTAATCCCGGATGCATGTCCCATCCACCGTCGGATAATCCGTCCCAAAAATGGAGATTGCCTCACGCTGACCGTTCGCGACTTGAAGAACGAGTGGCAGCAAGTGCGTCTCTGGATGGTGATCCTCACCGATGACACCGCCTGCGCGCGCACCGGCCACGTTGAAGTAACGGAGCGAGACGAATCGTAATCCATGCGCCGCCTCTGTCCACTGAATCATTCGCTCCATCGCGAGCTTCGTCTCCCCATAGGTCGACGTCGGTCTCGTCACGGCTTCCTCCGTAATCGGCATCACGTCTTGTTCACCGTATGTCGCTGCCGTCGACGAGAAAACGAGACGTTTCACGTCATGGGCCACCATCACCTCGAGCAAGCACTGCGTTCCATGGACGTTGTTGTCATAATATTTGAGCGGATTGGTCATCGACTCACCGACGAGCGAGTTGGCAGCGAAATGGACGACTTGATCAATCGTTTCTGTCGTGAACACGTCGCTCAAGAAGTTGCGGTCTCGGATATCGCCTTCATAAAACCGCGCCTGCGGATGAACCGATTCCCGATGTCCCGTCTCCAAATTATCAATCACGACGACATCCTCGCCGCGATCCAATAATTGATACACAGCATGTGACCCGATATAACCGGCTCCACCAACGACTAATGTTGTCATCACACTTCCTCCTTCATCCCAAGCTTCATTTCATGTGCTCCTTCACCGATTGAGGCCACATAGAACGTCGGGGCATACCCGATTTCTTCCGAATACCGTTCGGACACCGCTTGACGAAACGAATCAATCGCCTCATCGCGGACGAGGGCAATCGCACATCCTCCAAAACCGGCACCGGTCATCCGGGCCCCGATGGCCCCGTTCGCCCAAGCAGCCTCGACAAGCGTATCGAGCTCTTTTCCCGTCACTTCGTAATCATCTCGAAGCGAGACATGCGACGCATTCATGAGACGGCCGAAATCCTCGAGCCGATTCTCTTTTAAGGCGACGAGCGCCTGGAGCGTCCGATTATTTTCATAGACGGCGTGTCGGGCCCGTTTGACGAGCGTCTCGTCTTGAAGCAGAGAGACGTTCGACTCGAACGTGTCCGGTGTCACATCACCGAGCGACTGAATCGATAACGTACGTTGCAACTGCCCGAGCGCCGTCTCACACTCGGCCCGACGTTCATTGTATTTCGAGTCGGCCAGCTCCCGTCGCTTGTTCGTATTCATGATGACGATTGAGAGACCATCCAAGTCGATGGGTGCATATTCACACGCAAGCGTGTCGCAATCGAGGAGCATCGCGTGACCTCGCTTGCCCATGCCGATGGCGAACTGATCCATAATCCCACTGTTGACACCAATGTACTCGTTCTCGGCCCGTTGCCCCAGCTTCACGAGCTCAAGTGGTTCAAGGTCGAGTCGCTCGATTACATTCAGTCCAAACGCCGTCGCCAGCTCGATTGACGCAGATGAAGACAATCCGGCACCATTCGGAATGTTTCCGAAGAACCACATGTCGATGCCCGTGGCGATGGCCTGAGTCCGTTCCTGCAACAAATGAAGCATCGCTTTCGGATAGTTCGCCCAGTCATCTTCTTCCCGGAACGCTAAATCGCCTAGTCGACGTTCAATCACCCCCACTTCAGGAAAGTTCTCTGAATAGAAGCGGACGACATCGTCTTCACGCTTCCGCATCAAGACGTACGTTCCAAACGTAATCGCAGCCGGAAAGACATGCCCCCCGTTGTAGTCCGTATGCTCGCCGATTAAATTGATTCGACCAGGTGCGAAAAAGAGATGCGTCGGTTCTGTCTCGAACGTTTGTTTATACGACGCGATCATTTGTTTTTGATTCATAGTAATCCTCCTCGGACGATTGAGTAAACGCTTTCACAACTCCATTCTCGTCATTATTTTACTAAAAGTCAATGTAATTTTACTAATTAAATTTGTCTAAATCGTTTATTATAGCCATTTAAAACGTTTATATTGCGACATAACTTCCTAGATGAGAATAATTTAATCGCCTGTATTAAATGAAATAAAAATAATAGTTAAATTTTTTAGTAAAAAATATGTTGCATTATTCATTAAAATTCGTTAAGTTTTATTTGAAAGCGGTTACACCATTATTGGAGGAGGATTCATATGAACATGAAAAAAATTGGAGCAGCGGCTTCAACGGGGTTGTTGGTCTTCTCTCTCGCAGCTTGTAGCGGGGGCGATTCTTCAAGTGATAGCGGGAAAACACAAATCAAGTTCATCAACGGTTTCACCGGCGGGGACGGTGCCTTCATGACGAAAATCGTGGACGGGTTCAACTCTAGCCAGGACGAGTTCGAGGTCGTCCAGTCGCAAGAGAAGGATCACTATACGAAATTCAAGTCAGGGAATTACGATTTGGTCGTCATCCACGAGACGAGCCTTGAGACGTACCAAAAAGATCAATTGATTCAAGACGCCGGCCCTTATATGGAAACAGCCGGATTAGCAGAAGATGACTTCAACGCGGCAGGTATCCAGTCGGGTACGGTCGAAGACAAACTGTTCGGGGTACCGCTCGACATTCACCCGCTCACGATGTTCTATAACGAAGAACTCGTCAGCGAAGCTCCGACGGATTACGAGCAACTGAAGGCACTCGGCGAAACGCTTCAAAGTGAGAACGAGAACCTGTATGCGTTTGGCCTCCCATCGACCGGATTGACGACGTTCTACTTCACGGCCGCCGCCGCGCAAAACGGCATCGACCTTGCGAAAGATGGATATCTCGACTTCACACAGAGCGACTATGCCGATGCGCTCATGCAGTATCACGACATGGTCTTTAAAGACAACACGTCACCTGAAAAACTCGGTCTCGACGGTGAGTTCCAGGCGTTCATGAAGTCAGCGGATGAAGGGGCCAAACAAACGGCCGTCACGATGACCGGTCCTTGGTACTATCAAGCCGTGAAAGAGAAATACGCGGACAACCTCGGCATCGGTGCCATGCCGACACTATTCGAAACGGCAGCGACGACAGGTAACGCCCATACAATCTCGGTCGCCGCTTCAGTCGAGGACGAAGAAGTGAAAGACGGTATCTCTGAGTTCTTGAAGTATCTCTACACACCAGAAAACTTGGCGAACTGGGCTGAATCTGGCCAGACACCATCACACCTTGCGACACTCGACTTGATTACGGAAGACCCCGAGAAATATGAGTTGGCTGCGAAGAACCAAGAGCAGCTCGACACATATGTGGCCGCACCGCGCGTCTATCAATTCGATGAGCAAATGCGTTACATGAACGAAGTCGTCTTCACGAAGTTGACGAGTGAACCAAATCTTACAAAAGATGCGCTCATGAGTGAGCTTGAAAAAGCGACGAAAGCCGCTAAACAGATCGCAGATACTCAATAAGCTGAAGGACACGAGGTCAGTGCAGGGTATCCTGCACTGATTTCTTATGAAGGAGGGTCTTCCCCGTGCATATGACGAACAAATCAAAGTGGCTTGGGTTCATCTTCGTTGTCCCATTCCTGGTAAGCTTCCTAGTCTTTTGGTTAATCCCGCTCTTATACGGCATCTGGATCAGTCTTCACGACTTCCGGTTGTCGGTTGGAAACAATGGATTCATCGGTTTGAAGAACTATGTCGACATCTTGACACCTGACACGATTTATAACCGAACGTTCATGACCTCGCTCAAAAACACCCTCATGTTCATCGTGTTAAGCGTACCGCCGCTCATCTTAATCAGTCTCGGTCTCGCCTTACTGATCGAGCACTTACCGAAAAAATTGAAGACGTTCTTCCGGACCGTCTTTTTCTTGTCCTACTCGATTTCAGTCACCGCCGTGTCCGCCATCTACTTGTGGCTCTTCGGAGCGAACGGTGGGTATATCAACAATATTTTGATGAAGGCCGGACTTATCTCGTCGCCAATCAACTGGACTGGTGACCAACCGTATGCCTGGCTCGTCATCGTCATCGCGACCATCTGGTGGACGATCGGCTTCAACATGTTGTTGTTCGTCAACGCGCTCGACGAAGTCGACGGCACGCTTTACGAGGCCGCTGACTTGGACGGGGCCTCGGCTTGGAATAAATTCCGTTTCATCACGTTGCCAGAGATTCGAAACATCTCGATTTTCGTCATGATCACGACCGTCATCGCCTCATTCAACTTATACGGACAATCGCTCCTCATCACACGAGGCGGACCTGAACAGTCGACGAGCTCACTCATCATGGGCATCAACACGACCGTCTTCGGCAACAACCAACTCGGTGTCGGGTCGGCGATGGCGCTCCTCATGGGGGTCATCATGATGCTCATCACCGGCATCCAATATTGGATCTCGTATAAGAGTGACAAAGACGAACTCGCGAAACCGAGTCGCAAAGAGCGGAAACGTTTGAAACGGGCCGTCAATGCCGGACCGACGAACGTCAATCAGCACCCTGCTGCCACAATCGATAAAAAGGAGCGAAAAATCACATGAGACAGAAACGAATCAAATCAGGCATTCTCGTTGCGGTCGCCTCTGTACTCGCCGTGCTCTTTCTCTTCCCGCTCGTTTGGATGGTGTTCACATCCTTTAAAACGTTGAGCGAATCGCTCGCGAGTGCCTCGCTGTTCCCACGTCAATGGACGCTTGAGAACTATGCCAGCATCTTCTCGGCCTCAGCCGACTCGAACATGGTCCAGTGGACAATCAACACGGCGATCGTCACGTTAATCGGTACCGTGCTCGTCATCTTCGTCGACGTCCTCGCCGCTTATGCGCTGGCTCGCCTCAACATCCCGTTCAAGAAGGTCATTCTCGGCATCGTCGTCGTCGCCTTGACCGTCCCGGGAATCGTCACGTTGTTCCCCGCCTTCTATCTGTTCAAGAGCGCGGATCTACTCGACACATACGCCCCGCTCATTTTGCCGTATTCGGCCGGGACGCTCGGCGTGTTCTTGATTTACAACTTCTTGCGCTCGTTCCCGAAAGAACTCGAAGAAGCGGCTTATCTCGATGGCGCGTCGCAATGGCAAGTCTTGACGCAAGTCATCTTCCCATCAATTAAACCCGTCGTCACGACGCTCGGGGTGGTCACGTTCCTTGCCATTTACAACGACTTCCTCTGGCCGTCACTCGTCACGAACAGCGACGAGATGAAGACGCTCACGCTCGGGGTCGCCACGCTCGTGCAAGGCTCGAACTTCGTCAATCCGGCAGCCATGATGGCATCGACCGTCGTCGCGACCGTACCGGCACTGATTATCTTCCTCTGGGCGAACAAATACTTCGTCAAAGGCGTCACCAATTCTGGAATCAAGTGAGGCGATGTTAATGCAAGCGACACATCTTCCTATTCAAACCGTGAAACGGACGGATCTTCATATGCGTGATCCGTTCGTTTTTTCGGATGAATCGACACAGACATATTACTTATTCGGCACGACGTTCGCCGACGGCGTCGGCGACATCGAACCCGGCTTCCACGTCTACACGAGCAATAATCTCGAGGACTGGACCGGACCTTATCTCGCCTTCTCCCCGCCGGCCGGGTATTGGGGCGTTCGTCATTATTGGGCGCCCGAGGTCCATCGCGTCGACGACAGCTATTGGATGCTCGCGACGTGTAAAGGCGGGATTGGCGTCCATCGGGGCACGACGATTTTACGGGCCGACCATCCCGGCGGACCGTATCACCCGCTCTATAACGAAGCGACCACACCTCAAGAAGAAGAGGCGCTCGATGGGACCCTATACGAGGAGGACGGCAGACGTTTTCTCGTCTACTGCCATGAATGGACGCAGCAATATTACGGAGAAATCAAGGCCGTCGAACTTGATGCCGGGCGCCCCATCGGTCGACCGTTTCAAATCGTCCGCGCCGGTGACCAGTCGTGGATTCGAAAATTCAGTGACCCGCGCATTCAGAAGGAAGGTTATTTGACCGACGCCCCTTTCTTCTATAAAGCGGCGAACGGGCACCTGCTCATGTTTTGGTCGAGCTATGCCGACGCCCATGTGACCGGCGGTGCCGGAGGCTACACGGTCGCCGTCGTCCGTTCGACGTCAGGCTCGATTGTCGGGCCATGGGCCGAAGACGAGACGCTTTTCCTCGACAAGGACGCCGGGCACTGTAGCCTGTTCCGTACGTTCTCAGGCGAACTGATGCTTTGTACACATTCTCCCGACACACCTCACGGGATGGAACGGCCGACGTTCTTTTCGTTAATCGAGACAAATGATGGACTGATGATTCAGTAACCAACAAAGGAGTAGACACTTATGACAATCACACACTTCCCTCGACCACAATTCATCCGGAACGACTGGCAGTCCCTCGACGGCGCCTGGCAATTCGCTTTCGACGATGACAATAAAGGACTCCAAGAACATTGGTTCAAAGGACACGACTTCCCGCTCACCATCAACGTCCCGTTCGCCTATCAGACGGAACGAAGCGGTGTGCATGACCCGAGCTTCCATGACGTCGTCTGGTACGAGCGGACGTTTGACGTGCCGAGCGAGTGGAACGAGCGCGTCGTCTTACATTTCAGCGCCGTCGATTACGAGACGGCCGTATATGTGAATGATCAATTGGTCGGCACGCACATCGGCGGGCAGACCCCGTTCTCGTTCGACATCACCGACGTCTTGAATCACGAAGCAGAACGCGTCTCCGTCCGTGTGTTCGACCCGTCGACAGATGAGACGATTCCACGTGGGAAACAGTTCTGGCAAGAAGCGCCTGACTCGATTTGGTACACGCGAACGACCGGAATATGGCAGAGCGTCTGGCTCGAGCATGTGCCACACGCCTCGCTCCAACGCGTCCGGATGACACCTGACCTCGATCAAGGCGAGATTCGACTCGCCTACGACGTTTCGCCCGGCGCGGTCGGACTCACGCTCGAGACCGAGATTTCCTTCCAAGGCGAGCTCGTCAGCTCAGAGCAAACCCGACTCGTCTCGACGACCGGGACGCGTGCCGTCAACGTCCTGGGGCCGCATATCTTCCATACGAATTTCCATCACGATGGTCGGACGTGGACCCCGGAGAACCCGAACTTGTTCGATATCGTCTTCCGCTTAAAAGACGGCGAACGAATCGTCGACGAAGTAACGTCGTATTTCGGAATGCGAAAAATCCATACCGAGGGCGGCATGTTCTATTTGAACAACAAGCCGTACTATCAAAAACTCGTCCTCGACCAAGGGTATTGGCGCGAGAGCCTCCTCACCCCGCCGTCGGACGACGCGTTGAGACGCGATATCGAGCTCGCCAAAGAGATGGGCTTCAACGGCTGTCGGAAGCACCAAAAAGTCGAGGACCCGCGCTTCCTCTACTGGGCGGATCACCTCGGCTATCTCGTCTGGGGCGAATCGGCGGCCTCCGCCTTCTATACAGAAGACGCGGCGGCACGCCTGACGAGAGAGTGGATCGAGATTGTCGAACGTGACTATAACCATCCGTCAATCGTGGCCTGGGTGCCACTCAACGAGAGCTGGGGCATCCCGCTCGTCCGATCGGATGCGATGCAGCAGCATCACTCGCAGGCGATGTACCATTTGATTCACTCGATTGACGGCACACGTCCCGTCATCTCGAACGACGGTTGGGAACTGACCGTGACCGACCTCTGTGCCATCCATAACTATAATCATGGCCAAGCAGACGAGACGGAGAAATACGAGGTGTACAAACAAGACCTCGCGACGACCGAGTCGCTCCTCGCGTCGCAACCGGCCCGTCGTCGGATTTACGCGAACGGCTTCAGCCATCAAGGCGAACCGATTCTTCTCACCGAGTTCGGCGGGATCGGCTACAAAATCGGTGGCGACGCCGGCTGGGGCTACACGTCGGTCTCTGACGGCGAGACGTTCGTGAACGACTACGCTCGCATCATGGACGCCGTCTACGCCTCCCGTGCGCTCCACGGCTATTGCTATACCCAACTGACAGATGTCGAACAAGAGATTAACGGGTTGCTCACGTATGACCGGGAACCGAAAGTCCCACTCGAGACGATTCGCCAAATCAATGACCAGTGGCATCACGAAATCCGTTAATCCATCACAGGTGCCTCTCGAGGCACCTTTTCTTCTAAAGGAGGAGCTTATGAAACGAAAATCTATGTGGATCAACGCTGCCCTCGTCGGTATCATCGCCATCGCGCTCGTCGGTTGGTCACTCACTAGAGCGGATCAATTGACCGAGAGTGACACGTTCATGAACCCAATTCTACCGGACGGCGCTGACCCGTTCCTATATGAGCATGAAGGGTCATACGTCTATACGCAGACGACCGGCAGCAACGTCACGCTGTGGCGCACCGATGCCCCGACCGAGCTGGCGACAGCCGAATCGAAGGTCATTTGGCAACCGACGAAAGGCGAACGGGACATTTGGGCCCCTGAGATTCATTTCGTGAACGACCGCTGGTACGTCTACTATGCGGCCGTCATGCCGGGCGAGGTGCACAAGATGTATGTGCTCGAGTCGGCGACCGCGGACCCGTTCTCCGATTACACGGAAAAAGGTGTCATCGAGGACCCGTCCGGTAAGTGGGCCATCGATGGCACGATTCTCAAGAACGGCGATGACCTGTATTACGTCTGGTCGGGTTGGGAGGGCGACGTCAACGTCAGCCAATACTTGTATATCGCCGAGATGTCCGACCCGATGACGATTTCGAGTGAGCGGGTCGAGTTGTCTCGTCCGACCTATGACTGGGAGTCGCTCGGTGCCCCACCGTCGATCAACGAGGGGCCTCAAATCCTGATGAAAGAGGACCAAATCCATATCGTCTATTCGGCGAGTGGCAGTTGGACCGACTTTTATCAGCTTGGTCTGTTGTCGGCGGCTAGCGACGCCGACTTGATGGACCCTAACGCCTGGACCAAACAAGAAGAGCCCGTCTTCTCATCGAATGAAGACGTCTTCGGTCCCGGTCACGCTTCGTTCGTGACGTCCCCGGATGGAACGGAAGACTGGATTGTCTATCATGCCGCCCGCGCCGAAGGGAGTGGCTGGACACGGAACGTACGGATGCAGCCGTTTACTTGGGAGGACAATGTACCGGTGTTCGGCGAACCGGTCTCGACGGATGAAGCTCTCCCGCTCCCGTCAGGCCAGACAGGAACGCTTGCGGTCGAGCTGAATGAATCGATGACACCTGACAGCCCCGTAAAGCTGCGACTCGATATCCCAGAGAGCGGCCGTTATCACGTTGTCCTTTATGTCGAGAACCAAACCGAGGTCCCATATACGCTGTCGTACGATGAAAAGTCGTTACGGGGTATGGCCCTTGCAAACGATGGTAACGTCCCCACCCAAAACATCGTCGTCTTTGATGCTTTGGCATTCGATTCCGGTTCAGCCTCAATCGAAATCATGGCCGAGCTTGAAAGTAAAATTAATAGTATTGAGTTACGATATGCGAATTAAAACAGGCCCGAACCTTCCCACTTTTGAGGAAGATTCGGGCCTTTCTGTTTGAACAATGCTCATCATCTCGTAAAGTACTGCCTCATCGCTCAATTTAGTTGATTGCTAGTACAGTCAACAGCATGAAAAAATTAACGTACTGAACGACATCCATTCGCTTCACCGGATATTCATCGATATCCGAGATGGACTAGCGCCCTTATCGCACATAAGCCTAGGGCTTAATTGAAATATCGGCTTACAATAACGAATGGAGTCGGAAGGCGAACGTACAGCAACAACTATTCGCCGAATATCGATGACTATACTCGAATTAACCTAGGAAAACCAACAGAGCGCTCGGAAATGAATTGCCACATGAATCAAATCGACAATCAAATCCACGAATGGGAACCGATGATTCACTATGTCATCCGCCACCTATCGATTCACCCGAACGAACAGGAAGACTGCGCCCAAATCGCAAGGATCGCTCTTTGGGAAGCGTTGAATCGCGGCTGCACGCTGTCCAAGACGTATTGCTTCCAGCGAATCCGGGGCGCCATCCTGAACCACCAACAAAAGAACGCCCGCCATTTGAAACATGAGGTCGCCGCCGAACGGATCCCAGAACAATGCATGGCATCCGAACGTAATCTCTTCGACTGGCTAGACGAGCAGCGGTTGTTGCTGTCGCCCCGCCATTTCGAACTCCTCTGCCACTTGATTGATGGGACCGAACAGACGCTGTCTTATTCGCCGAGTCGTTTGAGGGCTTATAAGGCCGACGTCCAACGCGAACTGAAAGAGGCAATCAACTTGAAGGAGTGAACGACATGAAGCATGTATTACTGAGTGAGGCAATCGACATGTATTTGACCGACATGAGAGAACGAAAAGAAGCCCCCGAGACGACGCTGAAAAGCACGCGTAACTCGTTACTGCGCTTTGCTCGCTATGCAGCCGAACACGATGCAGTGTACATCCAAGATATCAACGAAACGAACCATGCAATCCCGTATAAGAAACAACTAAGCGGAATGGCCGACAATACGGTGAAATCCTATATCATGCGCATCCGTGGACTGTTCACGTTTGCCATCGAACAACGGTGGATGCAACATAATCCGTTCGGTCGCATCGTCACACGGGAGGGCGTCAGCGAACCGCCGACGATCATTACCCGCGACCAATTGAACACGGTGCTGTACCACGCCCGCAATTACACACTCTATACAATTTATCTCGTCGGAGGGGATGCCGGATTACGAATCAGTGAGATTTTGAATTTAGAACTCAATCACATTGATTTCGAGGAGCGCTTGTTGACGGTTCAAAAAGGAAAAGGAGATAAAACCCGCTATGTCCCGATGACACCACGACTCACCGACGAACTGAAGAAGTATATTGCCACGCACCGACCGAAAACAGGGAAATCGAATCGTATTTTCTTGATGCCGACCGGACGTGTCGTCCAACCCGGCTTTGTGAACCATGATTTGAAGGCAATCGCGCAAGAACAGTTCGGCGTGAAGCTGACAAGCCATATGTTACGTCATAGTTTTGCGACGACGCTATACAATAAGAGTCAAAATATCCTTGGTGTAGCCAATCTCCTCGGGCATAAGTCAATCAATACGACGGAGCGCTATCTCCATGTGTCAAGAGAGCGGAGTCGGAAGTTGATTGAGGGGTTGAATGAATAAGTAAAGTAGATGAATCTTGATTCGAAGCACTAGTTTTCACACAACCCGATAACCTTTAGTTGAAATATCCTCAACGAAATTAATCTGAGTTCCGTTTTGATTTTAAGTAAAGATTATACATTTATGAAAAAATATTAATTTTATTCTATCGTTTACACATAAGCATTCTGATAACGAAAGCAACGTTCAAATTCGACTCGAGTTTGCTGACATGATGGATGATACAACGATTTTTACTCATGGTTAATTCACTAGTTTGAATGAATAGGGATACCGTATACACTAAGGTAAATACGAAAAAACCGAATGAGGGATTTTCCAAGTATCCATCATTCGGTTTAAATTTTATTAAATTATTTTTAAAACCTCTTTTACGTGTCTTCTATTTGATACAGCAACTTTTGTTTTTTCTGGGATTCCTCCGATTGCAATCATCATTAATAAGGCTTCCCCATTGCCAATACCAGCATCTTTTTTTAGTTTAATTGATGAAGAGTTATCCAAAGCTAAATTCAATGGGCAAGTTCCTACACCCAGAGAATGTAGCGCATATAATATCGACATTGAATACATACCCCCATCTACCAAATGTTGATTTCTCTCTGACGAACCGACAAAGTGATCCATACGCGTAGTTATAATCAGTAATTTGTCAGCTAAATGCCCAAATCCTCTATTGCCATTTTGATGCTTTAGCAATTTTTTAATATTTTCTTTGTCTTTATATAGATAAACTCGACTAGATTGTCTATTACAAACAGACGGGGTTTTCTGAGCAATTTCGACCGCCTTCTCAACCAAGTCTATATCAATATTTTCGCCAGAAAAATCTCTTAAACTGTATCTAGAATGAGCAAGATTTTCAAAATTGCTATTAATTCCTAAAATCTCAGATTTTTCAACTTCTTTGGCTCCTGCAATAATTTCATTATTCCATTCAATTTGCCTTAGTTTTTTTATTTCTGTTTCAACACTACTTACTTCTTCTCCTAAATTGCTATTGAAAATAACATACTCATTCAGGCATTTAAAAGTTATATTAGCAGTCTCAGTTACACCGTATTTTTGAACATAAATTTTTAATAATTTTATTAAATGTTCAATAGACTTAATTCCAAATTTCGGACGGGGGTTCGGCATAACCATTCCTTTTTCAATTTTATGATAATAAAATATCATTTCTGATTCTAACATTTCTTTACTTTTCCGACTTGGATTTACTCCAGAGGCAGAATATTTAACAAAATTTATTCCATCATATAAAGATTCAAAGAGAATAACGGTAGAAATAAACGCTTTATTATTTTTCAAATACAATTTAAATTCTAGTGGTAATATTTTTTTCAAGTAAGATTTCAATTAATTACCCTCCGTTTGCTTAATAGGATTTTTTATTGGGAAAATCTCAGAGAAACGATAAAACGAAAAATTAAGTATTACATAAATCAATGTGAAGAATACGATTTTAATAAAGTAAAATAAACCTTCATTAGTGATAAGATTTTCAACCAATAAAGATATAAATAAAGATAAACCAATAGGTACTAATAAACCAAAAATCCCTTTCCAAAACATAAACATATTCATTTTTATTGAATATTGATAATAGAGATTCATTATTAAAAAATTGCCTACCAGCAAGAAAATACTTGTAGAATAAGCAATACCTACTTCACCATAGTCTTTTACCAAAAATACAGAAAGAAGCAGATTAGAAACAGCTAACGCGACATATAATATAGATCGAAAAGCATGTTTATTCATAGCTTGCAGTATAGAAATTCCAACATTTTGAATCAATGGGATAAGCAAAGCGATCATCAATATGAGAGTAGTACTATAAACTTCGATAAATTCCTTTCCTGCCCAAATCGAAATAAAATGTTCACCAAAAATTCCAAATCCAATCAGAATGTAAGAAAGAATAATAAATTGTATTTTCCCAACTTTCACAAAAATCTGATTAACCTGACTTAAATCTTTCTCTTGATTTATAATTTTTGTTAATTTAGGCAAGAAAAGGCTGCTAATCGCAGTTGAACATAACATATATACTCTTATAAATTGAATGCTTAGTGCATACACTCCTATTGAAGTAGCATTTCCATAAACGCCTAAAATTATTTGTCCCGTGTTCCAGTATATCTGATCTACAATGATATTCAAAAATACATAAAATGAGTATGTTAATACTTCTTTCAGTAATACATAATCATTTGTTTTGAAATCCCATGCGATTTTCATAACATATACCGCATAATACGCATAATACAACATAATAGAAATATTTACCAAAGCCATAACTACTATTAGAGATGTTGACTTAAAATCAAGAAAAAGTAATGGGATACTTATCACCGGAACTAAAATGATTCTTAATAAGTTTACAAACTTAAATACTATTAACTTTTCATGAGCTTGAATTATTGAACCAAAAACTGAAAGAGGTAAAGAAATTGCAGTAGACAAAGTTAATATCAAAATCATGTTTTTTACATCATTTAATTGACTCGGGTTTAAAGATGAACTAAACATATTATCTATATTTATGTAAATTCCTAAACCAATTAAAGCGCAAAAAAATCCTAACACTAAAAAAATTTTTATAAACATACCTACCAATATATTATTTTCTTTAGTGTCTTCTATACTTGAGGAAATATATCTAATTACTGCATTACCCAATCCTAAATCTAAAATGGATAGATAGATTGCAAACGTAGCTACAAGCGAATATACCCCAAATTCTTCAGCGCCTAAGAATTTTATTTGTAAAGGTGTGTAAAATAGTGTGATTAAAATAGTCAAAAAAATGCCTATATAGGTAAGAGCAGCAGCTCTTTTAATTTCTATCATTTTTAATCATTCTCTCTTTTATTGTGTTCCTAGTGCTTCATTCATAAATTTCCGTGATTTTTGAATTTCTTTTTCTAAAATTAAGTTGGACTCCGAATAATCTGACACCCACAAATCTTCTTTTTCCATAGATGCCCATTTTCGTTTTTTCATATTGAATGTACTTAAAATAGTGTCAATTCGTGAATTCATAGAAGGTACACCATCTTCTCGTTCAAATACAACAAAGTTTTTATTGAAAATAATTGAGAATACTACTCCATGGAAGGAATCAGTTAAAAATATCTCTGAAGATCTTATTAAACTAAGAAATCCACTTGGATCAACGCTGTAATATTCTAAACAATTTAAATCTGAAATATTTATAATTTCTAATTTTTTTTCCTTAGCAATATTATTAATTGTTTCATTTCTCCCGGCTGAAATTTCACCTAAAAAATATGTAAGCAAATATTTTTTCGACGGTTTAACAGGGCTCTGATTCGCTACTTCTGCCCATTTTTCAGCTGAAATCATCAATGTTGGATCTAGTAAAACATGTGACTCTCTTCCTGTTAACTCTTTAATAATTTTTTGTCCTGCATTTTCACGAACTGATAAAAAAGGAATACCTTCTATCATAGTTTTATATTCATTCTTATATTCACTTGGTATTTCAGATATTCCAAAGCTTGGCGCATAAGAAATTCTTTTTTCAACAGAAGCAAATTTTAAAAAGTCGTTTGCATTTCCATTTCTGAAATTAGGGTTCCAAATTTGATCGCTACCAACTACAAAATAATCGTATTTTTGGTCCACTTGTACACTGCTATCACTATAGCTCTCTTCTATTATATTTCGAAGTGTAAACTCATTAAAATTATTCATACGTTCTTTTTTATAAGTAACATATTTGGCATTTGTAATTCTATCTACAAATTTACTTTTAATTTTTTTGATGCTGATTTTTTTTAGTTTTTGCGTTATTTTTTTTCTTTTTGAAAATACACTGTCAAAGGGGATGTTTGTCAAAGTTACTACCTGACTGTTAAACTCCTTTAGAAATTCTTGCAATGCATAATTTTGTAATCTATTTCCATAATTGTCGTAATCCAGAATGGTAATAATGGCAATTTTTTTCATTTTGATATCTCTCTTTTCATATTTTTATAGTACAATGCAACTAATAAGCGTCTTAAAAATTTCAAATTGCTTAAAACTATGAATGGAGCAATTTGAAATTTCTCTTTTATAGTTCCAGACTTCATGATTTTAAAGTAATTGTTTAGTTCTCCAATTTGCATTTTAAGAAGATTACTTCCAAGTCCTGACTCAGCATAATAATGTTTATCCGTATAAACAAGATTATTTTGAATCAAATAGCAATCCTTTTTCAACGTGAAAATATTTTTTAACAGGAAAGCATAATCTTCAGAGAATCTTTCTTTCTCAGGAAATAGAGAGCCAATATTATATTTATTGATTACTATTGAAGAAGTAGGGATATAGTTTTTTAAGAGTATCTTAAATGGAGTAACTTTAATGTAGGTTAGACTCTTTTTTTTCTCAATATTTTCAAACTCTTTAGCCATCATTCTATTGTGACCTATTATTGAAAAATCTTCATTCAAATGCTTCACTAAATTATCAACTTGCTCGATTTTTAATTTGTCCCATATTTCGTCTGCATCTAGTAAACATACAATCTTATGTTTAGAATTTAAAATGCCCAAATTCCGTGCCGAACCTGGCCCTTTATTTATGGAATGATACATAGAATTAACTTTTAAGGGTACATCAGAGAATATCTGATTTATTTTTGATAGAAGTACAGTGTCTAATTTTTTTTTAGTGCTGCAGTCATCGACAATAATTATCTCTCCTATTAATTCTAGTTTAGTTTGCTTTCTAATAGAATCGAGCGCACGAACAAGACCTTTTTCATTCTCATAGTATGGGATTACAACTGAATATTTCACTGAATTACCTGCCTACTTTCATATTAAATATGGGACCACTCCATGCTTATTTCCAATTAGTCTGAGTAAGTAATATAAAACCCAAAAAACGATTGTAAAGTAATTAAAGTAAGTATACTTCCCACTGCTATATGACCTTTTAAAAATCCATGCATAAAAAAGAATTATAGAGGGATAAAAATAATATTGAAATCTGTCTATTGCTTCAATTCCTGAGAAAGCATAAAGTATCAAGAAGATGAAATAATAGTTTAAAATGTATGTTCCCGCTACATCTTTTTGTTTATTTATATATAGTGTATATCCAATATATAAAAAGATGTATTGAACAAAGATAGGTAGGAATTCTGTGAACCCTTTACTTCCTTCCTCCATAATGAAAAAACTAGATCCAGCTCCATACTTCAAAGTATAAAATTCAAAGTACCTAAATATTGGTTGAATTATCGATTTGATAAAACTTGAAAAATAGCCGATAGTTATTAGCATGAAGCCACTTAGAAGTATAAAATGATTTAACTTTAAAAATCTAAAAACCAAGAAGCTTAGAGTTAGAATCGCACTATTGTGGAATCCTGACGCAACTACTATTAAAACAATAAAAAGAGTAATCATCTTAAGATTAAGTTTTTTGGAATTATAAATTACTGAAACTGCTAAAAAAACAATTGAAATTGCAATACTTTGCCTGACTACATTGAAAGAAATTAAATAGTAGTAACTTGAAATAAAATAAAAAATCAGAACCCATTTTGGGAAATCTAATCTTAATATCGTGTAAAACGAAACTGAAACAAACAAAAACGATGTAATATAAATAAAATAACTGTACTCATTATTTTGAATACTATATGTGTAGATAAAATTAATAAGAGGATCAAAGTACACTTCAAAATTTCCATACCAAAAAAATTTGTAATACATGATTCCATCAGTTCCTACTTCAGGTGCTCGCATAATACTAAGAAGAAGTAATGCTGAAAAAAACATAAAACTAGTAATATATACCAGCGGAATCTTGTAATTTATTATGTGGTTATTTGACTCTTCTTTGTATACAAAATTATCATGATATCTTCCTTGAAAGCTCACACACACAAGTACAAATGCAAGCATTACTATATAGATCATCATATTCATTCACCTTTATAAACTTCATCAATTAAGGAAATGTTTTTTTCTATTTCAAAACGATTAATAAAATGAAAATAAGAGTTCTCAGATAACGTCGATATACCTCTTTTTTCCAAAATGCTAATTATGTCAGAAGCAATACTAGAATTTTGATCTTCCAACTTGAAAATCAAGCCGTTATTGAAATAAAGTTCTTTATGTCCAATTACATCGCTTAAAATTATAGGTTTTTTATACGATAAAGCTTCAACCACTGAATATGGCATACCTTCATAGAAAGCTGTCGACATATAAATATCGATTTTATCAAAAAAATCTTCTTCAATATTTTCGTATGCAATATGCCCTAATAAGAAACAATATTTCTCCATACTGTTATCTTGAATAAATTTTTGCATGTTTTCCTTAAGAGGACCGTCTCCCCCATAATAAAATTCATAATTATGCTTACTATCCTTCTCCTGAATAGCTTTAGCTAATTCAAGAAATCTCATTGGATTTTTTTGTTCATTTAATCTACTGAGACTGCCAATTCTAATTTTTTTGCTAAGAATATCGCCGTTTCTACTTTTAGGTTTTTTTACACCATTATAAATAATATGCGATTTTTTTTGATAATCATCTAAAATTTTATTATTAATTGCATGTGATTCCTCTGATTCAGAAACGTGAATTATTTTAAAAGAACTTTTTACTATCATTTTTTCTAAAAATAGAATTATTCTTCTTTTAAAATATGATAAATTTGGTCTTTGTGAATAATATGCATGTGGTGTATAAATAATTTTCAAATGAGGAAAGATACATTTCAGAATTATAGCCTGTATACCACAAAAAGTACTATGAGCATGGATAATTTCAACTTTTCTTTTTTTTACAATACTACTTAGTTTTAAAGTATCGCCTGTTAAAAATTTGAAAATTTTCTTTCTACCTTTACCAACAAAAACTATATTAGAATCTCTACTATTAATATCATCTTCTCCAAATACAACCATTTTAATTGAGTGATTGCTATATTTCATTATTGAATCTATGTGGGTCTTTACGCCCCCTCCATATGCTTCAGATGTTAATAGGATTTCTTTATTCAATTTATTATATTCCTTTCTTTAGAACCATTACTTGAATCGTTTTCAATATCAATTTTATATCAAGCAAAAGAGTCCGTTCTTTTATATATAATAAATCTAGATTGACCATTTCTTCAAATCCAACTTCATTTCTCGCTGTCACCTGCCACAATCCGGTACATCCTGGTTTCACAGTTAAACGTTGGAAATGCTTTTCTTCATACAACATTACTTCACGTGGTAATGGCGGCCTTGGACCTACTAGCGACATCTCACCTTTAATTACATTGATCAACTGAGGAATTTCATCTAAACTAGTTTTTCTTATAAAACGCCCAATCTTTGTAACACGTGGGTCGTTTTTCATTTTGAACATTGCGCCTGTTACTTCATTTTCAACTAGAAGATTAGCTAACAAATCTTCCGCATTAACAATCATAGAACGAAATTTGTACATGCGAAATAATTTACCTCTATTCCCAACACGCTCTTGAATGAAAAAAATTGATGCTTTTGGATCTTCTAATTTAATTAATAACCCTAATATTATAAGTACGGGAGTGAGAATCACTATTCCTAATACAGCACCTCCAATATCTATAGCCCTTTTTAAAAACGAATAAATAATAGAGGGTTCAGAATCGATTGTGTCCCTAAAAACATTATCAATTGTTAGAAATGAAATCTCACTCTCTATGACTTGCTTTGGGATTTCATTTTGAACAGGAACTAAAGTTGCAGCAATTTCATTATTTTCAGAGTTTATTTTATCCAAAACAGTTTCCCCTTTGCTTTCTAATTTATTTGCTTAATACTATTTCAGAGCTAAGCAATTCTTTCATCATTTCTCTTACATCTTCCCCTAAGTCTTCTCTTGCCAAAGCAAACTCCAGAGTCGTTCTAATGAATCCTAATTTTTCACCAACATCATATCTTTTGCCATCAAATTCATATGCAAATACTCTTTGCATTTCATTTAAACGAGTAATAGCATCGGTTAATTGAATTTCATTACCTGTTCCAGGTTTTTGAGTCTCTAAATATTTGAAAATTTCTGGTGTGAATAAATATCGCCCTAAAATTGCCAAATTAGACGGAGCAGTACCGAAAGTTGGTTTTTCCACAAAAGATTTCACTTTATGTAGCGTTGATGACACACTCGAACTTAAATCTACAATTCCATAACGTTGCGTTTCTTCATCCGAAACAGCTTGCACACCTATAATAGAACTATTAGTAATTTCATACTGTTTAATTAACTGGCGTGTACATGGAACATCTGCCTGCACAATATCATCTCCAAGCATTACTACAAAAGGCTCATTGCCTACGAATGCTTTTGCTTGTAAGACCGCATGCCCTAAGCCCATCGGCTTAGATTGACGAATGAAATGAATATTTATATTAGTAGTTTCTTCGACAAGCTGCAAAAACTCAGATTTACCTTTCTCAATTAGAATTTGTTCGAGTTCCGGCACAGAATCAAAATGATCTTCAATGGCCCGTTTACCTTTACCAGTCACAATTAGAATATCCTCAATCCCTGATTCAACAGCCTCTTCAATGATGTATTGAATCGTTGGTTTATCGACAATCGGTAACATTTCTTTAGGCATCGCTTTTGTTGCTGGTAAAAAACGTGTTCCTAAACCTGCTGCTGGAATAACTGCTTTTTTAATTCGTTTTGTAGTCATATACTCTACTCCTTTTGGTAAATTATATATTATATGCATGATTAGTATTAAAAAAGGGTATAAATTACATCATTTCAAAAATATAAATCAAGGTTATCACTTTAGACCTAATATAAAAACATGTGAGGAGTAAAATAAACCTAAAATCGTTCGACAGTTATCGACAAAATGTTTATATCTAGGAATTAGATGTCCATAATTAGTTGAAATTAATACACTATTTTTTCCACTTACCTCGCCAGTTTTTCGTCGGTAGCGTCGGTGGATCAATGAATACAAACTCATCTTTCATAATCGCTTCCGCATTGACTACGTAACTTTCCCACTTGTCTTGACCAAGCTCTTCACGAACAACTTTCTCGACTTCCGTCCAATAAAATGTTCGGCGGCCAGTGCTATGAGCATCTGATGCAATCAAATGACTCAACCCATTACGTAGGAAAGCAAAAGCCAACTCCTTAACGTTCTGACCGAACTCCCCAGTCAAACTGCTAGTCGTAATCTGCGAGAGCGCACCAGATGAGACGAAATCCATCAATCGTTTCGGATTGATTGCGAACTCTTTATTGCGCTCAGGGTGGGCAATCACAGGCGTGTAGCCTTCCGTTTGAAGACCGAAGAAGAGTTGTTCCGCATAGGCTGGCACTGAATCACTCGGGAACTCCACTAAAACGTAACGAGACCCGGCAAGAGATAATGCTTTTCCTTGCTCTAGTGACTCAACAAGGTCTCCAAAAATCCGGATTTCTTGACCTGTGTATAAATCGAGGTTGATTCCTTCTTGCCGCAAAACGTTTTGTAATCTCGTGACAGCATTCGATACATCCAGCTGACTTGTGTCAAACTGTGGGTGAAACGCGTGGGGGGTGACCACGATTGCGGTCACCCCTTCACTTACGGCGCGTTTCGCCATCTCGACCGCTTGTTCAACTGTTTCCGGACCGTCATCAACGGCCGGCAATAAGTGACAATGGATATCAATCATGGCACGCTCTCCTTTTATTCGTATGCGTAATAGTAATAGTAATCGTCACTGCCTTGTGGCTCACGTTTGTTCAACACAACACCAAGAATATGAGCTTCAGCGAGCGTCAATTGTTCTTTCGCTTTGACAACCATCTGACGATCCGATTTATCACAACCGACAACAAGAACAACACCGTCAACTTTACGAGCCAAGAGGCGTGTATCTGCCACTTGCATCATCGGTGGGGCATCCAAAATGACGATGTCGTAGTTCGCTCGAAGTTCTTCTAATACTCGATCCATCATTTTTGAAGACAATAGCTCTGAAGGGTTTGGGGGAATGGGGCCTGCCGCAATCAAATCTAAGTTTTCGATTTGAGTCGAATGTGTCGCCTTTTCAACAGTCGTTTTTTTAGCCAACACAGTCGAGAGACCAATCCCATTCGAAAGACGGAACGTGAAGTGAGCCGTAGGACGACGCATGTCACAGTCAACGAGTAACACACGTTTTCCTTGCTGCGCATAGACGACTGCAAGGTTTGACGATGTCGTCGATTTTCCTTCTCCTGACGATGCTGATGTGATGACCATCGTCTGTAAATCATCATCGACAGCTGTAAACTCTAGGTTCGTCCGAATCGTCCGGTATTGCTCCGAAATCGGTGACTTCGGTTTAAGAACGGTGATTAACTCACGACCAGTTTTGTCATATTGAATGTGTTTACTCTTCTTTTTTCCGAACTTAAACATGGACTTGTTCACCTTTCATGTTAGCTTGGCGCTGTTGACGCATTTCGACTTTATCAATCACAGGGATTGATCCGAGAACTGGGAGCTCCAAAATATTTTCAACGTCTTGTTCCGTCTTAATCCGACGATCCAACACAACCTTGAGAAACGCAATAGTAACTCCAATCATTAAACCAAGCACTGTTGCGATAGCTGTATTCAATAAAATGTTAGGTTTCACCGGCAACATCGGAACAGATGCATTCGAAAGCACTTTGACGTTATCGACACTCATCAATTCCGGTACTTCTTTTGAAAAGACATCACTAATTTCATTTGCAATATCAGTAGCAAGAACCGGGTTTGTATGCTGAACTTTAATGTTAATGACCTGTGAGTTTTGTTCGCTGTTAACCGTGATTAAATTACTAATATTATCAGGTGCTCCAACTACATTTTCTTGTACTTGTTCAAGAATAGCTGGGCTTTGGATAATGACACGGTACGTATTTACAAGTGTTACTGATGATTGAATCTGACTATTGTCCAAAGGCATATTTTCACCTTGTTTAGGGGCTACCAATACCTGTGTCGATGCCTCATATGTCGGACTAATCACGAACGAGCTAACTAAAAAGGCGATAAGTGCCGCGATGATTGCTAAACTGACGATGAGCCACTTGCTCCGTTTTAAGATAGAGAATAGTTCTCCAAGGGAAATTGTTTCTTCTTTCATGCTCGTGTTTTCTCTCCTCTGTTCTTTAAAATCACTACTGGAAAAATTCCGCAGATAATATTTAACAATGCCAATACCAAAACATTATAGCAAAAATCCTCACAGTTGATGACCCATTTTTTAAAATTTGGGTTTTTTGGTATGTAAATCTGATAAACTTTGTTAGGAAGAACTTAACAAAAGGAGGAGACAATAGTGCACGTTAGTGAGCGCCTACTCCAGTTGTACGCAGATACGAATGCGGCAACACGTACAAAACTACAAGATGTCATTAAACAAAATTTAGGGGACGGGAAATCGTTGACCGTGTCCTTCGAAGAATTGACCGGCACGACGGCGCCATCGCTCCCAACCGAAGAAAAATCGGCGTCAGACTTCGCTGGTTGGATCAAGGATGGTAAGAAAGATGCCACGTTTCTTCCATACTATGTGTCTTTACTCGAGATGCATGAGAATGTATTGAACAAAGAAGCGACGGTTCCTCAATCCGCACCGATTGACAAGACAGGCGTCAAGGGGACACCAATCGAGGACAAGGCATCGGTACCTGTTCCTGAGCCAACCGTAGTTGAAACTCCGAAAGCGGAAGAAAAACCACCCGTTACAAAGCAACGTTATATGCCGGAAGCGCCAGTCCCATCACGCGCGGAACGAGCCAAGTACCAACGTACCATTGAACCAGCACGACCAAAACGTAAGTCCGGCAAATGGATTGGCGTCCTTTTACTCTTCGCTTTACTCATAGGAGGTGGCTATATCGGGTATCCATATGTTATGGACTTGTTGGAGCCAAAACAAGAAGCCAAAGTCGTCGAGGAAACGCCGAAACCTGATCCTGAACCGGTCGTTCAAGAGCCGGAAACGAATTACGTCTGGCTTGCATCGAAAAACGTCAATCTCGTCTCAGAACCGAACGGCACGACAGTCACCTATATAGGAGATATCGGCGACCGTTACGAGATTGTGAAGGAACAAGACAATCATGTCGAAGTGAATCTGGATGGAACGACAGCATGGGCCCCACTCGACGCCGTCACGACCGACTGGCCGACGCGCAACTTGACGGACAGCGCCCTACTCGACTGGGTGAACACGAACTTGAACAACGATTGGCTCGGTGAATCAATTCCTGACTTCTTTGCTATGAACGAAGCCGCACTCACGGAGACCATCGACGCGCCGTATGGTCGTGAAACAGATGCGTTGAACGCCTATGCGTTTTATAACGGCGGTTTCTTCGTAATCCAAGACGACAAAGTACACGCCATCGATTGGACGAACACACAAACGACGCGTGAGGTATTCAGCCCGCTCGGCGAACCAGTCCTCGAAACTGACGATGCAGTAGTTTACGAGAGTGAGACATATTCACTCCGCTTATTTGAAGGCACAAACGGACAGACCCGGGTGCGCTTAACTGAAAAGTAATCAATAGAGGATTTTGGGAAGGGGTTATTCATATGAACACTATTTTAGTCACAGGCGGTGCCGGTTACATCGGCACCCATACTGTCTTACAGTTGCTTGCAACAGGTCACGACGTCATCGTTTTGGACAACTTATCGAACAGCCGTCGCGAGGCGCTCGATCGTGTCGAAGCGTTGACCGGGAAATCGGTCACGTTCTATCTCGGCGATATCCTCGACCGCGAACTGCTCGAACAAATCTTTTTGACACATACGATTGACGCCGTTATTCACTTTGCCGGGCTGAAAGCCGTCGGGGAATCGGTATCGGAGCCGCTCCGCTACTACGAGAACAACGTCGTCGGTACGACCGTCCTTTTAGAAGTGATGAACGCGTTCGACGTAAAACGAATCGTATTCAGTTCGTCGGCGACGGTGTATGGTATGCCGGAACGGACCCCGATTGACGAGTCGTTCCCGCTCAGCGCGACAAACCCGTACGGACGGACGAAACTGATGATTGAAGATATCATGCGCGACCTCGCCGTTGCCGACCCGTCTTGGAGCATCGCTCTCTTGCGCTACTTCAACCCGATCGGCGCCCACGAGTCAGGTCAGATTGGTGAAGACCCGTTTGACATCCCGAACAATTTGATGCCATACATCACGCAAGTCGCCGTCGGCCGATTGAACGAATTGAGCGTGTTCGGTGACGATTACGACACACCAGACGGTACCGGTGTCCGCGACTATATTCACGTCGTCGACTTGGCCGAAGGTCACTTGAAGGCACTCGACTACGTCATGGACCACACTGGTGCCGAGGCGTTCAACTTAGGGACCGGGACCGGCTATAGCGTCCTTGACCTCGTGCATGCTTTCGAAGCCGAGAGTGGAAAAGATGTTCCTTACCAAGTAACGCCACGCCGCCCGGGCGACATCGCTATGTGCTTTGCCAATCCATCAAAGTCGAAACGTGTACTCGGCTGGGAAGCGAAACACGACGTCCGCGCCATGTGCCGCGACGCTTGGAACTGGCAATCGAACAACCCGAACGGTTATCGGGCATAAGAAAAACGGCTGACACGAGAACCTTAAGGTTCTTCTGTCAGCCGTTTTGTCACGTCCACTTCAATAATTTCGGGTTCTTTGCCTGGTGTGACGAGCACGCCGAAGTCGAGGACGGCAATCACGATCGCGATGCCAGCTAGCCCCCATGCCGCGTCGAACGTAAACTCGCCGACGATTAAGCCGAACAAGACGAACGCTGCGAACGTCAAATAGTAGAACTTGCGCCAAATCGTCCGGTACTCGATTGCAAACTCACGGTCCCACATGTAGAAAAATACATAGCCCGCTAAGGCAATGAATAGCGTTGCGAACATCCAATACGAAAATGAATGAAACGTAAGGCTTAACACATGCATAAATAGTGACTGATTCACGGGAATTCGCTCCTTAGGTGTATGTAGGATTTTGTCATGGAAATTCCTTCTATACCCATTTTCCTACCAAATGAATCATGAGTCAATACACCTAAATCACACAATTCGATTTTGAACCAAAAGACCTATTCAGATTTTACCCACACAAACCCGTAGGCGTCGAGGTCGATTGTCTCGACCGGTTCACCCGTGAACAGGTTCGTCCCGCCCGTCCGAACGGTCACGGGCTCATTGCTGACGTTCGTATACAACATGAGCTTCTCCCCTTCACTTTTCCGCTCGACCGTGAAGATGCGCTTATCGGACGTATCGATTCGCTGTGCAACATACGGCGAAAAGGCCGGGTGCGTCCGTTTGACGTTCAACTGGCTGATGATGCCGGAGAATACTTGCAGGCGATACGGGTCCGTCTTCAGCTCTTGGATCAGCGCGTCATGGTCGACCGGTGTCTGGACACCGAGCAGTGTCCGATAATCAACGGCCGGGATGCCCTGCAGCGAGAACAAGATGCTGTGGGCGGCGAGAATCATGTCGACGCTCGGCTCAATCAAGTTTTTCTCGAACGGGTCACGCTCATGAATCGACAAGAAGTTGAAGTACGTCTTGCCGTCTTCTGGCGTCTCGATCCGGTTCGCCCAGTCGGACAATTTCTTCGCGTCACCTTGCGCGAAGGCGAGCATGGTATGCGACGCGAGGTCGAAGTGACAGATGGCGTCGGCGACGCTGATGTATGAGCCGAGCTCCGACACGTCCCCTTCATACGCGAGAATCAACTGGCCGTGCGGTTTATAGTGATGGAGCACCACGTGCCACAGTTCGATGACGCGTCGTATGCTCTGCTCGGGCATGCCGCGGAATGACTGGACGTGGACACGTAGCTTCGTCGCACCTTGGGCGAGCCGCTCGATGAAGCCGTCCGTCTCCTCGAGCAGATTAAACTGTAGCTCGTTATAGACGTCCGGCTCCGTATCGTACATGAGTTCGAACTCATGCTTGAAGCGTCCGAGGTCTTCATACAGTCGGATACGCGGATTGATGGCCGTATCGGTCGGCTTGGCCGGGTATGGGAACAGCGAGACGAGATACAAGTCGCTGATGGACGCCTGCACGTGTTCCTTCAACAGATCATGGAGCGCGTCCAAATCCGGGCTCCCGTCCGTCGTGACGGCGTTGGCGTCGATCATGAGCACGCTCGTCTTCTCGCTCACACCTTCCCCGTCGTGCCAATGATGACCGTCCCACTTCGTAAACAGCTCTTGCCAGTCTTCTGCTGTATGGTCGTCCTCTAATCGATTGATGATCGGTTCAACAGTTTCCCAAAGCATGATATCCCTCCTCAGTGTCTCTTTATCACTCCCACCGAACCACGATTTTCAAACGCAAAAAAAGCCATCCCATAAGGAATGACTTAGTTCATCAATCGCTGCAGCTCGGCTTGGACGTCGGCGAGCGAGGCCGAATCCGGATTCCAGTAATAGATACCGTCGGACTCGAGACCACCTGAACCTTCGATTCGGAGCGTGCTGGCGTTACGAAACGCTTTCATATAGTCTGTCGACAACGTCACGAGCTCATTGAACTCGATGTTCGTCTTGGCGCGGTTGCCGGCGACGTCGAGCAGCTTCGTCACTTTGTCGACCGAGAAGTCAGAGCGCCCCTTCTCGACGATGGCCGCGACGACAGCGCGCTGTCGCTCCTGGCGGCCGAAGTCACCGTTCGGATCGTCGTAACGCATGCGGGCGTATGACAACGCCGAGGCACCGTTCAAATCGACCTGGCCAATCGGATAGTTGTAACCGTCCGACGAGAACGCGAAGCTGTTCTCTACCGTGATGCCACCGAGCGCATCGACGACCTCGGTGAACGCCTCCATGTCCGCCTCGACGACGTAATCAATCGGAATATCGAGTAACCCTTCGACCGTGTTCATCGCCATCTCAGCCCCACCGAACGCGTAGGCATGGTTGATTTTATCGTTCATACCTTTGCCAACGATTTCTGTCTTCGTATCGCGCGGGATGCTGAGCATCGCGCCTTCGTCCGTCGTCGGGTTGAGCGTCATGACGATGATTGAATCACTCCGTCCCTGCTCCCCGTCACGGCGGTCAATCCCGAGTAGTAACACCGATACCGATTCCTTCTGTTCAATCGTCTCGACTTGTTTCCGTTCCGGACTGATTTCAAGATTATCGTTCACTTTCGTCACCGTCTCGTTGACGTCCCGGTACATCGACCAGACGAACAGACCACCGGCGACGAGGAAAATCGTCAGAACGCCGAGCGTGATCGCCAACACTTTTTTCCAGCGTGATTTCTTCTTATGTCTCGCCATGCGTGCACCTGCTTTCAAAATCGTTAGATATGGATATAATTCCCGCTTCACGTGTTGTATTATAGCACGTTGTCAAAAAATGCTAACCATATCTTTTCAATTTTCATGGGAAATGTGCCTTATACCGTGTGCGCCGCATATGGTCAGGCCAAGCCGCGTTGATTTCAGCACCGAGCAACATCGTCGCAGCCGTCAAGTAGAGCCAAATCTGGAGCAAGATGACGATCCCAATCGTCCCGTACGTATCACCGAACATCGAGAACTGGTCGACGTAGACGCTATAGCCCGTCGACAGCATCTGCCAGGAGATGACGGCGAAGGTGGCGCCTGGGAGCGTCTCGATGAAACGTACGCGTTGCTGCGGGGCAATCTTATAGAACAGCGAGAACGCGAAGATGAGGATGACCGTCGACACCGTATACCGGGTGAGTGTCGCCAGACGGTCGAAGTCCTCGAGCCGTGGAAACCACGTATACATGAGCTCGACGAACTCACGGCCAAAAATATGGAACACAATCAAGATGACGGCACCAACGCTGAAGGCGATAAGCGTGAGTAACCCAATCAAACGACGGACGACGTAGCTCCGGGCTTCCGTCTCCCCATAGGCGAACACGGTCAGCTTGACGAGGCGGGCCGTCCCGTTCGATGCCGACCAGACGGCAATGATGGCACCGATTGAGACGAGGCCGGCGTTGATGTTGCCGCTGACGTCATATACGATTGACAGCATGTCCCGCACGCTCGAGCCCGGGATGAGAATCTCGATCTGTTCGATCAACAAGGCGTCGTCAATCCCGAACCACGCCATGACGGCGAACAAGAGGACGAACGTCGGAAAGATGGCGAGAAACCAAAAGAACGCGAGCGTCGCGCTATAGTCGTTAATATGATGGTCCTTGAACCGATGGCGGACGTCGATGACGAGACGGATTAGGCGGTCGAGCACGCGGGTCACTCCTTTTCTATTTATTATCGCACATATTAAAACGCCCCATCCGATTTTTGGATGAGGCGAACCGTCACTGTTCCATCAATTGTCCGAGATACGACTTCACGTCTTCGAGTGAAGCGGCGTCCGGGTTCCAGTAATAGATGCCGTCGCTTTCTTTCCCGCCCGTTCCTTCGAGGCGAAGGACGTCCTGGTTTTTGAAAGCGGCCATATAGTCGCTCGAGAGCGTGCGGATGTCTTTGAACGTCATGTTCGTCTTGGCGTTGTTGCCGAGCACGTCGAGCATGTTGTTGAATTTCGAGATTGAGAAGTCGTCTTTGCCTTTATTGACGAGCGCCGTGATGACGTCACGTTGGCGCTCCTGGCGACCGAAGTCCCCGCTCGGGTCGTCATAGCGCATGCGCGTGTAAGCGAGCGCCTCTGACCCGTTGAGCGTAAGTGCGCCCGGTTCGAACGTATGCTCACCTGATGTGAACGCCAAGTTGTTCGTCACGTTGACGCCGCCGAGCAGGTCGACCGTGTCTTGGAAGCCCTTCATATCAACTTCAGCCACGTAATCGATTGGGATGTCGAGTAGGTTCTCGACCGTGTCGAGAGCCATCTCGGCTCCACCGAACGCATAGGCGTGGTTGATTTTGTCAGACGTCTCTTTGCCGACGATCTCCGTCTTCGTGTCACGCGGGATGCTAAGCATCGCGCTTTGATCCGTGTTCGGGTTAAGCGTCATGACGATAATCGAGTCGCTGCGACCTTGCTCGTCGGCACGACGGTCGACGCCGAGGAGAAGGACCGAGATCGGCTTCTTATCGTTGATGGCTTCTGTCGTCATGCGCTCCGGGCTAAGGCCCGTCGACTCGTTCAACCGTTCGACGGTCGAATCGACTTGATTATATAGGTATGTAGCCACCCCGACTCCGATGAGCAGGAACAACCCTACTACGATTCCCGCAATCATCGCGATACGTTTGGCGGGCGAACTCTTTCTACGGCGTTTCTTGACTCTCTTTTTCTTTTGCTCTTCCATGACATAACACCTTTCCTCGAACCCTTGAATGAAATAGACCAGGTTTTAGTTTATCACGCAAACAATTTCGACTTTTTAAGTTTTTTATAAAAAAGGTAAATGAATGCCGAATGATGTCGAAATATTCGTTCGTTTTTAAATATCGGATTTACCACTTCAATTGTTTAGCGTTCCACGCACATTCCTTCGTAAGAGTACCACGCCTCGATCTATATGAAACCGTCATCACTTTTGACTCATATGTATAAGGTCCTGCTTTTCGGACGGGGAATGCTTGAATTCATGTCGAAACTGCGTCAAATATGTGATTTTATAGGTCTGTTTCCTTATATTTAAAAATCTTTTTGGGACATATGAATGATTTTTTGTAATAATTGACTCATTCTTAATTCAGCTGTAAATAAAAACCTAATTATTGGTGGGGGAATCGGCAGATGCGTTACGTCGTCACGTGTTTTTTAGAGAAAAACGAGCTTTGTTCATTCGTCATCTACGGGGGGACGATTCATGAGGCTGCATTCACGTTCGAAAAGACGTTGAAGGTCGCCAGTCCGCTCAACGACTTCGTCGAACTGAGTGACGGCAAGCAAGTAAAGGTCGGGTCCATCCTCGCCTACCGCATCGATGAAGTAAAGCCGCTCTTTTGAAGTCCCTCCATTTCGGGTAACCCTTATAAGGAAACCAAATCAACGAACGGGGTGAACCGATATGGAATTAGGGATGATCGGACTTGGAAAGATGGGGTTGAACTTGGCGCTCAATTTGACGGACAAAGGGCACCGCGTCCTCGGCTACGATCCGGGCAACGTGTCGACGAGCCAATTCGAGACGAAACAATCGCTCGAAGAAGTCGTCGACGGACTCAAAGCACCACGCGTCGTCTGGGTGATGGTGCCGGCCGGTGACGTGACGGAACACGTTTTGAACGACTTGCACGCGTTATTGTCACCGGGGGATATCGTCATCGACGGCGGTAACTCGAACTATAAGGAATCGATGCGGCGGGCCGAGCACTTCAAGGACAAGCTCATCTACTTCTTTGACGTCGGGACGAGTGGTGGTATGGAAGGGGCACGACACGGTGCCTGCACGATGATCGGCGGAGATTTGGAGGCGTTCGGTAAAATCGAGGAGTTGTTCCGCGACGTGTCAACGGACAACGGCTATCTCTATGCCGGACCGAGTGGCAGTGGCCACTTCTTGAAGATGATTCATAACGGCATCGAGTACGGCATGATGCAGGCGATTGCCGAAGGGTTCGAGATTCTCGAGAAGAGCCCGTTCGAGTACGACCACGAGCAAGTCGCCCGCGTCTGGAACCACGGCTCTGTCGTCCGTTCGTGGCTGATGGAGCTGACCGAGAGCGCGTTCCATAAGGATGCGAAGCTCGACGAGATTAAAGGGGTCATGCATGCGTCAGGGGAAGGCAAATGGACGGTCGAGACAGCGCTCGAGTATGGGGTGCCGGCCCCGGTCATCGCCATGTCACTCATGATGCGACAACGTTCGCTCGAAGAGGACACGTTCTCCGGGAAAGTCGTCGCCGCCCTCCGGAACGAGTTCGGTGGGCATGCGGTGGAAAAAAAGTAAGGATTAGCGTCAACCCGAAGCTGGTTGACGTTTTTTATATGTCTAAGTTTGTCAACGTCCACCCATAACCTTTTTTCACGAGGCAGTTTACCTCATAATGGATATAATAAAATAAACTATTTCATTGAAGCGAGGCGATTGGATGTCAAATGCATGGGATTCAAGTTATAAGGTACGCGCAGTGTTAGATGAACAAAAACAATATCGATACCTATTTGAGTGTACGTGGGGTTTAAAAGAGCGTTACGTCACATTCATCATGTTAAATCCGAGTGTTGGAAATCAAGACCGACCTGATCCGACTTTAAAACGCTGTATCAATTTTGCTAAGGATTGGGGATATGACGGCATTAGGGTCGTTAATTTGTTTGCGGGGATTTCCACTAAGCCTCAGAACTTAAGTTCCATGCCTGATCCAATCGGTCCAGAAAATGATTACTATATCTCAACATATACAAAGGACTCAGAAATGGTCGTCCTCGCCTGGGGTCAAGCTATCACATCAAACCTTGCCCGTAGCCGTATGGAGGAAACACTATTCTTATTGCGCGACAAACCTCTATACTGTCTTGCTAAAACGAATTGTGGCACTTATCCAAAACATCCTTTGTTTTTAAGAAGAGACTTAACCCCTATCCCTTTTGTTAATCATTGAACATCCGTATTATTATTCTGCATACTTTACTCATCTTGTTGTCTAAAACCGATTTTTTAAAGTCGGTTTTTTATTGTAGTATTTGTCACTCTTGCTCTTCATCAAAGAAACGTTGGTACCGATGGAAATCGCGTACATTTTTTCCTGTAAATGTACTAATTTCTGTAAAACTCTTTTCGCTTCAGCAGGCGTATGATGAAAGAGCAGCATATCTTGTGACACAGAAGGAGCCGGCATGATGCGTAAACTTCACGACTATAACGTCCACATCCCGAAAGAGCTTTATGAGCCAGGAGACAGACCCGTGTTCCGGAGACGGAATCATAGCTGGCAGGACATGGAGGCATGCTTTAACAACCTCGTCGCCCAAGCGTTCCATGCGTTCGAGCATGGCGGGTACTTCTTATGTGAGGCGTACGCTCTGGTCCACACCCGTATTCACATGCTCAAGCTGAAACGAACGTGTGAGGATGGACGCGGCGTCGAGATGCACGTGACTTATTTGCATGAAATGAAAGATATCTACGTCATGTTTTATATTGACGGTGTAGCGACCCGGGCGCGAACGGCCTGGCTGTCGAACGGGATTCTGATTCTCCAGCCGGACTCGTATGAAAATTGGCTCCACTTTGAACCATGCTGGGTCGGGGATCATTTCATCGACGAAATCTCGATTTTATTGCTGAGAGAGTTCCGCAAAATCGAGCTCCGATCAAGGTTCTAATGTGAACAGCCCCTAGATGTCTAGGGGCTGTCGCGCTGTCCGTCACTCCATGACGTTGCCTTCCGCCGGGATTGGCGTCTGCTTCAATAGGTTCGCGAAATGATAGAGGTTGTACGCCATGACGCGACCGTTCTTTTTCGTGAAGGCATTGTCGCGGCCGGCATCGATGTATGAGTCGCCTGGACCGGCCTCACCGACCCAATACGTGTCGACGTTCGGCGGGACAGTGAAACCGATATGGGATAGCCCATATAAGATGGACGCACAGGCGTGCTTCGCCCCGTCCTCGTTCCCCGTCACGACGACACCGCCGACTTTATTGTAGTAGATGGCCTGGCCTTTTTCGTTCGTCAACGCGCTACCACCGTACAACCGCTCGATGACTTGCGTGGCGATACTACTCTTCTCACCGAGCCAAAGCGGTGTGCCGATGATGAGGATGTCGGCGGCCTTCACTCTCTCGAAGATCTGCGGCCACTCGTCCCCGTCCCCTTCATCCTCCGTCACTCCGAACGCGACGTTGTAGTCGACGACACGGACAATCTCCGAGTCGACCCCGAGTTTGTCGAAGTGCGGAATGATATCTTTCATGAGCCCTTCCGTGTGCGAGGGCGTGCCCTCGCCTTTCAACGAACAGTTCAAGAATAAGGCTTTCATCGAATCCCTCCTTAGATGATCAACAGTTAGGTGTTCCCCTTCCTAAAACGAGTTAATCGCTCGAGCCTGTCCGCGAGGCGGCATAAAAAAGACAGTCCTGTGGAAAAGGACTGCCCGCATATCAGACAAGGTCACGGCTCGGTTCGCCCACTTCTTCGACCGTCTTCCGTTTCACATCGAACTCTTCCCGTGTCATGACGTCTTCGACGTGCATGTTCACTTCGACGACATCGAGACCGGTCATGTCGGTCATCGCCTTTTTGATTTTCAAAACAGTGTCGTCAAAGATGCCCGGTATGCTTTTGCCGTATTCGACGATGACACGTAAATCGAGCGCGACTTGATGCTCCCCAATCTCAGCGTCAATTCCTTTCGTGATGTCTTCGGTGCTCCGAAACCGGTCCGTGAATCCGCTCATGAAGCCACCGCTCATCGACAGGATGCCTTGCACTTCCCCCGTGGCGAGTCCGGCGATTTTCTTGATGACCTGCTCCTCGAACGTCAGTTTATTGTGCCGCCCTCCATCCACCACATTCGTCGGGAGGCTCATATTTTCGTCTTGCATGACCGCTCACTCCTTTGTATCGATTCAGCGCCGCTGCTTCCGTGTGAAAAATTCTACCCACTCGTTTACGTGGAGCGCCCCATCGCCCCATTTCCCGATTAAGAAACCGACCAGTGCCAACGTCACGATCAATACCGTCTGCCCGAAGCCAATCGTCAGGAACAGCACCGCAATGATCACCCCGACGACAATTCCGATGAGACGGAAGCGATAAGGGAACAATATCGTTTTCGTATCCATCACAGCACCTCCTTATACGACTCGTTCTGACGTCTGCCGCTTCGTATCTTGAATGTTCAGTGACACGTCCGTCACGGGCACTTCGAGCAACGACTCAAGACGCTCTTTCACATGCGTCTGAATCTCTTTGCCAAGCGTCGGCAAGCCTTGCCGATTGAAGACGGAACAGTCGATGTGGACGCGCACGCTGTCTCGCTTCGAATCGATGTCAACGTTGACGTCCGGCGCCCGCACCCCTTGGAACGGCTTCAACGACTCATACACCATCTTCTCAATCGTCTCGGTCGAAATCGTGATCCGCCCTTCCCCCGTCTGAATCGTGTAACGCCCCGTATTCGACTTGGCCACCAAACCAGTCACGAGCATGACGAGGAAGACGACACCGAGGAAAATCGAGAGGGCGAGCACGGTGTAGACGTACTCTTCTTGGTTTTGCCAACGCTCCCAATAAGGACTGAGTTGCGGGACGTCATAAATGCCGAGCAACAGTACCACCACGCTCACCAACCCGACGATGCCAGTGATGACCAATATGAATCGATTCAACCTGTTCATACCCACATCCCCTTTGTGCACTCCGCTTCATCTGACAATTTCGCCCCGCTCCGTTAATGTCTGTCTTTATATTTTCCCGTTCTAGCTCGATGGAAACAATTCATATTATGAAGGATCAGTAAGAGATTTTACTTCCTGGGAACACAAAAAACGGTCACTCTCCGCTCGGGAAAGTGACCGCTCCATCTAATAATCAGAACTTATGTTCGGTTTATGGTACAGCGCAAACAAGCGCATATATATTCGCTTTTTCTATTTTTAGCTTAGCAAATCCCGCAACATAAGTCTATTCTTTCTCAGCTGGACTCCCTACAGTAGAGATAGACTTTGGAAAGGAGCACATCGATGGAATCATACCGCTGGGACCTCAATCTGAAGGTCCGCTTGTTCGGTGAAGGTCTGTTCAATCTGTTGTTTTGGATGTACTTCCCGTTCATCACCGTCTATTTTGCTCAAACACTCGGCGTCGAGCTGGCCGGTCTGCTCATGGCCGTGCCTCCACTGTTCCTTCTGATCGGCAGTTTGATTGGCGGTTCGCTCGCAGACGAGAGCGGACGCCGTCCCGTCATGCTCGTCGGGACGTTCGCGCAAGGGATCTTGTTCCTCGCCTTCGCCTTGTCGACGAACGCCTACGTCGATTATGTCACCTATATCGGCATCGGCTTCATGGGCGCGATCTATAAACCGGCCAGCTCGGCCATGGTCGCCGACCTCGTACCGACCGAACATTTACGGGACGTGTTCGCGACGTTCATGGCGTCGAACAATATCGGCGCCGTGCTCGGTCCCATCCTCGGGGCGGTCTTGTTCTTCGAGCATCGTCAGGCACTCCTGCTCGGTTGCGCCTTCGTCCTGTTCGGGTACGGGGTGCTGCTCGCGGCACTGACTCATGAGACACGGCCGGCCTCGACCAAGACGACGGTCGCGACGACATTCCGCACCCAAGGGCGTTCGTATGCGACGATTCTGCGTGATCCGTTGTTCCGCCTCTATTTGATTGCCGGCGTGTTCGCCTTGATCCCGATCATGCAGCTCGACGTGTATTTACCGGTCTATTTGATTGAACAGGCCCCGGCCACGTTCGACGTCTCGAACACGGTCCTGTTCGGTTGGCTCGTCGCCTATAACGGGCTCTTGTTCGTCGTCTTCATCATGCCGGTCACGCGCATGTTCCGCGCCTGGAATGAACGACGTGTCTTCCTGTTGTCGACATTTCTCGCCGGCTTCGGGACGTTCCTCGTCGCCTTCTCGTCGAACATCTGGTATTTGCTCGTCGTCACGACCGTGTTCACGTTCGGCGAATTGATTCGTTCCCCCGTCAGCCAAAGCTTCGTCAGTCGCTACGCACCAGCCGAGTCACGCGGCCAATATCTCGCGGCCGATACGCTCCAAAACACGATCGGCAAGTTCCTCGCGCCGGTGACGGTGCTCGCCTCGGGCTTCGTCTCCCCGATTGCCGTCTTCACACTCATCTTGCTGTCGGCGCTCACCGGGATGGGACTATATGCGAAGTTATTTGACAGGCTGAGTGAAAAGAAAGTCTCGTCGTGAGGCAATCGCTCATCGTCAAAATCAGATTGGTGAAATTGCATGCTAAAAATTGACAAACGATAACGATTTGGTACGGTTGACCTATACTTTCCATTCAAAGGTCGTGAGGTTATCGCAATCACTCTATTATTGATGAACGCCTGTGTCGCGTTCACGGGATTCTACTTAATCTCCAAGATTTATCACTCGTTCCTATTCTCCTCGTCCTATGCGAGAAGCATCCTCATGGGCGGGCTCGCCGGGATGATCGGTCTCTTCCTGATGATAAATGCCGTCGAAGTGAACGAGGACGTCCGCATCGACTTGCGCCATTTGCCGGCAATCCTCCTCGCGTTTTACGGGGCCCGTTTGCCGCTCTTCATCGCCACCGGCATCATCGCCAGCTCCCGGCTGTTGTTCGGTCTCTCCGACCAAGCCATCATCGCGTTCATCGGGACGTTCGTCGTCGGGCTGGGGATGTTGTGGATTCACCGTCGCTTCGCCGACCGAATGTTCCTCCAAGTGATGGCGCTGAACGTCTGGGCTTTGAGCATGCTGTCGTTCGGACTGTGGCTCAATCTCGGTTGGGGTGGAACCTATGTCTCGCTCATCATGACGCTGTGGATGGTCGGATTGGTCGCCGGTCTCTTGGCCAGCGCGTTAACAATCGATTTGGAACGGACCACGCGCCGGGCCAAGGAATACCAACGCTCGGCCGAACGCGATCATTTGACCGGGCTGTTCAATCGACGTGTATGGGAGCAGTCAACCGAACCCCTCGGTGCCACATCCCGCTCCTATCACGTGATGATTTTAGATATCGACCATTTCAAACGTGTGAACGATGTGTATGGCCACGCCAACGGAGACTTGGTGTTGAAACGTTTCGCCGAACTGTTAGTCAGCGAGACGAGAACACAAGACGTCGTGGCACGGCTCGGCGGGGAAGAGTTCGCGATTCTCATTCATGACTTGCCCGTCACGAAAGCGAATAAAATCGCCGAACGGATTCGCGCCAACGTCGAGACGGAGTCTTTCTTCTTGAACGGCTTCGACCCGATTCACATCACGGTCTCGATCGGGGTCGCACACGCCAAGGCCTGTCCGGTCGTCGTCGCGACCGAGGCGGCCGACAACGCCCTGTATGAGGCGAAGCACGGTGGACGAAACCGAGTCGTCAGCACAGGCGTGACGAACGAGCAATTCGGTACGGCTTGAGGAATCAAAAAGACGGATGGCCCGCGCGGGTCATCCGTCTTTCGCTTGTCCATCGAATAATTCCTCGCCTCGCTTCACCCGGCCGTCCGGATACTTATAGGCGACATGCTCGAGCGACAGCTTCGTCGGCGTATCGAGACCGGCCGCTGCCGTCATGTTATAGAGCCCTTCGCGAAGTGAGATGATATAGTTCGTTACGCGGTAACTCTTCTCATCGACGACGAGGGCGTGCTGCAGTTTCGGGTCCGTCGTCGCGACACCGACCGGACATCGGTTCGTATGGCATACTTGCGCCTGGATACAGCCGACGTTGAACATGAGCCCGCGGGCGATGTTGACGCAGTCGGCCCCGAGCGCGAGGGCGACTGCAATCTTATCAGCCGTGACGAGCTTGCCGGAAGCAAACAAGGTGATGCGGTCACGGATTCCATATTTTATGAGTAATTGATGCACATACGGGAGTGCCGCCTTCAACGGCAGTCCGACCGAATCGGCGAGCTCTTGATATGTCGCCCCGGTCCCGCCTTCTCCGCCGTCGACCGTGATGAAATCAGGATGCTGACCGGAAGAAGCCATCTCTTGCACGAGCGCCTCGACGTCCGCAAGGCGTCCGACGACGAGCTTGATGCCGACCGGTTTGCCGCCGATGTCGCGCAGCCACTCGATGAAGCTGAGCAGTTCCTTGTCCGACTTGAACTCGGAGAATCGGTTCGGGCTGTCAATCGTCACGCCGATCTTGACGTTCCGGATGCGGGCAATCTCTTCCGTCACTTTCGCACCGTCGATATGGCCGCCTCTAGTCTTCGCGCCTTGGGCGAGCTTCAACTCGAAGGCACGCACTTGCGGAATCTCACTCTTCGCTTTGAACGCCGCGTCCGAGAACGTCCCGTCCTCGGTCCGGACGCCGAACAGCGCCGGCCCGATTTGACAGATGAGGTCGACCCCGCCCTTCAAATGATGGTCCGACAGCCCGCCTTCGCCGGTGTTCATCCACGTCCCTTTGGCCCGACCGAGCCCGATCGACAGCGCCGTGATGGCGTTCTCGCCGAGTGAGCCAAAACTCATCGCCGACTGCCCGACGAGACCGCGAAGGCGGAACGGCTCCCGACACGTCTGTTTCCCGATGACGATGCTGTCCTCTTCCGTCAACAAGTACGGACCGATCTCTCGTTCGACGACCCGCTCCTTACGGGTGAACAGGTTGTCCTCCTCGACTTGATAGAGGTGAGTCTTCACGGTCTGGCTGTTATCGACGCGGAGTTCATTCCGGTTCGTCGGATAGAGAACGTTCTGCAGATAGAACCCGCCCCGCTCGAAATCCCGCTCTGAGCCGAACCCGATGATGCGCGACTTATATTTCCCGGAAATAACGGCCGCCTCATAGTCGTTCCGCGAGAACGGTTTCGCCTCGTTGTCGTTCAAGAACAAATATTGCCGCATCTCAGGCCCGACCTTCTCCAAGATATAACGTACCTTACCGAGAATCGGGAAGTTGCGGAGGACGGAATGCTCGCGCTGATGGCGGTCCTTGCGCCAGAGATAGAAAATGAACAGGAACGGGGCGGCAATCATCGACACCATCAGGACGAGCACGATGGCGAGCATCGTCGTGTTCACGGACATGACTTGACCTCCTTCAACTAGACGAATAACCCGTCCCGACTGATTCGGGACAGGTTTGTTCATTTGGGTATGGTGACGTCGTCGAAGTGCTCGTCGCGGCAGAGCGTGATTGCCTGCATCGCCAATTGATAGTCAGGTTGCGGCAGGCTGATCAGTTCGGTCGGGAGCACCCATTCTTTATTGTTGTACAAGTGGATGACGAGTTTGACGAGGATGAAATCTTGCTTCTCGAACGTGTTGTCATCGATAATGGTCGCCGTGCTGATTTTGCCTTGCTCGAGGTCCATGTACGGCAACAACAGGTTTCGCACCCGTTCATTCCCGGCGATGACGTATAGGGCGGAAAAATACTCTTTCTTGACGTCACCCGGATTATGAAGCCGCTGGGCCAACTGTTTGAACACGTCGTAGTGCTCGGTCGTCAAGAATTCAAGTTTGTTCATATCGGTCTTTCCTCTCTGTATGGACGAAAATCAATCTGTGTATAGTAATTCCACCCTTTTGCGAATTGTAATCCTTTCGTCATACCCGTACCCCTACTTGTATGTGCACCTTATTCAAACGACAGACGTCCGCATACGAAATGCGGACGTCTGTTTGATATCGTTAGACGAGTTCACGGCTCGTTTCCACTTCAGACTCCGACGCCCGACTCTTGGCGTCGAACTCGGCTTTCGTCATGACGTCCTCGACATGCATGTTCACCTCGACGACCTCGAGCCCGGTCATTTCGCTCATCGCGGCCTTGATTTTCGTGACCGTCTCATTGAAGACGCCTGGGATGTTCTTGCCGTATTCAACGATGACGCGCAAATCGAGGGCGACTTGGCGTTCGCCGACCTCGGCGTCGATGCCTTTCGTGATGTCTTCGGTGCTCCGGAAACGGTCCGTGAGACCGCTCATGAACCCACCGCTCATCGACAAAATCCCTTGAACTTCGCTCGTGGCGAGCCCGGCGATTTTCTTGATGACCTGCTCTTCAAACGTCAATTTGTTTTGACGGATCGTCTCTTCTGTTCGATTCACATTTACGTTTTCGTTAGCCATGTCAATAATCTCCTTTTGTGTTCATTGGTTTGACCGATTGGTAAGGTCGTTGTTAGTTGCGGGTGAAAAAGGCCACCCATTCTTCCATACGAAGTGCCCCGTCACGCCACTTGCCGATTACGAAACCGATGAACGTGAGCGTCACGATGAGAAGCGTCGGACCGAAGCCGATCGTGAGGAAGAGCACTGCCATGATGAGGCCGAGCCCCGCTCCGATGAGCCGGAACCGGTACGGCCACAACATTGTTTTTGTATCCATGCTAGTCCCTCCTTATACGACCCGCTCTGACGTCTTGCGCAACGTATCGTAGATATTGAGTGACACTTCGGCCACTGGCACTTCGATCAACGATTCGATCCGCTCTTTGACGTGCGTTTGAATCGTCTTCCCGAGCGTCGGCAACCCGTCCTGTTTGAACACGGCGCAGTCGATGTGGACGCGCACCTGCTCCCGTTTCGAGTCGATGGCGACGGACACGTCCGGCGAGCGCAGCCCTTGGAATTGCTTGAGCGATTCCTGGACCGTCTTCTCGATTGTGTCTTTCGATACCGTGATTCGGCCTTCATTCGTCTGAATCGTGTACCGTCTCGGTTTTGCTTTGGCGGCCAACCCTGTCATCAGCATGAGCAGGAAGATGACCGCGAGGAATATGCCGATTGCGAGGATCGTGTACATATACCAGTCTTCGTTTTGCCATTGGTCAATATACGTTTGGATTTGAGGGACGTCATACACGCCGAGCAATAGCAGCGCTACGCTCAACAGTCCGATGACGCCCGTTACGACCAAGAGGGCTCGATTGAATCCATTCATCCGTTTATCTCCTTCTCTATCATGTCGTGCCTAAGCGACGTGTCTATTTTTCGTCGCTGTTACCAATCGGTAGTTGTGTTGATTCCCGTTCATACGAACTTGAAAAATTTCGATGTGTTAAATATTTTTTTATTATAATAGTTGAGACTTGAACTCTTATAATTGTTGATATCATGCGGTTTCTTTTTCTATAGAAGAGAATTTACCGAATAATTCGTTCAGAACTTGAAATAAAATTTTACACAACACATCAATGAGTTTGTAATTTTCTTTCCCGGGTAAATTCCGTTCATGGACGATGCAGTTCATACATTTACACGAGAATGGAGACAAAGAAAATCATGGAAACTAGAAGACAAACACGCTTCAGTCAGTATTTGCGTCCGGAGGCGGACGCGGCGGGGAAAAACGTATCTTGGGGATCGATCCTCGCAGGTGTCGTCACCTTTTTCGCACTTCTCTTAACGTTTAGCTTCATCGGATCGGCCATCGGTTTTGGCGTTACCGACGTCACGTCTGACAATCCGTTTGACGGCGTCGGCACAGGATTGATTATCTGGGGAATTCTCACGCTCATCCTATCCTTGTTCGCCGCTGGATTCGTATCCGGTGTGACATCGGCCCGGAGCGGACTCATCCACGGATTCTTGACGTGGGCCACGAGCGTCATCTTGCTATTCTCGCTCCTCACGTTCACGACGATCAATACGTTCCAAACGGTCGGATCAGTCCTCGGGACGGTCGGTAGTGCTGCAGGCAGCGGCATCAGCACGGTCGCAAGCGGCGCGTCGGACGCAGTTACGAACGGATTCACGGCCATCTCTGACAACGTCACGGACGTGAACACGGACGAGTTGCAAGGCAATGTCGAAGAGATTTTACGTGACACGGACATCGAAGAATTGCAGCCGGAATACTTGCAAGGCCAGCTCGACGCAGCCCGTGAAGATGCAACCGAAGCCGGGAAACAAGCGTTGACGAACCCCGAAAACTTTGACCAAATCGTCGCTGACCTCGGTGACAAGTTGACGGAGCGCGCCGAAACAATCGAGCAATCGGTCGATGAGCAAGAGATTGCCGATGCGGTCGCTCAAAATACAGATTTGACACAAGCGGAAGCGGAAGAAGCCACACAAAACATCGTGAACAGTTTGAATGAAGCGACGACACAAGCAAGCGAACAAATCGCTAACGCCCAACAGACACTCGAAGAGACGTCACAAGAGTTAGAGACGCAAATCGAAGAGTTGCGCGTCCAAACGGAACAAGCGGCTGAAACCGCGTCGACCGTTTCGATTTGGAGCTTCGTCGCCCTCATCTTGACGATGATTTTGACATCGATCGCCGGAATTGTCGGCTCGAGCACGGCACGCCGTGATGACACGGTCAACCGATAACAACAAAAAATCCGTCCGCTTTTTATAAGCGGGACGGATTTTTTTGCGTTCACATGCGCCGGAGCGAGATGGCCTCGCGCATTTTTTGGAGCGATTCTCTACCCTCTTCCCCGCGCCGCATCATGACGACGGTGAACAAGGCGTCTATTAGACTGAGCTCGGCGATTCGCGAGGCGAGCGCCTCGGAGCGGAACTCCGTCTCTTGCGACACGGTATAGAGGGCGACGTCACACAGTTTCGACAGCGGCGACTTCGCGTAGTTCGTGATAGCGATCGTCGGGACGCCACGCTCGTTCAACACTTTCGCCACATCGAGCGTGTCTTTCGAGGCACCCGAGTGCGAGATGAGGACGGCGACGTCGTCGGTCGTCAGTTGCGACGCCGACATGAGCTGCATATGCGACTCCAAATTCGCCGTGACGAATAATCCGCTCCGGACGAACTTGTGATACGCGTCGAGCGCGATGACAGCCGAGCCCCCGCTCCCAAAGAACTCGATGCGGCGGGCCGACAAGAGAAGCGCGACAGCCTCGTCGAGTGAGGCCCCGTCCAAGATTTGCCGCGTCGCCTCGAGCGTCTTCACGTTCGACGTGAAAATCTTCTCGGCGATCTCAAGCGGTGTGTCTTCTTGCGAGATGTCCTCATGGATGTCTTGGAGCGGCGCGACGACATCAGTGGCGAGCGCAATTTTCAGCGCCTGATAGCCTTTGAAGCCGACGCGCTGACAGAAACGGAATACGGTCGACTCGGCGACGTCGAGGTCGTCGGCGACTTGGTTAATCGTATGATGGATGATGCGTTCGGGCTGCTTCAAGATATAATCGGCGATACGTTGCTCTTTCTTGCCGAGTGTCGTATAGGCACCACGGATGCGGGCCAGGCCGTTCATCGATTCCATATGTCTCACCCTTTTTCTTTTTACGATACCGTTTCGAAAAAAATTCCGCAATCAAAGACTGAATGTTCTATCTGTCAATGTGCCAAACTATTGACCCACTGTGGAAAAGATTCCCTTCACGTCAAGACAAATATGCTAAGCTAGGAAAGCTCATTTTTGAGAACCTGTCAGCTTTCGTCCGTTTGTCCCGACTTTAATGAAGAAAGGGTTGGTCCCCATCGAACACCACCTCCATAGTACGTACAGTCTTCCCCTCGTCTTGTTATCCATCGCCGTCGCCGTCTTCTCAGCCTTTGTCTCACTCGATATTAGCAGTCGGCTCAAATATGCCGAACGGGTGTCGCGCATCCGTTGGGTGAGCGCCGGAGCCCTCAGTCTCGGGCTCGGCATTTGGGCGATGCATTTCATCGGCATGTTGGCCTTTCATTTAGAGGCCGACGTATCCTACCATATCGGTATCGTCATCGCCTCCATCATTCCAGCCATCGTCTCGTCCGGGTTCGCCTTTTACATCGTCAGTCGGCAGACGGCACGACCGCGCGATCTAGTCATCAGTGCCGTCTTCATCAGCATCGGTATCGTCTCGATGCATTACGTCGGCATGGAAGCGATGCAGATGAACGCCGTCCTGACATACGACCCGTTCATGTGGGTGTTATCGGCGGTCGTCGCGTTCGTCGCCTCGCTCGTCGGGCTGTATCTGTTGTTCTCGCTCCCGGACGTGTCGCGGTTCCATTGGCGGAGGCTCGTCTGCTCTCTCTTGATCGGGCTCGCCGTCTCGGGGATGCACTATATCGGCATGGGTGCGGCCGAGTTCACGCCACTCGCGACGCCACAACCATTGACCGGCTTCTCGATGGACAGCACGCTCCTCGCCTTTTGGATTGGCGGCAGTGTCACGACGCTGTTTGTGCTCATGCTCATCTCGCTTCGCAATGAGAAGCAGCTCGAGCGTCAGTCGATCGAACTCGAAACGAAGTTCCAGTCCGTCATCGAGTCGGCGAACGATGCCATCATCGTCGCGGACGACAAACGCCGCATCGTGCAATGGAATCATGGGGCCGAGCGACTGTTCGGTTATGCCGCAAGCGAGGTGCTCGGGGAATCGATCACGCTCATCATGCCCGAGCGCTTTAAAGTCGCACACGAACAAGGCATGAAACGCTATCGTCAGACCCGTGAAGCGAACGTCATCGGCCGCACGGTCGAGCTCGTCGGACTGCGCAAGGACGGCACCGAGTTCCCGTTCGAGATGTCACTCGGCACGTGGGAGACGGAGAAGGGTCTCTTCTTCAGCAGCATCATCCGCGATATCAGTGAACGGAAACAAATCGAGGAACAAATCAACGACCTCGTCTATTTGGACACGTTGACCGGCCTGCCGAACCGACGCCTGTTCAACGACCGGCTCGACGCCCTTCTCGCGCAAGGCAACGAGTCGACATTCTCCCTGTTTTATATCGACCTCGACAACTTCAAGGTCATCAATGACCGGTTCGGCCACTCGTCAGGTGACGTCTTCTTGCGCCAAGTGACGGACCGTCTGTTGACGACGACCAATAAGAGCGACACGCTCGCCCGTCTCGGCGGGGACGAGTTCGTCATCCTGTCGCCGAACACCGGCAGTAACTTGGCCGCTCACCGTGCCCAAGAGATCACGAACGCGTTGAACCAACCGTTCCTGCTCGAAGGCGAGGACGTGTTCACGAGTCTGTCGATTGGGATTAGCCTCTACCCGTCCGACGGGCGGACGGCCGATGACTTATTGAAAAATGCCGACATCGCCATGTATCGGGCGAAAGAGGACGGCAAGAACGGCTTCCAGTTCTTCACGACCGAGATGAACGAGTCCGTCGCCCGCAAGTCACAGCTCGCGATGGCGCTCCGGAAAGGCATCGGGCGCGGCGAGTTTACGATTCATTATCAGCCGCAAGTGCACCTCGAGACGGAGACGCTCATCGGCGTCGAGGCGCTCGTGCGTTGGACGCACCCCGAGCTCGGCATGATCTCGCCGGCCGAGTTCATCCCGATTGCCGAAGAGACCGGCAGCATCCACCGTCTCGGCGAATACGTCTTGAACGAGGCGTGTCGGCAGAACAAGGCGTGGCAGGACGCGGGTATCGCACCGTTCCGCGTCGCCGTCAACATCTCGGCGCTCCAGTTCGCACAAAAAGATTTGCCGGACATCGTCAGCCAGGCGCTCGAGGCGACCGGTCTCGCCCCGGAATACCTCGAGCTCGAGTTGACCGAGACCGTCATCCAGAGCGCGCAAAGCGCCATCGAGACGATGGAGGCGCTCGTCGCCCTCGGCGTCCACTTGTCAATCGACGACTTCGGAACCGGCTACTCGTCGCTCAGCTACTTGAAGCTGTTCCCGATCGACACGCTGAAAATCGACCAACATTTCACGAAAAACATCGAGACCGACTCGAAGGACGCCGCTCTCGTCAAGACGATCATCCGGATGGCACACGAGCTCGGGTTGAACGTCATCGCCGAAGGCGTCGAGACGAAAGCACAGGTCGCCTTCCTCAAAGCCGAGGAGTGCAATCAGGCGCAAGGCTACTATTATAATAAGCCGATGCCGGCCGAAGAACTCGACTCGTTCCTGTATCCATATAAGAAAAGTGTTTGACCCTCGTCCCGCCTACACGTTAGGTCGGGACGCTTTTTTGTGTTCTTCGAAAAAAATTCCGTCATTCGACTTGTAAATCGAATTTAATTTGATATTATAGTGGAGAGATGGAAAAAAATTCGATTTAGAGGTGACGATATGCAAATCGGTTTGATTGGATTAGGCAAGATGGGATACAACTTGGCGCTCAACTTGAGCGACCACGGTCATACGGTCGTCGGGACGGACGCCGGGAACGTCGAGGCGACATCGAAGTTTGAGATCGTGCCGACGCTTGAGGACATCGTCAACTCGCTCGAGACACCACGCGTCGTCTGGGCGATGGTGCCGGCCGGTGACATCACTGAGGCCGTACTGGCAGAACTGCTCGAGAAGCTGGAGCCAGGTGACATCGTCATCGACGGCGGCAACTCGAACTACAAGCTGTCGGTCGCTCGCGCCGAACAGTTCAGCGCCAAAGGCATCGCCTTCTTCGACTGCGGGACGAGCGGTGGCACGGAAGGTGCCCGCAACGGCGCCTGCACGATGGTCGGTGGTGACGCCGATGCGTGGCCGACAATCGAGCCGATTTTCAAAGATCTCTCGGTCGAGAACGGCTATTTGTACACGGGACCTGCCGGCAGCGGCCACTTCTTGAAGATGATCCACAACGGCATCGAGTACGGGATGATGCAGGCGATTGCCGAAGGGTTCGACATTTTGGAGAAGAGCCCGTTCGATTACGATTACGAACAGGTCGCCCGCGTCTGGAACCACGGATCGGTCGTCCGCTCATGGCTCATGGAGTTGACCGAGAACGCGTTCTCGAAAGACGCGAAGCTCGACGACATCCGCGGCGTCATGCATTCCTCAGGGGAAGGAAAATGGACGGTCGAGACGGCGCTCGAGCTACAGGCGGCGGCCCCGGTCATCGCCATGTCGCTCATGATGCGCTATCGCTCGCTCGAGGACGACACGTTCTCCGGGAAAGTCGTCGCCGCGCTCCGCAACGAGTTCGGGGGCCACGCGGTCGTCAAGAAATAACCGCAAGGAAAAGGTCAGGGGTGGCCTTTTCCTTTGTAAATATTTGTAAACGGTTACACATACGGTAAAGGGGGAAATACATATGTCGAGTTCGACACTCATTTTAATCGCAGTCGCAGGGATTTTCTTGCTCTTATTCTTGGTCATGCGGACGAAGCTCCACGCCTTCGTCTCACTTCTCCTCGTCAGTCTGCTCGTCGGGGTCGCGGCCGGTATGCCGCTCGGGGACGTCATCACCTCGATTCAGAACGGGATGGGCGGAACGCTCGGCTTCGTCGCCGTCGTCGTCGGTCTCGGTGCCATGTTCGGGAAGATGTTAGAAGTCTCGGGTGGTGCGGAACGTCTCGCCCAGACGCTCGTCAATAAGTTCGGTGAGGACAAGGCGCAATGGGCGCTCGCCCTCACCGGCTTCATCGTCGCCGTCCCGGTCTTCTTCGACGTCGGCTTCATCATTCTCGTCCCGATCGTTTATGGCCTCGCCAAAAAGACGGGCCGCTCGCTCTTGTACTACGGGATTCCGCTCCTCGCGGGTCTCGCCGTCACGCACAGTTTCATCCCGCCGACGCCGGGTCCGATTGCCGTCGCCAACTTGATCGGGGCCGAGCTCGGATGGGTCATCTTGTTCGGGGTCATCGCCGGGATTCCGGCAACGATTCTCGCCGGGCCAATCTTTGCGAAGTATATCGCCAAAAAGATTCACGTCAATATCCCGGACTATATGGAGTTCGAAGAGATTGATACGTCGAAAGAACTGCCGAGCTTCAAGATGATCGTCTCGCTCATCTCGATTCCGCTCGTCTTGATTCTCGCCAACACGTTGTCCGCCGTCTTGCTTGAAGAAGGCAACGGCATCCGCACGTTCTTCACGTTCATGGGTCACCCGTTCGTCGCCTTGACGCTCGCGACATTGCTCACGTTCATCTTCCTCGGCACACGTCGTGGCTATACGCGTGACGAAGTCCAGGAGATTGCGACGAAAGCACTCGAACCGGCTGGGATTATCATCCTTGTCACGGGTGCCGGTGGCGTGTTCAAACAAGTGTTGATCGACTCGGGTGTCGGTGACGTGCTCGGAGAAATGATGGCCGGGTCAGCACTCCCGGCGATTGTGCTCGCCTTCTTGATTGCGGCCGTCGTCCGTGTCGCCCAAGGTTCGGCGACCGTCTCGATGGTCACGGCGGCAGGACTCATCACGCCGCTTCTCGAACTTCAAAATATCACCGGTGCCGCGCTCGGTCTAATTGTCATCTCGATCGCCTCGGGTGCGACGGTACTCTCGCACGTCAACGACTCAGGTTTCTGGCTCGTCAACCGCTACTTCGGGCTCGACGTGAAAGACACGCTCAAGTCGTGGACCGTCATGGAAACGATTATTGGATTGACCGGCTTCGCGGTCGTCTTCTTGATCAGCTTGTTTATCATTTAAGTTAGGAAGTGATGTGTGTGTACACGATTGGCGTCGATATCGGGACGACGAGCACGAAAGCCGTCCTGTTCCATAACCAGCAACAACTCGCGGTACATAACGTGTTGTACCCGCTCCTCACCCCGGACACGGAGACGGCCGAGCAAGACCCGGTCGTCATCTACGGGGCCGTGCTCGAGGCGATTTCCGCCGTCCGTGCCAAAGCCGACGGTCCGATTCGCTTCGCCTCATTCAGCTCAGCGATGCACAGCCTGATTGCGCTCGATGCGTCGGGCCGCCCGCTCACCCACAGCATCACGTGGGCCGACAGCCGGGCCAACCCGTATACGCAAGAAATCAAACGCGACTTCGATGCGAGTGCGCTCCATATGCGCACCGGCACACCTGTCCATCCGATGGCGCCGCTGTCGAAGCTGCGTTGGCTGAAAGCCGAGCATGCGGACGTGTTCGCTCGAGCCGTAAAATTCGTTTCCATCAAAGAGTACGTCTTCTATCGCCTGACCGGTCGCTTCGTCATCGACCATTCGATTGCCTCGGCGACCGGGCTGTTCAACTTGAAGAACTGCGATTGGGATCCAGAGGCGCTCGACGTCGCCGGGGTCACACCCAATCAACTGTCCGAGCTCGTGCCGACGACCGAAATTTTGACGCTTAAATCTGATGTGGTTGAGACGCTTGGCTGGGACTTCCCACTCGTCATCGGGGCGAGTGACGGGGTATTGTCGAACCTCGGTGTCGGGGCGTTCGAACAAGGCGTCGTCGCCGTCACGATCGGGACGAGCGGTGCCATCCGCACGGTCGTCCGGGAACCGGTCGAGGACCCGAAAGGACGTATCTTCTGTTACGCCTTGACCGACAAACATTGGGTCATCGGTGGACCGGTCAATAACGGCGGCATCATCCTCCGCTGGCTCCGCGACGAGTTCGCGGCGAGCGAGGTCGAGACGGCGAAACGGCTCGGGATGGACGCGTATGACGTGTTGACGCGCATCGCCGAGACGGTCAAGCCGGGCTCGGACGGGCTGTTGTTCCACCCGTATTTGATGGGTGAACGGGCCCCGCTCTGGGACTCGAACGCACGCGGTTCGTTCTTCGGGTTGAGTATCCACCATAAGCGCGAGCACTTCATCCGCGCAGTACTCGAAGGCGTCATCTTCAACTTGTATACGGTCATGCTGGCGCTCGACGAGTTGACGGGCGCGCCGAACCGGATTCACGCGACGGGCGGGTTCGCCCAGTCGAGTTTGTGGCGCCAAATGATGGCCGACATCTTCGATACACCGGTCGTCGTGCCGGAAAGCCATGAGAGTTCGTGTCTCGGTGCGGTTATGCTCGGGGAGTACGCGTTCGGGGATATCGACGACTTCACGGCTGTGCCACAAGTGACGCACGAGCATACGCCAAATCATGAAGCGACCACGATTTACCGGGAGTTGCTGCCGATTTATATCCGGCTCTCCCGTCATCTCGCTGAAGAGTATGAAGCGATTTCTGCGTTTCAACGGAAGCATGTATAAGAAGAGGCCGAGTTCATGATGAACTCGGCCTTGTTTATTGATCAACGCAATTAATCTTTCTTCTAGGTTAGATTCCTCAAGCGAAAGAGATGGTATACTTTTCATGATTAGAAATCCATTCTAAATGATGAGAGACGAGGTAAAATCGAATGAATAGCATCCTTGATTCTTTGATTGCGGCAATCCCCTTTATCTTCTTTGGCGTTTTGCTCATCAAATCAAAAGATCAGACAAAGTCTGGAGAGACCGGCGCACCGACAGACGGAACTGAAATCTTGTTCAGTTTGTTTCTATCTTTTTTCAGACCAAAAGTCTTGGGATACGCATTCGTCTTGGTCGGCCTGTCATTTGTCGCGATCACGTTTCTTGTTAATTTTATATAACGCACGAAATGATGAAACGTCACATGCAATTCTTCGAACACATGACGCTTTGATACACCAAGTCGACGCTTTCAAAGGTCGGCTTTTTTATTTACCGCTCGTACGTCACCATGACGAACTGTCCCGACGAGCGTTGGCTCGTCAATTTCAACTTCGTCTCTTTCGTGCCTTCCGGGAAGAGCGGAATCCCTTCGCCTAATACGACCGGGGCGATGGCAATCTCGTAGCTGTCAATCAAGTCATGCGCCATCGCTTCCTTGATGACCTCGCCTCCCCCAACGATCCAAATGTCTCCGTCGACGTCTTGCTTCAATCGTTCGATGAGCTGTTCAATCGGCTCGTCCGTGAACGTGACGTGCTCGGCTTCCCGGTCCGGACTGCGTGTCAAAATATAGTTCGGGATATCCTTGTATGGATAGCCGTTCGGCTCAAGCACGAGCACTTCCTCATACGTCTTTCGTCCCATGATGACGGCGCCGACCGTCTGGAAAAAGTCGGCGTAGCCGTTGTCCCCTTCCCCCTCGACCGCGAACAACCAATCGAGTCGGTCGTTCATGCGCGCAATTTTTCCATCCAAACTTGTCGCGATATATAAGACGACGTTTGCCATGATGAATTCCTCCTTGATTCGTGATACATTCAGCTTAATCGATAAACACGACAAAACATGACGGGAATGAGAATAATGAAAAAACGACACCTGCAGTTGATACGACTGTTGAACCGAGGACGTCGGTTCACGGCAGACGAACTGTCCGCTGAGACAGGTGCCTCGGTCCGGACGATTCAGCGCGATATGCTGACGCTCGAAGAACTCGGCTATCCAATTTGGAGCGTACCCGGCACAGGCGGTGGCTATGAGATGTTGCCGAACCGATTGCTCCCGCCGCTCCAGCTCCGGGAACAGGAAGCGGTCGCGCTCTACCTCACCCTCAAATGGATGGAACAGATTCCGGACGTGCCGTTCGGTGAACTACGCGACACACTGTCCGACTGGTACGTGAACGAGTTGCCGCACGACCTCGAGACGAAAATCGCTCGGCTCGAGAAGAACATCCTTTGGCTTGGGAATCAGACCGTCCCATCGTCCCCGTTCACGAAAGACGTGTTTCAAGCAGTCGAGCAACGGCGCAACATCGAAGTGACGTACGCGACGACGAAAGGATCACGCACGTTCACCGTCGCACCGGTCGGGATGGCACTCCTCGATTTGAAATGGTACGTATTCGGTCTCTCGGATTACGGGCTGCGCCAATATCGGATCGACCGGATTGAAGCGATGCGTCTCCTTGATGACACGTTCGAAGCGGACGATTTGGCGACGCTACTCGAGGCGAGTGACGAACGAAGCGGCGTGACCGTCCGGCTCAACATCACCACGCTCGGCCGCCGTCTACTTGAAGACGTATTACCCGATATCAGCGAAAAGAATGAGTGGGAGGTACCGGAAGCCGAGCTTTCGTTCTTGTCGCGGCAATTGCTAGCCGCCGGAGCGGAAGTCGAGGTCATCGAGCCGATTAAACTGCGGGAGATGATGCGGGAGCAGGCGGCGCGGTTATGGAACCTGTATCGATAATCAAATCGATGCTTTGGCCTCATGTAAGAATTGTCTTTATCTGGTAATATGAGTCCATATTGCTATATGTAAAGGAGCGTTTTCATGACCAAGCTATCTTTCTCCACTTTGTTCGTCTCCATCAGTGTCATCTCGCTATTCGCCATCATGGTGTACCTCAACATCTCAACGCTCGAACTGAACGAAACAATCGGTTCAGGCCTGTTCTACTTGAAGGGCTATTATGAAGAAGACAATATGATTGTCACCGAGCAAGGGATTGGTGTCATCACGTTGCCGCTCGCCATCGGTCTCGTTACATCGACCCTCATTAAGCTCATCCAGCACTACAAAGCACCGTCTGTCACGAACTAAAAACAAGCCCTTCAATCTGAGGATTGAGGGGCTTTTCTACGACTATCCCTTGCTGGTGATGCACGGTACACTAAGAGGACACAGGAGGGATTCATGATGACATTCACGACGACCCGCTGCCTCATCCGACCATTCGAGCAAGATGACATTGAACCGTTCATGGTGTATCGAAACGACTTGGACTGGATGCAGCACCAATCGTTCAAAGGATTAACGCTTGAAGAATATGAACGCTCTTTACTCGGCGACCAAGCCATCACTCAAGGCATGCAACTCGCCATCATCCATCAAGAGACGAATGATTTGATTGGCGATTTGTATGTGCAGCAAGACGGGACGACTTATTGGGTTGGCTATACGATTTCGCCCCGACACGCGCGCCAAGGCTATGCGTTCGAAGTCGTGTCCGGATTGATTCGTCATTTGTCCGACCAAGGGGCTGAGACAATCAAAGCCGGTGCCCTTCCGACGAACGAGGCGTCCATCGCCCTCTTGAAAAAGTTGAATTTTACCTTTATCACAATGGAAGACGACGAACAGATTTATGCGCTTGATGTAACGAAATGAACCGACTCACATCCCCGTCCCTGATTTTCAATTTCAGATGCATTTTTAGCTTCAAATTTGAATCAGATGTATGGTACTCTATTTTCCAAACCATACCACGTCACCTGTTTTTGCCTTGAGGGAGTTTTGTTTGGATGATGAAACGTGTCATTTTGCTCATGTCGATTTTTTTGCTGATCAGCTCCCTGTCACAGGCAGCGATTTCGAAACCGAAAGCCTATAACGACCGCAGCCTCATCTATTTGACGCTCGATGACGGACCGAATCGAAAGACGGGCGCGTTGCTCGACGTCTTGAAAAAACATCGGGTGAAGGCGACCTTCTTCATCCTTGGGAAGAATATCAAGGGCAATGAGCACCTCATCCGACGTATCGTCGCTGATGGCCATCTCATCGCCTTGCATGGGATGACACACGTGCGCGAGGAGTTTTATGAATCGCCGATGACGGCCGTTCGCCAAATGCAAGAAGTCCAGACGCTCATCTATGACGTGACCGGCATCCATACGAACATGGCCCGCACGATTTACGGTAGTGACGCCGGGATGACGCCGGCGCACTGGCAAGCGATGGACGAGGCCGGTTTCGAGATTTGGGACTGGAACGTCGGCAGTCTCGACCATATCTATAAGAAAGACAACGCCCCAATCGAGCAGCGTGTGTTCAACCGACTCGAGGCGAATTATGAGATGAATATCGCCTCGATCATCTTGGCACACGATCACTCGATGACACCGCAAGCGCTCGATACGATTATCCGTTATGCGAAAGAACGCGACTATGAGTTCAGGACGCTAGAAGGCGTACATCCCGCTTACAACTTTTTCAATCCGTGGGAACCGAATGAATGAATGAATGAATGAATGAATGAATGAATGACACATGCTGAGTTCACTTGGGCTCAGCTTTTTGTTTGCTCGAAACTTTATGTTCTTGACGCCGTATACAGTAGGAACAACTAGCAAAGGTGGAACCCACATGCAACTCGACGGCCGAACGTTTCCTAAATCATTTCTCGATGGTCAATTCGATTCAATCTATAGCCAGACGACCGACTCATTCAAACAACAGACCTCGCTCGACACGTTCTATCGGCTCGCCACCTCATTCAATGAAGGTGTTCGCCGCTATCGGGTGGTGAATGACATGAAATTGAACGGAAGCCGTCATCTCGTCTGGATGGATGACCGAAAAGAACGCGTGCTTAGCGTTACGTTCAATCAGGACGACCTCATCGAGGAACTATTTATGACGCCCCATCAACCCGATTCGAGGGGTGACCGTCGCTTCACGAAACATACATACCACCTCCCGTTCACGGATGACTGGCTCGTCCTATCAGGTGGCACACACCCTGGTGAGAATAGGCACTATCCGGAACGCGCGCAACGATATGCGTATGATTTCATAAAAGTGAACAACAACTGGTCATATAACAAGACAAAGTCCGGGAACCACTCGTTTTATGCGTTCGGGGAACGGATCATCACACCGTTGGACGGGACGGTGGTGGTAGTGGTCGATGATGTACCTGACGTCCCAGATTCGAGTCGCCCTTTCGGCAATCACGTCATCCTGGAGCATGCCAACGGCGAGTACAGTCTCCTCGCCCACCTCGAAGCCGGTTCGATTGCCGTCAACGTCGGAGACCGTGTCAAGACACGTCAATTGATCGGCCGTTGCGGCAACTCGGGGGATTCATCTGAACCGCACCTTCACTTTCAAGTGATGGACAGTTCTGACTTGGCATCCGCCACCTCACTTCGAATTCGGCTAAAAGGAAGAAAGAAACCGGTCCGCGGTCAAATCATCAGACCGAAACCAGCCTACTTACCGAATCACACGAACTTGGCCGCTGACTTTTTATTTGAACTCGCACTTGCCGTTCCGCGACTCTTGTTTAACTTTTGGAGGTAATCAAAAATGTCCCCACATCAATCGATGTGGGGACATTGCTGTTACATCTCGAGTTCTGTGAACGCGAGCGGGACAAGCTCTTCAAGCGTCACTTCTTTCACGTCGGCGTTGCCGTTCGTGAGCAACACTTTGAAGTCCGGGTCGCCGAACTCGACGAGCACTTGGCGGCAGATGCTGCATGGCGGCAAGAAGTCGACCGTGTCGCCTGACACCGCGACGGCTTCGAAATCGCCTTTTTTATAACCTTGCGCGACCGCTGTAAAGATGGCCGTACGCTCGGCACAGTTCGTCGCACCGAACGAGACGTTCTCGACGTTGACGCCGTCGATGACCGTTCCGTCCTTCATAAGAAGCGCCGCTCCGACGCGGAAGTTTGAATACGGCGAGTAGGCGTTCTCTTTCACTTGGCGGGCACGCTCGACTAATTGTTGTTGGTTCATGGGATCATTGTCCTCTCTGACTCGAAATGAACTGATGCCAGTTCCCGGCCTCTCTTTTTTGGGCAGGATTTTTAGCATACACCTCAAGCGATAGAGAAGTCAACGAAAATTTGAAAGCGGTCACACTGTTGTGTCAGTTTTGAAACGTCAGCTCGACCGTCCCGCTCCCGAGTAGCGGTGCAAGCGTGGAGAAGTCCTCGACCCGACCGATGCGCGTATACGCATAACTCGTCTCGACGTCCTTATAAAACAAGACGAGACAGTCATCCCCATACAGCATGACATCCCCGGCCCGAATCGAGCCGACACGTTCGGGGTTCGTCGGGAACGGTTCGTCGAAATAAAAGTATTTCTCGTTCTGATGCAAGTCCTGCATCGACAGCGTGAGCGGAAGTCGGGCTTGGAGCACCTTCGCTGTCGGGTTGTTTTCGAAACGTACTATGACGTTTATTGCGTCTACTTGTGACGTCACTCCTTCCTGATTCTCCGGATCCATCACCTTGTAGTCCCCACACGCAGCGAGAAACAACATGGAAGCGACTAATCCGAGTCGGATGACGATCATGACGTCTGAACGACACGAGCCGGTGTCCCGGTGACCGTCACATTGTCCGGGACGTCTTTCGTCACCGTCGCATTGGCTGCGACGATGGCGTTCTCGCCGATGGTGACACCCGGCAAAATCGTCGCCCCGGCCCCGATCCAGGCGTTCCGTTTCACACGAATCGGCCTCGTAATCAAGCCGCGCCGTTCGGTCGGGTCGGTCGGATGGTTGACCGTCAACAGCTTGGCGAACGGACCGATCAAGACGTGGTCTTCGATGTCGATGCCGCCGAGATCGGTGAACATGACGCCACGGTTGATGAAGATATTCTTCCCGAGTGTGATGTGTTTCCCGAAATCGGTATAGAACGGCGGCAGCACTGTGACCGAGTCCGCGACGTCTTGCCCGAGCAGCTCCGAGAGCGTACGCTGGAACTCGTCTTTCGGCAAGTACTGATAATTCAGGCGCATGAGTGTCGGCTCGATGGCTCGTTGAATGTGATGAATCTCTTCAAAGACAGCCTCGCCCGCAGCGATTGTTCGGCCGGACACGCGTTCTCTCAATCCGCTACCCATCATCACACCTGTTGTTTCGTCGGTCGGATGATGAGGTTGCTGACAGAGACCCGGTCCGGTGTGTCGATGGCGTAAACGACCGCTTCAGCCACATCCTCACTCGTCAATCCCCACTCGGTTTGCGCCTCATGGAGCGCCTGGGCGGCTTGTTTGTCACTGATTGTGTTGTACAGCTCGGTCTGGACGGCTCCCGGCGAGATAATCGTCGATTTGACGTTGTTCTCTCGCTGTTCTTGGCGCAAGCCTTCCATGATGGCGCGGACCGCGAACTTCGTCCCGCAGTAGACGGCCGACTCCGGATAGACGACGTGCCCGGCCACCGAATCGGTCGCGATGATATGACCCGACTGTTGACGTTCCAAGATTGGGAGCACAGCGGCAATCCCGTTTAATACCCCGGTCACGTTCACATCGAGCATGGCCTGCCACTCGTCACGGCGCCCCTCGACGAGCCGCGCGGTCGGCATGATCCCGGCGTTGTTGAACAAGACATCGATATGCCCGAACGTGTCGAGTGCAGTTTGCACTACCGCCTCGACAGCTGCGTAGTCCGTGACATCGGCTTGCTGGATGACGATGTCGGCCTCGGGATGCTTCGCTTGGATGGCTTCCAACCGGTCAAGACGACGAGCGGCGAGCACGAGATTCGCACCCCGCTCAGCCAATAGATGGGCCGTCGCTTCGCCGATTCCGCTCGACGCCCCCATGATGATGACAACTTTGTTGATGGTCATAATCCATTCCTCCTTTGATTGACTTCAGTATAGGAACGGACAAGCATCATGTCTAATGCTACTATTTGATTAAGAACCATAACGAAAACGCATGGAGGGATGACATGGAGCTACAACAGCTACGCTACTTCCTCGCCGTCGCGAGCGAGAAGAATATTACGCGCGCGGCCGAACACTTACGGCTGTCGCAACCGGCATTGTCTCGGCAAATCCATCAGCTCGAGGACAGTCTCGGCGGTCCGTTGTTCGAACGGAGCCAAGGCGGGGTCACGCTGACCGAACGGGGTTACTATTTGGCCGAACACGCCAAAGAGATGGTCCGTCTGGCCGATAAAATCTCGGTCAACTTGAATACGGCGACGCCCGTCAGCGGAGAACTGTATATCGGCGGTGGCGAGACGGAGACGCTCACCTCAGTAATCGAGACGCTTCGACAGATGAAACAGCTTCATCCCGACGTCAAATTACGCCTGTATAGCGGCAACGGGGACGACGTCATCGACAAGTTGGACCGGGGTATCCTCGACTTCGGGGTCGTGATCGAACCAATCAATCTGGCCGCTTACGCCTCGCGCGAGCTCCCCCATGTCGACCGTTGGGGCATCTTGACGCGCCGCGACAGTCATGTCGGACAAAAGAGTGCCATTGAGACCGGGGATCTTCTCGACTTGCCGCTCATCTTGTCGGAGCAATCGCTCGTCGACCGGCATTTGTCGGCCCGACTCGGTGTCGATTTGTCTGAAGCCGACGTCGTCGCGACGTATAACCTGCTCTATAACGCCTCACTCCTCGTCCGGGAAGGCATCGGGCACGCGCTCTGTCTCGACGGGATCATCAACACGCAAGGGACCGAGTTGGTGTTCGTCCAGCTCCATCCCCCGCTCACGTCTTCCGTCCATTTGATTTGGAAGAGCGGGAGTCGCCTGTCGAACGTCGCCTCGACATTTTTAGAGCTGTTCGATGAACGGGAAACGGCCACCTAAACACGGCGGCCGGAATCGAGACGCAATATGTGCGCCAACTGCTCGTTCATCTCGTCCGGGGTGGCCGCAAAGTCGTGTTCGGCCCAATGGATGATCATCCCGACGATGGCGTTCGCTTGATACGAACAGAATAACTCATGGTCAATCTTGTCTTGCTTGTGCGCCGCCGTATCGCGGAGGAGCAACTTCCGCACCTCGGCGAACAGCATGTAGTAGTAAGCGAGCGGTACATTTTTCGAGAAGACGATGCGATAGAAATCGACGTACGTCTGAACGTGGTGAAAGATACGGATCGTCGAAGGTTCGAGTTCGCGCGGATTGAGTAGCTTCACATGACGATACGGCTCCTCATACGATTTGGCGAGGTCGGCCGTGATCTCTTGGAAATACTCCTCAAATACGTCCTCAATCCGCGCATAATGCAAATAAAACGTGCCCCGATTGACATTTGCCACACGACAAAGTTCCGAAATCGTCACTTGTTCGAGCGAACGATTCCTCAATAATTCGACGAGCGCCTCATGAAGCGCTCGTTTTGTTTTGATGACACGCAAGTCCGGCTTCATGATTCGCACATTCCTCTCAACAGTTATGACTGGAAGTGTTGATTACTCAACAGAATCGCTCTTCATTGATTATTGTAAGCGCTTTCTAAAGTTCATTATAATAGTTATTGAACACATGTACAATAAAAGGAGGAATCAGTCATGCGCTTATCGGGGAAAGTGGCGATTGTCACAGGGGCAGCATCAGGAATGGGAAAAGCGATCGCAGAGTTGTACGCGCAAGAAGGGGCGAAAGTCGTCGTCTCGGACATGAATCTTGACGGGGCGAAGCACGTCGCCGAGAATATCTCAGGCGAGGCCATCGCCATTCAGACGGACGTGACGTCTGAAGAAGCGCTCCAACAGTTGTTCGATGAGACGGTGAAGACATTCGGTCAAGTCGACATCCTCGTCAACAACGCCGGCATCATGGACGGAATGGAGCCGGTAGGTGAGATTTCTAACGAGCGTTGGGAGAAAATCTTTGCCGTCAACACAGTGTCGGTCATGAAATCGATGCGCATCGCCGTCGACTTGTTCACGAAGCAAGGGCACGGCGTCATCGTCAACAACATCTCGGCCGGGGGTTTGTATGGAGCTCGAGCCGGCGCGGCCTACACGGCGTCGAAACACGCCGTCGTCGGATTGACGAAGAACACGGCGTTCATGTATGCCGACCAAAACATCCGTTGTAACGGGATTGCGCCGGGCGCGGTCGCGACGAACATCGGCTCGACGATGACGAACATGAGTCAAGCCGGGTTCGGTCGCCAACAGCTCGGGATGGCCATCAACCCACGCATCGGACAACCGGAAGAGATCGCTCAACTCGCTCTCTTCCTCGGCTCGGACGAATCGAGTTTCATCAACGGTCAAGTCGTCGCCATCGACGGTGGTTGGACGGCCTACTAATCAAAAAAATGAGCCACATCCCGCGTAGGATGTGGCTCATTTCTCGTTATAGCTCCCCTCTCCGGTTCATCCGGATCAAGAGATAAATCAAATACGGCGCCCCGACCATGCCGGTGATGACACCGACGGGATAGCGGGCCGTGAAGGCGAACTGGCCGATGAGATCGGCCGCGAGCACCAAGATGACGCCGACGAGTGCCGCCGGGATAATCGTCGAACGCCCGTCCCCGACGAGCCGTTTGGCGATTGGTCCCGCCAGAAACGCGACGAAGGCGATCGGTCCGGTCGTCGCCGTCGCGAGCGCGAGCATGAGCACCGAGGCGACGATGAGCAGGACGCGCGTCTGATTCGTCTTGACGCCGAGCGACGTCGCCGTCATCTCCCCGAGCTCTAAAATCTGGAGCTGTCGGCTGAGTCGGAGGATGACCGGGAGGCAGAGCGCGACCGCAAAAATGAGCGGCGGGAGCGTCTCCATCTTCACCCCGTTCAAGCTACCGCTCAACCAGCGCATCGCCGTCCCGACATCGTTTTGGCGGCTGATGAGCAACAGATAGTTGATGACTGCCGTGAGCATCGCTTGAATGCCGATTCCGACCAGCACGAGCCGGCCAATTGAGAAGGCGGCGCCTTTTGACAAGAAGTAGATGGCGAGGACGGTCAACAGTCCGCCGATGACCGAGATGATGGAGACGAACGTATCGCTCGCCTGTAAGACGACGATGCCGAACACGGCCGCCGCACTCGACCCGGTCGTGATGCCGATGACGTTCGGGTTGGCGAGCGGGTTGCGGAGCATCGTCTGAAATACCGTCCCGGCGATCCCGAACGCAAGTCCGGCGAAGACACCACCGAGCATGCGCGGCAGACGGATCGTGCCGACGGCGAACGAGGCTCCCGGGACTTGTTCCCCGAACAAGACGCGGATGATGTCTGCGACCGGGTAAATCGTGTTGCCGAGCATGAGCATCAATGCGCTCAACGTAAGGGCCAGCGCGAACAAGACGAGCGTCACGAAGACGGTCCGTTGCCGACGCTTGCGACTGTTGTGGATAATCGGTTGATTCATACGCCACGCACCTTCACTTTCATCGTCAAGGCGATCAAAATCGGGGCCCCGACGAACGCCGTGACAATCCCGACTTCGAGTTCACCGGGACTGCCGAGCAGACGACCCGCCACGTCGGCGAACGTGAGTAAAATCGCGCCCGTCAGTGCCGACATCGGGATGATATACCGTTCATCCGCTCCAATGACCAAGCGGACGAGATGCGGCGCCAAGAGACCGATAAAGCCGATTGGTCCAGCCAGTGCCGTCGCCGCCCCGCACAAAATCACACCTGCGAATGAGGCAATCAGTTTCAACGTGCCGATGCGGACACCGAGACCCGTGGCGAGCTCTTCCCCGAGCGCCAAGATGTTGAGGGACGGTGCCGCCAAGATGGCGATGACGATCCCGCCGATAAAGAACGGCAGGAACGTCATAATCGAATCCATCGTCCCGGCCCCGACGCTACCGACTTGCCAGAACCGGAACTGGTCCATGACGTTCGAGCGCGGAATCATGATGGCCATGACGAGTGACGACAACGCCGCACTCGTCGCCGCACCGGCCAAGACTAGTTTGAGCGGCGTCGAACCGCCCCGCCCGAGCGAGCCGATTCCGAACACGAACGTCGCCGTGAGTAACGCCCCGACAAGCGCGAACCAAATATAGTCGCTCGCGGTCGAGATGTTGAAGAAAGCAATCCCGACGACGACGAACAGCGCCGCTCCCGTGTTGACTCCGAGAATGCTCGGGTCGGCAATCGGGTTACGTGTCACCGACTGCATCAATGCGCCCGAGACACCGAGCGCCGCCCCGCACATGAAACTGAACACCGTCCGAACGACCCGTTGCCGGACGATGTCCGCTTCATACGACTGAACAGCCGGACGGAATAAACCGTCAAGCAGTTCATCCCATCCGACTGTCCGTGAGCCGAAAGCAAGCGAAGCGAGCATACAGACGACGAGCAGGACGAGCGACCCTACGAGGAGGAGCCCGAACCGTCTCGGCGTGTGTAACTTCTTCGGCATATTCATTTGATTACTCGACTTTCGCGAGTGCTTCTGACACGAGTTTCACGTAGTCGTCAATCGTGTATTCGATTGAGAGTGGTGATGGCGTCCCAGCAGCAGCGAGCGGCGTGTTATCTTCGATCATGACGACCGAACCGCGTTCGATGGCCGGCACTTTGCTATAGAGCGGGTCAGCTTGAAGGGCTTTCAACGTGTCTTCGTTCCCGTAGGCGACGAAGATGTCGACGTCGTTCAAAATGTCAGCGTTCTCTGAGCTGAGCTCGAGGTAGAAGCTGTTCTCATCTTTGATTTGGCTCGTGATGTTCTCAGGATACTCCATGCCGAGTTCTTCGATGAAGGCACCACGTGGGTCACCTGTCGTGTAGATGTAGAACTTCGAGAGATCGTCCGGGCTGAGCGCGACGAATGCCGCTTTCTTCCCTTTCATCTCCGGTACTTCAGCAGCCTTGTCGGCGATGAGTTTCTCAGTGTCTTCAATCAACTGTTGACCTTCTGCTTCCATACCCATGGCGATTGAGTCGTAACGAACCGTGTCCTGCCATGATGACACCCAAGGCGTCTCTTGATAGGCGACGACCGGTGCGATTTGTGTCAACGTGTCGTAATCTTCTTGCGTGATACCTGAGTAGGCGGCAAGAATGACGTCCGGCTGTGAGTCGGCGATCGCTTCGAAGTCGAGGCCGTCCGTATCTTGATAGATGTTCGGGTTTTCTTCACCGAGGTCTTTCAACTTGTCAGCCGTCCATGGCAACATGCCGCTGCCGTCTTGGACACCATAGTTCGCAGCCGAGAAACCGACTGGGACGACGCCGAGTGCGAGCGCGACGTCTTGGTTCGACCAACCGACCGTTGCGACGCGTTCTGGCTTCTTGTCGATGACCGTCTCGCCTAATGCGTGTTTGATTGTGATTGGATAGCCTTCTGCCGTTTCGGCAGATTCATCTGTCGTGGCTGCATCTTCATTGTTCGAGCCGCATCCTGCGAGCACGAGCACGAAAGCAGACATGATGATGAACATATGTAGCAGTTTCTTATAGTTCATGTTCGAATCCCCTTTTCTCTCTATGACAACGTTTTACGTCGACATTGATAATCATTATCATTTATGAGTATAGGACGAATCATCGAACGCTGTCAATCTGAACTTCAAGATATCTTCTGAAAAATAGAAACAGCCCGCGTCTCTCATCCGGTGAGAAAGCGGGCTGACGTCATAACGTTTGATTGGCCAAATTGATCAGTTGTTGGACCGGTAAGCGGGTCTCGTCGTCAAGTTCGACGGAGTTGCCATCGATGTAGTAGATGATTCGGGCGGTGAAGCCGTCTTTGTTGATCCACCATAACCCTTGGGACGTCGATTCCGCCTCATCATAGAAAGCAGAGGTCCCGTCCGCAAGTACGTATTGGTCTCCGTACGACGAGACGTCCTCCACGTCTTCAGGTTCATCGACGACTTTATGGACGATGTAGCGCAACTCTTGTGCCGTCTCCTCGTTCACATAGTTAAATACGAATTGATGCATGTGGTGCGGATTTTCGATATCAACCTCACTGTAGCGCTGCGTGATCTCAAACGGAAACGCTATCGGTTCCTCAAATGCGTATTCAATCGGTAGGTTTGGTTGGTCGGCTCGATCCGTCGCCAGCTCGACCAAGGCTAGTAGAACAAGAAGACCACCTAGTACCCGCACAATCCATTTCATTTTCATTGATTTTCGCTCGTTTCGTCATAGATTTAAGTTTCGACTCATTTCCACACCTTACGATTGCCGTTTCTCGCGCATCACATCCGCAATCGGGCACCCTGCCTGCTCGAGCTCGGAGACGATGCGTGTATAATCCTTCTCGTTTCGATTCTGACTCAGCTTGAACGCCGCCTGCATCTCCGAAATGTCGATGCGGAACCCGACGACGCCATATTTCTGCCGTTGCACCGGCTCAGACAGTTCCCCCCAGACGACGGCGTGCTCGCGGTCGCCTTCATGGTCTTGAAGCAGTCCGGCCAGATCTTCCTCGAGTTCGTCCGCATTCAAGATGGTCGCCCGCCCATACGCATGGACGGCCTGATAGTTCCACGTCGATACGTCCTCATGGCCGTACCACGATGCCGACACGTAAGCGTCTGGGCCTTGGACGATCAAGAGGACGGTCTGGTCTTCAATCGTTTGCCATTGCGGATTATTTTTCGCGATGTGTGTCGTGAACCAGGTGCGGCCGTCTTCCTCATGGAAACGGAGCGGCACGTGCGTCGCAATCGGCTTCTGTCCGTCATGCGTGACGACGGTGCCGAACGGATGGGCCTTCAGAAAGGCGTAGACTTCTTTCGGGTCATTCACGGCGTATAGTTTCGGGACGTACATCAAATTCCTCCTGTCTTGTTCGTTGTTCAACTGACTGGACCCTTCCGTATAATTCACGCCAACTAGGGTAAAGAGTAGATGACGCTAAATGATTGAGGAGGGATATGATGAAACCACATGTTAAAGCATTCGTGTTCGATGTCTACGGGACCTTGTTCGATGTCCATTCCGTAAAGGCGGCGTGTGACGAACAGTTCCCCGGAAAAGGTGACCAAATCAGCCAGACGTGGCGGACGAAACAACTCGACTACTTCTTCACCCGCCACATCATGGGGCGTTACACGGATTTCTCTGTCGTCACACGCGACGCCTTACGGTACGCCTTGGCGACAGCCGACGTGACGTGGACGACCGAGACGGAGGATGCGTTGATTGCCACTTACGCCGACCTGTCGCCATATGAAGAGGTCGCGGATGTCTTACATCAACTGCATCATAAACAGACCATCGTCCTCTCGAACGGGACGGACGCGATGCTTGAGGCGCTCATCCATAACGCCGGGTTCACCGACCTGTTCGATGAACTCGTCAGCATCGACGGCATCAAACAGGCCAAGCCGTCACCGGCCGCCTACATGCATTGGTTCAAAAACAGCGGACTGAAGCGGGACGAGGTGCTGTTTCTATCCTCGAACGGTTGGGACATCGCCGGTGCGAAGAACTTCGGGTTCCACACGGCTTGGATCAACCGCGACGGCAAACCGGTCGATATGCCCGACCTGGCTCCTGACGCCGTCTACGAGGACTTGTCAGGCATACTGGAATGGGTCACGGACGAAGCGGCTTGGCCATAATCAAATCGACTTGAGCGTCGTCACCCATATAAAACGTGTGCGCCCCGGTCTGGACGAAGCCGTGCTTTCGGTAAAAGGCGAGTGCCTTGTGGTTATGTTCCCACACACCGAGCCAGATTTCACGCTTCTTCAGTTCGTTCGCACAGCGGATGGCCTGGTCGTACAGCGCCTTGCCGACACCGCTTCCTTGGAAGGCACGTCGCACGTAAATTCGTTCGAGTTCGAACGCCTCTTCGCCCATGGCCTCGGTCTGGGCGTTGTTGGCGTTCACTTTTAGATAGCCGGCCACTTCCCCATCGAGCATGGCGAAAAAGAACTGTGAGTCCGGATTCGAAAGCTCCTGTTCAAGTTGCGCCACGTTGTACGCCCGCTCGAGATACGCGGCCAGATGCGCCGGGTCATTCTCGGCTTCGAACGTTTCCGTGAACGTCTCGATGCTGATGGTGCGAAGTGCGTCAACGTCTTCGATTGTACAAGCTTTGATAGTGATCATGATTGTTCCCCCTAGTAGTCTCGTTTCTTCCCTTTTTTCACGGCATCCCAGTCCCCTTCAATATTGTGGCGGACCCGCTTCAACAACCGGAGCAGCTGCTCGGCTTCTTGGTCGCTCAGCCCGGCGAGCGCGACGTTAGTCGAATGCTCATGCTCGCGGATGATGACCGGGTACAGCGCCTTGCCCCGTTCAGTCGGGACGAGCCGCTTGATTTTCTTGTTGTGCGGGTCGTCCTGCTTCGTGATCAACCCGTTCGTTTCCAACTTTTGAACCGCCCGCGCCGCCGTCGTCCGATCGACTTTGATCAATTCGGCGAGCTTCTCTTGAATGATACCCGGCTCCTCACAAATCCGGACCAAATATAAATATTGCCCTTTCGTCAGCTCGAGCTCTTTGAACTCGATATTGCTGATCGAATCGAGGGCACGGGCAATCATCCCGATTTCACGCAAATGGTCTCTCATACAATCCTCCTGATTGTTGTATTTACAATACGTTACGTTCAGTATAATCCGTTTAGTTGCATTTGCAACAAAAAGTATTTTGGATATGGGCTTTGATTATGTGAGAAAATGAAGGTATCATTCCACGAAACGAGGGGATTTCATGGCACACCGTATTTACACGACGAGCTTTGCGAGCGTCTATCCGCTTTACGTCGCGAAAGCCGAACGGAAAGGCCGGACGAAAGACGAAGTCGATACGATTATTCGCTGGTTGACCGGTTATGACGAGTCTGGGCTCGAGCGCCAACTCGCTGCCGAGGTCGACTTTGACACATTCTTCGCCGCTGCACCCAAGATGAACGAAGACCGCGCCTTGATTAAAGGCGTCGTCTGCGGCGTCCGCGTCGAGAATGTCGAGGAGCCGCTCATGCGCGAAATCCGTTACTTGGACAAACTCGTCGACGAACTGGCCAAAGGCAAGGCGATGGCGAAGATTTTACGAGGAGGCGACGTCTGATGGACTATACGACACTCGTCGACGACAAGCGGCTCGACGCTTTCATCCGTTTGATTGATGTGATTGACGCGAACTTGCCGGACGGGTTCGAGAAGACGAGCGATGGGAACGGCATCCACTACGTCGTACCGCTATCGACATATCCGTCCGGGTATCACGTCACACCGGGCACCCCGCTCCCGTTTTTGAGCGTCATCGCCCAGAAGCATCACGTCGCCGTGTATCATATGGGGGTCTATAGTGACCCGGAGTTGCTTCGATGGTTCGAAGAGGAATACGCCGCACAAGTGCCGACGAAGCTCGACATGGGCAAGAGCTGTATCCGCTTCAAAAATGTGAAGCATATCCCATATGAGTTGATTGGCGAACTCGTCTCGAAGATGACACCAGAGCAATGGATTGCCGCGTACGAATCACGTTAAAAAAAGTCAAACCTCACTCGGTTTGACTTTTTTTACTTTCTAAATCACTTTTTTTGAAATGATTGTAGTAATAAGTTCTAACATGTTCTGTAGTTAGGGTTGGATATTCTTGTTTAAGTTGTTCAGCTACTTTTTGAAACCTTACTTTCAGTGGTGAAGTCATTTCATATTTTTTTAAATACATATTTAATTTTTGATTTCGAATTAAGAGTATGTCCTTTTTCCCTAATTTCATTTTTCTCAACTGTGCTCTCACGCCCTGTATAGGCAGTTCAAGGGTCTCAGCAATAACTTTCGACTTCATTCCTTCTTGATACAACTGAGCTATTTTAACTCGATAGTCCTCTTTCCCTTTGATGATTTTTATTTTATTTTCTTTATCACCAAATTTTGAATAGTAATAACCTTTTACAATACTCAAAGTAATTTCTGGATGTTCATCGACTAAACTATCGACAACCCACTTAAATTTTTCAGACAGGACTTGATGATCTGTAAAACTAGAAAGCATTTCATGAATCTTATTATTCCTTAATTTTATTACTTGCTTTTGATTAAGGTTCATATTTCTTAAATGATAATTAACCATATTTGTGGACATGTTTAGGTCTTTTGCGATTTTTTTACTGGACTTACCCTCGTGAAAGAGTTCAATTAATTTCTCTGTAGTTTTTTGATGATTTTGTTTTTTCTGTTCCTGTTTCTTTTTGTACTTTAATGGATAACTACCACTATATTCAGCCAACGCTTTTCCTAACAAAATCATATTTACATATTTATAAGAAACATTTACTTTCTGAGCAATTGTTGGATTATCTAGTCCTTGTTTATCGTAGGCAATAATTTGCTCGACCAACATTTTATGATACTCATGAATATCAGAATTGTATTGATTCTCGTCAATGCTTTTCACTATTCGATCAAGCTCTCCAATAATTTCATTTTGCTTTTCCAACTCTAATTTTATAAAGAAGGATTGTAGACTTAACCATTTATAAATACTCATTTTTCGAATACCTTGCTTAACCGTTATCATCTCTCGACTTCCTAAAAGATAGATGACAGTGACAGCATCAAATTCATGCTTATACTTTATTATTTCTTTCTCAATTTCGGTTTTAATACTTCTTTTGATATCGATTGCTGTATGAGAATGGCTATCATAGAGATCAGGGATAGATCCACTTCTGAAGCGCTTAGAATATTCAAAAGGTGCATTAAACTTGATTAATATTCTTATAATATCAAACTCTATTTCTTTACCTTGTTTCAAAAATGTTCCTATATACATATTTCTACTGATCAAATCAGGATTTTCACCCATATCTAAAAGAAAAGAACGATAGGAGTGCCTCCCCTTATGAAGTCGCTGAGTTGCTTTGTTAAATGCCAAATGCTTTTCTTTGATATAACTTTCATATAAAGGTTCAGATTTTTGTTTCAGTTTTTCGAAATACATTTTCAAAGTTATCTCATCCCAAAAACCTCCTATCCACCCATAATACTTATGAAAAATACCTTCATACATAAAATCCACTAACTGACTTAACGTGTAGGGACCAGGGTAGTCCATCAAAAATTTTAAATGTGAAAGTGTAATGCTTGTTCCATTTGTATGAGTAATCCCTACTTGTCCGTCTTTATAAATTCTCATTTCAATCCATTTGTCATTAACACTTTGTCTTTTAAACCACTTTCCGTCATCAAACCTCACTCTTTTCGTTTCAATCAAATCTATATGGAGTTGATTGATGCGTAACAAAAACTTATTCAATATCCTTCTCCTCGCCCGGATAATTTTTTAACCCACAGTTTTTATCAATCAATTACAAATAACAATTTAAGTCTAATCATTAAAAAGAGTAGAGGATAATCCTCTACTCCGTAAATCATACCGTAAATTTCTTCGTCATTTGACGCATCTCATCTGCCATGTTCGACAGTTCTTGGGCCGAGGCCGTGATTTCTTCCATCGACGCCATCTGTTCTTCCGTCGCCGCCGAGGTGTTCTCGGTGTCGGTCGCCGTCGTCTCCGTGATGCCTTGAATCTCGTTCACCGATCGTAAAATCTCGGTCGCTCCAGCCGCCATCTCTTGGACAGACCCAGACACTTCCTCTACTTTTTTTCCGACCTCTTCGATTGCCCGCTTGATGTCCTCGAACGCTAGCCCAGCCTGTTGGACGTTCGTGACGCTGTGGCCCATCTCGTTCTCGACGACGTGCATCGTCTGGACGGCTTGTTTCGTCTCTGTCTGCGTATCTCCAATCAAACCAGAGATTCGTTTCGTCGCGATCGCCGATTCTTCGGCGAGCTTCCGCACTTCCGACGCTACGACAGCGAATCCACGCCCTTGGTCGCCGGCCCGGGCCGCTTCGATGGCCGCGTTTAAGGCAAGTAAGTTTGTCTGTTCGGCAATGCCGGAGATTGTACCGGTGATGCTGCCGATTTCTTGCGAGCGGACGTCGAGTTGACCGATGACCGTCTGCAACGCCTTCACTTTCTCATTCATCGCCTCGAGCTGGGACTCGAGCGTCTCAATCAACTCGTTGCCGGTCCCGACTTTTTGGAGTGCCCCATCCGACAGTTCGGTCATGTGTTGGGCACTGTCCGAGACGTGATGAATCCCGTTCGTCAATTCCGTGAGCGTGCTGCTCGATTCTTTCACCCGCGTCAATTGACGGACCGAACCGGAGGCGATCTCCTCCATCGTGACGGCAACCATCTCTGTCGCTTTCGTCGTCTCTTCGACGTTCGATTTCAAATCGTCCGATGACGTTGCGACGCGTCCAGCTGTTGTGGTGACGTTGCCTATCAAGTCGCGAAGACTGTCTTTCATCTCATTGAACGAATTGGCGAGCGAACCGATCTCGTCACGCGACGTGTACGTGCTGTCGACCGTCAAATCGCCGGCTCCAGCACGGCTCATTAATCCATTCAACTCACGAATCGGACGGACGATGAGGCGCGTGATGTATACGCCGAGCCCGATTGAGACGAGTGCCCCGATGGCGACGAGCACCCAGAACAACGTGACCGATTCTGTCCGCTCGTTCTGCATCGTCGTGCTTGCCGTCTCGGCTTCTGCATTGATGCCATTCATGACGACCGTGGCCGTTTCGACGAGATCTTGACGAATCGGACGCAAGTCACTTAAATAGACACGATACGCTGCGGCGTTCTCGCCACGTAACGCAGGTTGAAGCACAAGCTCCGTCCCTTCCAAGTAATTCGCAATTTCGGTGTTCAAGTCGTCGACTCGTCCTTGCATCTCGCCATCGGTCGAAGCGAACGTCTCATTGAACAGCTTTAGGTTCGTGCCGATGCTGTCACGTCGTTCCGTGATGCTCGCCTGCAATTCTTCATTTCGAGACGCATCCGTCGTCAGCATCATCTCGAGCAAATACCCGTCCAAGGCACGGTTATCCGTCCGAATTTGACCGAGTGCGCGAATCGGCAATAACCGGTCCTCGTAAATGGATTCTCCCGCATCGGCCATGCGTCCCATGAAGACGTGGCTGAGTGTGGCGACGAGAACGAGTGTCGCGATGAATACGCTGATCAATACTGTCAGTTTTTTAGACATCTTCAAATTTTTCACGATGATCCCCCCTACCTGATTTATCGTAGGTAAGAGGCTTGAAATGAAGTGTATTTACACATGCGTTGACCTATGTTTCCATTTTTAGCCACACTGATGAACGCAATCGCACATTGCCGACGCATTTGTAGGCTGGCTCCCCTTCATTCGGAGGCAAAATGCGATACGATAAACAAAAGAACTGATGGAAAGGAGGCGTCCGCTGTGCCCCGCTGGCTCAAACTTAGTCTCATGCTCACCGTGTTCGGGAGTATCTTCTATATCACTCATTTCCACTATGAACTCCGTCCGTCTGACGTCCGTGACATCGTCTTGTCGTTCGGCTGGTGGGGTCCGGTCGTCTTTTTCCTCATCTATGCAATCGGTCCAATCATCTTCTTACCGACGTCGGTCCTATCGCTCGGCGCCGGTCTCGCCTTCGGGGTGTGGCCGGGCGTCCTCTATATCCTATTCGGGGCGACGGCGGCGGCCGTGACCGGTTACGTCATGGCCCGACTGTTCGGCAGGTCCGTGCTCAAGGTCGAGAGCTATCCATGGTCGGAGAAGCTGTTCACGCAGATGGAGCAACGCGGTTTTCTATACGTGTTCGTCTTGCGGCTCATCCCGCTCGTCAGCTTCGATTTGCTCAGTTACGCGGGCGGAATTGCTAAGGTTCGGTTCCGGTCGTTTATCCTGGCGACCGTGCTCGGCATGATTCCCGGGACACTCGCCTATAGCTTTCTCGGTGCGAGTCTCGCCTCAGGCAGTATCACCTTGGTCGTCATCGCCGCCCTCGTTTTCGTCACTTTGATCGGCGTCACCTACTACTTCCGCGAACCGGTCAAACGCTGGCTCGGCCTCACTTCTGAGTAGAGAAGCACATTCGCTTCTCTTTTTTTCATCCTCAATATGCAAAACCGGTAAAGATTCGTGTCAATCGGACGATAGTGGGGTAGATATATAGACCTACAACCAGAATGCGAGGAATTAGTATGAGTTCTACGAAACGTAATCCTTTGATGCTTGTCATCACGTTCATCATTGTTTTGACATCCATTGTCGTCCATGCACTCCACCGCTTCACCGATTTCGCCTATACATACACTGTGCTTCGGAACGGCGTCGTCGGTTATGAACATCCAACCGCGACATGGGTATTGTTCGCTATCCCCATCGTCCTCTTCATCGCGATGATGATGAGCCACCCATTTAAACCTCGCGCCTTCCCCTATCTCATGATGCTCACGCTCACGTTCGCTAGCATCTCGACCGTCGCTGGTGGACAAGGGCTCGTCGAGTATCACTTCTCGATTTTCGTCGTCCTGGCGATTCTCTCGTTCATGCGCCGCATTGATTTAATCGTTTACAGCACTGTCATTTTCGCCGTGCAACATTTGGCCGGCTATTTCTTCGTCCCGGAAATCATCTGTGGAACGGCTGACTATCCGTTCAGCTTGTTGCTCGTCCATGCGGTCTATCTCATCTTGCTCAGTGCCGTGCTCGTCGCGCAAATCCACTACCGCAACCTCGAGTCGTCACTTGTCAAAGCACAAGAAGACGAGACGCGTCGATTGTTACAGCAGGCCGTATACGAAACGAGCCGACTCGTCATGACGCTCAAAACCCATGCGACCGAGCTCGAGACGGCGGCCAACCAGTCCCTCTCCTCAGGCGAACAAATCGCGGTCACCGTCGATCCGATTGTCGCGCACGCGACGGATCAAGAGACGTCGATGAACCACGGGGCCGAGGAGATTCAATCGATTCGCTCCCTCACGGCGCTCATCCAAGAACGGATGGCGCAAACAGCTGCCGCTTCATCACGGATTGCGGCCGACGCCATTGCCGGGGACGGAGACATGCGACGGATGGAAGCGAAGGTAGAGGAAATTATCAGGGAATCGGAACGACTCGAGCGTGTCGTCACGACGATGTCGAACCGGTCGACTGAGATTCAAGCCATCCTGCAGCACGTCGAGACAATCAGCGACCAGACGAACATGCTGGCCTTGAACGCCTCGATTGAAGCCGCACGGGCGGGTGACGCCGGTCGTGGTTTCGCCGTCGTCGCTTCTGAAGTCGGAAAGCTCGCCGTCCAGTCCCGAGATTATGCAGCCGAGATGACCCGCGTTCTAGGTGGACTGATGGATGACACAATCATCGTCCGCGATTCGGCACAGTTATTCAAACGCGCGACCGAGAACTGTCAAACCGTCTCGGCCGATGTGACGGCCGTCTTCCATCGTTTGACCGAGGACGTGTCTGAAATCGATGGGCAAATCAGCTCGATTCAAGAGACGCGGCAACGCGTGACGTCGCAGATGGAGACACTCGAGACGCGCCTCGCGACGACAAAACGATCGGCGAGCGAACTCCAACAACAGATTCAGCACGTCGCCGCCGCGACCGAGGAACAAGTCGCCATCCAAAAAGAGTTGAGCCACATGTCGGACCGGCTCGCTTCTACCGCGAGCACGTTAGAAGACGTGACCCGTCAGCTCGAAACTAGAAGCGAGACACGTTAAAACCCGCCGTATTCGTTACCTGATAACGAATGCGGCGGGTTTTCTTTAAATGTCGTCAGACACGACGTGGATATCAAGGTTTTTCGTATCGCGCATGATGGCATTGACGATGGAGCCTCGCCTGACCTCTTGCCAGCGCGTTCTGGCGGATTGACCTAAGATGAGCTGTGTGATCCGCTTCTCATTGGCGATTTCCGTGATGCGCTTGTCGAGCCGTTGCTTCGACGTTTGTACGATTAACACCTCAGCCTGGAACGATGTCCCGCTCTCACGGATGACCCGCAACACTTCGGCTTCCTGCTTCGACAGTCTGGCTTCGTCTCGATCAAGGATTGTCATGATATACAGTTTCGCTTTTAGACGGCTCGCCATGCGAAAGCCGCGATACATCAATTTTCGGGCGTTCCCGTTCAATTTGACGCATACCATGATGCGCTCTTGCAGTCGCGTCGGATCTTCGACGACGTTCTTCGTGGCGCGATACACTTGTTCATCGACCTCGTCAGCGACCTGTCGTAACGCCACTTCCCGCAGACTCGATAAATTCGTCAATGTGAAGAACGAGTTCAAGCTCTGCTCGATTTTGTCTTTGCGATAGATTTTTCCTTGTTTCATTCGTTCTTGAAGTGTCTGAGGTGTCACATCGACCAATAGAATCTCATCCGCCTGGCTAAGAAATAAATCGGGGATTCGTTCCCTGACCTCGACCCCCGTGATACCCTTGACCATCATCAATAAGCTTTCAAAATGCTGAATGTTGACCGCCGCATACACATCAATCCCGTGCTCTAAAATCACTTGCACATCTTGATAACGTTTGGCCCGTAACGATCCAGGTGCATTTGTATGGGCTAACTCATCGATTAAAACGACATCGGGTCGTAAGGCGACAATGGCATCGACGTTTACTTCTTCGAACGAATGTCCTTTATAGTCGATAGTAAGCAGAGGAATGATGGGTAAATCACCAATCATCGCCTCTGTTTCATGACGGCCATGCGTCTCAATCAATCCGATGTACACGGCTTTCCCTTCTCGGACAAGACCGTGGGCATCCGCCAGCATTTTATACGTCTTGCCGACACCTGGGGCGGCCCCGATATACAGGCGGAGGTGACCCCGCTTCATTGACCGCTCTCATCTAGTTGCAGATTGAGACGTAACACGTTCACGTACGTCCCTCCGTTAGAGACGTCTTCGATGACTGCTCGTACCGCATCTGGTTGAAGCCCGCGCGCCTCAGCGACCCGTTCCACTTGCGCCGTGGCATGTTCAAGCGAGATATGGGGATCAAGACCCGAACCGGACGTCTCGACCGCTCCCGGCATGGTCGAATCATACGCCGGTCTATCGGGGTGACTCTCAGCCAAATTATCTCCACCCGATTGTCCCGTCAGTTGGTCGACGGCTGACGGACGACCGTGAAAGTAATTGTCTGACGTGAACGGCTGTGCAATCAACATAGATCCAACCCATTCCCCTTCTCGTTCGACGAGCGAGCCCTGCGCCCGGTCGTCAAAAAATAATTGCCCTGTCACTAGTAAGAAACTCGGAAACAGTACGCCGCATAATACAGTCGTCAACCCCGCGACGATTCCTGCTTGGCCCCATTCTTTTCTCATGTCCATTCCTCACATCCATAGATTTAATAGTAAATCGAGTGCTTTAATCCCGATGAACGGGATCATCATGCCACCAACCCCATAAATGAGTAAGTTTCGTCGCAACAGACGTTCTGACCCGACCGCTTCGTAACGCACTCCTTTCATCGCAATCGGAATCAATAGCGGAATGATGATCGCGTTGAATAACAACGCCGCCAAGATGGCAGATTCCGGCGATCCGAGCCGCATCACGTTCAGCCAGTCCATCTCCGGGATGCCCGCAACGAACATCGCCGGTAAAATCGCGAAATATTTCGCCACATCATTGGAGATAGAGAACGTCGTCAACGCACCGCGCGTCATGAGCAGTTGCTTACCGATTTCCACCACTTCGATGATTTTCGTCGGATTGGAATCCAAGTCAATCATATTTGCCGCCTCTTTCGCTGCCTGCGTTCCGCTGTTCATCGCCAGACCCACATCCGCTTGTGCGAGAGCGGGTGCATCGTTTGTTCCGTCTCCAGTCATAGCGACAAGGTGTCCTGCCTTTTGCTCTTCACGGATGATTCGAATTTTATCCTCTGGTGTACATTCGGCCACGAACGCATCGACGCCTGCTTCTTTGGCAATCGTTGCGGCAGTGAGCGGGTTGTCCCCGGTACACATCACGGTTTTAATACCCATCTTGCGCAGGCGATCGAATCGTTCACGCATACCCGGCTTGACCGTGTCCTTCAAATGAATGACCCCAACAATCCGTTCATTCTCAGCAATGACGAGTGGTGTCCCCCCAGACATCGAGATTTGTTCGACAATCGATGCAACGTCTTCCGGCACATGTCCTCCGAGCGAAGTGATCCACTGCATGATAGCGCTCGCAGCCCCTTTTCGAACACGGCGGCCGTCTGTCAAGTCAAGGCCTGACATCCGTGTTTCTGCCTGAAACGGGATGACCTCGGCCCCGTCTTTAGGGGAGGTGTCTACGTCGCTCCAGGCCTCTTTCGCCAATGTGATGACCGATCTGCCTTCCGGCGTCTCATCAGCAAGCGATGTCAACACGGCAACGCCGAGTGCTTGCGACGCACTAACACCCTCGACTGGAAGCACCTCATAGGCCATGCGATTACCGAACGTGATCGTGCCCGTCTTATCTAAAATGATGGTCCGCACGTCACCTGCGGCTTCTACCGCCTTCCCGCTCATAGCAATCACATTAAAACGCGTGACACGGTCCATACCAGCAATCCCGATTGCTGAGAGCAATCCACCGATCGTCGTCGGAATCAAACAGACGAGCAGTGCAATCAACACGGGCGGGGACAATGTAAATCCGAGATAAGCCGTGAAGGCAGGCAACGTCATGACGACAAGCAAGAAGATGAGACTGAGCGAGACGAGGAAGAGCGATAACGCAATCTCGTTCGGTGTCTTTTGACGCGACGATCCCTCGACGAGGACAATCATCTGGTCGAGAAATGACTCCCCGGGATCGCTCGTAATTCGAACTTCAATCTCATCACTCACGACGAGCGTCCCGCCGATTACCGAAGAAAAATCTCCGCCGGACTCTTTGATAACCGGCGCCGACTCGCCTGTAATAGCGGACTCATCGATCGAGGCAAGACCAGAGATGATTTCCCCATCACCAGGGACGTAATCCCCTGCCCGGACGATTACGATATCTCCTTTTCGCAATACCGACGACGCGACCTCTTCGACACCGCGTTTCGATTTCCGACGTGCCATGACATCATTCTTCGATGCACGCAACGTGGCAGCCTGTGCTTTCCCTCGTCCTTCCGCAATCGCTTCCGCGAAATTTGCGAACCAAAGCGTGACCAGTAAAATCAAACTGACGGCAAGATTAAACCCACGCATTTCATCTGAGACAAGTGTATATAGAGCAGACAAAATGAATCCGCCAAAGACTAAAAATAATACCGGTTGTTTAACCATCGCTATCGGATTGAGTTTCCGGATTCCTTCCACCGAAGCGGAGCGAATTAGCGCGGCATCAATCCCGCGCGCTGTTGAATTTGAATCATTCATCACATTATCTCCTCAATTATTGTAAAGTGAGCCATTCAGTGAGCGGCCCTAACACGAGTACCGGTAAAAACGTCAATGCCCCGACAATCAAGATAATCCCGATCAAGACGACAGCGAATAAGCCAGTATCTGTCCGGAGCGCCTCTTCCGAATGAATCATCGGTTTAGATTGGAAACTACCCGCAATCGCAAGCATGAGCAACAAAGGGACATACCGTCCGAAGAACATGGCGAACGTCGTCGTGATATTCCAAAACACCGTCCCATCTAGCAACCCTTCGAATCCTGAACCGTTATTGGCGACCGCGGATGTATATTCATACAAAATTTGAGAGATACCATGGGCACCACTATTAGTAATCGCGTCACGTCCCTCTGGCATGAACAGCGCGACTCCTGAAAAGACGAGAATGAGTAATGGCGACACAATCAATGTCAACGCGACCAACTTCATCTCACGCGCCTCAACCTTTTTACCGAGCAAGCTAGGTGTATGACCGATGAGTAGCGCCGCCACGAAAATGGTGATGATGACATAAATCATAAAGTTCATAAATCCGGCACCCGCTCCACCGAAGACGACGTTGAGCATCATGTTCCCCATCAGAATCAGACCGGCAAGTGACGGCAAGGAGTCGTGCATCGCATTGACCGCCCCCGTCTCGGCAGCTGTCGTAATCGCGCTATACAGCGCTGTCCCAACGATCCCGAACCGTACCTCTTGTCCATGGAGTGAAGGAGTCGAATGGAGCACCGCGAACATCGCCACCGTGCCGATTAAAAAGAGACTGAGCATGACCCCAAAATATAGGAAGCCTTGACGACGACGCCCTGAGATTTGCCCATAGATGAACGGCATGGACATCGGCAACAGCAACATCAAGAACATTTGAATATAGTTCGTCCACTCGTTCGGGTTTTCAAACGGGTGTGCGGCGTTCGTTGCAAAGTAACCGCCTCCGTTGTTCCCTAACTGTTTGATGACTTCAAACGAGGCGACTGGTCCGCGCTGAATGACTTGTATCGCGCCTTCTAACGTCGTGACGTTAACATTTGCACTAAACGTCTGAGGAACTCCAAGGCTGATGAACAACAGTCCGAAGAACAGACTGATCGGCAGCAGGACATGTACAATCAATCGAATGAAGTCAGCGAAAAACACACCAATCGGTTTATTCAAAATCCCGCGAATAAAAGCGAGCGACATCGTCATGGCCATCGTCGGTGCGACGAACATCACTGTCGTCAAAACGAACGTTTGTGACAAATGGGAGAGTGCCTCCCCTGCGTAATGTTGCTGGTCGGTATTCGTCATGAAGCTGACAATCGTGTGAAGCGCCACATGCCACTCCAAGTTGTCAGCGCCGTTCGGATTAAGCGGCAGCATCCCTTGAAAGCGAAGCAAGCCATACCCGAACAACAAAAAGAATGTGTTCAGAATTAAAAAGTCCCGGGCGTACCCCACCCATGATTGACTGCCGCGTTCGTCAAGACGAAGCCGCTTTAGCCATTTCGTTTCTGTGTGTTTCATGAAATAATCTGGACGCTCTGCGACAGGTTTAAATCGTACCCCGATATATCGTCCGAGCATGACACTCGTGACGGTCGTGACAAGTAGCAACAAACCAAGTGCCACTATAAATGTTGACCACATAACCATTCTCCTCTAACAAAATAATTTAAAATCGTTCCGGGATAAGTAACGCGTAGAATAGATAGAGCATATATCCGACACCGACCAAGAGAAGCAATATAGTCATTGATTCACCTCTTCTCGTTCCATTCCGATGTATCTAAGACACGGACCAAACCTTGCATCAAAGCCAGTAAGCCAATCAATATGATGATCGCGAGCGCATCGAACAAAATAAAATCCCCTTTTTAAGAAAAATAAGTAATTTTTTGGTTTTAAAAGCGCAAAAAAGCCACGAGGCAAGAAGCGGCCCCCGTGACAAGTCACAGCATGAGTCGGATCCCCCTAAAACGCCTGCGAGGTTAGCTGTCGGATTCGGGCCTGCCTAGGAGTTGGCCCTACCTCAAAGAGGATTCACCCCAGTCCGAACTGGACAGTGGGTCCCCCGCTTCCATCTCTGGAACTCGGCGAAAAAGATTTTTCAACAAATACGTATTTGGTTGATGAAATGGATATTACGCCGATTGAAAATCGATGTAAATATGATTTTTATTTTTTTTTGCCCATTCAAATTATCAGATTTTTCCAAACATCACATTCGCTCGAAATATGATTAACCATAACTTTTTTACCAATCATTTTTTGACTTTTTAGAGCTTTTTTAATCAACTTGAGATTCCGGTAGACAACCATCGGCTTGGTCCAGTCCCTTGTTCTGAGCAGTTACGCTTCATCATTTCAAGTGGATTTGACCTTGAAACAAGACTGATCATCCCAACTGAATCCATAAAAAAAAGATGACCGAAGTCATCATTTTCCTTATGATTCAAGTTCATGAACGAGTTTTGATAATGCGTCGCGAAGCGGTGTCACCGGACGACCGAGTACCAACTCGAAATCGTTCGACTCGACTTCAAGTGAGCCGTTGCGGATGCTGTCTTGAATGCCGACGACGATTGGAATCGCACCTTCTGGCACCCCCGCGCCGCGCATGACGCCAGCGTACGCGTCCAAGCTTACTTCTTGGAGCGGCACCTCACGCCCGAGCACTTCACTGAGCGCCTCGACGAGTTCGGCTTGCGTATGAAGCGGACCTGACAGTTCAAAAATGTCCTGTTCGAAATCGTCCGCGAGCAACACGTTCGCCGCCGCTTCAGCGTAATCTTCTTGTAGCGCCCAACCGACTTTGCCGTCACGTGCCGCCGTCACCCAAGGGGCGCCGGCAAGCACGCCTTGAATGCTACCAAGTTCGTTTTCTAAGTACCAATTGTTGCGCAAGAACGCATGCGGGATCCCCGTCCGCTCGATTGCGCCTTCGGTCTCGACATGTGGCGGTGCCATCAAGTTTTGGCTCTCTGTCGCGTCGGCGAGACTCGTATAGGCGATGAACGATACGCCTGCGCGCTCGGCCGCCTCGACGGCGTTCGCATGTTGACGGATGCGCGTGTCGTTGTCCCCGTCCGCCGAAATGATGAGCAGTCGTTCGACGCCTTTGAACGCTTCATCGAGCGTCTCAGGCTTGTCGAAGTCCCCATGTCGCACATCGACACCTTTCGCTTTCAGTGCTTCCGCTTTCTCCGGATTGCGGACGCTGACCGCGAGTTCACTTGCGGGTATCGACTTGAGTAACACATCGACAATTTTCGAACCGAGTTTCCCGGTTGCACCTGTGATTAAGTATTTCATGTCTTCTTCCTCCTTTTTCGTTCACCCGGTACTGTTCCCGGACACGTCACATTCATAACCTCTGAAACGCGCTGTTCAAACGAGCCCATATTTCTTGAAACTGTTCGCAAGCCCGTCTTGATCACAGGCGTCCGTCACGTCGTCGGCGACGCGCTTGACCTCGGGTTTGGCGTTGCCCATGGCGACACCGACCTTGACGTATTCAAGCATCTCGAGGTCATTCAACCCGTCCCCGTAGGCGAACGTCTGCGCTCGCTCGAGCCCTAGATGTTCGAGCAGTGTCGCAATCGCCGTCGCTTTGTTGACGCCCGGGATGGACAGCTCCCCGCTGTTGGCCCCGAATACGGCGACCGTGCTCGGGATGACGGTGAAGCGGGATGCGAACTCTTGTTGGATGACGTCGAGCGGGACGGATGAGCCGAGGAACGAGATTTTGTTCACGTCGGGACGAACGAGGTCGACCCCTTCCATCATCGCGTCATGGAACGGCTTCAAACCGCGCTCGATCGTCGCACTCGCCTCCGGATTGTTCGCCATCAATTCATCAATCATCGTCGCCACCCGTGCCTTGGCGTTGCCGCCGGCGAACAGGCCGTCGTTCGACTCGAGATAGAAATCGATGCCGTGTTCGGTGAAGAACGAGATGAGGTGACTCAAATCATCGACGGAGACTTGTTGGTGGTACAACACTTCCTCCTCGAGCTCGATGTAGCCTCCGGCTGCCCCGATGATGCCGTCAAAGCCGACGTCGAGAATATCCGAGAACAGCTCGGCCTTCGAGCGCCCGGTCGATAAGAAGACGAGATGGCCGTTCTGTCGCGCCTGCCGGACGGACTCTTTGGCCGATTCCGGGATGTTGCCATGGTCATCGACGAGCGTGCCGTCGACGTCTAGAAAGATGATGTGTTGCATAATATCCTCCTCTTTTGTCCTGAAAACAAGAAAAACCTAAACCAGACGCAACACGTGCGCCCAATTTAGGTTTTGCCTGATGATTCAGTAACAATCCTGATGTATACTATTTTCCCCTCAAGCATACCGCTCGCGCATTTCCTTTGTCAAAGCTGTCGTTGTTGCCGCACGTCGGCCCGTGGCGACAGCCCGAACAACCGGGCATACTCGCGGCTGAACTGCGATGGACTCTCGTAGCCGACCTGGAACGCCGCCTCGCCCACGTCCGTCGCCTGCATGAGCAACAGCCGTCTCGCCTCTTGAAGCCGTAACTGCTTTTGGAATTGGAGCGGGCTCATCGCCGTCACTTCCTTGAAATGACGATGGAGCGTCGAGACGCTCATATTGGCGACGCGGGCCAACTCTTCACTCCGAATCGTCTCGTTGAAGTTCGCGATGATGTGGTCGATGACGCGCTTGATCCGGAACGCCTGACTCCCCTCGAACGCCAACTGTCGCAGCATCTCCCCGTTCGACCCTTGCGCCACCCAATACAGGAGTTCGCGCTTATAGAGAGGCGCGAGTGCCACGTGATCCGGTGTGTCGACAAGACGGGCGAGACGTAGCGCGACATCGAACAGCGCCTCGTCGGCATCGGCGATATACATGCCCCGCTTCGGTTCACGCGGCTCGGTCAGTTCGACGTGCCCGACGGCATCAATCAAATCGTCAATCGTCAACTCGAGTTTCAACGCCACGTATGGGACGTCTGCGCTCGCTTTCGTCACTTGTCCCGTCACAGGCAAGTCGACCGAGGCGACGAGGTAATGTCCACCCTCGTAGACGAGCCGTTCGTCACCGAACAACATCTCTTTCCCCCCCTGCAGGATTAGGCAAAATGATGGTTCATTGACGCGAGTGATTGGTTCGGTCACCATCGATTCATGAATGAACGTCATCGCCGGGACGATTGTCGGATGCACCCCGTCCCCCGGTATGTGTCGTGTGATGACGTCAATCAGTTGCAGTCGTGTCTCGATGTCGTTCACCCTCCCTCTATATTCTCCCCTTCAGTATACGGTAGATCGTTTTCTTGGACGAGGCCTGTCCACCCTGTTGAGAGGATTAGGCAAAAACACGACATGAACGCGCTAACGCTCGCCCCACATCTCGCGTCATACTGGTGGCAAAGGAGGGGAAACGACATGGAAAAGACGTATCACGTGACGGTCGAACGTGGCTTCGCGACATTGCTCACCCGTTGTGCGCATTACGCGCTTGCCCATAACGTGGCGATTCGGCTCGATTCATTCCGACTCGAACCGACACCAGAGGCACTTGTCGAGGCGCTAGCGCTTCCGCTTGGCACCCATACCGAATTACGATTGACCATCAACGATGACAGTAGCGTGGATGAGTTCGAACGGTTCCTCTCCACGTATCAACTTTGAAGGAGGCATTTTCATGGAATACGTAAAACTTGGCAATACGGGACTCGATGTCTCAAGGCTCTGTCTCGGCTGTATGGGCTTTGGTGACGCGAACCGATGGATTCATGACTGGGTGCTTGATGAAGCGGCGACCCGCCCGATCATTAAACAAGCACTCGACCTCGGTATCAACTTTTTTGACACGGCGAACATCTACTCGAAAGGCACGAGCGAGGAATACGTCGGACGTGCGCTTCGGGATTATGCGAATCGGGACGAGATCGTACTCGCGACGAAAGTTCACGGTCGAATGCACGATGGTCCGAACGGTGGCGGCTTGTCGCGGAAGGCGATTCTGTCAGAAATCGACCATAGTTTGAAACGGCTCGGGACCGATTACGTCGACCTGTATATCATCCACCGCTGGGACTATGACACACCAATCGAAGAGACGATGGAGGCGCTCCATGACGTCGTCAAATCCGGGAAGGCCCGCTATATCGGTGCATCGGCAATGTACGCCTGGCAGTTCCAAAAAGCGCTCCACGTGGCGGAACGAAACAACTGGACCCGGTTCGTGTCGATGCAAAACCATTTGAATTTGATTTATCGGGAAGAAGAGCGTGAGATGCTGCCGCTCTGCCGGGAAGAGAAAATCGGGATCACACCGTACAGTCCGCTCGCCTCGGGGCGCCTGACACGCGACGTGTCGACCGTGACCCACCGCTCCGAGACGGACGTGATTCAACGTTCGAAGTATGACGCGACGATGGACGCCGACCGGCTCATCATCGATCGGGTCGCCGCCATCGCTGAGACGCGGGGAATTACCCGGACACAGGTCGCCCTCGCCTGGCTCTTGCAACAAGACACGGTCACCTCGCCAATCGTTGGTGCCACGAAGCAGCGTCATTTGGACGAGGCGGCCGGTGCGCTGGCCGTCACGTTGACAAAAGAAGAGATTGCTTCGCTCGAAGAACCGTACGTCCCGCACGCGGTCGTCGGCGCGATTTGAGTCGAAATTCAACCTCAAGTCGTATAGGCGTGCTCCTTGCCGTCGGGTAAAGTAGACAGAGATGTCATATACGCAAGGAGAACCGATTCATGGAACAATGGATTCAACAAATGATTGAGCAGTTCGGTTATTGGGGCGTGCTCTTCCTAATCTTTATCGAGAACGTCTTCCCCCCTATCCCGTCCGAGCTCATTTTAATATTCGGCGGTTTCTTCACGACGACGACGGGACTGTCCCCAATCGGGATGATTCTCGCGGCGACGGTCGGTGCCGTCATTGGGGCCATCGTCTTGTATAGCGTCGGTCTATTCTTCGACGAGGAACGTCTGGAGTCATGGGTCGCGCGTTATGGCAAACGTCTTTATTTGAAAGTCGACGACGTCCGTATGGCCGATCGCTGGTTCGACCGCTTCGGACCAAAACTCGTCTTCTTTGGTCGCTTCGTTCCCGTCGTCCGCAGCCTCATCTCGATTCCGGCCGGCATGTCGAACATGCCGTTCGTCAAATTTTTGATGCTGACGACACTCGGAACGCTAATTTGGAACACGGTGCTCATCTTTGTCGGCGTTTACGTCGGGGAGAATTGGCAAGTGTGGCTTGGCCATATCGAGACGTATTCGCATGTCATGTATGGCGTCCTCGCCGTCATCCTGCTCGGACTAGGCGCTTTCATCGTCCGGGTCATTTGGTCACGTCGCTCTGAACAGCGTTAAGTTTGCACACTCCGAAATCGATTCGGAGTGTTTTTTTGCGGAATCGCAGTTTTTCCTCTTGACTTTGAGTTCTTATGACCTTAAATTGATTATATAGAGTTCACATGAACTTAAAAGGAGGAATTATTGTTGACCCTACTCATCGCCTTTTTGGCACTCGTCGTCTTCATGCTCGCGCTTGACCTCGGGGTGTTCCACCGCAAGGCACACGAAGTCTCGCTCCGTGAGGCATGGACATGGACGTTCGTCTGGATCGGGATTGCCATCGCGTTCGGCGGTTGGTTGTTCTACTCGCAAGGCAGCACGGTCGCGACAGAATATGCGAGCGTCTACTTCATCGAGAAAGCACTCGCCATCGATAACGTGTTCGTCTTCTCGCTCGTATTCGCCTACTTCGCGATTCCGCTCAAGTATCAGCATAAGGTGTTGTTCTGGGGCATTCTCGGGGCAATCTTCTTCCGGGCCGTCTTCATCGTCGCCGGGGTGTCGTTGTTAGAGAACTTCGGTTGGGTCTATTACGTGTTCGGTGCCTTCCTCATCTATACAGGATGGATGATGTTCAAAAACATCGGCAAGGACGAATCGCTCGAAGAGAACAAGACGATCCGTTGGCTCGAGCGCCGCTTGCCGATCACGCAAGACATCTCGTCTGGTAAGTTCACGAAACGCATCAACGGCAAACTGTTCTTCACACCGCTGTTCATCGCGCTCATCTTCATCGAGCTGTCGGATATCGTCTTCGCCGTCGACTCAGTCGCGGCCAGCTTCGCCTACTCGCGTGACCCGTATATCATCTTCTACGCAAACATCATGGCGATTCTTGGACTCCGTAGCCTCTACTTCGTCCTCGCCAACTTGATTGATCGCTTCTACTACTTGAAGCACGGGCTCAGCTTCATGCTCGTCTTCATCGGAGCGAAGATGGTATTGGGCGACGTATACAAAATGCCGATTTGGATGTCACTTGGCGCAATCGTCCTCGTCATCTTGATCAGTGTCGTCTATAGTTTCTATAAAACGAAACCTGGTCAGAAAAATCACGTATAACAAAAAGGAGACGTGCTAGCCTCCCAGGTGTATCACTTCTCAATTGTGGGTAAACCTTTAGTCTAGCAAACACAGAAAAGGTGGTTACAAATGTTTGACCGTATGGGTGATGTGAGTATTGGACTCGTCTTCGGGATCGTGTTGACGCTTTTTTTCAACAGTCTTTGGGGACTTGGAGTCGGCGTGATGTTAGGAATCTTCTTCCTCGTCGCACCGCGCTCGACAAACCGCCGTACTAGAAAATATATACCTCAGATACGCTAAACCGGGGCGCACGCCTCGGTTTTTTCTTATGTATACTGGAGGAAAGGTTTGAGGAGGATATATGGATTATTCAACGACAGAACTGACGGAGGCGAAACGACAAATCGACTCGATTCTCCACAAACTGAACGAGACGGTGACGACGCTCGAGGCGAAAGAAGAGCCTACCCGCTATAAATCACAACTGACACTGGCGAAACGGCGCATTCACGCGCTGACGATTGCCGTCGCATTGATAGAGGCCCAACTTCATTCTGACACATGACAACAGCGACCGATTCACTCGGTCGCTGTTGTTGTCGATTTAGCTTCTTTTGCTGCTTCCTCTTCTTCTTTTTCTAACTCTTCAATCAATCGCTTCATCTCTTCGATTTCACGTCGTTGTGCTTCGATGATGTCTTCTGACAACTGTTTCACGCGCGGATCCTCAATCTCCGCCCGCTCGCTCGTCAAAATGGCGATCGAGTGGTGCGGAATCATCGCCTTCATCCAACTAACGTCATCGACCGTCGTCTGGCTCCGAACGAGCCATAGCGAGAGCCCGAACACGAGCGCGCTCACACCTAAGATGATGGTGTTCAGCTTCTTGTTTTTGTACATGCCCCACATGAACAGCAACATGACGAACGCCATGACCGAGCCCATGATGAGCGCCATATACAGGCGTGTCTGACTGAAGAAGACGTGGTCGAGTTGGAACACGTTCAAATACATGAGCCAATACATGAGGAATGTCGACACGAGAATCATCACTCCGAATTTTGCGTAAGGTTTCATCGTCTACTCCTCCTTTTCTGATGGTCTGTCTAAACCATTGATTGCCTAAACCAAATTCGTTGAAACGTCGAAGAAGCGCTCGCGACATGCCCCCTCTTCCTCATTTCACTTCTTTTTCACAAACGACGGCTATACTGTCAAAATGGACTTTGCCAACAAAGGAGAAATTCGAAGTGTTGAAAACCTTGCAAGACCTGTTGACGGAGCTGAAACAGCTCGTCACATGGACGTATTTAGACAATCCTGCCGAAACGATGATTGAGGGCATTTCCTTCTCTTCTAAAGAAATCAAACAAATTTTTTTATTTGTCTGTATCTCGGGCTATCGCCACGACGGCCATGATTACGTGAGCGAGGCGATTCATAACGGCGCGGTCGCCATCGTCGCCGAACGTCCGATCGAGGCCCGGGTGCCTGTCATCTATTGTAAAGACACGAAACATGCCCTGGCCGAGCTCGCCAATGCGTTTTATAATCATCCATCGACGCGACTTCGTCTGCATGGCGTCACCGGGACGAACGGAAAAACGACGACGACCGCGCTCGCCCATCAATTGTTTGAACATATCGGGATGTCAGCCGGACTCATCGGCACCCTCGGCATCACGTACGCCGGGAAGACGTTTGAGACGCCGAACACGACACCTGACCCGTTGACGATCAATCGCCACCTCCATGCCATGGTCGAAGCAGGTGTCACCGACTGTCTGATGGAAGTCTCGTCTCAGGCTATCGCGGAGGCACGGATTTCCGGCTTGGAGTTCGAGACGACTTCGTTCCTCAATCTGTCCCATGACCATCTGGACTATCATGGGACGATGGTGACGTACGCCTACACGAAAGCCCAGTTGTTTGCCCAGTTGAGGGATTCAGGGTGTGGCATCGTCAATGCCGACGATTCGCATCACGCGCTCATGCTGTCGCTGGCACCGTCCGCCGCCGACTCTTTTTTATTCAGCCGTCAGTCGACTGCCGCGAATTTGGTCGGGCATCGAAAAGACGAGCAGTTCATGCTCCAGTTAGGCGACGAGGTGGCGCAATCGCCCCTTCCGTTCCATGAGGACTATAATCTCGATAACACGTTGTGCGCCATCAGCATCGTCCTGCAAACCGGAGTTCCGTTGGCAGAGATACTGCCTCATATTAAAAAGTTGACGTTGCCGAGCGGACGCCTTGAACGCGTGACCAGAATCGAACAATCGGTCTATATCGACTATGGACATACGCCGGACGCCATCAAACAAGTCATGACGGCATTGACGGCCCGCTATCCTCGTGTGCTCGTGTTGCTCAGTGCTGCCGGTGAACGTGACCGCATGAAGCGCAGCATCATGACCGAGGTCGTCGCTGCTTCAGGCGCGGATGTCATTTTGACGGTCCATGACCCACGGCACGAAGATCCGCAACGCATCCTCGACGATTTGGCGGCCGGGTCATTTGCCGAACTGGTCCAATTCGCTGAACGTGAAGCAGCCATCCGGTTCTTCTGTGACCAGCTGGCGGGATATGATTGTGGCGTCATATTCGGAAAGGGACATGACCGCGTCGAGCGCATCGGAGACGAGGCCGTACCGTTCGACGAACCCGCACTCGTCCGACGGTTTCTTCAATCGCCTAAACTGCCCTGAAGGACAAGGAGAACGTTCACCGTCTCTCGAAACCGTTACGTAGATGAGACGGCTCAGTATCATAGGAGGACCACATATGAAAATTTTGATTGTCGATGACGAAATGAAGATGAGACGGTTGCTCCGTCTATTCTTAGAAGGCGACGGCTACACCTGTATCGAGGCAGCTGACGGACGAGAAGCGATGGAGTTGCTTTCCGAGCGTCCGGACTTGGTCATGTTAGACATCATGATGCCCGGTGTCGACGGCATCACATTGTGCCGCCAAATCAAGGTGCTCGATGCCGAACTACCCGTCGTCTTGCTGACGGCTCGGTCGGACAGTGAGACGACGATTCGCGGGTTGGACGCAGGCGCCGACGACTATGTCACGAAGCCGTTCGAAGGAAATGTGCTCCTGGCACGGATTCGCGCGGTGTTGCGACGGAGCCGTGTCACCAATGTGAACTATGGACAGTTGCGCTATGACGAAGCGAGCGGACGGATCCTCTATCAAGAACAAGAAGTCGTCATGACGCCGAAAGCGACGGCCATCTTGAAACTGTTTTTGCAACATCCGAACCGGCTATACAATCGCATGGATTTATACGACTTGGTGTGGCCCTACTCGTCCGAGTCGGATCCGCGCACGGTCGATGCCCATATCCGCATGATTCGCGACAAACTCGGCGAGGCTGGCTTCCCGATTGACGATTATTTGAAGACGGTGTGGGGGCGCGGCTATCGCTGGACCGAGGAGCGGTCGGACACATGACATTCCGACGCAACAGCCTTCCGTTCCGGATCAGTCTGATCTTTTTATTGACGACGTTATTGATTGAAGGGGTCTTGTTCTTATTGCTCTACCATACGCTCCTCGGTGAACGTGTCGTCGAAGAGATTAACCGACTCGAATCGAGGGCGGAAAGCCATGCGAGCGTACTGGCGATGAGTTTTAACGAGGAGACGATCGATCACGTCGCGACGATGGAGAGCGAGACCGACACGAAAGTCGCCATCACCGCTCCCGACCACTCGATTCTACAGACATCCAACCGCTTCCCCGATCCGCTCTCGATGCTCGTCCAAGCGGAAGCAGAGCGAGGGGATGCCGATGTGACGACCATCCTCGAAGACGATTGGGAGAACGAACCGTATCTCGCGGTACGGACCCCGATTGATGCGATGGAAAATGACACCCGTTACGGGTATGTATATATGTTTCTACCGACCGAGATTATCCATGGCATCAGTCATCGGCTCCAGCTCCGGTTTCTGTATATCACCGGCATCGCCCTCGTCATCACCATCATGACGTTCGTCCTGCTGAGCCGCTTGATTTCAAATCCGATTCAGCTGTTGCGCCGAGCGACCGAGGATGTGTTGACGAATCCTGAGACGTTGACACTGCCGACGTCCCGAGAGGATGAAATCGGCGAATTGGCCCGCTCGATTGAAGCGATGTCGCTTGAACTGGCTCGTCTCCGAAAAGAACGGAACCAGTTCTTGTCCGACCTCGCCCACGAGATTAAGACGCCGCTCACGTATCTGCAGGGATATGCCGAGATTGCCTCGAAGCCACAGACGCCAGAGCCGTTAAAAGCGCAGTCGATTCAGACGATTCTCGAGGAGAGCCAAGCGTTGACCGAGCTCGTCGAGAACGCGTTCCAGCTCGCCCAGTTGGACGAGAACACGTTCACGTTGCATCGCGAACCCGTGGCGGCAAATGAGCTATGCGAGGATTTACGAAGAGTACTCGATACGATGTTTCGAGTGACACCGATTGCGTTCGCCAGCAACACCGACTGTTCCTCCAAAGACGTCGTCTTACAGTTAGATCGACATCGCATCTTACAAGTGTTCCGCTCCATCGCCCACAATGCGATTCAGCATAGCGAAGCCGCTCATGTCCAATTCGATATGCAGCTTGCCGAGGAGACGCTCCACTTCACGATTCAAGACGACGGGAAAGGCATTCCTCAAGAAGACCTGCCTTACATCTTCGATCGCCTGTACCGGGTCGAAAAATCACGCTCCCGCCGTACGGGTGGCAGCGGGCTTGGGCTTGCCATCGCCCATCAAATCATCCGGTTGCACGATGGGACGTTGACCGTCGCCTCTGATTCATCCGGGACGACGTTCACCATCACGCTTCCGCTCCACTAAAAAGTATCCGGCGCCTGACTCAGGCGCCGGATACTTTTTCAGTTCACTTTCCCTGCTTGCAACAGTTGTGTCCATTCGTCGTCTTCATAGACGTATACACTGTTGTCCGATGTCGCTAGCAACAGTCGTTCGTCTTGGAAGACCAGTTCGACTGGGACGCTGTCCGCGTTCAGCGATGGCAGCTCAATGGTCGTCTCCGTCTCGTCGGTCAAATCCGAGACCACCAGATTGAACGAGGTACCTGTTTTAGCGATATACGCCAGTTGCCCCTTTGCTGTGGCCATCATGACGATATTTCCTTGATCGTTGAACGCCTCGAACATGTCTCCCCCGTCGCTCGAGACGAGGATGCCGTCCGGGCCATAGACGAAGACGCGTTTCGGTTCGCTCGCATCGGCCGTGATGCCGGCGATGCCTCGACCTTCGATCCCGTCCATCTTCATCGGCTCAAACGACGTACCACCGTCGAGCGACCGATAAAAACCTGGTTCGAGTTCACTCGTCGCCGTTTCTAAATACACGTAAAGGCTCTCGGATTCGAAGCCCGCACTCATGTAGTGAAAATCAGCCTCGCCCTCTAGCGAGCGAATCTCGAGCGTCTCCCCTTTATCGGTCCCGCGGACGACACCGAGCGGATTTTTATACGGTGAATCCTGTGCCGGGTGACCGCTCGCATAGAATCCGTCTGCGACGAGCTCGAAGCCCATATAGTCGTGTCGGTTCGACGACAATTCGTACCAGCCGTCTTCTCTGAATTCCATCAGTCCCGTATGCGTCGCGATGACCGGACGCCCGTCTGGCCAAAAGCCGGCACCGTGAATATGGGAGACCGCGGTGCCTGTTTTTGTCGCTGTCCAGCGGTCCGGCACCTGTTCCGTCGATGTCTCTTTTTCTTCCGTGACCGGTTCCGTCGACTCGCTCGCTGGTGTCGCGCCCCCACACGAGGCAAGGAATACTGTCATTATGAGCGTCGGTATGAGTAATGTTTGTTTCATTATAGAGTCCCTCCATCTTTAGCATCTTCCTCATTATAGAGACCAAAGATGAAAAACTTGTTAAAGCTTGAGCGTCCGCGCATTGAGCGCGACGATGACGGTACTGAGACTCATGAGCACGGCACCAACCGCCGGTGACAAGATGATGCCAAGCGGTGCCAGCACACCGGCCGCGAGCGGGATGGCGACGATGTTATAGCCAGCGGCCCACCACAGATTCTGAATCATCTTGTTGTATGTGTTGCGAGACAAGTCGAGAATCGACAGCACGTCTTTCGGGTTGCTCCGGACGAGGACGATATCGGCCGTCTCGACGGCGACGTCGGTGCCGCTCCCGATGGCAATGCCGACGTCCGCTTGGGCCAAAGCCGGTGCATCATTGATGCCGTCCCCGACCATCGCCACTTTGCTGCCGTCGGCTTGGACGGTTTGCACTTGCCGTGATTTATCGTCCGGCAACACTTCGGCGTACACTTCCTCGATATGAAGTTGCGACGCCACCCAGTCAGCCACTTTTCGATTGTCACCAGTGAGCATGATGGAGCGGACGCCCCGGTCTTTCAACGCTTGGACCGTCTCTTTCGCTTCATCGCGAACCATATCCGCCAAGGCGATCATCCCGACCAAGTCCCCGTCTCGAATCGTGAAGACGACGGTCTTCCCGGCGGCGGATAGCCGGTCGAACGCCGTTTCGTCAATTGAGAGCTCATGCTCCCGAATATAACGGGGGCTGACGACTTGAACGTGACCTCCCTCTACCTGTCCTTCTAATCCGACACCCGTAATCGAAGCGAAATCGACGACTTCAGGCAACGTCAACTTGCGTGCTTCCGCTTCCCGAAGAATGCCTCGTGCGAGCGGATGCTGAGAGGCCGTCTCGACCGCGGCGGCCAGACGTAACACGTCCTCTTCTGTATGAGAAGATGCGGCTTCAATATCCGTCACCCCGAAATCGCCTTGCGTCAACGTGCCCGTCTTATCGAAAATGACCGCATCGAGACGACGCGCCTCTTCGAATTGGGTCCGATTCCGAATCAACAGTCCGCGTTTCGCCGACAGGGCTGTCGAGACCGCCACGACGAGCGGAGACGCGAGACCAAGCGCGTGCGGACATGAGATGACCATGACGGTGACCATCCGTTCGACGGCCATGCTGACCGGGTAACCGAGGGCCATCCAGATGACGAACGTCAGCACCCCCGCTCCGACGGCGACATAAAACAAGAGCTTGGCGGCCCGATTGGCTAGGTTTTGCGTTTTCGATTTGGATTCCTGCGCTTCTTTGACCAAGTCGATGACTTTCGCCAAGTATGTGCTCTCTCCCGTGCTCGTCGTCGAAATCGTCATGCTACCTTCTTGGTTGATTGATCCGGCGATGACGACATCTCCTGTCTCTTTTTCGACAGGAATCGATTCACCGGTCAACATCGACTCATCAACCGTCGTCCGCCCTTTCAGCAGCTCCCCGTCGACAGGAATCTGCTCGCCCGGTTTGACGAGAATCAAATCCCCGACAGCGAGCGCCGAGACGGGAACGTCCTCGATGTCACTCCCGTTGATGCGGTGTGCCACGCTCGGTAATAGACGAACGAGCTGTTGCAACGCGTTCGACGCACCCATGATCGAGCGCATCTCAATCCAGTGCCCGAGCAACATGATGACGATTAACGTCGCCAACTCCCAAAAGAAGTCATGTCCATGCCCATACCCGAACACGATGGCGACACTATAGAAATACGCGACGCTGATGGCGAGTCCAATCAGCATCATCATCCCCGGATTTCGTTGACGCAATTCGTCGATGCTACCTTTCAAAAACGGCCACCCTCCGTAGACGTACACAATTGTCGCCAACACGAATAACGTCTCCTTTTCATAAGGAAACGTGAGTTCGAAACCGGCCCACTCTTGAATCATATCTGACAAGATGAGAATCGGGATTGTCAGCCCTAACGAGACGAAAAATCGACGCTTATACTCTTCAATCATCCCTTCATGTCCGCCGGCATGCGAGTCATGCACTTCCCCGTGTTCATGATGAGATGACGCGTGGTGTGAATGTTCCACGTTGACCACCTCCTATGTATACCATATACCCCTATATAGTATATAAAAACTTATTTTATCGTTTAACAAATATTTCATAACTTGTTGGTATAACTAAATAGGCTCTCGTTTTTAACTGAAAGGATGATGCCTTATGAACCGCGTAACGAAATGGGTCATCGGGATGGGTATAGTCAGTATCGTAATTGGATTGTTCTTGCTTTTGTTCACATTTGCTCCTGGAAACTGGATGATGGGCAACGGTTCATTCATGGGGGATCGACACGATGGTGGTATGATGCATGGCAACAACAGCATGGGACGTGGAGGCACCGTCGAGCTCGTCGCGTCGAACGAACCGAATCAACGACTCCCCATCCCGGAACGGCTACAACCCGACCGTGTGACGGACGAAGCGCTCTATTATACGGTGCGGACCGAACGTGGCGAGCACCGGTTCTTCGATCAAGGTGTCAGTAGCGAGACGCTTGGCTATAACGGAAGCTTGCTCGGACCGATGATTGAATTGCCGACTGGAAAGACCGTCTATATCACTACGATCAATCAACTCGATGAACCGACCTCGTTCCATTGGCACGGTCTCGTCATCCCGGGAGCCGAGGACGGCGGGCCACATCACTCACTCGATCCGGGTGAGCAGAGACAAGTCCGTCTCGATATCGACCAAGAACCGGGCACGCTCTGGTTCCACCCGCATCCGATGGGCGCGACGGCCGAACAAGTATACCTTGGTTTGGCCGGACTCTTGTACGTGACGGATCAAGCGGAGACCGGGTTGCCGAATGAATACGGTGTTGATGACATCCCGCTCATCGTCCAAGACCGTCTGTTCACGGATAACGGGCAGCTCGACTATGACCGCCAGATGAACGTCGATGGGACGGCAGGTGATACGTTGATTGCGAACGGAGCGATCAATACAACGTTCGACGTGACGACGAATTTATTGCGTGTCCGTCTCGTCAACGGTTCTAACGCCCGGAATCTCGACTTCTCCCTATCGAACGGGGAGGCGTTCACTCAAATCGCGACCGACGGCGGATTGCTCGATCGACCGGTTTCACTTGAGACGTTGACGCTCACACCTAGCGAACGGGCCGAGATTTTAATCGACTTTTCCGACTTGTCGCTCGGTGACGATCTCGCTCTTCAAGCTGACGGGATCCCGTTCACGACATTCACGGTGCGGGACCAAATCGAGCAAGACGGTGATTGGACGGAATCTTTTACGGAGGCCCCTGTCGCTAACGAGTCGAGCGAGGCCGATCGCCAGCTCACGTTGTTCGGGATGGGCAATATGGTGACGATTGACGGCAAACAGTTCGACCCTGACCGGATTGACATCAACGTCCGGCAAGGCTCGACCGAGGTGTGGGAAATTTATAACCGAGAAGACATGATGGGCGGGATGACCCACCCGTTCCACGTCCATGGCGTCCAATTCCGGATACTTGAACGGGACGGGAAACTCCCGCCTGAAAACGAACGTGGCCGGAAAGATACCTTCGCCGTTGCACCGGGGGAAAAAGTAAAAATTGAGATGACGTTTCGAGAGACAGGAACGTTCATGTACCACTGCCACATCCTGGAGCATGAAGAAAACGGGATGATGGGACAGTTGAAAGTAGACTAATCACACTTAACTTGGAGGGACTACGAATGAAATGGAATAAGAAACTTGGCATGATGACGATGGCACTCTCACTGAGCGGTTTACTCGTCGCTTGTGGTGAAGACAACACGACGAATACTGATACGAACATGAATGATCAAATGGAAGAGACGATGGACGGGAACGACCATTCAGGAATGGACATGTCCGGGTCTGGTGACGTCCCCGAAGGCTTGAAGTCAGCAGAGAACCCGACGTTCGCGGTCGGCGACACCGCCGTCATCACAGAGGCCCATATGCCAGGCATGGAAGGCGAGAAAGCGACCATCGTCGGTGCCTACGATACGGTCGCCTACAGTATCTCGTACGACCCGATGCACGGGGGCGAGCGCGTCAAAGACCATAAATGGATCATTCATGAAGAGATTGAAGGTGCACAGAACGACCCTTATGAGGTCGGTGATGAGGTGGAAGTCAATGCCGAGCATATGAGCGGTATGGGCGGCACGACTGCTACCATCGATTCTGTCGAAGAGACGACTGTCTATATGGTCGACTTCACGTTAGAATCCGGTGAAGAAGTGACCAACCACAAATGGGTCACCGAGGAAGAATTGTCGGCACCTTAATTGAAACGTGGTCACACTTTCTCAGTAAGAACAGGCAAGCTAAACCGGGGCACATGCCTCGGTTTTTCTTATGTATGGGACGAAGCATTTCAAGGAAGCAACTGACAAAAGGGGTTGATTCTCATCGACCCCTTTTTGATTTAGGCTAAACTAACTTAAATTACCCTGTTTTTCAAAAGCTAAACTACGAGAAAACGGAGTTTTTTTGAATTTTAGGCATATATCCTTTTACCAACAAAACGTTTCGAGTCTCACACCCGTTGATATGACTAGATTTTCACTAGTACATAATCGTTTTCATAACGATTATACTTTTTTGAAATATAAATGACATATTTGAAACTATTTTTTGATGGTAAAATTTTTTTGTAAGGTAATTATCATTGTTTTGTCGCATTGTTACATAATTGAAAGGATTTACCATACCATGAAAAAACAACTTATGACGATCACATTAGGCGCTCTTCTCGTTTCCGGCTTGACACTTCCTGCCTCGACACCGGTAGAGGCTTCGACATCGTATAAAGTCAAAGTCACGACGAATGTTTTGAACGTCCGTACCGGGCCTGCGACGACTTATCAAAAAGTCGGTAGCGCCACACTCGGCCAAACGTTCAAGTATCTAGGCGCGACCGGTTCATGGACAAAAATCAGTTATAACGGCAGCACCAAATACGTCGCAAGTACATATGTAAAAAAATATAGCGCTCCTTTCATCATGCCGACGAAAGGCACGTTGACGCAAGGCTACGGGCCAGCGAACGGCAAGTACGGCTACACATTCCATAATGGCATTGATTTGGCGGCCGCGAAAGGTACGCCAGTCCAAGCAGCAGCAACTGGACAAGTCATCGTCGCCCGCAATTACGGTGCGTACGGCAACCACGTCATGATTTCGCATACGATCAACGGTCAAGCGTACACGAGCGTCTACGCCCACATGGACCGCTTGAACGTCGTCAAAGGACAGACGATTGCCAAAGGCGCGAACATCGGAACGGTCGGCAACACCGGCAACTCGTTCGGAAGCCATCTCCATTTCGAGATTCACAAAAATAAGTATGTCTACAGTAGCTCGACGGCTGCGAATAGCGTCAACCCGTACACGTTGTTCTAATCCTGACACCTTCCTCCCATCCATGAGGAAGGTGTTTTTTCCTAGAATCTTGCGCAATCCGTCCGACAATCCCGATTAGGCACCGTTCCTAGCTAGGTCTATGGGGGGTATAGGGAATCGTCATCGAATGTCGTATAATAAAAGAGTATGTCGAATACTACTTTTGTTTATATATAGCTGTGTACGGAAGGGAGGTTCTCCTGATGAAGCGAAAGTCATTCTATCCAGCTCGCCGATTCTATCGGCACTCACCACTCAAACGTCCGAATCGGATTCACACGCCACATACCATTCCGATTCATTCCATCGTCGAAGAAGCTCAGGATGCGGTCTGTTATATTGATCTCACTCGCAATCACCTCTATACGAACGATGAGCTCCGTGCCATCTGCCCGTCGATGGTCACCCAGCGCTTCTCACGCCCGGAAGACATGACCCGTTTCTTCATGGATGCGTTCGAGCGGAACGGGGCGGACATGACTGATGTGACATCGTTTTGGGACGAGCTCATGACGAACCGGGTCGGTCGTCATCCGAGCATGGACGCGACCTCGCTCCGCATCGGTGAGCGGACGTTGCAGTTGATTTTTAACTTCACGCACACGCCGCGCGGTGTCTTTATCATGTGGCGGGACATCACGGATGCGATTCGCTTTGAGGAGCAGAAAGACGCGTTCCTCGCCGAGCTGTCCCACGAGTTCCGTTCCCCGCTCACGGCCATCAACGGCTACGCGGAGTTGCTCATGTACCAACATGGCGACGATGAGAAGACGCACGGGATGTTGACGCTCGTCAAACGGGAGGCCGAGCGCCTCGAGCGCCTCGTCGATAACTTCCTCGACTATCAGCGCGTGAACTACTCTGTGGAATGTTTGACACTGTCGACGCTCCAATTGCGTCCTCTGCTTGAAGACGTCGTCGCGCACTATGAAGCAACGGCACCGCAGCATGACGTCATCTTATCCGCGGTTGACCTGACCATCGAGGCTGATCAGGAGAAGCTGTTGCAGCTGCTCCATAACTTGATCGGCAACGCCATCAAGTATTCACCGAACGGCGGCACCGTCTACGTCGACCTGACGACCGAGGGCGACACGTCTGTCCTGTCGGTCCGTGACACCGGGATCGGAATCCCGAGCGACGCCATCCCGTACGTGTTCGACGAGTATTACCGGGTCGACTCCGATGCCCACCGGCCAATCAAAGGGACGGGTCTCGGTCTGCGGATCTGTAAACGCATCGCCGAGGCGCACGGCTGGGGCATCCATGCCGACTCGGTGTACGGCGAAGGCACGACGTTCTCCATCCATCTATATCCCAACGGTTCAATACATGCGGCGTCATTCGCCGAGCGAGAGACGTCCGACTGACAGGACTGGCCACGCGCCGGTCTTTTTTGTTGACTGAATCGTCTTCAAACCGGGAACAGACGAGAAGAGAGACGTAGAAAGGATGATTTGAATGAAACGTCAACGTGGTTTTTTGGCACTCCCGGTCGCCGTCGCCTTTATCCTCATCTTCGGGCTGCTGTTCGATAACTGGTGGCTCGGACTCGGCATCGGCATCGCGATGTTCTTCGCATTCCAAGGGACGAAGAAGAAGGCGTGAAACTTTTTTGAGGTGACAGTCGTAGAAACAGGGCAAAGGAGGCATGTCCATGTCTAACAAACAGACGACCGGCAGCTACGCCTTTCCGCTTGCCCTGGCGATCGGTGTCTCAACTGCCATCGCCCTCGACAACTATTTGATTGGGCTTGCAATCGGTGTCGGATTGTATTTCGCGTTTAGTGACCCGCCAAAGAAAGTCGATCATTCAAACTAGACGAACACCCCCGACCGGACGGAATCTTCATTCCATCGGTTCGGGGGTGTCGCTTATCCTCCTGTTCGTTGCTGCCGAATGTCCGCACGTGGGGACATGCCGAACAGGCGCGCATATTCACGGCTGAATTGAGATGGGCTTTCATACCCGACTTGGAACGCCGCCTCCCCGATATCTGCCGACTGCATCAACAACAGACGCCTTGCCTCCTGCAGACGGAGTTGTTTCTGATATTGCAGCGGACTCATCGTCGTCACTTCTTTGAAGTGTCGATGGAGCGACGACACGCTCATGCTCCCGATTTGAGCCAATTCTTCATTTCGGAGCACTTTTGAAAAGTGACGCATGATGTGGTCGATGACGCCTTTGATTTGGAAGGCTCGACTCCCTTCATAAGATAGCTGCGTCAACACATCGCCGAACGGGCCGTTCGCCAATAGATACAGCAACTCTTTCTTATATAGAGGTGCCAGTGTATCGATGTGTTCTGGTCGTTCGACGAGCTTCGCCAATCGTAGCGTCACATCCCGTAACGCCTCGTCGCTCTCCCCGACGAACAAGGCGCGTCGCTCGTCCTCTCCCTCCAAGATTCGCTCGGTCGAATGTCCGACCGCATCAATCAAATCATCCAAAGTAAATTCGACCATGATGGCGATATACGGCGCTACTTCCGTCGCCACCGTCACTTGACCGATGACCGGCAAATCGACCGAGGCCACGACGCTGTTGCCGCCTCGATAAATGAATGTTTCGTCACCGAGCAACACTTCTTTCTCACCTTGCAAAACGAGACAGAACGACGGCTTGTTCACGCGAGAAATTGGAGGTGCTACGAAGGACTGGTGAATGAAATACAGCGAGGGGACTGCCATCTGGTGAATCCCATCATCTGTGATTGACCGTTGGACCACGTCAATCATGTTTTGGATGGATGGTTCGATAACGTTCACGCTCCTTCATGTGATTTCTCTCAGTATACTGTATCAAGATTAGAAACAATCCGTTTCATTTCTCGAATTGAGCAAAATAGGCAAGAATTCGACTGATTTTCGATAACAACTGAAGCGTGGAGCACGCTATGCTTATTGGACCTGAACTATAAACATATATAACAATCACACATATATCTGCCTACTAATCAAACCATTTATGTCTTGGACATCTTTTGCTGAAAGGAGACCGCACGATGACCGAGCGGCATTTTGATTCGAACGAGCGGTCGGCCGATGACATGATTGTCGACACGACCCCCACATTCCCCTTCATCGATCAAGCCATCGATGCGGTATGTTATATCGACTTCACGACGAATCATTTTTATGCGAACGACCGCCTCCAAACGTTCTTCCCGACGCTTCAATCTTCCTCGTTCCCTACCCGATTGGCACTCGCGAATCACCTTCAAACGACGTTGCATCGGTATGGGTGTCCTGCCGACCAGGCGGCCGCATTATGGGAATCGGTCGTCGCCGCACAGCACATCACTCCGTTCCATGCAGGCGAACGGACGTTGACAATCGGCGAACGCTCGATGGCCCTCTCGTTGTACTTCATCCATCCGCGGACCGGTGTGTTCGTCGTCTGGCGCGACACGACCGCCGAAGTGAGACAACTGGAACAGCAGCACGCTTTTCTCGAGGAATTCACGCGAGAAGTACAGCATCCGCTGACATTGATTTCAAGCTATGCCGAACGACTGTCAGAACACCGGGACCTCGACCCATCGGCACAAGACTTGCTGCACGTCGTCCGTCGGGAGACGGAACGATTGGAGCATTTGCTCACCAGCTTTTTAGACTATCATCAACACACGACGCATGGGAAATTGACGGTGACGACGTTCCTACTCAATCCAATTTTACACAACCTATGCGCCCACTATACGACCCTATCCCCGTTTCACGACATCACACTTTCCGCACCAAAACCAGTCGTCATCCAAGCAGATGTCCAAAGCGTCTTACAGCTGTTACACAATTTGATTGGTAACGCCATCCGCCACTCGCCAGAAGGCGGGGGCATCCATCTCAGCTTGACGGACGCAGACGAGACAATCATCCTCAGTGTCCAAGATTCCGGTCTTGGCATCCCACCTCACTCGTTGCCACGTTTGTTCGACGCGAACGGACTCGATCAAGCGGAACTTGGTCTCTTGTTCTGTAAACAAATTGTGGAAGCCCATGGTTGGGGCATTCACGTCGAATCGATATACGGCGAAGGGACGACACGTCTTGTTGATATGCATCCGATTGATGTGATGAATATGAACAACATTCATGATGAGCCTGACCGATAATTTGCCCACATCATGAGAAATAGGTCACGCGCAGCGAGTCTTGCTGTGCGTGACCTATTTCTCATTGAATCGATTGGTCGCTATAAATTCTTGCTTCATGAGGGAATAAGCGTTTCGTCTCATTTGACACGTTTTGTAAGACGAGTTGCAAACCGTCCACATGGATTGGTAAGTCTTGTTCAGTATCTGAATGATTCAAGACGATGATGAACCGCTCGTCTCCTAACGTCCGTTCATACATATGCAACGACTCGTCTTGCGGAAGTAAATCTGTAAAGTCGCCGTAAACGAGCGCCTCATGTGATTTCCGCAGTTGAATCAGCTGTTGATAATAACGGAATATAGAATCCTCTCGCTCTAAGTCCGCCTCGACGTTCAGCTCGACGTAATTCGGATTGACGGTCATCCATGGTTTTCCTCCAGTGAAGCCCCCTTCCGCATGACCGTTCCACTGAATAGGGGTCCGTGAATTGTCGCGACTGAGCAGTTGCAGGCTCGCCAATACTTCTTTCGCATCTCTGCCTTTCGCCACTTCTTCGTCGTACCGATTCCGCATCGCGATATCCTGATACTCATCAATCGAGTCGAACGTGACGCCGGTCATCCCAATCTCCTCGCCCTGATAGATGTATGGCATGCCCGGAAGCGTGTGCGTGAGCGTGGCGAGCAGCTTCGCCGAAGCGACGCGATGTTCCCCGTCATTGCCATATCGAGTCACTTGGCGCGTATGATCGTGATTGTTCAAGAACTGTGAGTTCCAGCCCCGCCCTTTCAACCCTTCATGCCAATCACGTTGAATCGCTTTGAACCGCAACATGTCCCACGTCGGCATCTCGTCGGCGATTTGGAAATGGAACAACGTGTCGAGTTCACGACGCGACTCATCGACATAGAGCGCACCCTCGGCCGGCGTCACGAACGGGATTTCGCCGACCGTCATACAATCATAATGTTGTAGCACTTGGTCATGCATCTCTTGCAGATAGTCATGGATGCCGGGATTGTTCGCCAAATAACTCAAGTCATACGGGTTGGCCACATCTGACAAGTCCTTCCGTTTTGCGAGCAAATTGATGACGTCCATCCGGAATCCGTCGATGCCTTTGTCGAGCCAGAAGCGCATCATGCGGTAAATCTCGTGCCGCAACGCTTCATTTTCCCAGTTGAGATCCGGTTGCTCGACGGCGAACGAGTGATAGTAATACTGTTCGCTTCCCGCCTCATACTCCCAGCAGGACGGTGCAAAGTACGAGCGCCAGTTGTTTGGTGCTTTCCCGTCTACCGGGTCATGCCAGATGTAATAGTCTCGTTTGGGTGAGTCGGCCGATGCTTTCGCCTCTAAAAACCACGGATGTTGGTCAGATGTATGATTGACGACGAGGTCGAGGATGACTTTGAGCCCAATCGCGTGCGCTTCTTCCAACAATCGCTCGAAGTCCTCCATCGTGCCCGCCTTGTCCATGACCCGGTAATAGTCGGCGATATCATAGCCGTTGTCCTTGTCCGGGGAGACATAGAACGGGTTCAACCATACGACGTCCGCCCCGAGTTCTTTGATGTACGGCAACTTTCGGCGCACCCCTTCTAAATCACCGTAGCCATCCCCGTTCGTATCGAGGAAGCTCCGCCAGTATACTTGATAGACGACGGCCTCTTTCCACCACGTTCGTTTCATCCAATCTCCTCCTCATTAAAAATGCCTCGAGCGTCACCACTCGAGGCTTTGTTTTCAAATCCGCGTCAAGACGTTGTCGAGCGTGAGACCGGTCGTATCCGTGAAGACAATGTCCGCTTCGGTCAATACAAGCGGATCGCCGATACCGACGGCGAACATGCCTGCCGCATGGATTGCTTCAACTCCCGCGACCGCATCCTCGACACCGACACAGTCTTTCGGATCGACAGCTAACGCTTCGGCTGCTTTCAAGAACACTTCTGGATGTGGTTTCGAGTCTACGACGGTTGCCGCATCGACGATATGGTCAAACGCATGGAGCAAACCGAGTTGGCGTGTCACCATATGTGCATTCTTTGACGCCGACGCCATCCCGACCTTATAGCCTGCTTCTTTGAGTTCGCTCAACAACGCCTCAATTCCAGGCAAAATATCATCACTCGTAATCTTTGAAATGAGCGTTACATAATGTTCATTCTTTTTCGTAGCGAGTTGCTCCTTCTCTTCGGACGAAAAATCGTTCTCCCGACCTCCGTGACGAAGGATTCGTTCAAGTGACTCGGTCCGACTGACTCCTTTGAGCGTCTCATTGAATTCACGGTCAAACGGGATACCGAGGTCTTCGCCGAGTGCCTTCCAAGCCAAATAATGATATTCGGCACTATCGGTGATGACACCGTCTAAATCAAAAATGAAAGCTTTCATCGTCAATCTCCTTATTTGTCCCCACCGATTCGCAATCCTTGCATGAAGTACTTATTCAGCAAGATATACAAAATGATGATTGGAATGATACTGACAACCGAGGCCGCCATGATGTAGTTCCACTGTGTTGCGTTTTGACTTTGGAACGACTGCAGCCCGAGCGTCAGTGTGTATTTCTCAGGCGATGTGATGTAGAGGAGCGGTTTTAAGAACTCGTTCCAGAAGCCAAGGAATACGAAGACGGCTTGCGTCGCGACCGAGGCTTTCGCCATCGGGAAAACGATGCGCCAAAACGTCTGGAACCGGTTGAGCCCATCGACTTGTGCCGCTTCTTCGACTTCGCGTGGGAAGTTGATGAAGAACTGTCGCATCAAGAAGATGTACGCGAAGTTGATTGCCCCGGGAATAATCAAGGCGGAATACGTATCGAGAATCCCGAGCGAGCGCATAATCAAATAGTTCGGGATGAGCAAAATCTGTCCCGGTACCATCATGACGGCGAGAATCAAGAGGAATAAGTAGTTCCGTCCTGGGAACCGAAGCCGTGCGAGTGAATAACCCGCCATCGTGTTGAAGATGACGTTCACGATTGTCCCGACCGTCGCAATCAGAAACGAGTTCATGATCCAACGCGGGAACAACGGGTCTTTCGTAAAGATATGTTCAAAGTTGGCGAGCGTCGGGTTTTCCGGCCAAAGCGTCAGTCCCCCGGCCACAATCTCACTATACGGTTTGAACGAGGCGAGCACTGCCCATAGGAATGGATACAGTGTGACGAGCGCATAGGAGATGAGAATGACATACATCACGATACGCGGCCATGTTTTCTTTTTCATATCCATTCCTCCTTAATAGTTGGATTCTTCCTTGTTCAACTTACGGGCAAGCATCGACACCGCGAAGATGATGACCGTCAAGATGATGGCGAGCGCTGACGCATAACCCATCGTCCCAATCGTCTTGAACGCGTATTGATAGATGATGAGCGAGAAGGTGAGCGTCGCATTGTTCGGTCCCCCGGTCCCTCCGGAGATGATATACGCCTGATCGAACAGTTGGAAGCAACCGATAATTCCCATCAATAAGACGTAGTTTGTGACCGGCGTCAAGTTCGGCACCGTGATTTTCATCAATTTCTGCCACGCGTTCGCCCCATCGAGGGATGCCGCTTCATAGAGTGACGACGGAATGTCTTGCAGTCCCGCCAAATAGATGGTCATGAAGAACGGGACCGTCGACCAGATGTTCATGACCATGATGGTCGTGAGCGCAAAGTCGGTCTCGTTGATAAAGTTGACAGGTGCCTCAAGAAACCCAAGGCTGACGAGAACGTTGTTAATCGGACCGTTCAAACTGAATAAGAACATGAAAATCATCGTAAGCGCCGAACTCGATGTGAGTGTCGGTAAGAAGTAAATCGTCCGGAACGTGTTTTGGAACCGAATCCCAGAATTAAGGACGGCGGCCATCAACAGGGCGATCGCCGTTTGAATCGGGACGACGAACACTGCATATCGGAACGTATTTTTCAATGCGGTCCAGACCCGGTCGTCGTTCCACGCGTTGACATAGTTATCAAAGCCGACCCATTGAAAATCGATGCCGCCAAATAAATTGACGCGCGTAAACGACAAGAACAGCGAGTACGCAATCGGAAGTAACGTGAATGTCACTAAGATGATCAGCGTCGGCAACATGAACGTGATGCCCTGCATCGATTCACGACGGTTGCGCTCACTACCTTTTTTCTTTTTAGGCGGTGGTGCTTGCGATGCCGCATCCGTACGCCGATTGATTTCGAGCTGTGTGCCCATATGATCCTCCCTCTCCGAACACAACGAGGCTCGCGCGGTTACGCGAGCCCAATTGTTTCTTTATTGCAATTGCGTCTCGATATCTTTATTTGCTGTCTCTTCTGCTTTTTTCATCGCTTCTTCAAGCGTCATGTCGCCTTTTAACGCTGCCGGCAACAAGTTGTTGTACTCACGGGCAACGATTGAGAGGGAGTCCCCTTTTTGCCAAGGAGTCGCATACGCTCCAGCTGCAACAAACGGTGCTTTCAACTCATCGTCTTGAAGATTCAATTCTTCTGCAATTGATTTGAGTGAAGGCAAGACACCTGCTCCTTCAGACCAAATTTTCATGCCATCTTTTGATGTCGCGTAATCGATGAACTCCCAACCCGCAGCTTTTTCTTCCGAATCACTATTGAGTGAGTACGATACCGTGAACATCATTGAACCGCTATCGCCACCAATTGTCGGGACTTCTTTCGTTCCCATCTCGACATCCGGGAAGTTTTGCTGGATATGTGAAATCGCCCAGTTCCCTTCAATCATGATGGCGGCTTTTTCAGCTCCGAACGAGTCACCGGCCCAACCTTGACCAAGGTCGGCTGGTCGTTGAACAAGTTTGTCTTGGTAAGCATCCACAAGCGGTTGCAAGGCGGCGAGTTGATCTTGTTGCGACAAGACCGCTTTCCCGTCACCGTCCACGATATCCGTGCCACCTGACTGAAGTACGAACATATGACGCGCCAACTCAGATGATGTGATAGCTGGTGTCACACCTGATGGGAGCTCGCCCTGCAACTCTTTCAAGAAACCAGGAAGGTCTTCCATTTCTGTCGGAATGTCGTCCGCTGTGAATCCGGCATCCTCAATCATCTTCTTGTTATAATAGAGACCGAGCGTCGAGTAGTCTTTCGGTAGCCCGAACAACTGGTCTTCTGATTTGAACGCATTGATGGCCGGCTCATAAAAGTCGCCCAAATCTTTTTCGGTTTGCTCTACATATTGATCGATTGGCTCGAGTACCCCTTGCTTCGAAAGTTCAGGAGCGAGAAACGCATCGACGTAAAAGACATCTGGTGCTGTTCCACCGACAAGGTCAGTTTGAAGTTGTGTTTGATAGTCGTTATACACTTTCTTCTTCACTTTGATGCCCGTCTCGTCCGTGAAAGCCGCTAGCAATTCATCGAACGCTTTGACTTCAGCGTCTGTCCCTTTCCATGTCCCGACCGTGATTTCTTTTCCTTCGAGCTCAGACGGGTCTGAAGCGACTTGCGCTTCCTCCTCGCCGCCACACGCGGCAGTAAAGACAAGACCCGATAGCACGAAAACAGATAATGGCTTTGATACTTTTTTATTCATGTGTAATTTCCTCCTCATGGATGATCAAACCCGAATTAAAGTAAACGCTTTCAACTCACAACCTGATTTTATACCCGAAACGTTTCGGAAATCAAGTATTATTTTCAAACGGGTTAAAAACCCCTATTTTTAGAGGTTTACAGACCTTGCACTCTGCGTCTAGACTATAGATATCCAAATAAAATCCGAATATTAACCATAACGTTTTCATAGAGAAGGAGTCTACCACCATGGCCACTTTGAAAGATGTCTCCAAAGCGTCAGGCTTTTCCGTCACAACCGTGTCCCGCGCGTTGAACGGGTATGATGATGTAAATAAAGAGACGCGGGACAAGATTATGAACGTCGCGAAAGAGCTCGGTTACAGCCCGAACATCCTCGCCCGTAGCCTAGTCAAGAAGCAATCAAAGACAATCGGCTTTCTCGTCACCGACTTGAAACGAGAAAGTGTAAAGGATAATTTTCTGTTCGAGACGCTCTGTGGCGTATCGGATGAGCTGTCCACACTCGATTATGAGTTCGTCCTCCTCTCAACGACGACTTCTAAACAAAAAAATAAGACATACGGCCAGATGTGCGCCGAACGCCAGCTTGACGGTGTCGTCATTCAAGGCTTGAAACGCGATGACCCTTATTTGCTCGAAGCCATCGAGAGCACAGTCCCTTGCGTGTTAGTCGACATCCCCGTCGAAGGCGTGAACACCGGATACGTGACTTCAAATCAACTCGAAAGCGCCAAGCAGGCCGTTCGCTATTTGATTCGACTCGGACACCGTCACATCGCCTTCATGAACGGTGCTGCCCATGCGTATGTCTCGACGGTCCGATATGACGCTTATCGTCAAGTGCTTCAAGAAAACGGGATCGAGTTTCGTGATGATTACGTATTGAACGGTGATTTCGAAGAACTCGCCTCAAAAAGCGCGGCCTTGCCGTTTTTGTTGAATCATCCCGAGGTGACCGCGTTCTTCTGCGCTTCTGACGTGATGGCGCTCGGTGTCCTTCAGGCCACGCGCGAACTCGGCTTGAATGTGCCAGAGGATCTGTCGATTATCGGGTTCGATAACATTTTGTTGTCCCAATATGTGTCCCCGCCTCTCACTACTGTCGGACAACAGCCGTATGAGATGGGACGGAAGGCCGCTTCGATGGTCGTCCATATCGTCGAGGGACAAGACGTGCCGCACGAGGCGTTCGTCAATAATGAGCTGATTCTAAGAGAATCGGTCGCAAAAAATCGGCGATGATCATTCATCGCCGATTTTTCGTATCGTCATAAACGCAAAGATGCCGACGGTAGCCCAATATAGAACAGATAGCATCGGCACAGTGACCGGCAATAAAGCGATAACCGTTCGCACTAACAGCGGCGCCGTGATGCCATAAGCCGTAATCGTCCACGCCTCTTTATAGCGAATCGGCACGAAGCGACGGAATCCGAGTCCTGCGAGGGCAAGGAAAGAAATGACGACGAGATGAATCAACATGTCCACGACGATCGCCCCATAAATGTAGAGCGGATAGAACCATTTCAAATCCTCTAAAATCCGCACGACATCTCGTTCCGTCATTTCCGTCTCGCCTAAAAATCCAAGCAAGCTACTATATTCTTTCAACTCGGTCGAGACGCCACTACGTTTGAATACCCAACCCGAATCGTCTAGTAAGAGCGTCTGCAATGCGTCCGTTTCCCGCTCTTCCCCTACCATCACCGTCAAATCCAGTACTTCCATGTTAAACATAAATGGTTCTTCATAACGGATCCCTTGATCCGTGACTGTAAACGCCGGCAAATTCGTCGCAGCTTCGTTTGATTGGTTCACCCATTTCAAACCAAATACGAGTACATTCGCCATCAATACCGCGATGATGACATAAAAAATCGATTTCCAAATCGATTGCTTTCTCCATGCTTGTACCTTCTCGAATTGAAACCCCAGACTAGCAATCACCTGTTCCATGTCAAACCTCTTTTCTAAAACGTTTCTGACCCCATTTAATCACGTTTCTTGAGGTAAGGGAAGGAATCGAATGAAAATTGGTGTTGAATATCCGAAACGTTTCGGATAGAATGGGGTCGAATCAAGAAAGCGCTTTATTATACAGGAGGTTACAAAGTGACGAATACACTGATGAACTATACGACTGGTACTGGAGAGTTACAACATTGGCTCGTTGCAGAGGACGGGTTCCGTACAAATTGGCTTGGCAAAGGGGAGGCTGTGTTTTCACTCGGAAACGGCTACATGGGACTTCGTTCAGTCACAGAGGAGCACTATGCCAACGAGCAACGAAATTTATTTGTCGCGGGAACGTTCAATAAATTTGCTGATAACGAAGTGACCGAACTGCCGAACGCGGCGGATGTGTTATGGATGGAGTTCACATTGAATGGGGTCCGCTTTGATTTGACGCAAGGTGAGATTCTCGCCTACCGTCGCACGTTGAACGTAAAACAGGCCGAACTCGTTCGTGACGTCACTTGGCAGAGTCCAAACGGTGATGTCTATGACCTCACCTTCCGTCGCTTCGTATCGATGGACAATTTGCATGTCATCGCCCAACGTATCACCATCACACCAAAACAAGAGAGCGTGTTGACGATGACATCGGGGATTAATGGACAAATGACGAATAGTGGGGTCCAACACTTTTTAGAAGGCGACAAACGTCTCTATGACGGTCGATTCATGCAGCAACTACAGACGACGACAGAATCCGGCATCGACTTTGCCTTCCACAGCGTTCATCGTTTCACTCGTAACGTTCCGTTCGAGCCAAAATCGATTATTAAAATGGATCGTCGTCAAATCTATTTCGACTTCTCAGACATCGACGTCCCTGCAAATGAAACGTTGACGATTGAGAAATATTCGACCGTCTTTACTTCACGTGACAAAGATATCTCGGTCGAAACGACAGAAGAACTTGCCAACTTCGCATTGAACGCGACACGTGACGTCGAAGCACAAGGCTACGATCGTTTATTCAATGACCATGTCAATGCTTGGGACGAACTCGTCTGGTCGCACGCACCCATTACGATTGAATCGGAAGAAATGTTCGATCAGTTGGCGATCCGCTTCGCTCAGTACCATTTAGCTGTCATGACACCGAAACATGATCACCGGATGAATGTCGCGGCGAAAGGATTGTCCGGTGAAGGCTATAAAGGTCATACGTTCTGGGACACTGAAATCTTCATCTTGCCTTACTATACGTACACGAACCCGAAAATCGCGCGCAGTCTGCTCGAATATCGCTATCTATCATTGCCGGGAGCGCACCGTAAAGCGAAAGAGAATGGATACGAAGGGGCAATGTTCCCATGGGAATCGGCATGGCTCGACGATGGTGAAGTGACACCGGTCTGGGGTGCCGCCGATATCGTGACAGGTGAAGCGACGAAGATTTGGTCAGGTTTCATCGAGCAACATATCACGTCCGACATCGCCTTCGCGGCTTGGCAATATTATCATGTCACCGGTGACCAAGATTTCATGGACAGTTACGGCTATGAACTGCTCATCGATACGGCCAAGTTCTGGGCGAGCCGGCTCGAGTGGAATGAAGCTGAAGGGCGCTATGACATCAATCAAGTCGTCGGTCCTGACGAGTATAAGGAACATGTCGACAACAACGCTTTCACGAACTACACGGCGCACTGGAACATCCAAACAGCAATTCAGTATGTGGAACTGCTCCGTCAAGAGAAGCCGGAACTGTTCGAACAGTTGAACGAAAAACTAGATCTCGAGACAGCCGAGGAACGATTCCGCCACGTCCTCGATTTGATTTACTTGCCGCAAGTCCGTGAAGACGGGGTCTTGCCACAAGATGACACGTATTTGCAAAAAGAGATCATCGATTTAACGAAATACAAAAACCAAGAAAACGTCGGTTCGATGTTTTATGACTACAACCTCGAACAAGTGAACGAGATTCAAGTATCGAAACAAGCAGACGTCATGATTTTGATGTATTTGCTCGAAGACTTGTTCTCGGCAGACGTCAAACGTGCCAACTGGGAGTACTATGAGCCGAAGACGCTACATGACTCGTCGCTCTCTCTGTCGACACATAGCGTCCTTGCTTCAGACCTCGGTGACCAGGAGCTTGCCTACGACTTATTCCGTCGCGCGTCTGAAATCGATCTCGGACCGAACATGAAGACATCTGACGCAGGAATCCATGCGGCATCGCTCGGTGGGATTTGGCAAGCGGTCGTCAACGGATTCGGCGGTGTCCGGATGACAGGTGGAAACTTACGCATCTCGCCAATGCTCCCGCAAGCGTGGAACGCCCTGACGTACTCGATTGATTGGAAAGGTGAGACACTCGACGTTCACGCGTCTCAAGATCAAGTCACGATCACGCGTCGCACGCCTTCGACCGAACCGCTCGTCATCGAAGTGTATGGAGAGACACGAGAAATCACAGATACGTTCACAAGCGAAGTGTTGTCCGTATGAGCTATCGTCCCCGTTACCATTTCGCTCCGCCCTTCGGTTGGATGAACGACCCGAACGGACTCTGTCAGTTCAACGGTGTCTATCATTTGTTTTATCAATATCATCCATTCGGTGTGGAGTGGGACGATATGCACTGGGGACACGCCACATCGACCGACCTCCTTCATTGGGAACATAAGCCGATTGCACTGCGGCCAGATCATGACTATGATCGTGATGGCGTCTTCTCTGGAAGCGCCTTGGTGAAAGACGACGTCATTCACCTCTACTACACTGGTAATACGTGGCTCGACGAGAAGCGGGAGGCGCTGCATCAAGTCCAGTGCCTCGCCACGTCCGTCGACGGCGTGACGTTTGAAAAGGCTGCGCAGAATCCGCTCATTTCTGAAATACCACAACGTGGAAACGCTCACGTACGGGACCCGAAAGTATGGGAGGCAGACGGTCGTTTCTATATGGTACTCGGCACGCGTGACGCGACGGACGGGAAAGTCGTCTTGTACGACTCTGATGACGCTATCCATTGGTCCGAGCGCGGCGTCATTGCCGGCGAAACCGGACGCCACGGTTGGATGTGGGAATGCCCCGACCTCTTCTCGCTTGACGGTCAAGACGTCCTGCTCCTATCCCCCCAAGGTATGGAGCCCGACGGTGACCGGTATCACAATTTGCATCAATGCGGCTATTTCGTCGGCACGCTCGATCTCGAACTCCCGCGTTTCACGCATGGTCCGTTCACCGAGCTCGATTATGGCCATGACTTTTACGCGGCTCAAACATTTCTCGACGAGCGCGGCCGTCGGATTTTAATCGGATGGAACGCGATGTGGGAACGCGAGTGGCCGGAACAAGCCGAGGGATGGACGAACCAGATGACGATTCCTCGTGAACTGTCACTTCGCGACGGTCATCTATATATGACACCGATTGAAGAGATGATTTCGCTTCGACAACAAAGTCACGTGTTGGCTGGTCCGAAGTTTGAAGGCGATGCGTTCGAGTTGTCGTTTGCGACGCATGGCGATTTTCAATTCGACTGTTTCGGGAAAGCCGCTACTTTCTCGAAGACAGGCGATTGGCTCGAATTGACACGAGGCAGAGATGTTCGTCGGCTACAGGCAACGGGCACGACGTTCCGAATCTTCGTCGATGCGTCTTCCATGGAAGTATTCGTGAACGATGGGGAGTTCGTCTTCTCGAGCCGGGTCTATCCGACGTCTTCACGCACCCATCAACTACATGGCGACCTATCGGCAACCTTACACCGCTTTTAATCAATAACACCCGAGACTAGTGTCTCGGGTGTTATTTAGTGATGCGACTTCGATTGGAACCGCTCAACCTCGTCCGTCATGATGGCGTCGACACCGGTCATGTCCGGCAGCTCGCTCGGGTCGTTGATTGTGTAGAGGCGTAGCAGGCGATTCTGTTCGCGTAGCGTCGCCGCATCTTTCGTCCCGACGAACTCGGGCTGGGCGTGGACCGCCTCGGCCCCAATTCGCTCGACAAGGTCGATTAATCCCGGATGACCATCCCCGGTCAAGGCGGCGATTCTCGCGTCACGGGCGACGTCCCGCAACCGGACGAGTGTGTCCGGGTTGAACGACGAGAAGACGACACGCTCTTCTAACTTGAACTCGGTGACGGCGAGCCATGTCAAATACTCGATGCCCTCGTAATCAAATCGATCCGTCTTCAGCTCGATGTTGAGCGTGACGTCGGACGGTTCAATCAAGACGAGCACTTCCTCGAGCGTCGGAATCCGTTCCCCGCTCTCCGTCCGGAGCAAGCGGAGCTGTCGAAGCGTCATATCTTTGACGAAGCCGTTCCCGTTCGTCGTCCGGTCGACCGTCTCGTCATGGATGACGACGAGACGTCCGTCGCGCGTCAACTGGACATCGAGCTCGATGCCGTCGACGTGAGGCAACGCCGCCTTGAACGCGCTTAATGTGTTCTCCGGATATTTGGCGCTATAGCCGCGATGTGCGTAAATCAACATATCATTGCCCCAAGGTGGAAGTTGTCTCATCGGCCGCACTCTTCAACGCCTCTTCGACCGATACGCCTTGGTATAGGCTCTCCATGGCGTTGACGACGCTTTGACGTGACTGCGGGAACGTCGAGATGAGTGCGCCTTGTGTCGCTGGTGAGGCCTTCGTCTCGCTCAATTGATCGACCGTCACTTTCAGCTGCGGATACTCGGCCCACATCTCTTTGACGACCGGCTCGTCATACGCGTCCGGGTTGATGGCGAAGTAGCCCGTCTCGACGTGCCATTTGGCCTGCGCTTCTTTCGACGCCGCATACTTCATGAACTCCCATGCGCCCTGCTTCGTCTCGTCGGCGATGCCGTCACCCATCCAGAGCGAGGCTCCGCCGATGATGACACCTTCCCGATCGGCTTCGTTCGGGACCGGCAAGTATGACGCCCCGACCTCGAAGTCGGTGTTGTCCGCGACGGTCCGAATGCCGGCCGACGAGTCGAGATACATGGCGACTTTCCCTGATTGGAAAGCGGCACGCATGTCGTCCCAGTTTTGACCGACGTTTAGGAACGTCTTCTCGTCATACATCTCTTTAATCAAGTTGAAGGCGTTCTGCCCTTCTTCCCCATCAAAGACAGCTTTCGTAGGTGCCCCGCTACGGCCGTTGTCGTTGTCGACATAGAGCCCGCCTTGCGCGGCGACGAGTTGCTCGAAGAACCAACCGTAGTTGAGCATCGTGAAGCCGGTCTGGCCATCGGTCGTCAGCGCCTTCGCCGCTTGTTTCAACTCGTCATACGTGCGCGGCGCCTTCTCCGGGTCGAGCCCTGCTTTCTCGAACGCGTCTTTGTTGTAGATGAGCACCGGTGTCGACGAGTTGAACGGCATCGAGTACTGCTTGCCGTCGACTTGGTAATAACTCAAGATATTCTCTTCCCAGACGCTCGTGTCAAAGTCTTCTTTATCGATGAACTCTTGGACCGGCGTGATTTTGTTCGAGTCGATCATATACTTCGTGCCGACCTCGAACGTCTGCATGATGGCCGGTGCGTCTGGTGAGCCGGCGACGGCGTTGAACTTCGTGAGCGCCTCTTCATACGTGCCTTGGAACACCGGTTTCACTTCATATTCCTCTTGCGACTCGTTGAAGGCGTCGACTTGGTTGTTGAGTGCGGTCTCTAAGTCCCCGCTCATCGCGTGCCAGAACACGACTTCTGTCTTCCCGTCCGTCGTCGTGGTCGCCGCGGCCTCTTCCGCTTCTTGACTGCCACATGCCCCGAGTAATAATACCGAACTGGCCAACCCTGCGAGTAATGCTTTCTTTTTCATGAACGTTTCCCCCTATTATTTGATGGCGCCTTGCGTCAAGCCTTCCTGTAACTGCTTTTGTCCTGCGAATAACAGCATCAGTGTCGGGATGATGATCAGGATGACCGCCGCCATGACGACGCCCCAATCCGAGGCGACCTCGTTCGACTGCATCTGCTTAATCCCAATTTGCACCGTGCGCGCCTGCTCCGTGTTTGTCACGAGGAGCGGCCATAAGTACATGTTCCATGTCGTCAAAAAGCTATATACCGACAGCGTGACGAGCGGCGTCTTCGAGACCGGCAAGACGACGTTCCAAAAGAAGCGGAAGCGGCTGATGCCGGCGATTTGTGACGCCTCGTACATCTCGTACGGAATCGTCTTGAACTGTTGCCGGAGCAAGAACGTCCCGAACGCGAGCGCGAAGAACGGCACCGACAGCCCCCACACCGAGTTGAGCCACCCGAGCGACTGAATCGTCAAGAAGTTCGGTACCATCGTCGCTTCCCACGGCACCATCATCGTCGCGAGGAAGAGCATGAAGATGAGCCCTTTCCCTTTGAAGTCGATGAAGACGAACGCGAAGGCGGCTAGGCTCGACAAGACGACCTGGCCGACCATCACAAGGAGCGCGACGACGAGGCTGTTCCATAAGTACGTCATGAGCGGGATGCGCTCGAACGCGGCAATATAGTTGTCGAACGTGACGTCACGCGGGATGAGGTTTCCTTTTAACACCTCACTCCCGTCCATCAGACTGATCGAGAACGCGTAGGCAATCGGGAACAGCATGACGACGGCGCTCAAGACGAGGAGCGTATACGTGACTACTTTCCGTAGCGTCATTGGTAATGCACCTTCCTTTCGACGAGCTTGAACTGGAGCCACGTCAATGCCAGCACCGCGAGGAACAAGAGCACGGCCTGCGCACTCGCTCCGCCAACGTTATAGTTGATGAACGCATCTTTGTAAATGGCGTAGACGATGACGTTCGTCGAGTTCGTCGGCCCGCCTTTCGTGAGCAAATCAATCTGTCCGAACGTCTGGAACGCGTTGATGAGCGAGATGATGCCGACGAAGAACAGCGTCGGGGACAGCATCGGGATGGTGATTGCTCGGAGTTGGGTCCAATACCCCGTCCCGGCGATGTCCGCACTCTCGTAAAGCGTCCGGTCGATGTTTTGCAGGCCGCCGAGGAGAATCAAGAACGTGAAGCCGATGTTCATCCAGACGGTCGCGAGCGACACGGATAAGAGCGCGTACTGCGGGTCGAGGAGCCACTGCACCCCGCTCGCCCCGACCGCTTCCAAGAAACGGTTGAAGATGCCGATCGACGGGTTGTACATGAACATCCAGATGACGGATGAGGCTGCGACGCTCATCCCCATCGTCGCCGAGAATGCCGTCCGGAAGATGCCGATGCCGCGTAACTTCTCGTTGGCGAGCAGCGCGAGTCCGAGCGCGATGACGATTGTGAGTGGTACGGTCAACAGGACGAAGCCGATCGTCGCCTGAATGCTCTGCCAAAACGAGGCGCTCGTGAACAGCTTGGCGTAATGCTCGCCCCCCACATAACTGAGCGGCGTCCCTTGCGTGTCCGTCTGAAAGAAGCTCAAGTAAATCGTCCGGAACAGCGGATAGACGAGAAAAATCCCGAACAGCGCGATCGACGGGGATAAGTAGAGTAGCCCACTTGCCGCGTCCGACAATCGTGCCCGGACGCGCTGTCTCGGTAAGGCGACCGTCATTGGAACACCTCCAACGCCTCGAACAGTTTCGGTTGGCGCGGTTCGATACGATTGCCGTTCGTATCAAACAAAGATATCTGTTTCGGATCGACGTGACAGGCGATCTTCTCCCCGATCGACAGCGGCCATTGTCCCGGCCATTTGGCGAGCCATTCGACGCCACCCATATCGAAGGCGAGAATCGTCTCCGTACCGAGCACCTCGATATTCTTCAGTTCGGCATAGAACGTGACGTCCTCTTTTGCCGGCGTAATCTGTTCCGGGCGGATGCCGAGCGTCGCCGTATCTTCTCGCGTCAGCGTGTTCGGATGGAACAAACGTCCGTCCGAGGCAGTCCAACCGTTGTCCGTCCGTTGTACCGGCGTGAGATTCATCGGCGGTGACCCGATGAACGAGGCGACGAACGTATTCGCCGGCTTATTGTACAAATCGAGCGGTTGACCGACTTGTTGGACCTCGCCATCGTTCAACAGCATCATCCGGTCGGCCATCGTCATCGCCTCGACTTGGTCGTGGGTGACGTAAATCATCGTCAGCTTGAGCTTGCGTTGCAGCTGCCGAATCTCGGAGCGCATCTTGGCCCGAAGTTTCGCGTCCAAGTTCGAGAGCGGCTCGTCCATGAGGCAGATCGGTGACTCGGTGACGATGGCCCTCGCTAAGGCAACCCGTTGCCGCTGTCCGCCTGAGAGCTCGCGTGGCTTCCGCTTCAAATAGTCGGTCAGTCCTAGCGTCTCGGCCGCTGCTAGGCACCGTTCGCGCTGTTCGAGCTTCGTCAGTCCTTTCGTATGTAACCCGAATGTAATGTTCTTCTCGACGGTCATATGCGGATAGAGCGCATAGTTTTGGAACACCATCGACAGTTGACGTTCGCTCGGTTTCAAGTCGTTCGCGGCGACGCCATCGATGCGGAGCGTCCCGCTCGTGATCGACTCGAGCCCGGCAATCATTCGGAGCATCGTGCTCTTCCCGCAACCCGACGGTCCGACGAGGGCGAAGAATTCACCGGCCTCAATCGTCACGTCGATGCCACGAATCACCTCGGTGTCGTCATATGATTTTTTGATATTCTGCAGTTGAATTGATTTCATATGATATCCTCCTTCATTCCTTGCGCCGCCCATAATTGCTCGTCCCCAGTCGAGACGGCGAACGCTCCGTGGGACAAAGCTTCATGCACGTGAATCGGTTTTCGGATCATCCCACCCGTCACAATCGGTAGCGAGACGTGTTCCGCGACGTGCTCGATGACACTCGGAATGAGACCCGGCATCAGTTCGAGCGCGTCCGGCTGTTGGTCACGCGCCATCTTAATGCCTGAGGTGATGGCGTCCGAGTCGACGAGGAATAGGCGTTGCACCGTCATCAGGCCGGCCCGTTTGGCGTGTTGGATGACAGACGCCTTCGTCGTCACAATCCCGTCGGCACCGACCCGTTTCGCCAAATAGTCGATGCCGTCCCGGTCGAGACTGATGCCGTTGATACGTTCAGCGTGCAGGAACACGGTCCGATTCTCACGCTTCAAATGCGCGACATAGCGGTCGAGCGTACTGAGCGTCCCCATCATGAGGAACGTCGTCGTCACGTCCGACTGCAGGAACTTCTCGAGTTGTTTCGGTGATTTGATGGAGGCAATCATCTTCTCTTGTCCGATTGTGCGAAGTGTTTCATTCACTTGAATCATCCTTCCCTAGAAAAAAGGACCAACAGAAACAGGACGTCATCGACGTACGGGCTTCTGTTGGTCTCTCGAATGTTCTACCGGTTGCTATTCACTTGGCATGAGGGGTCTCACAAGTCATATCGTACCGGATGAATGTAAAGCGGCCGTGAAGCAGATGCAAAAGTTTGTGAAGACGACGTAAAAAAACCGACTCATAAGGAGTCGGTTTCGTCGAGCGTCTGTCTCGCCTTCGCCAAAATATCGGCTTTGACCTCATCATCGCGGCCTTGCCAGTTGCGAACCATCATCTTCATGCGTTGATTCTTCGCGAACCGTTCCTCGTGCTTGTCGATGAAGTTCCAATAGAGCGCGTTGAACGGACAAGCATCCTCTTCGGTCGTATGTTTCGGATTATACTTGCAGCTTTTACAGTAATCGCTCATCTTGTCGATATACTTCCCCGAGGCGATATACGGTTTCGTCGCGAGCTTGCCGCCGTCGGCATGGAGCGCCATCCCGAGCACGTTCGGCAAGACGACCCAGTCGTAGGCGTCGATATACATCTCGTTGAACCAGTCGCTCGTCTGTTGCGGCGACACCTCGAACAGCGTCGCGAAGTTGCCGAGCACCATGAGCCGTTGGATGTGATGATTGTGCGCCCGCTCGATGACCGGCTTCACGCTCTGATGGACGCAATACATGTCCGTCTCGGCGTCCCAGAAATAACCCGGCAAATCGCGTTCATGTTTGAACGTGTTGACCGATTCATAGCCCGGCATCGATGCCACATAGACGGCGCGCATATATTCGCGCCAGCCGAGGAGTTGACGGACGAATCCTTCGACCGAGGCGAGTGGCGCGTCCGAAGCCACCGCCGCCCGGACGACCTCGTCCGGTGTCAACAGCCCGATGTTGATGGCCGCGGACAACAGGCTATGCGACATCTCTTGATTGTCCGACAGCATCGCGTCCTGATAAGGACCGAACGTCTCGAGCCGCTCTTCGACGAAACGAGCGAGCGTCCGGCGTGCCTCGCTACGTGTCACCGGCCAGACGAACGGGGTGATTTCTCCCGGATGGTCCTTAAAGCCGGTCTCGACTTTTTGGATGACGTCTTTCGTGATGGCGTCCGGCCGGAAATGAATCGGTGCCGGGAACGTCAGCCCGTCTTTCGGCGGCTGACGGTTGTCCGCATCGAACGACCATTTCCCACCGCGCGGCTTCCCGTCTTCAAGCAACACGTCGAACCGTTTCCGCATCTGACGATAGAAACGATCCATCCGCCACGGCGCGTTGCCGATTGTGTCGACCGCTTCCTTCTTCGTTAAATAGAAGAGCGGCACGTCCGAATGTTCGACGAGCTTGTGGCTCTGACCAAACTGTTGCAACTTTTTCTCCATCGCGGCGTCGGTGACGGCCGTGTAATGAATCTCTTCTGGTTCATATCGTGTGAAGTGGTCGTCCCATGCATCCTGGAACGAGTCGGCCTCATGATAGTCGACCGTGTAGCCCTTTTCTCGCAGTTCCTCAGCGAAGTGGCGCATCGCCGAGAAAATGAGGATGAGCTTCTGTTTATGATACGGCCGCCACGTCGCCCGTGACGTCGCCTCAATCATGACGATGACGTCATCGCTCTCGACGTGATCGAATAGCTCGAGCTCATGCGACAGCTGATTGCCGAAAATCCAAAAAGAACGCATCGATTCAACTCTCCTCCCAAAATGGTTATGCTACACTCAATCTACATCTACTGGATTCGGAAAGGAATGGTTCGATGCGCTTCACACGTCTCCAAACATGGATTGACAGCCAATACGAGAACCCGCGCGGCATCGTCGGGACATATATCGGCGAGAAGATGGTGCGTCAACACCGGATCGAAGTCGATTGGACAATCGAGCAACTTGACCTTCAGCCCGACCATCGCGTCCTCGACCTCGGTTGCGGGGCCGGCGACGCACTGGCACAGATGCTGCGTGGCTTTGAGCACGTGCATGTGACCGGACTCGATCGTTCCCCGACCATCGTCCGCTCGGCGCTCCGACGAAATCGAACGAACGTGCAAGCCGGGCGAGCCGATGTCGTCGAAGGCGACCTCGGAACGCTCCCGTTTCCGGACGCGTGGTTTGACCGCGTCTTCAGCATCCACACCCTCTACTTTTGGGAAGACGTGCCTGCGGTGCTTGCCGAGATTGATCGCGTTCTCGTTCCGGGCGGGTCATTCGTTATCACTTACTGTGATGGGAAAGGTGACGTGACGTGGGACGGCATCGCATCCATCGTGCAGGAACAATTCATCCCCGCCACCTCTGCACTCGGCCTGACCGACGTCGTCGAGACACGCGGTCCTGACTCGCGCGATTATCATACGGTTGCCGTGTCCGGACGAAAACCCGTCTAACGTCAACCTCGGCTCTTCCTGGTGACCGCAATCCCGCCAAAGCCACTGATGATGGCGATATAGAAACCCAAATCGTAGAACCAGCCGGTGTTGTTCACTTCGTAGATGCGATACGTGTCATTGAACAATCCTAAAATGAGTGACACCGGTGCAATCCAACCGTGCCAGACACCCCAAAAGAATCCGGCCGGGTCGGTCGTGTACGTCCCGTCGCCCGGCACACAGCCGCCGAGGACGAGCATCAAACTGAGCATGATGGCTAATAATCCGATTCGTTTCATAATAAATCCCTCCTGCTTGTAGTATTCCCGGTTTTAAAGAATTCAGTACGGGCTAACGTGCGCCAGACGAACAAAACAAGCAGCGGCTCATGAAGAGTCGCTGCTTGTTTGTGTTAGCGCCAAAGTTGGACCGTGTTCGCGAACTCGATATCGGTCGCGATTTCCCCGTCGAGGGCATGTAAATCGAAATCCTTACCGTCGAGCCACTCCTGAAAATCGAAGATGACCGGGTCGCGGTCGCCGCCGAGGGCAAACCACGTCTCGAGTGTCTCCGGGAAGTAAGCGGCCGTGTGAATCGTACCGGCCCAACTCTTATACAGCTCCGAGAAGACGCCCTTGTCCGAGTCGTTCATGAGTCGGAACGCGCTCTCGGCGTCTTGGACGATATGTTGATACATCTTGATCTCCATCATCCGTCGCGTCGAGTCGTCGAGATGGTAACGGTTCTCGTGCTGCAACAACTCGAAATGGTTCGTGCAGATGTTCGACTCGCGGACGCGAATATCGCGCGGTGTCGCCTCGATGACACGCGTCTTCGACGACTTGTCGTGGACGACATATGTGAATGAGCCGCGGTGCGGAATCTCTTGAAGCAAATCGACCGCCTCCTCGACCGTGGCGCACGTCTCGAGAATCATCCGGCCGATCATCTGGCAGACGAACCCGTCCCCAGGCCGGCGTCGGTTGATGAAGTTATAGCCCATGGCGAGCCCTTTCTCATTCATCCCGTCCATCCGGCCGGTGACACGCGAGACGGGACCGATGACGGCGTAACCTTCATCAGGCTGGAACACGTTATAGCGTCCGTCGTACGTCATCGGGTGATAGTCATAGTTGCGGACGAGGAAGTTGTCGCCCGTCAAAATCGAACAGCCACTGATTGGATTATTGACCCGGAAATGACCGAAGTGAAGGAGCGTGTCGGCGAGCGTCAAATCGAGCTCGTCTTGGAGTCCGAGCAGTTCTTCCCAAATCTTCGGGGCGAACCGGTAGAACGCCTGCTTCGCCTCACGCTCGTCAATCTCGAAGCGTGGGACACGGAGCTTCCACTGGTCGGTCCGGTTCTCGAGCAGTTTGCTGCGCTTGATGTATTTGCCTTGAAAGCGGCCAAAGTCGTAATGACTGCCGCGGAATTGTGTGAGTTCACTAGAGACACGTTGCATGAAAAAACCTCCCTTCCGCCTAGTATACCGGACGCAACGGAGGTCTGTCTGACTTGAGACTGCTCACAACTTGAACTGTCGGCTCATGCTCTGCATGTCCTCGGCCGTGTGCGATAAATCTTTGACGAGCCGGTTCATCGTCTCGCTCGTCGCCGACATCTGTTCGGTCGAGGCGGCGACTTCCTCGTTGCCGGCCGTACTCTCTTCGGAGATCGACGCGATATCCGATAGCCCGCGTTTGATGTCGTCTTGATTCGTCTTGACGCGCCCGAGTTGCCCTTGCATCGAGTTCGTCAGGCGCTGCATTTCCCGCACGCTCTGCTCGATCTCGTTGAAGGCGCGCTTCGTCTCCTCGAGTGTCCGCTTGCCGTCCTCGGCGGCGTTCATGCTGTCCGTGAACGTCTCACCGAGCGCAATCGAGTTCCGTTTGACGCTACCGACAATCTCCGAGATCTCGCTGACCGAATGGGCGACACTGTCCGACAGCTTCCGAATCTCAGAGGCGACGACGGCGAAGCCTTTCCCGTGCTCCCCGGCACGAGCCGCCTCGATAGCCGCGTTCAAGGCGAGCAAGTTTGTCTGCTCCGAGATTTGACGGATCATCGTGACGAGCGCAGTCACTTCGTCCGCCTGTTGTTCGAAATCCTTCACCTGGCCTTGCGACTCACGCACTTGCAAATGGATGTTTGTCATCTTGCCGACGGAATACTCCATCAGTTCAAGACCTTCTGCCGTCACCCGACTGACGACTTCCGCTTGTTCGCTCACGCCGTTCCCGTCGTGCGCCGTCTGGTCGACGAGTCCCGAAAACTCATTCATGTGTCCGTACAGTTTCATCGTGAGCACGCTCTGATTCTCGACACCGCCCGCGATTTCTTCCATCGTGAACGCGATTTGACGCGAGGCATCGTTCACTTCTTCCGAGATACTCGCCACGTTGCCGCTCTCATCGCGCACCGTCTGAGCGGACGTTTGTAATCCGGATATCAAGTCGCGGAGCATTTTTGTCATCTGATCCATCGAAGCGGTAAGCCGCTTGATCTCATCGTTCGCCTTCAACTGGATGTTGTCCATCTCACAAGCAGCCGTCGCCAAGTCCCCACTCGCGATATGGGTCGCGACACGCTCGAGCTCACGGAGTGGACGAAGTTTCCAGCCAAGGTAGCGCCAAATGATGACCGAGGCGACCCCGAGCAAGACGACGAGTCCGATGAGAATCGGCGGCAAACTCTCTTGCAACACGTCTTCCGTCACCGCGGCGACGTCACTCGCCCCTTTATCGATGCCGAGGACACCGATGACGTCCCCGCCTTGTTTGATTGGAACGAGCACCGTCATATAGTCCCCGTACTCTGGGTCCTCGACGATCGGTGTCGTGACGGTCCCGCCTTCAAACGCCGCTTTGGCATCTTCGAACGACGTTGCCGTCGTCGGCGTGCCGATTTCGACCGCATCGGCCGCGCTCATCCCATCGACGATGATTTGAAGCTCTTCGCCGTCGGCTGCGAGTGTGTATACATACATCGCCCCGATTTGCGTCCGATATGTGTCGAGCTGTTCCCGAAACTGCTCGAACCGTTCATCTTTCGTCGGATTTTGCATGAAGGCCGCATACGCCTCCGCATCAATCGCCTCGCTGATGCGGGCCCCGTCTTCCAATAGAACGGCTTGCATCGAACTCTGTACCGTATGTTTCGTACTGACGTACTGCAACACGCCGAACGTGACGATGAGCAGCGTGATGAACGCCAGCATCATCGCCAAGATTCGCTTCTGCAGCGACTGTGGTTTGTTACGTTTCATGTGATTCCCTCCAATCGTCCTTACTGTATGTATCGGACGATTTTCGAGAAAACTGCACAAAAAACGGATGATTTTCGACAAAACCATCCGTCCGTTCATTCGTTTGTCGAATTCACAACCTCGAGCGGCATCGACAACTCGGCCTCGCCCTCTTCTCCAATATGGAAGAGCGGCAACGTCTCGGTGACGAATAAGTCAGGGTTCAAATCCGCTTGATAGACGTACGTCCGCACGTCCCCTTCACGTTCCGCGACGAGTTCACCGAACGGAATCGGGACACGCGTGCCGTCGACTTCATAACTGATGATCGTCGTCGGATCGAGGCGACGGTCTTCGAGCATCCGAATCGTGAACAGCATCGTCGAGCTGTTCGTCCGCTCGAGCGAGACGGCAATCGATTCCGATTGACCGGCCCGCTTGTCAATCATCGCATCATCGACATCCTGTTCGAATACGACGTTCTCCTCGGCTGGGTCATCTTGTACTTGTTGGCAACCGACGATGGTCGCCAATCCGAGAATCAAGGCAATCACCAATACGCGCATCTCGTCCTCTCCTCACTTCAAGGCGAAAGTGAGTTCCGCTTCACAAGCAACTTCTCCGTCGACTGTCGCTACGGCGCGTCCTTTACCGATTGGTCCACGCACTTTCAAGATTTCGACCTCGAGGCGCAATTGATCGCCCGGGACGACTTGACGTTTGAAGCGACATCCATCGATGCCTGCGAAGAACGCGAGTTTTCCGCGATTCGACTCTTGCTTGAGCATCGCGAACGCACCGACTTGTGCGAGCGCCTCGACAATCAAGACGCCAGGCATGACGTTATAGTCCGGGAAATGTCCGTTGAAGAACTCTTCATTCGCCGTTACATTCTTTAATCCAACGGCCCGTTTGCCCTCTTCGACTTCAAGAATTCGGTCGATGAGCAAGAACGGGTACCGATGCGGGATCACTTCTTTAATCTGTTCAATCGTGTACATGGTTCCACCACCCTTATGATGTTAGCCAAAAATCGGTGATATGGCGCCACGTGTCGATGTTGAACACGTCCTTCCACTCGCCTCCGCCAATTACGCTGTACCCGATGATGGCCCCAATCGCAAGCATCACGAAAGCCAACAGCAGGACAACGATGACGCGCAACAAGATCGGGAAACGTCGATGGTTCGATAATCGCTTCCGCTCCGTCCGCTCTTTGGACTCGGTCTGTTCCGAGCCGTTCTGTTCTTCGTTCGCCACGTCCATACATCCTTTCAGCTGAATTAATCATAACATATTAGTACCTGGTAATAAAACTATTGCATGAGTTCTATATAAGTGTAACGTATCTACCATACGTCGAACAAGCGCCCGGCCTAGGGCAAGGGCGACGCTTCTGTGAAAAATTCCTGCCCGCTTCCGCCTATGCTGTGCTACCGTAAGAGTATTCATCGTTTAGGAGGTATTATTTTTATGTGGAAAGAATTCAAAGAGTTTGCGATTAAAGGCAATGTGATCGACCTCGCCGTCGCCTTCATCCTCGGGGCTGCCTTCACGGCCATCGTCACGTCGCTCGTCAATGACATCTTCATGCCGTTCCTCGGCATCCTCATCGGCGGCATCGACTTCTCGACGCTCACGGCGTCAGTGCTCGGCGTGAACGTGACGTACGGCAACTTCTTGCAAGAAGTCGTCAAGTTCTTCCTCGTCGCCTTCGCCTTGTTCATGATGGTCAAAGTGTTGAACCGTCTGAAACGTGAGCAAGCGGTCGAAGAGACACCGGAACCGGAACTGTCGCGTGAGGAACAGCTCCTCTCCGAGATTCGCGACCTGTTGAAAGAACGCCCGTAACCAAAAGACGCCTGAACCGACTTCGGTTCAGGCGTCTTTGTCGAGTAAACGGTACGCTCGGCTGACGGCGTCAGTCAACAGCGGCGCCGCTTGTCGCATCGTCCCATCAAGCGACATGACGTCTTGTGTGATGGTCTCGGCATACGGATGTGTCAGGAGCCACGCATCTAAAAATCCTTCGCCGCCGTCTGAAATCGGCACCTCGATGACATCGTTTCCAGCGAGTGCCCGACAAACCGCCCGATTCGCTTCCACGCTCGTCAACGACCCTTTGAACGAATCCATCGCCACGACAATTCGCATGTCCATCCCTCCTCCTATTCAGTGTAACGCAAAAACCGCCCTTCCGAAGAAGAGCGGTCCGTGATTAACGCAGTGATGTGACGAGTCCCATCATCTGGTCGCTCATCGACAACGCTCGTGAATTCATCTGATACGCACGTTGCGTGATCGTCATATCGGTCATCTCTTTCGTCAAATCGACGTTCGACGACTCGAGCGTGCCTTCCATCAACAGATTGCCGAGCGGACGGTCGACGTCCGCCCCCAAATCAGCCGCATAGACGTTGTCACCGAGCGGACGGAGCGCCGACGTGTTACGCACCTCGACGATATCGAGACGGCCGAACTCTTGCTCGATCCCGTTCACGCTGGCGACGACCGTGCCGTCTTGACGGACGCGATGCGCCGTCGCCTCGTTCGGCATAGTGATCGGGTTGCCGTCCGCACCGAGGAGGGCGTTGCCGTTCACGTCGACGAGCGTCGTCGTGTCACCGACCGAGAGCTGCATGTTCCCACTCCGAGTCAATCCGACACCGTTCTCCGTCTCGACGGCGAAGAACTGACGGCTCGCTTTTAAGAACACATCAAGGCCACGGTCCGTCTTGCGAATCTGGCCGATATTGAACTGTTGGCTAATATCGGCGACGTGACCGCCAACGCCGATCCGAATCCCATTCGGCGTATCGCGCCCGACCTCGAGTTCGGCGCGAGGTTGATTATCATACGCCTGAGACAAGAGCGAGGCGAAGTGAGTCTGTTCCCGCTTATAGCCGGCCGTGTCGACGTTGGCGATGTTGTGACCGGTCACATCGAGCTGGCGCTGAAGCTGCGTGAGCGAAGAGACCGAGTTATAAATCGATTGCATAAGCTTCCTCCTTAACGAATCCGAGCGATTTCAATGGCCCGCTCGGCACTCTTGTCATATGCTTGGACAACTTTTTGGTTCGCCTCGAACTGACGGTACGTCGTCATCAAGTCGGCCATCGTCCGATCGAGATCGACGTTCGCCTCTTCAATGAACCCTTGCTGGAACAAAACGTTCGCAGCAGGCGGAGCGTCTCCATTGACCCGATAGTCGTTCCCGACTTGCTCGAGTGTCGCCAAGTCATCGATTTGGGCGGTACCGAGCGTCGCCACGTTCTGACCGAGCGACGTGATTTGACCGTCGCCTGACAACGTGAACTCACTCGACGGCAATTGAATCCGTTCGCCGGCGTCTGAGAGGATGTAGCCGCCATCCGCTGAGCGCAGGAAGCGCTCTTCATCGACTGCAAAGCGTCCGTTCGTCGTATAGAGCGTCTCACCGTTCTGTTCGACGGCGAACATCGCCGCACCCGTCGCGTCAGCCGGCACTTTCATATATACGTCGGTCGGGCTGCCCGTCTCCGAGATGCTGCCCGTCGAGAAACGCGGCATCGTCTCTTGCAGATATACGCCCGTCGACAACGTACCGACCTCGCCTTGGACGCGTGACCCCGAATTCCCTGGATGGCTCACTTGGGCGAGCAACATTTCTGGGAACGAGCGGACGACGCCGTTCGATGCCTTGAATCCAGGTGTCCGGACGTTACCGAGGTTATTGCTCAAAATCTCTTGTTGACGTTGGAGCGCGTTCATCGCGCCCGCCGCCGTATATAATCCGCGTAGCATGGTTCGTCTTCCTTTCATCGTTCAAAGTCTTCACTTTCTATATCGTACCAAAGGAACGTTTCATTCACCGTTTTTTGAAAAAAACTAAAAAACCACTCCGCGATGAAGTGGTTTTCGTCAATCGACAATCGGGAGTTCGACCGTCATGGTCGTCCCATTCCCAAGTTCAGAACTGACGCTGATCGTTCCGCCGTGCGATTCGATGATTTCCTTACAGATCGCAAGTCCAAGGCCGGTGCCTCCAATATTGCGACTCTGCTCGTTCTGGACACGGTAGAACTTCTCAAACAATCGTTCGGCATCTGCGGGTGCCACACCCATGCCTTCGTCTTCGATGGCGATCCGGATGACATCGTCATCACACGAGACGTTCACGGCGATATTGCCGCCGTCGGGTGAATACTTAATGGCGTTATTCAAGATGTTCGAGAACACCTGACGCAGTTGCGCCGGGTCTCCGGAAACACGAATCGTTTCATCGCAATCAAAATGGAACGCATGCAACTCGGTCGAACCGGCATGAATCTCAAGAATATCGGACAACATTTCGAACAAACTCTCGACTTTAAAGTCTTGCTCCGTTTTACCAGCTTCCATCTTCTGTACGTCGAGCAAGTTGCTGACGAGCCGCTCGAGCCGGGTCGTCTCGCTATGAATCATACTCAAGTAGCGTTTCCGCTTCTCTTCGTCGACGTGTCGATGTTCAAGCAGTTCGGTAAAGCCAAGAATGGATGTGAGCGGGGTCCGAAGTTCGTGAGACACCGTCGCAACGAGTTCCGTCTTCAACCGGTCAATCTCAATCTCTTTCGTAATGTCCCGCGACACAAACATCACGCCGAAACGTTCGTCCTGCAGTTCAATCGGTTCGGCGTACATCCGTATGATACGTCTTCCCCCTTGCATCGAATACGTAAACGTTTCATCGAATATTCCGCAATTTTTGGCACGATGCGTGAAGCGATTGAGTCCGTCCTGGTCATCGATTTGATCCATAAACGGTTTGTAGAACGCGTCAATCGGATATAAGCTTTGGCGGTCCCCAAACGGGAACGGTTGGTCATACAAATCAAACAGCGCCTCGTTTCCAAAGCGTTGATTCGTGTCCACCTCGACGAAGACAATCGCGTCGCGCATCGTATGAAGAATGCGGGCCGTCTTTTCGCGCTCACGCTCAAGTTCATCATGTTGATGAATCAACGAGCTCGACATCTCCGTGAATGACTTCGACAGTTGGCCGACCTCGTTTTTCATTGGCTCAATCGGAATCAGCGTGGCGTGCGGGTCAACGGCAAGCCGCTCACTGTTCGTGATGAGCGCCTCAAGCTGTTTCGTCAACCGCACAATATAAGGCTGTAAGCTGACGAACAGGATGAATAAGGCGCCAAGTAGAATGAGTAGCCACATCCACTGGGCTTTTGCGAGTTGTTCCGATAACTGCTCACGCAGTCCCGTCTCTTGAAAGTCGAGCTCAGAGCGATAGTCTGTGAACACCGATTCCATATCAACGATACTCGCACTCATGTCGGCCGCACTATTCGAATTAAATTTGAATCGCGTTTGATTTGATGACGCGTTTTTCGGCATAAGCTGGCCAACGGTCGCCATCTGTAAGAACGGCTCGTCCACCTCACCATTCGATTTAGCGACGACATAACGCTCGAGGCCGGGCATGACCCGTGTCGTATAGATGGTGAACAAAAGACGCGCATCTTCCGCGAAGGTCGTCTCTTCTTTCGTCTCTGCGTTCTGTTCGAACCAGCTCGTTTGGTCGTCGATGCGAGTTTGGGCTCGTTTGACTTCAGCCAGCAATGCATCTTCCCCTAGCAAGACGTGACCGCGCATCTCGTACTGCATCGACTGCCACGTCTCGAACAAGTCGGTCGCCCGGGCCCGCTGCTCACTGATGCGCTCGAGTTCGACTGTCGTGTCTCGGATTGCCTGCTGGGTATAAAAATATGTGCCGAGTGACGTCAACGTGATTAACGCGATCAATACGTAAAACACGGTGAGCACTTGGCGGCTAATTCGTTGTTCAATCCAGCGTTTCATATGTTGCCTTCTTTCATATTGGTGAGTAATCAGATTGTCATTTCAGTATGTTCGGCTATTCAAAAAAGTCAGTTTCGTGTACGATAAGAAAACATTGGTCACTTCTAAAAGTGAACGACTAGTGTCAGTATATCGTCCGTTTCTCACAAGAAACTCACAAATCACGAAGGGAATATGCAGATGACCCCTAAATCGATTGGGCTGGTCGTATTGATGATTGTCTTTGCACTCGCAGGCGGGCTCGCCTTGACACGAGGACAAACCATCGACGACGCAGTCACCGTCACACAAGGAACGGCCGATTTGACCGATTCCCGCGTGACCGAACACATCATGCGTCTGGATGGGACATGGCGCTTCCAATCGAGCTTTCTCGATCAAGTAGACCGTGAATCCTATCGAAGCGTTCCGCATATGACGCCACACAAAACGGCGACCTATGAGGCTGACATTAGCCTACCTCCGGGACAATATGCACTACGCGTCCCGCGTAACCACCCACATGTCAATCTCCTCATTGATGGAAAAAACGTCTCGCCCGTCTACGCATCGACAGTTGAAGACCCTCGGCATGCTTACCTCGTTCTCCTGGATACGCATACCCCGACGTTTCGTTTGACGATTCAAACAGCCGAGACGGAGGAGCTCGCAACTGGCGTTTCCGACAGTTTGCTCATCGGACCGACGAGCAATATGATGACGTACCATAATAAATATTTCAGTTATGAGTTTGTCATCGTCCTCATCTCGCTACTTATTTTCTCGTTCTATGCGATCGTTTGGCTATTTCATCGCAAAGAAGCGCTTTATTTGTATGGAGCCGCTTTCTTTTTCCTTGTCAGTATTTCACTGTTGACGAGCGATCAAATGATTGTCTTCGAACTTATCCCACTGATGACTTATGTCTTTGCCCATAAATTGAATTTGATTACAGCGCTCTTAAGCATTGCCATGCTCATTAACTTTGCGCTCAAGCTCGAACGCGTCCCATTCCGTCGCTTTTTGACGTACGTGGCGTATCCGTTTTATGCACTTAGCCTGATTGCCTTGGTGCTACCTTACAATGCACATACCACGTTTGACCAGTTTGCATGGCTTTACGTGCTGTTCATCACGTTCTTTTGGACCGGTCTGAATATCAACTGGTTGTTCGAGCGGAAAGATAACGGCTATCCGTTTGAATTTTTAGTTTTCACGGTGGCACTCATTATCGGGTACATCGGGCAGTTGTTGAACGCCTTGATTGATCACCCGAATCAGGAACTGTATACGAGTGTCATGTCACTCATTTATTTCTTGCTCATGTTCACGTTACTTCCGATACACTTATCGACCGATAAGCGACAAAAGCGTGAAGTTCAAACATTCGCCAATCAAAGTGAAATCTCATTTTTCAACGCCCAAATCAAACCACACTTCCTATACAACACGTTTGGGAACGTCATCGCGCTCTGCTATACGGCACCGACCGAGGCAGCACGGTTACTCAGTCACTTGAGCACATACGTCCGCTTCATCTTTGAGAACGGCCGCACTGAGAATGACATTTCACTTGGTCAAGAACTTGAGGTCATCGATTCGTACCTAATGATCGAGCAAACTCGTTTCAATGACGCCTTCACCATCACGAAGGATATCGATGAATCTGTGCTCAACGCTTCAATCCCACCGCTCTTATTGCAACCGCTCGTCGAGAACGCGGTTCAACACGGGTTGATGAAACAAGAAGGTGTGAAACGGCTCATGTTATCGGTCCAGGCATCGGACGATTCAATCGATATCCGGATTGCCGACAACGGCATCGGTTTCGATCCAACGCCGCATTTGAAACAATCAAATGGAATCGGTATCCCGAATGTCAGAAATCGGATCGGTTTCTTGCCAGGTGCCACGTTTAAATTAAATTCTGAGCCTGGGGTCGGTACGCATGTGCATATTCGACTTCCAAAACGAGAAAGGATGAATTCGCAACATGCGCACGATTTTGATTGAAGATGAACACCATATTTTGAGGATGATGGAACGCCTCATCCAAGCCGAACCGAACTTAAAATGGATGGGCTCGTTCCACGATCCGTTCCAAGCGCTTGATTTTTTAGCAAACCAGGAAGTCGACCTCGTGTTTCTCGATATCGAGATGCCACAGATGAGCGGCCTTGATTTCGCCAAACGTTTACCCGAAACAACGCAAGTCGTCTTTACGACGGCACACAGCCAATATGCGGTCGAAGCGTTCAACTTACAAGCGACACACTACCTGCTTAAACCAATCACCGAACAGATGATTCACGACCTGATCCCGCGCGTCTCGAAGCGATACGCGGAGACACTATCGACCGATCATCACCGGACGTGTACGATTCAATGTCTTGACCACTTCTCAGTCAAGACACAAGACGGCGACCTCGTCAAATGGCCGACGCAAAAAACCGAGGAACTGTTCGCCTACTTGATTTTCCACCGCGATAAAGTCGTCAACAAATGGCTCATTGCCGAGACGCTTTATCCAGATATCGACGAGCCGCAGCGGGCGCTCCATAACGTCTATAACCTCATCTATCGGTTGAAAAAGACGCTCGCCGAGTATGATTTGAGCATCACGGTTCAGACGATTAACAACGGCTACTCGCTCCATTTGGATGACGCCTGTCTTTGCGATTACCATGACTGGTTAGATGCAAAAGAAAAGCCGTTCCCGCAAACGGAATTGTCCACTCGACTCTTTGTCGACAAAGACTATACATGGCATTGAAAAGAGCTTCTCCCAATTCAAGGGAGAAGCTCTTTTCAGCGTCCGACGAAGCCACCGTCGACATGAAGATGTTGGCCGTTGACCCATGCCCCGTCCGGCCCCATGAGGAAGGCGATATAGCGGGCCGTGTCCTCAGGCGTGCCGACGCGCCCATGCGGGAACAGCGGCTCGAGCTGTTCGCGAAGCGCGTCATCAATCCAACCCGAATCGGTCGGGCCCGGGTCGAGCGCGTTCACAGAAATCCCGTACTGCCCGGCCCCGTTGGCGAGTGCCGGCGTGATGGCAATCAGCATACCTTTTGAGGCGATATAAGCCAAGTTGGATGCATCCGCACCGCCAGATACCATGAATAAAATTCGTCCGTCCGTATGCCCCGCTCGTTTGTATCGCTCGATGAAGGCAAACGTCAGACCAAGCGTCCCTTCGTTATTGACGAGATAATGCCGGCGGAGTGTCTCGGTCGTGAACGTATCGACGCTCACGTGCCGCTCATACGTCGCATTGTTAATCAGACGGCTCGGCGTACCGAGCGCCGCTTCGACGCGGTTGAGCAGCCCCTCTACGTCTCCAGACGACAAATCGTACGCCTCATGGGCCACACGGGCTCCTGATGTCCGTAATTCGTCGACGAAGCCGTCGATGAATTCCGGTTCCGCCCCGACACCTTCCGTGCCGTCAAACGGGCTCCAGTGCGTGATATACAAGTCATAGCCTGACGTAGCGAGTTTTCGCGCGACGGCCGCCCCGATGCCTTGTGTCCGGCTGACGCCGGTAATGAGTGTGAGTGGTCGTGCCATTTAATGATCCCCTTTAGTCCCAAATTTGGAGAGAAAGTATGGTCCCCAGTCTGCTTCGTGCGGAATGACATACGTCCACGTGTAAGTTGGGTCGACGATATAGACATCCGCATAGTCCATGGTCTCAACAATCAAGTCTCTCTTAGTGAGTGGTTTTGCTTGCGTCAAGTCGAGCTCGAGCACATCGTCCGAGTGTTGAAAAAAGAGGATCGCTTTCCACTTCCCGGCCCGTTCGAACGCATGGTCAGCAACTGTGCCGACGAGACAGCCATCAGTCCCTGTCACGATGTCTTCCCACAGGTAAGGGGAACGTCGTGTCCGCTGTTTCGGTCGGATGAAGTGCGCCCCCCACGTCTGACGCGCTTCTTGGCCACGGCCTTCAAACTCTGTGACCACGACCCCTTTCGCAGTCAATCGCTCAATCAATGGATTCATCTGCATTCCTCCCTCTTTAGTCTATCCATTTCCAGGGAATTCGGACAGTCCTGAACGCAAAAAAGGCACGACGCATGTAGACGTCGTACCTGTGGAGGAGATTACTTCAAACGATCCAGGTGCTCGAGCATGATGCCCGTGCCGTGCGCGACGCTGAGCGTCGGCTCTTCGGCGATCATGACCGGCAAACCGACACGCTCGGCGACGAGCTGATCGATGCCGTGGAGGAGCGAGCCGCCACCTGTCATGATGATGCCGCGGTCGATAATATCGGCCGCAAGTTCCGGAGGCGTCTGTTCAAGGACGCGCTTCGTCGCTTCGACGATCTCATTCGCCGATTCGGCCATCGCTTCACGGAGTTCTTCCGATGTGATGGTTACCGTACGTGGAAGCCCACGCACCATGTCACGACCTCGGATATCCATCGTCTCGTTACGACCGCCTGGGAAGACCGTCGCAATCTCTTTCTTGATTTGTTCGGCTGTCCGCTCACCGATGACAAGCTTATGCTTGTCTTTGATGGCGCGGAGGATGTCCGTGTCGAAACGGTCTCCGGCGATTTTAATCGTTTCGCCGCAGACGATGTCACCCATCGAGAGGATGGCAACGTCTGTCGTTCCGCCACCGATATCGACGATCATATGACCGACCGGCTTCCAGATGTCCATGCCCGAACCGACGGCTGCTGCTTTCGGTTCTACGGCGAGGAAGACCTCTTTTGCGCCGGCCTTCTCGGCCGCTTCACGGATGGCTTTCGCTTCGACCGGCGTCACGTTCGCCGGCGTACAGATGAGCATGCGGATGCCGCCAAAGAAACCGCGGACCTGAATCTTCTCGACAAAGTGACGAAGCATCTCTTCAGTTGTCGCGAAGTCGGCGATAACGCCGTCACGGAGTGGACGGATGGCGACGATGTCACCTGGTGTACGTCCAACCATTTCGTAAGCTTCCGTCCCGACAGCGAGTACTTTCCCTGTCGAACGCTTGATGGCAACGACCGATGGCTCATCGAGGACGATGCCTCGACCTTTGACGTGGATGACGACGTTTGCTGTTCCTAAATCAATCCCGATATCTTTTGAAAACATGGTGTGTAGGTTCCTCCGTTCATTACTTCATTGAAAAGAGCGAGAAGAGTCTCTCCTCGCTCCTATGAGTCTATTGATTAGTTCTTAACCATTTCTTCGGCAACTTCGACGTTCCCTTGGATGCGCTCGATGTCAGCACCGAGAGCTTGCAATTTCTTGTGGAAGTCGACGTACCCACGGTCGATGTGGTAGAGATCACCAACGCGTGTCTCTTCGTCCGCGATGAGTCCAGCGAGGACAAGGGCAGCACCAGCACGAAGGTCAGTCGAGACGACTTCAGCACCTTGGAGGCGAACGCCACCTTTGATGATGGCCGAACGGCCTTCGATTTTAATGTCTGCGTTCATGCGGCGGAACTCTTCCACGTGCATGAAGCGATTCTCAAACACTGTTTCTGTGATGACCGATGTACCGCCAGCTTTCAAGACGAGTGCCATCATTTGAGCTTGGATGTCAGTCGGGAAACCAGGGTGTGGCATTGTCTTCACGTCGACCGGCTTCAACTCATCCGGTGCCATGACACGCATGCCTTCTGCTGTATCCTCGAACTTGACGCCCATTTCTTCCATCTTCGAGATGAGCGGACGAAGGTGCTCGCGCTCAGCACCGATGACTTCGATGTCGCCGCCTGTGATGGCTCCAGCGACGAGGAACGTACCTGCTTCAATGCGGTCAGGAATGATTGAATGCTCAGCGCCGTGAAGCTTATCGACACCTTCGATGCGAATCGTTTCTGTACCGGCACCGCGCACGTGTGCGCCCATACCGTTCAAGAAATTGGCAAGGTCAACAATTTCAGGCTCTTTGGCGACGTTCTCGATGATCGTCGTGCCTTCCGCAAGGACAGCAGCCATCATGATGTTCTCTGTCGCGCCGACAGATGGGAAGTCCAAGTAGATTTTCGCACCTTTCAAGCGACCGTCAACCGAAGCTTCAACGAAACCGTTGCCGATGACCGTCTTTGCACCCATTGCTTCGAACCCTTTTAAGTGAAGGTCAATCGGACGTGAGCCGATTGAGCAACCGCCCGGCATCGCAACTCGTGCGTGCCCAAGGCGAGCGAGAAGAGGACCCATGACGAGGATTGAAGCACGCATCTTACGGACGTACTCAAGTGGCGCCTCGTCTTTGATTGTGCCCGACGCATCGACAGTGACTTCATTGCTCGCTTCGTCAAATGCAACCTCTGCACCGAGGTGACGAAGCACTTTGTTAATCGTGTACACATCAGCGAGGCGCGGCACGTTTTGAAGTACCGACTTTCCTTCACCTGCTAAAAGAGTGGCAACCAATGTTTTGAGTACGGCGTTTTTAGCTCCTTCAACACGCACAGTACCTGACAATTTACGTCCTCCACGGACTACAATCAAATCCTTCATATCTCTCTTTGTCCTCCAACTTCGTTGATTTTTTGTTTTATACGTCGATATCCGTTACCGGATGTGGTTGTGTCGATTACTATGATGGTTTGTATTACGTGACGCTTCATCAGAGAGAAAAATAATAATAAAAGCAACCATAAAATTCTGATGAAAAATATCGTCATGTCAGACGAATTTATCCTATCACGATAAACATATACGATACGTTACAGCAGGATTACAGTTTAGTAATCATTTCCCTGCCTACTGTAATGGTGCGAGTGCCTGTGCCAATCGGATATACTCCAAAAAGAACTGGGCGATCAGTGAACCGAAGACGACGGCCACGAGGACACGCAAGACAGCAGCTTGCGGACTCCTCACTTGATTGAGCAAACGGTCCCATTTGACCGGCATGAGCGCCCACCAAGCGACGTAGATCGCTACGACGTAGATGACGAGCGATAATACGGTGTTCAGCATCGACGATTCCCCTCTTTTCAAAAATTCGTACCATTTTTAATCATAGCATGTCACGTCAGAGAAAAAAAGACTTAGCGTTCAAGTGAGTGGTTGAATGGGTTCATCCGATCAACTCGCTTTCTCTCCAAAAACCGCATACAAAAGGAACGTCAATCGGCGCATGGCCTTAGTACAGTAATTGACGTCCCTTCAACATTTCAAACATTATTCACTTCAGCATCATAAGTTTGGCTCCAACGGATAGCCTCGACATAATAACGAGACAAGTCTGGCATCGTCTCATCGACGTCGACCGTTAATTGCTCATAGGCGAGAACGGTCTCAAGTAACCCGCGCAATTCGTTGTCGTCCCCGAGGAGAGCCGCCTTGACGATCGGTTCGACCGGAAGCTCCGACACGAGCGTCTGCATCGTCTCATCCAGGATGACGTCGAGCGACGAAAAGATGCCCGTGATGAACGCGTCGAACGCCGCCACGTGTGGCAGCGTATCAGCCGCAATCAGTTCCATCATCTTGCCACGGATGACGCTCTGTTTAATCAATTCTTTCGATTCGGACGTCTGCAGCTCACGCAACAGCATCAAATACGACCAACGCCGCATCTCATCGAGCCCGATACGCGCGACGGCCTGTTCGATCGATTGAATCGTGTGACGTCCCTTTTGATACACCGTATTGACCGAGCGCAGCATCTTATATGACAAATCGACACTGCGTTCGATTTGGCTGGCGATGCGACGGAAGTCTGGTTCCGGTCGATCGAGCTCTTTCAACACTTCTGTAAGTGTATGGCGGAGCGGATGGACCTCGGCGCCGTGGACGACCGTCGGCCGGCTAAAGAAGTATCCTTGGAACATGTGATAGCCGAGCTTCTTCGCAATCTCATACTCGGCCGGTGTCTCAATCTTTTCGGCTAAAAACTCGACCCGGTGCCCGAGCGCGTCGATTAAACGCTTCTGTTGGTCGACCGGCGTCGCCTGATAGTCGATTTTAATGATGTCGGCGAGTCCGATGAGCGGTCGATATTTCTCTTCGAACACGAAGTCATCGAGGGCGATCGTGTAGCCTTTCCGACGCAACGAGCGCAGGGCCGCCAGCACCTTCTCCGTCGGTTCGACGTGTTCGAGCACCTCGACGACGAGCGTCTGCCGCGGCAATAACGCCGGGACCTCACTCTCAATCAAGTTTTGTGGAAAGTTGATGAACGCCCTCGTCCCTTCCGTCAACTCACGAAAGTTGAACACGAGATAGGCGTTATGAATCACGTCAGCGGTCGCGAGCGAATCATCGACGTGTTCAAATATATTTTTCTCACTGCGGCGATATAACAGTTCATAGCCACAGATGCGTAGTTTTTGATCAAAGATCGGTTGGCGCGCAACATAAACTTTCATCCCATTGTCTCCTTTACCGTAGTTCCCATCTATATTATCGGATAAGGTGCGCCTATCTTCCACTATTTGGGCGTAAAACTTTTGATGCTTTAGACCCATATATAATGAAGGAACGTGATTGATTCGGTCTAATGTCACAGAAAAAGCCTTCCCCGCAAATGCGGGAAAGGCTGTTGGTCATTCTTTGATATCGCGAATGCTCAAGCGGTTAATCGCTTTTTTGAGCGCGAGCTCGGCACGACGGAATTCGAGATCCGAGAGCTTCGTGTCTTGAAGACGACGCTCGGCACGAACTTTAGCCGCAGAAGCACGGTCGTAGTCGATTTTATCCGCCATTTCGGCTGTTTCAGCTAAGATCGTCACCGTGTCGGGACGAACTTCCATGAAACCGCCGCTGAGTGCGATCAGCGTGCGTCCACCATCTTCGTGGCGCAGTTTGAGAACTGAGATATCGAGTGGTGTCACCATCGGGATGTGTTTCGGTAAGATACCGAGTTCACCGGTCACCGATTTGGCAATCACCATCCGTGCCTCGCCCTCATAGGCTGCACCATCCGGGGTGACGACGTTGACGTGAAGAGTATTCATCGTCTAGTTTCCCCCTTCCGTGTAGGTCTTAGACCAACGTCTTCGCTTTTTCGATGACGTCTTCGATTGGACCAACGAGACGGAATGCATCTTCTGGAAGATCATCGTGTTTACCATCGAGGATCTCTTTGAAGCCGCGAACTGTCTCTTTAACTGGTACGTACGAACCTTTTTGGCCTGTGAACTGCTCAGCCACGTGGAAGTTTTGTGACAAGAAGAACTGAATACGACGGGCACGGTGAACCGTGAGCTTATCGTCTTCAGACAACTCGTCCATACCGAGGATTGCGATGATATCTTGAAGCTCTTTGTAACGTTGAAGCGTCTGCTGGACGTTACGGGCTACTTCGTAGTGCTCTGGTCCGACGATGTCAGGCGAGAGGGCACGTGAAGTCGATGCGAGCGGGTCAACGGCTGGGTAAATCCCCATCTCCGAAAGACGACGCTCCAAGTTCGTCGTTGCATCAAGGTGAGCGAACGTTGTCGCTGGAGCCGGGTCAGTATAGTCATCGGCTGGTACGTAAACCGCTTGAATCGATGTGACCGATCCTTTAGCTGTTGACGTGATCCGCTCTTGAAGCATACCCATTTCCGTTGCGAGTGTTGGCTGGTAACCTACAGCAGATGGCATCCGACCGAGAAGGGCCGAAACTTCCGAACCTGCCTGTGTGAAACGGAAGATGTTATCGACGAAGAGAAGAACGTCTTGTCCTTGCTCATCGCGGAAGTATTCTGCCATTGTGAGACCCGTCAAGGCTACGCGGAGACGCGCGCCCGGCGGCTCGTTCATCTGACCGAAGACCATCGCCGTTTGCTTGATAACGCCTGAGTCCGTCATCTCGTGGAACAAGTCATTTCCTTCACGCGTACGCTCACCGACTCCTGCGAATACAGAAATCCCGCTGTGCTCTTGCGCGATGTTGTTGATGAGTTCCTGGATGAGAACGGTTTTACCTACACCGGCACCACCGAAGAGGCCGATTTTACCACCTTTGATGTATGGTGCGAGAAGGTCGACGACTTTGATTCCTGTTTCCAAGATTTCAACTTTTGTCGACAACTCATCGAACGTCGGTGCTTGACGGTGAATCGGTGACCGACGGACAGTCGGTGACACTTCTTTATCGTCAATCGGGTTACCGAGTACGTTGAAGACACGACCGAGCGTCTCTTCTCCGACTGGTACTGAAATCGGTGAACCTAAGTCAAGTACTTCCATGCCGCGGCGAACGCCGTCTGTTGAGTCCATCGCAATCGTACGGACCGTGTCATCGCCAAGGTGGATCGCCACTTCGAGCGTCAAGTCGACACTGACATCTTGCGCCGATGCAGCCACGTGTGTGACTTTAAGGGCGTTATAGATGTTCGGTAAGTGGTTGTCAAACTTAACGTCGATAACTGGGCCCATGACTGCGACTACGCGGCCTTTCATGCCGTATTCGTTCATCGTGTTAGCCTCCTACAATCTAGAGGGCGTGCGCTTATTCAAGCGCAGCCGCACCTCCGACAATCTCTGTGATTTCTTGTGTGATCGCCGCTTGACGCGCGCGGTTGAACTTGAGCTTGAGTCCACGGATGAGTTCATCCGCGTTGTCTGTCGCGTTCGACATCGCCGTCATCCGAGCCGCGTGCTCCGATACTTTCGCATCGAGGAGCGCGCCGTAGATGAGTCCTTCCGCGTAACGCGGGAGAAGCGCTGCTAAGATCGTTTCTTCTTCTGGTTCGTATTCATACATCACATTGGATGCGGTCTGTTCGATATTCCCAAGCGGAAGCAATCGATCAATCTTCACTTCTTGGCTGATGACAGAGATGAATGAGTTGTAGCAGAGCTTCAATTCATCAATCTCGCCTTCACTGAACGCGCCGACCGTCTGTTTGACGATCTCTGCGACTTCAACGAATGATGGCTGGTCGTTGAGTCCTGTCATGGCACTGTACACCGGAATGTTACGGGCCTTGAAGAACTGAACGCCGACCTTCCCGATCACGTACAGACGATACTCGTCTGTTGAATCGTGTTTGGCTTTCAACTCGCGATACACGTCACGAAGGACGCTGGCGTTGTATCCACCAGCAAGTCCGCGGTCTGACGTGATGACGATATAGCCGGTCCGTTTGACGGGACGGACTTGAAGCATCGGGTGTGTTGCGCCTGAAGTACCGCCGGCAATCGACGAGATGACTTCCTGCAACTTGGTCATGTACGGCTTGAAGTTGGCGTTGCTCCCTTGAGCGCGGTTCAATTTCGAGGCCGACACCATGTTCATCGCTTTCGTGATTTGCTTCGTGCTTTGGGTCGAGGTGATCCGCATCTGGATCTCACGTAATGATGCCATTTCGATTCACCACCTTAATAGACGCTCGTCACCGGATTAAACCGATGGCGAGAACGTCTTTTTGAATTCCGTAAGCGCATCGACCATCGCCTCGTCAGCAGGAAGGTTTCCTGTTTGACGGATTTCACGGCAGAGGTCCGCACGGTTTTGGTCGAGCCATGCGTTCATTTCTTTTTCGAAACGACGGATGTCTTCGACTGGGACATCATCGAGATGACCTTTCGTGAGTGCGTAGATGATGATAACTTGCTTGTCGACCGAGAGCGGTGCGTTCAAGTCTTGTTTCAAGACTTCAACGGTACGTTGTCCACGGTTTAGCTTCGCTTGTGTCGCTTTGTCGAGGTCCGACCCGAACTGGGCGAACGCTTCGAGCTCACGGTATGACGCGAGGTCAAGACGGAGCGTACCAGCAACTTTCTTCATCGCTTTCACTTGAGCCGAACCACCAACACGCGATACCGAGAGACCGGCGTTAATCGCTGGACGTACCCCTGAGAAGAAGAGGTCCGACTGAAGGAAGATTTGACCGTCTGTGATCGAGATAACGTTCGTCGGGATATACGCCGAGATATCCGACGCTTGTGTCTCGATGAACGGAAGAGCTGTCAATGAGCCGCCGCCGAGTTCGTCGTTCAACTTCGCTGCACGCTCAAGAAGGCGTGAGTGGAGGTAGAAGACATCCCCTGGGTAGGCTTCGCGGCCTGGAGGACGACGGAGAAGAAGCGAGAGCTCACGGTAAGCTGCCGCTTGTTTCGAGAGGTCATCATACACGACGAGGACGTGTTGTCCGCGGTCCATGAAGTACTCACCCATCGATACCCCAGCGAATGGTGCGAGATAAAGAAGTGGGGCTGGCTGTGAGGCCGATGCCGAAACAACGATCGTGTAATCGAGGGCGCCGTTTTGACGGAGCGTCTCAACTACGCCACGGACAGTCGATTCTTTCTGACCGATTGCGACGTAGATACAGATCATGTTTTCTTCTTTTTGGTTGATGATCGCATCGATTGCGACCGAAGTCTTACCAGTTTGACGGTCACCGATGATGAGCTCACGCTGACCGCGACCGATTGGTACGAGGGCGTCAATCGCCTTAATCCCAGTTTGGAGCGGTTCGTGAACTGACTTACGGGCCATAACGCCGTAAGCTTTACGCTCGATCGGGTTGTATGTGTCCGTCACGATCGGTCCGAGACCGTCGATTGGTTGTCCGAGTGGGTTGACGACGCGTCCGAGGAGCGCTTCACCGACTGGAACTTCCATGATGCGGCCCGTACGTTTTACCGAGTCGCCTTCTTTGATGCCTTTGTAGTCGCCAAGGATGATAATCCCGACGTTACCTTCTTCTAAGTTTTGCGCCAAGCCCATTACGCCGTTAGAGAACTCTACGAGTTCCCCCGCCATAACGTTATCGAGTCCGTATGCACGAGCGATACCGTCACCTACTTGAATGACTGTACCTGTCTCACTGACTTCGATTTCAGAACCGTACGAAGCGATCCGCTCTTTTAGCAGGGCGCTGATTTCTTCAGCTTTGATCGTCATTGAATTCACCCCTATTTCTTACGCATTCAACAATTCACGCTCGAGGCGTGTTAGTTTGTTTTCGATTGTGTCATCATACGTCGTGTAGCCGATCTGGACACGGAGTCCACCGATGACGTCTTCATCGACGACGTTCTTCAATTGAAGCGTCTTGTTCATCTTCTGACCGAAGACGAGTTCGACTTCTTTCAACTCTGTTGCCGACAACGGGTAAGCACTCGTGACGAACCCTTCGGCGATGCCACGGTAGTCGTTGATGTAATCAAGGACGTAGCGCGACAAGCCGCGAACCTCGCTCGCACGGTCGTTTTCGACCATGACGAGAAGTGTGTTGAGCACGATATCTGTCATGTCACCAAAGCTATGTGTTAAAAGCTGTGCAAGCTCGCTGTCACTGATTGCCGGATTCTCTAAGAGATTCGCAAGTTCAGGAGTCGCGTGGAGCACTTCATCGAGCAGACGCACTTCCGCTTCGACTTGGTCGAGCGTGCCTTGTTCCCGCGCTAAGTCGAAGAGCGCTTTGGCATAGCGTTTTGCTAACGATGTGTTCATCAGTTAGCACCTTTCGCTTTAGACAGGAAGTCTGTAACGAGGGCACGTTGTTTCACTTCGTCGCCTTTAAGGTCTGACTGAAGGACGTGGCGTGCGGCCGAGAGCGCCTGTGTGACGACTTCGGTCTGGAGCGATTGTTTCGCGAGCTCACGCTCACGTTCGATCGCTTTACCCGCCTCGATCTTGATTTGTTCGGCTTCCAAACGCGCCTGCTCCACCAAGCGTGCTTGTTCCGCTTCTGCTTGACGACGGCTTGAATCAAGCATTTCTTTCGATTCTGTCCGTGCTGCGCTGAGCGCGTCACGTTGTTCGACTACATATGTTTCCGCATCTTTGCGGCTCTTTTCAGCGAGTTCAATTTCGTTCGCTACATACTCTTCACGCTGTCTCATCATTCCAAGGAGTGGTCCCCAAGCAAATTTCTTCAACAGGGCCAAGAGTACGAGGAATGTGAAAAGTGTAAAGATCATATCCAGGATGCGGAGGCCTTCGCCACCAGCACCAGCTGCAATCATCATCGTATCCATGCATACCCTCCTCTTGACTAAATAAGTGAGGGAGACACGCTCCCTCTTACGTTGTTCTCGTTAACTCGTAATCAAGAGTTGAGGAGAAGGAAACCGACAGCCACACCGATGATCGGGAGGGCTTCAACCAAACCGATACCGATGAACATTGTTTGACGAAGTTCGTTTTTGAGTTCTGGCTGACGTGCTTGTCCTTGTACTGTTCCGTATACGATGAGACCGTTACCGATACCAGCCGCGAGTGCTCCAAGACCGATAACGAGTGCTGTTGCGAGAAGATTCATTTGTTCCATTGTGTATATTCCTCCTAAAAGTTAAGTAAATAGTTTTTTTGTTCAACGCTTTGGCGAGACCTGTCCGAATTAATGCTCGGCAGAAGCTTTATGCCCGATGTACACCATTGCAAGCGTCAGGAAAATATAGGATTGGATAACCCCGATAAAGATTGAGAAGCCTTGCCATAAAATCATTGGGAGAACTGCGAACACAGCACCGAGCGGGTTAAGTGCCCCTTCTGCGGTAATTGCGAGTCCCAAGATGATGGTAATCATGATTTCACCGGCAAAGATGTTACCGTAAAGACGCAGACCGAGCGTCAAGGTGTTCGCGAACTCCTCGATGAGCTTGATCGGCAATAAGAACCAGACCGGCTTCACGAATTCCGCCGAGTAGTGCTTCAAACCGTGTAGCTTCACGCCGTAATAGTGCGACATTGCAACGACGAGTGTCGACAATGCCAACGTGACGTAAGGATCGGCCGTCGGTGAGTTGAACCATAGATAGTGACCAGAAATGACGTTAAACGGTAGACCCATCAAGTTCGAGAAGAGAATGAACAAAATCAACGTCATTCCAAACCCGATGAAACGGCCCCCAGTCTTCCAGTCCATCGCACTCGAGATAATCCCGCGTGTGAATTCTGCGAAGAATTCCATTAAGTTCTGCTTACCAGTCGGCTTCATAGCCAAGCGTCGCGTTCCCCAAACGGCAAACGTAAATACGAGTAGTGATGCGATCAGCACCGTAATGACGTTCGTCCAGCTCCCATATAACGTATAGTCTCCGAGTTGTAGAGAATATGTGGGAAACTCATGACCCATTAGTATTCACCTCTTTTCCTGCTGAGCTGGGCAAGTGTGAACTCGCCAAATTGTATGATGTGGCCGGCGATTAGACCAGTTACCACCGCAATCAGCGATACTCGATCCTCATAAAAGAGGCCGACTATCACGGCTAGTGCACCGACTGCCATTCTTGAAACAGTCCCGTGCGACTTTGGGCGTCGTCCATGTTCGATGACGTCATACATGCGAATGACGCTTCGATTCTGCATATGTAGAATTATGAGACTACCGACCCCACCTAGGAACAAGCCGAGAAAGACCGGTTTGTACATAGGGACGATGAGCGCTCCGAGGAGGAGAATGGCGAACCATCCGATAAACCACTTCGTATAGCGTTTCATCAATTGCTGCTGTGCTTTTCTGTCTGCTTGCACTTGTTGTAGTTGCGTTTGTTCTAGCTTCATTCGTCCTCTCCTGTCAATAAACTTCGAAGGGTGAGAACAAGCGCCGTGATTCCGAGAGCCATGCCCAGAAACACCGACACATTCCAACCAAACGTGCCCCAAAATTCACGTCTCGCCCCGTATTGGCCAACGAGATAACCGATGACGATCGGTCCAGCGAGCGCGGTCGAAATTTGAGAGGCGAGCGAGGCGTAGGATAGGTAACGATTGTCTTTTTTCGTCATCCAAATCCCCCTTTCGAGCTGCCATGCTTTCCATCTTCTTCATCGAATTCACACTCGCGTGACCATCAAAAGTCACACAAGTTCAGAGTACTGGAAATGGCATAAGAAGTCAATGAATTTCACAATTATAAAAGCGCTTTAAATCAAGGTGTATCAAGGCTTTTACGCAGTTCACAAACTAAATTAAAATCGCTAAATTTTAAAAAAGTATGAAGAAATGATGAAATAAAAATGTTGACTTTATAACATTTCACATTGCGAATCAGATGAAGAATAGTTCAGTTATACCTCCACGTTTTGGAAAACACAATGACAAACGGCTTACGTTCACAAAAGGTTTTGAAACGGACGTTGACCCGATTTTGAAATCGTTTACATCGCCCTGTATCAGTATACCGATTATCTTTTTGTCGTGTCGAGGGGTTCTGACGAATTTGTAGTGACGAATCTCACAGGGTGGTTTTAGCCGTCTGCTCGTCTGGAAATCCCTTGCCATCAAGCCGAAATGGGTGGACAATACCAGTTCGAATCGCTACGATTACGATGTAAGCGCTATCTAAAAATGTGTCGATTTTGTGACTTTCGAAACCGACGCCCGCATCATGAGATTTTTGATGCGTGTGAGGAGGAACTTCCATGGACTGGATGAATCAATTACGTGAGGAAATTGGTGCCGACGTGGTCTTCACGGACCAGACGACCCGACTCGCCTATTCGTTTGACGCGACGCCGAACTATCAAGCGATGCCTGACGCAATCGTCGCCCCCCGCTCGACCGAACATGTACAGGCCGTGTTGCGGCTGTGCCACACACATCGAATCCCAGTCGTCCCCCGTGGGTCGGCGACGAACCTCGCCGGCGGGACGACGCCGCTTTCCGGTGGTGTCGTCATGGATTTCCGCTATATGGACCGCATCCTTGAAATCGACGAGAAGAATTTGACGGTGACGGTCGAGCCGGGCTGCATCACTGCCAACTTGGCACAAGCCGTCGAGGCGAAGGGCCTGTTCTATCCGCCGGACCCGAGCTCGATGAAAATTTCGACGATTGGCGGCAACATTAGCGAGAATTCGGGCGGGTTACGCGGGTTGAAGTATGGCGTGACGGCCAATTACGTGCTCGCGCTCGAGGCGGTGCTCCCGAACGGCGACATGCTGCACACGGGCGGCAAGCTCGCCAAAGACGTGGCCGGATACGATTTGACCCGTCTCCTCGTCGGCTCGGAAGGTACACTCGCCGTCATCACGCAAGCGACGCTCAAGCTCATCCCGCTCCCCGAGACGAAACAGACAATGCTGGCTTTTTTCGAGGACTTGGACAGCGCGGCCCGGACGGTGAGCCGCATCATCGAGAACCGCGTCATCCCGGCGACGCTCGAGTTCATGGACAAGAAGACGATCGAGGTCGTTGAGGCGTATGCGAACATCGGATTGCCGACAGACGTCGGCGCCCTCCTTCTATTAGAACAGGACGGCCCGCATGACGTCGTCCGTCAAGACATCGAGGCGATGCATGCGGTCTGTCTAGAAGAAGGTGCCTTGTCGGTCGAAGTGGCGCGAGATGAGGCGCATGCCGAGACGCTACGGTACGCGCGGCGCATCGCCTTATCCGCCCTCGCTCGCCTCAGCCCGACGACGATTTTAGAAGATGCGACCGTGCCGCGGAGCGAGATTGCCGAGATGGTCCGGCGCATCGAAGCGATTGGACGGGCGTACGACATTCAAATCGCTACGTTCGGCCATGCCGGTGACGGCAATTTGCATCCGACGGTCGCGACCGATGCCCGGAATCATGAAGAGATGGAACGCGTCGAGGCCGCGTTCGCCGATATTTTCGCCGCCGCGCTCGACCTCGGTGGGACGATCACCGGCGAGCACGGGGTCGGGGCGATGAAAGCTCCGTATCTTGAATGGAAGCTCGGACCGGCCGGGATTGACGTCATGAAAGGCATCAAACTCTCCTTCGACCCGCACGGCATCATGAACCCGCAGAAGATGTTCGCCAAAGCGGCGAAAAAACGCATCGTCCAAGGAGGTAAATCATGAAGCAGACGCCCGAACTCACCACTCGCATGACCGAGAAGCTCGACTATGAAGAGATGCTCGGCTGCATGCGCTGCGGCTTCTGCCTGCCGACGTGCCCGACGTATATCCGCTCGAAAGACGAGTCTGCCTCCCCGCGCGGTCGCATCGCCATCATGAAAGGTGTCGTCGACGGGTTGATCGAACCGGACGAAGGGGTTGAGAAGACGCTCAACGAATGTCTCGGTTGTCTCGCCTGTGAGCCGGCATGCCCGGCCGGTGTGCGCTATAGCGTCTTGCTCGAGGACGCACGCGCCGCCATCACTGAGCATAAACGTGCGACGGGGCAAATGCCGGTCCGCGAGCGGCTCGTCAGGAAAGTCGTCTTTGACGGGCTGTTCTTGAATAAGGCGAAGATGGAGACGGCGACGGGTTTTCTCCGCTTCTATCAACAGTCTGGCGTCCAGACACTTACTCACAAGCTCCGCATCCTCGACTGGTTCCCGGACCAGCTACAGAAGATGGAGACGATTTTGCCGACGGTCCCGCCGAAGACGGAGCGACGACGGCGTCCGGAGCGAATCTCTGGGACGGGGTCGACGACGGCCCGCGTCGCCTTCTTCAGTGGATGCTTGATGGACACGATGTTTTATGAGACAAACGCGAACACGATCAAACTGCTTCAAGCAGCGGGCTGCGACATCGTCATCCCGAAAACGCAGCAATGTTGCGGGGCCTTACATGGTCATGCTGGTGAACAGACGGGCGCCGTCACGCTCGCCAAGCAGAATATCGCAGCGTTCGAGGCCGGGGACGTCGATTACATCATCACGAACGCCGGCGGTTGCGGCGCGTTCCTCGTCGGCTATGACCATCTGTTGAAGCACGACCCGGAATGGGCCGAACGCGCGGAACGGTTCACGGCCAAGATTAAAGACTTCGCCTCGATTTTGATTGAGGTCGGCTTCCTCGACCGCGTACCGCTCTCCCTACCGGAGCAGCTCATCACGTACCAAGACTCGTGCCACCTCCGCAACGTGCAAAAAGGGGCACTCGCCCCGCGGGTATTGCTCCAGGCGATTGAAGGGGCCGTCTATATCGAACAGCAACATGCCGACCACTGTTGCGGCTCGGCCGGAGTTTACAACTTGTTGCAACCGGTGATTGCGAATGACATCCTCGAGATGAAGATGGGTCACGTCAACGCCACAGCGGCGCAAACGATTGTGACGTCGAACCCGGGCTGCCATATGCAGATGCAGCTCGGTATTCAAGAATATGGAACTGACTCGATGCGTGCCGTCCATTTGGCGGATTTACTCGTCGAAGCGATGAATCATCCTGCAAACTAACAAACCGAGGGAAGGACACGTAGCTACAAGTGTCCTTCCCTTTCACGTTTTAAAATAAAAAAGGATAATAATAATCCCCGCTTTATCAAACGTTCAAACGCTTTTTTTGAAAATAATGTTTACAATCATCTGACAACGGGCATATAAGGTTATGTGAAAATAATTATTGAAAAGGGTGACTGCATGATTGAGTTTAAACAAGTCAAGAAAACGTTCAAACAGACGACCGTCTTGAAAGAGATGAACCTCACAATCAACAAAGGTGAGCTCGTCGTCTTTATCGGCCCGTCCGGCTGTGGGAAGACGACATCGTTGAAAATGATTAACCGCTTGATTGAGCCGACGGAAGGCACGATTATCGTCAACGGCCAAGACACACGCAAAATGGATCCGATTGAACTGCGGCGCCAGATGGGCTACGTCATTCAACAGACCGGCCTCTTTCCGCATATGACGATTCGCGAAAACATTCAATTGATTGCGAGCCTCGAGGGTCATGCCGAACAAGACATGGACGCACGCACCGAACACCTTCTCCGTATGGTCGGTCTCGACCCGGATCAGTTCATCGATCGCTATCCGAGCGAATTGAGCGGTGGGCAACAACAACGCATCGGTTTCGCCCGCGCCCTCATGAACGATCCTGAAGTCATTTTGATGGATGAACCGTTCAGCGCCCTCGACCCAGTGACTCGGAACGACCTGCAAGAAGAACTGTTCAACCTGCAAGAAGAAGTGAAAAAGACGATTGTATTCGTCACCCATGATATGGATGAGGCGATCAAGCTGGCCGATCGCATTTGTATCATGCGCGACGGGGAAATCGTCCAGTTCGATACCCCGGAACAAATCCTTCGGAACCCGAAAGACGAGTACGTCGAATCATTCATCGGGAAGAATCGAATTTGGAACAGTCCTGAATTCATCAAAGCGAAAGATATCATGATCACCGACCCGGTATCAATCAGCGGGAAACGGACGGTGCTTCAAGCGATTGAAATCATGCGTTCGCGCAAAGTCGACAGTCTGTTGATCACCGACCGTGATCGCGTCCTCCAAGGACTCATCAAATTGAAAGACGTCCACAGCATCCAAGACAAGACGAAGCGACTCGAGGAAGTCATGAATACGAATTACGCCTTCGTCTCAATCGAGGACTCACTTCTCGATATTTTAGACGTCATGAACACGAGCGACCAAGGGTACCTCCCTGTCGTCGACGGTTCAATACTTCACGGCTTGATTACACGCAGCAGCTTGCTTTCCGTCCTCAGTGAGCAATTCATGCAAGAGGAGGAAACGCTATGAACGCCATTCAATCATTTTTCGATTACTTCACGAACAACACCGATCAAATCGGAACGCTCTTGCTCGAACACTTACAACTGACGGTGTTCGCTGTCTCACTCGCGGTCCTGTTAGGGGTACCGCTCGGGATTCTCATCTTACGGATTCCGCGCCTCGCGAAACCGATTCTCGGACTGACGAGCGTCGTCCAAGCCGTACCAAGTTTGGCTCTCCTCGGCTTCCTCATCCCGTTCATCGGAATCGGTTCGACGCCGGCCATCATCATGGTCGTCTTATACTCGCTCCTCCCGATCGTGAAGAACACGTACACTGGCCTTTCGAGCATCCCGGGTGATACGCTCGAGTCAGCTAAAGGGATCGGCCTAACCGACCGTCAGATTTTGAGTAAGATTCAGCTCCCGCTCGCACTCCCGATCATCATGGCCGGGATTCGCATCTCGGCGGTCACAGCCGTCGGACTCATGACCATCTCCGCGTTCGTCGGAGCCGGTGGTCTCGGCTATCTCGTCTTCGCCGGGATTCAAACCGTTGACAACAACCAAATCCTTGCCGGTGCCATCCCGGCCGGTCTGCTCGCACTGTTGATTGATTTCATCGTCAGCCGCATCGAGTACAAGGTCGCACCGAACGGCATCGTCCTCGCGGATGGCCGGATGAAGAAAAAGACGCGTCGTTCGGCGAAGAAAGTCACAAAACCACTCATCGTCATCGCGACGGCGTTCGTCCTACTCCTCGCCGGTTCGATTTACGCCTTCACCCGTGAAGACGACACGATTGTCGTCGGATCGAAAAACTTTACCGAGCAATTGATTCTCGGGAACATGGTCGCCGACTTGATCGAAGACAAGACAGACCTCGATGTGAAACGTCAATTGAACCTCGGCGGGACCCAGGTCGCTTTCAGCGCCCTGCGGACCGGTGAGATTGATACGTACGTCGAATATACAGGCACGTTGTTCGTCGATGTATTGAAGCAAGACGTCGAGAACGACCCGGACGTCGTCTACGACAAGGTCGTGAAACAAGTGAACGAACGTTTCGATATCCGCACGCTCGACCCGATCGGCTTCAATAACACGTATGCCATTGCCGTCAAACAAGAAGACGTCGACAAATACGGTTTAAAGACCGTCTCAGATCTTGCCTCGGTGAGTGACGAGCTCGTCTTTGGTCCGACAATCGAGTTCTCAAACCGTGAAGACGGATACCTCGGCTTGAAAGAAGCGTATCCGTTCAACTTCCAGGACGTGAAACCGGTCGACGGAGGACTCCGCTATACGGCACTCATGAACAATGAGAGTAACGCCATCGACAGCTTCTCGACCGACGGCTTGCTTAAACGCTTCGATTTGACCGTCCTCGAGGACGACAAACAGTTCTTCCCGCCGTATTACGCGGTCCCAATCGTCAGTGAAGAGACGCTCGCCGAGCATCCGGAGCTCGCGGACGTGTTGAACTTGCTGAGCGGGAAAATCACGGACGAGACGATGCAAGAGCTCAATTATCTTGCTGACGTCGAGAAACAACGTCCGGAGAAAGTCGCCCGCGACTTCCTCATCCAAGAAGGATTGATTGAACAATAAACCTATGCGAAAGACGACCTGCCCGTAAAATCGGGAAGGTCGTCTTTTTAGCCACCGTATTTATCCAACGTTCGTCGCCTGCCCGACTGAGACACGGTTGCGCCCACTCTGTTTCGCCTGATAGAGGGCTTGATCGGCTGCCGCAATCAAGTCGGTCTTATCACCACTTAGCGATGGCGCATGCTCGGCGACACCGATACTGACACTCACTTTCCGCAACGGGGTGTATGTCTCGTGCGCGATGTTCAGTTTCAGCACCGCCTGCCGAATCCGTTCTGCGATTTCTTTCGGTTGGCGCGCGTGGCGTGGCCGCAGGAGCACCGCGAACTCTTCGCCTCCATATCGGGCCGTCATCCCGTCTTCCCCGACCGCACGATGAATCGCTTTCGCTACTCTCTCGAGGCAAGCGTCTCCGGCTAAATGACCGTATGTATCGTTAAACGTCTTGAACGCATCGATATCGAGTAAGAGAAGTGCGAGCACGTCACCGGTATCGGTCGCTTCGTCCCACATCCGTTCTAGCTTCTCGTCAAACGCGCGACGATTCCAAATCCCGGTCAAGGCGTCATGGAGCGAGCGATGGATGAGCGCCTGTTTGCTGCGCTCGAGCCGGAACGTGTGCATGAACGTCAACAACAACAACAACGCGATGCCGACGACAATGAAGATGACCCATTTCGCCGAATTCGAGGCGGTTTCGCTTCGAAGCGTGGCTTGTTGGATGATCTTGTCGATATCTTCACGAAGGGCCGCATCGACGTCCCGAAACTGATTGATATAATCGATCCCGCTAAAACGGCGCGCGTTCGCTTCGACGACATCCCCCGCCTCGATGAGTTCGATTTGGGACGCATGGAACGCCTCCATCTGTTGAATGAGCGGCAATGCCTCGTCTTGAATCAATTGCTGCATGATGGGATGACGATCGTCGAGCTCACGAATCACCTGAATCGTCTCTACTAACGACCGTTTTGTCGCCTCATATTGTTCGAGCGACTGCGCATCTTGGTTATATGTATAGCCACGGACCGATAACTCTTGGTCAAGCAATAATCGAAACAGTTCCGAGGCGGCGTTCGAAATCGGAATCGCCTCTTCGACAATCCGCCGGTTCTCTTGCTCGATGTCTTGAAACGCACTATAGCTCCAGACGCTCGTCAAAAACAACGCCATCAAGGAGATGAGTAAATATCTTTGCAGTAGCGAGAATTTAGTCTTCATCGTGTCTCTTCCCTTATCCCGACATCGGACCGGCTTGCGGTCTCTTCCTCTTCTACTATCGGCCGTCTCTTCCGTCGTCTCAACTAATTTGAATCGATTGGTGCACATTCCCATAAAAAAGAGAGGATCACTGGGATCCTCTCATCGGGTTCATGCTTATTTTGTTCCGAACAGACGGTCACCTGCGTCACCGAGACCTGGTACGATGTAGCCGTGGTCGTTCAACTTCTCGTCAAGTGCGGCGAGATAGATTTCGACGTCCGGGTGTTCTGCTTGAACACGTTCCACACCTTCAGGGGCTGCACAGAGGCAAGCGAGCTTGATCGACTTGGCACCGTGCTTTTTAAGCGCGGCAATCGCGTCGGCTGCTGAACCGCCTGTCGCGAGCATCGGGTCGACGACGATGAAGTCACGTTCTGTGACGTCCGTCGGCAACTTGAGATAGTATTCGTGCGGCTCGAGCGTCTCTGGGTCACGGTATAAACCGATGTGACCGACTTTGACGTTCGGCATCATTTTGAGGAAGCCATCCACCATGCCGAGGCCTGCCCGTAAAATTGGGACGATTCCCAATTTCTTGCCGGCAATCATCTTCTGTGTCGATACAGAGACCGGTGTCTCGATTTCCACATCAGTAAGCGGAAGGTCGCGTGTAATTTCATATGCCATGAGTGACGAAACCTCGTCTACGAGTTCACGGAACTGCTTCGTCCCCGTCTCTACTTTACGCATAATCGTCATCTTGTGCTGAATCAATGGGTGGTCATAAACGTGTACTTTGCCCATCATGCTTCACTCCTCTCTCAATCTCTCTTGAGCATTGTACCCTAACTTTTCTGAGAAAGGTAGAGTCAACTTCTGTTTTCTAAGAGGTCAGACGAAACCCGAAGGAACGAAATCGATCCCTCGGGGTTCAGGTGACACACGGTTTAGAATTTGAAGAAGTTTAGGAAACCGGCCGTCTTGTGTTTCACTTTTCCGCACATGTTTCCTTTGGCGGCGTGATGGTCGTTAGACGAGCTGTGCTTGGCGGCATGCTTTTTAGCATGTTTTTTGGCATGCTTCTTCGCCTTCTTCTTCTCTTTTTTGTCTTTCTTCTCTTGCTTCCAGTCCGCTTTTGCTTTTTGTTTCGACTCGGTCGGTTTGTCCGTCGAGGCATCCGCTTTCGGTGCTGAGACTGGCTTTGCGACAGGCTTTGTTGTTGTCGTTTCAGCTGGCTTCGTCGTTGTCGTTGTAGCCGGCTTCGTTGTTGTCGTTTCAGCTGGCTTTGTTGTTGTCGTTGTAGCTGGCTTCGTCGTTGTCGTTGTAGCCGGCTTTGTTGTTGTCGTTTCAGCTGGCTTCGTCGTTGTCGTTGTAGCCGGCTTCGTTGTTGTCGTCGCAGCTGGCTTTGTTGTTGTCGTTGTAGCTGGCTTCGTCGTTGTCGTTGTAGCTGGCTTCGTTGTTGTCGTAGCTGGCTTTGTCGTTGTCGTCGTAGCTGGTTTCGTCGCCGGTGCTACTGCGGCCGGTGCCGTTGTCGGCGCCGTGTCCTTGGTGCGCGTCACGAGACCCGCATTCCAGTTCACGTAAGCATCCGCTTCGTGGAAGTGGATGAATCCAGAATCTTTGGCCAGTTTATGGCTATCCGCGCTAAGACGTGTCGAAATCGTAAGCGTCTTGACCGAATGCTTCGCGTCGACCGCTTGTAATTTCTTAATCATGTTTTGTGACCAAGCGTCACTCTTGATCGTGTCGGCGTTGAAGCTCTCCCACATGATGCCATCGACGTAAGGTGCCGTTGACGTTTCCAATGTGTCGAAGCCCCAGTTTTGAACCATGGCGATATCGCCATAGCGCGCCCGTGCTTGTTTCAAGAAGTTGACGAGTCCGTCCCGTTGCTGCTTGAGCACGGTCGGGTTGTTCAAATGTTCGTTATCGATATCACCGACCGTATCCATGAACACGCCATCGATGCCTTTGGCGATGACTTGGTTCTGGATTTCCGTGAGGAGCAATCCTTGGAAGTGCGGTGAGGCGATGTTCGTCAAGTACGAATCCCATTCCGAGTAATGGACACGTTGTCCGTTACGCGTAAAGAAGTCACCTGACTGAAGTTTTGACATGAGACCCGTGTTCCATGTCGCAACTTCCATGACGCTAATATATCCGAGTACTTTTGTCCCGCGTGCTTTGATTTGCTCCACTTGCGATTTCGTGTAATGGAGCGGCTCGATGATGACGAGGTCATAGTTTTGCATATCTTTCAAAATCGCTGCCGTTGGATGGCCATAATACACTTGATAGTTCTTCACACCGTCGAGTGGGTTCATGGTTTGTGCCCCCGTTTTAGACATGTTCAGACTAACAATCAACAACACTACCGTTAGAGACATAATTAACTTTTTCAATTTCACTACCTATTCCTCTCCTGATGACTGACAAAACGTGGTGACGGACGATGATGGTTGAATGGAGTTGTGTCTCGTTGCTCCCCCTTTTCTTATATTCAAATGACGAGAAGGTTAGTGCTGTGTGTTTTATGGATGTATCGGATTCGTGTATGTAATGTTGAACCTTCGCAAAAAAAATTATAGGATAGTTTTTTACGAAAACATAGTGTCAATTTGACAACAAAAACCCGTCTCACGACATGAAAGTGTCATGAAACGGGAATAGGTTTAGTTTTCAGCCTATATGTAAGTGTCGAGCAATTCTTCAAATTCCAGTTGATCAATCAAATAGACCCGCTTCGTCTCGACGTCCATCAATTGAAGGGACTCTTTCCCTTCCTCAATCCAAACGTCGAACCGTTGCTCGGTCAACTGTTCATACAACGCGAGCGTCCCGCGTCGTTCGCCTGTCGGTGCAGCGCTCGTCGTCTTCACACGGGACAATAGTTCGAACAGCTCGCGTGTGTTCGGGCCACCGAGATGAGCCGTCTTCGTTTCCGTCTCATACGTTGCCAACCGCATCACCTCTTTTTGCTCCGATGTGATCGTCAATTCACCGGCACCTGGTCGTTGAACGGTGCCCCATACCTCGATCACGGTACCATACCGACTTGATAAGACGGCAGAGTCTTTCTCCGTGACGTCTTCAATCGGTTTATCAGCGAGCACGATTCGCTTCAACAGACGCTGTCCTTCGGCGTCTAAATTGAAAATCGCTTCTTTCGAGTCGATTTGCACGTACTCGCCCGCGAGCGACGCAGGTAATACAGTGCGGTCCCACGCCTGTTTTGTGCCCATCTGGAGCGTGATCCGTTGATCGGCCAATTGGGTCAAGAACGCCACGCCTTCATTCTTGCCGCTCTCGAAGACGAACAGCCCCGGCTCAATCAATTGTCCCGCCTCAGTACCGTCTTGATAGACGAGATAGTTGACATGAAGCGCACCACGGTCCGGCGTGTGATACCGGAAGACCGAACCGGGAATAATCGTCTCATGCGTCTCATTGACCGCGAAGGCGCGTGCCACGGTCGCGACGTCCGGTTCAGGAACGAACGATAGCGTGTTCCCGACATCGACTTCCCTCGGCGCAGACGTGGCCGAGGACTCGAACGCCTCGAGTGCATCCGTCCGGAAGACACGCTCATTTTGTTCGTTGCTGTTCAAGCAAGAGATGTAACGGTCATCCCCGCTCCGCCAATATTTGACGGTCTTGCTGCCTAACTCATCATAGAAAGGATGACGGAATGTGATGGCCGCCAGTTCGGCCCGACGTGTCGGCAACACGTCTGTCGGTTGTTGCTCACAGTAAGCCAACAATCGCGTCTTTAACGCAGACGTCAACGGAACGTCTCGGTCTTGTTGAATCGCATACGTCGACAGTGGTCGTAAATTGAGCGCATTGATTTCACTCGTCCCGCAGCCACTGACTACCATCATAGCTAGACTCATCAGTCCGATGACTCTTCTCATCCCGCCCCCTCCTTTCACATTTATATGGTTCGAATCGCCTAAAATTTTCTTTTTCACTTTATCATACAATAATAATTATTGACCATGTTAAGAAGAATAAACAAAAAATGCCACTCGCGTGGCATTTTGGCATTTTTTAGTCGTCGTCGCGATCATCCTCTTGATCATCGTCACGGTCGTCATCTTGGTCATCATCGTTTTGATCATCTTGATCGTCCTGGTCATTTCGGTCATCGTCACGTTCAATCTCTTTCACTTGCTGTTGAAGGTTCAACTCGAGTTTGACACGGTCACCGGCTTTTGGCGCTTCGTCGTCAAGTTCGTAGCGGCTCGCGAGTTTAAATGTCTCCGACTTACCGTCACGCTCGATGGTCACGTCACGGTCCGACAGGCTGACGAACGTGCCGTAGATATCGAAGTCGTCACTCTCACGGTCGACTTCCTTCACTTCTTCGTTTTGATTGAATTCGAGTTTGACGCGGTCACCGGCTTTCGGTGTATCGTCGTCAATCTCATGACGGGCCGCGAGCGGGTACGTCGATTCTTTACCGCTGAAGCTGATCGTCACGTCACGATCCGATAAGCTGACGAGGGTACCATACAATTCATAATCATCGTCATCGACCGAGCGAACCGGCGTATCGTTCGACGCTGACCCTTCTGACGGAGCGGCCGCCTCTTGACTCGCATCATCTTGCGTGTCGTCTGCGGCATCATCGGTTCCGTTGTTCACGCTATCGACCGCCCGTGGGACGATGACCGTGTCCGTCTTGTCGTTCGCGACATACAACCCAATCCCGGCGACGGCTAGTACCGCCAACCCAACTCCTAAAATCCATCCGATTAATTTCATGATGTCTCCTCCTCGTTTCATGTGGTGAACTTGTTCTACATCTTCATCATAGAACGGTGACCTTAGAGCACCACGAGGATTCCATTAGAAAATGATGAGAATCTGCGAAAGATTTGTCATTTTGTGACGTAAAAGACACTGCCGTCCGGCGCGTTCGCATAACTGCCGACCTTCCATCCGTTCAAATCCGCCACTTCCTTGGCGATGGCGAGGCCAAGTCCGCTGCCGCTCCGGTCTCGCGCCTCATCGAGTCGATAGAAGCGGTCGAACAGTCGCGCCCGGTCTTCCTCACTGAGCGTCGTCCCATGGTCCCGTACTTCGATGCGGTCGGGCGTCATCGTGACACGCGTGTCGGTCGCATATTTCAAACTGTTGTCAATGAAAATGACGACGAGCCGTTGCAACGAATCGCGATGCCCGTGCCACTCCCCCATTGCCTCGATCGGTACGTGGATACCGTGCGATCGCTCGAATCGCTCGGTCAACTGCTCGGCCAGCTCGGTCAAGGTAATCGCTTCGGTCTCCACGTCTTCGAGCGAGGAGAAACGGCTCAGCTCGAGCATCGGTTCAATCAAGTCCTCACGCATTTGCCGCGACTCGGTCAAGATATGGTCAATCGCCTCGTCGCGGACGGCCGGGTCGCTCTGACCCCAGCGCCGAAGCAGTTTGGCGTACCCTTCGATGACGGTGAGCGGTGTCTTCAGTTCATGTGAAACATCGGCGACGAAACGTCGTTGTTGCTCCATCGACCCTTCGACTCGCGCAATCATTTGGTTAAAGCCCGTCGCGAGCGTCGATACCTCATCTTTGTCCTTGCCGACATCGATTGTCTCAAGCGTACCTGACTCGGTGATTCGTTCCATCGTCGATTCGAGACGGCGTAACGGGTCGAGCCCTTGGCGTACGATCCATAGACTGCCGAGGAACGTCACCGCCACGGCAATCAGGAAGATGACAAGGAAAATCGTCGCCAGCGTCCGCAGCGTTTCACTCACGGCCGCGTCTTGAAAGGCGTAACCAAGCCCATTCGACGTCGCGATGACGAACCAGTCATCGACGAGCGCCGGTTCCCCGAAATTGACCGGGAATCGAAGAGCGCCATCGGCCTGTCCACCGATGATGCCCCAATCGCCGTTCGCCTGCCGTTCGAGCACGACACTGTCCTCGTGCAACGACAAGACGGCTTGTTGGTTCCGCTCGTCTTCCTCGAGCAAGCTGAGCGCCTGGCGCAAGACGTCATAACGAGCGTCGACGATCTGTTGGCGCGAGACGAGCCAGGCGACACCGAACGAGGTGATCAGCAGGAACAACATGAATCCCGCCATCGCCAAGGCGATTTTCGTCCGTAGCTTCATCTTACTCACCACGCTTCAACATATAGCCGACGCCTCGGACCGTCTGAATCCAAGAGCCTCCGAGTTTCTTGCGGACATAGCGGACGTACACATCGACGACGTTCGTGTCCCCGTAATAGTCAAAGCCCCAGACGTGCTCGACGAGTTGATCGCGCGTGAGTACGCGCTCCGGATGTTCGAGCAAATAGACGAGCAAATCGAACTCACGTCGGGTCAAGTCGACTTTTTGCCCCTCACACATCACTTCGTGGCGATTGACGTCGACAGTCAACCCTTCATAAGTAAGAACCCGTTCACTCGTATCGACTTGGACGTGTTGCCGCATCCGTAAGAACGCCCGGATCCGCGCGAGTAACTCTTCCATCTCGAACGGTTTCGTGATGTAATCGTCGGCCCCGAGGTCGAGACCGCTCACTTTATCGTAGCGGTCCCCGCGTGCCGTCACCATCAATACCGGAAGTAACGGCTGCTCTTCTTTGACGCGGCGCACGACTTCAAGTCCGCTCATCTGCGGCAGCATGACGTCAAGCAACATCAGGTCAATCCCACCGGCGAGCGCCCGGTCGAGCCCGGCTCGCCCGTCATGGGCGACCTCGACTTCATAGCCGGCATGCATGAGTTCCAGTTCGAGCAGTCTGGCAATTTTAGCATCGTCTTCGACGACGAGAATCGTAGGCATGGCATTCATCCTTTCTCAAAAAAACGCCGAGCAGTCTGCCCGACGCATCATTCTAAGTGTTCCCGGATTCCTCAGTCAAAAAACGGACGAACCGCTTCAGGAATCGCTTGTTCGACGCGCAATTCGAACGAGTCGCCGATTTGGTCGAACGTCGACTCAAATCCCTCTACGCGAAACGCCATATCAGTCCCGATTTGGGCGAGTTGGTCGAGCCACGCGTTACCCGTCAAGGTAAATAATAAGAATCCGGCGACCCCAGCCAACATCAATGTCAATGCGAGCGCACCGACCATCGCCCCTCGAATCAATCTTCCAATCTTTCCTCTGCTAGTTGAGCGCATATGTCCCTCTCCCTTATCCTTTTTCTTTACTGTACGGGAGCGAGCTGAGAAAGAGCGGTGAAATTGATTAGAATTTGATGAGAAAAAGGTCACAGCACGGCTGCGACCTCAGTCTTCCTCGAGCACCGATTTGGCAATCGGGGCCCAGTATGTCCCGTCCATGGCGGCGACTTCGGCGAGCGTCGTCCGGTACGTGTCGTCCCCGGCCTTCTTCTCGGCGATGCCTTTCATCCATAAGACGTCCGCCTTATATCCCGACTCTGGATACGTGTCGACATAGGCGGCATAATCGGCAATCTTCGCTTCGCCGAGCTTGTTGTCGACGAGCAACCGATAAAAGCCGACGGCCTGTTCTTGGCCGGCTTTCGCCTTGCCGACGAGGAGCGCGTCGGCTTCCTCATAACGCTTGTCCGAGACGAGCGTCTCGACTTCACCGAGTGGGATGACGGCCGGCGCCTCAGGGGCTTCGGTCGTCTCGTCCTCGGTTTGGAGCGCCTCGTTCGCCTCCTCGAGTCGAGCGACTTCTTGTTCGAGCTCTTCTAACCGTTTCGCGAGTGCCTCATCCTCCGTCACCGTTTCGACTCGTTCGTTGGATGCGGTCGGCGTCACGGCAGGCGGCTCCGCATCCGGCCAAAGGAAGAGGGCGACCAGACCGAGGCCGACGACGAGCGGCAGACCGAGCCAAGATTTGTTCCATTTAAAGGCGTTGCGCCAAGCCGACAAGTCCGCATGACCGGTGACGGCCGGCGAGAACGAACGAAAGCGGCGCTGGGCCGCCTTCTTTCCGTTCGCCTTCACTTCGAGCGCAAGCCCGAGCCGATGAAACGCCGCCGGCACTTTCATTCCGAGAAGCGGTACAATCCGTTCACTTGCCTCGATATAATACCCGTGGTCGAGCAGCGTCGTCACGACCCCGAACTCGTTCGCGACGAGGCGAAACGTCGGGTCGTGCTCGCCTTTTCGGACGAGCCATTCTGTCATATCGATGAGCGGCAGTTCCGCAAGTTCCCGTTCTGCGAGTGTCCGTACGTCCATTCGTCAGCCTCGTTCAGGATAGAGCGAGAACTTCGACGTCAACGCGCGAACTGCTTCGTGCGCTTCCGCCAGCACTGCTTCATCTTCATGGTTCGTCAAGACGCGTCCGATCAAGCGAGCGACTTCACGCATATCGTCTTCTTTCAATCCGCGTGTCGTCATCGCGGCCGTCCCGAGTCGAATCCCGCTCGTGACGAACGGTGATGCCGGATCGAACGGAATCGTGTTCTTGTTGACCGTGATGCCGGCTGCGTCGAGCGCATGCTCGGCCGCTTTCCCGGTGATGTCGATGCCGCGGAGATCGACGAGGAGAAGGTGGTTATCCGTACCGCCCGATACGATGCGGAGCCCTTCCTCTTCAAGACCTTGTGCGAGCACTTGCGCGTTCTTGATGACTTGTGCCTGATACTCTTTGAACTCAGGTTGGAGCGCTTCTCCGAACGCCACGGCCTTCGCCGCGATGACATGCATGAGCGGACCGCCTTGAATGCCTGGGAAAATCGACTTGTCGATCGCCTTGGCGAACTCTTCTTTACAGAGAATCATGCCGCCGCGCGGTCCGCGAAGCGTCTTGTGCGTCGTCGTCGTCACGAAATGCGCGTGCTCGACCGGGTTCGGATGAAGACCGGCCGCGACGAGACCGGCGATGTGGGCCATGTCGACCATGAGGTAGGCACCGACGCTATCTGCGATTTCACGGAATTTGGCGAAGTCGATTGTCCGCGGGTACGCCGAGGCACCAGCGACGATGAGTTTTGGTTTATGTTCTTTCGCGAGGGCTGCGACGACGTCATAATCGATGTGTTCTGTCTCTTTGTCCACACCGTATTCGACGAAATTGTACTGAACGCCTGAGAAGTTGACCGGACTTCCGTGCGTCAAATGGCCACCGTGCGACAAGTTCATGCCGAGCACCGTGTCCCCTGCTTCAAGGACGGTGAAGTAAACGGCCATGTTCGCCTGCGCACCCGAATGCGGCTGGACGTTGGCGTGTTCTGCACCGAACAGCTCCTTGGCGCGGTCGCGGGCCAAGTTCTCTGCCACGTCGACGAACTCACAACCACCGTAGTAGCGACGGCCTGGATAACCTTCCGCGTACTTGTTCGTTAGCACGCCACCTTGCGCTTCCATCACTGCTTCTGAGACAAAATTCTCCGAGGCAATGAGTTCGATGTTCTCGCGTTGGCGACCGAGCTCGTGTTGCATCGCTTCAAACAATTCCGCATCCTGTACTTTCAACTTCGTCGTGTTTACCATGTTGAAACCCCCTCTGAATGTCTAAAAATCAACACCCCCATCGTAACATATGCTTCTTTTTTTGGGTATCGTCTAATCCACGGGCAAGTCGGGTATCATATGAAAGAAGACGATCAGAGGAGGCTACTTATGATTGAGACAAAACAAATCACCATTACCCCGTTCGAGCGCGAGCGGACGATTCGGGTGTATACCCCGGCCGATTATGACACGACAGACAAACGATATCCCGTGCTCTATATGCACGACGGGCAAAATGTGTTCGCCGATGAGGACGCGAGCTATAAGATGAGCTGGCGCGCCGGTGAATATATGGACGCCTCGAAGCGCGACATCATCATCGTCGGCATCGACAGCGCCCCCGGCGAGATGCGGCTCGACGAGTACGGTCCGTGGGAGAACCCGTACATCGGCGAGAGCCTGCTCAGTCAGGACGTGACGCTCGGCGGACAAGGATCGGCCTACATTGAATATATCGCCCAAGAGTTGAAGCCGATGATTGATGCGGACTACCGGACGAAACCGGACGAGACGGCGATGATGGGTAGCTCGATGGGTGGGTTGATCTCGATTTACGCCGCATGCGTCTATCCCGATATCTTCAAGCGCGTCGCCTCGTTGTCCTCGGCGTTCTGGTTCAACCAGACCGAACTCGAGCAATTGATTGACGCGAGTGATTTGAACGGCGTCGAACGTCTATACATGGACGTCGGTCGCAAAGAAGTCGAACAGCCGTCAGCGGACGGTCCGACGAACGAGATGTATCTCGAGTCGAGTGAGCGCGTCTACGCCCTGTTGCGCGATAAAGTCGACCACATCCGCTTCGAGGTCATCGAGGAGGGCGTGCATAACGAACTCGCTTGGCGGGAACGGTTCCCGATGGTCATTTCCTATCTATTCAGTGAAGAATTGTAACGCAAAAAAGCCGGTCAATGCGACCGGCTTTCGTCATTTCGCTGGATAGTGGGCCCGCGGGCCGCCAATCAGTTTCGGTCGCGTGATGGCGAACGTGACGTACGCCTCCCCGAGCTGCTTCGCCGACAATCGGACCGGAATCGCGACCGGCTTCAAATGCATGCCGATCAACGTCGAGCCGATATCGATGCCGGCGTCCGCTTGAATCGATTCAACGACGCACGGGGCATCGAAGCGTTCATACGCTTTCTCCGCCATCGCCCCGCCCGCTGCGCGGACCGGGACGACCGTCACTTCCGTCAACCCGAATTGTTTGAGCGTCCGACGTTCGACGGTAAGAGCACGGTTGATGTGCTCGCACCCTTGAAAGGCGAGATGGACACCAGTCTTGTCTCGAAACGCAAGGAACGCCTCAATCAAATCCGACGCCACATCAATCGAACCCGCTTTCCCGATTGTCTTGCCGACGACCTCGCTCGTCGAACAACCGATGACGAGCATCTTTTCCTCATCTAACGGAAACCGTTCATGCAACTCCGTCAATAAGTTCAAAAGCTCCGCCTTCATCGTCGTCACTTCGTTTCGTAAGCGCTCATCTTGTCGACACGGTTCGAGTGGCGTCCGCCTTCGAAGTCCGTATCGAGCCATGTCGCCACTAAGTCGAGTGCAAGACCCGGTCCGATGACGCGCTCGCCCATCGTCATGATGTTCGAGTCGTTATGTTGACGCGTCGCTTTCGCGCTGAACGAGTCGTGCACGAGTGCCGCCCGGATGCCTTTCACTTTGTTGGCGGCAATGCCAATGCCGATTCCAGTCCCACAAATCAAGATGCCACGGTCGAACTCGCCGGCCGCGACTGCTTCGGCGACCGGGATGGCTACGTCCGGATAATCAATTGAATCGGCCGAGTGCGTCCCGAAGTCCTTATATTCGTGACCGAGCTCCTCTAACAGTCCTACAATCTCTTTCTTCAAGTTGAAGCCGCCATGGTCGGCGCCAATTGCGATTTTCATTCCGTCATTCCCCCGTCTTCTTTGGTAGGCGTCTCGGTGGTTTTGTCACCTTTGACCCGTCATTCGTCAATTTTAGCACAAGTCGATTCACGAGTGGTTCGAGTTCGTTTCGGACTTGGCGATAGACGTTCATCGACCCTCCAAACGGGTCGTTGATATCGCGCTCGAGTCCCGTGACGAACTCATATAATGTGAATGTGCGATCGGCCAAATCCGGATACGTATCCCGAATTTGTTCACGATGCGCCCGTGTCATCGTCAAGATGACGTCCGACCAGCGTCCGAGGACGTCGTCAAACGTCTGCGTCACGTGCTCGAGCTCAATTCCTCGTTCACGCAACACTTGGAGTGCATTTTCTGATGCGTCAAACCCTTGCATCGTCCGAAGCCCGGCTGAACGAATATCGAACTCGTCCCCCGTCACTTTCGAGCGGAGCAGGGCCATCGCCATCGGGCTTCGGCATGTGTTCCCACTACATATGAATAATACGCGTTTCATCGACATCGCGTGATCCTCCTCTATGTCCTTAAGCCTCTTCCTATGGACGGATGACTTTACCGCCAGCCGCCTTATAGAGGCGGTTATAAACGGCAAGAGCGACTCCCGTCGGTTCAATCCGATTCACGTAAATCTCTTCTACATCCGTCTCATCAAATTTGCGCAACGCCTCATATAGCCGCTGGGCCGCCGTCTCCATCGAAGTCCCGAGAGAGAGGGTGACGTCAGCCGGGGTCGTCGCTTCATCGAACACGAGCGCGCCAACTCGTTTGCCCGCTTCCTGCCGTGCCATGACGACACGGACGAGGTCTGCGCGTCCCCCTTCGACTAAATACAGGGGTGCGCTCGGGGCATAATGGGTGTACTTCATTCCTGGTGATCGTGGCGCAGCTGTTTCATCGCTCAAGTTGGCATCGAGAATGACCGGGCCGATGACCGCTTCAATCGCTTCTTTCGTGACACCACCCGGACGCAAAATCGTCGCCGGTTCTGCCGTGCAATCGATTACGGTCGACTCGACGCCGATGCCCGTCGGTCCCCCATCCATAATACCCGCGATCCGACCGGTCAAATCATCTGCCACGTGCCGGGCCGACGTCGGTGATGGACGTCCCGAACGGTTCGCACTTGGTGCTGCTAGTCCAAGACCGGACGTGCGGATCAAGTCGAGCGCGGCCGGATGGTCCGGCATCCGCAATCCAATCGAATCAAGACCAGCCGTCACGAGTGACGACGCCCGACCGTTCGACGGTAAGATGATGGTCAAGGCACCGGGCCAAAACGCGTCCATTAAGCGTCTCGCGACCGGCGGGATGGTTTGCGCGAAATGTTCGGCCTGTTCGACCGTGGCGACGTGGACGATGAGCGGGTTGTCCGATGGTCTTCCTTTCGCCTCGAAAATCTTTTTGATGGCGACATCGTTCGTCGCATCTCCGGCGAGTCCGTAGACGGTCTCCGTCGGGATGGCAATCACCTCGCCAGCCTTCAAGAGACGTACCCCTTCCTCAACTTCTGTCGGCTTGATCCATTTCGTTTCCATGCGCAATCCCTTCCCTCACGGCGTAGACGATTCGGTCTTTGCCGTTTATATCTTTTAAAATACCCGTTTCTGCTTCAGGATAACGTTCGGACAGGTACGATTTCACAACTTGTCCTTGATTATACCCGATTTCAAATACAATCAATTGCCAATCGGCACACAGGACGCGCATCGAGTCGGCAATGATTGTTCGATAAAAGTCGAGCCCGTCCGCTCCGCCGAATAAGGCGAGGTGGGGCTCATATCCCGCCACCGTCTCATCGAGCAGTTCGTCCGCCTCAATATAAGGCGGATTCGAGACGAGGACACGAATCGAGTCGTCAGCAATCGGTGACAGGCAATCGCCTTCATGGAAGATGACGTCGGCACCGAGCGTCGCTGCATTTCGTTTGGCGACCGCAATCGCTTCCCGGGAAATATCGACCGTTTGGACACGGACACCGAGCTCGAGACTGAGCGTGACGGCAATCGCGCCGCTCCCTGTCCCGATGTCGACGATGTCATCGTCGGAGACGTTATGCACATGCTCGACGAGCCATTCAATCAGCTCTTCCGTTTCCGGACGCGGAATCAAGACGTCACGATTGACCTCGAACATCCGTCCATAAAACGGGGCGTGACCAATCAAATGTTGGACCGGCTCGCCGGCCAAAAGACGCTCGAGCCCGGCGTCAAACGACGCCGTCTCTTCCGGCGTCAATTCGTCAGACAAACGGATGAGCAGTCCCGTCCGATCGACGTCAAGGACGTGCATGAGCCACCACTCCGCCGTCGAGGCGTCACGCCCCGCGGCCGCAAGCTCCCGTTCCGCTTGTTTCAGCTTCGCTGCAATCCGCATCAATCGACATCCTCCATCAGACGGGCCTGTTCGTCCATGACGAGGGCGTCGATGATATCTTCAAGTTCTCCGGCGAGGACGCGGTCGAGCTTTTGGAGCGTCAAACCGATGCGGTGATCGGTCACACGGCTCTGCGGGAAATTATACGTCCGAATCCGCTCCGAGCGGTCTCCCGTTCCGACCGCAGACTTTCGTTGCGCCGACAATTCTTGAAGGTGTTCGCTCTGCATCTTGTCATACAGGCGAGCCCGGAGTACTTTGAGCGCCTTGTCCTTGTTTTTATGTTGCGACTTCTCGTCCTGACACGAGACGACGAGCCCCGACGGGATGTGCGTCAAGCGCACGGCCGATTGGGTCGTGTTGACCGACTGGCCACCTGGCCCCGACGATGTGAACGTGTCGACGCGGACGTCTTTCATATCGATGTGCACTTCGACGTCCTCTGCTTCCGGCAACACAGCGACCGTCGCCGTCGACGTATGAATCCGTCCACCCGACTCGGTCGATGGGACACGTTGGACCCGATGCGCTCCGTTCTCGAACTTCAGTTTCGAATAGGCACCCGCCCCGTTAATCAAGAACGTCACTTCTTTGAAGCCGCCGAGTTCTGTATAGTTGGCGTCAATCAATTCGGCCTTCCAGTTCTGCCGCTCGGCGAACCGGGTGTACATCTTATACAGGTCGACCGCGAACAGTGCCGCCTCGTCCCCACCGGCTGCCCCGCGAATCTCGACGATGACGTTCTTGTCGTCGTTCGGATCTTTCGGTAACAACAAGACGCGCAGTTTCGCCTCGAGCGCCTTCACTTCCGGCTCAAGGAGTGACATCTCCTCTTTGGCGAGCTCACGCATCTCGGCATCGAGCGTGCGATCCTCGAGCATCGTTTTCGCTTCTTTATACGCCGTGCTCGTCTCTTTATAGTGACGATACGCCTGTACCGTCTCTTCGAGTTGCGACTGTTCTTTTGAATATTGTCGTAATTTATTCGCATCGCTGAGCACTTCAGGGTCAGCGAGCATCTCATTTAATTGCATATAGCGTTCTTCTAATACGCTCAAACGGTCAAACATGATGATCCGTCCTTTCTCCGTCAAATCGAACTGTCTTCATTATAGCAAAAAACGAACCGCCGAGGGCGGTCCGTTGACGTCAGTCGGCCACTGTGTGGCGGACCGGGCGTGGTTTATTCGGGACGTCATGACAATGGCGGCAACGCGGTTCGTACGACTCCGACGCACCGACCAAGATGACCGGATCCTCGAAGCGGGCCGGTTCCCCGTCAATCAATCGTTGCGTCCGGGAAGCCGGGGCCCCGCATGACAGACAGATGGCCTGCAGTTTCGTGACGAACTCGGCACGTGACAACAGCTCTGGCATCATCGTGAACGGCTCCCCTCGGAAGTCCATGTCGAGGCCGGCGCAGATGACACGTTTATCTTCTGACGCTAATTGCTCGATGACGTCGACGATGCCTTCATCGAAAAATTGGACCTCGTCGATAGCGATGACTTGCGTCTCTTCGCGCACCGCGTCGTATAACTCTTGACTCGATTGAATCGGGACGGCCATGACCGAGTTGCCGCTATGGGAGACGACGTTCTCTTCGTGGTAACGGTCATCGATTCCTGGTTTAAATACTTGGACAGGGATTTTCCCGTAATGCGCCCGACGGACACGGCGGATGAGTTCCTCCGATTTCCCAGAAAACATACTTCCACAAATCACTTCTATCCAACCGTAACGGTTCGTCACATGCATCATTTTACTTCGCCCTCTCCTTCATTAATCGCTTCCCGATTATACCCATCTTTTTCTTGAAGAAAAAGGGTTGACTTCTATCTAGAAAAAATAAAAACCGCCAAGGGCAATCCCTAGGCGGTGTGCATACAAGTTGACGATTAGCGTTGGTACTTCTTGTTGAAGCGCTCGATACGACCGTCCGCAGATGCGAATTTCTGGCGACCTGTGTAGAATGGGTGCGAATCAGAAGATACATCGACACGGATGAGTGGGTATTCGTTACCATCTTCCATCGTGATTGTCTCGTTAGAGTAACGAGTCGAACCAGAGATGAATTTGAACTCAGTCGTCGAGTCCATGAATACGACTTTACGGTATTCTGGGTGGATTCCTTGTTTCATTGCTTTTCAACTCCTTCTGCCCTAAGTATTCTTTCAACCTAGAGAAAGTTCACTAGAATATAATAGCACCCGGTTCACGGATTTACAAGTCCGTTTTCGTTTTTTTCACCGGGCGTCGACTCTTTTTCTTATCGGCCTCAAGCGCCGCAAAAAAGTCGAGGTTCGTTTTCGTCTCGCGGACCCGGCGCAAGAACTGATCGACGAAGTCTGGCGACTCGTTCATCGTGCGACGAATCGTCCAAAGCGAGTCGAGTTCGCCTTTGCCGAGCAGCAATTCTTCCTTGCGCGTTCCCGAACGACGAATGTCGATGGCCGGGAAAATCCGACGTTCCGCCAGTTTGCGGTCGAGGTGCAGCTCCATGTTGCCCGTTCCTTTGAACTCTTCATAGATGACGTCATCCATGCGCGAACCGGTATCGACGAGGGCGGTGCCAAGAATCGTCAAACTGCCGCCGTCCTCGATATTACGGGCCGCCCCGAAGAATTTCTTCGGTTTATGAAACGCGGCCGGGTCAATCCCACCGGAGAGCGTTCGTCCGCTCGGCGGGACGGACAAGTTGTACGCCCGCGTCAGACGCGTGATCGAGTCGAGCAAGATGACAACGTCCTTCTTATGCTCGACGAGGCGCATCGCCCGTTCGAGCACGAGTTCCGAGATGCGGGCATGGTTCTCCGGTGTCTCGTCAAACGTCGAGTAGGCGACGTCTGCGCCCGGCACCGAACGTTGAATGTCCGTCACTTCTTCCGGCCGCTCATCAATCAACAGAATGATTAACTCGACGTTCGGATGGTTCGTCGTAATCGAGTTGGCAATCTCTTTTAAAAGAGACGTCTTCCCTGCCTTAGGCGGCGCAACGATCAAACCGCGTTGTCCGAAACCGACGGGCGCAATCATGTCCATGACGCGGACCGACAAATGATTCGGCTCCGTCTCGAGCACCATCTGTCGCTCCGGATAAATCGGCGTGAGCGCCGGGAAGTAGTCCCGGTTGCGCGTCGAGTCCGTCGTCTCGCCGTTAACCGCCTCGACACTGAGGAGGCCCTGGAACCGTTCATTCTCTTTCGGCTTCCGCACTTTCCCCGTCACGAGGTCGCCGTTTCGGAGATTGAAGCGACGAATTTGTGACGCCGCGATATAAATATCTTCAGACGATTGCGAGTAATTGATGGGGCGCAGGAAACCAAAACCGCCATCGTTTTGCGACTGTGGGTTAGGCGGAATGATTTCAAGGATCCCTTCGAGAAAATAAAGATCTTTTGATTCTGCCTGTGATTTCAATATCCGGAACATGAGCTCACGTTTCCGTGCCTCGCGATACTGGGGCACGTTCACTTCTTTCGCGATCTCATATAACTCTTTCAACGTCTTCGTCTCGAGTTCACGAAGCGTGTAGTTTTTAACCGGTTCAGTCGTTTGACTCATTCAAGTCACCTGTCTTTCATGATTCTATATTTCAAAAGTAAACGTTCATTCCTCATTCATCTAATCACACTTCCGTTAAACCGTCACTGTTGGAAAAACGGCTTTATGTCAGTCTATTCCCCTGTTGTTGAAAACATAACAGCCTTTTTACTATGTATGTAACAAATAAGTCTCTATTCTCGCATATTGTTTCAAATATGTTACAAGAAAACTGTTTTTGTCTTGTGATTGAAAAATGCCATCGGTCTTGCGCATGATATAGTTTATTTGCACAGGAAACCGGGTAATATCCGCAACTTGTGCTCTAACTTAGTTTACACACATCGATCATATACAGCCACTTAGGGTTTTATTTTAAAAAACGGAGGGAAATACACTATGTTAAAGCGTTTCGCATCTATCATCGTCGCTGCCACTCTCGCTTTCTCGGGTCTTGCTTTCACAACAGGTGAACAAGCAGAAGCCGCTACTGGAACATTCGCTTACTCGAAAGTCAACGGCTTGAACATCCGCACAGCACCGTCGCTCACATCGAAAGTTTCAGCAACGATGAACAAAGGCCAACGCTATACATACCTTGGTAAGGTTGGTTCGTTCTACAAAATCAACTACAAAGGGACTCACCGTTATATCTCAGCTTCATCTACTTACACGTACTTGAAAGCAAACACAGCAACTGCCACTAAAGTAACAACGTCTTCTGCATCAAGCGCTCGTACGAAACTTGTCGCTGAATCGAAGAAGTACCTCGGCACACCTTACCGTTACGGTGGAACGACAACTTCAGGCTTTGACTGCTCAGGTTACACAGGTCACGTTTACAAGAAAGCGATCAACAAATCGATCCCACGTGATTCACGCTCGCAATACGCAAACTCGAAAAAAGTTTCGAAGTCAGCGATTCAAGCCGGCGACCTCGTGTTCTTCTCACACAACGGAAGCACGATTCAACACGTTGGAATGGCACTCAGCAAAACACAAATGATCAACTCTGAAACAGGCGGCGTTAAATACGCGAGCTTCACATCAGGTTACTGGGCACCACGTTATGTCGGTGCAGGATCATACCTTTAATTCAAACGATCAAACGACCCGGTTCATAGGAACTGGGTCGTTTTTTTGTGTTCGTTCATCTTCTGTTCATCTGGCTTCGATACGATAAAGCCATCACGTCGAAGGAGTTGTTCTATGCCATGGAAAAGATTTGGAGTCTTCGTTTGATTCGCCTCGCTGCCGTTTTCGGTGTCATCGGAACGGTACTCGGATCGCACATGTCGGGTGCCGGCAGTTATGCCTTTCGTCCGATTCATGCCCACATTCTGCTCGCCGGTTGGCTATCGGTCTTCGCCTGGGGAGTCTTCTATCGCTTGTATGCGGTCCGGAACCAATTACTCGTTACGATTCACGGGTGGACGGCTGTCATCGGATCAATCGGCTTGACGAGCGGGATGTGGTTTTACACGATGAACCCGTTCCAATGGAATGAGACCGTCACCCTCGTCTACTTCATCATCGGGGGCACGGTCTCCTTAATCAGTTTTATTCTGTTTTTGATTGTGACGTTCATGATTGACCAGGACGAGCGGGGCTGAATCCCTTGCTCGTCATTTTTGTTTCAAGGCACCGCGTGCGTTCGTCGCCGCGAACACGACCATGATGACGCTCATCGCCCCGGCAACGGCAAGTCCGGCCGATAACGCGCTCCAGTCAATTGTCGGTTGTGTCAAGACGGCACGCATCCCTTCAAAAATATACGTCGTCGGATTAAACGTCGCCGCTACTTTGAGCCATTCCGCCTCAATCAACTCTTTCGGGACGAACGTCGTTGACAAGAAGATGAGCGGGAAAAATAAAAGGGTCCCGGCTTGTGCAGCCTGAGCGTTCCGTGTCTTCAACGCGACACCGACCGAGTAGCCGGCAAAACCAAGGCCGAATCCGATGGCAAGCAGCACCGTGAACAAGAAGCCAGGCAGACCGACCGGAATCGACAAACCGAGCAAGAACGCCACCCCGAAAATGAGGAGCGTCTGGACGAGCAGTTGCAGCATCCCGGCAATCATCGGTCCGAGCACAATCGCCGTCCGCGTCGCCGGAGTCAGAAGCAAGCGGGCGAAGTAGCCGCTCTCAATATCACGGACGAGCGCCTGTCCCGTCCCCCCCGCCCCGCCGACCGCCCCGGACACGATGGAGACAGGTAAGATGAAGTTCAAATAGGCGCTCCCATCAAACTGAGGAAGCGAAGCGACGCTCGACAATCCGCTCGTATACACGAGTAGGAAGAACACCGAGATAATCAAGTTAGGGATGAACGAAAACGGATTTCGAATCGTCGTGACGAGACTCCGTTTCGTGAAGAGCCATGTCTCAGTCCACATCGGGCACACCTCCTTCGTATGACTCGCCGGTCACTTTCAAAAAGACGTCATCGAGCGACGGTTGCTTCACGGTCAGACTTTCCGGTTGAAGCGACCGCTCATCGAGCTGGCGCACGACTTCCATCAGCGTATGGTCGACGAGCTCGAACGCCACGTGTTGCCCGGTCGCCGCATGACCGAACAGCGCAGCGGCTGCGGCCGCCTCTTGATTGCTGTGAAACGTCATCGCAATCGTCTCGCCGCCGACGAGTCGTTTCAGCGCCTCGGCCGTTCCTTCACTGACGATTTTCCCATGATTGATGATGGCAATTCGGTCGGCTAGTTCATCTGCTTCCTCTAAGTACTGGGTCGTCAAGAAAATCGTCGTACCGAACTCTTCGTTGAGTCGTCTCACCTCGTTCCAAATCTCGATGCGGCTCGCCGGGTCGAGCCCCGTCGTCGGTTCATCTAAAAACAAGACGGTCGGTCGATGGACGAGCGTGAGCGCCAAATCGAGCCGGCGCCGCATCCCGCCCGAATACGTCCCGCTTCTCCGGTCGGCCGCTTCCGTGAGTGAGACGACACGGAGCAGTTCCTCGGCGCGCGTCTCCGCCTCTTGTTTTGTCATCTTGAACAACCGCCCTTGCAGGACGAGCAGTTCCCGCCCGGTCAATACTTTATCGATTCCGGTCTCTTGCAGGGCGACACCGATGGACAAGCGGACGTCCTTCTCTTGTTTGACGACATCGAATCCGTTTACCCGCGCTTTCCCTTCGGTCGGTCGTACGAGCGTCGTCAACATTTGCACGGTCGTCGACTTGCCGGCCCCGTTCGGTCCAAGGAAAGCGAAAATCTCTCCTTCTTGCACCGAGAACGAGATTCCATCGACGGCCGGCACGTCCCCGAACGTTTTGACGAGCGATTCCACTTCAATCATCACACCCACCTCCTCCTCTTCCATTCCCGTTCTATCCGCATGTTAAATATGAAGAAACACATCAAAAAAGCTGTGGACGCAATGTCCACAGCTCGAGAGAATTAAGGTTTCATGACCATTTTCGGTTTTTTCTTCAAGGAGTGGATGCCTTCGACGAAACGGACCGTCCCTGACTTGGCACGCATGACGACCGAGTGCGTCTGACCGCCTTGTCCAGTGAACTGGACGCCGCGGAGCAACTCCCCGTCCGTCACACCCGTCGCGGCGAAGATGCAATCTTCTCCTTTGACGAGGTCGTCCAATAGTAAAATCCGGCCTGTATCGGCGATGCCCATGTCTTGGCAACGCTTCTCTTGGGCTTCGTCTTCAGGAAGCAGGCGACCTTGGAAGTCACCGCCGAGACACTTCATCGCGACGGCCGCGATGACACCTTCCGGCGCACCGCCAGAGCCGAGCAACAAGTCGACGCCCGTTTTCGGGAACGCCGTGTTGATGGCCGCAGCCACGTCTCCGTCGGGAATCAACTTGATGCGGGCACCCGTGGCACGAACGCGTTGAATCATCTCTTCGTGACGGTCACGATGTAAAATCGTGACGACGACGTCTTCGACGTTCTTGTTCTTCGCCTTGGCGACGATGGCGATATTCTCTTCAATCGAGTTGTCGAGACTGATCAACCCGGCCGCTTCCGGACCGACAGCGATTTTATCCATATACATGTCTGGCGCGTGCAATAAATCACCCGCATCGGCGACGGCGAGCACGGCGAGTGCTCCCCACGTTCCCGTCGCGACGATGCTCGTCCCTTCGAGCGGATCGACGGCGACGTCGAGGCGTGAGCCATAGCCGTTCCCGACTTTCTCACCGATGTAGAGCATCGGCGCCTCGTCCATCTCGCCTTCCCCGATGACGACGACTCCTTTCATCGGAATCGTATCGAACACTTCACGCATCGCGGTCGTCGCCGCGTCATCTGCCTCTTCTTTCAAGCCTTTACCCATCCAACGAGCCGAAGATAGCGCTGCCGCTTCTGTGACTCGGACCAATTCCATTGATAAACTACGTTCCACCCGAATTCTCCCCCTTTTACTCGGACACCTCATCGACCCAGACGAGCGCGCCGAGTTGTTTTAGTTTGCCGACGAAATCGACATATGAATCGTTCAATTTTTCCGCGTGGATTACGGTGGACTCGCCACTCGCTTGAAGTCCCGCTAAAGCGAGGGCTGCCCCGCTCCGTGCGTCCGCACATTCCATCTCCGCATTGGCGAGCGTTGTCCCACCACGGATGACAGCCGAAGCGTCCTCGAGCGTAATCTGCGCGTTCATGCGCCGCATTTCCGCAATATGACGGAAACGTTGGGCGTACAGCTTATCGGTGACGATACTCGTCCCGTTCGCTTTCAACAGCGCGGCCGACATGATCGGTTGTAAGTCGGTCGGATAACCCGAGTAATGGAAGACACGAATATCGATTGGTTCGAAGGCGTTCGCCCGCACCGTGATCGTCTCTTCCCCGACTTCGACGTCGGCCCCGTAATCCAATAGTTTTTGAATGACGCCTTCTAAGTGGGTCGGAATGACGTTGCGTACTGTCACTTCGCCCGCGACCGCGCCATAAATCATGAACGTCCCAGCCTCTAATCGATCGGGAATGAGCGTGTGTGTACAGCCGTGGAGTTTGTCGACCCCTTTGATGCGAATCTCGTCGGTGCCCGCCCCGATAACGTGGGCCCCCATCGAAGTGAGCATCGTGGCGACGTCGACGATTTCTGGGTCGATGGCCGCATTCTCGATGACGGTCGTTCCATCAGCGAGCACGGCTGCGAGCATGGCACTCACCGTCGCCCCGAACGAACGGAGGTCGAGATAGATGCGATTCCCTTCCAGCTTTTCGGCGTTCACATGATACAGTCCCGACTCGTTCTCGACTTTAATCCCGAGACGTTCGAGTGCCTTCAAATGTAAATCGATCGGTCGTGGACCAATCGCATATCCACCGGGAAGCCCCACGGCTCCTTTCCCAAAGCGAGCCGCGAACACCCCGAGCAAATAGACAGCGGCTCGGACTTTACGCGTCTCGGAGCCGAGCAACGGCATGGCGACGGCATCTTTTGCATGAAGCGTCATCCGTTCCCCGTCCCGTTCAATCGCGACGCCGAGTTCTTGTAATAGACTGAGCATCACTTCGACGTCCTCGATGACAGGGACGTTCTCAATCGTCACCGGTTCTTCTGTCAAAAGTGCTGCGACGAGACAAGGCAAGGCGCTCTGTTTGGCACCGCTAATGTCAACTGTTCCTTCAAGTTTCTGCTGTCCTACGATATGGAGAATTTCCACGAAGATCAAACCTTTCTGCGACAAGCTTATTTGGATTGAGCGTTGTTCCAATCCGCTAAGAATTGCTCGATCCCTTTGTCAGTGAGCGGATGTTTCATCATCTGTTCGATGACTTTGTATGGCACCGTGGCGATGTCGGCTCCAAGGAGGGCCGCCTTCGTCACGTGGACCGGATGGCGAACGGAAGCTGCGATGATCTCTGTATCGATGCCATGGATGGCAAAGATATTGGCAATCGTCTCGACGAGATCGAGACCATCTTGACCGATATCATCTAAACGACCGATGAATGGCGAGACGTATGACGCACCGGCCCGAGCCGCGAGTAGCGCTTGGTTGGCGTTAAAGATGAGCGTCACGTTCGTCTTGATGCCGAGCTGTGAAAACGTATTGACCGCTTCCATCCCTGCTGGCGTCATCGGTACCTTGACAGTAATATTCGGCGCGATGGCCGCAAGTTCCTTTCCTTCTTCCACCATACCCGCTGCGTCGAGCGCAATAACTTCCGCGCTGACTGAGAGATCCCCGACGATCTCACAGATTTCGCGTAGTCGTGTATGGAAATCGACGCCTTCTTTGGCGACGAGCGATGGATTCGTCGTCACGCCCCCGATGACGCCCATCTGATGAGCTTTCTTGATGTCTTCCACGTTTGCCGTGTCAATGAAAAAACGCATGTCCAATTCCTCCTCGAATGGTGTTGTGATCGCTTACACTCCTTATTATGAGGAAATTGTCGTGGAATTGCTACACCCTTTACGTCAAGGCGGCGATGGCGAGCATCGCTCCAATGAGCAACATTCAATAAAAAAAGCCGGTCCTCACAGGGAGAACCGACTGATGTGACAGGATTATGCTTGGTTGCTTGAACCGAACTCACGCATTTTGCCAGTAACGACGTTATAGATCGCTTCGACACCAGGGCCGATGACTTTACGTGGGTCATATACTTTCGAGTCCGTGTTGAGCTTCTCACGTACGGCACGAGTCCATTCTTGTTGGCACTCTGTGTTAACGTTGATTTTGCTGTGACCGAGCTCGATTGCTTTTTTGATTTGGTGCTCAGGAATACCTGAACCGCCGTGAAGAACGAGTGGAGTTTTAGTCGCTTCTGCGATTTCTTCCATCTCTTTGAAGCCGAGTTTAGGCTCGCCTTGGTATTCTCCGTGTACAGAACCGAGTGCCGCTGCAAGAGCGTCAACTTTCGCTTCTTTGACGACACGTACGCACTCGTCGAGGTCAGCGTATTGTACGCCGCCAACAACGCCGTCTTCTTCGCCGCCGACTGTGCCGACTTCCGCTTCAACTGAAGCACCTTTAGCGTGTGCGTATTCAACGACTTGTTTCGTCATTTCGATGTTCTCTTCGATCGGGTGGTGTGAACCGTCGATCATAACAGACGTGAAACCAGCGTCGATTGCTGCTTTACACTTGTCGAAAGATGAACCGTGGTCGAGGTGGATTGCAACTGGAACAGTGATGTTGTAGTCGTGCATGAGACCTTCAGTCATTTTAACAACTGTTGTGAAGCCACCCATGTACTTCGCTGCACCTTCTGATACACCGAGGATAACTGGTGATTTCTCGTCTTCCGCAGCGCGAAGAATCGCTTGCGTCCACTCGAGGTTGTTGATGTTGAATTGGCCTACTGCATACTTGCCTTCGAATGCTTTGTTAAGCATTTCTGTCATTGATACTAATGGCATAATGACATCCTCCTGTCTGTTCGCTATTGTGCACTTTGGGAAAAATGCCCCCGTGCAATTCGTTCCCATTATAACACACGTCGAAACGTGTGCCTATGCTATTCGGGCATAGAAATGGCTCTGCGCAAGCGTTTACATATGTCATCTTCGTGACGAATCACGTGATTTTGAGGACTTCTTTCACTTTTTCAATCATCCGATAAATATCGAACGGCTTTTCAAATTGCGCGGTAATGCCAAGCCGTTGCACTTCTTCGAGTGTCGATTTTTCCCCGAACGCGGTCATGATCATGACCGGGGTATCGATGTCGCGTTGTCGCATGTTACGTAGTACTTCATGGCCGAACATGCGGGGCATGTTCATATCGAGCAATACTAAATCGTATCCGTTCTGTTCGAGCTTTTCCCAAGCGTTCTGTCCGTCGTTCGCCGTGTCGACCTCGATGCCGAGGTTTTGGAACACTTGCGCCAACATCAACCGAATCCCGTCTTGGTCGTCTGCAATCAACATCCGTGACATCCATCTACCTTCTCTCCATAGTTTGCACTAGTATAACCATACCAAATCCAATTTCGTTTGGCGACGGACCTATTTTGAAATCAAGGCAACGGAATCGATAACGGCTCCTCGGTCTGTTCATCCTTCAACTGGGCCGGTACTTCCGACTCAGGTACCGGATCGTAGGCGGTCACCGTCCGCTCGTCTTTCACATACAGTTTCAAAAAATCGCCTTCGGCCAACCGGACCGGTGCCTCGAACGTGATTGGTCGTTTCTTGCCGTACTCATCATAGCCAATCGTTTCATACGTATGCGTCTTTCCTTGGTCGGTGACGTTTGCGCTCGGCACTTTTGTATAATAGACATCGGCGAACAGCCGATCTGTATCGATAAACCGCCATCCGAGAATCAAGACGAGGACGACGCCACCAATCGTAAATGCTCGTTTCATCGTAACTCTCCCGCCTTTCTCATTTCCATCTTTTTCAATACCATTGTCTCCCTATTTCTAAACACCGGGTACGCTGATATACTGAACACATGAAACGAATTGGAGCGAAATTATGAAACAATATTTGTTATACGTATTGTTCGTCTTGGCGATCGGAAGCATGGTCGCCCTCGTAGTGAACGTCTTCGGGGAAGAACAAGAAGAGATACGACTCGCCGCGGCCGTCGAGACCGATCTCGAGGATTTGCCAGAGACGTTCGCCGTGTTGTCCGAGACGTTCGATGAGCCCATCGCAGACAGTGACGTCGCCCGCATTAAAAAGCTGGCGTCTAATCCGGCACTCGACGAAATGAACCAGCACGCACTCGGTACCATCGAGGTCATCTTCGAGGGACGCCCGACCACGCTAACACTTGAAACGGACATATATCGCGAAGACGGCACATATCTTTATTTGTATCTGTTCGCTGATCCGGACGTCGTCGAGGCGCTCGACGAACGCATCATGGCGTATTATGAAGAATTGGGCATATAAAAAGGAACCTCGCCGCGACGAGGTTCCTTTTTATCGTTATTCGACGGTCACAGGTACGACAGCGAGATCGATTTCTTTCTCGACCTCGGCCCGCTCTTCTGCGAGACGGGCATCAGACCATTTGAAGACGTCGGCCATGCAACGGAGCACGCCGTCTTTATAGTTACGGACGAAGTCGATGTCAAAGAACATCGCCCCGGTACGACGGACGAGGAAGTCGATGGCCCGAACGACCGACTCTTCTTCGATGCCGTAAATAAGTTGTGCGTAGACGAACTCCGGAAGGTCGTACGCGTTCGAATCCATCCGCTCGATGACACGGTCGATGTTCGATCCGTATAGACGGACGAGTTGCTCGGCTTTGACGTCATCGAGACCTAGATTTTTCAATTCAGCCTTCTTCTTCGTCAAGAAGTCATCGAACCCTTTCGAACCACCAACATGGCCGCCCGACATCGGCATATGCTTCGTGCGCGAGGCGAGGAAGACGATGCCTTCTTCTTGTTTGAGTAGTTTCGCCACCAAATCGACGACGGTCTCTGACATCTTGCGGTAACCGGTCAACTTCCCACCGGCAATTGTGATTAAGCCGCTCTCCGACTGCCAAACCTCATCTTTCCGTGAAATCTCAGACGGGTCTTTGCCTTCCTCATAGATGAGCGGACGAATCCCAGCCCAGCTCGACTCGACGTCATCGGCTGTCACGTTCACGTCTGGGAACATATAATGAATCGCTTCTAAAATATAGTCGCGGTCCTCGGTAGTCATGCGCGGATGGGCTTTATCCTTATCGAAGAACGTATCCGTCGTCCCGACGTACGCCTTGCCGTCACGCGGAATCGCGAACACCATCCGGCCGTCCGGTGTATCGAAATAGATGGCTTGTTTGAGCGGGAATTTCGACTGGTCGATGACGAGGTGAATCCCTTTCGTCAAGCGGAGCATCTTCCCTTTATTCGAGCCGTCCTGTTCACGGAGCACGTCGACCCAAGGTCCGGTCGCGTTGATGACTTTCTTCGCATAGACGTCGTACGTCTTACCGTCGATTTGGTCTTCGACATGGACACCGACGACTTTGCCTTGCTCATAGATGAGACCGGTCACTTTCGAATAGTTCATGAGGAGGGCACCGTGGTTGGCCGCCTCTTTCGCGACTTCAATCGTCATCCGGGCGTCATCCGTCCGATATTCGACGTAATAGCCGCCACCGACGAGGCCGTCTTTTTTGACGAGCGGTGCTTTTTGAATGACCTCATCCGGTTTCAACATCAAGCGGCGCTCGGCGCGTTTGACGCCGGCCAAGAAGTCGTACACCATCAAGCCGACCGCTGTAGAGAGCGGTCCGAACGTGCCGCCTTTATGCATCGGCAATAGCATGCGTTCCGGCGTCGTGACGTGTGGTCCGTTCTCATAAACGATGGCGCGTTCTTTCCCGACTTCGGCGACGAGCGCGACTTCGAACTGTTTCAAATAGCGCAAGCCTCCATGGACGAGTTTCGTCGAGCGACTCGACGTCCCGGCTGCGAAATCTTGCATCTCGAGCACGGCCGTCTTCATTCCGCGAGACGCGGCATCGAGCGCGATGCCGGCACCGGTGATACCTCCGCCGACGACGAGCACGTCGTGACGCTCACCTGTTAACTGTTCATATCGTTTGGCACGTTCTTTTGCTGAGAAATTTTTAATTTCCATCTTGTCCCCTCCTATAATGAATCCGGTTCGATGTATACGAAAAGAGACCACAACAAAACAAGGCTTCGCCCCCCATGTCGTGGTCTCTCTGTAGTCTCCAACCGGTTATCAACTTTTCTCCTGTATTATACCCCATTCTCTAGCATTCAACCACCGACCCGCTCACGAAGTGTGCAACCTGCTCCTCCGAAAGCGTCCCGCTCGCATTTTTAAAAAGAGAAGACTAGACTTCAAGGTATCACCAACAAGGAGGAGTTTTTTTATGAAACGCATGTTACAACCTTTCCAATTCAAAAACGGCGTCGAGCTCCACAATCGGCTCGTACTTGCGCCGATGACCCATTATTCGTCAGAACCGACGGGTGAAGTGTCGGAACACGAACTCGCCTATTACCGGAAGCGGGCGAAGAACGTCGGCCTCGCCATCACGGCATGTGCTTACGTGACCGAAGACGGCAAAGGGTTCCCGAACGCCTTTGGTGTGAATGACGACAAATTCATCCCTGGGCTTCGTCAGCTCGCTGAAAGTTTGAGAGCGGAAGGCGCAAAAGCGATTCTTCAAATCTTCCATGCAGGACGCATGTCTCCTCCGGAACTCGTTCCGAACGAACAACCGGTGAGCGCCAGCGCCATCGCACCGGTTCGAGAAGGTGCCGCCACACCACGCGCCCTTGAGACTGAAGAAGTCGAAGCCATCATCGAGGCGTTCGGCGAAGCAACACGTCGTGCCATTGAGGCCGGTTTTGACGGTGTCGAGATTCACGGTGCGAACACGTATTTGATTCAACAGTTCTTCTCACCTCACTCGAATCGACGCGACGATCGCTTCGGTGGCGACGTAAACGCACGCCTCACATTCCCGCGTGAAGTCATTCGCTCGGTCAAGCGTGCAGCTGAAGGCGCGGACGATTTCTTAATCGGCTACCGCTTCTCGCCTGAAGAAGTCGAAGAGCCAGGCATCACGCTCGACGATACGGACGTATTGATCGATATGTTGCTCGAAGAAAACCTCGACTACCTCCACGCCTCGCTCTGGAACTTCAATATCGGTTCAATGCGGAACGAGAACGTGACGGAGCGGTCGATTGATCGCATTGCTAAACGCATCAACGGTGCTGTCCCGCTCATCGGAGTCGGACAGCTCCAGCGCCCAGGTCAAGTCGAAGATGCACTGAACGTCATCGACCTCGCCGCGCTCGGCCGCGAACTGATTATCGACCCGGATTGGCTCGAGAAAGTGAAAGACGGTCGTGAAGACGAAATCGAGACTGAACTCGACTTGAACAAACAAGCCGAACTCGCCGTCCCGGCTCCGCTCTGGAACGCCATCACAACACGTGCTGGCTGGTTCCCAATCAAAGACCAAGCCGTCAAATAAGCCATCAACCGCAGACTTCATGTCTGCGGTTTTTTGTTGTTTTCCTCATCATGTGATGATGTGACGATAGAAGTATGGCACAGACACAATTCCGTCACATTTTTCATCTTTTTCACCGCTCCTTTCGTGTTGACCTAACTTTCCAAGCCATCGTCCCCTTCGTAAGCTAAGGAAAGAGGCCGTTTCCTCGACGAGACTGCGGGCCAAGCCTTGCTTGCGCCACGCCTGTCTGTTTGACCGTCTTTTGAAAGGGGCATATGATGTATGACGAAAAAGCCAATTGATCTCGATGCGTACAACAAACAGCTCACTCAGTATCAACAGCGTACGAAAGAAGTCGCTGAAACGTATCGACAAAAAAGTAAGGAACTCGAACACCACCTCGAATCATCAACCCGTTCTCGTGAGGAAGTGCTTGTTCGCGAAATCGCCGAGTTAAAACAAGCGACCAAACGGAACGTTCCACGAAATAACTAAACGGTTTCCGATCGTACGACGAAAGAAGTGACTCATCCGATGCAAAACAAAATCAAACGCCAATTTCTAAATCACCTTCATCGTGACAAAAACTTGTTCGATGATTTTCAGCATGTGGATAACTTTTATATACTTGACCAACAAATCGTGAGTGCGCTCCGCAGCGCCCGCTCGATTCGGGCCGAGCAACTGCTTGAAACATTGACCCTCGACCTATTGAAACTTCCGGTCTCCGATGAGTACATGAGTGTCCGTTTCTACTACCGCGGCCTCGTCTATCACGTCATCCGTCTGATTCCAGTCGATAACCCAAACGTCCAGACCGCCCTGTACTATACGAGTGCGCTGCTCACCTTAATCGACGAGCTGACGACGACGCTCGACTTCATCTATGCCATCCCCGTCATTGTCGAGTATTTGACGAAGATGATGGCGTTCCTATCCCCTCCCGTGTCGACGAACCCGAATGTCACGACGACCATTCATTTGATTGAAGACCATTTGAAAGAGTCGGAACTATCGCTCCCTTGGATCGCTCGACAAATCGGGTTATCGAACAATTATTTGTCGGCCCTGTTCAAACAGGAGGTCGGCGAAAGTGTACCGGAACGAATCCGGCGCCGCCGCATCGATGCGTCCATCGCCGATTTGCTCGGAACGAATTTGCCGATTTGTACCATCGGCGAGAAATATCGCTTCGCCTCGTGCACGGCTTATATCAACACGTTCAAGACGTACAAACAAATGACTCCGCTCCAATACCGCCAATTGTTCCACACGTGAAAAGCGCTAAGCCTCTACCGAGACTTAGCGCTTTCTGTTATCCATTCTTCCCGCAGTATGCCCATGCGAATCGAGTCGTAACGCACGTCGTCGACGACGCGCACCTGACGAATCCGACCTTCGAGTTGCATGCCGATCTTCTCGGCCACTTTCATCATCCGCTCATTGCCCGACCACGTCGTCAATCCGATCCGGACCGTCGGCAATGTCTGAAACAGATGGCCGACCCACAGCTTGAGCGCCCGCGTGCCGATGCCACGATTCCAGCGGTCGGCTTGATGGAGGATGATCCCGACCTCAAGCCAGTTCTTGCCCGCATCCTCATAATAGAAGGAAACCGTCCCATAGACGGTCCCATCGACCTCGATGACCCACATGTCGTCACGGCCGACGTGTTCGTCCGCGCTCTGACAATACACCTCGTACGTCTGCGCCCGATGTTCAAAATACGGCGCGTCCCATTTTTTGAATTCTGGCGCCTCATCCTTATAGATCAATTCCCATAATCGATTCAAATCGCGTGCCTCAATCGGCCGAATCACTAACTCTTTATCGCAAACCATACCCTCGTCCTCTCTATCTATGCTCTCTACTCTTTCAAGGCGTCAGTTCGAATTCCCTTTTTTCCGTTTCCGCCAGACGAGCGCCAAAATGACGAGCAACAGACTTGCCGTCACCGAGACGACGGCGAACGGACTCGCGCCGGTGATAAACAGTTCACCGAGCGAGACCGAGTAGGCGAGACCGAACGACGTGACGAGCTTCGCGCCGATGGCAATCAAAGCGAATCGCGGGAATGGCACCCGGCTGAACCCGGCCGCGAGACAGATGACCTCATCAGGCAAAATCGGGATGATGAACAAGACAAGCAACACGCCAAGACCGTACTTGTCCACGTAGCGATCATACGTCGCGAGCTTGTCGGCGTCGATGAGCCGCATCACCCGCTCACGTCCAAACCGGGCCAGCCCATACATGACGAGGATGCCGAGCGTCGTCGCGACACTGCCGATTAAGGCCGCCCGGAGCGGACCGAGGGCGACACTGCCAATCGGGACACTGACGGCCTCTGGGACCGGGAGCGCGATCGGCTGCAGGAAACTGAAGGCGGCGAACACCCACATCGCTTGGTCGCCATACTGGTCGAGTAACCGTTCGAGCCCGTACGAGTCATATAAGACGAGTCCGAACGAGACGTAATAGACGAAGACGAACAACAAGAACAACGTGAACGTGACTTTGAGCATCTGTTTTAAATACGTGTTCGAGCCCTCACGAATCGACCGCAATAGACCGATTGACAGTGCGAGTAGCACAACCCCGGTCCACCCGAGTTGATACGGCAATAATAGTGTCGGTAAGACGACGAACGGCAACAGGCTGAGCGTGACGAGCGCCCCGCCGTATCCTGCATAAATCATAGTTCGTTCTCGCATGTCGCATCGCCCTCTCCCTGTTCTACTATTAGTGTACCCGCATTTCAGGCAACATGTATCCACCTGAAGCTGTTGCGCGTATCAGTCTTTTGCCCGAGAAAAAAGGCCACAGTCATAGACTGTGACCTGCCACTCATTCGCCGAGTGAAGCTTGGATGAAGTCGTGGAACAAGCGTTGCGGACGCTCTGGACGCGAAATGAGTTCTGGGTGGAACTGTGACGCGACGAACCACTTGTGCTCTGGAATCTCGATGATTTCGACGAGACGTCCGTCCGGGCTCGTTCCTGAGAACTTGAACCCTTCTGCCTCGAACGCTTCACGGTACTCGTTGTTGAACTCGTAACGGTGACGATGGCGCTCATAGACGAGCTCTTGATTGTAAGCAGCGTGTGCTTTCGTACCTGCCTCAAGCTTACATGGATAGAGGCCGAGACGGAGCGTGCCGCCGAGGTCCTCGATATCTTTTTGTTCCGGAAGCAAATCGATGATCGGATAGTTCGTCGATGGATCGATTTCGGCCGAGTGGGCACCGTCGAGCTTCAAGACGTTACGGGCGAATTCGACCGTCGCGAGCTGCATACCGAGGCAAATCCCGAAGAATGGGACGTTGTTCTCACGCGCATAACGCGTCGCTTCGATTTTCCCTTCAATGCCGCGTTCTCCGAATCCACCTGGGACGAGAATCCCGTCCGCGTCTCCGAGGAGCGTCTCGACGTTCTCTGACGTCACGTCTTCCGCATTGACCCAATCGATGTCGATATCGGCGTTGAAAGCGTAACCGGCGTGTTTGAGCGATTCTGCGACCGAGATGTACGCGTCACGAAGTTCGACGTATTTCCCGACGAGGGCGATTTTGACTTTCTTCTCGAGGTGCGTGACCGTATGCACGAGCTCTTTCCAAGCCGTCATGTCAGCGGCCGGCGTGTTGAAGCCGAAGTAATCGTTGACGAGCTGGTCCATCCCTTGTTTTTGAAGGTTGAGCGGCACTTCGTAAAGCGTCGACGCATCTTGTGCCTCGATGACCGCTTCTTTACGTGTGTCACAGAACAAGGCGATCTTTTCACGCATCTCTTCTGGGATATCGTGCTCGGTCCGGAGGACGATGATGTCCGGCTGAATCCCGTAACTGCGGAGCTCTTTGACACTATGTTGTGTCGGTTTCGTCTTCATCTCACCGGCAGCGCGGAGATAAGGGACGAGCGTACAGTGAACGTACATGACGTTCTCTTTGCCGATATCGTTCTTCACTTGACGAATGGCCTCGATGAACGGAAGCGACTCGATGTCCCCGACTGTTCCACCAATCTCTGTGATGACGACATCTGCGTTCGTCTCGCGACCGGCGCGGAAGACGCGGTCTTTAATCTCGTTCGTGATGTGCGGGATGACTTGGACCGTTCCCCCGTTATAATCGCCGCGACGCTCTTTTTTCAAGACAGTCGAGTAGATGCGACCTGACGTCACGTTGGCGTTTTGCGACAAGTTGATGTCGATGAAGCGCTCGTAGTGACCGAGGTCAAGGTCCGTCTCAGCGCCGTCATCTGTGACGAACACCTCTCCGTGCTGGTACGGGCTCATCGTTCCTGGATCGATATTGATATACGGGTCAAACTTCTGAATCGTCACGTTCAAACCTCGGTTTTTGAGTAGACGTGCGAGTGAAGCGGCTGTGATCCCTTTACCGAGTGAAGATACTACCCCACCTGTTACGAAAATATACTTTGTCATCATCATTCTCCTCTCTTAAATGCCACAACGGGAAACGAAAAAACAAAAAAAGCAAAAGTGCCCCCACTGAAATGGAGGACACTTTTGCTGCATCGTTACGTGCTAAACTAGCCCATGACTAATTTACGTCAGAGACGATGCAGTCGTCAAGTCATTATTTTTTCTTTTTTTCAACTGTCAAAAAAGAAAAAGAGACACGCCTAGCCGGGACAAATGCCCGGCTTTTTGCGGTCTCTTATAAATCATCCTCGTCTTCAAGGTCGAGGTCGTCGTCCAAGTCTTCGTCCTCGAACTCGTCAAGGCCTTCCACTTTTTCGGCTTCATCCTCGGCATCGAACTCAGATGCGTCAAAATCTTCACCCTTTGCAAAGACGTCAAGGTCGTCTTCAATGTCGACGATGCCTTCATCCGTCTCATCGATCTCTTCTTCGAACTCATCGAGCTCACCGCGTTGGCGTGCTTCGATAACGAGATCTTCGTCTGACTTATCGAACGGATACCAAACACGAAGCGCCCAACGGTTAGCTCCCAAGTTGACGAATAGTCCGTCGATGTTCATGTCCGTGTAGAGTTGCGCGATTTTCTCGAGCTCTTCCTCTTCACTTGCGAACGTATAGTTTTGTCTGATCAGCTCACGAATCTCATCAAATGACACTGGTTGCTCGCCAGTCTTTTGAAGAATTTCGTAAACAAAATCGATCAACGATTTATTCATTAAAGGACACTCCTTTTCCGTCACTAGTTAAACATCACTCCTCATTATAAACAAAACCGATATGAAAAAGCTAGAGGAAATTATTTTGATGTTTTGACGGTCTTTTGGATGCGTAACCAATAGAGCGTAATCAATCCGACGTTGAAAATCCAGGTCAGTCCGAGCACCCCAAGCATCCATTCGCGCGGGATTTTGAAAGACAACTCTGCATTGACCGACTGCCCGGTATACAGACCGTAGCCGAGCAATCCGACCATGAGTGCGGAATAGGCGACGACCATCCCGAACCGTTTCCATAGTTGCAAGAGCAGCGAGGCGAACTCTTTATTGTCCCCGTAAGATGCGTACAAATAGACGTGACCCGCACTCGCATACATCGTCTGGACGTACCCGCTCACAAACAAGACAGGGATGAACACGAGCGGCTCCAAAAAACCGAGGAAGAACATCAGCGACGTGACGAGCAAGACGTAATACGGATGACGCGCCACGTCAAACACACGGTTCAATAAAATCCAGCCGATGACCCCTGCCAAGAACGGAAGAAACACATAGAATAAGAGCACTTGAAACGAATATAGCGCTAGACTGACGAATACGGCGCCAATTAACGTCCAGCCGCCAAATAACCCGACGACGAACGCCAGCAGTTGGACTTGGCGCGTCTTAGTCGCGCTGACGTATGTCCGCGTCCGGTCTTGAAACAGCACCCATCCGACGTAGCCGAGCAAAATAATCATCAATAAAAAGATTTCCACGTACCCGCTCGCCCCTTCCAACAGGCTGAGGAGACGGCTCACCAACGTGAACACGGTGACGGCGATGAAAGCACGCACGAACTTCTCGGTCGCCCACGTCCACGTTGCCGTTTTCTCGAGCGGTAACTGTCTCACGAACAGCCACGGCAAGATTAGACTGACGAGAAAGAGAATGACGGCGCCGTCATACGATCGGCTCAGCACATAGGAGAAAACGACAATCCAAGCGACGAGGGCGAGTACGAGCGGGAGCGAACTCCCTCCCTGCTCCGTCGACTCATCCGCGCCGGACAGTTCTTTCAACTGGGATAGAATCGTCGTCATAATCGACCCGACACCAATCGACCCGACACCGACTAAAAATGCGCTCACTTCAATCGCCCAATCGAACGGCCACAAGAAGCAGACAAGGCCCGCGACCAAGATGGAGAGCGCCACTAAGAACGTCCGTTTCGAACCTAGCCGTCCGATGACATACACCCACAGTAACAGCCCCGACATGCTCGCGACATAGAAAATCAAGAATGGAATCAATCGCCCGACGCCGTCTTCGACTGCCATGATGGACAAAAATAAAATTTGGGGCAAGATTTGACTGCTGAGGGCACTGACAATCGTCAATAACACGACCGCGTTCTTCACAACGGACACCTCATTTCTCAAAAATGGCCGAGCCAATCTTTCTTTCTTCTCTTTCCCGCTTCTAGTGCAAAAACAACAAGCTTCATCGCACATCGATTTCTCAGTTTTTTCACATGTTTGCCGATATAGAATAGAACGCTATTTTAGCTGTACGAGAAAAAGGAGAATGAAACATGGCACTGTTCCGTAAATCAAAATCTACCGCCTACACCGCATCAATCGGTTTCCCTGATGTGTCGACGACCGCACGCCCGACCAATCCTAATTTGAACGGTCGCACGCATTATATGGGCTATACGTCGTCGCAAGTAAAACGACTGCAAGCAATGGCCCCGCTCGTCGAGTCAGTATTAGACGATGTCCTCGAAAACGTCCTCGACCACTTGATGTTGCAACCCGAGATGGTCCAAATTGCCAACGCCTCGTCGACACGCGAGCGACTAAAAAAAGTGTTCGCTGACTATTTCCGTAGCCTATTGACCGGGAACATCGATGACAAGTTCCTCGCCATGCGCAAACGGATGGGCCAGACGCATCACCACTATGCGGTACCGGTCGTCTGGTTCCTCGCGACGTATTCCGCTTTCAACACGTTGCTCGTCCCAAAAATCGTCGAGACGTACCAACACGACCCGGCCACATTGACCGAATCGCTCCTCGCGTTGTCCCATGCGATGAACTTGGACGCCCAAATCGTCACTGAGCAGTACGTCGATGCGCGTCTCGATGAGATTGAATCGGCAAACGTCGCTCGCGCGACGTTATTGAACGATGTCAGCCGCGTCAGCACGGAAGTCGCGACAACGATGGAACAGACCGGTCACGCCATGTCCGAGACGAGCAAGCGAGCCCATCAAGTGTTGTCCGAGACCGAGCAGACGGAGAAGATGAGCCGTCACTTGATGAGCTTGACGCATACGAACGGCGAGCAAATCGAACAGATGGAATCCGAGTTCAAACAGTCAGCGACGTACGTCGACGCCTCACTCGACCGCATCACCGCGCTCAAGGACGGCTCGCAAGAAATCGTCAGCATGACTCGGAGCATCGAACAGATCGCCAACCAGACGAACTTGTTGGCGTTGAACGCATCAATCGAAGCGGCCCGGGCCGGTGAACACGGCAAAGGTTTCGCCGTCGTCGCGACCGAAGTGCGGACGCTCGCCGAGAACGCGAAACAATTGAGCAGTCAAATCAACGTCCTCATCCACGAGAATGAGACGAACATCGCCGCCCTGCTCGACCAGATGGGCCAGATGCATCGGACGAATGACGAGGCGATGCGTCAACTCGGTGCCGTCAAAGCCGGTTTCTCGACTGTCAAAGACGAGATGGGCAATTACGTCCTATCCTTTGAACGCAATAAGCAAGACCTCGGTCAAATGGTCGAGACAATCTCCGCCATCAATGAGACGACGCAAGGCTTATCACACTTGACGTCTTCTTTACTGGCCACTGCTGAGATGCGCTAACGACAGAACAAGGCACGGTCCGCGGACCGTGCCTTGTTTTTTATTGAACGAGCGGTTCAGGTACTTCGAGTGGGGCCAGGGCGCGATCGAGCAGTTCGACGACGTCGAACGTACCGACCGTCTCATCGACTTCTTTCGCTTTCGTCCCGTCCGATAGCATCGTCAAGCAGTACGGACACGCCGAGCCAATGACCGTCGGTTTCGTCTCGAGCAACTGCTCGGTCCGGGCCACGTTGACGCGCGTCCCGACTTTCTCTTCTTGCCACATGAGACCGCCGCCGGCGCCGCAACACATGCCGTTCTCACGGTTCCGTTCCGCCTCGACGAGCTCGACGCCCGGGATACGTTCCAAGACGAAGCGCGGCGCGTCATAAATGCCGTTATAGCGTCCGAGATAGCACGAATCGTGATAGACGACACGCTCGTTCACGGAGAAGTCCGGTTTGACCCGGCCCGTATCGAGCAGCTCAGCGAGGAGCTCGGTATGGTGATACACTTTCACACCCGTGAGCCCGAAGTCCGGATATTCGTTTTTGAACGTGTTATACGCATGCGGGTCGACCGTGACGATTTTCGTGACCCCATACTTCTCGAATAGTTTGATGTTCGCCTCGGCGAGCTCTTGGAACAACAGCTCGTTCCCGATGCGACGTGGCGTATCGCCCGAGTTCTTCTCTTCGTTGCCGAGGATGGCGAACGAGACGCCGGCTTTGTTTAAGACGCTCGCAAAGCTTTGTGCGACTTTTTGGCTGCGGCTGTCATACGAGCCCATCGCCCCGACCCAGAAGAGGAATTCGAACTCTTCACCGGCCTTCTTCTTCTCTTTCGCCGTCGGGATGACGAGTTCTTCTCGGTCTTTGCGCCAGTTCTCGCGCTCTTTCCGGTTCATCCCCCACGGGTTGCCTTGCCGTTCGATATTGGCTACCGTACGTTGCGCCTCTGGATCCATCTTGCCTTCCATCATGACGAGGTAACGGCGCAAATCAATAATCTTGTCGACGTGCTCGTTCATGACCGGGCATTGGTCTTCACAGTTGCGGCACGTCGTACATGCCCAAATCTCTTCTTCGGTGATGACATTGCCGATCAACTCATCGGCGACGAGCATGTGTCCGTCTTGGGCCGCGGCTGCAATCTCGGCCCCTTGCGTATTTTGGAACAAGAGCGCCGGTGCCCACGGTGACTTCCGGGTGACGGCGGCCCCTTTCATATTCATATGGTCGCGCAGCTTGACGATGAGGTCCATCGGCGACAGCATTTTTCCGGTACCGGTCGCCGGGCAGACGTTCGTACAGCGGCCGCACTCGACACAGGCATACAAATCGACAAGTTGTTTTTGGTTGAAGTCTTCGATTTTATTGACGCCGAAGACGACTTCTTCGTCCGACTCCTCGGCCTCTTCCATCGCCGAGAAATCAACCGGGGCGAGACGACCGACCTGGTGCGTCCGGCCGAGCCAGACGTTGAGCGTCCCGGCAATCAAGTGGGCATGCTTGCCTTGCGGGATATAAATCATGAAGCTGAGCAAGAACAAGAGATGTAACCACCAGAAGACGACGAACAAGGCGAAGGCGACACCGCCTGGCACCCAAGCGAACGCCGACCCGATGAGTGTCGCGACAGGTTCGCCCCACATCGGAAGTTCTTCCTTATAGACGAGGTAGAACCCGTTCCCGAACAAGACCGATACCATCAGCCCACCGATAAAGATGAGAGCGAGTCCGGCCAAGAAGTTTCGTTTTAAGCGCACGAGCTTCTCGATGTAACGGCGGTAGAATCCCCAAACGACCGCGACGAGAATCATGAGCATGACGATTTCTTGCATGAACGTGAAAATCGGATAGAGCGGACCGAGCGGGATGTGCGGGAAACGCGTCCCGACGGCAAGCCCTTTCCAGATAAAGTCGATGGCCCCGAACTGGACGAGGATGAACCCATAGAACATCATGACGTGAATGATGCCGCTCTTCTTGTCTTTCAATAATTTCTTTTGGCCGAACACGTTGATCATGACCTGTTCGAGCCGCTCTTTATTCGTTTGACTCCATTCTGCCTGTTTCCCGAGCTTGATGAACGTATAGCGCTGATAGACCAGCGACGCAAACAAATATAGTCCATAGCCGAGGACGAGCAAGAATAGAATCCAGTTGACGATTAAAAATGTCGACATCCCCAAAACTCCCCCTTATGAAAACGGATTCAATCTTGGGTTTAGTATATCAAATAATGAATGAACAGTCATTCATTTTATTAAGGGAAGATTAGAAATAGAGGACGTGCTTCAACATCAAGAGCAGACCGCCATAGCACACGACGGCGAGGACGAACGTCCGAAAGTGGAGGTTACGGTCGGCCGGGAGTTCGAATTTGACGATATTCAGAATCATCGCCCCGGCGACGAAGGCGAATAAAATCGCCTCGATATGGGGCGGCAACTCGACGAATCGGGAGAAGAACCCGCCGACGAGAATCCCGCCGCTCAACAAATAGCGACCTTGCCGGATGTAGCGTTCTCCGTAATGGCGATACAAATCGTGGCCGACGGCGAGGAAGTGGACGCCGAGTGCCGTCGCGTAGAAGCTACGGGCGACGAACGTGACCGATGTCGCCGTGACGACGTATGCCGAGAACGACATGTACGCCGTCAACAGCGTAACTTGGAGCCAATACGACACGTTCTGGTCGATCGTCTCATCTTTGAAATACGGCGTCCGCACGACCCGCATCGTCCCGTAAAAGACGGTGAAGCCGAGCAGGCTGATGACGTAAATCTCGGACGGCAGGGCCAGGTCGAGCCATTCGACCCGGAGCGTGTCTTGCCGCTTGTTCAAGGACGGCAAGAGATACATGAAAAAGTAGGTGATGGCGATCCCGCTCGAAAACGAGAACCATTTTTGAGACGGCACCCGGTCCCGTGGAAACAAATAGATGCCGAAAAAATTGATGAGCGCCAAATAGACCACGATCCAGTTCGCCATCTCGTGTCACCCTTTCAGTTCAATCCAAAACCGCTCGACGATTTTCCCGCCTTCCGCCGTGAACGGCGTGTCCGGTATTCCTCCGTTATTCAAGATGACTTGGCGTGATGCCACGTTCGTCCGGTCACACGTGATCAACGCCCGCTCGATGCCGAGTTCTTTTGCCTTCTCGAGCGCGAGTTCGAGCTGTTTCGTCGCCAAACCTCGTCCGCGGGCACTCGGCTTGATACCGTATCCGATGTGGCCCCCGAAATTGAGCAAGTTGTCATTCAATTCGTGACGGATGTTCGCCGCCCCGAGCAATTCGTCCCCATTCGTCAGCCAATACGTCGTGCTCGGCACCCAACTGACGTTGTTCACCCGTATCTCTTTATCACGGATCTGTTTGACGTAGGACGCAAAGTCAGACGCATCGCGGTCGACCGCGTTCGGGACGATCGTCTCGCCCAGTTCGCGCCATTCTTTTAAAAATTCGAGTACTTGCGCTTGTTGCGCCATCGTTGTTTTGACGAGCTGTAGCATCTGACGTCCCCCTAATTGATTGGTCTCTTTTCATCATAACGAAGCCGATTCACGTTGAAAACAGACGTTCCAAAGACGAGATGTCGCCTTTTCCATAGAATCGGCTAGCAAAAAACCCGCAAGCGATTGCGGGTCAGTCTTCTAATCCTAGTCGTTTTGGCATCTGTGGGGCGAGCGTACGTGCCTCGTCTAAACGGCCTGCCTCGACGAGCGTATGGAAGCGTAAAAATTCCTCATGCGTCGCGTCACCGATGGCCGCCAAATAATCGATATAGCGTTCGTACACCGACTTGTCCTCAGGCCGCGCCTCAATCAACGCGACGTACAATCGGACCGTGTCTTCTCCATAGAGAAGCGGGAACTCATCGTTCAGCTGAAGCAGTTTATCGACCGAGTCCATATCGACGCCAGTCTCGTTGTCGTAGTGCCCGATGACCTGCTCAGCATGGTCCTCGAGGCGGCCACGCCACTCTTCATACTCGTCCTCGTTCGTCTCGAGCATCTCGAACCAATCTTCGTTCAACATTTCTTCAATTTTTTTCACGCGTTCTGCAAAATTCATCCTTCGTCTCCTCCTTCAAACGTCCATGTGACGTCGACGTCATAACTGCCCGCCACGTCCTCATTCATCGATAACTCGTATACGAAGCGGCAACGGCCGTCCGCGACATCGAGTCGCTCCGTCGTCGTCGCCATCGTCATCGACATGTATGGGTTTTTATATAAGCTCTGCGTCAGACGCCCTTCGATAAAAGAATGATTCATCTCAATCGGTCCTTTACAGATGAGCGCGAGCCGGCCTGTCGTATATTTGATTGTCGTCGGGACGACGCCGTCTTCTCGTTCTTGGTCGAACGTGATGATGAAGCCGGTCTTCAATTCATAATAGAGCCCATCGGCTTGCAGCTCGATTGGTTCCGCGATCTCACTGATTGTCGTCTTCTGGCGCACACGTACGCGTTTCGGTTCAATTGCCATGGTGATTCCCCTTTCCGCTGTCCCATCGTACCATATCTCGCGAACGGTCCGGAATCGCTAACATTTTCTTTCCCGGTTCATGTGTGCTTCACACGTCGGCTACGAGTAATTTTACGAGATGCGGATGCAGAGAGTACGCATTGCAAAAAAGACCACCGATGTGAGAATCCGTGGTCGCTCGTTTCGTTAAAACTTTAGCCATTTCCCCTCTGAAATTACATCGACACGTCCATCGACGACTCGAATCGCCGTTTCGTCATCAATGGCATAGCTCGGATCAGCCAACGTCTTTGCCCATTCCGTTGCATGCGCAGACGTGTTTTCTGGCAACATTTCGTGATCGAGATGAGGGAAAATCGAGAAATCGACATAGCCCAGCGTCCCATCTCCCTGCTCACCCGGGGCCTGCCAACCGACAAACTCCTCGCCAATCCGCGGGGTCATGACCATACTGCCGGCGCTCAAGCCGACATAGACACCCTTCCAGTCCGCCAACAGCTGCGCGACACCCGACTGCTTCATCCAATAATGCAAGAACAGCGGGTCGCCCCCGTTGACCAACAGCACATCCGCCTCATCGAACGCCGGTCTCCAAACCGCTTCATCGAGGCTTGGAAGGGCTGACAACTCGAGGACCCCGACCGATTTCCACTCTAACTCACACATCGGCGTCGAAAAATCCCCGTTGAAAAAGTTCCAGGCGTGATTCGTCCCGCCCGGCAACGCGTAAATTGCGGTCGGGATACAGAGGGCAGTACACTCCTCGATCGGTTTTCCTAACAACTCGAGCAACGCTTGTTTGATTCGTTCATTTTTAATACCTGCCGACGTCAATAACAGTCTCATGCCAATCCCTCCTCGTCTTCTTTAATGAATTCGTGTTCTCTCGTCATTTCCCTGTACGCAAAAAAGACAGGGAAATGCCCCTGTCTTGGATTAACTCATTTTATAGACGCGACCCTCGAACGGCTTCAAGTGGACGAGTGTCGTTTCATCATGCGGCTCGAGCGGCATGTTTTTCAAGACCACATCTTGTGAGCGCAACGTGAGCTCCGTCGCAAAAATCGCTTCCTCTCCCGTCAAGTTCGTCATGACGAGGTATTGCGAGTCACCAAGCGTGCGCGTGTACGCGTAAATCTCCGGGTGCTCCGGTAAGACAATGTCATACGTCCCATAGACGAACGTCTCGTCTTGCTTGCGAAGACGAATCATTTCTTTATAGAAGTTGAGAATCGAGTCGTCGTCTTCGAGCTGGGCATCGACGTTGATGTCCGTGTAGTTCGGGTTGATGCCGAACCAAGGCGTCTCAGCGAACGTGAAGCCCGCGTTCGGCGCATCGCTCCACTGCATCGGTGTGCGCGTGTTGTCCCGTGACGAGTTCCACGTGATGTCCATCATCTCTTCATGGCTCTTACCATGTTCGAGACCGATGTAATAGCGGTTGCGCGTCGCAATATCGTCGTACTGGTCGATTGAGTCGAACTTCACGTTCGTCATGCCGATCTCTTGACCTTGATAGATGAATGGCGTCCCTTGCATGAGGAAATACATCATCGCAATCGATTTCGCGCTCTCTTTCCAATAGCGCTCGTCATCGCCCCATGACGACACGGTCCGTGTCTGGTCGTGGTTCTCGACGTAGAGGGCGTTCCAGCCGTCTTCCTCGAGGCCTTTTTGCCATTTCGTGAGGACGTTCTTCAAATGGACGACGTCGAGTTTCGACTCGGCGTCTTCGCGCCAAAGACCCATGTGTTCGAATTGGAACACCATGTTCATCTTGCCTTCCTTCTCGCCGACCCACAGGTGAGCGTCGTCAGGCGACACGCCGTTCGCTTCACCGACCGTCATGATGTCGTGCTTGTTGAACGTCTCATCACGAAGTTCTTCCAAGTAGCCGTGAATCCCGTCGACGTTCATGTGCATCTCGAACGATGGCACGAAGTCGAGACCTTCCGGGTTCGGCAAATCGCCGAACGATGGGTGTTTGCGGATGTGACTGATCGCATCGACACGGAAGCCGTCGATGCCTTTGTCGAGCCACCAGTTGATCATATTATAGATCGTCTGACGCATCTCGGCATTCTCCCAGTTGAGGTCCGGCTGCTTCTTCGAGAAGACGTGCAAGAAATATTGCTCCGTCGTCTCATCGAACTCCCAAGCCGACCCGCCGAAAATGGACTCCCAGTTGTTTGGCTTCGAGCCGTCCGGTTTTCCGTCGCGCCAAATGTACCAGTCGCGTTTCGGGTTGTCTTTCGAGCTCTTCGATTCGATGAACCATGGGTGTTCGTCCGACGTATGGTTGACGACGAGGTCGAGCAACAGCTTCATGCCACGCGCATGGACTTCTTGTAAAAGACGGTCGAAGTCTTCCATCGTTCCGAACTCATCCATGATGTCCTGATAGTCGCTAATGTCATAGCCGTTGTCATCGTTCGGCGACTTATACATCGGGCAAATCCAGATGACGTCAACGCCGAGGTCTTTCAAATAGTCGAGCTTATCGATGATACCTTGAATATCGCCGATTCCATCTCCGTTCGCATCGTAGAAGCTGCGCGGGTAGATTTGATACGCGACGGCTTCTTTCCACCAGTTGCGTTTCAGTGTCTTCGTTTCTGTTTGTAACTTACCTTTTGTGTGTTGGTCACGTTGTAAAAGTTGCATGTGTCAATGATACTCCCTTATCCCTAAACTCACTGTGCATCCTATATACTAATATCAGTGCTGTTGTCTTTATATCGCATTAGCGCAATCGTTTGCACGATGCACTACGTTTATCTTAACAAAAATTCGAAATCAATACAAAGAGTGTTTCAACAGCTTACTCACCGTGTACCCTACACGAATTTGAAATGAAATGAAAGTGAGGCGACTTATATGATCCGTTTGGCCACACGGGCCGATCTTTCCGCGATCGATCAACTGATTTTAACAAAAGCCCAAGCGTTTCAGGCAGCCGGAAAAACGCAATGGGTGAAATATTTAGAACCGAGCCGGACCGATTTCGTGACCCATGACGTCACGAACGGGACCGTGTATGTATACGAAACAAATGGAACCATCACCGGGTCGGTCAGTTTGATTCCGCCGACGGCTTGGGATGAGAATTTATGGGACGATTCCCAGGGTGCCGTCTATTTACATCGGCTCGTCGTCGACGACCGTATGAAGGGCCAACAAGTCGGCGAACAGTTGATGCGTTATGCGCTCGCAGCGACGTCAGACCGGGTTCGCCTCGACTGTGTCGCCACGAACTCGTTTTTAAACGCCTATTATCCCCGCTTCGGCTTCCGTTATATCGGCGAACGGGATGGTTTTTCCTTGTTTGAAAAAGAAGCTTGACCTTGACGCGACGTCAACGTGTACGCTGAATCCAAGGAGGTGAGGACATGTATACGATTCAACAGCTCGCCACACTCGCCGGCACGACCACACGGACGCTCAGGCACTATGACGCGGTCGGTCTGCTTGTTGCCGAGCGTGACGCCAACGGATATCGTCGTTACTCGTCACATGACGCCGCGCGGTTGCAGACGATTCTGCTGTATCGCTCGCTCGACTTTCCGCTCGAGACGATTCAGGCGTTGCTCGAGGCCGAACCGTTCGACCGGACCCGTGCCCTCGAAGAACAAGTGACCGCGTTGCGCGCGAAGGCCGCCTATTTCGCGACACTCGCCGAGACGGCGGAATCGACGCTCACCTCACTGAGAGGAGGAATTCCAATGGAAGACAAATCATTGTTCAACGGTCTGTCGTTCGACGAACTGAAAGCCCATGAAGCGAAACACGAGTCCGAAGTCGTGGAGCGCTGGGGTGAGAGCGAGGCGTACAAGACGTCACGTGCACGCGCCGACAAACGTACGAAAGAAGACTGGGAAGCCCTCAGTCAACAGCAAGTCGATCTCGTCAAGCCGCTCGTCGACTTGTTCACTGCCGGTGTCCCGGTCGAAGACCCGCGTGTCCAAGCGGCCGTCCAGGCGAATCACGCGTTCATCAACGACCAGTTCTATGACTGCTCGCTCGACATGTTCAGCGGGCTCGGACAGATGTACGTCATGGACGAGCGCTTCACCGCATTTTATGACAAGTACGCCCCAGGGCTGGCTGTCTACTACAACGATGCCATTCAACACTTCTGCATCACCCAAAGCTAAACGAAACGGCCAAAGCATCGCGCTTTGGCCGTTATTTCGCCGTTCGGCGGTCATACACGTCTTCCTTTAACAACAGCTCGATGTGCCGTCTCAAGAGCGGAAGCGCCGTCGTGAGCTGCAAATACGGGTACGTGGCAAAGTTATCCGTCCCGCCGATATAGAGCACGGCACGGTCGACCACGGACCATCCCCGCTCGGTCCACTGTTCGATTCGTGTCTCACAGACGTCCGGTTTGGCCCGGAACGCCCAGTACGCCTCAATCTGTCCTTCAGCGATTGACGGTTTGACCGTCAACACCGGACAGTCGAATCGGGCGAGGACACTCGGGTCAATCGGTCCCGTCTCATGGGTGACGATGAGTTGCGGGTCGAGACGGTCGAGCCACATCGTCGTCTTCGTATCGTTCAAGGAAGTGACCCGGAGGATGTGATGGAACGGAATCGGCTCATCGTTCAACGGATAGCGTCCTTTCAGTTCTCGAATCCGTGCCCGGCTCGATACGCGCATGAGGGGCGCCATCGACCGGACATAGGCGTGTGTCAGCCAATGATTGATCGATTCGGGTCGATGTTCGCTCGGACCGTCTTCTTGAATCACATGGGTCACCCCTAAATTACGAATCGCCTGATAGACGTAGGCGGATGTGCGATGTTCCCCGATGAGCAACACGATTGGTCGGCCCATGGCGTTTCCCTCCCTCCAAGATGTTGCAGTTCAATTCAAAATCTAACGAGATGACAAATGCTCCGTTCATCGTGATTCCTCCTCCATGTTCACTTCTTCCCATTGCACGACTCACGAAGCTCCAATTCGGCGAGTGCCCGTTTCCAAGATCCATACCGTCGCGATATTTTGGCGACACTCGGTCGTTTATGTCGTTTGGCCCATTTCTGATACGTGACGGCGTTGAATGGGACCACGACCCGGCTTGCTTCGAGTAACGATTGGACGATTTCTGCTTTTTCACGTTCTGGTTGGACCGTAAAATGGAGTTCTTCTAAACGCTCGACCGTTTTCACGGCCAGACTCCAAGACCCGAAATGGGAAATAATATCACCTAGGGAAGGGGCGGTTTGACCTTTGGCCCACTGTTGATAGTGGGTGCTCGTCAATCTCCCTTCTTGTTCAAGTGCGAGCCGAAGCGCTGCGACGAGTTCTTGTTGGGTATATTGTTTGCGGGATTCGACGAGACCGGCCGCTTTCAACGCACCGGTCCATGACCCATAAAAATTGAGAACGTCGAGGAACGTCGGGACGTCTCGGTCTCGGCTCCAGAGCTGATATTGTTTGACAGTGAGGGTCGGAGTCAGAGATGCAGCGGCTCGAAGCGACTGGATAATCTCTGCTTCCCGGTTCATCGTTCGTCCTCCTCAGACACTTTGTTCGGTCACGATCGTACGTGTATCGAGTACCGTCTGGATGACCTGCTGTTGTTCCCCAATCGTCAAATCGGATCCCGAGGGAAGACAGATGCCGTTTTCGAAGAGGCGGCGACTGACATCGTCCCCGTCGACCGTCACGTATTCCGCATCGCGGTAAACGGGTTGTAAGTGCATCGGCTTCCAGACGGGACGCGACTCGATTCCGGCCGTGGCGAGACGCTCCATCAACGTGTCACGGTGCAACTCGGTCTGATCCAGCTGCATGGCCGTGAGCCAACGATTGGCCCGTGAATACGGGACTTCTTGTTGATACGTCGTCCCGAGTTGCCGGAACATGCGCTCGTAACGGGCGAAGACGCGACGTCTCGCTTGGACGCGTTGTTCGATCACTTCGAGCTGGCCCCGGCCGATCCCGGCCGAGACGTTACTCAACCGATAGTTATATCCGACTTGTTCATGCTCATAATGCGGGGCATCTTCCCGGGCTTGCGTGGCCAATTTGAGCGCTAACTGTCTCGTTTCTTCATTCGGCACCATCAGCATGCCACCGCCTGACGTCGTAATGATTTTATTGCCGTTGAACGAATAGAAGCCGATGTCACCGATCGTGCCCGTCATCTGCCCGTGCCATGTCGAGCCGAGTGATTCGGCCGCATCTTCAATCAACGGGACACCGTATTCGCGGCAGATGTGGCGAATCTCGCCGATTTTTGCGACGACGCCGTAGAGATGCACGACGATGACCGCTTTCGGAAGTTTCCCTTTCGTCGCCGCTTGAACGAACGCTTTCCGGAGCGCGTCCGGTGACATGTTCCACGTCGTCGTTTCCGAGTCGATAAACACCGGGATGGCCCCGACATAACGGATCGGGTTGACCGATGCCACGAACGTGAGCGATTGACAGAAGACCGTGTCATTCATTCCGACACCGAGGGTAAGTAACGCCAAATGGAGGGCAGCCGTGCCCGAGCTTGTCGCCAAGGCGTGAGGATGGTCCGTGTAAGCGGCCACTTCCGCTTCAAACGCATTGACGTTCGGGCCGAGCGGTGCAATCCAATTGCTAGCGAACGCCTCTTCGATATAAGCCATCTCACGTCCGGACATATGCGGCTTCGATAATAAGATGTTCATTTGATGCCCTCCTTCATCATGTTTTTATACGAGATATACCAGTCGACGACTTGCTCGAGTGCTTCAAATAACGATGTGCTCGGGCTGAAGCCAATCAACGTATCGAGCGTCGGGATGTCCGACTGGCGAAGCACCGATGCCCGCATCGGTAGCGACGTCTTGGCTGACTTGTTGAGGATATGGCCGACATCGGACAGTAACGTTTGAACGTTCACGTAGTCCGAGGCCGAGATTTGAAAGTAACCGACGGGTGACAGCCCCGTTTGAACCAAACGCAATAGTCGAACGACCGACTCGACGACGTCGTCGATATAGGAGACGTTGATGATATCCGTCGCATAATAGCCGGAGAGACGGACCCCGCGGTCGACGGCGACGATCGCTTTGGATACGAGTGTCGTGGCATCGTCCCAAGGGCCGAAGACGTCTTCCGTGAAGAGATGGATGGCGGGACCTTCTTCGTTCACTTCCTGTATCGGGAGGTCAAACGTGATGAACGACTTGAGCGGGACACGTTTCGTATGCAGTGCGATATATCGCTTCATCAGCTCATAACGTTCGAGCGGGTCGTCGACGGTACGGGTCGAACATAAGATGATGTGATGCGGTTCATGTCGATTCAAAATGCTGCGCATGACCGTCTTGTTCGCGAGTGTTGTGCGAATCAAGTGAAACTGCGGGTGCGTCAAGACGTAGAGACGTTGTTTGGCGATTCTCGTCTTGTGTCGTCCCTCATCATCGATGCCGACGACATCAAACCCTTCTTGTAACAGTCGACGTGCCAGATGGAACCCTTGAAAGCTGGCGACGCCGACGATGAGCACTGTTTGATCGACCATCGTTCTCCCCTCCTCGCTCATAGTGGCGTTCAGTTCCCATCGGCGAGACGTGACGCGGCGATATGAGGACGCATCCGTTTCACTCCGTGTGTGAACAGCCGTTCGATGTCTCGGTCGAGGTCGTCACTGTTGGCGATGAACAGCAATAGATACATCAACGCGTCACGGTCATCACGAAACGTTTCAATCAGATGCAAGACGGAGGAGACGGTTTTGAACGGGCGGGTCTGACCGACGAAGATTTTCGGGAAGACGTTCGCTTCCGGACCGAGCTCACTTTCAGCCAACAGTTCTTCGTACAACTTCTCACCGGGGCGAATCCCTGTAACCTCGATGCCGATTTGGTCGGTCGTGAAGCCGCTCAACTCGATCATCTTTTTCGCCAAATCGATGATTTTGACCGGGTCACCCATATCGAGCACGAACACTTCACCGCCTCGCGCTAAGACACTCGCTTGAATGACAAGGCGACTCGCTTCCGGAATGGTCATGAAGTAACGGGTCATCTCGGCGTCGGTGACGGTGACCGGTCCCCCGCGTAAAATCTGTTCTTTAAACAACGGGACGACCGAGCCGCGGCTGCCGAGGACGTTCCCGAAACGCACGACCGCGAAAATCGTGTCGCTGGCACGTGCCTTTTCTTGAACAACCATCTCGGCGATGCGTTTCGTCGAACCCATCACATTTGTCGGGTTGACCGCCTTATCCGTCGAAATCATGATGAAGCGATTTACTTTATGCCGGGCCGCGACGTCGACCATATGTTTCGTTCCGTAAATATTGTTTTTGACGGCTTCGAGCGGGTTGCCCTCCATGAGAGGAACGTGTTTGTGTGCGGCGGCGTGATAGACGATCTCCGGTTTATACATCCGGAACACCTCTTCAAGCCGGGCCTCGTCCTGCACGTCCCCGATGACGGGATGAAGCACCGTCTCCATCCCGAGTTCGCGCAACTCTCGTTCAATCAAATAAATACTGTTCTCGCCGTGACCGAGGAGAATCATTTCAGCCGGGGCGAATTTGATGAGCTGGCGGCACAGTTCCGAACCGATCGATCCACCGGCACCTGTGACGAGTATCGTCGCGCCTTCCACATGACTAGATATTCCAGATATGTCCAACTGGACCGGCTCTCGGCCGAGCAAGTCCTCGATTTTCACTTCACGGATTTCACTAATGGACACCTTTCCGGTCGCGAGCTCCGAAATCATCGGTAACGCATGGGATTCTGCGCCCGTCTTCTCAATCCGTTTGAGCAAGGCCAGACGTCGCGCATAGGACAGGCTCGGGATGGCCAAAATCACGACTTCAATCCCATGCTCTTGGATGATGCGCTCTAAATCGTCCGTCATCCCGAGCACCGGCACCCCGTGCACGTAAAGCGATTGAAGATGTGGATCGTCATCGAGCAGTCCGACGACGCAGAGGACGGTCGTGCGATGTTCTTTCAACTCACGGACGATCAACTGGCCCGAATCACCGGCACCGATGATGAGCGCTTTTCGTCCGGGGTGGTTGGAGTGTGGTTTGAACACATCGAAGACGTGGTTACGAGCCAAGAATCGCGTGAATAAAATCAAGTTGAAGGCGAGCAACCCTTGGACGGCGATCATCATGCCGAGCCCTGCCCCGAAGTGGAACTGGTTGTAGGCGTACAACACCAAGTCACTGCTCAATAAGGCGATGGCGACTTGTTTCATCTCATGGACCGAGGCGTAGCGCCAGTCGATGCGATGGATTTTTAACACCGTCCCGACGAGACTGAAGCTGATGATTTTGATGGCGACCATCGTCAACATTTCGTTCGATTCGAGCGCTGCGTACGACGTGAGTGTCGAGAACAGCAATTCGAACGTCACATAGAGGACAAATGAGACGATTAAGATGTCGAGACATAAGAACAGCAAATTTCGTTGGTTCTTCCGATACACGTTCACAAGTGTTGCCATGGTAGTTCGCACCTCCAAGAGTCTGAGTTGTTCGTTCGTGGTGTGGGTTGGAATGCGCAAAGATGCGTCGATGCTAGTAAACTACCCGACTCTTCTCGACAAATTTAAAGATAAAACAAGCTTTTTCTCATTAACGACATGGATGGCAACAAAGGAGTTCACGAAATTATTATCATGATTTCTTTCACATAATGAATAATTGTCGGACAAACGGGAAATGGGAATATACATAACCCGAATTGGGTATCGTTTACATTATTTTGCATCTCGTCTAAAACATCGCATAAGGAGGTAAACATCGATCGACAGCATTCTTTTTGACTAGCTCGTTGACTCTTCAACCAATACAAGCTGTTCATTCACACCAAGAGACCTTCCGAGACGCTCGCTGCGTCTCCCTCCAAAGGAGAGACACCAAGATGAAAAAATGGACACGCCCTCAAATCGTACAAGCGTTGCAGTTAGCTGCTCAAGAACATGCCGAGCTCGATTCAAAACGGTACAGCGTTTGGTCGCAAACCAAAAACGTACCGTCCCTTTCCACCGTTATCCACCAGTTCGGGTCTTGGCGCGAAGCACTCGTCGCCGCCCAAATTCAAATGTCGTTCCATTACTATTCAGATGAGGATATCCTTCAGGCATTGAATCAAGCCGCTGAGGAACTTTCGCTCTTCACGAGCCAAACGTATCGGGAGTGGTCGAAAGTAACACGTTCCCCGTCGCTGACGTTAATCAGCAGCCGGTTCGGCTCTTGGTCAAACGCGCTCCGGGAAGCCAAACTTCAGACGACCGCGGCGAAAAACAATGAAGAACGAATTATCCAAGCGTTGATTGAAGCGTCCGAGGAACTCGAACGTCTCACATCTCAGCATTACGCCATCTGGGCCCAAGAGCGCGGCTATCCGACGGTCGCAACCATCGCCCGGAAGTACGGGTCATGGAGCTACGCCTTATTCGTCCTCGATATCGCCCCGCCGAAGCGGAAATGGGATGAAGAGGACGTCATCGAGGCGCTCCGCGTTGCTAAACAAGAGTTATCACACTTCAGCATCCTCCATTATCGGAAATGGGCCGAAGGGCGCAACGTGCCGAGCACGTCGACCATCAACGCCCTATTCGGCAGCTGGACGGCAGCGTTGAAATGTATGGAAGAACAAAAAGTGAATCAATGAAAACAGGCCTGGTCTCGAATGGAGACCAGGCCTGTTTTCAGGTGACGATAGAAATGAACAATGGAATGCCGACGAGCAGATTGAACGGGAACGTGACAGCGAGGGCGAGCGTCAAATAAAACGACGGTTCCGCTTCGGGCACCGACGCCTGAAGCATGGCCGGGGCGGCGATATACGACCCGCTCGCGGCGAGCGTCATGAAGAGGATCGTCCCCCCGTCCGATAGCCCGGCCATCCCGGCCGCAATGTAGCCGATGACGGCCCCAATGAGTGGGAACGTCATGCCGATGACCAAAAATTTGAGACCATAGGATGGTACCGCCTTCAACTGATGACCGACCTTGACGCCCAGACTGAGCAGGAACAACAGCAACACGCCTGGGAACAAGTCGATGAAGAAAGGTTCGAGCGCCGATGTATCCGGCGTGACGATTCCGACGACGAGACCAGCCAACAAGAGCAGAATACTCTTGGAGAGCAGGCTGTCACGGATGACCGTGAACGATTGGGTCGGGGCCGCCGTAATCCCGAGGACGCGGCTCTGGTTGTACAAGAGCAGCGCCACGACGAGACCCGGAATCTCGAGCACGACGACGAGCGTCGTCATGAACGGCTCATAACTGATGCCGAGACGTTCGAGCTGGGCCGTCGCGGCGACGTACGTCACGAGTGAGACCGATCCGAACGTGGCCGCCATGGAAATTCGCTCCGGGAACGTGAACTTGAGCAGCGCGCCGAACCCGAAAGCGATGAGCGGCAAGATGATGCCGACGACGAGCGTCACTGCTAGCGGGAGCGCCAACTCGTCCATCGACACCGAGGCGAGCCCGATTCCCCCTTTCAACCCGATGGCGAGCAGTAAATACAAGTTGAGCGTGATGCTGAGCGACTCCGGGATTCGTAAATTTGATTTGCCGAGAGCAGCAATCACACCGGTCACGAACAGGAGCACCGGGGCGCTCGTCAATAAAAACGTCAATAGTTCCATACATTTCCTCCTAGACGACAAAAGCGCACACCAAAGAAAGGTGTGCGCTGCATGCCGACGGCTCGAACGCGTTCGCTCCGTCTAGCCGACAACTGTCGGTTTATTATTCGTTCAGCTCCGGGTCAAGACGACGAGGAAGCGCTCCGAAGCTCGCTTCATCAATCCTGACACGTATCTGCTTTCTAGTGTAAAAACGTCGTCACGGCTTGTCAATCCCACTGTCCCACGCGGAATCAAGGCGAAAGACGATGAGGCGTTCCCCCGTCTTCGTGCTGATGTCCGTGTGGAGCGAGATGAGCCGCCGGCCGAGCACCTCGTGCACGATGGCCTCGAGTTGCGGACGACCCGACTCGACGAGATTGTTGCGGTATTTCTTCAATTGCTCGCGCCCGGCCGACTTGGCGGCCAGTTCGTACTCAGCCGGGGTCAAGACGCCTTGGAGCGTCACGATGGCCAAGTCGCGGAGCAGGTCTGCTTTACACGTCAAGGAACCGCGTCCGAGATACTCTTTCTCCCATTGGGTGATGCGAGCACTCAGCTCCATCTCGAGCTGACCTTTTTTCGGCATCGTTACTTCACGAACCCGATCATCATCTCACGGAGAATCTTCGCGGCGGCGATGGCCGTCATGTCCGACTGGTCGTACGCCGGTGACACTTCGACGAGGTCGGCGCCGATGACGTCGACGTCGGAGTTTGCGATAGCGTGGACCGCTTCAAGCAATTCCTTCGTCGTGATACCGCCGATTTCTTGCGTGCCCGTTCCCGGTGCTGCCGATGGGTCGAGGACGTCGATGTCGATCGTGACGTACACTTTCTTCCCGGCGAGCGTCGGCAACACGCGTTTGAGCGGCTCGATCACTTCATATTTATACATGTTATAGCCGACTTCTTTGACCCAGTCGAACTCTTCTTTCATCCCAGAACGAATCCCGAACGAGTAACAGTTCGATGGTCCAATCAAGTTGGCCGCTTTTTTGAGCGGTGTCGAGTGCGACAACGGCTCGCCCTCGTATTCGTCACGGAGATCCGTGTGCGCATCGAAGTGAAGAATGACGAAATCGTCGCCGTACGCATCATGCATCGCCTTGATGACCGGCCAAGTGACGAGGTGTTCCCCACCCATACCGAGCGGGAACTTGCCTGCTTGGATGACGTCCTTGACGAATGACTCAATCATGTCGAGCGACTTCTGGGCGTTCCCGAACGGAAGTGGGATGTCACCGGCGTCATAGACGGCAGCTTCACTCAAGTCTCCATCTAAGTACGGGCTGTACTCTTCAAGACCGATTGAGACTTCACGGATCCGGTTCGGACCGAAACGCGATCCCGGACGGAAGCTGACCGTCCAGTCCATCGGCATGCCGTAAAGGACCGTCTTCGCGTCTGCGACTTCCGGCAAACTGGCGATAAACACTTTGCCCGAGTAGGCTTCATCGAAACGTTTAATCATTTCGTCAAGTCCTCCACGAATTTAGGAAGGACGAAGGCCGCATTGTGAAGCTTCGGCGTGTAGTACTTCGTCTCGATGTCGTGGAACCGCTCCGGTGCGACTGCTTCCGGGTCGTACTGCTTCGAACCGATTGTGAACGTCCACATGCCGCTCGGGTACGTCGGTACGTTCGCCGTGTACAACTTCGTGATTGGGAAAATCTCTTTCACGTCACGTTGAACCGTTTGGATAAGCTCTGGCGTGAACCACGGGTTATCCGTCTGTGCGACGAAGATGCCATCTTCTTTAAGCGCTCTCGAAATGCCAGCGTAGAATCCTTTCGTGAACAAGTTGGCCGCTGGGCCGACCGGTTCTGTCGAGTCGACCATGATGACATCGTACTCGTTCTCAGACTCGGCGATATGCATGAAGCCGTCGCCGACGATGACCTCAACGCGCGGGTTGTCGAGTTCACCTGCGATATTTGGTAAGTATTTCTTCGAATATTCAATGACTTTCCCGTCGATGTCGACGAGAACTGCTTTTTCGACTGATGGGTGTTTCATAATCTCACGGATGACGCCGCCGTCTCCGCCGCCGACTACGAGCACGTGCTTCGGATTCGGGTGCGTAAAGAGTGGGACGTGAGCCACCATCTCGTGATAGACGAATTCGTCCTTATCCGTCGTCATGACCATTCCGTCAAGTAACAACATTGTTCCGAACTCGTCCGTTTCGACCATTTCTAGTCGTTGAAACTCCGTTTGTTCGCTCTCATAAACGTGGTTTACACGGAACGTGATTCCGTAATCTTCTGTCTGGTGCTCCGTAAACCATAATTTTAATTTTTGGTCCATCGATAGAACCCCTTTCTGATTAAAAAGTTGTTCGTATGCGAGTGGCGTTTTGAGGCGCTTCTTATTCATACGATAGGAAGTATACAAAAACTGTCCGCATTTTGCACGATTTTTTTATTTATTTGTCCCGTCGTGTGAGTTTTATGTGAGTTTTATCCGATAAACTAGAGACAGAGTATTTCATCATCTGAAAGGAGTGATCCTATGTGGTCTCCGTGTACTGCCTGCTCCACGAACATCCCATTCTTTGAACGCGGCTTAGTCGTCGTCAATGAACAATCGCATCCATACGATTCCTTTGATGAATTGACCGAGCGGCTCACCACCGTTGAAGACGATGTGTATTGCGTCGATTTGACGACGAAACGACAAACTGCCATCATCTCGGCGCAGAATCTGCTTGAACAGATCGCCAATCGCGATACGATCGAACTCATTCAACACGGTGACTTTGAAAGTCACTTGCAACCGATCGTCCATCTCGATACGGGCGAACGGTTCGGTTATGAGGCGTTGCTCCGCAGTCGCAATAACATCTCCCCAGGAGAGTTATTCCGCGCGGCCAACCGGTTCGGCCTGCACTCGAAGCTCGACCAACGCGCCCGCGCCGAGGCGATTAAAGCAACTCATCATGCCGTCGCCCCGCACGAGAAGACGTTCATCAACTTCTTGCCGTCGACGATTTATAATCCAGACTATTGCTTGCAACACACGTTCGAGATTATCGACCAATACGGACTCAGTCCTGACCGCTTCATCTTTGAAGTCGTCGAGACGGAGAAAGTACAGGACGTCGCTCACTTGCAGCACGTCTTTTCTACATATAAGAAGCGCGGCATGAAAGTCGCCCTCGACGATGTCGGGGCCGGTTTCTCGACGCTCGATATGTTGAAACGGCTCGAACCGGACTATGTCAAAATCGATCGGTCGTACATCTCGTTTTGCGATCAGGACGCCGAAAAGCGGGCATTTTTGAAAAATGTACGTCAATTGACCAAATCGATGGGCATCACGATTCTCGCCGAAGGCATCGAACGCGCCGAAGAAGTCGACGTCTGTCGTGAACTCGGCTTCGATTTGGCCCAAGGGTATTACTTCGGGAAGCCTTCCCCGTACGCCATTTAAGACGAACGGCCACGAGCAAGCGCTCGAGGCCGTTTTTTAGTCGTCGTTCTCTTCCATATCATCATCGTTCTCTTGCATTTCCGTGTCGTTATTATCCATCGGTTCTTCGTCTGCTCCCCCGCAAGCCCCGAGAATGATGCCTGTCGCTAAGAGCGACGCGGCCAATGCACCTTTTTTCTTCATCGCTAACACCCCTTTTACGTTATGTCGTACAGTTACGATAATTCCCTTCGCCCATATCGTGAAACGTAATTTTAGATTAACAATGTGTAAACGGTGGAATGAATTCAGTGATGACAACTGAACAGAAAGAAGGTGTACGTGTTGAAACGACGCGTCTGGCAACTCCTCACCATGATTGTACTCGGCCTCCTCCTTCTCCTCGTCCTCTATTCCGTGGACGGATTGATTCCATTCTTGATCGGTCTCGCCATCGTGGCGCCGCTCCTCGTCGGCTGGTATATTTTATTCGACCAGGTCCAACCTCAGGCCAAACTCGCTTGGCTACTCGCCGTCCTGTTCATCCCGTTCCTCGGCGCCCTCGCCTGGGTATTGTTCGGACGGACGCCGCGACGCCATCGTCGGATTAAGCAGACTTCGACCGAGATTCGCATGTTCCGGCAAGCGATTGAAGCGGAACGCATCGAGACGTCCAACGACGTGTCCGATCGGTATCCGCTCACGCGCACGCTCGAAAAACTAGGGGCGACCGGTGCGGACGGCCACACTTCGACGAAACTGCTCGTCAACGGGGAGGCCAAGTTCGAAGCGGTGCTCCACGACATCGAGCAAGCGACGCATCACATCCATGTCCAATATTACCTGTTTCGGACCGATGAGATTTCGCTCAAAATCCGCGACGCCTTGATTAAGCGCTCGAATGAGAACGTCACCGTCCGGTTCTTGTATGACGGGCTCGGCAGTCAGGAAATCAATGAAGATTTCATCGAACCGCTCCGCGAGTCCCGTGTCCACGTCCAAGCGTTCGACCCGGTCGTCCATCCGCTGCTCGTGTTTAACGCCAACTTCCGCAATCATCAGAAGTTGATCGTCATCGACGGGCGAATCGCCTATACGGGTGGTCTGAACGTCGGAGATGAATATTTGGGCAAACATAAAAAGCTCGGATTTTGGCGTGATACGCACCTGCGCCTCGAAGGACCCCTCGTCCGGGAACTGCAGCGCCTGTTCGTCGAAAATTGGCTATATGCGGGGCATGAGGACGACAAAGAGACGTGGGACTTGTTTGCTGACAGCAAACACTTACCGCAATACTTTATCGGTGAACCGCAACCCGACAACGGGGCGACGCAACTGCTCGTCACCTCCCCCGGGAAAGATGTAACGATTCGGGACGGACTCATGGCTCTATTGATGGAGGCAAAAGAATCGATTTGGATGACAACTCCTTATTTGATTCCCCCACCGGAGATGCTCGCGCTGTTAGAAGTCGCCGGCAAACGCGGCATCGACGTCCGGATCGTCGTCCCCGGAAAAGGCGACGAATGGTTCAGCTTTCATGCGACCGAGTATTATTTCGAGCAACTGCTCAAACGGAACATCCGGATTTATAAATACAATCGTCATTTTATCCACGCAAAAACCGTCCTCATCGATGGCAAGATTGCGCTCGTCGGGACGGCTAACTTTGATTTTCGGAGCATGTATTTGAACCATGAGATGACCATCGCCCAGTTCGAGACGTCATCTATCCAAGAGTTGCATCAAGCGTTCTTGAACGACTTTGATGAATCGATTCTCGTCGACTGGTCGATGATGCGCAAGAAATCGAACGGCAAACGCTTCGTCGAAGCGTTCTGTCATATCTTCTCGCCGCTCCTCTGAGACAAGCGCCACACTGCGTATAAGACGGCGAGAACGGCGACGAGACCGAGTTGCCACCCGCTCGCCACGGTCAGGACGGCCGTGACCGCCAGCGCCTCCACCAAGAGCGCTGGCACTTTTCCAATCGTGCTCGCCACGGCGAACGATGGGAGCGACATCCGGCTGAATGCGGCCGACAGTGTGACGAGACCGGACGGTACGAACGGCAACAGCCGGAGACCGAGGACGAGGAACCATGCCTCGACCCCTTCGGCCTCACGGAGACGCCGTAGTCGCTTCCCGTCCGGTGACGTGTAGCGATGGAGCGCCTTACGATACAGGACGAAACTGAGTACGGCGCCGAATGCCTCACCAACAAAGGAAACGGCGACGCCTGGTCCAAAGCCTAGGATCTGAACGTTCAGCGCCGTCAAAAAGGCGCTCGGTAACACGCCCGCGATGGCGATGATGCTGTTTAAGATGATGCTGACCACGACAAACAGCGGGATTGGCAGCACTTCCCATTCCATTTAGTAAAACCTCACTTCATTTGAAAAGGCTGGCCCGGTATGAACCGGGTCAGCCTTTAGATTATTTTGCATCCACTTCATCCCACGAGTCTTCGTCGACTGCAGGAAGATGTTTCTCTTCGAGTTTCGAGACGACGACCGCACACGCGGCGTCACCTGTAATATTGACCGATGTCCGGAGCATATCGAGCACACGGTCGACACCGATGATCAGGGCAATCCCTTCGACCGGTAAGTTGACGGATTGTAAGACGAGCGCGAGCATGACAAGTCCGACACCTGGTACACCCGCCGTCCCGATTGAGGCGAGTACCGCAGTGATGACGACCGTAGCGAGCTCTGTGATCGTCAAATCAGCGTTGAACACTTGGGCGATGAAAATCGTCGCGACCCCTTGCATGATAGCCGTCCCGTCCATATTGACCGTCGCACCGAGCGGTTGGACGAATGACGAGATTGAGCGTGGGACGCCGAGTTTCGTCTGAGCCACTTCCATCGAGACCGGTAACGTCGCGTTCGACGACGATGTCGAGAATGCGAACGTCATCGCCTCGTAGAAGTTTTTAAAGAAGAAAATCGGATTCATTTTTCCGATTAATGCTACTGCGCCACCGTACACAACGACCGAGTGCAAGAACAGCGTCAAGACGACGGCGAACATATACCAGCCCATCGCGTATACGGCGTCGAGGCCGATGCCACCGATGGCCGAGGCGATCAAGGCGAAGGCACCGTATGGCGCGAGCTTCATGACCAAATGAATCAAGTACATCATGATGCGATCGCCTTGTTTGACGAATCGGCGCCATGTACGTGCTTTTTCACCGAGCGCAATCATCGCGAATCCGATGAGTGCCGCAAAGACGATGATTTGAAGCATGTTGCCTTCGGCGAGCGCTTGGACCGGATTCGTTGGAATCATGTTAACGAACGTCTGCACGATGTTCGACGACTCTTCCGAACCTGAGGCATCAAACTCAAGACCTGTCGTCGGGAAGTCCCCACGATCACCTGGCTTGATGATTTGAGCGACACCGAGAGCCAACACAATGGCGATGGCCGTTGTCGTCAAGAAGAAGAGCAATGATTTCGTACCGACGCGTCCAAGCTCTTTCGGGTCCCCGAGACCCATGACGCCAAGAATGATCGAGAAGAAGACGATCGGGACGACTAGCATTTTAATCAAGTTCAAAAATACGGTTCCGACCGGCGAGAGAAGATACGTGTTCGTCACATCGTAAATGTTCCCTGGCAATGCGGCCAATCCTAGACCGACGGCCACCCCCAACAGGAGGCCAATCATAATTTTCTTAGTTTCACTCATCGTGTCACCCTTTCTCTTTTACACAGTGCGTTTAGTATAGCATAATGCTGAATTTTCATACAATTACGGGGGAATCACAACATGATAACAAGTTCATGTTCCCAAATCAGGACACATGAAAACAAAAAAGATTGGAGACCGAAACGGTCCAATCTTTTTACTCGGCGCCTAAGCGTTCGAGCTCGGTTTGTAATTCAGTCGATTGTTCCCAAATCTCAGGACGATGCTCTTTCAAGAAAGCAGCGAGCACGTCGCGTGACGGTGCGTCCATCATATCGATGAGAATACGGCCTTTGAGCGACTTGTCCATCTGGTTGACGTGATACGGCAACAGTTTATAGCCGCGACGTGCCTCGAGGTCGATGGACATGTCGCAAGCTGCGACACCGCCGTAATAGAACCCTTCCGGCTTTCGTCCGACCGTGACCCAGACAATCCAATACGGTTTGCCGTTCGGCACCGCTTCCCGCTCCGTCAAAAACTTGATGCGTTTCTCGATCGCCGATTTGGCATGCATGGCCCCCATATCGATGACCGCGGTCCCCGCCTCGACATCGATGATGACGGGAGACATATTGTTCAAACTGAGCGAACCGACCCCAAAACCGCCGTGGCCATCGGTCGAATCGTCAGCGACGATATTAAAATTAATCTCTTTCATGGCATTCCCTCCCTCTCTACTGTACACAAAGACGAGGGAATGTGGCAATCCGGAACGTCAGCACCACTCGATTCGAAACTTCGTGCCCGGCCCGATCGCCCGGATGAGCGGCCGGTCTGCCTCGATGACGCGGCCCAGAACGTTGACCCGTTCGTCCGCCACCAAATCGCGTTTCGTCACTTGCAGCTCGCCGGCATAACGGCCGTACTTCGCGTTATCGACCGTGATCGTTCCGAGCGGACGAGGTTTTGCTGCCATCGGCTCGAGCAAGCGGTCCCCCGGACGGCCATAGCCCCTCGATTCGACCGAGCGGACGACGTCACGGGCCGGGTCCATCCGGTTCGTCTGGACACGATAGAAGGCGGCTTCAATCGTTGTCTCCGCTTCGGCCCGAAGGACGAGCATCTCGTCAGCGTGCGAGGCGAACTGTTCAATCGTCTCGTCAGCAAGTCCCGGATCGCCAATCAAGATGCGATCGACCGAATCCATGAGGTCCATGTAGCAGGCGAACGTTGAAAACGGGCGATGATCCTCGAGCGTCGGCAGCCGTTCGAACAGCGGTCCGCGCAATGTCCCGTCCCCGGGAATGAATGCCTGGACGCTCAAACCCTGTCGCTTCAGCCAGTCGTTCTTGGCATCGAACCAAGCTCGGTCGAGTCCCGTCTCCGGTCGCGGATAGAAATTGTGCCACGCCTCGACATTGTCCGTCACGAGGCCATGTTGCTTCATCTCTATGAGTTCTGTTTCAGACAACGTGCTCGCGTTCAAGGCGACCGTCATCCGGGTCGACAAATCGGCGACTTGTTTCGGCGTCACACCGTAATCGACACGCAGCCCCGTCACGCCCCATTCGGTGAGCGTATGGGCATCGTCCCACGTCTTGCCGAGTGCGGCGAGCGACGTTGGTGCGATATCGGCGAACAGTTCCATGTCGAGCTCTCGGGCGAGCGTCCCGAGGTCACGAAGCCGTTCTGTATACACCGACGTGTCATCCTCTGGAATATGAAGTGACGTGAACAGCGATGCAAAGCCGATCTCTCGCATGCGTCCGACCCATGTCTTGAACTGTGGTGTGAGCGGTTCACTCAAATAAACCGATAATCCTTTCATCAGAAAGCCCTCCTCGTCAAATGAAAAGGCGACTCCAGAGAGCCGCCTCGGTTGTTAAATCCCGTCTGCCATTTCTTCTTTGAAGCCGAAGAAATACGTGAAGATGAAGCCAGCCGTATACGAAATCACGAGACCTCCAATATACGTCAAGTACATACCGTTGTCGATGAGCGGCGTGAGCGAGAGACCAGAGACCCCAATCCCGAGCGCTGCCGTCTTCATCGTCGCTTGGAACGCACCGCCGACCGCGGCTCCCATACAAGCCGTCAAGAACGGACGGCCAAGCGGAAGGGTGACACCGTAAAGGAGCGGCTCGCCGATTCCGAGGAATCCGACCGGGATGGCCCCTTTGATGATGTTACGGAGGCGTTGGTTGCGCGTCTTCACGAAAATCGCGAGTGCTGCCCCGACTTGTCCAGCACCAGCCATCGCCAAGATCGGCAAGAGTGCCGTGTTCCCGACCGTGTTCAAGAGTTCCAAGTGAATCGGTGTGAGTCCGTGATGCAATCCGACCATGACGAGCGGCAAGAAGAAGCCAGCGAGTACGGCGCCAGCGACCGGACCACCGATTTCAAGCACGGCGTTCAGTCCTTGCATGATCCCATCTGACAATACGCCTGCGACCGGCATGATCGCATAGAGCGCCGTGAAACCGACGACGAGGACCGTGAGCAGCGGTGTAAAGATGATATCGACTGCTGTCGGCATGAAGCGACGCACGTGTTTCTCGATGTACGTCATGAGCCAAGCTGCAAAGATGACCCCGAACAATCCACCCCGTCCGACGACGAGCGGTTCCCCATAAATGGTGATGTCGGCGAGCATCGGGTTGAAGAGAATCCCCCCGGCGATGGCACCGAGTACCGGCGTGCCACCGAACTCTTTCGCCGTGTTCCAACCGACGAGGATGGCGAGGTAAGCAAAGACCGTGCTACCGAGCAATAAGAGGATTTGCATCCACGTTTCGGTCGGGTCGACCCCGGCGTTCTTCGCGAAGTTGGCTCCCCCGTTAATGATACCTGAAGCGACAAGACCTGGAATGAGCGGAATGAAGATATTCCCTAAGCGACGCAAGAAGCGCTTGAACGGCGACTTCTGTTTATCTTTTACTTTTTGACGTTCGATGGCCGCCCGTTCGTCCGGCGTCAAGTTCGCATCGACCGATTCCTCCCCGATGGCGAGCCCCGTCTCACGGCTGAGATGGTCCGCCACGCGGTTGACCGTCCCCGGGCCAACGACGATTTGCAACGTCTCGTCATCGATGACACCCATGACACCATCGATTTGTTTCAATGCGGCGAGATCCGCTTTCGTCGGATCTTTGAGCGCGAGACGCACACGCGTCATACAGTGCGCGAGTTGACGAATGTTATCTTTCCCCCCGACATGCTCTAATATCGCATGTGCCAGAACCTCTTCTTTCTTCATCTCGAATCCCCCTTATAGTGCGTCACGGACGAATCCGTTCGCACGCTCTAATCGCTCGACTGCCTCCGCATGCGGGACGTCGGCTAAAATCATGACGATCGCCGTCTTGACGTGACCACCGGATGAATCGAAATAACGCGCGGCCGTCTGTTCATCGACCCCTGTCGCTTCCGCAATCATCCGTTTGGCCCGCACTTCCAACTTTTCGTTTGTCGGCTGCACGTCGACCATCAAGTTTTGATACACTTTCCCTACCCCAATCATCGACGCCGTCGAGATCATGTTGAGGACGAGTTTTTGCGCCGTCCCTGCTTTCAAACGGGTCGATCCGGTCAATACTTCTGGTCCCGTCTCGACTTCGATTTTGAACTCGGCGTGTTCGCTGATTTTTGAACCTTTGTTACACGATAGCGCGGCTGTCGTCGCGCCGACCTCACGGGCGTAATCGAGCCCGCCGATGACGTACGGTGTCCGTCCGCTCGCGGCAATCCCGATGACGGTGTCTTTCTCATTCAAGTGAAGCGCTTTCAAATCATTGACTGCCAAATCCTTGCTGTCCTCTGCTCCCTCGACGGCTTTGATGAGCGCCCGCTCGCCCCCGGCGATGAGTCCGACGACCATATCCGGTGACACGCCGAACGTCGGCACGCATTCCGCCGCGTCTAAGATGCCGAGCCGCCCGCTCGTCCCTGCGCCGATATAAATCAAACGCCCGCCTTGTTTGAAGGATGCGATGGCACGCTTCGTCACGTCGGCAATGACCGACAGTTGTTCTTTAATGACGTGTGGGACCGATTGATCTTCCTCGTTCATCACTGCGAGGAACTCCTCGACCGCCATCTCGTCCAAGTGCATCGTTCGTTCATTTCGTCTTTCAGTAGCCAGTTTGTCTAACATCGCCACCATCCTTTCTTCTCTCTAATTTTATTGTACTAACTTGAAATTAAAAGTCAAACTTATTTAAAAAAATAAGGAAATAAAATTTCATTACGGGTCAAGCGTATACATGTAGATTTGTATACGTGTATACATCTATAGAAAAACGCCCGGCCCTAGTGGACCGAGCGCTTTAGTCGATGACTTTTTTCAGCACGTGGACGTGATCGCCCCGTGCCGTGACGGAATCTTTTTCATACACATAGCCTTGCCGCTCCCAAAAGTGGCGCGCCCGCTCATTGTGAGGCAAGACCCCGAGTCGGAACACGGTTTGGAACGGACGCATATATGCGTGTTCGAGCTGTTCATACAAGCGTGTCGCAATGCCAGTCCCGTGCAGCCGTTCATCGACGACAAATAGTCCGAGCCAAAGTGAGCCGTCGACCGGGTGTTGCTTCAACAAGTCGGCGACGGCGATGACATCCCCGTCCGCAAAGACGAGGCTGACGGTCCCTTCGGCTTCAAAGTCGGTCAGATTCTCGTCCCGGAACGTCTCGGGTGTCTGTCCGTTTAACGCGGCGAACGACCGTTGTCGTAAGAGAAACGTTGCCACCTTATCGCGCCACGTTGCGTCATAGACATGAATCATCGGCGCAACTTCACCATCTCGTCACGCGCCTCGGCGTAGCGATCAATCAATCCCTCGCCTTTGCGGTGCAACAGCCCCATATAAAGTGTGTCGATAATCGTCAACTGTGTCATCCGCGACGCGATGCTCGCAATCCGGAAGTCGCGTTCAACGCTCGGCGTGCAGAGTCGGACGTCCGCTTCCCGATAGAGCGGCGATTTATCGAGGTCCGTGATGGCGACGACCGGTACCCCTTTCTTCTTGGCGAAGCGGACGAGTTCGAGCACGTCTTTCGTCCGGCCCGACGTGCTGATGGCGACGAAGACGTCGTTCGGTCCGAGATGCGGGATGAGCGACAACATGTAATGGAAATCTTGCGATGTCTGGGCCGCATAGCCGAGCTTCGTGAATTTATATTGCGCGTCGTACGCAGCCGTCGACGAGCCGCCGACTCCATAAAATACGACTCGGTTGGCTCGCGCGAACGTATCAATCGCATGCTCGAGCTCACGCTTGTCCATCGCCTCGGCACATGCCTCGATGGCCATCTTGTTCACATGGATGACTTTTTGGAACGAATCGTACGGTGTATCTTTCTGCTGCAACACGTTGAAGTCGGTGAGCGTCGTCTCGGTGATCGCCAAGTCTTTGACGAGGGCAAGTTTGAACGCCTTGAAGCTATCGATGCCGACGACACGCGCAAAGCGGACGATACTCGCCTCGGACACGTCCGTCTTTTGAGCGAGCTCTTTCGTCGTCATATTTGGGACGAGCGTCGAGTGGGATAAAATATAGTCGGCGATTTTTTTCTCCACGGACGTCATCTCGCTTTTGGCGAATTCGATTTTTTTGAGTAAGGATTCCATCGGGTCATCCCCTTCCTACTTCTAGTTTCTGTTTCCATGATAGCGGATTCTTTCTTCACAAGCCAACTTGGACATGGAAAAAGGTCAAGCCATCGCTTGACCTCATCGTTATAAGTTTTTGGCGTTGAACGTATCGCCGCCTTGAATCGTCCCGTTTTGGAACCCTTTATCGAACCAACGTTTCCGTTGCTCGGATGTGCCGTGCGTGAACGAATCCGGCGTCACATAGCCGCGTGCCTGTTTTTGAAGCGTGTCATCCCCGATTTGATGCGCCGCATTCATCGCCTCTTCGACGTCACCGGCCTCGAGATAGCCCATCCCTTGGGCGTGGTGGGCCCAAACGCCCGCATAGTAATCGGCCTGGAGTTCGAAGCGAACCAAATATTTGTTGAACTCGGTCTCACTCATCTCGTTGCGGAGCGGCATAATCTCGTCCGTCGTGCCTAGCAACGTCTGGACGTGGTGACCGACCTCATGGGCGACGACGTACGCCATCGCGAAGTCACCCGGTGCGTTAAACTGTTGACTGAGGTCATCATAAAAACTTAAATCGATGTATAGTTTTTGGTCACCCGGACAGTAGAACGGCCCGACCGCTGATCCAGCGATGCCGCACGCAGATTCGACTTGGTCTTTATAGATGACGAGCGTCGGCTCCCGATACGTCAAGCCGTTCTCGGCAAAGATATCAGTCCACACTTCCTCGGTATCCCGTAGCACGACCGACACGAAATCGGCCATCTCTTCTTCCCGTGCCGAGCCTTCATACGTTCCAGAGGTCTGTTCCGGTTCTCCGAGTCCGATATTGTTGACAATATCGCCCGGATTGCCGCCATTGAGCAATGTGAAGACGATGACCAAGATGAGACCGAAGCCTCCTCCAATGCCTGCGATACCTTTCCCTCCGACACGTTGTCCCCGTCGATCCTCGACGTTCCGACTTGCTTGTCTGCCCTTCCATTTCATGCGCCTGTTCCTCCTACGACTAGTCTGTCTTGTTCCTTACCCCGTTTTCACATATTTCGCACCTGCAAATTTAGGGAGCATCGCGGAAGTGCCGACTTTGTTCTTCCCAGTCTGCGCGACTTTCTCTAAAATGAAAGAGAACGAACTAAAAGGAGGAAACAATATGCCATACGTAACGGTTAAAATGCTCCCAGGCCGCACGGTCGAACAAAAACGTGCGTTGATTGAAAAAGTGACGGACGCCGTCTCCGAGACGACGAACGCGCCGAAAGAAAACATCACCGTCTTCATCGAAGAGATGGACGCGACGCACTACGGTCAAGCCGGTGTCATGCACGCGGATAAGAAGTAAACACAGCGACCGCCCTTCCATCTCGGAGGGGCGGTCGCTTTTTCAGTCTTCCAAATTCACTTCAAACCGCTCGCTCGGGACGGTCGGTTTAATGAGGTGACGCGTCGCACGCCAAACGTGATAGCCGATCCGGTCGAGCCAGAGGAGGGCCTGCACCTTTTGAATCGTCTGGTCCATCTCGAGCTGATTGGCCGCCGTCTCTTCGAGTAGTTCGGCCCGGTGCGCCTTCCGATACTCGGCGAGCTGTTTCGAGGCCGTCTTCCACTGCCGCGACTCTTCCGGCGGCGTGTGATGGTTGAGCGTATCGACCATATCGAGCTCATGCAAGACGAGCTGGCGTGCGACTAAGAAGTCCGTATCGCGGAGCGCGTCGACCGGCTCGACTTCCCGCATGACGAACAGCCACCGCTCCAAGTGATCGATTGTATGGAGCAACGACAAATGTTGGCCATAGTCGTTGCGCCCTCGCCCTTCTTCCAATTGAATCGTGCTCAAAAACACCCGGACATCGCTAAGTGTCTTCTCGACGAGTTGGAGCTCATCGTCGCGTTTACGGGCCTCGGTCAGTAACAGTTGCGTCTCTTTGGCCAAATAGCGCTCAATCTCAATCAATGAGCGCCGGGCCGCCTCGAGCGCAACCGTCGGGATACGGGCCATGTTCGGGTTCAAAAAACGGATCAACTTCTCGGACCGACTCGGAATCCATTTGAGCAACTGACGGCTGAACGCCTCATGAAACGGCAGGAACGTGAACACCCCGAGCAGATGGAACGAGGTGTGGAACAAGGCGAGCCGCAACAGTTCGTTCCAGTTGAGCCGGTCGGCCACACCATTCACGACACCGAACAAGAGCGGGAACGTCAGCCAGCCGATGAGTAAAATCGAGCCATGGACGAGTACGTGCGCCAAGACGATACGGCGGGCCGATTTCCAGCCTCCGATTGATCCGATGGCGACGACGAGACTCGTCCCGGCACTTTGTCCAAGCACGAGCAGACAGGCTTGGGCGAGCGTCACTGTATCGGTCGCAAGCGCCGTCATCGTCAAGACGAGACCGATGCTCGAGGACTGCAACAAGACGGTCATGAGTAAGCCCGTCCCGAGCAACGCGAGTTGATGCAGCGGTGTGTCCGCTTCCCAACCGGCGAACGAGAACGTGACGACGTCGCGCATCGCCTCTTGGAGCGTCCCGATGCCGACGAAAATCAGACCGAGTCCGACCATGAGCATGCCGATGCGTTTGACGCGCCGCCCGATCAAGCGTAGCGCCATGCCGACCCCGATGAGCGGGAGCAACAGCTCGCGGATGTCCACGTTATAGCCTAAGAGTGCTACAATCCAGCCGGTCGTCGCACTGCCCGCGTTCGCCCCGATGACGAGTGTGAGCGCTTGGGTGAACGTTAACAGACCGGCGCTGACGAAGCTGATCGTCATGAGCGTCGTCACCGTCGACGACTGAAACAACGCCGTCATCGTCGCCCCGAGAAACGCACCCGAGACCGGCCCTTCCGCCAATCGGTTCAACCGCTGCCGGAGCCGCTCCCCGGCCATGTTTTTTAACGTATCCGTCAACAGCATCATCCCGAGCAAGAAGATGCCGACCCCGCCGACCAATGTGCCAACCCCCATGGTGTCACTTCCTTTTCAACGATTCACTCTCCTCGTAACGTTGACAACATCCATGTTTTTTCTGACGCGAAATCTTTCAAGTTGAGGAGCACGTCCTCGGGATAATAAATCTTCTCGTCCGACTGCCGCGAGTTCAAAATCGATTGGACGAGCATCGACACTTCCGAGATTTCGCGACGGTCGCCGTCGTTCATCTGCAAGTAGATGCCCTCATATGTGCCGTGGCCTTTATACAAATCGTATGGCAGTTGGCTGAGTTGGTCCTCAAGCAAGTAATAGCGCGTCGGCAACCCGATCGCCTCCATCGTCGCACGCAAGCGGTCCATGTAGCGGACGCGGTTCGCTTCCGGGAAGTTCTTATACTTCAACAGGCGACGGTTGACGAACCGGCTCGCAAGGTCGGCCAAAATTGGGTCGGCCTCATCCATCCATTCTTGGAAATAGAAATAGACGATCGTCTCGTCGAGCTTCAAATAATGCTCGAGCGTCATGTCCTCATGATTGAAAATCGGTAAGAAGTGTTTCGGCACCATGTCGAACGTATAGCCCGACGCATACAGCTCTTGCGCCCGCTCGAGCACGGCCTTGAGCAACAGGTCGCTCGAGCGTGTCGCCGGGTGGAGATACACTTGCCAGTACATCTGATAGCGGCGCATGATATAGTCCTCAATCGTATGCATGCCTGACTGTTTGACGACGACTTGATCCTCATCGGGGCGCAACACCCGAAGCATGCGCTCGAGGTCGAACTTGCCGTAACTGACACCGGCGAAATGGGCGTCGCGGAGCAGATAGTCCATCCGATCGACGTCGAGCTGAGAACTGAGGATGTTGACGAGCAATCGGTTCGGATGTGTCTTATTGATGATGGCCGCCACTTCTTCCGGGAAGCCGACCCCCATCTCGGACAGCACTTTGTTCACTTCCGTGTCCCCGAGAATAATCCGTTCGGTCCACACCTCGTGACGAACGGCAAAGACGTGCTCGAACGCGTGCGAGAAGGGACCGTGCCCGACATCGTGGAGCAGCGCCGCTGCGAGCAACAGCTCGCGGTTGCGGTCGTCCCATTCCGGATACTCATGGAACTGGTCAATCAACTGACGGGCAATCTCATAGACGCCGAGCGAATGATGGAAGCGCGTATGCTCGGCGCCGTGGAACGTCAAAAACGACGTCCCGAGCTGCTTGATACGACGTAACCGTTGAAACTCTTTCGTATTGATTAATTCCCAGACGAGATGATCATAGACGTATATATAACGGTGAACCGGATCTTTGAACACTTTCGAGCCTGACAATTGACCTCGTGACGTATACATGACGTTGCCCCCTACGTTTCATTATTGATGGATTCGACTTCTAGCGCGTTGTTCCTCCCGTGCTATAATGGGAAGGAAATTATTTATGTGAAAAGGAATTATGTATATGACCCATCCATTATTACGACAACCGACCTACCGTGTCATTGACCAGTCTTCGCTCGGTCCGGCGTTCCAAGCCGAGCAATCGTTCGCGACGGACGACACGCTCTGTGCCTCGACCGCGACGTCAGGTGCCGTCCTGCGGGCCTGGGTTCATCTAAACACGGTCGTGCTCGGGATTCAAGACGCCCGTCTGCCCCACTTGGAAGACGGCATCCGCTTGCTGCATGAACACGGCTTCCGCCCCGTCGTCCGCAATTCAGGCGGACTGGCCGTCGTCTTGGACGCGGACGTGTTGAACTTATCTTTGATTTTACCCGAGAAAGACGGCATTCAAATCGATAGCGGCTACGAGGCGATGACGTCACTCATCCAACTCATGTTCCAAGACGTGACGACGAAAATCGTGCCTGGCGAGATCGTCGGCTCCTACTGCCCGGGCAGCTTCGATTTGTCGATTGACGGGAAAAAGTTCGCCGGCATCTCACAGCGCCGCGTCCGTGGCGGCGTCGCCGTTCAGATTTACTTGAGCGTCCGCAAGAGCGGAAGTGAACGGGCCGCCCTCATCCGTGACTTTTATGCGCAAGCCATCCAGGGCGAAGCGACGCGCTTCACGTATCCCGAAATCGTCCCGGAGACGATGGCGTCGCTCGAAGACTTACTAGGAATTCCGCTCACCGTCGACGACGTGTTGCGTCGCGCCTACACCGTCCTCGGTGGCGTGAGTCAGCTGATTCCCGGCTCGCTCGATGCGACCGAACAAGCGACGCTCGCGACCCAGCTCGACCGGATGTGGAAACGCAATGAACCGATTCGCGACATTGAACAACAATTAGCAGAGGAGTGATTGCATGTTTAAACTCATCACCGATACCGGAGCCGATTTGACCAAAGATCAAGTCGTCGAGTACGGCCTCGAGATTTTGCCGCTCGGCGTTATCATCGACAATGAAGAATTTTTAGACGGGGAAACGATTCAACCGAAAGACGTGTACGACGCGATGCGGACCGGCAAGACACCGAAGACGTTCCAAATTGAGGCGGCCCGACTCGAGCACTGTTTCCGCCAACACCTCGAATCAGAAATCCCATTCCTGTATCTCGCTTTCTCGGGCGAGCTCTCGGGTACATACCAGACGGCCGTCATGGTCGGCAACCTACTTAAAGAAGAATACCCGAACAGCACGTTCCATATTCTCGATACGCGTGCTGCGTCTGTCGGCCAAGGGCTGTTCGTCAAGACAGTCGCCGAATATGGACAGGATCATACGTATGACGAGACGGTCGCCTATGCGACGTCGCTCGTCGGCAAGATCCGTCATTTGTTCACGGTCGAATCGCTCGAGTATTTGATGCGCGGCGGCCGTGTCTCGAAAGCGAGTGCGTTCATCGGGGACTTGTTGACGATTTTACCACTTCTCACGGTCGAAGACGGTAAGCTCGTCCCGATCGAGAAGATTCGCGGACACAAAAAAGTGATGCGCCGCATCGTCGAATGGATGACCGAGTCGAAACCGCTCGTCGAAGGCGGTCACGTCTTCATCGGTCACGGGGACGACCCGGTCAAAGCCGACCAATTCGAGGCGTTGCTCCGGGAACATGCGAACCCGGCGAGCGTCACGAAGACGATCGTCGGTTCGGCCATCGGGGCACACACAGGCCCTGGCCTTCTCGTCGTCGGCTATTTCGAGGCGTGAGGAAGCGGCACCGTGCTCCCCTTATTGCGCTATTCGCTGTCGTGCTGATTTTTACGCTCTTCAAAATTGATGAAGCACGACATCGCGATTTGTTACAGGCCTATTTGCAGGAGCAACATCGGCTTGACGAATCTGCTTATACGCTTCGCGTCTTTCCGAACCAATTCGGCTATTCATACAGCCTCACGTTAGACGCCGAGCCAAACATCTCTTACAATTTTTACGGCAAACGCCGAGACGGCATCATGCACGTCGTCTATAACGGTTATGACGCGAAAAAAGCGATTGGTCTCCTTGACCGCGAGTTCGAAGCCGTCAACTATGCGCTACTTGATACGTTATTCAAATGACAAACCGCGAGCACCCTCATAGGGCGCTCGCGGTTTTGTTTACTTGTTCCAGTTGCGGAATCCGTCACCGAATTCAAGATGCAGATCGTCGCCGAACACGCCGTTCTCGAACGTCGGCACATCGACCGGGAGTTTGCCCGTCGGCTTGACTTCACCGAAGATGGCGCGGATGCCGGCCGGGAGGTTCGGTCCTGCCGATTTGGCATTGCCCGCCTCTGAGTCCGGTCCATTCGGGTCACCTTTGAAACCGTAGATGATGAGCTGGGCCGGTGCATCCGGCTGAACCGCCACATCGTACGGGTTGCGCAGACTGAGCATGACTGACTTCTTACCCGTCTCATTCGCGTAACGGAACACTTCGGCCGGTACGTAGTTGTCAGCCGAAGTCGATTTCAGCTTGGCGCTGTTGTTCACGTTCGAACCGACGATGATATAGTCGGCCGCGTCGAGTTTTTCTTTCAATGCTGGGTTTTGATCCAAGTGCTTCGTCGATGCCGTATAGTTCGCGGCGATGACATTCACGTCTTTCATGTTGCCGGCGTTCTTCTCGAGCGACTTGATCGTCTTAATCATGCTGTCCGTCTGATCTTTCGCCGGTGACAAGACGAGGACCGTCTCACCTTTTTTAGGTTTGAACGGAAGCGTCTTGTCGTCGTTTTTCACGAGCGTGACGGCCGCCTCGGCGATTTCACGTTCTTTCGCTTTATGCTCGGCGCTGCCGACGACCGCATTCGCCTCAGCGAGTTTCGCCTCGAGCGTCGTCGTGTCGACCGACTCTTGCCAGATGCCGCGTTTCGCTTTGAGCGTCAAAATCCGCTCGACCGCTGCATCAATCTGTTCTTCTGATAAGCGTCCATCCTCGACGGCCGCCATGACTTCTTCAAAGATTGTCTCGAGCTTCACAACGTCCGCATTCGACCGGAGAATCGTCGGCATGAGCGCGATATCGACACCAGCCTCGAACGTCTTGATGACCGCTTCGGCTTCCGTAAAGTTGTCAGAAATTGCCTGCATGTTCAAGGCGTCCGTGATGACGATGCCTTCATAGCCCATGTCTTCACGCAAGACACCTGTGATGACGTCATCTGACAGTGTCGCCGGGAGCGGGAACGTGCCGCGCGGCGAATTGATTACCTCATCCTCGATTTGCGGCATCCCGATGTGGCCGGTCATAATCATATCGATGCCTTCGGTGATGGCCCGTTTAAACGGTAACAATTCGAGACCGCGCAAATCTTCGAGTGACTTGTCGACGATCGGCAGGCCGTAATGCGAATCGGTTGCCGTATCACCATGCCCCGGGAAATGCTTCGCCGTCGCGGCGACACCTTGGTCTTGAATCCCTTGCGTCATCGCCGAGCCGAGCTCGCCGACGAGTTCTGGGTCACTCGAGAACGAGCGGACGCCGATGACCGGGTTGGCCGGGTTGTTGTTGACGTCTAGTACCGGACCGAAGTTGACGTTCACCCCGAGAGCGTTCAACTCCGAACCGATAATATTCCCCGCGTCGTATGCGTACTGGCTGCTCCGTGTCGCCCCGAGCGCCATGTTGCCCGGCAAGTTCGTGCCTGTTCCGAGCCGAGTCACGATCCCACCCTCTTGGTCGATCGTGATGAAGAGCGGTACGTCGTTGCTTTCGTCTTGTTTGACGACTTCTTGGAGGTCGTGGACGAGTTTCGTCGTCTGTTCGGTCTCGGTCACGTTTTCCGCGAACAAGATGACACCCCCGAGGTCAAACCGATCGACGACGCGCGCCACATCTGTCGCAAGTGCCGTATGGTTCGCCCCGTTCCATAATCGGAAGTCTGGCATGATCATTTGACCGAGCTTTTGTTCAAGCGTCATCGACGCGAGCTTGGCGTCCACACGCTGCTCAATCGACGTTGCCGGCGTCTCCTCCGCTACGACCGCAGTCGCCATCGGGACCGATGAGACGAGTAGCGCTGTCGTTAGCCCCAGTGTCGCTGTCCAGTTCAATGCTTTGTTCATGTTCCCCACTCCTTTTTTGAAAGTTTCCCCGACCCCCAAACAAAAAGGCATGGAGGAAGAAGCGTTGCCTCACCAACGCTCGTTCACCCCATGCCTGATCGTATCAGTTACATATGGTCCTTATTCAGGTGGTCAACGTCAGTATAGCAATTCAAAAAATGGGAAACAACACTTCACATGAAAGCGTAACCATTTTGAAATATATGTTCTGTTTTGACACACAGCTGACCTGTATTGGCAAAGCCAATAATTTCGCTGGTTCGAATTCCACCTCATCTTTGGTAAACTCTTTTTGTTAGGGGTTAACTTTCAAAAAGGGGGAAATCATCTTGGCACGAGGGGAACTGAAACGAAAGCCGGAATGGTTAAAGATTAAACTGAACACGAATGAGACCTACACCGGTCTCAAAAAGATGATGCGCGAGAAAAACCTACATACGGTCTGTGAGGAAGCAAAATGTCCGAACATCCATGAATGTTGGGCCGTGCGCCGCACCGCGACGTTCATGATTCTTGGGAGCATCTGCACGCGTGCCTGCCGCTTCTGCGCGGTCACGACGGGCAAGCCGAACGAACTTGACTGGGAAGAACCGAAACGGGTCGCCGAGTCGGTCCGCCTCATGAACTTGAAACATGTCGTCATCACGGCCGTCGCCCGCGACGACTTGAACGACTATGGGGCGACGGTGTTCGCCGAGACGGTCCGCGCCGTCCGTGCCATGAACCCGGAGACATCGATCGAAGTGCTCCCATCCGATATGATGGGTGACTTCTCGGCGCTCCAGACGCTCATCGATGCCGGACCAGATATCATGAACCATAATTTGGAGACGGTCCGTCGTTTGACGCCGAGAGTCCGTGCCAAAGCGACGTACGACCGGACGCTCGAATTTTTAAAACGGTCGAAAGAACTGAACCCGGACATCCCGACGAAATCGTCCATCATGGTCGGACTCGGCGAGACGAAAGAAGAATTGATTCAGGCGATGGACGACCTCCGGGCCCACAACGTCGATATCCTCACGCTCGGCCAATACTTGCAGCCGACGAAGAAACATCTCGACGTCGAACGCTACTATCACCCGGACGAGTTCGCCGAGTTGAAAGAGATTGCCTTGGCGAAAGGCTTCTCCCACTGTGAGGCCGGACCGCTCGTCCGTTCTTCATATCACGCGGACGAACAAGTCCACAAGGCGCGTCGTCATACGATGTTGCCAATCGACTAAGAGAAAGAAGAGACACATATGACTGGAACGACATGGCATTTGCTTCACACCGCCCCGCTATCTCCGGCCGAGAATATGGCCATCGACGAGGCCATCGCCGGCTGGGTCGCACGCGGTGACATGAAACCGACACTCCGTTTTTACGCTTGGGCCCCGCACGCCATCAGCGTCGGGCGCTTTCAGCGGGCAACGCGTGACCTCGATCGCGTGGCGCTCACCTCGAACGGCATCCCGGTCGTCCGTCGTTTGACCGGTGGGCGGGCCGTCTTGCACGCGGATGAGCTGACGTATAGCGTCATCTTGCCTGAGACGATGCCGTCTTTGCCGACGAACGTCATCGAGAGCTATCGCCTCCTGACCGAAGGGGTGCGTCGCGGCTATCATGCGCTCGGCGTTCCGGCCGAATTCTCGGTACCGTTGACCGAGGCCGACCGCGAGGCGCTCCGAAAACCGAAGTCGGCCGTCTGTTTCGACGCCGCCTCGTACTATGAGCTCGCCGTCGACGGGAAAAAGATTGCCGGGAGCGCCCAAGTGCGCCATCAGGGCGCCGTCCTGCAACACGGCTCAATCCCGTTATCGATTGACGATGACGTCTTGTTCGACTGCTTCAACCTCGAAGCCGATGAAAAGGCTGAGGCGAAAGCCCGTTTCGGCGACAAAGCTGTTTCGTTGAACGAGACGCTCGGCCGGACGGTTGCGTTCGATGAGGTCGCCGCAGCGTTCACGGACGGATTCCGTGACGCGTTCGATTTGACGTTCGAGCCGCTGACGTTCACCGAGGCGCAACAACAAGAGATTCAGGAGCTCGTCACTAAGTACGAGAGTGACGAATGGGTCTGGAAACGTTAAAAAACGAGTCTCGCGACTCGTCAGCTTGTTGACTAACATCAATAGAATCGCTCGTCCTTCCGGCGCCCACGCTTTCCGCAGGCAATCCCGGAGCCGC